>CAWCYE010000001.1:0-270000 GCA_963799835.1 uncultured Solirubrobacterales bacterium
GCTCTTCGAGGAGGCGCGGGGCGTGCTGCCGTTCACGCTCGAGGTCCGCGTCTCCAATCGCCAGGCGATCGAGATGTACGAACGGTTCGGCTTCCGCTCGGCCGGCGTGCGGCCTCGCTACTACCACGACAACGGCGAGGACGCGCTGATCATGTGGCTGGACTGATCCTCGCCATCGAGACCTCCTGCGACGACACCTGCGCGGCCGTGCTGGAGGGCCCGCGCATCCTCAGCAACCTGATCTCCTCGCAGGCGGCCGCGCACGAGGGCTTCGGCGGCGTCGTGCCGGAGGTCGCCGCGCGCCATCACCTCGAGCTGACCGCGCCGGTGGTCGAGGCGGCGCTGGCCGAGGCCGGCTCCACGCTCGACGACGTCGAGGCGATCGCGGCGACGGCCGGGCCGGGGCTGATCGGGGCGCTGCTGGTCGGGATCAGCACCGCGAAGGCGATCGCCGCCTCGAGGCGGCTGCCGCTGATCCCGGTCGACCACCTGCAGGGCCACGTCGCCGCCAACTTCCTCGAGCCCGACCCGCTCGAGCCGCCGTTCCTCTGCCTGATCGCGAGCGGCGGCCACACGCTGCTCGCCGCGGTCCGCGACCACGAGCGCTACGAGGTGCTGGGGCAGACGCTGGACGACGCGGCCGGCGAGGCCTTCGACAAGTCGGCCCGCCTGCTCGGCCTCGGCTACCCGGGCGGCCCGGCGCTCGAAAGGGAGGCGACCCGGGGGGATCCCGAGGCCTTCGAGATGCCGGTGGCGATGGCCCGCGACCCCGGCCTCGACTTCAGCTTCAGCGGCCTGAAGACGGCGCTCGTCTACCGCTGCCGCGAGCTCGGGCCCGAGGGGGTCGAGGAGCGGCGGGCCGATCTCGCCGCCTCCTTCCAGGCGGCGGTGGTCGGCCAGCTGATCGCCAAACTGAAGCGGGCCCTGAAGCGCGGCGAGTGGGAGGCGGTGGCCCTCGGCGGCGGCGTCGCCGCCAACGGTCCGTTGCGCGAGGCGGTCGGGCGGGTCTGCGAGGAGCAGGGGGTGGAGCTGAAGCTGGTGCCGATGGTCCTCTGCACTGACAACGCCGCGATGATCGGCTCCGCCGCCCGCTTCGCCCCCCGCCTCTCCTACCCCGACTACCTCGGCTACGACGCCTTCGCCACCGGCGAAGCCGCGGCGGCCGCCCCGCACTGAGGATGGCCGAGGTGGTCGTCTACTCGCGGCCGGAATGCCACCTCTGTGAGGAGGCGCTGGCGGCGATCGTCGCCCTCCACGGGGAGGGATACCGCTTCGTTCTCAGAGAGGTCGACATCGAGAGCGACGAACAGCTGCTCCGCAGTCATCTCGAGCGGATCCCGGTCGTCGAGGTCGAAGGAGCCGTGGTCTCAGAGCTGGTCCTCGACCAGGCCGCCCTGCGCGCGAGGCTCGATACTGTGGGGGCATGGTCGAGGTGATCGAGGAATTCGAGGTGCCGGAGGGGTTCCCGGTCGAAGGCGAGCGCCTCTCGCTGGGCGTCGCGGCGCGCCTCTCCCGCTACCTCCAGGTGCTGATCCAGGCGCGCAAGATGGGGCGGGAGACGATCTCCTCGCAGGAGCTCTCGGAGTACACCCACATCAACCCGACCCAGATCCGCCGCGACCTCTCCGGCTTCGGCAAGTTCGGCAAGCGCGGGGTCGGCTACAACGTCGAATCGCTGGTCTCGGAGATCCGCAAGATCCTCCGCACCTCCGGCCAGCACAACATCGCCCTCTTCGGCGCCGGCAACCTCGGCCAGGCGATCGCCAGCTCGGCGATCTTCGCCGACCACGGCTTCCAGGTGGTGGCCGTCTTCGACGTCGACCCGGCGGTGGTCGGCAAGGAGATCGGCGAGCTGCAAGTGCGCGCGCTCGACGATCTCAAGTCCGTCGTCGCCGAAGAGGAGATAGTCGTCGGCGTCCTCGCCGTTCCCGCCGGTGCCGCCCAGGAGGTCGCCGACCGGTTGGTCAAGGCCGGCGTCAAGATCATCTTCAACTACTCCGAGCAGCTCTTGCAGGTGCCGCCCGAGGTAACCGTCCACACCTCCAGCCCCGCGGTCGACCTGCTCTACGCGCTCTACTTCTACCTGGCCTGAGTCCTTGTCCCTCGACCTCGACCTCGTCCGCGAGCGATTCGAGTCCTCCACCGACTTCACCGTCGGCCTCGAGGAGGAGTTCGCGATCCTCGACCCCGCGACGCTGGATCTGGAGCACCGCTTCGAGGACCTCTACGCCGCCTGCCAGAACGACGAGGTGCTGGCGGAGTCGGCGGCCGGGGAGCTGATCGCCTCGGAGATCGAGATCCGCTCGGGGCGCGCCGAGAGCTTCGCCGAGGCGGTGGAGAAGCAGCGCGGGCCGCGGGCACGGTTGTTCGAGCTGACCGCGGGCATGGGCCTGGCGCTGGGCGCGATGGGCACCCATCCCTGGGCCAGCTACCTCGACCAGCGGATCATCGACACCCCGCACTACAACCGCCTGCGACAGGAACTCGGCTGGGTCGCGCAGCGCAACAACACCTGGAGCGCCCACGTTCACATGGGCGTGCGCGGGGCCGACCGGGCGATCGCCGTCTGCGACTGGATGCGCGAGCTGCTGCCGCTGCTGCTGGCCGTCTCCGCCAACTCGCCCTTCCTCGATCGCCGCGATTCCGGCCTGCACACGGTCCGCACCGAGATCTTCACCCGCACCTTCCCGCGCTGCGGCGTGCCGTCGCCGTTTCGCGACTGGGCCAGGTACGCGGAGTTCGTCGGGATGCTGGAGCGGACCGGGACGATCGTCGAGTCGACGCAGCTGTGGTGGAGCGTCCGCCCCCACCATCGCTTCGGCACCGTCGAGGTGCGGATCTGCGACGCGCAGACAAGGGGGGACGAGTCCTTCGCCCTGGCGGGGCTGATCGCCGCCTGCATCGCGCAGACGGCGCTCGACTACGACGAGCACGGCTACGCGGGGCGCGGCGCGCCGCTGGAGGACCGTGAGATCGAGGAGAACCTGTGGCGGGCGATCCGCCACGGCGCCGGCGGCCGGATGATCGACTTCCGCCGCGGCGTCGAGGTGGAGACCCGGCAGATGCTGGAGTCGATCCTCACCTGGACCGAGCCGGCGCGCTCGCAGCTCGGGATCGAGGTGGAGCTGCCGGAGCGAAACGGGGCCGAGCGGGCACGCGAGGCGCTCGACGCCGGGATCGCGATCGAGGACATCTATCGCGACGCGGTGGCGGAGACCCGGCGGACCTACGCCGGCGCCGAAAAGACGGCTGAGCGCGCCTAACGGCGGCCCGCCGGGCGATGCGCCGCCTCCACATATAGACTCCCGCGCCGCAAAAGCCACCGGAGGAACGAAACTTGACCAGCTTCTTGACCGATTACGGGGTAGTCGTCGCGCTTGTTTGCGCGGGCGCCGCCGTCGCATACGGACTTATCGTCACCCAGCGTCTGCTCGCCAAGCCGGCGGGCAACGACCGGATGAGGGAAATCTCTGGAGCGGTGCAGGAGGGCGCTCAGGCCTACCTGAACCGTCAGTACGCGATCATCGCCGCCGTCGCCATACCGCTGGCGATCGTGCTCTGGGTCCTCCAGGACTACAAGACCGCGATCGGCTTCGTGATCGGCGGCTTCCTCTCCGGCGCGACCGGATTCATCGGGATGAACCTCTCGGTGCGGGCCAACTCCCGCGTCGCCGAGGCGGCCCGCGGGGGCGTTCCGCCGGCGCTCGACGTCGCCTTCAAGGGCGGCTCGGTGACCGGCCTGCTCGTCGTCGGCCTGGCGCTGCTCGGCGTCGCCGGTTACTTCGGGGTTCTCGTCATCACCGGCAGCACCGACAAGGAGGCCGTCGACGCGTTGATCGGCCTTGGCTTCGGCGGCTCGCTGATCTCCGTCTTCGCCCGGCTCGGCGGCGGCATCTTCACCAAGGCCGCCGACGTCGGCGCCGACCTGGTCGGCAAGGTCGAGGCGGGGATCCCCGAGGACGACCCGCGCAACCCGGCGGTGATCGCCGACAACGTCGGCGACAACGTCGGCGACTGCGCCGGCATGGCCGCCGACCTGTTCGAGACCTATGCGGTCACCTCGGTCGCCGTGATGCTCCTCGGCGTCCTCACCTTCACCTCCGAGTACGCCCGCGAGGTGGCGATCTTCCCGCTGGTGATCGGCGGCGTCGCGATCATCGCCTCGATCGTCGGGGCGCTCTCGGTGCGGACCAAAACCGACAAAGTCGAGGGCGCGCTGTACGTCGGCATGCTCGTCTCCGGCGTGATCTCGATCGCTGCCTTCTACCCGATCACCGACTGGCTGATGGCCGAACCGCTGCGGCTCGGCTTCGCCAGCACCGCGGCCGACGTCGTCAGCGTCACCGACCTCTGGCTCTGCGCCGTGATCGGCATCGCCGTCACCGGGCTGCTCTTCGTCATCACCGACTACTACACCTCGACTCGGTTCCGGCCGGTGAAGACGATCGCCCAGGCCTCCGAGACGGGGCACGCGACCAACATCATCCAGGGGCTCGCCCAGGGCTTCCAGTCGACCGCCGCGCCGGCGCTGGTGCTCGCGTTTGCGATCCTCGGCGCCAACGAGCTTGCCGGCATCTACGGCATCGGCATCGCCGTGATGGCCCAGCTCTCGCTCTGCGGCCTGATCGTTGCCCTCGACGCCTTCGGGCCGATCACCGACAACGCCGGTGGCATCGCCGAGATGGCGGACCTGCCCGAGGAGGTGCGCAACGTCACCGACCCGCTCGACGCGGTCGGCAACACGACCAAGGCGGTCACCAAGGGCTACGCGATCGGCTCGGCGGCCCTTGCGGCGCTGGTCCTGTTCGCGGCGTTCAAGAGCGAGCTCGCGGACGAGGCACCCGCCGGGTTCGATCTCAACGGCCTCTTCAACCTGACCAGCCCAGACGTGCTGATCGGGCTGATCATCGGCGGCATGATGGTCTACCTGTTCGCGGCCTTCGCGATCGAGGCGGTCGGCCGTGCCGGCGGCCAGGTGGTCGAGCAGGTCCGCAAACAGTTCCGCGAGCACCCGGGGATCATGGAGGGGACCGAAAAACCCGACTACGCGGAGACGGTCAGCATCGTCACCCTGGCGGCGCAGAAGGAGATGATCCTGCCCTCGCTGATCCCGATCGTCGTGCCGGTGATCGTCGGACTGCTCAGCGTCGACGCGCTCGGCGGCCTGCTGATCGGCGTCATCGTCGTCGGCCTCTTCGCGGCGATCTCGATGACCGCCGGCGGCGGTGCCTGGGACAACGCGAAGAAGCTGATCGAGGACGGCGCCCACGGCGGCAAGGGCTCAGAGGCCCACGCCGCCTCGGTGACCGGCGACACCGTCGGCGATCCCTACAAGGACACGGCGGGGCCGGCGATCAACCCGATGATCAAGGTGGCGAACATCGTCGCCATCCTGATCATTCCGATCGTCCACTTCTAGAGCTGCACAGGGGGAGGGTCCAGCCACCCTCCCCAAAGACCGTCGCGCAGCTGAGTCGCCTGAGGGGGTTCGGGTTGTTGGTCCGGGAGCCTCCGGGGAAGGGGCAACCGGCCCCCTCCGCGATATACAGCGCTGAAGTGGCTTATGGGCTGATCGGGAGGGTGCTGGTTCGCCTAGCGGGCTTGGGGCGAGCGGGGCAGATGGGGCCGACGGGCTCGTGAGCCGTTAGAGGATGCCGCCGGAGTGGGGGTCGAGCCAGGGGTTGCCTTTTGGATCGTCCGAGGGGCGGGGGGTTTCTCTGCGGGTGGCGGTTCCGGTTGGGGCGATGGGTGGCGGAAGGCCGATCTTGGCGACGGTCCAGCCTCCGTCCTTGTCGGGAACCGGCACCCAGCGGTGTGTCCTCCGGTCCGGATGCTCAGCGGCGAGGTCGGCGCAACGTTCCTTGGCTTCCTGCTCGTTCATGCGGGCGGGAGCCTAGCCGCAACAGGGGTGTCTGAGTTTGCCCGCCATATGTGGCGGGGAAGCTCAGACACGGCGGGGCGCTTTCCTCTCGCTATTCGAGAGAAAGGCGCCACCTATCCGCAGCGCGCCAGCGCGTTCGCGTAGAAGCGGAGGTACGCGCTCCAGTGGCGGTCCCAGTAGGCATTGTCGTGGCCTCCAGGCCAGGAGTGGGCGCGTAGCTCGGTGCCGTTGGCGCGCAGCGCTCGGACGAAGCCTTCGTCGTAGACGCCGAAGGGATCCTCGTCGCCGTAGTCGTTCCAGACGGGGATGCCGGCGAACGCACCGTCGGCGCGCGCCATCTCGACCACATCGTCGCGCTCGAAATCGGCTGCGTCGTCGAAGGCCCCGGGAGCGGTTTCGCCGCCCTCGAACCAGAGCGCGGGCCCCACTTCCCTTCCGCGCGGTTGCGCCTGATCTGCCGCCGCGAAGGGCGGCGAGAACGATCCATGCGGCTCAGGTTAGAGCCGGTTTAGTCGATCAGGACCGGCAGGGGCCGGTCGTGAGTCAGGGTGTAGCGACGGGCTTCAGGGTTGGCTTCGTGTTCGCCTCCGCCGGTGCAGTGGTTCGCGTTGCGCTTTTTGGAGCGTGCGTAGAACAGCACGTTGCACTTGGTGCAGAACTCCCAGCCCGCCTCGACGTTCTTGGTTTCCGGGCGGCCGTGAGGAACCCAGAAGTCGCGCTTCATGTCCGCCTCGTGCGGTTCCTGGGCATCGGGGTCGGCGGCGCATTTCCCCTGTCCGTAGCCGTTGTAGAAGAGGGCCAGGCATCTCTTGCAACGCCGCCAGTCGGACTGCGCGTCCGAAGTATTAATGCCGAACGACAGCTGGTAGTTGAAGCCCTCCCTTTCGTGCTGTCGGCCATCGGCCGGACAGAAGCCCTTGTCCGACGAGGAGTTGTTGTCGTAGAGCGTCTGGCACTTCTTGCAGCAGCGCAAACCGTCGGTCGCGATCGTGGACACTTCTCTCTCCCTTCACCTGGGGACGAAACCCCGCCAATCGCCGACCGTGGCCGCCGATCCCCAGGGCGATGGTAGCCGCCCCGGTGAGGCGTGTCTGAGCAAAGGGGGTCTATGGGACCCGTGAGCTCAGACACCCCCGTTCGGGTTAGTGTCGGCGGCGATGACCGAGAGCTGGATCAACGTCGCCGACGCGGAGCGGATCGCGGCGGAGAAGCTCGACGCCGGGCCGCTTGGCTACTTCGCCGGCGGGGCGGGGGACGAGGTGACGCTGCGGGACAACGTCGAGGCCTGGCAGAGGTGGCGACTACGGCCGCGGGTCCTCACCGACGTCAGCGAGGTGAGCACCGCGGTCGAGCTGCTCGGCGGACCGCTCTCGATGCCGATCCTCGTCGCCCCGGTCGCATACCAGCGCCTCGCCGATCCCGACGGAGAGGTCGGGATGGCCCGCGCGGCCGCCGCGGCGGAAACGGCGATGTGTCTCTCGACGCTGGCGACGACCCGGCCCAGCGAGCTGGCGGCGGCGGCGCCTCCCGGCCGGCGCTGGTTCCAGCTCTACTGCTTCAGGGACGAGGCGGTGACCAGGGCGCTGGTTGACGAGGCGGTCGAGTCGGGGTACGAGGCGATCGTGGTCACCGTCGACGCCCCGCCTGGCGGCAACCGCGAGCGCGACCTGCGCACCGGCTTCGCGATCCCCGCCGGACTCGGCGTGCCCAGCGTCGCCGCCGCGATGGGGGTCGAGCGGACGGTGACGATCGAGGAGACCTTCGAGCTGATGAGCCGCAGCCTCACCTGGGCCGACTTCGGGGACCTCGCCTCCGAATCCAGCCTGCCGGTGCTGGTCAAGGGCCTGCTGACGGCGGAGGACGCGACACTGGCGGTCGAGCACGGCGCGGCCGGGGTGGTCGTCTCCAACCACGGCGGGCGCCAGCTGGACCGCGCCCTCGCCACCGGCGACGCCCTCCCGGAGGTCGTCGAAGCGGTCGAAGGACGGGCCGCGGTGCTGGTCGACGGAGGCATCCGCCGCGGCGTCGACGTGGCGATTGCGCTGGCGCTCGGCGCCGACGCGGTGCTGGTCGGGAGGCCGGCCCTGTGGGGGCTGGCCGCCGCGGGCGAGGAGGGGGCGGCGAGGGTGCTGGAGCTGCTCCGAAGCGAGCTGCAGCTCGCCCTCGCCCTCTGCGGCTGCGCATCTCCCGCCGAGCTCGACCGGGCGCACGTGCGGAGAGCACCGGGCACGTCCGTATATTCGGTCTGAGTGACTGCTGAGTGACCGGTCCCGGCGAGTTCTAGATGGCGCAGCGCATACCCAGAGACGAATCGCTGAGCCGTGTCCACGGCGTCGGGGCGCTGTTCTCGGCCGCCTACGGCAACGTCGGCTCCTCGATCTACTACGCGCTCGGCGTCACCGCGGCCTTCGCCCTCGGCCTGACCCCGGTCGCCTTCGTGATCTCCGGCCTGATCTTCGCCGCCACCGCCGCCACCTACGCCGAGGCCACGGTGATGTTCCCCGAGGCCGGCGGTTCCTCCAGCTTCGCCCGCCACGCCTTCAACGAGCTGGTCAGCTTCGTCGCCGCCTGGGGGCAGATGCTCAACTACACGATCACGGTCGCGATCTCGGCCTTCTTCGTGCCCCACTACCTGGCGGTCTTCTGGCCCTGGCTAGGACACGGCCCCGGCGACGTGATCGGCGGCGCCGCGCTGGTCATCGCGCTCGCGCTGATCAACATCCGCGGCACCGAAGAGTCGGCGAAGCTCAACCTGGTGCTCGCGGTGGCCGACCTCGCCACCCAGGTCGTGCTGGTCCTGATCGGGCTCGTCCTCGTCTTCAACCCGCAGGTCCTGGCCGACAACATCCACTTCGGGGTGGCGCCGAGCTGGAGCGACTTCGCGCTCGGGATCGCGGTCGGGATGATCGCCTACACCGGGATCGAGACGATCTCCAACATGGCCGAGGAGGCCAAGGACGCGGCGAGGACGATCCCCAAGAGCGTCGGCCTCGTCGTCCTCGCCGTGCTCGGCCTCTACCTGCTGATCCCGATCGTCGCGCTCTCGGCGATGCCGGTGACCCAGGACGCCGCCGGCAACTTCACGACGACGCTGGGCACGACCTTCGCCGACGACCCGATCCTCGGCATCGTCGAGAACCTCGGGCTCTCCTCGGGACCGACCGAAATCCTCCGCTACTACGTCGGCGTGCTCGCCGCGGTGATCCTCCTGATCGCCACCAACGCCGGCCTGATCGGCGTTTCCCGCCTGACCTACTCGATGGGCCAGCACCGCCAGCTGCCGGAACGGCTGCGCCAGGTCCATCCCAGGTACCGCACCCCCTACATCGCGATCCTGATCTTCGCCGGGGTCGCGATCATCACCCTGCTCCCCGGCAAGACCGACTTCCTGGCGACGCTGTACTCGTTCGGGGCGATGCTCTCGTTCACGATCGCCCACGTCGCGGTGATCCAGCTGCGCCGGGGCAATGCGGACGTCGAGCGCCCCTGGAAGTCCCCGCTCAACGTCCGGGCCTTCGGCTTCGACGTGCCGCTGACGGCCGTCTTCGGCGGCCTCGGCACCTTCCTCGCCTGGATCGTGGTGATGGCGCTGAACCCGCGCACGCTCTTCGTCGGCATCGGCTGGATGGCGCTCGGGATCGTCGTCTACGTCCTCTACCGGCGCAACCAGCGGCTGCCGCTGACCGAAACGGTCAAGGTCGTGGTGCCGGAGCCGCTGGGGGTGGAAGAGGTCGAGTACCAGAGCGTCCTGGTCGGCTTCGAGGACGACGAAGAGTTCTCCCCGGAGATGGTCGCGACCGCGATCAAGCTCGCCTCCAAGCGGCGCCGCGGGATCCACATCCACTCGATGCTGACCGTGCCCACCCACCTGCCGCTGGACGCCGAGATGGTCGACCAGGAAGGGGAGGCGCAGCGCAAGATCGAGGAGGCGAAGCTGATCGGCGGTCAGCGGGTGACCGGCCACGTCGCCCGCGTCCGGCCCGGACAGGCCGGCTACTCGGTCTCCGACGAGGCGAAGATGATCAAGGCGGCGGCGATCGTCATCGGCCTGCGCTCGCGCAACGGGGTGCCGCTGTACGACAAGATGCTGCAGACGGTGCTCGGCGAGCGCCCCTGCCGCGTCATCGTCGTCTCCGATCCGCCCGACCGGCCCCCGGTGCCCTCGCCGGGCCTGGTGGAGGTGGTGTCGTGAGCGGCGGCGAGCGGGCCTACCGTGCCGCGGTGCGGGGCTTCTCGGCGCTGTTCGTGCTGATCGGCGGGATCGTGCTGGCGGTGACCCTCGCCAGCGGGGGCGGGCCGGCCTCGGTCGGGGTGCTGATCGGAATCGCCTTCCTCGTCGTCGGCGCCGGCCGGCTCTGGGTCTCCTCGAAGGTGGGTAAGTGAGCGGGCCTGACGGGCCGCCGCCGCAGCGGCCCGAGGGAGCGCGCCAGGGTCGGATCCAGCGCGGCCTCGGCGTCCCCTCGCTCTTCGCCGCCGCCTACTCGGCGGTCGGCTTCTCGATCTACTTCGCGCTCGGCGTCGTCGCCGACCGCGGCCTCGGCCTGACGCCGCTGATCTTCCTCGCCGCCGGTCTGCTCTTCGGCCTCACCACCCTCACCTACGTGGAGGGCGGGGCGATGTTCCGCGAGCGCGGCGGCTCCTCGACCTTCGCCCGCTACGCCTTCAACGAGCTGATCGCCTTCATCGCCGGCTGGGCGATCCTGATCGACTACCTGATCGTGATCGCCCTGGCGGCGATCTCGGTGCCGCACTACCTGACGCCGATCTCCGCCAGCTTCGGCGACCCCGGCTGGGAGATCGGCATCGCCGCCGCCGTGATCGCCGGCACCTGCGTGCTCAACATCCTCAACATCAGCGGGCGGGGGAACCAGCGCTCGCTCGCCGCCCTCGCCCTCGCCGACCTCGGCCTGCAGCTGGCGGTGATCGTCGTCGGCGCTGCTCGTCGTCCTGCACCCGGACCGGCTCACCGCCGAGCTCGACCTCTTCACCGACCCCAACTTCACCGACATCGTCTACGCCGCGGTGGTGGCGATGCTCGCCTACGCGGGGATCGAGGCCGCCTCCGACCTCGCCCCGGACATCGACGTCGACCGTCGCGACCTGAAGCGGATCGCCACGCTCGGCGCCGTCGCCGTGCCGCTGGTCTACGCCGGCATGGCGGCGATCGCGCTGATGGCGGTGCCGGTCGTCGCCGGGCCGAACGGCCCCGAGACCGCGCTCGGCAACCAGTTCGTCGAGGACCCGGTGCTCGGGGTCGTCTCCGCCTTCCATCCCGGCTGGGTCGCCGACTCGATGCGCTGGATGGTCGCCCTGATCGCCGCCCCGGTCCTGTTCTGGGCGGCCAACATCTCGATGCTCGGCGTCTCCCGCCACATCTACACGCTGGCGATCAACCGCCAGATCCCGAGCTGGCTGGGCAAGCTCGACAAGCGCGCCGCGACCCCCTACGTGGCGATCGTCGCTCAGCGGCCTGATCGCCCTCGGGCTGGTGATCCCGACCGACGTCAAGCTGCTGGCCGGCATCTACGCCTTCGGGGCGACGCTGGCGATCACGATCGCCCACCTCTCGATCATCCGCCTGCGGGTCCGCGACCCGGGGCGCACCCGCCCGTTCCGGATCCCGCTCGGCGTCCCCTGGCGCGGCGCCGAGCTGCCGCTGCCGGCGATCGTCGCCGCGGTGGTCAGCGGCCTCGCCTTCGTCAGCGTCCTCCTCTACCACGACGTCGCCCGCTGGGTCGGCGGCGGCTGGATGGCCTTCGGCCTGCTCTTCTACGTCGTCTACCGCAAGGTCTTCGAGGGCACGACGCTGACCAAGCGGGTCTCCGTCCCCGAGCACGCCCTGACCAAGCAGGTCCCGGAGGTCGAATTCAGCAACATCCTCGTGCCCGTCTTCGGCACCAAGTTCGACGACGACATCGTCGCCACCGCCGGCCGGCTGGCGGCGGCCGAGCAGGAGCAGGCCGACGGAGAGGACTCGGAGTCCCGCCTCGACGTGATCTACGTGATCGAAGTGCCGCTGACGCTGCCGCTCGACGCGCAGCCTGCCCCCCGAGCGTGAGGAGGAGGCCCGGCGGGCGCTGGAGCGGGCGCGAGAGGTCGGCGAGGAGTACGAGGACGTCGACGTCACGACCGAGGTGGTCCGCGCCCGCAAGGTCGGCGCCGGGATCCTCGAGGCGGCGCGCCGCACCGGCGCCGAGGCGATCGTGATCGGCGGCGAGCCGCCGACCAAGATCCGCGGCGGCGCGATCATCGGCGGGATCGGCGCGGCCAAGCCCGACGAGATCGGCGCCGCCACCGAGTACGTGCTGAAGAAGGCCCCCTGCCGGGTCCTGCTGACGGCGCCGCCGGAACTCGATTGACGCTTCCCATCGGTTCCCTGTCACTAGTATCCGGGCCATGTTCATCCTGATCGTCGGTTGCGGCCGGGTCGGCTCCTCGGTTGCGCGGGCGATGCTCCGCGAGGGCCACGAGGTCTCCTGCCTCGACGAGGACCCGGAGTCGCACGCGCGGCTCGAGGTCGGCCTCGAGAAGAGCTGGGAGGACCTCGGCGGCCAGTTCACCGTCGGCGCCGGGCTGGAGACCGAGGCCCTGGTGGCCGCCGGGATCGAGAAAGCCGACGCCTTCATCGCCTCCACCGACGGCGACAACACCAACATCGTCATCGCCCAGATCGCCCAGCGCCGCTACGAGGTGCCGACCGTGATCGCCCGCGTGCTCGATCCCCTGCGGGCCGAGTGGTACCAGCGCCAGGGCCTGCACACGGTCTGCCCGACCAGGGTTGCGATCGACATGCTCGAGAGCGCCGTCCGCGAGCGGCGGTCGCGGCGGAGCCCCCGGCGGCGCCGCCGAAGCCGCGTAGGAGAGAGAGCCAGAACCCATGTACATCATCGTCGTCGGAGCCGGCAAGGTCGGCTGGAACCTCGCCCGCGAGCTGCTCGAGAAGGAGCACGAGGTGACCCTGATCGAGAGCGACCGGCGCCGCTACCTGACGGTCGAGCAGGAGCTCGAGCACAACGTCCCCTACGGCGACGCCTCCGAGCTCTGGGTGCTGGAGCGGGCCGGGATCCAGCGCGCCGACATGGTGATCGCGGTGACCGGCGACGACGAGGACAACATGCTGATCTGCCAGGTCGCGCGCGAGAAGTACCTGGTCGACCAGATCATCGCCCGCGTCAACAACCCGCGCAACCGCCAGCACTTCGATCTGCTCGGCATCAAGCCGTCGGTCTCGGCGACCGACCTGATCCTGCGGCTGCTCGAGCACGAGGTGCCCGAGTACGGCCTGGTCCACCTGCTCGACCTGCAGGAGGAGCAGCTGGAGATCATCGAGATGCTGCTCGGCAAGGACTCCGGCGTCACCGGCCGCCGGGTCGGCGACCTGCAGATGCCCGAGGGCAGCCTGCTGATCTCGGTGCTGCGGGCCGGCAAGGGGTTCGTGCCGACCGCCGACACCGTGCTCGAGGAAGGGCGACGAGATCCTGGCGGTCCTCGACCCCGGCAAAGAGGAGGAACTGAAGGTCCTCTTCGGACCGCAAGGCAACGGCGCCGGCGGTGGCTGACCGCGAGGTCGACTTCCTGCTCATCGGCGGCGGCATGGCCTCCGCCCACTGCGCGGCCGAGCTGCGCAAGCGCGGGGCGGAGGGCTCGGTGCTGCTGGTCGGGCGCGAGCCGGAGCCGCCCTACGAACGACCGCCGATCTCCAAGGAGTACATGCGCGGCGAGGCGGAGCGCGCCGACGCCTACGTCAACCCGCCCTCCTGGTACGAGGAGAACGAGGTCGAGCTGCTGAGCGGCCGCAACGTGATGTCGCTCGACCCCGAGGCGCGGACGGCGAAGCTGCAGGGTGGGGAGGAGGTCGCCTTCGGCAAGGCCCTGATCGCCACCGGGGCGATCGTCAACATCCTCCGCGTCGAGGGCGCCGAGAACGAGGGCATCCACTACCTGCGCGCCTTCGGCAACTCCGACGCGATCCGCGCCGACGCCGAGGCCGCCGAGCACGTCGTCCTGATCGGCGGCAGCTACATCGGCACCGAGGTCGCCGCCTCGCTGACCGCGAAGGGGACCAGGTGCACGATCGTGGCGATGGAGGACGTCGCCCTCTCGCGGACCTTCGGCGAGGACGCCGGGCGCTGGTTCCAGGAGCAGCTCGAGTCCAGGGGCGTGACCTTCCACGGCGGCGAGGAGCTGGAGGCCTTCGAGGGCGACGGCCGGGTCAAGGCGGTCGTCACCAAGAGCGGCCTCAGCATCGAGTGCGACGCGGTCGTGGTCGGCGCCGGGGTCAAGGCCGACGCGATGCTGGCGCAGCGCGCCGGCCTCGAGGTCGACGACGGGATCGTCTGCGACTCGAAGCTGCAGACCTCGGTCGAGGGCATCTACGCCGCCGGCGACTGCTGCTCCTACGACAGCGTCGTCCACGGCCGGCGACTGCGGGTCGAGCACTGGGACGTGGCGATGCAGCAGGGCCTGCACGCGGCGGGCAACATGCTCGGCGAGGATCGCGACTACGACGTCGTGCCCTACTTCTTCAGCGACCTCGCCGACTGGGCCAGCCTCGAGTACGTGGGACCGGCGCAGGACTGGGACGAGGAGGTCTGGCGGGGGAGTCGCGAGGAGGGCGAGTTCTCGGTCTGGTACCTGAAGGACGGCCGCGTCGCCGGCGCCCTCAGCGTCGAGCGCTCCGAAGACCTGGCCGAAGCGAGGCGGATGCTCGCGGACGGCGTAGACGTCTCGGGTGCGCGCGAGGCGATCGCCGACCCTTCGAGTGAGCTGTCGTCCCTGACCTAGCTGGCCTAGCGGCTCTTGCCGAGCCCGATCAGGACGCCCGTGTGGCGGGCGGCGGCATCGACGATTTCCTTCTGCACTTCACCCAGGCGGCGTTCGAAGCGTAGGGTCGAGACCGAGCGAGCCATCTCCGGCATCGCATAGCTCACCCTCGACAAGCCGCACTCGTTCGGCTCGACCCGGACATGCAAAGGATTGGGCCATTCGGTGGTGGTGAGCGGGACAGCGATCACGAGTTGCGCCGGAGCCCGGTTCATGCGGTTGGCAGAGAGCACGAGGTATGGCCTCCGCCCACCTTGCTCGTGTCCCACCGTTGGACCGGGGTCGGTCATGTAGAGCTCGCCCCGACGTGGCGCGGTACTTGGCCTATTCGTCTTTCGGGATGACATCGGACCAGTCGTCGGGAGGCGGCGAGCCGGGCATGTCGAGCCAGTCCCTCATCTCGGCCATGATCGCCTCGCCATGCTTCTCATAGCAGCGCACAAGGCCGTCAAGGAGCCGCTGTTCCTCAGCCTTGAGAAGTCGCTCCTCTTCAAAGACGCCGGCTGCCTTTTCGAGCAGCTCAGTCAGGCTGACTCCCGCCAGGTTAGCCTCCTCCGCGAGCCGCTCCTGGGTGCAGCGGGGCACGCGGATGGTGCTCGTGTCGACGACTGTCATAGAGGGGCGAGTATACGTTTTGTCTGCAAGCTTCGTTGCCATCCTTCTCTTAAGATCCTGGGGCTCCGAATCTCTCCCCCTTGGCCCCTCGATATCCTGAGGCAGTCGCCTTGCGGCCTGGTGTAATGGCAGCACGCCTCGCTCTGGACGAGGTAGTCGGGGTTCGAGTCCCTGGGCCGCAGTCCCTAAGTCCCTGCAAGGACGTCGAATCGCTTTGCTAGCGTCGCCCGGATGAGCAGCCCTCGCCTCACCACTCTCGCGGTCCTTCTAGTCGCCCTCCTCGCCCTCGCGGGCTGTGGCGGAGGCGATGACGATGACTCGACCGCTGCGGCTCCGCCGCCGAAGGAAACGACCCCGACCCTGACCAAAGCCGAGCTGATCTCCCAGGGAGACGCGATCTGCGCCGAGGTCAACGCGGCGATCGGTTCGGTCGGCTCGACCGAATCCGGGGTCCAGGACGAAGTGACCCAGGTGGCGACGCTGTACACCGGGCTGGTCGAACGACTGAAGGACCTGGGAGAACCGGACGACACCGCCGGCTACTCCGAATTCATCGCCGCCGCCGAGGAACTGGCCAAGGTCGAGGACGAAGCCAGGCTCGCCTCCGAACGGGCGGACACGGTGGCCCTCGGCGAAGCCGCGACCCGGGCCGCCCCCGCCCTCGAAGAATTCCAGAGCGCCGCCGGCGCCTACGGCTTCGAAAACTGCAGCGAAGGGCCCAGCGCCCCGCCGGTCACGGGGGCCGAAGGCGCCGTTCCCGGCGAAGAAGAAGTCGCTCCGGAAGGCACCGAAGAAGCCGAAGTGGAACCGGAATCCGAAGAAGCTCCGGAAGCCGGCGGCGAAGAAGAAGCTCCCCCCGAAGGCGGCGGCACCGGACCCGGCGGCGGTAGCGGGACCGAAGACGGCTCCGGCAGCTCCGGCGGTATCGGCGCCGAATAGACGGCAGGCCCGTGAGCCAGAGGGGCCGGGATCCCTCTCCGTGAATTGAAGGCGCACGCCCTTCGGGCTTAGCGCCGATGTTTGAGCGCGGCTAAAGCCGCGCAATCTTCAGATTGCATATCGCGCGCTTCGCGCACATTCCCGGAGAGGGATCCCGGCCCCTCTGACCGACGCCCAGCCGCCCTCGCTTCCAGAGCTGCAGAGCGCGTTTCAAAGCTTGCGGGGCGCGTTTGATGCAGGGGATCCGGTCGCCCTGCGGGCGAATGTGCGCCGAAGGCGGCGAAATGCAATCTGTCTTCTGCGCGCCATAGGCGCGCACCAACATCTTCTGCGCGCCATAGGCGCGCACCAACATCGTGAGCGGCGCCGCAGGCGCGCGAGAAATTCGCCCGCAGGGTGACCGGATCCCCTACGCCAGCCAGCGTCAGGCAGCCGACGACTCAGCCCAGGACCCGTAGAGACGGGCATATGGGCCGCCGGCCGCGATCAGCTCGTCGTGGGTGCCCTGCTCGGCGATCCGGCCGCCCTCGAGGACGACGATCTTGCCGGCGCGGCGGACGGTCGAGAGGCGGTGCGCGATGACGATCGCGGTGCGGCCGTGGAGCAGGCGCTCCAGGCCGGCCTCGATCGTCTTCTCGGTGCGGACGTCGACGTTGGAGGTCGCCTCGTCGAGGATCAGGATCCGCGGTTCCGCCAGCAGCGCACGGGCGAAGGCGACCAGCTGGCGCTGGCCGGCCGAGAGCTGGACCCCGCGCTCGCCGACCTCGGTCTCGATCCCGTCCGGGAGCGCCGCGACGAACTCGGTCGCGCCGACCGTCGCCACGGCCGCCTCGATCTCCTCCAGGCTCGCCTCCGGCCGCCCGAAGGCGATGTTCTCGCGGACGCTGCCGGAGAAGAGGAAGCCCTCCTGGGGAACGATCCCGAGCTGGCGCCGCAGCGCCTCCTGCCGGACGCCCCGCAGGTCGTGGCCGTCGACCAGCACCCGGCCCCGCTGCGGGTCGTAGAAGCGCGCGACCAGCTTGGCGAAGGTCGACTTGCCGGCGCCGGTGGCGCCGACCAGGGCGAGGGTCTGGCCCGGCGGCACGTGGAGGTCGACGTCCTCGAGCGCCCAGCCGCCCTCCCGGGGCTCCGCCTCTTCCTCGTAGGAGAACCAGACTCCGTCCAGCTCGATCTCGCCCCGCAGCTCGCCGGGATCGATCGCGCCGGGGGCGTCGACCATGTCCGGCTTGGTGTCGAGCAGGTCGAAGATCTTGTCCAGCGCCGCCATCCCCTGCTGGTAGGTCGTGTAGAGCTGGGAGAGCTGCTGGATCGGTTCGAAGAAGGTGGCGAGGTAGCCGACGAAGGCGACCACCACGCCGATCTGGATCGCCCCCTCGATCGCCTGGCTGCCGCCGTAGAGGAGGATCACCGCGGTGCCGGCCGCGGCCAGCAGTTCGACCGCGGGGAAGTAGGAGGCGTTGAGGTAGACCGTTTTCATGTTGGCCTCGCGGTTCTGCTCGTTGAGCGCGGTCATCTCGGCGACGTGGCGGGGCTCCTGGCCGAAGCTGCGGACGACGCGGACGCCGCTCAGGGTCTCCTGCAGGTACGCGGTCACGGCGGCGATCCGCTCGCGGGTGGCCCGGTAGGCGCCGGCCGAGACGATCCGGAAGACGACGCTCGCGATCGCCAGCAGGGGGAAGGTGAGGAAGGTGATCAGGGCGAGCTGGACGTCGAGCACCAGCAGGATCACGACCACGCCGACGAGAGTCAGCGTGCTCGAGAACATCGTCACCACGCCGCTGGTGACCAGCTGGTTGAGGGCCTCGACGTCGTTGGTCATCCGCGAGATCAGGACCCCGGGGCTGCGCCGGGTGAAGAACCCGATCGACATCGACTGGATGTGGGAGAAGAGCCGCTCGCGCAGGTCCTGCAGCGCCCGGGTCCCGACCCAGCCGACCAGGTAGGTCTCGGCGTAGGTGCCGGCGGCGTAGAGCAGGGCGGCGCCGACGAAAGCGGCCACGATCAGGTTGAGAGCGCCGACGTCGCCGGTGACGATCCCGGCGTCGATCGCCTGGCCGGCGAGGTAGGGAGGCGCCAGCCCGGCCCCGGTCTCGATCAGCAGGGCGACCAGCATCAGCGCCATCCGCCCCCGGTAGGGGCGCAGCAGCCGGATCATCCAGCGCACCTTGCGGCCGCGCTGGTCCTCGCCCCGAAGCAGGCGCCAGAGCGCCGCGAACAGCCGCAGCGTGTTGCGGAACGGGTTCTCCGGCCGGGGCTCGCTCAAAGCCTCGCCATCTCCTCTCGCTGCTCCAGGTCACGCTGCAGGAAGACGCTGTCGGCGAGGCCGTGGTCGGCGATCTCGCGGTAGAAGCCGCAGCCCTCCATCAGCTCCTCGTGGGTGCCACGGTCGACGACCTGCCCGCCGTCGAGGACGACGATCTCGTCGGCCAGGGAGAGGGTGGAGAGGCGGTGGGCGATGATGAAGGTGGTGCGCCCGGCCATCGCCTCGCGCAGGCCGGCCTTGATCGCCGCCTCGGTGGTCGCGTCGACCGAGGAGGTGGCGTCGTCGAGGATCAGGATCCGCGGATCGGCCAGCAGGGCGCGAGCGATCGCCACCCGCTGGCGCTGTCCCCCCGAGAGGGTCAGCCCACGCTCGCCGACCCTGGTCTCATAGCCGTCGGGCAGGTCGCGGATGAACTCGTCGGCCTGGGCCCGCCGCGCCGCCTCTTCGATCTCCGCCATGGTCGCGTCCCCTCGCGCGTAGGCGATGTTCTCGGCGACGCTGGCGGTGAACAGGAAGCTGTCGTCGGAGACGAAGGCGATCTCCGAGCGCAGCGAGGCGGCGTCGACCTCGCGGACGTCGGCGCCGTCGACCGACACGGTCCCTTCGCTGGGGTCGTAGAGGCGGGCGATCAGCGCGACCAGGCTGGTCTTGCCGGAGCCCGATGGGCCGACCAGCGCCACCGTGCGCCCGGCCTCGACGCTGAGGTCGATGCCGGTCAACGCCGGCGAGGAGCCGTCGTAGCGCAGCGTCACCCCGCGCAGCTCGACCTCGCCGCCGCCGGCCGGCAGCGGCGGCGCGCCCGGCGGGCTCTGGATCGCCGGTTCGCGGTCGAGGACTTCGAACAGCCGGTTGCCGGAGGCGATCGCCCGCTGCGACATCGCCATCGCCATCCCGAGCATCCGCATCGGCCCGGCCAGCATCCCCAGGTAGAGGTAGAAGGCGCTGAAGCTGCCGAGGCTGAGCGAGCCGTCGATCACCTGCCGGCCGCCGACCAGCAGGACCAGGGCGATCCCGATCTGAGGGAGGAAGCCGATCAGCGGCGAGAAGAACGCCTGCAGCCGGGTCGAGTAGATGCTCTGGTCGAAGACGCGGGAGACGGCGCGCTGGAAGCGGTGCAGCTGGTGTTCCTCGCGGGCGAAGGCCTTGACGATGCGGATCCCGGAGACGTTCTCCTCGGCCTCTGCGGTCAGTTCGGCGATCCGCTGCTGGACCTCCTGCACCGCGGGGCGCGAGGCGCGGTTGTAGCGGGTGGCGGTATAGACGACGAAGGGGGCCGGGACCAGCGCGATCAACGCCAGCACGGGGTTGATCACGAGCATCACCGCTCCGGCCAGAACGATCGTCAGCAGGCTCTGGGTGATGAAGACGAGCCCGTAGCCGAGGAAGAAGCGGATCGCCTGCAGGTCGACGGTCGCCCGGGACATCAGCTGGCCGGTCTGCTGAGAGTCGAAGAAGCCGAGCTCGAGCTGCTGCAGGTGCGCGTAGATGCGCTGGCGCAGGTCGAATTCGACCGCCAGGGAGACCTTGCCGGCGACGAGGCGGCGAACGACCGTCAGGCCGAGCCGCAGGATGCCCGCCCCGACGACGGCCAGCGCAAGCGGCAGCAGGTCGGCCTTCTCACCGTCCTCGATCGCATTCACGGCGTGCCCGACCAGCCACGGAATCAGCACCGAGAAGCCGATCGCCGCCCAGGCGAAGGCCATCGAACCCCACAGCTGAGCGCGGTAGGGACGCAGGAATCCCATCAGTCGGCGGTACGTCCGCATACACCCGACTATACAAAGTGAAGTATTGGCTCCACCGCACCCGGCGGCGGTTTCCCGGCGCTAGCCGAGCCTGGCGGCGGCCTTGGCGCTGGGGACTTTGTTGCCGCGGCAGGGTGTGGCCCGTGGCCTGGGCTGGGGAGGACCTGGAAGTTGGTGACGGCGTGGAACGGGGTCGTCGCGCCGCTGTTCTCGGCGAGGTTGACGATCAGCCGGTAGAAGCCCGGCTTCAGGTCGTGGTAGTAGATCTCCGGCCGGGTGCCCGGCGAGTAGCTGCCGGCGGTGCCGATCCGCTCCGCAAGCTCACCGTTGGGGCCGGAGAACTCGGGGTAGTCGTAGGAGGCGCCGACGAGGCGGCCGTTGCCGATCGGGCTGTCGATCGCACGCTGCAGTTTGACCGGGTCGACGCAGTCGGGGACCCGGTTGAGGCTGAACCGGAGGTGGCCCTCGCCGAGCTGCGATTCGCCGCCGAAGTGGCGCGGGGCGAGCTGGAAGTTGGCGATCTGGACCTTGGCGACCACCGCGTGGCTCGACTGCCTGGCGCCGTTGCGGGGCGAGACGATTGCTACGGTCGGCAGCACCGGCGCCGCGTCGAGGGCGTCCGCCGAGGGTTCGGAGTCCGAGGAGCCCCCGAAGAGAAGGGCCAATGCCACCGCGACGGCTGCGACCGCCACGGCGGCCAGGGTTGCAGTCCGTCCGCGCATCGGAGCGGGAAGATTACGCGCAAGACGCAGATCCACAGCCGACGATCGAGGAGGGCGCGCCTCGGCCTGCTGCTGGGGCTCCTCGCCGCGGCCGCGCTCGCCACCCCGGTCTTCGCCCAGGCGAGCGATCTCGCCAGCCGCGTCTCCCTCTTCGCCGGCACCCGTCCCGGCCCGGGGACGTTCGGCGGCGGCCACAACTTCCCCGGCGCGAGCGCTCCGTTCGGGATGGTCCAGTGGAGCCCCGACACCGCGCCCTCGGCGCCGCACTCCGGCGGCTACGACTACCGCGACCGCCACGTCTCCGGCTTCAGCCTCACCCACCTGAGCGGCGCCGGCTGCGCGCTCTACGGCGACTTTCCCTTCCTGCCGACGACCGAGCCGCTGCGGGGCTCGCCCGCCAGCCCAGGCTCCGCCGATCTCGCCGGGCGCTTCGAGCCGGGCTTCTCCCACGTCAACGAGCGCGCCGCGCCGGGCTTCTACTCGACCCGCCTGAACCCGGTCCGGGGCGGCCCGATCGAGGTCGCTCTGACGGCGACGACCCGGACCGGGATGGCCCGCTTCGCCTTCCCGGCCAGCCGGCACGCGAGCGTCCTCGTCGACGCCGGCGGCAGCGCCCAGCCGAACGACCTCGCCGCGGTCGAAATCGATCCCGGAGCGTCGGGAGATCTCCGGCGTCGCCTCGAGCGGCAGCTTCTGCGGCCAGCGGCCCCGCTACCGGGTCTACTTCGTCGCCGTCTTCGACCGTCCGTTCGCCGCCTCAGGGACCTGGCGGGAGGGTGCGCTGGAACCGGGGTCCCACTTGGCCGAGGACGACTCGCAGCCGGCGGCCAATCCGCGCGCGACCGCCCAGGCCGGCGCCTACGCGACCTTCGACACCCGGCGCCGCCGGGTCGTCACCGCCCGCGTCGGGATCTCCTTCGTCAGCGTCGACGGCGCGCGCGCCAACCTCGCCGCCGAAGATCCCGGCGCCGGCTTCGGCGACGATCGCCTCCCGTGCCCGGGAGCGCTGGAACCGGGCGCTGGGCCGGATCCGGGTAAGCGGCGGCCCGCGACGCCACCTCGACACCTTCTACACGGCGCTCTACCACGCCCTGCTGGCGCCGCGGACCTTCAGCGACGCCGGCGGCGCCTACCTGGGGATGGACGGCGTGGTGCATCGACGCCGGCGGCCGCATCCAGTACGCCGACTTCTCCGGCTGGGACATCTACCGCGACGCAGGTGCAGCTGCTCTCGATGCTGGCGCCGGAGCGGGCGAGCGAGATGATGCGCTCGCTGCTGGCCGACGCGGAGCAGAGCGGCTGCCTGCCGCGCTGGCCCTACGCCAACGGCCAGAGCATGACCATGGTCGGCGACTCAGCCGACCCGATCCTCGCCTCCGCGGCGGCCTTCGGCGCCGGCGACTTCGACCGGCGCGCCGCCCTGGCGGCGATGGTCAGGGGCGCGACCGCAGCCCTGCCGCAGCGCCAACGGCGAATACGTCCAGCGCCAGGGCCTGGCGGGCTACCTGGCGCTCGGCTACGTCCCCTTCGACCTCGACACCAACACCCGCAACGCCAACTCGATCTACGGCGACCCCGAGGCCGTCTGGGGCTCGGCGGCGACGACGCTCGAGTACGCCGTCGACGACTTCGCGATCGCCCAGTTCGCCGCCCGCGCACCTGCGCGACCGCACCGACCTATCGGCGCCTTCATGCGCCGCTCCGCCAACTGGCGCCGCCTGTTCAACCCGGCCAGCGGCATGGTCGAGCCGCGCTTCGCCGACGGCTCCTTCCCGGCCCCCTACGACAACCTCACGCGGCGGCGGGTTCGTCGAGGGCAACTCGGCCCAGTACACCTGGATGGTGCCCCATGATCCCGGCGGGCTGATCGCGAAGATGGGAGGGAGGGGAGCGGCGGCGGGCCGGCTCGAGCCACTTCCTGCGCGAGCTCAACGGCGGCGCCGGCGGGACCCACACCGACCACGCGCTGCTCGGCAACGAGCCGACCCTGCACACGCCCTGGCTGTACGACTGGATGGGACGCCCCTACCGGACCCAGGAGGCGGTGCGCCGGGCCCTGCGCGCTCTACGGCACCACGCCCGACGGCTACCCCGGCAACGACGACCTCGGCACCCTCTCTGCCTGGTACGTGTTCGGCGCGCTCGGCCTCTACCCGCGAGGTCCCGGGGGTGGGGGTGCTGGCGATCGGCAGCCCGCTCTTCCGGCGAGCGGAGATCCGCCTTCCGCACCGCCGCCGCGCGGTCCTCACCACCACCGGGCCCGGCGCCTACATCCACTCGCTGCGGCTCGACGGCCGTCCGCTCACGGCAGGCCCTGGACGACCTACTGCGCGCTCTCCCGCGGCGCCTCGCTCTCCTTCGAGCTCGGGCCGCCGCCCGGACCGCAGCTGGGGCGCCGGCGCCGCCGCGGCGCCACCTTCATACGGGCCGCAGAGCCGCATGCCGTCAGGGCCCTGCGGGTAGGGGCCAGACACATTTCCGTCACCTCTGACACCCCGGCAGTGCCGGTCGCTGCGCCCGATGCCGTCCCTTACGAGGGCGCGCCATCCGCGAGCGGCGGCCACGCCGTGCTCTTGGCGCTCGGGGGGCTGGTCGCGGTCGCCGCCACGGTGCGCTTCTCGAGCCTCGGCCTGCAGAGCTACCACCACGACGAGGTGATCACGGCGATCCGGGTGATCCCCGGCAGCTTCGGCGAAATGCTGCACGAGGTGAAGGCGAGCGAGTCCAACCCGCCGCTCTACTACGTGCTGGCGTGGGGCTGGGCAAAGGTGTTCGGGACGGGCGAGGTCGGGCTGCGCTCGCTCTCCGCCCTGTTCGGCGCGGCGGCCGTACCGGTCGGCTACCTGATCGGCCGCGAGCTGGCGAGCCGGCGGGCCGGGCTGATCCTGGCGGCGCTCCTCGCCGTCAACCCGATGCTGATCTGGTACTCGCAGGAGGCCCGCTCCTACTCTCTGCTGGTCTTCTTCGGCGCCCTTTCGCTGCTCTTCTTCGTGCGCGCGCTGGACGCGGCGTCGGGGGAGCGACCTGGCGCTCTGGGCGCTCGCCTCGGCACTCGCGCTCTGCAGCCACTACTTCGCCGTCTTCGCTGATCGCGATCGAGGCGTTCTGGCTGCTGGTGGCGCTGCGCTACGAGTGGCGGGTCGTCCTGCCGGCGCTCGGCGCGGTCGCTCGCGGCCGGCCTGGCGCTGCTGCCCCTGATCACCGCACAGGTCAACCCGACCCACATCGGCTGGATCGAAAACAGCCCGCTCTCCGACCGCGTCCTGCGAGACCGGCGTCAGCTTCCTCGTCGGCGAGACCGGCCACGTGATCGCCGAGCCGCCGCGCGAGCGCTTCGCCCTGCTGCCGGCGATCGCTGATCGGCATCGCCCTGCTGCTGGTGGCGGCGCGGGGAAGCGCTCGCGAGCGCCGCGGCGCCGCGCTCGGGGTCGCGCTGGGTCTCGGGGTGGCGGCGCTGGCCACCGCCGCGGCGCTGATCGGCAAGGACTACGTGGTCGAGCGCAACCTGCTGCCGGCGCTCGTCCCGCTCGGCGCGGCGGTGGCGATCGGCTGCGCCACCCAGGGCGCGCGCCGCGCCGGCCTCTTCCTCGCCGCGGTGCTCTGCGCCTACTGGCTCGCCTTCGACGTCCACGTCACCCAGACGCCGAACCTGCAGCGTCCAGACTTCCGGGCCCTGACCGAGGAGCTCGGCCCCCCTCATCGGCCCCGCGCGATAGTCAGCTGGAAGCTCGCGGCCGATTCGATTCAGTGGTACCTCGGTGACCGAGGGTCGAGGATGTACGGTGGACCGGCACGGATCGCCGAGGTCGACGTGCTGAGCAAGCCCGTGATCGCCGAGCGGCCCGTTAACCTGCCGCCTTCGTTTCGCTCCGTGCAGCGGTTGAGGCTGGATCGGTTGACTCTGACCCGCTATGTCTCGAAACGTCCCGTGAAAATCTGGTTCCACACCCTCGACTCCGTGCCGACCGGCTTCGGCAGCGTAGGCGTGGTCCTCGACGGCCAGCTGGGGGCTTCCCGGTGACCGCCTCCGAACTCGCAGACCGGATAGGCGCCGCGGCACGCCGTCCCGCCTCATGGGTACAGCTGCTCAAATTCGGGCTGGTCGGCGGCTCCGGCTACCTGATCAACCTCGGCGTCTTCGCGATCCTGGCCGGGAACCTCGGCATCTACCACGCGCTTGCGGCCGTCGGCGCCTTCTGCGTCGCGGTGACCAGCAACTTCCTCTGGAACCGCCACTGGACCTTCGGCCCCGGCGACGGGCCCGCGAGCTTCCAGGCGGCGCGCTTCTTCGCCGTCAGCCTCGCCGCCCTGGGACTCAACCTGGTCGTCCTCGAGGCGCTCGTCTCCAGCGACGCGACGGGCGCACTGACCGCCCAGGCGATCGCCGTCGCCGTGGCGATGCCCTTCAATTTCCTCGGCAACAAGCTCTGGACGTTCGCCTAGGGCGGTCCAGAGCCGGCTCTGGACCCCCTCAGTAGCCTTCGAGGAGTGAGTCAGGGAAAACCCAAATACGACGCTGCGACCATCGAGGCCGCCAGGCAGGCGGCCTGGGAGAAGCGTGGGGACTTCGAGGCGCCGCAGCCCGGTGAGGGCCAGGCGCGGGTCTACATCAAGCCCTCGAGCCCCTTCACCTCGGGCAACCTGCACATGGGCCACGTCCGCGACTACTCGCTCGGGGACGCCTACGCGCGCTTCCGCCGCGCCCGCGGCGACGCGGTCCTCTTCGGCTTCGGCTTCGACGCCTTCGGCCTGCCCGCCGAGCTGGCGGCGATCGAGCGTCAGGAGCCGCCGGCCGAGTGGGTGGCCGAGTGCGGCGAGCGGATGCTCGGCCAGATGAAGCGGCTCGGCTTCTCCTTCGACTACGACCGCGTCTTCTACAGCTCCGACGAGGGCCAATACCGCTGGTCGCAGTGGCTCTTCCTGACCCTGCTGGACGCGGACCTGATCTACCGCGAGGACGCCACCGTCGACTGGTGCGACACGTGCCGCACGACCCTCGCCTCGATTCAGGTCGAGGACGGGCGCTGCTGGCGCTGCCACAACGAGGTCCGCCTGATCCGGCGGCCGACCTGGTTCCTGCGCATCACTCCCTACTTGGAGGAGAACGACCGCAACACCGACCGACTCGAGAACTGGGACGACCTCTCGCTGGCGACCCAGCGCTACATCCTCGGCCGCAGCGACGGGGTGGAGGTCGACCTCGACGGCCCGGCCGGCTCGCTGACCGTCTTCACGCCGCACCGCGACGCGGCCTCGCTGGCCCGCTTCGTCCTGCTCTCGCCGCGCCACCCCGAGGTCGACGCCTGGGCGCCGGGGGCGGAGGCGCGCGAGGAGCTGGAGCGGATGCGCTCGGGAGGCTGGGAGCGCAGCGCCCGCGACGCCCGCTCGGTCCCGATCGCCGACGCCGGCACGTCGCTCTCCGCGCCCGACGGGCGGGAGCTGCCGGTCTTCGTCTCGCCGCTGGTCGACGCCCGTTTCGGCCCGGCCGCGGTTCTCGGCATCCCCGCCGTCGACGAGGCCGACCGCGAGCTCGCCCGGCGCATGGAGCGGGCGCCGGACGAGGAGGAGGGGGAGGAGGCCGCGGAGAACGCGCCGTCGCTCCCCGGTGCCCGCGAGGCGAAGCGCTACCGCGCCAACGACTTCTCGATCTCGCGCCAGCGCTCCTGGGGCACGCCGATCCCGATCGTCCACTGCGACGCCTGCGGAGTCGTGCCGGTGCCCGAGGAGGACCTGCCGGTGCTCCTGCCGCGCGACATCGCCCCGACCGGCGAGGGCAACCCGCTGGCCGAGCGCCCCGACTTCGTCGACGTCCCATGCCCCGAGTGCGGCGATGCCGCCAAGCGGGAGACCGACACCCTCGACTGCCACTTCGACGCGCTCTGGCTCTGGGTGCCGGCGGCGGTCCCGCCCGAGGCCCGCGAGACCCAGATGTTCGACCACCCCGACCTGAAGGAGTGGCTGCCGGCCGAGCGACTTGTCGCCGGCAACGACAGCGGCGGCTTCGTCTTCGACCAGAGGATCGTCACCAAGGCGCTGCGCGACCGCGGGCCGTTCGCCTTCATCGAGGAGGGCGAGCCGTTCGCCGGCTGCCTCTTCCACGAGATGGTGATCGCCGAGGGCCGCAAGATGAGCAAGCACCTGGGCAACGTCGTCAACCCCGACGAGCTGGTCGAGCAGCACGGCGCCGACACCGTCCGCCTCGCCATCCTCTACGCCGCCGGTCCGGCCAAGACCCTGAACTGGAGCGACGGCGCGCTGCGCTTCGCCAACCGCTTCCTGCGCAACCTCTGGACCTACTCCCACGACCGCTTCGCGGCGCTCGGGAACGCCCAGCACGACCCCGAGGCGGCGGCGGACACCGAGCACATGCGGGACCGGCTGGGCAAATGGTGCGACAACGGGCTCGCCCGGATCACCGCCGACGTCGAGGGGCTGCAGATGCACAAGGCGGTCCGCAACATCACCCGCCTCTTCGAGCGGATCCAGGACTTCGAGAAGCGTGTGGTCCAGCGCCGCGGCCAGCTCGACCGCGCCGATGCGGAGGCTCAGGTTGCTGCCCTGGTCCTGCTCGCCCGGACGCTGGCACCGTTTGCCCCGCACGTGGCCGAGGAGCTGCTGGACGCCTCCGGAGCGGGGGACGGCCGTGACCTTTCGGGCTCCTGGCCGTCCTCGGCGGCGATCGTCGTCGAGGCGGAGAGCCCGGCCGCGACCCCCTGACCCCGCTACTGTTTCATCGAACGCGTTCGATTGAGCAAGGGGCCTTGATTGTTACACGATCGTATGTTATGAATGCACTTGCCGGGCGATCAACGACGGTGAAGTGGGCGGGGCTCTCTGACATGGGAAACCGCCTTGGGGTGGCAAAGGAGGACCAGTCCAGAGCCAGGACCGCAACCGTCATTGACGTGTCCTGGAAACGTCGGCGCGGCCGACGTCGCCCCGCTCCACTTCATCGTTTTCAGTTCAGGCGCCGCCGTCAGGCGGCGTCCTGACATAGAAGCGACGAGTTTTCGGCAGCCAGGAGGCCCCGGAGCAGAGGGCGTCCGGAGTCGTCCTCAGCGCGCCGGCCAGCTTCACGATCGTCCCCAGGCGCGGCTCCCGCCCGGCGCGCTCGAGCAGCGAGATCTCGGTGCGGTGCAGGTCGCAGCGAAGGCCCAGCTCTTCCTGGGAGAGGCCGGCCCCGATGCGGGCTAGGCGGAGGTTGGCGGCGAAGCGCTCCTGGGGGCTCAAGTCACGGCGATTCTTCGAGGCTGAAGACAGAAACCTTACAGACAATAGGTTTCCTGGATCGGCCGAGCCTTACCGCATCCGCTACCTTGCCAAACTGGGACCGCAAGCCGGTAACCGGATTTTTACGCAGAAAGCATTGAGCGCTGGCGAGCCATGTGTTATACCCGTGCGAACAAAAGGACGAGCGCCGAGGCGGCCGGAGTCGATGCGACCCGGACGCGGCGGCAAAGGAGGAATCATGAGTAACGCGGTCGAGCCGCATCTCACCGAGCCCGACGGGCACCGGACCACCTCCTGCGCCACCGAACTCGTCTGCCGCGACTGCGGCTACGCGACGACCCTCGCCGACACGTTCGTTCAGGTGCCCTGCCTGCGGCAACGGCCTCGACATCGAGTACGACTACGAGCGCGCCCGCAAGCTGATCGCCGAGCGCCCGGTCGCCGAGCGCCCTTGGAACATCTGGCGCTTCGAGGAGCTGCTGCCGATCGTCACCCGCCGGGCCCAGCAGTCGGTCGGCCAGTTCTCCGGCAAAACGCCCTTGATCCGCGCCGAGCGGCTCGGCGCCGAGCTGGGCCTTCGCAGGCTGTACCTGAAGGACGACTCGACCAACCGGCCGACCCTCTCCTACAAGGACCGGGTCGTCGGCATGGCGATCGCCCGCCTG
Source organism: uncultured Solirubrobacterales bacterium (assembly GCA_963799835.1). Taxonomy (GTDB): domain Bacteria; phylum Actinomycetota; class Thermoleophilia; order Solirubrobacterales; family 70-9; genus VAYN01. The sequence goes on from CAWCYE010000001.1 coordinate 28,884, forward strand.
CTCGAGCTGAGCAAGTACGAGGTCGGCTGCGTCTCGACCGGCAACGTCGGCACCGCGGTCGCCGCTCTGGCCGCCAAGGCCGGCGCGACGCCGTTCATCTTCTACCCGGGCAACATGGAGAAGGGCAAGGCGAAGGCGTGCCGGGCCCTCGGCGCCCAGGTCTGCCAGCTCGACGGCAACTACGACCAGGCCAACCGGGCCTGCCGCGAGCTGGCGATCACGACCGGGATGGAGTTCGCCAACATCACCCTGCGACCGTTCTACGCCGAGGGGGCGAAGACGGTGGCCTTCGAGGTCGTCGAGGAGCTCGATTGGACTGCCCCCGACCACTTCGTCATCCCGGCCGCCGGCGGCACGCTCTCCTCCCGCGTCCACAAGGGCCTGCTGGAGCTGGAGACGGTGGGCCTGGCGGAGACCGGCGCCTCGAAGATCAACATCGCCCAGGCCCAGGGCTGCGCCCCGATCGCCACCGCGATCAGCGGCGGCGGCGAGATCGTCTCCGAGACCCCGGACACGGCGGCGCACTCGCTGGCGATCGGCGCTCCCGGCGACGGCAACCTGGTCGTCGACGCGGTGCGCTCGCGCGGCGGCGCCGCTGCGACCGCGACCGACGAGGAGATCTTCTCCGCGATCGACCTGCTCGGCGTCACCGAGGGCATCCTCACCGAGCCGGCCGGCGGGACGACGATCGCCGCGACCGAGAGGCTGGCCTCGGAAGGCAAGATCGGGGCGGACGACACGGTCGTCGCCGTGATCAGCGGCAACGGCCTCAAGACCTTGCAGGAGCATCCCGACAAGCCGTGGCCGGAAATGGTCGCGTGCGAGGTCGGCGACGATGGAGGAGATGCTCACGGACTTCCGCCAGGCGGCTGCGGCCGCGCTGCACTGAGCGGGAGAAGGGGGCGGGTGACCGGCGCGACCACGGCGCGCCGCCGGTCGCCGCGTCCGCGCTTCGCGTCGAGCCTGTCGGGGATCGACCGTCTAGCCTGTTCGCTGTGACGGACCTGCCCGACGTCGAGGGAGTCAGCCACCGCCTGGTCAGGGCGCGGGGGATCGACTTCCACGTCGCCGAAGCCGGTTCGGGCGACGACGTGGTCCTCTGCCTGCACGGCTGGCCTCAGCACTGGTACGAGTGGCGCAAGTTGATGCCGGCCCTCGCCGACCGCCACCGGGTGGTGGCGCTCGACCTGCGCGGCTTCGGCTGGTCCGACGCGCCGCGCGACGGTTATGAGAAGGAAAACATGGCGACCGACGTCCTCGCCGTTCTCGACGAGCTCGGCCTTGACCGGGTGAAGCTGGTCGGCCACGACTGGGGCGGCTGGATCGGCTTCCTGCTCTGCCTGCGCTCCCCGCAGCGGTTCGAGAAGTTCCTCGCGCTGAACATCGTCCCGCCCTGGGTCAGCCTCCGAAACACGATCGGCGAGGCCTGGCGCTTCTGGTATCAGCTGGCGATCCTCACCCCGGGCCTGGGTTACGCCCTGCATCGCCGCGGCGACTTCGTCGCCAAAGTGCTGGTCGGGGGCTCGGCGCGGAAAGAGGCCTGGAGCCCGAGGAGGTCCGGGCCTTCGCCGACAACCTGGCCGAGCCGGCGCGGGCACGGGCGGGCGTGCAGATGTACAGGGTCTTCAACCTGCGCGAGGCGCCCGCGGTCGCGCGCGGCCGCTACGCGGACGCCATGCTCACCGTGCCGACGCTGCTGGTCTTCGGCGAAGACGACTTCGCCCTGCGCCCCAAGATGCTGGCCGGCTACCAGCGCCACTCCGAGGACATGCGGCTGGAGCTGGTCCCGGGCTGCGGGCATTTCATCGCCGACGAGCGCCCCGACCTGGTCGCCGCGCGGGCGCGCGAGTTCTTCGCCGCGGGGTAGGCGACCTCAGGCGCGGATCCGGGCCTCCTCGAGGTCGAGGTCGTGCTCGATCTGGCGGGCGGTGGCGTGGCGCAGCCGTTCGCTTCCCTGCAGCTCGATCAGCATCTCCCGCTCGATCCCGATCAGCTCCCGCCGCAGCTGCCCGTAGTCGACGATCCGCTGCTCGCGGGCGGCGCTCTCGGGGTCCTCGCCCCCGAGCACGGCCGCGCACATCCGGAAGCGGGCGCGGTAGAGGTCGCGCAGCCGCTGCAGCTGGTGCTCGTCGGCGCGGCGCTCCTCCTCGATCTCCTCGAGGCGGTCGAGGGCGGCCTGCGCCGCCTCCATCCGCGCCACCGCCTCTTCGTCGCTCCAGCGCCGCGGCTCCTCCAGCCGCAGCTTGCGGATCACGAAGGGCAGCGAGAGGCCCTGGCCGACCAGGGTGATGAGGATCAGGCCGAAGGTGACGAAGATGATCTGGGGACGGCCGGGGACGCCGAGCGGGACCGCCAGGGCGGCGGCGAGGGAGACCGCGCCGCGCATCCCGCTCCAGCCGACCGCGAAGCGCTCGCCGAGGGTCTCGCCCGCGTCGGAGCGCATCGCGAAGACGAAGGCGAGACGGGTGAGGATCGAGGCGGCGGCGATCGCCAGGATCGGCCCGATCAGCTCGCCGACGCCGGAGGAGCCGGCCTGCAGCGAATCGACGATGCCGGGCAGCTGCACGCCGAGCAGGACGAAGAGGGTGATCTCGAGGGCGAAGACCGAGACTCCCAGAAGGCGACGCGCGGAAAGCCGGGTGTCGGCGTCGAGCGCGCGCGGCGCCTGGTAGCCGCCGTAGAGGCCGGCGACGACGGCGGCGAGGATGCCGGAGACGCCCACCTCCTCGGCGCCGATGTAGGCGCCGTAGGCGGTGAGCACGGTGAGGACGACGACCAGGCCGGCGTCGGTCTGGCGCCGGATGACGAGGATCGAGAGGGCGCCGACGAGGAGGCCGACGCCGATCCCGCCGGCGGAGACGGCGAGGAACTCGAGCGCCGCGTCGCCGAGCCCGAAGGCTCCGCCGGCGGCGACGCCGACCGCGATCCGGTAGAGCACCAGCGCGGTGCCGTCGTTGATCATCGACTCGCCCTCGACCAGCAGCCGCACCCGCTCGGGCCCGCCGATGCGGCGGAAGATCGCGATCGCCGCGACCGCGTCGGTCGGCGCCAGGATCGCGCCGAGCACGGCCGCCTCCGCCCAGCCGAGGCCCGGGATGACCGCGTGGGCGACCACGGCGACGACCGCGCCGCGGTGAGGAAGACGAGGCCGATCGAGAGCATGGCCAGCGGCCGCATCACCGTGCGCAGCTCCCGCGGCGAGGTGCGCCATCCGGCCGCGAAGACCAGCGGCGGCAGGAAGACCAGGAAGATCACGTCGGGATCGAGCTCGACCGTCGGCAGCCCCGGGACGAAGGCGATCCCGAGCCCGCCGAGGACGAGCACGATCGGCGCCGGCACGTTCCCGAACTCCGCCAGCCGGACCAGCAGCGCCGCGGCGAGCATCAGGATCAGGACCGACTCGATGGTGTCCACGACCACATAACATCGGGTTCCGTGGACGAACGTCTGTTACCCGCCCTGGAGGACGTCGACCACATTCGCGGCGAGCGGGACGCGCCGCTGGAGCTGGTGATGTTCGGGGACTTCCAGTGCCCGTTCTGCCTCGGCGCCCAATCGGTCCTGCGCCGGGTCCAGGAGCGCCTCGGCGACCGCCTCGTCTTCTCCTTCCGCCACCTGCCGATCCCCGAGCGCCATCCGCTGTCGCCGCTGGCGGCGGAGGCGAGCGAGGCGGCGGCCGCCCAGGGGCGCTTCTGGGAGTACCACGACGCGCTCTTCGAGGCGCAGCCGAAACTCTCCCGCGAGACGATGCTCGCGGTCGGCACCGGCCTCGGTCTCGACGCCGACCGGATGGCCGCCGAGATCGATGCCGGCACCCACCGCCCCCGGGTCGAGCGCGACCTCGATTCCGCCGCTCGCAGCGGCGCCACCGGAACGCCCACCTTCTTCATCAACGGCGTCCGACTGTTCGGGGCCTACGACGCCTCTTCGCTGGTCGAGGCCCTCGAAGGCGGTGGCGACGGCGGCTCGGCGAGCGCCGCGTGAAGGCACTCGTCCAGCGGGTCAGCCAGGCGGCGGTCGACGTGGAGGGGGAGCGCGTCGCCCAGATCGGGCCGGGGATGCTGGTCCTGCTCGGGGTCGGGGCCGGGGATGGTGAGGAGCAGGCCGACCGGCTCGCCGAAAAGCTCCGGGCGCTGCGGATCTTCGACGACGCCGAGGGCCGGATGAACGAGCCGCTGGGCGATCGCGAGGTTCTCTGCGTCAGCCAGTTCACGCTCTACGGGGACACCCGCAAGGGCAACCGGCCGAGCTACGTCGGAGCCGCTCGGCCCGAGCTCGCGGAGCCTCTCTATGACCGGGTCTGCGAGCGGCTCGGGGCTGCGAAGGGAGTCTTCGGGGCCTGCATGGGTGTGGCCTTGGTCAACGACGGGCCGGTAACGGTGTTGGTCGAGGTACCTGTACCGAAAATCTGAAAGATCCGGGACGGTTTGGCGTAGCTGTGCAAATCCTTGTGTCATGGTCTCTGGCTTGGCGGTGCTCCCCTCCACTGCGTCGAAGCCGAGGATTGCCCTCGTTCAGCAGAGCGATCCGACCCGTGCGGGCTCGTGGTCGGGGGTTCCCGCCGGCCTCACCTCGGGCTTCGGAGCCGCGGGTTGCGAGGTCGTCCCGGTCGGCGCCGAGTTTCGCGGGTCCGGCCGGATCGCCCGCCAGCTCGGCATGTCGTGGGCAGACCAGGCCACCAGCCGCGCCTTCGCCGCGGCGTTCAGCGCTACCGCCAACCGGCGCCTGCGGGCGGCCGGGCGGCTCGACGGTGTGGTGATGATCGGAACCAGCTACTCGCTCTCCGTCGACACGCCGGTCGTCACCTTCGAGGACATGACCGTGGCGCAGGCGCTGCGCCAGCCCGACTCCGTCTACAGCGCGCTTGGCAGCGCGGCCGCGGCCCGCTGGAAGGCTCGCCAGCAACGCGTCTACGACCGCAGCCGCGGCTGCTGCGTCGCCAGCCGGTGGGTCGCCAGGTCGTTGCGCGAGGACTACGGCATCCCGGACTCGAAGGTCCACGTGGTCGGTCTGGGCAGGAACCTCGAGGTCGAGCCGTCCCCGAAGGATTGGCGCACCCCACGGTTCCTCTTCGTCGGGGCCGACTGGGAGCGCAAGCGCGGCGCCGCGGTCCTCGAGGGGTTCGCTGCGGTTCGGGAGCAATACCCGGAGGCGACGCTGGACCTGGTCGGCGGCCATCCCCCGGTCGACGTGGAGGGGGTGACCGGCCATGGGTCGTTGCCGCTCGGCTCCGAGGAGGGGCGGCGCGAGTACGCCGGGCTGCTTACGCGGGCCACCTGCCTGCTCATGCCCTCCACCTTCGAGCCGTATGGCATCGCCTACCTCGACGCCGCGGCCGCAGGCGTCGGCAGCATCGGCACGACGGTCGGCGGGGCGGAGGACGCCGTGGGCGACAGCGGCAGGGTGGTCGATCCGAACGATCCCGAGGCACTGACTCGGGCGATGCTCGAAATGGCCGACCCGGAGACCGCGCGCAGCTGTGGTGAGCGCGCGCTCGCGCGCTCGGGCACGCTCACCTGGCAGGCGTGTGCCGAACGGGTCCTGACCGCACTCCGGGAGCCGTCGGCGGGGGTGAGCTGATGCGGCGATGGCACCTCATCCCCCTGGCGATCGTGCTGCTCATCGTGGTCGGGCTGCCTGTCGCGGCCTTCACCGATACCGGCATCGAGCGTGACATCCGGGAAGACCTCGGTCTCGAAACCGACGAATGCGTGCCGATGACCGACCTCAGCTCGGCTTGGACGGAGATCGGCGGGCTCCCGTACCCGCTCGACGAGCCGCGGGGGGTGGCGGTCGACGGCAAGGTCTACCTGGCCGGCGGCATTACCGACATCGAGATTCTCGAGAACGACCGGATCCTGCTGAATGCGAGCGACGAGCTGACGCGATTCGACCCCGACACCGGGACCTTCACCGCGCTGACCCCGTTGCCCGAAGAGCTGAACCACATTGGTGTCGTCGCCTACGACCACGACCTCTACATCCTCGGTGGCTACGGGGAGGAGCGGGACGGCAACACCAGGACGGGCTTCTACCGCTACGACCCCGGCGCAGGCCGGTGGACGCGCCTGCCGGACATGCCGGAGCCGCGTGCCGCGATGGCGGCCGGCGTCGTCGGCGACCAGCTGATCGTCGCCGGCGGGGCGCGCGATACCAAGCCCAAGTCCGACGCGTTCGCGTTCGACTTCGAGACCCGGAGGTGGACGCGCCTGCCGGACATGCCGAGCCGTAGAGAGCACGTCGGCTCGGCGGTCGTCGGCGACAAGCTCTACGTGCTCGGCGGGCGAGCGCCCGGCGCCCTCGCGGTCGACACGGCCGAAAGCTACGACGTCTCCGAGCGCCGCTGGACCCGCCTGCCGCCGATGCTGACCGGCAGCGGCGGGCTCGGCGTCGTCGTAGTCGGCGGCGAGGTGATCGCCGTCGGCGGCGGAGACGACGCCGCCGGCACGGTCACGGGAGCCGTCCAGGAGTGGGACCCGCAAGCCGAACGGTGGTCATACCTCCCGGCGATGCGCACCCCCCGCCACGGCCACGCGACCGCGGCGGTGGACGAACGGATCTGGGTCTTCGGCGGCTCCCCCTGCGCTTACTTCAACGCCACCGACTCGGTCGAGGTCCTCGATCTGAATCAGTAGGAGCAGCGCCCGCGCGGACGGCAGGCGCGAGGGGCTACATCAGGAGTGCCGGAGGAGGACTCGAACCCCCGACACGAGATTGGCGTGGCTCTGACCGGGCCAAAGTTGTCTCTTTACAAATCGCCGCCGGCATCTAGGGTCTCGGTCCATGAAATTCCCTTTGACTTTCAGGCTGGCTCTGCGGACCGTGGTAGCGCTCGGGCTGCCGGCATTTGCCGGTATCTACCCCGGCTCGCCAGCTCCGGCAGTCGCTGCTGTCGCCTCCACGCCGTCGTGGCGTGCGCCGGTCACCATCGCGACGGGAGAAAGAACGGATTCACCTCAGATCGGCGTCGATAAGAGCGGAGAAGCAGTGGCGGTTTGGCGGCGCTTCGGCTACGCCCGGGATTTCGACCTCATCCAGACCGCCTCACGCCGGCGCGGTGGTGGCTGGACTCGGCCTATTGCGATTTCGCCAAAGATGGAGGCCGGATTCGGGCCCCAGGTCGCCGTCAACTCCTCGGGCAAAGCCGTTGCGGTTTGGGCCGGCAAGGAGGGAAAGAGCTTGGTGATCGAAAGTTCTACGCGCTCGGCCGACGGTAGGTGGTCACTGCCGGAGACGATCTCTAACCTCGGCGAGAAGTCGACCGAACCGCAGGTAGCTCTCAACGACGCCGGCGACGCGGTTGCTGTCTGGCGGATTCGTAACCACCTCGTCAGAGACAAAGTGCAAAGCGCCTCCCGATCAGCCGGCGGCACTTGGTCAGTGCCGACGAACATCTCGGAACCAGGACGGGATTCGACCAGGGCGAAGGTTGCGATCGATGGGAGCGGCCTGGCGATCGCCATCTGGGAACGGATCGCCAAAGGTGGCAAGGTGATTCAGAGCGCATCTCTGCCAGCCGGCGGGAGGTGGTCAGCTCCGAAGGATCTCTCGGCGAAGAACGCTCGATCCGAGAAGCCTCATCTAGCCGTCAATCCCAAGGGTGAAGCAGTCGCGGTCTGGCAACACTTGGTGCATCGTCGATTCCACATCCAGAGCACGTCACGATCCCGCGGTTCGGGGTGGTCAGCCCCCGTGGCGATCTCACCGAAGAAAGCCTTCGCCTACGCCCCTCAGGTCGCGCTCAACAGGCGCGGCGAAGCTGCTGCCGTCTGGGTTCAGAAGGACGACAACGAACTCACGAGCGCTGAAAGCGCCGCACGTTCGCCGCGCGGCCATTGGTCAAAGCCCACCCTGATCTCTGGAAAGCGATACGTCAGGAAATCCGAGATTGCTATTGATGATGACGGCGATGCAGTGGCGACCTGGGAACCGAATGAAAATAACTTCTTCGTTTGGGGTACCTCGCGCTTGCCGCGCGGTGGGTGGGCTCACCCTGTCGACCTTGTGAGAGGGGGCGACATCCGCGCACCACAGCTGACCATCACTCCCGACGGCGAAGCGATCGCGGTTTGGGAGAATGAAAGGCGTGGCGTCAGTGCGATCGAAAGCGCTTCGCGGCCTGCCCGGCGCTGATCCGGCTCCTCATCATCGGAAATGCGCCCAGCAGCAAAGAGAAGTGGAAGGCGGCGCGTTCCGCTCTGCATTAGGGATGCCGGAGGAGGGACTCGAACCCCCGACACGCGGATTATGATTCCGCTGCTCTAACCAGCTGAGCTACTCCGGCGGGGGAGGGGGATGGTAGCGGCGTGGCGGACGGGTCCGGGCGAACTCCGGGATCGGGATGGGCGGCGATGAGGCCGGTCCTGGTGGGGCTGGTCTGGCTCCAGGTCTGGGCTGTTCGCCACCGGTACGACGACGACTGAAAATGCGGCTATTACTGGGGAGAATTCCAGCATTGAGGTCACCATGAGCGGCACTTGCAGGGGAATTCCTATGCAATAAGGCTCCGTGGAAGCTAGGGTGCACGCGTGGGAGCGGAGCTGGACAGGGCCGTGAGGACGGTCGTCAGGCATTGCATGGGCGTCTCGCCGGGCGAGGACGTGCTGGTCGTGTGCAACCCGGTCACCGAAGAGATCGGCGCCCTGATGCGGATCGAGGCCCAGGGGGACGGCGCGGACGCGACGCTGGCGGTGATGTCGGAGCGCGACTCGCACGCCGCCGAGCCGCCCCATGCCGTCGCGGCGGCGATGGCCGCGGCCGACGTGGTGCTGGCGCCGACGATCCAGTCGCTCTCCCACACCGCCGCGCGCAAGGTCGCCAGCGAGGCGGGCGTGCGGATCGGGACGCTGCCCGGCGTCACCGAGGAGATGCTGATGAGGCTGATGTGCGCCGACCTCGAGGAGATCCGCCGGCGCGGATGGGCCGTCGTCACTGCGCTCAACTCCGGCTCGGAGGTGCGGATCACCTGCCGCCACGGCAGCGACCTCCGCATCGGCATCGAGGGGCGGCTGGGGATCGTGGACGCCGGCGAACTGAGCAACCGCGGCGCATTCGGCAACCTCCCCTGCGGCGAGGGGTTCATCGCGCCGGTCGAGGGAACCGCCGAGGGGACGCTCGTCGTCGACGGGTCCATCGCGGGCGTCGGCCTGCTCGACACGCCGACTTCTTTGACGGTCCGCGAGGGTCACTTGACCGACACCACCGGCTCCGACGGCGCCGCGCTGATGGAGCTGCTGAGCGTCCACGGGCCGGACGGGACCAACGTCGCCGAGCTCGGCATAGGCACCAACGAGGAGGCCGTCCTGACCGGCAACATCCTCGAGGACGAGAAGATCTTCGGCACTGCTCACGTCGCCTTCGGCGCCTCGGCCGCGATCGGCGGGACCGTCCAGGTGCCGGTGCACCTCGATTGCGTCGTGCTCGAACCGACGGTGGAGATCGACGGCGAGGCGATCGTCGGCGGCGGAGAGCTCCTGATCTGAGCGGCTAGCCTGCAGGTATGGGATTCCTGCTCGCCGTCCCGAACGTCTCGGAGGGCAGCGACGCGGAGCGCCTGGAGCGTCTGGAGGCCGCCTTCAGCCGCGGCGTCACGCTGCTCGACCGTCACACCGACTCCGATCACGACCGCGCGGTGTTCACCCTCGCCGGCTCCGGCGGCGGGCTGACCGAGGCCCTCGTCCGTGGCGCCGAGGAGGCGGTGGAGACGATCGACATGTCCGGCTACGACGGCGCCCACCCGGCGATCGGCGCCCTCGACGTCTGCCCGGTGGTCTGGACCGATTCCGCCGACCGGGTCGCCGCTCGTACCGAGGCGATCGCCGTCGCCGGGCAGATCGGTGGCCTCGGCGTGCCCGTCTTCCTCTACGGCGAGCTGGCGAGCGAGCCCGGGCGCGCCGAGCGCTCCTACTTCCGCAACGGCGGCCTGGCGGAGCTGTGGCTGCGGATGGAGGCGGGGGAGCTTCGGCCGGACTACGGCCCGGCGCTGCCGCACCGCCGCGCCGGCGCCACGCTCGTCACCGCGCGGCCGCCGCTCGCCGCCTTCAACGTCGAGCTCGACAGCGGCGAGCTGGAGGTCGCGCGGGCGGTGGCGGCGGCGCTGCGCGAGTCGGGCGGCGGCCTGCCCGGCGTGCGGGCGATCGGCCTGGTCCTGTCGAGCGGGCGCGGCCAGGTCTCCACCAACGTCAACGACCCGCTCTCGGTCCCGCTGGGTCAGGTTGTCGAGCGGGTGCGCGAGCTGGCGGCGCCGCTCGGCGCCCGGCCGCTGGAGGCGGAGCTGGTCGGCCTGGTCCCCGCGGTCGCCCTCGAGGGCTACCCGGACGACGTGCCGATACGCGACTTCGACCCCGACCGGCACCTGATCGAGCGGCGAGTCTCCATCGCGACCGATTAGATTCACGGTATGGCCCAGACCAGGAAGAAGCGTCGTCGCAAGCGCAAGGGCACCCAGGGCGGCAGCATCGACACACGCCGCCGCGCCGCCCGCCCGCGCAGCCGCGAGGAGGCGAAAGCGCGAGCGCGGTCCAAGAACAAAGCCGGGCCGCGCCAAGACCTGCCGCCGACCTGGCGGGGATCGGCGATCCGCGGGATCATCGCGGCGGTCCTCTTCGCGGTTCTGCTGCTCCTGCTCTTCAGCCGCCCGGTCGGCGAGGCGCTCGCCTTCGGCGCCTTCATGCTCGTCTTCTACATCCCCGCCGGCTACTACATCGACATGACCCTTTGGCGCCGGCGGGAGCGGGCGCGGATGCGCTCGCGGGGCGAGTAGTGGCCCTCGAAGTCGCAGATGCTCACCGTCGGCTCCCTCGCCGAGAACTGCTTCCTGTTGCGGCGCCAGGGCTCCGACCGAGCGCTGGTGGTGGACCCGGGCGAGGAGCCCGAGCGGATCCACGCGGCCGTCTCCGGGTGGGGGGCGGAGGTCGAGGCGATCCTGCTGACCCACTGTCACTTCGACCACATCGGCGCGGTGGCACCGCTGGCGGCGGCGACCGGGGCGCCGGTCTACTGCCCCGAGATCGAGGTGCCGGTGCTCGCCGACATCATGTCCTTCGTGCCCTGGGAGGGCTTCGGGCCCTACGAGAGCTACCAGGCCGACGAGACCGTGCGCGGCGGCGAGACGCTGGAGCTGGCGGGCCTGGAGCTGGACGTGATCTTCACCCCCGGCCACAGTCCCGGCCACGTCACCTACTCGGTCCGCGGCGAGGAGGCGATCTTCTCCGGCGACGTGCTGTTCCAGGGCTCGGTCGGCCGCGTCGACCTGCCCGGCGGCGACGGGCCGACCCTGATTGCCTCGATCGCCACCCTGCTCGAGTCCCACTCCGACGAGACCGCCGTCCACCCCGGGCACATGGGGATGACGACGCTCGGGGCCGAGCGGGCGACCAACCCGTTCCTGGGCTCGCTGGCGCGGTAGGCGATCGGCCCCGGTCACTAAGGTCGCCGCGACCATGGCAAGCAAGTACCAGGCGCCCCGCGGGACCTTCGACGTGCTGCCCGAGCAGGCGCGCTCGCGGGCGCGACTCGAGGCGGCCGCGGCCACGGTCTTCGCCCGCGCCGGCTACGAGCCGATCGCGACCCCGGCCTTCGAGGACACCGAGCTGTTCGAGCGCGGGGTCGGGCGCTCGACCGACATCGTCCGCAAGGAGATGTTCACCTTCGAGGACAAGGGCGGGCGCAGCCTCACCTTGCGGCCGGAGGGCACGGCGCCGATCTGCCGCGCCTACCTCGAGCACGGCATGCACAAGCTGGCGCAGCCGGTGAAGCTCTCCTACCTGGGGCCGTTCTTCCGCCACGAGCGCCCGCAGGCCGGCCGCTACCGCCAGTTCCACCAGCTCGGCGCCGAGGCGATCGGGACCGACTCGCCGCTCGCCGACGCCGAGGCGATCATCCTGCTCTCCGAGCTGCTCGCCGAGCTGGGCGTGCCGGGGGTCGAGCTGCGGCTCGGCAGCCTCGGCTCGCTGGGGTCGCGGCAGGCCTACCTGGAGGAGCTGAAGGCGCACCTGCACGCGCACGAAGGGGACCTGTCCGAGGACGTGCGCGAGCGGATCGACCTCAACCCGCTGCGGGCCTTCGACTCCGACCACGAGGGCACCCGCGGGGTGATGGCGAGCGCGCCGACGATCGTCGCCAGCCTCGAGGGCGAGGACGCCGAGCACTTCGCCGAGGTGCGGGCGCTGCTCGACGCCACCGGGATCTCCTACGAGATCGACCCGACCCTGGTCCGCGGGCTCGACTACTACACGCGGACGATCTTCTCCTTCGTATGCGACGCGCTCGGCGCCCAGTCGGAGATCGGCGGCGGCGGTCGCTACGACGGGCTGATCGAGCAGCTCGGCGGCCCCTCGACGCCGGCCGTCGGATGGGCCGCCGGCATCGAGCGGATCCTGCTCGCGCTCGACGAGGAGGAGCCGACGGCGGGACGCGACGCCTTCGTCGCCGTCGCCGACGACGGCCAGCGCCGGCGGGCGGCGGTCCTGGTCGGCGAGCTGCGCCACGCCGGGCTCTCGGCCGAGACCGACCTGGCCGGGCGCAGCCTCAAGGGCCAGATGAAGCACGCCGACCGGATCGGCGCCCGGCGCGTCCTCATCCTCGAGGCCGACGGCTCCGCCCAGCTGCGCGACATGGCCTCCGGAGAGCAGCGCCCCGCCGACGCGGCCAAGCTGGTCGACGAGATGACCGGAGGAGGATCGTGATCGACGCGGCGCGAGGCACCGACGGCGCCGGAGACTTCCCGGCATTGCGGGCGAACGGGTACCGCGACGCCTGGTGCGGCCAGGTGCTGCCGGACCGGGTCGACGGCGAGCTGCGGGTCGCCGGCTGGGTCAACCGCCGCCGCGATCACGGCGGCCTGATCTTCATCGACCTCCGCGACCGCACCGGCATCGTCCAGCTGGTCTTCCACCCCGACAGCTCGGGCGAGTCCTTCGAGCTCGCGCACAGGCTCCGCCCGGAGGACGTCCTGACCGCGGCCGGGACCGTCGTGCGGCGCACGGAGGACACGGTCAACCCGGAGCTGCCGACCGGGGAGGTCGAGCTTGCGGTGACGGACTCCGCGCTGCTGGCGGGCTCGGAGACGCCGCCGTTCCAGGTCGAGGGATACGCGGGGGAGGTGGGCGAGGACACCCGCCTTCGCCACCGCTACATCGACCTGCGCCGGGAGCAGATGCGCGAGGCGCTGATGCTGCGCCACCGGGTGGTCGCGGCGATGCGGGAGTTCCTCGACGCCGAGGGCTTCGTCGACGTCGAGACGCCGATCCTGACCCGCTCCACCCCGGAGGGCGCGCGCGACTTCCTCGTCCCCAGCAGCCAGCAGCCGGGCTCCTTCTACGCGCTGCCGCAGTCGCCGCAGCTGTTCAAGCAGCTGCTGATGGTCTCCGGGTTCGAGCGCTACTACCAGGTCGCCCGCTGCTTCCGGGACGAGGCGACGCGGGCCGACCGCCAGGCCGAGTTCACCCAGCTCGACATCGAGATGTCCTTCGTCGACGGCGAGGACGTGATCGACCTCAACGAACGCCTCTTCTCCCACGTCTTCGAGCGCGTCGGCGGCCCCCGGCTCGAGCTGCCGATCCAGCGCATGTGTTACGACGAGGCGATGGGCCGGTTCGGCACCGACCGGCCGGACATGCGCTTCGGCTTGGAGCTGGTCGATCTGGGAGACGCTCTGCGCGAGACCGAGTTCAAGGTCTTCCGCTCGGTCCTCGACGGAGGCGGCTCGATCCGCGGCATCAACGCCGGCCGCCGGGAGATGCCGCGCTCGGAGCTGGACGGCCTGATCTCCCGCGCCCAGGAGCTGGGGGCGAAGGGCCTGGTCTGGGCGTTCCGCGAGGGCGATGGGTGGCGCTCGCCTACGGCGAAGTTCCTCAGCGAGGCCGAGCTGGCCGACCTCAACGCGCGCCTGGAGGCCGAGGAGGGCGACCTGCTGCTGCTGGTCGCCGACGAGCGAGCGGTCACCGACGCGGTCCTGGGGCAGATGCGGTTGGACCTCGGCGAGCGCTTCGGGCTGATCGACGAGAACGAGAACCGCCTGCTCTGGATCGTCGATTGGCCGCTGATGGAGTGGAACGCCGGCGAGGGCCGCTGGGACTCGCTGCACCATCCGTTCACCGCGCCGCAGGGCGAGTTCGACCCGGACGATCCCGGGGCGGCGCGGGCGCAGGCCTACGACCTCGTCTGGAACGGGCAGGAGCTCGGCGGCGGCTCGATCCGAATCCACGACGCCGAGGTCCAGCGGACAGTCTTCGCCGCACTCGGCTTCGAGCCCGAGGAGGCCGAGGCCCGCTTCGGCTTCCTGCTGGAGGCGCTGCGCTTCGGCGCCCCGCCACATGGGGGCGTGGCCTACGGCGTCGACCGCATCGTCCAGCGCCTCAGCGGCGCCGAGACGATCCGCGACGTGATCGCCTTCCCGAAGACGGCCTCCGGCTTCGACCCCCTCACCGGCGCGCCCGCCCCGGTCGACGAGGCGCAGCTGCGCGAGCTCGGCGTCTCGATCCACCGCAAGAAGCTCGCCGGGCACTGAGTGACTATGGCGTTCCGGGACTGGCTTCCACGCTCGTGGCGCTCGGGGCCCGGACCTGGACAGACCCCGGTCCACGTCGACGACCCGAGCTTCGACAGCTGGGAGGTCGTGCGCGACTACAGCGACCTGAGGACGGCGCGAGCGTGGCACCAGGCCCTGGCCGAGGCTGGGATCGAGGCGGCGCTGACCGCGGACTGGCCGCTCGATCGCTTCGGTCGCGGCGACATCGCCCTGAGGGTTCCGGGCGATCGCTGGAGCGAGGCAGAGCTGCTTCTCTCGAACCTCGACTCCGACGATTATTAGGTCGACGATTTTTTGCGCCCGGGGGGGCGCGGCGGTGCTACGGTTGGCCCAAGGCTCGAGCCCGTACGAGAGCCGTCTCACCGTTTGACCCAACACAAACGGCGCGGGAGCTGAAGTCTCCCGTCTCCTTGGGGGCGGGAGCAGGCACCCACCTTCATTGAAGGGATCAAAGCCAGAGGCGGCAACGGCGGGCTGGAGCCCGTCTCACCTACGGCCGAGTTGCCGTGAGCGCCTCTCTCCTCAGTCCGGTCTCAGAGTTGGCACGTCTTGCGCGCCACGCGTGCGCCCTCGCAGGGCACGATCCGCCTTGTGCCGATCGAGGACTGCGTTTATGCAGGTGGGGGATGCAAAACGCAGTCCTCGTCGGCCTGGGGCCAGGCGTCCGGCGCCGGACCGTCCGCTTGCGGAGTTGGCGGAGCGCCAGCACGGACTGGTGACGAGGGAGCAGCTGCTCGCCGCCGGCCTTGGGCGTGGCGCTGTCGCCGCCCGGGTCGAGCGCGGCGCACTCCACCGGGTCCACCGCGGCGTGTACGCGCTGGGACACCGACTGCTGACGCGCGAGGGCAGGTGGATGGCGGCGGTACTCGCCTGCGGACCGGGGGCTGTTCTCAGCCACCGGAGCGCCGGTCAGCTGTGGGGCTTGCTGCCCCGGACCTCGATCTGGCCGGAAGTGACGCGGCCGGAGAGGTTTCGGCCTCGGCCGGGAATCGTCTGCCACCGCGCGGTGCTTCCATCCGATGAGCGAGACGTGGTGGACGGGATTCCGGTCACCTCGGTCCACCGCACGATCTTCGACCTCGCCGGGATGTCGAGGAGGCGGCAGGTGGAGCGGGCGATGAACGAGGCGGAGGTGCGGAGGCTCACCGACCGGCTGTCGATCCCGGACCTCCTGGAGCGGCACCCGCGCGCCCGCGGTGCGGCGACGCTGCGAGAGCTGCTCGCGGCGAGGACGCCCGGAGGGATCACGGTCAACGATTTCGAGGAGGACTTCGTCGCGTTCCTCGACGCCCATTTGCTGCCGCGGCCTGCGCTGAACGCGCCGCTTGCGGCCGCGGGTCGCTTCTTCTCGATCGACTGCCTCTGGAGAGACCGCCGGCTCGCGATCGAGCTGGACGGGCGCGCAGCGCACGGCACGGCCTCAGCGTTCGAGTCCGACCGCGAGCGCGACCGCATTCTTCAGGCGGAGGGCTGGCGGACCGCGCGAATCACCTGGCGTCAGCTGCAGGACGATCCCGAGGCAGTTGCGGCGGACCTGCGGAGGTTGCTGGCCTCTCGGCCCTAGCCGACCCCAGGGATTTACCTGACGTGGGGATTTCCCTACCGCTTGCCATTTTCCGCGTACCCTTGGACTCATGCAGAGGGAGCTTTTTGAGCAATACCTCGGCGATGAGAGCCGGCGTGGTCCTGTGCCCGAGGGCGCCTTCACCGGGGCCGCCGGGGGAGCGGCGTGCGGCGATCTCTCACGGATCTCCGTGACGATCGAGAACGAGCGGATCGCGTCTGTGAGCTTCGACGCCGAGGGATGTGGGGCGACTCGTGCCGCGAGCGCGGCGGTCGCCGAGATCGTCGACGGGGCGCCGGTTCTGGAGGCGGCGCGGCTCGGGATCGACGAAGTCGACGAGGCGATCGGCGGCCTCACGCCGGCCAAGCGCCACGCGGCGCAGCTCTCCAGCGACGCTCTGCACCGGGCGCTCGCCTCGGCCGCGGCGTTCGACCAAGCGCCTCGCCGTTCCGCCCATCGAGGTACCGGGGCCCACCGCGCCCGCCGCTTCGAACGGCACCGAGCCCGGCTCGGGCGAACGCGTCGCCGTCGCCATGTCCGGCGGCGTCGACAGCGCCGTCGCGGCGCTGCTGGCGCGCGAGCGCGGCGCCGAGGTGGTCGGCGTCACCGTCAAGCTCTGGGCCGACCCCGAGACCGACGGGGCCAAGGCCTGCTGCTCGCCGGAGGCCGTGCTCGGCGCCCGCGGGCTCGCTCACTCGCTCGGCATCCCGCACTTCACGCTCGACCTCGAGGAGGAATTCCGCCGCCGCGTCGTCGGCCGCTTCGTCGCCGGCTACGCCGCCGGCAGCACCCCCAACCCCTGCGTGCTCTGCAACGGCGAGGTCAGGATCGCGGCGATGGTCGACCTCGCCGAGCGGCTCGGGGCCTCGCAGCTGCTGACCGGCCACTACGCGCGGATCGTCGAGGACCCTGACGGCCCGCTGCTCGCCGCCGCCGCCGACGGCGCCAAGGACCAGAGCTACATGCTGGCGGCGCTGCCGCCCGAGTTGCTGGGCAGGCTCGGCTTCCCACTGACCGAGCTGACCAAGCCGGAGGTGCGGGAGATCGCCACCCGCCACGGCCTGGCGGTGGCCCGCAAGCCCGAGAGCCAAGACCTCTGCTTCCTCGCCGGGCAGGGCAAGCGCAAGTTCCTGCGCCGCCACGGCGGCCTGCAGGACGCGGCCGGGCCCGTCCTCGACAGTTCCGGGCGCACGGTCGGCAGGCACCGCGGCCACCACAACTTCACCGTCGGCCAGCGCCGCGGCATCGGCGTCTCCGCGCCGGAGCCGCTCTACGTACTCGCCACCGACGCCGCCGCCAACGCCGTCACCGTTGGCACCCAGGAGGAGCTGGAGACGCGCAGCGTGCGGATCCTCGACGCCGTCCTGCACCGCGACGGTGCCCGCGTCGACTCGGTCCGGCTGCGCTACCACTCGCGCGCTCTGCCGGCCAGCGTCGGCGGTGCCGCCCAGGGTCGCCACGAGGCGCTCAAGGTCGCGCTCGGGGAGGAGTTCGTCGGCGCCTCGCCCGGACAGACCGCCGTGCTGATGGAAGGCGAGACGATCGTCGGCCACGGCACGATCGCCGCCCCGGCCTAATCCAGCGCCCGCCGACAGCCTGCCGCTCGCGCTCGCTCGGGCCCTCCCCGGCCGAGATAGAAAACATTGCTTGAAAAAACTTGACCACCGACCTCACGCCTGTGAGGGTGGCCCGATGGGATTCCGAAAGAAGTTCGCGGCAGGTGTTTTCGCGATGGCACTCGTGTTAGGCCTCTCCGCACCGGTCGCTTCAGCCACCATCCCGACACCGGAATACGACCAGTTCGCCGCCGACTGCCCGTGGGAAGACGTGGAAATCGATCACTGCGTCTACTGGACGATCGACGACGGCTCCTACGACATCGGGTCGAAGACCGTGGCGCTGCAGAACCAGATCACCATCCAGGGTGGGTATTCGGGCGAATGGTCTGGAATCGAATTCCACGGCGCCGAAAGCGGCCAGACGCTCTCGAAAACCCCCCAGCCGGTCCCGGGCGGCCTGACCGGGGTCACCGCGCCGATCGCCTGGCCGCCCCCCCTCCAGAAATGGTGGAACAAAGGGATCGAAGAAGGGTTTACCGGGATCAACGCGACACTCGAGCTGGCCGAACCGGCGACATCGATCGGGCTCAACCTGGAAAACCTCTTCGAAGAATCGGGGAGCACGCTGAGCCTGCCGGTGAAGATCAAGCTGGACAACCCGCTCCTCGGGGAAAACTGCTACATCGGCTCTAACCCGGAACCGGTCTGGCTCGAGCTGACCACCGGGAGCAGCGGCGTGCTCACCGGCGCGGTGGGCACGCTCACCTTCAACGGGAACTTCACGATCACGACCCTCACCGGTCTGACGCTCGTCGATGGCACCTACGCTCTGCCGGCCGCGGAAGGCTGCGGAGGGTTTTTCTCCTCCTATGTCGACCCGCTGGTCAACTCGATCTTCGCCCTCCCGTCGGCCTCCGAAGAAAACGAGGCGACCCTTGAAGGCGTGTTCCAGGATGCCAGCGCCCAGGCGATGAGGGAACCGTAGGGGCAGATTCGGCGCGACAGCTGGCGGCGGGGAGCCTGTGCTCCTCAAATCCCGCGGATATTTAGGCTTCCTCACATGAGGGCCAAGGAGATCCGCGACACCTACCTCTCCTTCTTCGAGGAGCGCGGCCACCGGATCGTCCCCTCGGCATCGCTCGTGCCGGCGGCGCACGACCCCTCGGTCCTGCTGACGACCGCGGGCATGCAGCCTTTCAAGCCCTACTTCCTCGGCCGCGAAACCCCGCCCGCACCGCGCCTCGCCGACGTGCAGAAGTGCTTCCGAACCACCGACATCGAGGAGGTCGGCAAAACCGCCCGCCACCTCACCTTCTTCGAGATGCTCGGCAACTGGAGCTTCGGCGACTACTTCAAGGCCGAGTCGATCCCCTGGGGCTGGGAGCTGTCCACCGAGGGCTTCGGGATGGACCCGGAGCGGATCTGGGTGACCGTCTTCGGCGGCGACGAGGAGCTGGGGCTCGGGCCCGACGAGGAGGCGATCGAGATCTGGCGTGCCACCGGCGTCCCGGACGAGCGCATCGTCCGGCTCGGGCGCGAGGACAACTTCTGGCAGGCGGGGCCGACCGGACCCTGTGGCCCCTGCTCGGAGCTCTACCTGGACCGCGGCGAGGCTTTCGGCGGCGCCGAGGAGCGGCCCGGTGACGACACCGACCGCTTCCTCGAGTTCTGGAACCACGTCTTCATGAGCTACGACCTGGCCGAGGACGGGACGCTCACCGAGCTGCCGAGCCGCAACATCGACACCGGCATGGGACTGGACCGGATGGCGGCGATCCTCCAGGACGTGCCGTCGGTCTTCGAGACCGACCTGATGGTGCCGCTGATCGAGCTGGCCGAGGAGATGTCGGGACGCTCCTACTCCGAGGGCGGCGCGGTGACGCGGGCGATGCGGATCGTCGCCGACCACTCGCGCGGCGCCGCCTTCCTGATCGCCGACGGGGTCGTCCCCTCCAACGAGGACCGCGGCTACATCCTGCGCCGGATCATGCGCCGCGCGATCCAGCAGGGCCGTTCGCTCGGCCTCGACTCGCCCTGGCTCGGCCGCTTCGCCGAGCGGACGATCGAGCTGATGGGGGAGACCTACCCCGAGCTGGTCGCCGAGCGCGAGACGATCGCCCGCTGGGTCGGCGACGAGGAGGAGGGCTTCGGCCGCACTCTGGAGCGCGGCACCGAGCTGCTCGAACTGCTGGTGGCCGAGGCTAAGCAGGCGGGGACCTCCTGGATCGACGCCGCCGACGCCTTCAAGCTGCACGACACCTACGGCTTCCCCTACGACCTGACCAAGGAGCTGCTGGCCGAGCAGGGACTCTCGGTCGACGACTCCGGCTTCGAGGAGCTGATGGAGGAGCAGCGCCAGCGCGCCCGCGTCGGCGCCGCTACCGCGCACGGCTCCGAGAACAGCCACGAGCGGGTCGCGACCTTCGCCGCGGCAGTGCCCCCGACCCGCTTCGTCGGCTACGAGACGCTGCGGGTCTCGACCGGGATCGCCGCCGTCGAGCAGCTCGACGGCTCGTTCCTCGCCAAGCTCGACGAGAGCCCGTTCTATGCGGAGGGCGGCGGTCAGGTCGCCGACTCCGGTGTGATCCGGACGGGCGGGGACGAGGTCGCCGTCAAGGACGTCTTCCGGGTGGGCGAAGACCAGGCGCTGCTGCTCGACGCCGAGCCGCGCGCCGAGGGCCAGGTCGAGGCCGTGGTCGACCGCGAGGCCCGCCACGCGACGATGCGCAACCACACCGCGACCCACCTGCTGCACGCGGCGCTGCGCGAGCGTCTCGGCACCCACGTGCGCCAGGCCGGCTCCTCGGTCCGGCCCGACAAGCTCCGCTTCGACTTCACCCACGGGCATGCGCTGGGAGCCGAGGAGCTGGGCGCGATCGAGGACCGGGTCAACGAGTGGATCAAGGCGAGCCGCCCGGTGCGCTGGCTGAACATGGGGCGCGCCGAGGCGGAGGCGCTCGGCGCGATGGCGCTGTTCGGCGAGAAATACGGCGAGTGGGTCCGGGTGGTCGAGGTCGAGGAGGTCTCGCGGGAGCTGTGCGGGGGCACCCACGTCGCCAACACGGCCGAGGTCGGCATCTTCAAGGTTGTCTCGGAGGGCTCGAGCGCCGCCAACGTGCGCCGGATCGAGGCGCTGACCGGCCCCGCCGCGATCGACTGGTTCCGCGAGCGCGAGGCGCAGCTGCGCGAGGCCGGCACTCTGCTCGGCAGTCCCCAGGACCCCGTCGGCGCCGCCCGCCGGGCGGCGGAGAAGCTGCGCGAGGCCGGCGCCGGCGAGGAAAGGGCCCAGGCGGAGGCGATCGGCGAGGAAGCCGACAAGCTGGCCGGCTCCGGAGTGGACCTCGCCGCCGGCGGCTCCGACGGCGCGATCACCCTGGTCGGGGCCAAGGCCGGGCCGGCCGACCCGAAGCAGCTGCTCGATCTCGCCAACCGCGTGCAGTCGAAGCTCGGCGGCGCCTCGGCGGTGGTGCTGGGCGGCGCCGAAGGGGAGAAGGTCGGCCTCGTCGCCCTCTTCTCCAAGGACGCCGTGGCGCGGGGCCTCTCGGCCGCCGAGACGCTCCGCGAGGCCGCCGCCGTGGTCGGCGGCGGCGGTGGCGGCCGCGACGACATGGCTCAGGCCGGCGGCCGCGATCCCTCGAAGCTCGACGAGGCGCTGGCGACGGCCCGCGCCGCGATCGAGCGGGAGCTCGGCTGATGCGGGTGCTCGCTCTCGACCACGGCACGGTGCGGATCGGCTGCGCGCTTTCGGACCCGAGCGGCACCCTGGCGACGCCGCTGCCCGTGATCGAGCCGCCCGAGGCCCGGGCGGTCTCCGAGCTGGTGGCCGAGCACGGCGTCGAGCGCGTCGTCGTCGGCCTGCCGCTGCACCTCAGCGGCGAGGAGGGCAGCCAGGCCGCCCTCGCCCGAACCTTCTGCGGCGAACTGGAAGCGATCCTGCCGGTCCCCGTCGTCACCTACGACGAGCGGCTGACCAGCCGCATGGCCGATGCCAGCCGTCGCGCCGGGGCGACGGCGGCCCGGGACTCGATCGCCGCCGCGCACCTGTTGAAGGACTATCTGGCGGCTCTCCCCGCCGAGGAGGAGGAGGGACCGTGAGCGAGGACTGGACCAACGACCCTTTCGCCGACCCCGAGGACCCGGCCGCCCAGGAGCGCGAGCAGCGTCGCCAGGAGCGGGAAGAGCGCCGTCGCCAGCGCGAGGCGAAGCACGCCAAGGAGGCGAAGAAGGCCGAGCCGGTGCCGCCGCCACCCCCGCCCGAGGCGCCGCAACCGCCCCGCACCCCCGAGCAGGAGTTCTGGGACGAGGACCCCGAGCCCGTGGGAGACCCGGCACCCGCTCGGGCGGTCCCCGAGGAGGGGGACCCGGCGCTGGCGGGGAGCGCTTCGACGGCCGGCCGCTGGAGCCGGAACGGAAGCGACGGCGGCTCGGGGCGAGGCGGTGTGCTCGGGGCGTTGCGCCGGCACCCGTTCCGGATCTTCGCCGCGATCGCCGCTCTCTTCGTCGCCTGGTCCCTGGTCATGCTCTTCCAGCCCTTCCACGGGGAGGGCAGCGGCAGGGTCGCGGTGACGATCCCGAAGGGCTCCAGCATCAGCGAAGTCGGCGACCTGCTCAGCGAGAGGGGCGTGATCGACGACTCGACGCTGTTCCAGGTCCGCGTCACGCTGGCGGGCAAGCGCTCCGAAATCTATTCCGGCCGCTTCGCCCTCGCCGAGGACATGAGCTACGGCGCGGCGATCGACGCGCTCTCCACGCCGCCGGTCAAACGCACCGTCACGGTCACCCTCCCTGAGGGCTACAGCCGCGCCCAGGCGGCCCAGCTGGTGGAGGAAGACGGTGTCCCCGGCAGCTACACGAAGGCCACCGTCCGCTCCAAGTTCCTGAACCCGGCAAAGTACGGCGGCAAGGGCGCGAAGAACCTCGAGGGCTTCCTCTTCCCCAACACCTTCGAACTGAAGCCGGACGCGCCGGTCGCCGACCTGGTCCAGCTGCAGCTGCAGGACTTCAAGCAGAAGATCAAGAGCGTCGACATGGGCTACGCGCGCTCGAAGAACCTGACCGTCTACGACGTCCTCACGATCGCCTCGATGGTCGAGGACGAGGCCGGCGTCCCCAGCCAGCGCAAGCTCGTCGCCTCGGTCATCTACAACCGCCTCAGCGAAGGGATGCCGCTGGGCATCGACGCGACGATCCGCTTCGCCGTCGGCAACTACACCCAGCCCCTGACCGAATCCGAGCTGGCGACCGACTCGCCCTACAACACGCGGACCAACGCTGGCCTGCCACCGGGGCCGATCAACAGCCCCGGCCTGGCCGCGATCGAGGCGGCGGCGCACCCGGCCAAGACCGACTACGTCTTCTACGTCAACGACCCGAACGGGTGCAGCGAACTCGCCTTCTCGGAGACCGAAGCCGAATTCGAACGCGACGTCCAGGCCTACGAAAACGCCCGCGAGGCCAACGACGGCAACGAGCCCAGCACCTGCGGGGAATAGACGCGTGCCCCGGCTGGCGGTGATCGGCTTCCCGGTCTCCCACTCGCGCTCGCCGGCGATGCAGAAGGCGGCGCTGGCGGAGCTGGGGCTGGGCGGAGGAGTGGACGTACGAGGCGATCGAAGCCGACCCGGAGCGGTTCGAGGCGACGGTGCGGGAGATGGCGGCGGGCGACTTCGAGGGCGCCAACGTCACCGTCCCCCACAAGGAGGCGGCGCTGGCCCTGGCCGACACCCCCAGCGCCGCGGCGCTGGAGATCGGGGCCGCCAACACGCTCGTCCTCCGCGACGGCCGGATCGAGGCCCGCAACACCGACGCCGGCGGGCTGCTGGCGGCGCTGCCGGGCTCGCCGCGAGGGCGGCGGGCGCTGGTGCTGGGGGCCGGGGGGGCGGCGCGGGCCGCGGTCTGGGCGCTGCTCGGGGAGGGGGCGAGGGTCGAGGTGTGGAACCGGACGGCCTCCCGCGCCGCGGCGATCTGCGCCGAGCTGGGGGGGACGCCGGTCGCCGATCCCGACCAGACCGCCTACGAGCTGATCGTCAACACCAGCGCCGCCGGGCTCGGCGGCGAGGACCCCTTCGAGCACCTGCCGCTGCATCCTGATCGCTTCGCTGCCGGCCAGACGGTCCTCGACATGGTCTACGGAGAGGAGCCGAGCACGCTGCTGAGCGCCGCCGAGCGCGCCGGTGCGACGGTAGTCGACGGGCTCGAGGTGCTGGTCCAGCAGGGCGCGCTCTCGCTGCAGATCTGGACCGGTCGCGAGCCCCCGATCGAGACGATGCGCGCCGCCGCCCGGGGATGACCCGCGAGTGATGACTTAGTCCGGCTATGACCGGCTCAACTCATCACTCGTGCCGCCTATAGCCTTGGCGCCGTGACGGCGTTCCGTTTCACCACCGCGGGGGAGTCGCACGGGCCGGGGCTCGTGGCGATCGTCGAGGGCATGCCCGCTGGCCTTCAGCTCGACCGCGAGGCGCTCGACCGCGACATGGCGCGGCGCCAGCTCGGCCACGGCCGCGGCGGCCGGATGAAGATCGAGAGCGACACCGTCGAGGTCCGCTCGGGCGTCCGCCACGGCCGCACTCTCGGCAGCCCGATCGCGGTCCTGGTCGCCAACCGCGACTACGCCAACTGGGAGGAGCGGATGAACCCCTGGCCGGTGGAGGGCTTCGAGCCCGACGAGGTGCACCTGCCCCGACCCGGCCACGCCGACCTCGTCGGCGCCCAGAAATACGGCCACTCCGACATTCGCAACGTGCTCGAGCGCGCCAGCGCCCGCGAGACCGCCGCCCGCGTCGCCGCCGGGACGATCGCCCGCGGCTTCCTCACCGCACTCGGGGTCGAGGTCCACAGCCACGTGCTCCAGATCGCCTCGGTGAGGGCGCCCGAGCGCGCCGACCTCGCGCCGGCCGACTTCGCCGCGGTCGACGAGGACCCGGTGCGCTGCCTCGACGCCGAGACGAGCAAGGCGATGGTCGAGGAGATCAACCGCCTGCGCAAGGCGAACGAGAGCCTCGGCGGCAGCTTCGAGGTGCTCGCCTTCGGCCTCGTGCCCGGGCTCGGCTCCCACATCTCCTGGGAAGACCGGCTCGACGGCCGCCTCGCCGGCGCCGTCGCCTCGATCCAGTCGGTCAAGGGCGTGGCGATCGGGGAAGCGTGGGACGTCGCCGGGCGGCCCGGCTCGGAGGCCCACGACGAGATCTTCTGGTCGCAGGAGCGCGGCTACTACCGCGAGAGCAACCACGCCGGCGGCCTCGAGGGTGGGATGACCAACGGCCTGCCACTCTCGGTGCGGGCGGCCATCAAGCCGATCTCGACCCTGACCAAGCCGCTGCGCTCGGTCGACACCGAGACCAAGGAGCCGGCCCAGGCGCTGCGCGAGCGCACCGACTCCACCGTCGTCCCGGCCGCGGCCGTCGTCGGCGAGGCGATGGTCTGCCTGACCCTGGCCCGCTGCTACCGGGAGAAGTTCGGCGGCGACCACATCGATGACGTGCTCGCCGCCGTCGACGCCTACAAGAAGCGCATCGACTTCCGGGACTGAGCGGTGAGCCGCCCGGCCATCGTCTTCATCGGCTTCATGGGTGCCGGCAAGAGCACCGCGCTCGGCGCCGCCCGCGCCGTCGGCCTGGAGGCGACCGAGATCGACGACCTGATGGAACGGGCGATGGGGAAGCCGATCGCCAGGGCCTTCGAGCGAGGACGGGGAGGAGGCGTTCCGCGCCCGCGAGGCCGAGGTGGTCGGCGAGCTGCTGGAGCAGGCGGACGGCGGCGCGATCGCGCTCGGCGGCGGCAGCATCCTCTCCGAGCGCGTCCGCGAGGCGCTCGCCCGCCACACCGTCGTCTGGCTGCAGATCGAGCCCCGAGCAGGCCTGGCGCCGGATCGCCGGCAGCGACCGCCCGCTGGCGACCAGCGCCGAGGACGTCGAGCGGCTGATGGCCGAGCGCCTGCCGCTGTACGAGCGGCTGGCGGACGCGGTGGTGCTGGCGGCCGACCGCGACGTCGTCTCGCGGGCGCTGCCGGCGATCCAGGCGCTCGCCGAGCTTCCCGCCGGGACCAAGCTGCTGTGGGCGACGAGCGCCTCCGGCGAGTACCCGGTCCTGGTCGGCCGCGGCCTGCTCGATTCCGGGTGGTGGCCGCTGGCGGGGGCGCGCTTCTGCGTCAGCGATCGCGCCGTCGGCCCGCTCTACGCGGAGCGGCTGGCG
Organism: uncultured Solirubrobacterales bacterium; assembly: GCA_963799835.1. Classification (GTDB taxonomy): domain Bacteria; phylum Actinomycetota; class Thermoleophilia; order Solirubrobacterales; family 70-9; genus VAYN01. The sequence goes on from CAWCYE010000001.1 coordinate 54,730, forward strand.
CCGCTCGCGGCCGGCGTCGAGGTCGAGCCGGGGGAGACGGCGAAGTCGATGGCCGAGGCCGAGCGGGTGGTAAGCGAGCTGGCCCGGGCGGGGATGACCCGCGCCGACCACCTGATCGCCCTCGGCGGAGGCGTCGTCGGCGATCTCGCGGGCTTCTGCGCCCACCTCTACCAGCGCGGGGTGGCGTTGGTGCAGGTGCCAACCACGCTGGTCGCCCAGGTCGATTCGGCCTACGGCGGCAAGACCGGCGTCGATCTCCCGGAGGGCAAGAACTACGCCGGCGCCTACCACCTGCCGGCGGCGGTGGTCGCCGACACCGGGACGCTCGCCACGCCTGGCGGGGGAGGAGCTGGCGGCCGGCTTCGTCGAGGTGCTGAAGACGGGACTCCTCGCCGGCGGGCCGCTCTGGGAGCGGGTGCGGACGATCGAGGCGCTGGATGCGGAGCGGCTCGACGACGTCGTCTTCGCCTGCGCCCGCTACAAGTGCGAGGTGGTGGCCGCCGACGAGCGCGACGACGGCCTGCGCCAGGCGCTCAACCTCGGCCACACCGTCGGCCACGCGATCGAGGCGGCCAGCGGCTACTCCCGCTACCGCCACGGCGAGGCAGTCGGGCTCGGCCTGCTGGCGGCGATGCGCCTCTCCGAGGCACCGCAGCTGCGCGAGGAGTGCGAGGCGATCCTGCGCCGGCACGGCCTGCCGGTCCGGCTCGACCCCGCGATCGACCTCGACGCGATCCTCGCCGCCCTGGAACGCGACAAGAAGCGCACCGCCGCCGGCGTTGGCTTCGTCCTCCTCTCCGAGCCGGGCGAGCCCCGCGTGGGGCAGCTGATCGACCCCGCTAGGGTGCGAGCCGCCGTGGAGGAGCTGCTCGGATGACCATGACCCGCAACCGCGTCGCCGTCCTGCACGGGGTCAACTTCGACATCCTCGAGCGCCGCGACGCGGGCGTCTACGGCGGTCTCTCGCTGAGCGAACTGGAGCAGCGGATCGCCGAGCTGGGCCCACGAGCTGGGGCTGGAACCGATCTTCTTCCAGACCAACCACGAGGGCGAGTTCGTCGAGTACCTGCACCGGCTGCCGGACCTAGCCGACTCCTCGATCCTCAACGCCGGCGCCTGGACCCACTACAGCCGGGCGATCGCCGACGCCCTCGACGTCGCCCGCCTGCCGGCGGTCGAGGTGCATCTCTCCGACGTCGAGTCCCGGGACGACTGGCGCAAGCTCTCGGTCTTCGACGGTCTCGTTCTGGCGAAGATCTCCGGCAAAGGCCCGGAGGGCTACCGGGAGGCGCTCCAAACGTTGGCGCGGGAGCTGGGCGCGGCCGGCTGATGCGGGGGCGCGGGGACCGGCTGGCGGGGCTGCTCGGCGAGCGCGAGCTCGACCTGATGCTGGTCACCGACATGGTCAACGTCCGCTACCTGACCGGGTTCACCGGTACCAACGGTGCCTGTCTCTGCGGGCCGGGTACCAGACTCTTCCTCACCGACTTCCGCTACACCGAGCGGGCCGCGGCAGAGGTCGAGGGCTGGGAGACGGTCACCGTCGAGAGCGACTGGCTGGCCGGCATCGGCGAGCGACTCCAGGGCCGCTTCGGCTTCGAGGACGACAAGATGCCGGTGCGGATGCTGGAGAAACTGAAGGCGAAGCTCGCCGACGGGGTCGAGGCCGTGGCCGCCGGCGGCCTGGTCGAGCGGCTGCGCCGGGTCAAGGACGAGGGCGAGCTGGCGGCGATCGGGGAGGCGGCGAAGCTGGCCGACCAGGTCTGGCTGTGGAGCCTGGAGCGCGGCCTGGCCGGGCGCAGCGAGCGCGAGGTGGCTCGCGCCGCGGAAGCGCGGATCCGCGAGCTGGGCGGCGAGCCGTCCTTCCCCGCGATCGTCGGCGGCGGTCCCAACGGCGCCCTCCCGCACGGTGAGCCGGGGGAGCGGGAGATCGGCAAGGGCGAGCTGGTCGTCTTCGACATGGGGGCGCAGCTCGACGGCTACTGCTCCGACGGCACCCGGACCTTCGCCACCGGCGATCCGGGCGCGGCGGCGCGAGAAATCTACGAGGTGGTGCACCAGGCGCAGCTGGCGGCACTCGGGGCGATCGAAGCCGGCGCCAACGGCGAAGCCGTCGACGCGGTCGCCCGCGAGGCGATCGACGCGGCCGGCCACGGCAAGCGCTTCGGCCACGGCCTCGGCCACGGCGTCGGCCTCGAGGTCCACGAGGGGCCGCGGCTCTCACCGCGCTCCGACGACGTGCTCGCGGCCGGCGAAGTGGTGACGGTGGAGCCGGGCATATACCTGCCGGGCGAGTTCGGGGTGAGGATCGAGGACCTGGTGGTCGTCACCGAGGACGGCCACCGCAACCTCAGCTCGCTGCCCAAGGAGCTTCGGCTAGTCGAATAGCAAAAATCGGTACTGGCGGCTCGCCGCCAGATTCAAGGGAAGCTCGCGGTGGGTCGATGGGCAATTCGTGAGCTCGACCGCCGAAACGCTCAAGCACCCCGCGGCCCCTGCGGCCACGGGCCAGGGCGCCGACACGCTCGTCTCGCTCCACGAAGAGGCGCGCCGCGAGCGCCTGCTCGACATGGAGCGGCGGGTACGCCCCTACCGGACTGCCTGCTTCGCGATCCTCACTCTGGCGCTCGCTTTCGGCGGAACCTCGGGACAGTGGCTGTGGGTGATCCCGATGGCGATCGGTCTGGCCGGGTTCGCGATCGCCGATCGCTTTATGCAGGCCAGCGCCCGCCCGGCGATCTGGGTTGCCGGCGCCTGGGCGGCGATGCCACTCCTTCTTGCGGCAGCCGTTCTCATCACCGGCAAGTCGACCAGCCCGGTCCTGGTCTGGTTCGCGCTGCCGGCGGTGACCCTCGGCTTCCGCTTCGAGCCGCGCGGGATGGTCTACGGGACCGCCTTCATCCTGGTGGCGTTCCTCGCCAGCGCAGTGCTTCCCGACCCCGGTGCCGCCGTCGAGCATCGTCAGACCCTGATCGCCGCGGTGGCGCTGATCGTCAGCACCGTGATCCTCTCCGGCGCCCTGGTCGAATCGGACCGCACCTACCGTCGCCGTTCCACGCTTGACCCGCTCACCGGCCTCTTCAACCGCAACGCCCTCGAGCAGCGACTGGCGGAGCTGGAGGGCCAGCCCAGCCAGCCGGCCGAGGGCCTCTCACACGCCTTCCTGCTCTGTGACCTCGACCACTTCAAGCGGGTCAACGACCGGCTCGGCCACGCTGCCGGCGACGCCGTGTTGCAGGACGTTGCCTACACGATGCGCGCCGCCCTGCGCGCCGGCGATTCGATCTACCGGGTCGGCGGCGAGGAGATCCTCGTGATCCTGCCGGGGGCCGGTCGCGAGTCGGCAATAGAAATCTCCGAGCGACTGCGCCACGAAGTGCCCAGAGGCGGACCGGCCGGCGTCGAAGTCACGGTCAGCATCGGGGTAGCCATCTCCGAGCCCGGGGAGATCGACACCGACGACATGCTGGCCCGCGCTGACGCGGCTCTCTACGCGGCCAAGGCCGGCGGCCGCAACCAGGTGTACGTGGACAACTGAGCCTCGCGAGAGGCGTCGCTCAGCGGCTAAGGTCGACGTCGGCCGTCAGCCGGGCCGCGAACGCGGCGAGCAGTTCGACGGTCGCCTCGACGTCGCGCAGGTCGACCATCTCGACCGGCGAGTGCATGTAGCGGAGCGGGATCGAGACCAGGCCGGTCGGGATCCCCGAGCGGGAAATCTGCAGGACGTCGGCGTCGGTGCTGGTGCCGCGGCCGCTGGCGCTGATCGAGTGCTCGATGCCCTCCGCCTCGGCGGTCTCGGCCAGCAGCTCGAAGACCTTGGGGGAGAGCGTCGAACCGCGGCCGATCGCCGGGCCGGAGCCGAGCGGGTGGGTGCCGATCTCCTTCTCCTCGACCCCCGGCGCGTCGGTGGCGTGGGTGACGTCGACGGCGATCGCGATGTCGGGACGGACCTCGAAGGCGGCGGTGCGGGCGCCGAACAGGCCGATCTCCTCCTGCACGGCGGCGACGGCGGCGAAGGAGCCGCTCAGATTGCCGCCCTCGTGGGCGCGGCGCAGGCTCTCCAGCGCGACGTAGGCGCCGAGCCGGTTGTCCATCGCTCGGGAGACGAGCCTCTCGCCGGCCACCGCCATCGGCTCGGCGGCGATCACCACCGGGTCGCCGACCCGGATCAGCTCGGCGGCCTCGTCGCGGTCGGCGGCGCCGATGTCGATGTGCAGGCCCTTAAGCTCGACGACCTTCTTGCGCTGGTCGGGCTCGAGCAGGTGGATCGGCTTGCGGCCGACGACGCCTGGCACGAGGCTCTCCTTGCCGCGGACCTCGACCCGCTGGCCGACCAGGATCTGGGGGTCCCATCCGCCGACCGGGGCGAACCAGAGGAAGCCCTTCTCGTCGATGTGGGTGATCACCAGCCCGATCTCGTCGATGTGGCCGACGACCGCGAGCAGCGGCGCCGCGTCGCCGACGCGGGCAATCGAGGAGCCGATCCCGTCGACGCTCAGCTCGGCGAAGGACGCCGCCTCGCGCCAGACCTCGGTGGCCGGCCCCTCGTAGCCGGACGGAGCACCAGCCTGTAGAAGTTTGTTGAGTAATGAAGGAGGGGTGGTCAAGGCAGCGCAGTATGCCGAAGTTCAGACATTCGTCTCCGCCGGCCTCAATCGCTCGGCACGAGATGGCCGGTGGCGGCTTCCCGGCGCATCTGCCTACGAGCATCACCGTACCCGCGGTGCTCGTAGGCAATCATCGTCCAGATCAGCACGTCGACGATCGCGATCGCGGCGAGCGCCGGGACCTCGGTCGCGACCGGCACCAAGATCAGCAGCACGATCGCCAGGCCGAGGCGCCGGCGGTTGATCGTGTGTTTGTGGCGGTAGCGGAAGCCCACCAGTCCAAGCAGGTAGATCGCGACTCCGCCGAGCAGGGCGAAGGCGATGACGCTGTCGAGCTCCTCGCTGGAGTGGCCGATCGCCTTCTTCATCCCCAGCGCGACGAGGACGATCCCGGCGACCAGCGCCAGGTGGATGTAGGAGTAGGAGTCCCGGGCAAGCTCGTTCTGGGCGCGGCCGGCCTCCGCTTCGGCCAGCCGTCGGGTCGAGACCAGGGCGACGACGTCGAAGTAGACCCACCACATCGCCGCGGCCAGCACCACCCCGAGCACGGCGACCGCGCCGATGCCGAGGTCGAGCGCCCCGGCTGCACCGACCCCGATCGCGACGATCGACTCGCCGAGGGCGATGATCACGATCAGCCCGTGGCGCTCGGCGAAGTGCGTCGGCATCAGCTTCCAGCCTTCTGCGCCGAAGAAGTACGGGCCCGCCATGTCGAGGAAGAGGGCCAGGCCCCAGAGCGCGCCCTGCGCGAAGCCGTCGAGGAACGAAGCGGCGCCCAGCAGCCCGACCGCGACGGCGGTGCTGACGGCGAGTCCGACGACGGAGCGCCGGAACGCCGCGTCGTCCTCGGTGGCGAGCATGAAGAGGGCGATGTGGGCGACTCGGAAGGCGCCGTAGGCGAGGGCGAAGGTCAGCGCCAGGTGGCCGAACGCCTCGGGGACGCAGAGCGAGACGATCAGCATCGCCGCCATCGCGCCGAAGATCACCAGCCGCACCGCACCCTCCTCGGGGTCGATGACGCTGGTCAGCCAGGCGTAGCCGACCCACGCCCACCAGAGCACTCCGAGGACGAGCAGCCCCTGGGCCAGGCCCGACCAGGTCGGGTGGTGGCTCATCAGCGCCGTGCACTGGGTGATCGCGAGGACGAAGACGAGGTCGAAGAAGAGCTCCAGCGGCGTCACCCGCTCGCCCTCCCGCCGGGTCGCGCTCAGTCGCGAATGGTGGGGCTCGGAGGGGTTCCGCATCGAGCCAATCCTTGCAACTCGCAAGGGGGTGTCTGAGCAAACGGGTCCTATAGACCCCGGTTCCTCAGACACGTCCGCTCTGGGACCGGGGGCGGTCGAATACTGTTGCCCGGTGAGCGTTGCGCTCGTCACCGGGGCTTCGAGCGGAATCGGCGCGGCGACCGCCGCCCGGCTCGCCCGCGAGCCCGGTACCGAGCTGGTCCTTGTCGCCCGGCGCGAGGAGCTGCTGCGGGACCTCGCCGAGTCGCTGCCCTGCAGGGCCTCCCACATCGCCGTCGATCTCACGAACGCCGATGCCCCCGAGCGCGTCCGCGCCCACGTCGAGGCGAACCACGACGGCCTCCAGCTGCTGGTCAACAACGCCGGCGCCTCCTGGCGCGGGGCGTTCGGCGAGGCCGGCTACGCCAACGTCCACCGACACATGCAGCTCAACTTCGACGCCGTCGTCCGCCTCACCGAGGCGCTGCTGCCGCTGCTGCGCGCCTCCGCCCCCAGCGCGATCGTCAACGTCGCCAGCACCGCCGGGCGGGTGGCGCGCGCCCGTACCGGCGCCTACTCGGCCAGCAAGTTCGCCCTGATCGGCTGGACCGAGGCGCTGTACGCGGAGGAGAAGCCCCACGGCGTCCACATCGGCATGGTCCTGCCGGGCTACATCGCGACCGAGGGCTTCCCGGCCACCGAGCTGCGCGAGAAAGCCGCCACCCGGTGGATGGTCTCCAAGCCCGAGAAGGTCGCCGAGGCGATCTACGAGGCCGGCCCCGGCGGCAAGGCCGAGCGCTACGTGCCGCGCCCCTACGCCCTCGCCGCGATCGTCCGCATCCTCGCCCCGGGCCTCGTCCGCCGCGTCCTCACCGGCGGCGCGGCCGCGAACCTGACCACCAGCACCGCCGGCGACAAGGCCACTAGAGAAGGTGGCGGCTGAGGAACTCGACCTGGTCGGCGACGACCGCCTCGTGCACGGGGCCGTCGTAGACGTCGAAGTGGTCGACGCCCGGATAGGTGCGCAGCTCGCCGAGCGGGGCGCGGCGGGCGGCGGCGATCGCCGGGCCCGGCCTGGCGACCCGGTCGGCCTCGCCGACGCAGACGAGCCAGGGGCAGTGCAGGCGCCGGGCGTGCCGGATCGGCCGGAAAGGGCGCCCGACCACCCACCGGGCCGAGGCCCGGTCGCGCCACCTCGAGTCCTCGCCCATCGCGACCACCCGGCGCCAGCCCGCCTCCGCCCCCGGGGAATTGATGAACGCGGCCTCGTCCGGTCCTCCGACGACGGGCATGTGACGGCCGGCGATCGCGGCGCTCACCATCCGCGCGGCGACCCGAGGCGAGGAGCGGTGCGCCTGCGTCCAGATGTCGAGGAAGGGAACCTGGCCGATCGCCGCGGCCACCCGCCGGTCCGCCGCTGCCGCGGCGAGAGCGTTGCCGCCGCCCATCGAGGATCCGAAGGTCGCGACCCGGTCGGGGTCGGTGCTCGGAAGCGAGCGCGCGAATGCGAGCGCGGCGCGCCAATCGTCCAGCTGCCGCCGCGGCTCGAACAGGTCGGGCTCGCCGCCGCTGTCGCCGAAACCGCGATGGTCGAAGACGAGCGCTGCGACGCCCGCCTCCGCGAAGCGCGCCGCGAACGGCCCGAGGCGGTCTCGCCGCGTCCCCGACAACCCGTGCGCCATCACCACGACCGGCGCCGCGGCCGTGCCGCCCGCCGCTGGGTAGAGCCAGGCCGCGCAGGCGTCCACGCCCGAACGGAACTCGAGGTCTTGCCTGTCCACACCCGAATCAACGGCGAGCGCGGCCGGAACGTGAGGTCGATCCTCGCCGCCGCTAGGATTCGCCGCCGTGATCTCCACCGCGCAATTCAAGAACGGCTCCCACATCGAGGTCGATGGGACGATCTTCAAGATCGTCGAGTTCCAGCACGTCAAGCCCGGCAAGGGCGGGGCATTCGTGCGGACGAAACTGCGCAAGATCGAGGACGGCTCGGTGCTCGACAAGACCTTCCGCGCCGGTGAGAAGTTCAGGCCGGTCCACACCGAGTCGCGCAAGATGCAGTACCTCTACGACTCCGGCGACGCGGCGGTCTTCATGGACAGCCGCGACTACGAGCAGATCGAGATCCCGAGCGACGCGCTGGGGGACTCGATGCGGTGGGTGTTGCCCAACGCCGAGGTCAACGTGCTCTTCGTCGACGAGCGGCCCAGCGACGTCGCCGTGCCCAGCGCGATCGACATGAAGGTCACCCAGACCGACCCCGGCCTCAAAGGCGACACCGCCTCCGGTGGCGGCAACAAGCCGGCTACCCTCGAGTCGGGTGTCGTCGTCCATGTGCCGCTCTTCATCGAGGAGGGCGAGATCGTCCGCGTCGACACCCGCAGCGGCGAGTACGTCTCCCGCGCCTGAGCCCCCCGGGATCGTCTTCGCCGTCGCCGGCGCGATCGTCAACGCCTGGGTGCTGCTGGTGGAGATTCTGCGCTAGCACGCCTGGACATCCATCCGGTCTTATTTGCGCACCATCCCCCTGGGGCCCTAGGGTGTCGCGGGCAGAAGACACTCGTGTTTGCAGACACATCTCATGGATGGAAGGGAACAACTTGAAAGCCACCACGATTAGCGACGGCCGTCCTCGCCGGTCGCGCACGAAGAGCCTGCTCTGCACCCTGGCAGCGACGGCGCTGCTTTTTGGAGCCGTGCACGCGTTTGCCCCGGCTTCCACCACGGCGACGGTGAAGAAAGTCGACATCGGCAAGTTGAAAGGCGAGTGAGCTCAGGTCGCGGCTCGCCTCGCCGCCTCCGGCGGCGGCCTCGACTCGCCTGGACGTTCGTCCGGTCTCGTTTGCGCACCATCCCGCCGGCCCACTAGGGTGCCGCAGGCAGTTCAGACACCTGTGTTTGCAGCGATATCTCTTGGATGGAAGGGAACACTTGAAAGTCACGACCGTCAGCGACGGCAATCCCCGCCGCTCGCGTGCGAAGAGCCTGCTCAGCGCCCTTGTAGCGACGGCCCTGCTCGTCGGAGCTGTGCAGGCATGGTCCCCGGCTTCGGCTGCGGCGATGATCAAGCAGGAGAGCGCAGCGGAATGCCAGAAAATAGGTGGCTGGTGGGATACCCACTACAGCGCATGCATCACGTTCGACGACGCCGCGGGCGGCGCCGGCGGCGGCGGAGGGTCTGACAGGGGCGGGTCCACGGGCGGCGACGGCGGTGGCGGCGACCGCGGCTCCAGCGGCGGCTCTGGAAGCCAGGAGACCCTCCCGCTGCCATTTGATCAAATGGACACCGAGACGTTAGAGGAGATTTTGAAAGAACCTCTCGACCCCGAGACGAGGTTCGAGGTGGAGAAAGCCCTAGAGGGCAGGGGGATCCCAACTCGCTGGCCGTACGCACCTCCGGCTCAGGGCCCCTCCGCGGCGGACCCCGGAGGGGTCCAGCCGGGGCAGAAGCCGATTTGGGCGGACAGGTCGACCGTGCAGAGACGGAGCTCATCGAAATCATCCAAAGATCGAAGGGCGCGGAAAACCAGGGCCAAGAGCACGACCCGCCGCTAGGCATGTGGATGCGGCGGGCGCTGCCCGCCGCAATCGCCGATCGGACTGGGGCGCGCCGCCTGGGCGCCCCCGGTCACGATCACGCCTCCAAAAGCGCGAGAATGTGGCGATGCGCAGATCCGACCAACGACGCGCCGCCGTTTTCGCCAACTACCAGCGAGACGTCACCGGCCGACCGCTCGATGAGCTGATCGCTGACGCGCGCCCGCTCACCCGCGAGCTGGCCGAGGGCGTCGACGCCCATCGCGAAGAGCTGGACGAGATCATCGCCGCCCACGCCAAGGGCTGGACGGTCGACCGGATCGCGCCGCTGGACATCAACGTGATGCGGGTGGCGCTGTACGAGATCGAGTTCGGCGACGTGCCGGTCGAGGTGGCGATCGACGAGGCGGTCGAGATCGCCAAGGAGTACTGCGGCGCCGACGCCCCGAAATTCGTCAACGGGATCCTCGGCGCGGTGGCCCGCGAGCGCGAGGTGGCCAAGTGACGCGCCTGCGCGAGATCGCCGAGCGGCTGCGCCAGATCGCCACCGAGCTGGAGGGCGAGGAGGCAGGGGAGGAGCGCGCCACCGAGTTGGCGGCCGAGGCCGCGGACCTCTCGGCCGAGGCGGTCGAGGAGGCCAACCGGGAGTCGCGGCGGGCGAGCGCGGCGGACGGCGCGGATGGGTAGCGCAGCGCGCTGATGTACCCGGAGGACCTGCGCGCCCTGGTCGAGGGCGCTCTGGAGCGACTTCGCTTCTCCGCCAGCCCACCCACCGCGGGGCTCGAGGAGGCGATGCGCTACTCCCTGCTCGCCGGCGGCAAGCGGGTGCGGCCGGTCCTTGCCCTCGCCACCGCCCGCGCCCTGGGCGCCGAGCCGGAGCGCTTCCTCCCTCTCGCCTGCGCGATCGAGCTGATCCACACCTACTCGCTGATCCACGACGACCTGCCGGCGATGGACGACGACGACCTGCGCCGTGGCCAGCCGACCTCGCACGTGAAGTACGGCGAGGACATCGCGATCCTCGCCGGCGACGGCCTCTTCGCCGAGGCGGTGCGCCTCTTCTGCGAGCAGCCGGGGGAGCCGGCCCGGGTGCTCGGCGCGCTCGGCGAGCTGGCCGCGGCGACCGGCGTCGAGGGCATGGTCGGCGGGCAGTACGTCGACGTGGTCGGGGAGGTCGCGGACTCCGAGGGGCTGCGGTCCCTGCACACGCTGAAGACCGGCCGGCTGATCTCCTCCAGCGTCACCGTCGTATTGACCCTCGAGGGACTCGGCGAACCTGAGACAATGCCCTATCGCCGGTTCGCCGACGAGCTGGGCGTCCTGTTCCAGATCGTCGACGACATCCTCGACGTGACCGAGAGCGAGGAGCAGCTCGGAAAGCCACATGGAAGCGACGAGCGACATGGCAAACTCACCTACGTCAGCCTCTTCGGGCTCGACCGCGCCCGCGAGCTCGCCGCCGAGGCCCACGGAAAAGCGACCGCCGCCCTGGCCGGCGCGACGGGGGAGACGGAGGACCTGAACCGCGTGGCCGACTACATCTTCACGAGGAACGAATGACCGACAAGCCCCCCGCCCAGGGCGCCGAGGAAGAGATACGAGAGCCGCTGCTGCCCGGGATCGCCGGTCCCGCGGACCTGCACGGGCTCGACGAGGAGCAGCTGCAGCAGGTCGCGCAGGAGATGCGCACCTACATCATCGACACGATCGGTGAGATCGGCGGGCACTTCGGCGCCAACCTCGGCACTTGCGAGCTCGCCGTCGCTCTGCATAGCCTGCTCGACTCCCCCCGCGACAAGGTCCTCTGGGACGTCGGCCACCAGTCCTACCCGCACAAGGTCCTCACCGGCCGCCGCGAGGAGCTGCCGACGATCCGCCAGTACGAGGGCCTCGCGCCGTTCTGCTCGATCGCCGAGTCCGAGCACGACATCATGGGCGCCGGCCACGCCTCGACCTCGATCGGCTACGCGGTAGGGCTGAAGGAGGCGATGCGCAAGGGGATCGGCGAGGACGGGCGGGTGGCGGCGGTGATCGGCGACGGCGCCCTCACCGGCGGCGTCGCCTACGAGGCCCTGCACGCCGCCGGCGGCCTGCAGACGCCGATCGTGATCGTGCTCAACGACAACGGGATGTCGATCTCCCCCAACGTCGGCGCCCTCTCGCGCTACTTCAACCGGATCCGCCTCAACCCACGCCTCTACCACGCTCGCGAGGGGGTCGAGGACCGGCTGACCAAGCTGCCGCTCGGCCTCGGCCGGCGGATCGAGCGCCTCGGCCCGGAGATCAAGTCGGCGATCAAGGCCTACTGGGCGCCCGGCCTCTTCTTCGAGGAGCTGGACCTCGCCTACATGGGGGTGATCGACGGCCACGACGTCCACGCCCTGCGCGAGGCGCTGACCGAGGCCTTCGACGCCGACCGCCCGGTCGTCGTCCACATCCACACGGTCAAGGGCAAGGGCTTCGCGCCGGCCGAAGAGGGCGGCCTGCAGACGATGGAGGAGTGGCACGCGGCCAAGCCCAACTCGATCGTCAACGGCAGGCCCGCCGCCGACGGGCCGAAAACCCACGAAATAGGTGGGAAATCGGCCCATCGGCCGGTCGCGGTGACCGAAACGGACTCGCCGGACGCGATCGCGCCGGAGCGGCTGGAGAAGCCGCCGGCCCCCGGCGGCCCGCCGCAGTACACCAAGGTCTTCGCCGACGCGATCGTGGCCGAGGCTGAGCGGGACCCGCGGGTCGTCGGGATCACCGCGGCGATGGCGGGGGGGACCGGGCTGCAGAAGCTCGCCGACAGCGCCCCCGATCAGTACTACGACGTCGGGATCGCCGAGCAGAACGCGGTCCTCCTCGCCTCCGGGCTGGCGCTGCAGGGCGGCAAGCCGGTCTGCGCGATCTACTCGACCTTCCTCCAGCGCGCCTACGACCAGATCATCCACGACGTCTGCCTGCAGGAGCTGGACGTCACCTTCGCGATGGACCGGGCGGGCCTGGTCGGCGACGACGGCCCCACCCACCACGGCGCCTTCGACGTCTCCTACTTCCGTCCGATCCCGAACGTCGTCGTGATGGCGCCCCGCGACGAGGCGATGCTGGTCCACATGCTGCGCACCGCGATCGCCCACGACGGGCCGGCCGCCCTGCGCTACCCGAGGGGGGCGGGGGAGGGGGTTGCCCTTCCGTCGGCGCCCGAGGCGATCCCGATCGGGACCGGCGAGGTGCTCGCCGAGGGCGAGCGGGTGGCGCTGCTGGGCTACGGCTACGGCGTCGCCGTAGCCCGCGAGGCCGCGGCGATCCTCGCCGGGCACGGGCTGACCGTCACCGTCGCCGACGGCCGCTTCGCCAAGCCGCTCGACGGCGAGCTGGCGACCCGGCTCGCCCGCGAGCACGACTTGCTGGTGACGATCGAGGAGAACGTCCTGCCAGGAGGCTTCGGCTCGGCGGTCCTGGAGCACCTCGAGGAGGCCTTCGCGGAGGGCCCGGCCGAGCGCGCTCGCGTCCTGCGGGTGGGCCTCCCGGACCGCTACGTGACGCACGGCAAGCCGGCGCTGCTGCGGGCCGAGGCGGGCCTCACCGGGGATTCGGTTGCCGAGCGGGTTCTGGCTGCACTTCCCGCTGGCCAGCCGGTTCTCGGCTAGCGGAAATTGGGGTTGAATCAATTCGCTCGATCAATTAGCCTGCGGCGATCTCTCCGGTGAGGTGGAGAGGCGAATGACCGTCAGGTCGCGCTTCTGGGGAACACCATGGAAGGTAGGGGAGATGCGTATCTCTATATGTGTGGATGGTCCGTCAGGGGAACGGATCTCTCGCGACCACGGCAACGCCGGGTCGCGAGGCGCGCCCGCCTAGAACACACGCCGATCAGCCGTTTTGCGGGCGGCTTGCGCGGGGTAGCCTGTGGGCATGAAGTTCCTCTTCGCACCGATCGGGATCGGCGCCGGCCTGCTCGCCGGCTTCGCTGCCCAGAAGGCTTTCGAGCGGCTCTGGGCGGCGATCGACGACGAGGATCCGCCCGAGCCCGACGTCCGCGAGGTCTCGATCCCCAAGATGGTCGGCGCCCTCGCCCTCGAGGGCGCCATCTTCCGCCTCGCCAAAGGCTTTGCCGACCACGGCGCCCGCTCCGGCTTCGCCGCGCTCACCGGGCGCTGGCCGGGCGAGGAACGGCAAGAGACCGCGTAGGAAGTCCCGGCGTCGAGCTTGAACCGCTGTGTCCTCCTGCTTTGCCTGGTCCCGATCCTCGCCCTGGCGGGTTGCGGCGGTGCGCGCGACGACGCGGCCGAGATCGAGCAGGCGATACGGACCGCGGCGCTGGTCCACGAGCCCGCCGAGTGCGCCGAGGTCGCCACCCAGGCGTTCCTGAAGCAGGTCTCTGGCCGTACCGGCGAGGCCGCCTTGCAGATCTGCGAAGGAGAAGCCGAAGACCCGGTCTCCAAAGCCGAGTCGGTGGCTGTCCCGAAGGTGAGGGTCCGTGGCTCCGAGGCGACCGCCGAAGTCGCCTTCTTCGGCCTGCTCGGATCCCCCCTGGAGAGACGGGTCGTGGCGCTGGTCAACGAGGACGGCCGGTGGAAGCTCGACGAGGTGATCTCCTACAGCCGCGGAAAGATCGACCGGCAGGAGGCCCAGAGGCGCATTGCCGAGCTGGGAAGCTCGCGGGAGATCGGCTGCGTCAATCGTAGGATCGCCGCGACCTCTCAGGCGTTGAACGACGAAATCGACCTGACCCGGGCGTTCTCCTCGGCGCGGTCGGATGCGCAGACCAGCGGCTGCTACGACTCCGAATTCCGGCAGCCCGGAGCGGGGCGGGAGGTGGCGCCGAAGGGCGCCCAGTACTCGTACAGGGTTCCGCCGGGGTTCCGGGTGAAGGACCCGGCGGAGCACGACGGAGCTTTCACGACGGCCGTCACCTCAGCTCGGACGAGGAACAGTGGCGCCGCGATCATCGTCGCCGAAACGGACCCGATCCCGGCCGCGGACCAGCTCCTCGACACCGAGGAAGTCGCGGCGGGGCTGGTGGCGTTCGAGGACGTGTTGAGTGACAAGTACGGCGATGCTGGCTCCTCGCTCTCCGGGCCGACCGTCTCGACGGTCGCCGGTTACCCGGCCAGCCGGTGGACCCTCACCGGTGGCGAGGGGCAGGTGTTCCCGGGAACCGACGAAGAAAGGATCACGATCCTTTCCTACGTGGAGAACCGGATGGTCGTCGTCAACTGCAGCTGGGGGCGGACGGCGACTGAACGGAGGACGATCAGGCGCGGCTGCGAGGCCCTGCTGCGCTCGCTTCGGATCCCCTGACCCGCATTGCCAGCCCCGCGAGCAGGTAGGCGATCGCGACCGCGAGCAGGATGAACTTGCAGCTGGCGAACGCCGTGGCGAGGACGGGGAAGGCCGAGCCGGCGGCGTCGATGGTCAGCAGCAGGCAGACGTTCTCGAGCGCGTCGAAGCCGGCGGCGAGGGCGCCGAAGGAGACGACGACGCCGCCGAGCGCGGCGAGCCGTCGCCAACCCCTCTTCCTGGCCAGGTCCCGCGTCGCCGCGAGGGCGAGGGTGAGGAAGGCACCGTAGGCGAGCAGGAAGCCGAAGTCGATCCAGAGCGACTCGCGGGCGGCGTCCTGGCCCTCGTCTCCCCATTCGGCGAGGATCTCGTCGGCCCGCTCGCTCCCCCCGGTGACCTCGAAGGTAACGATCCCCGGGCCGCCGGTGTCCTGCATGCGGTTGTCCGAAGGGGCCATCGCCGCCAGCAGAATCAACGCTGCAACCCCCGTCGCGATCAGCCCCCGCTTGCGCGTCATGCGCGCATTATCGCGGCCTAGGCCGGTACGGGGGTTCTTTCGACCTGGCCGTTTGCCGGCGCTCGGCGGCGCCCGCCCCGGCGGCGCTCGCGTTTCAGGCGGCGGCGGTAGTCAAACTCGTCGATCTGCAGGACGTGGCGCTCGGAGGCGGTGTAGCGGCGCTGGCGACGGCGGTGCGCGCGTTTGGCGTTCTCCCACATCACGTCGGGCTCGGGCAGGACGTACTCGCCCTCGATCCAGTCGGCGAGGATCCGCGCCTGCGACTCGAAGATCGGGAAGAAGGCGCCGAGCGGCTGCACCAGGCCGACGTGCGCGAGCCCCTTGAACCGCGGGTCCCAGATCTGTTCGAAGAGCAGGTAGCCCCCCTCGGAGGGGCCGAGGCCGCCGCGCTCGAGGAACGACGCCGAGGGGGCATAGCCGGTGCAGTAGATGATCGTCTGGACGTGGTCGGTCTGTCCGTCGGCGAAGGTGACGCTGGCGCCGTTCAGCTCGCTCACCGCCGGTCGTGGCTCCACGTTCCCGTGCCCGATCCGGGTCAGCAGGTCGGAGGAGATCGTCACCGCGGCGCGCCCGAAGCGGTGGTCGGGGGCCGGCAGCCCGTAACGCGAGAGCGGGCCGACCGTGAGCCGCGTGGCCAGCGCGTACCAGCCCCAGCGCAGCGCCCGCGGCCAGAGCGGCGCCGGCAGCTCGTCGAAGGGCCGGCCGAACAGGTACTTGGGCACGACGTGTGCGCCCCGGCGCGTCGAGAGGAACGTCCGCACCGCTGTGGTGCTGACCATGCAAGCGACGTCAACGGCGCTGTTGCCGAAGCCGACGACCAGCACCCGCCGCCCCTCGAATGCGGCGGCGTCGCGCACGTCGTGAGAGTGCAGCACCTCGCCCGCGAACCCGCGGCCGGCGTTGGCGGGCAGCTCGGGGATGGAGTGATGGCCGGTGGCCAGGAGCACGACGTCGTAGGTCCGCGGCTCGTCGGCGTCAACGCGCACCGCCCAGCGGCCGTCGACCGTCTGCGCGAGGTCGGTGATCTCGCGGCCCAGCTCGACGTGGTCGTCGATGCCGAAGTGGCGAGCGTAGGCCCCGAGGTAGGAGGCGACCTGCGCGCGCGAGGGGAAGTCGGGAGAGGCGTCGGGGAAGGGATAGTCGCGGAACTCCATCTGGCGCTTGGAGCTGTTGAGGTGCAGCGACCGATAGCTGACCGCGTAGTCGCTCCTGCCCTCCGCCCAGAGGCCGCCCAGCTGCGATGCGCGCTCGAAGCAGTCGAACTCCACACCTCGTTCGAGCAGCGTCTTCGCCATCGTGATGCCGGCCGCGCCCGCGCCGACTATGCAAACCCGCGGTTCCGGGCCGATCACCACGGTTTCGGATAGCCCTCTGGGGTCGGGAGGAACTCGATGCCGTACTCCGCGAGAAGGACCCGTTCGCCCTCCTCGCGTGAGATGGCGGGGGCCGCCGGCGGGCCGGCATCCACCGGCTGGCCGTACTGGTGGAAGAACCGCTCGAAGCCGGCGGGGGCGGTCAGGATCAGCATCCGCGCCGGGCCGTCCTCGCGCACGACGTATCCGTGCGGTATCGCCCGGGGCATGAAGAACCAGGCGCCCGCCCGCCCCTCGTGCACCTCGTCGCCGAGGTGGAGGTCGATCGTCCCCTCGAGCACGTAGATCGCCTCGTCGTCGTCGTGATGGACGTGGTACGGCGAGGCGTAGCCGGCCTCGACCTTGGTCTCGGTGAGGGAGAAGCGGCCCGCGGTCTGCTCGCCGGTCGCAAGCTCGCGGCGAAGCAGCTCCCGGCTCCAGTAGAGCGCCGGGGCTGCTTCGGGCCCATACGCGACGGGCTCAAGGCCGGGTTCCGTCATCCCGGCGAGGTTAAGTGCGGATTTGCTCAATCCTTTTCGGACTCGGCGGAAATATGAGGCGGGCCATACCGCCGCCGTACTCAGCCGTTCAGGGCGGTCATCTCCCCGGCGAAGATGCAGGCGTTGCCGTTGCCGTAGACGCCGTTGCCTGCGGGCGGGGTGCCGTTCTTGACTCCGGCTTGAGTATCTCCCCGGACTACCGTGCCACCAGGGGCCATCGCCGTGAACTCGGTGGTGTGGACACCGAAGAATACGCCCTGGTTGGTGCCTGCAGTTACGGACTGCAAGATACGGTCGCCCTCTGGGGTATTCGTGTTGAAGAAGCCGGGACTGCCGCTGAGCACCGCGAAGCCGCTGCTGAGGACCGATCCGTTCTCGGAGGTCCGCATGAGGATCAAGGCATTGGTCGAAGGTCCGCCCGGGCTGTCGAAGCACTTCGCATAGACGCTGAAAGCTCCAGTCGAGAGGATCGGCACCTCTGGCGAGGCGGCCTGAGAGGCTTCGAGGCTGACGCCCCCGGGGCTGGCCGCGACACGGACGATCCCTTTACGCTGGTAGCCGCTGAAGGTCGAGGCGCTTGGCACCGTTCCGAGCGTCGCCGCCTGGACCTTGGCACCGGTCACGGCGCCGTCCTGGATCTTTGCCGTGGACACCGCGCCGTCCTTGATCTTGCCCGCGGTGATCGCGTTGCTCTTCACCTTCTTCTCGGTCACCGCGTTCTTCTTCAGCTTCGCGGCGGTCACCGAATTGGCCTTCAGCTGCTTGGTGCCGACGCTGTTCTTGCCGAGCTTGGAGGCGGCGACCGCGGTCGCGCCACCCAGCACGAGGAATACGGCGATGGTCGACATCACGTTGGCGTAGGTGAGTCGCTTGCGGAGCTGGTGCATCGGGTCCTCTCGGTCGTTGGCGTTGCCCCGGCATACGGGCGAGGGGGGTCGCAGGTTCAACGCGATCGGCCATGCCGTGAACACACCATCGGTCATAGTGAGGTCGATAGGAACGCGGCGAGGTGACAGTACGGTTTGGAGGAAGTGCGAAAGTAGGGCAAAGGTAACTAGGGAAGGACGGGCTTATGCGGGAGGAGCGAGCGATAGCGATCGACCTGGCGGCGGTGACCCGGGCGGAGGATGGGGAGCTGCTGAGGGTGTTGGCCTGGGGCGACCCGGTGACCGTCGTCGAGGAGGAGGAGGACCGGCTCAAGGTCGAGTTCCAGCGCTTCGTCACCGAGGACGACGGCAGCATCGTCTCCAAACCGGAGTTCGGCTTCGTCAAGCGCCGGGTCGGCAGGAAAGACGATCCGACGGAGGTGACCGCGCCCGCCGATGAGGTGAAGGTGCTGAAGCTCGACTTCGTCGACGTGCAGCAGGGTGACGGGGCGGTGCTGGAAACGCCCCTGGGCAAGGTGGTGACCCTGGACGGCGGCGAGAACCAGCTCTTCGCCCGCTACCTCGCCGCGCGCTATCCCGGCACCGAAGCGGAGAAGCGCAAGCAGTTCGACGCGATGGTGATCAGCCACGGCGACGCCGACCACTTCTCCGGGTTGACCGAGATCCACGCTTCGGAGGGCAACGAGAATCCGGAGAAGCGGCTCTTCGCCCACCCGAAGTGCGTCCTCCACAACGGGCTGGTCAAGCGCCCCGGCAAGGTGAAAGGCGTCAGCGTCAAAGACGAGGACGCGTTCGGCGCGACCGGGGAAGTCGACGGGAAGTTGGTCGCCACCGAGCTCGTCACCGACCTCACCGAGGTTCCCGACGCCGACATGAACGAGCCTTTCCTGGCCTGGAAGCGGGCGCTCGAGGACTGGAAGGAGGACGGCCCGATCGAGTTCCGGCACCTGCTGAAGGGGGACGACGACGCCTTCGACTTTCTCAGGGACGAGGAGGTTGAAGTCGAGGTCCTCGGCCCGATACCGGTAGGCAAGGGCGAGGACGCCGGCCTTCCCTTCATCGGCGACGACGCCGGGCACACGATCAACGGCAACTCGATCGTCCTGCGGCTCGGCTTCAAGAACTGGCGCATGATCTTCGCCGGCGACCTCAACACCGACGCCGAGGACGCGCTGGTCGCCGACCACGAGGACAAAGGGAACCCTTTCGACCTGGAGGGCGAGGTCTTCAAGGTCCCCCACCACGGCTCCCACGAGTTCTCCGAGACCTTCCTCGCCGCCGTCAGCCCGCTGATCTCGGTCGTCTCCTCCGGCGACGAGGCGGGCAAGGAGTACATCCATCCCCGCGCCACGCTGGTCAGCGCCCTCGGCCACCACAGCCGCGACGAACTTCCCTCCGTCGTCTTCATCACCGAGCTGGTCGCCTTCTTCTCCGCGGTCGGCTGGGTCCAGCCCGACGCCGAGCATGGCGTGGACGGCAAGAAGCCCGACGACCGGGAGAAGGACTTCTTCGCCTTCCGGCGCGAGGCCTACGGCATCGTCCGCGTCCGCACCGACGGCGAGCGGCTGCTCGTCTTCACCAACTCCGGCCAGGCCCGGCTGAAGGAGGCCTACGCCTTCACCGCCGAGAAGCCCGGCGAGGTCAAGGAAGCCAAGGTCGTGAAGGTCTAGCCAGGTGGGACGCTGAGCTCGCGCTCGGGCTGCGGTGGCCCCTGCTGCTCTGGCCGTAGCTTCAGTGAGGTCAGCATCTTGACGAGCTCGGCCTGGTACTGCGCGAAATCCTGGGACTCGGCGGTCGCGGTGGCCGTGTAGACGTAGCCCTCGAAGACGAGGTACACCTGAAGCTGCGTGATCCGGCGTCCGTGCTCCGGTTCCCATTCGAATCTCCGAAACCAGCCGTTGTTCTCACCGAAAACGTCCATTTCCTCCAGCTGCATCTCGGTGTATGCCGGGAATTCCTGCTGCAAACGCCCGGTCATCTGCTCGACGTAGCCGCTGGTGTCGATTGGCTCCATGACCGGCGCGGCGCTGACGATCACGTTGGCTCCCGCCGAGCTCGGATCGTTCGGGTCCCGCGACACCGTCACCTGTTCGGAGTAATGCCATCCCGGAGGTGGGTCGAGTGCAATTCGCACCTTCACAGGGACAGGGCTCGGGTCCACGGGGTGACAATCCCATAGTTCAGTGAAATACTCAACTGCTTGAACGGTACTGGTCAAGACGCCGTGGCGCGACTCGAAGAGGAACTGAACCGAGGCCGAGCGTTCCTTAGTGCCGGTCGCGAGGAGGAGGCGACCGTTTGCCTCCTCAACGTCATTGAAAGTGACCCCGACAACGTTGCGGCCAATCTCCTGCTCGGCCAACGGCATCTCTTTCCGGACGGCGACCCCGCCAGGGGCGCATCCCACTTCCGCCGTGCAGCCGAGCTTTTGCCTTCCGCAGATGCCGAGCTCGGCTGGGCACGCGCCTTGGTCCGGCAGAACCGACCGGAACAGGCGATCTGGCATTTCGACAGAGCGGCGCAGCTCGACGGTGGCAATCCTGCGGCGGCTGCCGCGTCGGGAGAGCAACTGCTGCTGATCGCGAGGCGCGGCGACGTCGAGCCGGAGCGACGCTCCTGGGCGTTGAAGGAAGCCGAGGCACGCCTCGAAACGGTCGCCGGGGAAGCCGATGGGCTGGCGGTGGCGGCGCTGCTGTTGGGGGAAACGCGCGCAGAGCAGAAGTCGCTCCCACGGGCGCGCGACGCCTTCCGTCAGGCGCTGAAGCGCGATGAGAACCTGATCGAGGCGCGCATCGGCTTGGCTAACGTCGAGAACACGCTCGAGCACTACCGGCAGGCGCGGGAGGCGGTCGAACCTTTGCTGAACCGCGATGACCCGATTTCGCCGGATGAGAATATCCAGGCACGGAGTGCATTGGTAATTGCCCTGTACGGACTGCGTGACTGGGAAGCGGGACGGAAGGTCGTCGCAGAGCTGCTCGCGGTGATGAAAGAGGAACTGATGAAAGAGGAGGTCGCCGAGCCGGAGCTTCGGAGGGTCTCGGGGCTGATCAAGATCCTGGATATCGGCTTTCTCGCCGGGATGGGACGGTGGGACGAGGCGATTGCCCCGGCCGAGGAGGCAATCGCGAGCAAGGGCGACGCCGTCTCCTACGGCTTCGTCAACCTCTGCGCCATCCACACTGCCCGGGGCGATTACTCGTCCTACGCCGAGACGCTGATCCGGGCAGATCGTGAGTACCCGGACGCTTCGGTGAGCGCCGATGTCCAGGAGCGCATTCGGATAACGCAGCTGCGGGTAGCGGTGCTTTGTGCCCAGTGCCGAGTCGAGGCCGCGTACGAGTTGCTGAAGGGACAGTGTGAAGAGCTGCCCAACGAGCTTGAGCTGCAGATGGAGCAGGTCAAGCTGACCGCACGGGAACGGTGCGCCTCGATCGGCTCAGAACAGGCCAAGTGGGAGCACAGACTTCGCGGGGCGGTGGATCGCACCCGCCGGGTCCTCGACAAACGGACCCAACTTCGATCGGCGGGCCTTGCTCGCGGAGCGCTGCAGATCTTCGACGACGACGCAGCGGGGGCCTACGAGACCCTGCGCAGTGCACTCAAGAGAGATCGCGACTCTCACCAAGCGCATGCTCTCGTCGGAGAGGCCGCCGCGCGTCTCGAGAACCACGACGAGGCAGCCGAACACTTCGCCACCGCCGTGCGCTTGTCACCTCATACCTTCATCTACCGGCTCGCGCTCGCGAACGCCTACGCCCACCTCGACAATTCATATGCAGCAGAGGCCTGCTACCGGGAGGTGCTCGCCTGTGCTCCGACGAACGTCGAAGCCCTGGTGGGCTTGGGCACCGTTTTGGGTGCTCGTGAGGAGGCCGATCCCGAAATCTACGAGGAGGCGGGACATCACCTGGTCAACGCTCTGCAAGCTGCGGCCACGATGGAGCTCGATCTCTCGCATCAACGCGCCTCGATTCGGCTTTCCCCGGCCCGGCGCGCAGCGGTGTACCACCAGCTCGGCTGCGTCCGAACCCGTGAGTTCGATGCCGAAGTGGCTGCCGGCAACCTCGTTCGTCGCCGCAAGCTGCTGCGGGAAGCGGGCAATGCGTTTGCGAAG
Source organism: uncultured Solirubrobacterales bacterium (assembly GCA_963799835.1). GTDB lineage: Bacteria > Actinomycetota > Thermoleophilia > Solirubrobacterales > 70-9 > VAYN01. The sequence continues at coordinate 76,738 of CAWCYE010000001.1, forward strand.
GCATTGAAGGAAGACTCGGGCATGTTCCTCGCCAAACGCGGAAAGGCCCGGGTGGACAGGGAGCATCGGGCGCTCCTCTTGGAAAGGCCCAAATGGGCCCTGATAGCGGTCATCGGCCTGCTCCTGGCGGTGATCTCGTCCTCCTTCTTCCTCCACTTTCCGGAACTGAAGGAGCTCAGCGGTCCCACCTACTCGGCGTTGACGCTGGGTCTACTCGTACTGCTGATGGCGGCTTTCTATATGGATCGGCTGCGCAGCCTCAGCGTTGCCGGTGTCTCGATGGAGAAGGACGTCGAAGCGTCGATCGCCGTGCGCAGGTTGGGGGTCGAGGCCGATCCCAGCTTGATCGAGTTGCTGCCTGTGTCGCTCGACCTGCCTCCGCTGCCGGAAATCGGCGACGCGGAGGCCTCGCCCGAAACTGGCCCCGGCGTTGGCAAAGGCCCGCCCAGCCAGAGCCAGGCCGCCCAGGGAGCCCAGGGAGCCGCGGAGCCCAAGGCCGGCAATCAGGCCGCGGATACCGCGAAATCTGGCGCTTCTCACGCCTGACGCTTCTGGAGTTACTGCAGGGCGGAGAAGAGATGGTGCGAGTCGCCAAGGTCATATAGGCGTCCACCTCGAAGCGGCTGGCGTGCGAAGCGGATGGGGCACTTCGGTCAAGTTCAAGTAAAGGCCTGGGGAAGACCCAAGGTCGCTCAGGAACGACGATCGGAAGGGACACGATGAAGATCAAGGCATTTTTGGCGCAAGCGGTGGCCGGGTTGGTGCTCTGCGGGCTGTTCGCGCCCGGTGCGAGCGCGGAGGAAGCGAGAGAAGTCACCTTCTGCAATGGCAATCAGATGAACTCCGCCGAAAAAGCCTGGTTTGACGACCATCCGGGGGAAACCGGCATCGAACAGGAAGCCCAGACCGAAGAGGAAATCATCGCAGCGGTGCGGGCCGGCGTACTCCGCCCCTGCGCGGTCGCGTCGATCCCGATTTCCGAAATGGTGGAGGTTTCAAACTCCATCCTCGCCTGCCTGGACCCGGCACACGACCCGAGGAACGCGGTTTGGAACCGAGCGGACGCCGAACGGTGCGTCGCCCCCTGGGCAACCGGCACCGTAGCGAAGGCGTCGCGCAAGCACCGAGGCAAGCGCAAGAAGCGTCATCCAGCCAAGGGACGGCACCGCTCGCCCCAATCTGAGGCCAAGAACGCGCTCGCTCGGTGACGAGCGAGAGGTAAAGCAGCCTGGTCTGGCCGGTTCGCGCCACCCGCGCAACCGGCAAGCCGGGCTCGAAGAAGAAGACACTTGGCCACTCCTCGCGCCGACAACGCGATCATCGCCGAATCACTCGTCATCCCCTCTTCCTTCGGGGAGATCTTCGGCCGTCATTTCGGCCCCATCCACCGCTACCTGCACCGCCAGGTAGGCGCGAACATCGCCGATGACCTCGCTTCCCAGACCTTCCTGATCGCTTTCGACCGGCGCTCCAGCTTCGACCTTGCGCAAACCTCCGCTCGCCCGTGGCTCTTCGGAATTGCCGCCAACCTCGTCCGCGGTCATCTGCGCGACGTTCGCCGGCGACTCAAGGCCTACGACCAAGTCGGCCTGGACCCACCCCACGACGACCTCGACGGCATCGAGGAGAGGGCCGATGCGGCGGTCTCGCGTCACCGGCTGGCCGCTGCTCTCGCCGAGTTGCCCGCCGCGGAGCTCGAGGCGCTGCTGCTGTATGCCTGGGCCGAACTGTCCTACGGGGAGGTGGCTGAGGCGCTCGCGGTGCCGGTCGGAACGGTGTCCTCACGGCTCAACCGCGTGCGCGCGCGTCTGCGCGATCCGCTCGCCGATGGGCAAGGAGAGATGCCGGCGCTGGGAGGACCGGGATGACGGGGAACGGGAGGGACGAGCTCGAGCGCGTCGGCGAGCTGTTCGAGGGGGTGCCGGACGCCCGGCCCGAGGCTACGGAGGCGGCGCGGGCCGCGCTTGCCGCGCGCTTCGAGGCCACCGAGCGCCCCAGCGCGCAGCCGATGCAGCGCGGGCGGCTCTCGGTCCGCGGGATAGCGCGGGCCGCGCGAGCGTTCGGGCTCCGGCGGCGTGCCCGCCTCGTCCTCGCCGCCGGCGGTTGCGCTGCTGCGCTCGTGGCTGCCACGGTCATCGTCACCAGCAGCGATGTGGCCACCAAGGCCTATGCCGTGCAGCCGCAACCGAGCGGACTCGTGTTCGTGTTCGTCAACAGCCTTGAGGATGGCGAGGGCCTGCAACGAGCCCTTCGGGAGGCCGGGGTTCCCGCGGTGGTCGAATTCAACGACCGCAGCGACCTGCCGCCTCTTCGTGGACGGCCCGGCTTTCCACCGGGGTTCCGCAATGTCGTCCCTTCTCCCGATGGATCGGCCGGCGGATGCACGGCAAGGCTTCCAGGGCCGGTAAAGGTTCCAGGGTTGGACGTAACCGTAGAAACCGTAGAACTTCCCTATCCGGAATCCCTTGTGCATCTTGCAGATCTCGACCCCAGCCTTCGGCCAACCTTGCAGAGGAGCACGGAGAACCTTGCACGGGACACCTTGAGGGAGCTCAAACGGACCCTCAGTCCCGCAGGGTTCCGCAGGGTCCTTCGACTCGAGAAGAAACGGAAGCGCATCGCAAGCAAACGAAACCAGCCGATCATTTCAACCGTTCCTCCGTTCACCTTCGTCCCAACCGAGGACCTGGTCCCACCGACCGACGAGGAAGGCGTGACCTTCATCGTCGATCCCAATGGGCTCGAGGAGGGCGAACGCCTCCACATCGTGACTACTGGGGACGATCTGAAATCGATGACGGTCTACAGCAGGAACGCCATATGCATCGCCAGTGGCTCTTAGACCATCGTGGCCTGGAGAAGCACGCCGATGAACCCAGCCGCCGCCATCACGTAGACGACGGTCAGTTTCGAGTGCCATTTGTTGAGCGCGGCGAAGGCACCGACTGCGATCAGCGCCGTCCACACATCGACGACGCTGGTGTCGAGGATCGTCACCGTCACCGCCGCGATCAGCCCGATCACCCCAGCGGCGACGCCGAGCAGAAAGGGATGGAGGCGGTCGTTCTCGGCGATCGCGACGAGCTGGCGGTGGAGGAAGATCGGGAAGAGGAAGGCGGGCAGGAAGATGCCGACCGTGATCGCGAGCGCACCGCCGAGCCCCCCGGCGATGTAGCCGACGAAGGTGGAGAAGATGATCAGCGGCGCCGGCAGCACGCCGCTCATCGCCAGGCCGTCCACGAACTGCGCGTCGGTCAGCCAGTTGTGGCCCGAGACGGCGCTGTCCTGGAGGTAGGGGATCACGGTGAAGGCGCCGCCGAAGGTCACGAGTCCCGCCTTCAGCCCCTCGAAGAAGATCTCCGCCGTCAGCGAGACCGTCAGCGCCCCGGTCACGACGAGGACCACCGTGAGCGGACTGATCGAAAGAGAGTTGGCGCCGTGGGTCCAGCGGCGGCCGTTCCGCCAAAGCTCGTAGGCGATACCGGCACCGAGCAGGACGAGGACGAAGCTTGCATCGAGGAACACCGTCAGCGCGAAGCCGCCGAGCGCAAGGACGGCGAGCGGCACGTCGGAGATGAACGTTTTCGAGAGCCGGACCAGGGCGCGGGCGACGAGTGCCCCGACCGCCGCCGTCAGCCCGTAGAAAAGCTCCTCCAGATGACCGGCCAGGTTCGCCTCGACGTAGAGGACCGAGAGGCCCAGCATGAGGATGAAGCCGGGCAGCATGAAGCCGAGCCCGGCGAGGAAGCCACCGAGCTTGCCGCCGCGCAGGCGGCCGAAGTAGACGCACAGCTCGTGCGCCTCGGGGCCGGGAAGGATTTGGTAGACGGCGAGCTGCTTCTTGAAGGCCAGCTCGGAGACCCACATCTCTTCATCGACGCACTCGCGCTTGATCATCGCGATCTGCGCCGCCGGCCCGCCCCAGGCGAGGCATCCGAACTTGAGGAAGCGCCAAAAGATCGCCGCGCGTGATTCCCCTGGCGCGGAGGGGAGCGCGTCAACCTGCTCGATGGGGGGCTCGACCGTCATTGGACCATCTCTTCGTGACCCTGGATCATCGTGAGTCCGCGGATCAGCCGTGGTTACAAGGCGAGCTACTTCCGGCGAACGGCAGCCACCGTCCACATGACTGTGATCTGACGAACCCGGCCCGTCGTGCCTAGGAGCGGCGGGAGTCGATGCCCGAGACGGCGATCCAGGCGCCGAGCCCGAGGTAGAGCCCGCCGCTGAGTTGCGCCTGTCGGCGCACGAGCGACGGCCGCTTGCGCAGCCACCTGCCGAGGGCACCCGAGCCGAGCGCATAGGTCGTGTCGACGGTGAGGCTGATCCCGACGAACACCGCGCCCAATGCCAAGACCTGGCTCCATGCCGGCCCGTGGGCGGCGTCGATGAACTGGGGGAAGAGGGCGAGGAAGAACAGCGCCACCTTCGGATTCGACAGCTCGATGAAGAGGCCCTGGCGAAAGGCGCGCCAGAAATGGTGTCCCGGCAGGTGGCCGGGTCCGCTGGAGACGGTCAAGGCCTCTTGGGGCGGGGCAAAGATCGCGCGCAGGCCGAGGAAAACGAGATAGGCGACGCCGAGGTAGTGCACGGCCGCCAAGACCGCATGGGAGGAGGCGAGCAGGGCGGATAGACCGACCGCGGTGGCGAGAACGTAGACCGACGCTCCCGCGGCGCATCCCACCGCTCCGGCGAGTGCCGGGCGGGTTCCCACGCCGATCCCGCGTCCCAGGACCCAGAGGTTGGTGGGTCCTGGAAGCGCGGCGAACCCGACCACGACGGTCGCGAACACCAGCAGAGTCGAGAGCGTCGGCACCGCCTCCGTCCTCAGCAGTTGCGCGTCGCCGTGCCGGACACAGCGATCGTCGAGAGCAGGTTGGCGTAGGGCATGGTCACTCCTGGGTCGTTGGCCTTGCGTGGCATACGGGGAAAGGGGAGGGCGGGTTCATGCGCCGGCGGACTGGAAGATCTCGATCGGGTTTCCCGAGGGGTCGTCGACGAGGATCTGTTGGCCCCCGGGGCCCGTGACGATCTCGTTTCGGAAATGCACGCCTGCGCCCTGTAGCCGCTCGACCTCCGCGGCAATGTCATCGATGACAAAGTGAATCCGGTTCCATCCTCCCGGCGAGGGCTCGCGACCGTCGGGCATCGGGCGGCCCGCAGAGCTTTCGGGGCCGGCGAGCAGCAGCCGCAACCGATCGCGCACGACTTCGGCGAAAGCCGGTGGGGCGCTGTGGCGCAGCTCGAAGCCGAAGTGCTCGACGTAGAAGTCGATCGACTCCTGCACGTCGTCGACCATGTAGCGGACACTGACGAACTCGTCGTCTGCCATCTCAACTCACCTCCACGGTTGATGACTCGGGTGCGATTTGATCGAGCAGGAAAGGAATGCGGAGGGCCAGTTCGTCGACAGTCCGCTCGAAAGCGCGATGGGCTTCCTTCGCCGAGCTGCCCTCGCGGGAGGGGTCGGGGATGCTCCAGTGAATCGGTTCGGGGTTGCCTGGAAATTCAGGGCAGACCTCGCGGACCCGGTCGCAAAGGGTGACCACTGAGTCGAAGCGGTCGGTCGCAAACTTGCCGAAGTGCTTCGAGTGCCAGTTCGCGGTCTCTATCCCGCGCTCGTGCATGACCCGTACGGCGAGTGGGTGAAGGGGCTTCGGGTCGCTGCCGGCACTGCGCGCCACGACCGCACCGCCACTCAGGTTCTCGGTCAACCCCGCGGCGATCTGCGAGCGAGCGCTGTTGCCGGTGCAGAGGAACAGCACTCGCAAGGGGCCGGTGCGGGAGACTGGATCAGGCGAGGCGGAAAGGCGCAGGCCTGGGTGTAGTTCGCCGCCGCCCTCGGCGAGCAGATCGCTGCAGCGAGGAAGGTCGAGCGCGTAGTAGGAATCCCGCCCGTCCGCGCTGCTGCGTCGCTTGGAAACGACCCCGCCGGCATGGAGCTTTGCCAGGTGGTAGGAGACGAGGTTCTGGGGTCGATCGAGGAGCGCGCAGAGCTCGCGGACGCGGCGGTCGCTGTGGGCGAGCTCCCGCAACAGCCGCCAGCGAAGCGGATCGGCCGCCAGCCGGAAGAAGCTCGGCGGAGCAATGGGTTCGCTTTTGAGAAGCGCTGCCATAGCCTCTACAGCATATCGATCAATCCAGACTGATGCATCTGGGCCCGCGGCAGGCTGACATGGCACGGAAGTCGGCAACTACGCTGGCGAGGTGCGACCCCGCATCTCCATCGGCCTCGGTGCCGAGCCACCTTCGTTCGGCTGGGGGTTGCTGGCAGGGTGCGCGGCGGTTGCCGCAAGCACGCTGCTCGTCTACCCGCTGAAGGACGTCGCGCCGGCGGTCTCGCTGGGGATCGTCTACCTGCCCGGTGTATTGCTGGTCTCGACGGTCTGGGGCTGGCGGCTCGGCCTGGGGACGGCGGTGGCGAGCGCTCTCGCCTTCAACTTCTTCCACATCCCACCGACCGGACGGCTGGCGATTGCCGCCGACCGTGATGGAGTTGCGCTCGTCGTGTTCGCGATCGTTGCCGTCGCGAGCAGCGTCCTGGCGGAGATGGTGCGAGCACGGGCGGCGGAGGCAGAGCGGCGCCGTGCCGAGGCCGACCGGTTGCTGGACGAGCTGCGAGAGGCCGAGGCCGAGCGTGACCGGATGCAGGCCGAGGCGATCGAGGCGGCGGCGCTTCGCCGCAGCGACGAGCTGAAGACGGCACTTCTGCGGGCGATCTCGCACGATCTGCGCACGCCGCTGACGGCGATCATCGCCAGTGGCTCGGCGCTCGGCTCGTCGAGCCTCACCGAGGGGGAGCGGGCCGAGTTGAGCGAGGCGATCGTCACCGGCGGGAACCGATTGGCTCGCCTGGTCGAGAACCTCTTGGACATGTCACGGCTGGAGGCTGGTGAGGCAGAGCCGCGACGGGAGGCGGTTGACCTGGGGGAGGTGATCGCCGCTGCCGGCGAGGGCTTGGGAGGGACGATCCGTCTCGCCATCGATCCCGAGCTTCCGCTGGTTGACGCCGACGCCGGGCAGTTGGAGCGAGCCTTCGCCAACCTGCTCGAGAACGCCGTTCGCTACGGCGGCGGCCGGCCGGTCTCCGTCCGCTCGCGGCTGGTCGGCGAGCGCGTCGTCGTTCGCGTCGTCGATCAGGGGCCGGGGATCCCCGAGCCCGAGCAGAAGCGAATCTTCGAGCCGTTCCGGCGCGGCGAGGGCTCGGCTGGGTCGGGTCTCGGCCTCGCTATCGCCAGGGGATTCGTCGAGGCCAACCACGGCGAGATCGCAATCGAGTCGGTCCCGGGACAGGGAACCAGCATGGTCGTCAGTTTCAGGGCCCGTCAGGGGGTACCGCGATGAGCGATGGCGGCGCGGTTCGGGTCCTCGTCTGCGACGACGAGCCACAGATCCTGCGCGCGCTGCGGGTGATCCTGCGCGAGGCCGGCTTCGAGGCGATGCTCGCAGCCACCGGGGAAGAGGCACTCGACCGCGCCGCGGTGAAACCGCCAGCCGCCGCGATCATCGATCTGATGCTGCCCGACATCGACGGGGTAGAGGTGACCGAACGCCTGCGGGAGTGGAGCGAGATACCGATCATCGTGCTCTCGGCGGTCGGCGAGGAGGAGGCAAAGGTGCAAGCGCTGGCCGCTGGCGCCGACGACTACGTGACCAAGCCCTTTGGACCCCCCGAGCTGATCGCCCGCCTGCAAGCCGTGCTGCGCCGCGCCCAGCCGCGTACCTCGGAGCCGGTGATCGAGACGGACGGCCTGACGATCGACCTCGCCGGCCGCACCGTTCGCCGCGACGGCGAGGAGGTGCACCTGACGCCGACCGAGTTCGAGCTGTTGCGCGTTCTCGCCACCAACCGCGGCCGGTTGATGACCCATCGCACGCTCCTGGTCGAGGTCTGGGGGGTCGAGTACGAAGACGACACCCAGGTCTTGCGCGTCCACATCGCCAACCTGCGAGGCAAGATCGAGCCCGCTGGCGGCCCCCGCTACATCCGCACCGATCCCGGTGTCGGATACCGGTTCGCCGCCTGAGCGGCCTTTACGAAATCTGTATACGGCCTGCCGCTTCCTTTGTGCGGCCTTGACGGGGGGCGGCGCATAGTCGCTGAATGGACATCGTCTCGATCGCGCTGGCGCTGATCTCCTTCGCCCTCCTCTACGCGGCGGTCGCCGCCGTAGACCGCGTATGAGCGCCGCCGAGCTGGCGGGCCTGCTCGTCTCGGTCGCGATCTTCCTCTACCTCTGTTACGCGCTCTTTCGCGGGGAGAAGCTCTGATGCCGCAGGGCTGGCTGCAGATCGTCGCCTTCCTCGCGGTCCTCACCGCCTTGGTGCCGTTCCTCGGCACCTACATCGCCAAGGTCTTTCAGGGCGAGCGGGTCTTCCTCTCGCCCCTCGTCGGTCCGATCGAGCGGGTCGGCTACCGGCTGTTTTGCGTGCGGCCGGACGAAGGGCAGGACTGGAAGGAATACGCCCGCTCGGTCCTCGTCTTCAGCCTGCTCTCCTGGCTCGTCCTGTACCTGGTCCTGCGCAGTCAATCGATCCAGCCCTTCAACCCCGAGGGCTTTGGCTCTGGGCCGTGGAACCTCAGCTTCAACACCACCTCCTCCTTCGTCACCAACACCAACTGGCAGTACTACGGCGGCGAAACGACGCTCAGCTACTTCGCCCAGATGGCCGGCCTCGCGGTGCAGAACTTCCTCTCCGCTGCGGTTGGGATCGCCGTCCTAGCCGCGGTGATCCGCGGCTTCGCAGCCCGCAGTGCCACCTCACTCGGCAACTTCTGGCGCGACCTGACCCGGATCACCCTCTACATCCTGCTGCCGGTCAGCTTCCTCGCGGCGCTGGTCCTCGTCTCCCAGGGCGCCGTGCAGACTCTCGACGGTTCGCAGCTCGTCCACACGATCACCGGCGGTACCCAGAGCCTGGCGCTGGGGCCGGTCGGCTCGCAGGAGGCGATCAAGCTCTTCGGCACCAACGGCGGCGGCTTCTTCAACGTCAACAGCGCTTATCCGTTCGAGAACCCGAACAGCTTCACGAACATCTTCGAGATCTTCCTGATGCTGGCGATCCCGGCCAGCCTGCCCTATGCCTTTGGGCGGATCGTCGGCAATCGTCGCCAGGGCTGGGCGATCTACGCGGCTATGATGATCGTCTTCGCCGCCGCCGTCGCGGTTGTCTACACCGCCGAGCAGCACGGCAGCCCGGCCCAGCACGCCGCCGGCGTCGCGACCCATGCCTTCGACGGATCGGTCGGCGGCAACCTGGAGGGCAAGGAGGTGCGCAACGGGATCGCCGAGTCCTCGCTGTGGACGGCGGTCACGACGGTCACCTCGACCGGGGCGGTCAACGCCGCCTTCGATTCGCTGACCGGGATCGGCGGCCTCGTGCCGACCGCCGACCTCTCGACCGGAGAGGTGATCTTCGGCGGCGTCGGCTCCGGCCTCTACGGGATGCTGATGGTGGTCCTGCTGACGGTCTTCATCGCCGGCCTGATGGTCGGCCGCACCCCGGAGTTCCTCGGCAAGAAGATCGAGGCGCGGGAGATGAAGCTGGTCCTCGTCGCGGTGCTGGTGACGCCGCTGTTGGTCCTGGTCGGCACCGCCTGGGCGGTTGCCAGCCCGGACGGGACGGCGTCGATCTACAACCCGGGGCCGCAGGGGTTCTCGGAGTCGCTCTATGCGTACATGTCGCAGGCCAACAACAACGGCTCGGCCTTCGCCGGCTACACCGGGTTCCTGCAACCGAACGTGCCCGGCAACGCGGGCTCGGAAGCCTTCGACTTCGCCAACCTGCTCGGCGGCCTGGTGATGCTCTTCGGTCGCTTCCTGCCGCTGATCGCCGTGCTCGCCCTCGCCGGTTCGCTGGCCGGGAAGAGAGTCGCCCCTTTGGGCGCCGGCACCTTCCGCTCGGACTCGCCCACCTTCGTCGTGCTGCTGATCGCCGTCGTCGTGATCGTCGCCGCCCTCACCTTCTTTCCGGCCCTTCTCCTCGGACCCACCGTGCAGGGACTGACCGACCAGCTCTTCTGAGATGAGGACACTGCGCAAAGACCTGACCACCGCCGCGATCGCGATCGTCGCCTTCACGCTGCTGCTGGGCATCGCCTACCCGCTGGCGACCACCGGGGTCGCGCAGGTTCTCTTCCCCGGCGCCGCCAACGGCAGCAAGATCGAGCTCGACGGCGAGGTCGTCGGTTCGAGGCTGATCGGCCAGGATTTCGCCGGGCACCCCGAGTACTTCCAGGGACGTCCCTCGGCGACCGAATACAGCGCCGACGTCACCTTCTTCAACAACCTCGGGCCGAACAACCGGGAACTCTCGGAATCGATGGAGGGTTGGCTTGCCGCCTACCTGAAGCGGGAGCGACCCTATGACCGCGGCCTCCTCGCCTCTGATGTGCCGGTCGACGCTCTCAGCACTTCCGCCTCCGGCGTCGATCCGCACATCTCTGAGGCGAATGCCCAGATCCAGGCCCGCCGCGTCGCTGCCGTCCGCGACCTGCCGCTCGACCGGGTCGAGGAGCTGATCGGGGAGAACACCGACGGCCGTTTTCTCGTCTTCGGCGAGCCCGGGGTGAACGTGCTGAAGCTGAACGTCGCACTCGACCGGGAGGCGAGCCAATGAGCGCCGACGACGCCCTCCGCAACGAGCCGCGCTCGATGTTCGAGCCGGCGCTGATGTCCCGGGCGCTGGTGGATTCGCTGCGTAAGCTCGACCCGCGGCACCAGTTCCGCAACCCGGTGATGTTCGTGGTCGAGATCGGCGCCGCGATCACCACGGTCGGTTGGCTGATCCAGGTCTTCGGCGGCGGGCCGCTCGGGGGCGGAGACGATCCGGCGTGGTTCTCCTTCGCGATTGCGGCTTGGCTCTGGCTGACCGTGGTCTTCGCCAACCTCGCCGAGGCGCTGGCCGAGGGCCGCGGCAAGGCACAGGCCGACGCCCTGCGCTCGATGCGCACCGAGACGGTGGCGCGACTTCGGGGCGGCGGCGAGAAGGCTGCCTCGGAGCTGCGGCGCGGCGATGTCGTCGTCGTCGAAGCGGGGGAGACGATTCCCGGCGACGGCACCGTGATCGAGGGCATCGCCTCGGTCGACGAGTCGGCGATCACCGGGGAGTCGGCACCGGTCGTGCGCGAGTCCGGCGGAGACCGCAGCGCCGTCACCGGCGGGACGCGGGTGCTCTCAGACCGGATCGTCGTCGAGATCACCCAGGACCCGGGGCAGAGCTTCCTCGACAAGATGATCGCCCTGGTCGAGGGAGCCGAACGGCGCAAGACGCCGAACGAGATCGCGCTCAACATCCTGCTCGCGGGTCTGACGCTGGTCTTCCTGATGGTGGTGGTGACGCTGCGCCCGTTCGCGGAGTTCGCCGGCACCGACGCATCCGTGGTGACGCTGATCGCGCTGCTCGTCGCTCTGATCCCGACCACGATCGGGGCGCTGCTCTCGGCGATCGGGATCGCCGGCATGGACCGGCTGGTCCGTCACAACGTGCTGGCGCTCTCCGGCCGCGCGGTCGAGGCTTCCGGCGACGTCAACGTGCTGCTGCTCGACAAGACCGGCACGATCACGCTCGGCAACCGCGAGGCGACGAGGTTCATCCCGATGCCCGGGATAGAGGAGTCTGAGCTGGCCGAGGCGGCGCAGCTCTCCTCGCTCGCCGACGAGACCCCGGAGGGCCGCTCGATCGTCGTCCTCGCCAAGGAGCACGGCATCCGCGAGCGCCAGCTCGCCTCCCACGAGGCTCACTTCGTGCCCTTTTCCGCCGCAACGCGGATGAGCGGGGTCAACGTCAACGGCAACCAGTACCGCAAGGGTGCCGGCGATGCGATCCTCGCCTTCGTCGAGGAGCAGGGGGGCCGCGCCCCCGCCGAGCTGCGCGAGCAGCTCGACCTGATCGGCCGCGACGGAGGCACGCCGCTCGCCGTCTGTCGCGACAACCACGTCCTCGGCGTCGTCTACCTCAAGGACATCGTCAAGGAGGGAATGCGGGCTCGCTTCGCCGAGCTGCGCCAGATGGGGATCAGCACCGTGATGGTGACCGGCGACAACCGGCTGACCGCGGCCAAGATCGCGGAGGAGTCAGGCGTCGATGACTTCCTGCCCGAAGCGACGCCGGAGCAAAAGCTCGAACTGATCCGCGGTCATCAGGCGGAGGGGCGGATGGTTGCGATGGCCGGCGATGGCACCAACGACGCGCCCGCGCTCGCCCAATCCGATGTCGGTGTCGCGATGAACACCGGCACCCAGGCGGCGCGCGAGGCCGGCAACATGGTCAACCTCGACTCCAATCCCACGAAGCTGATCGAGATCGTTGAGATCGGCAAGCAGCTTCTGATCACCCGCGGCGCCCTTACCACCTTCTCGATCGCCAACGACGTCGCCAAGTACTTCGCGATCCTGCCGGCGATCTTCGCCTTCACCTATGCCGCTGCGCCTGGCGAGCGCGGTCCGCTCGACGACCTCAACCTGATGTCGCTGGGGACGCCGCTCTCGGCGATCCTCTCGGCGATCGTCTTCAACGCCTTGATCATCCCGCTGCTGGTGCCGCTGGCCCTGCGCGGTGTCCGCTACCGGCCCGTCGGCGCGACCGCGCTGCTGCGCCGCAACATGCTCGCCTACGGGCTCGGTGGCCTGATCGTGCCCTTCGTCGGGATCAAGGCGATCGACCTCCTGATCCACAACCTGCTGGGAGCATGAGGTATGGCCGGGAGGTTGAAAGTCTTTCTCGGCATGGCCGCCGGGGTCGGCAAGACCTACCGGATGCTGCAAGAAGGGCACGCGGAGCAGGACGGGGGGCGCGACGTGGTGATCGGCTACATGGAGCCCCACTGCCGGCCGGAGACCTCCGCGCTGGCGCTCGGGCTGGAGACGCTGCCGCGGCGGCGAGTCACCTACCGTGGCACCGAGCTGGAGGAGATGGACCTGCCCGCGCTGCTTGCCCGCGCGCCGGAGGTCGCGCTGATCGACGAGCTTGCCCACACCAACGCGCCGGGAGTCGAGCACGCCAAGCGGTGTGAGGACGTGCGGGAGGTGCTGGCCGCCGGCATCGACGTCTTCTCCACCGTCAACGTCCAACACCTCGAGTCGCTGAACGACCAAGTCGCCGAGTTGACCGGAGCGAGGGTGCGGGAGACGATCCCCGACGCGGTGCTCGGGGAGGCGGAGGAGGTGGTCCTGATCGACCTCACGCCCGAGGCACTGATCGCCCGCCTGCGGGCGGGCAAGATCTACCCGGGAGAGAACGTCGAGGCTGCGCTCGCCAACTTCTTCACGGTGGAGAACCTGCTGGCGCTGCGCGAGGTCGCCCTGCGCCAGGTCGCGCAAGAGGTCGAGGCCAAGCGGCTCGTCGTCGAGGACCCGATCGGCACCCGCGAGGAGCGGGTAGCCGCCGAGGCGCCGCAGGCGGTCGGCGAGCGACTGCTGGCGCTGGTCCGCCCGCATCCATCCTCCCAGCGGCTCGTTCGGCGGGCCTGGCGCTCGGCGCAGCGGCTCGGCACCGGGCTCGATCTGCTCTGGGTGAAGCCGCCGAACCAGGCGATCGAGGGCGAGGTCGAGCGCCAGGTGACGGCCTTGCGCCACCTTGCGTCGGTGCTCGGGGCGAACTTCCTGATCGAGGAGAACGACGACCTCGTCGATGGCGCCGCGCGAGTGGTGCGCGAGCGCGACATCACCTACATCATGGTTGGCGAGTCCGGGCCGCGCCGGGGGCTGGCGCGACTGCGCGAGCCGCTGGCCCAACGGCTGATGGCAGCGACCCCGGCCGGGGTCGATGTGCGGATCGTCGCCCACCGCAGCGGCAGGGGTGAGGGCCGGTGAACGTCGAGCGGTTCTTGATCGCCGTCGCTCTGGTTCTGGGCCTGATCGGCGGCTACTTCTACGCACGTTCCCGGGCGGGTGCTCGGGGCAAGGGCCAGGTCGCGATTCACCACATCCTGCTGCCATTCACCGGCACCTCGATCTCGCGCCGCGCGGTCGACGCGGCCCTACGCCTTGCCCGAGCTGAGGACGCCACCCTGATGCCCGCCTACCTGGCTGCAGTGCCGATGCGCCTGCCGCTCGAATGCCCGATTCCGGCGGAGGCCGAGAAAGCGATGCCGATGCTGGAGGCGATCGAGCAGCGTGCCGCAGCTCAGGGGGTCCCGGTCGACGCCCGAGTCGAGCGCGGCCGGTCCTACCGCCACGCCCTCGAGCGCCTGCTCGCTCGCGAGCAGTACGACCGTGTCGTCGTCCCGGCGACGGCTCAGGTCGCGGCCGGCTTCAGCGGTGAGGACCTGGTCTGGCTATTGGAGAAGGCTCCGGCTGAGGTGTTGATCCTGCGCCCCGATCCAGAAGACCAAAGGTACGTCACAAAGCCGGGGTTTTAGGGCCAACTGGCAGGAGGGCGAGACGCCGGATCAAGAGCGCTCCCTGCGGCGGTCCTGGCCAGTGCTCCTCCAAGAGCGAGGGTCCACCGCCACGTAGGACCACTCCTAGGATGAGGGCGACGAGGATCGCGTCGTCGAGCTGCCCGGCGACGGGGATGAAATCGGGGATCAGATCGATGGGAAACGCTAGGTAGGCGACGAGTACCGCGAGCGCGAGCTTGCGGGCGGGGGAGACACGGCCGTCGGCGAGCAGCCGCTTGAAGAGGACGAGGCAGTCGGGAATGAACCCCGCGAGCGCCCGAGCATCGCTGCGGCGCCCGACGAGAAACAGGCCGAGAACGAACGCCGCGTAGAGCGCGACGAGAATCAGACCAGAGGCGATCAGCAGGTTCGTGGATGGCACTGTGGACAACGTAGCGCGCCCATCCTGCGTCGGCGGCCAGTGGTCTAGCGGCGGCCTGATGAGCCGCCGGGCACGACCTCAAGCGCCGGGGTTTCCCCTACGAACAAGTCGCACGAGTCCAGCGAGTCGCAGCCGCAGGCAGTCGCGGTGGTGAGCCAGTCCCGCATCGCCTGCGCCCGCTCGATCAGCGCCTCGACCTCCGGCAGCTTGCGGGTGGCGAGGGCCTGGAGCTGCTCGTGGGCCGGGGCGCCCTGGTCGACGGAGGCGAGCAGGACGCCGACCTCCTCCAACGAGAAACCGGCCTGCTTGGCAACGTCGATGATCCCGAGGCGCTGCACGGTGTCGGCGGTGAAGCGCCGCTGGCCGCTGACCCGCTCGGCCTCCGGCAGTAGGCCGTTTCGCTCGTAGAATCGGATCGCCGAGACGTTGACCTTTGCCAATACTGCGACTTCCCCGATGGTGAGCGTTGCGTCAGTCATTTCGATCTTGCCCTTGACCTAAACCCAGGTTCAGGTTCAACACTAGCGAGAGTAAGAAGCGCCCCCGAGGAGGAGCCGAAGAAATGACCGACCCCAAGCCCATCGCCTGCTCGCTCGGAGCCAGTGACCTGCAAGCTCGCCTGACTGAGATCGCCGAGGTCGGCGCCGCCGGTCTGATCGCACACGAGGAGGACGACGGCCGCCACACGCTGCGCTTCCGCCCCGATCCGACGACCCGGCGCCGGCTGGAGGAAATCGTCGCCGCCGAGACCAAGTGCTGCTCGTTCCTCGATCTCGACCTCGCCGAGCGCGACGGCGAGCTGGTCCTGACCCTGGCCGCCCCTGAAGAGGGCCAGTCCGTCGCCGACGAGCTGGCGGTCGCCTTCGCCGGGGGCCCCAAGTGAGCGGCGGGCGGGAGTCCTCCGGACGCGGTCCGATCCCTCGGCGCGGGCGCCGTGATCCTTGCCGCCCTTTGCTGCTTCGCCGGTTCCGCGATCCTGGTCGCGGTCGCCGTGGCGCTGTTCCTGCGCAGCCGTCAGGGCAAGGGGGCGCCGGGATGCCCCTCTGGGGAGGAGGAGCGCTTCTGCCCGAGCAGGGAGCCCAGACGAGGACGCCGGCGCTACTGTCGGCCGGTGCTACGGCTTCCGGGAACTTTCGTGATCATCGTCGTCGCCGGGCTGCTGCTACTCGGGCCGGCCACGGCCTCGGCAGAGCGCTTCCACGGCAGCGTCTCGCCGATCGAGCCGCGGGTGCGGCAGCGGATGACCGGCGTCTCCTGGCACCGCGGCTGCCCGGTCGGCTTCGACCGCCTGCGGCTCTTGCGGGTGAGCCATTGGGGCTTCGACGGCCGCGTCCACCATGGCCGCCTCGTCGTCAACCGGGACTCGGCCCGGCCGATCCTCGGGGTGATGCGCACCCTCTTCCGCCTCCGCTTCCCGATCCGGCGGATGCGCCTGGTCGACGCCTACGGCGCCGACGACCATCGCAGCATGGACGCCGACAACACCTCGGCCTTCAACTGCCGCGTCGTCGCCGGTACCGACCGCTGGTCCGAACACGCCTACGGGCACGCGATCGACCTCAACCCGCGCGAGAATCCCTACGTCACCGCTTCCGGCTACGTCTCGCCCGCCGCCGGCAGGCCGTATGCAGACCGTTCCCGGCGGGTACCGGGCCTGGTCCACCGCCGCGGCCCGGTGGTGGCTGCCTTCGTCGCCGCCGGCTGGGAGTGGGGCGGCAACTGGAGCTGGCCGAAGGACTACCAGCACTTCTCTGCCAACGGCAATTGATTAGGAATCGGAGCGCCGCCACCGACTAGCGGAGGAAGAAGTCGATCATGTCGGTCCAGTTGCTCCCCTCCGGTAGCTTGGCTTCCGCGCGGGGGTAGCGCTTCGCGATGCCGGGCTCCTCCGGCCCAAAACGATGGGTCGGATGGCGCAGCTATCCTCGTCGGGATGCCTTTGATTTCGCGTATGAGGTCTGGACGGGTGCGCCGGCTTGAAGAGCAGATGCGGGCGATGAACTCGAAGATCGACGCAATGGCTGAAACCTTCGAGTCGCGCCGGGCTGACGACGAGGCTGCCGCAATCGCTGCGGAGCGCATTCGCAGCGGCGCCGCCGATCACAAGGAAGACGGCGCCGAGGCGCTGGCGAGTCTGGGCATCAAGCTCCCCGAGGGATGACGGCCGACTCAGCCGCTGGGGTGCCCGTCACCTTTGCCGAGGGTGTTCTCGATGACGTGCGCGAACTCACGGCGATCTCCTCGGAGGATGATCGTGAGTACGCCGCGGAAGCAGAGGCGCTGAAACAGCGCATCGCCGCACTGCTGGTCGAGTGCAAAGGCAACCCGTTCCTGGGCGACCTGATGGGTCCGGGGCTCCATCCTGAGCTTGCCAGCTGCCGCCGTGTTCGATTCGACATTCCCTCGTACTCCGGAAAGCCTCGTTTCCGCCTGATCTACCGCAACGAGCCCACCGATGGAGCCCCTGCTGAGTGCCATTGGTTGACGGTTGCGCCCCGCGCTGGCCTTCGTGCCCACCGCAAGGCGAGACAGCGCCTGCGGCGCGATTGACCGCCGCGCTGTTGCGCGGGCGCTTCTGGGGTTACTACAGGGAGGAGAGGACTGCGACCGTTCGCATGGCAAAGCGGAAAACGGCTTGTAGAGCCAAATCACGTCCGGCTGAGTCCGGTTGTAACCGGCTGGAATCGTGTCTGACTGTGGCACGACTGTGGCATCGGCTCGCGCCTGCGTCTGGCCGCTGACCGCCTGGCTACCATTTGGATCGTGACGGCTCGCGAGAAAGCCCACGTCGTGTTGGACCACCTGCCAGAGGACCGGCTGGACGCTGCGCTGGCTGCCCTTGAGGCGGTGGAGGGGAGGGACACCTCGATTGAGGCGATCCTTGCCCGGCACGGCGAGCAGCGCCTGGACCCCGAGGAGTTCGAGCGCCACTTCGGCTCGCTGCCCTCCGACGACGAGGGCTGACCATGGCCGAGCCTCGGCCGGAGCCGGTCTTCCCGGTCGGCTTTGATGACGACGCCCTGGTCGAGGATCTCGATTCGAGATGGGGATCGAGCTGTGAAGAAGCTCCCCGCATCGATCCCTCGGATCGCGCTCACGCCCGCTGAGGCGGCTGCGGCAATCGGGGTCGGCCCCGACTTCTTCGATCTCAACGTGGCGCCGGAGCTGAGGCTGATTCGGCGGGGACGCAAGCGCCTCGTTCCAGTTCGCGAGCTTGAACGCTGGACCGCTGAGAATGCCGGCGAGTCTGCCGCCTCAGAAGTGGGACGATGACAAAGAGTTGCAGCCGACCGAGTGGCGGGGTACGCTGCGGCCTACATAAGTGGGGCCGCGCGCTTGCACGCCGGCCCCGTGGCGACCGGCAAAGGTGGAACTCGGCCGGACGCAGCGGGAACGGTAGCGGGCTACCGGCTCCAAAAGCGGCCCCCGGCGGCGCGTCAACGCCAACCGAGGGCCTGACCACAAGGAGCGACATCCTCCTCATGGCTACCTCAAACCCTACGGGCGACGGCTCCGCAGTTGCCCTCATCATCCCCCCGGCCCACTCGGCAATCCTGCGTCGCAACCTTGCGATGTGTCTGGAAGGCGTCGAAGGCGACATCGCCCTGGCCGGAGACCAGCACCCTCACTTGGAGCGAGTCCGGCAAGAAGCGGCTGCCTATAGGCGGCTGCTCGCCGGACTCGATGCGGGAGAGATTGTTCCCGACGCCGATCTGCGCCGCGTGGTTGCGGAGATGGCGAAACAGACCGACGAGAGCAACGCCTACCTGCGGGTCGTGAGGGAACACAACGCCCTCTACGGACTCTTGGATCAGATCAGCGGGCACCGTGGGGGTGAGGCATGACCCCGAAGCGGAACCCCGCCGTTGCCCAGCGGTTCGGGCGAAACCTCCTTCGCTACCGCAGGCAAGTGGCGATGAGCCAGGACGAGTTGAGCGAGCGCGCCTCGCTGCACCGGACCGAGATCAGCATGTTGGAGCGGGGCCTGACCGTTCCTCGGATCGACACCTTGATCAAGCTCGCCAGCGCCTTGGAAGTGCCGGCGGATCAGCTTCTTGACGGAATCGTCTGGGTGTCCGGTAGCTACACCTCCGGTGGGTTCAGCTTCTCCTCTGTGCTGGATTCGACGGCGCTCAAGCCTCTTGGTGGGGACTGATGGCCGAGGGGATCAGGAAGCGACACTCCAAAGGTTGCAGCGCCCGTACCGGCGGGCGCTGCAATTGCGATGCGGGGTGGGAGGCCGCGATTTACCTAGTCCGCGAGGACAAGCGGATCACCAAGACGTTTCCACGAGAGGCCGAAGCCAAGAGTTGGCGGGCCGAAGCGAAGCGTGCCGTCGATCAGGGAAGCCTGCGGGCTATGCCCAGGGACACCCGCACGCTCGCCGAGGCCCTGCGACAGTTCATCGCCGGGATGCAAGCGGGGACCGTTCGCCCGAAAGGCCGAGAGCGCTATAAGCCGAACACCACCCGCTCCTACGAGCGCGCTTTGCGAGTTCATATCGCGCAGTCGCCGGTCGCCGGCATCAAGGTCGCGGAGGTTCGTCGCCGTGATCTACAAGACCTTGCCGACGAACTGCTGGCGACGGGCCTGTCGGCCGGCACCGTCAGCAACGTTCTCAATCCGATCCAGGCGTTCTATCGGTGGGCTATCGACCGCGACGAACTCACCTATAACCCCTCCGAGCGGATCGACCTCCCTAACAGGGACTCCAAGCGCCCGAAGCGGATCGCCTCCCCGGAGGAAGCCGCTGCGCTGCTTGCCGCCCTTGACGCAATGGATCGCCCGGTCTGGGCCACTGCCTTTTACGCCGGGCTGCGGCGCGGCGAGCTACAGGCCCTACGCGCCTGCGACATCGACCTTGAGGCGAACCTGATCGCCGTCGAGCGCGGTTGGGATCAGGTGGAGGGAGTGATCGATCCGAAGTCGCTGGCGGGCCAGCGCACCGTCCCGCTACTAGCCGTTTTGCGCGACTACCTCGGCGAGCACCTGTGTAGGAGCGGTCGCAGCAAGGAAGACCTCGTGTTCGGCCGAACGCCTAGGCAAGCGTTCTACGCCTCGACCGTTGACGGCCGGGCGAAACGCGCCTGGAAGGCGGCCAACGATCAGGGGCGGGAATCGGCTGAGGCCGGTGACTACGAGCCGGTGTTGCTCCAGCCGATCACGCTGCATGAGTGTCGTCATACGTTCGCCTCCCTGCTGATCGATTCCGGGGCCAACGCGAAGGCGATCCAGGAGTTCATGGGGCACTCAAAGATTCAGACGACCTTCGATGTCTACGGGCACTTGCTCCCCGGCAGCCATGACGAGGTTCGGGAACGCATGGACGCCTACCTACTAGGAAGCGCCGAGCGCTCTGTGCCGGTTACGTCCGCCTAAAGCTCGGACGGCGTGAGCACGAAGCCGAGCCGGTCGGCACCGCGGCGCAGCCGGCCATCGACCGTCACAAGGCGGCACTCATTCAGTTTCGCCAAGGCCACATACTCGGCGTCATAGGTCTTGGCCCATCCGAACTCCTCGGCGATGCGCCACGCTTCCATCGTCAGGTCGGCCGGTTGCCTCTCGACCACCTTGATCTTTTCGGACAGAAATCTCGCGAGGCCCTGCTCTGCGAGATCGAACGAGACTTGCCGGCGAAAAGCCATCGCGTGCAGCACCGACGGTACCTCGCTCCAAAGGAGCGGTGGGGCGATCAGTTCCTCTCCGCCGCCCAGGGCAGCACTCGTTTTCTCTCCGGCGCTGTCTATCGATAGCTCGACGACGAGACTTGCGTCAACGACGAGCACGCCGCTCAGTGTTCTTCGCGTGAGCGCCGTACCGCTGCTGCGACATCAGGCATCGGCTCGCCGGTTAAAGTTTTTCCCCAGCCCTCCGGCAGCGGCACCATCTCTGACTCTGCCTCGGCATCGTCGAGAACGACGATCCGCGCACGCGCGGCCTTCGCCTCATCGAGGTCGAGCACGTCGCGCATCAGCTTCTCCTTCGCGGTCACGTCGCCAATCGTACCGGCCCAACCCGCGCATCCGAGATAGTCATTGACCCAGCACAGGCAGTGGCGCGTATCGACCTGCATAGTCGTGCCTGACTGTGGCACCGACTGTGGCACCGCGGCCCTCGGAGCGATCCGGGGGCCGCCTTCGTTTGAGGGGCGATGTGCCGCATTCGGCTCTAGAAAGCCCCCACAACAGAAAACGCCCCTCCGGGGAGGAGGGGCGCTTCTGGGGTTACTACAGGGAGGAGAGATATGTATCTCTATATATGTGGATCGGTGGGAGGTAGGTTGAGCCCAGTTTGTGCCGCGGGCGCCCTCGTGGGAAGCGAGGGGGCCATAGTTACGGCGCGAGGCTCAGCCAAAAAGTCTTTGTCGTGCCTCCTGCATCGGTTTCTCCTTCCGAATCCTTGAACAGCGTACGAACATACGTGCGATTTGTGTGTGAGAGCGATCACAGAACCCCCTGCATAGGGGGCATGGGCTCGCTTTGGGGCGGCGATGCGAGGTCCGCAGCAGATCACGCCTGAGCGGGCAACTGGTCAACAAGTTGTTACATCCCGGCCTGAAGAGCGAATAAATACCCCCGGCCGCGGGCCCGCCTGTAGCGTTTCGGCCGTGAAGAAGACCCGGATAGATGCAGTCCTCGCCGATCGCGGCCTGTTTCCGTCCCGCTCGGCGGCGGCCGGCGCGGTGCGGGCGGGGGAGGTGAAGCTCGGCAAGGACGGCCCCGTTGCCCTTCGTCCCAGCCAGCTCGTCGAGCCCGAGGCCGCGCTCGTCGTCGACCCGGGGCCGCGCTACGTCTCGCGCGGCGGCGCCAAGCTGCAGAACGCGCTGGAGGCGCTCGGCATCGACGTCTCCGGGCTCGACTGCCTCGACGTCGGCGCCTCCACCGGCGGCTTCACCGACTGCCTGCTGCAACGGGGGGCCGCCAGGGTGGCGGCGGCCGACGTCGCCTACGGGCAGCTCGATCTGCGCCTACGGGAGGACCCGCGCGTAACCGCGATCGAGCGGCTGAACGCTCGCGCGATGGAGCCAGCCGACCTGCCCTTCGTGCCGGCGCTCGCCACGGTCGACGTCTCCTTCATCTCCCTGAAGAAGGTGCTGCCCGCGGTGGCGCGGTGCATGGCTCCCGGCGGCGAGGTCCTGGCGATGGTGAAGCCGCAGTTCGAGCTGGGCCGCGAGCGGGTCGGGCGCGGCGTTGTGCACGACCCCGGCGACCGGCGCGAGGCGGTCCTCGGCGTCGCCCGGGCGATCGCCGACCTCGGCCTGCCAGTGCGCGGGTTCGCCTCCTCCGGCCTGCCCGGGCCGAAGGGCAACCGCGAGACCTTCGTCTGGTGCGGGGGTGGGGGAGCGGCCGTGGAGGACCTCGCGGCTGCGATCGAGGCGGTCGAGGGCAAGTGAAGACGGTGGCGCTGATAACCCACTCGCACCCGCCGGCGGCGACGGAGGCGGTGCCGACCCTGGTCGCCGTCGCCCGCGAGCTGGACTGGCGGGTGGTCGCGACAGAGGACGAGCTGGCCAAGCATGGGGCCGCAGCCGAGGGCATCGAGGTCGGCGGCGATGATGCGTCCGATCCCGACCTCTGCCTCGTCCTCGGCGGCGACGGCTCGATCCTGCACGCGCTCCGCCACTTCGCCCACACCCAGGTGCCGGTCTTCGGGGTGAACTTCGGCACGGTCGGCTTCCTCGCCGCGGTCGAGCGCGGCGACGCCGAGGAGGGGATCCGGCGCGCGCTCTCCGGCGAGATCGAGACCGTCGGGCTGCCCGGGGTGGAGGTGAGCGTGAACGGGACCGTCGCGGTCGGGCTCAACGACGTCACCCTCGCCCGGCGCCCGCATGACCGGGTGGTGGAGCTGAGCTATCGGATCGCCGGCGAGGAGGTCGGGCACGTGCGCTGCGACGGCCTCGTCGCCGCCACCCCGGCCGGTTCGACCGGCTACAACCTCGCCAACCAGGGCCCGATCCTCGCCTGGGGAGTGAAGGGGTACGTAGTCAGCTACATCTCGCCGCACTCGCTCACCGCTCGCGCCCTGGTCGTCGCCCCCAGCGACGTCCTCCACGTCGGCAACGCCGCAGGCCGCGAACCGGTCGAAGTGGCGGTGGACGGCGTGCAGGTCGCCGACCTCGCTGCCGGCGCGGCCCTGGAGGTCCGCTTCGTCGACGGCGTCGGTCTCCTCGCCCAGCTTCCCGGCACCAGCTTCTACCAGCGGATCCGCGAGAAGTTCGGCCACCTCGCCGTCTAGGGGGGTCTAGCGGCAGCGAGCTGTAGCTTGGGCGCCGTGCCAGGGAGAAATGCATTGCCTCGATGGCTGCGCCCCGTCGCGGTCGGGTTGTTGGCGTCGTCCTGTCTCCTCGTCGGCGCAGCGGGCGCCGAGGCGAAGCTGGTCTTCAAGCGGCCGAACGGGAAGGTGATCCCGTTCTCCGGCACGCCGCAGGTGTGGTGCGGGCCCTGGGACTCCGAAGTGGTCCGTCCTGCGATCCATGTCGAACTTGCAGAGGCGCGCGGCGATCGCCTCGTTCGGCTGTGGGAGCTGGGGGCGTTGCAGGCCAAGGTCAAGGCTGGGACTCGAATCGAGTTCCCAAAGGAATTCGTCTCGAACCGGCCGCTCAGGGCGTTCATGTTCGTCGCGGTCTCCTCCTCTCATGGCCCGACGGCCGTGATCGAGGCCTCGACGAACGAGGAGGAGGCCTTGGGCTTCATCGCGTTCTCCCAGGTCAGCTGCGAGCTCGGCGGCGTGGTGGAATTCAGGATCCACGCCCTGCTCGGCAGCGAGTACTTCCAGGGGAATCATGCGCGCGTGAACGGAACCTTCCGCGGCGTGGTCGGCGAAGCGCCCCCGCCCTCGATTTTCCGCACGTAGCGCGCAATAGCTTGCGGTCGGTCCGCCCCCGTTGCTACACAGACCGAGATGCTGCGCGAGCTTCGGATAGAGAACCTTCTGCTGATCGAGAAAGCGGAACTGCGGCTCGGCGAGGGGCTGAACGCGATCACCGGGGAGACCGGGGCGGGGAAGACCGTGCTCGCTCACTCGCTCGACCTGTTGATGGGCGGCAAGGCCAAAGCGCAGATCGTCCGGCCTGGCGCCGAGGAGGCCTGGGTTGAGGGGGTATTCGACCTCCCTCCAGGGCTGCTCGGGGAGCCCGAGTTCGCCGAGCTGGCGGAGCGGTTGCCGGAGGCCGCCGAGGAGGTCGTGCTGGGCCGGCGGGTCTCGGCGGGCGGGCGGACCAGCGCCTTCGTCGCCGGCCGGGCCGCCACCGCGGCGGACCTGAAGCTGCTCGGCGCTCGGCTGCTCGCCTTCTTCGGCCAGCACGAGCACCGGCGGCTGACGATCTCCTCGGCCCAGCTGGACGTCCTCGACGGCTTCGCGGGCGAGGAGCAGCTGCAGCTGCGGCACGCCTACCAGGAGGCCCACCGCGAGTGCGGCAGGCTCGCCGCCGAGCTGGCCGGGCTGCGCGAGCGCGAGGGGTCCCGGGAGCGCGACCTCGACCTCTACCGCTACGAGCTGTCGGAGATCGACGAGGTGGCGCCGGTTCCCGAGGAGCGGGAGCAGATCTCGGCCGAGCGCGAGCGCCTGCGCCACGCCGAGGGGTTGCGGGAGGCCGCCGGCGCCGCCCACGCGGGGCTCACCGGCGCCGAGGAGGACGGCGGCGGCGCGGCCGCGGCCCTGGCCGGGGCCGAATCGGTGCTGCAGGGCGCCGCCGGGCTCGATCCCAAGCTCGACGCGATGTCCGAGCGGGTCGCTGCCCTCGGGGTCGAGCTGACCGAGCTGGGATCGGAGCTGCGCGACTACGCCGAGGGGATCGAGGCGGACCCTGGCGCGCTGACGGCGATCGAGGAGCGCCTCGAAGCGATCGACCGGCTCGAGCGCAAGCACGGCGGCAGCGTCGAGGCGGTCCTCGCCCACGCCGAGCGCTGCCGCGCCGAGATCGCTCAGCTGGAGGGTGCCGAGGAGCGCGGGGCCGAGGCCGAGGCGGCGTTGGCCGAGGCCGAGCGGCGGCGCGAGGAGCTGGGCGAGCGACTCAGCGCCGGGCGCGCCGCCGCCGCCGACCCGCTCCAGGAGCGGGTCGCGGCGGAGCTGGAGAAGCTCTCGATGGCCGGCGCGACCTTGGAGGTCGTGCTGGAGTCGCACCCCGACGGCCACGGGCCCTCCGGGCGCGAGACGGTCGAGCTGCGGATCGCGCCGAATCCGGGGATCGAGCCGGCGCCACTGCGCGACGCGGCCTCCGGCGGCGAGTTGTCGCGGGTGATGCTGGCGCTGAGTGGCCTCGGCCGCGCCGCCAGCGCCGGAACGGTGGTCTTCGACGAGATCGACGCCGGGATCGGCGGCAACACCGCCCGCGCGGTCGGCGAGCGGCTGCGCGCCCTTGGCGCCGACCGGCAGGTGATCTGCATCACCCACCTGCCGCAGGTCGCCTCGCTCGCCGACGTCCACTTCCGCATCGAGAAGGCCGTCGCCGGCGAGCAGGCGCTTGCCTCGGTCGAGCGCCTCGACGGGGAGGGCGTGGTCGAGGAGATCCGCCGCATGCTCGGGGGCGCCGCTGGCTCCGAGGAGGCCGCGACCCGGCACGCCCGCGAGCTCCTGGCTGCGGCGTAATCCTGGCCTGGGGCGCCTTACTCGGCCTATACCCCGGTAACGCGCCCCGACCTTGCCGTCCCACCGCTCGGTCACATCAAGCCTCTAACCTGAACGCGTGGCAACCGCCAGTCGCCGCCGGCTTCCTGCTCTGCTCGGGCGTCGCAATGGCGCTCGGCCGCAGGCCCCGATCGAAGGCACGGCGCGGCTGGGGGAGCGGACCAAGCACCTGGTCAAGCGCCTGCGCCCCGGTGAGGTCGCCGTCATCGACCACGTCAACATCGACCGGATCGCCGCCGAGGAGCTGATCGAAGCCGGAGCGGTGGCGGTGCTGAACGCGTCGAGTTCCTCCAACGGGCGTTACCCGAACGCCGGGCCGCTGATGCTGGCGCGGGCCGGGGTCCGGTTGATCGACGCCCCCGACGCCGACCTGTTCGAGCGGCTTCATGACGGCGATCGCCTGCGGATCGACGGCGGAGCGGTGACGGTCGGCGACGAAGAGGTCCTGCGCGGCCACGTGCTCGAGGTCGGCGAGCTGGAGCGCCAGCTGGAGGAGCACCGCGAGCGGATCGACGAGGCGCTGGCCGAGTTCGCCGAGAACACCGTCGCCCACGTCCGCCAGGAGACCGACCTCCTCACCGGCAGCATCGACTTCCCTCCGACGGCCGCCTCCTTTCGTGACCGCCACGTCCTCATCGTCGTCCGCGGCGAACGCCACCGCCGCGACCTGAAAGCGCTGCGCGCCTACATCCGCGACATGCGGCCGCTGATCGTCGCGGTCGACGGCGGCGCCGACGGATTGCTGGAGGCGGGGCTGAAGCCGGACGTGATCTTCGGCGACATGGACTCCGCCAGCGACGAGGCCCTGTGCTGCGGCGCCGAGCTGATCGTCCACGCCTACCCCGACGGTCGCGCCCCGGGCTGCGAGCGGCTCGAGGTGGCCGGGCTCGGCCACACGGCGGTCCCCGCGGCCGGCACCAGCGAGGACGTGGCGATGCTGATGGCGCACGAGAAGGGCGCGGCGCTGATCGTCAGCGTCGGCGCCCACTTCAACCTGATCGAGTTCCTCGACCGCAAGCGCGGCGGCATGTCGTCCACCTTCCTCACCCGGCTGCGGATCGGCGACAAGCTGGTCGACGCCAAGGGGGTGAGCAGGCTTTACAACCCCAGCTCGACCCTCGCCCCGGTCGCCCTCTTCGGGGTCGCCTTCGCGATCCTGCTGACGATCCTCGTGATCACCTCGCCGGCCCTCAACGACCTCTTCGACCTGGTCTGGCTGAAGATCAGGATCTGGCTCGGTATATAGAGACCGCCCGGCGAGAAGGCTGGTGATCTAGCCTTCGGGCGCCGATGGGTTACAGCGCGCGATACCACGCCACCTCGCTGATCGCGGTCTTCCTCGCGCTCGCGATCGGGATCCTGATCGGCGCCGAGTTCGGCGGCGACGCCCTCACCAGTACCCGCCGCAACCTCGAGCACAGCCTGGTCGGGAACCTCCAGGACGCCCGCTCGAAGGCCGACGAGCTGAGCGGGGAACTCGGCCGCTCCGACGAGTTCGCCGACCGCGTCTACCCGGTGCTGACTCGCGACCGGCTGGACGGGAAGCGGATCGCGATCATCGCCCTCGGCGGCCTGCCGGGCGAGGTCTCCGCCGCGGCGGAGGATGCGCTCGGGCCGACCGGGGCGAGGCTGGTCGGCGTCGGCGTCATCCGCGAGCCGGTCGACGTCGCCGGCCTGACGGGCGACCTGGCGAAGACGAGGTTCGCCGACCTGCGCCGAGACCCCGACGCGCTGAGCGAACTGGGCACCGGCCTGGGGCGCCAAATTGTGGTCGGCGGCACCCTGCCCGAACTTCTGCGCGGCCACCTGTTCTCGCGCGCGAGCGGCAGCTTCGGCGCCCTCGACGGGGTGATCGTCGTCCGCGAGGACCCGCAGGACATGGGGCCGGTCCAGCGCGCCAAAGCCAACCAGCTCGAGTCGGCCCTGCTGAGCGGCATCGTCGCGACCCGGACGCCGGCGGTCGGCATCGAGACCTCCGAGGCGGAGGTGTCCTCGATCTCCTTCTTCCAGGCCAACGACCTCTCCAGCGTCGACGACGTCGACCTCACCGCGGGCCAGCTGGCGCTGGTCTTCGGGATGCTCGGGGCCAAGGGCAGCTTCGGGTTCAAGGGCAGTGCCGACCGCCTCCTGCCGGACCTGCTGGCGCCGGGGGGCTGAGCCGTCTGGGTCGGGTTCCTGCTGGCGTTCGCGATCTCCCTCTGGCTGGTTCCGGCGGGGGCGCGCGGCCTGCGTGAGGCCGGACTGGTCCGCGAGAACTACCGCGGCGTCCCGCTTGCCTTCCCGCTCGGGGCGGTGCTCGCCACCGCGGCGCTGGTGGCGCTGGCGCCGCTCGCATTCCTCGACGACCGCGCCGACCTCGACCTGCTCGACCCCGAGCTGCGCCGCTGGCTGCCCTACCTGCTGGGGGTCGCCTTCCTCGGCTTCCTCGACGACGCGCTCGGCCAGGGCGCCTCGGCGCGGGCGCCGCGGGGGTGGCGCGGGCACGCGCGGGCGCTGCGCGAGGGTGCGCTCTCGACCGGGGCGATCAAGGCGGTCGGGGCGCTGGCGCTCGCCGCCTACGTCGTCTCCGGGCAGGGGCTCGAATCGTGGCGCTACGTCGCCGACGTCGCCCTGCTGATCCTCGCCACCAACCTCTTCAACCTGCTCGACCTGCGCCCAGGGCGGGCCGAGAAGGGACTGGCGCTGCTGGGGGTCGGCCTCTGCCTCGGGGCGTGGACCCTCGCGCCGCTGGAGCTGCTGGGGATCTTCGCCGGCCCTGTGCTCGTCGGCGCCTGGCTGACCCTGGGCGAGCGGGCGATGCTGGGGGACACCGGGGCCAACCTGATCGGGGCGATCGCCGGCGTCTGGCTGCTGACCGTGCTCGGCGGCGACGGCCGCCTGATCGCGCTCGCGATCGTCGCGGCGCTCACCGTTTACGGCGAGTTGCGGTCTATTTCGGCGACCATCGACTCGGTTCCGCCACTGCGCTGGCTAGACTCGCTCGGCAGAGCATGAGTACGGCTAACAAAGGCGACACGAGATTCATCTTCGTCACCGGCGGAGTGGTCTCGGCCCTCGGAAAGGGCATCGCCGCCGCCTCGATCGGCCGCCTCCTCGTCTCCCGCGGGTTCCGGGTCCAGCTGCAGAAGTTCGATCCCTACATCAACGTCGACCCGGGAACGATGAGCCCGTTCCAGCACGGCGAGGTCTTCGTCACCGAGGACGGCGCCGAGACCGATCTCGACCTCGGCCACTACGAGCGCTTCACCGACGAGAACACCTCGCGGGCCTCCAACGTCACCGCCGGGGCGGTCTACAACTCGGTGATCCGGCGCGAGCGGCGCGGCGACTACCTCGGCGCGACCGTGCAGGTGATCCCGCACATCACCAACGAGATAAAGCAGCGGATCCTGATCGTCGCCGAGTCGCAGTCGGTCGACTTCGTGATCACCGAGATCGGCGGCACCGTCGGCGACATCGAGTCGCTGCCGTTCCTCGAGTCGATCCGCCAGCTATACACCGACCTGGGGGCGAAGCGCAGCATGTTCGTCCATCTGACCCTGGTCCCCTACCTCGGTCACGCCGGTGAGCTGAAGACGAAGCCGACCCAGCACTCGATCAACGAGCTGCGGCGGATCGGGATCCAGCCGCACGCCCTGGTCTGCCGCTCGGAGGGAAGGCTGGACCGTGAGATCCGCAGCAAGATCGCCCTCTTCGCCAGCCTCCCGGTCGAGGGCGTGATCTCCGCCCACGACGTCGACAACATCTACAAGGTGCCGCTCGTCTTCCGGGCGGAGGGCGTCGACGACCTCGTGCTCGACCACTTCGGGATGGAGGCCCCATCGCCTGACCTGGGCGAGTGGGAGGAGATGGTGCGCCGCGCCGACTCCGCCTCGGCCCAGGTGCGGATCGCGGTGGTCGGCAAGTACGTGCAGCTCGCCGACGCCTACAAGTCGGTGATCGAGGCGCTCGAGCACGGCGGCTTCCACCACGGCGTCGACGTCGGCGTCGAGCTGGTCGACTCCGAGGACCTCGACCCCGAGAAGCTCGAGGGCTGCGACGGGATCCTGATCCCGGGCGGGTTCGGCGAGCGCGGCATCGAGGGCAAGGTCCAGGCGGCGCGGATCGCCCGCGAGCGCTCGATCCCATATCTCGGGATCTGCCTGGGCATGCAGATCGCGGTCGTCGAGTTCGCCCGGACCGTGGCCGGCCTCGACGGCGCCAACTCGGCCGAGTTCGATCCCGAGACTCCCTTCCCGGTGGTCGACCTGCTGCCGGAGCAGAAGGAGGTCTCCGACATGGGCGGGACGATGCGGCTCGGTGCCGACCCGGTCAAACTCCACGAGGGCACCCGGGCACGCGAGATCTTCGGCGAGGCGGTCATCTACAAGCGCCACCGGCACCGTTACGAGGTCAACAACCAGCTGCGCCGCCGGCTCGAAGACGAGGGCCTGGTCTGCGGCGGCACCTCGCCGGACGAGCGCCTGGTCGAGATGGTCGAGCTGCCCGATCACCCGTTCTTCGTCGCCTCCCAGTTCCACCCCGAGTTCAACTCCCGGCCCAACCGCCCCGAGCCGCTCTTCCGCGAGTTCGTCGGCGCCGCTGCCCACCACGCCGGCACACGCCCGGCGGATGGGGGCGAGCTGGAGCCGGCGGAGGAGATCGAGACCCGCGACGTCGGCGTTCGGCGCTCGGGCTGAGCGCATAGCCTTCGGGCTGTGAGCTCTGCGTTGTACGACCGCTTCGTCTCCCTCTGCGAGATCCGCAGCCCTACCGGCGAGGAGCGCGAGGTCGTCGACACCGTCGCCTCCGAGCTGCGGGCGATGGGACTCGAGGTCTCAGAGGACGGCGCGGCGGAGCCCGCGGAAGCGGGGGCGGGCAACCTGCTCGCCCGGCTGCCGGGGCGCTCCGATCGCTGGGTGATGTTCTGCGCCCACGTCGACACCGTCCCTCACCGCGGCCGGGTCGAGGTCGTCGAGGACGAAGGCGTGTTCCGCAGCCGCGGCGACACCATCCTCGGCGCCGACAACAAGGCCGCGGTCGCCGTCTTCATGGAGCTGGCCGCCCGCTTCGCCTCCGAGCAGCCGCCGGTCGGGATCGAGCTGGTGATGACGGTCGCCGAGGAGCAGGGGCTGCGCGGCGCCAAGGCCTTCGACCTCTCGGCACTGCGCTCGGAGTGCGGCTTCGTCCTCGACCACGCCGGTCCGGTCGGCGAGGTGGTCGTCTCGACGCCGACCCAGCAGAAGGTCCTCGCCGACTTCGCCGGGGTCGAGGCCCATGCCGGGGTCAGGCCGGAGGACGGCAGCAGCGCGATCGCGGCCGCCGCGGCGGCGATCGCCCGGATGGAGCTGGGACGGCTCGACGAGGGGACGACCGCCAACGTCGGCCTGATCTCCGGCGGCACCGCGGGTAACGTCGTCCCCGGGCACTGTGGCATCCACGCCGAGGCGCGCAGCCTCGACACCGAGCGAGCGGCGGAGGTCGCGGGCAGGATCGCCGACGCCTGCGCCTGGGGCGCGAGCGAGCACGGCTGCGACGTCGACGTGCGGATCGAAGAGCTCTTCCGCGGCTACAAGCTGCCGCCTTCCTCGCCGGCCCTGGCCCTGGCCGAGGCGGGGCTGCGGGCGGCCGCCCTGGAGCCGGAGCGGGTCGCGATCGGCGGCGGCAGCGACGCCAACGCGCTGCGGCTCGCCGGCTTCGACTGCGTCCTGCTCGCCAACGGCACCGACAACGTCCACACCGCGGAGGAGATGGTCTCGGCTCACAGCCTCGACACGATGCTCGAGGTCTGCGAGGGGATCGTCGCGGCCGCTGCCGGCGAGTGAGCGGCCGGCTCGAGCTGCGGCGGGGGACCGTCGTCTCCGAGCAGCCGCTCGTCGTCGAGGTCTCGGGGGAGCGCCGGCCGGCCTGGGCGGACGAGGCGCTGGTGGGGGAGACGCGCGTCGGCGACGAGGTCGTGATCAACGTCGCCGCGCTCGACCTCGGGCTCGGCTCGGGCGGCTTCGACGTCGTCCACGTCAACCTCAGCCGCGGCCTCGACGGCACCGCTCCGGGCGACGGGCCACATGTGATGAAGCTCAACTACAGCTCGCTCCAGCACCCGGTCGACCCGGTGGAGCGGGGGGTGGGGGCGGGTGAGGACGAGGCCGGCGTCGAGGCCACGCGCCGCGTGGTGCCCGTCGGGGTCCTGCCGCTGCACGGTCACCTGGCTCCGGCGGCCTGGGCCGCCGCGCAGGCCTCGCCGGGGATCGCGGTCGGCTACGTGCAGACCGGCGGCGGCGCGCTGCCGGGCTCGCTCTCGCGGGACGTCGCCCAGCTGCGGGAGCGCGGTCTGCTCTGCGGGCACGTCACCGCCGCCCCGGCCTACGGCGGCGAGCGGGAGGCGCTCAGCACCGCCGGCGCGCTCGACGCCGCCGCTACGGTGCTCGGCTGGGACGCGGTCCTGGTCGGCCCCGGCCCAGGGATGATCGGCTCCGAGACCGAGCTCGGCCACGGCGGCATGATCGCCCTCGACAGTGCCCACGCCGCCCTCTCCCTCGGCATGCCAACCCTGATCTCACCCCGCCTCTCCAGCTCCGACCCCCGCGACCGACACCGCGGCCTCAGCCACCACACCCGCACCATCCTCGACCTCTTGCTTACCCCGGTCGACATCGCGGTTCCGGAGGGCAACCCGGAGATCGCTGAGGCCATTGCCAGCGCCGGAGCCAATCACCAGCTCCGCGAAGCTCCGACCGATCTGGACGCCTACGCCGCTTCGGGCCTGCCGACGACGACTATGGGCCGGGAGCTTCCCGACGACCCGCTCTTCTTCGCTGCTCCGCTGGCAGCCGGACGGCTGCTCACCGGGTAGCCGACCGCACGGTCCCTTGCGCGTCAAGGGTTGCCTCCCGCAAGGGAGAAGCATGCGTCGTGGCAGTCGCCGTCAAACCCGCTGTGCCGTCTGCCCCCGCGGGCTCCGCCGCCGACGCCCGCTTCTCCAGCCTCGTCCTCGACTTCCTCTCCTACCTCGAGCTGGAGCGAGGCCTCTCCCGCAACACCCTCAACGCCTACCGCACGGACCTGCTCCAGTACGGCGAGTACCTCTCGGTCCACGATCGCGATGCGCTGCTGGCCCGCCCGGCCGACGTCGCCGACTTCCTCGCCGAGCTGGCCACCGGGGAGGGCCGCCCGGCCTGCTCGGCCTCGACGATCCACCGCAAGGCCGCCTGCCTGCGCTCCTTCTACAAGCACCTGCGCCGCGACGAGCTGATCGGCGACGACCCGACCGCGGCGCTGAGCGCGCCGCGGCGCTCGAAGAAGCTGCCCAAGGTCCTCAACTACGCCGAGGTCCAGAAGCTCCTGGCCGCGCCGCGCGGGAGCGAGCCGACGACACTGCGCGACCGCGCGCTGCTGGAGGTGATGTACGCGTGCGGGCTGCGGGCCTCGGAGACGATCGGCCTCGAGCTGGCCGACATCGACACGACCGAGGGCTTCCTGCGCGCCCGCGGCAAGGGCTACAAGGAGCGCCTGGTCCCGCTTGGCCGCCAGGCGATCGCCGCGATCGCCGCCTACATGCGCGGCGGGCGGCCGAAGCTGGTCGGCGACCGCCACGAGGCGAAGCTGTTCGTCAACTTCCGCGGCGGCCCGCTGACCCGGCAGGGCCTCTACAAGATCGTCCAGCGCCATGCCCGCGACGCCGGGCTGGCCGGGAAGATGAGCCCGCACACGCTGCGCCACAGCTTCGCCACCCACCTGCTCGCCGGCGGCTGCGACCTGCGCGCCGTGCAGGAGATGCTCGGCCACGCCGATATCTCCACCACTCAGATGTACACGCATCTCTCCGGCGACCGCCTCAAGGAGGTCTACTTCCAGGCGCACCCGCGGGCCAGCGAGGACTGATTAGGTAGAACTCGGGGATGCCCGAGCTGCCCGAGGTGGAGACGGTCGCCCGCCAGCTCGAGCCGGAGCTGGAAGGGCGGCGGATCGAGTCGCTGGAGGTGCTGGACGCTCGCTGGTCGCGCCCGGTCCCACCCGAGAAGCTGGGTGACGCGGTCAGCGGCGCCACGATCGAAGGGTTGGGACGACGCGGCAAGTACCTGCTCCTCGCCCTCGACGAGGCCCGCACCCTGGTCATGCACCTGCGGATGACCGGCAACCTGATCCTGGTCGAGGGCGAGGAGATGCTCGACCCCTCCGAGGGCCGGCGGCTGTACGAGGGCGAGCGCTCGACCTCTGCCCGTCACCTGCGCGCCTGCTTCGTCCTCGACGACGGGCGCGAGGTTTGGTTCACCGACCCGCGCCGCTTCGGC
Source organism: uncultured Solirubrobacterales bacterium (assembly GCA_963799835.1). Classification (GTDB taxonomy): domain Bacteria; phylum Actinomycetota; class Thermoleophilia; order Solirubrobacterales; family 70-9; genus VAYN01. The sequence goes on from CAWCYE010000001.1 coordinate 110,399, forward strand.
GAGGCGTTCCTGATCGCCGACGCCGATCTCGACCAGCGCTTCTCCCGATTGGGGGTCGAGCCGCTCTCGCCCGCGTTCACGCCCGAGGCGCTGGGCGCGATGGCCGCCGGTCGCACGGCGCCGCTGAAGTCGTTCCTGCTCGACCAGTCCGGCGTCGCCGGCGTCGGCAACATCTACGCCGACGAGGCGCTCTACCGGGCCCGGCTGCACCCGCTCTCCCCGGCCGGGTCGATGAAGCCCGAGCACCTGATCGCCCTGCGCGACGGCGTCGTCGCGGCGCTGGAGGCCGGAATCGACGGCGGCGGCGCCTCGATCGACGACTACCGCGACGGGCGCGGCGAGAGGGGGACGATGCAGGACGAGTTCCTGGTCCATACCCGCGAGGACGAGCCCTGCCCCTCCTGCGGCGGCGAGATCGGCCGCATCGTCGTCAGCGGGCGCTCCACCTATTTCTGCCCCAGCTGCCAGGTCAAGCTGCGCCGCCGGCCGCGTCGTCGCCGTCCGGCCCGTCGGGCAACGTAGATCGGCCATGCCGGGAACCACCGTCAAGACCGAGGCGATCGTCCTGCGCAGCATCCGCTACGGCGAGGCCGACCGCATCCTCCACCTCTACTCGAAGACCCGCGGCCGCCTCGGCGCGATCGCGAAGGGGGCACGCAAACCGAGGTCGCGCTTCGGTGGGCGGCTGGAGCCGTTCTTCCGCCTCGATCTCATCCTCCACGAAGGGCGGGGGGACTTGCTGACGGTGACCGGCGTCTCCACCGTCAACGGCTATCCGCGGCTGCGCTCCTCGGGCCCGGCGCTGGGCGCGGGCGCCCGCGCCTGCGACTCGGTGCTGCGGCTGCTCGACTCCGCCGAGCCCAACCCGCCCGCCTACAACCTGCTCTGCCGCTACCTCTCGCTGCTCGACGATCCCGCGCTGCCGGACGCCGCGGCGCTGGAGACGGCGCTCTCCTTCCGGCTCAAGCTGGCCCTGGTCGCCGGCTTCGCTCCGGAGCTGGCCTCCTGCGCCCGCTGCGGGGAGGGCGAGCACCTGACCGGCTTCTCCGGCGCCGCCGGCGGGGTCGTCTGCGCCGGCTGCGAGGCCGGGTCCTTCGAGCTCTCCGAGGCCGCCCACCGGTTCATGGTCGAGGCGCTGGCGAAGCCCCTGGACGAGGCGCCGGCCGCCGAGCAGCGGGCGCTGCGCCAGGCGGAGCGGGCGGTGGGAGAGACGCTGGAGCACCACGCGCACGTGCAATTGCGCGCCGCCGCCTAGCCAGGCGCCTGCAAACCGGCGCATCTCGGCGTCCTCGGTCGCTTGTGTGCGGAGCACACGGCGCTCCCTGCGTCCTTGATCTGCTTGGTTTTCGGCGCCTGGCGTCGCCGGCGGCACCCTATGATCGGGCGGTGCCCGCCACCGCGACCTTCGAAGATCGGATCCAGGCCTGGGAGGTGGAATTTCTCTCTGAGCACGCAACGCGCTCCTATCCGGCACGGCGGCAGGTCGAGGAGCCCGACAGCCCGCTGCGGACGCCGTTCCAGCGCGATCGCGACCGGATCGTCCACTCCAAGTCCTTCCGCCGCCTCAAGCACAAGACCCAGGTCTTCGTCGCCCCCGAAGGCGACCACTACCGCACCCGCCTCACCCACACCCTGGAGGCCTGCGGGATCGCCCGCACGGTGGCCCGGGCGCTCGGGCTCAACGAGGACCTGACCGAGGCGATCGGGCTCGGCCACGATCTCGGCCACCCGCCCTTCGGCCATGCTGGCGAGGAGTCGCTCGACGCCGCCCTGCGCGAGGCCGGCGGCGCCGGTTTCCGGCATAACGAGCACTCGCTGCGGGTGGTCGACGTGCTCGAGCGCGAGGGGCGCGGCCTCAACCTGACCGAGCAGGTCCGCGACGGCATCCTCAACCACACCGGATCGAACCGGCCGGCGACGCTGGAGGGGCAGATCGTCAAGCTGGTCGACCGCGTCGCCTACATCAACCACGACATCGACGACGCGCTCCGGGCCGGGATCCTGGAGCCCGGCGACCTGCCGGCGGCGGAGATCGAGCTGCTCGGCCCGACCGGCTCGCAGCGGATCGACACCCTTGTCCGCGACATCGTCGAGGCCTCGGGGAGCGGCGAGATCGCCCAGAGCCCGGAGGTCGGCAAGGCGATGCTGCGGCTGCGCAAGTTCATGTTCGAACGCGTCTACCTGGGACCGGAGGCGCGGCGCGAGCACGACCGCGTCGAGCGCACGATGCACGGCCTCTTCCGCCACTACATCGAACACCCCGACGAGCTGCCGCACCGGGACCCCGACGCGGACGAGCGCCAGCGCGTCGTCGACTACATCGCCGGGATGACCGACCGCTTCTGCATCGCCAAGTTCACCGAGCTGACGATCCCCGAAGAGGCGCGCTTCTGATGGCGCTGATCTCCCCCGAGAGCCTGGAACGGGTCAAGCAGACCGCCGACATCGTCGAGGTGGTCTCCGCCCATACCGACCTGCGCCGCCAGGGCGCCCGCTGGGTCGGCCTCTGCCCCTTCCACGAGGAGCGCACGCCGTCGTTCTCAGTCGAGCCGCAGGAGAAGCTCTACCACTGCTTCGGCTGCGGGGTCGGCGGCGACGTGATCAAGTTCGTCGAGGAGAAGGAGGGGCTGGGCTTCGCCGAGGCGGTGGAGCTCTTGGCCGACCGCTACGGGGTCGAGCTGGAGCGCGAGCAGGAGGACCCGCGGGCCGAGGCCAAGCGCCAGCGCCGCCGCCACCTCGAGCAGCTCCTGGAACGGACCGCCGCCTTCTACGCCAGCTACCTCTGGGACTCCAAGGAGGCCGCCAAGGCACGCGAGTACCTCGCCGAGCGGGGTCTCGGCGAGGAGGTCCTGCGCGCCTTCGGCGTCGGCTACGCGCCGAGCGCCTGGGACCGGATCCTGCTCAGCGGCCAGCGGGCGGGGTTCGGGGTGGACGAGCTGCGCGGCGTCGGCCTGGTCCAGCGCGGGCGCGGCGGCGGCGAGTACGACCGCTTCCGCTCGCGGATCATGTTCCCGATCCGGGACCGTCGCGGCCGGGTGCTCGGCTTCGGCGGCCGGGCGATGCGCTCCGACCAGGGGGCGAAGTACGTGAACACCGCCGAGACCGACTTCTTCCACAAGAGCCAGATGCTCTACGGCGTCGACCAGGCCAAGGCCGCGATCGCCAAGGCCGGCCGGGCGGTGGTGGTCGAGGGATACACCGACGTGCTGGCCCTCCACCAGGCGGGGATCGAGGAGGCGGTCGGCGTGATGGGGACGGCGATCACCGGCGAGCAGGTGGCGACCCTCTCGGGGATGGTCGACGAGGTGGCGTTGGCGCTCGATGCCGACTCCGCCGGGCAGGAGGCGATGCTGCGAGCCCAGCGGGTGGCCGCCGGGCGCAAGATGCGGTTGCGGGTGGCGGCGATGCCGGCGGGCGAGGACCCGGCTGAGATGATGGCCGAGGACGGCGGGGCCGAGCGCTTCCGCGAGCTGCTCGAGGCGGCGGTGGAGCTGAGCGCGTTCCAGGTCGGATTGGTGCTCGACGGCACCGACGTCGGCTCGCCGGCCGAGCGCGACCGGGCGCTGAACGAGGTCGCCCCGATCCTGGCCGGGATGGGGGAGACGGCGAGCCGCGACGACCTGATCCGCCAGGTCGCCGACCGGCTCGACCTGGAGCCGGCGATGGTGATGGGCCGGGTGACTGCGGCGCGGCCGGCGAGCGGTGGGCGGGAGAGCGCGACGACCCCGCCGGCCGGCCATGAGGGATCTGCCCCGCCGGCGCCACGCCACGCGGCCGAGCTGACCTCGCGCGAGCGGCGCGAGCGGGCGCTGCTGGCGATGTGCATCGCCGAACCGGCCGAGGGCCGCGAGCACCTGGCCCGGCTGACGGACGCCCACCTCTCGCCGACCGGCCTGCGCGCCGCCACCTGGCTGCGCGAGCATCCTGAGGATCCCGCCTCCGACCTGCCGCGCGACGATGCCGCGCTGGCGGGGCTGATCGCGGAACTGGTGATGCTCTCCCGTGAGGAGCCGGCCTCGCCCGAGTCGATGGAACTCAACTTCCTGCTGCTCGAGCAGCGCCGCCTCGAGGACGAGATCGCCGCCGCCGGCGAGCGCGACGACTACGAGCGCCGCGCTGCCCTCAGCCGCGAACGCGCCTCCCTGGTCGAGCGGATCGCCCACGCCACGCGCCCGGCCGCCAGCGGGTAGAGCCGCTAAATTCCCTGGGCCGCCGCTGCGGCCCAGCATCGGGGCGGCGCGATCCGGGGTAGCTCAATCGGCAGAGCATTCGACTGTTAATCGAAGGGTTGTGGGTTCGAGTCCCACCCCCGGAGCTAGAGCCAGGCGTGATTCTGGCGAGATAGAAAACATCGGTCACATTAGTTTGACCGATGTGGCCGGATCCTTGAGCATCGCTTTGGCTGGACAGCCAGTTCAGTCACAGCTACTTAAGGAGAGAGACATGAAGACTCACAAGCTCGGCGGGGCTTGCGTCGTCGCGGTTCTGTTCGCGATGGCGCTCGCGGCATCCGCCCACGCCAACGCGCAGTCGTCGACTGCGCCAACGGTGCCGATGATCGTTGCGCCACCGTCCCTCGATCCGCTCACCAGCGCCGAGGTCACGGCGGTGGCGCAGACCGGAATCCCCCTCCCGCAGGCAAAGAGAGCGATCATGGTGCAAAGCGCAGTTGAACGGGAGGCCCTCGTCAACGAGTTGGAGGCCGCCTTGGGCGACGCCTATGGCGGAGTCTGGTACGTGCCGGCGGCGGCCCAGCTGCACGTCGGCGTCACCTCGCAGAACGCGGCTCGGATCGCCGAGGCCGTTGCGGTGCGGGCGGGTCTCGGGTTGTACGTGGCCGAGATCCCGGTGGACTCGAGCGCGGCGGAACTGTCCACGGCACAGAAGGAACTGAATCGCCGCCTCGCCGACCTCTTGGCGCGCGAGGAAGTAGCGACGCGGGCTTCCGTGGAGGACAACACGGTCTACGTCGAACTCGGTTCGGCGGTGCCGGCGGGCGAACGAACCGCGCTCGAAGGCGAGGCGTCGGAAGCTTCGGTCGACGTGGTGGTGACCGTTGCGCCGGGTCCGAAGCTCGGAGTGGCGTTGCAGGCGCAGTGCCGGGCATTCAAACCCAGCAAAGCCAACTGCGATCCGCAGATCGTGGGCGGTACGACGCTGGAGAACATAGTGGGGCCGGAATGCACGACCGGACCGGCGGTCGCCCAGCCGAAAGGATCGACAGAAATCTACGTCCTCACTGCTGGCCACTGCATCGTAGAAGCGAAAGAAAGCTTTTTCGCCGTCAATAAGGAAGGCACCAAAACAGAAGAAATCGGGAAAGTTGCTGCCTTTCTGAATCCAAAAGCCAAAAACAACGCCGACGTCGCAGCGATCAAGGTTGAAAACGCCTTCTGGAAGAAAGCCGGTGAAATTCCCGTTCCCCCGAAGATCGCGCAGTGGAGCGGAGCGGTGGAAACGGAACCCTTCAAAGTGAAAGGCGAAGCGGAACCGGTGGCGAAAGCCGCGACCTGCATCTCCGGACAGACGTCGGGCTTCCACTGCGGTGTGATCAAAGAAATCGGAATGACGTTTGGACTGCTGGAAGAACTCGTCGAAGTGGAAAAAACCAAAACCGAAGGAGGCGACAGCGGCGCCCCCTGGTTCTCCGAAAAAGAAAAACTGGTCCAAGGCACCCATGTCGGAGAAAACAAAGAAACCACGAACCCTGTCTTCCAGCCACTGTGGTGGTCTTTCCAACGGCTGAAAGAAGTCTCGGGACTGGAACTCGAGCTGCTGACCGAAAAAAACGAAAAACGAATGTGAAAAGAAGCGAGTCTGAAAGCTAGGTGGCGGAGGCCGGGCCTTTAGCCCGGCCTCCGTCTTTCTCGGCGCGGGCCAGCTGCTCGACCAGCACCGCGCCGCGCTCGGCGCCGTCGTTCCTCTCTCCCCAGGCCGCGATCTCGGCCGCCTTGGCGGCGAAGGTCGGGTCTCCGAGCAGTCGGCGCGTCGCCCAGCGCAGCGGTCCTGGGCGGCAGAGACGCCATGGCACCGAGAGCCCCGCGCTGGCCCAGGCGACCCGCATCGCGGTCTCGCTCATGTCGCCGGTGATCGGGCTGATCAGGACCGGGGTTCCCGCGCCGAGGGCGCGGGCGACGGTGCCGTGGCCGCCGTGGGAGATCACCAGGGACGCGGCGGGCATCAGCTGGCTGTAGCTGAGCCAGTCGACGAGGACGGCATTGGCGGGGACGTCGATCGGCTCCTGGGGAACGACCCGGTTGGTCGTCGCGACGACCCGCACCGGCTCATCCGCCAGCGCCTCCAAGGCGGCGCGGACGAGGTGGTTGCCGGAGTCGTGCGCGGTGCTCGGGGCGACCAGGACGAGCGGACGGTCTCCAGGCGGCAGCTCGATCTCCGGGTGCGGCACCTCGAAGGTCATCGGCCCGGTGACCTCGACCCCAGTCGGCCACTCCCTCGGGTACTCGAGCTGGGGGTAGGTGGCGACCAGGGCGAGGTCGGGGCTGATGCCACCGTGGAAGCGCTCGATCGGGGGCAGGCCGAGGCGCTTGCGCTGCAGGTTGAGATCGCGACGGCCGTGCTCCAGGCCGATCCTGAGCGGCCGCTGCCCGGCGCGCCACACCGTTCGCCCGACCCCGGTGCGGGGCGCCTTCAGCCCCATCGCGAAGAACGGCAGCCCCGGCTCCACCACGGGGTAGATGTGGGGGATCAGAGTCGCGAGCGGGATGCCGGCGAGCTCGGCGGCCAGGGTGGGGGCGAGGGTGAGGATGTCGCTGACGACCGCGTCCGGGCGCATCTCCTCCAGTAGCGGCAGCAGCGCCCGTGCTGCCTCGGCCGCATGCTGGCCGTCGGCGGAGTCGGGGTCCGGTGGCGGGAACATCCGGTATTCCTCCGCCGCGGCGAAGCCGAGCCCGGCGCCCTCGACCGCCCCGCGCCGCTCCTCCCAGGTCTCGACGACCACCTCATGCCCCCGAGCCGCCAGGGCCCGCCCGAGGGCGATCGCGGGAAAGGCGTGACCGGCGTCGCCGAAGGCGGCGACAAGAACTCGCAGCGGCGCCGGCGCCGGGCCCGTCAGGGCGTGTCGACTCCCTCCCCGGGCCTCGTGAAGACGATCTCCGGGACGTGGCAGTTGGGGGAGGTGTGGAGCAGGAAGCGAACCGCCTCGCCCAGGTCCGAGGGCTGGATCATCGACTCGGCGGCGACCTGGCCCTTGACGAACTCGGTCATCGGCGTGTCGACGAACCCGGGGGCGAGCGCCGTGCACTGGATCCCGTCGTTGCCCGCCTCGCGGTGGGTCGACTGGGTGAAGTTGATCACCGCGGCCTTGGTCGCGGCGTAGATCGAGAGCCAGGCCTGCCCGCCCTTGCCGGCGATCGAGGCGGTGTTGACGATCAGCGCCTTGCCGTGCTCGGCGCCGGCCTTGCGCAGCAGCGGCAGCCCCTCGCGCGTGCCCAGGATCAGGGCGCGCAGGTTGACCGCCAGCTGCATGTCGAGGTGCTTGGTCTGGATCTCCTCCATCGGGGCGCCGATCCCGACCCCGGCGTTGTTGACCAGCGCGTCGAGGCGCCCGTAGGCGTCACGGTGGGAGGCGAAGGCCGCGACCACGTCGTCCTCCTCGGTCATGTTCCCGATCGCCGAGTTGACCTCGAAGCCGTCGGCGCGGAGGCCCTCCGCGGCTTCCTCGAGCTTTTCCGGACGGCGGGCCGAGACCGTGAGCGCGTAGCCCTCCTCGCCCAGGGCCCGGGCGATCGCGAGGCCGATCCCACTCGACGCTCCAGTCACCAATGCAGCACGTTGCGCCATCTCCATCTCCTCCGTTCTCGACGACCGACGGCACCCTATACGGCGGTTCGCGGCCGCGCCTCGGCACGGCTTGACCAGGCGGACTCTGAATAACATGGCGCCGATGCGTGCCGCCCGCCTCGCCCTCGCTTTCGGCTGCCTTGTTGCCGTTGCGGTCGCGGCTGTGGGATGCGGGGGAGACTCGGGCTCGGAGGAGTCCGCGACCACGCCGCCCGAGGACGCCCCGAGTCTGCCGGCGCCGCCGAGGAGCGAGTTCCCGGCGCCGCAGGGGAGAAGCCTGAAAGACCTGCTCGAACTCGCCGACGCGCCCTCCGAACTGCTGGTCCCGCCAGCTGCGAAGGTGTTCTACCGGGGGGTGAATCGCTACCCGTTCGGGGTTTTCGAACGGGACGGCACCCAGGTCGCCGACGCCGAGGTGGCGATCTACCTGGCAAAGGTGCCGACTCCGCGCCGGGGCGCGAAGTCGAGGCCCGGGGGCAAAGGCGCGCTGGCGCAGGCCCAGGTCGAGGCGTTGAACAAACCCGCGACCGGTCCCTTCCCGGCTTCGATCGAAAGCCTCACGGCGAGCCCCGCCTTTCAGACCCCCACAGTTGAGGGACCCAACCTCGGCACGGTCGTCTACTCAACCCAGCTCGACTTCCCGAGCGACGGCCAGTGGCAGATCGCCGCGCTGATCAAGGAGGGGGACGAACTCGCCGCGACGCTGCTGCCGAGCGCCGTCGTAGGGGAATTCCAGCGGGTGCCGCGCCCGGGCGAGCAGGCGCCCGAAATCCACACTCCGGTCCCCGCGGACGTCGGTGGGGACGTCTCGAAGATCACCACCCGTGTCCCGCCGGACACCCAGAACAAGGTGGATTACGCGGAAGTGCTCGGAAAAAGACCGATTGTGCTCTTGTTTGCGACCCCCAAGTTCTGCCAGAGTCGGGTCTGCGGACCCGTAGTGGACGTGGCCGAGCAGGCCAAGCAGGAATACGGAGACAAGGCGGCGTTCATACATATGGAGATCTACAACGACAACGACCCCGGCAAGGGCGTGCGCCCGCAGGTCCGGGCCTTCCATCTGCCGAGCGAGCCCTGGCTGTTCGCGATCGACCGCGAGGGCGAGGTCGTCGAGGCGATCGAGGGGGCCTTCGGCCCAGAATTGCTGACCGGAGCCGTTGAGAGGGTAGTGGCCGAATGAGCGAAAAAGCCGCCCCCGACACCGAGCTGCTGGAGTCCTTCGCCGAGGAGGCGCGGAGGCGCTGCGACGTGATCTCAGCCGGCCTCGCCACCGAGACGACGGACTTCGAGACGATGCGGGCCGAAGCCCACGCCCTGCGCGGCACCGCGGGAGTCGTCGGCCTGCGCCGCCTCGCTGAGCTGGCGGGCCTGATGGAGTCCGACCTCGCCGAAGCGAAGAAGACCGGAGTCATCCGCGGCGGTCGCGACCACCAGATCGCCGACGCCGCCAAGGCCCTCGCCGAGGGCGCCGTCGCGGCGGCCGAAGGCAAGGAAGAGCCACCTGACGTCGGCCGCTCCCTCGCCCAGCTCTTCAGCGCCTGAACTCAGCGATAATCGGCCCCTCCGGGGCGGTAGCTCAGTTGGTTAGAGCAGCGGACTCATAATCCGTCGGTCGAAGGTTCGAGTCCTTCCCGCCCCACTTATGCCGAGAACAGTCCCTCTACGGCTTTGCGGAACGAGACTGGATCGATTGCGGGGAAGCGGTAAAGCTCGGGCTCGAGCGCTTTGAATTGATTGAGAGCATCTGCTGGGTTCACCAGGCCTGCGGCGACCATCTCTCGGACGTCGCGTATGTCTTGCTCATGTCCCCGCTCCACCTTTGAGAGTGCTTGGGCTACAGGGTCGAAATGATGGAAGGAGAGCTTGCCCTCCCTACGGATCAGCGGGCTTCGATCCTCCCAACCCGCCGGTAGAGGGATGAAGTCTGACGGCGCTGCCAGCTCGACGTTGAGGTTCAACGTCTCCTTGAGCCGCGGGATCTCTCGCAGGATCTCATCGCGGTCGGGAATGAGCTTGATGTCAACGTCGATGGTCGTGTCCCGCCAGCCGTAGAGAACGGCGGTCGCGCCACCAGTGAGATAGACGCGGCCTTCCACGGTGACGGCTTGCCCCAGCTCGCGCATGAACTGCTCGATGCGCGCGGAGTCGGCTAACTCGCGCATGCAGCCGCCCGCTCGAAGCTGACGAGCCGGCGGATCAGGGCCTTATAGGCGGAATGAGCGGCGTCTCCCTTTTCCTGCGCAAGGAGTAGATAGAGCTTGTGCTCGGGGGAGGGGATCGGCGAGGACAGTGCAATGCCCATCGACCGCAGTCGGGGCGCGCCAATCGATACGAGTAGCGCCTCGGCCGATTCATGCCCGCCATCCAAGTCTTCAGCGCCTCGCTTGATGAGGTCGGCCCCGGGAAGGATTTCCAGGTCGAAGCTGGTCATTCCGTTGAGAGTAGCGACCCTTGGGTTGCTCGCATGACGAAATGCCGCCCAAAGACTTGGTCCCGAAATTTGTCCCTGACTCCGGCGAACTCAGGGCCCTGCTCTGGCGTCACTTACGTACCTCGCTGGGTAGGTCAGCGACGAAGGGGCTCGAGCCACTCCTGCGGGACGAAGCCGGCCGGAATCCCCGTCGGATAGTCGGGCATCATCTCGGTTGCGAAGCGCGTCGCCTTGCGGCCCTGCATCGCCGGCGCCAAGTCCGCGAACGTCATCAGCAGCCGGACCGATGGCCCAATCTGGAAGTCGGCGGCATTGCGCTGCTCGCCGCCGATCGTCCCCTCGTTGAGCAAGTCGTCGACGTGGTCGAGCAGGGGAGGCAACATCTCGACCGTCTTCCTCACGTGCTCGGTGTCGTTGGCCCCGACCTTGCGCGCGTTGTGCCAGGTCACCGGCCAGCCGGCCAGGCCGAGCAGGCGCGGCGCCGGCAGGCCAGCCTCGCGGGCCAGGCGAGTACGCATCTCGGGCCGGTTCGCAACCACCCAGCCGCCGATTCGCCGCGGAACCGGCTGCAGGACGTCGTTGCCCCAGAGCTCCGCCTGCTCGACCCGTATCCGCGCCTGCGGGTCGGCGGGAAACAGCGGCGGCTCCGGCTGCGCTTCATCGAGCGCGCGAGAGATCGCGCGCGTGCCCTGAATGCGGCGCCCGTGGAGTTTTAGGGCGGGCACCGTGCCACCGTGGAAGCCACGGGCCCGGACCGCTGCTGGGTGAGTTCCGGGCACCAGATCGACCACCTCGTGCTCGATCCCCTTATGCTCAAGCATCAAGCGTGCGGCATGTGCCGGATGCGAGGTATACACCGCGTAGAGCATCGCCGACACGCGAGACAACTTAGCTACGCATGAACGAGCACATCATCGATCCCGCCCATAATGTCTGCTTCGCGTGAAAGCTAGCTTGGGAAATGCCTGTTATTTGCCTCCCAAGACTTGGTCCCGAAATTGGTCCCCGACTCCACCGAACTCAGCCGAACTCCTTGGACGTGATTCGCTCTATCAGGCTCGATTCGTTTCCTTAGACGGGTTCCGGCGCGACTCATAATCCGTCGGTCGAAGGTTCGAGTCCTTCCCGCCCCATGATGAGCCCGCGGTTGTGTGCACGGCAGTGCCAGTAGGATCGCTGAGTGACACGAAGCTCACTAAGCGGGGCGAGCATGATGCTGGCGTTGGCACTAACTCTGCTGCTGCCAGCCGCCGTTCAAGGCGAGGAGGATCGGGTGCCGTCACTCACCGGATTCGGACTGCAGGCGAGTAACGGTTACGGCTTCGCCGTTCTGGCCGAAGCGCCGGACGAAGGAGAGGAAGGATGGATCGGCCTTTTCTTGGCGCGTGGTAAGCGCACGATAGTCACATATTCGGCACCGGCGACCGTCTCGTCCACGACGATTGAGGCGGATCTCGGCAGGTTGGGAAGGATCTCGGTGACTCGTGTGCCGACTGGGCGGACGAAGACGGTGCGCTGGGGCTGCAAACCGGGGGGCACGAAGCGAGTGGAGGCCGAACGCTACGAGGGGATCATCGAGTTCCATGGCGAGGAAGGGTTCGCCGACGTCAGCGCCACCAGCGCGCCACTTGCGGACCCGACTAATTGCGTAGGTGCCGAGGCGAGTGGAGGGCCCCGTGGCAAGACCCTGCCGGGGGCTCGTCTCGATGTGGAGAAGCGCCACCCCGAGAAGTACAGGCTCGAGTTCGACGCGATTCAGGGCAGGCCGGGCGCCAGGACCGGGGTGAGCGCTGAAGTCGAGGAACACCGGGGTGAGATAGAGATCCACCGGTCGACCTGGACGTGGGCAAGCGCCAGCGCCCTGAGTTACGACCGGCGCTTGCGCAACGCGACGGTCAGGCCGCCCGCTCCCTTCGCCGGCCATGGGATTTTCCACAGCAACGCCCGTGGTGCTACCCGGTGGACGGGAAACCTAACCGTCGATCTTCCCGGCCGCTCGGATGTGCCCGTGACTGGCCCAGGTTTCTGGGCCGATCTGGAACGCCCTAGCCGCTAGCCTCAACGCCGCCGCTGTGTACTTGAATTGCAAATCGCTTTCGGGTGAGAGCGAGAGACGGGCCTCGACAGGCCGTCGATTCTCTTCAGAACTTGGTCCCGAAGTTTGTCCCCGACTCCACCGAACTTAGTCGAACCCCCTGGACGTGATTCGCGGCTTTGCAGTTTCCCGCTCTCCCTTCTCGCGCGCAGCGGTAGCGCGAGAAGGCCCCGTGGTCGGTGTACTGCTGCTTCTCGAAGCAGTCGAGGTCGCGCCCTCCTGGCTACGGCCCTTGCACGCCTTCAAAGGACGGGACGCACGACGAGCATTCCCCGGCTCGAGACCAAATGCTCCAGGTCATCCGTCAAGCGTTGGACGTGCTCGCTCCCCTGTTGCTCGAAGCGCTCGACTCCCACGATCTCCGCGATCAGCACGTAATCGGCTTGACCGATCGCCTGTCCGGGCACATCCGTCGGCCGCGTAAGACGCCAATCCGACACCGTGTCCAGCGACCCGCGGACGATGTCGCGATCCCCCGCCATCAGAGTCTCGAAGTCCTTGGCCAGCTCCGGCGAGCGCAGCTGAAACCACATGAGAAGGGTCGCGGGAGGACTCATCCACGAAGCGTAGTGAACCGCTTGACGAACTCGAGCGCGGTGTCGCAGACCTCGCGCCAGCCGCTGTCGATCGTCAGGGAGTGGCCGCGGTTGGGGATCGACTTGATCTCGGTCACACCGGTGTTGCGCTTCTGTCTCTTATAGGCGGCGTTGGCGATCGCCCAGGGCACGGTGTGGTCCTTCTCCCCGTCGAGGATCAGAAGCGGGCCGCGGTCGGGGTTCTTCGTGTCGACCTTGGCCTCGGTCGCGGGATTGAGGTTGGCGTTCGCCATCTGCATCAGCGCCACTCCCGGCGCCGCGACGTGGTAGCTCTCGTAGAGCTCCTTCGCCTCCTCGTCGCCCAGCGCATTGGTCCAGCCGTACTTGAACTGGTCGAACGTCAGAGTCACGGCGCGGCCCCTGTTGAGCGGGTTCGAGAGGACGGGCGCGGATACCTTCAGCGTCGAGAAGGGCAGGGGCAGGACGCCGCGGAACGGACCGGGATCGATCGCGACCGTGACGGCCGAGAGACCGCGGCCGGCGATGATCTGGGCCAGCAGGCCACCGGTCGAGTGGCCGAGCACCGCCGGATTTTTCTGCAGCTGGCCGATCACCTCGGCGGTGTGATCGGCGACCTGCCCGATCGTCTTCTTGGCGAGGATCTCGGGGTTGGCTCGCGCCTCCTCAACCGTCTCGGGGTCGTCAGGCCAAACCGGGGTGAGGGCGGCGTAGCCGGCCTCCTCAAAGACCGCCGCCCAGCGATCCCAGCTGCTCGGCAACAGCCAGAGCCCGTGGATGAAAACGGCCGGCGTCTTCCCGCTCGCGTTCGCCTTCTCAATCTGCTCCTGCTCCCTCTTCGTGATCGCCATCGGCTCGCCTTTCGCTGGGTGTCGGGGAGCCCCGCCGCTCCCTAGATTCCCATCGGCCAGTTATTCGGTCAAGAATCCAATGGACTTCGAGCCGGGGGCAATAGAGAGAACTTGGTCTCGAATTTGATCCCACTCACCCAAAGAAGTTCTTCTACGGACTTGCGAAACGAAGACGGGTCGATGGCCGGGAATCGGTACAGCTCAGGCTCGATCAACTCGAATTGGGCGCGTGCGTCAGCCGGGTCGACCAGCCCGTTGGAGATCATGTCCTCACATCACGGAGGTCCTGCTCGTGACCCCGCTCTGCCTTTGAAAGAGCCTGCGCGACCGGATCGAAGTAATGGAAGGAGACCTTGCCCTCCCTGCGGACGAGGGGGCTTCGCTCCTCCCAGCCGTCGGGCACGGGAATGCGGTTGCTCCACCCGTGAGGTAGACGTGGCTCTCGACCTGGGCAGCTCGCCCTAGTTCGCGCATGAACTGCTCGATGCGGGTCGAGTCGGCTAGTTCGCGCATGCTGCCGCTCGCTCGAAGCTTACGAGTCGGCGGATCAGGGCGTTGTATGCAGAGTGGGCTGCGTCGCCCTTTTTGCGGGCGAGCAATCCGTAGAGCTTGTGCTCGGGGGATGCGATCGGCGTAGAAAGCTCAATTCCTAGAGATTTAAGGCGCGGCGCGCCAATCGATACGAGCAGCGCCTCGGCCGATTCGTGGCCGGCATCCAAGTCTGCGAGGCCGCGCTGGACCAGGTCGGCCCCAGGGAGAGTTTTCAAATCAGCTAGAGCCATGTCCCCGTGAGAGTAACGGCCACGGACCCCACCCGCTCTTCGCGAACGATCTAGCATCTCTACCTAAAATAATGTATATTCGTCCAAATTTTGGGTATTCCCTAAAGATCGTATGTGGAAGATGCCGAAAAGCCACGACTTTCAGCGGAGCAAAGTGCGGAGGACGGCGAGACGTGCCTTCCGACGGGAGATCTCGGTCGCGGGAGTGACTTTGATCGCGTTGCTCTCGAGCGCACCATCCACCTCGGCGGGCTTGCTGGACGAGACGGTGGGGAAAGCAACGTCCTCGCTTCCGGTTGCGATTCCGGAACTTCCGCGCGAGCCGCTCCCGACTCCTTCGGTTCAGGTTGAGGCTCCCGCTGCCCCGCAGGTCAAATTGCCACCGGTCAAGGTTCCAAGCGTGCCCTCTGCTCCGGTCAAGGTTCCCGCCGCGCCCTCTGCTCCGGACCAAACTCCCTCCGGCGATCTCCCGGCTGCAGCGTCGTCCCCCTCGCACTCGGTCGATGACATAGCCGGCAGCGTGAAGGAGTCCGCCGGCACGATCGCGAGCACCCCAGAGGGTGCCGGTCGGGCGGGAGGCGTTCCAGGCCTCGGCGTGGGCAGGGGCTCCGGCAGCTCAGGGGCGAGCCCCGGTAGCCCCAGTAGCAGCGTGCCCTCGGTCGAACGAGGCAGGGCGGCTCCGCCGCTGCGTTGGCACGCCCACGTCTG
The DNA here is from genome assembly GCA_963799835.1 of uncultured Solirubrobacterales bacterium. Taxonomy (GTDB): domain Bacteria; phylum Actinomycetota; class Thermoleophilia; order Solirubrobacterales; family 70-9; genus VAYN01. The sequence continues at coordinate 125,620 of CAWCYE010000001.1, forward strand.
GCCCGCGGTCGCCCTGGGGCCGTTCGGCGAGCTGCTCACTGCCCTGCCGGGAAGTCTGGACGCCATTGCCTCGATATCGGTAGCCGACCTCCTGCCTCGGTGGCTGTCAGGGTCAGGGGATACCGGTGGGGGTGGCGCGGGGGGGCAGCTCGGGGAATCCGCCGCTTCGACCCCCTCGCCCGCGCCTCCCCCGACGGTTCCGATCCCCGTCGGGGGTGCGATCTCCCTCTTCTTCCTGATCGTCGCCTCCGCCTGTCTGCTGGCGCTGCTCGTCTTCACCGTAAGGCAGGAATTGGGAGCCCTGTATCGCTGGTGGCCGTACTGAGGCCGGCCTAGGTTCGTCCCTCCGCGGTGCCGACCGCGACGCTCTCGACGTCGAGGCTGGGCAGACGGCGCTCCAGCCAGTTCGGGATCCACCAGTTGTTCTTGCCGAGCAGCTGCATCACGGCCGGCACCAGGACCATTCGCACGACGGTGGCGTCGAGGAAGATCGCCGCTGCGAGGCCGATCCCGAACAGCTTCAGGAAGACTTCCGGCGAGGCCACGAAGGCGAGGAAGACGACGACCATGATCGCTGCGGCGGCGGTGATCACCCGGGCGGTCTTCGCCAGGCCGTCGGCGACCGCCCGGCGGGTGTCGCCGTCCTTCAGGTACTCCTCGCGGATTCGCGAGATCAGGAAGACCTCGTAGTCCATCGATAACCCGAAGAGGATGGCGAACATCATGACCGGCATGAACGGCGCGACGGGAACCTCGTGGTCGATCCCGATCAGTTCGCCGACCGCGCCGCCCTGCGCCACCAGGGTCATCACGCCGTAGGCCGCGCTGACCGAGAGCAGGTTCATGATCCCGGCCTTGAGCGAGATCAGCGGCGAGTGGAAGGCGATGAGCAGGAGCAGGAAGGAAAGCCCGACCACGCCGGCTATGAACAGCGGCATGCGGTTGACGATGTAGGTGCTCTGGTCCTCGAGGGCCGCGGTCACGCCCCCGATCTCCGCGGTCACCCCGGAGCCGGCGAGCGCTTCGGGCACGGTCGTTCCGCGCAGTTCCTTCACCAGGTCCTGCGTCGCCTCGGCCTGCGGCGAGGTGGTCGGGATCACGTTGACGATCGCGGCGGTGCCCTCCTGGTTGAACACCGGGGCGGGGACGAAGGCGACTCCGTCGTCGGCGCGGAGGGTCGTCGCCAGCGATTCGATGTCGGCTTTGGCCGCGGGATCGGGCAGTTCGGCGGCGATCACCAGCGGGCCGTTGGCGCCGGGGCCGAAGCCCTCGGTGATCAGGTCGTAGGCCTGGCGGGTCATCGTCTCCGGCGGGTCGTTGCCGGCGTCCGGGAACCCGAGGCGCATGCCGAGCGCGGGCGCGGCGAGGGCCAGCAGCACCGCGGTCGCCGCGATCGCCGCCAGCCAGGGCCGCCGCTGGACCGCGTGGCTCCAGCGCGCCGCGGGCGATTCGCCGCCCGCTTCGGCCTTCGCCGCGCCGCGGCCGAGGAACGGGATCCGCAGGCGGTCGACCCGGGGGCCGAGGTAGGAGAGGAGCGCCGGCAGCAGCGTCACCGCGGCGAGCATCACGACCAGCACGGCCAGCGATGCCGAGATCGCCACCCCGTACATGTAGGGCAGGCCGGTGAGGAAGAGCCCGAGGACGGCGATCACCACGGTGCAGCCGGCGATGATCACGCTGCGCCCCGCGGTGGTGACGGCCTCGACGACAGCGTCGTGGCGGTCCTTGCCAGCCTGCATCGCCGACCGGAACCGGGTCAGCACGAGCAGCGAGTAGTCGATCCCGACCCCGATCCCGATCAGGCCCGAGACCGCGGTGGTCCAGTCGGGCACGTTGACGACGTTGGCGAGCAGCACGATCAGCCCGCCCGAGGTGATCCCGAGGCCGATCAGGGCGATCGCCAGCGGCAGGCCGGCGGCGACCACCGAGCCGAAGGCGATCAGCAGCACGATCACGGCGCCGAGGAAGCCGAGGCCCTCGGGGCTCGCCCCTTCCTGAGCGCGGTAGATCGGGTCCCCGCCGAGCTGGATCTGGAGTCCGTCGCCGCTGTTCTCTTCGGCGGCCGAGACCAGCTTTTCGCCGTCCGCCTTCGTCACCTCCCATCCGGGAACCGTCAGCGGAAGCGTGGTGGTCGCGATCGTCCCGTCCTGGGAGACGCGGACGGGCGTCTCCGGCTCGATGTTGTCGATCGGCCTCACCTCGGCGAAGAATTTGCCGACGTGCTGGCGGGCGGCCGGGCTATTAGCCCCGTTCGGGTCCTTCCAGACGACGTAGACTTCCTGGCCGGAGAAGCCGCCGAACTCCCGTTCGGTGAGGTCGCTCGCCCTCTCGGACTCCGAGCCGGGGGTGTTGTAGTCGGCTTCGTACTCGCCGGCGAGCGAGGAGCCGAGCCCGATGATCACGACGGCGGCGGCGATCCAGGCGAGGACCATGCGGCCACGGCGACGGTAGGAGAGGTCGGCGAGACGGGCGAGATGACGGGTCATCGAGGTGGCTCCTTTCTCGGGGACTGGGGCGGATCCGGATAGAGGATATGCATCCGCGAACCTCGGCCCCTCGGCGCGACATCCGTCCGCGCGGCTTGCGCTGCGGCGGGCACGCCGTAGGCTGCCACGACTCACGAATACGTGCAGGCACTTTTGGTCAGGAAAGGACCAGGGAATGAACCCGAGGTACAGCCTCAAAAGACGTCATAGGCGAGGGAAGACCCTGATCGCGATGCTGGCGGCAACCGCCGCGCTCGTGGGAGGCGGAGCAGCGCTGAGCGCGACTCCCGCCGCGGCGATGATGAACGTAAGCAGCGAGGCGGAATGCAACAAATTCATGGGAACCTGGGACTGGTTCCACGGGGAATGCGACTACAACTTCGGTGGTGGGGGCAGCGGCGGCGGTGGCGGCGGCGATCTATTCCCCGACGGCTGGGTATTTGACGGTGGTGGCGGAGGCGGTGGCGGTGGCGTGGATGACGACGAGGTCGTCGTCACCGACGAGGATCCCCTGTTCCCGGACGATTGGGAGCACGGCGACGAGCTGTTTCCCGACGGGTGGGTATACGACGAGGATCAGGCACAGCGAGAGCAGCGCGAGTTGGCCATGGCCCACGAGAGGGCGGAGCAAGATCGGCGTGACGCGGCAAAGGCACTCGAGGAGGCGGCCGTCAAGAATCCACTAATCCAGCAGCAGCTGGATTTCGAGGAGGAGCTCGAGCGAGAGAAGGCCAAAATAAGGCAGATGCAGCTGGATTTCGAGGAGGAGTTCCAGCAAGAGCGAGCCAATGCCAAAAAGCAGAGCCAGCGCGCCCAAAACCCTGACCGGGACAAGGGCAAGCCGAGAAAGGCGCGTCGGGGCGGGAAAGGCAAGGCGCGCAACTGACGGTTGCGGCGGGCGCTGACGACGAGTCGGGCCCCGCCTGCTTTTGCCCAGGCGATGCCCACGGGCTACGGTGAGGCGATGAGGACCTTTCGCCGCCCGCTGGTCGTGTCGCTGGTGCTGACGGCGGCGGTGCTCCTCGCCGCTCCCGCGGCGCCGGCAACGGCCGAGGCGGACGGCACCCTTGCCCGGCCCGCGCTTCGCAACTGCGACCTCGGCCCGCCACGCCCCTTCCGCTGCGGCCACGTGATGGTCCCGCTGCGGCGTGCCGACCCGGCGCTGGGCACGACCAAGGTCGCCTTCGCGGTGCGGATCCGCGCCGACCGCAAACGGCGCTCGCTGGGGACGATCGTCGCCATGGACGGCGGCCCGGGCTTCGCCTCGTCCGGAGCGCCCTTCGCGCGCTCGGTGGTAGCCGCCCTCGCGCCCCTTCTGCGCCGCCACGACCTCGTCCTCTTCGACGCCCGCGGCACCGGGCGCTCCGACGTTCTCGACTGCCCGGGACTGCAGAAGGGCCTTGTCCAGGAACCGATCGCGGTCGGCGAATGCGCGAACCAGCTCGGTCCAGCCTTGGCCGGCTACACCACGGCCGAAACGGCGCACGATCTCGACGCCGTCCGGCAGGCGCTCGGGCTCGGCAGGGTCTTCTTCTACGGCGACTCCTACGGGACCCTGTTCGGACAGGCCTACGCGGTCCGCTATCCGGACTCACTGCGCGGTCTCGTCCTCGACTCCGCCTACCCCGCCGACGATCCCTACTACCGCACGCTCCTCCCCGCGGGCCTGCGCGGCCTGCGGATCGCCTGCCGCCTCTCGGCGGTCTGCGCCGGCGACCCGGTCGCCCGCTTCTCCCGGGTGGTGCGGCGCTTCCATGCCCGGCACCGCTCGACCGAGGGCCTGCTCCACTTCCTGCTCCAGGCGGGCACCCTGGCGCCCCGCTCCTACCTCAGTCTCGACGACGGCGTCCGCCGCTTCCTTGCCGGGAACTCCGAACGCCTCAACCGCCTGATCGCCCCGGGCCCGGCGGGGGCCGGACCGCTGAGCGAATTCTCATACGGCTTGGAGATCACCGTGGAGTGCAACGACTACCCGCTGCTCTGGGACTCGGCGGCCGGGAACGACGAGCGGATCCGCCAGCTGTCCGCCTCGGTGGCGCGCCTGCCCCGCGACCACTTCGCCCCCTTCGGCCGGCGCGAGTACCTGCTCTCGGAGGCGGCGCACCTGACCAACTGCCTGACCTGGCCGGCGCCACCGCCGGGAGGCACCGAGCCTCCCGTGCCGGCGGGCTGGCATGCCCCGCGAACCTTCCCGACCCTGATCCTCGCCGGGCAGCTCGACGACATCACTTCGGTTGCCGAGGCGCGCCAGGTGCAGCGCCGGTTCCCGCGCTCGCGCCTCTACGTGGTGGCAAACCGCGGCCACGCCTCGGCCCTGTATTTCCCCTTTCGCTCGCCCGCTGTGGACGTAATCGGGCACTTCATCGCTGCCAACTGAGCGCCCGAGGCCCACGGGACGGCCGCTCAGGGCAGGTACTTTTCGGCCTGTTCCTTGGCTTCTTCGATGCCCTTTTCGGCCTGGGCCTTGCCTTCTTCCAGTCCCTTTTCGGCCTGCTCGCGGCCTTCTTCGACGCCTTTCGAAGCGCTGCCCTTGCCTTCTTCGAGCTTTTCCTTGGCTTCTTCGAGACCCTTTTCCGCCTTTTCGGTCCCTTCCTTCAGGCCTTCTTCGGCGGTGCTGGCGCCCTGTTCGACTTCTTCCTTGGCCTGGCTGGTGCTGTCGCTGGTGTCGTCGCTTCCGCATCCGGACCAGACCACGCCGCCGGCGGCGATCGCCGCGATGGCGAGGACCGCGAGGGGGCGGAGCTTCGTGTGGGCCGACTGACCGTCTTTCATCTATCACTCCCCGGTGGTGGCTGGGTACCTTTGACACAGTGAACCAGGATCGGCCGGACGACTTCGAATCCATGGTGGCGGACGCCATCGACGCGCTGCCGGAGGAATTCCAGCGGCTGCTCGAACGCGTGCCGGTGATCGTCTCCGACCTCGGGACCGAGACGCGGGCCTACGGCGAGTACTGGGGAGACGGCGTCGCCCGCGAACACCACGAGGACCGGATCATCATCTACCGCGACACCCTGGAGCGCGATTTCGGCCACGACCGCGAGCTGCTCGCCCGCCAGGTCGAGCGGACGCTCCGGCACGAGCTTGCCCACCACCTGGGATGGGACGAGGGCGGCGTCGGCGGTCTCGGCCTCTGAGCGGCGAGGCCCAGCGGCTACCGGACCCGGCAGTCGCGGGTGAGGGTCGTGACCACCTCGATGCCGTGGGCGAAGTGGAAGCTGCCGCGGGCGAACGGGAAGATCGCGCCGGGGAAGCCGGCCGGTGCCGGGCAGCTGGCGCTGAGGAAGCTGCGGCGGGTCCCGCCGTCGTCGTAGGACCGGCCGACCGTCAGCTCAATGTCGGTGATCGAGCCCAGCCCGCCGGCGAGCTTTGGGATCTCCGTCGAGAGCACGGTGCCGAAGTCGCCCTTGCGGCGACGGTCGATGGTCAGCGGCAGGACGAAGGTCGCTCGCACCGGGACGGTCGCGTAGAAGTGGAGCAGCAGCGCCGGCTTGCCCCCGCGACGGCTGTTGAAGGCCAGTGCCCTGCCGTGGGCGGGTAGGGACCCCGGGGTCAAGTCGAGGTCGGCGGCGAAGCGCCCGCGGCCGACCAGCGCCGGCCCGCAGAGCGCCAGCGCAGCTTCGGTCGCGGTCAACTGCAGCGACGAGGGACTGCAGGTGGGCAGGCCGCGGGTCGTCAGCCTGCCCTGTCGGTTCAGGGCGATTTCGAGGCGGCGCAGAGCGGGAGGATGGGTGCCGTCGGCGGTTGAGATCCCGCCCTCGACCGTGACCGTGACCGGCACCGGGCGGTCGCGCGGGAGGGAGTGGGGCCTGAAGCTCGCGTCGAAGAAGATCCGCAGGTTCTTCACCTGGACCAGCTCGCCCTGGGTCGCGCTCGCCACCGCGAGCAGCGAAACGGTCGCGACCAGGGCGATGGCGGCCATGCGGCGTCGCATCCTGGCTGGAGTCTAGGGCCGAGGCTAGGGTTCGGGCATGGCCGACGGGCACAGCTGGGCCGATCTCTCGGAGGGGGACGAGTTCGCCGGGTACCGGATCGAGGACAGGCTCGGCCGCGGCGGCATGGGAATCCTCTACCTGGCGATCGAGCCCGGCCTCGACCGGCGCGTGGCGCTGAAGCTGATCGCGCCGGAGGCCGCCGCCGAGGAGATCTTCGCCAAGCGCTTCGCCGAGGAGTCGCGGATCGCCGCGGCGATCGAGCATCCGAACGTGGTGCCGATCTATGCGGCGGGGGAGGAGGGAGGCGTTCCCTTCATCGCGATGCGCTTCGTCTCCGGCTCGGACCTCGGGCGCAGGATCGCCCGCGAGGGTCGCCTCGAGCCGGAGCGGGCGGTGGCCCTGATCGCCCAGATCGGCAACGGCCTGGACGCGATCCACGCCGCCGGCCTGGTGCACCGCGACGTCAAGCCGGCGAACGTGCTGCTGAGCGGCGAGGAAGGGGCCGAGCACGCCTACATCACCGACTTCGGCGTCGCCCGCAACGTCGCCACCCAGTCCGGGCTGACCCAGACCGGGCGCTTCGTCGGCACCCTCGACTACGTCGCGCCCGAGCAGATCTCCGGCGGTGAGGTCGACGCGCGCGCCGACGTCTACGCGCTCGGCTGCCTCCTGTTCAAGCTCCTCACCGGCGAGGTTCCCTTTCCGCGCGACGGCGAGGCGGCCCGTCTCTATGCGCACCTCAACGACCCGCCGCCGGCCCCGTCGCTGTACGCGCAGGAGGTCTCGATGGCGCTCGACGACGTGGTGGTGCGGGCGATGTCGAAGGAGCCCGGGGATCGCTACCCCTCGGCGGGAGACCTCGGCCGCGCGGCGCAGGCGGCGCTGAGCGGGACCACGGTCACGGTCCCCGAGCGCACCGTGGCGACCGGCGCCGCCGCCACCCGCGAAACCGAGACGATGGCGCCGACCGACCCCGGCTCTGACGACCGGCCCCGCCGCCTGCTCCTCGCGGGTGGCCTGCTCGGTGCAGTGGCGGTCGTCGTCGCGGCGGTCGCGCTCGCCTCCGGGGGCGGGGGAGGCCCCAGCCCGGATGGGCCGCAGACCTCCCAGGCGAAAGAGGCCGGCGGGAGCCAAAAGAAGGTCGCGGAGAAACCGGAGCCCAAGCCGGAGACCCTTAGTCGCGCTCAGCTGATCGCAAAGGGCGACGCGATCTGCACCGAAAGCCAGGAGAAATACAAGAGCTATCAGGCCCCATTCCCGAGCGGGGAGGGGGAGCCCGACCTGGTCTACTCGCGGCTGCTGGTGGAAATCTCCTCCAAGGCGGTCCGGCAGTTCAACCGATTGCGCCCCCCGCCGGCTCTCCAGAAGCCCTATGGGCGGTACGTCAGCTCACAGGAGAAGGTGGCGAAATGGGACCGCGACGCGCTGAAGGCGGCGGAAGCCGAAGACGCTGCGGCATACCTGGCGGCGCGGGAAGACCGCGACAACACTGCGGAAGAACGACGCGAGCTCGCCGAGGACGTCGGATTCCACGTCTGCAGCGGCAGCGAAGCCTGAAAGGAGCATCGAGATGAAGTCGGCCACCAACTACCTCACCTTCGACACCGAGCAGCGGCGGGAACTGATCCGGATCACCGAGGAGGTTCAGGCCACGGTGGACGAGGCCGGGATCGCGGAGGGCATGGTCCTCGCCTCGGCGATGCACATCACCGCCGGCATTTGGGTCAACGACGACGAGCCGGGCCTGCACGAGGACGCGCTCGAATGGCTCGACAAGGTGGCGCCGCCGAGCTGGTCGCCGCCGGCCAGCGATGTCGCCCGCGAGCTGCTGCCGGATGGCGGCGACTACCGCCACCACCGCGGCGGCGAGGACAACGGCGACGCACACCTGAAGAACCTGCTGGTCCACCACCAGGCGATCATTCCGGTCACCGCCGGCCGCCTCGACCTCGGCCCCTGGCAGCAGGTCTTCTACTGCGAGTTCGACGGCGGCCGCCCGAAGCGGGTGGTGATCAAGGCGATGGGGGAGTGAAGGAGAGCCTGACGAGGAGGCTGGAGGGCGAGCGGGTCGTCCTCGAGCCGCTCGAACCCGCTCACGCCGACGATCTCTGGCGCGCGGCCCAGGCGCCGGAGATCTGGCGCTGGCTGGCCCACATCGGCGAGCGCCGGGAGTACTTCGACGAGTGGATGCGGCAGGCGCTGGAGGCGAGCGAGGAGGGCCGGGAGGGTGTCTTCGCCACCCGCGACCGCCGCCGGGGCACGCTGGTCGGCAGCACCCGCTACCTCAACGTCAGGCCCGCCGACCGGGTGGTCGAGATCGGCTGGACCTGGCTCAACCCCGAGGCCTGGAGGACCGGGATCAACGTCGAGGCCAAGCTGCTGATGCTCGGTCACGCCTTCGAGACCCTCGACTGCGTGCGGGTGGAGCTGAAGACCGACGCCCGCAACGAACGCTCGCGGACGGCGATGGCGGCGCTGCCGGCCCAGTTCGAGGGGATCCTCCGAAAGCACATGATCGTCCCCGACGTTGGCGTCCGCGACACCGCCTACTTCAGCGTCGTCGACGACGAGTGGCCCGAGGTGCGCGCCAACCTCGAAAGGCGGCTCGGCAGATGAGAGCGCTGCGTCTTTTTTGGCCCCTATAGGGGCCAAAAACGCACCAACGGCGAAGCGGAGTCAGTCGTCGCGCCGCTCGCCGACGTGGGTGACGCGTTCGGCGCGGTGGCGGACTTCCGCGGTCGCCTCGCGCGTCGCCGCGAAGGCCTCGTCGCGGGCGGCGGCCAGGCCCTCGCTCGGCTTGCCGCCGACCATGTCGCGGAAGGCGTTCTTGACCCGCTCGGTGCGCCGGTCGGGTGGGAACCTGGCTTCGGCCTTGGTCTGCTTCGCCGGCTTGCGCTCGCCGTAGCGCCGCCGTGCCCAGGCGGAGCCGGGCTTGCCGATCCGGCAGGCGCCGTAGAGCGCTATCGGGAAGACGAAGAAGCCGACGGTGCCGTGCATCACCCGCTGCTTGGCGAAACAGGCCGCGACCAGGCCGAAGAGAAGGGCGGCGCCGAGGATGCTGATCGCGACCGCCTCGAAGGAGCCGGTTTCGAAGCTGAACGGGCTGAACCCGAGCAGGACCAGGAACATGCCGGCGGCGGCGATCACCGTCGCGTCGATCGAGCTGCGCCCCTCCTCGGCCCAGTAGACGTCGTCGAGGTATACCCAGAGGGCGAACTCGTCGATCGTCAGCCCGGCGCCGACGCCGAAGCCGAAGGCGCAGATCTCGGTGTAGGGGCTCTCACCGAGCGCCGCGAAGCCGAGCGCGCCGGCGATCATCATCGTCACGATCCCGAAGACCAGGTGGTGCAGGTGGACGCCGCTGTCGGAGACGACGCTGCCCGGCCACCAGGGAACCTTGGGGCTGCGCATTAGGCGCGTGCTCATGCGGATGAAGGCGAAGGAGAGGATGAACCCGACGAAGACCAGGAAGAGGCCCTGCGAGTCGTTCTCGACGATTCGATTCCAGAAGTTCGAGAAGATCGAGGCCGTGGTCATGAGGGAGCCGGGGCCGAGTGTAGCCGTGGCCCGACTCCATCCCTCTCTTTGATCAGCTCGAGGGTGAGCAGCACCGCGGCGACCGCGAAGAGCGGCGCGAAAGCGATATTGGCCAGCGACTCTGCCAGCCAGGTGGCGGCGAGCGAGTCACCGAGGGCGCCGTGGACGAGCTCGCCGATGGCTTCGCCGACCGCGTCGCCGACGATCTCCACCGGCGCCAGGATGAAGAAGACGAGCCAGAAGTTGCCGCGAACGAGGTTCCAGCTGCGGGCGAGTGCGCCGCGAACGGTGCGGTCCTCGATCTCCACGATCGGCCCGGCCAGCCCGAGCCAGACGAAGGCGAGAACGCCCGGGACGAACAGCAGCAGCAGGCCGAGGGCGACGATCGCCACGTAGACCAGGTCGACCGCGATCAGCCGCCCGTACTTGAGTCGCCTGGCGATCTCGCGCAGCGGCGGCGCGCGTTCGTGCTCGGGGTGGGTGAGGGAGACGGCGACGACGCCGCTGTAGAAGACCTCGCCCAGCAGGCTGGTCGCCGTCAGCGCGCCGACCGCGACGACCAGCGCCGCGATCTTGACGCCGCTGGTCACGTCCAGGGAATCGACGTCGACCGTGATCGCGAGGGCGTCGAGCAGGCCGAGCGGGACGAAGACGACCGCCGCAAGGAGGAGCAGTGCCGGTGCCCAGGACCAGTAGGTGCGCCCGATCCTGGCGTAGAGGGAGACCAGCTTGCGGGTGCGGCTCACTATCGGACTGGCCGTCGCCGCCCGGGCTTGGTGCGGCCGCGCGCCTCCAGCCTCGGCTGGCTCGACTCCGAGGCTGGGACCCGTCTCAGGCTCCCGAGCTCGGGGATCAGCAGCTCTTCGGCACAGCGCCGGTGCCAGTGGTGATGGTCTGTGCCGCCCAGGCGGCGCACGAACTGGACGACCGTGTGCTCCTCGCCCACCGGGATGTCGCCGTGGCAGCCGGGGCAGTGGTAGAGCTTGCGCGCGATCCCCCGGATCAGCCAGGCCTCGTCGCCCTCTTCGTTCAGGCCGCGCAGGCTCCAGCGGATGCTGGGTTGGCCCTCGAACTCGGCCATCTCAACGCCTTGCCATCCAGGCGAAGCCCGCCGCCATCGCCAGGTTCGAGATCCCGGCGAGTTGCAGGCCGAGCTTCGCGCCGGGGCGGCTGACGGCCGGCGAGCGCGACCAGAGGGCGTCGGTGGCGATCTCGGTCCCGCGCAGCCAGGCCAGCGCCTTCCAGTCGCCGGGGTCGCCCCGGCGCTCGGCGACGGCGTGCGCCGCGGCGAAGGTCAGCCAGATCGGGCCGCAGCGGCGAAAGAGGTGAGTGGCGTCGGGCGAGGGCTCCTCGTGCCCCAGCACTTTCAGGGTCGCCGCGGGCGCCGCGATCGCCGCCGTCCCGAGCACCAGGTCGAAGGCGATCATGTTGCGGTTGGTCAGGCGCAGGGCCTCTTCCAGCGTCATCGCACCGACAATCCAACCAGATCGGAGGCGGGGCGACGGCGCCGATGCGAAGTTGCCCGGAAGGGAAAGGGTGAGCTTCGGCGAATTGGACCGCCGTGACCAAGACTGCGACGAAGTCCCCCCAACTCAAGAGCCTTTCCGACTACATCCAGGAGCGCTTCGAAGAATTCTCGCGCTCCCAGAAAGACGTTGCCCGCTACATCGTCGACCATCTCGACGAGGCTGCTTTCCTCACCGCCGAGGAGCTGGCCCGGAGAGCGAGCACCTCCTCATCGACGGTGGTGCGCTTCTCCCAGGCCCTCGGCTTCGAGGGGTATCCCGAGCTCCAGCAGGCGGCGATCGAGGAGTACCGCAACACGATCGCCGCCAGCGGCACCGCCAACGGGGGTGCGCTCTTCTCCTTCGACCACTCCGAGTTGGAGGGATCGCTGACGGCCGACTGGGCGAACCTCGAGGAAACTGCGCGGAACCTGACGCCCGAACAGGTCGACGCGTCGGTCTCGGCGCTGGCGACCGCGCAGCGGATCGTCATCGTCGGCGTCGACCAGATGGCCTTCTTCGCCAGCTACCTCCGCCACACCCTCAGCCTGCTCGACATCCGTTCCGAGATCGTCGCCTCGACCGGCGGCGAGTCCCTGCAGCGACTGGGCCGGATCGACGAGGAGACGCTGGTGATCACCCTTTCAGCCGGCCGCGCCCACCCGCTGCTGCTGCGGGCGATGAAGCTGGCGCTGCACCGCGGCGCCCGCACGCTGGCGATCTCCGACGCGACGATGTCGGAGGTCGGCGAGCACGCCGAGCTGACCCTCTACTTCTCCTCCAACAGCCCCTCCTTCACGCGCTCCAACACGGCGCTGATGGCGCTCGTTCAAGCCCTCGCTCACGGTCTCTATGCGCGAGATGAAGCTGCGCACAAAGACCGAATTCGCGCTTACAAACTCAAGTAGCGCGGAGGAGCGCAGGCCGGCGGGTCCTGTCGCGCATGGGACTCTTCGTCCTCGCAAGCTGCGGGCGAAGAGCCCCATCCACGCCACCCGCCGGTCAGCCGCCCCGTCCACGTAAGATGGCTTGATGGCCGAGCGAGCGACGTTTCGATTGAAGACTGGGTTGGCGGAGATGCTGAAGGGCGGCGTGATCATGGACGTGGTCACGCCCGATGAGGCGAGGATCGCCGAGGAGGCGGGTGCCTGCGCGGTGATGGCACTGGAACGCGTGCCGGCCGACATCCGCCGCGACGGAGGGGTCGCCCGGATGTCCGACCCGGCGATGATCAAGGGGATCCAGGAGGCGGTGAGCATCCCGGTGATGGCGAAGGCGCGGATCGGCCACTTCGCCGAGGCCCAGGTTCTGCAGGCGCTCGAGGTCGACTACGTCGACGAGTCGGAGGTGCTGACCCCGGCCGACGAGGCCAACCACATCGACAAGCTCGCCTTCGAGGTGCCGTTCGTCTGCGGCGCCACCAACCTCGGTGAGGCGCTGCGGCGAATCGGCGAGGGGGCGGCGATGATCCGCTCCAAGGGCGAGGCGGGCACCGGCAACGTCGTCGAGGCGGTCCGGCACATGCGAGAGATCACCTCCGGGATCAAGCGCCTCGCGCAGCTGCGCCCCGAGGAGCTTGCCGGCGCCGCGAAACAGCACCAGTCGCCGCTCGAAGTGGTCGAGGAGGTTGCCGCGGCCGGGCGCCTGCCGGTGCCGCTCTTCTGCGCCGGTGGGATCGCGACCCCGGCCGACGCGGCGCTGATGATGCAGCTCGGTGCCGAGGGCAACTTCGTCGGCTCCGGGATCTTCAAGAGCGCCGACCCCGAGCGTCGCGCCCGGGCGATCGTCGAGGCGACCACCCACTTCGCCGACCCCGAGCGCGTCACGGCGGCCTCGATCGGCCTCGGCGAGGCGATGCCGGGGCTCGAGATCGCCGGTCTCGAAGCCGAGAACGCGCTCCTCCAGAACCGCGGAGCCTGACGCTGCGCGTCGGCGTCCTAGCCGTTCAGGGCGGCTTCGAGGCACATGCCCGGGCCCTGCGCCAGCTCGGCGCGGCCAACGTAACGGAGGTGCGCACGCCCGAGGACCTCGTCGACCTCGACGGTTTGGTGATCCCCGGCGGCGAGAGCACGACGATTGCCAAGGGGATCGACTCGGCCGGGCTGGAGCCCGCCATGCGGGCCCACCACGAGGCCGGCCGGCCGATCCTCGGCACCTGCGCCGGCCTGATCCTCTGCGACGCGGAGCACCTCGGCTTCCTCGATGCCACCGCCAGGCGCAACGCCTTCGGCCGCCAGCTGCAGAGCTTCGAGGCGGACCTCGAGGTGGAGGGGATAGGCGACGAGCCGCTGCGCGCGATCTTCATCCGGGCTCCCTGGGTCGAGAGCCACGGCCCCGGGGTGGAGGTCCTGGCCTCCCACGACGGGCACCCGGTGGCGATCCGCGAGGGGAACGTGCTCGCCTCGGCCTTTCACCCGGAGCTGACCGACGACTCCCGCTTTCAGGCGATGTTCATGGCGATGATCGCGAGCGCGCAAGAGAAAGAGGGGGCGAAACGATGACCGGAGACCCGCGTGTCCGGGGACTGGCGAAGATCCTGGTCGGCTACTCGACCGAGGTCAAGGAGGGCGACGTCGTCTCGATCGACGGCGAGAGCGCCGCCGCGCCGCTGCTCCTGGCGGTCTACGAGGAGGTGCTCAAGGCCGGGGCCAACCCGATCCTCAACGTCGCCCTCGAGGGCCAGATCGCCTCCTACTTCAAACACGCTTCCGACTCCCAGCTGGAATGGATCTCGCCGTTCGCGGAGTGGATGGTCGACAACGCCGACGTGCGGATCGCGGTCGGGGCCAGCACCAACACCCGCGAGCTCTCCGGAGTGCCGCCGGACCGCCAGACGCTGCGACAGTCGGTTACCGGCGACCTGATGGCGCGGGCGATGAAGCGCAGTGCTGAGGGTGATTTCCGCTGGTGCTACACGCTCTACCCGACCAGCGCCTACGCGTCCGAGGCGGAGATGAGCCTGGCCGACTACGAACACTTCTACTACGCCGCCTGCCTGGCCGGCGACCCCGACCCGCTCGGCGCCTGGAGACGCGCGTCCGAGGAGACCGAACGGCTGGCGGAATGGATCGAGGGCCACCAGGAGGTGCGGGTCACCGCGCCGGGGACCGACATCACCCTCGGCATCGCCGGCCGCAAGTTCATCCCCTGCGCCGGGCGCCACAACATGCCCGACGGCGAGTTCTTCACCGGGCCGATCGAGGACTCGGTGCAGGGCGAGGTCAGCTTCCACCTGCCGGCGGTGATCGGGGGTCGTGAGGTCTCCGGGGTGCGTCTGCGCTTCGAGGCCGGCAAGGTGGTCGACGCCGCCGCCGAGCGAGGCGAGGAGTACCTGCTGAAACTCCTCGACACCGACGAGGGCGCGCGGCGGCTCGGCGAGCTCGGGATCGGCACCAACTACGGGATCGACCGCGGCACCCGCGAGGTCCTGCTCGACGAGAAGATCGGCGGCACCGTCCACATGGCGGTCGGGACCAGCTATCCGGAGTCCGGCGGGGAAAACGAGTCGGCCGTCCACACCGACCTCGTCTGCGACCTCCGCCTCGGCGGCAAGCTCGAAGTCGATGGCGTGACGATGCAAGAAAACGGCAAGTTCCTGGTCTGACGCCGCCGGACCGGCGCATGTCGGCGTCCTCGGTCGCTCGCGTGCAGAGCACGCCACGCTCCCTGCGTCCTTGACCTGCTTGGTCCGGCGACGTCAGAGGTTTAGGTCTGGATGAGGATGGTGGCGATCGTCCCAGCGAAGCCGACGATCATTGCGGCCCAATAGACGAGAAGGAGCCGGACCAGGGCGCGGAACTCCTCATCCACGCGGCCATTCAGGTCGTCCAGCCGCTCGTCGGTCCACGCTTCTCTCACCGCTGCCATTTTGGCACCTTAACCGGCGCCGCGTAACGTGTTGTGCGCGCAACGTAAAAGTTTCGTGCCGACTTCGCTACTGATTTGGAATCGGCGAGCCGGCGAGGAGGAAGAACCAGAGGGTGAGGGCCAGCGCGGCCAGCATCACCGAGCCCATCAGCACCGCCTCGACCACGGTCACCGAGCTCGGCGCCGGAGCGGCGTCGCGCATGCTGCGCAGCCAGGTCGGGCGGATCGGCTCGAGGCGGTTGGTCCCGGTGATGCGGACGTAGAGGTTGTTGAGGCGGCCGATCAGCCAGGCAATGATGAGGATCGAGACGATGATCCCGACGGCGACGACCGCGTAGGGCCCGCTGCTCGGGAACTGGGTGTCGGAGACCTTGGAGCCGATATAGACCCAGCTCAGCGGGATCGCCGTCCACAGCGAGAAGGCGGCGAGCAGCATCGCCACGAATACGAGGCTGGCGGCCAGCGCCCTCGCCGGGTTGTGGGTTTGCGCCTTCGTGCTCATCTCCCTACTTCATAGAATGGCACGGACATGTCCGGACATTCGAAGTGGTCCTCGATCAAACACAAGAAGGGCGCCGCCGACGCGAAACGCGGCAAGCTCTTCAGCAAGCTGGCGCGGGCGATCACGATCGCCGCCCGCGACGGGGGCGGCGACACGGACGGCAACCCTGCTTTGGCGACCGCGGTGCAGAAGGCCCGCGACGCGTCGATGCCGAAGGACAAAATCCAGAAGGCGATCGACACGGGCACCGGCGCCGGCTCCGACAGCGCCGCGATCGAGCGGGTCCTCTACGAGGGCTACGGGCCGGCCGGCGTCGCGGTACTGGTCGAAGCCCTGACCGATAACCGCAACCGCGCCAGCGCCGAGATCCGCTTTGCCTTCTCCAAACACGGCGGCAGCCTCGGCGAGCCGGGCTCGGTGGCCTGGATCTTCGAGAAAAAGGGCGCGGTTGCGGTCGACGGCGCTCGCTACGGCGAGGACGACCTGATCGCCGCGATCGACGCCGGCGCCGAGGACGTGCGCGAGGACGGGGAGGAGCTGAGGGTGATCTGCGACCCGGGCGACCTCAGTGCGGTCCGCGATGCCCTGGAGGGGGCGGGGGTAGAGGTCAAGTCGGCGACGATCGCGACGGAGCCGAAGAGCACCGTCGAGGTCAAGGGGCACGACGCCGAGCGGCTGCTGAAGCTGCTCGACGCCCTCGACGAGCAGGACGACGTGGACGAAGTCTTCGCGAACTTTGACATCCCCGAGGACGTGCTAGAGAAATTGGCCGCCTGAGCGGACTTCCGTCCCCTGGGGGAAGGCATCCGACTGCCTTCCCAGAATCACCAGTCATGCAGGTAGTGATGGGGATCGACCCCGGCGCCGCCAACCTCGGCTTCGGCATAGTTCGCGTAGAGGGCAACCACATGGTCGCCCTCGACGGCGGCGTGGTCGAGACCAGCGCCGAGATGGCGATGGAGGGCCGCCTCGAGCGGATCCACCGGGCGCTCTCGGAGCTGATCGCCTGGCACGAGCCAAAGGCGATGGCGATAGAGCAGGTCTACTTCGGCAAGAACGTGCGCTCGGCGATGGCGGTCGGCCAGGCGAGCGGGGTCGCGATGCTGGCAGCCTCCCAGCGCGGCGTCGAGTGCTTCTCCTACACGCCGCAGGCGATCAAGATGGCCGTCTGCGGCTCCGGTGCGGCCGGCAAGCGCCAGGTCCAGAAAATGGTCGGAACGCTGCTGGGGCTGCCGGAGCCCCCGACTCCCGACCACGCGGCGGACGCGCTGGCGGTGGCGATCTGCCACGGCGGCGGCGCCGGACACCGGCAGGCGGTGGCGGCCACCGGCGCGGCGGCGGAGCGGCTGGCGGGATGATCGCTGCGGTCCGGGGCGAGGTGATGGTGAGGCGCGCCGACCACGTGGTGGTCGACGCCGCCGGCGTCGGCTACCGGCTGGCCGTCTCCTCGGAGACCCTGAAAGCGGTGCCGGCGACCGGGCGCGACGTCTTCCTGCACGCCGAGCTGATCTCCCGCGACGACTCGCTCTCGCTCTACGGCTTCTCCTCGGAGGAGGAGCGCGACCTCTTCCGCCTGCTGATCACGGTCAGCGGCATCGGCCCCAAGGTCGCGATCGCGACCCTCTCCGGGGGTTCCGCCCGCGACCTCCTGCGGGCGATCGCGGCGGGCGACGCCAAACGCTTCCAGGCGGTACCGGGGATCGGCAAGCGGACCTCCGAGCGGATCATCGTCGAGCTGCGCGAGAAGGTCGCGGGTGCGCTGGAGGAGGAGGTGGCGCTCGCGGCTGTGGAGAGCGGCGACGCCCGGGCCCTCGCTCGCGACGGCCTCGTCAACCTCGGCTACGCGCCGCTGGAGGCCGAGCAGTTGCTGACCGGCCTGGAGGGCGAGGACCCGCAAGAGCTGGTGTCCAGCGCCTTGCGCAAGGCGGCCGCGGGCCGGAGCACGGCTTGAACGAGTCGCCCGACATCGGCGCGAACCGGATCCGCACGCCCGGGATCGGTGAGGAGCCGGTGCCGATCGACGCCGAGGTGCGGGTCCACGACGCCCGCGCGGAGGCCCCGGACGAGGACCTCGACCGCTCGCTGCGGCCACCGACCCTCTCGGACTTCGTCAACCAGGAGCAGGTGACCGAGCAGCTCGCGATCTTCATCGAGGCGGCGACCCGCCGCGGCGAGCCGCTCGACCATGTCCTCCTCGCCGGCCCGCCCGGCCTCGGCAAGACCTCGCTCGCCCACATCGTCGCCGCCGAGCTCGGCGTGCCGATGGTCCAGACCGCCGGCCCGGCGCTCGAGCGCAAGGCAGACGTCGCCTCCTTCCTCACCTCGCTGGAGCCCGGCAGCGTCTTCTTCATCGACGAGATCCACCGGCTTGGACGGGCGGTCGAGGAGACCCTCTACCCGGCGATGGAGGACGGCGAGCTGCCCGTGGTACTCGGCCAGGGCGCGGGGGCGAGGACCGTGACCCTGCCGCTGCCGCCGTTCACCCTGGTCGGGGCGACCACCCGCGCCGGCCTGCTGACGACCCCGCTGCGAGATCGCTTCGGCGTCTCGCACCGCCTCGAGCACTACGGCGCCGAGCACCTCGCCCAGATCGTGACCCGCTCCGCGCGGATCCTCGAGGTCGAGATCGATGCCGAGGGCGCCCACACGATCGCCTCCCGCTCGCGGGGCACCCCACGCGTCGCAAACCGCTTACTGAAGCGGGTTCGGGACTTCGCTCAAGTGAAGGGCAGCGGCGAGATCGGCGCCGCGGTCGCCGCCGGTGCCCTGGAGATGCTCGAGGTCGACGCCGGCGGCCTCGACCGCAGCGACCGCGCCCTGCTGGACACCGTCGCGACCAAGTTCGGCGGCGGCCCCGTCGGCCTCTCGACCCTCGCGATCGCGATCGGCGAGGAGCAGGATACGATCGAGGACGTCTTCGAGCCCTACCTGCTGCAGCAGGGCCTGCTGAAGCGCACGCCTCGCGGCCGGGTGTTAACCCAGCGCGCTTACGACCATCTCGGGATACCGGCCCCGGAGGGCGCGGCGAGCCTCTTCTAGCTCCGCGTCGCTAGCCTGTCGAATATGCCGTTCTTCATCTGCCCGAATTGCGGGAACCGCGAGGTGAGCGGTGAGCGCACCGCCGGCTTCAGCCCGCGCCCGAAGGGCTGCTCGAAGTGCGGTTTCGGCTTTGTATTCGAATTACTCGACGATTATTATCCGGCTCCCAATGCTGCCTTTTTCGTATGCGACAAGCAGGAACGCGTGATCGACGCCGGTAAAGGCAGCTTCGAGCTCACCGGTTTGACCGATGAGGACGTGATCGGCCGGCCGGTGCGCGAGGTCCTCGGGCTCGACTGGATCGACGGCGGCGACGGCGGCGAGGCCGCCGACACCAACGGCGACGGCAACACCGATCCGATCGAGACTTCGCTGGAGTGGGGGGTTCGCTCGCTCGGCAAGCGCGTCGCGGTAAACGCCGAGGGAGACCTGCCGGCTCGCGCCGTGGCGGACGTCTTCCCCGCCTACGACGACGACGGCGGGCTGCTGCTCGTCCTCACGCCGGAGGGATAGCGGTGGGCTCGAAGCGGCGCAACGCTCTGATCCTGGTCTTCGTCTTCGGGCTGATCGCCGTCTCGGCGCTGGTCATCTTCAGCAAGCCGACCAAGCTCGGACTCGACCTCAAGGGCGGCGTCGAGCTGGTCTACCAGGGCTCGCCGACCGGACAGGTCGAGGAAGTCACCGGCGAGGACATCGAACGCTCGATCAACATCATCCGCGAGCGCATCGACAAGCTCGGTGTCTCCGAGCCGGAAGTCGCCCGGCTCGGGACCGACCAGATCACCGTCAGCCTGCCCGACGTCACCAACGCCAGGCGGGCGATCGACCAGGTCGGGACGACGGCCCAGCTCTATTTCTACGACTGGGAGCCGAACCTGATCGGCCCCGAGGCGGCAATCGGCGGGCGTCCTGGCCAGGCGCCGCCGAAAAACGTGCTCAAAGCCTCCGAAGAACGCTGGGAAGAAGTGAATCGCAATCCCAAAAAACCGAAGAACGCCCTGCTGATCGCCGCCGGTGCCTACCCGACTGCCTACACGGCGGCGCAGCTCGCCGCCGAACAGGAACCGGACGAAGTCTGCGCCAACTGCTCTATCGCCAAGCCTCGCTTCTACCTCTTCGAGAAGGAAGCCCCGCATGAGCTGATCGCCGGTCCGGAGCAGAGCAAAAAGGACCTCTACATCAGCCCGACCGGCGAAAAACGGCCCAAGAACGGGCTCGTCGTCGAAGTGCCAGCCGGCACGATCCTGGTCTCCGAATACCCGGTCGATCCGCAAACGGGCAAACAGGACGAGAACGCGCAGCCGGGCTGGTTTGCGATCAAGGACGACCCGGCCCTGTCGGGCACCGACATCACCGATCCCGAACAGCAGCTCGGGGAATTCAGCGAACCGATCGTCACCTTCAAATTCACCGACACGGGCCGCGAGGCCTTCCACGAAGTCACCCGGCAGATCGCCCGTCGCGGCGAATCGGCGGCAATCGGCCTGCTGGGCGGGCAGCCGGCCGGAGAACGCTCGGGCCACTTCGCCGTCGTCCTCGACAACCAGGTCGAGACCCGGCCGATCGTCAACTACGAAGAAAACCCGGACGGGATCGACGGCCGCACCGGGGCCCAGATCTCCGGCGGCTTCGAAGACCTGGCCGAGGCACAGGACCTGGCGACGACGCTGCAGATCGGCGCCCTGCCGATCGAACTGAAGCTGATCAGCCAGACCCAGGTCTCGGCGACGCTCGGCTCCCAGGCGCTCGACGCCGGGGTCAAAGCAGCGGTCATCGGCCTCGCCCTGGCCGTCCTCTTCCTGCTCCTCTACTACCGCTTCCTGGGCCTGATCGCCTCGGTCGCCCTCGGCGCCTACGGGGTGATCTTCTTCGCGCTGATCAAGCTGATCCCGATCACCCTGACCCTGCCGGGCATCGCCGGCCTGGTGCTGACGATCGGGGTGGCGGCCGACTCCAACATCGTCATCTTCGAGCGAATCAAGGAGGAGGTGCGCGCCGGCCGAACGATGTCGAGCGCGATCGCCGCCGGCTACAAACACGGTATAGCGACGATCATCGACGCCAACGTCGTCACCCTGCTCACCGCCTTCATCCTCTTCGTGCTGGCGACCGCCGGCGTCAAGGGCTTCGCCTTCACGCTCGGCGTCGGCACGATCGTCTCCCTGCTCACCGCCGTCGTCTTCACCCAGGCGCTGCTCGCCAGCATGAGCCGCACCCGCTTACTGCGTTCGCCGGCGGTGCTGGGCGCCGCCGGGCAGGGCAGGCGCTGGCACTTCGACTTCATGGGCGCCAGCCGCTGGTTCTTCTCGATCTCCGGCGTGATCCTTCTGGTCGGCGCCCTGGCGCTGGCGACCCAGCAGCTCAACTTCGGAATCGACTTCGAGTCTGGCACCCGGGTGAAGGTCGCGCTGGTCAAGGCCACCGACGAGGAAGGCGTGCGCGAATCCCTCGACTCGATCGGGCTCAACGGCGAGGAGATCCAGCAGGTCTCAGACCCGGTCCTCGGCGAGAACGTCTTCCAGATCCAGACCCGAGAACTGGGGCCCGAACAGGTGAAGCAGGCCCAGACCGTGCTCGAGTCTGATTTCGGAGTCGCCAAAAACGGCTTCGACAGCACCAGCGTCGGGCCGACCTTCGGGCAGCAGGTGGCGGACAGCGCCCTGAAAGCGCTGATCTTCTCCCTGCTGGTGATCTGCGGCTACGTGGCGCTGCGGTTCGACCCGAAGTTCGCCGTCCCGGTCCTGATCGCGATCTTCCACGACATTCTGATCACCGCCGGGATCTACTCGTTGACGGGGAAAGAGGTGAGCAGCGGCACCGTCGCCGCATTCCTGACCATCCTCGGGTACTCGCTGTACGACACGATCATCGTCTTCGACCGAATACGCGAGAACATGCCGCGGATGCCGCGTGCTGCGTTCTCCCAGATCGTCAACCGCTCGATGAGCGAGGTCATGACCAGGTCGCTGGCGACCAGCTTCACCACCCTGATGGGGGTCTTCTCGCTGCTGATCTTCGGCGGCGCGACCCTGCAGGACTTCGCCTTCGCGATGCTGGTCGGGATCGCCTCCGGCACCTACTCCTCGATCTTCATCGCCTCGCCGGTGCTGACCGCCTGGAAGGAACGCGAACCGGGCTTCGCGCGGCGTCGTTCGCGAATCGCGGAGGTCGAGGGGAGCGTCCCGGCCTTCGCCGACGACACCGATATCGCCAAGCTTTCCTCCGACGATGAGAGCGAAGCGGAGGCGGCGACCGAGGCGGAGGAGCCCGAGCCCAGGGCCGGTGCGGTCGCCACGGTCGAGCGGACCGGCGGCAACGGCGGCGACCCGGTCGCCGGGGACGGCGCCGATTCGGCGTCGGCCGACCGCCGCCAGCGCAACGCCGAGCGCCGGGCAAGGCGCCAGCAGCGCCGCAAGCACGGGAGGAACCGATGACGGAGGGGATCTGCTGATGGCACTTCTGGTCTGGTTCACGATGGGCATCGCCCTCTGGCACTTCACCGTCTTCCTGCCCGATCGCTTCTGGCAGGGGATTGTCGGCGCCTTCCTCGGCGCGGTAACCGGCGCCGTCCTCTTCGGCTTGATCGTGCAGGCGATCGGCGGGGGCAGTCTCGGCGACACCGACCTGGGGACGGCCCTGATCGGGGTCCCAGGGACGGCGATCGGGCTCGCGGTCGTCTACTGGCTCGGCCTGCGGTCCGAACGTCAGCCCGCCTAGCTAGATCTAGCTTTCCCCTGCACCTTCCGGGTGGCCCCGCCGCCGATTCCGGCCGGGGCGCTTCCTAGCCTGGCGTTGTGCCGGAGCTCCTCACCGCATACGCCGCCGAGCCCTATTCCTACGCGGACGTTCGCGCGGTCGCCGACGACCTCGACCTCTCCGAGCCGGTTGCGGTGACGCTGGTCAGGCGCGGCTACCGGACGCCGGAGCTGGCACGGGCGTTCCTCGCCGCCGACGAGTCCCACCCGCCGGCGGCGTTCGGGTCGATGTCGGAAGTGGTCGGGCGGATTGCCGCGGCGATCGAGGCCGGCCGGCGGATCACCGTCCACGGCGACTTCGACGTCGACGGCGTCTGCGCGACGGCGATCATGGTCTCGACCCTTCGCCGGCTTGGCGCCGACTGCGACTGGCTGATCCCGGACCGGATAACCGATGGGTATGGGCTTACAGCCACGAACCTCGAACGGCTGGCATCTCGCGGAACCTCGCTCTTGATCACGGTTGACTGTGGCATCACCGCGGTGGAGGAGGTGGAGCTTGCGCGCAGCCTGGGAATGGAGATCGTTGTCACCGACCACCATCAGGCTGGCGACGAGCTGCCGGACTGTCCGATCCTGCATCCCGAAATCAGTGACTACCCGTTTCACTCTCTCTGCGGGACTGCGGTGGCGTGGAAGCTGGCTTGTGCGTTGAGAGAGGCGCCGGGGGAGGGGTCTCCGGAGCAACAGCGGGGAGGCTCCGGAGACCCCTCCCCCGACACCTTTCCCGACGCCGATGCAGATCTTGAGCTTGTGGCATTGGCCACGGTGGCTGATGTGGTGCCGCTGGTGGGGGAGAACCGGGCGCTGGTGCGGCGAGGACTGGCCGCTATGCGCAGGACGCGCAGGCCGGGGCTAAGGGCGCTGATGGCATCGGCCAGATGTGAGCCGAGTCAGCTGGACGAGGGTGATTTGGCGTTCCGGCTGGCACCTCGGATCAATGCGGCGGGGCGGTTGTATCGGGCCGATGCCGGGGTGGAGCTGCTGTTGACCGAGGACGAGGCAAGGGCTGAGGCAATTGCCACCGAGCTGGGGCGGGCGAATTCGGAGCGGCGGGCTACGGAGCGGGAGGTGGATGCGGAGGCTGAGGCGGCGCGGCGGGAGCTTTCGGAGGAGTTGCGTGAGGCACATGGCCTTGTCTTGGCGGGGGAGGAGTGGCATCCCGGGGTCGTCGGGATCGTCGCCTCGCGGCTGGTGGAGCGCCATCACCGACCCGTCGTGGTTGTCTCCCTCGACGGGGAAGGGGGAGGGCGCGGGTCCGGTCGCAGCATTCCCGGCTTCGACCTTTTGGCGGCGCTGGAGGCCTGCTCCGAGCATCTGGAGAGCTTCGGAGGCCATCGTGCCGCCGCCGGTCTCTCTCTGCGCGCCGAGAACCTGGACGCCTTCCGTGAGGCCTTTGCCGCCCACGCGACTGCCGTCCTCGAGCCAGAGGACCTGCGTCGCACCGAGCGGATCGACGCGATGGTCGGCGGTGCGGGCCTCGGCCTCGACCTGGCCGAGGAGCTGGGCCGGCTGGGCCCGTTCGGGATGGGCAACCCGGGGGTGCGGCTGATGGTCCCCTCGGCGCGGGTCAGCGACGTGCGCACGATGGGGGAGGGCAAGCACGCCCGCTTCAGCCTCCACAGCGGCGCCCACCGGGCGCTGGGGGTGGCCTTCGGGCGCTCCTCGCTCGGGGTCGGCGAGGAGGACCCGGTCGATGCCGCGGTGAGGCTCGAGGTCAACCAATGGAACGGCGCCGTCGAGCCGCGGGTGGTCCTCCGTGAGCTGTACCCGGTCGAGGCTGCCGATGCGGCACCGCTTCACGCCTGCCGTTGCGAGGACGCGGAGTGGTGGCGCCGCTTCGAGGCTGAGCTCACGCGCGATGCGGCTGGCGGGGCGCTTTTGTCGCCCATGGGGCTACAAAAGCGCCCAGAGGACGAAAAGAGGACCGTCGTTCGCGGCAGCCGCTCGGCGACGGCGGCGATCGCCGAGCTGGTCTCCAGCGGCGCCGGGGTGCTCGCGATCTGCGCCGACGCTTCGCGCCGGGCGGCGCTGGCGGGCGGGGCGACCGGCCTGGCCCGCTTCAACGGCGGTGCGGCGCTGATCGCCTGCCACCGCTGTGGCCGGGAGAACGTCGCCGGCCTGGCCGACCGCGCAGAGGGCGGTCTCGCTCTCGTCGATTTCGCCGCCCTGGCGCTTGAGCCCGAGCTGGCCGAGCGCTTCGAGCACGTCGTTCTCGTCGATCCCCCACCGGGGCCGGCCGAGGAGGGGCGGGCCGCCAGTCCCCGGCCCGGGGCCCCGTGCTTCCTGCACGAGCTGTGGAGCGAGTCCGAGCGAGCCTTCGCCCTCGCCGTCGCCGAATCTCAGGCGCCCTCCCGCGAGGCGATCGCGGCCGTCTTCAAGGCCCTACGCGAAGCTGGTGAGTGCGGGGGCGAAAGCCTGCGCGAGGCTCTCACGGGGGGCGGCGCGCATCCGCTTGGGCCGGAGACGGCGGCCCGCTGCCTCAAGGCCCTGGCCGAGCTGGGCCTGGTCTCCGGCGAGACCGCCGGCGGCGACGGGACCGTCGGGGTCGTATCCTCAGGGGGGACGAAGCTGGAGCGCTCAGCCGCGTTCCGCGTGTATAGCGAGCAACTCCTGGAGGCACGTCTATATCTCGAAAGACGCAAACTGTCGTAGCTAGGAAGGAACTTCTCGCCGACCTCTTCGCGGTGGTTGAGGAGTTCGATTCCTCGCCGAGCGAAAACGGCGCCGGTTCGGGCGGCACTGCGGTCGCGGTCTCGACGATCGATCGCGCGGCGGTCGAGCGGGCGCTCGACTTCGCCTGCGAGCGTCACGCCGACCAGGTGCGCCACTCGGGCGACGAGTTCATCACCCACCCGGTCGGGGTGGCCCAGATCTGCGCCGGCATGCGGCTCGACACCGAGACGCTTTGCGCCGCCCTGCTCCACGACACGGTCGAGGACACCACCGCCAGCCTCGACGAGATCCGCGCCGAGTTCGGCGAGGAGATCGCCCAGCTGGTCGACGGCGTCACCAAGCTGACCGGGATCACCTTCGAGAGCCGCGACGAGCGCCAGGCGGAGAACTACCGCAAGATGATGGTGGCGATGGCCACCGACGTCAGGGTGATCCTGATCAAGCTGGCCGACCGTCTGCACAACATGCGCACGCTCGGCGCCCTGCCGAAGCAGAAGCAGACGCTGAAGTCCCACGAGACGCTGGAGATATACGCGCCGCTGGCGCACCGTCTCGGGATCCACGCGATCAAGTGGGAGCTGGAGGACCTCGCCTTCGCGACCCTGCACCCGCGCAAGTACGCGGAAATCAAGCAGCTGGTCGCCCAGCAGCGCGACGAGCGCGAGTCCTATGTCTCCGACGCCGGCACCTTCCTCGCGGAGGAGCTGGAGCAGGTCGGGATCGACGCCGAGATCTCGGGCCGGGCCAAGCACTTCTACTCGATCTACACGAAGATGGCGAAGAAGGGCCGGGAGTTCAACGAGATCTTCGACCTTACGGCGATGCGGGTAATCGTCGGCTCGGTCAAGGACTGCTACGGCGCGATCGGTGTCATCCACTCGCTCTGGAAGCCACTGCCCGGGCGCTTCAAGGACTTCGTCGCGATGCCCAAGGCGAACATGTACCAGGCGCTTCACACGACGGTGATCGGGCCCGAAGGCAAGCCGCTGGAGATCCAGATCCGGACCGAGGAGATGCACAAGCTGGCCGAGTACGGGATCGCCACCCACGTCGCCTACAAAGAGGGCGGCGGAGGCGATCCGAAGCGGGAGAAGATGACCTGGCTGCGCCAGCTGGTCGAGACCGAGGGCGAACAGGACCCGGCCGAGTTCCTCGAGTCGCTGAGGGTGGACCTGTTCGAGGACGAGGTCTTCGTCTTCACCCCGAAGGGCGAGGTGAAGAACCTCTCGGCCGGCTCGACGCCGCTCGACTTCGCTTACGCGGTCCACACCGACGTCGGCCACAGCTGCGTCGGCGCCAAGGTCAACGGCACGATCGTGCCGTTGCACTACCAGCTGCGCTCGGGCGACATCGTCGAGGTGCTGACCGCGAAGCAGAAACGGGCCCCCTCGCTGGACTGGCTGAAACTGGTCCGCACCAGCCGCGCCCGCAACAAGATCCGCGCCTGGTTCAAAGAGGAGCGCCGGGAGGACGCCGAGCGCGACGGCCGCGAAGGTCTCGACGACGCCCTGCGCAAGCGCGGGCTGCCGATCCAGAAGCTGGCCGGCTCATCGCTGCTGGCGGACGTGATCCGCGAGATGGGCTTCCGCAAAGCCACCGACTTCTACATCGCCCTCGGCCAGGGCAAGGTCTCCACCAAGACGGTCACCAACAAGCTGATGCAGAGGCTGAAGGCCGGCGACGCGGTCGAGGACGACCAGAGCGCACCGGGTGTCGGAGGGGGCGACGACCGCGCGCGGCGGACCAAGGACGCGTCCAACTACGGGATCGTCGTCAAGGGCGTCGACAGCGTCGCCGTGCGCTTGGCCAAGTGCTGCCGGCCGGTCCCCGGCGACGAGATCTCCGGCTACGTCTCGCTCGGCCGCGGGATCACGATCCACCGCGAGGACTGCAAGAACGTGAAGGCGCTGAAGCGCTCGCCCCAGCGCTTCGTCGAGGTCCACTGGGAAGGCGAAAACGAGGCGTCCTACCGGGTCGAGATCCAGATCGACGCCTACGATCGCACTCGCCTGCTCGAGGATCTCTCGCGGACGTTCTCGGAGGTCGGCATCAACATCATCGGCGCCTCCTGCACGACCAACCATCCGATGGTGAAAAACCGCTTCGTCGTCGAGGTCGGCGACACCGAGCACCTGAAGCAGTGCATCGGCCGGCTCCGTAACGTCGAGTCGGTCTTCGACGTCTATCGAATAACGCCAGCGGCCTGATCGATGTCTCTGACCGTCGCCGTCACCGGACCGACCGGGGAGATCGGGCTGGCGCTGCTGGCCGAGCTCGAGGAGACCGGTGCCGTCGGCGAGGTGTGGGGGATGGCGCGGCGGCCGTTCGACCCGGCTCGCGAGGGCTGGGACAAGGTCTCCTACAGGCGCGGCGACGTCCTCGATCGCGGTTCCCTGGCCCTGCTCTTCGACGGTGCCCAGGTCGCGGTCCACCTGGCCTTCTCGATCTTCGGCAGCCGCGAGGAGACCCGGCGCGTCAACCTCGAAGGCAGCCGCAACGTCTTCGAAGCGGCGGTCGAGGCCGGTGTCGAGCGGATCGTCTACGCGTCCTCGGTCGCCGCCTACGGCTTCCACGCCGACAACCCGCAGCCGCTGAGCGAGGAGGTGCCCGCGCGGGGCAGCGAGGGCTTCTACTACTCGGCCCAGAAGGCGGAGCTGGAGGCGACGCTGGAGGACCTCGTCGCCGGGAGCGGGGTGGAGTCCTACGTCTTTCGCCCCTGCATCGTCGCCGGTCCAAGGGCACCGATGCTGATCCGGCAGCTGGTCGATACCGCCCGCCTCGGAGATCCGCTGCCCTGGCTGCGCCGCGGCCTCGGGCGGCTGCCGTTGCCGGCGCCCGTCCTCCCCGACCCTGGGGTCCCGGTCCAGCTCGTCCACCACGACGACGTCGCCCGGGCGATGGCCGCGGCGATCGCCGGCGCGGGGCCGCCGGGCATCTACAACCTCGCCGCGGACGGTGTCGTCGACCTCGGCGACATCGCCCACTCGATCGGCTGGCACGCCGTCCGGGTCCCGTCCCCGGCGGTCAGCGTCGGGGTCGCCGCCGCGGGCCGGCTCGGTGGCCTCGCACCCCGGCTCGAGTGGGGGGTCGCCCTCGGCATGCCGGTGCTGATGGACACCTCGAAGGCCCGTGGGGAGCTCGATTGGGAACCGCGCTTCGACGCCGCCGAGACCCTGCTGCAGGCCGCGATCGGCGCCCGCGAAGCGGGCGTCCTCGACTGAGGCGCTAGGCGACGATTGTCAGCGCGCCCGGCTCGGCGCGCAGCTCGATCCGGGTGCGATCGCCGATGTAGTCGCCGTCAACCTGCAGAGGGAAGGGCTTCGGCGAGCCGTCCTTCTCGGTGGAGATCGATTCCACGCTGGCCGAGGCGACGTCGTCGAAGTGGGTGACCTGGCGATGGTGCGCGGCCGGGCGGTTCTCGCTGAAGAGGCGGGCGATCAGAGTCGGCATGTCGCGCTGTGCGGCTCGCTTCAGGACACCCAGCGAGAGCGTTCCGTCGTCGATCTCTATCCCCTCGCAGACGCGGATCGGGCGGCTGGCGAAGTAGGTGAAGGGGGCGGAGTTCTGGACGATCGCCGTGACGCCCTCGGCCGGCTCGGCGCCGTCAACCTCGGCTCGGACCCGGACGGGGCCGACCAGGTACTTGCGGTAGAAGCTCGAGAGCGCCGCCCAGCTGTAGTAGTAGGGGCCGGCCCTCGACTTCAGCCTCGGATGGGCATCGACGCGCCGGACCACGGTGGCGTCGATCCCGACGCCGCAGGCGAAGACGAAGTGGCGATCGTCCACCTTGCCGAGGTCGATCCTGCGCGGGGACCAGTCGTCGGCCAGTGCCAGCAGGTGCTCGGTCGCGTCGACTACGTCGTTGGGGATGCCGAGCGTGCGGCAGACGACGTTGGTCGAACCGCCGGGAAGCATCGAGACCGGGACGTCGGTGCCGGCCAATCCGTTGGCGACCTCGTTCAGGGTCCCGTCCCCGCCGAAGGCGACGACGACGTCGTAGCCGTGGTCCCGGACCTCGCGCCCGATCTCGGTCGCGTGGTTCTGGGCCTCGGTCGAGACCGCCTCGACCTCGTAGCGGCCCTGCAGCGCGTAGACGACGAGGTTCCGCAGCCGGTCCGAGACCGTCGTCGCGTAGGGGTTGACGATGATCAGCATCCGCTTCTTGGCGGGCCTTTTTGGCTTTCTAGAGCGGATTCTGCTGGCCATTCCCGGGAACATCCAGCAGCCTATTGTGATTCGCCATCCGGGGTCGCCCAGCGGTGGGCGCCCCTCCGCAGGCGCACCTTGACTATGCACAAGATCGCTATATCATTCAGCGCCTTACATGTATTCAGGGTTGCGACAGCCAAGTTTTCCGTCCCCGTCAGGGGTGAAGGGCAGGAGCTCTAGGGGCTCGGACTGCCGGCAACCCGTCACCTGCGCCCGTAGTTCAATTGGTAAGAGATCGACTCAAGGCAACGACCTCTGTGAACACCGTTGTCCCGTTACCAGATGCGGCCCTAGTCGTGGACAAGATCGATGTCGTCAAGACGGTAGCGTGGCATTACCCGTGTATGAGGTGACAATACCCGCGTTTCGCGTGGTACCACTTCCATACCGGGCCGGTCGGGAGCAAGTCCGCGCCCTCCTTGGTCTTAAGAGCAGCGGCCTTTTAAGCCGCCGATGCGGGTTCGAGTCCCGTCGGGCGCGCTCCAAAAGTTGAGAATCCATACGTACTGCTATGGACACCCTCGACCTCCGAAAAGAATGTGAAGCAATTCTGATCGAGCACGAGGCCCTCGACCGCTGCGTGGTCTTCGAGGCACGGAGGAGCGAAGACATACTGGCGGACATACGGTTGGTCTTCGGCGACCGTGCCTGGTTGCAGTCGGAGGCGGGCCACCGGCTCGCGGACGCGCTTCGCGAGCACCCGATGACGGCGAAGGCGCTGCGGCGAAAGTCCGCTATTCACCTCCGCTTCCATGACGAGGTGCTGGGCGATCTCGAGCGGGAGCTGGCAACCGGAAGCCCGGTGGGGATGACGGCGACGGACATCGCCGCGGACCAGAGGGTCACCGTCAGCTACGTCGGGCCCAACACCAACAAGGCCCTGCACGTCGGCCACCTGAGGAACGCCTTCCTCGGCGAGGCCCTGTCGTCCGCTCTCAGCGCCAGCGGCGCCGAGGTGAGGCGGTACAACGTCGTCGGCGACATCGGTCGCCGGGTCTGTGAGGCGATGGCCGGCTACCGGATGAGCCACGAAGGCGAGGACCCGGGGGAAGCCGGGCTCCCGGGCGACCGCTTCGTCGAGCTGTGCTGCCGGGATTTCGCCGCCAGCCAGAACGGGGGCGCGGCGCGGTCCGACGACGATCCGAATGCCGAGGAGAGGGCCTCGACGGGCGACATGGCCGACGTTCTCCTGAACGAGTGGATGTCGGGGTCGACCGCCGAGACGGAGCTCTGGGAGCGGATGCGCGGTTGGGTCCTCGACGGCCACGAGGAAACGCTGGGCCGCCTGGGAATGAGGTTCGACGACGCCAGCTTCGAGTCGGACGCGATCCCCCGGGCAATGGAGCTGATTGCCGAGGGAGTCGACAAGGGCATCCTCGAGGACGAGGAGTCGGGGGGAGTCATCTACAGGACCGGTCAGGAGGAGTACCCGACCATGGTCCTGTTGCGGGATGACAGGTTCCCCACCGAGCACGCCCGCCTCCTCGGCCTCTACGACCATCTGCTGGAACACCTGCGGGACGAGGAAGTGTACGTCGAGCTTGCCGGCATCGAGTGGCAGCCGTCGATCACCGTGCTCTGCGAGATTCTGGAGAAGCTGCGCCCCGGCCCTCGCAACGAGACGGACATTCGGGTGTTCCACGGTTCGGTTACTGACATTGGCGGCGACAAGATCGGGTCGAGCACCGGGGACGTGGTGTGGGTGGGTGACTTCTACGATCAGATCAAGGACGGTCCGGCGGCGACAGCTTTGGAGAAACTCGGCGGCGGGCATGTCAGTCGTGAGGAAATCGCGGACCTGCTCATTCGCGGGACCTTCCTCTGTGCACCCCTTGCCAAGAATCTGTCATTCGCGCCGGAGGCGCTGATGGACGGCTGGCCCGGCCCGGGGTGGACGATCGCCGAGGGTTGGTGCCGAGCTCAGCTCTTCCGGGACGCGGAGTCGGAGGGTGGGCCGCTGGCACGAACGGTTGTGATGCAGTCGCAGCAGTACCGTCTCTCCCTGCGCCGAACCGTGGAAAGGCGCGACCCCACGAGCTTGGCACGCTACCTCCTCAATCTCTCCGAGGTGTGCGTGGCCTCACCGACGCCCGGGCCGGCGGCCGCGCCGATGCTGGAGCGGGTGCTGTGCGGCCTCGGCTTCCTCGCCGGCAGGCCGGTTGCCACCCCGGTGGCGTAGCGCTACGCAGCGGACAGCGAATGCTCCCAGGCCTGCTGGTAGCGAGGCTCCCTCACATCGATTACCGGAAGCTCCCGGGGAAGGACGTCTTCAATCGCTGTACGCAGTCGTGTCGAGTCGAAGATGTGGGAAAGGGGCGCTTGGGGATTCACCGTTACAGCAGTAAGCCTCACTTGGTCCAACACCTCCAGGCGAAGGCCCCGCTGGCGGTACCACTTGGGTGAGTGCGCATGGATGAACACGTTGGTCGGGTTGGGGGCGACGACCCTGAGCTCGTTCCGCCTACGGCCGGGAAGGAGCGCTTCCAGCAGGTGCTCGGGCAGTACGCCCCCGACCACGAGGGTCTGTTCGCGTCCGTCGCCCGGGCGCAGGCCCTCCGGCAGCTGGCCGACCTCGGCAGTGAGGGCGAAGCGGGAGGGGAGGGGGCGGACCGAGTCACCGGCGGCGAGGATTGACTCCCCTGTCGCGCCTTCCGCCACCTCGCGCAGCCGTTCGTCGGTGACCTCAGGGAGGCTGATCATTTCCACCGCACGGCCGGTGTGGCTGACGACACCCTCGATCTCCTCGTCGAGCACGGCGCCGGTGGCCATGATCACCGCATCGGCGACGCCCGGCGCCGCCGCGGCACGCCGGTCGATCGAGCCGTCGACGATCGCCTGGTCGGCCCCGAGGTCGAGCATCTCGTCGACCACCGCGCGGATCTGGGCGGACGAGCTCGGTCCTGCCACTTCGACCTTGCCCGATTCCTCCAGCCGAACGATCTCGACCTCGCCGAGTGGCGTCCGTATCCCAGTGCGCTCGAGGACCTCGTAGCCGACGCCCGAGCGCCGCATCAGCGGGGCGGCGGTGGCGACCAGGGTCCCCGCCGGGCACCGGATCGACGGCTTGAGAATCCGGGGCTGGATCGCATCGAACTCCTCGCCGTCGCGGCCGATCGAGGTGATCGCCAGCTCGCGTCCCTGGGAGGACAGCTCGCGGATCAGGCTCACCATCGCCTCGGTCTTGCCGGTGTTCTTGGCAAGGCCGACGAACGCCACCCGCTGGGCGCCTCCGACCAGGCTTCCGAGCGTGGGTTCTATTGGAGCTCGCCCTCGGGTACGGGCGCCCCGGCGACGGCCTTGACCAGGAACGTCGCCAGGTGGTTCGGAAGGGCGCCTTTCGAGAAGCCGGCGTCATAGCCCAGCTCCTTCGCCAGCTCGTCGGAGATCCGCGGGCCCCCGCAGACCAGGGTCGTGCGCGAGCGCAGGCCCTCGGCTTCCACCATCTCGACCAGCTCGGTGAGGTTGTGGATGTGGAGGTTCTGCTGGGTCACCGTCTGGGAGACGACGATCGCGTCGGCCTCGACTTCCATCGCGTGGGCGAGGAGGGCCGCGTTCGGAACCTGGCTGCCGAGGTTGTGCGTCGAGAACGACTCGTAGGCCTCGAGCCCGTGATGGCCGTCATAGCCCTTGAGGTTGAGCATCGCGTCGATGCCGACGCTGTGCGTGTCCGAGCCGGTGCTCGCGCCGACGACGACGATCGGCCGCCCGACGTGCTCTGCGGCGAAGGTCTCGACCTCGTCGTGATCCATGTACTCCATGTCGAAGCCTTCGCCACTGAGCGCCTCGTGGTCGATCCGGCCCTCGAAGCTCCCGTACAGCACCAGGTAGGTGTAGCCGTCCGTCACCGGCTGGTAGTGGACGACCTCGGCCCGGGAGAGGCCCATGCGGCTGGCGATCTCCAGCGCCGCGATCCGCGCCGAGCGCGAGTAGCTCAGGGGCAGCGTGAAGCTGACCTGGACCATCCCGTCGTCGCGGTGGTCCGCGTAGGGACGGATGCCCTTGCCGTTCTCGCTAAGAGTGGACGACTCTGGCATTCGCCATTACCTCCACCAGCGGATTGAGGTAGCCGTCCTCGGTGGCGAGGATCCCCTCGGCGCCGCGTCCCTCGTCGCGACCGCGGCTGACGTCGCCGAAGCGTGCGTCGCCGATCGCGGCGAAGAGGCCGGTCTCGGCCACTTCCTCGAGCAGGCGGTGGGCGTCGCCGAGCACTTCGCGGGCGCGGCCCTGGACGATCCCATCGGGCTTGAACTGGATCTCGTCCGCCAGGTCCCGGCCCGCGGTTGCCACGTAGCCGACGTTCTCCAGCGCCATCACGCGATCGTGGATGTGGGGGGTGAAGACGCCCTCGGTGGGGACGCCGATCGTCTGCATGCCCTGTCCGGTGGCGACGGTGACGAAGTTGAACAGGGTGTCGCAGGCGTGGGTTCGCAGCGGGTTCCCGTTCATGTGCCTGGTCGGCGGCATGTACTTCACCGGCGAGCCGGGGAACAGCTCACGCGTCAGCTGCGCCTGCGCGAGCTCGTAGAGCAGGCCGTTGGGCACGTCGGGGTGGATCTCGAAGGCGTTGCCGATCGCGATGTGCTCCTCCCGCACCCCGGAGTCGCGCGCCAGCTGGAAGTTGATGAACTGCGACGCGACCACCGAGGGCGCCGCCTCCAGCGCGTCGGCGGTCCGCAGGTAGTTGTCCTCGCCGGTGTTGATCGTGACGTGGAAGAAGCCGTTGATCATCCGCGAGAGGCGCTGGTCCATCAGCGTGCGGACCATGTTGATGTCGCGGTAGAGGATCCCGTAGAGGGCGTCGTTGACCATGTTGTCGAACCCCTCGACCGCTCCCATCGCGGCGATCTCGGGCATGCATAGGCCGGAGCAGAAGCTGGAGAGCCGGATGTAGCGGCCGTTCGCCTCCGACCACTCGTCCATCGCCTCGCGCATGATCCGGAAGTTCGCCTGGGTGGCGAAGGTGCCGCCGTAGCCCTCCGTGGTTGGGCCGTCGGGCACGTAGTCGAGCAGACTCTGTGCGGTCGACCGGATCACGGCGACGATGTCGCCGCCGTGGTCGGCCACGGCGCGCGCGTGGGTCACGTCCTCGTACACGTTGCCGGTCGCGGTCAGCACGTACACCTGCGGCGGCGGCGTCTCCCCGAGCTCCTCCCGCCAGTCCCGGCGCTCCTCCATCGAGGCCGAGATCCGCTCTATCCGCTCCTCGCAGAGGCCGAGGACGTGGCGGTGGATCGTCTCCTCCTCGGCGAGGGGGAGAGCACAGAGGTCGAGGTCGCCGGCGACCGTCGCCTGGGCGATCTCCTCGAGGCCGAGCTCGGTCTGCAGCAGGGCGTTCCCGACCCAGTAGCCGACCCCCTGCCCGAGCTTTCCCTCGGCCAGGACGTGGTCTACGACGCCGTTCGCGAGAGGTATCTCTGCGTCATCGGCGCCGTCGAGGCCGAGGAGCCGGAGAACCGTTCGCTCGATCGAAACGGTGGTTTTTCCACTGATCTCGTCGCCGACGCCCGCGGCTATTTCCGATGCCGCGTCCCGGCACGCGGCGACGACCCCGGAATCGAGGCCCAACTTCGAATCGCTGCGTCCATTTCCGTTGAGCGAGTGATTCGGGGCCTCCATTTCGCGAAGAATAGAGCATTTGAATTTCCCTGTCTATTCGTCCGCCAGGCCCGGTTTTCGCTTATTCAGCCACCGTTTCGTACCTGATCACGGTGCCGTCATCCACCTCGCGAACCCGCCCTTCGTTGAGCAAAAGGTCGGCGTGGCCGACCACCTCGGAGAGGGTGAGGAAGGCCTGGGTGACGGCGACGTTGCCCCAGATCGCCTGGGCCAGCTCGTACCCGGTGCGGGGCTTCTCCTCGATCAGCCTGAAGACCTTCTCCTTGCGACGCTCGTGGGCGGCGAGGCGGGTGTCGATCAGCTCGGCGTGGTCGACGATCGCCTCGCCGTGGCCGGCGAGGACGAGCTCGACCGGCATCTCGCGGGTCTTGCGCAGCGACTCGAGGTAGTTGACCAGTGCCTGGGGGCGTTTGCTGGAGCCGTCGAGCGGCCGGGTGATCAAGGGGTTGGAGGAGATGTGGCCGATCAGGTGGTCGCCGCCGATCAGGATCCGCCGCTCGGCGTCCCAGAAGACCGTGTCGGAGGGGCTGTGCCCGGGACGGTGCAGGGCTTCGAGGCGCCTGTCCCCGAGCGACAGCACCTCGCCGTCGTCCAGTGGCCGGGTGACGTCGACCCGGGAGCCCCAGCCGCGGAAGCTGCGGGAGACGCTGCGCAGGGCGACCGTCACGTCCTCCGGGATCCCGTTGCGCAGCATCACCTCGACCGCGAACTGGTCCTCGCGCTCGGCGTCCTCCTCGAAGGCCGCCAGGCGCTCGGCGGCGGCGCCGAGCGCGGCGACCTCGGCGCCGGAGTGCTCGACCAGGATCTCGACCAGGCCGAGGTGGTCGATGTGCTGGTGGGTGAGGACGATCAGGCCGAGGTCGTCGATCGTGTGCCCGCGCTCGGCGAGCCGGGCGCTCAGCTCGTCCAGCGCTTTGCCGGAGTTGGGGCCGGTGTCGACCAGGGTCAGCGGGTCGTCCTCGATCAGGTAGCAGTTGACCCTGCCGACGGCGAACGGGGTGGGAATCGGGAGGCGGTGGATTCCGGCGAGCGCTGCCTGCTCGAGGGCCTGCTCGGGCGTCTCCGTCACCGCCTGATCATCCCCAGGACCTCATCCCGTTTCGCCTCCATGTGCTCCCAGGAGACCAGCGACTCGAGGTTCAGCCGGAGCAGCGGCTCGGTGTTGGACGGCCTGACGTTGAAGTGCCACTCGGGGTAGTCGACCGAGATCCCGTCGAGGCGGGCGATCTGTCCGTCGGCGTAGCGCTCGGCGATCTCCTCCATCTTCGCCGCCTGGTCTGCGACCTCGGAGTTGATCTCTCCGGAGATGAAGTAGCGGGAGCGGAACTCGTCCATCAGCTCGCCGATGCCGCGGCCGTCGAGCGAGAGCAGCTCCAGCATCAGCAGCGCCGGGATCGTGCCCGAGTCCGCGTTCCAGAAGTCGCGGAAGTAGTAGTGGCCGGAGACCTCGCCGCCGAAGGCGGCCTCCTCCTCGCGCATCCGCGCCTTGAAGAAGGCGTGGCCGACCCTGGAGAGCTCCGGGCGCCCGCCCTCGGCGGCGACCACGTCCGGCACTGCCCGGCTGGAGCGGGGGTCGTAGAGGATCGTCGCGCCCGGGCTCTTCCGCAGCACCGAGCGGGCGAGCAGCGCGCAGATGAAGTCGCCGTCGCAGAACTCGCCGCCGGCGTCGATGAAGAAACAGCGGTCGGCGTCGCCGTCCCAGGCGATTCCGAGGTCGGCACCGGAGGCCCGGACCCGCTCCATGATCATCCGCCGGTTCTCCTCCAGCAGCGGGTTGGGCTCGTGGTCGGGGAACTCGCCGTCGGGTTCGAAGTACATCTCCTCCAGGTCGAGCCCGAGGCGCTCGAGGATCGGCCCGACCATCGGGCCGGCCATCCCGTTGCCGCCGTCGACGACCACCTTTATCGGCTTCACGTTGGACGGGTCGACGAAGGAGAGGGCGTAGTCGCGGTACTCGTCCCAGATGTCGACCTCTTCTAGCGAGCCGCCGCCGGGCGCGTGCCCGAGCCCGGCCTCGATCTCGGCGCGGACGTCGCCGATGCCGGCGTCGCCGGAGAGCGGCAGCGCTCCCTCGCGGACCAGCTTCACCCCGGTGTAGGCCTTGGGGTTGTGCGAGGCGGTCACCATCGCGCCGCCGTCCAGCTCGCGGGAGCCGACCAGGTGGTAGAGCATCTCGGTCGCGACCATGCCGGCGTCGAGGACGGTCGCGCCCTCGAAGATCAGGCCGTCGCGCAGCTCTGCCGCCATCGCCGGCGCGGTCAGCCGCATGTCGCGGCCGAGGCCGATTCGGAGCTCCCCGGGCGCCTTGCCGCGAAGCCGGCCGAGCACGCGGGCGAAGGCACGGCCGATCGCGTGGGCGGTGCCCTCGTCCATCTCCGATCCGTGGAGGCCCCTTATGTCGTAGGCCTTGAAGATCCCGGCGGGCGCCAGGGGGGCGGGCTCGCTCAAAACGCCCCCTTCAGCGCCTCGTAGCTCTGCTCCAGGGTCTGCGGCATCACTTTGGTGTCGGCGATCACCGGCATGAAGTTGTTGTCGCCCGCCCAGCGCGGCACCACGTGGAGGTGGATGTGGTGCTCGACCCCCGCCCCGGCGACCCGGCCCTGGTTGAAGCCGACGTTGTAGCCGTGCGGCTCATACGCGCTCTCCAGGCGGTCCATCGCCCGCTGGGCGAGGTCCAGCATCTCCGTCACGGTCGCGGCCGGCAGGTCCTGCAGGCGGCCGGCGTGGTCATACGGGGCGACCATCAGGTGGCCGTTGGTGTACGGGTAGAGGTTGAGGATCACGAAGCAGCTCTCGCCGCGGTGGACGATCAGGTTCGCCTCGTCATCGCCCGCCGCCGGCTTGGCGCAGAAGATGCACTCCTCCTCGTTGTCCTTGGCCGCGTCGGTCACGTAGGC
This sequence comes from uncultured Solirubrobacterales bacterium, assembly GCA_963799835.1. Taxonomy (GTDB): domain Bacteria; phylum Actinomycetota; class Thermoleophilia; order Solirubrobacterales; family 70-9; genus VAYN01. The sequence continues at coordinate 163,644 of CAWCYE010000001.1, forward strand.
GAGGCGCCACGGCGCCCAGATCCGAAAGTTCGCCACGAGCGTTCAGGCTATAGCCAACCGCGTCGCCGGAAGTAGACGACCATGCCGATCAGCAGCCCGGCCATCAGGCCGAGGACGGCGAAGAAGCCCGGCACCTCGTGTTCGGACGGCACCCAGGAGTTCATTCCCATGATGCTCGCGATCAGGGTCAGCGGCAGGATCACGACGCTGATCGAGGTCAGCACCCGGAGGATGTCGTTGAGGCGGTGTGAGATCACCGACTCGTTGGTCTCCGCCAGCGCCTCGGACACCTCCTTGTAGTTCTCGAGCATGTCCCAGATGCGCTCGTGCGCGTCGACGATGTCGTCGAAGTAGATCTCGAGGTCGAGGTCGGTCGCCAGGTAGCGCTGCTTCACCTTCTCGAGGTCGCGCAGCACCGGCCGCTGCGGACGGATCACCTTGCGGAAGTTGATGATCTCCTGCTTGACGTTGGAGATGTCCCGCACCACCTCCTCGGAGCGGCCGTCGAAGATGTCGTCCTCGAGCGCGTCGAGCTTGTTGCCGATCTTGCGCAGCATCGGGAAGCAGTAGTCGAAGCTGTCGTCGACCAGGCGGTAGAGCAGGTAGCCCGAGCCGCGCGAGAAGAGCTGCTCGCGCAGCTCCTCCTTGCTGCGGCAGCGCTCGAACAGGTACTCGACCGGCTGCAGCGGCTGGTTGGGGATCGTGACCATGTAGTCGGGGCCGACGAAGAGGTCGAGCTCGGCGGCGCCGAGGCGCCCGGCGGCGCGATCGAACACCGGCAGGTTCAGGACGATGAAGAGGTACTCGTCGTAGACGTCGATCTTCGGCCGCTGGTTGCGCGAGAGCACGTCCTCGAGGTCGAGGGGGTGAAAGTCGAAGTGCTCCTCGATCCAGGCGCGCTCGAGGGCGCCGGGGCGCTCGATGTTGACCCAGCGCAGCCCGGCGGCGTCGATCTGCTCGACGTTCGGCGTCTGCGGCTCAGCGGCGGGGGGCTCGGCGGCGAGGTCGACCCGCCGACCGGGCCGTCGCAGCCTCGGTTTCGGAAGGTTCGGCATCGCTCGGGCCAATCGTCTCGTCGCGCTGAGTGGTCATGGTGCGGTCTAGGTTAAAGGCCCGGCCGTTCCTGGGGAGATCGGCGTGTGCCTGGTAATCTTCTCCCAACATAAGCGCCACATCTAGAGGGGTGGAGGGACTGGCCCATTGAAGCCCCGGCAACCACCTCGGACCTCGGTCCGAGGGGAGGTGCCAAGTCCAGCAGGTCGCGATATCGCACCTGGAAGATGTGGGGGATGTCCGATCCGGACCTCTGCCCCACAAAAAGGCGGAGGTTTTTTTGATGGGAAAGAGGATCGGATGTCAGCCAAGAACCTGAGTTGCAAGGAGTGCGGTACCGCGTACCCGCTGGACGCGAGCTACGTGTGCGAAAACTGCTTCGGCCCGCTCGAGGTTGCCTACGACTTTTCCGGGCTGGACGCGGTCTCGGCCAAGCGGCGGATCCAGGCCGGGTCGCGGGGGATCTGGCGCTACGGCGACTTCCTCCCCTTCGAGGGCAGCCCTCTGGACCCGCTCGAGCCCGGCCTGACGCCGCTGGTGCGAGCCGACCGGCTGGCCGAGCGCCTCGGCATCGACGCCGAGCTGTGGATCAAGAACGACGCCGCCAACCCGACCCACTCGTTCAAGGACCGGGTCGTCGCGGTCGCCGTCGCCAAGGCGCGGGAGCTGGAGTTCGAGACGGTCGCCTGCGCCTCCACCGGCAACCTCGCCAACGCAGTCGCCGCCCACGCGGCGGCCGCGGGCTTGGAGTCCTACGTCTTCGTCCCGGCCAACCTGGAGGAGCAGAAGCTGCTGGCCACCGGCATCTACGGCACCAACCTGGTCGGCATCCGCGGCAACTACGACGACGTCAACCGGCTCTGCACCCAGCTGGCCGAGACCCGGCCCTGGGCCTTCGTCAACGTCAACCTGCGCCCCTACTACGCCGAGGGCTCCAAGACGATCGCCTATGAGACCGTCGAGCAGCTCGGCTGGGAGCTGCCCGACAGGGTCGTCTGCCCGATCGCCTCGGGGTCGCTCTTCACCAAGGTCGGCCGCGGCTTCCAGGAGTGGCTCGACCTGGGCCTGGTCTCCGGCGAGCAGCCCGCCTTCAACGGCGCCCAGGCGGAGGGCTGCAGCCCGGTGGCGACCGCGTTCGCCGAGGGCTGGGACGTCTGCAAGCCGCAGCGACCGGACACGATCGCCAAGAGCCTGGCGATCGGCGACCCGGCCGACGGTCCTTATGCGATCGAGCAGGCTCGGCGCACCGGCGGCGCGATCGACTCGGTCACCGACGCCGAGATCCGCGCGGGGATCCGCCTCCTCGCCGAGACCACCGGGATCTTCACCGAGACCGCGGGCGGGGTGACGATCGGCGTCCTGCAGAAGCTCGCCGAACGGGGTGAGATCGGCGCCGGCGAGCGGGTCGTCGTTTACATCACCGGCGAGGGTCTGAAGACTCTCGACGCCGTCCGCGATACGTTCCAGATGCACGAGATCGACCCCGACCTCGAGAGCTTCGAGGCCGAGTTCCGCCAGGAGGTAACGGTGTAGATGGCAATCACGGTGAAGATCCCCACTCAGCTGCGCGCCGCCACCGGCGGCGAGGCCGAGGTGCAGGTCAACGGTGCCACCGTCGGAGAGGCGCTCGACGCGGTCTTCGAGGCCCACGGGGACCTGCGCGAGCGGATCACCCAGGACGGCGACCTGCGCCGCTTCGTCAACGTCTACGTCTCCGGCGAGGACATCCGCTTCCAGCAGGGCCTCGAGACCTCGATCAACGACGGCGACGAGGTAACGATCCTCCCCGCGGTAGCGGGCGGCTGACGGCCGTGGCGCTGCGCAATTCTGCGTCCTCGGTCGCTTGTGTGCAGAGCACACGGCGCTCCCTGCGTCCTTGAACTGCTTGGCCACGCCCGCCAGCACTCCGGTTGTAATCCTCTGTGGAGGGCGGGGAACCAGGTTGCGGGAGCGGACCGAGTCGGTGCCGAAGGCGCTGGTGGAGATCGGCGGCCGACCGATCCTCTGGCACGTGATCCGGATCTACGCCGCCCAGGGCTTCGAGCGCTTCCTGCTCGCCACCGGCTACCTCGGCGAGGCGGTGGAGGAGTTCGCCGCCGCCGAGCACTGGCCCGAGGGGGTGGAGGTCGAGTGCGTCGAGACCGGTCTCGACACTCCGACGGGAGGCCGGATAGCGCTCCTCGCCGACCGCCTCGGCGGGGCTCCCTTCTGCGCGACCTACGCCGACGGCGTCGCCGACGTCGACCTCAGTGCCCTGCTCGCCTTCCACCGGGACCGGGGAGGGCTGGCGACGATGACCGTGGTCCGCCCGGACCTGCAGTGGGGCGTCGCCGAGCTGGAGGGGGACCGGGTCGCCGGCTTCGTCGAGAAGCCCCGCAGCGAGCGCTGGATCAACGGCGGCTTCTTCTGCTTCGAGGCCGGCGCGCTCGGCTACCTCGACTCCGGCAGCGTGCTCGAGCGTGAGCCGCTGCGGCGCCTCGCCGCCGACGGGGAGCTGCAGGCCTTTCGCCACGAGGGGTTCTGGGACTGCATGGACACCTACAAGGACGCGGTCGTGCTCAACGACCTCTGGGCGGCCGGCGAGGCGCCCTGGCGGGTCTGGGAACCGGCCGCGGCTAAGTGACTATCCAGTGAAGCGAGCCCTCGTCACCGGCGGCCACGGGTTCGCCGCTTCCCATCTCGCACGGGCGCTGCTGCAGCGCGGCGACGCGGTCACCGTGCTCGATCTCGGTGCGCCGCGGACCTCCGGCCTGGCACTGCAGGGGATCGCCGGGGAGGTCGATCTGGTCGAGGCCGACCTGCGCGACGACCGCGCGGTGGGGGCGACGGTCGAGGCGAGCGAGTTCGACGTCGTCTTCCACCTCGCCGCGCAGACGCTGGTCGGCCCCGCCAGCGCCGACCCGACCGCGACCTTCGAGACCAACGTCCGCGGCACCTGGACGCTGCTCGAGGCCTGCCGCCGCGCCGACGTCCCTGCCGTCGTCGTCGCCTCCTCCGACAAGGCCTACGGCCCCAGCGAGGAGCTGCCCTACCGCGAGGAGATGCCGCTGCACCCCGCCTCTCCCTACGAGGCGAGCAAGGCGGCGGCGGACGCGATCGCCCTCAGCTACTGGCCGGCCTACGGTCTGCCGGTCGCGGTCAGTCGGTTCGCCAACATCTACGGCGGCGGCGACCTCAACTTCTCCCGGCTCGTCCCCGAAACGGTCGCTGCGGTGCTCGAAGGCCGACGGCCGAAGATCCGCTCAGACGGCAGCCCCGAGCGCGACCTCCTCTACGTCGACGACGCGGTCTCCGCCTACCTGGCGATCGAGCACGCGGTCGGCGCCGGCGGGCCGGCGGCCGGTGAGGCGTTCAACGCCGGCGGCGAGCGCCCGTACTCGGTGGCCGAGGTGCTGGAGACGATCGCCGAGGTGTCGGAGAGCGGTCTCGAACCCGAGTACCAGGGGACCGGCAACCCGGCGGGAGAGATCGACCGCCAGTACGTCGACTCGGCCAAGCTGCGGGGGCTGACGGGGTGGCGGCCGGAGGTCGAGCTGCGTGACGGGCTGGGGCGGACCCTGGAGTGGTATCGCGCGCATCCGGAGGCGCGCCCCAAAGAAAAACTCCCAGAACATGAGTAATACAAGTGCTACTCTTACTTATGAGGATCACCAGCAAAGGCCAGGTGACTATCCCCAAATCGATCAGGGACAGCCTCGGCCTGCTTCCCGGCTCTGAGGTCGAATTCATCGAGGAGAGCGGGGAGGCGCGGGTCCGCAAGGTCAAAGGCGGCCGTCAACGTGGCGAAGAGCTCATCGCCCATCTCCGTGAGGCGGGGAAGAACTACACGATGACCACTGAGGAAGTCATGAGGCTGACCCGGGGAGAGGATTGGGGCACCGGCCGCTTAGAGGAGGGTGACCGCGACCCTCGTTGACTCCAACGTCCTGATCGACATTCTCGCCCGAGATTCCGACTGGACTACATGGTCGGACGAGGCCCTTATCGCGGCTCTCGAGGACGGACCGGTCTTCGTCAATCAGATCATCTACGCCGAGGTCTCGGTCGGCTTTCCGACGGTGGAGGAGTGTGCGTGGGCGTTGGAGGTCCAGGGCATCGAGCGGATGCCGATGCCCTGGCCGGCGGCGTTTCTGGCGGGTAGGGTCTTCGTGGAGTATCGGCACCGCGAAGCGGCGAAGCGATCTCCGCTTCCTGATTTTTTCATCGGTGCGCACGCAGCTGTCGAAGGGTTGCGACTCCTTACTCGAGACCCCGCTCCCTACCGAACCTATTTTCCGACCGTCGAGCTGATCGCCCCAGACGGCTGACCTGCTTCGGACCGACGCGCGGCTTCTCTACGCTGAAGCCCATGTGCGGACGTTTCACCGTCACCACCAAGGACACGAAGAAGATCGCCGACCGCTTCCAGGTCGAGCTCGAGAAGGCGCTGGAGCGTGGAGGGGGCGGCGAGGCGCCGCCGCCCAGCAAGGAACGGGCGAAGAAAGCGGAGAAAGCGATGGGGCGGTTCAACGTCGCGCCGACGCAGGAGATCCTCACGGTCCGCTCCTCTCCCGATCCCGAGGAGGCGGCGGAGGACGAGCGCGAGGCGCGGCTGATGCGGTGGGGCCTGGTCCCGCGCTGGGCGAAGGACCTCAAGGTCGGTTACCGGATGATCAACGCCAAAGCCGAGAACCTGACCTCAAGCCGTGCCTACGGGCCGCTGGTCGGCAAGTTCCGCCACCGCTGCCTGATCGTCGCCGACGGCTTCTACGAGTGGATGAAGGCCGAGGATCCGAAGCAGCCGCGCCAGCCCTGGCGCTTCACGGTCGACGGCGGCGAGCCGTTCTCCTTCGCCGGGATCTGCACCCGCAAGGAGTGGGAGGACGAGGAGGACCGCGGCTTCGACGACGGCTGGCTCTACAGCTGCACGATCGTTACGACGACGCCGAACGAGGTCGTCGCTCCGGTCCACGACCGGATGCCGACGATCCTGCCGAGCGCCGAGGCCGAGGCGGCCTGGCTGCGCCCGGACCTCAGCGTCGAGGACGCGGTGGCGATGTGCGTGCCGCTCGACGCTGGCCGGATGTCGGGCGCGCCGGCGAACCCGAAGCTGAACAAGGTCGGCAAAGGGATCGAGGGCCCCGAGCTGCTGGTCGCGCCGTAGGGCGCGGCGCGTCTATTCGGCGATAGGCCCGGAGGGCTTGGTCAGCTCGCCCTGGGTGCGGACCGTGGCCGTCCCGGCGCTGGTGGTCAGGGTGCAGGCGATCCGGGTGGCCGGTAGGGCCGTGGTCCTCCAGTAGGAAGCAAACGGGAGTACGAGCGACTCCGACGGCGGGCCGGGGGGGAGGAACCATTCCCAGCGCTCGACGCCGATCCGGTAGGCCGGCCATTCCAGCTTGATCCCCGGCTCGCTGGCAAATTGCTTGCCGATCGCGTCACCGAGTTCGACCAGCGCCGAGTAGGTGCCGTGGGAGCTGAACTCGACGACGACGCTTTCCGGCACTTCCTGCAGGATCAGTTTTTCGCTGGAGCGCGGGTAGGAGGCCCGCGAGCCCGACGTCTGTGCGATTTCGGTCTTCCCGGGCGCTCGCATCGCGCAGAGGATGCGGCCACCGCCCACGGGCGATCCGGCGTCGATCCTCAGCACCGTCGCGACCCGGTAGAGCGTGTAGCCGCTTACGTTCGTCCCGGTCGCGCGGATCCCGCCTTCGGTCAGGCGCATCTGGCCACCGCCGCCCGGCACCGTGGCCGGCTTGGAGTCGGGGAGCGGCTTGTGCTGCACCCATTCGAGCTGGGCCGCGGCGCCGCTGGTCTTGTCGGTCGCGAGCACGGCGGCGACCAGGCAGAGGAAAAGGCCGACGGCGACGATGATCACCGGCCCGCGCGGTAGTTCCAGGTTGCTCCATGCCTCCTTCATCTGCGCCCGCGACAGTATTGGAATCCGCCGACGATTCCCGGGCATGGGCGGACCGGCCGAGCGCCCGGTTACCTTTCCCGGGTGGCCGCGAAGGTAACGCCGTTGAGCCCAGGCGCGGTCCGCCGCGAAACCGCGATGGTCCACGGGCACGCGGTGAGCTACCTCGAAGCCGGCTCCGGCCCGGTCCTTCTCCTCATCCATGGGATGGCCGGCCGCGCCGACAACTGGCAGGCGGTGATCGAGCCGCTGGCGCGCCGCCACACCGTCGTCGCACCCGACCTTCCCGGCCACGGCGAGTCCGAGCCGGGCGGCGGCGACTACTCCTTGGGGGCGCTGGCGTCCGGGTTGCGCGACCTCCTGATCGGCCTGGGACACGACCGGGCGACGCTGGTCGGCCACTCGCTCGGCGGCGGCATCGCGATGCAGTTCACCTACCAGTTCCCGGAGATGGTCGAGCGGCTGGTCCTCGCCTCCAGCGGCGGCCTCGGCCCGGAGGTGAGTCCGATCCTGCGCGCGGCGGCGCTCCCCGGCGCCGACCTCTTCATCTCCGCGACCGCGGGCGTGGGCCAGCGGGTCGGGTCGGTACTCGGGCGGGGCCTCGGAGCCGCGGGCCTGCGGCCCAGCGCCGACGTCGCCGAGGTCGCCCGCGGCTACGCCTCCCTCTCGGACGCCGGCCGGCGCCATGCCTTCCTCGCGACCCTGCGCTCGGTGGTCGGCACCGGCGGGCAGCGCATCGCGGCCGGCGACCGCCTCTACCTGGCCGAGGCGCTTCCGATCCTGATCGTCTGGGGCTCCCGCGATCCGATCATCCCGGTTGGCCACGGCGAAGCCGCCCACGAGAACCTGTCCGGCAGCCGCCTGGAGATATTCGACGGCGCCGGCCACCTGCCCCAGGTGGAGGAGCCGGGCCGCTTCGCCGCCGCCCTCGACCGCTTCCTCGCCGAGACCGAACCGGCCGAGTTCGACCGCGACGAGTGGCGAGCCCACTTCAAGACGGCTTAGCCAAACCGCCATCACGACTACGCGCCCGGCAGGATTCGAACCTGCGACTTCCACCTCCGGAGGGTGGCGCTCTATCCAGCTGAGCTACGGGCGCTCGGTGCGGAGCTTAGCCCGTCTTCAAACGCCGAAACCGCATCCACCCGCGCATATCGCGGGTTGACGCGGTTTCGCGAGCTGGTCGCCTAAGCTCGCCGCCGATGGATCTATCGGTCACCTTCCTGGGGACCGGGGGCTCGGTGCCCTCGGCGCGGCGCTCGACGGCGAGCGTGCTGGTCGCCCGTGGGGGGGAGCGGCTGCTGTTCGATTGCGGCGAAGGGACGCAGCGGCAGATGCAGCGCTCGCTGGGGCTGGTCCAGGCCGACGAGATCTACCTCACCCACTTCCACGCCGATCACGTGCTCGGGCTGCCGGGGCTGCTGAAGACCTACGACCTCACCGACCGGCAGGTGCCGCTGGTCGTCTACGGGCCGCCCGGCATCAAGGAGCTGTTCGCGGTGCTGAAGCCGCTGATCGGGCGACTCGGCTTCGACCTCGAGCTGGTCGAGCTGTCGCCCGGGGAAGCCGTCGGCCACGACGGCTACGAGGTGCGCGGCTTCGAAGCCGCGCACGGCGTTCGGGCCAACGGCTACGCCTTGGTCGAGGAGGAGCGCCCGGGGCGGTTCGACCCTGAGGCGGCGATCGCCGCCGGCGTTCCCGAAGGCCCCGCCTTCGCCGCCCTGCAGCGGGGCGAGGAGGTGAAAGGCGGGAACGGCACCGTCGCTCCCGGCGACGTGATGGGCCCCAGCCGTGGCGGCCGGACCGTCGTGGTCACCGGCGATACCGCGCCAAGCCCGGCGACCGTGATGGCCGCCGCGGACGCACAACTGCTGGTCCACGACGCCAGCTTCGCCGAGGAGGAGGCCCAGCGCGCCGCCGAAACGGGGCACTCCACGGTCGGTCAAGCCGCCGCGGTCGCGGCGGAGGCCCACGTGAAGCTGCTCGCGCTCGTCCACATCTCCTCCCGGTACCACGTCGGCAAGGTCCTCGAGGAGGCACAGGAGACGTTCGAGCCGACCGTCGCCCCCCGCGACTTCGACACCATCGAGATCCCCTTCCCCGAGCGCGGCAACCCCCAGCTCGTCCCGAACGGCGCTGCGGACGCCGACGGGGCGGGATAGGGGCCTCAACCGAGCCTCCACATCTGTTGCGAGGGCGAGGCCCCTATCCCGCCCCGCCGCCCCCGCTGCTACCGTGAGGGCGTCCTTTAACCCGGTCCCGAGAGGCCAGGAAGGAAGCGAGAAGTGCCTGAGAACATCGTGCTCGAGCACGACGATTTGCGACGAACGCTGCGGCGGATCGCCCACGAGATCGCCGAGAAGAACCCCGATTCGGAGGGGCTCGCGGTCGTCGGGATCCACACCAGGGGCGCTGTGCTGGCGCGTCGCCTCCACGTCTTCCTCGGAGAGCTGACCGGCACCGAGCTGCCGATCGGCGACCTCGACATCTCCTTCTACCGCGACGACGTCGGCGCCAAGTCGCCGGCCTCCCAGCCCGTCGTCCACGCCTCCCACATCGACTTCGACCTCTCCGACCGCACGATCGTCCTCGTCGACGACGTCCTCTACACCGGTCGCACGGTGCGGGCCGCGATCGAGGCGCTCTTCGACTACGGCCGGCCGCGCCGGGTCCAGCTCGCGGTTCTCTGCGACCGCGGCCACCGTGAGCTGCCGATCCGCCCCGACTACGTCGGCAAGAACCTGCCGACCGCGCGCGAGGAGCGGGTCAACGTCAGCCTCGAGGAGTCCGACGGCGTCGACCGGGTGACGATCACCGACACGCAATCCGCGGAGGTGGCGATATGAAGCACCTGCTGGCGATGGAGCAGCTCTCCCGCGAGGAGATCGAGGCGATCCTCGACCGGGCCGACAGCTTCGCCGAGGTCGGCCGCCGCGACATCAAGAAGGTCCCGACCCTGCGCGGCCGCACCGTGGTCACACTCTTCTACGAGTCGAGCACCCGTACCAACAGCTCCTTCGAGCTGGCGGCGAAGCGGCTCTCCGCCGACCTCGTCGCGGTCAAGGCCGCCGGCTCCTCGGTCGAGAAGGGGGAGTCGCTGAAGGACACGGTGGCGACCCTCTCCGCCTACGATCCGGCGGCGATCGTCATCCGCCACCCCTACGCCGGCGCCGCCCAGATGGTCGCCGGCTGGACCACCGCCTCGGTCGTCAACGCCGGCGACGGCAAGCACGAGCACCCGAGCCAGGCGCTGCTCGACATCTACACGCTGCGCCGCCGCCTCGGCTCGCTCGACGGCACCCGGATCTGGATCGTCGGCGACGTCCTCCACAGCCGCGTCGCCCGGTCCAACCTGATCGCCTTCCAGCGGATGGGGGCGGAGGTCACGGTCTGCGGCCCGCCGACCTTGATCCCCCGCGGGATCGAGGAGATGGGCTGCGAGGTCACCCACTCCCTGGAGCGGATCGGCGAGGCCGAGGTGGTCTACGCGCTGCGGATGCAGCAGGAGCGAATGGCCGAGAGTTTCGTCCCCTCGCTGCGCGAGTACGCGGCGAGCTTCCAGATCGGCAGCCGCCGCCTCAACCCGCGCCAGCTGCTGATGCACCCCGGGCCGGTCAACCGCGGCGTCGAGCTCTCCGGAGAGGTGATCGACTCCCCCCAGTCGCTGATCGCCGAGCAGGTGGCCTCCGGCCTGGTGGTGCGGATGGCGATCATCTACGAGCTGCTGGCGGGAGGCGAGACGCCGATCTCGATCAGCGAAGGCGAGGGCGGCGCCGCTCCGACCCCGATCGGGCAGCCGGCGTGAGCCTCTCCGACTCCCTCGACGCGCGCCCCGGAGAGGACGCGAACCTCGTCCTGCGCAGGGCGACGGTGCTCGACCCGGTGGCCGGCATCGACGCCGTCCACGACGTCGTCGTCCGCGACGGGCAGATCGCCGAGCTGGCCGGGCCCGGCGAGGCGAGCGCCGAGGGCGCGGAGGTCGTCGAGGCCGAGGGCCTGCACGCCTTCCCGGCCTTCTTCGACCCGCACGTTCACCTCCGCACTCCCGGCCACGAGCACAAGGAGGACGTCGAGACGGGCACCCGCGCGGCGGCGGCGGGCGGCTACTGCGGCATCCTCGCGATGGCCAACACCGAACCGCCCGTTTCGACCGCCGCCGACGTCTCGGCCCTGCGGGAGATGGCCCGCGCCAGCGCCTCCGTCCCCGTCGGCTTCCTCGCCACCGTCACCAACGGCATGAAGGGCGAGGAGCTGACCGAGATGGTCGAACTGCGCGAGGCGGGCGCGATCGGCTTCTCCGACGACGGCCTGCCGATCTCCAGCTCCCGCGTCATGCGCCGCGCCCTGCAGTACCAGCGGCTCTGCGGCGGCACCATCGCCCTGCACGAGGAGGACCCCGACCTCTCGGCCGACGGCGTCATGCACGAGGGCCCGGTTGCGGCCGCGGTCGGCCTCACCGGCATCCCCTCGGTCTCGGAGTCGACGATGATCGCCCGCGACGCCGCCCTCGCCGCCTACGAGGAAGCCCGGATCCACGTCCAGCACCTCTCGGCAGCCGAGTCGGTGGAGATCGTCCGCGCCGCCAAGGCGGCCGGGGTGAGGATCAGCGCCGAGGCCAGCCCGCACCACCTCTGCCTCACCGACGAGGAGGTCCGCAGCCTCGACCCGCAGCGCTTCAAGATGAACCCGCCGCTGCGCGCCGAGGCCGACCGCCAGGCGCTGATCGAGGGCCTCCGCGACGGCACGATCGAGTGCGTCGCCACCGACCACGCACCCCACCAGCCCGAGGAAAAGGAAGTCCCCTTCGAGCAGGCGGCGATGGGAGTCACCGGTCTTGAGACCGCTTTCGCCGCCCTCCACACCGAGCTGGTGCTGCCGGGCACGATCGACCTCGGGCTGCTGGTCGAGCGGATGGCCGGCGGCGCCGAGCCGTTCGATATCGAACGGCCGAGCCTGGCGCCGGGCTCGGAGGCGAACGTCGCCCTCTGCGACCTTGCCGCCGAGTGGACGGTGGGGGAGGACGGCTACGAGAGCCGCTCGCAGAACTCCTGGTGCGCGGGACGGACCCTGACCGGCCGCGTCCTCGTCACCGTCGCCGCCGGACAGGTGGCGTTCCGCCTGCGCAGCTTCAGCCTGGGAGTCGCGGCTTGAGCGGCGCATACCTGTTGCTCGAGGACGGCACCCGCCTCGACGGAGAGTTCTGCGGCCACGGCGAGAGCGTCACCGGCGAGGTCGTCTTCAACACCGCGATGACCGGTTACCAGGAGAGCGTCACCGACCCTTCCTACGCCGGCCAGATCATCGTCTTCACCTACCCGCTGATCGGCAACTACGGGGTCAGCGCCGAGGCGATGGAGTCCGACCGGGTCCATGCCCGCGGAGTGGTGATGCGCGACGCCAAGAACCGCCAGGACGTCGCCAGCGCCGAGGGCGGCTGGCTCGACTGGCTGGGCGACTGCGGAGTCCCGGGGATCACCGGCGTCGACACCCGCGCCCTGGTCCGCCATATCCGCGACCGCGGCGCGATGCGCGGCGGCATCTTCGGTGCCGACGTTCCCGAGTCCCAGGCGCGGGAATCGATCGCCGCCGAGCCCTCGATGGACGGTGCCGACCTCGCCCGCACCGTCACCCCGCCGGAGCCGGTCCGGCTCGACGGCGACGGGCCGCGCGTCGTCGGGATCGACACCGGGGTGAAGCTGAGCATCGTCCGCCAGCTGCGCGAGCGCGGCTGCGCGGTGACCCTGCTCCCCTGCACCGCCAGCGCCGAGGAGGTGCTGGCCGAGGACCCCGAGGTGGTCTTCCTCGCCAACGGCCCGGGCGACCCCGCGGCGCTCGGCTACGTCGTCGACACCGTCCGCGAGCTGGTCGGCAAGCGGCCGGTCTTCGGCATCTGCCTCGGCCACCAGCTGCTCTGCCGGGCGATCGGCCTCGACACCTACAAGCTGCCGTTCGGGCACCGCGGCGCCAACCACCCGGTCAAGGACCTGGAGACGGGCAGGATCGACATCACCTCCCAGAACCATGGCTTCGCGGTCGAGGGGCCCGGGGGCGAGCCGCGCATCGAGGGTGAGGACCCGGTCCGCTGGGACACCGACTTCGGCGTCGCCGAGCTGTCGCAGCTGAACCTCTACGACCGCACCGTCGAGGGCCTGGTCCTGCGCGACGTCGCCGGTGCCACCGTCCAGTACCACCCGGAGGCGGGCCCCGGCCCGCACGACGCCCGCCACCTGTTCGAGAGGTTCCTGGCGCTCGCCGCCTGAGCTCAGCCCCATGCCACGCCGCGACGACATCCACAAGATTCTCCTGATCGGCTCCGGGCCGATCGTGATCGGGCAGGCGGCCGAGTTCGACTACTCCGGCGCCCAGGCCTGCAAGGTGCTGCTCGAGGAGGGATACGAGGTCGTCCTGGTCAACTCCAACCCGGCGACGATCATGACCGACCCGGAGTTCGCCACCGCGACCTACATCGAGCCGCTGCTGCCGGGCCCGGTGACCAAGATCATCGAGAAGGAGTGCCCCGACGCGCTGCTCCCCACCCTCGGCGGCCAGACCGCGCTGAACCTGGCGATGACCCTGTTCGAGGACGGCACGCTGGAGCGGTTCGGGGTCGAGCTGATCGGCGCCGACGCGGCCGCGATTCGCCGCGCCGAGGATCGCGAGGAGTTCCGCACGACGATGAGCGAGGCCGGCCTGCGCATCCCCTGGTCGATCACCGTCGAGTCGCTCGCCGAGGTCGAGGAGGCGCTGGCCAAGGGCCAGATCGACCTGCCGGCGATCATCCGGCCCGCCTTCACGATGGGGGGCCAGGGCGGCGGCGTCGGCAACACCGAGACCGAGCTGTGCCAGGTCGTCTCCGAGGGCCTCGCGGCGAGCCCGATCAACCAGGTCCTGGTCGAGGAGTCAGTGATCGGCTGGGGCGAGTTCGAGCTGGAGGTGATGCGGGACCGCAACGACAACGTGGTGATCGTCTGCTCGATCGAGAACGTCGACCCGATGGGCGTCCACACCGGCGACTCGGTGACGGTGGCGCCGGCGCAGACCCTGCCTGACCCGCTCTACCAGGAGCTGCGCGACCAGGCGATCGCGGTTATCAGGGCGATCGGCGTGGAGACGGGCGGCTCCAACGTCCAGTTTGCGGTCAACCCCGACAGCGGCGAGATCGTCGTGATCGAGATGAACCCGCGAGTTTCGCGCTCCTCGGCGCTGGCCTCCAAGGCGACCGGGTTCCCGATCGCGAAGATGGCGGCGAAGCTGGCGGTCGGCTACGCGCTGGAGGAGATCCCCAACGACATCACCAGGGCGACGCCCGCCTCCTTCGAGCCGACGATCGACTACGTGGTGACGAAGGTGCCGCGCTTCGCCTTCGAGAAGTTCCCCGGCTCCGACGGGCGACTCTCGACCTACATGCAGAGCGTCGGCGAGGCGATGGCGATCGGGCGCACCTTCCGCGAGTCCTTCGCCAAGGCGATGCGCTCGCGGGAGCTGGATTCCCGGCCGGATGCCCCCGAGGCGGACGAAGAGCTGCTGGAGGCGCTGGAGCGGCCCTGCGCCGAGCGCTTCGACCTGGTCCTCGAGGCGTTCCGCCGCGGCCTCGGGGTCGAGGCGGTGCACGAGCGCTGCCTGGTCGACCGCTGGTTTCTGCGCGAGCTCGAGGCGCTGGCCCGCGAGGGCGACGGGACCGCCGGGCTGACCCGGACCTACAAGGCCGTCGACACCTGCGCCGCCGAGTTCGAGGCGGCGACCCCCTACTACTACTCGGGGCACGAGCGGCCCGGGCCCGGCGGGGCGCCGCCGGCCTCGGAGGTGCGCCGCGGGGAGCGCGACTCGGTGGTGATCCTCGGCGCCGGCCCGAATCGGATCGGCCAGGGGATCGAGTTCGACTACTGCTGCGTCCACGCGGCGATGACCGCCCGCGAGCTGGGGCGCGACGCGGTGATGGTCAACTGCAACCCGGAGACCGTCTCGACCGACTACGACACCTCCGACCGCCTCTACTTCGAGCCGCTGACCGCCGAGGACGTGCTCGCGGTCTGCGAGCAGGAGCGCCCCGAGGGGGTGATCGTCCAGTTCGGCGGCCAGACCCCGCTGAAGCTCGCCCGCACGCTCGAAGAGGCCGGCGTGCCGCTGCTGGGAACCCCGGTCGACGCGATCGACCTGGCCGAGGACCGCGGCCGCTTCGGCGCCCTGCTGCGCCGGCTCGGGGTCAAACACCCGCCGTACGGGACCGCGCTCTCGGCCGAGGAGGCCGAGGTGATCGCGGCCGAGGTCGGGTTTCCGCTGCTGGTCCGGCCCTCCTACGTGCTCGGCGGCAGGGCGATGGAGATCTGCTATTCGACCGAGGACCTCGCCGCCTACCTGAAGGCGCACGTGAAGGCCGACCAGGAGCACCCGCTGCTGCTCGACCGCTTCCTCGAGAACGCGATCGAGGTCAACGTCAACGCGCTCGGCGACGGCACCGACGTCTGGGTCGCCGGGATCATGCAGCACGTCGAGGAGGCGGGGGTGCACTCCGGCGATTCCGCCTGCGTGATTCCCACGCTCAGCCTCGGCGAAGGGATGCTCGACCAGATCCGCGCCACCACCCGGCGGATCGCGCTGGAGCTGGGGGTGGTCGGCCTGATCAACATCCAGTACGGCGTCGCCGGAGGCGAGCTGTACGTGATCGAGGCAAACCCCCGCGCCTCGCGCACGGTCCCCTTCGTGTCGAAGGCGATCGGGATGCCGCTGGCCAAGCTCGCCTGCCGCCTGATGCTGGGCGAGCGCCTCGCCGACCAGGACCTTCCCGAGGGGCCGCTCGAGCACGTCAGCGTCAAGGAGGCGGTGCTGCCATTCGCCCGCTTCGCCGGCGCCGACTCGGTCCTCGGCCCGGAGATGAAGAGCACCGGCGAGGTGATGGGGATCGCGGCCGACTTCCCGACCGCCTTCGGCAAGGCGCAGGCGGCGGCGGGGGTGAAGCTGCCCAGCGAGGGCTCGGTCTTCATCACCGTCACCGACACCGACAAGCCCGCCGCGACCCAGCTCGCCGCACGCTTCCACGACCTTGGCTTCGAGGTAATCGCGACCGGCGGCACCGCTCAGGCGATCGAGCAGATGGGGGTGCCGGTGACGCGGATCAACAAGCTGGGGGAGGGCTCACCGCACGTGGTCAACCTGATCCGCAAGCGCAGCTGCGACCTCGTCATCAACACCCCGACCGGCTCCGGCGCCCGCACCGACGGCTACGAGATCCGCACCGCGGCGGTCCGCGAGGGCATCCCCTGCGTGACGACGATGACCGGCGCCACCGCGGCCGCCCGCGCGATCGCCGCCGGCAAACTGGCGGATGCCGAGGTGCGTTCGCTGCAGGAGATCCACGGCGCGGTCAGGGACGCTCAGCCGCGATGACGGCGCCGTTCGGGCGGCGGCTGTGCCCGGTCACCGAGAACAGGGCATCGGGCGGGTACCGGGTCTTCTCACTGCTCGACCGAGAGGGGCCGGAGCCCCGGCCGGGGCAGTTCTACATGCTGGCGGCGGAGCGATCGTGGTCCGGGCCCGCCCACCGGCCCTATCTGCCGCGGGCGCTCTCGGTGGCCGAGACCGGCCCGGCCGCCGACGGGGTCCGCCTCGACTTCCTCGTCGAGGGGATCGGCCCGGGGACCGACCGCCTCTGCGAGCTGCAGGTGGGGGAGGGGGCCTGGGTGACCGGCCCACTCGGCAACGCCTTCTCCGAGCCCCGGGACGTCCGCTCCGGGGCCGCTGGGGCGATCCTCGTGGGCGGCGGCATCGGCGTCGCCCCGCTGGCCCTGCTCCGCCGCCACTTTGCCGAGCGCAACGTTCCCACCCGCGTTCTGCTCGGCTTTCGCGACGAAGCACACTCGGGGGGCCTCGACGACCTCTTCGCCTGCTGCGAGGTCCGCCTCGCCAGCGAGGACGGCCACGCCGGCCACCAGGGCTACGTCACCGACCTGCTCGCGACCATGCTCGCCGGCGACGACGCCGGCTCGGCAGTCGTCTACTCCTGCGGCCCGCCGGCGATGCTTGAGGCCGTGCGGCGGCTGTGCGATTCCCACGACGTTCCCTGCGAGCTCGCCCTGGAGTCCCCGATGGCCTGCGGTTACGGCGCCTGCTTCGGGTGTGCGGTCCCGAAGCCCGACGGCGGCTACCTCCGCCTCTGCGTCGATGGACCGGTCCTCGGGGGACGCCAGGTGGCCGAGGTGCCCGGTGCTTGACTTCTGCGGCATCGAGCTGGAGCACCCGGTCCTCAACGCCTCGGGGACCTTCGACGCTATTGCGGCCCGGCGGGTTTTCGGCGACGAGCTGCTGGAGGACTTCCCCTTCTCCGCGTTCGTCTCCAAGACGATCACCCCCGAGCCACGAGTAGGCAACGAACCACAGCGGATCTGGGAGACGCCGGCGGGGATGTTGAACTCGATCGGGCTGCCGAACAAGGGACTGGAGGGGTTCCTGGCGGAGGACCTGCCGCAGCTGGCCGAGTTGCCGGTACCGCTGATCGTCTCGGTGATGGGAACGAGCCGCGAGCAGTTCGCGCGACTGGTCGAGGGCGTGGGGGAGCGAGATGAGGTCGCTGGGATCGAGCTCAACGTGTCTTGTCCCAACGTGCACTCGGGGTTGATCGTCGGCGAGCAGCCGGCCGAGACGGAGGCCTTGGTCGAAGCGCTGCGGCCGCTGACCGAAAAGCCGCTGATCGTGAAGCTCACGCCGAACGTCGCCGACCCGGCGCCGGTCGCGGTCGCCGCCGAGGCGGGCGGCGCGAACGCGGTCTCGCTGATCAACACGCTGAAGGCGAGCGCCTTGCACCCCGACACCGGCGAGCCCGCGCTCGCGGCCGGCCACGGCGGCCTCTCCGGGCCTGCCGTGCGGCCGGTCGCCCTGCAGCACCTGCGCGCGGTGAGCGCCGCCACCGCGTTGCCGGCGATCGGGATGGGAGGGATCGGGAGCGGCGCGGACGCGCGCGAATTTCTCGTCGCAGGCGCCACCCTGGTGGCTGTGGGCACGGAGAATTTCCGCGATCCGAGGGCGGGATCCCGGGTCGCCCAGGAGCTTGGGTTTCACCTCCTCACGGATACGGGGGGTTAACCCGTACTCGACCTCAAGTAGAGGTACAGGTGAATTTGTGGGGAATTGGCCATCTCTCCCTTGCGCGCTCCCTGGCCACGGCTATACTCGCCGCCCAGATGCCTGCGCCTCCAGTCAAGTCCTCACTTGCGGCCCCGGAAAGGTCCCTCGATCAGAGGATGGAGGCGCTGAGGCGGGCAAACGACATCCGCACCGCCCGGGCGAAGCTGAAGAAGGACCTGAAGGCGAGCCGGGCGAACATCCACGCGATCCTGTTGGACCCGCCGGAGTACGTACTGACCGCGAAGGTTTTCGACATGCTCCTCGCCGTACCCAAGTACGGGCGGGTGAAGACCAATCGGATACTCAACCAGTGTCGGATCTCCCCGTCGAAGACGATCGGCGGGCTCTCCGAGCGCCAGCGCACGGAGCTTGTGTCTCAGCTCCGCCGGTAGCCGACCGCTCCGCCGGTCAATATCCCCGGCCGCATGGCGAAAGTCTTCGTAATCACCGGGCCGTCCGGGGTCGGCAAGGGAACGCTGATCGGCGAGCTGCTGCGGCGAGTCCCCGACCTGGAGCTGTCGATCTCGGCGACCACCCGCCAGCCAAGGGAGGGGGAGGTCGAGGACCGCGACTACCACTTCCTCTCGGCCGAGGAGTTCGACCGCAGGATCGAGGCCGAAGACTTCCTCGAGTTCGCCACCTACAGCGGCAACCTCTACGGGACTCTGAGGACGGAGGTCGAGCGGCGGCTCGCCGCCGGGCGCTCGGTCGTGCTCGAGATCGAGGTCCAGGGAGCGCGCCAGGTGCGGGCGGCGATGCGGGAGTCGGTCCAGGTCTTCATCGCCCCGCCGGACCCGGCGGTGCTGCGCGAACGCCTCAACGCGAGGGGCACCGACGCCGCCCACGCGATCGACGCCAGGCTCGAGGTCGCGGCGCAGGAGATGGCCGCCCAGGACGAGTTCGCCTACCGCGTCGTCAACGACGATCTCGGTCGCGCCGCCGACGAGTTGGAGGGGATCGTGCGCACCGAGCTCGGGTTACCACTAGACTCCGCAGCCGAATGATCAAACCACGCGTAGACAAGCTGCTCGAACACGCCGACTCCCACTACGCCGCCGTCGTCGTCTCGGCGAAGCGGGCTCGGCAGATCAACAGCTACTTCCACAACCTGGGAGAGGGCGGATTCGGGGAGTACCCGCCGCCGATGGTCGAGACGAACGCCGAGAGGAACTACCTCTCGATGGCGCTCGAAGAGCTTGCCGAGGGCAAGCTCAAATACGAGTACCGCACCTAGCGCCCCGCCCGGGCGCGAACCCGAGGAGCCGACCGATGGCCCGACTTCTGCTTGGCGTCAGCGGCGGGATCGCCGCCTACAAGTCGCTGGAGCTGGCGCGCCTGGCGACGCTCGCCGGTCACGGCGTGCGGGTGCTGATGACCGAGGCCGCGACCCGCTTCGTCGGTCCCGCCTCCTTCGAGGGCATCGTCGGTTCACCGGTCCTCATCTCCGAGTTCGACCGCGACCCGATGCGCGGCGCCTTCCCCGGCGAGGGGCCACCGGCGCACGACCCGATCGGCCACCTCGAGCTGGCGGCCAACTGCGACGCCTACCTGGTCGCGCCGGCTTCGGCGAACACGATCGCCAAGCTGGCGGCCGGGGCCGCCGACTCGATGCTGACCACCTCCTTCCTCGCCTGCGCGGCGCCGCGCCTGGTGGCGCCGGCGATGAACGACCGCATGTACGCCGACGCGGCGACCCAGGCCAACCTGACGACCCTGCGCGAGCGTGGGGTGGAGGTGATCGAGCCCGACGAGGGCCGGCTTGCCTCCCGTGGCGAGTTCGGTCGCGGCAGGCTGCCCGACCCCGACCGCCTGCTGGCCCGGGTCGAGGCGGCGATACCGGCGGGGGACCGGCCGTGGGACGGGTTGCGGGTGCTGGTCACGGCGGGCGGCACCCGTGAGCCGATCGACCCGGTTCGCTTCCTCGGCAACCGCTCCAGCGGCCGCATGGGCATCGCACTCGCCGCCGCCGCCGCGCGCCGTGGCGCCTCCGTCACCCTGATCGCCGCGAACGTCGCCCTTCCCGAGCCGGCCGGGGTCCGGCGGATCGACGTCGAGACCGCCGCCCAGCTCGCCACCGCCGCGGAGGAGGAGTTCGCCTCCGCCCACGTCCTGCTGATGGCGGCGGCGCCGGCCGACTTCCACGCCGCCGAGGTCGCGCCTGGCAAGCTCGGCCGCGAAGGCGCGCTCGACCTCCACCTCGAGCCGACCGAGGACATCCTCGCCTCGCTGGCGGCGGCAAGAGGCGACTCCCAGACCATCGTCGGCTTCGCCGCCGAGCACGGCGGCGAAGCGAGCGAGCGGGCGCGGGAGAAGCTGGTTCGCAAGAAGGCCGACCTGATCGTGCTCAACGACGTCTCCGACCCCGCGATCGGGTTCGAGAGCGAGGACAACGCCGTCACCCTGATCGAGCCGGAGGCCGAGACCGAGGTCCCGATCGACTCCAAGGACGCGATCGCCGAGGCGATCCTCGACAAGGTCGGGGAGCTGCGGCTTGAGGCGGGTTATACTGCTTAGAAGCTTTTCGTCCCTATCGGTGTGAGTGTGGAGAAGTGGGCCTGGCCCACTTTTTTTGCGGCCCGAGGCGCTTATGAACGACCTTCAAGAGAACATTCAGCAGCAGCTGTCCGAACTGGATTCGGAACTCGATCTCGTCGCCGTCGAGCGGCCGGGATCGGAGTCGCTGCGCCTCTTCATCGATCATCCCGCGGGCGTCGACCTGGCGCTCTGCGAACGCGTCACCAAGCACATCAGCCATCTGTTGGCCGACTACTCGCTCGAGGTCTCCTCGCCCGGCCCCAAGTACCGTCGTTCGCCAACTACCGCTTCCGAGACCAAGGAGTCGCTTCAGTGACCAAGGAGATCGTCAACGCAGTCAGAGCGCTCGAGCAGGAGAAGGGCATCTCCGCCGACACGTTGATGGACGCCCTCGAGGACGCCCTGCTCTCCGCCTACAAGAAGACTCCCGGCGCCGCCAAATACGCGCGGGTGGACCTCGACCACGAAACCGGCGACTTCCGCGTCTTCGAGCTGATCCTGCCCCCGGAGCTGGAGGAGAAGCTGCTGGCCGAGGCGGCGGAGCTGCAGGAGGAGCCCGAGATCGACCCCGAGACCGGGGAGATGCGCGAGCCCGAGGAGCCCGAGCTCGACCCGGAGATGATCGCCCCTTACGAGGACCAGATCACGACGCGCGACGTCACCCCGGAGGACTTCGGCCGGATCGCCGCCCAGACCGCCAAGCAGGTGATCCTGCAGCGGATCCGGGAGGCCGAGCGGAAAATGATGTACGACGAGTACCAGGACCGGGTCGGCGAGCTGATCACCGGCATCATCCAGCAGTCCGACAAGCGCTACACGCTGGTCCAGCTGCGTGAGCGGGTCGAGGCGCTGCTGCCGAAGTCCGAGCAGGTCTACAACGAGCGCTACGACCACGGGATGCGGGTCAAGGCGGTAATCACTGACGTCTCGGACTCGACCAAAGGCCCGGCGATCGTCGTCTCGCGCCGCAGCCCGGAGCTGATCAAAAGCCTGTTCGAGCTAGAGGTCCCGGAGATCGCCGACAAGCTGGTCGAGATCGTCGGCGTCGCCCGCGAGCCCGGCTACCGCTCGAAGATCGCCGTCGTCTCCCACGCCGACGGTGTCGACCCGGTCGGCGCCTGCGTCGGCCCCCGCGGCTCTCGGGTGCGGATGGTCGTCTCCGAGCTGCGCGGCGAGAAGATCGACATCATCCCCCACAACGACGAGCCGGCCCGCTTCGTCGCCAAAGCGCTCTCACCCGCCCGCGTGCGCGAGGTGATCGTCAACGACGAGGAGCGCCAGGCGACGGTGATCGTCCCCGACGACCAGCTCTCGCTGGCGATCGGCCGCGACGGCCAGAACGCCAGGCTGGCGGCGCGGCTGACCGGCTGGCGGGTCGACATCAAGTCGGAGACCGAGTTCGCCTCCGACGAAACCGAGATCGAGTTCGAGGGCGAGGAGCAGTCCGACGGCCGCTGCATGGCGGTCCTCTCCAACGGGCGCCGCTGCCCGAACGCCGCCGTTCCGGGCTCGACCTACTGCGGCCTGCCGCAGCACCAGGCGCTGTCGAGGTTCGAGACCAGCCAGGTGGCGGTCCTGACCGGGGTCTCGGACGCCGAGGTGGAGATCCTGGCGGACCCCGAAGGGGACCAGGGGCAGATCGACGAGATCGTCGGTCGGGCGACGGCCAACTTCGTGGAGCAGGAGCCTGAGGAGGAGGACGGCGAGGCCGTTGCACCCGCGGGTCCTGTCGAGGGGGAGGACTCCTCGTCCTCGCAAGCTGCGGGCGAGGAGCCCACCCCCACGCCACCCGCGGATGGAACGGATGCCGTCGAAGCTGATCAGGGACCGGCCGAGCCGGCTGCCGACGTAGCCGACGAGGGACCGGCCGAAGAGGCTGGCGACGTTGCGTCCGAGGCTCCTGAGGGAGAGGCTGTACCTGAGGAGGCGGAGCAGGCTTAGTGGCTAAGAAGCGGGTTCACGAGATCGCGAAAGCGCACGGGGTCAGCAGCAAAGAGCTGCTGGCGGCGCTGAAGGCGGCTGGGGTCGAGGCGAAAGCGGCGGCCTCCAGCGTCGAGGAAGCAGATGCTTTGAAGGCGATCTCGGCGGCTAAAGGCAACGGCGGCGCCGAGGCGCCGGCGAAAAAGAAAGCCGCGGCCAAACCCAAGGCGGCCGCAGCGCCGGCCGCGAAAGAAGCCCCGGCTGCAAAGAGCACCCCGCCCGCCCCGACCCAATCCGCGCCCACCGCCCCGGCCGCGAAAAAAGCAGATACCTCGACCAAACCGGTCCGCGCCGCCGCGTCCCAGCAGGGCAGCGGCGGTGGGGGAGCGTCCTCGAAAAAACGGCGCGTGGTGATCGACTCCCAGGCCGCCCGGCGCGACCAGATGGGCGGACCGCCGCCGCAGCGCCCGCCGCGCCGCCGCGGCGGCAGGCGCCGCCGGCCACTGCTGGAGGAGCCGCCGGCCCAGCCGGAGACGCCGGCAGAGCCCGAGGCGACCAAGGTCAACTCCGGCGCCACCGTGCGCGAGGTCGCCGAGAGCCTCGGTCTGGCCCCGGCCGAGGTGATCAAAAAACTGATGATGATGGGGGAGATGGCGACCCTCACCCAGACCCTCACCGACGAGTCGATCAGGGCGATCGCCGACGAGTACGACCGCAAGCTGGAGATCGTCACCGCCGCCGAGGAGGAGCCCCAGGAGCCGGAGTTCTCCGACTCCGAGGAGGACCTCGCCGAACGCCCGCCCGTGGTCACGATCATGGGCCACGTCAACCACGGCAAGACCTCGCTCCTGGACGCGATCCGCGAGACCGAGGTAGCCGCCGGGGAGGCCGGTGGGATCACCCAGCACATCGGCGCCTACCAGGTCCACCACGACAAGAAGACCATCACCTTCCTCGACACTCCGGGCCACGCCGCGTTCACGGCGATGCGCGCCCGCGGCGCCAAGGTCACCGACGTGGCCGTCGTCGTCGTCGCCGCCGACGACGGCGTGATGCCGCAGACCAAGGAGGCGATCGACCACGCTCGCGCCGCCGACGTGCCGATGCTGATCGCGATCAACAAGATCGACAAAGAGGGCGCCAACCCCGAACGCGTTCGCACCGAGCTCTCCTCGGAGGGGATCTCGCCGGAGGAGTGGGGAGGGGACACGGTCTTCTGCGAGGTCTCGGCCAAGACCCACGACGGCCTCGACAACCTGCTCGACATGATCCTGCTGGTCACCGAGCTCGAGGAGCTCGGCGCCAACCCCGACGCCCCCGCCTCGGGGACGGTGATCGAGTCCCAGCTCGATCCCGGCCGCGGCCCGGTCGTCACCGTCCTGGTCCAGCGCGGCACCCTCGAGGTAGGCGATTCGCTGGTCGCCGGCCCGCAATGGGGCCGCGTCCGTGCGATGCACGACTTCACCGGCGAGCGGGTCGAGGCGGCCAAGCCCGGGATGCCGGTCGAGGTGCTCGGCTTCGACGGCGTCTCCGATGCCGGCGAGTTCGCGCAGGTCGTGGAGAACGACCGCCGCGCCCGCCAGCTCGCCCAGGAGCGCGCCAACCGCCTCAAGACCGAGGCCCTGGCCCGGCGTCAGGCGCGCAAGGTCAGCCTCGACGAGGTTTTCGCCCGCGTCCAGGAGGGCGACATCAAGGAGCTCGACATCGTCCTCAAGGCGGACGTCGCCGGCTCTCTGGAGGCGCTCCAGGACGAGATCGCGAAGGTCCCGCAGGAGCAGGTCGCGATCAACATCATTCACTCCCAGACGGGCGGGATCAACGAGTCCGACGTGATGCTGGCCTCCGCCTCCGACGCGATCATCATCGGCTTCAACGTGCGGCCGCTGGCCGACGCCCGCCGCGCCGCCGAGCGCGAGGGCGTCGACGTCCGCACCTACTCGGTCATCTACAAAATCACCGAGGACCTGCGCAACGCAATGGAGGGCCTGCTCGAGGCGGTCGAGGTCGAGGAGGCGGTCGGCGAGGCCGAGGTCAAACAGACCTTCAAGGCCTCCAAGGTCGGCCGCATCGCCGGCTGCATCGTCAACGAGGGCAAAGCGACCCGCACCGCCAGCGTGCGCCTGGTCCGCGAGGGGACCGTCGTCTGGACCGGCAAAGTCGGCTCCCTGCGCCGCTTCAAAGACAACGTCCAGGAGGTCGAGGAAGGCCAGGAGTGCGGCATCGTCCTCGACGGCTACGCGGACGTCAAGGAGGAAGACGTGCTCGAGTTCTTCCAGACCAAGCAGGTCGAGCAGACCCTGGAGTAGATGGCTGAGATGGCCGGGGCTCGCATGCGGCGCATCAACGAGGTGCTTCGCGAAGTCGTCGGCGCGGCCGTATCGGGGGAATTGCAAGACCCGCGGATCGGCTTCGTGACCGTCACCTCGGTCGAAACCAGCCCCGATCTGCGCACCGCCAAGGTGTATGTGAGCGTGCTCGGAGACGAGGCGGAGCGCGAGGCGACGCTTGGCGCTCTACGCTCCTCCCATGGGGTGATCCAATCCAGGATCGCGGCAGAGACGCGGATGAAGAGGACGCCGACGCTGACCTTTCACTACGACGACACGATTGAGCAGGGCGTGCGAATCTCCAGATTGTTGGAGGAGGAGCCCCCCGACGCCTCGAAGGAGGAGGAATGAGCTCCGAGGTAGCCGGAGTCGCCTCCGAGCTGGAGCGCGTCGCCGCCGAGCTGAAGGCCCGGGACCGCTTCCTGCTCACCGCGCACGAGGGCCCCGACGGGGACGCGCTCGGCTCGCTGCTGGGGATGCACCAGCTGCTCACCCAGCTGGGCAAGGACTCGGTGATGTTCCTCGCCTCGAAGGAGTTCCCGCTGCCGGTCGAGTACCGCTTCCTGCCGCTGGAGGAGGTCTTCCACGAGGCGCCGGCCGACATGGCCTGCCGCACCGTCGTCTTCCTCGACTGCGGCAACATCGACCGGATGCCGGTCTCCTTCCTCACCGACGGCGGCAACGAGGTGATCAACATCGATCACCACCACGACAACACCCGCTTCGGCGACATCAACCTGGTCGACGTCGAGGCCTCCTGCACGGCGGAGATCATCTACGACCTGGCGCTGCTGCTCGACGCCAAGATCACCCCCGAGATGGCCTCGGCGCTCTACGTAGGCCTGATCACCGACACCGGCAAATTCATGTACGAGAACACCAACGCCCACACCCACCGGGTGGCCGCGGCGCTGATCGACGCCGGCGTCGACGTCGACGACACCTACCGCCGGCTCTACGAGCACGTGCCGGTCGAGAAGCTTCGCCTCGTCTCCAGGGCCCTGGACGGGATCCAGCTGCGCTGCGGCGACCGGCTCGCGATCAGCAACATCACCGCCGCCGACTACGAGGCGACCGGCGCCGGCGAGGAGATGACCGAGGGGGTGATCGACCACCTGCGCTCGATCCACGGTGTCAAGGTCGCCGCCGTCGTCCGCGACCTCGGCAGCCGCGGCCGCGCGGCTCGCAAGGTCAGCCTGCGCGCCAGCGAGGGGGACGTCAACGTCTCCGCAATCGCCCGCAAGAACGGCGGCGGAGGGCACAAGCGTGCCGCCGGCTTCTCCACCGATCTCGAGCTGGAGGAGCTGGTGGAGTTCCTCTGCGACGAGGTCGTCTCCCAGCTCGGCTCTTAGTGACGATGGCACCAAGCGAGGCCTCCGAGGCGGCGGTGCTTCTGTATGACAAGCCTCCCGGGGTCACCTCCCACGACGTGGTGGCGAAGGTCCGTCGCGAGGAGCGCTGCAAGGCCGGCCACGCCGGCACCCTGGATCCCTTCGCGACCGGGCTGCTGCTGCTCCTGCTCGGCCGGGCGACCAGGCTGCAGCGCTTCCTCGTCGGCCTGCCGAAGACCTACCTGGCGACGGCCCGCCTCGGCTGGCGCTCCAGCACCGGCGACCCCGACGGCGAGCTGGTCGAGACCGGCGAGGTTCCCGAGTCGCTCGAGCTGCCCACCGGGACCGTGCGCCAGCGGGTGCCGATGACCTCGGCGGTGCGGGTGGGGGGCGAGCGGCTCTACCGCAAGGCCCACCGGGGGGAGGTAGTGGAGACCCCCGAGCGCGACGTCGAGGTGCACCGTGCCGAGCTGCTCTGGAGCGAGGGCGACCTCGCCCACTACGAGATCGAATGCTCGGCCGGGACCTACGTGCGCACTCTGGTCGAGACCCTGGGGGACGCCTACTGCGCGGAGCTGCGGCGGACCGCCGTCGGCCCGTTCCGGGTCGAGGAGGCGGGGATGCGGTTCGGCGTCGAGCAGGTCGCCGGGCTGGTCCCGACGGTGGCGGAGGCGCTGCGGTGAAGGTGACATCGCTGCCCGATGCCGAGGCGAGGCCGAGGCACGTCGCGATCGGGACCTTCGACGGCGTCCATCTCGGCCACCAGGCGGTGATCGACGATGCCGACACGGTGCTCACCTTCGAGCCCCACCCGCTGGAGGTGCTCCACCCGGCGGCGCTGCCGAAGCTGATCACGCCTTTCAAGGTCAAGCGCGACGTGATCTCCGGCCTCGGCGTCGAGGAGCTGGTGGTGATCCCCTTCGACCGCGAGTTCACGAAAGTCTCAGCCGAGTCCTTCGTCGAGGACGTGCTGGTCGGGCAGCTCGGTGCCAAGCGGGTCTCGGTCGGCGAGAACTTCCGCTTCGGCGCAAAGGCCAAGGGCGACCCGGCGCTGCTCGGCGCCCGCACGGAGTTCGAGACCCGGGTCGTGCCGCTGGTCGAGATCGATGGCGAGACCGTCTCCTCGACCCGGATCAGGGCCCTGGTCGCCGCCGGCGACGTCGAGGGCGCCCGCCACTGTCTCGGCGCCCCCTTCATGGTCGAGGGCGAGGTGGTGAAGGGAGACCAGCGCGGCCGCGAGCTCGGCTTCCCGACCGCCAACATCGTCCCCGACGACCGCTTGGCGATACCCGGCCACGGCGTCTACGCCGCCTTCGCCAACGGCGTTCCCGCCGCCGTCAACGTCGGCGTCCGGCCGACCTTCGAGAGCGGCCGCGGGGTGCTGATCGAGACCTACCTGATCGACCGCGACGAAGACCTCTACGGCCAGAACCTGCGGGTCGCCTTCGTCGAGCGGCTGCGGGGAGAGAAGCGCTTCCCCAGCGCCGAGGAGCTGATCGTCCAGATGCGCAGCGACGTCGAGGACGCCAGGCGCGTCTGTGCTAGCTTCCAGCGGCCGTGACCCGGAGGGTTCACGGCCTTTTTTGAGACGAATTGCCATGGGTCTGACCAAAGAAAAGAAGAGCGAGCTGATCGGCAAGTACGGACACGCCGATGGCGACACCGGCTCCGCCGAGGTCCAGGTCGCCCTGCTCACCGAGCGCATCAACGAGCTCACCGGTCACCTGCGCGAGCACAGCAAAGACCATCACTCGCGCCGGGGCCTGCTGATGCTGGTCGGCAAACGCCGCCGCATGCTGCGCTATCTCGAGCGCAAGGACCTGGAGCGCTACCGCGCCCTGGTCGCCGAGCTCGGCCTGCGTCGATGATCGCGGTCGGGGACAGCGCTCCCGACTTCACGCTTCGCGACCAGGACGGCGAAGAGGTCTCGCTCGCCGGCTTCCGCGGCAGCAAGGTCCTCCTCGTCTTCTACCCGATGGACTTCAGCCCGGTCTGCTCGGACCAGCTCTCGATCTACCAGGAGGTCAAGCCGGAGCTGACCGAGAAGGGCCTGGAGCTGATCGGGATCAGCGTCAACCACTCCTACGCCCACAAGGCCTTCCAGGAGAAGCTCGGGATCGACACCACCTTGCTCGCGGACTTCGAGCCCAAGGGAGAGGTGGCCCGCGCCTACGGCTCCTACCTCGACATCGGCTTCGCCAACCGCACCCTCGTGCTCGTCGACGAGGACGGCAAGGTCGCCTGGACCTACGAATCGCCGAACCCCGGCGAGTTCCCCGGCGCCAACGTCATCTTCGACGCGCTCGCGGCGACACCGGCCTAGCGCCGAGTCCGCGAAAACCGCCTATACGACGGGTTAGTGCAGACTCGCTGGTATGAGCGATCTGACCAGTGCGGGCATCCCCCCGATCGGGGCGGACGACCACGTGCGCGGCGAGGGGGAGGGGGTCATCGTCTACGCGGACCTCGGCTGCCCGCACTGCGCCGCCGCCTGGGAGGAGCTCGCCGCCCGTCCGGGGCTGCTCGGGTTCCGTCACTTCCCGGTCGCGAGCAAGCACCCGCGCTCGCCGGCCCTGCACGCCGCGGCGGAGGCGGCCGGCCTGCAGGGGCGTTTCTTCGAGATGGTGGACTCGATCTACGCCGACCGCGGCCGGGTCGACGATCCGCACCTGTGGGAGCGGGCCCGGCGGCTGGGCCTGGACCTCGACCGCTTCGAGGAGGACCGCCGTTCCGTGGCGGTTGGGAAGCGGGTGCGGCGGGACTTCGAGTCGGGAATCCGCGGCGGGGTCGCCAATACCCCGGCAGTTTTCGATGCATGTACTCTCCTCTGTGAAAGAGAACGAGAGTTCTGAAAGCAAATGGCCGCCAACCGGGCGGCCGGAGGTAGGACAACTAAATGAGCATGTTTGACGTAAGCCGCGTTTCGGTGGATGTCGGCGACAGCCAGATTTCCTTCGAGACGGGCAAACTCGCGAAGCAGGCGGGTGGCGCGGTCGTAGTACAGGACGGCGACACCATGGTGCTCTGCACCGCAACCGTCGGCAATCTGCGCGACGTGGACTTCCTTCCCCTCACCGTCGATGTCGAGGAGCGGATGTACGCCGCGGGCAAGATCCCGGGCTCGTTCTTCCGTCGCGAGGGTCGTTCCGGCGAGAAGGCGACGCTGACCGCGCGCATGATCGACCGGCCGATCCGGCCGCTCTTCCCGAAGGGCTGGCACTACGAGACCCAGCTGGTCGCGATCCCGATGTCGGTGGACCAGGTCCACCCCTACGACATCCTCGCGATGAACGGCGCCTCCGCGGCGCTGGCGATCTCCCCGGTCCCCGTCGCCGCCCACGTCGGCGCGGTGCGGATCGGCAAGCTCGAGGGCGACTTCGTGATCAACCCGCCGGAGGACCGGCACGAGGAGCTTGACCTGGACCTGATCGTCGCCGGCACCGACGAGGCGATCCTGATGGTCGAGGCCGGCGCCGAGGGCGTCACCGAGGCCGAGATCCTCGACGCGCTCGACATCGCCCACGGCGAGATCAAGAAGCTCTGCGCCGCGATGGAGGAGCTGCAGCAGAAGGCAGGCAAGGAGAAGATCGAGGTCGAGGAGCCGAAGATCGACGAGAGCTTGCTCGGCGACATCCGCTCCTCTCACGGACAGGCCCTGGTCGACGCGATCGCCACCGAGGGCAAGCTCGAGCGCTACGAGGCGATCGACGCGGTCAAGGACGAGGTGGTCGCCAAATACGCGACCGAGTCCGACGACGGAGACGCCGACGAGAAGCGGGTGGCCGAGGTCAAGGCCGCCTTCGGATCGATCGAGAAGGACACGATCCGCAAGGCGATCGCGGTCGACAAGAAGCGGCCCGACGGTCGTGCTCAGGACGAGATCCGTCCGATCGAGTGCGAGGTGGACATCTCCCCGCGCGTTCACGGCTCCGCCCTGTTCACCCGCGGCGAGACCCAGATCCTCTCCAACGTGGCCCTCGGCACGACCCGTATGGACATGCGGATCGACACCCTCGGGCTGCAGACGACCAAGCGCTTCTGGCACCACTACAACTTCCCGCCCTTCTCGGTCGGGGAGGCGGGCTTCATGCGCGGCCCGAAGCGTCGCGACATCGGCCACGGCGCGCTCGCCGAGCGGGCCCTGGCGGCGACGATCCCCGACGAAGAGGCGTTCCCCTACGTGATCCGGGCGGTCTCCGAGACGCTCGAGTCCAACGGCTCCTCCTCGATGGGATCGGTATGCGCCTCCTCGATGGCCCTGCAGGCGGCGGGCGTCCCGGTCTCCGCACCGGTCGCCGGCGTCGCGATGGGGCTGATCAAGGAGGGCGACGACTACATCGTCCTCACCGACATCGCCGGCGTCGAGGACCACCTCGGCGACATGGACTTCAAGGTCGCCGGCACCGCGGAGGGGATCACCGCGCTGCAGATGGACATCAAGATCACCGGCGTCACCTTCGAGATCCTCACCGACGCCCTGGACCAGGCCCACAAAGGCCGCCAGTTCATCCTCGGCAAGATGGCCGAGGCGATCGACGGCCCGCGGGAGAAGCTCTCCCAGCACGCACCGGCGATCGAGTCGATCAAGATCGACCCGGAGAAGATCGGCGCCGTCATCGGCAAAGGCGGGGAAACGATCCGCGCCCTCTGCGAGGAGTTCGAAGCCGAGATCGACGTCGAGGACGACGGCACGGTGCGGATCTACGCGCCGACCGGCGAACTGGTCGAGGCCTGCGTGGCCCGGATCAACTCGATGACCAAGGAGGCTGAGATCGGCGATCGCTACAACTCCGCCAAGGTCGTGAAGACGACCACGTTCGGCGCCTTCGTCGAGCTGGTCAAGGGAACCGACGGCCTGCTGCACATCAGCAACGTGAAGCCGGGCGAGCGCGTCGACTCGGTCGACGACGTGCTGACGGCCGGCGAGGAGATCGACGTCACCGTGGTCGAGGTCGACAAGGAGCGAGGCCGGATCGGCCTGCGCCTCTCCGACGACCCCTCGGTCGCGGGCAAGACGCCGGAGGAGCTGGCATCGGTCGGCTCCGGCGACGGCGGGCGTCGCAACGGCGGAGACCGTGGCGGTCGCGGCGGTCGCGAGGGCGGACGGCGTCGCGAGCGCGAGCGTCGCTAGTCAGACGTTGAGCGCACCTGAAGTCACCGAGCTGGGCTCGGGCGTCCGGGTCGTAACCGAGGAGGTTCCCTCGGTGCGGTCCGTGGCGCTCGGGCTCTGGGTGCGTACGGGGTCGCGCAACGAGACCCCTGCCCAGGCCGGCGTCTCCCACTTCCTCGAGCACCTGCTGTTCAAGGGGACCGCGCGGTTCTCGGCGATCGAGATCTCCGAGCGCTTCGACGGCCTCGGCGCCTCGGTCAACGCGGCCACCGGCAAGGAGACCACCCACCTCTACGCGCGCTTCCTCGACGAGCACACCGAGGCGGTCTTCGACCTGCTGGCGGAGATGCTGCTGGCGCCGACCTACCCGGACATCGACTCCGAGCGCCAGGTGGTGCTGGAGGAGATCGCGATGTACGAGGACGAGCCCCAGGACCGCGTCCACGACGTCCTCGCCGACGCCGTCTTCGGGTCCCACCCGCTGGGGCGGCGCGTCCTCGGCGAGGCGGAGGTGATCGCCTCGATCCCGATCCCCGACATCTCGGCCTACCACCACGCCCGCTACGCCGGCCCGGAGATCGTCGTCGGCGCCGCCGGCCACCTCGATCACGGCCGCATCGTCGAGCTGGCGGAGCGGCTGATCGACCCGCCCGCCGACGGCGACGGGGTGGCACCGGAGACCGGCCTCGAGGGCCCGGCACGGCTCTGCTTCCACGCCAAGGAGACCGAGCAGTACCACATCTGCTTCGGCGCGCCGGGGCTGCGGCGCGACGACGAGCGGCGCTACCCGCTTGCGGTCCTCGACTCGATCTTCGGCGGCTCCACCTCCTCGCGCCTGTTCCGCGAGGTGCGGGAGAAGCGCGGGCTCGCCTACGCGGTCGGCTCCTACAACGAGCAGTTCACCGACCAGGGCCTGGTTGCCACCTACGTCGGCACCCGCGAGGAGAACGTCGAGGAGGCCTGCGCGATCATCGGCACCGAGCTGGGCCGACTGCGCTCTGAGCCCGTCTCCGGCGAGGAGCTGGCGCGGGCGAAGGAGAGCGTCAAGGGGCGCCTCGTCCTCTCCTCCGAGTCGACCGCGGCGCGGATGACCCGGATCTCCCGCGCGACCCTCTTCGGCCTCCCGATCGAAAGCCTCGACGAGATGCTCGCCAAGGTGGATGCGGTCGAGGTCGACGACCTGACCGAGCTGGCGGCCGGGCTGTACGGGGCCGAGGGGCTCTCCGCAGCCTGCGTGGGCCCCGACGAGGCCCGCTTCCGCGCCGCTCTGGCCCCGGTCTCAGAGACCCTGGTGGCGGCATGATCAGGGTCGGGGTCGCGGGCGCCGCCGGTCGCATGGGCCAGGCGGTCTGCGACGCGGTCGAGGAGGCCGAGGACACGGTCCTCGCCGGCCGCGCCGACCCGGCGCTCGGCGTCGAGCTCGGCGAGATCCTCGGCGAGGTCAACGTCGTGGTCAACTTCACGGTGCCCGACACCGCCCTCGACAACGTCCGCGCCTGCCTCGAGGCAGGCGTCCACGCCGTCGTCGGCACCACCGGCTTCGACCTCGACGCCGCCCGCGAGGCCGCCGCGTCGGCGCGCGCCAACTGCTTCGTCGCGCCGAACTTCGCGATCGGCGCGGTGCTGCTGATGGAGGTCTCCCAGACGATCGCCCGGCACATGCCCGAGTGCGAGATCGTCGAGCTCCACCACGACCGCAAGCTGGACGCCCCTTCGGGCACCGCGAAGCGAACCGAGGAGCTGATCGACGCGGCCGGGGGAAACGTCCACCAGCCGATCCACTCGGTGCGGCTGCCGGGCCTGGTCGCCCACCAGGAGGTGATCTTCGGCGGCGAGGGCCAGACGCTCTCTGTCCGCCACGACTCGATCGACCGGCGCTCCTTCATGCCGGGCGTGCTGCTCGCGGTTCGGCGCGTCGCCGAGCTTCCCGACCGCTTCACCGTAGGGCTCGAGAAGCTGCTTTAAGCCTCTAGTCCGGGCAGACTGAGTACCCTGACACCGATGAAGGCAATCGAAGGTGTGATAACCGCGATGGCCACGCCCTTTGACGAGGGAGGGGCAATCGACACAGACGCCGCGAGGCGGCTGGCCGTCCACCTGCTCGAGCACGGCTCTCACGGACTGGTGATCGCGGGAACGACCGGAGAGTGCCCGACGCTTACCGACGAGGAGACGATCGTCCTCCTGGGGGCGATCCGCGACGAGGTGGGGGACGAGCCGCTGCTGATCTGCGGCACCGGCACCAACGACACTCGCCACTCGCGCGAGGCGACGAAGATGGCCTTCCAAACGGGCGCCGACGCCGCCCTGGTTGTCTGTCCCTACTACAACAAGCCCAACCGGGCTGGCCTGCGCGCCCACTTCGAAGCCGTCGCCGCGGCGGTGCCGGAGATGCCGATGGTGATCTACAACATCCCCTCCCGGGTCATCATCAACGCCGGCCCCGACCTACTGGCCGAGCTGGGGCAGGTCGACAACCTCGTCGCCGTCAAGCAGGCCAACGACGACGAGCTGGGACCGATCGAGGGCCTCGCGATCCTGGCGGGCAACGACAACACCCTGCTTCGCGTGCTCGAGTTCGACGGCGCCGGCGGCATCCTCGTCGCCTCCCACATCGTCGGCGACCGGATGCGCGAGATGTGGGATGCGGCCAAGGGCGGCGACATCGAGCGGGCGCGGGAGATCGACACCGAGCTGACCCCGGTCTACCGGGCCCTCTCGGTCACCACCAACCCGATTCCGGTCAAGGCGGCGCTGTCGATGCTCGGCCTCGCCGAGGACCGCCTGCGGCTGCCGCTAGTCTCCGCCGACGCCGAGCAGCGCTCGGCTGTCAGAGCGGGCCTGGACGCCGCCGGCGTCCCGGTGGCCGGCTAGTTACACAACCTTTCGAGAGAGCGAGCGACTAGTGGCAAGTGGAAAGCTGCGCGTGCTGCCCCTTGGCGGCCTGGGCGAGATCGGCAAGAACATGACCCTGATCGAGTACGGCGGCAGGATCGTCGTCGTCGACACCGGGCTGATGTTCCCGACCGCGGAGATGCACGGGATCGACCTCGTCCTGCCGGACTTCTCCTATCTGCGGGACCGGGCGGACGACATCGAGGCGATCGTCCTCACCCACGGCCACGAGGACCACGTCGGCGCGCTCCCATACGTGCTGAGGGAGATCGGCTCGCCGCCGGTCATCTACGGCGGCCTGCTGACGATCGCGATGGTGCGTTCGAAGCTCGACGAGCACAAGCTCGGCGAGTCGGCGCCGCTGCAGGAGCTGGCGGCGGGGGAGAAGGTGAAGCACGGGCCGTTCGGGATCGAGCTGGTCCACCTCGCCCACTCGATCCCCGACATGCGCGGCGTCCTGCTCACAACCGAGGTGGGCTCGGTCCTGATGACCGGCGACTACAAGTTCGACCAGACCCCGGTCAACGGCCGCCCGGCCGACATCTCGCGGCTGGCCGAGCTGGGCAAAGAAGGCCTGCTGCTGCTCTGCGGGGACTCAACCAACGCCGACCGCCCGGGCGTGGCGCCGTCGGAGTCGAGCGTCGGCCCGGCGCTGCTGCAGGAGTTCTCCCGCTGCAAGGGGCGGATCATCGTCACCTCGTTCGCCTCCAACATCCACCGGGTCCAGCAGGTGATCGACGCGGCCGCCGTGCTCGACCGCAAGGTCGCGCTGGTCGGGCGCTCGATGCGCAAGAACTTCAACATCGCCTCCAACCTCGGCGTGGCGAAGGCGCCGGACGGGATGTTCATCCAGCCGCGGGAGATCGAGGACTTCCCCGACGAGAAGGTGGTCGTGATCTCGACCGGCAGCCAGGGGGAGCCGCTCTCGGCGCTGCGGCGGATGGCCAACAACGATCACCGCGACGTCCAGCTGCACTCCGGCGACACCGTCGTCTTCTCGGCCACCCCGGTGCCCGGCAACGAGCGGGCGGTGAACGAGACGATCGACCGGATCTACGAGATCGGGGCGACCGTGATCACCGCCAAAGACGCGCCGATCCACGCCTCCGGTCACGGCTGGCAAGAGGAGCTGAAGCTGATGCTCAACCTGACCAAACCGCGCTACGTCCTGCCGGTGCACGGCGACCACAAGCGGCTGCGGCTGCACGCCGAGCTGGCCGAAGCCGTCGGCGTCGATCCGGCGAACATCTTCCGCGGCCGCAACGGCCTGCCGCTGGAGATCGACGGCGACGGTGCCCGCTTCGGCGAGGACATCCACGCCGGGACGATGTACGTCAACGGCGTCGACATCGGCGACCCCGACGACGCCGCCCTGCGCGACCGGCGGACGATCTCCGCCGACGGGATCTTCATCGTCGTCGCGACGATCTCCGCCGACGACGGCAGCATCGTCGCCGACCCCGAGGTGATCTTCCGCGGCGTTCCCTTCCTCGAGGAAGCGGACGCG
Organism: uncultured Solirubrobacterales bacterium; assembly: GCA_963799835.1. Taxonomy (GTDB): domain Bacteria; phylum Actinomycetota; class Thermoleophilia; order Solirubrobacterales; family 70-9; genus VAYN01. Next base: position 199,333 of record CAWCYE010000001.1, read on the forward strand.
ATGGTCGAGGAGCTGAGCGACCTGGTCGAAGACTCGCTCGAGGAGGCGGCCGAGGCCGGCACCCGCGAGGTGACCCTGATCCAGGAGGACCTGCACGAGGCGATCGGCAAGTTCGTCTTCCAGCGCCTGCGGCGGCGGCCGATGATTTTGCCGGTCGTGGTCGAGGCGTAGCTGTCGGTAGGGGTGGGCAGGAGGAGGGGCACAGGTCCCTCCTACAGTCCGCGCCAGGACACCTCGAAGCGATCACGACTTGCAGTAGCGGCTGAAGGTGCAGGAGCTTTCGCTCCAGAGCTTTCCCTCCCGGACCGCTGCTTCACATTGAAAGATTTGACCGAAGCACTCCTTCGGTGGACTCTCTCCTATGGGCGGGACGACCCGTCTTGAGATCAAACGACCTAGGAGAGTGATCTAGATGAACCGAGGCAGAGGTCTGATCGGCCTCTCGCTGCTTTGCGCGCTTGTCTTCTGCGCCTTCGCGGCGCCGAGCGCGATGGCAGTCAAAGGCACAACAACCTATACATGCGTGAAAGTCGCCGAAACGGGCGGCTTCAACGACGAGCACTGCAGTGAAGCGAATGGCGCAGGCAAAGGGAAATGGACCCACGAACCGATCCCCGTTGGCAGCGAAACAAAAATCACAGGAACGAACCAGAAAACGGCAAGCTCGACAACCTCAGCCGCGCTGGCTCTCTTTAGATTCGAATTCCTCGGGACAGCAGAACTGGAATTCCACTGCGCGGCAGTGCACTCAACCGCGACCAGCACGAACGAAACAGTTGAAAACGCAGCCAAAGAAAAATATATGAGGAACAGAGCTGCCGGAGTCAACGTCGTGTTCAGCGAATGCACGATGACAAACATGCTCGCTGAAATGAAATGCAAACTCAGTGGCGGGAAAGTGGAAATCAAAGGGGCGTCGAGCGAAACCAAGGAAAACGGCATGGAAGTCGAATTCAAACCTCCCGAAAGCGGCACGCTCCTGGAATTCAAACTAGAAGGATGCTCGCAGAAAGGTTTCAACCTCTCCTACGTGGTCACGGGAACCTTCAACGCGATCCCCGAAGGGGCGACACTGGTCACCACGGAAGCGAGCACCAAAGGGCTGAAATTCGGCGGCAAAGCCGGCAGCCTCACCACAAAGCTCACACAGCGGATGGGTGAAAGCGAAAACCCGATAGCAACAACAACAACCGAACCGTAGCGAGGCAAGAGATCGCGATCTCTCTCGCCCGCGGACCAATCTGAATAGGAAGAGAAAAGCCCGCCGGGGCGGTTTCTGGGGAGAGCCCCGGCGGGCGGTTGTGTCTCGTCCACCGAAGAATTTAGGACGGCACCCTAAAGCGCCTCTAAGAAATCGCCGACCTCCGCCAGGGGGATGCGGGCGCGGAAGAGGGCGCCACCGGAGCGCGACTCGGTCGCTTCGACGCTGCCGCCGTGGGACTCGGCGACGGCGCTGACGATCGCCAGGCCGAGGCCGGTGCCGATGCCGCCGGCGCTGTCGGACGGCCCCGCGCCGCGGACGAAGCGGTCGAAGATGTGGGCGCGTGTCTCGGCCGGGATGCCGGGACCGTCGTCGGCGACCTCGACGATCGCCTCGCCGCCCTCGGTCCGCAGGCTCAGCTCGATGCATGCCTGGGGAGGGGTGTGCCTGGCGGCGTTGTCGAGCAGGTTGAGCACCATTCGGTGCAGCTCGTCGGGACTGCCCTGCACGCGCAGCGGCCGCTCGTTGTCGATCCGCAGTTCGCGCTCGCCCATCAGCGGCGCCGCCTCGGCGGCGGCATCGCCGGCGATTTCGGCGAGGTCGCAACGGCGGTGCGCGTCCAGGCGCCCGGCGTCGGCGCGGGCGAGCAGGAGCAGGTCGCCGACCAGGCGGCCCATCCGGCGCGAGGAGCGCAGGGCGGAGTCGACGATCTCCCGGTCCTCCTCCTGGTCCACGCCCTGCATCGAGGCCTGGAGCAGCTCGAGGTTGGCGAGGACGCTGGTCAGCGGCGTTCGCAGCTCGTGCGAGGCGTCGGCGACGAACTCGCGCTGCTTCTGCATCGCCCCCTCGCGCTCGGCCCGGGCGGCATCGAGCGAGCGCAGCATCTCCTCCAGGGTCAGCGCCAGCTCGCCGACCTCGTCGTCGGCGGGCGGCTCGGGCATCCGGCGCGAGGGGTCCCGGGTCGTGGCGATCTCGCGGGCAGCCGCGGTCAGCGAGGAGATCGGCCGCATCGCCCGGCCGGCGATCGTCACCCCGGCGAGGCTCGCCAGCACGGTGCCGCCCAGGATCGCGACGGCGATCAGCAGCCAGACGCGGTCGATCGTCGCGTCGAGGTGGCTGAGGTTGCGCCCGTACTGGACGTAGCCCGTCGCCGCGCCGGCTTCAGAGCTGACGGTGGCGGTTGCGACCCGCATGTCGCGGTGGTCGGAGAGGCCGATCTGGGGCTGGCCCAGCGCGGCGGAGCCGGTGCTCTGTTTGAGCAGGTTGCCTTCGAGGTCGAAGACGCGCGCCGAGGCGCCGTCGGGCAGCACGAACGCGTCGAGCTGCGGACCGCGCTGGGCTTCGGGTTTGGTGCTGAACGGGGGGTAGACGATGCGGAATTCGCTGGCAAGGATCTGCACGGCGCTGCGGACCTCGCCGTCGAAGTCGTCGCGGATCCGCGAAGTCGCCATCTGGCCGATTGCGGCGCCGAAGATCATCAGGATCGCCAGGGTGAGGCCGGCGGAGACTCCGGCCAGGCGCCACCGCACCGGCCAGGAGCGGGGGTGGAGCAGGCGGCGCAACGAGCGGGAACGGGCTCGCACCTAGTCCCTCAACACGTAGCCGGCGCCGCGCTTGGTGTGCAGCAGGCGCGGCTCCCCGCCCGCCTCCAGCTTGCGCCTGAGGTTGGAGATGAAGACGTCGATCGTGTTCGTAGCCGCCATCGGGTCATAGCCCCAGACCTCGTCGAGCAGGCGCTCGCGGGAGACGACGAGCCGCTCGTTGCGCATCAGGAACTCCAGCAGCTCGAACTCGCGGTTGGTCAGCTCGATCTCGCGCTCGCCACGGCGCACCTCGCGGGTGTCGGGGTTCAGGGTCAGCTCGCCGACCTCCAGGGAGGCGGCGCCGCGAGGGGGCCGGCGGCGCAGCAGCGCCCGGATCCGGGCCAGCAGCTCCTTGCGCTCGAACGGCTTGACCAGGTAGTCGTCGGCGCCGCTGTCGAGCCCGGTCACCCTGTCCTCGGTCTCCGCCCTTGCGGTCAGCATCAGGATCGGCACGTCGCCGTCGGTTCGCAGCCTGCGGCATACCTCGATGCCGTCAAGGCCGGGAAGGCCGAGGTCGAGGACGACGAGGTCGGGCACGAACCCGGTGGCGAGGTCGAGCGCCTCGGCCCCGTCGGCGGAGGTCCGCACCTCGTAGCCCTCGTTTCGGAGCGAGCGGCGCAGGACGTCGGCGATGTCGGCGTCGTCCTCGACGACCAGGACGCGGCCGCCAACTGGGTCGGTCTCGCTGAGCACGGTTCGATGTTAGCCCCGGTTTGCGCCGCTCCGTCCGGGTTTTAGGCCGAATTTATCCGCAGGGGTGGAAGCGCCCGCGTCGAACCGGAACACCATGTTCGTGCGTAAGAAGCGCGCCGCACCCGCGCGCCGAGCCAAGGCTGGCTCGAAACGGAAGCCCAAACCGAAGCTGGGCCTGCACCTGCCGGCCGGTCTGGAGCAGCGCCACCTCGATCTGATCGGGCTGTTCCTGGTCGCCGCCGGGGTCTACCTGGTCTTCGTCCTCTTCTTCGGCTGGGAGGGCGGCAAGGTCGGCTACGGCCTCGAAACCGGGCTTACCTACCTCTTCGGCCAGGTGGGAGCGCGGATCTTCACCCTGCTGATCCTCGCCGCGGGAGGAATGCTCCTGACCGGCACCTCGGTCTCGGCTCTGGCCCGGGGCATCGGCCGCGGCATCCGCGCCGTCTTCCGCGGGGTCTTCGTCGGCGGTGGCGACGCCGCGCGCACGGTCGCCAGGACCCACGCCGACTGGCGCGAGCAGCGCCAGGATCGCGCCACCGCGCCCGAGACCCAGGCCGCGCCGACCGACGTGATGAGCTCCTATCCCGACACCGACGAGTTCGAACCGACCGTCCAGCTCGCCGACGATTCCTTCGACACCGAGGTCTTCGACGCCGAGACCGAGGTCGAGCCCGCCCCCGAGGAGCCCGACGAACTCCCGCCTCCGCCGGACGAGCCCGAGCAAACGCCTGCGCTGACGACTCCGATGGGGAATGCCCGTGGGGTCACCACGTCCGACGAGATCGACTACCGACCGCCCGCCGGGAAGGTGCTCGAGCGGGGCAAAGGCGACAAGGGCCCGGATCCGCGAGATCACGAAGTGGTCGGCCGCAAGCTGGTAGAGACGCTCGGCCACTTCGGGGTCGAGGCGAAGATCGTCGGCGTCGTCAGCGGTCCCCATGTCTCCCGCTACGAACTGCGCCTCGCCCCGGGGATCAAGGTGAAGAAAGTCACCGAGCTGGCCAACGACCTCGCCTACGCGCTGGCTTCCACCGACATTCGCATCCTCGCGCCGATCCCCGGCAAACAGGCCGTCGGCGTCGAGGTCCCGAACAGCCGCCGCCGCATCGTCCGCCTTGGCGACATCTACGCCGGCCGGCCGGAGAAGACTTCGCCGCTGGTCGCCTGGCTCGGCAAGGGCATCGACGGCAACGCGGTCTGGACCGACCTGGCGAAGATGCCGCACGTGCTGGTGGCCGGCACCACCGGGTCGGGCAAGTCGGGGTGCGTCAACTCGATCCTCTCCTCGATCCTGATGCAGGCCTCGCCCAACGACGTCCGCCTCGTCCTCGTCGACCCCAAGCAGGTCGAGCTCAACCACTACGAGAACGTGCCCCACCTGTTGACGCCCGTGGTCACCTCGCCGCGGCTCGCGGCCAACGTCCTCTCCAACCTGATCGGCGAGATGGAGAGCCGCTACGGGATCATGAGCGCGGCCCGCTGCCGCAACCTCGGCGAGCTCAACCGCGCCCGGGCGAAGGCCGGCGACGCACCGCTGCCGCACATCCTCTGCGTGATCGACGAGCTCGCGGACCTGATGATGGTCGCCCCGGCCGAAGTCGAGGACTCGATCATCCGCCTGGCGCAGAAGTCCCGGGCGACCGGGATCCACCTGGTGCTGGCGACCCAGCGCCCCTCGACCGACATCATCACCGGCACGATCAAGGTCAACATCCCTGCCCGGATCGCTTTCGCCGTCTCCTCGCAGACCGACTCGCGGGTGATCCTCGACCAGGGCGGGGCGGAGACCCTGCTCGGCCAGGGGGACATGCTCTTCCGCGGCGCCGGCACTTCCAAGCTGCAGCGGGTCCAGGGCGCCTTCATCACCGAGGACGAGATCGCCAGGATCACCGACCACTGGGCCAGGCAGGGCGAACCGGAATTCGAGGCGGAGCTGCTGGAGAGCCCCGAGGAGGTGGCCGGGGAGGGCGCGGAGGGGGACTTCGACCCCGACAGCGACGACCTCCTCGACGAGGCGATCCGGCTGGTCGTGCAGACCGAGACCGCGTCGGTTTCGATGATCCAGCGCCGTCTCCGGGTCGGCTACACCCGCGCCGGTCGCCTGATCGACATGCTCGAGCGCCGCGGTGTCATCTCTGGCTATGAGGGCTCCAAGCCGCGCCAGGTGCTGATCAGCCAGGCCGATCTCGCCCGGGTCCTCTCGCCGAAGGGGCAGGAGGCGGACTCGCCGCCTCCGGTCGCGATCGAGCCCGACCCGGACGCATAGACGAAATTTTTCCGGCCGAGTGGCCAGTAGGGCCACAATAGGTGCATGGACGACGGTGTCGGCCGCACTCTGAGAGAGACGAGGACCCGGCGCAGGATCGACCTTGCCGAAGTCGAGGCGGCGACCAAGATCCGCGGCCGCTATTTGCGGGCGATCGAGAACGAAGAATGGGACCTGCTGCCGGGCGAGACCTACGCCCGTGCCTTCATCCGCGCCTACGCGACCCATCTCGGCCTCGACGGCGAGCGCCTGGCCGAGGAGCAGCGCCGCGGGCGCGGCGTGGCACGGCCGAGCGAACGGCTGCCGAGGGTCGAGCCGGTCCGGCCGAGGCCGTCCAGGCGCCGGCAGCGGCGGCTTCCCAGCGTGCCACCGCGGCTGCTGGCCGCCGGCGTTTCGGCCGCGCTCGTGATCGTCCTGATCGCGGTCGGGCTTTCGAGCGGCGGCGACAGCTCCCCGAGCCCGGGGGGCGCGCAGCGCCAGCCGCCCGGCCAGGAGAAGGCGGGGGAGCCGGCGGTCCACACCGAAGCCCCGCCGCAGCCCTCCAGCGGGCACGTCGTCACCCTCACCGCCGACGCCGAAGTGTGGGTGTGCCTGCTCGACGCCAACGGTGAACCGTTGATCGACGGTCAGATTCTCAGCGCCGGCTCTTCCCAAGGCCCGTACCGGTCCGGTAGCTTCACGGTCTCCTTTGGGAACGGCGAGGTGACGATGATGGTGGACGGACAGCAGGCGAGCATCCCCGAGACTTCCAGCCCGATCGGGTACTCGATCGACGCCGGGGCGCTGCGCCAGCTCTCCGAAGGCGAACGGCCCACCTGCACGTGATCCGCGCCGGCATCGTCGTCACCGGGACCGAGGTCCTCACCGGTCGCATCGCCGACAGCAACGGACCGTGGATATCCGAGCGCCTGGCGGAGCGCGGCGTCGACGTCGCCCACATCCTCGTCGTCGGCGACCGACCGGCCGACCTGGAGGCGGCGCTCGGGTTCATGGCGGCGGAGGGGATGGACCTGATCGTCACCAGCGGCGGCCTCGGCCCGACCGCCGACGACCTGACGGCGGAGATCGTCGGCCGCTTCGCCGGCCGCGAGCTCGTCCTCGACGAGGAGATGGAGGCGAAGATCGCCGAAATCATCCGCGGCTTCGCCCGCCGCTTCCGTCTCGACGAGGCGGCGGTGATCGAGGCCAACCGCAAGCAGGCGATGGTCCCGGAGGGCGCGACCGCGCTCGACCCGGTCGGGACCGCGCCGGGCCTGGTCGTCCCGGCGGGGGAGCGGGTGGTGATCGTCCTACCCGGCCCGCCGCGCGAGCTGCAGCCGATGTGGCCCGTCGCGCTGGAGACCGAGGAGGTGGGCGCGGTGCTCGCCCGGGCCACGCCCCTGCGCGCCTACACGATGCGGATGTTCGGGGTTCCCGAGTCCGAAATCGCCAAGAGCCTGCGGGAGATCGAGGACGAGGGCGTCGAGCTCGGGGCGGTCGAGGTCACCACCTGCCTGCGCCGGGGCGAGATCGAGATCGACGTCCGCTACCGCGACGGCTCGGCCGAGGTGGCCGAGGCGGTGCGGGCGGGCCTGGCGGAGCGCCACCGCGATCAGACCTTCAGCCTCGACGGCGAGACCGTCGACTCCCAGGTCGCGAAGCTGCTGCGCGGCCGGACGCTGGGCCTGGCGGAGTCCTGCAGCGGGGGTCTCCTGGCGGCCCGGATCACCGACCTCCCTGGGGCGTCTGACTACATGGCCGGCAGCGTCGTCGCCTACTCGAACGAGGCCAAGGCGGGGCTGCTCGGCGTCGATCCGGCCCTGATCGAGGAGCACGGGGCGGTCTCGGCCGAGGTGGCCGAGGCGATGGCGATCGGGGCGCTGGAGCGCTTCGGCGCCGGCGTCGCCGTCTCGATCACCGGGATCGCGGGCCCAGACGGCGGCAGCGAGGAGAAGCCGGTCGGCTACGTCTGCCTCAACGCCCGGCTGGCCGATGGGACGGCGATCGCGCGCGACCCGACCATCCCCGGCAACCGCGCCGACGTCCGCGAACGCTCGGCGCTGGTGGGAATGCACCTGCTGAGGACGCTGCTGGGGGGAGAGAAGCCGGCGCTGTAGGACTTGGAGAGGTATGGCCAAGGAGCGACTTAAGAGCCCGCGGGTGCGCCTGTTCGTGGCGCTGGACCTGCCGGAGGAGGTGCGGGCGGGGATCGAGGAGTGGGCGGGAGGCGCGCTCGCCGACCCGGCGCTGCGGCGGGTGGCGCCGGAGTCGCTGCACATCACCCTCGCCTTCCTCGGCCACCGGCCGGAGAAGGCGATCGAGGAGATCGCGGCGGTGGTGGCGGAGAGCATCGCGCCGGCGCCGTTGATCGAGCTGCTCGATCCGGTGCAGCGGCCGCCGCGGGGCCGGGCGCGGCTGTTCGCCCTGCCGGCCCTTTCCCCGGGCACCGAGATCTTGCAGGCCGGGTTGCAGGAGAACCTGGTCTCGGCCCGGCTGTATGAGCCGGAGAAGCGACCTTTCTGGCCCCATGTCACGCTTGCGAGGGTGCGGCCGGAGGGACGTGGCTCGCGCCGGCCGCGGGTGGTCGAGGAGGCTCCCGGAACCTTGCCCGAGGGCCTCTCGGAGCCGTTCCTTGGCGTCCGGATGACGCTCTACCGTTCTGTACTCCAGCCACAGGGTGCGCGGTATACGCCCTTGGCCCAAGTCGAGCTGCCCGGTGCGGGGCGGCAGTGAGGTGATCGAGATGGCTGACAAGAAAGTGAACCTGAAGGACGCTTCGGCCAAGGAGGCCAAGGCGAAGGACGCGGCCCTCGAGGCCGCCGTTAACCAGATCGAGCGCGACTTCGGCCAGGGCTCCCTGATGCGGCTCGGCGACAAAGGCACGGTCAAGGTCGATGCGATCCCCACCGGGGCGCTTGCGCTCGACCTGGCGCTCGGGATCGGCGGCGTGCCTCGCGGGCGGATCGTCGAGATCTTCGGCCCGGAGTCTTCGGGGAAGACGACGCTGATCAACCACATCATCGCCCAGGCCCAGGCCCTGGGAGGCGTTTGCGCCTTCATCGACACCGAGCACTCGATCGACCCGGTCTACGCGCGGGCGATCGGCGTCGACACCGACGAGCTGCTGGTTTCCCAGCCCGACTACGGCGAGCAGGCGCTGCAGATCGCCGATCGCCTGATCGATTCCGGCGCTGTCGACGTGGTCGCGATCGACTCGGTCGCCGCGCTTACCCCGAAAGCCGAGCTCGACGGCCAGATCGGCGACCAGACGGTGGGTCTGCAGGCCCGCCTGATGTCGCAGGCCCTGCGCAAGCTCGCCGGCAGCCTCAACCGGACCAAGACCGTCTGCCTCTTCACCAACCAGATCCGGGAAAAGATCGGGGTCCAGTTCGGCTCTCCGGAGACGCAGCCGGGCGGCCGGGCGCTGAAGTTCTACTCGTCGCAGCGGCTCGACATCCGCCGCATCGAGACGCTGAAAGAAGGGACCGAGGCGGTCGGCAACCGGGTTCGGGTCAAGGTCGTCAAGAACAAGGTCGCGGCCCCGTTCCGGCAGGCCGAATTCGACATCGAGTACGGGGTCGGCATCTCCCGCGAGGGTGGCCTGCTCGACTTCGGGATGGAGCAGGACCTGGTCCAGAAGTCCGGCTCGTTTTTCTCCTACGGAGAGACCAGGCTCGGCCAGGGGCGAAACAACGCCAAGCAGTTCCTGGTCGACAACCCCGAGCTGGCACTGGAGATCGAAACCAAGGTCCGCGCCGCGCTCGGAATCGACGGCGAGGCACCGGCCGAGCCGGCGGCGAAAGAGACCGAAGCCGAGGCTCCCGCGCCGGTGGCTGAGGCCAAAGCCGCGTAGACCCCACCGCCCGGTCGCAGGCGTCGCGAACCCCTCCTCACTCGCAACTCGTCGATGGAGAGTCTCGTGGCTGGCGCCGCTGGGTGGGCTCTCCTCCCGCGCAAAACGTTCGGAGGGTTCGCGACGCCTGCGTACAGGAGCTGGGCGCTCGCGAAGGAAGCGCGGCGTCAGCCGCGCCCAAGCATGGGAGCTAAGGCCGTAGGCCGTGCGACGAAATTCACGGGGAGGGGTATCGGCTTCCCTCTTGGAGCTCCGTGGAGCCGACCGTCCGGATAGGATTCGCCGCCGTTATGAGCGACGAGACCCTCTTTTACATCCTCGGAAGCGTGCTGGCCGTCTCGGCCGTGGTGGCCAGCTTCATCGGCCTGCGGTTCAAGGCCTTTTCCGGGCGCGCCTTCCCGATCGTGGTCCTATGGTTCGCGATCCTGATCGGCGGTGCGACCACCTACGCGGTCCTGGGCGCCAAGGAAGAGGAGAAGGCAAGGGCGGCCGAGCTCGTGGAGGCGAACGAGGAGGCCGAACACGAGGCCGCCGAAGCGCCCGAGCCTGAGGGCGGCGAGGAACCGAAGCCCGAAGCAGCGCCGGAAGCGGGCGCGAAAGGGCCCGGTGGGACCCTTCAGCTCGCTGCCTCGCCGGACGCGATCGCCTATGACAAGACCAGCCTGGCCAGCAAGCCCGGCGAGGTCACGATCGACTTCGAAAACCCCTCGGCGCTCCCGCACGACGTGGTGATCAAACAGGGGAGTAAAGAGATCGCCGGCACCGAACAGATCGCCGAATCCGAGACCTCGGTCAGCGCCGACCTCGCCCCCGGCGCCTACACCTTCTTCTGCAGCGTCCCCGGACATGCCCAAGCCGGCATGGAAGGAACGCTCACCGTTAAGTAGCGCCGGGCGTTAACCTCGCTCGGCATGGGGCGAGGCAAGAGCTTCCACGTCACCACCTTCGGGTGTCAGATGAACGTGCATGACTCCGAGCGGATGCGGGGGATGCTGGCCTCACTCGGCTATGAGGAGGCCGAGAGCCGCGAAGGCGCCGACGTGATCCTCTTCAACACCTGCTCGATCCGCGAGTCGGCGGACAGCCGCTTCGTTGCCCACCTCGGTGAGGCCAAGCGGCTCAAGTCCGAAGACCCCGAGCGCGTGGTCGGCGTCGGCGGCTGCTGGGCGCAGTCGGTCAAGGAGGAGGTCTTCCAGCGCTTTCCCTTCGTCGACGTCGCCTTCGGCCCGGGCCAGATCCACAAGCTCGCCGAGTTCCTCAACTCCGACTCGCTGAGCGCCCAGGGCTACTTCGAGTTCGAGGACTTCTCCGGGCACCTGCCGGCCCGCCGCGAGCGCGAGTTCCAGGGCTGGCTGCAGATCTCACAGGGGTGCAACTGCGCCTGCTCCTACTGCATCGTCCCCTCGACCCGGGGGCGCGAGGTCAGCCGCGACCCGGCCGAGCTGGTCGCCGAGGCCGAGGCGCTCGCGGCCGACGGCGTCCGCGAGGTGACCCTGCTGGGCCAGAACGTGAACAGCTACGGGCGCGACCTGCCGCGGGAGTCGCGGATCGGCTTCGCCGAGCTGCTCGCCCGCGTCGACGGGGTCGAGGGCATCGATCGCATCCGCTACACCAGCCCGCACCCGAAGGACATGAAGGAGGACGTGATCCGCGCCCACGCCGAGCTGCGGGCGCTCTGCGAGCACATCCACCTGCCGCTGCAGTCGGGCTCCAGCGCGGTGCTGAAACGGATGCGCCGCACCTATGACCGCCAGCGCTACATGGACCGCGTGGCGCTGATCCGCGAGCACGTTCCCGACTGCGCGATCACCACCGACATCATCGTCGGCTTCCCGGGCGAGAGCGAGGCGGACTTCGCCGAGACCCTCGAGGTGGTCGAGGAGGTCGGCTACGACGGGGCCTTCACCTTCGTCTTCTCGCCGCGCCGCGAAACCGAGGCGGCGACGCTGGAGGACCAGCTTCCACACGCGGTCAAGGTGGAGAGGATGCAGCGGTTGGTGGAGGCGGTGCAGCGGCGGGCTGCGGAACGGGCGCAGCGCTTCGTCGGGCGCTCCATCGAGGTGCTCGTCGAAGGGACCAGCCGGACCGACGAGACGAGGCTGCGGGGGCGGACGAGGCACAACAAGGCAGTCAACTTCGACGGGGTCGCCGATCCAGGGGAATTCGTCGAGGTGGAGATCGACGCCGCGACCTCGCAGACTTTGAGCGGGGTATCCGTGAAGCCCCTCTCGCGTCTTCTTTGACCGTCCTCGCCATCTTCGGCCCCACCGGGGTCGGCAAGACCGGGGCCGCCATCGCGCTCGCCGAGCTGCTGCGGGAGCACGGCGAGGATCCGGTGGCGATCTCCTGCGACGCGCTGCAGGTGTACGAGGGGCTCGAGGTCCTCACCGGGGCCGCCACCGCAGAGGAGCGGGAGAGGCTGGAGCACAGACTCGTCGGCTTCGTTCCCCTCACCCAGCCCTTCTCCGTCGGCGACTACATGCGGCTGGCGCATGCCGAGATCGACGCGGCGCTTGGAGCGGGGCGGAGGCCGATCGTGGTGGGCGGGACCGGGCTCTACCTGCGGGCGGCGGTCGCCGAGCTGTCGCTGGTGAAGGCTCCTCCGGAATCGGAGGATTCGGAGCTGTGGTCGCCGCAGACGCGGCATCCCACGGCGATCTTCGGGCTCGACATGGACCGGGCGCTTCTCTACGAGCGGATCGATGCGAGGGTCGAGGCGATCGTCGCCGCCGGTGCGGAGGAGGAGGCGCGCCGTGCGGATGCGCTCGGGCCGTCGCGGACGGCGCGCAAGGCGCTGGGCTTCGACGAGCTGCTCGGGGGAGACGTCGAGACGATGAAAAAGCGGTCGCGAAACTACGCCCGCCGGCAGCTCACCTGGATGCGCAAGGTCCCCAACCTGCGGGTGATCGACCGGACCGGCCGAGATGCGCTCGCCGCCGGATCGACGCCGCGGCTCCACGCGATGCCGCCGCAGTCGGACTTGATCCGTCGGCGCTCCCGAGCGCACGGCCCTCGGGGCCAGCGCTGCGGTTACAGCGCTTCGAGCCGGAGCTGAGTCGTCAAGGGTTGCCGAGCACCTCTAGGTCGTCTCGCTGAGCGGACCGCGCCGGGAGTGCGCGATGCGGCGCAGCGCCTCGGCACGCTGCGGTTGGGGCCGGAGATCCTTGAGCGGGTCGATGGTCGCCGAGCGTTTCCACTCGATATAGGTGTGACAGTCGCGTGACGCCGTCGCCGTGGAGACGCCGCGCCGAACGCGAGAACTGCGCCCGCGCGGAGGCGCGAGGAGATCGCATGCGATGGCGAGCTCGAGGCCGCCCGCCAGGGCCCAGCCGTCGACCGCGGCGATCACGGCTTGCGTCGGTGCATCGAGGGTCAGCTCGCCGAGGCAGGTCGACGATCGCGGATGGGGGGTTTGAGGCCCATCGGCACAGGTCCGCAGGTCGGCGCCCGCGCGAGCTCGCCGGCCGGAGGATCGACGTCGAGTCCGCATCGGCCTGAAGTCGCCAATCGGCAGACGCATCGTGCATCGGCGGATCGACGGCGTCTGCGCATCGGGGCGACAGGGTCACGAACGCGACGCCGAGTTCCGCTTGTAGAGAACATCGGTCAGGGAATAGGCTGCGCTCGTGAAATTCGAGAAGTGGCAGGCGCTGGGGAACGACTATTTGATCCTCGAGGCCGAACGGCTCCCGTGGGAGCTGAACGCGGGGCGGGTCGAGTGGCTCTGCGACCCGCACTTCGGCGTGGGGGCCGACGGCATCCTGCTGCTCTCGCGCAGCGAGGACCCCGAGTTCGTCGCCGAGCTGCGGATCTTCAACCCCGACGGCTCCGAGGCGGAGCTGTCGGGCAACGGGGCGCGGGAGGCGATCCTCTACCTGCGGCGTCACGGCTGGACCGAGGAGGACAGCTTCGCGATCCGCACCGTCGCGGGGCCGATCGTGCCGACGATCACCGGCGAGCTGACCTGCGCGGTCGAGATGGGCAGGGCGTCGACCGAGTTCGAAGGACTTTCCCTCGGGGCCCGAGGACGGCAAGGGAACGCTCGAGGCAGCCGGGCGCAAGTGGAGCTTCCAGCACGTCTCGATCGGCAACCCGCAGTGCGCGATCGTCGTCGGCGGGGAGCTGGAGGACCTCGACCTGGAGGAGATCGGGCCTGGGATAGAAGCGCACGAGCTGTTCCCCAACCGCACCAACGTCTCCTTCCTGGCGATCGACGGCAGCCGGGTGCGGGCGCGGATCTTCGAGCGCGGCGTGGGGGAGACGCTCTCCTCGGGAACCGGCGCCAGCGGGGCCGCCGTCACCGCCTTCCTCCTCGGCGCCGCCAGCCCGATCGTGGTCGAGCTCGACGGCGGCGAGCTCGAGGTCGAGATCGGCGACGACCTGGCTGTTCGCCTGGCCGGTTGGGCCGAGCCGGTCTACGCCGGCGAGCTATCGCCGGAGCTGATCACCGCGCTCGGCGAGCTGGGCGACTAGATTTCCCCGCCCATGGGGATCGCCGACCCGTCAAAGCGCCTGGAGGCGATGCCTCCGTACATGTTCCAGGAACTGGAGCGGCGGATCGCCGAGAAGCGGGCCGCAGGCATCGACGTGATCAGCCTCGGCATCGGCGACCCCGACGAACCCACCTATTCCTACGTCGTCGAAACGATGCGCGAGGCGGTCGCCGACCCCACGACCCACCAGTACCCGAGCAACCGCGGCCGCGCTGAGTTCCGCCAGGCCTTCGCCGACTTCTACCGGGACCGCTTCGGGGTCGAGATCGACCCCGAGACCGAGGTGATCCCGGCGATCGGCGCCAAGGAGTGCATCTACAACCTCTGCTTCGCCTTTCTCGACCCCGGTGGCGTCGCCCTCGCCTCCGACCCCGGCTACCCCGTCTACACCGGCGGCCCGATCCTCGCCGGCGCCACCCCCGAGCTGCTGCCGCTGGTCCCTGAGCTGGGCTTCGTACCGGACCTCGGCGCCGTCCCAGCCGAGATTGCCGCCCGTGCTCGACTGATGTTCCTCAACTACCCGAACAACCCGACCGGTGCAGTCGTCCCCGACGGCTTCTTCGAGATGGTCGTCTCCTTCGCCCGCGAGCACGAGATCCTCGTCGTCCACGACAACGCCTACTCGGAGACGACCTACGACGGCTACGTGGCGCCGAGCTTCCTGGCGACGCCCGGCGCGAAGGAGGTCGGGGTCGAGGTCTTCTCCCTCTCCAAGGGCTACAACATGACCGGCTGGCGCTGCGCCGCGATCCTCGGCAACGCCGACGCCGTGCAGACCTACTGGCGGCTCAAGACCAACGTCGACTCCGGCCTCTTCGAGGCGGTGCAGCTGGCCGGCGCGGCGGCGCTCCGCGGTCCGAGCGGGCCGCTGGAACGGATGAACGAGACCTACACGCGTCGCCGCGACCTCGTCGTCGCCGCGCTGCGCGAGATCGGCGTCGAGGTGAGGGCCCCGAAGGGGACGATCTACGTCTGGGCGCCGGTCCCGGACGGCCACACCTCGACCTCCTTCTGCGAGCTGGTGCTGGAAGAGGCCGCGGTGGTCGTCTCGCCGGGGTCTATGTACGGGCCGAGCGGCGAGGGCTTCTTCCGGATCGCGCTGACCACGCCCGACGACCGCATCGAAGAGGCGGTCGAGCGGATGCGCGAGCACCTGGCCTGAGCGGGCTCAGATAACATGAGGTTCACCGCTGCGCGCCCGGCTGTGTGCTCCTGATCTGCGCCGCGACGGCTGCTGCACGAAGCTCCGCGGCCGGGCCGATCCGGCGACGACGATCTGGACGGAGTGGCCGCACAGGTGCCTGCGAAGAGGGCCTCCCGTTCGATCCGGTTGCCGCCTTCTCGACCAGACGGGGTCGAGCAGGGGGACTGCCCTCCGAAGGCGCTGCGTCGGGTCCTCGCGAGCGGGGAGCTTGCCCCGGTGCGCCCGCACGACGGCGCCTGACCGAAACCCCGCGGGTCGCCGAGTTCGCGGCAGGGCGCCTGTTCACCAAGCCCGGACCGACGCGCATCTCCCAACTCGGGATCGAACTCGAAAGGGCCGGCGGCCGGTGGCAGTCTGGCGTCCTTCGAGGCGTTCTGCACGCGCGGTCGATCCGCCGGGAGGGGCCCGGGCGACCCCATGGTCGCTTGCCCCCGGCCAGGACCTGAACCAGAACACGCGGCGGGTTCGCGTCGACCTCGAACCTCAGGTGTGCAATCCGGTTCGAAAGGCCCGCAATCGCCGGAGTTCCGCGAGCAGAACGGGGCCTTGCTGATGACCCTATCGCCGCCGCGGGAACCGACCGGCCGCGACGCGTCACCGACTGCCCACCGCGACCCTGCGGATCGTCGTCGAGCTGCCCGAAAAGCTCGGCAGCCGCCAGCTTTCGACGGCGGCACCTATCCGCCGTTGCCGGCGGCGCGCTGACTGCCCGGCGCTGATAGCCGCTTCGCGCTCGGCCTTCTTGCGCCAGTAGCGGTCGAGGCCGCGCCACTGGTACTGGGGCGGCACGCACTGGATCATCTCCGCCGCGTTCTCTGCTCCCATCGCCGCCTCCACGCGCTCGACGTGGCGGCGCTCGTACTCGGCCTCCGACAGCTCGCGTGCCAGCCGGGCCTCCTCGCGCAGGCGCTCCCGGACCGTCGCCAGGTGCTCGGCCGGGTCCTCGATCGCGCCGAAGTGGGTGACCGCCAGGCGCTCGGGTTCCCAGCCTTCGACGATCCCGATCGAGTCCTCCCAGGCCTCGACGTCGATGTCCGGCGGCGGCGTGGGGGGGACGACCATGTTGGAGGGCGGGATGCGGACCGCGGCGACGTCGCCGACGAAGGCGGTGCCGCTGTCCTCGTGCAGATAGCAGACGTGGTGGGAGGCGTGGCCGGGGGTGTAGGCGACGCGCATGCCGAGCACGGTCTCACCGCCCGCCAGCGGCTTCACGTTCGCCTCGGGCACGGGCACGATCTCGCCCCAGAGGCGCTCCATCGCATCGCCGTAGAGGCGCTCGGCGCTGGCCAGCAGCTTCGTGGGGTCGACCAGGTGCGGAGCGCCGCGCTCGTGCACGTAGACCTCGAGGTCCGGCCACTCGCGCACCAGCGCGCCGGTGGCGGCGGCGTGATCGAGGTGGATGTGGGTCAGCAGCAGTGCCCGCGGGCGCTCCTCGCCGAGCGCCGCCAGCAGCGTCCGCAGCGAGGACTCCGGTCCGGGATCGACCAGGGCGTCGCCGACCTGCCAGCAGCCGATCACGTGCGGACGGCCGAGGTGCTCGACGTCGATGACGCGCATGCCGGTGGGAGGCTAGGCGGTCGCCGCGGCCGGCATCCGGCCTTCGGCCTCGAGCAGCTCGCGCAGGCCCTGCTCCAGCCCCCGCGGTTCGTAGCCCAGCTCGCGCTTCGCCTTCTCGTAGCTGGCCCAGAAGGTGACGCCGTCGGCCGAGGAGATCAGCTCGCGCAGGTTCGGCGGCTGTCCCATCATCTTGCCGACCAGCGGCCCGATCGGGATCATCGCCTTCATCAACGGGGTCGGCAGCGCCCGCTTCGGCGCCTTGCGCCCGCTCAGCTGGGCGACGATGCCGATCGCCTCGCGGATCGTCGTCGCCGGGCCGCTGATCACGTAGGCCTCGCCCGGCTTGCCCTTGTCGAGGCCGAGCAGGATCCCGGCGGCGATGTCTTCGACGTGGGAGAGGCAGATGCCGAGCTCCGGGAAGGGCAGCAGCGGCATTTTCCCGGAGAGGAACTGGTCCAGGAGCTGGGCGACCGAAGAGGTGTCGCCGGGGCCGTAGACCCCGCCCGGCTGGACGATCGTGCAGGGCAGGCCCTCGGCGATCAGGCGCTTGGCGACCTGGTGGGCCTCCCACTTGGTTTCCTCGTAGCAGGAGGTGTAGCTCTCGCCCGGGTGCTCGTAGGACTCGTCGACGACCTTGCCGTGGGTGTTGCCGAAGATGCCGACGGTGGAGACGTAGACGACGCGGGGGACCTTCGCCTCCAGGGCGGCGCCGAGGACCCTTTCGGTGCCGCCGACGTTGGCCTCGCGCATCGCCGGGCGCTGCGAGGCCGGGATGCCGACCTCGTACATCGCGGCTACGTGGATGACCGCGTCGCAGCCCTCCATGCCGGCGCGGATCGCGGCCGCGTCGGAGAGGTCGCCGGCGACCAGCTCGCAACCGAGGTCGGCGACCTTCTTGCCCTTCTCGGGATTGCGGACCAGGCAGGCCACCTCGTCGCCGCGCTGGCGCAGCTGTCGCACCACCTCGCCGCCGATGAAGCCCGTACCTCCCGTTACGAAGATCTTCACGGCAGGGAAGCCTATACGGCCGGGAGCAGTGCTTACAATCAGCTTGAGTGCAACGTTCCAGAAACGGCCGGGTGACGCAGACGCGCTATAGCGCCGAGCACCAAAACGGCGCTGGCGTCAGCAATCCCCGTGCCCGTCAGCGCGCCCTGGCGATCGGCATCGTCGACGGCCGCGAGGAGGGCGACCCGCTTGCGGAGCTGAAGGAGCTGCTTCGCACCGCCGGCGTGGCGACCGCGGGGGAGGCGACCCAGCAGCGCCCCAAACCCGACCCGGACCGCTACTTCGGCCGCGGCCGGCTGGCCGAGCTGAAGGCGGAGATCGCGGCCTGCGACGCCAACGTCGTCGCCTGCGACGACGAGCTGGCCCCGCGCCAGGAGCGCAACCTGGAGGCGGCGCTCGGGGTGCCGGTGATCGACCGCACCGCGGTGATCCTCGACATCTTCGCCGACCACGCCCACTCGGCCGAGGGCAAGCTGCAGGTCGAGCTGGCCCAACTCGAATACAACATGGCGCGCATGCGCGGGCTGTGGACCCACCTGGAGCGCCTCGGCGCCGGCAGGATGGACGGTGGCATCGGCACCAGGGGGCCGGGCGAGAGCCAGATCGAGACCGACCGCCGGCTCGCCAGGGACCGGATCTCGGCGCTGCGGCGGCGGCTGGCGCGCCTGGAGCGAAACCGCGGCGTGATGCGGGCCCGCCGGGAGAGCGCCTCGCTGCCCCGAGTCGCCCTCGCCGGCTACACCAACGCCGGCAAGTCGACCCTGCTGAACGCCCTCACCGGGTCTGCGGTGGGGGTGGGGGACAGGCTCTTCCACACCCTCGACCCGACCACCCGCAGCCTCGAGCTTTCGGGGCGCGACTACCTGCTGACCGACACCGTCGGCTTCATCGAGAAGCTGCCCCACCAGCTGGTCGAGGCGTTCAAGGCGACGCTCGAGGAGACGGTGCTCGCCGACCTCGTCCTGCACGTCGTCGATGCCTCGGCGCCCGAGGAGCGCCGGCTGCGGGACATGCGCGCCGTCGACGAGGTGCTCGAGGAGATCGGGGCGGGGGACAAGCCACGGCTCCTGGTGCTGAACAAGGCCGACCTGCTCGACGCCGACCAGCGCCACGAGGTGGCGCTCAGCCACCGCGACGCCGCGCTGGTCTCGGCCATCGACGGCGAGGGGCTCGACGACCTTCGCGACCGGATCGAGGCGGCCTTCGCCGAGACGCTGACAGAGGTCGACCTGCTGATCCCCTACACCGAGGGAGGGCGGCTGCACGAGCTGCACGAGGTGGCGGGGGACCTGGAGCGGACCGACCGCGAGGACGGGGTCCTCGTCCACGCCCGCGTCCCGGCGGCAGAGATGCACCGGTTCGACGATCTCGCCGTCGCCTGACCGACTAGGGTGCCGCCCGTGGAGATGGCGGTCGCGAAGCTGAAGGAGGGGGCGGTCCTGCCGTCGCGGGCGCACGATGGCGACGCCGGCCTCGACCTCTACGCCTGCGAGGCCGCCCACATCGGGCCCGGCGAGCGCTGGAGCGTCGGCACGGGGATCGCGCTCGAGATCCCCGCCGGGCACGCCGGCCTGGTGCTGCCGCGCTCGGGCCTCGCCCGCGAGCACGGCATCTCGCTGGTCAACAGCCCGGGGCTGATCGACGCCGGCTACCGCGGCGAAGTGCGGGTCCTGCTGCTCAACAACGACCCGGCCGAGACCTTCCGGGTCGAGGCCGGCGATCGCATCGCCCAGCTCCTGATTGCCCCGTTCGCCCTGGCCGAGCCGGTCGAGGCGACCGGTCTCGGCGAGTCCGCCCGTGGCGAGGGCGGCTTCGGCTCCAGCGGACGCTGAGCGGCGGCCGCGCGGGCTCAGGCGTTGGCAGCGGTGCGGGCGCTGGTGTGGGCTGCCCGCTCGAGGCGGTCGTCGAGCGGCTCCAGGTCCGGCCGCTCCCCGTAACGCCGCTCCAGCGCTTGCGCGATCAGGTGGTCCGCGAGCCAGGCGTTCTTCGGCAGCAGCGGGCCGTGCATGTAGGTGCCGATCATGTTGCCCTGCCGCACTCCCTCTGTGCCGTCGCGGCCGTTGTTGCCGTTCCCCGTGAGGACGCGCCCCAGCGGCTCGGCATCGGGACCGAGGAAGGTGCGGCCGCCGTGGTTCTCGAACCCGGCCAGGGTCCGCGGCCCGGTGCCGAGGTCGGTCTCGATCGCGAAGTTGCCGATCAGGCGCGGGCCGGGCTCGCGCACCGTCTCCAGGTCGGCGAGGTCCAGGCCGGGCAGGATCTCCTCGTGTAGGCGATAGCTGTGGCCGAGCAGCTGGTAGCCGCCGCAGACCGCCAGCAGCACGGCGCCGTCGTCGACCGCCGCCCGCAGCGCCTCGCCCTTGCTGGCGACCATGTCGGTGGCGACCGTGCGCTGGTCGCGGTCCTGGCCGCCGCCGATGTAGAAGAGGTCGTGGGAGGAGGGGTCCACCGCCTCGCCTGGCCCGGCGCCCTCGTGGGCGAAGCCGATGCCCCGCCACTCGCAGCGCCGCTGCAGGAAGAGGATGTTGCCGCGGTCGGCGTAGATGTTCATCTGCTCGGGGTAGAGGCTGAGGACGCGGAGCTCCATCTCAGCCTGCCCTAGTGAGGACGACGACGGTGGAGCCGACGTGGAGGTCGGTTGGCGGGATCGGGAGGCGCACGCTCGGGAGCAGACCGGCCTCTGCGGCCTCGGCCTCCAGGCGCTCGGCGGAGAGCGCGTGGATCCGGACCTCGTTCTCCTCCTCCTGCAGGTTCCCGGCCGGGGAGACCGTCTGGCGCAGACGGCGGATGACGATGTCGCCGCCGTCCACGGCCGCGTCCACCGGCAGGCTCGAGTAGACCCAGCCCTCGACGTCGCGCACGTCGGGTATCGGGTGCGCGCCGTCCCTGTTCCCCGGCAGCCCCTCGACGATCGCGGCGGCGAACCGGCCACCGGGCGGCAGGATCGCGGCGGCGGCGGCGAGGCAACGGGCGCGGTCCCCGGCGCCGCTCAGCAGCTGCAGGACCTGCATCGGGGCGATCGCAAGGGTGACCTCGCCCTCGAGGCCCGGTTGGCGAACGTCTCCGAGCACGGCCTCCACCGGCAGGTCGCGCGCCCGTTCCCGCAGCGAGTCGACCAGCTCCGCCTCGCGGTCGAGGCCGACGACCGTGTGGCCGCGGCGGGCGAGGTGCAGGGCGACCCTGCCGGTCCCGCAGCCGAGCTCGAGGACCGGCCCACGGGCCTCCACGGCCAACCGCTCCCAGATCGGCAGGTCGGCGTCATAGCCGCCGCACTCGACATCGTGCCAGACCACGGCGTCCCCGCTCATCGCCAGAACTCCTGCGCCAGGCCGCGGTCGGCGAGCAGCTTGCGCAGCTCCAGCAGGGCGGTGTAGGTGGGCAGGGCGAAGAGGCGCCCGGAGGCCTGCGCCACGGCGGCGTCGAGCGAGGCCTCGATCTCCGATACGACCTCGATCGCTTCCTGCGGCCAACCCGCGTACTTCAGCCGCAGGGCCATCTCCGGCGCCCGGGTTCCGGCGCAGAGGACCCGCCTCACCGCGCCAGCCAGCAGCTCGAAGTCGGCATCCCAGATCCAGGAGACGTCGCGCCCGTCGGCGATCCCGTCGTTGAGCGCCAGCCAGAGGTCGACCGGGTCCTCCTCGGCCTCCAGGCGCAGGGTTCGCAGCACCTCGTTGGCCCCCGCGGGGTTCTTCACCAGCAGGATCGAGACGGGCACCCCGTCGACCTCGATCGTCTCCACTCGCCCGAACGCTGCCCGCATGTCCGCGAGGGCGCTCGCGGCGCGTGCCGCCCCGACGCCGAGCTTGATGGCGGCGGCGATCGCGGCGAGCGCGTTGTAGACGTTGTAGAGGCCCGGCAGCGGCAGCTCCAGGGTCACCTCGCCCTCGGGCGTCCGCAGCTTCGAGCGCGATCCGTCCATGCCGCGCAGCTCGATCTCGGTCGCCGCCACCTCCGGTCGCGGCCGTTCGGCGCCGCAGCCGGGGCAGGAGTAGTGGCCGAGATGGCCGACGAAGGCCCGCTCGTAGGCGTAGGGATGGCCGCAGCGGCGGCAGTGCTTGGCGTCGAAGGCGTGCTGCAGCTCGGGCAGGGCCTGGCTCGGGTCCTCGACCCCGAAGTAGAGGACCCCGTCGCGGGGCCGGCCCTCGGTGTCGCGGCCGAGGTCGGCGATCAGCGGGTCGTCGGCGTTGAGGGCGAGGCCGGCGGCACCGGCGTGCGCGGTGACCGTCCGCGCCCACTCCTCCGCCAGGGCCTCGATCTCCCCGTAGCGGTCGAGCTGGTCGCGGAAGAGGTTGCCGAGCACGATCAGGGAGGGGTCGAGCTGCGCGGCGACCTTCGGCAGCCAGGCCTCGTCGACCTCGAACAGCCCCTCGCGGCCGTGCTGCTCCAGCAGCGCCGTCGCCACTCCCCAGGTCATGTTCGACCCGGCCCGGTTGTGGATCGGCTCACGGCCCTCGGCGGAGAGGATCGCGGCGATCATCCCGGCCGTGGTCGTCTTGCCGTTGGTCGCGCTGACGATCGTGCTGCCGCGGTCGAGGCCACGACCCAGGCGGGCGATCGCCTCCGGCTCCAGCTTCAGCAGCACCCGCCCGGGCAGGGTCGTGCCGCCGCCGCGGCCGCTGGCGCGGCTGGCGCCGCCGATCGCCCGCGAGAGGGCGACTTTCGCTCCGAATAGCGGCCCGCCGGGCTTGCGCTCGGCAGCCGGGGCAGGGGTCAAGCGGGGCCCTGAGGAGGGACCAGCACGCTCAGGGCTCGTGGCAGCACCCGCAGCGAGGCGGGCAGGTCGGTGAGGTGCTCGCCGTCGGCGTAGACCGGGAACGGCCGGCTGGCGCTCAGCTCGAGGCGCCGGGTGCGGAAGACCTGCACCTCGTCCTCGTCGACGTGCGTGCCCTTGAACACCTTTGGCAGGTTACCCACGAACCGCAGCTTGCCGACCGCGCCAACCGCGATCACGTCGAATTCGCCGTCGTCGAGCTCGGCGTCGGGGGCGATGTACATGCCGCCGCCGAAGGCCTTGCTGTTGGCGACCGAGACCGAGTAGCCGCTGAGCCGGGTCCGCTGCTCGCCGATTTGCAGCGTGAACCGGGCCGGCTTCCAGCCGATCAGCGTGCGCAGCGCGGCGTAGGCGTAGACGAGGTTGCCGCGCAGGAAGTTGGTTTCGTTGGCGAGTCGGTTGGCCTCGGAGTCGAAGCCGACGCTGACGATGCCGAGGAAGCGCTTGCCGTTGGCTTCGCCGACGTCGATCCGCCTGCTATGGCCGCCGAGCAGGACCCCGACGGCCTCCTCCGGGCCCTCGGGGATGCCGAGCACCCGGGCGAGATCGTTGCCGCGGCCCCCGGGCACGATCCCGAGCGGTGTGTCCGCGCCGGCCATCGCGCCGCCGACCGCGCCGAGCAGCCCGTCGCCGCTCATCACCACCGGGACCTCGCCGGCCTCGACCGCGCGCAGGGCCTGCTCGACGCCGTGCTCCAGGCCCTTGGTCCGCTGCACCCGGAAGACGACGCGGGCTGCATCCAGCGCTGCCTCGACCCGCGGCAGCAGCTTCAGGGCGCGGCCGCCGGCGGAGTGCGGGTTGACGAGCAGCGCCAGCGGCATTCCGGCTATCTCCATGGGGCGCCAGCCTAGTAGGGAGTCGGGTGAGGACTCGCTGGAGCAACAGCGGGGAGGCTCCCGCGAGTCCTCACCCGACTCCTTCAAGCCGGGCGATCAGAAAGCTGCCGTCTCCCGCCCGCTCAGATAGGACAGCTTCGAAGCGGTGGTGAGCGAGGCGCCAGCGGAGCAGGCGGCCAGCTGGTGAGGGGTTGTGGGAGCTGGCAACGATCAAATGGCTGGAGGGGCGGAGGATGCGGGCGGTTTCGGCGATCGGGGGGCGGCCGTCTAGGAGGGCGATTAGGTCGAAGTGGTCGTCGGGGAAGGGGAGCAAGCGGCCGCTGGCGACCTTGAAGGCGACGCGGCCCTCCGGGTCGAGGCCGACGCGGGCGCTGGCGCGCCGGACGGCGTCCTCAGAGGCATCGATGCCGCGCACGCGGGCGCGGGGGAACTCGCGGGCGAGGAACAGGGCGCCCTCGCCGTCGCCGCACTGGAGCTGGAGGATCCGCTCCGGGTCGCCGACGTGAAGCGCGGCGGCGGCGAGCGGGGTGAGTGGGGGAGCCGGCATCCGACACCGATCGTAGGCGGTGTAGGCTTCCGCGCCGATGGAGGAGAAACGCGACCCGCGCCTGATCGTCCTCGCCGCCTTCGCGCTGCTCGCGGTCGGCGTGGTCGCGGCGATCCTGATCTCCCGCGGCGGCGGCGATGACGGCGACGATTCGGCCTCGGCCAGCGCCCCGGTGGCCGCCAACGGCTGCAAGGAAGTGGAAGCGCCGAAACCAAAGAAAGTCAGCCTCGACGCGCCGGAGCAGACGCTCCAGGCCGGCGACGAGGTGACCGCGGTGGTCGTGACCAGCTGCGGGACCTTCAAGATCGCCCTCGACACCGAACAGGCGCCGAAGACCGCCAATTCCTTCGCCTACCTGGCCGAAGAAGGCTTCTACGACGACCTCACCTTCCACCGGGTTGCGCCGGGATTCGTGATCCAGGGCGGCGACCCGCTCGGCACCGGCACCGGCGGCCCCGGCTACAGCGTCGACGAGAAACCCCCCTCGAACCTCTCCTACACCAAAGGCACGGTGGCAATGGCGAAGAGCTCCGCCGAGCCGCCCGGCCGCTCCGGCAGCCAGTTCTACGTAGTCACCGCACCCGACGCCGGCCTGGAACCCGAATACGCGCTGGTCGGCAAGGTCAGCGAGGGCTACCCGGTGGTGGCCCGGATCGACAAGCTCGGTGACGAATCCGAACAGCCGAAACAGACGGTCCTGATCGAATCGGTCACGATAGAAAAGGGGTAGCAGGCAGGTCCGCTGAACCTGGAGCGTCGCGCCTGCGTATCTACGGGCGATGTCGACGCTCAGGCTTATCCTCGCGGTTGCCTCCGCCGCTGCGGTGGGCGCGCTTTTCGGTGGCCCGGCGGCGTCGCCGGCGTTGGCGGTGAGCTGCAGCCAAGAGATCTTCGACGGCGGCGGGTACCGCTACGACTTCCGGGGCAGCACTGGTCTCTACGCTGCACTCAGCAATGGCGGCTCCAACGGACCGCAGGACACCCCGCCCGGGCCCGTTTCCGCATTTGACTCATGGGACGGCTGGGGAGGCCTCTTTCTCTTTGCGCCGGGTGCTGACCTCTCGAACCCCGGCGTGGGCGACATTTACAGCGGCGGACCGGAAGCATGCGAGATGCGCGTGGGGGGTCGGGAGATCGCCTTCCCGGTGGCCGAGATGCACGGCTTGCAGGCGCACCGCCGCTGGTACGTTGACCCCGGTCTGCTCAACGGGGCTCGCAGCCTCACCGTCCTGCATAATCCGAGCACGGCCCCGATCTCCGTGACGGTTACCCACGACGATCCGCTCGACGGCGACGATCTCGGCTCTGACAATGAGACCCGAGCGCGTGCCACCTCGGACGGCTCCGGAACCTTTTCGCCCGCGTCAACCTGGGGGGTGACGAGCGATGGAGTGCTTCTCGGAGGGTCTCTGGAAGACCGCGACCCAGCGCTGACCCACGTCTGGGACGGAGTAGGCGGCGCGATGCGGGCCTCCGAGGTAGTGCTGGGTGTAGATGACAACGCAGATGTTCTCTACTGGGACTGGAAAGTCAGCGTCCCGGCGAGGGCGACCGTCGCCTTCATCTCCTACGAGATCCAGGCCGCTGTTCCCGGCAGGCTGACCGCGGACGAGGTGGCCCTGGGGGTCGCCCAGGGCGAAGCGCGCCAGAAGCAGTCCCCGGCCTCGCTCTACGTCGGCATGAGCGCGACCGAGATCGCCGGCACGATGAACTGGCCGCATCCGCCGCCAACGGCGACGATCGCGCCCGTGTCGAAAGCAAATGCGGCCACGCAGGTCCGCTTGGATGGCGGCGCCTCGACCAACGCCACCGGGCTGCCGCAGTGCCCAATCGCGGGCTACGCCTGGGAGACCGACGACGGCGCGAAGGGATCCGGCGCGACCCTGTCGCACTTCTTCGGCCCAGGCATGCACACCGCAACGCTGACGGTGACCAACAACTGCGGGGGAGCCCAGAGCACCAAAACGACCTTCAAAGTCGCCAATGGCATCAAGCTCGGCAAGCTGAAGCTGAACCGCAGGGCCGGCACGGCGAAGCTCCAGGTCAAGGCGCTCGGCGCCGGCAGATTGACCCTGAGCGGCAAGGGCATCAAGAAGCAGGCGAAGCAGCTCAAGAAGGCCGGCAAGCCGGTCCTGACCCTGAAGCCGACCGGCAAGGCCCTGAGCACGCTCAGGCGCAACGGCAAGGCGAAGGTGAGGGTGACGGTCGCCCTGACTCCGAAGGGCGGCAAGGTGTCGAAGCTGACGAAGGCAGTCGTCCTCAAGCTACGCTGACGCGATGGCCAAGCTCGACGTGGGGGACAAGGCGCCGGAGTTCGAGTTGCCGGGGACCGGCGGCAAGACCTACCGTCTCGCCGACTACCGCGGGCGCAAGGTGATCCTCGCCTTCTATCCGGGGGACTTCACCGCCGTCTGCACCAAACAGTTCTGTTCCTACCGCGACCAGGGCGAGCGGCTCGACAGCCTCGGCGCCGACGTGCTCGGGATCTCCCCGCAATCGGTCGAGTCGCACGAGCGGTTCACCGAGGAGAAGCGCCTCAACGTGCCGCTGCTGGCCGACGAGGACAAGGCTGTGGCCCGCGCCTACGGCGTCCTCGCCGGGCCGATGGTCCGCCGTGCGGTCTTCATCGTCGACGAGGAGGGCATCGTCCGCCACCGCAAGGTGACGCTGGCAGGCCTCACCTTCGAGTCGGTCGACGACCTCGAGAGCGCCCTCGCCAGCCTGGCTTGATGGAGGCCGCGTCCGCGGTCCCGTTCGAGGTCGGCCCGGTGCCGGCGCTGTGCGGCGAGACCGGGGGGGAGGGGCCGCCGATCGTCTTCTGTCACGGGATCACCGCGACGCGGCGCTACGTCGTCCACGGATCGCGGGCACTGGAGCGCGCCGGCCACACCGTCGTCACCTACGACGCGCGCGGCCACGGCGACTCTGACCCGGCGCCAGCTGGGGAGGGTTATGGATACCCGTGGCTGGTCGGCGACCTGGCGCGGGTGGTGGAGGCGCGGGTCGGCGAGGGCCGGTTCGTGCTCGGCGGCCACTCGATGGGCGCCCACACGGCGGTTGCCTACGCGCTCCGCAACTCCGAGCGCTTGGCCGGGCTCGTCGTCATTGGCCCGGTCTACACGGGCACGATCTCGGCGGCTTCGCTGGAGTACTGGGCAGGGCTCGCGGACGCCCTGGAAGAGGGCGGGATCGACGGCTTCCTCGCCTATATCGAGCGTGAGCAGGGCATCAAGGAGACCTGGCGGGACACCGTCCTGCGCTTCACCCGGGAGCGCATGGAGCTCCACCGCGACCTCGGCGCGGTCGCCGCCGCGTTGCGCGAGGTGCCGTCCTCGCGCCCCTTCGAGTCCCTGGAGGAGCTGCGAGGGCTGGAGGTCCCGGCCCTGGTGGTCGCCAGCCGCGACGAGGCCGACCCGGGGCATCCCTACGACGTCGCCGCGGCCTATGCCCGCGAGCTGCCGCAAGCGCGGTTGATCTCCGAGGGGGAGGGGGAGTCGCCGCTGGCCTGGCAGGGCGGGCGGCTCTCTCGGGAGATCGCGGCTTTCTGCGCCGAGACGGCCGTGGCGAGCCGCCTCGATCATTAGGCACGGCTAAGGCGGAGGCACTATCTTCATCGGTATGAAGTTCCCGACCGAAGGCACCCTGAGGCGACTGATCGCCTTTTTCGCTGTGATCGGGATCGGCGTCGCGACCTACATCACGATCGTCGAGTCCGGCGGCGGAGCGCCGGCCTGCTTTGCCGGCGGCGGTGGCTGCGAGACGGTCGCCCAAAGCTCCTACTCGCACGTCGCGGGGATCAACATCGCGATCTTCGGGATCATCGGCTACGTCTCGATCCTCGCGACCGCCTTCTTCGCCAACGACGTGGCCCGCTTCGCCGGCTTCGCCTTCACCCTCGGCGGCTTCGGCTACAGCGTCTACCTGACCTACCTGGAGCTGTTCACGATCGAAGCGATCTGCCAGTGGTGCGTGGCGAGCGCGGTGCTGATGACGATCCTCTTCCTGCTCAACGCCACCCGGCTGATCGGCTACGCGGGAACCGACAGCGCCGTCATCCGGGGCGGGCCTGACGCGGCCGAAGCCGACGCCGCATAGAGTCCAGCCGGCCGATCCGATCAGGCGAGCGGCGTGGAACCGAGAAACACGATGGAGGAGAGATGAGCAACAAGAAGGAGCGGGAGAAGCGCCGGGAAGAACGGCTGCAGGAAGAAACCAAGGTCGACAACACGGACCGCCGCCAGCGGCTGCTCCAGTTTGGCGCCGGCGCCGTCTTCCTCGTCGTCGTCGCGGTCGTCGTCGCGGTCGTGATCAACTCCTCCAGCAGCGACAGCGGTGGCGACACCCAGTTGGAGGGAATTGCCGCCACCGATGGCCTGCTCGCCGGTCTCGACCAGGAAGGGCTCGTGGTCGGCGATCCCAAAGCCGAGGTCAACCTGATCGAGTTCGGGGACCTGCAGTGCCCGGTCTGCAAGGCCTATTCCGAGGAAATCCTGCCGCCGATCATCAACGGCGCGGTCAAAGAAGGCGACGTGAAGATCACCTTCCGCAATTTCACGATCATCGGCCCCGAATCGGTGCCCGCCGGCACCGCGGCGCTTGCGGCCGGCGCCCAGGGGCGCGGCTGGAACTACCTGGAGCTCTTCTACCACAACCAGGGCAAAGAGAACGACGGCTACGTGACCGACGAGTTCCTCACCTCGCTCGCCAAAGGCGCCGGGGTCAAAGACATCGCCAAGTGGGAACAGGAACGCGAAAGCAAGAAGCTGAAAAACGAGGTCGCAAAAACGACCGCTCAGGCTCAGACCTTCGGCTTCACCGGCACGCCGTCCTTCGCGATCGAAGGCCCCGGCACCAACGGGGTCGAGCTGCTCGGCTCGCCGGGGGACACCCAGACGATCGAACAGGCGATTCAGCAGGCCAGCTGAGCCCGAACCTATCCAGGTTCACATAACCACCATTATCGTGCGTTGGATCAGCTCGCCAGGAGCTGATCCAATCGCGCGTAGCTCTCGCTGAGGCCCTTCTCCATGCCGGCCTCGAGCATCCCGTCGCGTTCCTCGGCGGTGTAGAAGATCGACGTCGAGACGATCCTGGTGCGGTCTCCGAGGTCCTCGAAGGTGGCGGTGTCCACCGAGACGTATCCCGGCATGCCGTCCCATTCGAAGGTCATCGAGATCCGCTCCGGCTCGACCAGCTCGCGGAAGACCCCGCGGAACTCGATCTCGCTGCCGTCGGAGTCGCGGACGACGAACCGCCAGTGGCCGCCGGTCTTCGCCTCCAGCTCCTCGACGATGGTCGTCGTCTCGAAGGGGCCCCACCACTGGGAGATCAGCTCGGGGTCGGTGTAGGCGGCGAAGACTCGCTCGCGGGGAGCGTCGAAGACCCTCTCGACGCGGATTTCCCGCTCGGAGGGCTTGGTGATGGCTGCCTTGTTCGCGGTGTCTGGACTCATGGTGCTTCTCCTTTCGTTCGCTCGAGCAGCTGCTCGAGCCGATCGAACCTCTCCTCGACCATCGAGCGGTAGGAGTCGATCCAGGCTTGAACGTCCTCCAGACGCTTGGGCCCGAGGGTGCACAGGCGCGTCCTCCCCACCTTCTCGGTGGTGAGGAGACCTGCCTCCTCCAGTACCCGCAGATGCTTCTTCATACCGGTGAGGGACATCCCGGTCGGCGCGGTCAGCTCGCTGACGGTGGCTTCGCCGCGCCGGCCGAGGTCTTCGAGGACGCCACGACGGGTCGGATCGGCCAGCGCGGCAAGGGTTCGATCTACAGTTTGATACTGAACCATATGGTTCAGTATAGCGAACGCCCTACGCCGGTCGGGCCGCGCTTCCGACCGCCAGCGGCCGCACCAGCGGCGGCGCCTTCGGCAGCTCTCCGCGCTCGACCCGGTCCAGCTCGAACCCAGAGGCCGAGATCGTCGCCACGGTGTCGCGGTTGCAGTGGCAGCCGTCGCCGAGGAAGCGCCAGGGCCGCTCGAGCCGGTCCTGCCAGCGGGCCAGGCCGGGGTCCTCTGCGCGGACGTGCTCGAGGAAGAGCAGCCGCCCGCCGGGCTTCAGCACCCGCCGGGCCTCGGCCAGCGCTGCCTCGGGATCGGGGATCGTGCAGAAGACCAGCGTCGCGACGACGGTGTCGACGCTGTCGTCCTCCAGCGGCAGTCTTTCCGCTCCGGCCTCGTGGACCGTCGCCTTCCGGCTCGACTCCGAGACCCGGGGGCGCAGCCGTTTGACCATGTGCGGGTCGGGCTCGGTCAGGACCAGCTCCTCGACTGCTTCCGGGTAGAGCTCGAGGTTGAGCCCGGTGCCGGCGCCGAGCTCGACCGTCCGCCCGATGGCCCCGGCCAGGAGCTCGCGCCGCTTCTCCCGCAGGCCGGCCTCCTCGGTGCCCTTCATGCAGCTGTCGTACATCGCCGAGAACACCCGGCCCCAGGTTGCGTCGTAGATTCGCCCCATCCGGGCTCCTTTCTACGCGGCGTCGCGCTGGGCGGGCTCCGGGGAAGCGTCGCCCTCGCCGGTGCTCTCGGCGCTGGCGGCGGCCCGCTCCTCGTAGGCGCGGCGGGCGCCGTGGTCGACCTCGAACATCAGCTTGTCGATCTTCATCAGGCGGCCCAGCGCCTCGCGGGCGCCGCGCGGCATCAGCGTCAGCACTCTGTAGAGGACGCCGTTGGCGCGCGGCACGAAGACGTCGAAGCGCGGCACTTCCATCGCGTCGACGATCTCGTTCGCCACGTCGGAGGCCTCGACCGGTTTCACCCAGCGCTGGCCGACGCCGCTGGTCAGCTCGGTGTTGACGACGGTCGGCATCACGCAGAGGACCTCGACGCCGCTGCCGCGCAGCTCCGTCTTCACCGCCTCCGAGAGCCCGACGACGCCGTGCTTGGTCGCCGAGTAGGTGGCGATCCCGGGGATACCGGCCTTGCCCGCCTGGGAGGCGATGTTGACGATGTAGCCGCCGCCGCGGGGACGGAGGCGCTCGATCGCCAGCTGGGTGCCGGTGATGACGCCGTGGAGGTTGATGTCCACCTGGCGGTGGACCGAGGCCTCGCTCTCCTCGACGAACGGGGTCACGGGCATGATCCCGGCATTGTTGATCACCGCGTCGATGGGCCCGAGCTGGCGCTCGGTCTCGGCCAGGAAGCGCTCGAAGGAGGCGCGGTCGGTGACGTCGAGCGGCAGCGCGACGGTGCCGCCGCCGAGCCCGGTCGCGGTCTGCTCGGCCAGCTCCAGGTCGAGGTCGCCGATGGCGACGCGGCAGCCCTTGCGGACCAGCGCGGTCGCGGTCGCCTTGCCGATGCCGCGGGCCCCGCCCGTGATCGCCACGACCTTGCCGTTGAGTGAACGCCGCTGCTTCGCCATCGTGTCTCCTCCTTCGCGGTCGGCCTCAGCCGGCCGGCTTGTAGACGGTGACCACGGCCGCTCCGCCGAGGCCGATGTTGTGCTGCAACGCGACCTTGGCGCCGTCAACCTGGCGCTTGTCCGCTTGACCCCGCAGCTGCCAGGTCAGTTCCGAGCACTGCGCCAGCCCGGTCGCGCCGAGCGGGTGGCCCTTGGAGATCAGCCCGCCGGAGGGGTTGACGACCACCTTGCCGCCGTAGGTCGTGTCCTCGGCCTCGACCAGCTTGTGGGCCTCTCCCTCGGCCGCGAAGCCGAGCGCTTCGTAGGTGATCAGCTCGTTGGCGCTGAAGCAGTCGTGCAGCTCGCAGACGTCGATCTCCTCAGCGCTCACCTGCGCTTCCTCGTAGGCGTTGCGCGCCGCCAGCTTCGACATCTCCGAGCCGACGATCGTCATGCAGTCGGCCGCCTCGTCGAAGGTCGAGCTGAGGTCGGTGACCATCGACTGGCCGACGATCTCCACCGCCTGGTCCCAGAGGCCGTGCTCCTCCACGTAGCGCTCGGAGGCGACGATCGCGCAGGCCGAGCCGTCGGAGGTGGGCGAGCACTGCAGCTTGGTCAGCGGGTCGTGGATCATCTTCGCCGCCTTGATGTCCTCCAGCGAGTACTCGTCCTGGAACTGGGCGTAAGGGTTGTTGACCGAGTGCTTGTGGTTCTTCCAGCCGATCCAGGCGTAGTGGTCGGGAGTCGAGCCGTACTTGGCCATATGGTCGCGGCCGGCGTTGCCGAACATCTGCGGCGCCGGCGGCGAGGCCTCGGGGTCGCGGATCTCGAACATCCGCGTCGCGTGCTTGTCGAGCGCGTTGGTGCGGTCGGTGTACTTGACGCCGAGGCTGCCCGGCTCCATCTTCTCGAAGCCCAGCGCCAGCGCGCAGTCGACCAGGCCGCCCTTGACCGCCTGGCGGGCGAGGAAGAGCGCCGAGGAGCCGGTCGAGCAGTTGTTGTTGACGTTGACCACCGGGATCCCGGTGAGGCCGAGCTGGTAGAGCGCCCGCTGCCCATAGGTGGAGTCGCCGTAGCAGTAGCCCGCGTAGGCCTGCTCGACGTCCTCGTAGGAAATGCCGGCGTCGGTGAGCGCCTTCACCCCTGCTTCCTTGGCCCAGTCCGGGTAGTCGCCCTCCTTGGTGCCGGGCTTCTCGAACTTGGTCATCCCGACCCCGATCACGAACGTCCGCTGGCTCAAAGTCCGCTCCTTGCTCTGCCGCGCGTGCGGCTTGTTTGGCTGACTAGCCAGGAATTTACCGGGCCGGGGCCTCCGATGGGCTCGCGCCCGGCTCCTGGGCTTGGATTCGTGCCCCTCTCCCCTCCCCCGGGCCCGGCCAGATGACGAAGGCGGCGAAGGCGATCGCGATCCCGAGCGCGGTGCCGCCGGCGCGCTGGCCGGCGGCGCTGAGCGCCGGCTCGCCGAGCGTGTCGGCGAGCAGGACGACGTAGGTCGTGATCGCCGCGGTGAAGAGCGCGTACTGGACGGTGAGCAGGCCGAAGGCGAACGCCGCCGACGCGGTCAGGACGAGGCCCACCACCAGGTCGGAGCCGCCGAGCGTCTCGGCGACGGCGGTGGCGAAGACGAGGCCGAGCACGGTCCCGGCGGCCCTCAGGATCAGCCGGTGGTAGGTCTCGCCGCGCTCGGGCCGCATCACGAAGAGGATCGTCAGCGGGATCCAGAAGCCGTGGTCGCGCATGCCGAGGAGCCGGTAGGTGGCGACTCCGGCGGCGAGCGCGACCCCGAAGCGGATCGCGTGCCGGGCGCTCGGCGAGCGCAGGTTGAGGTTCGAGCGGAGCGCCTGCGCCGCCTCGCGGGCGTTCCAGCCGCTCTCCTCCTCGCGGGCGGCGCGATCTACGAGGACCCAGACGATCAGCGACCAGGCGACCTGCGCGAAGCCGCCCGCGGTGCCGTAGAGCAGCGCCGGCCCGGCGTCGGCGGCCGGCAGGAAGAGGCCCTGGGCGATCATCAGGGCCAGCGCGGTCGAGAGGCCGCAGATCGCCAGTCGTAGCGAGACCGAGAAGCAGTAGCCGGCCGCCGCGCCGACGAGGCCCATCGCCAACACCGCGGCCGGCGCGGACTGGCTGCTGAGCACGCCGAGGGCGGCGGCGAGGCCGATCGCCGGCGCCGTCGCGGCCTGCCAGGCGGCACGCGGGCCGGCCGGCGCGTCGAGTCCCGGGAACCCGGCGAGGAGCGCGCCGGTCGCGATCGCCCCCTTGGTCGCGGAGTCGGAGCCGAGCTCGAACGCCAGCGCGAGGCCGATCGGGACGGCGACGAGCGCGCCCCGGCGCAGCGCCGGCCCTGGGTCGCTGGGGCCGATCGCGAGGAGCGGCGAGGCGCGCAGCCGCCGCGCGGCGCCGCCGGCGTTGAAGAGGCGCCCTCGGGTTGGACCGGACGACACCTGGCTGAGGGTAACCTGAGGGCCCGTGGTCAATGCGGTCCTCAGCTCCGATCCCGCCGCCGGAGTGGGCATCTTCGCCGCCCTCGCGGCGGGGATCGTCTCCTTCCTCTCGCCCTGCGTGCTGCCGCTCGTCCCCGGCTACCTGTCGGCCGTCACCGGCGTCTCCGCGGCGGAGTTGGACGACGCAGGCTGGCGCCGGGTCCTCGGCCCGAGCCTGGTCTTCGTCGCCAGCTTCTCGGCGATCTTCATCCTGCTCGGGCTGACCGCGACCGGCCTCGGCT
This sequence comes from uncultured Solirubrobacterales bacterium, assembly GCA_963799835.1. Classification (GTDB taxonomy): domain Bacteria; phylum Actinomycetota; class Thermoleophilia; order Solirubrobacterales; family 70-9; genus VAYN01. The sequence goes on from CAWCYE010000001.1 coordinate 233,376, forward strand.
CCTTCCTCTCGGAAAACAAGTCCCTGCTGACGACGATCTCCGGCGTCCTGATCATCGCCATGGGCGTCCTCTTCGTCGCCTCCCTCTTCATCAGCCGGCTGAACAGGGAGTGGCATGTCGACGCGCTCCTCGAACGGGCCGGCAGGGGTGGGCCGGTGGTCGCCGGCGCCGCCTTCGCGATCGCCTGGACGCCCTGCATCGGCCCCACCCTCGGCGCCATCCTCGCTGCCGCTGCCGCCACGGACTCGGCCGGCCACGGCGCCTTCCTGCTCGCCGTCTACTCGGCCGGCCTCGCGATCCCGTTCCTGCTCACGGCCCTCGCCTTCTCCCGCATGACCACGGCCTTCGCCGTCGTCAAGCGCCACTATCAGGCGATCGTCGCCTTCGGCGGCGTCATCCTGATCGCGATGGGCGTCCTCATCCTCAACGGCGACTTCACCCAGCTCAACATCGAAGCCGAACGCTGGCTGTCGGGCCTCGGCCTCGACTTCTGGAACTCGGTCTGATCGCCGAAACCTCCTCAGCCCGCGATATAGGCGGGTTGATGCGGTTTCGTGGAGTTCAGTTGCTCGCGGGAGCGACCGTCTCCAGCTCTTTGCCGACCGCCTCTACCTCCTCGAGGCCCTCGCCGTCGAGGTCGCGGGAGCAGACGATGCGGAAGCGGCCGGTGCCGATCTCCCCGTCCGGCACGACCGGCAGGCCGCGGATCTGCTCCCAGCCCAGCCGCTCGACCTCGAACGGGTTCATCCGCACCTCGGCCGCCGGGAACGGGCAGTTGGCGTTGTGCTGGTCGATCGCCTTGGAGATCGCCTCGAGGTTCTTCGCCTCAGGAGAAGCCACGTGCCCAGTCTAGGGCGCTAGAGCGCCCCGCCCGTCTCGTACGCCTGGCCCGGGCGGCCGCCGATCGCCAGCAGCCGAATCCCTTCGGGCCCGGGCACGACCTTGCGCCTAACGGCCGGTCCGACCCGCACCACGTGGTCGGCGTCGATCGGGTAGCTCTCGCCGTCGGCTTCCACCATGCCGGAGCCGCGCAGGGCGAAGTAGACCTCCTCCTGGCCGAGCTGCTGTGGCCGCTCCGCGAACATCTTGCCGCCGATGCCGGTCTCGGAGTGGTCGTGCTCCGGGTATTCGTCGGCTCCCGGCGCCATGTCGACGATCGAGACGCCGAAGGAACCGACCCCGAGGCCGGCGGCGGCTTTGTGGAAGACGATCCCCTCGAAGAAGCCGCCGATCGAGTCCATCTCCTCGACCTTGATGTGGGTGACGTCAGCCACGTGCGGATCGTACCCGGGCAAGCCCGGAGAGGCCTCGGTCCGTCCCGCCCCCTTCCTACGATGAATGGATGGCCGGATCGCGGACGATCGCTCATCTCGACATGGACGCTTTTTACGCGTCGGTCGAGCTGCGGCGGCGGCCGGAGCTGAAGGGGAAGCCGGTGGTCGTCTGCGGGTCGGGGCCGCGGGCGGTGGTGACGACGGCGAGCTATGAGGCGCGGAAGCTGGCCGGCATCCACTCGGCGATGCCGGCGGCGGTGGCGCGGCGGCGGCTGCCGGACGCGGTCTACCTACCCCCCGATTTCCCGGCCTACCGGGAGGCCTCGGCGCGGGTGATGGAGGTGCTGCGGCGCAACGTCGAGACGGTCGAGGTGGTCGGGCTGGACGAGGCCTACCTCGACCTCACTGGGCTCTTCTCGCCGAAGGCGACGATGAGGCGGATCGCGGTGGAGATCCGCGAGGAGACCGGGCTGACCTGCTCGGTCGGGATCTCCGAGAGCCGGATGCTGGCGAAGATCGTCAGCGAGCTGGGCAAGCCCGCGGGCCTGGTCGTGCTCTCGCGCGAGGACGCGCTCGCTCGCTTCGCCGGCGAGTCGCCGGGCCTTATCCCCGGGATCGGGCCGAAGACCGTCCTGCGGCTCCAGGGGATGGGGGTCCGGACCCTGGCCGAGCTGCGCGAACGCGAGCCGCCGGAGCTGGAAGGCGCCTTCGGGCCGCGCTCGGGGGCGTGGCTGCACGCGAGGGGCCGGCTGCTGGACGAGACGCCGGTCGTCACCGAACACGAGACCAAGTCGCAGTCGGCCGAGACCACCTTCGACGTCGACGTCGGCGACCGCTCCGAGCTCGAGTCCCACCTCGCCGAGCTTGCGGCCGAGCTCTGCCGCAGGCTGCGAAAGCGGGAGCTGGAAGGACGGACGATCGGGATCAAGGTCCGGCTCGACGACTGGACCAACGTCACCCGCTCCCACACCGTGGAGCAGCCGACCAACGATCCCGCGGTGGTCGGCCCGGTCGCGCTCGACCTTTTGCGGGCGTATGACCCGCAGCGGCCGGTGCGGCTGCTCGGCGTCCGTGTCGCCTCCTTCGAGCATGAGGACACCGAGGCCGAGCCCGCGGACCCCGAGGGCCAGATGCAGCTGACCCTCACACGCTGATCGCGGCCTCTGCGAAGATGCCGTATGGCGTCAGACAGGCTGAGCGGTCTCGATACGTCGTTCCTCCACATGGAGCGCGCCGGCGCCCACATGCACGTCGCCTCGACCATCATCTTCGAAGGCTCGGCGCCGACGCACGAGGAGTTCCGCGACCACATCGCCTCCCGGCTTCACCTGGTCCCCAGGTTCCGCCAGAAGCTGCGTTTCGTCCCCTTCGACCAGGGGCGCCCGGTCTGGGTCGACGACCCCTACCTCAACCTCGACTACCACGTGCGCCAGACCGCGCTGCCCGCGCCGGGGTCCGACGAGCAGCTTCGCAACCTGGCGGCGCGGATCTTCTCCCAGCAGCTGGACCGCAGCAAGCCGCTATGGGAGCTGTGGCTGGTCGAGGGCTTGAAGGACGACCGCTTCGCCGTCATCGGCAAGAGCCACCATGCGCTGGTCAACGGCGTCTCCGGCGTCGACATCACCACCGTCCTCTTCGACCTCGACGCCGAGCCGCAGGCCCCCCCCTCCACTCCCCCGCCCTGGCTGGCCCGGCCCGAACCGACCGACGCCAAGCTGCTCGGCGACGCGCTGCGGGAGCGGCTCACCAGCCCGAAGGAGATCGTCCGCGGCTTCCGCGCTGTCCTGCGCGGCCCGCGCCAGGTGCTGCACGGCGTCGGTGCCACCTCGAAGATGCTCGGCGCCGGGATGGCCGCCCCCAGCACCGTCTTCAACGTCGAGATCGGCCCCCACCGGCGCTTCGCGATGACCCAGGCCGACCTCGCCGACCTGAAGCGGCTCAAGGACGCCTACGGCGGCACCGTCAACGACGTGATCCTCTCGATCGTCGCCGGCGGGATCGGCAACTACCTGCGGGCGCGCGGCCACGACACCGAGGGCCTCGAGCTGCGGGCGATGGTGCCGGTCAGCGTCCGGGCGGAGGAGGAGCACGGCGCCCTCGGCAACCGGATCTCGGCGATGATGGCGCCGCTGCCGGTCTGGTGCGAGGACCCGGTGGAGCGGCTGCATCTCGTCACCGGCCAGATGGGCGACCTGAAGTCCTCCGGCCAGGCGGTCGGGGCCGAGATCATCACCAAGATCACCGATTTCGCGCCGACCACGATCGCCTCTCAGGCCGCCCGCCTGCAACCGGCGCAGCGTTTCTTCAACCTCGTCGTCACCAATGTCCCCGGGCCTCAGTTCCCGCTCTACGTGCTGGGGCGCAGGATGGAGTCGATCTTCCCGATGGTGCCGCTGGCCCGCCGCCAGGCGCTCTGCGTCGGGATCATGTCCTACGACGGGCAGGTCAACTTCGGCCTGGTCGGCGACTACGACGCGATGGCCGACCTCGAGAGCTTCGGCCTCGACCTCGAAGCCGCGACGCGCGAGGCGATCGCCGCGGCTCCGGCCAAGAAGAGCGGCAAGGGGAAGCGGGCCGCGGCGGGCGTTGCCTCGAACGGCTCTGGGAAGCTCGCGGCCGAACGCCGCTCCTAGCGGCTCATCGTCAGCCGGCCAGCGTTCCGCGGATCGCGAACGGCACCCGGTCGGTGAGGTAGCGCCAGTCGAGCAGCCGGGCGTTGAACCCGTTTGCGGTCGCATCGGCGTTGATCACGACCGCGGTGATGCGCTCGAAGCGGGCGGGATCGGCGAGCCGGACGGTCAGCTTGCCGCCGTTGGGCTTGTACCGCAGGCGCTTGACCGCGCGCCCGTCTCGCTCGCTGCCGATCCGCCCGACCAGCGCGACCCCGGCCGCCGTCCCCGCGGGGGCGACGACGTGGACGACGACGGCGCGGCGACCGCGGGCGGGGACCTTCAGCATCTGGAAAGTGGTGTGGTCGAGCAGGCGCGTCTGCGGCGTCCCGCCGAGCGCCAGATGGCCCTGCCGCGACATGTCGGGGAAGGCTCCGCTCTCGCGGAAGCCCTCGCCGGTTCGCCACTCGGCGACGTCGGTCGCGAAGCGGGCGAAGTCGTGGCTGAAGTCGGAGCTGCCCTGCGAGCGGATCGCCGACCCGTAGGCGCCCACCGAGAAGCCACCGGGCCGGGTGTGGATCGCCCGCGCCCACGCCCGGCGCACGACCGGGAGCCCGTAGCGGCGCGCCAGCCACTGGTTCCAGACGGCTGAGCCGTACTCCTTGATCGAGCTGGTGGTCAGCGGCGTCGCGTACCGGTGCACCCAGCGGCGCACGTAGCGCAGGTAGTCGTCGATCCCGTTGTAGACCTGGTCCTCCATCCAGGTCGCGCTCGCCTCGGCGAACCAGAGGTCCTGGTAGGCGTCGTAGCCGAACTGGAGGATGTGGTTGTACTCGTGGGCGAGGGTGACCTGGAGATCGTGGGTCGGCGTCGTCCCCGGGAACTCGAACGGGCTGTAGTCGTTGTCGAGGACGAGGTAGCCGTGGAGGCGACGCGGCAGGGGATTCGCCTTCGTCCCCTGGGCGGGGTCTGGGGACGCGTAGCCGAACAGTTCGCCGCCGACCTGGGACAGGTAGATGTCGGTCTTGCCGCTGCCGCTGCCGCCGCCGATGCGGCCGTCGCTCTTCGGCTCGCGCCAGCCGAGCTTCCCGTTCTCGACCGCGTGCACGTGCTCGGCGGTCGTCAGGACCTTCTGGACGAAGTCGGGGATGCCGTTCCCGTTGGAGTCGGCGAGGTCGGGGGCGTCGATGCCCTCGGCGACCCAGTGAACGCAGAAGTTTGCCGTGCAGGCGGGCGACTTCTGCGCCTCGGGAACCGGGTAGGCGTTGCGGTTCGGGTCGGGGTCGTCGGTCGGTCGGCCCCGGGCTTCGGTGGGGCGCGGCTTCGGCGCGATGAATGGCTTCTGGGACTTCGAGGCGAGGCTCGGGATCGCTTCGGCGAGCCCCGCCGAGGAGGCGGAGGCGGTGCTTGCCACCGAGGCAGATAGCACCAGGGCCGCCACCGCGAGACCGACAATGTGGCGGCGGCGGTTGCGCATCGACGCCACCCTATCGGCGGTCACTGGCCATTTGGCGCGCTGCGGCGGCGATACTTCGCGGATGAGCCCAGGCGGAGCGCCGTGCGGATAGCCCTCGCCCAGATCGACCCCACCGTCGGCGACATCGACGGCAACGCGGCCACGATCGCCGAGTGGATCGGCCGCGCCGGCGACGCCGGCGCCGATATGGCGATCTTCCCCGAGCTCTGCCTGCCCGGCTACCCGGCGGAGGACCTCTACCTGAAGCGCCACTTCCTCGCCGCCAACCAGCGGGCGGTCGAGGAGCTGGCGGCGGGCGTCTCCGGGCTGACCGTCCTGGTCGGCTTCGCCGAGCCGGTCTCCGGCGGCGGCGACTTTCGCCACGCCCACAACTCGCTCGCCGTCCTCGCCGACGGCGCCGTGCGAGGCATCTACCGCAAGAACCTCCTCCCCAACTACTCGGTCTTCGACGAGCAGCGCTACTTCGTCCCCGGCACCGAGCCGATGACCGTCGAGGTCGGCGCCACCCGGGTCGGACTGACGATCTGCGAGGACTGTTGGGCGACCGGTCCGCCGGCCTCCGTGGAGGCCGAGCAGGGCGCGGAGCTGATCGCCAACCCCTCGGGCTCTCCCTACCACCGTGGAAAGGGCCGCGAGCGGGAGGCGATGTTCGCCGAGCGCGCCCGCGCTTACGGCACCTACTTCGCCTTCTGCAACCTCGTCGGCGGCCAGGACGAGCTGGTCTTCGACGGCCAGAGCCTGCTCGTCGGCCCCGACGGCGAGCTGCTCGCCAGGGCCGCCCAGTTCGAGCCGGAGCTGCTCGTCTGCGACGTCCCGGCGCAGGGGCCGGGACGGCTGGCGGAGCCGCTCTCCGATCTCGACGAGGTCTACGCAGCCCTGGTCCTGGGGCTGCGCGACTACGTCGCCAAGAACGGCTTCGGCCACGTCGGGGTCGCACTCTCGGGCGGGATCGACTCGGCCCTGGTGGCGACGCTTGCGTTCGACGCCGTCGGGCCGGAGCGGGTGAGCTGCGTGGTGATGCCTTCGCCCCATTCCAGCTCTGGAACCCAGGAGGACGCCAGAACTATCGCCGGCAACCTCGGCTGCGAGCTGATCGAGATCCCGATCGAGTCGATGATGTCGGGATACGAGCGAGCGCTCGCGGGACCCTCCGAGCCGGACCTAGCGGCGGAGAACCTCCAGGCGCGGATCCGCGGCAACCTGATGATGGCCCTCTCCAACCGCAACGGGTGGCTGGTCCTGACGACCGGCAACAAGAGCGAGACGTCGGTCGGCTACGCCACCCTCTACGGCGACATGGCGGGGGGCTTCGCGGTGATCAAGGACGTGCCGAAGACGCTCGTCTACGAGCTGGTGAGGCGGCGAAACGAGCGCGCCGGCACCGAGCTGGTGCCGGCCAGCGTCATCGATCGCGCCCCTTCCGCCGAGCTGCGGCCCGACCAGCGCGACAGCGACTCCCTACCCCCCTACGAGCTGCTCGACCGCGTCCTCGAGGCCTACGTCGAGCGCGACCAGGGGCCGGAGGAGATGGTCGCGGCGGGGATGCCGGCCGACGTCGTCGACGACGTGGTCCGGCTGGTCGATCGCTCCGAGTACAAGCGCCGCCAGGCGGCCCCGGGAATCCGAATCACGCCGAAGGCGTTCGGCAAGGATCGCCGCCTCCCGATCACCAACCGCTTCGGTCGCTAGGTCTTCGGCAGTGGCCTGACCGCGATGGTCATCTGGGCCAGCGCGCAGAGTTTGCCGTCCTCATTCAGCACCTCGGCGTCCCAGACCCAGGTGGTGCGGCCTCGGTGGCGGGCGCTGGCCTTGACTTCGAAGGCGCCCTCGGTGACGGGACGGATGAAGTTGACGCTGATCGACTGCCCCATCGCGGCCATGCCCTGGTCGAGCACGGCCAGGGCAGTCGACCGCGAGCAGACGCTCTCGACCAGCGTCGAGATGACGCCGCCGTGGAGCAGGCCGATCGGCTGGCGCAGCTCGTCCCGGACGGCCAGTCGCACGCGGGCGTGGTCGGGATCGTCGTTGAGCCATTCGGTCCCGATCAGCACGTCGAAGGGAGAGGGACGTTTGGTTAAGGACGCCATCGCGCCGAACCCTACCTGCGGCGAAGCCATAGGCTTTTGGGGGTGGGGCTGAGCGAGGACCAGAAAGCGATGCTGCGGCTGCTGGCGCAGCGCGAGCAGGGGTACGAGGATATTGCGGCGTTGATGGGGATCAGCGTTGAGCAGGTTCGCGAGCGGGTCAAGGATGCGCTCGACCAGCTGAAGGACGAGGGGACGCCAGCGGAGGAGCTCCGGGCGGCGGGTCCTGTCGCGGAGACGGGGCCCTCGTCCTCGCAAGCTGCGGGCGAGGACCCCATCGCCGCGCCACCCGCCGCAGGAGCGACTCCCGCCGAGCCGCCTCCGCCCCCAGCTGCGCCGGAGGTCCCAGAGCCCGCGGCGAAAGCTCAGGAGCTTCCGCAGGCGCGGGAGTCGGCACCAGCTTCCAAGGGTCAGGCCTCTCTGCCAAAAATCTCTCTGCCGGAGAGCACGGGGGCTCGGGCGGCTATTGCGGCGGGGGTTGCGGCGTTGGTGGTCTTGGTCGTGGTGCTGATCGTCGGGGGTGGCGGTGGGGATGGCTCGGACACCACCGTTTCGAGCTCGGCGCCGAGCGGGGCGGAAGGGGAACCGACTTCGGGGAACGTGAAAGAAGTGACGAAAGCGGTGCTGAGTTCGGTTGGGGAGTCCGAGGGGACCGGGGTCGCGATCTTCGGGCGGGTCAAAAACTCTCTGGCGCTGCAGGTGGAAGCCGAAGGTCTGGAACCGACCGGCAACGGCCGTTCCTACGCGATCTGGCTGGCTCAGTCGCCACAGAAAATGCTGCCGCTGGCGTCGACGGCGGTCGGGAAAGACGGCAGGATCGGGACCCAGTTCGCGGTGCCGACCGAAGTGCTGGGCTACCTGGCCAACGAAACCTTCGACCGGATCGTCATCACCGAGACGGATGACGCGACGCTGAAAGCCTCGCTGAAAAAAGCGACCAGCGAAAAAAAGGCGCCCGCCTACACCGGCACCGAAGTGCTGCAGGGCACCATCACCGGTCCCATCGTCGGAGCGGCGAAAAAAGGCGAATAGCGCTCAGCCGAGGAGCTTGCCGGGGTTCATGATCCCGCTGGGGTCCAGGCGCTCCTTCATCGCCCGCAGCAGCTCCAGACCGGTCTCCCCCACCTCCGCCTGCATGTAGGGGGCGTGGTCGCGGCCGACGGCGTGGTGGTGGGTGATCGTGCCGCCGTGGGCGACGATCGCCTCGCAGGCAGCCCGCTTCACCTCGGCCCACTGCTCGATCTCGGCGCCGCGACGGCTGCGGGCGATGAAGGTGAAGTAGAGCGAGGCGCCGTCCGGATAGGCGTGCGAGAGGTGGCAGAAGACGAGCCCAGGCGTGCCCTGCCCGTCCAGCGAGTCGCGAATAGCGCCGCCGACGGCCTTGTGCAGCTCGCTGAGCCGGCTCCAGGTGTGGGAGGTCTCGAGCGTCTCGACCATCGCGCCCATTCCCATCAAGGTGTCGCGCAGGTAGGGCCCCTGGTAGCGGCCGTGCTCCCAGGAGCGGCCGGCTGCCTGGCCGAGGTAGGCGGCGCCGCCGGCCCGGAGCGCGCGCACGGCCAGCGCCCGGCGCCGAGCCACAGACTCCTCGTCTCCCTCGAGGCCGACGATCATCAGGGCGCCCTGGCGGCGGCGCCGCAGCCCGAGGTAGCCGCCGAACAGGGTCCCGGCCGCTCCGCGCGGTCCCGACAGCGCCAGCGTCCCCGCCGTCTCCTCCTCATCGGAGACGCGGACGATGTCCGGCAGTCCCGTCCCCTGGGCCAGCGTGCGGACGATCTCCGCCCCGGCCTCGAAGCTCTCGGCGATCCAGGCCTCATAGCGCCGCACACGAGGCACCGGGCGCACCCGCGCGGTGACGTCGGGGATCACGCCGAGCGCGCCCTCCGAGCCGATCGCCAGCTCGCGCAGCGCAGGACCGGCGGCGGTGTGCGGGGTCTCCAGCGTCGCGAGGTCGCCCGCCGGCGCCAGCAGGCGCACCGAGCTGACCAGCGCGTCGAATCGCCCGTAGCCCGAGGACGCCTGGCCGGCGGAGCGGGTGGCGGCGAAGCCGCCGATCGTCGCGTACTCGAAGGACTGTGGGAAGTGGCCGAGCGTGAAGCCCTCGCGGGCGAGGGCCCCCTCCGCCTCGGGCCCGCGCAGGCCGGCGCCGAGCCGGGCCGTCATCGAGCGGGCGTCAACCTCGACGTCGCGGAGTGCTCCGAGATCGAGGCTGACGAGGCGGGGATGGCCGCCGCGCAGCGGCTCGACGCCGCCGACGACGCTGGTGCCGCCGCCGAAGGGCACGACGGCGATCCCCTCCGCGGCGCAGACGTCGAGAACGCGCCGCAGTGCCTCGGCGTCGGCGGGCATGACCACGGCATCGGGAGCAGCCTCGAGGCCGCCGCCGCGAAGCCGGGCAAGGTCGGCGTACCCGCGCCCGGTCGAGTGCCGCAAGCGGTCCTCGTTCGAGGTGAAGATCGAGTCCGCCCCGACTGCCTCGGTGAGCGCCGCCGGCAACGGCTCGGGCGCCGGCAGTCTGAAGTCCCCCAGCTCGGCCGCGAGCGGCCACGGCTCCAGCTCCCCGATCCGTTCCCTGAGCACGCCGAGCGCCTCGCCGTCCAGCTCCGGGGCGACCGAAGGGTCTCCCCACCCCCACCACTTCGAGTCTCGCCGCGGCGCAGTCACGGCAGCGCCCATCCGAGTGGCGCGAAGCTCTCGCATACCGAGAGGAAAGCGCCACTCACGTCAGCGCCCTCTCGATCCCGTCGAGCGCCTCGTCGAGGATCGCGCCCTGGCCCCGGCGCATCATCGGCGAGCCGAGCCGGGACATCCCCCGCATGGTCTGGACCGAGCTCAGCGTCACCGCGGTTTCCCCGTCCGCCCCGCGCAGCGCGATCTCCACCCGCGAAGCCTTCAGGTGCCGCGCGAACGGCGTCCCCTCCAGCTCCTGCTCCCAGACGTAGCGCTCGCCCTCGGCGGCGCTGAGGCAGCGGTAGTCGGCCCGCACGCCCCTGCCCTCGGCCGTCTCGAGCACCTTGGTCCACTGACTGCGCCGGCCGCTGCCGCGCCGCTCGACGTTCTCCACCCGCCCGACACGCGGCCACCAGCGGGGCAGGTTGTAGGGATCGGAGACGAGCTTCCAGACGTCGCCGGGCGGGGCGCCGACGGTGCGCCGGCGGGACACTCGCGGCATCGCGGCGGGACCCCGCCGCTACTCGCCGGTCAGCCGGCGCAGGTCTCGCACCAGCAGCAGGTGCTTCAGGTGGCTGACGGTGGCCGCCAGGCTTTCGAGGCTCTGCAGGGCCTCCTTGCGGCGCTCCGGGTTGCGCGAGCGCAGCGCCGGCCCGAGCAGCGCTTCCAGCAGGTTCGCCTCGCGGTCGGCCGAGGAGCGGAACACCCGCAGGTTGCGGGCGCCGACGCCGAAACGCGACAGTTCGTTGGCGGCGCGGACGATCTCGCGGTCGGTCTCGTCGTAGACGGCCTTGCCTTCGCGGCGCTCCGGCTGGACGATCCCGAAGTTCTCCAGCTCGCCGATCAGCTCCTCGCGCGCTCCCGTCTCCTCGACCACCTCCTCCAGCGTCAGGTAGGCGCGCGAGGTGTCGACGAGGATCGCCCGCCGCACCGCGCCGCTCCCGTGCGGCTTGCGGTCGGAGTCGCCGAGGACCAGGTCGCCGCCGGAGGCCAGCTCCTGGCGGATCACCCGCAGCGGCAGGAACTCGTCGCGCTGCAGGCGCAGGATCGTCCGCAGCCGTTCCACGTCGGACTGGCTGTAGAGGCGGTACCCGCCCGAGGTACGGCGCGGGCTGAGCAGCTTCTGGTCCTCCAGGTAGCGGATCTTGGAGATCGAGACGTCGTCGAACTCGCTCTGCAGGATCTTGCAGACGGCGCCGATCGTCAGTGCCTTGCGGGGCCGGCTGGGCGAGTCCGGGGAACGGGCGGGCTGTTCTGAGACGGCCATCGGGTCCCCTAGCGCTCCAGGTAGCTGAGCTTGTACTTGCCGACCTGGATCTCGTCGCCGTCGGCGAGCCTGTGGGACTCGATCCGGCGCCGGTTCACGTAGGTGCCGTTGAGCGAGCCGAGGTCGTCGATGTAGAGGCCGTCGCGCCGCCGCACCAGCAGCGCGTGGTTGCGGGAGACGGTGACGTCGTCGAGGAAGACGCCGGCATCGGGGCTGCGGCCGATGCTGACCCGGTCCTCGGCGACGCTGAAGCTCTCTCCGGCGCGACCGCCGCCGGCGCGGATGACGAGCGCCGAGCCGGCCTCCTCGACCACCTCCTCGATGTCGACCGGCAGCATCTCCCCGGTCTCGTCGACGCGGTAGGTCATCGTCGTCGGGTCCTCCCCGCCCTGGCCGGAGCCGCCCAGGTAGGCACCGCACTTCTGGCAGTAGTTGGCGCCCTCGGGGTTCGCGAACCCGCACTCGGGACAGTGCACGGCCATGCCGGACAGCCCGCGCTCAGGCGGCGGGCTCGCCCTCCTCCGAGGGAGGCTTGGCCTTGCCGGCCAGGATCTCGGTCAGCTGCTCGACGTCTGCTCCGGAGATCAGCGTGTCCCCCTGCTCCCGCTTGTGCCGCAGCCGGTTGACCAGCTCGGCGCGGAGGATGTCGATCTTGCCGTGCAGGACACGACGCTTGTAGGAGATCTCGTTCTCTTCTGCCGTGAGGCTGTCGATCAGCTCTTTCAGCTCGATGTCGCTGAGTGAGCCCAGATCGGGAAAGGTGTCCTCCATCGGGTGGCTCCTAACTCGGGGAAGCTGCTGCGCCTCCGTTTGCGCGAGCGACGATTATAGGTCGAGGAGCGTTCAAGGTTCAACTCAAGGTTGAAGGTTTTGGCCGTTTGACCCTCAGCTTGCAGCCGCGGCGCGGGCGGCCCGCAGCCCCGCCTGGGCGTAGAGCACGGTGGCGAGGATCGCCAGCGCCAGGCCGACGAGCAGCAGTGCGGTCGGCACCCAGCCGTCGAGGAGGAGAGCGAAGAAGATCCCCCCCATGATCGGGAAGACCGAGATCCGCCCGGGCCAGTTGACCTCGATATCGACGCCGTGGCGCAGGCCGTACTGGGCCAGCACCAGCATCGTCAGCTCGCGCAGGGCGAGCAGCGCCAGGGCCCAGCGCGGCAGCAGCTCGAAGCTCCAGCAGACGACCGCCCCCGCGAGGATCGTCAGGCGGTCGACGAGCGGGTCCAACAACGCCCCCATGCGGCTGTACTGGCCGGTCACCCGGGCGAGGAAGCCGTCCAGGTAGTCGCTGGCGGCGATCAGCCAGAAGACGGTGGCGGCGGCGACCGAGCGACCGTCGTCGGACCCGTAGGCGAGGACGAGGAAGAGCGGGATCGCGGCCAGCCGGACGTAGCCGACCAGGTTGGGGATCGTCCACGGCTGCAGCGGCTCGCCCTTGCGCGTCTGGCGTGGTTTCGGGCCGCTGCGGTCGAGGCCGAAGAGTCGGCGGATGCGGCCGCGTCCGAAGGGGGCGGCGTCGGACATCTCTAGGCTCGCGTGAAGCGTCTTCCCGCGGTCGGAGAGGCCTCCTCGTCGAGGAGAACCTTGTCCGACTCGCCCTTCTGGGCGGCTTCGTGCTCCATCTGGGCGATCCGCTCGGGGGTGAGGTCGCCGGCGTTTTCCTCCTCGATCTTGGCCAGCCAGGCGCCCCCCTCGGCGGAGGAGGCCTCGTCGACCTCGACCTTGCCGCGGTCGAGGGACTTGTCGATCTCGTCGAAGAGGGCGTCGACCAGGGTCGCTTGGGGGACCTTCCGCAGCGGCTTGCCGTGGGCGAAGATCAGGCCCTCGTCCTTGGCCCCGGTGATGCCGAAGTCGGCGTGGCTGGCCTCGCCGATCCCGTTGACGGCGCAGCCGAGCACGGCGACCTCGATCGGCTCCTCATAGCCCTCCAGCCGCTGCTCGATCTCGGCGACGACGGAGTCCATGTCGAACTGCAGGCGTCCGCAGGTCGGGCAGGCGATCAGCACCGGGCCGCGCTGGCGCAGCTGCAGCGCCTTGAGGATCTCCCAGGCGACCTTGACCTCCTCCTCGGCGTGGAAGGTGGAGAGGCTGATCCGGATCGTGTCGCCGACCCCGTCGGCCAGCAGGGCGCCGAGCCCGACCGCCGATTTCAGCGAGCCCGACCATTTCGTCCCGGCCTCGGTGATGCCGAGGTGCAGCGGGTAGGGCACCTTCTCGGCCAGCAGCCGGTTGGCGGCGATCGTGTTGGGGACGTTGGTCGACTTGATCGAGATCTTGAAGTCCTGGAACTCGAGGCCCTCCATCAGCTCGACGAACTCGACCGCCGCAGCCACCAGGGCCTCCACCGGCGCCTCGCGCTCGAGCTCGTGCAGGTGCTTGGGCAGGGAGCCGGAGTTGACCCCGATCCGCATCGGCACGCCCGCCGCGGTCGCCTTCACCGCGACCTCGGCGACTTTCTCGCGGCCGCCGATGTTGCCGGGGTTGAGGCGGATGCAGTGGGCGCCGGCGTCGATCGCCTTCAGCGCCAGGGTGTGGTTGAAGTGGATGTCGGCGATCACCGGGATCGGCGATTCGGCGACGATCGTCTTCAGCGCTTCGGCGTCGCGCTCGCGCGGGACCGCGCAGCGGACCAGGTCGGCCCCGGCGTCGGCGACCTTGCGGATCTGCTCCATCGTCGCCGCCAGGTTGGCGGTCTCGGTCTTCGTCATCGTCTGCACGGCGACCGGGGCGCCGCCGCCGATCGGCACGCCGCCGACGAATATCTGCCGTTTCGAGGCCATGGCCAAAGCGTACCGGCAGGGGTGGGGGGCGTTTGAACCTGACCCGGACGGGGGCCGTATGTCGCTGTATGAGCTGGCGTCGAATCGTCGCAACCGCGGCCGTGCTGGTCACGGCCGTGCTGGGAAGCGCGAGCGCCGCCCAGGCAGCCTTCCACCTGATGCAGGTGCGCGAGGTCTACCCGGGGTCCGCAGCCAATCCCAGCTCCGAGTACGTCGTGCTGCAGATGTGGGAATCGGGGCAGAACCTCGTCGGCGGCCACACCTTCCATGTCTTCAACTCCACCGGCATGGAAATCGGCGGCGGCAGTTTCGCCGGGAACGTGGCGAACGGCGCCAATCAGAGCACCATCCTGCTGGCGACGCCGGCGGCCGTCGCCCAGTTCGGCGTCGCGGCCGACGCTGCGTTGCCCGCCGCCGGAACGCTCGACCCGAGCGGAGGCAAGTTCTGCTTCGACAACATCGACTGCGTCTCCTGGGGCAACTTCAGCGGCAGCAGCTCCCAGCCCAGCCCGTCGGGGACGCCGGCGGTCGGCATTCCGGACGGCTCCGCTCTGCGGCGATCGATCGCTCCCGGCTGCCCGACCCTGCTGGAGTCGGGCGACGACACCAACAACAGCTCCGTCGACTTCGCCGTCGCTCCTCCGGCCCCGCGCAACAACGCCACGCCTCCCACCGAGGCGGTGTGCGGCACGGTCGAGATCGACGACCCGCCAAGCACGACCCTCCGCAAGAAGCCGCCCAAGCGGACCCGGGATCGCACCCCCACCTTCCGCTTCGTCGCGAGCCCCGCGCCGGCGACCTTCCAGTGCAAGGTTGACCGCGGCCGCTTCCGGTCCTGTCGCTCCCCATACACGACCAAGCCCCTGCGGCCCGGTAGGCACACCTTCAAGGTTCGCGCACGGAACGACTTGGGCTTCTTCGGACCCTCGATCGCTTACTCGTTTAAGGTTCTCGGCAAGCGCTGAGGCGCCAGGCCGTTCCCGGCCCCGCGCCCGAGGCCGGCGCTACCTGACGTCGAAGCCGTCGCCGTTGAGGCGGCCGATGTCGTTGGAGAGGCCGATGAACATCAGCAGGAAGACGAGGACGAAGCCGACGACGGCGGCGCGCTCCATCACCCGCATCGAAACCGGCCGGCCGCGCAGTTTCTCCACCACCGCCCAGAAGATGTGGCCGCCGTCGAGGGGAAGGATCGGCAGCAGGTTGATCAGCCCCAGCGAGAGGCTGACCAGGGCGAGCAGGAGCAGCGAGCGTTCGAGGCCCTGGTCGATCGTCTGGTGGGCGACGTCGCTGATCCCGACGATGCCCGAGATTTCCTTGCGCTGCTCGGATTCGAAGACCCGCGAGAAGATCGAGGCGGTTTTGCTGGTGACCAGCCAGACCGAGTCCCAGGCACCGCTCGCGGCGCCGCCGACGCCGATGTTGGCCGGTTCGCTCCCGTAGGAGAAGCCGACCAGCGTTCGCTTGTAGGCCCCTTTGTATTCGGGGCGAACCGAGATCGTCTGCAGCTGGCCGCCACGGCGCACTCTCAGCTCCGCCGGCGTCGCCGCCCGGCACCCGTTCGACCGGCTTGCCCGCGCACTCGTGCGAGCCGATGTCCTCGACGAAGCGTTCCAGGCGCGCTTCGCGGTCAAGGCCCGGGTAGGTGCGGCCGTCCACGGCGACGATCTCGTCGCCCGGCTGGAGGACCTTCGCCGCCGGCGTCTTCGGGGCGATCTCGCCGATCCTCTGGGTCGGCTGCTGGGCGTTGAGGAAGTAGACGAAGAAGAGGATCAGAAAGGCGAGCGCGATGTTCACCGCCGGGCCGGCCGCGATGGCAACGATCCGGCGCCAGACCGGCTGGCGGTAGTAAGCACGGGGCTCGACCTCCGGAGGCAGCTCTTCCTCTGGGTTCAGGCCGGCGATCTTCACGAAGCCGCCGAGCGGGATCGCCTTGATCCCGTACTCGGTCCCGCCGCGCTTGAACGACCAGATCGTCGGCCCGAAGAAGAGGAAGGCCCGGTTGACCTGCATCCCGGTCGCCCTGGCGGCGAAGAAGTGCCCCGCCTCGTGGAGGACGATCAGCAGCGAGAAGCCGAAGAAGACCAGGAGCCAGCTCATGCTGGAGTCAACCCGCGAACGTGGTCTTCGGTGCGGCGGCGAGCCTCCGCGTCGGCGGCGAAGAGGTCGTCGAAGTGTCCGACCGGCTGCGCCGGCATCTCCCCCAGCACCGCCTCGATCGCGGCGGCGATGCCGCTGAACGGGATCCTGGCGTCGAGGAAGGCGGCGACCGCGACCTCGTCGGCGGCGTTGAGCACGCAGGGCGCGGTGCCACCGCTCTCCCCCGCTTCGCGGGCCAGGCGCAGGCAGGAGAACGTCTCCGGGTCGGGCGCCTCGAAGGTCAGCTCGCCGGCCGCGGCGAGGTCGAGCTGGGGAACGTTGACGTCGGCGCGCTCCGGGAAGTGCAGGGCGTAGGAGATCGGCACCCGCATGTCGGGATGCCCGAGATGGGCCAGCGAGGAGCCGTCGTTGAGTTGAACCAGCGAGTGGACCAGGGACTGCGGGTGGACGACGACGTCGATGCGCTCATAGGGCACGCCGAACAGGTGGTGCGCCTCGATCGCCTCGAAGCCCTTGTTCATCAGCGTCGCCGAGTCGATCGTGATCCTCCCTCCCATGCTCCAGGTCGGGTGGGCGAGGGCGTCCTCGACGCTGACGCCGGCGAGGTCGGTGCGGCCGCGGAACGGGCCGCCGGAGGCGGTGAGGACGAGCTTCTCGACCGTTCCCGGGCCCTCGGCGCCGATCAGCTGGTGCAGGGCGGAGTGCTCGGAGTCGACCGGTAGCAGGCGGGCGCCGGTCGCCTCGGCCAGCGCCATCACCAGCTCGCCGCCGACCACCAGGCTCTCCTTGTTGGCGAGGGCGACGTCGATCCCCTCGGTCAGGGCGACCACGGTCGAGGCCAGCCCGGCGGCGCCGACGATCCCGTTCAGGACCAGGTCCGGCTGGGCGAGGGAGATCAGCTCGCGAACCCCCTCCTCCCCCACCAGGACCCGTCCGCTCCATGCGTCCTTCGCCCGCCCGGCGGCGTCGGGGTCGGCGAGGGCGATCGCCGGCACGCCGTGCTCGCGCGCCTGCTCGACCGTCAGCTCCCAACCGCGCCCCGCGGCGAGCCCGGCGACCTGCAGCTCCTCGCTGCGCGCGATCACCTCGAGCGCCTGCATCCCGATCGACCCGGTCGACCCGAGTATCAGCACCTTCTTCATGGCTTCAGAGGATACGGAGCGCCGAGACTGCAATAACCCGCGATATACGCGGGTAATTGCAGTCTCGCGTCAGTAGACGAGCGCGACTGCAAGGTAGTAGCCGACGACGATGGTGAAGAGGACCGCGTCGAGGCGGTCGAGGATGCCGCCGTGGGGGCCGAAGATGGTGCCGGTGTCCTTGGTCCCGAGGTCGCGCTTCAGCATCGACTCGAAGAGATCGCCGACCGGCGCGATCGCGGCCACGGCGGCGCCGATCAGCAGGGCGTCCGTCCCCGAGAGCCAGTCCTGGTAGAGGCCGGCGAACCAGAACCCCATCGTGCCGATCAGGAAGCCGCCCACCAGTCCCTCGATCGTCTTGTTCGGCGAGATGTTGGGGGCGATCTTGTGGCTGCCGAACATGCGCCCGGTGGCGTAGGCGGCGGTGTCGGCGACGAAGGTGCCGACCAGGACGTCGACCAGCAGCGCCGCTCCGTGGTTCGGCAGGTCGCGGAGCAGGACCGCGTGGGCGAGCGGCACCCCGATCCAGAGGATCCCCAGCAGGGTCACCGCTATCGAGATCGTGGCGCCGTCGCGGTGGCGCGAGTCGGCGGCGAAGGCAAAGAGGACGGGGAAGGAGGCTGCGAGGACCATCAGGACGTTGAAGGCGGTGCCGAAATGGGCGGCGACGATCAGCGCCGCCACCGCCAGGTAGGCCGGGATCGCGAGCGGCCGGTCGGCGACGGTCATCCCGACGAACTCGCGCAGGCAGAGGACGCCGATCGCGATCATCGCCGCCGCGAAGACAACCCCGCCCGCGACCGTGATCGCGATCGCGAAGACGATCCAGGGCAGCACCACCAGGACCCGTTTCGCGGTCTCTCCGCGCAGGCGGCGACGCCGGGGCTGGCGCGGCGGTTTCGCCTCCGGCTCCGGCTCGTCCTCGAACATCTCGTCGTCGAACAGTTCGACGGTCATGCGCGGGCCCCGAAGCGTCGCTGCCTGGTCTCGTACTCGCGAAGGCAGCCCTCGAACGCGTCCCGGTCGAAGTCCGGCCAGAGCTCGTCGCGGAAGACCAGCTCCGAGTAGGCGCACTGCCAGAGCAGGTAGTTGGAGGTGCGCTGCTCGCCGCTGGTTCGTATCAGTAGGTCGGGGTCGTGCATCTCGGGCGCGTAGAGGCGGTTGCGGAACTCCTCCTCGGAGTCCCCCTGGAAGTTTCGCGCCGCATCGACGATCTCCGCCCTGCCGCCGTAGTTGAAGGCGACGAATAGCGTGATCCGCTCGTTGCCGGAGGTCTCCTCCTCGGCCCAGTGCATGCGCTCGACCAACTCCGGCGCGATCCCCTCGCGGCGGCCGACGAAGCGCATCCGCACGCCTTCGGACTTCAGCTCGGGGGTCTCGGAGGCGATCCGCTCGCCGAACATCGCCATCAGGCCGCTCACCTCCTCCTCCGGCCGGCTCCAGTTCTCGGTCGAGAAGGAGAAGACGGTCAGCTCCCGGACGCCGAGCTCGGCGGCGTCGCGCAGCCTCGCCTTGACCACGTCGGCACCGGCCCGGTGGCCCTCGAGCACCGGCAAGCCCCGCTCCTGGGCCCAGCGGCCGTTGCCGTCGGTGATGATCGCTACGTATCTGGGGCCGGTCATAGCTGGTTTCCCAACCGAAGACCGCGAGATGCGCCGGTTTGCAGCCGCCTCACACCTCGAGGATTTCCTCTTCCTTGCCCTTCAGCAGATCGTCGATCTCCCCGATCGCGTCGTCGGTCTGCTTCTGCAGCGCCGCCTCGGCGCGACGCTCGTCGTCCTCGCCGGCTTCGCCGTCCTTCTTCAGCTCGCGCAGGTCGTGCATCACGTCGCGCCGCACGTTGCGGATCGCGATCCGGCCCTCCTCGGCCACCCCGTGCACGACCTTGACCATCTCCCGGCGCCGCTCCTCGGTCAGCTCCGGGATCTGCAGCCGGATCACGTTGCCGTCGTTGCTCGGCGTCAGCCCGACGTCGGACTCCTGGATCGCTTTCTCGATCCCTCCCAGGGAGCCCTTGTCGAACGGGGTCACGGTCAGCAGGCGGGCGTCGGTGGTGGCGACGTTCGCCAGCTGCTTCAGCGGGGTCGGGTTGCCGTAGTACTCGACGACGATGCGGTCGAGCAGGTGCGGGGAGGCGCGGCCGGTGCGGACGGTGGCGAGCTCGCCGCGGCTCGATTCCACGGACTTCGTCATCCGCCCCTTCGCGTCCTCGAGCAGTTCGTCGATCAGCTCCACCGGGTTCCCGTCCTCGCTTAAGTGGCGGACTCGCTGGAGACCAGCGTTCCCACCTTCTCGCCGGAGACGATCCTATCTATGTTCAGCTCGTCCCCCATGTTGAAGACGTAGATCGGCAGGTCGTTGTCCATGCAGAGCGAGAGCGCGGTCGAGTCCATCACCTTGAGGCCCCGCTCGATCGCCTCCCGGTGGGAGATCGCCGGGATGAACTCGGCGTTCGGGTTGGTCGCCGGGTCGGCGTCGAAGACCCCCTCGACGCCGTTCTTGGCCATCAGGATCGCCTCGGCGTGGATCTCCAGAGCTCGCAGCGCGGCGGCGGTGTCGGTGGTGAAGAACGGGTTGCCGGTGCCGGCGGCGAAGATCACCACCCGTTCCTTCTCCAGGTGGCGCATGGCGCGGCGGCGGATGTAGGGCTCAGCGACCTCCTTGACGTCGATCGCCGACATCACCCGGGTGTGCAGCCCGATCCGCTCCAGCGCGTCCTGGAGCGTGAGCGCGTTGAGGACCGTGGCCAGCATCCCCATGTAGTCGCCGGTGGCGCGGTCCATCCCGCTCGCAGCCCCGTCGAGGCCGCGGTAGATGTTGCCCGCCCCCACCACGATCGCGACCTCGACGCCGCGGCCGCGCACCGCGGAGACCTGCTTGGCGATCCGGTCGACCTCGGCGCCGTCGGTGCCGAACTCGAGGGCCCCCATCAGGGCCTCGCCGGAGAGCTTCAGGAGGATGCGCCCGAATCGTGGCTCGGGAGAGGAGGTCACTTGCCGATGGAGCTTAGTCTTCTCCGACGCGGAAGTAGGCGAAGCGGGAGATGCGGACGTTCTCGCCGGTCTTCGCCGCCAGCTCCTGGCGCAGCTCCTCGATCGACTTCGAGTCGTGCTTCTCGGCGTTGACGTGCTGCTGGTCGAGCAGCGCGACCTCGCTCGCCCACTTGGAGAGCTGCCCCTCGACGATCTTCTCGACCACGTTGTCGGGCTTGCCTTCCTCGCGCGCCTTCTCCTCGAAGACCCGCTTCTCGGCCTCGCGCTCCTCCGCCGGGATCTCCTCGGCGGAGACGTAGCTCGGCGCGGTCGCGGCGACGTGCAGGGCGACCTGGTAGGCGAACGCCTTGAAGTCCTCGTTACGGGCGACGAAGTCGGTCTCGCACTGGACCTCGACCATCGCCCCGACCTTGTCGTTGGCGTGGATGTAGGAGGAGACGACCCCCTCGTTGGTCCCCCGCCCTTCCCGCTTCGCGGCCGAAGCCTGCCCCTTCACCCGGAGCAGCTCGATCGCGCGGTCGGTATCCCCGTCCGCCTCCGCCAGCGCGGCCTTGCAGTCCATCATCGCCGCCCCGGTCCTGTCCCGAAGCGCCTTCACATCCGCCGCGCTGACGCTCACTTGCTCTCTCCCTCTTTCTCAGCAGGCTTCTCCGGCGGCTCCGCCGGAGCCTCGGGCTCAGCGGCTGGCGCTTTCTCAGCCGCTGGCGCGGTCGCCTCAGCGGCCGGAGCCTCGGGAGCTTTGGCAGGCGAACCCTCCGCCGCGGCTGGAGCCTCCGGCGTCTTACCCTCAGACGCCCCTGCCGCGGGTGGCGTGGAGGGTGGGGTCTCGCCCGCAGCTTGCGAGGACGAGGCCCCACCCTGCGCGACAGGACCCGCGGCCTTGGGCGCTTGAGTCTGGGGCGGTTGAGCTTGCGCCGGCTGCGCCGGAGTTTTAGCCGCCGCCTGCTGCGCCGCCGCCTGAGCCGCCGCCTCCTCAGCCGCCTTCTTGGCTTCCTCGGCCTCGACCCGCGCCTTCTCTTCTTCCTCCCGCTTGCGCCGCTCTTCCTCCTCCTTTTTGCGCCGTTCCATCTCTTCGGCGAGCCGCTTCTCCTCCTGCACGCGCCACGAGGACGATCCCTCCTCGACCGCGCCGCCGATCGTGCCGATCACCAGCTGGCAGGAGCGGATCGCGTCGTCGTTGCCGGGGATCACGAAGTCGACCGGCGTCGGGTCGCAGTTGGTGTCGACCAGGCCGATGATCGGGATCCGCAGGCGAGCCGCCTCGTGGACCGCGATCTCCTCCGTTTTGAGGTCGGTGACGAATACGGCGTCGGGCAGCCGGTCCATGTCGCGGACGCCGCCGAGGTTGAACTCGAGCTTGGCGAGTTCGGCCTCCATCCCCATCCGCTCCTTGGTCGGCAGGAGGGCGAGCTTGCCCTCCTCCTTCCAGCCGTTGAGCTCGTGGAGGCGGGCGATCCGGCCCGACATCGTGTTGAAGTTGGTCAAGAGGCCGCCCAGCCAGCGCTTGTTGACGTAGGGCATCTTGCAGCGGTCGGCCCATTCCTGGACCGTGTCGCGGGCCTGCTTCTTGGTGCCGACGAAGAGCACCGTGCCGCCGCCGCTGGCGAGCTCGCCGGCGAAGCGTCGGGCGTTCTCCAGCAGCGCCTCGGTCTGCAGCAGGTCGATGATGTGGATCCCGTCGAGCTCGCCGAAGATGAAACGGCGCATGTTCGGGTTCCAGCGACGCGTCTGATGGCCGAAGTGGACTCCGGCCTCGAGCAGCTCTTTAAGGCCTGCGTCTGGCATTTGCGGTTCTCCTTGGTTTGGTGAAGCTCCCGTTCCGCTGGCCGGGACCGGGCGATCACACCTGGCAGGATCCGGTTCGCTGGCGAACGGGGTTGATTTAGGACGAGTTGATTTCGAACGACGATTGTAGAGGGGTGCGCTCAGGGAGCGTGGGCCGCCTCCAGCGCGGTCGCGAGGTCCCCCGGCAGCTCCGACTCGAAGCTCATCCGCTCACCGCCGACCGGGTGCGCGAAGGCGAGGCGGTGGGCGTGGAGGAACTGGCGCCCGAGGCCGTAGCGCTCGGCGCCGCCGTAGGTGGGGTCCCCGGTCAGGGGATGTCCGATCGCGGCGAAGTGGGCGCGGATCTGGTGCGTGCGCCCGGTCTCCAGGCGAGCCTCCAGGTAGGTCTCCCGCGGCAGCAGCTCCAGCACCTCGAAGTGGGTCCGGGCCTGCCGCGAGGCCGCCCCGGAGACCGCCATCCGGTGCCGCTGCCGCGCGGCGCGGCCGATCGGCGCGTCGATCGTCCCGGTGCGCGAGCCGAGCCGACCGCCGGCGAGGGCCAGATAGACCCGCTCCACCTCGCGTCGCCGGACCTGCTCCTGCAGGGCGGCGTGGGCCTCGTCGTCGCGGGCGACCACGAGCAGGCCGCTGGTCCCCTTGTCGAGGCGGTGGACGATGCCCGGCCGCTCGGGATCGGCACCGCCGCCGAGGATCTCCCCCAGCTCGTCGACCAGCGTCGGGCCGGTATGCGAAGGGGCCGGGTGGACCACCAGGCCGGCGGGCTTGTCGACGACCGCGAGGGCGTCGTCGAGGTGGACGACGCGGAGCCGCGGCTCAGCCACCGTCGCGCTCCGGCCGCGGCTCGCGAAGGTAGGTGAGGACCAGCAGGACGACACCCGCGGTGATCGCCACGTCGGCGAGGTTGAACGGCGGCCACGGGGACAGCGAGACGTAGTCGGTGACCTGGTCGGCCCGGATCCGGTCGGCGAGGTTGCCCAGCGCCCCACCTGCCAGCAGGCCCGCGGCGACCCACATCCCCGGTCGGGTCGGGTCGCGCGCGAACAGGTACCCGACGACGCCGAGGGCCACCAGCGTCACCACCACCAGGCCGACGCCGGCGCCTCCGGCGAGGCCGAAAGCGACGCCGCGGTTATGGGCCAGGGTCAGCTCCAGCGGGCCGAGCACGTCGATCTTCTCGCCGATCGTCACCTGGGCCTCGACCACGGCCTTAGCCGCCTGGTCCGCGATCACGACGATCCCGCAGAGGGCGCCCGCCAGGCACCAGGCGCGGGCGACTCCGGCGGTCACCCGGCGATCAGGCCGACGACGATCGCCCGGGCGACGAAGAGCACGACTAGGGCGATCATCGGGCTGAGATCGAGCGCGAAGCCACCGCCCCCGATCGGCGGCAGGACCCGGCGGAAGATGTTGAGGAACGGGTTGGTCGTCTCGGTGATGAAGTCGAGCGTCGCCCGCAGCGCCGGGTGGTAGGGCATCCGCGGGATCCAGGAGATCAGGATGTTGAGCAGGATCAGGATGATGTAGACGAGGAAGAGCGCACCGACGTAGTCGGCGACGTCCCCGCGGGTGAGCGCCATCGGGATCATCCGCGCATTCTCTCCAGCGAGGCCTCGACGGCGGCCTCGAACGCCGTTCTCGCGCCCTCGCGGTCGAGCGCCTCCAGGCCCGCCTCGGTGCTGCCACCGGGAGAGGCGACGGCCTTGCGGACGTCCGCGGGGTGGCGAACCCGCAGCAGCTCGGCGGTGCCGGCGGTGGTCTCGACGATGAGGTCGCGCGCGAGGTCGGGGTCGAGCCCGGCCGCGGCGCCGGCGTCGGCCAGCGCCTCCACCGCAAGGGCCAGGTAGGCCGGGGCGCAGCCCATGATCGCCGTCGCCTCGTCGAAGTCCCCGTCGGGCAGATCGACCACGTGCCCCAACAGCTCCAGCTTCGCCCGCGTCTCCGCGGACGCCTCGCCGGCGATGCAGAGCACGCCGGCGCGGACCTCCACCCCGACGTTCGGCATCACCCGCAGCACTTCGGCGCCGGGAAACGCTGCGGAGAGCCGCTCCAGGGACGTGGCCCCGAGGACAGAGACCAGGCTGCGGGCCCCTGCCAGCTCGGGCGCCACCGCCTCCAGCGCGGCCGGCTTGACCGCGAGGACTACGAGGTCCGCCTGCGCGGCGATCTCGGAATTCGAGGCGAGGACGCCGCCCAGCTCCGCCGCCAGCGCCTCCGCCCGCCCGGAGCCGGAGTCGGAGAACAGCATCTGCTCGAACTCGCCAGCCCAGCCCCGCGCCATTGCGGCGGCCATGCTGCCGGAACCGACGAAGCCAACGATCATGCAGCGGAGCTTATTCGGGCGGAGCGCCTAGGACTGGTTGAAGAAGCCCTTGTCGATCAGCCTCGCCTTTTCCTCGGCGGAGACGTCGACGTTGCGGGGCGTCAGCAGGAACATCTTCTCGGCGATCCGCTGCATGCCACCGTCCAGCGCGTAGGTGAGCCCGGAGCAGAAGTCGATCATCCGCTTGGAGAGCTCGTGGTCGGCGGTCTGCAGGTTGAGGATCACCGGCACCGACCGTTTGAACTGGTCGGCGACCTGCTGGGCGTCGTTGAAGTTGCGTGGGATCACCAGGTGGACCTGGATGTCGTTGCCGTTCTCGACCGGGCGCAGCGTGCGGGTGCGGCTGGCGGCGATCGGCTCGTCGTCGGCGAAGATGTCGTCGATCTCGTCGCGGCGCGCGCGGCGGGAGGTCGGCAGGCGCCGAACCGAGCCCTGGTCGCGTTCGCGGCGCGCCTCGAAGACTTCCTCCGAGCCGGTCTCGGGTTCGAACTCGTCGTCGTACTCGGGGCCGTAGTCGTGGTCCTCGGCCAAGCCGAAGTAGACCAGCGCCCTATGCCAAGTGTCTCTCAGAGCCATATCTCAAGCCTGTTTCGGCCTCCGGTGGCCGACTCCTCTAGACGATTCTGCCCAGATTAGCGCCGATTCACACGAATAGAGCGGTGCCGAGGCGGATGATCGTCGCACCCTCTTCGACGGCGACCCGCCAGTCCTGGGAGGTTCCCATCGACAGCCGCGCCAGGCCGTTGGCGGCCGCGAGCTCCGCGAGGCGGGCGAAGTGCGGTCGGGAAGCCTCGGGATCCTCGCTGAAGGGCGGCATCGTCATCAATCCCCCGACCCGGACCGGGCAGCGCTCCAGGAACGCCGGCAGGTCCTCCGGATCGACGCCGGCCTTGCCCTCCTCGCCGGCGACGTTGACCTCGACCAGCACCTCGGTGTCGGCGTCGCCGTGACGGGCCAGCTGGGCCAGGGCGGAGTCGGTGGCGACCGAGTGGATCAGCCGGCACAGCGGCAGCAGCTGCTTGACCTTGCGGCTCTGCAGGTTGCCGATGAAGTCCCACTCGAAGGCATCGCCCCAGCGCTCGCGCTTGGCGGCGAGGTCCTGCTGGCGGTTCTCACCGACCAGGCGAACCCCCGCCTCGGCCAGCGCTCCGATCTCCTCGACCGGCACGTACTTGCAGGCGACGAGGACCTCGACCTCCTCCCCCGCCTCGACGCGAACCCGTTCGAGGTTGGCGGCCACCTTGGCGGGGTCGATCCCGTGGATCAGGCCCGGCATCTCAGCCCTCCTCTTTCAGCCAGACGAGTCCGGCCTGGCGTCCGGTGACGCCGCGATCGCGGCGGTGGGAGAAGAACAGCTCCGCCTCGCAGCCGGTGCAGAGCCCGGCGGTGGAGATTCGCTCGACCCCGGCCTGGCGCAGGAGTCGCCGGGCGATCTCCACAAGGTCCAGCATCCGTCCCTCGGCCACCCCCTCCCCGAGGCCGGAGAAGGCGTCGAGCACCTCCTCGCCGACCTCGTAGCAGCATGGTCCGATGCCGGGGCCGATCGCCGCGTCGGTCGCTCCCACCGCCTCGGCGCCGGCACCGGCGATGCCGCCGGCGAGGCCGCGCCAGCCGCAGTGGAGCATCGCCACGCCGCCCGGCCCCGAGAGCGCCACCGGCAGGCAGTCGGCGACGAAGACCAGCGGCGCCAGCCCCGGCTCCGTCACGACATGGCCGTCGACGGAGGGAAGCTCGCTGCCCGGGAACGCGAACGGGCTGGGATCCTGAGGGCCCGAGTGGGTGGCAAGCTCGGCCCCGTGGACTTGGAGCCCGATCGGGGTCCGGGCGGGGTCGAGCGAGAGCGCGCCCGCGAGGCGCCGCCGGTTCTCGACCACGGCGTCCCTGTCGTCGTCGGTGAGCACGCCGAGGTTGAGGCTGTCGAAGGGCGCCTCGCTGACCCCGCCGAGCCGGGTCGAGAAGGCGGCCCGGGCGTTGCCGAGGTCGGCCTGCAGCCAGCGCACTCCGTCGGCCTCTCGCCATTCCATGCTCCTAACAAATCAGATACGGGACGCTCACCCGTTCTGCGCCGCCTCCAGGGCCGCGGCCAGCTCCTCCTCGCGGCCGCCGATCTCGCCGTCGAGCTTGCGTCGCAGTGCGGCCTCGAGGCCGCGGCCGAGGGCGGGCCCCTCGGGCACCCCGGCGGCGAGCAGGTCGGCTCCGTCGATTTCCAGCGAGACCGACCGCCACTCCGCGATCCAGCGCTCCAGCCACTCGGCGCCCAGCGCTCGCGCCAGGACCAGCTCGACCGGGTCGCGCCCTTGGGTCAGCTCGACCGCCTGCGAGGGCCCCGCGGGTTCCTCCGCGGCGAGCGCGACCTCACTTCCCACCGGGCCGAGCGCGGCGGCGAGCACCGCGGGGGCTCGCGCGACCTCACCGCGCCAGGGGTCCGTCCCGAGCAGCGCCGCGACACTCCTCGCCAGCTCGATCCCGCCCTCGCGGGGGTCCACCAGGCCCCAGCTCGCCAGCAGCTCCAGGCCGTCCACCCCCGCGTCTTCCTCCGCCAGGCGGGTCAGCTCCGCCCAGCGACGGTCCTCCGAGACGGTGCCGAGATCGGTCGAGCGGAGCAGCGCCTCGGTCCCGGGCTCCACCACGAACCCGAGCCGCGAGGCGTAGCGGGCGGCGCGAATCGCCCGGGTCGGGTCGTCGGCGAAGGAATCGGAGTGGAGGACGCGCAGCAGGCGTTGATCGAGGTCGGTGCGGCCGCCGTGAGGGTCGACCAGCCGGGCGCCGTCGCCGAGCCGCGCGGCCATCGCGTTGACCGTGAAGTCGCGGCGGCCGAGGTCGGCCTCGATGTCGCCGGTCGGCTCGACCACCGGGAGCGCCCCCGGGTGCGGATAGGTCTCGGTGCGCGCGGTCGCGATGTCGACCTCGTGGCCGTCGAGCTCCACCTTCGCGGTGCCAAAGCGCTCGGCCGCGGCGACAGCATCGCCGCCGAGCCGCTCGGCCAGCGCGACCGGGTCGCCGACGACCACCAGGTCGACGTCGGAGCGCCCGCGGCCCAGCAGCAGGTCGCGAACCGCCCCGCCGACCAGGTAGACCGGCTCCGTCGCGGCTCCCCGGACCACGTCCAGCTCCGGGTGGGCAGCGTGCAGCGCCTCGGCGAGATCCTCGGTGGGCATGTCCTGGCCTACATCGTCGCGCCTAGAGGCGGACGGGAATCCCGTCGGCGGCAAGCCGCTCCTTCGCCTCCCTGACCCGGTGGTGCCCGTAGTGGAAGAGCGAGGCGACGAGGACCGCGTCGGCGCCGCCCTCGACGATCGCCTCGCTGAGGTGGCCGAGCTCGCCGGCACCGCCGGAGGCGATCACCGGCACCGGCACGGCGTCGGCCACCGCCCGGGTGAGGGCGATCTCATAGCCCTCGCTGGTGCCGTCCCGGTCCATGCTCGTCAGCAGCACCTCCCCCGCTCCGCGCTCGACCGCCTCTTCTGCCCAGGCCACGGCCTCGCGGCCCTCGACCTTCTTGCGCCCGCCGTTGACATAGACGCCCCAGCCATCGTCCTCGCGCTTGGCGTCGATCGCGATCACCACGCACTGGGAGCCGAACTGGGCGGCCAGCTCGCTCAACAGCTCCGGCCGGGCGAGCGCCGAGGAGTTGACCGAGACCTTGTCGGCCCCAGCGTCGAGAACGGCCTGGGCGTCTTGCACCGAGCGGATGCCGCCGCCGATCGTGAACGGGATGAAGACGTTGTCGGCGGTCCGCCGGGCCAGCTCGACGATCGTCTCCCGCTTCTCGTGCGAGGCGGTGATGTCGAGAAAGACCAACTCATCGGCCCCCTCTGCGTCGTAGCGCTCGGCCAGCTCAACCGGATCGCCGGCGTCGCGCAGGCCGACGAAGTTCGTGCCCTTGACGACGCGGCCGGCGTTGACGTCGAGGCAGGGGATGACTCGTTTCAGGACCATGGGGGAAGCGTAGATGGCACAGCGGGCAAGGTCAGGTGCCCTCCCCTGGAGGCCGTCGCGCAGCTGAATCGCCTGCGTGGGTTCGTGTTGCTGGTCCGGGAGCCTCCCGGGGAGGGCACCTGACCTTGCTAGCGAGCCAGGGCCGCGATTGCCTGAGGGACCGTGAAGCGGTTCTCGTAGAGGGCTCGGCCGACGATGGCTCCTTCGAGGTTCGGAGCTGTCATTTGGGCGAGGGCTTCTAGGTGGGAGAGGTCGCCGACTCCGCCGGAGGCGATTACTTGGGCGTTGGTGGCGGCGGCGATTTCGGTCAGCTCACTCAGGGCGGGGCCTTCCATCGTGCCGTCGACCTCGATTGCGGTGCAGAGGAATCGGGAGACGCCGTGGGAGGTCAGCTCAGCCACGGCCTCGACCACCGTCTCCTCACCTGCTTCAGTCCATCCCTCGAGGGCGATCTGTCCCTTTTTCGCATCTACGGAGACGACAACGCGGTCGCCGTGGCTCGCCAGCGCCGCTTGGAGGAACTCCGGGTCGCGCACCGCGGCGGTGCCGATCACGACTCGCTCCGCTCCCGCGTCTAGGACTTCCTTCACCGCAGCGGCGTTCCTCAGCCCGCCCCCGACCTGTATCGGGCACTCGACGGCCGCGGCGATCCGGCTCACGGCCTCCAGGTTGCGGGGCTCGCCCGCCTTGGCTCCATCGAGATCGACTACGTGGAGGAACTCCGCTCCTTCGTTGGCCCAGCGTCGCGCAGCGTCGACGGGGTCCGCGTCGTACACCGTCTCTCGCTCGTAGTCGCCCTGCAGCAGCCGCACGGCGTGGCCGTCGCGGATGTCGATCGCCGGGTAGAGAATCACGCGGCCGGGGGCGTCACGCCGGGACCGACGCGCAGACTCCGGCGAAGTTGGAGAGCAGCCGCAGTCCGGCGGCGCTCGACTTCTCGGGGTGGAACTGGACGCCGAAGACGTTGTCGCGCTCGGCCGCGCAGGCGAAACGGGCGCCGTAGGCGGCGCTGCCGAGGAGCTCGGCCGCCTCGGGCTGCGGGGTGAAGGAGTGGACGAAGTAGAACGGCGTCTCGGACTCGATCCCGTCGGTGAGCCGGGAGTCCCGCTCCCAGCGGACCGGGGACCAGCCGATGTGGGGCACCTTCAGCCCGTCGGCGTCCAGCTCGGCGACCGGGCCGTCGAGCAGCCCGAGGCCGCGGGCGCCTCCCAGCTCGGTGGTGGAGTCGAAGAGCAGCTGCAGGCCGAGGCAGATGCCGAGGATCGGCACGCCGGCGTCGCGGCGCTCGGCGACCAGCTCGTCGATGCCGCGCTCGGCGATCCGCTCCATCGCCCGCGGGAAGGCGCCGACGCCGGGCAGGATCAGCCCGTCGGCGTCGCGGATCGCACCCGCATCGTGGGTGATCGTCGCGGTTGCGCCGACGTGCTCCAGCGCCTTCTCGACCGAGCGCAGGTTGCCCATCCCATAATCGAGGATCGCGATCCGGGCGCTCATTCGCTCAGGGTTCCCTTGGTCGAGGGCACGCCGGACTCCTCCGGGTCGATCGAGACGGAGACCCGGAGCGCCCGCGCGAAGGCCTTGAAGCAGGCCTCGATCATGTGATGGGCGTTGCTGCCGTCGCGTACCGAGACGTGCAGGGTCAGCTTGGCGCCGTTGGCGACGGCGCGGAAGAACTCCTCCGCCAGCTCGGTGTCGAACCCCGCGATCGAGGTCGCCGGAAGATCGGCGTCGAAGACGCACAGCGGTCTGCCGGAGATGTCGATCGCGCACTCGGCCAGCGACTCGTCCATCGGCACCAGGGCCGAGCCATAGCGCCGGATCCCGGAACGGTCGCCGAGCGCCTCGTCGAGCGCCTGCCCGAGCACGATGCCGACGTCCTCCACCGTGTGGTGGGCGCCGGTCTCCAGATCGCCGCTTGCCTCGACCTTCAGGCCCAGGCGCCCGTGGCGGGCGAGCAGGTCGAGCATGTGGTCGAGGAACCCGACCCCGGTCTCGGCGCTCGCCTCTCCCCCGTCGAGGTCGAGCGAGAGCTCGATCTGGGTCTCGGCGGTCTTTCGTTGCTTGCTCGCGGTTCTGCTCATCGCCTAATCATCGCCGACTCGGCGTGGACGGGGAAGCCCTCCGCCCGGGCGAGGGCGTCGACGTGCGGCGCGAGGGCGGCTGCGGCGTCGGCCCCGATCTCGACCGTGGAGATCCGGCGGCGGAAGGCTCCCGGCCCGAGCGGGCCCGAGAAGCGACCGGCGCCGCCGGTCGGCAGCACGTGGTTGGAGCCGGCGACATAGTCGCCGAAGGCGGTGGCGCTGTGCCGTCCGGCGAAGACGCAGCCGGCGGTGGTGACGCGGTCGGCGAGCAGTGCCGCGTCCTCCTCGATCAGCTGGAGGTGCTCGGGGGCGTAGGAGTTGGCGAGGTCGATCGCGTCGCTGAGATCGGGCACCAGGACCAGCGAGAGGAGCGCATCGGCGACGTCCGGCCGCGACGCGGCCGCGCTCTCGACCGCCTCGGCGATCGCCTCGAGGACGTGCCTCTCGACCGCCACTGCGATCAGCGGGCTATCCGGCCCGTGCTCGGCCTGTGCGCAGAGGTCGAAGGCCGCCCACTCCGGATCGGTGTCGTGGCCGGCGACGAGCATCAGCTCCGAGGGGCCCGCGAGCGAATCGATGTCCACCAAGCCATACACCTGCCGCTTTGCCTCCCGCACCCAGGCGTTGCCCGGGCCGGCGATCACATCGACCGCCCTGACCGTCTGGGTCCCGACGGCGAGGGCGAAGATCGCCTGGGCGCCGCCCATCGCGTAGATCTGGTCGACCCCGCAGAGCGCTGCGGCGGCGAGGACGAGCGGGTGCAGGCTTCCGTCCGGGCCGGGTGGGGACGCGAGCGCGACGTGCTCGACTCCGGCGACGCGGGCGGGGATCGCGCACATCAGCACGCTGGAGGGATACACGGCACGACCGCCAGGCGCGTAGATGCCCGCACGTTGCACCGGCACTTCGCGCATGGTGACCGTCTGCCCCTGCGGCAGCTCGACCTCGTCCTCGGTGCCGAGCTGAGCCTCGGCGACGGCACGGATGTTCTCGGCGGCAAGGTCGAGCGCTTCGCGGAGTCGCGGGTCGAGAGCGTCAAGAGCGGCTGCGGCTCGGGCGGGATCGACGCGCAGCGACTCCGGCGCGGTCTCGGTCGCGTCGAAGCGGGCGGTCAGCTCCAGCACCGCCGCATCGCCCTTCATGGCGACGTCCATCCCGATCGAAGTGACCTCTCCCACGAGCTCGATCGCTCGATTGGTGAGCATCTGGTGCCGCCCGCCCTCCACGGTGCGTAGCTCGTCGGCGGTCGCCGTCGCTCCTTCCCACTCGTCGAGCCACTGCACCCTCATCGCGCCACCGCCTCTCGCAGCTTCGAGGTCAGATCGTCGACTTCCGCGCCCCGCAGCTTGTGGGCGACGCGGTTGGCGACGAAGCGGGCGGTGCAATCGAGGATCTCCTCGCGGACCTCGAGGTCGTTCTCCTCCAGCGTCCGTCCGGTGGCGACCAGGTCGACGATGCCGTCGCCGAGGCCGATCAGCGGCGCCAGCTCGACCGAGCCCTTGACCTCGATCACCTCGACCTGGCGGCCGGTCGACTCGAAGTGGCGCTCGGCGATCCGCGGGTACTTGGTCGCGATCCGCATCATCCCGAGCCGGCGCTGCGCTTCGCCCAGGCGGGTGTCCCCCTTGCGCCCGGCGAGCACCATCCGGCAGCGCCCGAAGCCGAGGTCGAGCAGCTCGTAGACGACCCGGTCGGCCTGCTCCAGCAGCACGTCCTTGCCGGTGATGCCGACGTCGGCCGCGCCCGCCTCGACGTAGGTGGGCACGTCGGAGGGGCGCATCGTCACCAGGGTCAGCCCCTCGGTCTCGAAGATCAGCGAGCGCGAGTCGCCGCGCAGCTCAGCGGTATCGACGCCGGCGGCGTCGAGGGCGTCGAGGGTCTCGGCGAAAAGGGCGCCGCGGGGCACGGCGAGCTTCAGCGGCCCGTCCGTCTTGGCGCGGCTGCCGGCCACCTGGAAGCTCACGGCTCCGCCCTCCCCCGCCTCGATTCCTCCTCCATCTGGGCGACGTGCACCCGCTCCAGGTAGAGGGCGAAGCCGGCCGCGGGCAGATCGAGCCCGAACCGTTTCATCAGGCCGTCGTAGCGGCCGCCGCCGCCGAGGACGTGCCCGAGCGCGGGGTCGTAGACCTCGAGGATGGCGCCGCTGTAGTAGCCGAGGTCGCGCAGCAGCCCGAGGTCGATCTGGACCCGGTCCGCGGCGCCCCGCTCGCGCAATCCCTCGAACGTCTCCCCGAGCCGGGCCGTGGCGCGCTCGACCGCGACGCCGCCGAGCTTGCGGGCCTCCTCGAGCACCTCGCTGCCGCCGCGCAGCTGCGAGAGGGCGACGCAGGTGGCAACCCGCTCCTCGTCGATCCCCTCGACCGCGGAGAGCTCCGCCTCGAGGCCGACCAGGTCGTGCGTCGCAAGGCGGGTGAGGATCGATTCGCGCGCCTCGCCTTCGATTCCCAGCTCGGTCAGCAGCTGGCGGTAGAGGTCGGCGTCGCCGAGGCCGATCACCGCCCGGTCCAGCCCCGCGGCGTCCAACGCCGCCTCTAAGACCTCGATCACCTCGACCGTGCCTTGCGGCGCGGGCGCGCCGATCAGCTCGACTCCGGCCTGGACGAATTCCCGCATCTGGCCGCGCTGCGGCCGCACCGCCCGGAAGGCACTGGCCAGGTAGCAGAGCCGCACCGGCATCTCGGCACTGGCGAAGCGGCTGGATACGAGGCGCGCGATCGGCACGGTCATGTCGGAGCGCAGCGCCAGCAGGTCGCCGCTCTCGCCGAAGAATCGGTAGGCGCTTTCGGCCGCGCGGCCGTCGCCGACGCTGAGCACGTCGTCGTACTCGATCGCCGGAGTCGCCACCTCGCCGTAGCCGCGCTCCTCGAACACGTCGATCAGCGCGAGGTGCAGGCGGCGCAGCTCCCGCATCTCGTCGGGCAGCACGTCGCGCGTGCCTGGGGGGATCGGGTGGATCATCCGCCGGACCTTACGAGAGATCGGCGGCAGGCCCGGTTATACGGGGGTCTCGGCAGAGACCCGTTCAATCTGGGCACCGAGCGCGCGCAGGCGCTCGTCGATCTGCTCGTAGCCGCGGTCGATCTGGCGGATGTTGCCGATCTCCGAGGTTCCCTCGGCGGCCAGGGCGGCGATGAGCATCGCCATCCCGGCACGGATGTCGGGGCTCTCGACGCGCTCGCCGTGAAGCCGGCTCGGACCGCTGACGATCGCCCGGTGGGGATCGCAGAGCGTGATCCGAGCGCCCATCGCGACCAGCTTGTCGACGAAGAAGAGGCGGTTCTCGAACATCTTCTCGAAGATCAGGATCTCGCCGTGTGCCTGGGTGGCGAGGGCGAGCGCGATCGAGGTGAGGTCGGCGGGGAACGCCGGCCAGGGCCCGTCCTCGACCTTGGGGATCGCGTCGCCGAGGTCCGCTTCTATCTCCAGCCGCTGGTTCGGCGGCACGATCACGTCCGGTCCCTCGACCTCCGAGTGCAGCCCGAGGCGGCGGAAGTGGCGGCGGATCATCACCAGGTCGGCGGGCCCGGCGTCGCGGATGCGCAGCTCGCCCCCGGTCGCCGCGGCGAGTGCCATGAAGCTGCCGACCTCGATGTGGTCGGGAGAGATCGTGTGCTCGGCGCCGCCGAGCCGGTCGCGCCCGTTGACGGTCATCACGTTGGAGCCGATGCCCTCGACCTCGGCTCCCATCCGGGTCAGCAGGCGGGCGAGGTCCTGGACGTGGGGCTCGGAGGCGGCGTTGGAGATCTTCGTCGGCCCCGGGGTGAGGGCGGCGGCCAGCAGGGCGTTCTCGGTTCCCATCACCGAGGGCTCGTCCATGAAGACCTCGCAGGCGGCGAGGCCGCCCGGCGCGGTCAGCTCGATCCAGCGGCCCCCGTCGACGCGCGCGCCGAGGTCCCTGAAGGCGTCGAGGTGGGCGTCGAGGCGGCGGCGGCCGATGAAATCGCCGCCCGGCGGCGGCATCCGCGCCTCGCCGAAGCGGGCGAGCAAGGGGCCGGCGAGCAGGAAGGAGGCGCGGATCTGCCGCGAGAGGTCCTCGTCGACTTCGGTCTCGGTGACTCCCCTGGCGCAGAGCCGAACGCTGTTGTCGGCCACCCACTCGGCTTCGACCCCGAGGTGCCCGAGCAGAGCGATCTGGGCCTCGGTGTCGCGGATCCGCGGCACCCGGTGCAGCAGCAGCTCCTCCTCGGTGAGCAGGCAGGCGGCGAGGATCGGCAGGGCCGCGTTCTTGTTTCCGGCGACGGTCAGCTCGCCGGAGAGCGGCGCGCCGCCCTGGATGACGAATTTCTCCATGAAGCCGGCTAGGGTAACGGCCAGGATGGGCAGAGGCTGGAAGATCGCAATCGGGGTCATCGTCGCCCTCGCTGTACTCCTGGGCGTCAACGCCATGGTCGTCGGCGGGGCGACCAAGGAGGCGGAGGTGACGGTTCCGGGCGGGCGACTGCTCGACCTGCCGGGCGGCGAGGTCCAGGTCGTCGAAGGCGGCCTGCGCAACGGTCCCCCGATCGTGCTCATCCACTGCTTCACCTGCGCGATCGACTGGTGGGACCGGGTCCGCCCGGCGCTGGAGCGGCGCCACCGGGTCGTCGCGGTCGATCTGCTCGGCCACGGGGGCTCCGAGAAGCCCGACTCCGGCTACTCGCCGCCCGACCAGGCGGCGGTCGTGGCGCAGGCGCTGCGGCGCCTCGGGGTCCGCAAGGCGGAGGTCGTCGGCCACTCTCTCGGCGGCGCCGTCGCCGTCGCCCTTGCCGAGGGCGCGCCGGAGCTGGTCGACCGGGTGATGATCATCGACACCGCCCCCGACCATTCCCGCTCGAGCCTCGGCTTCGTCGCCGGCCTCGGCTTCGCCCCGGTGATCGGCCCGGCGGCCTGGACCGTGAAGCCGGACTTCGCGGTGCGCGACGGTCTCGGCGTCGCCTTCGCTCCCGGGTTCGACGTCCCCGACGCCTTCGTCGAGGACGTCAAGCGGATGACCTTCAGCTCCTACGACGACTCGCCCACCGAATCGGAGGCCTTCGTCGACGAGGCGCCCCTGGACGAGCGCATGCGGCGCACCGGCCTCCCCCTGATGGTGCTGATGGGCGCCGAGGAGCAGATCATCGACGGTCCCGCCGGCGCCCTGGCCGAATACGCCAAGAACGTGCCCGGCGCCAAGACCCGCCTGATCGCCGGCTCCGGCCACTCCCCCGCCGTCGAGAAGCCCGCCCTGACCGCAAGCCTCATCCTCGGCTTCGCAAGCGACCCCGCCAGGCGTCCCCTGCAATCCCCATTGCAGAAGCGCGATGCCGTCCGAGACCCCTCCTAACTTACGAACCCATGTTCGATCCAACCAAATCCCTAGCCGGCCGTCTGGCCGACGCCATCGACCTCGTCATCGACTTCACCACCCTCGGGGAGTACGGCTTAGAGCCCGTTGGGAGAACGCCCCGCGGGTGTGAAGTCGACGGCGCGGTCTTGACCGAAATCTCCGCGGCCCGCGACGGAGTCAGGCAAGAGATCCCCGCGGTTCGGGACGGAATGTGGCGCGGAATCGGGGTGGCCGAGTAGCAAGCGGGAAGCCGACGGCGGGCGGCGTGGCGTGGCAGAGCCACGCGAGCCGACCGACGGTGGCTTAGCCGCGCAGCTAATCGGACGCATCCGGTCCGCGACCCATTCCGTCGCGGACCGCATAAAAAAGAACCGGCGGCGACCTACTCTCCCAGGAGGTTGCCCTCCAAGTACCATCGGCGCTGAGGGGCTTAACTGCTCTGTTCGGAATGGGAAGAGGTGTCTCCCCCTCGCTATGCGCCACCGGAATTTTGCGAGACAACGCCCCGGTGGAGCTTGAAAACCGCACAAGGCCTCAATAGGCAAAGAATTAAAATATCCGTCAAGCCCTCGACCCATTAGTACCGGTCGGCTGAGCACATCACTGCGCTTGCACCGCCGGCCTATCAACCTGGTGGTCTACCAGGGGTCTTACTCCCTCAAGGGGATGGGAGAGCTCATCTCGAGGACGGCTTCCCGCTTAGATGCTTTCAGCGGTTATCCGTTCCGTGCGTAGCTAACCTGCGATGCCCTTGGCAGGACAACAGATACACCAGCGGCACGTTCATCCCGGTCCTCTCGTACTAGGGATG
>CAWCYE010000001.1:272500-276777 GCA_963799835.1 uncultured Solirubrobacterales bacterium
ACTACTAAGGGAGTCTCGGTTGATTTCTATTCCTCGGGTTACTTAGATGTTTCAGTTCACCCGGTTCACCCCCGGCGGCTATGAATTCACCACCGGATGACGCCGCATTACCGGCGCCGGGTTTTCCCATTCGGAGATCCGCGGGTCAAAGGCTGTTCAGCGCCTTACCGCGGCTTATCGCAGCCGTCCACGTCCTTCATCGACTCCTGGTGCCAAGGCATCCACCGTAAACTCTTACTATCTTGACGGTGAGCGACCCGTACACCGAAGTGTCCGGGTCGTTAATTAAATACCCATATTGGCCTTGTGCAGTTTTCAAGGTCCACCGAGGCGCACCCACAGGGTTCTCCCATGGGTGGTCTCTCAAAACTGAGCAGCGTTTCCCCACCGACCCGAAGGTCGCTGGGGTGAGCCCGGTCGACGTTCTAGAGAAATCTCCCTAGAAAGGAGGTGATCCAGCCGCAGCTTCCGCTACGGCTACCTTGTTACGACTTCACCCCAATCACGGGCCCCACCTTCGACGGCTCCCTCCTTGCGGTTAGGCCACCGGCTTCGGGTGTTGCTCGCTTTCGTGGTGTGACGGGCGGTGTGTACAAGGCCCGGGAACGTATTCACCGCGGCATTGCTGATCCGCGATTACTAGCAACTCCACCTTCATGGAGGCGAGTTTCAGCCTCCAATCCGAACCGAGGCGCACTTTCTGGGATTTGCTCCACCTCGCGGTATTGCTGCCCTTTGTATGCGCCAATGTAGCACGTGTGTAGCCCTGGACATAAGGGGCATGATGACTTGACGTCATCCCCACCTTCCTCCGGTTTGTCACCGGCAGTCTCCCATGAGTCCCCAACTGAATGCTGGCAACATGGAACGGGGGTTGCGCTCGTTGCGGGACTTAACCCAACATCTCACGACACGAGCTGACGACAGCCATGCACCACCTGTGAAGGTGTCCCGAAGGAAAGCCGTATCTCTACGGCGGTCACCTACATGTCAAGCCCAGGTAAGGTTCTTCGCGTTGCGTCGAATTAAACCACATGCTCCGCTGCTTGTGCGGGCCCCCGTCAATTCCTTTGAGTTTTAGCCTTGCGGCCGTACTCCCCAGGCGGGGCACTTAGTGCGTTAGCGACGGCACGGGAGGAGTCGACACCTCCCACACCTAGTGCCCATCGTTTACGGCGTGGACTACCAGGGTATCTAATCCTGTTCGCTCCCCACGCTTTCGCGCCTCAGTGTCAGTACCGTCCCAGCGAGCTGCCTTCGCTATTGGTGTTCCTCCTGATATCTGCGCATTCCACCGCTACACCAGGAATTCCACTCGCCTCTTCCGGACTCTAGCTTCACAGTATCCACCGGCTTTCAAAGGTTGAGCCTTTGACTTTCACAGCGGACTTATGAAGCCACCTACGCGCGCTTTACGCCCAATGATTCCGGACAACGCTTGCTCCCTACGTATTACCGCGGCTGCTGGCACGTAGTTAGCCGGAGCTTCTTGTGGAGGTACCGTCAATCCACACGGCTATTCACCGGTGAACCTTCGTCCCTCCTGAAAGGGGTTTACAACCCGAAGGCCGTCTTCCCCCACGCGGCGTTGCTGCGTCACGCTTTCGCGCATTGCGCAAGATTCCCCACTGCTGCCTCCCGTAGGAGTCTGGGCCGTGTCTCAGTCCCAGTGTGGCTGATCGTCCTCTCAGACCAGCTACCCATCGTCGCCTTGGTAGGCCTTGACCCCACCAACAAGCTAATGGGCCGCGGGCTCCTCCCAATGCGGAGGCCGAAGCTTCCTTTAGTACACAAGCTTAAGCCTGTGCACCACATCCGGTATTAGCCCGAGTTTCCTCGGGTTGTCCCGGTCATCGGGGCAGATTACCCACGTGTTACTCACCCGTTCGCGGCTTGGCCCCAGGGCAAGCCCTGGTTCGTCGCACCACTTGCATGTGTTAAGCACGCCGCCAGCGTTCGTCCTGAGCCAGGATCAAACTCTCCGTGAAAGTTACTTCTTCAGAGAGTTGCCATGCCTGGCTGGCCACCGGGTACACAAACTCGGCGACCGGCATGACGGGTAAATCAGTCCACTCGGCACGCTGACGTGACCGAGCGGATCGGGCTCAAACAACCTGCAGACCGTTTGACGGGTCCACAGGGTGCACGCTGCTCAGTTTTCAAAGACCGTTGCGCCTCTGCGACGGGACTCGTCGCTCTTCACGCATGGGGAGGCACGGGGCATCCCCAGAAGGACGGGGGAGTATAGCGCTGCGGCGACGCTTTGCCTAGAGGTCTGCCCGCAGCCTGCAGAAGCGCCGCTTGCCGACCTGGAGCACCCGCCCGTCGAGGGCGCTCGCCTCGACGTCGAGCGAGCCCGGCGGCAGCGGCTCGCCATCGAGCTTTACCCCTCCCTGCTGCAGCAGGCGCCGGCCCTCGCTGCTGCTGATCTCGAAGGCGCCGGCGATCAGCCGCGGCAGGTGCACGAGCCCGTCGCCGTCCTGGAGGTAGTCCCCGAGGGCCACGTCCGGCATCTCCTCCGGCACGCCCCGGTCGACGAAGAGGCGGTTGAAGTGCTGCTCCGCCGCGGCCGCGGCCTCCCCGTCGTGGAAGCGGGCGACGATCCTCCGGGCGAGCTCCCGCTTGGCCTCGTTCGGCGGCCCCCCGGGCGGCTCGGAGCCGAGCAGCAGCCGGTAGTACTCGGCCATCGCCTCGTCGGGGATGCTCATCAGCCGCCCGAACATCTCCTCCGGCGCGTCGGTCACGCCGACGTAGTTGCCGAGCGACTTGCTCATCTTCTGGACGCCGTCGGTGCCGACCAGGATCGGCATCGTCACGATCGACTGGGGCTCCTGGCCGTAGGCGGTCTGGACGTCGCGGCCGAACAGGAGGTTGAACTTCTGGTCGGTGCCGCCCAGCTCGAGGTCGGCCTCGACGGCCACCGAGTCGTAGCCCTGCAGCAGCGGATAGAGCAGCTCCAGGGCCGCGATCGGCGCCCCGGCGGCCAGCCGCTTCTGGAAGTCGTCTCGCTCCAGCAGCCGAGCCACCGTGGTCCGGGCAAGCAGGCCGAGCAGGGCCTCGGGCTCCATCCTCAGCCACTCGCTGTTGCGGCGGACCTCGGTGCGCTCGCGGTCGAGCACCTTGAACGCCTGCTCCTGGTAGGTGGCGGCGTTGCCCTCGATCTCCTCGGCCGAGGGCAGCGGCCGGGCGCTGGAGCGGCCGCTGGGATCGCCGACCCGGGCGGTGAAGTCGCCGATGATGAGGACGACCTGGTGACCCTCGCGCTGGAACTCGGCGAGCTTCTCCAGGACCACGGTGTGGCCCAGGTGGATGTCCGCGGTGGTCGGGTCGATCCCGAGCTTCACCCGCAGCGGAGAGTCGCCGCGGAGCTGCTCCGCGAGCCTGCCCTCAGGCAGCACGTCGACCGCGTTGCGCGTCAGGTCCGGCACGCGGGCAATGCTAGACTGCCGCCTTCGCGCGGGGGTGCCTCGACGGCCCCCGCGCCTGTTCCTCCTCGATGGCCGTCCTAGCATTCAAGCGCCGGCAACGTGGCGGCGGCGATGGCCCGCCGGCACCCGTGTCCCCTCCCCCGAAGCGCTCCACGCCGCGGCTGAAGAAGCTGCGCATCCTCTTCGTCCTCCTCGGCCTCGGCATCCTCGCCGCGGTCTCGATGGTCTTCGGGATGATGGCCGCCGTCTCCCAGGACCTGCCCGCGATCTACAACTTCGCCCAGTACAAGGCGTCGAAGAACAGCGAGGTCTTCGACGCCAGCGGCGAACCGCTGGGGACGCTGACCAGCGACGAGAACAAGATCCTGCTCAGCTCCGGCCAGATCTCGCCCAACGTCAAGAACGCGGTGGTCGCGATCGAGGACCTGCGCTACTACGAGCACTCGGGCGTGGACTTCCAGGGGATCGGCCGCGCCCTGGTCAAAGACATCCTCAGCCAGAGCGCCGCCCAGGGGGCCTCGACGATCACCGAGCAGTTCGTCAAGAACGCGCTCGAAGCCCAGGGCAGCCGGACGATCCTGGAGAAGTTCCGCGAGGCGGCGCTGGCCTACAAACTCGAGCGCCGCTGGAGCAAGGACAAGATCCTCACCCAGTACCTCAACACGATCTACTTCGGCGAGGGCGCCTACGGGATCGAGTCGGCCGCCCGCACCTACTTCGGCGCCGCCCACTCCGGCTGCGGGACCGAGGACGAGCCCTGCGCCGCGGTGCTCGAGCCCTGGGAGGCCGCCACGCTGGCGGCGCTGATCGCCTCCCCCTCGGCCTACAGCCCCAAGGCTTTCCCCGAAA
>CAWCYE010000002.1:0-2343529 GCA_963799835.1 uncultured Solirubrobacterales bacterium
CTCCTGATCAGCCGCCCGGCGACGCCGCCGCCGCGGTGCTCCGGAGCGACGGCGATGTTCATCAGGTGCCAGACCTGGTCGTAGCGGGAGCAGATCACGTAGCCCAGCAGCTCGTCGCCGGAGCTGGCCGCGAGGCAGACTCCGGACGGCTTCGACAGCTCGAGGACGAACATCGCCAGCGACCAGGGGGTCGGGAAGGAGCGACGCTCGATCGCGATCACCGCGGGCAGGTCGCTGTAGGCGAGCTTGCGGACCCGCACCTCCTGGGTCAGCTCACTCGGCTCTTTGGAAAGAATCTCGCTCACGCCACCGCTCCGCGTCTGGAGGCCTCAGGTAGATCGGTTCGAGCGCTGCCGCCTTGCCGTCCCACCGCTTCGCCGCGACAGCGCAGATGTGCCGCGCGGCCACCCGGTGCACGGGATCGGTGTCCTCCGCGACGCGGACGCCGACACGGGTCAGCTCTTCCCGGAATCGTACCGCCCCCGAACCGGCGGCCGTGGGCGTCTCCTCCAGCTCGGCGACGCGCTCGGCGAGCTGCTCGGGGCGATACACGGCGGGCTCCCAGGTCCGCTCACCCAGGTCGGAGTACAGGGCGGCGAAGGCCTCGCCGCGCCAGCCGTCGATGACCGCCAAGCGCTCGCCCTCGGTGCCGGCCTCGCCGAGCCCGCGGCCGAGCGCGTCCAGGGTGCAGACGCCGGTGGCCGGCAGGCCGAGCCCGGCGCTGAGGCCGCGCGCGGTGGCGATGCCGACCCGCAGGCCGGTGAAGGACCCCGGCCCGAGCCCGGCGGCGAGCAGGTCGACCGCGCCCCAGCCGCCGGCGGCCTCGGCGACGCGCTCGACCTCGCCCAGCAGGCCGGTCGCGTGCCGCGGCCTCCCTTCGGCCGAAAGGCCCAGCCACGACTCCTCGACGACCTCACCGTTGCGCCAGGCGCAGGCGACGGTGTCGAGGGTCGCGGTGTCGAAGCCGACGACTACCAGGGCAGTCGCCTAGACCTAAGCCTTGACCCTGAAGACGGTGGTGCCGACCTTTTGGCCTTTGACGTACCAGGTGACGCGGTGCTTGCCCGGGATCGTCGAGGTGATCTTGTTCACGTACAGCGTCCCCTGTTCGGCTTCCTGTGCCTGTGCGCAGAGGTTTTTGCCGCTCGGGAACTTGACGCAGACGCTGTAGACGACGTTGCCATTGAGGCTTTTGAAGAAGGCGCCCTTTTTGCTGCCTTTCGGGCACACGTGCGCGCGATCGGCCTTGCGGGAGATCCCGCAGGCCACGTAGTGGTCGTAGGCGGCCGCGCCGGCGGTGGCGGGCACCGCGCTCGCCAGAAGTCCGGTTACCAGAAGAGTCGCGCCGAGCGCCTTTGCCGCCTTCATTGATTCCTTCCGTCGTGGATCGAATTGCAGGGCCGGATGCTACAAGCTGGGTCACCCGTCTCAACACGCACGATCATTAGATGGTGCGCTCCGAACCCACCGTTCGATCCCACTCGATCTCCACCGTGCGGTGCTCGCCGCCGGCATGCGCGAGCGTGACCTCGAGCGCCGGCCGTCCCAGCCGTCCCTTCCCGGCCGCCGGCCACTCGACGAAGGCGACCCCGTCGGGCCCCAGGTAGTCGTCGAGCAGGGCCGGGTCCTCGCCCTCGAGGGTCTCCAGGCGGTAGAGGTCGAGGTGGGACACGGGCAGGCGCCCGCCGCCGTAGCGCTGCCCGATCGTGAAGGTCGGAGAGGTGACGGGAACCTCGACGCCGAGGGCCCGGCAGGCGCCGCGGATCAGGGTCGTCTTGCCGGCCCCCACCTCGCCGGAGACGACCACGACGTCGCCGGCCTCGAGCCGCTCGGCGACGCGCGCGCCGAGAGCTTCGGTCTCCGCCGCCGAGCGGCTTTCCAGGCTCTCCACGTCAGCCGAAGAAGTCGAGCTGGTCGGCCGGCGGCTGAGGCGCGGCCTCCTCGGCCTCCAGCTCGGCGAGCGCGTCGGGCCCGGGGCCGGGCGCCGGCGGGGGGCCGGCGAGCAGGCCGGGGATGGTCGCGAAGTCCTCGCGCAGGGTCTCCTTCACCGACGGCGTCCGCAGCGCCGCGGCGGGGTGGAAGAGCGGCAGCAGGAACACCTGCCTCCCCCCCAGCTCGTGCAGCTGCGGGGTGCCGCGGACCTTGGTGATGCCGGTCGGGTTGCCGCTCAGCAGCTTGGTCGCGAAGTTGCCGAGCGTGCAGACGACCTTCGGCTCGATCAGCCGCACCTGCTCGAACAGGTAGGGCTCACAGGCCTCGATCTCCGAGGGCTGCGGATCGCGGTTGCCGGGCGGGCGGGACTTGAGCACGTTGGCGATGAAGACGTCCTCACGCGCCAGCCCGATCTCCTCCAGCATCTGGTTGAGCAGCTGGCCGGCACGCCCGACGAAGGGCAGGCCCTGGCGGTCCTCGTCGGCCCCCGGCGCCTCGCCGACGAACATCAGGTCGGCGTCCGCATTGCCGGCCCCGAAGACCGCTTTGGTGCGGGTCTCGTGCAGGGGGCACCGGGTGCAGTCCGAGACCTCCTTGTAGAGGTCGACGAGGCGCTCGCGGCGCTGCTCGGCACTGAGCGTCATGCCCTGTCCTTGCGCGCCTTGGCGATCCGCTCGGTGCGAGCGGCTTCGCGCTCGCGGCGGCGCGATTCGTCGGAGCGGACCGCCGCGCCGCGGGGCTGGCGGCCAGGAGGCGAGACGGGTGAGATCAGCCGTCGGGTCCGGGTGGACCCGCAGGCCTCACAGACGACCTCGGCACCGCTGACCGCGACCAGCTCCTCGAAGCGAGCCCCGCACTCCTCGCACTCGAACTCATAGATCGGCATTCGGCGCTCTTCGTCGTTTGCTGGACATTCGTTGGGACCGACGCCTGAACCTCGCCGGACACGAGGTCGTACCAAGCCTTGACGATAACGGGCGGGGCGCGATCGATGGCCCTTCCATTTTGGAAAGGACGGACATGCGGTCGAATGGCGCGAGGAAGCTGCAACTGCTGTTTGTGGTGGTGGGCTTGGCGATGATGGTGACCCCGGTCGCGGCCGCGGCGGGCCCGGCGAAAAAGGTCACGCCCAAGCAGTTCAAGGCCCTGAAGAAGCAGGTCGCGGCGCTGAAAGCCGAACTGGCCGCCCTGGCCGGGAAAAAAGCGCCGGGCGTGCCGGGCCCGACGGGACTGGCCGGTCCCGCAGGCCCGGCGGGCGCAGCCGGCGGCCTTGCCGGTGGCGACCTGACCGGCACCTACCCCAACCCGCAGCTTCGCGCCGGCACTGTCCTTTCGACCGACATCTTCGACGGCACGCTTCTATCGGCTGACATCGCCAACGGCACGATCACCCAAGCCGACTTCAACCAAAACTCGGTCAGCGGGGAATCGATCGAAGACGGGACGATCCGCACCTCTGACATTCAAGACGGAGATGTCGGTCCGGCCGACCTCGAAACCAACGGCGTTCGCGCGTCCGAGCTGGGCGAAACCGAAGTGGTGAAAAGCGCCGCCGTCGCCGTCCCCCCTGGCGCCGAGGTCAGCGGCTCGGCGACCTGCCCTGAGGGCACGCAGCTGATCAGCGGCGGCGTCGAGTGGCAAGGCGCTCCGGGAACCGAAAACCCGACTACCGTCGACTCCGGGCCCCGGGTACCGCCGCCATTCTTCTCGGCCACCACCTGGGAAGCGGCGGGACAGAACGACACCGTGGGAATCAGGTCCTTCTCCGTCAAGGCACTCTGCCTGAAGTAGGGCCCACCTCATCCCTGCTCGCGGGCGTGGCTGACCATCGGCGCGGCCACACTCGCGATTTCCCGTCGTTTGCTGGACATTCGTTGTAACCGCTGCCTGAACCTCGCCGAACGCGAGGCCGTATCCACTCCTGGACGACAACGGGCGAACCCTGCTCGACAACCCTTCCAGCGAAAAGGATTGACATGCGGTCGATAGGTGCAAGGAAGCTGCAGCTTCTGTTT
Source organism: uncultured Solirubrobacterales bacterium (assembly GCA_963799835.1). GTDB lineage: Bacteria > Actinomycetota > Thermoleophilia > Solirubrobacterales > 70-9 > VAYN01. The sequence goes on from CAWCYE010000002.1 coordinate 3,948, forward strand.
GTGGCGGTGGTCTTGGCGATGATGGTGACCCCGGTCGCGACCGCGGGCGCGGCAAAAAAGGTCACGCCCAAGCAGTTCAAGGCTCTGAAGAAGAAGACGGTCGCCCTGACGCAGCTGGTTGCGGCGCTGCAAGCCGAAGTGGCCAAACTGGGCGGAAACCGGGGCCCGGGTGCCCCGGGTGCACCGGGCACGCCCGGTCCGGCGGGCGGGCCCGGCCCGGCAGGGCCGACGGGACCGGCAGGCCCAGCGGGTACGCCCGGCGGACCTCCTGGCCCGATCGGGCCACAGGGTCCGATAGGTCCGATAGGTCCGATAGGTCCGATAGGTCCGATCGGCCCGAGAGGTCTGGAGGGCCCAGCGGGTCCGGTGGGCCCGGCGGGTGCGCCCGGCGGACCAGCGGGCCCAGTGGGTCCGGCAGGACCGGCGGGCGACCAGGGACCGGCAGGCCCGATAGGCCCGGCGGGCCCGATCGGGCCGCTGGGACCGATAGGTCCTGCAGGACCGATAGGTCCGATCGGCCCAGTGGGACCCGCTGGACCGCCGACCGGTCCGGCCGGGGGCGACCTGACCGACGACTACCCCAACCCGCAGATTCGCGCCGGCTCGATCCTCTCGGCTGACATCGCCAACGGCACGATCACCGAAGCCGACCTCAACGCCAACACGGTCAGCGGGGAAACGATTGCCGACAGCACGATCCGCAGCAACGACATCCTGAACGAAGAAGTCGGCGCGGACGATCTCGGGACCCTCAGCGTCGGCGCTCCGGAGCTGGGCATAACCGAAGTGGTGCAAGGCGTCGGCGGCACCTTCGTCGAAGCCGGCAAAGCCGGAACCGTCCTCGCCACCTGTCGGGCGGGCCAGCAGCTGATCGGCGGGGGCGCCGAATGGGAAACGGGGGGAGGGGGCCTGCTCACCATCCATTCCGGTCCCCAGATACCGAACCCACCCAACGCCCTGGTCACCACCTGGGAAGTGAGGGGGCAGAACAACTCAGGTTCGGGCAGGTTCCTCTTCGGCAAGGCGCTCTGCCTGAGGTAGGAAGGTCTCTGGTCGCGAGCGTGGCCGACCATCGGCCGCGCTCGCGATTTCCCGTCGTTTGCTGGACATTCGTTGTAACCGCTGCCTGAACCTCGCCGAACGCGAGGCCGTATCCACTCCTGGACGACAACGGGCGAACCCTGCTCGACAACCCTTCCAGCGAAAAGGATTGACATGCGGTCGATAGGTGCAAGGAAGCTGCAGCTTCTGTTTGTGGCGGTGGTCTTGGCGATGATGGTGACCCCGGTCGCGACCGCGGGCGCGGCCAGCGCGAGGCCGGCAAAGCAGATCAAAGCTCTGAAGAAGAAAACGGCCGCCTTGGCGAAACAGCTCGCGGCGCTGGAAGCCAAATTTGCCGCGCAGGGCAGTAAAGGGGCGCCGGGTGCAGCGGGTAGCCCTGGGGGACAAGGTCCGGCGGGTAATCCTGGCGGGCCCGGTCCGACGGGGCCGGCAGGTCCCGCAGGACCGGCGGGTGCGCCTGGCGGCCCCATAGGTCCGATAGGCCCAGCAGGTCCGATAGGTCCGATAGGTCCGATCGGCCCGAGAGGTCTGGATGGCCCAGCGGGTCCAGAGGGCCCGATAGGCCTGGTGGGTCCCGTGGGCCCAGCCGGGGCAATAGGTCCGGTGGGCCCAGCCGGGGCAATAGGCCCCGCGGGACCGATAGGCCCGATCGGCCCGGCGGGACCGATAGGCCCAGCGGGTCCGGCGGGGGCGCTGACCGGTCCAGCCGGGGGCGACCTGATCGGGAACTACCCGAACCCAGAGCTTGAAACTAGCGCCGTCGGCTCGAGGGAGCTGCGCGGCACGCTCGTGGAAACGAGCGAGAAGCTCACGATCGCGTCCGGTGCCCAAAGCGGCGTCAACGTGGACTGCCCGCCCAACTCACAACTGCTCTCCGGAGGCGGGGAATGGGAAATCTCCGTGCCTGGCGAGGTCATCACCCGCTCCGTGCCGAGCGTCGACAACCCGGAGCGTACGTGGACCGTAACCGGTCTCAACACCAGCGGCTCGCCCAAGGCTCTGCTCGCCAAGGCGCTTTGCATCTTCCCATAGAGCCCGCGGTGATCGGCGGCGAGCCTCTGCGAAAAGCGCAACCGCGGGCCCTCCTGGTGGGGCTCGCGGTCGTGCTCGCGATCCTCGTGCTGCCGCCGGCGGCATCGGCGAAGGAGATCTTCGACATCGAGCACCCTGGCATCGCCGCGACCATGGTGTTGCGCGGCAGCCACGGCTACCAGATCAAGATCGAGGGCGTCCCCGGCGGACGGGTGCGGCTGAAAGCCTCGAAGAACGGCGCCTTCGCCGAATACGAGGTCGCGGGCCGGGTCACTCGCCATGGCCTCCACGCCAACTTCGGGCAGCTCGGTCGGATCTCGGTGAGGTTCCGACGGGTCGGCAAGCCAAGGGAAGGTGGACCACCCCTCGACATCGTCAAATGCAAGGGCCGGGATCCGATCCGCGAAGAGGGAAGGTTCGTGGGAACGATCCGGTTTCGCGGTGAGCAGGGCTTCACCGGTGTCGCGGCACACAGGACGTTGGGGTCGGTCACGCACCGGTTCAAGAGGCGGTGCCAACTCCCGCGTAGGCAACACGGCCTGCCAGCGGCCACGGCGAGCCTCGAGGATGATGCCTCGCTCCTGACGACCGCGCTGATCGCCGGCACCAGGAGCGACGGTCGAACCAGCGTCTTCACCGTCATCGCCGCAGAGGCGGAAACGCCCAAGGGCAAGCGAGTCCCCTTGCTCTCCCTTGCCGCCGCGGCCACGTCGGAACGCCACGGTCGGGTGTCGATAAGGAGGGCGGCGCTGATCGACGGCGATCCGGGAAACGTCCTGGCAAGCCCGCTTGGAGAGGAGCCGGTGACCGCGACCGTGAGCCTGCCGCGGCCGTTCGCGGGGACCGCCTCCTTCGTCGAGGAACCGCCCTCGCCGCCAAGCTGGACCGGGTCGCTGCACGTCCGCCTTCCAGGTGCTGAGAACGTTCCGCTGGCCGGCCCCGACTTCACCACGGCGCTATGCCGCGGGAAGAATCAGAAGAAATTCAAGAGCTGCGTCGATAGGGCCACCAAGACCATCCCCCAGCTGCCGGGCGTATGAGGGCGGGCCGGAGAGCGATATTGGTGGCACTGTGCGCGGCCGCGGTGCTGGTCGCCGCGCCCACGACGGCGAGCGCAGGCGTGGTCTCCGTGCCGGGCACGGTCGCCGGGATGTCGCTCAAGGGCAGCAACGGCTACAAGATCGTCATCCAAACCCCCAAGGCGGGCAGGGTCCAGCTGGGGGCCTTCAAGGGCGTGGGGTCCAACCGGGCCTTGGTGTTCGCCGTCTACACGACCCGCGGTCGCGCCACCCCTCGCGGCCTCAAAGCGGACTTCGGCAAGCTCGGCCGCATCTCGCTCCGGTTCAAGGCCTCAGCCACCACCTCGGCCACCAACAAGGCCTCGGCCGCCAAGGTCGTCCCGTTCCCAGACGACTGCAAAGGTCGCCCACCGGTCCTCAAGACCGGGAGGTTCGAGGGGACGATCCGCTTCCGGGGCGAGCAGGGCTACACCTCGGTTTCGGCGACGAGCGCCAAGGGCTATCTCCTGCGCGCGTTCAAGGGGACCTGTCCCCCCGGGTCAGCCGAGCGGCGGCTTCCATCGGCGCGCGCATCTCGTGCCGATGGCCTCTCCTTCTTTTCGACGACGCTGGCCGCAGCGGCAAAAGCCGGCGACCGGACGATCTTCCTGCAGAGCACGAAGGTGGAGCAGTTGCCGCGCAACCAGGGCGGCGAGACGTTCCACCTGATCAACGCCGGCACCAGAGAACGCCGCGGCAGGGTCGCGATCCAGCGGGGTGCGCTTGACGCGGTGGAGCCCAAGTCCCTGGCCGCGAGCCCACTCGGCGTCGAACCGATCACCGCCGCCCTGGACCTGCCCGACCCGTTCGCCGGCACGGGTACCTATGTCGAGCAGGCAGGCTCGCCGCCTGCCTGGACCGGGGACCTGAGCATGCGCCTACCCGGTGCCGGCCTCATCCCGCTGACGGGCCCGGCCTTCAAGACGGTCTTCTGCCAGGGCAAAGACGGAGAAAAGGGCCTGAGCGCCTGCGAGGACAGAGCGGCCGCCCTGTCGAAGCCCGGGAACGACCTGCTCCAGGCCGCACCCTGAACCTCGCCGCGCGCGAGTCGGACTTTCCCTTCCTCGCGGCTGACCCCTAGGGCAGCGGCTCCCACTCCCAGCCCTTGGCCGAGGCCAGGCTCTCCTGTTCGAGATAGCGGCGGAACTCGTCCAGCTCGGCCGGCTCGACGCTGTAGACGTGGTCGGGTTCGGGGAAGTGGCGGGAGCGGACCTCCTCGCCGTAGCGGCTGACCGCCTCGACCATCGTCTCGTGGACGTCGGCGTAGCGCTTGACGAACTTGGCCATGTGGCCGGTGGTGATGCCGAGCAGGTCGTGAAAGACCAGCACCTGGCCCGAGGTCGCCGGGCCGGCGCCGATCCCGATCGTCGGAACCTCGAGCTTGCCGACGATCGCTTCGGTGATCGCCGCCGGCACCGCCTCGAAGACGATCGCGAAGCAGCCGACGGACTGCAGCGCCAGGGCGTCCTCGCAGAGCTGGATCGCGCTCTTCGCGGTCTTGCCCTGCGCTTTGTAGCCGCCGAGCGCGTTCGCGGTCTGCGGAGTGAGCCCGACGTGGCCCATTACCGGGATGCCGGAGCGGACGATCGCCCGTGCCCGCTCGACCACCACTCCCCCGGCCTCGAGCTTGACCGCCTGGCAGCCGGTCTCCTTGACCAGCCGCTGGGCGTTCTGGACGGCCAGCTCGTTGCTCGCCTCATAGCTGCCCATCGGCATGTCGCCGACCATCAGCGGCGTCTTCAGGCCGCGGCGGACGGCCTTGCCGAGGACGATCATCTCCTCCATCGAGACCGGCTCGGTGCCCGGGTAGCCGAGCACGACCATCGCCGCCGAGTCGCCGACCAGGACGAGGTCGACGCCCGCGGCCTCGGCGACGGTCGCCGAGGGGTAGTCGTAGGCGGTGACCATCACGATCGGCTCTCCGGCCTCCTTCATCTCCATCAGCCGGGGCAGGTTCATCGGCGCGCGGTCGCCGGAAGGGGGCGCGGTGTGGGAGCGGCCACCCGAGCTCATGAGACCAGCACCTCGGGGCGGTCGTCGACGGCGATGGCGCGGTTCTGGTCGTCGACGTGGACGACGGTCGGGGCGTAGCGCTCCAGGTCCGCCTCGTCATAGGCGCCGAAGGAAGCGACGATCACCTTGTGCCCGGGCGAAGTCAGGTGGGCGGCGGCGCCGTTGACCTGGATCGTGCCCGAGCCCGGCTCGCCGTCGATCACGTAGGTGACGAAGCGAGAGCCGTTCTCGAGGTCCCAGACGTGGACCTGCTCGTTGGTGATCAGGTCGGCGGCGGCCATCAACTCGGTGTCGACCGTGATGCTGCCGATGTAGTCGACGTCGCAATCGGTGACCGTCGCCCGGTGGATCTTCGACTTCAGCATCTGTCTCTGCACGGGGCTCCCTCCCGCTCGTGGATGGTCATGGCTCGATCAAGACGTTGTCGATCAGGCGCGCGCCGCCGACCCGGGCGGCGACGGCGACGAGGACGGCGCGGCCGTTCAGCTCGGCCACCGGCTCGAGCGCCTCGGCGTCGCGAGCCTCCAGGTACTCGGGCTCGATGCCGGCGCGCTCCAGCTCGTCGCGGGCCGCCTTCAAGCCGGCGCTCAGCGAGCCGGCCTTCGCCCCACGCTCGGCTGCGGCAAGGGCGCGGGAGAGCGCCGTCGCGCGTTCGCGGTCCTCCGCGCTCAGGTAGGCGTTACGCGAGCTCATCGCCAGGCCGTCGGGCTCACGCACCGTCGGCAGCACCTCGATCCGCACTCCGAAGTCGAGGTCGCGGGCCATGCGGCGGATCACCACCGCCTGCTGAGCGTCCTTCTGGCCGAAGTAGGCGACGTCGGGGCGGACCAGGTTGAAGAGCTTGGCGACCACCGTGGTCACCCCGCGGAAGTGCTCCGCGCCGCGCCGCGCCGGATCGCCGTCGAGGACGTCGGTCAGCGGGCCGTTGACCTCGACCGCGGTGGCGAAGCCCTCCGGGTAGACCCCCGCCGCGTCAGGCACGTAGACGAGGTCGACGCCGGCCTCGCCGGCCAGCCTCAGGTCGCGCTCCTCGTCGCGCGGGTAGCGATCCGGGTCCTCGCCGGGCCCGAACTGGGTCGGGTTGACGAAGAGGCTCATCACCACCACCTCGCACTCGGCGCGGGCGGCGTGCAGCAGCGAGAGGTGGCCCTCGTGCAGGAACCCCATGGTCGGGACGAGGCCGATCGTCGCCCCCCGCCGCCGCGGCTCCTGCAGCGCAGAGCGAAGCTCGGCCTTGGCGCGAAGCACGCGCGCTGCCGCCTGGGGGGAGCGGTTATCGCCAGTAAGGAGATCTGGGGTCATAGGTCCATGCCCTTCGGGTCACGGCCGTGCCGGGGAATTATAGGTGGTCGCCGGGCTGCTCTCCGCCGAACTCGATCTTGCGAATCGCCTTGGCCGGCGCTCCCGCGGCGATCGTCGCCCTGGGCAGGTCCTTGGTCAGGACCGAGTTGGCGCCGATCACGCAGCGCTCGCCGACGCTGATTCCGCTGGTGACGACGCAATTCACCCCGAACCAGCAGTTGGAGCCGATCTCGACCGGGCCCTTGGTCGTGAACCCCTGCCAGGTGACCGGGATGTCGGGATCGTCGAAGCGGTGCTCGGCGTCGCCGACGAAGCAGCCGTTGGCGAACATCGTGTGATCGCCGATCGCGACCCGGCGGTAGGCGGCGATCATCGTGTTGCGGTTGAGGAAGCAGCCCTCGCCGATCACGATCTCAGCCTCCGGCGCGAGGGTCAGCCAGCAGCCGGGCTCCAGCAGGGTCCCCTTGCCGATCCGCAGGCGCCCCTCGTCGAGCGCCTCCAGCACCTCCCCCTCGACCGGATGGCGGACGTAGAAGCCGCCGCGAGCCGCGTGGCGGTCGATCCGCCAGCGCCGCAGGCGGCGGTGGTTGCGCTCATACCAGCGCCGCTTCGCCCACCACAACCTCCACCCCGTCGGCTCAGCCACGTTCCTAGCTTTCCAGAGGCGGCGGGAATAGGGTCGGCTGGCAGGACCGCCCGACGCCGCTTCCGACTTATTGGCCCCTATAGGGGCCACAAACTCCGAAGCGGTGACATGAGAGGGAGGTTGTGGCGGCCGCGGCCTTCCGCCAGGGCGGCGCCACGGCGAGCATGGCCGCCTCGAAGGCACAGCTCGGCGCGGTCGTCTACGCGGGGATCAAGATGCTGCGCAAGAAGCAGGCCGGAGGGCTGCCCGAGCGGGTGATGCTTGCTGCGACTCCGGGCAGGCTCTACGCGTTCAAGTTCTCGATCAGGGGTCGCAACTACAAGATCGGCGATGAGGTCGCGGTCTGGGACCTGGCGGGGCTGGAGGTCTCCACGGATCGAAAGGGCGGGATGACCGCGCTGACGATCTCCTCGCCCACCGAGGGCGAGCAGGCGACCCTGGTCGGGGTCGGGGTCAAGGACGACCCGATCAGCCAGGAGCTGATCGCGGCACTACAGGGACAAGCCCCGGCCCCCAGCTGAGATGGCGATCCACAAGCGGCGCGGCGGCGGTTACTGGTACTACTGGCTGATCATCGTCGGAGGGACCATCCTGGTGATCGCCTACTACGCGAGCGACGGCTTCGGGTTGAAGCCATGAGCGCGGCCGGCGCTGCGCTGCGCGGCGGCATCGACCTCGGCGGGACCAAGATCCAGGCCGCGATCGTCGACTCCGGGGGCGAGGTGCACGGCCAGGCGCGACGGCCGACCCCGACCAGCGGCGGGCCCGAGGACGTCGCGGGCGAGATGGCCGAGGCGCTGCGCGAGGCCGCGCAGGAAGCCGGGGTACAGAGCGACGCCTTGGCCGGGGTGGGCGTCGGCTCGCCCGGCGACGCCGACGGGAAGACGGGGATCGTCTCCGGCGCCCGCAACCTGCCCGGCTGGGAGGGGAGCTTCCCGCTCGCCGAGACGCTGAAGGAGGCGCTGGGGACCGAGGTCCGGGTCGGCAACGACGTCCAGGTCGCGACCGAAGCCGAGTTCCACCTCGGCGCGGGCCGCGAGTTCGAGAGCCTGCTCGGGGTCTTCTGGGGGACCGGGGTCGGTGGCGGGCTGGTCCTCGACGGCAAGCCCTGGCTCGGCCGCGGCGCCGCCGGCGAGGTCGGCCACATGGTGGTCAAGCGCGGCGGCGCCAAGTGCCCCTGCGGGCGGCGCGGCTGCATGGAGGCCTACGCCGGGCGGGCGGCGATGGAGGCCGAGGCGCGGCGCCAGCACGAGGAGGGCGCCAAGACCGACCTCTTCAAGCTGATGCGAAAGCACGAGAAAGACCGCCTCACCAGCGGGATCTGGGAGCGGGCGATCGACCACGGCGACCACCTCGCCGAGCAGCTGATCGACCGCGCGATCGAGGCGCTCGGCACCGGCATCGCCTCCGCCGTCAACCTGCTCGACATCGAAGCGGTGATCGTCGGCGGCGGCCTCGGCGTGCGCTTCGGCGAGCGCTACATGGAGCCGTTGACAAAGGAGATGGGCAAGCACCTGTTCCTCGACGAGCGCCCGCCGGCGGTCCGGGTCGTCAGCCTCGGCGACCTCGGCGGCGCGATCGGCGCCTCCCTCCTGGTTGCCTGAGCGGAGCGATGACCGCGCAGATGCGAGTCCTCCGCCCGAGCGAGGGCATCCTGGCCTTCTACGACGGGCGCGTCGAGGGCCACCGCTACGCGGAGGGGCCCAACTGGGTGGACGAGGGGGCGATCACGGTCGGCATCGCCAGCTACGCGATCGTCGACGGGCCCGAGGCCCTGGTCTACGACACCCACGTCTCGGTCGAGCACGGCCGTCTGATCCGCGCCGCGCTGGAGGCCGAGGGCGTCCGCGAGATCACCGTCGTCCTCAGCCACTGGCACCTCGACCACGTCGCCGGCACCGAGGCCTTCGCCGACTGCGAGGTGATCTCCACGGCGCGGACCGCGGAGCTGCTGGAGGAGCACCGGGGGAAGATCGAAGCGGGGACGCTGGAGGGACCGCCCGGGATCTCCCCGCTCGTCATGCCCACCCGGACCTTCGAGGGGCGCCTGCAGCTGCGGGTCGGCGGGATCGAGCTGGAGCTGATCCACGTCGACGTCCACAGCGACGATGCGGCGGTGCTCTGGATGTCGGAAGGCCGCGTCCTCCTGGCCGGCGACACGGTCGAGGACACGGTCACCTTCGTCGACGAGCCGCATGGGTTCGAGCGGCACCTGCGCGATCTCGACCGCCTGCTCGCGCTCGACCCGGCCGCCGTTCTGCCAAACCACGGCGACCCGGAGGCGATCGCGGCGGGCGGCTATGGCCCCGGTCTGCTCCGGGCGACCCAGGACTACGTCCGGGTCCTGCAGCGCTGCCGCGAGGAGCCCGCGCTGCGCGAGGCTCCCCTGCGTGAGCTGGTCGCGCCCGCGATCGATGCGGGCTGGGTCCGCTACTTCGAGCCCTACGAGGACGTCCACCGGGAGAACGTCGCCACCGTGCTCGCCGCGGGCTAGCGCCGGGGCGCTTTATTCCCCGCATAGGCATAGAAAGGCGCCCCGCTCGGGTCAGACGCGGCCGGATGCCTGGCGCTGCTGACGGGCGATCGCGTCGACGATCACCGCGAGGAGCAAGACGCCGCCGGTGACCATGAACTTGACCGCCGAGGAGTACGCGAGCAGGTCCATCCCGTTGGAGATCGAGCCGATCACCAGGGCGCCGAGCAGGGCGGTCCAGACCGAGCCGCGACCGCCGAAGAGGCTGGTGCCGGCGATCACCGGGCCGGCGATCGCGAGCAGCAGCAGTTCGCTGCCGCCGGAGCCCTGGTTGACTGCGAGCAGCCGCGAGGCGGCCATGATCCCGCCGATCGCGGCCATCGTCCCGGCGATGCCGAAGACCGCCACGCGGACCCGGTCGACCGGGATGCCGGCGCGGCGGGCGGCCTCGGCGTTGCCGCCGACGGCGAATACGTGGCGCCCGAAGGAGGTGCGCCTGGCGACGTAGTCCATGCCGATCACGAAGGCGAGCAGGATCAGGACCGCGAGCGGCACGCCGCGATCGGAGTTGAGGATCGCCACGGCGACGATCGCAAGCGCGGCGACGAGGACGAGGCGGAGGAGCAGCGCCGCCTGGCTCTGCGCTTCCAGGCCGGTGGCGAGACGGCGACGGTGGCCGACGAAGAGGACGGCGGCGTAGGCGGCGATCACGATCGCGGCGAAGGTCCAGCCGGCGCTGTCTGAGTAGAAGGTGTTGGCCAGCCCGGTGATCTTCGGGTTGTCGAGGTTGATCGAGCCAGTCGAGCCGAGGACCTGCAGCAGTGCCCCCTGCCAGGCCAGTAACCCCGCCAGGGTGACGACGAAGGAGGGCACCCCGAAGCGACTGAAGAGGCTCCCCTGGAGGACCCCGATCGTCAGTCCGGCGAGAACCGCGGCGGCGATCGCCAGGTAGGGGCTCCAGCCGTGCTGGACGTTGAGCACGGCCATGATCGCCGCGCACAGGCCGCTGACGGCCCCGACCGAGAGGTCGATCTCACCGAGCAGCAGCACGTAGACGACCCCGACCGAGATCAACCCGATCGCGGTGATCTGCAGCATCAGGTTGGTCAGGTTCTCCGCCGTCAGGAAGCGGTCGTTCTGGGACTGGAAGATGATCCAGATCACCGCCAGCCCGAGCACCACCCGCAGTGAGCCGAGGTCGCCCTGAAGGAGGCGGCGCGCGGCGTTTCTCACGCGCTTTCCTCCGTGCCGGAGTTCCCCTCGCGGTTCTCACCGAGACCGGTGATCGCGGCGACGACGTGCTCCTCGGTGGTCGCTTCCGCCTCGAATTCGCCGGCCGCCTGGCCGAGGCGAAGGACGAAGATCCTGTCGGCGACCTCGAAGACGTCGACCAGGTTGTGGCTGATCACCACCACCCCGAGGCCGCGCTCGCGCAGGCGCCGGATCAGGCTGAGCACCTGTTTGGTCTGGGCGACGCCGAGGGCCGCGGTCGGCTCGTCCAGCAGCACCACCTTCGGCTCGCCGAGCAGCGAGCGCGCCACCGCCACCTGCTGGCGCTGGCCGCCGGAGAGGGTGCCGACCTCGCTGCGCAAGCTCGGAATCGTCACCGCCAGGTTGGAGAGCAGCTCCCCGGTCGCGTGCTCCATCCGCGCCTCGTCCAGCTGCCGTGAGACGACGCCGGTGCCCGGCGAGACCTCCTCGCGGCCGAGGAAGAGGTTGGCGACGACGTCGAGGTTGTCGCACAGCGCCAGGTCCTGGTAGACGGTCGCGATCCCCAGCCCGGTCGCGTCCTGCGGCTTGGAGATCGACACCTCCTCGCCGGCGAAGCGGATCGCGCCGGCGTCGGCGGGGTTGATGCCGGCGATCGCCTTCACCATCGTCGACTTGCCGGCGCCGTTGTCGCCGACCAGGCCGACCACCTCGCCGGCCTGGACGGCGAAGTCGACCCGGTCCAGAGCCTGGACCGGGCCGAATTGCTTGCTTACTCCCTCCAGCTCGAGGAGCGGAGCGCCGTCTGGGGCCATCTCAACCGGAGATCCCCAGTGATTCGCATGCCGACTTGTAGGGACCGGTGCACAGTTCGGAGGGCGTGATGAACCCGTCTTTGACCACCGTGCTCTTGACGTTGTCCATGGTCACCGCGACCGGTTCGAGCAGGACCGACGGGACTTTGATCTTGCCGTTGTCGAGTTCGTCGGTGATTTTCGATTTCGGGAATTCTTTGCCTTCGGCCAGGTCGACCGCGATTTCGGCGGCGACGTTGGTCTCGATGTCGGTCGCCTTGTAGACGGTCATGTACTGCTGGCCGGCGATGATGCGCTGGACGCCGGCGACGGTCGCGTCCTGACCCGTGGTCGGCTTTTCTTCCGGGTCGATCCCGGCCGATTTCATCGCCGCGATCGCGCCGCCACCGGTGTCGTCGTTGGCGCCGTAGACCCCTTCGAAACCGGTTTTGCCGAGCGACGTAATCGCCTGCTGCATCTCGTTCTGCGCGTTCGTCGCCGACCATTCCGGCGTGTCGTACTCTTTCGCGATTTTCACCCCGGCCGATTCGAAGCCGTTGTGCGCCCCTTCCTTGAACTTGGCCGCGTTGCTGTCGGCCGGATCTCCGTTGATCATCACGATCGGGCCGCTCGCGGCGCCGTCTTCTTTCAGCTTTTCCGCGAGCGTTTCCGCCTGCAGTTCGCCGACCTTGACGTTGTCGAAGGAGACGTAGTAGTCGGGTTCGGAGTTTTCGACCAGACGGTCGTAGGAGACGACCGGGACGTTCTGCGCCTTCGCCTTTTCGACGATCGCCGCCGCGGAGGCCGCGTCGACCGCGTCGAGGACCATCACTTCGGCGCCCTGGGTCAGCGCCGCTTCGGCCTGGCTCTGCTGTTTGGAGGCGTCCTGGGCGGCGTTGCTGTAGAGGATTTCGCAGTCGGGACAGAGCTCATCGACCCTTTCTTCGAATTCCGGACGGTCGTGCGCTTCGTAGCGCGGCGTCTCGTTCTCGGGCAGGAGGAATGCGATCTTCGCCCCTCCACCGCCGTCGTCTCCGCCGCCACAGCCGACGATCGCGAGGCTGACCACCAGCAGTGACCCCACGATGATGGCCAGCCGTTTTCCCAGCGCTGGTAGGGACATGAGCTCCTCCTCCTTGGGGTTTCGCACCCTGCCCATACCCAGTCGCTGCTCTTTTCATTCCCCTTTCAGGCGGCCACCGGCTCTCGCCTGGGGGCGCGTTTGCGTTTGGCGGGCTCGACCAGGCCGGCGAGGAAACGCCCGGTGTAGGAGGACTCGACCGCGGCGACCTGCTCCGGGGTACCGGTGGCGACGACCTCTCCCCCGGCTTCCCCGCCCTCGGGACCGAGGTCGATCAGCCAGTCGGCGGTCTTGATCACGTCGAGGTTGTGCTCGATCACCACCACCGTGTTGCCGGCGTCGACCAGGCGTCCCAGCACCTCGAGCAGCCGCTGGACGTCGGCGAAGTGCAGCCCGGTGGTCGGCTCGTCGAGGATGTAGAGGGTGTCGCCGGTGGCAACTTTGGAGAGCTCGGTGGCGAGCTTGATCCGCTGCGCCTCGCCGCCGGAGAGCGTCGTCGCCGGCTGGCCGAGGCGGATGTAGTCGAGGCCGACGTCGTGCAGGGTGCGCAGGCGGCGGGCGATCTTCGGCACGTTCTCGAAAAACCCGACCGCCTCCTCGACCGACATTTCGAGCACGTCGGCGATGCTCTTGCCCTTGAAGCGCACCTCCAGGGTCTCGCGGTTGTAGCGCTTGCCGTGGCACTGCTCACAGGGCACGTAGACGTCGGGCAGGAAGTGCATCTCGATCTTGATCTGGCCGTCGCCCTTGCAGACCTCGCAGCGCCCGCCTTTGACGTTGAAGCTGAACCGGCCCGGCTTGTAGCCGCGCGCCCGCGCCTCCTGGGTCTGGGTGAAGAGCTGGCGGATGTGGTCGAAGACGCCGGTGTAGGTGGCCGGGTTTGAGCGCGGCGTGCGGCCGATCGGCGACTGGTCGATGTTGATGATCTTGTCGATCTGGCTGAGGCCGTCGATCCCGTCGTGGGCGCCAGGCCGCAGTTTCGCCTGGTGCAGGCGGTTGGCGACGGCGTGGTGCAGGGTCTCGTTGACCAGGGTCGACTTGCCCGAGCCGGAGACTCCGGTGACGCAGCAGAAGACGCCGAGCGGAACGGCAACGTCAACCTCCTTGAGGTTGTGTTCGCGGGCGCCGCGGACCAGCAGCGCCCCGCTCGGCTCTCGCCGTTCCTGCGGTACGTCGATCTGGCGCTTGCCGGCGAGGTACTGCCCAGTCAGCGAGGCCGGGTCCCTTTCCACCTCCGACGGGGTGCCGGCGGCGATCACGTAGCCGCCGTGTTCGCCGGCACCGGGACCGAGGTCGAGGAGGTGGTCGGCGGCCCGCATCGTGCCCTCGTCGTGCTCGACCACGATCACGGTGTTGCCGAGGTCGCGGAGGCGGTCCAGGGTGCCGATCAGCTTCTCGTTGTCGCGCTGGTGCAGGCCGATCGAGGGCTCGTCGAGCACGTACATCACGCCGACCAGGCTGGAGCCGATCTGGGTCGCCAGGCGGATCCGCTGCGCCTCGCCGCCGGAGAGCGAACGGGCCGAGCGGGCAAGGGAGAGGTAGCCGATGCCGACGTTCTCCAGGAAGGCGAGGCGTTCGGAGATCTCGCGGACGATCAGGCGCGCGATCGCCCGCTCGGTCTCGGTCATCTCCAGCTCCGCGATCCACCGCGCCGCCGCCTGCGCCGAGAGGGCGCTGTAGTCGGCGATGCTGATGCCGCCGACCTTCACCGCCAGGCTCTCCGGGCGCAGCCGGGCGCCGTTGCACGCCGGGCACGGCTGCTCGGCCATGTAGCCCTCGATCCGTTCGCGGTTGGTCTCCGAATCGGTCTCCTCGTAGCGGCGCTGGAGGTTGTTGACGATCCCCTCGAAGCGGACTTTGTAGGAGCGGCGGCGGCCGAAGCGGTTGGTGTAGCTGACCAGGTGCCGCTCCTCGCCGGTGCCGTAGAGGAAGGTCTCCTTCTCGGATTTCTTCAGCTTCGCCCAGGGCTTGTCGGCGTCGACGCCGTACTCCTCGGCGACGGCGGCGATCAACCGCCTCCAGTACGCGGTGACCCCGCGGTTCCAGGGCTGCAGGGCGCCCTCCGAGAGCGAGAGGGTCGGGTCGGGGACGACCAGCTCGGGGTCGATCACCCGCTGGAAGCCGAGCCCGTGGCAGCGGTCGCAGGCGCCGTGGGGCGAGTTGAAGGAGAAGATCCGCGGCTCCAGCTCCGGGATCGAGGTGCCGCAGTTGAGGCAGGCGAACTGCTCGGAGAAGAGCAGCGGCTCGGCCTTCTTCCCCTCGACGATCTCGACTTCGATCAGCCCTCCCGCCAGACCGGCCGCCGCCTCGACCGACTCCGAGAGCCGCCGGCGCAGGTCGGGTTTCATCACCAACCGGTCGACGACGACGGAGATGTCGTGTTTGAACTTCTTGTCGAGGACGATCTCCTCGTCGAGGCGGCGCAGCTCGCCGTTCACCTTGGCCCGGGAGTAGCCCTCGAGCCGCATCTGCTCCATCAATTTGCCGTACTCGCCTTTGCGCCCCCGCACGACCGGCGCCATGACCATGAATTTGGCCCCCTCCTCCAGCATCATCAGCCGGTCGACGATCTGCTCCTGGGACTGGCCGGCGATCGGCTCGCCGCACTCGGGGCAGTGCGGCACCCCGATCCGCGCCCAGAGCAGGCGCAGGTAGTCGTAGATCTCGGTCACCGTGCCGACGGTCGAGCGCGGGTTGCGAGAGGTGGTCTTCTGGTCGATCGAGATCGCCGGCGAGAGGCCCTCGATCGAGTCGACGTCCGGCTTCTCCATCAGCCCCAGGAACTGCCGCGCGTAGGCCGACAGCGACTCGACGTAGCGGCGCTGGCCCTCGGCGTAGATCGTGTCGAAGGCGAGGCTCGACTTGCCCGACCCCGAGAGGCCGGTGATCACGATCAGCGCGTCGCGGGGTAGCTCGAGGTCGATGTCCTTGAGGTTGTGCTCCCGGGCACCCGAGATGACGATTCGCTCAGAAGCGGCCACTGGCACCCGATTCTACGCAGGCGAACAGATGTTCCCCGGCTCGGGAGAGCCAGCGCGTTCGTCCTTTGTGGCGCTATGCGGGACAAAGGACGAACGCACTCCGTGGGTTGTGCCACCACGGTGCCGGCGGTACGGTGGACTGAGAGGCGGGGCCATAGCAAGGAGGTTGAGATGTCCAACGTCGACACCGCCCGGTCCGCCTACGAGGCCTTTGGCAAAGGCGACCTGAATGCCCTCAGGGAGTTGTTCTCGGAGGACGCCGTCTGGGTCACCTCAGACGAGCTGCCGCTCGGAGGGGAAACCCGGGGTCGCGACCAGATCCTCGGCAACTTCGCGCAGATCCCCAACTACTGGTCCTCGTTCAGCGTCGAACCGGAGGAGTTCATCGACGCCGGCGAGTACGTCGTCGTCCGCGGCACCCAGCGCGCCGGCAACGACAAGGGCAGCTTCGAGGCGCCCTTCGTGCACGTGCTCAAATACGACGGCGACGGCAAGACGGTGAGGGGCGAGTTCTTCACCGACAGCGCCAAGGCGGCGAAGCTCTTGGACTGAGCCCGAGAGATCAGCCGACCGCAGCCCCGGCGACGGCCAGCCGCTCGCTGACGACGGCGCGCTGCTCGGCGAGAGGACGACCGCAGGAGCCGGGCTCCGCCCCCTCCACGACGCGGGTGGATCCGTCGCGAAGGTGGATGCTGAGACGGGCGGGGAAGGTCATCCGCAGCGCCTCGGTGTCGAGCCGGTCGATGCCGGCGTCGCCGCGGTCGCCGCCGAGACGCTGGCGCACGGAACGGCCGAGAACGCGGCGCAGCGAGCGGTCGGCGGCGAGCGCCCTGGCTATCGCCGGTCCGGGATTGGCCTCGTCCATGTTGGCGTCGCCGAGCCGGCGGCGAAGGCGCAGCAGGTCGCGCAGCCCGAGGTCCGGGGACGCACCTGCCTCCAACGTGCCGAGCAGCGTCTTCGCGGTCAGCGCCGGATCGTGCTCGAGGCCGATCTTCGCCGCGAGGGCGCGAATCTCCGCCTCGTGCTCCTCAAGCCACTCGGGCGCCAGCTCGGCGGGGGTGAACCGGCCGGCCAGCAGCGCGATCGCCGTCGTCAGGGTGGCCGAGAAGTTGACCCGGATCGGGGAGAGGTCGGAGCCGCGCCCCAGCTCCTCCATCTCGCAGGTCAGCCAGCCGGCCTCGATCTCGACCGAGTCGACCTCGGCGGCCTCGACTTCGGCGGCGAGCGCCGCCTCGGCGACCGCCTGCAGGTAGGCGCACCCGGGCAGCCGCTTGAAAGCGAGGGTGTCGGTCAGCCAGACACGGCCGAAGGCACCGAACATCGACGGCCGCGGAGCGAAGGAGAGGCTGGCGAGCACCCCGCGAGGGTGCTCGATCACGTCCAGGGCGCCGGTCATCCCCTCGGCGGCCAGCAGAGCGGCCCGCGCACCGGTCGCCGCCGGCTCGGCGGCGGTCAGCAGCTTCGTCTTCGGCCCCATGAACCCGGGCCACATCCCGTACGGGGGCTGGTAGAGCGCGATCGCCAGGGCGTGCGCCGTGCACTGCGCGTCGAGCTCCAGCCCAACCGCCGCGGCGAGCGCGGCCGAGGCGCAGTGGATCGAGGCCCAGAACTGGCCGTTGTGGGGGCCGAGGAAGAGGGCGGCGCCGAGTCGGCCCGCGACCTCGTTGGCGGCGATCTGGGCGAGCAGCGCCCGCTCGGGGTCGGCGGCGAAGGCGGCGGCCGCCGGGACCGCCGAGTGGCCGGTGTGTCCCATGAACAGGTAGTCGTCCCAGTCGTGGGCGATCGACGCGGCGGCGCAGCGGTACACCTCGCCCACCGGCCCGTCCGGCGCCACCGCCATGAACGGCGCGGCGTAGGCCTCGCCCGCGGCGCGGGCGGCGGCGATGCATTCGGCCTGCAGTTCGGCCCGCTCGCGGACGCTCTCGGGCAGATCGCCAGGCCTTAGCCCGACAGCCCACTCGGCGACCTCCTCGCAGATAGTCCCCCGCATCGAAGAGAGATTAGCCCTGCCGGGTCCTGATCAAGCAGTTCAAGGACGCAGGGAGCGAAGCGTGCTCCGCACGTGAGCGACCGAGGACGCAGAAATGCGCCGATCAGGACCCGGCAGTGGTCATGCCGTCGAGGTCGCGGCGCAACTCTCGCAGCTCGTCGCGGATCCGTCCCGCCTCCTCGAAGCGGAGGTCGTCGGCGGCGGCCAGCATCTCCTCCTCGAGGGCGACGATCGTGCGCTCCAGCTCCTCCGGGCCGGAGAAGTCGTCGCTGCGCTTGCGGCGGCGCCGGCGCGGCGCCCGGTCCTCCATCGCCAGGAACTCGGCCATCTCGGAGATCCCTTTGCGCACCGTCGCGGGGGTGATCCCGTGCTCCTCGTTGTAGGCGAGCTGGATCGCCCGGCGGCGGTCGGTCTCGCTCATCGCCGCCCGCATCGCGTCGGTCTCCTTGTCCGCGTACATCAGCACCCGCCCGTTTACGTTGCGCGCCGCCCGCCCGATCGTCTGCACCAGGCTCGTCTCGCCGCGCAGGAAGCCCTCCTTGTCGGCGTCGAGGATCGCCACCAGGGAGACCTCGGGCAGGTCGAGCCCCTCGCGCAGCAGGTTGACCCCGACCAGCACGTCGTACTCGCCGAGCCGCAGGTCGCGGACGATCTGGATCCGTTCCAGGGTGTCGATCTCCGAGTGCAGATAGCGGACCTTGATCCCGTACTCGAGCAGGTAGGCGGTCAGGTCCTCGGCCATCTTCTTGGTCAGGGTCGTGACCAGGGTGCGCTCCTTCGCCTCGGCCCGGGCCTTGACCTCGTTCATCAGGTCGTCGATCTGGTTCTTCGTCTCCCGCACGTCGATCTCGGGATCGATGATTCCGGTCGGGCGGACGATCTGCTCGACGATCCGCGTCGATTCGGTCCGCTCGAACGGCCCCGGCGTCGCCGAGACCATCACCAGCTGCTTGACCCGGTCGAGGAACTCCGCGAACTTGAGCGGCCGGTTGTCGATCGCCGAGGGCAGCCGGAACCCGTAGTCGATCAGCGTCTGCTTGCGCGAGCGGTCGCCCTCGTACATGCCGCCGATCTGCGGCACCGTCTGGTGGGACTCGTCGACGAAGACGACGAAGTCGTCGGGGAAGTAGTCGATCAGCGTGTGCGGTGGGCTGCCCTGCGGCCGGCCGTCGAGGATCCGCGAGTAGTTCTCGATCCCGGAGGTGAAGCCGAGCTCCTTGATCATCTCGAGGTCATACGCGGTGCGCTGGCGCAGCCGGTGCGCCTCCAGCTGCTTGCCCTCCGCCTCCAGCTCGGCGGTGCGCGATTCCAGTTCGGCGCGGATCTCCTCGACCGCGCGCTCGACCGTCTCGTCTTTGGTGACGTAGTGCGACGCCGGCCAGACGGAGACGTGGTCGATCGTGTCGAGAACCTCGCCGCTGAGCGGGTCGAAGTGCTGGATCCCCTCGATCTCGTCGCCGAAGAGGGAGATCCGGTAGGCCGACTCGGCGTAGGAGGGCATGATCTCCAGCACCTCGCCGCGGACCCGGAAGGCGCCGCGCCCCAGCACCGCGTCGTTGCGCTGGTACTGCATCTTCACCAGCTTGCGCAGCACCCCGTCGCGGTCGATCTCCTCGCCGACCTTGAACAGCTGCATTTTTTCGTTGTAGACCTGCGGCGAGCCGATCCCGTAGATGCAGGAGACCGAGGCGACGATGATCACGTCGCGGCGGGCGAACAGCGCCGCGGTGGCGGCGTGGCGCAGCCGGTCGATCTCGTCGTTGATCGAGGAGTCCTTCTCGATGTAGAGGTCCTGGGCGGGGACGTAGGCCTCGGGCTGGTAGTAGTCGTAGTAGGAGACGAAGTACTCGACCGCGTTCTCGGGGAAGAACTCACGGAACTCGTTGCAGAGCTGCGCGGCCAGGGTCTTGTTGTGGGCGATCACGAGAGAGGGCCGCTGGACCTCGGCGATCGTCGCCGCCATCGTGAAGGTCTTGCCGGTGCCGGTGGCGCCGAGCAGCGTCTGGAAACGCTCGCCGGTGCCGAGGCCCTCGGCGAGCCCGGCGATCGCCTTCGGCTGGTCGGCCGTGGGGGTATAGGCGGGGTTCAGCTTGAAATCCGGCACGAACACGAACATAGCGGGCGCGCCCCCCGCACCCCAAAGATGGAAGACTTCCGCGGCGATGAAGCGCTCCCGAGCCGCACTTGCCGCGTTCTTCGCCTTCGCGGGGACCATGCACTTCCTCAGGCCGCGCTTCTACGAAGCGATCGTGCCCCCTTCGGTCGGCAACGAGCGCGAGGTGGTCGCGATCAGCGGCCTGGCCGAGATCGCCGGTGCCGCCGCGGTGCTGCACCCACGCTCCCGCGCGCTTGGGCGCTGGTGGCTGCTCGCCCTGCTCCTCGCCGTCTTCCCGGCCAACGTCCACATGGCCGTCAATCCCGAGCAGATCAAGGGCCTGCACCTGCAGCGGGTCCCCCGCTGGGCGCTCTGGGCGCGGCTGCCGCTGCAGCCCCTGGCGATGCTCTGGGTCTGGCGCGCGACCCGCGCCTAAATTGGGGGGAAATGTTTTGTCTGTAGAGCTTCTGTCATAGATGACAGAAGCTTCACATCACTATGGAACTTCGTGACCGCTTTGCCGTGAACCTGAGACGCGCCCGTGAGGCCAAAGGCGTCTCCCAGGAAGAACTCGGGTTCAGCTGCGACCTGCACAGGACCGAGATCTCGCTGCTCGAGCGCGGCGGCCGCGAGCCGCGGCTCGGCACGCTGCTGAAGCTGTGCGAGGCGCTCGACGTCAGCCCCGTGGAACTCAGCGCCGGCATCCGCTGGCAGACCGGCAAACGGCGTTTCAAAATCGAGCGGCCGAAGTAACGCCGCCCGGCGAAGCCCTCGTTCCTAGATGGTTGATTCCATCTAGCGGAGGAAGCCTTCGAGGAACGAGCCGGCGGGACCGAGGAAGGTTTCCAGGTTCGAGAGCGCCGACTGGGCATCGCGGAGCAGTTCGATCGCCTGTTCGAGCGGGATCCGTTCGAGCGTGCCCCGCAACGGTTCCGCGAGCAGCGGACTGAGTGCACCCGCCTCTTCGGCGTCGTCGACCGCCCGCAGGAGAGCGGCGCGAACTGCCTGTGCCAGCTTTTCGTCGTCGATCCCGTAACGGCGGCCGAAGCGCTCGCGACCCTCTTCGGTCGCCAGCGCCCGTGCCAGTGCCTCGCGGCTGACCCCGAGACGGCAGGCGGCACCGTCGAGGGCCGAGAGCGAGATCTGCTGGGCGACCTCGGCCAGGCTCTGGGGATTGGTCCAGGGCCGGTCCTTGCACGGGTCGCGGGTCTTCTCGGGCGCGTAGGAGGCGCCGCCTGCCGCGAGGTAGATCCCGGGCAGCGCCACCGCCGCGACGATCGCGCCGATCACCAGGGCTCGCCCTCTCGACATCCCGTTCAAAGGTCCATCCTCCGCGAGAGGCCGATCGGGATCAGCGCCAGCAGCCCGAGCAGGGCGGCGAGCAGGAACGAGGGGCTGAACGCGTGGGTGGCGCCGCGGTTGAGCTGATCCTGAAGTTCGCCGCGCAGCTGTTCTGCCGCGGCCCGATCGGCGGGATCTGAAGGCAGCGGATCGAAGGCCGAGCCGATCGTCGGCACTTTCCCCTCCTCGCCCTCGAGGCGGTCGGAGATCCGCTGCGCGAGCTCGATCTTCAGCAGCGGGTTGACCCGGGAGTCGAGGATCACCGCGGTGCCGGCGTCGATCGCGTCATTGCGCTGATCGGCGATGTCGGCGGTGAAGATCGGGGTCAGGGCCAGCAGCCCGACGACGACGCCGGCGTGACGGGCGGAAATCGTCCAGCCGCCGTGGATCGCCTGCGGGGCGCGACCACCCAGCGCCGTCTCGGTCAGCGCCGAGAGCACCAGCGAGAGCCCAACCCCGATCAGCAGCTGCGGCGGCACGGTCAGGGCGACCTCCGCCTTCGGCAGCAGGCCGAGGCCGGCGAGGCCGCCACCGACGAGGATCGCGCCCGCGGCGGCGCGAGCGCGGGCATCGGGGACCCCGGTGGCGATGCGGGTGCCGAGGATCGCCGCCAGCGGCATCACGGTGACGACGACCGCGGCCCCGATCGGGGTCAGGCGCCAGCCCTCGATCAGCAGCAGCACGAGCAGGAAGAGAGCCGCCGCGATCGCCGCCGAGACCATCGCCAGAGCCAGGTTCGCCCAGAGGTGAGGCCGGCCGGTGCGGCGCAGCTCCGGCTCGATGATCCCGGTCGCCGCCTCGTGCCGGGCGACGGCGAGGATCGGCACCGCCGCCAGCAGCGCGACCGGGACCTGGAGCAGGAAGATCGACTGCCAGGAGACGAGCTCGGTGAGGACGCCGCCGATCGCCGGCCCGAGCGCCGCACCGGTGGCGCCGGCGCCGGCCCAGACCGCGGTCGCGCGCGCCTCGGAGCCGACCGTCGCCGGCAGCAGCTCCAGCGCGGCGGTGACCGCGACGGCCCCGCCGAGCGCCTGCAGGCAGCGGGCGAGGAGCAGGGTCGTCAGGTTGTCCGAAAGGCCGCAGGCGAGCCCGGCGCCGGCGAAGATCGCCAGGCCGAAGGCGGCCGCGCGCCCGGGGCCGATCCGGCGGGCGGCAAACGCGGCCGGCACCGCGGCCAAAGCCATCACCAGGTTGAAGGAGATGAGCACCCAGGTGACCCCGGCGACGGTGGTGTCGAGCTCCCGGTAGATCTCCGGCAGCGCCAGCACGACGATCGAGGAGTCGGCCAGGACCAGGCCGACCGCCAGGGCCAGCGCGCCCACCCGCGGCCTCGGGGCGGCGTTCAATAGCCCAGCTCCCTCGCGTACTTGTCGCGGTAGGCGCCGCGCTTGTCGAGCACCTCTTCCACGTAGGCCCGCGTTTCGGGGAACGGGATCTGCTCGACGTCGAGGTCGCTGCCGCCCCACTCCTCGGCGTTGGCGGGACCGGCGTTGTAGGCGGCGAGCACAGCCACCTCGTCGCCGTCGAAGCGGGACATCAGTTCGCGCAGGAGGAAGGTGCCATAGCGGATGTTGATTTCCGGGTCGGAGAGGTCGCTGAGCTCGAAGGTGGTGCCACCGCTGAGGCGCTCGATTTCCCTCGCCGCTTCCGGCGTGATCTGCATCAGCCCGCGAGCGCCGGCGCTGGAGGTCTGGTCGAGGAACTTCGACTCCGAGTAAATCACCGCGGCGATCAGCGCCGCGTCGACCTCCTTTTCGGCCGCCTGCTGGCGGATCACGTCCTCGTGGCGAAGCGGCAGGGTCAGCTCCTGGATCGCGTGGTCAACGGTCCCGAAGACCCCCAGCAGGACCCCGGCGACCACCCCGACCGCGACCGCGCCGCCGCCCAGCGCGAGCCGTCGCGCGGTCGTCCTCTTCATCGACGAAGCCTTGCCATCAGGGCGGACAGCGACCGCTCCAGGTCCTCGAGGGTGCCGTCGTTCTCGATCACGTGCTCGGCCCGGCCGGCCTTCTCCTCCTGGGAGAGCTGGCGCGCCTCGCGCTCGCCGACCAGGGCGTGCCCGCGCTCCTCCGCGCGCCGGCGCCGCAGCTCGTCCGCGGTGACGACGGCCACCGTGGTGTCGAAGACGCCGTCGCTGCCGGCCTCGAAGAGCAGCGGGACCTCGACCACGGCGACCTCCGTTCCCGACGGCAGGGAAGTCAGCCAGGCCGCGGTCCGCTCCCGCACCAGCGGGTGGATCTGGCTCTCCAGCCAGGAGAGCTGCTCGGGGTCGGCGAAGACGATCTCCCCGACGCGAGCCCGGTCGACCTCCTCGGCCCGGGCGATCTCGGCGCCCCAGCGCTCGACCAGCCGGCCGCGCAGGGGTTCGGAGTCCAGCAGCTCGTGGACGATTGCGTCACTGGAGAGAGTCGCCGCACCGAGTCGCTCGAAGGCGGCGAGGGCCTCGGACTTGCCGGCGGCGATACCGCCGGTGAGGCCGATCGTCAGCGGCGCCACGGCGCCGTTCAGTTCTGCTCGGACTCGCTCGCCTGCCCGTCGCCGGCGGGCTCGTCCTTGGAAGCCTCGCCGTCCGCGGCCTCGCCGTCGCCGCTCTTCGCAGCTTCTTCCGCCGCCGCGATTTCCCAATCCGCCAGCGGCTCCCCTTCACCTGCGGTGTCCTCGGCATCCACCTGTATCTCGGCCACGCCGAACTCCTCGGAGATCGCGACTTTCGCCTCGGCAGCGGCCGTCTCCTCCGCCGCGGGCTCCTCGACCTCAGGCGCCTCCTCGGCAGCCGGCTCCTCTGCGGCCTCAGCCTCAGTCTCCGCCGGGGCCTCCTCGACGGCCGGAGCTGCCTCTTCAGCCGCCGGAGCCTCTACAACCGGCTCCTCCTCGGCAACAGGCTCCTCCGCAACGGCCTCGACCGGAGGCTCCTCAGCCACCGGCTCTTCGACCGCGGGGGCTTCGGCAGCAGGCTCTTCCGCGACCGCCTCGACCTCAGCCTCCTCAGCCGGCGGTGCCTCAGCAACAGGCTCCTCAGCTACAGGCTCAGCCTCTGCGGGGGCCTCGGCGACAGCCACATCGGCCGGACCCGCGGCCTCAGCGGCTTCATCCGCGGGTGGCGTCGGGGATGGCTCTTCGCCCGCAGCTTGCGAGGACGAAGAGTCGTCCCCGTCGACAGGACCCGCGGCTGCAGCCTCTGAACCCTCGCCGTCAGTCCCATTGATCTGCTCACCAAGCCCCCCCATAGGCATGTTCTGCCCCTCGACCCGCTTGATGCTGAGCGACAACCGCCGCCGCTCTTCGTCGATCTCGAGGATTTTCACGTCCAGCGTCGTCCCCGGCTCGACCACTTCGCTGGGGTTCTCGACGTGGTGGTCGGCGAGCTCGGAGATGTGGACGAGCCCCTCGACCCCGGGGAGGATTTCGACAAAGGCGCCGAAGGCGACGACCTTGGTCACCGAGCCCTCGAGCACGTCGCCGGAGCTGTGGGTGCTGATCACCCGCTGCCAGGGGTCCTCCTGGGTCTGCTTCAGACCCAGCGAGATGCGCTGGCGGTCGCGGTCGATGTCGAGCACTTTGATCCGCACCGTGTCGCCGATCGCGACGACTTCGGAGGGATGGTTGACGTGGCTCCAGGAAAGCTCAGAGATGTGGATCAGGCCGTCGATCCCGTCGAGGTCGACGAAGGCCCCGAAGTCGACGATGTTGGAGATCTTGCCTTCGACCACCTGGCCGGGCTCGAGCCGGCCGAGGATCTGCTCGCGGACCTCCTTGCGCTCCTCCTCGAGGACCGCGCGGCGCGAGAGCACGACGTTGTTGCGGCTGCGGTTGAGCTCGATCACTTTGCATTCGAGCGTCTGGCCCATGAACTCGTCCAGGTTATGGACGCGGCGGATGTCGACCAGCGAGGCGGGCAGGAAGCCGCGCACCCCGAGGTCGAGGATGAGGCCGCCCTTGACGACCTCGATCACGCTGCCTTCGACCGGTTCGCCGGAGTCGGCGGCGATCTCGATGCGGCGCCACGCCTTCTCGAAGCGGGCGCGCTTCTTGGAGAGGATCAGGCGGCCCTCGGCGTCCTCCTTGGTGAGGACCAGGGCGTCGACCTCCTCGCCCAGCGAGACCTCTTCGCTCGGATCGACCGACTTGCGGATCGAGAGCTCGTTGGAGGGGATGACGCCCTCGGCCTTGTAGCCGATGTCGACCAGGACCTCGTCTTTGTCGATCCGCACGACCTTGCCGTTGACGACGTCGCCCTCGTCGAAGGAGACCATCGTCGCCGCGTAGTTGGGGACGATCTTCCCCTCGATCTGCAGGAGCAGGCCATTTGACCCGTCAACCGGCGTCGCGGCAGGTGCGGGAGCAGTCATCGAGTCGGTCGCGGACACAGCGGCCAATAATGGCAGAAAAAACCTGGCCAGATACGCTGGGGTTCGATGCCGATCCGAGCGACCAAGCGCGGCGAGGAACGTACGCCGCTCAACGGCGAGTGCGACGTGCTGATCTGCGGCGCCAGCTTCGCAGGCCTGGCGGTGGCTCGCGAGCTGGCCGGCAGCGGCGCCGAGGTGCTGGTCGTCGACCGCTACGAGATCGGCGAGCGCCAGACCTCCGCCTGCGGCATCCCGACCGAGTGGCTGCGCCGCCTGGAGCTGATGGAGTGCGAGCGCCAGCGCTTCGACACGCTGGTCATGCACACCCCCCACGGCGACGCCCGCTACCGCCTCCCCTGGACCTTCTCCACCTTCGACTACCGCGAGCTGTGCCAGCTGCTCTGGCGCCAGTGCGACGCCCGCTTCGAGACCGCGAAGGTGAACGGGCGCGCCGCCCCCGCCAACGGCGACGGCGCGATCGCGGTCGAGACCGACCGCGGCACGATCTCCGCCCCGCTGGTCGTCGACGCGCTCGGCTGGCGGCGGATCCTCGCCAACGGCGACGGCGTCCAACCGCCCGACGCGCCGCTCTCCCGCGGCCTCGAGGTGCACCCCGAGGGGAGCGCCGAGGACCTCGAGGTCTGGATCGACCGGCGCTACGTCCCCGCCGGCTACGGCTGGTCGTTCCCGGCCCGCGACGAGGTCCGGGTCGGCGTCGGCTCCTTCGACCCCCGCTTCCACGTCCGCGAGACGACCGAGCTGCTGGCCGAGGACCTCGACCGCGACCGGGTCCGCTACCAGGGCAACTGGATCCCCCACAAGCTGCGCCGGGCGACCGAGGGCGGCGTCTTCTTCGCCGGCGACTCGGCCGGGCACTGCCTGCCGCTGAGCGCCGAGGGGATCAGGACCGCGCTCTACTTCGGGATCGCGCTGGGCCGGGAGCTGCGCGGCGTGGTCGAGGGCCGGCAGACCCGCGAGGCCGCGGCCGCGGCCTACGCGCAGTTCCACGACTCCCACGAGTGGAAGTTCCGCTGGATGCTGCGCGTGCAGCGGCTGGTGCCGCGGGTTCCGCCGCGCATCCTCGGGCCGCTGATCCGGCTGATGGGCTCCAGGCGCTTCATCGACTGGTCCTTCAGCCACTACCTCGCGATCGCGCCGCCGGAGTTCGCCGGCTCAGCGGACGATCAAGAAGGTCCCCGCCAGCAGCAGCCCGACGCCGAGCAGCCGCTCGGGGCTGAGCGGGACCTGGTCGAGGCCGAACACGCCTAGCCGGTCCAGCGCGACCGAGGCGGTCAGCTGCCCGGTCACGGTCGCCGCGGCGACGCCGCCGGCGCCGATCGCCGACACCGCGAGCAAGGCGGTGGTGACGTACACCGCGCCCAAGAGGCCGCCGACCAGGTAGTACCAGCTGACGTCGAAGGTCGAGCTGAGGCCGCCAGCCTTGCCGCTGAGTACGACGATCGCGGCAAGCGCGATCGAGCCCACCGCGAAGGAGACGAGCGCCGCCGGCAGCCCTCCGGTCGCCCTGCCGAGCGTTGCGTTGATCGGTGCCTGCGCTGCGATCAGGCCGCCGGCCGTGGCCGTCAGCGCCACGGCGACGCCTCTATCCATGGGAACGATGCCTGTGTCGCGTGATCTTTGGCTGCGGTCGGTGTTGCATGAGCGTGCCGAGGGAACCCACCTGCTGTCATATCAACACCACCGGATCGAGCAACGAGGACTAACGGGGCCAGCAACCACGCCATGCCTCCGCCAACCGCAGAGCCCTTCGCGACCCGCGTCCTGCTCGGACCGGCGCTCCGCACCCAGCCCGACCGGCGACTGGTGACGCTGGTCAGACAGGGCTACGAGACCGCCTTCGAGGAGATCGTCCGGCGCTACCGCAGGCCGCTCGACCGCTTCGCCGCCGCGATCGTCGGCGGCCGCTCCGAGGACGTCACCCAGGACGCCTTCTCGAAGGCGCTGCTGGCCCTGCGGGGCTCCGACGCAGAGATCGAGCTGCGGCCGTGGCTCTACCGGATCGTCCGCAACACGGCGCTGAACGACCTCCGCGACCGACCGCCGAGCGCCGAGGAGCTGGGCGAGACGATCCCCGGCGGGCTCAGCGCCGCCACCGAGGCCGAGCGCCGGGAGGAGATGACCGAGTTAATGGAGCGCCTGCGGGCGCTGCCCGAGCCGCAGCGCGCGGCGATCGTGATGCGCGAGCTGGAGGGCCTCAGCCACGAAGAGATCGCCGCCGCCCTCGGCGTCAGCGGTGGCGCGGCCCGGCAGACGATCCACCGCGCCCGCACCGCGTTGCGCGACGGGCTCGGGATGCTGATCCCGCTGCCGCTGCTGCGGATGCTCTTCGACCACGGTGCCGAGACCGCCGCGGCGGCGGGGGCCGGGGCGATAGGCGGGAGCGGGGCGGCACTGGGCGGACTCGGAGCCGGCGGAGCGGCCAAGGTCGGGGTCGCGGCAGTGCTGATCGCGGGGACGGTCGGCACCGGCGTCGCGATCGAGAATGGCCGGGGAGGGAACGACGGGCCCGCCTTGCCCGCCGCCGCGGCGGCGGGCAAGGCGTCTCCCGCGCCGGAAGGCACGAGCGGCCGGGCCGCGAGCTTCGACGATTCCGGCGGGAGCTCGGGAAGCGACGACGCCGGCGGCGGAGGCGATCGTGGGCACCGTGGCGAGGACCACCCGGGCGATGACGGCCCGGGTGACGACCGCGGGCGCTCCGGCCCCGGCCGCGACGGTTCGGGCGACGATGGCGGCCGTTCGGGCTCCGGCCAAGACGACGACCGTTCGGGCTCGGGCAGCGGCGGAGACGACTCCTCGGGACCGAGCGGCTCCTCTACCGAACCCTCTCTTCCACCCGCCGAAGCGACCCTGGATGACGACTCGAGCGGCTCAGGCGAAGGCAGCTCCGGGAGCGGCGAGTCCGGCGGAGACGACGACTAGCGCGAGCTACTTGGCGTCGAGCCAGTCTTTGCCGACGCCGATGTCGACCTCGAGCGGCGGGTCGAGCCGGTAGGCGGCGCACATCTCGCGCTCCACCAGCTCGGCCGCGCCCTCCATCTCCCCCGGCGGGCCCTCGAACAGCAGCTCGTCGTGGATCTGCAGGACCAGGCGGGTCTTCCCCCCGGCCTCCCCCAGGGCCGCCTGACAGCGCACCATCGCCACCTTGATGATGTCCGCGGCGGTGCCCTGGATCACCGTGTTGACGGCGAGGCGCTCGCCGAGGCGGCGGGTGTTGGGATTGCCGGAGCGCAGCTCGGGGATCGAGCGGCGCCGTCCCATCAGCGTCGTCACATAGCCCTGCTCCTGCGCCTGCTCGATGATCTGCTCGCGGAAGGCGCGCACCGCCGGGAAGCGCTCGAGGTAGCGGGCGACGAACTCCTCACCCTCCTTGCGGGGGATGTTGAGCCGGTCGGCGAGGCCGAACCCGGTGAGGCCGTAGACGATCCCGAAGTTGACCATCTTCGCCTTTGAGCGCTGGCCGACATCGACCTCGTCGCGGGAGATGTCGAAGACCTCCGCCGCGGTCGCCGCGTGGACGTCGTCGCCGGCGCGGAAGATCTCCTTCAGCACCTCCTCCTCGGCGACGTGGGCGAGCACCCGCAGCTCGACCTGGCTGTAGTCGGCGGAGAGCAGGCGGGCGCCCTGCTCGGCGACGAAGCAGGCGCGCACCGGGCGGCCGATCTCGGTCCGGATCGGGATGTTCTGCAGGTTCGGGTTGGTGCTGGAGAGGCGGCCGGTAGTGGTCGAGGCCTGGTTGAAGGTGGTGTGGACGCGGCCCGTCGCGGGGTCGATCAGGTCCGGCAGCGAGTCCAGATAGGTGTTCTTCAGCTTGGTCAGCTCGCGCCAGGACTCGATCTTCTCGACGATCGGGTGCTCGTCGCGGATCTGCGCGAGGACGCGGGCGTCGGTCGAGAACCCGGTTTTGCCGCGGCGCTTGCGGGTCAGCTGCAGCTTCTCGAAGAGGACGCGGCCGACCTGCTGCGGGGAGCCGATCGTGAACTCTTCCTCGGCCAGCTCATAGATCTCCTTTTCCAGGAGATCGATCCGCTCGGCGAAGCCGGCACCGACCTCGGCCAGCCGCTCGGCGTCGAGCTTCAGGCCCTCGCGTTCCATCGCCGCGAGGACGTGGACCAGCGGCAGCTCGACCTCGCGCAGCAGCGGCTCCAGGCCCCACCCCTCCAGCCGCGGGCGCTGGCTCTCGGCCAGGGCGGCGACCAGGCGCGCCTCCTCGGCCGGGTCGAGCCCCGCCTCGACCTCCTCGCCGAGCGAGAGCTGCCCGTCGTCCTCGTCCTCCTCAGCCGCGGGGCCGGCGCCCTCGGCGAGGCCGAGGCCGGCGTCGGCGCCCAGCTCGACCAGGTCGTAGGTGCGGCGCTGGGGCTCCAGCAGATAGGCGGCGATCATCGTGTCGTGCCCGAGCGAAAGCTCGACGCCCTCGCGGGCGGCGGCGGCGAGCAGGCCGTGGCGGCCGCCGCCGAGCGACTTCGCGTCGTGGGCGACGATCGGCTTGGCGCCGACCGCCACTGCCAGCTCGTCGAGCGTGGAGGAGCCCGAGAGGACGCGTTCGGCCTCTGCGGCCGCCCAGCGCTCCCCGGAGATCGCCAGTGCCAGCGGCCCCTCGCCGAGGTCCTCCGCGGTGCCCTCGACCACCTCCACCTCCAGCTCGGTCTCGACCCGCCGCCCCGGCACCGCGTCCCCGTCCGGCAGCGCTTCTTCGAGCCGCTCCATCACCGCTCGCAGCTCGAACTCGCGCATGAAGTCCCGCAGGGCGCCGCGGTTGGGCTCTGAGGACATCGCCTCGGCCAGGTCCACCCCGGTCTCGATGTCGTACTGGAGCGTCGCCAGCTGCTTCGACATCCGCGCGTCGTCGGCGTGCTCGACCAGGTTCTGCTTGCGTTTGGCGCCGGAGACCTGATCGACGCTCGCCAGCACGTCCTCCAGCGTGCCGAACTGCTGCAGCAGCTGGGTCGCCGTTTTCTCCCCGATCCCCGGGATGCCGGGGATGTTGTCGGAGGTGTCCCCGCGCAGGCCCATCAGGTCGGTGATCAGCTCCGGCGGCACCCCGTAGCGCTCGACCACCGCCTCGCGGTCGTAGACCTTGGTCTCGGTGATCCCGCGCGAGGTGCTCATCACCCGCACCCCCTCGGCGACCAGCTGGTAGGCATCGCGGTCGCCGGTCACGACCATCACGTCGATGTCCTGCTCGCGGGCCTGGCGGACCAGGGAGGCGATCACGTCGTCGGCCTCGTAGCCCTCGACCTTGACGTTGGTGTAGCCGAAGGCCTCGACCAGGGGCATCAGGTTCGGCCACTGCTCGCGCAGCAGGTCGGGCCGCGGTTTGCGCTGGGCCTTGTAGAGGTCGTAGGTGACCTCGCGTCCCGACATGCCGGCATCCCAGGCGACGACGACGCCGGCCGGATGGTGCTCGTCGATGATCTTCACCAGCATCGAGGCGAGGCCGTAGATCGCATTGGTCGGTCGCCCGTCGCTGGTCCCGATCGACTCCGGCAGGGCGAAGAACGCCCGGTAGGCGAGGCTGTTGCCGTCGATCAGGAAGAGCTCGGGGGCGTCGGCGGGCATCGGCGTCCACTCTATGAGGCGAAGCGGTGCGCAGGAGGAGTCGGGTGGGGCTCTCCGGAGCAACAGCCGGGGAGGCTCCGGAGAGCCCCACCCGACTCCTCCAATCCAGCGCTGGCATCACAGCCCAAGGGCTCTCCGCAGGTCCGCCGCGACCTGCTCGGGCTCCTGGTAGAGCTGGCGTTCGGTGAAGCGGTGGACTTGGAAGCCGCGGCGGCGGAGGGCGAGATCGCGGGCGCGGTCGTCCTCGAAGGCGACGGCGCCGCGGTGGTAGCGGTAGCTGTCGGTCTCGACCGCGAGGCGGTGGGCCGACCAGAGGAAGTCGACCGTCCAGCGGCCTACTTGGGCGTTGACTTCGGGGCGCGGCAGGCCGGTGCGGCGGCAGAGAGCGAGGAAGTCTCGCTCGAGGTCGCTGCGCGTGCGGTCGGTTGCGACGTCGGCGTCGAGCGCGAAGCCGGCGAGCTCCGCCTGGCGAACCGCTCGGCGGTAGAGGCGGGGTGGAACAGAGCGTCGGAGGTCAGCGACGGTGCGCGCGGGCGTGGTCACGGGGATGCGGTGGCGGATGGTGACGAGCCCATCCGTGAGCCCATCCGTGAGCCCATCCGTGAGCCCATCCGTGAGCCCATCCAGAGCACCCTCATTGGGCAGGTGGGTGCTCTGGATGTGCTTGGTCGCCAGGGAAGGGCAGCGATGCAAACGGATCCCCTCTCTCCTTCGTCGCCCGCCATTTGAGGGCACCGAAACGTCCACGGGTCCCTCCATCGGCCGCAGTAGCTCCCAAAGCGCCGCCGCACTCCGGTGGCTGAGCACCGCGCCCTCACCGCATGCGAGCACGGCCGCCATCCACCGCCCCTCGAGCGATAAGCCACCGTGCCCCACCGCGTAGACGCCGTGGTGCACTCGGTGCAGCCGACCAGCCCCAGCTCTCCTCGTCACCGCGCTCTTGTCGAGCCCGGCCTCCCGAAGCTGCGCAACCGACATCACGCCGTGCTGTCGCGCCGCGATCTCAGCGAGTAACTGCTCCGGCGTGGCGCTTTCCTCTCGCATATCGAGAGCAATGCGCCACGCCAGTCCGCTTCTCCCCTTTCAGAATGAGAAACGGCGCTCCTACCGTGCTCCGACCACCGGACCCCGAATCTGATTCGATAGCCGACCATGGCCGTCAGCGCTCAATACAGCGTCACGATCCGCGTCGAGCTCGATGCGCGGCAGGAGCCGCTCGGGCGGTTGACCGCGGCGATCGCTGAGGCGGGCGGGCAGCTGCAGGGGGTTGACCTGGTCCCGGGCGCCGGGCCGGAGGGCAAACGGGTGCGGGAGTTCACGATCGACGCCCAGGACCGTCCCCACTGGGAGAAGATCCTGCGGGCGATCGGGTCGACCAGGGGCGCGCGGGTGCTCGACTATGTCGACCGGACGATGCAGATGCACCGGGGCGGCAAGATCGCGGTGCGCAACAAGTACCCGCTGAAGACGCGCGACGACCTCTCGATGGCCTACACGCCGGGCGTCGCGAGGGTCTGCATGGACATCCACGCCGACCGCGCCAAGGCCTTCGAGTACACGATCAAGAAGAACACGGTCGCGGTGGTCTCCGACGGCAGCGCCGTGCTCGGGCTCGGCAACATCGGCCCAGAGGCGGCGATGCCGGTGATGGAGGGAAAGGCGATGCTGTTCAAAGAGTTCGCCGGCGTCGATGCCTTCCCGATCTGCCTCGACACCCAGGACGCCGACGAGATCGTCCGCGCGGTGGAGCTGATCGCGCCGACCTTCGGCGGGATCAACCTCGAGGACATCTCCGCCCCGCGCTGCTTCGAGATCGAAGACCGGCTAAAGGAGTCGATCGACATCCCGGTCTTCCACGACGACCAACATGGCACGGCGGTGGTGACGATGGCGGCGCTGTTCAACGCGCTGAAGATCGTCGGCAAGCCGATCGAGGAGCTGCGCGTGCTGGTGGTTGGGCTCGGCGCCGCCGGGGTAGCGGTGACCAAGATGATGCTCGCCTCCGGGGTGACCCACATAGTCGGCTGCGACCGCAACGGGGCGCTGTCGACCGAGCGCGAGGACTACCAGTCGGGCGAGATGAGCGAGGCCAAGCGCTGGTACGCGGAGAACACGAACCCCGACAAGGTGAGCGGCCAGCCGGGCGAGGCGGTCGAGGGGATGGACATCTTCATCGGGCTGTCGGGCCCGGGGATCATCGAGGCCGAGGCGCTGGCGAAGATGAACGACGACGCGATCGTCTTCGCGATGGCCAACCCGACCCCCGAGGTGATGCCGGAGGACGCGGCTCCCTACGTCCGGATCATGGCCACCGGTCGCTCCGACTACCCCAACCAGATCAACAACGTGCTCTGCTTCCCCGGCATCTTCCGCGGCGCCCTCGACGCCGGCGCGCCCAGCATCACCGAGGAGATGAAGCTGGCCGCCGCCAAGGGCATCGCCGAGGTCGTCACCGAGGAGGACCTGGCCGAGGACTACATCATCCCCAGCGTCTTCAACCGCGACGTCGCCCCCAAGGTGGCGGCGGCGGTGGTCGAGGAGGCACGGCGCGAGGGGATCGCGAGACTGAGCGAGGAGACCGGCACCTTCGCCACTGTCGAGGCCGGCTAGTGCCCGCACGGCCGGATCCGGAGACCGGGCGGTAACGCCGTGAAGGTCCTCGTCACTGGGGCGAGCGGCCTGATCGGCTCGGCGCTCTGCGATGCGCTGCTGGTGAGGGGCGAGGACGTCGTCGGGCTCACCCGGGACCCGGAGCGCGCGCGGCGGACCAACCCGAAGGTCGCCTGGCACGCCTGGGAGCCGACCCTCGAACGACCGCCCGCGACCGCCTTCGACGGGGTCGACGGGGTCGTCAACCTGGTCGGCGAGAGGATCGACCAGCGCTGGACCGAGGAGGCAAAGCGCAGGATCATGGAGACCCGCCGAACGGGCACCCACAACCTCGTCCAGGCGATCGGCGGTCTCGACCGCAAGCCGGCGGTTCTGGTGAACCAGTCGGCGGTTGGCTTCTACGGCGCCCGCGGCGAGGCGATTCTCGACGAGGAGAGCGGCCCCGGAGAGACCTTCGACTCGGTGGTGGTCCAGGAATGGGAGAAGGCCGCCCGGGAGATCGAGCGGAGCGGGGTGCGGCTGGCGATCCTCCGCACCGGCCAGGTGCTCGACGCCGACGGCGGCATGCTCAGCGAGCTGCTGACCCCCTTC
The DNA here is from genome assembly GCA_963799835.1 of uncultured Solirubrobacterales bacterium. Classification (GTDB taxonomy): domain Bacteria; phylum Actinomycetota; class Thermoleophilia; order Solirubrobacterales; family 70-9; genus VAYN01. Next base: position 38,152 of record CAWCYE010000002.1, read on the forward strand.
AAGCTGGGTGTGGGCGGACCGCTGGCTGGGGGACGCCAGTACCTGTCTTGGATCCACATCGACGACGAGATCGGGCTGCTGCTCTGGGCGCTGGAGAACGAGGGTGTGACGGGGGTCGTCAACGCCGTCTCGCCAAACCCGGCGGCCAACCGCGACTTCTCGAAGGCACTCGGCCGGGCGCTCGGGCGGCCGGCGGTGGTGCCGGTTCCCGGACTCGTGCTCGACCTCAAATTTGGTGGGGAGTTCGGGAAGGTGCTGCGGGGCGGGCAGCGGGTGATTCCAAGGCGGGCACTGGATCTCGGGTACGAGTTTCGGTATCCGGATCTCGATGAGGCGTTGCGGGACCTGCTCTAGCCCTGCCCGGGAGGGGTGGGACGACCCCCCGCCCGACAAAAGATGTGGAGTGTCGGTCGGGGGGTCGTCCCACCCCCTACGAGCCGGACAGAGAGTCCGAGACTGATTCGCGGAGCGAGGCAGAGTCCGATTCTTGGATCGCGTTGAGGATCTGCTGCATCACTGAGCTTCCGGAGCTTGCGTGAATCTCGGCTATTCCGGCCTCTTCAACGATGGGGCGGGATTGGCGGCGCGCTTCTAGGGCGGGCTCGGCGATGTACGCGACCGTGGTGGAGTCCTCGACCGCCTGGCGGGCGTTGGCGCCTACTCTCGCAAGCGTCCAAGGGCCGGCAGGGCCACTGGCGTCTAGGCAGAGCACGCGGACGCGGAGGTCGCCGGCTTTGCCGCCGGCGCGGGTGAGGGTGCGCCTGGCTTCCGCGCAGAGCTGCTGTCCACGTTGGGCTTCCGGCCCCTGCATCGGCGCGCTCAGGTAGACGGAGACGGTTGCGCCGGACGAGACGCCGGTCTCGGTTCCGCAGGCGGCGATCGAGAGAGCCAGGGCCGCGGCGACTGCCGCCGCCGCACGGCTTCGTCTAGCCAAAGAAGACCTCGGCCTCCGCGTAGAGCTCCTCGGGGACGGTCTTCAGCTCGGCGGTCGCCTCGCTCAGCTCGACGAGCTGGATGTCGGTGCCGCGCAGAGCGGTCATCGTCCCCCACCTGCCGGCGTCGGCGGCGTCGATCGCGTGGAGGCCGAAGCGAGTGGCGAGGAAGCGGTCGAATGCGGTCGGGGTGCCGCCTCGCTGTACGTGGCCGAGCACCGTCGCCCGTGCCTCCTTGCCGGTGCGCTGCTCGATCTCGCCCTCGAGCCAGTGGGCTATGCCACCGAGCCGCGCGTGGCCGAAGGCGTCCAGCTGGCTCTCATCGGCACCGGGTTCCTCTCCCAGCGGCTGCGCCCCCTCGGCGACGACGATGATCGGGGCGAACCGGCTCTCGAAGCGCCGCCCGACCAGCTCGCAGACCCGCTCCACGTCGAAGCGCTGCTCCGGGATCAGGATCACGTTGGCGCCACCCGCGAGCCCCGCATGAAATGCGATCCAGCCGGCATGGCGACCCATCACCTCCACGATGAGGACACGGTGGTGGCTGTCGGCGGTGGTGTGAAGTCGGTCGATCGCCTCCATCGCGATGTTGACCGCGGTGTCGAAGCCGAAGGTGTAGTCGGTTGCGCCGAGGTCGTTGTCGATCGTCTTCGGCACGCCGATCACCTTCACCCCGCACTCACCGTGCAGGCGAGCGGCCGCGCCGAGCGTGTCCTCGCCGCCGATCGCGATCAGCCCCTCGACCCCCGCCGCGGCCAGGTTCTCGGCGATCCGCGCCGGCCCGCCCTCCTCGGCGAAGGGATTGGTCCGCGAGGAGCCGAGGATCGTGCCGCCCCGCGGCAGGATCCCGCGCACCTCGGGCACGCCGAGCGGCCGGCTGTCGCCCTCGAGCGGGCCGTGCCAGCCGTCGCGATAGCCGACGAACTCGTGTCCGTAGCGGCCGACCCCCTTGCGGACGATCGCCCGGATCACGGCGTTTAAGCCGGGACAGTCCCCACCGCCGGTAAGCACTCCGATCCGCATCGGGTTCAGCTTAGAAGCTGCCTGGTCCGGGCCAGCCCTTGCCATCGGCCGGCTAGTCAATTCGTTTAGACCGTTGGCGCCAGACCGCGCCGGGCCTCAGACTGAGCCGATCCGGCATACACGAACCGGTTCCCAAACGCGGCCCAGTCGGCCCTCGCCGAGAACGGCCCCCAGAAAGCGGAGGAATGTCGATGGCAGAACGATCAAGGTCGAGGTCTCGGTGGCCGCTGGTGGCGCTCGCCGCGCTGCTGCTCATCCTCATCAGCGCCATGGCCGCCCCAGGGCCGACCTCCGCGGCGAGGTGCATGCCGGCGTGCCCGGGCCCCGGAGGCCCGGGAAGCGAAGAAGGCGGAGGGGGAGGCGGCGGTGGCGGGGGAGGCGGAGGGGAACCAATCCCGCCCTCCACGCCGAAGATCCTGGTCGTCAACGTGGGATGGGACAGCGGCCAGGCGGCCACCTCGGCCCCACTGTTCGGCAGCACCCTCGAATCCCAGATCTCCCACCTGCGCAACGTCGCCAATCCCTGGTTCGAAACGGCCGCCCCCGGCACCTTCCGTCCCTGGACGGTCTTCGCCGGCGGCTCGTTCGTGATCCCCGCGCCCAAAGCGCTCCTCAACGGAGGCTGCTCGGGCGCCGGACTCTCGCAAGACGCCTTCTTCAGGGAAGTCGTCGAAGCCGGCGATGCCCGCGCAAGAGCGAACTTCGACCTCAGCACCTTCGACGCGGTCATCCACGTGTGGAGCCGGAAAGTCTGCATCTTCGATGGCAGGTTGGACTCGACGACCAAGCGCATCGGCTTGCCGGGGACCCTCGCGACGCGGCACGAGCTGGGCCACCTCATGGGCCTGCCCCACGCGGACCGGCTGGTCTGCAACGACGGCGGAACCCCGGTGCCCCTGAGCGGCAGCTGCCACGTGAGCGAATCCACCGACCCCTTCGACACGATGGGCACCAGCCCCTGGACCGGGCACTTCAACGCGATCTTCCAGAAGGCCCTGGGCTGGCTGCCCAACCAGGTGGTGAACGCGAGCGCGGGCGACTTCTCGCAAAGCTGGAACCTGAAGCCACTCAGCGAAGTCGGCCAAAGCCCTCGCGCGGTGCGCCTGGTCGACGGGCCGACGACGCTGTGGCTCGAGTACCGCCAGCCGACCGGCCTCGACGCGCCGTCGGTCACGGGCCGGCAGGGCCTGAGCTATGGGGTGCTGATCCACCGCGAGGTGCCAAACGGCACGGGCAAACCGCCGTCCTCCCAGCTGCTCGACATGTCCCCGAGCACGCCCGTCGAGGATTCGATCCTCCGGGTCGGCCAGACCTGGGGGAACCCGCTGGGGGAGATGAAGATCACGGTCAACAGCGCCAGCTCGACCGGGGCCACCGTGACGGTGTCCTCCCGTCGCGTCACCGTTCCCGAGCTCCGCGGCCTCGCCCCGTCCCAGGCCGCGGCGGTCCTTGCCGGGCGCGGGCTGACGGGGATCGGCTGGGGCCCGATCGTCGACCGGACCTGCGCCTTCATCGGGCTGGTCGCCCACCAGCATCCGCTGCCCGGCACCCGGGTCCTGCCGGAGAACCCGGTGACGGTCGCGATCGGGGAAAAAGACCTGACGAGCCCCTGCCTCTGAGGGAGTCCTCCTAGCCCCCCAACTGCCCCAGCGGCGGGACCATCCACCCGCCGCTGGGGCGTCTCTGCGGTCACGGGTTGTGCATGCGGCGCCTTGGCGGTAGCGTCAGAAGGACCGCCGATCGCGGTGGAGGCGCCCGGAAACTCGACCCAGGAGGTGTGAGATGGCCGATTCGCCGGATTTCGGAGCAGTCACCCAGATGCAGCGGGACACCTGGTCGGAGGGGGACTTCGGGATGGTCGCCGGGCTGGTGATGCCCCCGTCCGAACAGCTGGTCAACGCGGTCGAGATCTTCCCCGGCGACCGTGTGCTCGACGTCGCCTGCGGCAGCGGCAACGGCGCCCTGGCGGCGGCACGGCGCGCCTGGGGGAACACGGTGGCGTGCGACTTCGTGCCGTCGCTGCTGGAGACCGGGCGGCAAAGGGCGGCGACGGAGCGGCTGGAGATCGAGTTCGTCGAGGCCGACGCCCAGGACATGCCCTTCGGCGACGCCAGTTTCGACGTCGCGATCTCGATCTACGGCGCGATGTTCGCGCCGGACCAGGAGAAGACGGCGGCGGAGCTGCTGCGGGTGGTCAAGCCCGGGGGGAAGATCGGGATGGCCAACTGGACGCCCGAAGGAACCGTCGGTGGGATGTTCATGACGATCGCCAAGCACGCCCCGCCCCCTCCCGGGATCAATCCGCCCCTGTTGTGGGGGAAAGAGGACCGGCTGCGCGAGCTGTTCGGCGACGGCATCTCCGACCTGAAGGTCGAGCGACGGCTCTCGCGGCAGCCGTTCCGCTCGACCGATCACTACATCGACTTCTTCCGCACCTACTTCGGGCCGATGAAGCGGGCCTTCGAGCGGGTCGGCAGCGAGGGCGAAGAGGCCCTCGCCGAGGACCTGAGGGCCCATCTCGAGCAGGCCAACACGGCCGGCGATCGGGCCCTGGTGCTCGAGGCGGAGTACCTGCAGGTCGTCGCCACCCGCGCCGGGTAGACCCGGGATTACAGAGATTCCGTCAGCGGCGACGGGTCAGGACTTGGGCTGCAGGACGCGAACGATCGCGCCGACCAGCAGGATCCCGAAGAAGACGAGGCCGGCGACCGGGCCACCTTGGCCGAACGCGGCGTAGCCGACCACCATCGCGGCGATCCCGAGAAAGAGGGTTACGACCATTCCCATGCGGCGGCAATCCTATCCAGCGATGGCGACGCGGGTCTCGCTGAGGAACTCGCCGACCGCGTCGGCGGCCCCCTGCGCCGAACTCGCCTCCCCGGCGGCCCGGACGAGACGACTGCCGATGATTACCCCGTCGGCGATCTTGCCCACCTCGGCCGCCTGCGCGGGAGTGCCGATGCCGAACCCGACCGCAACCGGCACCTCCGCATCCGCGCTGGTCGCCGCAACCAGCTCGGCGAGCGCGGCCGGAACCTCGGCCCGCTCGCCAGTGGTGCCCACCGTGGAGACCACGTAGACGAACCCGCGGGCAACCGCGCAGATCTCCCGCCGCCGCTCCGCCGACGTCGTCGGTGCCACCAGCGGCACCATCGCCAGACCAGCGGCCCCAAACGCCTCCCGCACGTCCTCCGCCTCCCCCAGCGGCAGGTCCGGCACGATCACACCCGCCGCACCCGCAGCCGCGGCAAGCCCGGCAAACTCCGCCGCCCCGCCCTTGGCCAGCACCATGTTCGAGTAGACCATCAACACCACCGGCACCCGCTCTGAGACCGAACGACATACCTCCAGCGCGGTTGCAAACGTGGCTCCCGCGTCGAGAGCAGCGGTGGCGGCGGCGTGAATCGTCGGCCCATCGGCAAGCGGGTCGGAAAAAGGAACCCCAAGCTCAATCAGATCCGCTCCGGAGTCCACGTAGGCGGCAGCGATTGCCAACGAAGCCTCTCGGTCAGGGAACCCGGCCATCATGTAGGGCATCAGAGCCGCCCGGCCGTCCTCGCGAGCCTTCTGAAAGGCCCGGGCAATCCGCTCCTCGCCGGTAGCTGCACGCTCCTCGCTAGTCGCTGCCGCCGTGACGGGAGCCGGAGGGTGACTCCCCGGAGCCTCCCCGCTGTTGCGACGGGGAGTCACCCTCCGGCTCCCCCACTGCGCTCAACGACCTCCGCGAGGTCCTTATCCCCGCGCCCCGAGAGGCAGAGCACATCGAAGCCGTCTTCCCCTGGGTTCTCCAAGAGCCAAGCAATCGCGTGCGAGGACTCGAGCGCAGGAATGATTCCCTCCAGCCGACAGAGCTCGGAAAACGCTGCGAGTGCCTGCCGGTCCTCGACGGCCACATAGCTCGCCCGGCCGCTGTCCCGCAGCTGCGCATGCTCGGGACCCACACCCGGGTAGTCGAGCCCGGCCGAGATCGAGTGGGCCTCGAGGATCTGGCCCTCCTCGTCGGCAAGCACCGCCGAGAGCGATCCGTGCAGGACACCCGTGCGCCCGGCGCCCAGCGAGGCCCCATGACGGCCGCTGGCAACCCCCTCGCCCGCCGCCTCGACGCCGACCAGCTCCACCTGCTCGTCGGCGATGAACGGGGTGAAGGTCCCGATCGCGTTGGAGCCGCCGCCGACGCAGGCGATCACCCGAGCGGGAAGCGCGCCCTCGGCGGCGAGCGCCTGCTCGCGAGCCTCCTCGCCGATCACCCGCTGCAGGTCGCGGACCAACGCGGGATAGGGCGCGGGGCCGACCGCGGAGCCGATCACGTAGTGGGTCGTCTCGACGTTGGCGACCCAGTCGCGGATCGCGGCGCTGACCGCCTCCTTGAGGGTGCGCGCACCAGCCTCCACCGGCTCCACCTCGGCCCCCAGCAGGCGCATCCGCTCGACGTTCGGGGCCTGGCGGCGGATGTCCTCCGTGCCCATGTAGACCACGCACTCCAGACCCAGGAGAGCGCAGGCGGTCGCCGTCGCGACGCCGTGCTGCCCCGCCCCGGTCTCGGCGATCACCCTTGGCTTCCCCATCCGCTGCGCCAGCAGCGTCTGGCCGACCGCGTTGTTGATCTTGTGCGCGCCGGTGTGGGCGAGGTCCTCGCGCTTCAGGTAGACCTTCGAGCCGACCCGCTCCGAGAGCCTCTCGGCCAGGTAGAGCGGGGTCGGCCGGCCGATGAAGTCGCGCCGCAGATGGTCGAGGCGGGCCACGAACGCCGCGTCCTCGCGCGCCTCGCTCCAGGCGGCGGTCAGCTCGTCCAGCGCGCCGATCAGCGTCTCCGGCACGTAGCGCCCCCCGTAGGGGCCGAAGCGCTCCTCGATCGCGCTCATGGAGCGGGTGCGCCGGCCGGCTGCGCGGCTTCGAAGAAGGCGGTCATCGCGGCGTGGTCCTTGCGGCCCGGCTCGGCCTCGACCCCGCTGGCGACGTCGACCGCGTAGGGATGGGCCATGGCGATCGCGGCGGCGACGTTGTCGGGGCGCAGCCCGCCGGCGAGAATCGCCGGCACCTCCGAGCGGTGGCCGCGCAGCAGCTCCCAGTCGAAGCTCTGCCCGGTCCCGCCCCAGAGGCCCTTACCGCGACGATCGAAGAGGTGGTAGTCGGTGCGGAAGGCCTCGGCGCCGTGGACGTCGGCGGCGCTGGCGACGTGGATCGCCTTGATCACCTTGACACCGGTTCGCCGCGCCACCTCGGCGCAGAAAGCGGTGCCCTCCGCCCCGTTCAGCTGGACCATCGTCAGGCCGGCGTTCTCCACCGCCTTGTCGACCTCCTCCAGCTCGGGGTTGACGAACACGCCCACCACCTCGCACTTGCGCCTGAAGGCCGCCCCGATCTCCGCCGCCGCCTCCGGCTCCACACAGCGGGGACTGCCGTCGAAATGGATCAGCCCGACAGCCCAGGCACCGAGCAGCACCGCCTCCGCCGCGTCATCCAGATTGGTGATCCCGCAGAACTTGACCCTCATGCCCCCAGACTACGGGAGGGCGCAGCTCTATTCGGATTCCGCTTCTTCGACCGACTCCGGCCGCTCGCCGAGCGTCACGGTCGCGGTCTTGGTCTGGTCGCCGCGGACCACGGTCAGCTCGATTTCGTCACCGGGATCCTTCGAGTTGACGACTTCGATGACCTCGCTCATTTCGGCGATCTTCTTACCGTCGATCTCGGTGATGATGTCGCCGCCGAGGCTGACTTCGACGCCTTCGATCGTCGCCGTGGTGTCGCCACCCTCGACCCCGGCCTCGTCGGCGGGGCCGTCGGGGACGACGCTCTGGACGATCACGCCCTCGCTCACCGGCAGGTTGACCGCACGGGCGAGCTCGGGGGTGACCGGTCCGCCTTCGATGCCGAGGTAGGCGTGCACGACCTCGCCGGTCGTTTCGAGCTCGTGGATCTCCGAGCTGACGGTGTCGATCGGGACCGCGAAGCCGATCCCGACGTTGCCGCTGCCACCGCCGGTCTGGATCTGGGTGTTGATGCCGATCACCTCACCCGCCACGTTGATCAGCGGACCGCCGGAGTTACCGGGGTTGATCGCCGCGTCGGTCTGGATCACCTTGTCGATCGAGAAGCCGTTGGGGGCCTGGATCTGGCGCTGCAGCGCCGAGACGATGCCGGCGGTGACGGTGCGGTCGAGCCCGAAGGGATTGCCGATGGCCACCACCGGGTCGCCGACTTCCACCTCCGAGGAACGTCCCAGGGCCAGCGGGTGCAGCTCGCTGTCGGGGGCATCGACCTTGAGCAGCGCCACGTCGGTGGCCGGGTCGGTGCCGATCACCGTCGCGGTGTGGGAGGTGTTCGAGTCGCCGAGTTTGACCGAGATCTCCTTGGCGCCTTCGACCACGTGGTTGTTGGTGATCAGGTGGCCCTCGGAGTCGATCACGAAGCCAGAGCCGGTGGCGGTGCCGCCCCCTTCGGGTTCCGGAGCGCCGAACGGGCTGGTGCCGGAAGCTTCGCCACCGGACATTTCCGCTTCGATGAAGGCGACGCCGTCGCCGTCTTCCTTGTAGATCTGGTTGACGACGTTGGCTTCGTCCTCGCCGGAATTGGGCTGGGAGACGATCGGCGCGGTCGCCGGCGCGGCGACGGTCGTCGTCGTGCCGCCCTCGGACTGGATCCAACCGGCCGCGATCGCGATCCAGCCGAAGAGGGCGACGATAGCCCCGCCCAAGAGGGCGGAGAGGAACGGGGTTCTGAGGGCCTTCCTGGACGGGGGCATTAACAGCAGGATTGCACCCGGCGTTGAGTCGTCGCTAAACGATCTCGAAATTTTTTCTAAAGAAGGTGCTCGCGGGTGCCTTCGTCGGCGCCGGTCAGCTCTCGCGTCCTCGCCTCGGGGTCCTCGGCGGACATCAGGGCGCCGCCGATCAGGACCGCGTCGACGCCGACCCGCTCCAGCTCCTCCAGCTCGGCCCGCGCCGAGATGCCGCTCTCGGCGACCACGGTCTTGCCGGCCGGGACGTCGGGCATCAGCTCGTAGGTGGTGGCGACGTCAACCGTGCCCTCGTCGAGATCGCGGTTGTTGATCCCGATCACCTCGGCACCCGCCTCGAGCGCCCGCTCCAGCTCGGCCGCGTCGTGGACCTCGACCAGGCAGTCGAGGTCGATCGAGCGCGCCTCCTCATACAGCGAGCGCAGGTCCCGATCCTCGAGGGCGCGGGCGATCAGCAGCACCGCGTCGGCGCCGTTCACCGCCGCCTCGTAGAGCTGGTAGGGATCGACGATGAAGTCCTTACGGATGATCGGCATGCCGCAGGCGGCGCGGGCCACGCGCAGGTCTTCGAGCGAACCGCCGAAATGGAGCTCGTCGGTCAGGACCGAGGCGGCGGCGGCCCCTCCCCGCTCATACGCGCGAACCTGCTCGGCGACGTCGGCCGTCTCCGGTGCGATCTGGCCGGCGCTCGGCGAGCGCCGCTTGAACTCGGCTATCAGCGAAAGCCCGGGCCGCACCAGGGCCTCGCTGAAGGGGCGGTCCTCGGCGCGCGCGGAGAGCCGCGACTCCAGGTCGGCCTGCGACAGGTCGCGACGGCGTGCGTCGACGCCCTGCCTGGCTCCAGCGATCAGCTGCTCGATCATTCCCACTTGAACTTCTAGAGCCTAGTCGGCGCGGGGACCGGTTGCCGCGATCAGACCCTCGAGCACGCCCGCTGCCATACCGGAGTCGATCGCCTCCGCGGCCTTGGCGACGCCGTCGGCGAGGTCCGCGGCCAGCCCGCCGGCGTAGATCGCCGCGGCCGCGTTAAGGAGCACGATGTCCCGCTTCGGCCCCGCCTCCCCGGCGAGCACCGATCGGGTCGCCGCCGCGTTCTCAGCCGGGGTCCCGCCCGCCACCGCCTCCAGCTCGGCGGGCGCCAGGCCGAACTGGCCGGGCTCGACGAACCACTCCGCGGTGCCGCCGTCGGCAACCTCGATCACCCTGGTCCTGGCCGAGAGCGAGAGCTCGTCGAGGCCGTCCTCGGCGGCGACCACCAGGGCCCGCTCGCTGCCGAGGGCGACCAGGGACTCGGCGATCGTCTCCTGATAGTGGCGGTCGGCGATCCCGATCAGCTGGCGGTTGGCGCCGGCCGGGTTGGTCAGGGGCCCAAGGAAGTTGAAGATCGTGCGCACGCCGAGCGCTTTGCGGGCGGGGACGACATGGGCCATCGCGGCGTGGTGCCGGGGGGCGAACATGAAGCCGAAGCCGACCTCCTCGATGCACCGGGCGACCTCCTCCGGCTCCAGCTCGATGCCGACCCCAAGCGCTCCCAGGAGCTCGGCGGAGCCGCACTGGCTGCTGTTGGAGCGGTTGCCGTGCTTGGCGACCGCGCAGCCGGCACCGGCCGCGACCAGGGCGGCGGTGGTCGAGACGTTGAAGGTGGACGGGCCGCCACCGGTGCCGGCGGTGTCGACCAGGTCGGGGCGGCTGGTCGAGACCGGAGTGGCGAGGGAGCGCATCGTCCGCGCCAGCCCGACCAGCTCGGGAACCGTCTCGCCCTTGGCCCGGAGCGCGATCAGGAAGGCCCCGGTCTGGACCGGGTCCGCGCGCCCCTCCATGATCTCCGCCAGCACCGAGGAGGCGTGGTCGGCGGTCAGGTGGTCGCCGGCGCAGACCGCGTCGATCGCCCGGCTGACGACGTCGTTGGGCACCTCAGGCCTCCCCCCCGAGGAAGTTCGCGAGGAGGTGTTTGCCCTGCGGGGTAAGGACCGACTCGGGGTGGAACTGGACCCCCTCGGCCGGCAGCTCGCGATGGCGGGCGCCCATCACCACGTCGCCGAGGTGGGCGCTCAGCTCGAGCTCCTCCGGGAGGTCGGGGTCGGCGATGAGCGAGTGGTAGCGGCCGGCGAGGAGCGGGCTCGGCAGGCCGGTGTAGATCGTCCTGCCGTCGTGGTCGATCTCGGCGTCCTTGCCGTGAATCGGCTCGCCGCGAACGGTGCGGCCGCCGAAGGCCTCGACCATCGCCTGGTGGCCGAGGCAGACGCCGAGCACCGGCGTGCCGCCCTCGGCGAAGGCGCGGATCGCCTCGGTGGAGATCCCGGCCTCCGCCGGCGTGCAGGGACCGGGCGAGACCACCAGGCGGTCCGGGGAACGCTCCAGCAGCTCGCCGACCTCGGCGCGGTCGTTGCGGACGACCTCCACCTCGGACCCGAGCTCGCCCAGGTACTGGACCAGGTTGTAGGTGAAGGAGTCGTAGTTGTCGATGACCAGGACGCGCATCTCAGGGCCAGTCCGGCTGCTCGCAGGCGATCTCCACGGCCCGGAACACGGCCTTCGCCTTGTTCACCGACTCGGTGTACTCGTAGGCCGGCTTGGCGTCGGCGACGGTGCCGCCGCCCGCCTGCACGTGCAGCTGGCCGTCCTTGACGACGACGGTGCGGATGTGGATCGCGGTGTCGAGGTCGCCGTTCCAGGAGAGGTAGCCGATCGCGCCACCGTAGGAGCAGCGCTTGACCGGCTCCAGCTCGTCGATGATCTGCATCGCCCGCACCTTCGGCGCACCCGACAGCGTTCCCGCCGGGAGGGCGGCGCGGAGCACGTCCATCGCGCTGACGCCGTCGCGCAGGGTGCCCGAGACCTGGCTGACGATATGGAGGACGTGGGAATAGGTCTCGACCACCATCAGCTCGTCGATCTCGATGCTGCCGTACTCGCAGACCCGGCCGAGGTCGTTGCGCCCGAGGTCGACCAGCATCACGTGCTCGGCCCGCTCCTTGGGGTCGTTGACGAGGCGCTCGGCCAGGCGGCGGTCCTCGTCCTCGTTGTCGCCGCGCGCGTAGGTGCCGGCGATCGGCCGCGTCTCCACCCAGTCGCCGACGACCTTGACCAGGGGCTCGGGCGAGGCGCCGGCGAGCTGGAAGTCGCCGAACTCGAGGAAGTACATGTAGGGCGAGGGGTTGACCGTGCGCAGGCCGCGGTAGACCGAGAACGCCTCGACCGGGGCAGGCGCCGAGAAGCGCTGCGAGGGAACGACCTGGAAGGCGTCGCCGGCGTGGACGTAGGAGACGATCCTCTCGACCGCGGATTCGAACTCCTCCCGCTCCATATTCGAGGTGAAGGCCGGCGACTCGACGACCGAGGGATGCTCGGGCCCAGGCACGGCGGCGCGCAGGCGCTCGCGCATCTCGGCGATTGTCGCCGCGGCGCGCTCGTAGGCGGCGTCGACGTCGCCGTCCGGCTCGACGAAGGCGCAGGCGAGGATCGTCAGCTCATGGCTGAGGTGGTCGAAGGCGAGCATCGCGTCGGTCACCATCAGCGCCATGTCGGGCAGCCCGAGCGGGTCGGGGTTCGGGTCCCCGAGCGGCTCCACCGTTCGCACCAGGTCGTAGCCGAAGAACCCGACCGCGCCGCCGGCGAAGGGCGGCAGGCCCTCGACCGGGGCCGGGCGGAACTCGGCGAGCCTGGCGGCGACGGCGGCGTAGGGGTCGGAGGCCTCCTCGCTGCGGCTCGGCCCGGCGCCCGCGGCCGCCTCCTCCCCGCTCCATTCGGAGAGCGTGCCGTCGCTCCAGCGCAGGACCGCGCGCGGCCGCAGGCCGACGAACGAGTAGCGCCCGACCTGGCCCTGCTCGGCGGACTCCAGCAGGAAGCAGGGCGCGCCCTCGGGCTCGCCGGCGCGCAGCTTGAGGAAGGCGGCGACCGGCGTCTCGGTGTCGTCGAGGACGCTTGCCCGCACCGGCACGACGTTGCCCTGTTTGGCGAGCTCGCGCGCCTGCTCGAGGCTCGGCACGAGCCTCAGCTCGGAATCAGCCGCTACGTGCATTCAGCACTTCCATGACCGCGGAGTTCGGGACGTTGCGGGAGACGAGCAGCACGCTCAGGTGGTACAGCAGGTCGGCGGCCTCCTCGGCGACCCGCTCGTCCGACTCTTCGCGCCCGGCACGGACCACCTCCTCGGCCTCCTCCTCGATCTTCGCCGAGATCATCTCCAGGTCGTCGAGGAGCTTCACCGTGTAGCTGCCGTCGGGTCGCTCGACCGCGCGGCTGCGCAGCGTCCTCTCAAGCGACGGCAGAGCTTCGTGGACGACCGGGAACGGCTCGCCGGGGGCCGGCGGCGCGTCTTTGCGGATCGAGGCCGAGCCCAGCACCTCGCGGTAGAAGCAGCTGCGCTGTCCGGTGTGACAGGCAGGACCGGCCGCGTCGACCATCGCGACCACGGCGTCGCCGTCGCAGTCGTAGCGCAGCTGGCGCAGGTGCATGAAGCTGCCGGAGGTTTCCCCTTTTTTCCAAAGTTCGTCGCGCGAGCGGCTGTGGAAGTGCAGATCGCCGGTCTCGAGCGTCATTTCCAGCGACTGCGCGCTGACGTAGGCGAGCATCAGCACCTCGCCGCTGGCGTAGTCCTGGACTATGCACGGCGCAAGTCCGCGCTGATCGAATTCGATTTCGCCGAACACGCGGCCAATCGTAGTGGGAGGCGATCACTCGATCCCGAGCCGGTCGAGCAGGTCCTCGTCGCGGCGCCAGTGCCTGCGAACCCTGACGATGAGATCGAGATGCACCCGCGAGCCCAGCTCCCCCTCGAGCGATCGCCTCGCCGCGGTGCCGATCTCTTCGATCTTGGCCCCGCCCTTGCCGACCAGGATCCGCTTCTGGGACTCGGTCTCGGCCCAGATCTCGGCGGTCACGGTGACGAGCCCGTCCTCGCGGGGCTCGACCGCCGTGACCGAGACCTCGACCGAGTGCGGGATCTCCTGCCGGGTGCGGTTGAGGACCTGCTCGCGGATCAGCTCGGCCAGCAGCAGCTCGCTCGACTGGTCGCTCGAGTCCTCGGCCGGATACATGAACGGGCCCTCGGGCACCAGCTCGCCGAGCCGCTCCAGCAGCGGCTCCAGGCCCTCGCCGCTGCGGGCGCTGATCGGGAAGACCTCGGCGACCCCCTCCAGCTCGGCCGCCGCCGAAAGCGCCTCGACCGTCGGCCCCGGCCCGATCCGGTCGCCCTTGTTGACCGCGCAGACGATCGGGATCTCGGGCCCAGCGGCGAGAAGGGCGCGGGCGATGAAGCGGTCGCCGGGGCCGATCCCCTCCTCGCCGTTGACGACCAGCAGCGCCACGTCGGAGTCGGCCAGCTCGCGCTCCACCCGGCGCTGCATCCGCTCGGTGAGGGCGTCGCGCGGGCGCTGCACCCCGGGCAGGTCGACGAGGACGAGCTGGCGGCCGGCCTCGGTATCGGTCGCGACCCCGCGGATCGCCCGCCGCGTCGTCTGCGGGCGCACCGAGACGATCGCGACGTGAGAGCCGACCAGGGCGTTGACCAGCGTCGACTTGCCGACGTTCGGCCTGCCCGCGAGTCCGACGAAGCCAGAGCGGGTCATCCCAAGGAGGCTAAGACCCGAGCCTGGATCGCGAGCATCTCGCCTTCGTCCGCCTCATGGTCGTGGCCGCAGAGGTGGAGGACGCCGTGGACGGTTGCCTCGGTCACGTCGGTGCAGTGCGCGGGGCAGATCGCGACGTCGCCGAGCTCGCGCGGGCCGGCGACCGGGCCGGGGCCGTCGAGGGGAAAGGCGAGGACGTCGGTGGGAGCGTCGTTGCCGCGGTGCTCGCGGTTCAGCTCGCGGATGCGGTCCTCGCCAACCAGCTCGACCGCGAGGTGGCCGTCGGTGACGCCGGCGGCGGAGAGGGCGGCCTCGGTGGCCTGGCGCAGCTCGGACGGAACGTCGGCCAGGTCCAGCGTCAAGAGCTCGGGGTCGGCCCGTGTTCGGCCCGTGCGTCGCGCTCGCGAGTCCCATGCGCGTCGTAGGCGGCGACGATTCGCTGCACGAGCTTGTGGCGGACGACGTCCTCGCCGCCGAAGTGGACGAAGGAGATGTCCTGGACGTTGTCGAGGATGTCGCGGACCGCGATCAGACCGGAGCGCTGGTCGGTCGGCAGGTCGATCTGGGTGATGTCGCCGGTGACGACCATCCGCGAGTTGAAGCCGAGCCTGGTGAGGAACATCTTCATCTGCTCCGGGCTCGTGTTCTGCGCCTCGTCGAGGATGACGAAGGAGTCGTTGAGGGTGCGGCCGCGCATGAAGGCCAGCGGCGCCACCTCGATCACGTCGCGCTCGAAGTAGCCGTTGACCCGGTCGGGGTCGATCATGTCGTAGAGGGCGTCGAAGAGCGGGCGCAGGTAGGGGTCCACCTTGGCCTGGATGTCGCCCGGCAGGAACCCGAGCCGCTCCCCCGCCTCGACCGCCGGACGGGTGAGGATGATGCGCTGGACCTTGCGCTCGGTCAGGGCGGCGGCGGCCATCGCCACCGCGAGGAAGGTCTTGCCGGTCCCGGCGGGGCCGATCCCGAAGGTGATCGTGTGGCGGCGGATCGAGTCGACGTAGCGCTTCTGGTTCAGCGTCTTCGGCGCCACCTTGGTGTTGCGGTGGCGCCAGACGACGTCCTCGAGGATCTCGGCCGGGCTCTCGTCGGCGTCGAGGGCACCGGTCACCGCTTCGATCGTCCCGGGTGCGACGTCGTGGCCCTGCTCGATCAGCTCGACCAGCTCATCGACCACCGTCGCCGCCTGCTGCACGTCGCCGGACTCGCCGTCGAGGGTGAGGACGTTGCCGCGCAGGTGCAGGTCGCAGTCGAGCCTGCCCCGCAGCGCCTGCAGGACGGTGTCCTCGGAGCCGGCCAGCTCGGCGGCGACCGTGTTGTCCAGCGTCAGCTGCCTACGCGCCAAGGTCAGGAACCCAGCTTCTTCCGGACGGCCCCGCTGACCCGCTTGCCGTCCGCCCGTCCCGCGACCTTCGGCTTCAGGATGCCCATTACCTGGCCCATCTGCTTCATGCCGTCGGCACCGGTCTCGGCGATCGCGGCCTCGACCAGCTCGGCCAGATCCTCGTCGGAGAGCTGCTCGGGCAGGTAGGCCTCGATCAGGTCCGACTCGAAGCGCTCGGCGGCGGCCTGCTCGGCCCGGCCCGCGTCCTCGTAGGCTTCCGCCGCCTCGATCCGCTTCTTGCGCTCTCGCTGCAGCACCGCGACCTCGTCGCCGTCGCCGAGCTTGGCGTCCTGCTGGAGCGCGTCGACGACCATGCGCAGCGCCCCGACGCGCTCGCGGTCGCCGGCTTTCATCGCCGTCCGCACGTCTCCCTGCACCTGCTCGAGAACGCTCATGCGCTAAGGGTAGTCGGCGGCGTCGGGAGCCACCGCGAGGCCCTTGGAGACGAGGTCGGCGATGTCGGTGCTGACCAGTGTCCAGCCGTTGGCACGGGCGACCGCGACATACGCCGCGTCGTAGGCGGTGAGGCCCTGCTCGGCAGCGATCTGAATGGTGCTCTCCAACAGCTCCGATCCGACGGTCTGCAGACCGTCGCCGCAGCGTCTGAGGATGACGCCGGCGAGATACCGGGCCCCGTCGGGCTTTCGCATCTTCACCGCGACCGCGTTGGCCATCTCGTAGAGGGTCAGGTCCAGCGCCGCTACGGGCTTGTCCAGGTCGAGGACGATCGACCTGGCACTCTCGTGAAAGCGATCCTCGGCGGTCCCTGACGCCACCCAGACGCCCGCGTCCAAAAGCAGCATGTCAGTGCGATTCCCTGTCTTCCCGGATCAGCTTGGCCGCATCGCCCCCCAGCCCCTCCAGCTTCACTTTGCCGAGCAGCTCTTCGATCTCCTTGCGACGCTGCGCGTCGCTGCTGGATATCTCCTGCTCGGCGACCCGCTGCAAGAAGCCGCTGCGGGTTTCCCGCCTCGACCGCGCGTAGTCGTCGATCCGCGCGAGCAGCTGGTCGGGAATGGAGATCATCACCTTGGCCACAGGATGAGTATATACGGTATTGCCGATGGCTACGGTTGGCATGGCAGGCATGGTGAGGCATCCCGACGCACGCGTGGCGCGCACAATGTGCCAATTTCGCGCCAACTGTCGCCCGAAAGGCTTACGGGGCGACGATCTCGACCCGCTCGACCACCCCGAGCGGCATCTGCAGGAAGCGGGTGCCGACCCGACGGAACGCCTCGGCATCGCCGGTGCAGAGGAAGTCGTAGCTACCCTCGCCGACCGGGTCGCGGGCCAGCCCCGCGCCCTCCAGGGCCCGCTGGACGGCGGCGGCGACGGCGTGGCCTCCGCTGACCAGGCGGACGTCGCGGCCGAGGATGCGCTGCAGCATCGGCGCCACCAGCGGGTAGTGGGTGCAGCCGAGGATCAGGGTGTCCACGTCGGCCCGCTTCAACGGCGCGCAATAGGAGCGTGCCATCGCCATCGTCTCCTCGTCGAAGAGCGAGCCCTCCTGGATGAACGGGGCGAGGTCCGGCGCCTCCACCTCGGTCACCTCCAGCCCCCGGCCCTCTGCTTCGAGGGCGCGCCGGTAGGCGCCGCTCTCGACCGTGTTCGGGGTCGCCAGCACGCCGACCCTGGCGTTGGCGGTGATCGCGGCGGCGATCTCCGCCTGCGGCTCGACCACCGGCACGACCTCCACCCCGCGCCCGGCCGCGACCTCCCGCGCCACGTCCTCGCCGACCGAGGTCGCGGTGTTGCAAGCGATCACCAGCAGCTTGGCCCCACGATCCAGCAGCAAGTCGGCGATCCGTGCGATCCGCTCGCGCAGGCGCTCGGTGTCGCGGGAGCCGTAGGGAAACATCACCGTGTCCCCGAGGTAGACGAAATCCTCCTGGGGGAGCGAGACCAGGCACTCGTGCAGCACGGTCAGCCCGCCGACCCCCGAGTCGAACATCGCCACCGGCAGCGAGGCGTCGACCTCGGACACGGAGACCCGGCCCGTCAGGCGCGCGTCATAGGAAGGGCTTGTACGTCATGAAGAAGATCGTCACGACGATGATCAGGCCGGTGACCGTTCCGACCTGCCCGATCCGTTGCCCCAGGGCTTCGAACTCGGGGCTGAGCTCCTCCCCAGCCTTCAGATCGCGCTCGGCAAGGGCTTTGGCCTTGCGTACCTGCGGCTGGAAGAACGCATGCTGGAGGCCGAAGAGAACGATGATCGCGAGGAACCCGACGCTGATGAAGACGTCACTGGTCTCCCAGGCGCTATCGCTTGCGATGAGCAAGTAGATGCCCGCCAGCAGGAGCACGATCATCCCCGGGTTGACCAGGTACCGGTCACATCTCTGGACCCCGCTGAGAATTGCCGGCGTCGCCCTCGGATATTGCGGTGCGACGGAGAAGAACAGCGCATAGCCGAACGTCGGCCCAAAGGCGAGCACGACCGCGAGGGCGTGCAAGAACAACGCGATCTTGTAGTCGGAGCTGACTATCGACCCGAGTGCCATCGGCGAAAACATATCCCTCACTGCCGACGGAGCAGCAGCGCCGCCCAATCGCCGTCTTGGCGTCGCTCGGCCTCTGCCAAACCGTTCGGGCTGAACGCATCCACCACCCCATCCAGCTCCACAGGAAGAAGCCCGGAGCAGACGAGGGTGGTGAGAGCCGGGAGAGGGGTCCCCGGAGCAACAGCGGGGAGGCTCCGGGGACCCCTCTCCCGGCTCTCCCCGCTCCCGCCAAGCTGGACGGCAATAGCGGTCAGGATCGGGGAGGTCATGTTGGCGACGACGGTGGGTGCGAGAACGGGCAACTGTTCGCGCAGGTTCATGCGCTCAAGATCGAGCTTGACGCCGTTGGCCTCAGCGTTGGCGGTGGCTGCCTCGATCGCAGCCGGCTCGTGGTCATAGGCGCGCACCGGATCCCAGCCAAGCTTCGCCGCCGCGATTGCGAGGACGCCGGAGCCGGTGCCGAGGTCGGTCAGCGCGCCTTGCGCCTCTCCCGATGCCTCCAGCTCCAGCAGCAGCTCCAGGCACAAGCGGGTGGTCGGGTGGGCGCCGGTGCCGAAGGCACGGCCGGGGTCGACGACGACGTCGACTGCGCCGTGGCGCGGCTTCTCCCAGGACGGCCGCAGCCAGAGGCGCCCGCCGACCAGGATCGGCTTGTGGAAGTCCCGCCAGCGGTCGGCCCAGTCGTCGGGGACCTCGGTGGCGCTGACCTCGACGCTCGCGCCTCCCACCGTGGCCTCGAGGCCGCCCAGCTCCGGCAGCTCCCCCTCGCCGCCGTAGATCGCGTACTCGACGTAGCCGGGGCCGGCCTCCTCCTCGACCCCGTTGGGCGCCAGCACCGTCAGCTCCGCCAGGACCAGCTCCGCCTGCTCCGGCGAGCACCTGACGGCCAGGCGGATCAACCGAGGGCTCGGCGGACCCGGCTGAAGAGGCCCTCCCCGTGGCTGGGTCCGAGGTTCTCCGCCTCCAGCGACTCGTCGAGGCGCTCGACCGCCTCCCGCTGCTCCTCGCTGAGGTTGGTGGGAACGAGGACGTTGAGGATCACCCGCTGGTCGCCGCGGCGGCGCCCGCCGAGCCGGGGCAGCCCGGCCCCTCGCAGCACCTCTTCGTGCCCGGGCTGGGCACCCGCCGGGACCTCGATCTCCCGCTCGCCGTCGAGGGTCGGAACGGTCACGGCGGTCCCCAGCATCGCCTCGGTGGCGGGAATCGAGACGACGCTGAGGAGATCGGTGCCGTCGCGGCGGAATCGCTCGTCGGCGGCGACGGAGACCTCGACGTAGAGGTCTCCGGGCGGGGCGCCCGCATCGCCGGCATGTCCGGCCCCCGCGATCCGCATCCGCTGCCCGTCCTCGATCCCGGCCGGGACCTCGATCGCGGTCCGCCTGGTGCCGGCGGTGCGACCGCGACCGCCGCACTCCCCGCAAGGCGTCTCGGCGACCTTGCCGGCGCCGCCGCAGCGCTCGCAGGCGGCGGCCCGGACCATCTGGCCGAACGGCGTCCGGGTGACCTGGCGGAGCTGGCCGGCGCCGCCGCAGCGCTCGCAGGTCGAGATCGGGGTCCCGGGCTCGGCCCCGTTGCCATGGCAGTGCTCGCAGGGGCCCACGGCCTCGAATTCGACCTCGCGCCGGGTGCCGCTCGCCACCTCCTCGAGATCGACCTCGACGGCGATCGCGACGTCGGCGCCCGCCGCCCGGCCGCCGGTGCCGAAGCCAAAGTCGCCGGCGCCGCCGAAGAAGGCCTGGAAGATCTCGTCGATCGAGCCGAAGGAGCTGCGCGGGTCGAAGCCACCGGAGCGCAGGCCCTCGTGGCCGTAGGCGTCGTAGGTGCGCCGGCGCTCGGGGTCGGAGAGGACCTCGTATGCCTCCGCCGCCGCCTTGAACTTCTCCTCGGCCTCGGGATCGTGGTCGTTGACGTCGGGGTGGAGTTCGCGGGCGAGGCTACGGAAGGCCTTCTTGACCTCGGCCTCGCCGGCGTCCCGGCCGACGCCGAGGACCTCGTAGTAGTCGCGCGGCATCGCCAGCTCAGCCGTCGTAGACGGTCTCGAAGTAGCGGGAGAGCTCGCGGGCGGCACCGCGGACCGAGGCGATCGCGGTCGCGTAGTCCATCCGCAGCGGCCCGACCACGCCGACGGCGCCGAGGTTGCGGTGCCCGAGCCCGTAGTTGGCGCCGATCACGCTGACCGAGCGCAGCTCCGGCTGCGGGTTCTCGTCGCCGATCCAGAGGAACACCGAGCGCTCCTCCAGGGAGGAGCGGAGCATCTGCAGCACGCCGGCGCGCCGCTCCAGCGCCGTCATCAGCTCGTCGGCGCGGGGAAGGTCGGCGCGGTGCGCATCGGAGAGCAGCCGCGAGGCGCCGTCCATGTAGAGGTCGGTGCCCTCCTCGCGCTCGAACTCGGCGAAGGCGGAGCCGAGTGTGGCGACGAACTTCGCCTCGACCGGACCGAGCTCGGGGTCGGCGAGGCGGGTCGCGGTCATGCGCGAGCCGATCGCGAGGCCGGACAGCGACTCGTTGAGGTAGGAGGAGGCCCAGGCGACGAGGCCGCGGTCGACCGGGCGGTCGAACTCGAAGACGCGCCTGGCGACGTCCCCGGTGGAGGCGATCGCGATCACCACTACCTTGTTCGGCTGCAGGCGCAGGACCTCGACGCGGTGGATGGTCGCGGTCCCCAGCGGCGGCGCAGTCGCCATCGCCACCAGGTCGGTCACCTGAGCCAGCGCCGCCGTCGTCTCCCGCATAGCCTCGTCAACCTCACGGCGCAGCCGCGAAAGCTCCAGCCCCACCCCCGCGTCAACCGGCGACCCCGACTCCAGCAACAGGTCGACGTAGTGCCTGTACCCAGTGTCCGTCGGCACCCGCCCCGCCGAGGTATGCGGATGCGTCAAATACCCGTGGGCCTCGAGCAACGCCAGCTCCGCGCGCACGGTCGAAGGCCCCCACTCCACCTCCGGCCGCTCCGCCACCTCTTTGGACGCCACCGGCCTTGCGGATGCCAGATAGGCATCCACCACGAGACGAAGGATCAGCTCTTGCCGCTCACTCAGCATTGACACATTCTAGGAATCAGCGCAGCGCCGCCTGTGGAGGGGTCAAGTGCCACTCCCCATGAAGCTCATGGACCAGCAAACCGAGGCGCAACAAGCGATCAGCTGCGCAACGGCTTCAGGGGGAGTGGCACTTGACCCCTCCGCCGCCGCACTAAAGCTCGATTTCCGCCTCAGCGTTCTTAATGATCTCGGTGTCCCCTTGCACAGCGACGGTGTCGACCACGACCCGGTTGCCATCAGCTGACTTGACAGTGCCAGTGACGACAATCTCCTGCTCCGGCATGCCCATCCCCCGGAACTGCACCGAGAGTCGCCTCAGCGCTCGCGGGTCTCCACCGGCGGCCTCAGTGTTTGCACGCGCCACGAGGCCCATCGAGTAGAGGCCGTGGAGGATGTTGCGCGGCAGCCCGACCGCTTTCGCGAACTCGTCGTCGATGTGGATCGGGTTGAAGTCGCCCGAGGCGCCCGCGTAGCGGTGTGGCAGGTACTTGTCCGGCGTGACCCGCAGCTCCTCGACCGTGTCGCCGACGTTCAGCTCAGCCATCTCAGACCCCCCTGACGATGTTGGTCCAGACCGCGCGCACGACCCGCTCGCCGTTCTGGTTCACCGATATGGACTCGAAGACGTAGAAGCCCTTGCCGTCTTTCTCGTAGATCTCGAGGCATTTCGGCGTGGTCGTGATCTCGTCGCCCGAGCAGGCGGGCTCGCCCCACTCGAAGACCTGGCCGCCGTGCACCATCGCCGCGAAGTTCATCCCGACCTCGGGGTCGAACATGACCGGCCCCATCGCCGGGCCGCTGTAGACGACGGCGAACATCGGCGGCGCGACCACGTCGCGGAACCCGGCCGCCTTCGCCGCCTCGACGTCGAAGTGCACGGGGTTCTCGATCCCCAGCGCGGTCGCGTACTCCCTGATCTTCTCCCGGCCGACCTGGTAGGTGGTCCCGGGCCATTCCTTGCCTATCGCATCGGTCTTGATCGCCATGCGCGGCAGCCTACCTCTCCACCGATCCCTGACGCGTTACTCGTCGATCTCCAGGACCGCCAGGAACGCCTCCTGCGGAACCTCGACGCGCCCCACCTGCTTCATCCGCTTCTTGCCCGCTTTCTGCTTCTTCAGCAGCTTCTGCTTGCGGGTGACGTCGCCGCCGTAGAGCTTCGCGGTGACGTCCTTGCGCAGCGCCTTGACCGTCTCGCGGGCGAGGATCCGGGATCCCACGGCCGCTTGGACCGGGACGTCGAAGAGCTGGCGCGGGATCGTCTTGCGCAGGCGCTCGACCAGCCGCTTGCCCTGCTCGTAGGCGAAGTCGCGGTGGACGATGATCGAGAGCGCGTCGACCTTGTCGCCGGCGAGCAGGATGTCGACCTTGACCAGGTCGGAAGTCTGGTTGCCGATCGGCTCGTAGTCGAGCGAGGCGTAGCCGCGGGTGGAGGACTTCAGAAGGTCAAAAAAATCGAGCACGATCTCCGCCAGCGGCAGGTCGTAGCGGATCTGCACCCGCTGCGGGCTCAGGTAGTGCATGTCGACGTGGGTGCCGCGGCGGGACTGGCACAGCTCCATCACCGCGCCGACCTGGTCGGAGGGAGCGATGATCGTGGCGCGGATGTAGGGCTCTTCGATCGACTCGATCGAGCCCGGGTCCGGCAGCTCGGTCGGACTGTGCACCTCCTCGGTCTCACCAGTGACGAGGTTGACCTCGTAGCGCACGTTCGGGGTCGTCGCGAGCAGGTCGAGGTCGTACTCGCGCTCCAGCCGCTCGCGCACGATCTCCATGTGGAGGAGGCCGAGGAAGCCGCAGCGGAAGCCGAACCCGAGCGCCTCGGAGGTCTCCGGCTCCCAGGAGAGCGCGGCGTCGTTGAGGGCCAGCTTCTCGAGCGCGTCGCGCAAGTCTTCGTAGCGGTCGGTGTCGATCGGGAAGAGGCCGCAGAAGACCATCGGCCGCACCTCGCGGTACCCCTCCAGCGGCCCGGCGGCGGGGTTCGCCAGGGAAGTCACGGTGTCGCCGACCCGCAACTTGGCGACGTCCTTGATGCCGGTGATCAGGTAGCCGACGTCGCCCGCGTCCATCCCCTCCACGCCGGTCATCGCCGGCCGGAAGAAGCCGATGTCGTCGATGTCGGCCTCGGTCCCGTTCTGCATCGCCAGGATCCGCTCGTGCTTGCGGAAGGAGCCGTCGACCATCCGCACGTAGGCGATCACGCCGCGGTACTGGTCGAACTCGGAGTCGAAGATCAGGGCTCGGGTCGGGGCCTCGGGCTCGCCGGTGGGCGCCGGGATGCGGGCGACGATCGCCTCCAGGACCTCGACCACCCCCTCGCCGGTCTTCGCCGAGATCCGCAGCGCTTCCTCCGGATCGCCGCCGAGCAGGTCGGCGATCTCCTGGGCGACCCGGTCGGGCTCGGCGCCGGGCAGGTCGACCTTGTTGATGACCGGGATCAGCTCGAGGCCGTTCTCGACCGCCAGGTAGGTGTTGGCGACGGTCTGGGCCTCGACCCCCTGCGCCGCGTCGACGACCAGCAGAGCGCCCTCGCAGGCGGCGAGGCTGCGCGAGACCTCGTAGGAGAAGTCGACGTGGCCGGGGGTGTCGATCAGGTGCAGGTGGTAGGTCTGGCCGTCGGCGGCTGTGTACTCGACGCGGACGGCCTGGGCCTTGATCGTGATCCCCCGCTCGCGCTCGAGGTCCATCGAGTCGAGCAGCTGCGCCCGCATTTTCTTCGGATCGACGGCGCCGGTGACCTCGAGGATGCGGTCGGCTAGCGTCGACTTGCCGTGGTCGATGTGGGCGATGATCGAGAAGTTTCGAATGTGGTCCATGGGACGGGCGGAGTATGGCGTGCTCCGGCTGACGAGCTCGACGCTGGAGCTCCGGCCAGCGGGTCCTGTCGGGGAGATGGGGCCTTCGTCCTCGCAAGCTGTGGGCGAAGACCCCATCTCCCCACCACCCGCTGGAGGGAGCTCAACCAAGAACAGTCAGAAGGATCAACCCGGACACTTGCCCGCCCAAGGGTCGAGCCTCTCCTCAGCTTGGACAGGACGAAGGGCTGAGAGGAGCGGTCAGTTTGAAGATGACCGTGGGTGGCTTGCGCAGGACGACCCGGGCTCCGGGGCTTGCCGTCCAGCGGGCTTGGGGTGGGTATGGGGGCTTGCCGGGTTCGAGGCGGTCTCGGGTGGTGACTACGTAGTCGTAGGCGCCGTCGTTGAGGAGGCGGCGCCAGGCGGGGCAGGTGGTTGGGGGCTCGAAGCCGCCGTGGGGGCGCTCTTCGCCGATGAACTGGACGTGGTTGGAGAGGTCGGTGCCGAAGAGGGGGTACTGGCGGGTGCTGGTGGTGGCGATCCGAGCGTCGGAGATGTTGCGGGCCCAGGCGAAGGCGGCGTTGAGGCCGGGCGTGGTGAAGGTGGGGTCCTCGTAGCGCTGCTCGAGGTAGTGGCGCTGGACGGGGTATCCGATCCCGACCGCCAAAACCAGAGCGAGACCGACCACGATCGGCAGGTACCGGGCACCCGCCAAAGCGCGATTGTCCTTTGTGGCGCTATGCGCGACAAAAGGCAATCGCGCTACGCCGAGAGCGGCGAGGCGGGGGCGCAACGGCCGGGTCGCGGGCAGCAGGGCGAGGCCGAGGATTAGAGCCGGTGCGAGGTAACGGAGGCCGGACTCGAAGCCGCGCGGCATGCCCTCGGGGCCGGAGGCGGAGGTCGGGGCGACCAGCCAGGCGAGCGCCGCGGCGAGGCCCACCAGGCCGGCGAGGCCGAGGAGAACGTCGCCCGAGCGAATGCGGGACCGCGGCTGGCCCTCCCGTCCGCTGGACGGACTCGCGCCGCCGAACAGGCCACCCACAGCGAGTACGAGGCCAGCGAGCGCTGCGGCGCCGAGCGGTGGCCAGAGGATCCAGAGGCCGTCGTGAAGGCCGGGCAGGAACCAGTCCGACCAGACGGACCCGTCGGTGAGATAGCCGAGGACGCTGTGCGCTTCGCGGCCGCCGAGGGCCTGGTCCGGAGCGGGCAACGAGATCGGCCCGAGGTTGTCGACCCAGGGCAGCGGGTTGCCGGTGTGGACGAGGTTGCGCAGGTACCAGTAGCCGCCACCGGCGAGGGCTGCGAGAAAGGAGATGCCGAACGCCCGTGCTCGCAGCCCGCGCGGCGAGGCCCCGGCCAGCCCGATCAGCAAGACCGCCGCGGGCAGCAGGAAGTTCAGCTTGGTCCCAGCGGCGAGGCCCGCCGCCAGGCCGATGACGGCCAGAGGCCCAACGGAAAACCCTCGCTCCCCCTCTCCCCTACCCAGCCGGCTGTTGAGTGCCAGCGCCACCGCCGCGAGCAGAAAGAAGATCCCGACGATGTCGTTCCGCGCCTCCCCGGCCTGGTCCGACAGCGCCGGCACGCTCAGCGCGATCGCCCCAAGCGCGAGCGACCACGGCGCGACCCGGTACGGCCTCCCGATGCACCAGCACGCCACCAGGCAGCCGACGAACCAGCCGAGGTTCAGTAGCGGCGAGAGGATGTCCCGGCCGAACGCCAGCATCCCGGCGCCGTGGAAGATTTCCCCGTTGGCCGGGTAGAACCAAGCCAGGAACTGCGGTGCGATGAAGTGAAGGTCGATCGTGCTCCCGCTCTGGAAGAACCCGGCCGCGAACGGACCGTGGTACCAGGTGCTGTCGAACCCGGTCATCCCGGTAGAGAGCCGAGTCTTCACCCCGCCCGCGAAGCCGACGACCGCAATGACCGCGACAGCCAGCGCGCCGGCAGTCACGATCCAGGAGGCCCCGACAACACTCTCAGCAGGTGATGTTGTCGGGGCCTCCTGGATCGTGACCCGCAGCGCCAGTCCCACACCGACAACCGCGACGAGATACGGCAGCGGCTCGAACAGCGAGATCGTGCCCAGGATCTCCGCCACCCAGATCAGCAGAGCAAGCGCAAGAACGCCGGTGGCGAGATAGCCCGGAGCGCCCTCGAACCGCGGCAGCAACCAACCGCGCACACGCGAAGCCCCAAGCCAGGCGAAGCCGACGAGGATCCCGATCTCGGCGACGCCCAGCAGGTAGCGGCCGAGGTCGAGCATCTAGCGGCGGCGGAGCAGGCGGGTCATCTGCTCCAGCTCGGCGATCCGGAGCAGCCTGGCGGCCCCGATGTATACGAGCCCTCCCACTCCCAGGCCGACCCCGAGCGAGACGATCTGGCCGAGCAGGCCGCGGCCGAGGGCGGAGTCCAGAAGGTCCCAGACGAGCCAGCTGATTCCCGCCAGCGCGGCGGCGGCGAGGGTGATGCGAATCCCCGCGTCCAGCAGGCGCCCCAGCTCGAGCCCGCGAAGGACCCGCCGCAGGATCACGCACTGCATGACGACGCTGGCGGCGGTGGCAATTGCGGTCGAGGCGACGATGCCGCCCACCCCGAGGTCGTAGAGCCCGAGCGCGGCGAGTGCGGTGATGGCCAGGTTCGCGGCGGCGATGCCGGTCGGGATCCAGGGACGCTGGAGGCTGAAGAAGGTGCGGGTGAGCAGCAGGAAGAGGCCGTTGGCCGGCAGCGAGAAGGCGAACCAGAAGAGCGCCGTGGCGACCACCGTCGTTTCTGCCGCGTCGAAGGCGCCGCGCTGGTAGACGAGCCGGATCATCGGGTCGGAGAGGACGAGGATGGCGGCGGCGGCCGGGACCAGGACGAAGAGGATCTGGCGCATCCCGTTGGCCATCGTCGCTCGCAGGTCGTCGATCTCGCCGCGGTTGGCGAAGCGGGCGAGGGTCGGGAAGAGGACGGTCGCGATCGCGACCGAGAAGATCCCCTGCGGCAGCTGGTAGATGCGGAAGGCTTTGTCGATCGCCGCCGGCGCCTGGTCGGAGACGAGGCTGCCGAAGAGGCTGTTGATCAGCAGGTTGAAGTTGATCAGGCCGAGGCTGAGCGTCACCGGCAGCATCAGCAGCAGCACCCTGCGCACCCCGGGATTGCGCCAGTCGAGGCTGAGGCTGGACCGGAACGGCGTGTTGCGCAGGTCCCAGGTCGGGATCAGCAGCTGGACGAAGGTGCCGACGAGGATCCCGATCGCGTACGCGTAGATCCTGTCCTGCCCCTCGAACAGCGGCTCGACCGCGACCAGCACGGCGATGATCGTCAGGTTCCAGAACAGCGGCGAGATCGCGAAGGCGCCGAAGCGGTCGTAGCTGTTGAGGATGCCGACGACGACGCCGCTGGCGCCGAGCAGGATCAGGATCGGGAACATGACCTGCGAGAGGGCGACGGTGAGGTCGAGGATCTCGCCCTCGAAGCCGGGCGCGAAGAGCGGCATGACGACGGGCGCGAGCAGGACGAAGAGGGCCGTTATCGCGCCCAGCACCATCGTCACCAGCAGCAGCAGGGTCGAGGCGAGGCGAAAGGCCTCGCGGTAGTCCTTCTTGCCGAGCAGGTCGGTGAAGACGGGGACGAAGGCGGGCTGCAGGGCGGCGTCGGCGAACAGGGACCGGATCAGGTTGGGAACCTGGAAGGCGATCGTGAAGGCCGACATCGGCCCGCTGATGCCGTAGTAGCCGGCGGCGACGACTTCGCGCCCGAGGCCGGCCACCCGCGAGGCCGCGGTGGCGATCGAGAAGAACGCGGTCGAGCGGGCGATCCGCCCCGCCTGGCGGCCGGGGGCCGGCTCGCCCGCCACTTCCTCACCGGGATCGAAGGCCTCCGCGTCGCGCAGCGCGGCGTCGGCGTCGATCCTCGCCCGCTCTTCGCCTTCGGGGGTGTCGGGTGCCTTGGGCGTCTCCAAGCTCGGCTATCTCAGTTTCAGTCGCTATAGTCGGCGGCCGCCCGGAGCCGGCATGACGCCCGCCCGGGCACTCGACATGGCCAACATAGCCTCACAGAAGAAGCGGATCCTACGCAGCGAGCGCGAGCGCGCGGAGAACCGCCTGCTCACGAGCACGGTGAAGACCCACTTCCGCCGCCTCGAAAGCGCCGCCGAGTCCGGCGAGGCGGCCACGATCGAGACCGAGCAGCGCGCCCTCGTCGCCAAAATCGACAAGGCCGTCCAGAAGGGCGCCCTTCACAAGA
Source organism: uncultured Solirubrobacterales bacterium (assembly GCA_963799835.1). Lineage (GTDB taxonomy): Bacteria > Actinomycetota > Thermoleophilia > Solirubrobacterales > 70-9 > VAYN01. The sequence goes on from CAWCYE010000002.1 coordinate 66,367, forward strand.
ACACCGGCGCGCGCAAGAAGTCCAAAGCCTCGCGAATCGCCGCCGCCGCCAAGGCGTAAGCGTCTTGGCCGCCAAGGCGTAGTCGCCTTCAGGACATTCGTCCGCCGTGGTTGTGGGGCTGCAGGCCCGGCCGTACAGTGCCCCGACTCATGCGTACGTGCAGGCATTTTTGGTCAGGAAAGGACCTGGTAATGAATTCGACGAGCAGCTGCAGGCCACGCCACCGGCGGTGGAAGATCACGATCGCGATGTTGGCGGCCAGCGCGGCGTTCGTCGGAGGACAGGCGCTTGCGCCCACCCCCGCGGTCGCGATGTTCAGCAACGGTCCGGGCGCGTGCCAGTTCTGGATCGACTGCATCACCCAGGAGGAGACCGGCGGCGGTGGCGGTGGCGGCGCGGTGACCCCCGGAGGCGGCAGTGCGGCTCCCGGAGGCGGAGACATCGAGGCGAATCCAGAGACGATCGTCGTCGAGACGGAGTGCCAGCGTCCGAACGTTGTCTGCATACCCATACCCGTGGGTGGGCGTGGGGGCGGCGATCCGCAGATCGACAAGGACGGCAGGCGTCCCCATGGAGAGGTGGGAAAGGGAAACGGCCGCCGCCCACAGTGCAAACCCAAGGCCGGGAACCCCGATGCCTGCCCCCCCAAGAAGGACAAGGGCAAAGAGGAGCCAAAGGCGCCGAAAGAGGAGCCGAAGCCGAAGACCGCGGTGGAGGAGGCGCTAGAGCACGGGCGGTGGTGCCGCGGTCTCAAGGAGACCACGAAGGCGACGGAGCGGACGATAAGAAAGGTTGAGGCCGCCGGCGGCCAGAAGGCATACCTGGAGAAGCTTCGCGAGGTCGTCGAGATGAATAAGCAAATTTATGAACTCGAGTGCACCTTCAATGCCTGAGCCTGACGCCCCGACCAGCGCTGCCTCACGAGTACGTGCAGGCATTTTTAATCAAGAAAGGTATCTGTTAATGAATTCGACGAGCAGCTGTAGGCCACGCCACCGGCGGTGGAAGATCCCGATCGCGATGTTGGCGGCCAGCGCGGCGTTCGTCGGAGGACAGGCGCTTGCGCCCACCCCCGCGGTCGCGATGTTCAGCAACGGTCCGGGCGCGTGCCAATTCTGGATCGACTGCATCACCCAGGAGGAGACCGGCGGCGGTGGCGGTGGCGGCGCGGTGGCCCCCGGAGGCGGCAGTGTGACCCCCGGAGGCGGAGACATTGAGGCGAATCCAGAGACGATCGTCGTCGAGGAGGAGTGCCAGCGTTCGAACGTTGTCTGCATATCCGTACCCGTGGGTGGGCGTGGGGGCGGCAATCCGCAGAACGACCGCGACGAGATCAAGCGCCATGATGGTGGCCCTTACAGAGGCCACCCGTCGTGCAAGCGACCATCCACGGGTCTCGAGGCCGATGTCTGCCACCCCAAGAAAGACAAGAAAGACAAGAAAGAGCCGAAGAAGAAGCCGAAGACCGCGCTGGAGGTGGCGCTAGACCATGCAAAATGGTGCACCGATCTCGGACAGGAGATAAAAAGTTTGGAGCTGCTCAGGAATCAGGTTGCGAACTCCACCATGAGGGACAGGGATATGGACTGGACAAGAGAACCGGATCCAGCCCAGGCCAAGAAGGAGACCCTGGACGAAATTCGCGAGCTCATCAAAATGGAGGAGAAGCAGTTCAGCGACGAGTGTGCTGCGACCTCAGTCTGACGTCCTGATCAGCAGCGCTGCTGGGAACTGCACCTAGGCGCTGGCCATCGACCGGAGCGCAAGCGTGAACGCGAGCGGATCGCCGTAGTCGGCACCGCCGCGGCACCAGAGCTCCAGTTCGGCCAGCGTCTCGGTGGCCAGCCGCAGATCGGCGAGGTCGGCGTCGCGCACCCGCGCGACCAGCTGCTTCGCCGCGTAGGGGTGCATCTTCAGCGAGGACTCGATCTGCTTCGGCGACACCCCCTCCTCGAGCTGCGCGGCGGCAGCGCATGCGCTGCGCAGCCTCGAGGCGATTCCGTAGATCAGGCCGGTGACGTTCTCGCCCTGGTCGATTAGCCGCTGGCCGATGCGCAGCGCGGTGGCGGCGTCGCGTTCGAGCAGGGCGTCGGAAAGGGTCCAGACCGCTGCCTCGGAGGTATCGGCGACCATCTCGTCGAGGTCGGCGGCGCTCACCGCGCCGCCCTCTCCGGCCCAGAGGGCGAGTCGCTCTAGCTCGTTGCGAAGGCGGACCGGGTTTGCGCCCATCCGCTCCACCAGGACCCGAGCGGCCGCGGGCTCCAGCTGGAAGCCGAGCCGCCCGGCGTCCTCGACCAGGGCGCGCGGCACATCCCTTGCTTTGGGCGCCTCGAACTCATGGACCTCGCCGCCCGCCGCCTTGACCGCCTTCGCCAGCTTCGCCGGCGCCTTCGCACGGGCGATCAGGACCAGGGTGAGCTCCGGCGGCAGCTCGGCCAGGGCATCGGCGACCGCGTCGAGCTGGCGGTCGCGCCAGCGCTCGACCCCGTCGGCCAGCAGGTAGCGCCGTGAGCCGATCAGGGACATCGCCGGGATCGCGGCGACCAGCGCCTCGTGATCGGGCATGCCTCGCCCCTCTCCCGGCTCGAACACCTCCAGGGCGGCGCTGCCGCCCTCGCCTTCGGCCCGGGCGCGCAGGCGCGCCCGCGTGGCGTCGATCTTGGCCCCGTCGGTGCCCGCGATCAGGTACAGGGGTCGCATCGCCTCGGCCATGCGGCCGAGTCTAGATTGCGACGCGGCCCTCCCCGCGTCTACCTGTCGCGACGCCCGAAGGAGTGGCCCTGGCCGTGGCGATCGCTCGCTTCTTCGACCGGCGTGGGGTAGGCCGGCGGCGGCTCGGGAGCTGTGGAATCCTCGTCCGAAGGTTCGGGCGAGTAGGCCTCGTCGTACCCGCGGCCAGGCGAGTGCTCATAGCGATGCGACTTCGTGTGCCCGTAAGCGTGGCCATTGCCTTTGCCGGGGACGTCGACGGGCACGCTCGGCGGTTCCGGTGCCGCGGTGACGGGAGGATTCGGCGAGGCGACCGGTGCGGCGATCGGAGCCTGTTCGGGGCTCGGCGCCGGCGCGGCGGGGGGCGGCTGGGTCGGTGCCGGCGGCTGCGGTTCGGTGGGCCCCCCGGGCGCAGGCGCACCTGGCCCCGGAGGCGAGGCCTGCCGCACCGGCAACTGGCCCGCGACGTCGGCGCTGCCGCCGCTGCCCGACGCGGGTGGCGCGATGACGAGTGGCGCGTCCCCGGACACGGGCGCGCCCGGATCGCCCGGTGCCCCAGCGCGCGAGGGTCCGCCGGCGATCGTGGCATCGCCGACGATCGTGGGCCCGGCCGGCAGCACCGGCAGCGGGCTCGGCGGGAGCAGCGGCCAACTCTGCAGGGAGAAGATCGCCACCAGTCCCATGCAGGCCGCAGCGGTGAGCCCGAGCAGCGCAAAGCCCGTGGTGCGCATCCTTTCCAGGAGGCCGGCGCCGGCAAGGTTGCGCCTGCTCGCAAGCCGGGAAACCAGATGTCCGATCCTGGGGGCCACCTGTCAGTCCATCGACGGCAGACAGGGATCTGAAACCCCGATTACTAAAAGAACCCAATTTCGACTCGTACATCCGTTTAGCGATCAACCGGTGACCGCGAACGAGCGCCGGCCGACCTCGATGACGACGTCCCCGTCGAGGTCGGTCCTGAGGACGTGGGTGCGATGGGCCGCGAGGGTTGCCAGCGTCGCGGCGGTCGGGTGCCCGTAGGAGTTCCCGCTCCCCACCGAGATCACCGCCAGGCGCGGCCGGGCACGGTCCAGCAGCGCCGCCAGACCGGCGTCCTCGCTGCCGTGGTGGGCGACCTTGAGCACGTCGATCGGCCCGGGATCGAGCGGCACGCCCTCCGCCTCGGCATCGGCGGTGAGGAGCATCGTGAACCCGCGCCAGCGGGCCAGCATGACCAGAGCAAGCTGATTCGGGTCGGTCCCGGCCGGCGGTTCGGCGAGCAGCTCCGGAGGCGGCCAGAGCACTTCGAGACGCAACTCACCCGACCTCACCTGGTTGCCCGCCGCCAGCCGGACGACCGACGTCCCAGCGGCACGGGCTTCCATGAGGGTCTCGCGCCCCAGGCGCGCGTAGAGCAGACGGGCGACCGGGAATCCGCCGAGCAATTCCTCGATACCGGCGGCGTGGTCGGACTGGTCATGAGTGATCACCGCCGCCCCGAGGCTCTCGACACCAGCCTCCGCAAGCTTTCCCGCTAGATCCTCGCCGGCTGGCCCACCGTCGACCAACACGGCCGGCGCTCCCGCCGGCTCCAACAGGATCGCGTCCCCCTGCCCCACGTCCAGTACCTCTATCCGTAGCCCGGTGGCGGGAGCTAACGACGGCTCAGAGCCACCGGTCGCCATCGACGTTCCAACGACGACCAGCACCACGACGACAGCGAGGGCGATCCCGGTATGGCGCATGCGACAACTGCTGAAAGGCCCAACTCGCGGCCGGGCCGCAGGGTCGAGGGAGGACTCGGCGGAGCAACAGCGGGGAGGCTCCGGCGAGTCCTCCCTCGACCCTCCCCCCAGAGCGCGGGTGCGGGCTCGGCAGCGGGCCAGCCGGCGGCGGCGCGCTATTGCAGCAAGCGTCGCCGCCCCTACTCCCAGGCCGAGATAGGAAGCCACGAGACCGACCAGCCCGAGGTGGACCTCAACCTCAGCCCAGTCAGGACCCCCAAGCCAGGCGGCGACCTGGGCGATGTAGGCGAGCAGTAAGGCGTTGAGGCCGTTGAGCGGCTCGACCGGGAAGCCGGGCACCTGAGAGGCAGCGGCACTGGCCATTCCCAGCCACATCGCCGGCGCTACCGCAGGCATGGCCAGCACGTTGGCGAGGAGGGTCGTGGTGGAGAGGGTTTCGAAGTGGAAGGCGATCAGAGGCGCCGTCGCCACCGTGGCGGCGATCGTGATCGCGAGGCCCTCCACGAGGGCACCGCGCAAGCCGCCGGAGCCGAGGGGAGCGGCGATCGCCCGGCGCAGCGGCGTCGCGAGAAGGAGGATCCCGACGACGGCGGCAAAGCTGAGCTGCCAGCCGACGTCGGCGGCGATGCCGGGGTCGATCGACAGCGTCACCACCGCGGCCAGGGCCAAAGCGTGCAGGCGCGACGAGCGGCGGCCGCCAAGGGTTGCCAGCAGGGTCGCGGCGCCCATCACGCCGGCCCGCTGGATCGAGGGGCCGGCCCCGGCCAGGGGAACGTATACGGCGATCGCGGCGATCACCCAGACGAGCCGCTCGCGCAGCGGCACACCGAGCGCCGCCAGCACCAGCATCGCCAGCAGCCCGAGCAGGGCGACGTTCTGGCCGGAAACGGCAAGCAGGTGGCTGAGCCCGGAGCGTCGGAAGTCGTCCCTCGTCCCGGCGTCGATGCCCTCGTCCTCGCCGAGCACGAAGCCGCGTGCAAGGGCCGCCTCGCGCGCAGGCATCCCCCTCCCCAGACCCGCCTCCGATCGTTCGCGGATCTCGGCGCTGTGCAGGAGCGCCAGGATGACCGCCGCCGCGATCCCGAGGATCACCGGCAGTGGCAGACGTGGCGCGCGCACCAGGGCCTACGGCTGCAGGCGGTCCCGCAGGGACTCCATCGTCGCCGGTCCGATGCCGGAGACCTGGTCGAGCTGGTCGACCGAGGCGAGCCCGCCATGCTCGTCGCGGAAGGCGACGATGTCCCCGGCCGTGACCGGGCCGATGCCGTCGATCTCTTCCAGCTGCTCGACGGTCGCGGTACCGAGGCTGATCGGTCCCTCCGCCACCCCGGTCCCCGCCGCCGCGACGGCGCCGCCGGGAACCTGCCTCGGAACCACCACCTGCTGGCCGTCGGCCAGCCGCGCCGCCCGGTTCAGCGCTTCCAGCTCGGCGCCCGGCCGAGCGCCGCCCGCGCGCTCGACCGCGTCCTCGACCCGGCTCCCGGCGGGCAGGCGGTAGACCCCCGGCCGCTCCACCGCACCGGTCACGTCGACCACCAAGTCCCCCGCCTGGCCGCCGACGGCAAACCCGGTTTCCCCGACCGCCCCACCCGCGGGGGAGTCGGCGAAGGAGGTCCCCGTGGTCCCCTCCGCCCTGATCGCCCTCGCACCGACGAACAAGAGGGCGACGGCGATCGCGCCGTAGACGACGAGTTGGGCTCGGCTCAGCTCGGGCATGCCGCGATGGTCGGGCATCGCGACGCACGTGTGGCGCGCACAAACGAACGACTCAGTAGAGACTTTGCTTAGAGGCTCTAAAGATCGTCGTCGTCGTAGCCCGCGACCTCAGCCAGCTGGTCGCTGTAGAGCTCGGCAGCGGCGACGGGCGGCGACTGGATCGAGACGAGGGCCAGCTCGGCCTCGCCGTCGTTGCTGACCGAGTGCTCGGTCGCCGGCGGCACCAGGATCAGATCGCCCTCGGCCACCACCTGGGTGTCGCCCGCGACCGACATCGTGCCGCCACCCCGGACCACGACGTAGGCCTGCTCGGACTCCTCGTGCGAGCGAAGGGTCTGCCTGGCGCCCGCCGGGACCGACAGCCAGGTGACCGAGAGGTTGCGAGCGCCGAGTTCCCCCGCGTCCATCAGGACGTGGGTCCGAAGGCGGTGCCACTCCTCCACCGGCGCATCCGTGAAGCGTCTGACCAGCATCGGCGAGCTTTCTAGCAGACCGGGGCGCGGCGGCGCGCAGCGCGCCTACCTGACCACCAGGTTGACCAGCTTGCCCGGCACGACGATCTCCTTCACGATCTCCTTGCCGTCGAGATGCCGGGCGACCTTCTCGCTCTCCCGCGCCAGCGCCAGCAGCTCCTCCCGAGGGGCGTCGGCCCCAGCCTCGATCCGGTCGCGCAGCTTGCCGTTCACCTGGACCACCAGCGTGACCGTGTCGCTCGCAAGCAGGGCCGGGTCGGCCTGCGGCCAGGGCCGCTCCCAGACCCTGCCCCCGCCGAGCCGCTCGAAGACCTCGCTGCCGAGATGGGGGGCGAAGGGGAAGATCAGCGAGGCGGCGGTGGCGGTGGCGAAGCGCACGGCGGCGGCTCCTTCCGGATCGCCGTAGAGGCCGTCCTTGAGCCGGTAGGCGTCGTTGACCAGCTCCATCACCGCGGAGATCGCGGTGTTGAACTGGAAGCCGCGCTGGAAGTCCCGGGTCACCTTGTCGACCGCCCAGTGCGCCTTGGCGAGCAACTCGCGCGCCTCCCCGGATGCCCCAGACGCCGGATCTCCGGGCTCGGTCCGCTCCTCGACCTCGCCGCAGAGCCGCCAGAGGCGGGCGAGGAAGCGGTTGACGCCCTCGACCCCCTCGTCGGACCAGTCCCCGCCGCGCTCGGGCGGGCCCATGAAGCAGATGTAGGTGCGGGTCGTATCGGCGCCGTAGCGCTCGACGTACTCGCCGGGGCTGACCGTGTTGCCCCTCGACTTCGACATCTTCGCCCCGTCGCGGGTGATCATCCCCTGCGCGAAGAGGTTGGCGAACGGCTCCTGCACGTCGAGCTCGCCGAGGTCGGAGAGCGCCTTGGCGAAGAAGCGCGCGTACATCAGGTGCAGGATCGCGTGCTCGACGCCGCCGATGTACTGGTCGACGGGCAGCCAGTGGTCGGCGGCCGAGCGCTCCCAGGCGGCCTCTTCGTTGCGTGGGTCGAGGTAGCGGATGAAGTACCAGGAGGAGTCGACGAAGGTGTCCATCGTGTCGGTCTCGCGGCGCCCCGGCCCGCCGCAGCGGGGGCACTCGGTCGCCACCCAATCCTCGGCCGCCGCCAGCGGGCTCTTGCCCTGGGGCGCGTAGTCGTCGACCTCGGGCAGCTCGACCGGCAGCTGCTCCTCCGGCACGGGGACGATCGCGGGCGCGCCGTCGGTGCCGCACTTCTCGCAGTAGACGACCGGGATCGGGGCGCCCCAGTAGCGCTGGCGGGAGACCAGCCAGTCGCGCAGCCGGTAGTTGACCGAGGGCTTGCCGCGTCCCTCGGACTCCAGCCAGGCGACGATCTCCTCGTAGGCGTCGCGGTTGCCCTTGCCGTCGAAGCGGCCGGAGTCGACCATCGGGCCGTCGCCGGTGTACGGCAGGCCTGCCTCGTCACGGGCCTCGTCGGGGTTTTCGCCCTCGATCACGCGCCTGACCGGCAGGCCGAAGGCCCTGGCGAACTCGTGGTCGCGGGTGTCGTGGCCGGGCACCGCCATCACCGCGCCGGTGCCGTACTCCATCAGCACGTAGTCGGCGACGAACATCGGGATCTCCTCGCCGTTGACGGGGTTGACGACGCTGCGGCCCAGCGGCACGCCGGTCTTCTCGCGGTCCTCGGCGCCGCGCTCCTCGGCCGACTCGCGGGCGACCCGGTTGACGTACTCGCGGACCTCGGCCTCCACCGAGGTCCCGGCGACGAGCCGCTCCAGCTCGGGGTGCTCGGGGGCGAGGGCGAAGAAGGTGGCGCCGAAGAGGGTGTCGGGACGGGTGGTGAACACCGGGAAGTCGAGGTCCACCTCCTCGCAGCGGAAGACGACCTCGGCGCCCTCGGAGCGGCCGATCCAGTTGCGCTGCATCGTGATCACGTGCTCGGGCCAGGACTCGAGCAGGTCGAAGTCGGCGAGCAGCCGGTCGGCGTACTCGGTGATGCGGAAGAACCACTGCTCGAGGTTGCGCTGGACGACCTCGGTGCCGCAGCGCTCGCAGCGGCCGTCGACCACCTGCTCGTTGGCCAGCACGGTCGCGTCCTTGGGGCACCACTGGACCGGCGCCTCGGTGCGGTAGGCGAGCCCGTGCTCGAGCAGCCGCAGGAAGATCCACTGGGTCCAGCGGTAGTACTCGGGCGTGTGGGTGCCGAGCTCCCGCGACCAGTCGATCGAGATCCCCCACTCCCGGAACTGCCTGCGGAAGCTTTCGATCGAGCGTTCCGTGGCGACCCGTGGCGGTTCTCCCGTCTTGATCGCGTTGTTCTCCGCCGGCAGCCCGAAGGCGTCGTAGCCCATCGGGTGGATCACCTCGAAGCCGTGACGCCGCCTGAAGTGCGCGATCGCGTCGCCGACGGCGTAGCACTTGAGATGGCCGACGTGCGGCTCTCCCGACGGGTAGGGCAGCATCTCGAGCACGTAGGACTTGGGCTTCGAGTCGTCGAATCCGGGCTGGCCGGGATTCGCGACCTCCCAGGTCTTCTCCTCAGCCCAGACCTGCTGCCACTTCCGCTCTATCGCCTTCGGGTCGTATCCGGCCATTGGAGCGGCGATCTTACGAGGCAACCGGGTGGAGGGTCGGGGCCCTGCCCTCACAGCACCGGGGAGATCGCCTCCAGGATGTGGGGCCAGACGTAGACCTCGATCGTGGCGGCGACGAGGAGCGCCGGGATCGCAAGCGCGACGGTGATGAAGGTGGCGGCGAGAAGCTGGTTCCACTCGCCGCGGCGGCTGGCGATCAGCCACGCGGCAAGCGGAAGGAAGAGCGCGGTCAGCTCGGGGAGCGCGTGCGGCATCACGCTGAGGATCAGGGCGAGGTGGGAGATGTCGAGCTGGGAGCCGATGGTCGCCCCCTGGAAGCCGAGGTAGAGGACCTGGGTCATCAGCGAGAAGAGGGTGACGGCGCAGACGAAGAGGATCGCCAGCTCCCCGGCCTTGACGTGTATCCAGCGCGAGAGGCCGGTGCGCTGGGCCGCGGCGATCGGCATCGAGGCGCCGGCGATGAAGCCGGCGACGCAGGCGGTGGCGTGCAGCGCTAGGACCAGCGAGTTGCGCCAGAGGATCGGCAGCAGGTCGCCGGCGTCGGCGGGCTCGGTCAGGCCCGGCAGGTGGATCGGCGTCAGGTCTGGGGTGAGCAGACCGGCGACGACCCAAACAGCCGCCAGCAGCGACAGCGCGATCGCCAGGCTGAGGGCGAGCCACCCCCGCAGGACCGCCCACGGGCGCTCGTTCCAGGACCACAGGGTTTCCCGCGTGTCCCGCACCCCGTGCGAGAACACGTGCTGATTCGCCGCGCTCATCGCCTACACATCGGCAACCGAGGCGCTGGCTTTGAGCACTGGCGGACAGAGCCTCGCGACCGGTCGTCCCCAGCGCGTGATCTGAACCTCCCCGCCAGCCTCCGCTCGCCTCACGTAGTGGGCGAGCTTGGCGTAGAACTCGTCCATGCCAACCGTCTTTTTCAAGTCGCCCAGGTTATCGCCGGGAACAAAGCTGGCCCTTATCGTCTTGGCGAGATTGGAAATGGAGCTAGAGGGACTCGAACCCTCGACCTCCTGACTGCCGGTCAGGCGCTCTTCCAGCTGAGCTATAGCCCCTCGGAACTCGTACGCAGCGGCCAAGTTTAACGCCGCGCGCTGGTTGTTCATCGCTGGCTGCAGCCGAAGGTATATCTGGCTTTGCCCCACGACGAGGCCCACCGGCAGCAGGTAGCACCTATCTAAGTCTGCACAGTAGACGGCGATGAGATCGACGTCCGCTTCCTCGTAGGTCGCCGTAACGTATCCACGAGTCGGTGAGTGGTAGGACGAGCTGACCCGCACGCATACGACGTCTCCCTTGCGCGATCCCCACTTGCACTGGACACGGAATAGCCGACCGCCGATCCCCAGCACCAGGTCGTATCGCTCGTGCTCCGTCAGCGGCTTGAGGACCGAGAGGCCGAGCCTGGCTGCCTCAGTCGCGATCGCCAGCTCGGCGACATTTCCTTTCCCGTTCGTGTCCAACTCTCCCACGAACGTATGTTCGCAGACAGAACGTTACAGGTCAAGGCCCTTCTGTCAAACGTTCGTCACGAGACTGTGAAATCTCTGAGACGTCGCTACGCCGCGCGCTGCTCCGGGCCCTCGTCCTCGTCAAGGTCGAGGATCAGATTGTCCGGAGCGGTGTGGCGGACCTTGAAGTCGAGCAGCGAGTGCTCTTCGAGCTCGTGCAGAAGGTCGACCGGACGGTCGAGGCGCATCGAGAAGGTGGCGCGGCCCTCGGAGAAGCGCTCGACGGAGACCTCGGAGGCGCCGAGCTGGCCGACAGCGTCCTCGAAGCCGACCAACTGTGAGAAATCGCCAAGCGGGCCGATCTCGAGCTTGACCCGGCCCTCGTAGAAGTTCGAGCTGCCATTCCCCTCTGCCGCGGCAACCGGCCGCGCCTCGGCCTCGACGTCGGCCAGCGCCTTCACCCGCTTGCTGACCTCGACCGCCTCGCGCAGCGCTTTCATCCGGATCCGGGTGGCCTGGCCGCGAGCCTGCGCCTCCAGCTCCTCGAGCCGCGCCGAGACCGCGTCGAGCGAGGCGATGCTGCGGTCGTGGCACTCGTTGGCCTCGCGCAGGCGCTCGGCCAAGCCGCGTATCTCACGCTCCCGCTCGATCACCATGCCCGAGAGGGACGACATCTCCAGCTCGAGTGCGGCAAGCGCGTCCTGGCGCCGGCCGAGGTCCGACTCAAGATCCCGTATGCGCGAGTCCCGTGCCGACATCGCAGCCTCCACGTCGGGGCGGCGATAGCCGAGCAGCGACCGCTTGAAGCTACCCATGCGCGGCACCGTAAGGGCGCCTTCGGACGGCAATTCGTCATATATGTGCCGAGACACACTCGGCACGCGCTCAGGCGCTCGCGGCCTCGGGCTCGTCGGGCTCGTCGAACTCCAGCTCCAGCCGTGGCGCCTCGCGCCAGAGGTCCTCGAGCTGGTAGCGGTCCCTCGCCTCCGGGGTGAAGACGTGGAGCACGCAGTCGAGGTAGTCGAGGACGATCCAGCCCGCTTCGCCGGTGCCGTCGACGCCACCGGGCAGCAGGCCTGTCTCGTGCTTCACCTGCACTCTCACCTCGTCGACGATCGCCCGCGCCTGCCGCTCGTTGCGAGCCGTGCAGATCGCCAGGAAATCGGTGTAGGCGACCAGGCCGCGCATGTCCATGAGGACGATGTCCTCGGCCTTTTTCGAGTCGGCGAGGGCGGCCAGGCGGCGCGCCAGCGGCTCGGACTGCACGGGCCTCATGAGTAGATCCCCTTTTCCTCGATGATCCGGGCAACCGGCTCGGGAACGAGGTAGCGCAGCGGCCGGCCCTCGCGGGCGCGGTCGCGCACCGCCGAGGAGGAGACGCCGAACTGGGGCATCTCCAGCATCGTCGCGCGGCCGCCCGCACCGAGGCTGCGCAGGACCGCGCCCACCTCGGCGTCGGAGACCCCCGAGCGGCGCGCCACCGCCAGGCGGGCGAGCTCCGCCACCCGCTCGGGCTTGCGCCAGCTCTCCAGGCCCACCGCCGCGTCCGCCCCCATCACGAACACCAGCTCCCTTTCGCCTTTCTCCGCCGCAAGCAGCTCCAAGGTCTCATACGTGTAGGACGGGCCGTCGCGGTCGACCTCCAGCGAGGAGACCGAGAAGCGCGAGTCGTCGGCCGCCGCGAGCCGCGTCATCGTCATCCGCAGCTCCCTCCCGGGATCTTCCGCGATCCGCTTGTGCGGCGCCTCCCCGGTCGGGACGAGGACGACTTCGCTCAACCCGAGCTGCCACAGCGCCTCCTGAGCGAGCGCCAGGTGGCCGAGGTGCGGCGGGTTGAACGCCGACCCAAGCACCCCGACGCCCTGGTCGGCGGCGCTACTCACGCACCTGGCCGTCGCCGCGAGCCACGTACTTGAAGGTGGTCAGCTCGCGCATCCCGATCGGTCCGCGGGCGTGCAGCTTCTGCGTCGAGTTGCCGATCTCCGCGCCCATCCCATACTCGAAGCCGTCGGTGAAGCGGGTGGACGCGTTGACGTAGACGGCGGCGGCGTCGACACCCGCGACGAACTCCTCGGCGGCCCGCTCAGAGGTGGTCACGATCGCCTCGGAGTGCCCGGTCCCGTGCCGGTTGACGTGGTCGACGGCATCGGCCACCGAGTCGACCACGGCGACGGCCATCTTCATGCCCAGGTACTCGGTGTCCCAGTCCTCGGCGCTCGCCTCTCCCACCTCGGCACTCCCGGCGAGGGCCCGCAGGCGCTCGTCGCCGACCAGCTCGACCCCGGCGGCGCTCAGGTCGGCGATGACCGGCGGGGCGAACCGCTCGGCGATCGCGGCGTCGATCAGCAGGGTCTCGGCCGAGTTGCAGACGCCTGGCCGCTGCACCTTTGCGTTGACGGCGATCCGCCGCGCCATCTCCGGGTCCGCCTCGGCGTGGACGTAGACGTGGCAGTTGCCGGCGGCCGCGTACATCACCGGGACCGTCGCGACGTCCTTGATCGCCGACTTCAGCCCCTCGCCACCGCGCGGGATCAGGAGGTCGACGAGGCCCTCCTGCGTCGCCAGCTCGTCCAGGTCTCCACGATCGCCCGCCAGCAGCAGCGCCGCGTCCTCCGGCAGTCCAGCCTCGACCAGAGCCGCGCCGACGATCCCCGCCAGGGCGCCGTTGGAGCGCTCCGCGTAGCTGGAGCCGCGCAGGACGATCGCGTTGCCGCTCTTGATCGTCAGTGCGGCGCAGTCGACCGTCACGTTGGGCCTCGCCTCGTAGACGACAGCGACGACTCCGAGCGGCACCCGCACCTTGCGCAGGTCGAGGCCGCTGTCCAGGGTCCGGTGCTCGAGCTCCTCGCCGACCGGGTCCTCCAGCCCGGCGACGACCCGCACGCCGTCGGCCATCGCGCCGACCCGCTCCTCGGTCAGCGTCAGCCGGTCGCGCAGCGCCGGCGTCAGGCCGGCGGCGCGCTCGTCCTCGAGGTCGCCGGCGTTGGCCTCGAGGATCTCCCCGACCCGCTCCCCGAGCAGCCGCGCGGTCGCCTCCAGAGCCTCATTCCTGGCCTCGGTCGAGGCGAGGGCGAGCGCCCTCGAAGCGCGCTTGGCGGCGGCGCAGGTCTCGGCCACGGTCGTGGTGGTGACAGCCATCGGAAAAGGGTACCTGGGGGCCGCTCAGCACCCCGACCGGTCGCCAGCCTCTAGAGAAGCACGAACCGGTCGCGGTTGATGACCTCGTCGGCGGCGTGGGGGATCAGCTCCCGCACCTGCTCGGTCTTCATCCCGATCACCTGGGAGAGCTCGCGGGAGGAGTAGTCGGAGATGCCCTTGCCGATCGTCGCGCCGCCGGCCACCACCTCGACCGCGTCGCCGACCTCGAAGGAGCCGCGGACGCTGGCGATCCCGACCGGCAGCAGGCTGGAGCCGTGCTCCCTCAGCACCCGGGCGGCGCCGTCGTCGACGACGATCTCGCCGCGCGCCGGCTTGGCGTACTTGAGCCAGAGCTTGAAGCTGGACGCCTTGCCGGGCCGGGGCGTGAAGCGGGTGCCGACGGCCTCCCCGGCCGCCGCCTCGCGGAGGGTCCCGGCTTCGGTCCCGTTGCAGATCACGGCCGGGGTACCCGCCTCGCTGGCCATCTCGGCCGCGGCGACCTTGCTGCGCATCCCGCCGGAGCCGAAGGCGGAGGTTCGCTCGCCGATCGCGAGCCCCTCCAGCTCGGAGAGGTCCTCGACCACGGAGATCAGGTGGGCGTCGGAGTCGGATTCCGGGTCGGCGCTGAGCAGCCCCTCGACGTTGGTCAGCAGGACCAGCAGACGGGCGTCGAGGAGCAGGGCGACCTGGGCGGCGAGGAAGTCGTTGTCGCCGAAGCTGATCTCGTCGGTGGCGGTGGTGTCGTTCTCGTTGATCACCGGCACCACCCCCCACTCGACCAGCCGCCGCAGGGTCTGGCGCGCGTTCAGGTAGTTGCCGCGGGCGGCGATGTCCGCCGCGGTCAGCAAGACCTGGGCCGACCTGGTCCCGCGGGCGGCCAGACGGCTCTCGTAAGCGCGGAAGAGGTCGCCCTGACCGACCGCCGAGGCGGCCTGCAGCTCGTCCATCGCCCGCGGGCGCACCGGCAGCTCCATCAGCCGCATGCCCCGCGCGATCGCGCCGGAGGTGACCATCACCACCCGCTCGCCCCCCTGCTCCAGCTCGCTCACCTGCTCGCACACCGAGTCGAGGACGTCGGCGCGCAGCTCGCCGTCGTCGGCGGCGACGATCGAGGATCCGAGCTTGACGACCAGGGTCATGGCGAGGCAGTCTATGAGGGGTGATGGCCGCCCTCGGCTGGGGAGCGCTTGCCGCGAGTTCGCTGGTGCTCGGCGCGCTGCTCAGCTTCGCGCGCCGCTGGCCGGCGAGCCAGATCGGCCTGGTCCTCGCCTTCGGCGCCGGCGCGCTGATCAGCGCGGTCAGCTTCGAGCTGGCCCAGGAGGGGCTCGAGGTCGGCGGGGCGGGAGCAACCGGCCTCGGCCTCGGTATCGGCGCACTGACCTACTTCGCCCTGGACGGCCTGATCGCCAAGCGCTGCTCCACCGGCCGCGGCCGCCGCGGCCGTCCGCAGGGATCCGACAGCGGCACCGCCCTCGCGCTCGGTGCCTTCCTCGACGGCATACCCGAGCAGGCGGTCCTCGGGATCGCCCTCGCGACCGATGGAGGGGTCGGCGTTGCCCTCCTGCTCGCGATCTTCGTCTCCAACCTGCCCGAGGCGCTGGGGTCGGCGGACCAGATGCGTGAAGCCGGGAGGTCGCGGGAGACGATCCTGCGGCTGTGGGTCGCGGTGGCGGCGATCTGCACCGCCGCGACGGTGGCGGGCTACGGGCTTGCCGATGCCGTGAGCGGCGATCTCCAGGCCGGAATCGACGGCTTCGCCGCGGGTGCGCTGCTGGTGATGCTGATCGACTCGATGATCCCCGACGCCCGCGCCGAGGGCGGCCGCGCCGCCGGCCTCCTCACCGTCCTCGGCTTCGCCCTCGCCGCGGGTCTTTCCAGCGTCTCCTAGACGCCGCCGCTATACGTGCAGCTCGAACTCGTTCTCGCCGATGCGGACGTCGTCGCCCGGCTCGAACCCGGCGCGGCTGAGAGCGGCGAGGACGCCCATCTCGCCGAGCCGCTGCTCCAGGTAGGCGAGCGCCTCCTCGTTGCGGGTGTCGTGGCGCTCGAAGAGCAGCTCGACCCCCCGTCCGAGGACGCGGAAGGCCCCGTCCTCCTCGCGCTCGACCCAGTAGCCGCCCTCGCCGGTCGGCCGGTAGACCCGGTGCTCGGCCTCGAACTCCGCCTCGGGCTCGCGCGCGCCGGCCGCGAGCGTCGGCTGGGTCTCGGGAAGCTCGGCAAGGATCCGGTTTCGCAGCTCGTCCAGGCCCTCCCCGGTCGCCGAGGAGACCGCCAGCACGCCGAGCACCCGGTCGCCGAGGAGCTCGGCCCACTCGCCCAGCATCGCCTCGACCCGCTCCGCTTCGAGCAGGTCGCGCTTGGTCAGGACCACGAGCTCCGGCAACCGCTCCAGCCCCGCCCCGTGCGCCGCCAGCTCGCCGCGCACGGTCTCGTAGTCGGCGACGGGATCGCCGTCCATCGGCGCCATGTCGACGAGATGGACCAGCATCGAGCAGCGCTCGACGTGGGCGAGGAACTCGTGGCCCAGCCCGGCACCCTCGGCCGCGCCCTCGATCAGCCCGGGGATGTCCGCGACCACCGCCTGGCGGTCCTCGCCGTCGATCGTCCCGAGCACCGGGGAGAGAGTCGTGAACGGGTAGTCGGCCACCTTCGGCGACGCATGCGTGAGCCGTCCCAGAAGGGAGGACTTGCCCGCGTTGGGCAGCCCAACCAGGCCGACGTCCGCCAACAATTTCAACTGCAGCTCGATCCAGTCCGCCTCCCCCGACGTGCCTTTCTCGGCGAACCGCGGCGCCTGGCGCGTGGCGCTCGTGAAGCGCTTGTTCCCGTGCCCACCGCGCCCGCCATGAGCGACCACCGCCCGCTGCCCCGGCACCACGAGATCGAGAGCGCTCCCGTCCACGGTCGTCGCCTGCGTCCCCGCCGGCACCAAGATCTCCCAGTCCTCCCCCCGCGCCCCGTGCTTGTTCGACCCTTCTCCATGCCCACCGCGCTCAGCCCGAAAGTGCCTGCTCCCTTTCAAAGCCCCAAGGTCCCTCCGTGAGGCGTCGCACACGAGCACCACATCCCCCCCATGCCCTCCATCCCCACCATTCGGCCCCCCGCGCGGCACATGCGCCTCCCTGCGAAAGCTCACGCACCCGTTCCCCCCTGCCCCGCCCTCAACCCAAATCTTCGCCTTGTCGTACACGAGCTAGAGGTTAGAAGGAGGGATGGGACCCTCCCCCGGAGGCCGTCGCGCAGCTGATCCGCAGTCTGGGCCCGTGGCGTCCGTCCGGGAGCCTCCGTGGGAGGGTCCCATCCCTCCTTCGAGCAGCAAGCCGGCTCGCCAGGAGGGGCAGTACCCCTTCCTCAGAGGCTCCCGGACGGAGAACTCGAACCCCAGCAAGCGATTCAGCTGCGCGACGGCCTCGGAGGAAGGGGTACTGCCCCTCCTGACCTGCCTAGTCCTCAGCGAGAACGGAGATCGTGCGGCCGCGCCGAGCCTGCCTGAAGTCCACCGTCCCAGGCCGCGTGGCAAAGATCGTGTGATCGCGCCCGATCCCGGTCCCGTCCCCGGGCCAGAACCTGGTGCCCCGCTGGCGCACGATGATCTCGCCGCCGCTGACCTTCTGGCCGGCGAAGACCTTGACCCCGAGCATGTTGGGGTTCGATTCGCGCCCGTTGCGGCTGGAGCCGAGCCCTTTCTTATGAGCCATCGGAGGCGTCCTCTTTCACAGCTTTTTTGGCGGCAGGTTTTTTCGCAGCGGCTTTTTTCTCGACGGGTTTTTTCTCCGCCGTTTTTTTCGTCGCCGCGGCTTTCTGCAGTTTCAGCTCGGTCACCTCGAGCCTGGTCAGCTCGGAGCGGTGCCCGGCGCGCGCGGCGGTAGCCCTTCTTGGCCTTGTATTTGAAGACTTTGATCTTCGGGCCGCGCAGGTGCTCGCCGACGGTCGCCTCGACCTTCACCTTCTCCAGCTCCTTCGGCGCCGCGATCACCTCGGCGTCGCGGAACATCACCGCGCGCAGGGCGACCTTGTCGCCCTCCTTGGCATCGAGGCGATCGACGAGCAGGGACGTTCCCTGCTCGACCTTGTACTGCTTACCGCCGGTTTCCACGACTGCATACATGCTTGTTACTCGTCCTTGCTGCCACCTTGTTTGGCGCGCGAGCGCCCTCGACCGCCCCTACGACCGCGACTGCGCTTGCGCGAAGCAGCGCCGGAGTCTAGCTCGGAGCCGTTTTCGGCGCCGTTTGCGGAGACCTTGGGGGGGTCGGTGCCCAGCAGCGAGGCGATCGCGGCGGAGCGCTCGACCTCCTCGATCCGCACCAGCTTGCGCTCGCCGACGTAGCGACCGCCGCCGGTGATGCTGACGATGTAGGAGTCGATCCGGGCGACGGCGTCGTCGGCGTTGTACATGTGCGGCTCGTCGATCTTGACCAGCACCTCCTCGCCGACCTTGAACGGCAGCGCCCGCTCCTCGATCTCCTCGCGACCGCCGGACTCGATCAGCTCGAAGGTGCCGATCGGCAGCGCGTCGCCGCCCTCGAAGTGGAACCGCTTGCCGGTTTCCCCCTCCAGCTCCGTCAGGCCGCTGTCGGGATCGGTCAGCTCCGCCGCCACCTTCGGGTTGACGCGGATCAGGAAGGCCTCGGCGTCGGCGTTCTCGGCGACGATGTCGCGCATCTTGCGCAGCCCCTCCAGGGCCACGGTCTCGGCCGAGAGCACGACGCCCTCGCCGACGCAGGTCGGGACACGGCGCGGTGAGGATCTCCCGCACCCCGTCGGTGACGTTCTGGCGGGTCATCTCGACCAGGCCGAGCGGCGAGACCTCGACCACGTAGCTCTTCGACTTGTCGGCGTCGAGCGCTTTGCGCATCGTCTTCAGGACCTTGTCGCGGTTGCTGGCCCTGGCCATGTCGATGAAGTCGATGACGATGATGCCGCCGATGTCGCGCAGCCGCAGCTGGCGCACCGCCTCGTCGGCCGCCTCGGTGTTGACCTTGGTGATCGTCTCCTCAAGGCCGCCTTTGCCGCGGCCGGTGAAGCTGCCGCTGTTGACGTCGATCACGGTCAGCGCCTCGGCGTAATCGATCATCAGGTAGCCGCCGGAGGGAAGGTCGACGCGGCGGCTGAGCGTCGACTCGATCTCCTCGTCGATCTTCCATTTCTCGAACAGCGGCTTGGGGTCCTTGTAGAGCTCGACCCCGTCGACCAGCTCCGGCGCGGTGCGCTGGAAGAAGCCGGTGACGCGCTCGATACTGCTTCTCGGAGTCGATGATCGCTTTCTCGAACTCGCTGAGGAAGACGTCGCGGAGCACCCGCACCGAGAGGTCGGCCTCCTGGAAGACGAGCGACGGGGCCTTGGTCGACTCGCTGCGGCGCTCCAGCACCTCGTTGAGGCGCTGCAGGTAGCCGATCTCCCGCACGAAGTCCGACTTCTTCGCCCCGTGGGCGGCGGTGCGGACGATCAGCCCACCCGGGCCCTTGTAGGTGCGGTCGACCATCTTGCGCAGCCGGTCGCGCTCGGAGTCCGAGAGGCGGCGACTGACGCCGACGCCGCTGCCGTGCGGAGCGAAGACCAGGTAGCGGCCGGCGATCGAGACGTTCATCGAGAGCCGCGCGCCCTTCGACTTCAGCGGGTCCTTGACCACCTGGACGAGGATCTCCTGGCCCGGTTTGATCAGCTCGTTGATGCGCCGGCCGCTGCCGCGGCCGCGCCTCGGCGCCTGCTCCCCGCCGGGGAGCAGGATCTCGTCGACGTGGAGGAAGCCGTTGCGCTCGAGGCCGATGTCGACGAAGGCGGCCTCCATGCCGGGAAGGACGTTGTCGACCTTCCCCTTGTAGATGTTGCCGACGATCGAACGACGCCCGCGACGCTCTATGTAGAGCTCGGCCACCTTGGCCTTGCCGCCTTTCGTCTTTGACTCGAGGACGGCAACGCGGGTCTCGCCGCGCTCGGCGGAAACCAAAATCGTTTTCTTCATGAATTCAGCTCAGTTCGGATAGGTACGCAGCATCGGATCCCTCATTTGGGAGGCATCACCAGGCAAACCGTCCTCTCTGGCTGAGATGCGCCTGGATGTTGATGCTCTGAAGAACTCCGATCGCAAGGAAGGTAGCGAGAACCGAGGATCCCCCGTAGCTCATCAGCGGTAAGGGAATGCCGGTGATCGGCATGATGCCGAGGTTCATCCCCACGTTGACGAAGACCTGGAAGAGCAGCGAGACGGCGATGCCGCCCGCCACCAGGACCCCGTAGGAGTTCTTCGAGAGCGTCACTATCCGCAGCGCCCGCCAGAAGAGCAGGGCGTAAAGGGACAGGACGAACGCGGCGCCCATGAACCCATAGCGCTCACCGATCACCGCAAAGATGAAGTCGGTGTGCCGCTCGGGAACGAAGTCGAGCCGCGTCTGGGTGGCACGATCGCCGCGGCCGGTCACCTGACCGGAGCCGATGGCGATCACTGATTGATTCTGCTGGTAGCCCGCGTCGCGCGCGTCCTCGCTGGGGTTCAGGAAAGAGGTGAGCCTCTGCTCCTGGTAGCCCTTCAACACGGGGACCCCGGACTGCCGGGGCCACGACGAGGACAAGCTGCGATCAACGCGACGAGGGCCGAGCCGATGACCGCGAAGTGGGTCCAGCGGACGCCTCCGAAGTACATCACGGCCAGGGTGGCGACCACGAACACCAGTGAGGTGCCGAGGTCTGGCTGCAGGAAAGACGAGAGCAGCCGGTGCGAGGCCGAGACAGAGGTAGCGCACCGTGCGCTGCCTCTCCGAGCCCCGCCGGGCGCCATCGATGACGAACCCGGCAAGCGCGAGCACTAGCAGGAGCTTGCCGAGCTCCGATGGCTGGAAGCTGAAGAAGGGAAGTTCGAAGGCGCGCCGCGACCCGCGGGCGGCGAAGCCGAAGACGAAGACGAGCGCGACGCTGGCGCAGAGGAAGGTGTAGATGCCGACCCGCAGCTCGCGGAAGCGGGAGTAGTCGATCCGGCTCAGCAGCAGCATCCCGATCACGCCCAGCACGCCGTAGATCGATCTGGCGGTCGACGAAGTAGCCGGGGTCGCCGGGGATGTCGTTCTGAGTGGCCTGCCCGAGGGTGAAGACGCTGAAGCCGATCAGGGCGAGCGCGCCGAGGGCGAGCGGCAGTCCATGTGTGCGAACCCGAGGCGCTCGGCGATGCCGACGTGGACCGAGAAGGGCTCCGGCCTGGCGTTGCGGGTGCGGGTCGCGTAGCATCATCCGGGACTGCCCCCGTTGGCGGCCGGCGGTTTCGGTGGTCTGCTTGTGGAAATAGGCTTCGAGGATCTGCAGCGCTGCGGGCGCGGCGGCTTCGGCTCCGAACCCGCCTTCCTCGATGGTAACCGACGGTGACGATCTGGGGATTCGGATAGGGGGCGAGGATTACGTACCAGGACTGGTCGCCTTGACCCAGCCGTTCCGCCGTCCCGGTCTTGCCCGGCGACCGCCACGGGGAAGCCGCCGAAGACTGCGTAGGAGGTGCCGCCCGGAGCCTGTGCGGCGTCGTGCAGGCCTTCCATGATCGCCGCCCGGTAGGTCGGGTCGATCTTGACCTTCCGGCGCGCCGGCGGCTTGAATTCGTGCAGCACCCGCCCCGCCGCGTCCTCGACTTCCATGCCGACGTGCGGGGTGACGATGCGGCCGCCGTTGCCGAGCGCCGCGTAGGCGATCGCCATCTGCAGCGGGTTGGTCTGCAGGTCGCCCTGCCCGATCGCCAGCTGGACGTTGTCGCCGGCCGACCAGGGCCGGTCGGTTTCGCCTTCGGCGAAGAGGTCGTCGCGCCATTTCCTGCTCGGCACCAGGCCCGGGGGTTCGGGTTCGGCGGGAATGTCGAGCCCGCTCGGCTCGCCCGATCCCGAGTTTGCCGGCCCAGCGCTGCAGCTCGCCGTTGTCCCACATATCGAATCCCAGTTCGTAGAAGAAGACGTCGGAGGACACCTGGAGCGCCGGCACGAGGCTGACCGAGCCGAAGGAGACGCCGCCGGCGTTCTGGAACTCCTGGCCGCCGTAGGTGACCGAACCTGCGTCGTAGATCGTCGTCTCCGGCGTGATCGTGCCGCTTTCCAGCGCCGCCAAGGCGGTGATGAGCTTGAACGTGGACCCGGTCGGGTACAGGCCTTCGGTGGCGCGGTTGTTCAGCGGCGCCGTTTCTTCGTCGGTAGAGGGCGTCCACCTCTGCCTGGGTCTTCGGCTTCGCGAAGCTCGGCCGGGTCAAAGGTCGGGGACGAGCCCACGCCGAGCAACTGGCCGTTGTTGACGTTCATCGTCACGAACGCGCCCGGCAACCCGAACGAGGCGAGAGCGCCTTCGCCCGCCGCCTGGACCTCGGGGTCGATCGTCAGCTTCACGTTTTCGCCAGGCACCGGGGCCTTGGAGACGAGCTGGCCGCCGGGGGTCGGCTGGCCGAGCGCGTTGACCTGGATCCGGGTCAGCCCCGGATCGCCGCGCAGGTAGCGGTCGTAGGCGTACTCGGCCCCGTTCCGGCCGACCTCGTCGCCCGGCTCGAGGTTCCGGTAGGTGGCTTCCTTCAGCTGGTCTTCGGAGACCTCGCCGACTTCGCCGAGCACGTGCGCCGCCCGCGTGCCGGTCGGGTAGTGGCGGACGAACACCTGCTGGATCTGCACGCCGGGGAAGGTCCGCTGGTTCTCTTCGAGGTAGTAGAGGAGGTCGTAGCCGACGTCCTGGCGCAGCGTCACCGGTGCCCCCGCGGCAACCTTTTCCTCTTCGGCGATCGTCCGCGGACTTTGCGCAGGGGCATGTCGATCAGCTCCCCGAGCCGGGCCAGCACGGCCCGTTCCTCCGCCGGGTCGCTCGGCAGTTTCGCGGTGTTGACCTGAAGGGCGAGGCGCGTGCGGTTGTCGACCAGGACGTTGCCGTCGCGGTCGAGGATGTCGCCGCGCGGCGCGAGCACTCGGAACTCGCGGGTGCGGTTGTTCTTCGCCTCCGCCAGGTACTCATCGCCGGAGAGGACCTGCAGGTTCCAGAGCCGGAAGAAGAGGATCCCGAGAAGGGCGACGGCGATGCCGCCGACGACCGCGGTCCGCAGCGCCAGCCGGCTGCGTCGAGGCTGGTCCTCTGAGCGCAGGTACATGGGCCTAGGCTCCCAGCACGGTCGGCTGGCTGCTCCGCCGCGCCGCCCTGTTCCTCGACCAGGGCCGGGCGCAGGGCGCGGCGCAGGCCGAGGTAGATCGGCCAGCCGAGGAAGAAGGCGTAGATGCTCTGAAGCAGGATGTCGCGGATGATCTGAGCGCTCACGTCGCGTCGATGCCGAGCATCAGCTCGACGGCGCCGAAGCCGAGCTCTGCAAACAGGGTAAGGCCCATGCAGAGCAGGGGCGGCACAAGCGGGCTGGGAACCTCGATGCGCTCGCGGACGAGCCCGGCGAGGTAGCCGGTCGCGAGCAGGACCAGCGAGTAGCCGCCGAGCGGCTGGATCAACAGGCAGGCGAGCAGGAAGCCGACCGAGAAGCCGCTGACCGCGCCGGCCATGGTGCCGCCGAGCAGGCCCAGCGAGACGACCAGCGCCGGCAGGATGTCCGGGCTGGTGTGGAAGAGCGCCACCTGGGAGAAGAAGGAGAGCTGCAGCAGGACGCCGCGCGACCACGATCGCGACCAGGCGGGCGAGGATCTTCGGGGTGACGATCATCCGCGCGAGCCCCCGGTGAGCACCTGGACGAGGTCGAGGTTGCGAAGGTCGGCGAAGGGCCTCAGGTGCAGCTGCTGCTGGGCCTCCTGCTCGACGATCGAGGCGCGGGTCACTTCGCCGATCGGGATGTTGGGAGGAAAGCGCGAGTCGATGCCCTGCCCGCGCCAGCCGGCCGTGACCACGGCCAGCCCTTTGCCGGCGCGCTTGCCCGAGTCGATGAAGTCGAGGACAAGGTGGCCGGGATCGCCGACTTCGGGCTTGACCACGCCCTCGACCCCGATCGGGACGACCCTGGCCGAGACGGCGCTGGAGTGGTCGGCGATCAGCGTCACCCTGGCCGACGCCCCCGGTCACGGCGGAGACGCTGCCGACCAGCCCGTCGCCGTTGACGACCGGGTCGTCGACCTCGACGCCGTCGCCGCTGCCGACGTCGATCGTGACCTCGGCGTACCAGACGGTGGGCGAGCGGGCGATCACCTTCGCCGGTAACCGGCGTCGTAGCCGCCGGGGATGGCGCCGCTGCGGTCGAGCTTAAGCATCTTCCGCAGCTGGGTGTTTTCCGAGCGCGCGGCGCTGGCGCCGACGGCTTCGCGGCGCGCCGCCTCGAGTTCGGTCGTGCAGGCGGGCGTTGCGGCCGCGCGCGTCGAAGGTGGCGTCGAACCAGTTGACGAGGTCGCGGGCAGGCTTGAGCGCACGGTCCGCGACCGACTGGACGGGGCTGAAGATCGTGCTTACCCCGCGCTGCATCCCGTCCGAGCCCTGCCCGTAGGTGAGCGTCAGCAGCACGAAGGAGCCGACGATCAACAGCGCGAGCACCGCCCTACGGCGGCGTACTTGCTTTCGATACACGTTCGCGACCTAAGTTTGGGGGATTACATGAGTGCCGGCTAAACACGGAGCCGCACTCCCGAGTTGTTCTTTCCGGCGCGGTGCATCGTCTCGACCTCCTCGAGCGAGATGCCCGAGCCGACTGCCACGCACGTCAACGGCGACTCTGCCAGTTGACACGGCATCTGGCACTCGTCGCGCAGGCGCTGCTCCAGTCCTTGCAAGAGCGCGCCGCCGCCGGCGAGGGTGATGCCCCTGTCCATGATGTCACCCGCCAGCTCCGGCGGGGTACGGTCGAGGGTCTCCTTGACCGCGTCGACGATGTGGTGGACCGGTTCTTCGAGGGCTTCGCGGACCTCCTCGGAGCCGAGGGTGACGGTTTTCGGCAGCCCGGAGACGAGGTCGCGGCCGCGGATCTCGGTCCGCACCTCCTCCGGCAGCTTCGAGGCCGAGCCCGCCTCGAGCTTGACCTCCTCGGCCGTCTGGGCGCCGATCGCCAGTTTGTAGACCGATTTGCAGTGGCTGATGATCGCGTCGTCGAGCTCGTCGCCGCCGACCCGGATCGACTGCGAGACGACGATCCCGCCCAGCGAGATCACCGCCACCTCGGTGGTGCCGCCGCCGACGTCGACGATCATCGAGCCGGTCGGCTCGGCCACCGGCAGGCCGGCGCCGATCGCCGCCGCCATCGGCTCCTCGATCAGGTAGGCCTCGCGGGCACCGGCCGAGAGGCAGGCCTCCTCGACCGCCCGCTTCTCGACCCCGGTGACGCCGGACGGCACGCAGACGACGACGCGGGGATGGGCGAAACGGTTGGAGTGGACCGACTTGATGAAGTGGCGGAGCATCTGCTCGGTGACGTCGAAGTCGGCGATCACGCCGTCCTTGAGCGGTCGGATCGCGGTGATCGTGCCCGGCGTGCGCCCGAGCATCCGCTTCGCTTCGACGCCGACGGCGTGGACCTGGCCGCTCTGGGAGTCGATCGCGACCACCGATGGCTCGGAGAGGACGATGCCCCGTCCACGCACGTAGACGAGCGTGTTTGCGGTGCCGAGGTCGACGGCCATGTCGCGACCGCCGAGCCGGGTCAGACGACTGAAGATGCCCATTTCTCCATTTCGAGGGGTTCCAGAGCGCAGATCATCCCAGACCGGCGGCCTTGCCCTCGCAAAGTGCGGAGTTAGTGGGCCAAGAGATGCGGCGCCAGCTCGGCGAGCAGCCCGACCGGCAGCCCGACGACGTTGGAGACGCTTCCCTCGACCCGCTCCACCAGGGTCGAGCCGAGCGTCTGGATCGCGTAGCCGCCCGAGCGTCCCCGCCACTCGCCGAAGTCCACATAGCGCTCCTTCTCCATCTCTCCCAGGTCCTTGAAGACGACCGAGGTGCGTTCCAGCCCGCTCCGCTCCTCCCCGTCCTCCAGCACGACGAGGCCGCTGAGCACCTCGTGCGCCCGCCCCGACATCCGGTCGAGATACTCCCGCGCCTCGATCTCATCCCTGGGCTTCCCCAGGGCCTTGCCGTCAAGCACCACGTCGGTGT
The DNA here is from genome assembly GCA_963799835.1 of uncultured Solirubrobacterales bacterium. GTDB lineage: Bacteria > Actinomycetota > Thermoleophilia > Solirubrobacterales > 70-9 > VAYN01. Next base: position 92,147 of record CAWCYE010000002.1, read on the forward strand.
CGCACGCGATAACCAGCACCCCGTCGCCGGCCTCGACCGCTCGCGCCTTGAGCCGCGCGTTCTCGAGCACCTCGACGTCCGGGTCCCCCCCGGTCAGCTCCTCGACCCCCGGGACGAGGACCTCGAACTCGATCCCAAGCTTCTGCAGGATCTCCCTTCGCTGAGGGGACCCGGATGCCAGGACGACCCTCATCGGAAAGGCGAAGCTAGCTCAGCTCGGGGAACCAGATCCCGATCTCGCGCTCGGCCGACTCGTCGGAGTCCGAGCCGTGGACCATGTTGAAGGTCACCTCGAGCGCGAAGTCGCCGCGGATCGAGCCGGGCGCCGCCTCGACCGGGTTGGTCGCCCCGATCAGCTGCCGAGCGGCGGGCACGGCTTCGGCCCCCTCGAGGACCATGGCGACGAGGGTGCCGCCGGTGATGAAGGAGACCAGCTCGCCGAAGAAGGGCTTCTCGGCGTGCTCGGCGTAGTGGCTGTTCGCGATCACCCCGTCGGCGACCATCGACTTCAGGGCGACGATCCGCAGCCCCTTGCGCTCGAAGCGGGCGATCACCTCGCCGCTGAGGGCGCGTTCGAACGCGTCAGGCTTGACGAGGATCAGGGTCCGGCTCACGGCTGGGGCTCCTTTGCTCTGGTGGTTTGCTCGGCGCCTCTTTGGGGGCGCGGCGAGGGGGCTCTTTGCGGCCTCGCTCGCGGAAGGTCTCTCGGGGGAGCCGGATGGGGCTTTTTTCCGTCGCGGCGGCTGTTTTTTCTGCGCCGGGCGTCGTTTGCGCTCGCCGCCGCCGCTCAGGGCCGTCTCGCAGTACGGGCAGAGCGCCCAGCGCGGGTCGACCGGCTTGCTGCAGGTCGGGCAGGGGTCCTTGAGGCGGCGCTGGCAGTTCGGGCAGCGCAGGAAGTTCTTCTCGACCGGGTACTCGCAGTTCGGGCAGGTCAGCTCCCGCAGCTGGCGCACGCGCAGCTCCGCGGCCTTGATCTCCAGCTCCCGCTCGTGAGCGTCCTCGAGGAACTCCGGCGGCCGCACGATCGCGTAGACGGCGGTGCCGATGTAGGGGAAGAACGAGGCGACGGTCGCGCAGGCGACGAGGAACGGATCGGAGATGCGGCGGCGCGCGTCGAGGTAGGTGTAGACGATCAGCGCCAGCCAGAGCACGACCAGCATCAGTAGGAAGAGGGTGGCGACCAGATTGAGGCCGTTGTTGCTGATGCCGAAGATCGCTAGTGACATGGGAGAGCGCCCGCCAAGAAAAGGGACCGGGCAGTCTACTTCGCCGCGCCAAATCGCGAACCCTGTTCCCGGCCGGCGAACCGTCGCGTTCAGAGGAAGAGCCTGCCGAACAGGTAGCCGACGCCGAAGAAGAAGAGGATCACGATCGCCACCACAGCGGCGACCAGGGCCATCATCGAGAGCAGTTCCGAGCCGGCGGCGCGATCCATTCAGAGATCGTCGCACAGCACCGCTCTGGCCGGCGCGATCCCGTAGTGGGAGCCGGCGATGAGGAGAGCGCCCTCGGGAGTCGCGAGCTCGGCGCCCCGGCGCAGCGCCGCCTCGAAGCTCGGCTCCGCCTCGGCCGGCAAGCCCGCTCGCCGGCAGGCGGCGAGGAGCTCGCTCGCCGGGTGGGAATGCGCTCCCGGCCTGCCGTGGGCCTCCAGCGCCCGCCGCGGCAGCTCCGTGCACACCGCCCGCTCCAGTGCCGGTGCCAGCGCCCGGACCATCGCCTCGGCGTCCTTGTCGGCGAGGATCGCCAGGCAGCCGACGACCCCGCGATCGCCCGTGACCCCCGGCAGCGCCTCCGCCAGGGCGGCGGCGCCGTCGGGGTTGTGGGCGGCGTCGACGTAGGTCGGCGGATCCTCGGCGATCCGCTCGAGGCGACCGGGGATCGGCAGGGTCGCCGCGACCTCAGCGACCAGCCTTTCGTCCAGCTCGCCGAGGAAGGCCTCGGCCGCTGTCCGGGCGATGGCGAAGTTGCGGCGCTGGAAGCCGCCCGGCGCGAGCAGCCTGATCCCCTCCCCCGGGTCTTCCGGCGCCTGCACCAGGCGAGCGCCGTGCGCCGCCGCGGTCCGCTCGGCCAGGGCCGCGACGTCGGGTCGAGACCCGGCCGAGCACCAGCGTCGTCTGGTCCCGCAGCACCGCCAGCTTCTCGGCGGCGATCTCGGTCTCGGTCTCGCCCAGCCACTCGGTGTGGTCGAGGCCGACCGAGGTGAGGACCGTGACCTTCGACGGGATCGTGTTGGTCGCGTCGAGCCTGCCGCCGAGCCCGGCCTCGATCACCGCCGCCTGCGCCCCAGCGCTCGCCAGGGCGACAAAGGCGGCCGCGGTAGCGGCCTCGAACTGGGTCACCGCATCGCCCTCGTCCAGAGTTCGGTTGACGCCCTCCGCCGCCGTCGCGACCCGCTCCACCGCGTTCGCCCACTCCGCCGCGCCGATCTCCTCGCCGTGAAGCAGCGTCCGTTCCGCCCAGCGGTCGGCGTGGGGCGAGAGGCAGGCGCCGGCGCTGACCCCGTGCGCCTCCAGCAGCGCCGCCGTCATCCGCGTCACCGAGGACTTGCCGTTGGTGCCGACCACGTGGATCGAGGCGAAGCGGTGCTGGGGCATGCCCAGCGCCGTGGTCAGCTTCCACATCCGCTCCAGCCCGAGCCGCCACCCGATCGGCTCCAGCGAGTCGAGGTAATCGTCCGGGTCTATTCGGCGAGCTCCTCGAGTTCGGCCCGGTAGCGCTCGAGCTTGCCGCGCTCCTCCTCGACCACCTCGGCCGGCGCCTTGGCGACGAAGCCCTCGTTGCCGAGTTTGCGCTCGGCCCGCTCGACCTCGGAGCGCAGCTCCTCGCGGCGGGCGTCCAGCCGCTCGGCGACGGCGCTGGCGTCGAGCTGCTCGGAGGCGAGCACCCGCACCGGCCCGATCGAGGCGACCGGGTCGCCTCCGTCGCTGGAGAACTCGAAGCGGGCCAGGCGGGCGACGAACTCCGGCGGCTCGACCCCCTCGACCCTCGCCTCGAGCACGCTCGCCGCCGGGACGTCGACCAGGTCGCGCCAGGCGCGCAGGCGCTGGGTGAGCCCGATCCCGCCCTCGACGTCGGCCTCGGCCGCCTCGTCGAACGAGCGACTTCGTCGGCGACCGGGAACGGGTGCATCGCGAGGTGACCGCTGCGCGCCGGGTGAAAGGCCCAGATCTCCTCGGTGACGAAGGGCATCGTCGGGTGCAGCAGCGCCAGCACCCGCTCCAGCGCCCACAGCAGCGTCGCCGAGACCTCCGCCTCGCCGTCGTAGAGGCGCGGCTTGACGATCTCCAGGTACCAGTCGCAGAGGTCGCGCCAGAAGAACGAGTAGGCCTCCTGTACCGCGTGGGCGAAGTCGTAGGTCTCGAGCTTCTCGGTGACCGAGGCGACGGTCCGCTCCAGCCGCGAGAGGATCCAGCGGTCCTCGACGTGGAGCGGCCGCGGCGCCGCCGCGACCTCGGCGGTGTTCAGCAGGATCAGCCGGCTCGCGTTCCAGAGCTTGTTGGCGAGGTCGCGAGCCCTGCTGCACCTTGGCGTCGGAGAAGCGGACGTCCTGGGTCGAGGACATCGCCAGCAGGCCGAAGCGCAGGGCGTCGGCCCCGTGGACGTCGATCTCCTCCAGCGGGTCGATCCCGGTGCCGAGGCTCTTCGACATCCGCCGCCCGTCGCGGGCCTGGATCACCGAGTGGACGTAGACGTCGCGGAAGGGGACGTCGCCGGGGAACTCGAGCCCGGTCATGATCATCCGCGCCACCCAGAGGAAGAGGATCTCCCGCGCGGTGGTGAGGAAGCTGGTCGGGTAGAAGGCGCGCAGCTCGGGCGTGTCCTCGGGCCAGCCGAGCGTCGCGAAGGGCCAGATCGCCGAGCTGAACCAGGTGTCGAGCACGTCCTCCTCCTGGCGCAGCTCGCCGCCGCAGGCACCGCAGCGCTCCGGCGCCTCCTCGGCGACGAAGGTCTCCTCGCAGGGGTCGCAGTACCAGACCGGGATCCGGTGCCCCCACCAGAGCTGGCGGGAGACGCACCAGGGCCGGATCTCCCGCATCCATTCCAGGTAGACCCGCTTCCACTGTGCCGGGACGATCCGCACCTCGTCGCGCTCGACCGCCTCGATCGCCGGCTTCGCCAGCTCGTCCATGCGGCAGAACCACTGCAGCGAGATCAGCGGCTCGATCCGCTCGCCGGAGCGGTGGGAGAAGGGGACCGAGTGGACGTAGGGCTCTTCGTCCCGCAGGCGGCCTTCCTCGCGCAGGGCGGCGACGACCGCCTCCTGGGCCTCGGCCGCGGTCATCCCGGCGAAGCGCCCCGCCTCCTCGGTCATCCGCCCGTCGGGGCCGATCACGCCGACCTCCTCGAGCCCGTGCTTGCGCCCGATCTCGAAGTCGTTGGGATCGTGCCCGGGGGTGATCTTCAGCGCCCCGGTGCCGAACTCGGGGTCGACGTGGTCGTCGGCGACGATCGGCAGCCGCCGCCCGACCAGGGGCAGCACGCAGTGCTTGCCGACCAGGTCGGCGTAGCGCGCGTCGTCGGGGTTCACGGCGACGGCGGTGTCGGCCAGCATCGTCTCCGGGCGCACCGTGGCGACCGTCAGCACCCGGTCTTCGCCCTCGACCGGGTAGTCGATCGAGTACAGCGTGTCCTCGACCTCGCGGTTCTCGACCTCGAGGTCGGAGATCGCCGAGTGCGAGCCGGGGTCCCAGTTGACCATGTAGTTGTCGCGGTAGATGTAGCCCTTGTCGAAGAGCTGCTTGAAGACCCGGTAGACGGCCTTGACGTAGTCCTCGTCGAGGGTGAAGCGCTCGCGCTCGTAGTCGCAGGAGGCGCCCAGCCGCTTGTACTGCTCGACGATCCGGGAGCCGTACTCCTCTCGCCATGCCCAGACCCGCTCGACGAAGGCCTCGCGACCGAGCTCCTGCCGCGTCTTCCCTTCCGTTCGCAGCTCTTTCTCGACCACCGCCTGGGTGGCGATGCCGGCGTGGTCGGTGCCGAGGATCCACAGCGTGTTGCGCCCCCGCATCCGGTTCATCCGGACCAGCGCGTCCTGCATCGACCCGTTCAGCGCATGCCCCATGTGCAGCGCCCCGGTCACGTTCGGCGGCGGAATCGCCACCGAGAAATTCTCCTCCGCCGACCCCTCGGCAGCCGGATGGAAATACCCCCCCTCCATCCACTCCCCAAAGATCCGCCCCTCGACCTCAGATGGGTCGTACCGGGTCGTCTCCTCCAGCTTTTTGCGGTCGGCGGTGCTCACCGCCGCGAGTCTAGGCGGATTCCTCGCTGAGCTCGTCGTCCTCAGCCGCGCCGATGTCCTGGTGCGCGGCCTCGGTGACCAAGGTGGGTCGCCGTCCCTGGCTGATCGTCTCCTTGGTTACGACGCACTTGGTCACGTCACGGCGCGAGGGCAGCTCGAACTGGACGTCGAGCAGCGTCTCCTCGAGGATCGAGCGCAGCCCGCGGGCCCCGGTCTCGCGCTCCAGGGCCTTGTCGGCGATCGCCTCGAGGCTGTCCTCGGCGAAGACCAGCTCGATGTCGTCGAACTCGAAGAAGCGCTGGAACTGGCGGGTGAGCGCGTGGCGCGGCTCGGTCAGGATCGTGGTCAGGTCGTCGCGGCTGAGCTGGTGGATCGCGGTGATCACCGGCAGGCGGCCGATGAACTCCGGGATCAGGCCGTACTCGATCAGGTCCTCGGGCAGCACCTGCTCGAACCATTCCCCGGCGTCCTTCTCGACCCGAGCGGAGATCGCCGCCCCGAAGCCGACGCCGCGGTCGCCGACCCGTCGCTCGATCACCTTGTCCAGCTCGGCGAAGGAACCGCCGCAGATGAAGAGGATGTTGGTCGTGTCGATCGTCAGGAACTCCTGGTGGGGGTGCTTGCGCCCGCCCTGCGGCGGCACCGAGGCGGTGGTCCCCTCGAGGATCTTCAGCAGCGCCTGCTGGACGCCTTCGCCGGAGACGTCGCGGGTGATCGACGGGTTGTCGGCCTTGCGCGCGATCTTGTCGATCTCATCGATGTAGATGATCCCGGTCTCGGCCTTCTTGACGTCGTAGTCGGCGGCCTGGATCAGCTTCAGGAGGATGTTCTCGACGTCCTCGCCGACGTAGCCGGCCTCGGTCAGCGCGGTCGCGTCGGCGATCGCGAAGGGGACGTTGAGGATCCGCGCCAGGGTCTGGGCGAGCAGCGTCTTGCCGCACCCGGTCGGGCCCAGCATCATGATGTTCGACTTCTGCAGCTCGACCTCGGTCTCCTCGGACTGGGCGATCTGGACCCGCTTGTAGTGGTTGTAGACGGCGACCGAGAGGGCTCGCTTCGCCGCCTCCTGGCCGACCACGTACTCCTGCAGCACGGAGTGGATTTCCCGCGGTTTCGGCAGGTTCTCCAGCTCGAAGGCGGGCGGCGCCGTCAGCTCCTCGTCGATGATCTCGTTGCAGAGGTCGATGCACTCGTCGCAGATGTAGACGCCCGGCCCGGCGATCAGCTTTTTGACCTGGCGCTGGGACTTTCCGCAGAAGCTGCAGAGGAGCTGCTCATTCGAATCGGTGGGACGTGCCAGCGGAATCCCCTCCTAACGGGACGATCTTGACCTCCGGCAGGCCCGAATAGCTTAGACGGGCCGATTCGCCGGTTCGTGGGTCGTTTTACTGCGCCGCCGCGCCTGTCCCTGCTCGTGACCGCGCCCTTGCGCGCCCGCTACGGTGAGGCCCATGCCCGCGGAAGTGGAGATCGCCCCGGTCACCGCCGCGCAGTTCGAGGAGCTGCTGCCGCTGATCGCCGCCTACCAGCGCTTCTACGAGGTCGACGACATCGACGAGGAACGGAACCGCGTCTTCTTCCGCCGCTTCCTCGCACCCAGCGAGGACGGGATGCTGCTGGGCGCCCGCCAGGACGGCCGCTTCGCCGGCTACGCCTGCCTCTACTGGCACTTCTCCTCGCTGCGGGCCACCGAGTCGGTGCTGATGAACGACCTCTACGTTGAGCAGGACCAGCGCGGGCGCGGCGTCGGTCGGGCCCTGATCGAGGCCAGCGCCGCGGTGGCTCGCGAACGCGGCGCCTCCAACCTCGAGTGGGTCACCGACCTCGACAACCACACCGCCCAGCGACTCTATGACTCGACCGCCGCCAAACGCCACGAGCAGCTCGAGTACGACCTGGACCTGTGATCGAACGAGGACTGCATTCACCAGGTCATAGGGGGCAAATGCAGTCCTCCTCCGATATTCGGCTGGAGAAAGTGGCGACCACCGACCCAGAGGTGCTGCCTCTCTACGCAGCCTTCGTCGACGAGGCGGACGGGGAGCTGGGGCTGGAGTCCTCGGTGGAGACCGGGAAGCCGCCGCCGGCGGACCTCGAACCCCCCAACGGGGTGCTGCTGCTGGCCCGGATCGACGGCGAGCCGGCGGGGCTGGCCGGCGTCCGCCACCTCGACACCGACGTCGGCGAGGTGAAGAGCATGTATGTCGTCCCCGAGCATCGCGGCCGCGGGCTCGGCAGCACCCTCCTGCGGGAAGTGGAGCGGATCGCCACCGAGCGCGGCTGCTCACGGACCCGCCTCGACACCTCCGACTACCTGAAGGAGGCGATCGGCCTCTACCGCTCCGCCGGTTACCGCGAGGTCCCCGACTACAACGGCAACGCCAAAGCGAACCTCTGGTTCGAACGCCGGCTCGGCTGAGAGCCCGCCGACGGGCCGAAAACCTGCAGTGGCAGGTAGGTTTTCGGCCCGTCGGCGGGCGAAGCGGGGGGAGAGAATGGATTGCTATTGCCCTTTGTGGCGGTATGCGCGACAAAGGACAACCGCGCCCGCATACAGCCCTCGCAGAGCTGGCGGAACGCCAGCATGGGATCGTCTCTATTCGTCAGCTGACCGGGCCGCTGGGATACTCCCGCGACGCAATCGCGCGGGCGGCGACGGCGGGACGACTGCACCGCATCCATCGCGGTGTCTACGCCGTAGGTCACACCCTCCTTACCCAGCAAGGTCGTTGCCTTGCCGCCGTTTTGGCCTGCGGCCCTGGTGCTCTTCTCAGCCACCACTCGGCTGCCTGGCTTTGGGGCATCTCGACCCGGTCCCCCATGCCATTTGCCGCCACGACGCCCAACTCGCGCAAGCGCCGGCCGCCTATCCAGCTGCACGTCGCCCAGGCCCTCGCTCCAGAAGACCGCGAGCTGCGCGAGGGAATTCCGGTCACCTCCCTGGCCCGCACCTTCCTTGACGTTGCCGCCACGGCCCGCCCGTGGCATCTGCAGCGGATGATCGAGCGCAGCGAAGAGCTGCGCCTCTTTGATCTCGAACCGGTCGAGTCGGTGCTTGCCCGCAACAAGGGCCACCACGGCTCCGCACCGCTGCGGCACGCGATCGCCCTCTACAAGCCCGCCCCGTTCACTCGATCAAGCCTCGAGCGACGTTTCCTCGATCTGGTCCGCGAGGCCGGTCTTCCCCGCCCGGCCACCGGCTTCAACGAGGTCGGCTTCGAGCTCGACGTCTACTGGCCGGATACCCGGTTCGCAGTAGAACTCGACGTCTTCGAGACCCACGGGACCCGGGCCGCGTTCGAGCGTGACCGCCTCCGCCAGGAGGAGCTGAAGCTGGCGGGGATCGAGATGATTCGCGTCACCGGCACGCGGCTCGAACGGGAACCGGCCCAAGTAGTTCAGCGGATCGCCCGTCTTCTGGAGATCGAGCAGAGACGACCGGCCGGAAACCTACCTAGCCAGTGACGGTTTTCGGCCGGTCGTCGGGGCGCTCAGCTGTAGCGGTCCCAGCGACGCAGGGCGGGCTCGGGGTCGACGGGGACGCCGCCGGCGTGGACCTCGAAGTGGAGGTGGCAGCCGACGCTGGCCGCGTTCCCGGTCTGCCCGACGGCGCCGACCCTCTCCCCCTCCCAGACGCGCTCCCCACGGTCCAACGACGGTGGACGGGTCAGGTGCGCGTAGAAGTAGCTGCGGTCCTCGCCCAGGCCCTGGATCAGCAGGTAGTTGCCGTACAGCACCGGGTCGTAGCCGACCTTGCTCACCCCGCCGGTGGTGACGGCGACCAGCTCGGTGCCGCAGGCTGCGACGACGTCGAAGCCCTCGTGCGTGCGCCCTCCGGACCGCGGCGCCCCGAACTCGCCGATCGCCCCCCGCATCCCGTGCGGCCCGGCGACCGGGAACACGTGCCCGTAGTAGCGCACGCCGCCGTCGGTGCCGCCAAATGCGGCGGCTGGCAGGAGGAGAAAGACGACGAGCGTTGCGAGCAGCCGGCCGCAGCGGCTAATGGTGCTCGATCACGCGGTCGACGATGCTGTACTCCTTCGCCTCGTCCGCGCTCATGAAGTAGTCGCGCTCGGTGTCTTTGGTCACCTTGTCGAACGGCTGGCCGCTGTGCTTGGCGATGATCTCGTCGAGGCGGCGGCGGACGTCGATGATCTCTTTGGCGTGGATCTCGATGTCGGTGGCCTGGCCCTGGAACCCAGCGGATACCTGGTGGATCAGGATCTTCGAGTTGGGCAGCGCCATCCGCTTGCCCTCGGCACCGCCGCAGAGCAACAGCGCTCCCATGCTCATCGCCACCCCGACGCAGATCGTCTGCACGTCGGGTTTGATGAACTGCATCGTGTCGTAGATCGCCAGCCCGGCGTAGACCGAGCCGCCGGGCGAGTTGACGTAGAGGCTGACGTCCTTGTCGGGGTCCTCGGACTCCAGGTGCAGCAGCTGGGCGACGATCAGGTTGGCGATGTCGTCGTTGATCGGCGTGCCGAGGAAGACGATCCTCTCCCCGAGCAGCCGCGAGTAGATGTCGAAGGCGCGCTCCCCGCGCGAGGTCTGCTCGACCACCATCGGCACCAGAGGGCTCATGGTGGCCACTCTATAGAAGGCGGCAGGCGTGCCAGGCGGCGCCGGCCGGGACCGATCGCGCTCAGTCGTCGCCTGGAGTCCAGAGGCTGCCGGCCGCCTCGCGCTCCTTCTCGGGAGTCCAGATCTGCTCCCGCGCCTCGGCCTGCTCGAGCGGGATCGGCTTCGCCTCCTCCGCCACCAGCTCGATCGCCTTGCGGGCCCTGAGGTCCTCGCGGATCATCGCGTCGCGGCCGTTGGCTCGCAGCCGCTCCAGCAGCTTCGCCGGGGTCGTCCGTTCGTGTTCGGCGCTGTGCTCCAGCGCCTCCAGCAGCTCGTCCTCGGAGACGTCGATCTCCTCGGCCTCGGCGATCGCGGTCACCACCGCCTCGCGCTTCAGCTCTCGCTCGGCGTCGGGCATGGATTCCTCGATCAGCTCCTCGCGGCTTTTGCCCTGCATCTGCAGGAACGTGTTCGGGTCCATCCCCCGGCCGGCGAGCTGGCGTTCCATCCGCTCCCAGCGTTCGGTCGCGCGGGCGGTCACCAGGCTGGCGGGAACCTCGACCGTGGCGGCGTCGACGGCGGCGTCGACGGCGGCGACCCGGAAATCCTCCTCGGCCCGGCTCTGCAGCGCCTCGCCGACTTTCTCGCGGACATCCTCGCGCAGCTCCTCGAGGGTGTCGAACTCGGAGGCGTCGGAGGCAAAATCGTCATCGAGGTCGGGAAGGACTTTTTCCCTCACCTCTTTCACCTCGACCTCGAAGACGGCGTCCTTGCCGGCCAGGTTCTCGGCGTGGTACTCGGTCGGGAAGCTCACCTCGACCTTGCGCTTGTCGCCGGCCACGGCACCGAGGAGCTGCTCCTCGAAGCCCTCGATCAGCTGCCCCGAGCCCAGGCCCAGCAAGTAGTCGTCGGCCTTGCCGCCCTCGAAGGCGGTGCCGTCGAGCAGCCCCTCGAAGTCGATCAGGAGCGAATCGCCGTCGGCTGCGGCGCGCTCGACTGGCTCCAGCCGGGCAAAGCCCTCGCGGACGCGCTCGATCTCACTGTCGACGATCTCGTCCGGCACCTCTTTCTCGGCCCGGCCGACCTCGAGGCCCTTGTAGTCGCCGAGCTTCGCGGCCGGGCGCACACCGACCTCGAACTTGAACTCCAGTCCCTCGCCCTCGGCCTCGGGGGTCGACACCATCTCGATGCTCGGGTCGCCGATCGGGCTGACCTCGGAGTCGAGCAGGGCCCGTTCGTACCACTCGGGGAGGGCCTCGCGGATCGCCTCCTGCAGGACGGCGCCGAAGCCGAGCCGCTGGATCACCAGCGAGGGCGGCGCCTTGCCGGCGCGAAAGCCCGGCATCCGCGTCTCCCTGGCCATCGCTCGGGCGGCGCGGGAGGTCGCCCGCTCGACTTCCTTGGGGGTGACCTCGACCTCGACCTGTGCGCGAGAGTCGGGCAGCTCTTTGACGGTCGTCTGCATCGACGCCTGACCCTAGATCATCGTTCGGCCCGGCGAAGCATCGTGCGCAGAGCGGCCGCGAAGTCGATCGCGAAGGAGAGCCCGCGGCCCAGCGCGCCGGTGACGAGCCAGGCACGGGCCCTATCGAGCGGGGACACCGGGACCCTCCACCGGCGCGGGCGCGTCGCGCCGGATCTGGTCCTCCAGGCGGTCGCCCTGCCCGGCCTCCACCGCCCGCTGGGCGCGCTCGGCGTCCAGCTCGACGCCGCGGTCCCGCGCCAGGTCGAGCAGCCGCTGCTTCTCGATCCCCTGGCGCGCCGCCTCGAAGAAGAACCAGCCGAGCAGGCCGAGGCCGAGGAAGGTGCCCTCGATCATCATGATCACCCCGGCGGTGCTCTGGTCGGCGAGCGGGGAGATCCCCCAGTAGCGCTCGCCGGCTGCGTATTCGCCGTAGAGCACCGTGCCCGACCACATCAGCACGTTGCCGAGAGTCGCGCCGGCGAAGCGGACGGCGATCACGTAGCCGACCTTCCAGGCCGCGGTGAACCACTGCGGCTTCGGCAGCGGCCCGAACACCGGCATCCACATCAGGCAGCCGAAGAAGAGGAACATGGTGTGCTCGAGCGCGTGCACCGGCGCCCCCGCGTAGGCCGCGTCGTACAGCGCCGGGACGTGCCAGAAGAAGAGGTTCGCCGCCCAGAGCGGGAAGGCGACCAGTGGGTGGGCGAGGACCCGGAGCCGGTCGAAGACCGGGATCGAGAGGATCGGCTGCAGGAGCGGCCCGGTCAGGCCGAGGACGAGCAGCAGGGTGGCGACGTCTCCGAGCAGCAGGTGCTCCCCCATGTGGGCTATGACCAGCTCCTCGGCGATGTGCGCGAGCGGCGAGACGAGCGCGATCGCGATCGCCAGCAGGCCGGAGGCGAAGCAGAGCTGGCGCCAGAGCGGAACCGGGCGGCCCCTGGCGGCGAGGGTGGCGGAGCGCTTCGCGTAGAGCCCGGCGGCGAGCAGCATCGGCACCAGCTCCAGCGCGGCGAAGTCGGCGCCGACGTGGGCGATCGGCAGGGTCATGGGATCAGCGTAGCGACGCCTCTGCGCCCTCCGCCGCCCGTGGGCGCTGCTAGCTTGACAGCGCCCGTGAGCTCCGTCGACGAACGCTTTCCGACCATCGGCAGCTACGGCTTCCTCTCCGACTGTCACACCGCCGCCCTCGTCTCCTACGCCGGCACTGTGGAGTGGCTCTGCCTCCCCCGCTTCGACTCCCCAAGCGCCTTCGGGGCCCTGCTCGATCGCGGCGCCGGCCACTGGCGGCTGCGGCCCGACGAGGTGGTGGTGCCGATCAGCCGCCGCTACAAACCGGGGACGCTGGTGATCGAGACCACCTGGGCCACCGACACCGGCTGGGTCGTCGTCCACGACGCGCTGACGATTGCCGAGTGGGCGCGGTCGGGAGACGGTCGCAGCCGCCCCGAAACCGCCCACGAGTCCGACGCCTCGCTGCTGCGGACGATGACCTGCATCGACGGCCACGTCGAGATGGAGATGGACTGCGTACCGCGCTTCGCCTACGGGGCCGAGGCTGCGCGCTGGAGCGGCGGCGAGTTGGGCGAGGCCGCGGCGCTCGGCGCCGACGGCACCGCGCTGCAGCTGACCAGCGACATGGACCTGACGATCGAGGGCGGCGCCGTGCGCGGCAAGATCGCGCTTCGCGAGGACGAGACCGGCTTCTGCGCGCTCACCTGGAGCGAGGGGGACCTGGGCGGGCCCCGCAGCGCCCCCGAGGCGCTGGAGCGGCTCGACTCGACCGAAGAATTCTGGCGCGACTGGCTGCGCGACGGGGACTTCCCCGAACACCCCTGGCGGGTCCACCTGCAGCGCTCAGCGCTCGTCCTCAAGGGCCTCACCTACACCCCCACCGGCGCGATCCTCGCCGCCCCCACCACCTCGCTGCCGGAGACCCCCGGCGGCGAACGCAACTGGGACTACCGCTTCAGCTGGATCCGCGACTCGACCTTCACCCTCTGGGCCCTTCACACGCTCGGCTTCGACCAGGAGGCGCGGGACTTCATGCGCTTCATCGTCCAGGTCTGCAGAGACCGCCCCGACCTGCAGATCATGTACGGGATCGGCGGCGAGAAGCAGCTGCACGAGCAGACCCTCGACCACCTCAGCGGCTACGGCGGGGCGAAGCCGGTGCGGATCGGCAACGGCGCCTTCGACCAGCGCCAGAACGACGTCTGGGGAGCGCTGCTCGACTCCATATACCTGCACCAGAAAGCGCTCAAAGGCCGGGGGACCCCCGCCGACCGCGAACTGATCCGCTACCAGGTCGAGGCGGCGATCGCGGCCTGGCCCGAGCCCGACCAGGGGATCTGGGAGTCGCGCGGCGAGCCGCGCCACTACGTCTCCTCCAAGCTGATGATCTGGGTCGCGGTCGACCGCGGCGTCCGGCTCGCCCGCGACAACGGCTTCGAGGAGATCGCCGAGGAGTGGGCGGCGAAGGCGGAGGAGATCCGGGCCGAGATCCTCGACCGCGGCGTCCGCGACGGCGTCTTCCGCCAGCACTACGAGACCGACGCGCTCGACGCCTCGGTGCTGCTGATCCCGCTGCTGCGCTTCCTGCCGCCCGACGACCCGCGAGTCGTCGCGACCGTCAACGCAGTCGCCGAGGAGCTGACCGAGCACGGCCTGGTGCTGCGCTACAAGGTCGAGGAGACCGACGACGGGCTCCACGGCGAGGAGGGGACGTTCCTGATCTGCTCCTTCTGGATGGTCTCGGCGCTCTCGGAGATCGGCGAGCGGGAGCGCGCCCGCGAGCTCTGCGAGCGCCTGCTCGAGGCTGCTGGCTGGCTCGACCTCTTCGCCGAGGAGCTGGAGGCCGACTCCGGCCGGCACCTCGGCAACTTCCCCCAGGCCTTCACCCACCTGGCCCTGATCAACGCCGTCTCCCACGTGATCGCCGACGAGCAGCGCGAAGACGGCGGGGTGACGGCGGTCTTCAGCGAGATGGGCGGCGTTCGCGAGGGTTGAACCCGGCGCGATCCCGCGCCGTATGCCGGATATGCGCACGCTCGAGCAACGCCTTTCGGCCGCGGCCCTGACCGTCGCCGCCCTCCTGCTGCTCTTCCCCGCCGCCGGCCAGGCCGCCCAGGTCTTCGGCAGCGGCCTCTTCAATCAACCCACCGAGGGGGCCTGCGAAACGCAAGCCCCCTGCACGATTGCCGGCTTCGTCGAAATCCCCGCCGCAGGCGTGGTTTCCCGCAACGGAGCGCCGATCGATGGGGTGGTCACGAAATTTCGGATCCGGGCGAAAGTGGATGCGCCCACGCAAGTGACGTTCCGCCTCGCCAACGTCACTCCGAACCTCAGCCCCCAGGAACCGATCGATGCCAGGACCGCGAATGCGACCGGCGCCGGGACGGGCTCCACCGTCACCCTGCAGCCGTCCTCTGACAACGGACCGCCACAGGAGTTCGCCGGACGACTGGCGGTGAAGAAAGGCCAGCGCCTGGCGCTCGACGTTCCAGCTCTTCCGCCAGGTCAGGAGCTGCTCATCTTCAACGATGCCAACGACAGCAAGTTCAGCTACGAATTCGCGCCGCCACTGGTCGACGGTGCGGCGCCGCGAACCTCGAACCAGTTCTTCGGCGAGCTGCTCGTCCAAGGAACCGTCGAGGCCGACGCCGACGGCGACGGCTTCGGCGACGAGACCCAGGACGGCTGTCCGTCCCAGGCTTCGACGCAGGGAGCCTGCGACCTCACCAAGCCGGCATTCGCGAAGCTCCGGGTGCAGAAGGGCAAGATCTCCTACAGGCTCTCCGAGGCGGCGACCGTGACGCTGCGGCTGGCGAAGAAGAACGCCCGCGGGAAGTTCAAGGCGAAGGGCCGCGCCTTCGCCGGGCCGGGTAAGGCGGGCCCGAACCGCCGTGGCCTGCCGCGCGCCGGCAAGCTCGGCCCCGGCGTCTACCGGCTGGCCGGCGCCGCCACCGACGTGGCGGGCAATCGCGGGGCCGGGAAGACGGTCTTCCGCATCCGGGCCTAGTCGAGGGCTGCAGACAAAACATTTCGGTTGTGTCTATATTGCCGACCGAGATGACGATGTCCAACCGCTCAGGCGACGACAATCTGCTGGTGGCGCTCCGGCATCCGCTGCGCCGGCGGATCCTGCGCGCGATGGCCGGCGGCGAGGATGCTCTCAGCCCGCGCGAGCTCGCCGCCACGCTGCGGGCGCCGCTGAGCAACGTCGCCTACCACGTGCGGGTGCTGGCCGATTGCGCCGCCGTCGTCCTGGTCCGCACACAGCCGGTGCGGGGGTCGATGCAGCACTTCTATCTGCCCGCCGTCGAGGCACCGTGGGCGCGCCAGATCCTCGACCTCGGCGAAGGCGAGGACGGCGAGCGAGGGGAGAATCCGGGCACCGCCGGCACTTAGACAGCCCAAGGGGGGGCATGGCCGGAAGCGACGACAGCTGGACCAACAGGGCGGCGGACATTGCCACGGAGGCGGCGGTGATCCAGCACCTGCTCGACGCCCATCCGGCGCGGATGACGCCGGCCGAGCTGGTCCGCGAGCTGGCCGGCGAGGCCCCCGAATTCGCCGAACGCGACGCGATCGAGAGAGCGGTCCGCGATCTCGCCGGGGTCGGGCTCCTACACGGCGGCGAGGGGTTCGTGACGCCGACCCGCGCCGCGCTGCGCCTCAGCGAGCTGCTGGACCGGTAGAGCCTAGACCCGCAGCCAGAGGAAGCGCGGGCGCAGCCTCGACTCGAGCTCGGCCGCGATCGGGGCCGCGGCCCGCTCCTCGGCCTCGGCGCTGACCAGGACCACCTCGGTGGCCCGGAAGGTGCCGATCTGGTCCTCGACCGCCTGGACGACGTCCTCGTCGCCCACCCGGGCCTCCGCCGGCACACCGGCCTTGCTCAAAGCGGCGACAGCGTGCACCAGGTTCCGCTGGGCCTCGCCGCGGGCTCCCTCCACGTCCGAGGCCCAGCGATCGAGGAAGCCGATCCGGGCCGGCGCCAGAATCCTCACCTCGGCGCGTTCGCCGGTGCCCGTCCCGACCGCCTCCTCGGCGATCCGCTCGAGCGAGTCGGAGTCCTCGACCGGGCAGGCGAGGACGAGGAGAAGGCGTCGTCGATCCGCATCCGAAGGCGGTTCCCCCAGCGGCCCGCGCGGCCGCTGCCGGACCGCCAGCACGACGATCGCGGCGGCGACAAGGGCGCCGGCGGCCAACCCGACCCCGGGGCCACCGACGTAGAAGGCGGCGATGACCGGGACGGCGATCGCGGCCACAACCAGGGGCAGCATCCAGGGAGCCACCGCCTAAGACTGGCACGCGGCCGCCATCCCGGCGCCGCCTGTTCCCCTAGGAACCCTTGGTAATGGCCACCGGCGTAAGCCGCTCCTGACTGGTTCCGATCTTCATGCTGCCACCTCCCCTCCATCCCGTTCCCAGGCCGCATTTTCTGCGAGACCTCTCAAGGCCCCAGTAATACTTTAATCCTCTCCATCATTCAACCCCCCGCAAGCAAAAATTATGTCACTAAACGAAGAATCGGCAAGCGTTATGGAAATCCTGAGCTTGAATCACTAAAATGTTGTTATCGGCCGCCACCCCTGACAACCGACCGAAGGAAGCCCCTTGCCTAAGACGAAGAAGAAGGACGGCGTCGAACAGATCGTCGCCAAAGCATTTGCTCACCCCCTGCGGGTACAGATCCTGATCATTCTCAACGAGCGGGTGGCAAGCCCGAACCTGCTCGCCCAGGAGCTGGACCAGAGCCTCAACCTGGTCGCGTACCACGTACGGGTGCTGGAGAAATACGACTGCATCGAGCTGGTGGACACCAAGCAGCGCCGTGGCGCCACCGAGCACTTCTACCGCGCGACCAGGCGCCAGTTCCTCAGCGACGCTGAATGGGCGCGGATGCCGGAAAGCCTGCGTCCCGGGCTTTCGGGAGCGATGCTGAAGTCGGTGTTCGACGACATCGAAGAGGCGATGACCCAGGGAACTCTCGACGAAATCGACGATCGGCATCTCAGCCGGACCCCGATGGTCGTCGACCAGCAGGGCTGGGCTGACGTGGTCAGCCTGCTCAGCAGCACGCTGGATCGCGTGATCGAGATTCAGGCCGAAGCCTCCGAGAGACTCGCCAACGGCGATGAGACCGGGATGCTCTCAAAGGTCGCGATGATGCACTTCAAGTCGCCCCAGCCCAAGGCCGAGGAGAACGACTCCTCCCCCGCCGAGCCGCTCGCCGCCGGCGAGCCCGTAGCAACCAAGTAGGGCGACAAAGCTCACCACGCCGGCAGGCGCCGCTCAGGGGACTGGGCGGCGCTGCCGTGCTCTCGCGCGGTGATTGGCGCCCCGGTTTGCGGGAATAAAGGGGTCATGGGAATCCCGGGGGAGGGAACCTCGTGACCGCCGAACGACCCGAAAAGGACACGATCGAGACCGAGGTGCCGGCGCGGCTCGACCGGTTGCCGTGGTCCGGGTTCCACTGGATGATCGTGGTCGGGCTCGGCACGGTCTGGATCCTCGACGGGCTTGAGGTGACGATCGTCGGCAGCATCGCCGCCCGCCTCACCGAAGAGGGCAGCGGCCTCACCCTCGACCCCAGCCAGATCGGCACCGCCGCCGCCTTCTACGTCGCGGGCGCCTGCCTCGGCGCCCTCTTCTTCGGCCAGCTGACCGACCGCTTCGGCCGCAAGAAGCTGTTCCTGATCACCCTCTCGGTCTACATCGTCGCCACCGTTGCCACCGCCTTCTCCTTCGCCGCCTGGTACTTCTACGCCGCCCGCTTCTTCACCGGCGCCGGGATCGGCGGCGAGTACGCGGCGATCAACTCGGCGATCGACGAGCTGATCCCCGCCAGGGTCCGCGGCCGTGTCGACCTGATCATCAACGGCAGCTACTGGGTCGGCGCGGCGGCGGGTGCCCTTGCCGCGGTCGCCCTCCTCGACACGGCGCTGTTCGCCGCCGACCTCGGCTGGCGCCTCGCCTTCGCCGCCGGCGCCGCGCTCGGCCTGGGCATCCTCTTCGTCCGCCGGCATGTGCCCGAGAGTCCGCGCTGGCTGTTCATCCACGGGCGCGAGGACGAGGCCGAGCGGCTGGTCGGCGAAATCGAGGAAGGGGTCCGCGAAGAGACGGGCGAAGAGTTGCCGGAGGTGGACCGGTCCCTGGTCGTGCACCCGCGCGAGCAGATCCCCTTCCGCGAGATCGCCCGCACCGCCGTCTCCACCTACCCCAGGCGCACCGCGCTCGGCCTCGCGCTCTTCGTCGGCCAGGCCTTCCTCTACAACGCGATCACCTTCGACCTCGGCACCCTGCTGAGCGAGTTCTTCGAAGTCGGCTCCGGCACGATCCCGATCTACATCGCCCTGTTCGCGACCTCCAACTTCCTCGGGCCGCTCCTCCTCGGACGGTTCTTCGACACGATCGGGCGCAAGCAGATGGTCGCCGGGACCTACCTGCTCTCCGCCCTGCTCACCGCGGCCCTGGGGGTCGCCCTGCTCGGCGAGGGCCTCACCACCTGGTCGTTCATGGCCTTCATCATGGCGATCTTCTTCGTCGCCTCGGCCGGTGCCAGCTCCGCCTACCTGACCGTCTCGGAGATCTTCCCGATGGAGACGCGGGCGCTTTCGATCGCCTTCTTCTACGCGGTCGGCACCGCCGCCGGCGGCATCGCCGGACCGCTGCTCTTCGGCCACCTGATCGCCAGCGGCAGCCAGGACCAGGTCGCGACCGGGTTCTTCATCGGCGCGGTCGTGATGGCGATCGGCGGCATCGTCGAGCTGGCCTTCGGCGTGAAGGCCGAGCAGAAACCGCTGGAGCAGGTCGCCGAACCGCTGACCGCCGAGGAGGGCGCCGAGGCCGAGGAACCCGAGCGCGAGGAGCCCGCGCGACCGCTGCCGGCACCTCGTAGGGCGCCCGGCCGGTTCCGGCCGGGGCCGGGCCCGCTCTCCTCGGCACGGGCGATGTCGGTGGCGGGGCCGCATCCGCCGGTGCCGCTCGACAGCGAGGTGGCGATCATCGACGCCGCCCTGCGTGAGCAGGGCAGTTGCAACCGGCGTGAGCTGCGTCGGCGGGTCGGCGCTCGCTACTGGGGGCCCGGACGCTTCGGGGATGCCCTCCGGGAGGCCGTTTCCCAGGGACGTGCAAAGCCTCTGCCGAAGGGCCAGTTCGCCCCGGCGGAGGGAAGCCGAGGGCCTGGGCGCGAACCCGCGTAGCGCTATCGTCTTCGTGACGGCGTCCGAGGACACCCAAGACCATCCGCTGCCGGGCCCCGGCGAGGAGCTGGCCAGCGAGCAACAGCTCTGGGCGCGCTTCGCCGAGCAACGCGATCCCGTCACCCGCGAGGAGCTGGTCCGTCGCTACCTGCCCTTCGCGAAGAACCTGGCGTTGCGCTACCGCGGGGCCAGCGAGTCCTTCGACGACCTGCTCCAGGTCGCCAGCCTCGGGCTCGTCAACGCCATCGACCGCTTCGATCCGTCTCGCGGCACTCCGTTCACCGCCTTTGCCTCACCGACGATCCTCGGCGAGCTGAAACGCCATTTCCGCGACCGGGTCTGGACCGTGCGGGTCCCTCGGGGACTGCATGACCGCATGGCCGAAGTCGAGAAAGCGATATCCGAGCTGACCGTGGAGCTGCAGCGCTCACCGGCGGTGGGTGAGATCGCCGAGCGGATGGGGGTCGAGCCCGGCGACGTGCTCGAGGTGCTGGAGGCCAACCACAACCGCCGGCCGCTCTCCCTCGACCGCCCGATGGGAAACGAGGAATCGGAGGAGTCACCCGCCGCGGAGTGGGTCGGCGACGAGGACCAGGGCTTCGAGCTGGTCGAGGACAAGCTGGCGCTCGAACGGGCCCTCCCCCACCTCGACGACCGGGAGCGCCTGGTCCTCCGCCTCCGCTTCTCGGAGGACATGACCCAGTCCCAAATCGCCGAGCGCATCGGCCACTCCCAGATGCACGTCTCGCGGATCCTGCGCCGGACCCTGGAGCGGATCCGCTCCGAGGTCGCCGAACAGGGCGACCGCGGCCCCGGCTAGAAGCCTCTAAGCCGCCAGCGAGGAGATACCGACGACCAGGAACTCGCCTTCGTCGCCCTCCTCGACGCGCAGGACGTCGGCCAGGGTGGCCAGCGAACCGACCTCCGGGAGCTCGAAGCTGTCGCGCAGGCGCTCGGCGCCACCGCTGGTCATCGGGCCCACCCGCAGCTCGACCCCCTCGGGCCGATCGGCGATGCTGAGCGAGACGTGGCCGTCGGTGAAACCCTCCGGGGCGCGGGCCGAGATCGCGTCGCTGAGCAGCATCGCGTCGGAGAGGCGGTCGACGGTGATCTTGTGGCGGGCGGCGAGAGCGCCGACGACCCGGCTCAGCACCGGCCCGACCAGCTCCGGCGGGCCGACCCGCATCTTCGTCGCCTCGGCGGCGGGCTGGGCGGTCCCACCGGCCTCGGAATCCTCCGGGCGCGCCTGAAGCGGCAGGTGCATCCTTATTTCGGTGCCGCGGTCGACGCCGCCGCTGATCTCGAAGCTGCTGGAGAGAGCGGCGATCAGGGTCAGGCCGATCCGCAGGCTGGTCTGCTCGATGT
Organism: uncultured Solirubrobacterales bacterium; assembly: GCA_963799835.1. Taxonomy (GTDB): domain Bacteria; phylum Actinomycetota; class Thermoleophilia; order Solirubrobacterales; family 70-9; genus VAYN01. The sequence goes on from CAWCYE010000002.1 coordinate 112,986, forward strand.
CGGGACGAGGGCGAATCCCGGAGCCGTGGTCGCGGACGACGACCGTGAGCCCGTCGCGGTCGGTGGCGGCATCGACCTCCAGCAGGCCGTCCTCGCCGTCGGCATACGCATGCACGACGACGTTCATGCAGGCCTCGGTAACCACCGTCTTCAGGTCCGCCAGCGATGGCTCCTCCATTCCCACCCGCTCGGCCAGCCCGGCGAGGGCGTGCCGCACCACCGCGACGTTCTCGGCCCGAGCGGGCAGCGACATCTGCAGTCCCGAATTGTTCTCGGTGGTGGTCTTCACGTTCCCGCAGCCCCCAGGACACCCGGCTTGGTCGGCTCCGGCGCGAGCATAGTCTGCCGCGAGGCCATGGTCTTGGCTACCCCTGGCCACGGCGATAAAACGCCGCGCGCCTGATCGGGAGCGGCCCGCAGCCGCTGCGGTAGCATCGATCCGTGATCCCAGTTCCATTCGAGGTGTCGATCAGCGAGCTCGATGGCGGCATCCAGTCCATCTCCGTCCGGGGCGAGCTGGACCTCAGCACGGCGCCGGACCTGGAGCGACCGCTGGAGGAGGCGCTCGAGCGCGGCGAGGGGCCGATCCTGGTCGACCTCTCCGAGTGCCAGTTCATCGACTCGACCGGGATCGCGATGATCGTTCGCGCCCGGCAGCGGCTCGAAAGCGATGACAGCGGCCGGACCCTGGCAGTCTGCAGCTACAACGACCAGGTGCGGCGGGTGCTCGACATCACCGGGCTCGACGTCACGATGCCGGTGCACCGGACCCGCGACGAGGCCCTGGCCTCGATCGCCGGCTGAGCCTCAGGCGAGGAGCAGGATCAGGCCGTTGACGAGGATCGCCAGCGGGGTGCCGACCAGCGCCAGGGTGCGGAAGAAGCGCTCGAACCCGCCCCTGTAGCGGACGCTCTCGAACAGGGTCAGGCCGACGACGTGGGCCATGTTGATCAGGGCGGTGGCAATCGCGACGCCGATCGCAACCGCTTTCCAGCCCGCCTCGGGGCCGGGCCCAGAAGCCGCCGCGGCGGCGAGGACGGCGACGACGATCGTCCCGACGACTCCGATCACCATCCCGGCCAGGTCCGCTAGCGAGAAGTTCGGCAGGTTCTCCGAGATTTCGAGCTCCCTGCGCTGCGAGTCTGCGGTACCGGCGCCCGCCCGCTCGACTCCGACGACGTGCGCACCCTCGGCGTCGTCGTGGAGCAGCACCAGGGACAGCGGCGGCTCCAGGCGCTCCTGCGCTCGCTGGAAGAGGCCGTCCTCGAACCAGCGGGCCTGCGCGGCCTCGTGCTCGAAGATCACGATCTCCTCGGCCGGCCCTTCCCGCAGCGCATCCGCGGCGGCGAGCACGGGGTCGGGGTCCCCCACCGCGCCGGATGCCTGCACGCCGGAACGCCGCAGCGCCGCGATCGAGGACTCGACCACCCGCTCGGCTCGCCGCGTCGCCTCGTCGATGTCGCCCAGCGTGTGGCGGAAGACCGTCGGCTCGACCGCCGGAGCGATCAACCGCACCGCCCCTCCGCCATCTCCCACGCGAGCGCGTATCTGCTCGATCGCCTCCGGGCTCTGGATCGGGTCGGTGACGATCGCCAGCACCCTCTGGGTGGCGGTCGCGTTCATCCCCTGTCTCCTCCGATCGACATGCCGTTCAGGTACCCGGCGGTCCATCGCCCTACACGCGGGAAGCGGCGGGGAAAGCCGGCCGGCGAGGGGGCTCCGCCGAGAATGATCCTGAACGGTGCATCTCCATAGCGCGAAAACTGGGGTTGGCGATCCCCACCCCGCCCGCGAGATTGCCCAGGCTTTCGCCGAATGCCGCAACGACTGGAGGGGGACCGGCTTGTCGAAGAAGAACGCCGCGCGCATCGACCACGAACTGGTCAGGGCGCTTTCGCATCCGATCAGGGTGAGCATCCTCGAAGCGCTGCAGGAGCGGGTGGCGAGCCCGAGCGAACTCTCCAAGGAGATGGGCGAGAGCCTCGGCGTCGTCTCCTACCACACCAACATCCTGGTCGAGTGTGGCTGCCTGGAGCTGATCAACACCAAACCTCGCCGCGGCGCTCTCGAGCACTTCTTCGGCGTCACGCCGCGTTCCTTCATCGGCCACCAGGACTGGCGACGCGCTCCGCGCTCCCTGCGCGACGGCATCACCTCCGCCGCGTTCCAGACCTTCATCGACAAGGCGTCGGAGGCGATCGAGGCCGGCACGATCGACTCTCGCGACGACACCACGCTGAACTGGATGCCGATGAGCGTCGACACCGCCGGCTGGGAGGAAGTCGCCGAGATCATGAACGAGACCCTGAAGCGGCTGATGGAGGTCCATTCACGCAGCTCCGAGCGGCTCGCCGGCGAAGAGGGGATGCCGATCATCGTCGGCCTCGCCGCCTTCGAGGCCAGTCGCCGAACCCCCGCCGGCGAGTAGCCGCCCGCGCGCAGGCGACATGCGGGGCGCGGCGCGGTAGCTTGCTCCCATGGAGCAGCCCCGGGAACTGGAGCTCTGGCGCTACCTCCAGAGCCAGCGCGACCTCGCCGCCCGTCTGATCGAGGGGGAGTCCCTCGACCGGGTCGCACCGGACTTCCTGGTCACGGTGGCGGAGCTGCTGGACTGGGAGGTGGGCGCTCTCTGGGAGGTGGTCGATGCCTCCCCGGTAATGCGCTTCGTCTCCGGCTGGAGCGTCCCCGACATCGAAGCCGAGTCCCTCTGGCGAGCGAGCCGCGACCTGCGGCTCTTTCCCGGCACCGGGTTGCCCGGCAAGGCCTGGGAGGCCGGCGAGATCGCCTGGGCCCCCAACTTCAGCGAGGACCCCGCGCATCCGCGGCGCGCGATCACCGCCGAGCTTGGCCTGCGGGCGGCGCTGGCGATCCCGGTGCCGATCGGCCCGCCCGAGGAGGTGCGGGCGGTGGCCGAGTTCCACACCAGCTCCTTCAACCACCAATCGCCCGAGGTGATCGCGCTCCTCGCCGGTTTCGCGGACCAGCTGGCGACCTTCATCTCCCGCCGCCGGGCGGAGGCGAAGGTCGCGGCCGGAGAACAGGCGACCCAGCACCTCGCGGAGGTGGTCAGGGGCACCCGGGACGCGGTGCTGAGCAAGGACCTGGAAGGCGTCGTCACCTCCTGGAACCCGGCCGCGGAGCGGCTCTACGGCTACAAGGCCTCCGAGGCCATCGGCCGGCACATCTCCTTCCTGATCCCCCCGGACCGCAAGCACGAGGAGCGCCGGATCCTCGACCGGGTGCGCCGCGGGGAAGGCCTCGACACCTACGAGACCGAGCGGATCCGAGCGGACGGTGCCCGCATCGTCGTCTCCCTCACCGTCTCCCAGATCACCAGCCCGGTGCGGGGCGTGGTCGGGGCCTCTGTGATCGCCCGCGACATCACGGCCGAGCGGCGCCGGCGCCGGGCCCAGGAGTTCCTGGTCGCCGCCAGCCGCCTTCTCGACGCCTCCCTCGACCTCAGCCAGACCGCGCGCACGATCGTCTCCACCGCGGTGCCGGAGCTGGCCGAGCTCTGCGTGATCGACTTCGTCCGCGAGGACGGGCGGCTCGGCAACAGCGTCGTCGCCGGCGCCGAACCTTTCTCCGCGTCCAGGCTGGAGCAGATCCGGGCCGAGGCCCCGCTCGACCCGGCCGGAGATCATCCGGCCGCCCAGGTCCTGCGAGACGGCCGGCCGAGGATCTGGCGCGACCTCAAGGCTCCCGACGTGATCGACCAGGTCGTCCAGAGTGAGCAACACCGTCAGCTGATCGCCGACGCCCGCTACAACTCCGCCGCGGTCGTTCCGCTGGTCGCTCGTGGCCGGACGCTCGGCTGCCTCTCCTTTCTCCACGCGCGCGGCGACCTGCGCTACGACCCCGAGGACCTCCAGTTCCTCTCCGAGCTGGGCGACCGGGCGGCGATGGCGCTGGACAACGCCCGCCTCTACCGCGAGCGGGACCGGATCGCGGAGAACCTCCAGCGGGGCCTGCGCCCGCCCGGCCCCGCCGAGGTGCCGGGCCTCGACATATCGGTCGTCTTCGAGGCCGCCGGCGAGGGGATCGAGATCGGTGGCGACCTCTACGACGTGCTCCCCACCGAGGACGGCTGCTGGATCCTGGTCGGCGACGTCGCCGGCAAGGGCAGCGCCGCGGCCGGAGTCTCGGTCGCCGTGCGGCACTCGGTACGCGGGCTGACCCGGGAGATCGCCGAGCCCGCCGACGTCCTGAAGCGGGTGAACGAGCTGCTCCTCGCCGGCAGCACCCTCAACGACTTCGCCACCGCGCTGCTGATCCGGATGCGCCGCGACGGCGGTGCCTGGCGCTTCTCCCTCGCCTCCGCCGGCCATCCCCCGGCGGTGCACGTCGCCGGGGAGGGGTCCTCGCAGCTGGGAGGCGGGACGGTGCTCGGGGCTCTGCCCGACCCGGTGCTGGAACGCCACGAGGGAACGCTCGGAGGCGAGGACGTCCTCGTGCTCTGCACCGACGGATGGCACGAGGCCGGGCCGGTGGCCGCGCACCTCGGACCGGAGGCCCTGGCCGAGGCGAGTGAGGCGCTCCGCAACCTGCCGCTGGGAGAGCTGACCGACCGGCTGCGTGGCGACGCGATCGGCCGCGGCGGCGGCGCGCTGCGCGACGACATGGTCGTCTTGGCGGTCCGCCCCGATTCGGAGGAGCTCGGGACGAGCGCGGCGCAGGCGCAACCGGGCGTCGCGACTTCGGGCTGATGCGGTCCCCGGTGCTCGCCGTAGCGGCAGTTTGCGCGGCGCTCGTGCTCTGCGCGGTACCGACTCAGGCGGGTGAGCCCCTCTCGGCCTCACCTACGGCCCGGTCCAGCTCCGCGCGCCCGGCAATCGCGATCTGGCCGATCCCGTTCGGCCCGAAACGCAAGCGGGAGATGGCCGAATACTCCGCCCGCCACTACGGGCACGGCGCCTGGCGCCTCCGCCATCCCCGGGTGATCGGCGAGCACATGGCGCAGGCAAGCAGCGCCCAGGCGGTCCACAACGCCTTCGCCCCCGACGTGCCGGACGTCGAGCTGCACGAGCTGCCCAACGTCTGCGCCCATTTCGTCGTCTCCTCAGCCGGGAGGATCTACCGGCTCGTCAACCTGCGCGCGCGCTGCCGCCACACCGTCGGCCTCAACTGGACGGCGATCGGGATCGAGCACACCGGCTTCGCCGACTCCGACACGCTCGGCAACCGCCGCCAGCTGCGCGCCTCGTTGCGGCTGACCCGGTACCTGCGCTGCCACTTCCAGATCCCGGTGCGCGACGTGATCGGGCACCGTGAGAGCCTCCGATCGCACTACCACCACGAGCTGGTCCCCAGCCTGCGGAGCCAGACCCACGGCGACTGGCGCCACAGCTCGATGCGGGTCTACCGCGACAGGCTGCGTCGGCTCGGTCGCTGCTAGCCCGGCAAGGGGACGGGCGTGGGCAGCGGATCGCCGCGGACCGCGGCGATCGCGTTGGCCGCGGCCAGCTCGGCCATCGCCGCGCGGGTCTCCACGGTCGCCGAGCCGAGGTGGGGAACCAGGGTCACGTTCTCCATCTCGAGCAGGCCGGGATGCACCCGCGGCTCGTCCTCGTAGACGTCGAGGGCGGCGGCTCCGAGGCTTCCGTCCCGCAGCGCCTCGACCAGCGCCGCCTCGTCGACGATCGGGCCGCGGGCGGCGTTGACGAGAATCGCCCCAGGCTTCATCGAGGCCAGCCGCTCTGTCGAGAGCAGATGGCGGGTCTCGTCGGTCAGCGGGCAGTGCAGGCTGAGCACGTCGGCGGCCGCCAGCAGCTCCCCGAGCGGCATTCGCTCCGCCTCCAGCGCGGCCACCACCTCCGGGTCGGCGGCGTTGCGCTGGCAGTAGGCGATGCGCATGCCGAAGGCGCGAGCCCGCTCGGCGACCCGCTGCCCGATCGCCCCCAGGCCGACGATCCCGAGCAGCTTGCCGCGCAGATCGTGGCCGAGCATGAACGACATCGACCAGGCCCAAGGGGCGCCGGAACGGATCAGCCGTTCTCCCTCCCCGAGGCGGCGGCTGGCGGAGAGGATCAGCCCGATCGTCAGGTCGGCAGTCGCGTCGTCGAGGACCCCCGGGGTATTGGCGATCGCCACGCCGCGGCCGGCGGCGGCCTCCAGGTCGACGTTGTCGTAGCCGACGGCGACGTTGGCGACGCAGCGCAGGCCCGGGCCGGCGGCGTCGAGCAGCTCGCCGTCGACCCGATCGTGCAGCAGGGTCAGGATCGCGTCGGCGCCGGCGACCAGCTCCAGCAGCTCGGCCCTCGGCAGGGCTGCCTCGGTCTCCGCCGTCTCGACCGAGCCGGCGCCGCGCAGCATCTCCACCGCCGACTCCGGGACCCGGCCGGTGATCGCGAACCTCGCTGGGTGCTCGGCCATCCGCGCCGACTCTAGAGGCTTGGTGGGCACCCGGATACACTCAGCCCGTGGACTGGCGACTCGAACTGGTTCAGGTCCCCGTCTCCGACGTCGACCGGGCAAAGGCCTTCTACGAGAAGGCCGGCTTCGTCGCCGAACACGACCATCGGGTCAGCGACGAGATCCGCTTCGTCCAGCTGACGCCGCCGGGCTCGCCGACCTCGATCGCGATCGGCAGCGGTATGGGCTCGATGGCGCCGGGCTCGCTCGAAGGCCTGCAGATCGTCGTCGCCGACGTACAGGCCGCCCGTGCCGAACTCGTCGACCGCGGAATCGAGGTCAGCGAGGTGCAGGACTTCGATTGGGGCTCCTTCGTCTTCTTCAACGACCCAGACGGCAACGGCTGGGCGGTCCAGCAGATTCCGCCGCGACCGGCTTAGCCATGAGCGACGCGATCGAGCACGGCTTCAAGGAGGGCGACAAGGTCTGGGTGCAGGACGCCGACGGCAATCGCCATCCCGGGATCTTCGTCGGCGACAACGAAGCCGCCGGCTGGTTCGGCGGCGGCCCCAGCGCCTACATCGCCCACCCCGAGGCGCACCAGGCCGAGGTCGTCTCGGTCTTCCGCATCACCCCGCGAGACGATTAGGCCTCCTGCTCAGCCGGGCCGGGCGGACTCGCTGAGCTTTCGCATCCCCTCGCGCTCCAGGCGGAGCATGCGCCAGTCGTCGAGGCGGGTGGCGCCGAGGCCCTTGTAGAACTCCAGCGCCGGCTCGTTCCAGTCCAGCGCGCACCATTCGAAGCGGATATGGCCGCGCTCCAGCGCCAGCCCGGCGAGGTGCTCCATCACCACCCGGCCGATTCCCGCGCGCCGGTGCTCGGGGCGGACGTAGACGTCCTCCAGCCAGATCCCGGAGCGGCACTCGAAGGTGGAGAAGGTGGTGAAGAAGATCGCGTAGCCGACCGGCTCGTCGTCCAGCTCCAGCACCAACGCCTCGGCGGCCCGCTGGTCGAACAGCGAGCGGCGCAGGGTCTCGGCGTCGCCGGCGACCTTGTGGGCAAGTTTCTCGTACTCCGCCAGCTCGAGGATCAGGCCGAAGATCAACTCGGCGTCCTCCTCGGTCGCCGGCCGGATTCGCAGTCCCTGGACCTCGGTCGCCATCGCTCGCAGGGTAAGCGACGCGCGTCGGCTCAGGCGATCCCCTCGAGCTCGTACTCGCGCAGGAAGCCCTCGAAAAGGCGGCGGTGGCCCTGCTCGTCGCGGAGGATGTCGATCACCATGTCCTGGGTGACGGGATCGACGCCCTCGGTCTCCTCGACGATCCGCGTGTAGTGCTCGATCGCCCCGGTCTCGGCCTTGATCACGCCGCGGATCACGTGGACCGTGTCCGTCTGCTCGTCGGGCGGCTGCAGGAAGCTCTGCTCGGCCGCGAACGCTTCGGACCCCGGCACCACTCCGTAGAGCTCCTTGACCCTGTCGGCGAACTGCCGCGCGTGCCCCAGCTCCTCTTCGATGTCCTCCGCCAGGGACTCCTTGATCTCCTGCGCCCGCACCCCGTCGAGGTTGACGGAGGCGGCGAGGTAGCTCATCACCGTCTCGATCTCCATCCAGTAGGCCTTGGTCAACAGCTCGACGATGTGCTCGCGCGTGGCGGAGCTGTCGCCGTCGAAGATGCCCTTGCTGGGGCTGCTCGTCTCCATGGTCCCCGTTCCTCCTGGTCGCGGTTGTACCTCCACCTCCTACCCGCGACGGCGCAGGCGAATCGGCCGCCCCGACGGGCGTGTCTGAGCAAACGGGGGCATGGGACCCCTTTTGCTCAGACACCCCCTTATAGGGTGCCGCGCATGGAGACGATCGAGGAGCTCTTGGAGAACAACCGGGCCTTCGCCGGGTCGCTGCCGGAGCGGCACCTGGACGTCGAACCGAGCCGGCGGCTTGCGATCGTCACCTGCATGGACTCGCGCCTCGACGTCTTCGCGGCGCTGGGCCTGAAGGACGGCGAGGCGCACGTGCTGCGCAACGCCGGCGGCGTCGTCACCGACGACGTGATCCGTTCCCTGGCGGTCTCCCAGCGACGGCTCGGGACCCGCGAGGTGATGCTTATCCACCACACCGACTGCGGGATGCAGAAGCTCAGCGACGACGAGTTCCGGGCCGAGCTGCGAGACGCGACCGGCGTCGCTCCCGCCTTCGCGATCGAGTCCTTCGCCGACGTCGACGCCGACGTTCGCCAATCGATCCTGCGGGTGCGGCGCTCGGAGTTCCTCCCCCACCGCGAGGCGGTGCGCGGCTTCGTCTACGACGTCGACACGCATCGCCTGCGGGAGATCGAGGTCGGCGAGCACTAGCCGAAGCTGTGCCCACCACCGCTCCCTACGGCTCCTGGCGCTCGCCGATCGACCCGGCGACCGTCGCTCGCGCCGGGCGGCGGCTGGGAGCGGCGGCGATCGCCGAGGACGGCGCGGTCTGGTGGGCGGAGGGTCGTCCCACCGAGGGCGGCCGGGTGGTGTTGATGCGCCGACCCTCCGGCGGCGAGGCCGAAGAGGTGACCCCCGCCGACGTCAACGTGCGAACCCGCGTCCACGAGTACGGCGGCGGCGCCTGGTGCCTGGCCGGGCCCGACCTCGTCCTCTTCGCCGGCTTCGCCGACCAGCGTCTCTACCGGCAGCGCCTCGGGGAGGCGCCGGTGACGATAACGCCGGAGCCCGAGACCGCGGCCGGCCTGCGCTACGCCGACCTCCGCGTCACCCCGGACGGGACCACTGCCCTCTGCGTCCGCGAGGTCCACGGCGAGGGCGAACCGGAGAACCAGATCGTCGGCCTCGCCATCGACGGGTCGGGCGAGCCGGCGGTGCTCGCCTCCAGCCGGGACTTCTACTCTTTCCCCCGGGTCAGCCCCGACGGCCGCTGGCTGGCCTGGACCTGCTGGGACCACCCCAACATGCCCTGGGACGGGACCGAGCTGTGGCTCACCCCGCTCGGGGATACCTCCGAGGCCCGCCAGATCGCGGGCGGCCCGGCCGAGTCGATCTTCCAGCCGGAGTGGGACGCCGAGGGCCGGCTGCACTTCGTCTCCGACCGCGACGGCTGGTGGAACCTGTATCGCCTCGAGGGAGAGCAGACGATCCAGCTGACCGCAGAGGAGGCCGATCTCGCCCACCCGCAGTGGCTCTTCGGCGGCGCCACCTACGCCTTCCTCGCCGACGGCACGATCGCCTGCGTGCGCTGCGCCGGCGCCGAGGAACGGCTCTTCGCCCTCGATCCAGGAGCCGAGCGCCTTCGCGACCTCGGGCTGCCGTTCACCGCCTTCGGCTTCCCTTCGCTGGCCGCCCGGGGCACCCGACTGGCCTTCTCCGCCGCGACCCCCGAGCGGGAGACGAGCGTGATCCTGCTCGACGTCCCCAGCGGCGAGCCTGAGACCGTCAGGCGCGCGAGCGAGACGGAGATCGACCCCGCCTACGTCTCCATCCCCCGGCCGATCGAGTTCCCGACCGGCGGCGGCGAGGTCGCGCACGGCTTCTACTACCCGCCCGCCAACGCCGAGTTCGAGGGACCCGGGGACGAGCTGCCGCCGCTGATCGTCCAGAGCCACGGCGGCCCGACCTCCCACGCCACCCCGGCCCTCGACCGCGAGTTCCTGTACTGGACCAGCCGCGGGATCGGCGTCGTCGACGTCAACTACCGCGGCTCCAGCGGCTACGGCCGCGCCTACCGCAACCGCCTGCGCGGCGGGTGGGGGGTCCTCGACACCGAGGACTGCATCGCCGCCGCCCTCCACCTGGCCGAGCGGGGGGAAGCCGACGGCAAGCGACTGGCGATCCGCGGCGGCTCGGCCGGCGGCTACGCCACCCTCTGCGCGCTGGTCTTCCACGACGACTTCGCCGCCGGCGCCAGCTACTACGGCGTCGCCGACGCCGAGGCGCTCGCCCGCGACACGCACAAGTTCGAGGCGCGCTACCTCGACAACCTGATCGGCCCCTACCCCGAGCGTGCGGACCTCTACAAGGAGCGCTCGCCGATCAACTTCGCCGAGCGTCTGCGCTCGCCGGTGATCCTCTTCCAGGGGCTGGAGGACGAGATCGTCCCGCCCAACCAGGCGGAGACGATGGTGGCGGCGCTGCGCCGCAACGGCGTCCCCCACGCCTACCTCGCCTTCGAGGGCGAGCAGCACGGCTTCCGCCGCTCCGAGACCGAGATCCGCTGCCTCGAAGCCGAGCTCTACTTCTACGGCCGCATCCTCGGCTTCGACCCCGCCGACGAGCTGGAGCCGGTCGAGATCGACGGCCTGGCGACGACCTAGACGTTCGTCCACGGAGGCGGATTGGTACCTCGCCGTCCCCTAGGGTGCCGCCGATGCAATGCACGGGATGGCGGGGGCGGTTCCTGTGGCGATCGCTGGGCCTCGCGGCCTTGGTCACCGGTCTCCTGGCCGTGCCCGCGCACGCATCGTTCGACTGCGGCACGGTGCTCGTCCGCTGCATCGTGCAGATCGACGACTCCGGCCGCGCCTGGTTCGAGAGCCACGAAAAGCTGACCGAAGACGCGCTTGGCGACGGCTCCCTCAAGCACGGCGTCTTCCAGATCTACCAGCGGGTTGGCGAGAAAACGCTGCTGATCTCCAAGCTGCCCGACGGCACGCCGATCCCGCCGGAAAACAAACAGAACATCTCCGCCTTGCTGCGAGGCGTCTCCGCCGACGGCGAGCGGGTCTACATCTCGACCACTGGCTCACTGGTCCCCGAGGACGGCGACGCCGGCCACGAAGGCGGCTCCACCGACGAGTACCTGCTTTCCGGCGGCACCTACACCCTGCTCTCGACTGGGCCGCTGGACGGGCCGTTCCCGAACCCCTCCCCGTTCATCGGCTCTCATCGCCTCTGGGCCTCCGAGGACGGTCAGCGCGTCTATTTCGAAACGGGGCAGCGGTTGGTCACTGCGGACCTCGACGACGCTTCCGACATCTACGAGCGCTCGAACGGGCAGACCCGGCTGGTCTCGACCGGGCCGGACCAAGCGCTGCCCACTCCGGAATTCCCAAATCTCCTCCCTCCTGAAACCCAGTTTTTCGGCGCTTCTCCGGATGGGGCAACCGTGTACTTCGGCACCGCGGAGCACCTGACCGCCGACGACACCGAGAAATTCACTTCCGACATCTTCTCCTGGCGCGACGGGGCGATCAAGCGGATCACCGACACCCCGGCCATAGCGCCGGGCGTCTCCTACGAGGTCTTCGACTCCCACTCGTTCGGCGGCATCGGACCCGACGGCTCGATCTACTTCACCGCGTACTCGCCACAAACCCCGGACGACACCAACGCCTACACCGACGTCTACGCGGCCCGGCCGGACGGCTCACTCGAACGCCTCACCGCGACGGTTCCCGATGCCTCCTTGGAAAACCCAACCCAGACGATCCTCCACCTCGAAGCGGTATCCAGCGATGGCGCTCGCTTCTTCATCAGAACCAGCCGCGCGCTCGTGAGCGAGGATCGCGACCAGGCTCCCGACATATACATGCTGGCGGCCGGCAGGTACGAACTGGTCAGTCCGGATGGCCCGAGCGCGCACGGAGAGGACGAACTCATGCTCTGCGCGATCTCCGCAAGCGGACGTCGCGCCTACATGCAGACCTGGGAGCAGCTCTCGCCGCAGGACAGCGACGACAAACCGGACGTCTACGAATGGCGCGACGGAACGGTCCGCCTCGTCTCCCCAGCCTCCGACGGTCGCCAGTCCTACGCGTTCTGCAAGGGCATCTCCCCCAATGGGCGATACGTCGCCTTCGAAACCTCCGAAGAGCTGCTCCCGGGCGACACCGACACCAAGAACGACATCTACATCGTCGATATGGCCGCCTCCGGGCCCGGGAAGGCCTCGGCCGCGAGGGCGAGACCAGCAGCGCGCAAGCATCGGCGTCGCGGGCTGCGGCTCGTCACCGCTGAGGCGATCGCGCCGCGGATGGGGATCGCCCGCGAGGGGATCCTCGTCGATGGAGGCGCCCGCCTGCGCCTGAGCTGCCCCAAGGCCGAGCGCTCCGGCCCCTGCCATGGCCGCGTCAGGCTGGTTCACCCTCGGACCCACCGGGCGCTAGCTGCGGGCACCTTCAGGATCCCTGCCGGCCGTGCCGCCAAGGTTACGCTCAAAGGCGCTGGCCTGCCTGATCGGGCACTTCGTCTTCTCGCCCGGGTCAGGGGCGCCGATCTGCTCGGCAACCGCAGGACGGTCTCGGCGACCGTCGAGCTCCGCCGGGCACCGCGCCCCTAGCTGACCACGCAGTTCCTGGAGCCGCCCTCGGTCTCGCCTTTGGCCGGGAAGGCGTGGGCCAGCGCCTGGGCGATCAGCTGGGCCCGGGCGGCATAGCCGGGCGAGGTGAAGTGGATGCCGTCCTCGATGAACCAGGCGTCTTTGACGTCGGAGGCCCAGTCGTAGACACGCATGTTCGGGTAGGCGGCGCAGGCGGCGACGAGTTCCTCGTCCCACTTCTCCGCGTTCTCGGTCGAGTAGGGATCGCCGCTTTCGACGATCGAGCGCACGTTCACCCACATCACCGGCTCGCCGGCGAGGATCGCCATCATCTTGTCGATCCGTTCGCGCTCGCCGACCGCGGAGCCGACCGCGACGTTGGCGCTGTCGTTGGTCCCGAGCGCCAGCACCCAGCAGCCTTCGAAGCCTTCGAACTTCCACGCTTCGGCGACTTCCTGGGCGTTCGGTTCGCCTTCGAAGGTCTCTTCGATCGAGCGCGCGCCGGAGATCTCCATGTGCTGTTCGGCGGCGCCGACTTCGGCGTAGCGCGCTTCGATCCGCTGGCTGGGGATCGGCAGGTATTCGGGCGAGTCGAGCCCCTCGGAGGTCGAGTCGCCGATGTGGACGACCGCCTTGCAGGAGGACCGGGTCGAGGAGTTGGCCTGGGCCGGGGTCAGCGGCGGCGGCTTCGTCGCTCCCACCGCCCTCGCTTCCGCGGCCCTCGCCGCCGACCCTTCGGCGGGGGCGGAGTTCAGCCCCGCCATCCCGGCCGTTGCGAAAATCAGGACCAGGCCGGCTCCCGCAATCGCCGCCCGCGCCCGTGGCGAGAAGGCATCCCACCTCCAGCCGGCCGCCTTCCACCGCGCCCAGAGCCGCCCGATCGCCCCGTGGCGGATCGGCTCCTCCACGTAGCGCCAGGAGAGCGCGGAGACCGCGACGATCGCCGCCAGCTGCAGCGCCTCGCGCAGGAATTCGCGCCCGTTGGCGACCCCGCCCGGCGTGGTCAGGACGATGATCGGGAAGTGCCAGAGGTAGAGGCCGTAGGAGCGAACCCCGATCCAGCGCAGCGGGCGCCAGCCGAGGATCGGGCCGAGCCGGGAGGCGGGGTGCGCGACGGCGGCGACCACGAGGACCGTCGCGATCGACAGCAGCACGAACCCGCCGCGGTAGAGGAACGAGGAGTACTGGCTGGTCTGCCAGATCATCACCGCGATCGCCAGCAGCCCGACCGCGCCGAGGCCGTCGAGGAGATTGCGGGCACCGATCGAGATCCGGCGGTTCAACCGCCGGCTGGGCCAGACCATCGCCAGGGCCGCGCCGAAGAGGAGCTCGGATGCGCGGGTGTCGGTGCCGTAGTAGACCCGCGACGGGTCGAGGCTCGGGCGGTAGAGGATTGCCATCAGGATCGCCGAGACGAAGGCGAGGCCCAGGGTCGCGATCGCCAGGCGCGGCCGCACGCCCGAGGGCAGCGGCGCCTCGCGGACCAGTTTGGTCCCGAGCAGCAGGATGAACGGCCAGAAGATGTAGAACTGCTCCTCGATCGCCAGTGACCAGAGGTGGTTGAGGGGACCCGGCGGCTCGAAGCGGGCGAAGTAGGAGACGTCGCCGAAGATCAGCTGCCAGTTGCCCACGTAGGCCGCCGAGGCGACCACGGCGTCGCGGAACTGCTGCGGCTGGGCGGGGCCGAAGACCGTCACCCAGGCGACGACGACCGCCAGCATCAGGAACAGCGCCGGCAGCAGGCGTCGCGCCCGTGCCAGCCAGAAGCGCCCGAGCTTGATGTGGCCGCGGGCGGACAGCTGGGCCAGCAGGATGTCGGTGATCAGGTAGCCGCTGAGGGTGAAGAAGATGCCGACGCCGAGCAGCCCGCCCGGCGCCCAGCCGAAGCCGAGGTGGAAGGCGATGACCGCGAGTACGGCGATCGCTCGCAGACCGTCCAGTCCCGGCATATAGCGCTGATTGCGCTTGACTGGTTCAGGCATCGGTCAGGCGGATGCTACGTGCTCGGGAAGTCGAGCAATCGGCGCGTACCGGGGCTCAGCTGCCGAGGAATTCGACCAGCAGCCGCTCGACCGTCTCGGGCGCGTCGGCGAACGGCCAGTGCCCGCTCATCGGCAGCACGTGGACCTCGGCGGAGGGGAAGGCGTCGCGCTGCCGAGTCGCGAAGGAGGCCGGCAAGTAGGCGTCGTGCTCTCCCCAGATCACCAGGGCCGGGATGTCGCGCGGCGCCATCAGCTCGGCGAAGGCGGCGCCCGCGGAGCCGGGGTCGTCGGTGTCGCGATAGAGCTTCAGCACCGCCCGTTTGGTGCGGCGGTCGTAGTGGTCGTACATCCCGTCGACGAACTCGCGAGGCAGCCCACGCGGCTCGTTGCGGTTGAGCAGGAGCCGGAAGGCGCCGCGGGTAGCGGTCGCCTGGAAGACCTCGCCGACCACAGGCGTACGCCAGATCCGCGCCAGGCGGTGCCACCTGTAGCCGGGCAGGACCCCGGTGTCAATCAAGGTCACGCTGGCGACGGCGTCCGGGCTCGTCGCCGCCCAGACCATCCCAATCGGCCCGCCGAGGTCGTGCAGGATGAGGTGGACGCGCTCGATCCCGAGCGCCGCCAGCGCCTCGCCGACGAAGGCCGCGTAGCCGGAATTGGTGTGCTCGAAGCCCTCCGGGGCGGCGGTCTCGCCGAAGTCGGGGAGGTCGAAGGCGACCGCGCGCATCCCGGTCTCCCCCACCGCCCCGACCAGCCGCGCCCAGTCGTCGGCGGAGCCCGGGTTGCCGTGCAGGAAGACGACCGCCTCGCTCGACTCCGCCGGACCCGCCTGCACCAGCCTCGACTCGGTACCCGCGACCGCGACCCGGCCGCGCTCGGCCGTCGCGCTCACCGGGCCAAGCCCTCGACCCGCCCGGCAGCGTCCTGCCGCTCCCGACCCCCTCCGAAGGCGCGGCGCGCCGAGACGACGATCGCCCGCGGCAGCACCCCCGCGAACATCCGCCCGGGCCCGATCTGGCGGGTCGCGAACTTGTCGACGACGATCCCAGCCTCCTCGTCGCGGGCCGCTGCGGAGAAGAGCAACCGCTCGGCCGGGTTGAAGCGCCGGCCGGTCGCGTAGTCGTGGATCAGGAAGGCGTGCCCGCGCAGCTGACGCGCGTGGCGGCGGCGGTAGCGCTTGAGGCCGCGGGCCAGCGACTCGTTGCCGGCCAGCGCCGGAGCCACCGCGTCGGCCAGCCATTCGCCCGACTGGAAAGCCCAGCCGCAACCGATCCCGAACAGCGGGTCGGTCGCGAGGGCGGCGTCGCCGACCATCGCCAGGCCGGGCGCGGTCACCTCCCGCACCCGGTTCGGCATCTCGATCTTGCCGATCACGTCGCTGACCAGCCGCGCCGAGCGGATCGGCGGCGCGTCGGGGAAGTCGGCGACGTACTCGACCAGCGCCTTCTCCGGGTCGCGCTTGAACTCGGGCAGGCGGTCCTTGGTCGGCATCGCCACGTAGAAGATCTGGTTCTGGTCGGTCGGGAAGGCCGCCGCGAACTGCGGGTCGCCGAACCAGATCGTCCCGTCGGGGGCGCTCTCCGGCATCTCGCCCTCGAAGTAGCCGCCGTAGGCGAACCGCTCGTGGGGCAGGACCTTTTCGCCCACTTCGGCCAGCTTCGCGACCTGGGAGTCGCGGCCGTCGGCGCCGACGACGAGGGGCGCACGCAGCTCGGTCTCCTCGCCCTCGCGGTCGCGGACGACGACGCCCTCGAACGACTCTCCGCCTCGCAGCATGCCCTTTGCGGCGTGACCCAGCATCAGCTCGACGCCGGGCGTCTCCGCTGCCGCATCCCGGAGCAGCGGGTCGAGGACTTCGCGGCGCAGGTTGACCGCGTAGGCCGCCCGCTCGGGCGGGGCCTCGATGATTCCCCACTGAGTCCAGGCGCGGACGCGGGAGCGAACCCCACCGGCGGCGAGGATCGGCTCGAGCAGGCCGAGCCGTTCGATCGTCGGCACCGCCGAGGCCTGGATGAAGTGCGAGCACATTCGCTTGAAGGCGTCCGGGTCCGGCTGCTTCTCGACCAGGGCGACGCGCGCGCCCTGCCTCCCCAGGAACATCGCCGTGGTGCAACCGGCGAGACTGGCGCCGACCACCACCGCGTCGTAGCTGGCCTGCCTCGTCCCGTTCGGCTCAGTCGTCGTCTCGGGCATCTTCGGCCTCCTGTTCGGTTGGCATTCCGACAGTTCGTCCCGTACTATACGGAACGAATCATGAATCGCAAGCCGATCCGCCTCACCACGACCTCCTACGCGCTGCTCGCCCTGCTCGACCAGCTCGGCGAGGCGACCTCCTACGACATCAAGCAGGCACTGGAGAAATCGATCGAGAACTTCTGGCCCGTGCCCCACACCACCGCCTACGAGGAGCCGGCCCGGCTTGCCCAGGGCGGCTACCTCTCGGTCAAACAGGAGGACGGGGGCCGTCGGCGCAAGAGCTACACCCTCACCGACGAGGGCAGGCAGGCGCTGCGGGCCTGGGCCGAAGAGCCGAGCACCGGCCCTCCCCAGCTGCGCGACGAATTCCTGGTCAAGGTCTTCGCCGGAGCCGACCCGGGTGCGCTGCTCGCGGACCGGGTCGAGTGGCACCAGGAGAAGCTCGCCGAGCTGCAGGGCTACCTCGACGTGGTCCGCGAGGCCGAGGGCTGGGACCCCTCCGAGCGCACCCTGATCGCCGGCGTCGGCTACCACCGGATGATGATCGACCTGCTCGAGGACCTCGCGCAGGTCGAGGTCCGCTCGCGGCCTCCCCAGCCCGCACCTCAGTAGCCGATCGGGTGCCTGACCGCGAAGCCCCTCGGGTAGGCCGGCGACTTGTGCCAGCGCGGACCGGTGCCGCGGGCGTTGCCGGAGGTGTCCCAGCGCAGGCCGGCGATCACCGCGTAGACATGCCCCCCGTTGGCGTAGATCGTGATCCAGCGGCCGGGGCCGGCGGCGCCCCAGTTCATGAACGAGCCGGAGACCAGCGGGCTGCCGAGCAGGTCGCCGCCGTGCAGGGCGTAGCTGACCGCACCCGAGCAGTCATAGCCGCGGGAGCTCCAGGAGCGGTGACCGCCGCCCCATATATAGGGCGTGGTTCGGATCCGGTTGGCCGCCGCGATCACCTGCTTGACCACCGGCGGAGCGCCGAGCGGGGCCATCGCCCGGCCACCGACCAGGGCTGAGAGCCTCGACCCGGTCGCCGTAGGCGGCGCCGTCGTGGGTGGTTCGACCGGTTCGGTCGCGGTGGCGGTGGTCGCCGCAACCCCGCCCGGGGATCCCTGGGCGCTCGCCGCCAACGGTCCGGCCACAGCCGTCGACGTCAGCGCGATCAGCGCCGTCACTAGGGCGCGTCTGCCCGCGCCAAGTCCTGCCTTCATCGTCCCTCCTTCGGGTGCCGGCGGGGTTAGCTGACGGGCTGGCGCTGAAGGAGCTTGCGCCCCCACCTGAACGGTGGGCTCGCCCCGGAAACTCGGTTCCCCCGCTCCCCGGCGGCACGCCGCCAGGGATTAGGCATATGTAGTTATTTCGTGAGCAAACATAAACAAATCACCGGAGTTGCGGCGCCCCCTCCGCCGACGGGCCGATTTCCCCCCTTATTCGGGGGGTTTCCGGCCCATCGGCGCAAACGGGTATGGTGGGCCGATGGCGGTAAAGCTCCATCGGTGCAGCCTCGGCTGGTTCAAGCTCGACATGCATCCCTGCTGGAAAGTGCAGAAGGCGCTCGACGAGCAGGGGATCGAGTACAAGGTCGTCGCCGGCCCGCTGCGTCCCGGCAAGCGCGAGGACCTGCAGCGCCTCTCGGGGCAGAACAAGTACCCGGCGATCGAGTTCGAGGACGGCCGCTCCTACCGCGAGGAGTCCAAGGACATGGCCGCCCGGATCCGCGCGGGCGAGCTCTTCGCCGGTCAGCCGCCGGCGGACGCCTGACAACGGTCCTTCGGGTACCGAGCGTTCTCGAAGCACCGCCGACGCGGGGGTAGGGTGAGTCGATGCCGAGACCGTGGCCCGACGACGCGCCGGGCGACGCCGACCGCGCCCGCTACGCCGACGCCGCGCCGGTCCCGTACTGGATCGACGCCGGCCCGAGGCACGAGCCCAATCCGCCCCTCGCCGGGCGGGCGGAGACCGACCTCTGCATAGTCGGCGGCGGCTTCACCGGCCTCTGGGCGGCCCTCCACGCCAAGGCCGACCACCCCGGCCGCGACGTCCTCCTGGTCGAGGCGGAGGCGATCGGCGGCGCGGCGAGCGGGCGCAACGGCGGCTTCGTCGACTCCTCCCTGACCCACGGCCTCGAGAACGGCTTCGCCCGCTTCGCCGAGGAGATGGAGACCCTGGAGCGTCTAGGGCAGGAGAACTTCGCCGGGCTGCGCGCCGACATCGAGCGCCACGGGATCGATTGCGCCTGGGAGGAATGCGGCGCGATCGACGTCGCGCTCGAGCCACACGAGGCGGCCTCCCTGGAGGAGGCGGCGGAGATGCTGCGGCGCTTCGGCCACGACGTCGAGCTGCTCGACGGCCCGGCGATCCGGGCCGAGGTCGCCTCGCCCACCTACCTCGCGGGGCTGTGGGACCGCACCGGCAAGGCGCTGGTCGATCCGGCCGGGCTGGCGGGCGGCCTGCTCGGGGCGGCGCTCCGGGCCGGCGTGCGCGTGCACGAGCGTTCCCCGGCGCGCGAGCTGCGCAGCCGCGAGGACGGCGTCGAGGTGGTCTGCGCCGGCGGTGTCGTCGGCGCCCGGCAGGCGATCCTCGCGACCAGCGCCTTCCCGCCGCTGGTGCGGCGGCTGCGACGCTACGTCGCGCCGATCTACGACTACGTGCTCGTCAGCGAGCCGCTCACCGCGGCGATGCGCGAGGCGGTCGGGTGGCGCCGGCGCCAGGGCATCGGCGACCTGGGGAACCAGTTCCACTACTACCGGCTGACCGCCGACGACCGGCTCCTGTTCGGCGGCTATGACGCGGTCTACCGCTACGGCGGCCCGGTCGACCCCAGGCTCGAGGAGTGCGACGCGACCTTCGCCAGGCTCTCGCAGCACTTCGCCGCGACCTTCCCGCAGCTGCGGGACCTGCGCTTCGCCTACCGCTGGGGCGGCGCGATCGATACCTGCAGCCGCTTCTCGGTCTTCTTCGGCACCGCCCACGGTGGGCGAGTCTCCTACGCGCTCGGCTACACCGGCCTCGGCGTCGCGGCCACCCGTTTCGGGGCCAGGGTCGCACTCGATCTCCTCGACGGCCGCGAGACCGAGGCGACCCGCCTGCGCTACACCCGCACCAAGCCCACCCCGTTCCCGCCCGAGCCCTTGCGCAGCGCGGTGATCCAGCTGACCCGCAACAGGCTGGCGGCGGCCGACCGCAGGGCCGGGCGCCGCGGCCTCTGGCTTCGTGCGCTCGACCGTTTCGGGCTCGGCTTCGATAGCTGAGACACGCGTGTTTCTTAGAACATGCGTCGAGATAGGCAGTGCCCCGTGCCAGATTTATGCGCAATGCGATCGCTGAACCTCCGCCTGGGCCTGCTCTGCCTCGGCCTTGCCCTGACGCTCGCCGCGGTTCCCGGCTCCAGCCTCGGCTCCTCGTCGGCCCCCGGCGCGGCCGGCGCTTCCGAGCGCTCCGTGCCCACCGCGAGCAGCTCTCAGAAGCGGGCCAAGAAGCGCTGCCACCGGGTTCGCGCTCGCGGCGCCAAGCGGCGCGTCTGCAAAAAGCGGAAGCCAGACCGGCCCGTGAACGGGCCGACGCAGGCGCCGGCCGGGCCGTCGTCCCCCGCTCCGGCGGGCCCGGGGAGTCCCGCGGGCCCCGGAGACCCCGAGTACAAACCTCCCGGCGAGCCGGGAGAGCCGGGAGAGCCGGTTTCGGAGTTCGAGCGCGTCGACCTGATCTCCGACAACGGCTTCGAGGAATCCGAGGACCCGGTCTCCTGCTTCGGGCCGTTCTCCGAGGACCAGGGCAGCGTCGAATCGACGACGACGAACCCGGTGGCGGGGGCAAAGAGCCTTGCCGTGCACGTCTTTTCGTTCGGCAGGGTGGGCTGCATCCACGACTACTCCGGCGATGGGCCGAGCGCCAAATCGGTGACGGTCGAGGGCGAGGTTCGGGTCGACGCTCCCGGCGGCGGCGAAGGGCTCGGGGTCTGCGTGGTCGTCTACTTCCCGAACGACCCGGAGCCGGAGAAGAAATGCCAGACCCGCCCGCTCTCGGATCACGGCGTCGCCGAAGTGAGGGTGAGCATGGACACCGACGAAAAACGCCTGGAGCGGGCGTTCTTCCAGCTCGAGGCGGGCGGGACAGCGATCGACGCCACCCTCGACGAAGCCCACCTCTACGTCGACCAGCGTAAAGGCAGCCAGGGCGACGGAGGCAGCGGCGATGGCGGGGGAGGAGGCGGTGGAGGCGGGTCCAACGTCGGCCGTTTCGCCGCGATGGTCTCCCCCACCGACGGCGAGACCTTCACCGCGCCGCTGGACCTGCGCCTCGTCGGCATCGGCCACGACCCCAACATCCCCACCAACGTGCCCGTGGACGGCAAAGGGAGCAACGCCACCAAGGTGGAATTCCTCCTCGACGGAGTCCCTGTCCTCGAACAGAACGGCACCGACGCCGAGTACTACGTCTTCAAGGGGTTCGCCGACAACCTCGACGTCGCCCCGGGCCAGCACACGGTGGTGGCGCGCGCGACCTACGTCGACCCGGACCTGGTGATCGAGAGCGACCCGGTGACGATCACGGTCGAGAACCCACCCGCCTACGCGCAGACGGTGAACCTGAGTCAGGACGTCGTCCTCTCGTCAAACCAGTCGTTCGAGCTGATCGGCTCGCCCGGCGGGCGGATCAGGCTGAACGGCAACGGGCACCGGATCGTCTCCCCCACCGGTACCTCCGGCGACCTGGCGCTGAAGTACGTCGACGTATACGACCTCGGCAACCCGGCGAACACCGTGGCACCGGGCATCGACGTCACCGCCACCGGCACGACCGGCTCGGTGGCGATGGAGAACTCGATCTTCGACAGCAGCAACCCGGTCAAGCTCCGGTTCAACGGCTCCTCGACGGCGAGCATCGACCACAACCTGTTCCGCTCGAACATGCGGATGCCGATCGGGCAGTTCCCGAATTCGGACATCGAACCCTCGACGATTCCCGTGGTCTCGATCTCGGGAGGCTCCACCGCGGCCAAGACCTTCGCCGGCAACAACGTCGGCGCCGCGCCGGTCCTCTTCGACCACGTCGGCAACTGGACGATCGGCGGTGACACCGACGCCGAGAGCAACGTCCTGATCGGCCCCCGTGCCGCGCTCGAAGTCCTCGGCTCCTCCAACGTGCAGGTCGAAGGCAACTTCCTCAACCACACCTACCACGGCGGATGGAGCCAGGGACAGCTGCTCGAGCTGCACGGCAGCGACCCGATCTCCGTCAAGCACAACGTGCTCGTGGGCGGCTCCTGGCCGGTCCGCGGGATCGGCGACGAGTTCGCCTACAACCTGGTGGTCGAAGCGGGGCACCAGTGGATGGTTCCCGACAACGGCGCCAACATCCACCACAACGTCTTCGTCGGCGGCGACAACGACGTCGGCGGGATCACCGGCTACTACAACATCTCCGCCCGGATCGAGAACAACACCTTCGACGGACTGCTCGGCGGCCTCGTGAACTCGGCTATCACCTGGCAGATGGGCCATACGACCCTGAAGTCGAACGCCTTCGTCGGCTTCCCGACCTGGGCCACCGCCGTGGTCGACATTCAGGGTGGGACGATCGACCCGGGCTTCAACGGCTTCTTCAACCCGCAGGCGACGAACTACACCGGCGGCCTCGCTCCGGCCAGCGACCTGGGCGGTGGCGCGCCGACGAACCCGAAATTCGCCGGCCCCCTCCCCACCGAGACCTTCGAAGGGAACAAGGTCGCCGTCTGGAAGCGCGACCTCCTGGTCAGCGAGATCCTCTCCGCCTATCGCGCCCGCTACACGCCGGCGCAGGGCAGCCCCTACATCGACTCCGGCGATCCCGCCGCCGGAGCCGGCAACGACGTCGGCGCCATCGGCGCCGGAACCCTCAACCCCTTCGACCGTTTTGGCAGCTTCGCCCAGAGCGGCTGGACGCCCCCACCCACCCCACCGACCCCATAGGAGCACTCCATGTCCCGTCGCCGAATCCGCCTCCTTCTCCTCGCAGCCTTCGCCCTGGCGCTCGCCGCCGTTCCCGGTTCGAGCTTCGGCTCCTCGCCGGGCGCCGGCGCCGAGGCCGCTTCCGAGCGCTCCGCGCCCACCGCGAGCAGCTCTCAAAAGCGGGCGAAGAAGCGCTGCCAGCGGGCTCGCGCCAAGGGCACCCAGGGGAAGAAAGCCAGGCGGCGCGTCTGCAAGAAGCGAAAGCCACACCGGCCCGCGAACGGGCCGACGCAGGTTCCGGCCGGACCGTCGTCCCCCGCTCCGGGGCCGGGAAGCCCCGGAGCGCCTGGCGGGGGGCCCGGAGAACCGGACTATGAGGACCCCGAGCTGCCGGGCGGAGAGCCGGGCGATCAGCTCGAGACCGTCGAGCTGATCGCCGACAACGGCTTCGAGGACGCAGGCAACCCGACCGGCTGCTTCGGGCCATTCGGCGCGACCGACGGCGCTGTCGCGGCCGATACGACCACCCAGATCAGCGGCTCCAACAGCCTCGACGCCACCGTCGCGCCCTTCGGCAGGGTGGGCTGCATTCACGAATACGGCTTCAACGAGGGCCCGGAAGGCAAATCGGTGACGCTCGACGGGGAGCTTCGGATCGACGCTCCAGCGAGCGGCGGGGGCCAGCTGAAGGTGTGCGCGATCGTCTACTTCGAGGACTCCCAGGAGCCTGGCGAGAAGTGCCGCATCCTGACGCCGGAAGATGAGGGCGTCCAGCAGGTACACCTGGTCAAGGAAGCCGAAGGCCGCCGGCTGGCGCGGGTCTTCTTCCAGCTCCAAGCCATCGAAAACATCACGATCGAGGCCACCCTCGACGAAGCCCACCTCCTGGTCGAGCAGGTGAAAGGCAGCGGCGGCCCGCGCGGCGGCGGTGGCGGTGGGGGCGGCGGAGGAGGCGGGGGTGGCGGCGCCTGCGACGCGGCGATCGACAACGGCGAGGAACCGGCCCCCGACGGCCCGCCCGATCCCGAGTCCCCCTGCGATCTCAACGTCACCCCGTCGGACACCTCCTACCAGCCGGCGGTCCCGGCGCTGCGGACGCAGCGGCCCTTCATCTCCCTCGCCGACTACACCCAGGCACCCGAAGGCGGCGGGATCTTCAAAGCCTTCAAGCAATGGGTGGACCGGGCGGTCTTCCAGCAAAACCCCGGTTTCGCCTACACCTCCGCCGACGCGGTGATCATGTTCGCCCGGACCGGCAACGTCGCCTACATCGACGACGCGATCGCCCGGGTCAACGCCGGCGTCGCCAACGCCGAGAAAGCGATCTCCGAAGGCAAAGCGCCGAGGATCGCCAGCGACTCCTACCTCGACGTAGGGGCCGAGATCGAAGAGCTGGCCCTCACCTACGACTACGGCTTCGCCAGGCTGAGCCCGGAGCAGCAGGAACGGTGGAAGGCCTATGCCGACCAGGCGATCGCCAACGTCTGGAGCCCGTTGACCGCCACCTGGGGTGACGAACCGGTGGGCCAGTTCCCCTGGAGCGCCTGGGCGATCAACGACCCCGGTAACAACTACAACTACAGCTTCATCGAGGCGACGCAGATGTGGGCGCTCGCCACCCAGGACCAGAGGTGGATCGACTTCCTGCAGGACTTCAAGTTCCCGCTGATCGTCGGCTACCACGCCACGCTCCCCGGCGGCGGAAGCCGCGAGGGCACGGGGTACGGAACCGCGCAGCGCCGGCTCTGGGAAAACGCCCGGATGTGGAGGGCGTCGACCGGTGAGGACCTGACGACGGTCCGAACCCACGCCCGCGATTCGATCGAGTACTGGGTCCACGCGACCGTCCCGACCCTCGACCACTACGCGCCGATCGGGGACCTCTCCAGGCAGTCGGTGCCGGAACTCTTCGACTACCACGAGAACGTGGTCCGGGAGGCGGTCATGGCCGCGCCGGGGACCGAGCAGGCGCGGCACGGAGCCTGGTGGCTGTCGAACAACTCCGTGCCGGAAACCCTGACCCAGGGGTTCACCCTGCGGAACGCCCTGCTCCTTCCAGTCGACGCGGCGCAAGCGCCGACCGCACTCACCTACCGCGCGCCCGGAGTCGGCCAGTTCTTCGCCCGCAGCTCGTGGAGCAAAGACGCGACCTGGCTGCAGCTCACCGCGGGCACCTACGACCAGTCGCATGCGCACGAGGACCAGGGCGGGTTCACCTTCTACCGGAACGACTGGCTCTCGGTGACCTCCAACATCTGGTCGCACAGCGGTCTGCAGGGTGGTGGCGGTGGCGGTCACGTCTCCGACCTCGACACCGGCGTCAACAACGTGGTGCGCTTCACCCGCCCCGGCCAGGCGGGCCAGCCGGCGCAGACGATCCGGCAGAACTTCTCCGACTCGACGATGAGCTTCGAGACGCTGCCGGGCAACCTGGTGAAAGTTCACGCCGACCTCAGCGACGCCTACTCGAACAACGACGACGAGGTACGCGGCTGGACCCGCGACCTGGAATTCCAGGGGAACCGGCTGCGCGTCCAGGACAGCTGCCAGGTTGCAGCCGGCATCGGCGCCGTGTTCCAGCTGAACGTCCCGGTGCAGCCGGTGAACAACGGCGGTGGATCGATCACCGCCGGCGCCCTCCAGATCCAGACGGCTCCCTCCTCACAGGTCAACCTGATCGACATGCGGTCGTTCAACCCGACGCCCGAGCCCGGGCAAAACCCGGTGATCGAATTCGAAAAAGGCTGGCGAATCGACATCTCGAACCCGAACGGGTGCGAGTTCGACGTCACTCTCACCGCGCCTTAGTACTCGCTTGATGACCGATGGGAACGTTACGTTCCCATCGGTTTGTACGACGACATTCGCGACACCCGGCCGTGGTTCTGGGTACTGATCCTGATCGTCCTCGGGGTCGCCGCCGCCGGCCTGGTCGTCGCGATCTCCGCGCAGAACAGCAGCGTCAACGAGAAGCAGGTCGTCGACCAGGCCACCGCGCAGGTCAAGCAAGAACTGTCGGGGCTGAACGGAGCGCTCAAGGTCGCCGACGAACTCCAGAAGGAACAGAGCAAGGAAGCCGCGCGGGCCCGCGCGAGGATCAAACGGGCGGTCACCAAAGCTCAGGCCGGCGCCGAAGGCAGCCTACGCAAGCTCAACGCGAGGGTCGCGTCGCTGGAAGGCGAGATGACCGGGGTCCAGGGCAGGAATGCCAAGCTGCGGAAAAACGTCGCGAGGCTCTCCCAGGGCCAGGAAGCGCTCGAAGCCGAAATCGCGAAGATCAACCGCCGCCTGCGCGGCCTGTTCAGCCTCGAAGACAACGGCGGGACCTGACCGACCGTTTCACGCATTCCCTCCCGGGTATTCGGTTGACGGCGGCGCACTAGCCCGAATCTCGGCGGCTTTCACCGGCTAACCCGGTTCCCGCCCGAGAGAGAAGACCAACCGCTCCGGCGGAGAGGCGTTCGGGCCGGCGCCGCCGAGAGGAGAAAAGGAGTCCCAAGAGTTACCGGAAGGAGGCGAAGATGCCGCCCCGTGGAGTGAAGAAGGGAAGCAAACGCGCCCGCCAGTACGAGCGCATCAGGAAGAGCGAGAAGGAACAGGGGGCCTCGGAGAGCCGGGCGGAGGAGATCGCGGCCCGCACGGTCAACAAGGAGAGGGCGCGTTCGGGCGAATCGCGAACCAGGTCCCGCACCTCGACCCGGGACATGTCCTCGGGGCGCCGGGGCGGGCAGCGCTCGGGGACGAACCGGCCCAAGGGACGGACCCGCGACCAGCTGTACAACGAGGCTCGCAAGCTGAACATCGAAGGGCGCTCGAAAATGAACAAGCGCCAACTCCAGCGCGCCGTCGCCGGTGCCAGGAGCTGAGGCTCAGCTCGCAGTGGCGGAGAGGATTTCCTTCACCATCGGCATCTCCACCACCGACGGATTCGGCGCGTAGAAGTGCTGGGTGGCGCCGCGCACGGGCCTGGTCCCCATCGGCTCCAGGGCATCGACGTCCGCCAGGACACGGAAGTGGTAGGCGACGGTGCCGAGAACCGCAGAGAGCTCTTCCGAAGCTTCCCGAGGGCTCACCGGGTCGGACCGTTCGATCGACAGCCGCATGATCTGCAGGCGCAGATCGTGTGCCAGGACCCTGGCCAGCCTGGTGGCCTCCCTCGAGTCGCCGTGCTTCGTCTCACTTGTCATTCGCACCTCCGATCGAGTCGCCAACCGCCACCGTGAAAATCATCGCGTAGTTGACGCCCGCTGACTGGACAATCGCTCAACTGATAAAGGCTTCTTGAGTGATGGCGAGCCTGGCGGCGAAAAGCGAACAGGCTCAGCCCGCAAGCATGATGCAGGCCGAGCCTGCCCCCCTACCTAGGCGCCCTTGCGGACGGCAACCGCGGGGGGCGTCGCCCCGTCGCACTGGCTGATCTTCATCCTTGCCTCACCTCCCTTCGAGGCCGCACCTGGCTATTCGAAGGTCGTGGCAGCAACCAACCTTCGCTTCACTAATTCGGTTTTAATTGAAAAAGCTTTAGCCCCACGCCATCCGGAAGGGACATCCGTGACTCCGAAGCCGCCGACGCTTGCCAACCCCCAGCTGATCTCTGCGCTGACGCATCCGACCCGGGTGCACGCGCTGACCGTGCTCAACGAGCGCAGCGCCTCGCCTGGCGAAATCGCCAAGGAACTGGACTGCAGCGTGCGGCACGTCACCTACCACCTCGAAAGGCTGGAAAAGCTCGGCTGCGTCGAGCTCGTCGGCACCGAGAAAGCACACGGGGGCGGAGTGGTGGTCAAACGCTACCGGGCGACCCAGCGCCCCTGGTTCGACCGCGAGGCCTGGACTCAGGTGGATACCGACGATCAACCGGGTGTGACCTCCTCAATTCTCGCCAACATGAACGAGGACATCACCAGGGCGATGACCGGAGGCACGATCAACGAGGGCGGCAACCACATCAGCCGCACGCCTATGGCCGTCGATGCGGAGTCCTATGAGGAACTGGTCGAGCTGCTGAACGAGACCCTGGAGGGGATGCTGGCAATCCAGGAGAAGGCGACCAATCGGCTAAACGGCGAGCACCAAGAGGTGATCCTCACGAAGGTTCACCTGATCCAGTTCATCTCGCCCGAACCCTCTTAGCCGAGGCTACGTTCGGGGCCAGCCGACGAGCGAGCCGCTTCGCTAGGCCGCAGCGGCTCGCCGACCGCACGCTACGCCCACAAATCTCAGCGGGCTGCATCGGGCTCGGGCGTTTCGTTTCAGGCGGTCCATGTAGCGCGTTCTGCGTTATGAGAAAGTCTTTGTCTGCATCCGCCATCGCCGGAAGCTTCGCAGATCGACCGGCCGAATGGTGCAGCCACCGGGCGGTCCCGCCGGCCGCCCGCGGTCTTCGGTGCCGCTAGTACCGGTGCAGCTAATACCACTTGCCGCGCGCGAAGCCGCCGAACGCGATCAGGCCGATCAGGGTCACGATCAGGCCGACCCAGAAGCTCCAGACGATCATCAGCACGATCCCGACGATGACGATGATTCCGCCGAGCGAGATCCCGGCGCCGGAGCCCTTCTCACGGTACGTAGACATTTCTTTCTCCTCTTGGGGGTTGGCTGTGCGTCACCGGCCAGCTACCCGGTGCCGCGAACCCGTCAAACGTCTGAGCGGGCGTCCGCCGGCCGCTCGGGGACGACTTCATGCGGCGCCTTGTCCTCGCGCAGGCCCTTGAAGGACCCGTGGCGGACCATGCCCTCCGCGGTCAGCTCGCGGAACTCGATCTCGGCGACCAGCCGCGGCTCGACGTAGTTGGCGTTGCGCGGCCCGCGCCGGCCGGCGAAGGGGCTCGTCTTACACGCCAGCGGTGCCAGCCGCTCCATCAGCTCGTCCAGGTCGCGGTCGGAGAACCCCGTCCCGACTTTGCCGGCATAACGAAGCTGCCCTCCCCCACCCTCGTCGTAGTAGCCGAGCAGCAGCGATCCGAGCCGGTTGCGGCGACGCCCCGCGCCCGGCAGCCAGCCGCCGATCACGAACTCCTGGCGTCCGTGGGTCTTCACCTTCAGCCAGCTGCCGCCGCGTTTGCCGGGTGAGTAACGGCTGTCGAGGCGCTTCATCACGATCCCCTCCAGCTCCCGCTCGGCGCTCGCCGCGAGCAGCTCCTTCGCCCGGCCAGCGGAGTAACCGGGCGTCTGCCAGCTCGGCCCGTCCAGCCCCAACGCCTCCAGCAGCTCGCGGCGACGGGAGTAGGGCTCCCCGGTCAGGTCGTGCCCGTCGAGGTAGAGAAGATCGAAGACGACGTAGGTGACCGGGTGGGACTTCATCCGCCGCCGCACGACGCTCTCGGAGGTCTGGTGGATGCGCTGCTGCAGGCGCTCGAAGCTGGGCCGGCCCTGCTCGTCGAAGGCGACCAGCTCGCCGTCGAGAACGGCGTCGCGAGCCCCGATCTGGCGCGAGAGGCGCCGCACCTCGGGGTACTGGTCGGTGACGACCCTGAGGTTGCGGGTCTGCAGCTCCAGCCGGCCCGGCCGGCAGTAGGCGATCGCCCGCACACCGTCCCACTTCACCTCGACCGCCCAGCCCTCGTCGGTCGCCGGCAACTGCGCCAGCCTCGCCAGCATCGGCACGACCTTCTCGGGGAAGGGATCGCGCTCCTGCGCCGGCGGGTCCATCCGGTGGATCATCCAGTCCTTCTCGCCGACTCCGGCGCGGAACAGGGCGTAGCGGCCACTCACCCGCTCGCCGGTGAGGGTGAAGACGATTTTCCCCGGCTCCCACTTGTGGACCTCGTAGGTGCCGCGATCCCAGATCCGCACCGTCCCGGCGCCGTACTCCCCGGCCGGGATCTCACCCTCGAAGTCGAGGTACTCGAGCGGGTGGTCCTCGGTCCGCACAGCCATGCGGTTCTCTTTCGGATCGTCGGGGATCCCGTTCGGAATCGCCCAGGAGGGCGCCGCCCCGTCGCGCTCCAGCCGCAGGTCCCAGTGCAGGCGGCGGGCGCTGTGCTCCTGGACGACGAAGCGTGGCGCGCCCTTCTTGGCCCGGCGTTTCCCCGGCGCCGGCTCCGGCGTGGCGGCGAAGTCGCGCTTGCGCTCGTACTCGCTGGAGGAGCCGGACGGCACTCAGGCGGCCTTCCCGCCCTTCGGCTCCGAGCGCGGCTCGAGCTGGATCTCACGCTCGGCCCGCGGCCGGCCCTCCTCGATCTCGGCGCTGCGCTCGCGCTCGGCGTTCAGCTGGTGGCCGAAGAGGATCGCCAGGTTGGTGATCCAGAACCAGACCAGCAGTACGACCAGGCCGCCGAGGGTCCCGTAGGTCTTGTCGTAGGAGCCGAAGTTGGCGACGTAGAGGGCGAAGGCGGCCGAGGCGATCGCCCAGATGACGATCGCGACGAGGCTCCCCGGCGTCACCCACCTGAAGCCGCGCAGCTTCGCGTTCGGGGAGGCGTAGTAGAGGAGGTCGACCATGAGGATGAAGATCGCGACCATCACCGGCCACTTGGCGACATTCCAGACGTCCAC
This sequence comes from uncultured Solirubrobacterales bacterium, assembly GCA_963799835.1. GTDB lineage: Bacteria > Actinomycetota > Thermoleophilia > Solirubrobacterales > 70-9 > VAYN01. The sequence continues at coordinate 143,174 of CAWCYE010000002.1, forward strand.
GGCGGTGTCGCTGAGCCCGATCGGTTCCGCCACCGCCTCCACGATAGGGCCGGTGAGCACGAGGCCGAGCGCCAGCGCCACCATCAGGACGATCATCGCCAGCGTCACCCCGAGCTGGAGCGGGCGGAGCTTCCAGAACGGCCGCCCCTCGGGCGTCTCATAGATGATGTTGGAGGCGCGGATGAAGGCGCCGATGTAGCCGGACGCGGACCACAGCGCCACCGCCAGGCCCGCGACGAACGCGAATCCCGCGGCACTCTGGTTGGAGACGATCGATTCGATCGGGCCCGAGAACGTCTGCGCCGCGGACTCCGGCCCGATCGAGGTGATGATCTCGGTCAGGCTCGAGGTCGTGGTTTTGGGATCCCCAAAGAGGCCGAGCAGGGAGACGGCAGCAATCAGCGCCGGGAACAGCGAGAGCAGCGCGTAGTAGGTGAGGGCGGCGGCCCAGTCGGTGAGGTTGTCCTCCCGGAACTCGGCCGCGGTGCGCTTCAGCGTGGCCAACAGGCCGGTCTTCTCATTCATTTCTCTCTCCGAACTTTCCGCAACTACCCCGATTGGCCTCGGGCGAATCGCAGCCGGATTGCCTCACCAACCCTTTGTCGGTTAGTCTCACGCCCGCGGATGGGGGAATCGGGAGGAGGACAGTGAAACTGGTGATCGGCATCGTGCGTCCGGAGAAGGCGAACGACGTGCTGGAGGCGCTCTATCGCGCCGACGTACGCGGTGTTTCGATGAGCCGCGTCCAGGGCCACGGCGGTGAGCTCGACCGGGTGGAGACCTACCGTGGCACCACGGTGAAGATGGGACTCGCTGAGAAGGTCCGCTTCGAGATCGCGATCTCCGACGAGTTCGTCGACCCGACGGTCTCCGCACTCTGCGACGGCGCCCGAACCGGTGAGGTGGGCGACGGCAAGATCTTCGTCGTGCCGCTGGAGCAGGCGGTGCGGATTCGCACCGGCGATACCGACATGGAAGCCGTCACCCCGGTGGACAAGTGAGCGCAGCGACCCTGATCGCCGCGGTGGCTGAAGTGGACACCGGCGATACCGCCTGGATGCTGGCCGCGACCGCGCTGGTCCTGATGATGACCCCCGCGCTGGGCCTGTTCTACGCCGGCCTGGTCCGCTCGAAGAACACCCTCAACACCTTCATGATGTGCGTTGGTGCAATCGCTGTCGCCGCCGTCACCTGGGCGGCGGTCGGTTACTCGCTCGCCTTTGACGGCACCGGCGATCTGATCGGCGGCCTCAACTACGCCTTCCTCAACGACGTCACCTTCGTCCCGCGCGAAGGGACCACCATCCCCCACCTGCTCTTCATGGCCTTCCAGGCCACCTTCTGCATCATCACCGTCGCCCTTGTCTCCGGCGCCGTGGTCGAGCGGATGCGGTTCGGGGGGTTCCTGATCTTCGCCGCGCTGTGGTCGGTGCTCGTCTACGCGGTCCTCGCCCACTGGGCCTTCGGCGGCGGCTGGCTCATCGAGGGCGGCACGCTGGACTTCGCCGGCGGCGTCCCGGTGGAGATGGGCTCCGGCTTCTCCGCCCTGGCGGCGGCCCTGGTGGTCGGCGCCCGCAAGGACTACGGCCGCCAGGCGCTCCTCCCCCATAACGCCGTCTACGTGCTGCTCGGCGCCGGGCTGCTGTGGTTCGGCTGGTTCGGCTTCAACGGCGGCAGCGGCTTCTCGACCGGGGAACCCGGCGTGCTGGCCTTCGTCAACACCCTGCTCACCCCGGCCTGCACGCTCGTCGTCTGGTTCGTCCTCGACCTGATTCGGGGCAGGAAGGTGACCGCGATCGGCGCGGCGACGGCGATCATCGTCGGCTGCGTGGCGATCACCCCGGCGGGCGGGTTCATCAGCCCGGGCTGGGCGATGCTGCTGGGCGCGCTGGCGGCGCTGCCCAGCTACGCGATCATCGTCTGGCGCCCGCGGACCCGGGTCGACGAGACCCTGGACGTGCTGGCGGCGCACGGCGCCGCAGGTTTCTTCGGGATCCTCTTCATCGGCTTCTTCGCCCAGGAGGCCTGGAACGGCGTTTCCGACGGCCTCTTCTACGGCAACGCGGCCCAGCTCGGAGACCAGGCCCTGGCCGCGCTCGCGGCTCCCGTCTACGCCTTCGTCGCCACTTTCATCCTGCTCAAGCTGATGATCGCGGTGGCGCCGGTGCGAGCGCCCGAACACCAGGAGGCGCTCGGTATGGACGTCACCCAGCACGGCGAGGAGGCCTACGCGACGGGCGAGGGCGCAATCCTGATCACCACCGAGGCCAGCACCGAGACCGCCACCAAGGCCGACGTCCCGGTCGCCGACCCGGGCTAGCACCCCGCCCACACCTCAGGGTTCCCACACACACGCTTGACCAGCGGCGCCTGTTGTGCGATACACACCGGGCAAGGAAATAGTGTGGAAGCCCCGATTACTGAGATAACCAGTCGTCAATCGGGCGACGTCGCCTCCGAGAACTCCCCCGCCCAAGCGCGGGTGCGGGACCAGATCGCCTGGTACGACAAGAAGAGCCAGCACAACCAGCGCTGGTTCAAACGGCTGAAGATCTGCCAGATCGTCACCGCCGCCGCGATCCCGGTCGGCGCCGCGGTCTCGGCGCCGATCTGGCTGATCGGCGCCGGCGGCGCCCTGATCGTCGTGCTGGAGGGACTGCAGCAGCTCGAGCAGTACCAGCAGAACTGGACCACCTACAGGGCGACCTGCGAGCAGCTCAAGCACGAGCAGTTCCTGTTCATGGCGCACGCCGGTCCCTACGGCACCGCCCCCGACCCCGAGGTCCTGCTCGCCGACCGGGTCGAGAGCCTCGTCTCCCAGGAGCACGCGGCCTGGGTCGCCCAGCAGCAGGACGCCAACAGGAGGAAAGGCGGCGAGGCGTGAGCCCCGGACCGGACACGCAGGCAGGGCCCGACGCCCAGAAGGTCTTCATCTGTTACCGGCGCGAGGAGACCGCCGCCCACGCCGGGCGCCTCTACGACGCGATGGTCGCCCGCTTCGGCGAGAGCAACGTGTTCATGGACGTCGACATCGCCCCGGGCGTCGACTTCGTCGAGCGGATCACCCAGGTGGTGTCGGGCTGCCTGGTCCTGATCGTGGTGATGGGACGCAACTGGGCCACGGCCACCGACGAAGACGGCAACCAGCGGATCGCCGACCCCGACGACTTCGTCCGGCTCGAGGTCGAAACCGCGCTTCGCCGGCCCGACGTGACCCCGATCCCGGTGCTGGTCTCCGGAGCGCGGATGCCGAGGCGCGAGGCGCTGCCGGAGCCGCTGCAGCCACTCACCCGCCGCAACGCGCTCGACCTCAGCGATGCCCGCTGGGCCTACGACGTCGGCCGCCTCAACTCCACCCTCGACGTGCTCCTGGACGAGGTCCCGGAGGACGGCGAGACCGGTGCGGAGCCGTATCCGACGCCGATGCCGATATCGCCGCCGACCCCGGCGCCGACTCCGAGCGTAACCCCGGCCCGGGCGCCCGGGCCTGCTTCGGCCTCCCCTCCGGCCCTGCCGGCCGCACCCAACTCGCGCCTAGTTCTCGAAGGTATGGCCGTGGCCGGCGCGGCCGCGGTGCTCACTCGCCTGTTGGTGGGGACCCGCAGCATCTTCAGCGAGGAAAAGGTCGCCTACGACATTGCCGAGACCGCGCTCAAGCGGGGGATTACCTGGGCGCTCGTCGGCGTCGCGCTGGCGGTCTGGCTCGGTATACGGACCAAGCGGACCGACCTCGGCCGTCTCACCTGGATCGGCCTGTTCGTCGGTGCTCTCGCCGGCGCGATCTCGGGGGTGATCTGGGGGATCCGCGTCTTCGGGCCCGAGGAAGACTTCGGCTTCGCCTCGCCCGAGGCGAACACGATCCAGGTCCTCTGCCAGGCGATCACCTGCGGTTTGATCGGAGCCCTGCTCGCCAGCATCTGGCGGCCGCCCCGAACCGGCATCGGCCTCGCGGCCGGGCTCGCGACCGGCGCCATCGTGCAACTCGTCCTCAACGCCCTCGCCTGGAACTCCACCGGCCAGCCCGGCAATGCGTACAACTTCGGCCTCACGGCGATCGCCGTAACCGGTGTCGTCCTCGCCACCCTCCTCGCCCTCGACCGCCAGGAAGAAGAGTCAGCGGTCGGCGTCAGCGCCGCCGAGACCTAGGCAGCGGCGCTGCTCAGCCGCTCTTGAAGCGGGCCGCCTCCTCTGAGCCGCCGGTCGCGTCGCCCTCGCTGTAGGAGTGCGCGCCGGCGCCGGCGAGGGTGCCGCCGTCGACGATCAGGTACTCCTCGCGGATCGGGCGCTCGTCCAGCCAGCACTCGAGGATCTCGCGCGTCCCGGCCGCATAGCGAGCCTGGGCGGAGAGGCTGGTGCCGGAGGTGTGGGGAGTCATGCCGTGGTGCGGCATCGAGCGCCAGGGGTGGTCCGCGGGTGCCGGCTGGGGGAACCATACGTCGCCGGCGTAGCCCGCCAGCTGCCCGCTCTCACACGCTCGCGCGACCGCGTCGCGGTCGCAGATCTTGCCCCGCGCGGTGTTGATCAGGTAGGAGCCCCGCTTCATCTTGCCGAGCATCTCCGCGTCAAACATGTTCTCGGTCTCGGGGTGAAGCGGAGCGTTGATCGTGACCACGTCGCATACCTCCACCATCGACTCGGCGTCGGGGTGGAAGGTGACGCCCAGCTCCCGCTCGACCTCCTCCGGCAGGCGGTGGCGGTCGGTGTAGTGCAGGCCGACCTCGAACGGCTTCAGCCGGCGCAGGACCGCCGAGCCGATGCGCCCCGCGGCAACCGTTCCCACCTGCATGCCCTCGAGATCGTAGGAGCGCGACGCGCAGTCGGCGATGTTCCAGCCACCGTCGAGGACCCACTGGTGAGAGGGGATGTAGTTGCGAACCAGGGCCAGGATCATCATCACCACGTGCTCGGCAACGCTGATGCTGTTGGAGTAGGTCACCTCGGCGACGGTGAGGCCGTGCTCGATCGCGGCCTGCAGGTCGACGTGGTCCGAGCCGATGCCGGCCGTCAGCGCGAGCTTCAGCTTCGGCGCCTTGGCGATTCGCTCAGCCGTCAGGTACGCCGGCCAGAAGGGCTGGGAGATGACCACGTCCGCCTCCGGCAGCTCGCGTTCGAAGACCGAGTCCGGGCCGTCCTTGTCGGAGGTGACGATCAGCCGGTGCCCGCGCTCCTCGAGGAACTCGCGCAGCCCCAGCTCCCCCGAGACGCTGCCGAGCAGCTCGCCGGGCCTGAAGCCGAGCCCCTGGGGCGTCGGCGTGCTCTGACCGTCGTGGTAGCGCTCGATCGCCGGGACCTCGTCCCGCGCGTAGCTCGGCGGGTAACCGTCTACCGGATCGTCGTAGAGGACGCAGAGGACGTTCGCCATGCGCCGCATCCTCCCAGGATGAGGCGCAAGGTCAAGCCGAGCCGGACCGTCCTTCAGTCTTCGGTGCGGCGGTAGAGGCGGTCCTTCGCCGCCAGCAGCTCCGCGTCGGCCGCGGCGAGCAGGGCCTCGGCGTCGGGGTCGACGGTCCCGGCGACGCCGAAGGAAACGCCGATCGCGCCGCCGCCCAGCTTCGAGCCGCGCACCTCGCCGGCGATCCGCCCGGCGAGGACGCCCGCCTCCTCCGGCGTGGTTTCCGGCATCACGATCGCGAACTCGTCGCCGCCGATCCGGAAGCAGTCGTCGGCGACCCGCGAGTCGTCGAGGATCCTGGCGACGGAGCGCAGCACCTCGTCCCCGGCGGGATGGCCGAGCCGGTCGTTGACCCCCTTGAAGCCGTCGAGGTCGAGCAGGCAGAGGGAGAGCGGGTGCTCGTAGCGGCTGGCCCGGGCCACCTCGATCGGCAATCGCTCCTCGAAGGCGCGGCGGTTGGGCAGGGCGGTAAGCGCGTCGTGGCGGCTGTCGTGAGACTCGACCTCGTACAGGCTCGCGTGGGAGATGTGGGCGGCGACCAGGTCGCTCAGCAGCTCGAGCGTCTCGACGTCGTCGTCGTCGAAGTGGTGCGCCCTGGGCGAGTAGACCTTGAGCACGCCGACCGTCTCCCGCTGGTGGACGAGTGGCACGCAGATCATCGAGCGGGCGTTGACCCGGCGGCTGGCCTCGGCGTCGACGCGCGGGTCCTCACCGGTGTCGTCGCTGCGCAGCACCCGGTCTTCGCGGAGGCAGAGGCCGGAGAGGCTCGACTCGATCTTCAGCCTTGTGCCCAGATAGGGCGTCGCCTCGCCGGTGGTGACCCTGTAGACCATCTCGTCCCCTTCGGCCAGCTCGATCACGCCGGCGCTGGCGCGCGTCAGCTCCTGGCCCCGTTCGGCGATCAGCTGCATGATCGCCGAGAGGTCCAGGTCCGTAGCGGCGATTTCCGTCTGCGTGCGGATGATCGCCCGGAGCTGGCTGTCGGCCGGAACCGCCATACACCCCTAATCGGCAGTCGTGGCCGCCGATTTAGGGGTGGGGCCGAAGTTTCCCGACGAGGACTGCGTTCTTCATCTGTGAGATGAAGAACGCAGTCCTCGTCGTGCGCGTCAGCGTCTCCCGGCTCAGTCGCGCGGCTGCGGCACGATCCGGATGTAGGGGCGCGGGGCCTCCCAGCCGTCCGGGTAGATCGTCTTCGCTTCGTCGTCGGAGACCGAGCCGGCGATGATCACGTCTTCGCCGTCGCGCCAGTTGGCCGGCGTCGCGACTTTGTGCTGCGCGGTCAGCTGCAAAGAGTCGATCACGCGCAGAACCTCGTCGAAGTTGCGGCCCGTCGTCATCGGGTAGACCAGGATCAGCTTGATCTTCTTGTCGGGGCCGATCACGAAGACGTTGCGGACGGTCTGGTTGTCGGCCGGGGTCCGCTCGGCCGGGTCTCCGGACACATCAGCGGGCAGCATCCCGTAGAGCTTCGAGACGGTGTAGTCGGGGTCGCCGATGATCGGATAGTTGGGCGCCGTGCCCTGCGTCTCCTCGATGTCCTTGGCCCAGTCGGAGTGCTTGTCGGCCGGATCGACCGAGAGGCCGATGATCTTCGTGTTGCGACGGTCGAACTCCGGCTTGATGCTGGCCATATAGCCGAGCTCGGTGGTGCAAACCGGCGTGAAGTCCTTCGGGTGCGAGAAGAGCACTCCCCACGAATCGCCGAGCCAGTCGTGGAAGCTGATCGGCCCCTCCGTCGTCTCCGCCTGGAAGTCCGGCGCTTCATCTCCCAGCTTCAGCATCCTGAGCCTCCTTCAGTAGTGGTCGTCTCTCCTGCGTATCTTCGCGCATCATCGCGCTCGGCTGAGCCGGCCGACGCCGGGGACGAAGCGGCCGACGCGCGCAGCGTAGGAAGAGAAGGCCTCACCGTGAACCTGCAGCAGGTGGGGCTCCTCGACCACCCGCACCTGCAGCTCCAGCCCAACCGCCAACCCAGTGAGCCCGGTGAGCGCGACCCAGCTCGGCACGAGCAGGGCGAGGCCGAGCGCGGTCGGCAACATCGCCGCGTAGATCGGGTTGCGCACGAGCGCGAACGGCCCATCGGTGACCAGCTGGGTCCGCTCCGCTGGGTCGACCCCGATCCGCCAGCTCGACCCCATCGCCACCTGCGCGTAGAAGGTGGCGCCGATCCCGGCGACGGCGAGCACCGCCCCGACGACGTGGACGACCGTGACGTCGAGGGCGGAGATCGGCTCGACCAGATCGAGCAGGGCGAGCACCGGAGCCGCGGCGCCGACCATCAGCGCCACCGCAAACCCGACCCCGGCGATCCACTCCACCGAGCCTGGGCGTCCGTGGAGGCCGAGGAAGCCGGTCGAGCCGGTGCGGCGGACCTGGATCAGGATGCGGACGCCGAAGGCGAGGACGAGATAGACCGCGTAGAGGACGAGCGCAAGGGTTGCCATCGCCTGGCGCGCCGTTCCCGGCGCTAGCCGACCGTCTTTTCTATCGCCTCGGTCAGCTCGTCGGCGCCGAACGCCCCCTCGAGCCGGGCGGCGATCCGGCCGTCGCGGTCGACGACGAAGGCCCAGGGCTCGGTCGGCAGATGGAACGCCCGCAGCTGGGGACGCAGTCCCTTGCCGGGATCGTTGTCGTTGAAGACCTCCATGTGGATGAAGGTCGCGCGATCGCCGAGCTTCGCTTTGACCTCCTCGACGATGTCGACGGTCGGCCCGCAGACCCGGCTCTGGCAGAACTGCGGCGTCGCGAACACGATCACGACCGGCTCCTTGCCGACCACGTCGGCGAAGTCGGTCCCGTGCATCGAGTCCGGCGGGACCCGCGTGTCGATCTCGCTGAGCTGGGCAACCTCATCGCTGGTGGGCGTGTGGATGCGGGGCGCGAGGTCGCCGACGTCGGGCACCGAGTCGAAGCGGCCGACCACGGCGCTGGGCAGACGGGTCGCCTCCAGCCTGCCGCCGTTGCGGATGACGGCGACCATCGCCAGCTCGCCCCGGCTTTTCACCACGGCGCGGGGCACCACGTAGACCGAGGTCGCGGCGCTCGGATCGTCCACCGTCGTCTTCGCCTGGAACGCCGGAGGCGTCTTCAGCGAGTCGACGCGGGCCGGGAACGGGCCGCGGGCCGGGCCGTCCGGCCCAGCCGCGAAGTAGAGGGCGAAGTCCGCGTCGTCAACCAGTTCGCCGCCCGGAGTGAAGACGCCGAAGGCGAACCGGTTGGGGCCGACGTCGAACACCTGGCCCGCCGGGGCGACGACCAGCTTGGACTGCGGCAGCTGGGCGATCTCGTCGAGGGTGCGTCCCTTCGCGGCCGGGAACTCGGAGGCGGCCGGCGCAGGGCGAGCCGCGGATTCTTCATCCGAGCCGCCGCACCCGGCGAGAAGGATGGCGACGCCGAGCGCGAGCGCGATCACCTGCAGGAGCCGCGTCATCACCGGCCCCACAATACGGGGGTCGGGCATCAGGCGGACGCTTCGCGCTCCGCTTTCCAGCGCCGGTACTCCTCACGCATGCACAGCCAGCACGGGCGGTAGCCCGCCGCGATTGCCGCGGGCTCGTCGAGGAAGAAGACGCGATGCTTGACGTAGCCGCCGCGGGCGATCGCGCGAGCGGCGCCCGGACAATCGAGCCGGCCGTAGATGCGGGAGCGGCGGTGACCTCCCAGAGTCCCCGGCACCTCGCTCTCATACGGCTTGCGATCGGGGCCGAGCAGGGTCCAGGTCCGGCTCACAGCATCCCCAGCTGGCGCGATCCCCAACTCGGCTCCGGTCCTCGCCCCGCCTTGCCGGCGCTCTCCAGGTCGAGCAACGCCTGCTTGCGCTGAAGGCCGCCGCGCTACCCGGTGAGCGAGCCGTCGGCGCCAATCACCCGGTGGCAGGGGACCAGGATCGGGATCGGGTTGCGGCCGATCGCCGAGGCCGCGAGCCGGACACGCTTGTAGGGCTCCAGGCCGGCCGGGTAGAGGGAGTCCTCGACCGTCCTGGCGAGCTCGCCGTAGGTCGTCGTCGTTCCGTACGGGATTTCGAGCAGGCGCTCCCAGACGACCCGCTGGAGCGGCGGGCCGCGCAGGTCGAGGTCCAGCTCGAAGGCCTGCCGCTCGCCGGCGAAGTAGGCATCGAGCTGGTCGACCGCCTCCGGCATCTGCCGGCACTCGGCCTCCTCCAGCCGGGGCGAGCGACCGGGGAAGTGGAGGTGCGTCATGCCGCTCGGCCCGGCGATCGCCGTCAGTGGGCCCAACGGGCTCTCGTAGATCGTCCAGCCGCGATGCAGTGCGGTGGCCCTCGCCATGTCGTCCTTTCTCGATCGCTGAGCGGTCGAGAGTAGAACGGCGGGCGGGCGCGATTCGTGAGAGCGGGGCGCTACAGCGGCGGCGTGATCAGCGCGACCGGCACCGCGAGGCCGGCCGAGCGGCGGAGGGTGGCGATGCGCCGGCCGGGCTGGATCGCCTGACGGACCTCGCCGATGCGATCACCGAGGCCGGCGACGGTCGCGTCGAGGTCGGGGGCGACGAAGGCGAGCCCCCAGAAGAAGGCGGGCCGATCGGATCCCCCAGCCCGCTCGATCGCCTCGTCGGGCTCCTGCACGACCTCGAGGATCGTCGCACCGAGGCGGAAGAAGGCCTGGCGCGGGGCGCCGGCCGGCGTCGGTTCCTCGCGGATGCGGCGCAGGTCGAGGCCGGCACCCTGCAGCGCCGCGATCGTCCGCTCGAGCGCAGGCGTGATCGCGACGACGTGGTCGATTGCGGCGATGCCGTTGGGGTGCGCCGGCGACTCGCCCGGCGGCCGGCGATCCGACCGCGCCGTCGGCAGCCCGTCCAGCTCGGTGCCGGCGACCTCACGCAGCGACCAGCCGGTCAGGCCCTTGCCCGCATCCGAGCCCGCCAACCGGATCCGCACATCCCCGACCACACAGGTGTCGCCGTCAACCTCGAACCCGAGCGCCGACCAGGCCTCCGGCGCGTCGGCGACCGCCAGCTCGTCGATCGTCGGTGCCACACGCCAACGGTAACCGCAGCCGGCGACCGCGGGGGGCCGGATAGGCGTTGGCTACGCAGAGCTACGTGTGCTCGCCACTCTCCATTCGCTCTACGTCGGACTGATGGACTCCCAAGCGCTCGGCGAGCTGCCGCTGAGAGAGATCATGCTGGGCCCGGTGGTGGGAAACCTCGACCGCAAGCCAACGGGCCAGCGCCGTCCTCTCCCACTCCCTACGGAACTCGGGATCGCGAAGGTGATCGGCAAGAACGTCCTCGTGAGAGATGAGTTGATCAGCCATAGATCCGATTCTTGCATGCAGACAAGACACTTCGGGCACCGCCGCCGCCTGCGCAGTACTTCGGGCAGGATCAGCCTTCGAGCACTTGCTCCAGGGAACGGCCGCTGGTCACCGACTGCGGCTGCTCGGCGACCACGTCGGAGCCGGGGCGGGCCTCGTCGTCGCGGCGCTTGATCAGCAGCCATTGCGGCTTCTTGCCGGGTCGAGTGCGCTGCAGGGCGAAGCCGCCACGCAGCTTCTCGCCGTGGAGGACGAATACGGCATGGCCTCGCTCGAGCGCCTCGGGCCAGGCGACCCGGCCGCCCTGCTCGTAGCGCCCGCGGTCCCAGACGATCACGCCACCCTCCCCCGTCCGTCCCTCGAAGGAGTTGTGGTCGATCGAGTGGTCCTCGACCTCGACCGCCAGGCGTTTGACGGGGGGGTCCATCGACGGGCCCTTCGGCACCGCCCACGAGCGCATCGCCCCGTCGACCTCCAGACGCAGGTCGAAGTGGTGGGCGGTGGCGGCGTGCTCCTGGACGACGAAGACGCCGGCGCTTACGCCGCGGACGGCGAACTGCTCGTGCCCCTCGACCCGAACCGGCTCGACCTCCACCTCAGCGACCCGCGCCGCCCCAGGTCCCTCGCGAAGGAACGCGACCAGCTCCTCCACCGCCCCCTCGGGCCCCTCGGCATGGACGAGCACGCTTCCGTCCGCGGCGTTACGAATCCAGCCCATGACCTCCAGCCGGCGGGCCCGGCGCACCGTCGCATCGCGATACCCGACGCCCTGCACCTCCCCCCGCGCGACCGCGCGCACCGCCGTCCCCGAATCCGTCAGCTCGTCGCTGGTCGGCGCCACACGCGCACGGTAGCCCTAGCCGCCGTGCGCATGCGTCCAGCTCCTAGACCGGATTCTCTAACTCGCCTTCACATCCCCTTCTTTTCCAGCGGGCGTGGAGATCGTCCCTGAGGTCTGCGTAATCTTTCTCGAGTATCTGGTTGGTGCTCATCTGGTGGTCGAGCCGATCTTTCTGCTTCTGGAGTCCGTCGCAGAAAGTCCGTTTCTTCTGGTAGTCGTCGGGCTCCTCGTCCTTGGGCTTGGGCTTGTCGGCGAACGGGCAATCATCCTCGGAGTGGGTCCAAGTCCACTTCAAGGTCTTTGGATCCACGCATTTGAAGTTGTGCTGACTGCATCCCGGGTTTCTGTCGCCCAGGTCCTTGCTTTTGCACGGTGGGCGGCGGCCACTCCCGTACCCGGGCACCTCTCCCCGGGGAGGCCTGACGTCCTTGTCGATCTGCGGATCGCCGCCCCCACGGCCACCCACGTCTATGCAGACCTTTCCCGGATCGCCGCACTTCTTTGGTTTCGAGCCGGTGACCACGACCACCTCGCCTGGCGGCGGTTGGAAGGCCGGGCTTCCGCTTCCGGGGGTCACATTGCCGCCCCCGCCGCCACCTCCGGTCTCCTCCTGGGTGATGCAGTCGATCCAGAACTGGCACGCGCCTGGACCGTTGCTGAACATCGCCACCGCGGGGGTGGGCGCAAGCGCCTGTCCTCCGACGAACGCCGCGCTTGCCGCCAACATCGCGATTGGGATCTTCCACCGCCGGTGGCGTGGCCTGCAGCTGCTCGTCGAATTCATTACCAGGTCCTTTCCTGACCAAAAATGCCTGCACGTACTCGTGAGTTGGGGCACCTTAGGGTTCGCCCGGCGCCGCGCAACCGGCGCTGGACGGATGTCCCGACGGACGCGCGCAGACAGGCGGGCGCTCAGCGCATTCGGGCTGGCAAAACGTTCTGGCGGGCGTTTGGGCGGAGACAACCCCCGAGTGATCACGGGGTTTGCAAACAGCCCTAGACGGATGACCGAAGCACGCTCGCCCGCCGTGCCGGCCGAGCTACAGCGAGCCCAGTTTTCTGCCCATGAGGATCTGGCACTGGTTCTTGCCCCATTCCTCTTTGAGCACCTTCCACCGCTTCCACTGGGGGCCATAGCCAAAGCGGTGCGCCTTTGACACGACATCGTTCTCGTAGTCCCACTCGAGATGGATCTCGTCCTTGTCGGCCAGGATGCCCCGGCAGACCCTCTGTCGGAACTCCAACTCGCCGTTGGCATTCAACTCGGCTTCCAGCTTTTCCCTGCGCGTCTGCTTCTTCACCTTCTCGAAGACCTCGGCCTGCGCGCCCGCCAGCCCGCCCGGCCCTCCGCTGCCGTCGTCGTCTGGGGTCGACCCCCCGTCGTCGCCTCTGTAGTCGGGAAGGCAGAAGCCCTCGTTGGGACAGGGCGGATCGGACGGCTCGGGCGGAGGGGCGTACGGATCCTGGATGATGATGATCTCGCCACCGCCACCGCCGTCCTCCTCGAGGAGGGCACACAGATCGGCCGGAAGCCAGGTGGGGCACTGGGCGGCGCCGGATCCCTCCTGGTTGACCATCGCGCCGGCAGACGCGGGCGCGAGCGCCTGCGCGAACCCGACCAACGCGGCGGCCGCCGCCAGCATCGCGAGCAGCGTCCTCCAATGGCACCAAAGTGACTGCGGGCTGCTCGTCGTCATCTGCTCGATCCCTCCGTGGAAAATGGCTGCAAACATTCGTGAGTCTCGAGGCGAGCCTAGACCGCTGGCGCGGGAGCTCGGCTCAGATTGGACCGATGTCCTACGGTCCACTGACTCCGATGAGCAGTCAGCCGGCGAGGACCTTGAACGAGAGAACGGCCGGCTTCGAGGCGTTGCCGGCGGCGTCGGTGACCGAGACCCCGAGCAGGTAGCGCCCAGGCCGGAGCGCCCGGCGGCCGATGCGGCCGCTTAGGGCGACCTTGCCAGCGCCGGCCCGGATCTGGCGCCTGAGGACTGCCAGCAGCTTCGCGGACCCCTTGCCCGAGCGCGCGATCGCGATGCTGAGCCTGCCGGCCTCGCTGCTCGAGAACTTGAGCACCGTGCCGCGTGCCCCCTTCGCCGCGGCAGCAAGCGCCGTGCGGCCCTTGGCGATGCGGAACGCCTTGCGCGAAAGCCGGGTGCCGCGCAGGGTCGGCGGCGTCTCGTCAACGCTCTCTTCGACCAGCGCCGTGGCGTCGCTGAAGGCCGATTCGGAGCCGCTCTCGTTGGTGGCCGTGACCTCGACCAGGGCGCGGGAGCGCAGGTCCTCCCTCCCCAGCGTGTACTCGGGGGCGGTGGCGCCGGCGATCGGGCCGCATTCGGAGAGGCGCTCCGCTGCCTCGGGGCAGCGCAGCCAACGGTAGGAGAAGGCGGCCGGCGCGCCCTCCCACTCCCCCTTGGTGGCGCGCAGCGTGCCGCCCACTTCCGCCGGGCCTGAGATCTCCGGCGATTTGGCGTTGCTCGGAGGGTCGATGATCGGGCGGTTGTCGACGAAGAATAGAAATGGGGGCTGTAACTCGCGACGATTGCCCGAGGCGTCGATCAGCGCCAGCTGCACCTCGTGCTCTCCATCTGCGAGCTTGGTCGTGTCGAGCTGGAACGAGGAGCTGACAGCGAGGCTGCAGGGGACCATGTCGAGGAAGGGCGCGACGCATTTCCCGCCGTTTTGGTCGCGGACCTCGGCCTTCTCGACGCCGTCCACGATCAGGAGCGTGCTGGCGATCCCGGACCCTTTGTCCTCGGCGCTGTAGGTGACGCTGCGGGTTCCGCCCACCGGCTCGTCGGAGAACAGCGAGCCGCTGATCGCGGTGAACTGCGGCAGAGGCACGTCTTCCAGGACCAGGGTGAATTCCGACGCTGCGACCCGGACGGGGTCTGGCCGGGTGTCATGGCACCCAGTTGAAATAATCCTGCACCGGAGGATCCCGGTGATGGCCGTCGCAAGGAGCTGGTCTTCGCGGTGGCTCACCCTTCCGGCTTGGGCTACCGGCACAGCCATCGCTCCTTCGATGCTCCGATTGCGCTGACCCCCGCGTATTTCGTTGAGTTCCCAGAGGTACTCGTTGTCCCCGAATCGCGAAAAGACCCGTTCGTAGTCCACTCCTCGGATCGTCGTGTCCGGGGGGGCGGCAATTTCCCATTCCAGCCCTCCCAGGGAATCGCTTCCGGCGCTCAGGGCGATCCCCCCGTCCAGCGTGGGCTGACACCGGTCTTGGAAGGCAAAACCGAAGCTGGTGGGCGTCGTGGGCCTGATTCCAAAGGCGTTCCCGGCGCGCTTGCAGGCATCGAACACTTCGTAGCGACCCGCCGACGCCGCCGATGGGAGGGCCGCCGAGCAGGCGATCGCTGTGGCGAGCAGGAGGGCACCGCCGCGGAGGCAGTTGAGGACGTGATGCGTGCGCACACCAGGCCTACGCGTCGCCCAGCCATGCCGTTCACACGGTCGGACGCCTGTTGGAGGCGGAGTGCCGACTCTCAGCCGGCGAGGACCTTGAGCGAGAGAACGGCCGGCTTCGAGGCGTTGCCGGCGGCGTCGGTGACCGCAACCGCGAGCAGGTAGCGCCCCGGCCGCAGTGCCCGGCGGCCGATGCGGCCACTGAGGGCAAGCTTGCCGCGGCCTGCGCGGACCTCGCGCCTGAGGACGGCCAGCGGTTTCGCGGACCGCTTGCCCGCGCGCGCGATCGCGATGCTGAGCCTGCCCGCCTCGCTGCTGGAGAAGCTGAGCAGCGTGCCGCGGGCGGTCTTCGCCGCGGCGGCGAGCGCCGTGCGGGCGCTGGCCACGCGGAAGGCCTTGCGCGAGAGCCGGACACCCTTTAACCCCGGCGGCGTCTGGTCAAGGCTCTCTTCGACCAACGACGTGGCGTCGCTGAAGGCCGATTCGGAGCCGCTCTCGTTTGTGGCCGTGACCTCGACCAGCGCGCGGGTTCCCAGGTCCTCCCTCCCCAGCGTGTACTCGGTGCCGGTGGCGCCGGCAATCGGGCCGCATTCGGAGATTCGCTCGGCTGCCTCGGGGCAGCGCAGCCAGCGGTAGGTGAAGGTGGCCGGGGCGCCCTCCCACTCGCCCTTGGTGGCACGCAGCGTGCCGCCCACTTCCGCCGGGCCTGAGATCTCCGGCGATTTGGCGTTGCTCGGGGTGTTGCGAACCTCGACCAGGACCGCCGGCGATTCCCGGCGGTTGCCGGAGGCGTCGACCAGCGCCAGCTGCACCTCATGGGTGCCATCCGGGATCCGCTTCGTGTCGAACTGAAACGAGGAGCTGACGGCGAGCCTGCAGGGGACCATCTCGACATAGGGCTCCACGCATTTTCCGCCGTTGGGCTCTGGCACCAGGGCCTGGTCGACGTCGTCGAAGATCAGGAGCGCGCCGGCGATCCCAGACCCCACGTCCGCGGCGCTGTAGGTGACGCTGCGGATTCCCTGCACCGGGTCCGCGGAGAACAGCGAGCCGCCGATCGGGGCGGTGAACCCCGGGACGAGCTTGTCTTCCATGGTGAGGGTGAAGTCCCTGGCTTCCGCCCTGGCGGTCTCCGCCTGCGTACCAGTGCACAGAACTTGCGGCGACGCACAGGCAAACCTGGCGACAATCGCTTTCGCAGCGAAAAATGGCTCGTGGTGCACCATCGTCCTGAACGAGGGATCGGGGGTGGATATGACCTCGAGGTTTTCCGAGGGAAGAAGTGGGGACGCCGACACCATGACCATCTGCCAGGAGAATCTGGGACTCCCAGGAGACTGGAGGGATCGTTCGTACTCCAGCCCCCGGATCGTCGTATCCGGGTGCGTGGCGATTTCCCATTCCAGCCCTCCCCCGGATTCTCGTTCAGCCACCAGAGCGATCGACCCGTCCAGGGTCGGCTGGCACCGGTCCTCGAAGCGGAACCCGAAATTCACCCGGGGAGCAGGGAGTCCCCTGATTCCAAACGCTTCCCCGAACCGCTTGCAGGCATCGACCACCTCGTACTGACCCGCAGAAGCCGCCGGCGGGGACGCCGCCCAGCACGCGATCATCCCGGCAACGAGCAGGAGGGCACTCCCGCGAAAGCGGAGCCGGACGTCGAACATGCGCACGACCTGCATACGTTGGAGCCTCCCTCCCGCGTTCACGGCCGGGACGTCTGTTGGAGGCGCCCGAAGTCGTCGCAGATGTAAAGGGCATGGGCGAGTCGTGTCTTCTACCCCCAAGCGGGTAGCACAACCTCCATCGACCGCTATCTCCCCATCTACCTGAACGACCACCTGGGTGGAGCGACCGGTGGAGTCGAGCTGGCGCGGCGGCTGCGCTCGAGCAATCGCAGCAACGACACGTTTGGGAAGCCATTGGACCGGATCTGCAGGGAAATCGAAGAGGACCGGGCCGGCCTCGAACAGGTGATCGAGCGGCTCGGCTTCTCCCGGAGCATCGTCAAGCCAGCCGGCGGCTGGGTAGCGGAGAAGCTCGGCCGCCTGAAGCTGAACGGCCAGCTGCGTGGCTACTCCCCCCTCAGCCGCCTGCTCGAGCTGGAGGGACTGCTGATCGGCATTACCGGCAAGGTCGCTCTCTGGAAGACCCTTTCCGAACTCGACGGCGTCGAGCGCGCCGGGATCGACTTCGAGCAGCTGGCCGCGCGAGCCGCGGAGCAGCGCTCGGCGGTCAAGGAGCTTCACCGCCTTGCGGTCGCCGGCCTGGTAGACAGTGGTCCATGACCGGAAAGACCGATTTCACGGAGCAGGAGTGGGAGACGGTGCTCGAGGGACCGACGAGTGCCGGCTTGGTCGTTTCGATGGCGCAACGAGGTGGCTCGATCCGTGAGTCTTTCTCGCTGGCGAAGGCCTATGCCGAGGCGCGAACCGCCACCGGGGCCTCCGACCTCATGGACGAGGTCGCTCAATCCAAGCCGAAGGTCAACCGGGCGCGTCAGGGTTCCGCCGAGGAGCTGAAGGAGCACCACCTGAGCATCGTCCGCCAGGCTGCCTCGCTGCTCGAGGCCAAGGCGTCCCCCGAGGAGCTCGAGGACTACAGGCGCTTCACGCTCAGCCTCGCGGTGCGCGTCGCGAGCGCCAAGGAAGAGGGCGAGGAGCCGGTGAGCGACGCCGAGCGAGCGGCAATCGACGAGATTTCCGCCGCCCTCTCGCCCTAAACGATCAGGGCGATTCGGGAGCTTCGCCGGGAGGGTGCTCCATTTCGACCCTGACGTTGTCGCCGTCGCGGCGGATGAACAGGACGGGAGAGGTGAAGTCGAGCTCTTCGATCTGCTCGGGAGTCTTGGAAAAGAGCCGCGTTTCGTAGACAAGGGTTCCCCAGGGCGTTTCGGTCTTGACGGTTTCCACTTTCTCGGCCGTGCCGTTGAGCGTGTCCCGCAGCCACAGCGCCCCACCTGGGCGGATGGCGATGAGCCATTCCTCCGAGCCGAGGAATTCGATCCTTTCGAGCAGTCGTTCGAGCATGTCCAGGCTGGCGACGCGAGCGCTGAGCTCGAAGGTCCACCCTCTTTCCCGCCACAGGCCGACAGCCTGGAAAAAGCTCTCGCCCTCTTCGCGAGAGACGTAGACCTGCGCGGTTCCGGACACCCTGTCCCAGGTCCCTGCACGCCTTTCGAGCGCGTCGATAGTGCGGGTCGGCAGGGTGCCGGCGGCTTCGAAGCCTTCGCCTTCCAACCGTTGCCCGAGTTCCTCGATCGAGGCCGCGTGCCACTGGACTTCGGCGTCGGAGCTTTCACCGGCGGAGACCTCTCTTTCGTAGTGGAACCGAGTTGCGCCGCCGTCGGGCGAGACTTCGGTTTGGGTGATCTGCCAGCCGCCGGCGATCTCCAGGTGCGGGGCCAGTTCGGCCAGGCGGGTGAGGTCGGCCGCATCGGCGACTTCGGGCCTGACGCCCGACCCGCCGCCGGTCCCGAGCACGACCAGCAACGCCGCCGCGACCGCCGCCACACCTCCGGCGAGTGCCAGATTCCGAACTCGGACGAATCGCCGCGGCGCCGGCCTCGCGGTCGCGTCCTCCACAGCTTTGAAACGCGCGACCAGCGCCGCTCGTGCGGCGTCGCGGGACTCGGGCCGCGGGGCCGGGAGGCCCTCGTTCAGCTCCTTGATTCGCTCGAACTCGTTCATCGCTCTCTGCTTTCGGCTAAGCCCGCCGTAGTCTCGGTATCTCTTCTTGCCCTCTCGCCGGCAAGAGGTTCGTGGAGCCGCCCGCGGGTGCGGTTGAGTCGCGAGCGGACGGTCCCCACCGGGACCCCGAGCGCCTCGGCGATCTCCGGGTACGTCAGTTCGGCCCAGGCGTGGAGCAGGAGCGTCTCCAGCTCCTCCTTGGGGAGCTGCGCGAGCGCGGCCGCCAGCGCCCCCCGCAGCGCTGCCGCGTCGGCCTTCTCCTCTATCCCGTCGAAGGGGTCGAGGCCCGGGTTGACGCCGGTGCGCATGTAGGCGTTGAGCCGGCGCCGCACGTCGCGAAGGTGGCGGCGGGTCAGGTTGGCGGCGATCCCGAAGAGCCAGGGTCGCGCGCTCTCGTGCCCGAGGTCGAAGCTCGTGCGCCGGTCGAAGGCGACGAGGAACGTCTCGGAGGCGAGGTCGTCGGCCAGGTCGGTGCCGAGCTGACGCTGGAGGTAGCCGTGAATCCGGTCGAAGTGGCGATCGAAGACGGTCCCGAACGAGGCGGGCGTGACGAACGATTCGGCGATCGCAACGTTGTCGGCGGGGTGGCTGTGCACGATTTCTGTTGTTTGTTGTCCGCAGCACCGATAGCGGTTCGCGCACGGCGCTCGGTATTCTCCTGCTGGGAGCGCGTCGCAGTCCGCCGTACGGGATCTGATGGCACAACTGAGCGCGCAACCGGGAGAAGGACTCTCCGACGCCCTGGCGTTCTTGGACCTGAGGCGGATGGACACGGTCGGCGTGGCGAACCTGATCGGCGCCGAGGCGCTGCGGCTCTTCGGCGGCGCGGAGGCGGTGATCTGGGTCTACCGGCCCGACCTCGGCCGCCTCTTCTGC
The DNA here is from genome assembly GCA_963799835.1 of uncultured Solirubrobacterales bacterium. Taxonomy (GTDB): domain Bacteria; phylum Actinomycetota; class Thermoleophilia; order Solirubrobacterales; family 70-9; genus VAYN01. The sequence goes on from CAWCYE010000002.1 coordinate 162,659, forward strand.
GAGCGCAGCGGGTCCGAGCCCGCCTCGGTGGCAGTGACCGAGGCGGATTGCAATTTGCTGGAGTTCGGTGGGGTCGCCTGGGAGCCGGGCTGTGGCGACGTTCGCGCCCGCCTGATCGAGGCGAGCTTCGGTCTCGTCGCCCAGCAGCGCAACGGAATCGTCCTCGGGGTCGCGCTGACCCAGGACGACGCGCTTCGAGGGGTGCTGCTGATCGCCGATGCCGATCCTCCCGCCGGGGAGATTCGCCAGGAGCTGCTTTCGGGCTTCGCCAGGCAGGTGGCGGTCCTGCTGCGAAATCACGCTCAGCTCCAGCGCGCCGAGAGCAACGAGGGGCAGCTGCAGGCGCTGTTCGAAACCGCCGGCGAACTTTCCTCCAACCTCGACCTGGAGACCGTGCTGACGGCGATCGTCGAGCGGGTCCAGGTCGTTGCCAGGGTTCCCGTCACCTACATCATGCTGGTCGACGAGGAGGCCGAGCAGGTCGCGATGCGGGTCACGCTCGGCACCGAGCACCCTGACTTCCCCAGCCTGCGGCTGAAGCTCGGCGGCGGCCTGGGCGGCCGGGTGGCCGCCAGGCGGCGCCCCTTCTACACCAGCGACTACCTCGACGACGACCGCTTCGAGCACGACCCGGAGGTCGATGCCGTCGTGCGCCACGAGGGCCTTCGCAGCATCCTCGGTGCCCCGATGAGCGTCTCGCAGCGCTTCGTCGGCGTCCTCTTCGTCGCCGATCGCGCGGCACGCGTGTTCAGCGAGGCCGAGGTGGGGCTGGTCACGAGCCTGGCCAGCCACGCCGCCACCGCGATCCGCAACGCCGACCTCTACGAGCACGCCCGCTCGGCCCTGGCCGACCTCGCCCACAGCAACGCGGTCGTGCAGGCCCAGAACATGCGCCTGCAGCGCGCCGAAGCGCTTCACGCTCGCCTCAGCAGCGCCGTGCTCGAAGGCAAGGGCCTGCAGGACATAGTGGACCTGACGGCGAGCATGACCGGTGGCCAGCTGCTCGCGTTCGATCGCCATCACCAGCTGGTCGCCCGCGCGGGCGAGCCGGGCGACGAGTTCGGCAGGCGGCTGATCGCGGCGGGGGCGGCGGACGTGGCGAAGGACCTGCCACAGCTGCCGCGGCTGCTCGCCGGCGGGGACGGGTTGACCGTTTGCCTGCAGCCGAGCGGGCCCTCTCGCCGGCACACCTGGCTGGTCGCCCCGATCGTCGCCGGCGCGGTGCCCCTGGGTTCGGTTTGGCTCTCGCTGAGCTCGGCCGAGGTCGCCGACGCGCGCCCCCTCTTCGACCAGGCGACCCGCGTCGTCGCGCTGGAGCTGCTCAAGGAGCGGGCGGTGGCCGAGGTGCACCGCCGGCTCGGGCGAGAACTGCTCGACGACCTTCTCGCGGGCCACGCTCGGGTGGACGACGGAATGGCCAAGCGCGCGGCGGAAATGGGGGTCGACCTCGATCAGCCCCACCGGCTGGTGCGAATCGACCTCGTGGCGCCGCGCTCCCCCGACGCAGCGGCAGACTCGGGGCATGCGCCCGACGCGCTCGTCGCCGTGCTGCGGCGGCAACCGTGGTGCCGGTTTGCCGCCCGCTACTCCCAGGCGGTGGTCGCCGTCGTCGACCGAGAGACGCCCGAACTGGCCGAGCACGTCCGGGCGACGCTGTCCCGGGTGGCCGACGCGCGTGAGCGCCGTCTGAAGGCCGCCATCACCCCACCCTGCAGCCGAGTCGAGGACTACCGGAAGTTCTTCATGGCCGCCGGCCGGGTCCTCGCGCTTCTCCGTGGCAATTCGAGCGCGAGCGTCGTCGACCTCGGCGATGCATGGGTGCTCTCGCTCATCTTCGGCGGAGACGACGGCAGCGAGATGGCCGGCTTCGTGGAGGCGCAGCTCGACAGCTTGATCCGCCACGACGAGCAGCACGGCCTGGGCCTGGTCGAGACACTCGACGCGTACCTGCAGGCGGACCTCAGCCCGACGCGCACCGCCGCCGCGCTCCACGTCCACGTCAACACCGTCTACTACCGCCTGCAGCGCCTGCGCGAGCTGCTGGGCGAGCGCTTCACAGAGCCGCGCCGCGCGCTCGACCTCCGAATCGCCCTGCTCGCCCATCAAATGCTTTCGCAGTAGTGAGCGGTCGTTTCGCCTCCCTGGCCGGCTTGTAGGAACCCTCTAAATCGGCGTCCCGAATTCGGGGATATCCGACCTTGCGTGGCGGTGCGGCCACTCTCTACGTTGGGACGAGTCCGCCATCGACCGGGGAGTCTGGCGCTCGAGGAGAAAAATGCCGTCTCAAGAAGCCGCACAGGGCTACGCCGCGCTGCGGGATGAATTCCAGTGGCAGGTGCCGCCCGCGCTGAACATCGGGGTCGCCTGCGCCGACCGTCATCCCGCCGGCGACCTGGCGCTGATCCACGTCGAACCCGACGGCAGCCGGCAGGAGTTCACCTTCGGGGACATCCGGCAGCTGTCCGACAAGCTGGCAAATGCGCTGAGGGGAATCGGCGTAGAGGCCGGAGACCGCGTCGGGATCGTGCTGCCCCAGCGACTGGAGACGGGGCTGGCGCACCTCGCCGTCTACAAGCTCGGCGCGATCGCGGTCCCGATGAGCACCCTGTTCGGCCACCAGGGGCTCACCTATCGCCTCGGCGATTGCGCCGCCCGAGCGGTGATCACCGACGCAGAGCACCTCGAGGCGGTGGCCGCCGTGGCGGACGAGGTCGGAGGGCTGCAGATCGTCGTCGTCGACGGTGAGGCCGCGGCGCCGCACCACGAATTCTGGTCCCTTCTCCAAGCTGCCTCCGACCGGCTCGAGCCGGAGCCGACGACGCCGGACACGCCGGCGCTGCTGATCTACACCTCGGGGACCACGGGGGCCCCGAAGGGGGCGCTCCACGGGCACCGGGCGCTGAGCGGCCACCTGCCCGGCTTCACCCTCTCCCACGACTTCTTTCCGCAGCCCGGCGACGTCTTCTGGACGCCCGCCGACTGGGCCTGGATCGGCGGCCTCTTCGACGCCCTGATGCCGACCTGGTATTACGGCCGGCCGATCGTCTCGGCTCCGCGGCAGGGCTTCGATCCGGAGTGGGCGCTCCGGCTGATGGCCGAGCTGGGAGTTCGAAACACCTTCCTGCCCCCCACCGCGCTGAAGCTGATGCGCCAGGCGAACGGACGTCCCGACCAAAGCCTGGCGTTGCGTTCCGTGATGTCCGGGGGTGAGGTGCTGGGAGAGCAGATGCTTGCGTGGGGGCGCGAGCGCCTCGGCGTCACGATCAACGAGATCTACGGGCAGACCGAGGCGAACCTCGTCGCCGGCAGCTGCGGGGCGGCATGGGACCCACGCCCCGGCTCGCTGGGGCGCCCCTACCCCGGGCATGACGTCGTCGTCCTCGCCGCGGACGCCGGCGGGCCGGCTGCCGTCGGCGAGGTGGGCGAGATCGCGGTGGCCAACCCCGATCCGGTGTTCTTCCTCGAGTACTGGGGGAACCCCTCGGCGACCAAGGCCAAGTACACCGAGGACGGGCGCTGGCTGCTCACCGGCGACCTCGCCCGCTGCGACGAGGACGGATACCTCTGGTACGAGTCCCGCGCCGACGACGTGATCAACTCCGCGGGCTACCGGATCGGGCCCGGCGAGATCGAGGCATGCCTGCTCCACCACGACGCGGTGGCCATGGCTGCCGTGGTCGGTGTGCCGGACCCGATCCGCGGAGAAGCCGTCAAGGCGTACATCCAGCTCGCCGACGCTCGCACTCCGTCGGCCGAGCTGGAACAGGAGGTCCGCCAGCTGGTGCGCGGGCGCCTCGCCGCCTACGAGTACCCGCGTCACATCGAGTTCGTCGAGGCGCTGCCCCTGACCACCACGGGAAAGATCCGCCGAGCCGAGCTGCGCCGACTTTCGCAATCCGATCATCACCACTAGGAGGACACGTTCGATGAATGACCTACGTTCCAAAATCAAGTCGCGAACGCGATGGGTGCCGGTGCTCGCGGCGGCTATCGCGCTCGCAATTGGCATCACCGCCTGCGGCGGCGGGGACGGGGACGGAGGCGACTCCTCGAGCGGCGGCGAAGTGGTCGTCGGCAGCCTGCTCGACGCCACCGGCCCACTCAACATCTACGGGAAGGAAATGACCAACGCGACGGAGCTCGCGATCGACGACATCAACGAAAACGGCGGCGTCCTCGGTCAACAGCTGAAACTGGTTGCCTTCGACACCCAGTCCGACGACACGAAGTACACGCAGTACGCCAACCAGCTCGCCCTCCAGGACGAACCCGCGGTGGTGATGGGCGGGATCACCAGCGCCTCGCGTGAGGCGATCCGCCCGATCTTCGATCGCAACAAAATCCTCTACTTCTACAACGAGCAGTACGAGGGTGGGGTCTGCGACGTCAACACGTTCAACACCGGCGTGGTCCCATCGCAGCAGCTCGCCGCGCTGATTCCCTGGGCGATCGAGAACATCGGCCCGAAACTGTACATAGCCGCGGCCGAATACAACTACGGCGAAATCTCCGCCGACTGGGTGAAAAAATACGCGGAGGAAAACGGTGGCACCGTGGTTGGCACCGAATTCGTCCCGCTGGAAAGCTCCAACTTCAGCTCGGTGCTCTCCGACCTGCAGACCACGAAACCCGACGTCGTCGTCTCGCTGCTCGTGGGTGGCGAACACATTCCGTTCTACCGCGCGTTCAACGCGGCCGGCCTGAACAGTGAGATGAAGATCGTCTCGCCGACCTTCGGGCTCGGCAACGAGCAGGTGGTCCTGCCTCCCAGCGAGTCGAAGGAAATCACCGTCGCCTACCCGTACATCGAATCGCTGGACACTCCTGCCAACAAGAAATTCGTGCAGGAATACAAAAAACGGTTCGGGGCCAACGCCTATGTCACCGACTCTGCGGTCACGGTCTGGAACGGCTGGCACCTTTGGGCCGAGGCGGTCGAGAAAGCCGGGTCCACCGACCGCGAAGCGGTGATCGACGCCCTGCAGGCGGGATCGGGGATCAGCTTCGATTCGCCGTCAGGCACGGTGACGATGGAACCTGGGTCCCACCACGTGGCGCAGGACATCAGCATCGCCGAAACCAACGACAAAAAAGGGTTCACGGTGATCTCCACCGAGGAAAACGTGCCACCGGCATATGAGGACGAAGTATGTGACCTCGTCGGGGACCCGAGCACGAACGAGCAGTTCACTCCCTAAGGACGGGCGCCGGCTGAATCGAGATCGGTAATCAGGATGGATCAGTTAGCGAACACCCTGATCGGGGTGCTGACCAGCATAAGCATCCTGGTGCTGATCTCGATCGGCCTGGCAGTCATCTTCGGGATGATGAGAATCATCAATTTCGCGCACGGCACGTTCTTGATGCTGGGTGCGTTCTTCACGGTCACCGCGGTCCGGACCGGACTCGACTTCTGGGCCGCCGCGGTGATCGCGACGCTCGCGATGGGCGCTTTCGGCCTCGTCGTCGAGCGTCTCCTGATCCGCCACCTCTACGGGCGGCTGGAGGCGACGATGCTGGCGACCTTCGGCCTCGCCCTGATCCTCGAACAGGTGGCGGTGCTGATCTGGGGGACCAGCAGCACCGGGATCTCCACGCCGCTGTCCAGCTTTCGCATCGGCCGCTTCTCCTTCTCGGAGTACGGAGTCTCGCTGATCGCGATCGCGGCGCTGCTGCTCGTCGTGGCCTATCTCGTGTTCACCCGGACCCGTTTCGGGATCATGGCGCGGGCCACGACCCAGAACCCCGAGATGGCGTCCGCGCTGGGGATCAACGCGCACGGGGTCAACATGGGCACCTTCGCCTTCGGGGCCGCGCTGGCGGGCGCGGGCGGCGCGGCACTCGCGCCGATCGCGGCCGTCTCGCCCAGCATGGGCGCCGGCTACATCGCCAACGCCTTCATGACGGTGGTGGTCGGGGGGCCGGCGGTCGTGACCGGCACGGCGCTCTCCTCGGGGCTCCTCGGCTCGGTCCAGCGCCTCGTCTCCGGGGAGACCTCGCTCGTGCTCGGCGCCGTCTCCCTGCTGGTGCTGGCGATCGTGATCCTGCGGATCATGCCCGAAGGGATCTCGGGCCGATTGCGGAGGACTCTGTGAATCCGCTCGCGTGGACTCGCCGACGCGTTCCCGGCGAGGTGCTGGTCCTCGCCGGTGTCGTCGTCGCCGCGATCCTCGCTTCCAGCCTCGCTTCGGAATTCCAGGCCAACGAATGGACGCTGTGGGTCCTCTACGGCATGCTCGCCCTCAGCTTCACCTTCATCTGGGGCCACGGCGGCATCTTCAGCTTCGGCCAGGCGGCGTTCTTCGGGCTCGGAGGCTACGCCTACAGCGTCGTCGCAATCAACCTCCTCCCTCACACCAACGAGACGATCACCGCGGTGCTCGCCGGTTCGCTGGTCGGAGCCGTTGCGGCCGGCCTGGTCGGGTACTTCATCTTCTACGGCGACGTCAGCGACGTCGCCGTGGCGATCATCACCCTCGCCTTCTCGCTGGTGCTGCTGACGGTGATGGCGGGAACCGCCGGCCCCGAGTACCAGATCGGCGAGGCCCAGCTGGGGGGCTTCAACGGCATGGTCGGGGTTCCACCGCTGACGGTCGGACTCCCGGGAGGCACGCCGACCATCCTCGACTACGGGTCGATGCTGGCCTTCTTCGGCATCGTCGCCGGCGTCATCGCCGTCGGCGTCCACCTGCTCCTGCACCGGCCCTTCGGGCGGGTGGTCGGAGCGCTGCGGGTCAACGAGCTGCGCACCCAGCTGCTCGGCTTCGACGTGCGCAGGTACAAGCTGGCCACGTTCGTGCTGGGCGGGGCGATCGCCGGTCTCGCCGGCGCCGGCTACGCAGCATGGGGAACGTTCATCAACCCGTCCGTGTTCGGCCTCCAGCAGGCCGCCTTCGTCGCGATCTGGGTCCTGCTCGGCGGTCGTACCTCGCTGCTCGGCGCATTCGTGGGAGTGGTGCTGGTGGAAAAACTCACCTCGACGCTCGGCGGCGACGGCGGCGACTCGACCCCGATCGTGCTCGGCGCCGTGCTGATCGCGGTGGTCCTCTTGCTGCCGGCCGGGATCGTGCCGACCCTGCAGCTCTGGGCCCGCCGGCTGGTGCCAGGCCTGAGAGGGCCGTCGCGGGTGCCAGTGCCGGCGGCCGCGGCGACGGCGGCCTCCGCGGGGAACGGCCACGCGACGGCACCTGTCCTCATCCCCGACCAGCCCCAGGTGGAGACAGGCGGCGATGACACGCTGCGCGCCGAGGGCCTCGGCAAGCGTTTCGGCGGCGTGCGGGCGCTCGACGGGGTTTCCGCCGATTTCCCCGGGCGTGGCCTGAGCTGCCTGATCGGCCCCAACGGCGCCGGCAAGAGCACCTTCTTCCACCTCCTCTCGGGCCGCTATCGCCCCTCCGCGGGCGAGGTGGTGCTCGACGGGCGGCGCATCACCTCGTGGCGCCCGGACAAGCGCGCCCGGGCCGGGCTCGGGATCAAGCTGCAGGTGCCGAGCCTTTACTACGAGCTCAGCACGGCCGAGAACATGTGGCTGGCGGCGTACGCCCGCACCCGCAGCGCCCGGCGAGCGGACGAGCGGGCGGCCGAGATGCTCTCCTGGCTCGGCCTCTCCGACCGCGCGGCGGAGCCGGCGAGCGTGCTCTCCCACGGCCAGCAGCAGTGGCTGGAGATCGGCATGGTCGTGGCCACCGAACCGAAGGTGATCCTGCTGGACGAGCCGACCGCGGGGATGAGCGCCGAGGAAACGCAGCGGACCGCCCGCCTGGTGACGACGCTCGCCGAACAGGCTGCGGTGATCGTCGTCGAGCACGACATGGACTTCGTTCGCGAACTCGATGCGCCGGTGATGATGTTCCACGAAGGCAGCGTGTTCGCCCACGGCAGCATCTCCGAGCTGCGTGAAGACGAGCGGGTCCTCGACATCTACCTGGGCAGGCCGGTCAGTGTTGAGGGCTGAGGAGATCCACAGCGGCTACGGCGGCACGAGGGTGCTCGCCGGGGTGACCCTGCGGGTGGAGCCCGGCGAGATGGTCGCCGTGCTCGGCCGCAACGGGGTCGGCAAGACGACGCTGCTGCGGACGATCGTGGGTCACCAGAAGACCACCGAGGGGACGCTCGAGTTCGACGGCCGGGACATCGCCCGGCTGCCGGTCCACGCCCGGGCGCGCCTGGGCATCGCCTACGTGCCCGACGGCCGCGACGTGTTCCCGGGGCTGAGCGTCCTCGACAACCTGCGCGTCGCCGCCTATGCCGCCGGCCGGGGCAGGCAGCAGAGGACGCCCGAGGAGATGCTCGCGGACTTCCCGGCGCTGGCGGAGAAGCGCGACGCCCGCGGTGGCAGCCTCTCGGGGGGACAGCAGCAGATCCTGGCTGTCGCCCGGGCGTTGATCTCCTCCCCGAAGATGCTCCTCCTCGACGAACCCTCCGAGGGGGTGCAGCCCTCGATCGTGCAGGAAATCGCCGAGCTGATCCGCTCCGCCAACGAGCGGATGGGCGTCACCGTGGTGCTCGTCGAGCAGAACCTAGATTTCGCCGTGAAGGTGGCTCCCAGCGCGCACCTGATGAATCGCGGCAGGATCGTGCAGACGCTTCCGACCTCAGAGCTGCTGGGCGACAAATCGCTCCAGCGCGAATATCTAGGAGTGTGAAAACGATGACTCGAACCCGATCGCAACGATGAGCGGCGAATCGCAGATCACCGCCGAGGTCGTGTGGGCGCTGGCCGCCGCCGCGGACCTCCCGCTCGAGCCGAAGCGCGCCGAGGAGCTCGCGGAGCGCCTGGCTGTCTGGCTCGAGGCGGCGAACGAGCTCAGCGAGAAGATGAGCGCACCCGAGCACCTCCAGCGCACGCCGATCGCGAACTTCACCCATCCCGACCCGGAGGTCTCAGAATGAGCGCCGTCAGCCAACCCACGGACCTGTCGGACCTCTCGCTGCTGGAGGCGGCCGCGGCGGTCGCCGGGCGGGAGGTGTCGCCCCTGGAGCTGGTGGAGGCCTGCCTGGGGCAGATCGATGCCCACGACGATGCCCTGCACGCGTTCATCTCGGTTTACGGCGAGAGCGCGCGTGAGGTCGCTCGCGCGGCCGAGACGATGGCCCAGGCCGGGCATCTGATCGGGCCCCTGCACGGCGTCCCGATCGCGCTCAAGGACAACATTTCCGTCGAGGGCCTGGCGACCACGGCGGGCAGCAAGGTCCTGGCCGAGTGGCTCCCCGAGGAGGACGCGACGGTCGTCGGGCGGCTTCGCGGCGCCGGGGCGATCGTCCTCGGCAAGACCAACATGCACGAGTTCGCCTGGGGCGGCACCACCGCCAACCCCCACTACGGCGTCGCCCGCAACCCCTGGCGGACCGACCGCTTCCCCGCCGGCTCGAGCGGGGGGTCGGGCATCGCCGTCGCCGCCCGGATGAGCTACGCGGCGCTCGGCACCGACACCGGCGGCTCGATCCGCCTGCCCTCCGCGGTCAACGGCATCGTCGGCATCCGTCCCACGATCGGCCGGGTCAGCAACTTCGGCGTCGTCCCCCTCGCCTGGAGCATGGACACCGTGGGGCCGATGACGCGCACGGTCGCCGACTGCGCCGCGATGTTCACGGTCCTCGCCGGCCACGATCCGCGGGACTCCGGCAGCGCTCAGGTGCCGACCGTCGACTATTCCCGCGATCTCGACCGAGGCGCGCGCGGCCTGCGGATCGGCATCGTCCCGAGCTACTTCTTCGAGCACCTGCAGCCCGCCGTCCACGACGCCGTGCGCGACGCCATCTCCACGCTGGAGGGCCTCGGGGCCCAGGTGGTCGAGGTGGAGATCGACCACATCGAGGGCAACATCTCGGCGCAGCTGACGATCGAGTCGTGCGAGCCGAGCACCTACCACCAGCGCTGGCTGCGCGACCGTCCCCAGGACTACGGGGAGGACGTTCGCCTGCTGCTGGAGATGGGCGAGCTTCACCTCGCGACGCACTACCTCCAGGCCCAGCGCTACCGCGCCCTGCTGCGCGAGCAGTTCCTCGACGCCTTCAGGTCGGTCGACGCCTTCGTCTGCCCCACCCTGCCGTTCACCGCGACCGCGGTCGGCGCCGACACCGTGGAGATCGAAGCCGGAGAGGAGGAGGACATGCTCTCCGCGATCATGCAGTTCACGGGCGTGTCCTCCCTGACCGGCCTGCCCGCCCTCGCCGTGCCCTGCGGCTTCGACGCCGACGGCCTGCCGATCGGCATGCAGGCGATCGGCCGTCCCTTCGACGAGGCGACTCTGTTCCGCCTCGGCGCCGCCTTCCAGGCGGCAACGGACTTCCACCGCCGCCGGCCAGACCTGAGCTGAGTGCCTCGGAGCGGCGCCCGCCTACGGCAATTTGCGACCTGCCTCCTGCAGCCAGACCAGGAAGCTCCTGCCCAGGTTCGATCCCTTCAGCAGGCCCTCTAACGCTGCGGTCAACCGAGCGAACTCCCAACTGGGAAAGCGCGTTGGATGGACGATCGCCAGGCCGTTGTGCTCGCGGTTCATCTCCGCGTATTCGCGGATGATCGGTTCGAAGTCGACGCGGTTGTAGGTGACCAGGGCTCGGCCTTGCTGCTGGGCAACCTCGAAGAGTTCGGGGTCGCTCAGCCCACGGAGGCCTGGGTCATCCGTCGTGGCGACCACGTCGTGGCCGCGGCCTCTGAGTCGCTCCGCGACCTTGCCGCTGATCTGCTCGTCGAGGAGGAGCTTCACGCCAAGGCGGCCTGTTCGCGCTGCCAGGCCGCCTCGGCTTCATCGGCGTCTTCGGTGTTGAGGGCAATCCGCCGGTCGATCTCTTCGGTGAAAGCGCCGTAGTAACGGGCTGCGGTCCGCACTTGAGAGTCGGTGAGATTGAGAAGCTCGGCGGTGGTGGCGATCGCCTCCTCCCCTCGCGCCTTGCCGCTCTTCAACGTCGCAATGAGCTCCCAGACGTCCGGCCCGCCGGCCAAGGCGGCGCGGCGGCCGGTGGGCCCGCCGCGGAAAACAATGCCGGCGTGCTCATCCATGCGCGTCCCCTCGTCAACGTAGCGCTCCGCAAGCCGAGACTTGTTGGTGCCGGCGAGCTCGCTCCGGCGCTTCAGGCGATCGAGTACGTCGGCACCCCATCGGGCGGAGAAGGTTCGCGTCCCGCGTGCCATTTGTATTACAGCGTAGTACAACACTCCGCATAGCCGAAATGGGCGACCGCCAGGGAGGCGAGAGGACCCCTGCGGCCTGGGCCGCAGGGGTCCTTCGCGGTCGCTCGCCGGTGCTCCGGCCAGCCTCAGCGCACAGCCAGGCGCGAAGCCAGGGCGTGGGCGGCGCGGGGGCCGTGGTGGCCGCGAGAGTGGCGGTGCGCCCGGTGAGCCTTCCCTCGGCGGGACTTCCTCGTCCGGGCAAAGGGATCGTTCCCGCCCGATATCCCGTTGAGGCGCTCGACTCGTTCCAGCAGCCGTTCGAGCATGTAGAGGCGGGGAACTCGTGCGCTGAGCGCGTAGGTGAAGCCCGCTTCCTCCCAGACCCCGACGGCCTGGAAGAACGGCTGACCGGGCGCGGGGTCCCGGAACACCTGTGCCGTGCCATGGGTGAAGAGGTGCTCCCAGTCTTCGGCTTGGAGATAGCGCTGATCGGTCACTCTGGTCGGCATGGTGCCGGCGGGCACAAGCCCCTGGGCCTGCAGCTGCTGCCCGAGCGCCGCGGCCGAGGCGCGGTGCCACTGGATTTCGGCGTCGACAACGCCCTCGGATTCGGCCGGGTCGCGTTCGTAGTGGTAGGTGGTGGCGCCGCCGTCGGCAAGCACCTGGTTGCCGGTGACGCGCCAGCCGCCGAGAAGCGCGCTCGGCGGCGGCCCTTCGGCCGCCGGTTCGGCACCCGCCGCCCCAGCAACGCCCGGGCCGAGCACGCCCACCAGGGCCGAGACCGCCGCCACCGCGAAGTTCCTCTTGAGTCGATTCATCATTCCCCCTCAGAGACATAGGAGTTGTTGTCGCTCGTTGTTGCCCGCTCGGCGGCGGGCGGTTCGCGACGGCGATCGACTTACCGAACGATCGTTGAGCGCGCTCAGCCTCCCGCCCACCTTGGCTTAGGGTCCCGCCGTGGATCTTCCTGCCTTCCGGCACAGGCCCCAGGCCAAGCGGGCAACAGCGCTTCTCGGCCGCCTCGTCATCTCGAGCGTGCTATGCGCGTCAACCGCCGCGGTGCTTGGCGCGGTCCCGGCCTCCGCGGCTTCAGCCTGGCGTTCGCCCGTGACCGTCTCCAACCCGGAGCAGGACGCCGAGGAACCCCAGATCGCGATCGGCGCTGCCGGCGAAGCGATTGCCGTTTGGGACAGTCCGCGGAAGAGGCGCTCTGTAGTCCAAAGTGCCTCGCGCACCCCTGGCGGCGAGTGGTCCGCGCCAAGGACCATCTCCCCTCCTAGGTCCTTCGAACCCCACATCGCGGTCAACGCCGCCGGCGAAGCGGTCGCCATCTGGACGCATCGCGTCGGTCGTAAGACTGTGGTCCAAGGCGCCTCCCGATCCTCCGCCGGGGATTGGTCCGCGCCGATCACACTGTCCAAGAGGCCGGGAAGCCCGTTCTTCGACCAGGTCTCGATCAACGATGCCGGCGAAGCGATAGCGGTCTGGGAAGACGAGGCTAATGACCATGCCTCCTTGATCCAAGTCGCCTCACGCTCTCCTCTCGGCACCTGGTCCAAGCCGGTCAACGCCTTCCCAAGAGTGGCGACCCTCGACTCCTCAGGTCCTCAAATTGCCGTCACCGCCGCTGGGGAAGCGGTCGTCGTGTGGGGTTACCTGACCCCGAAGTTCTCCGGAATGATCCAAAGCGCCTCGCGGCCCGCCGGCGGCACGTGGTCTGGACCCGTCGAGTTGGCCGAGGAGCCGGAGGCGAACGGCGTTCCCGAACCCGAGGTCGCCTTCAACGCCGCCGGCGAAGTGGTGGCGCTGTGGGAACGCGAAGAAGACAACTTCGGGCTCAGCCTCCAAAGCGCATCGCGTCCCCCGGGTGGCGCCTGGTCTCGACCCATCACCGTCTTCAAGAGGCACAACCACGCCGAATCTGTCGCCCCCCAGATCGCCATCGACAACGCAGGTGAAGCTGTCGCGGTATGGGAAGGCTCCGGTCCCGCACTCATCCTAAGCGCTTCGCGACCCCCTGGCGGCGCATGGTCTCAAGCCACCCGCGTCTTCAGAGGGCACCGCATAACTACCGTCAACGGGTACTCGATTGTCACCGCCGGCCAAAACTCGCCACAAATCGCCCTCAGCTCCACCGGCGAAGCCGTGACGATCTGGGATGGTCGAGATGGCGTCATCAGAGGTGCCTCTCGCTCGCCAAGCGGCGCCTGGTTTCCACCCACCAGGGTTTCAAGAGGACCGGTGAGGGAGGACTTCAACCCCGAGATCGCGATCTTCCCTACTGGAGAAGCGGTGGCGGTGTGGGAACACTGGGATGGCGGGCACACCGTCATCCAAAGTTCCTCACGCCCACCCGCCGCGAGTTCCTCGGGGTAGACGACGCCGGGCACCGTCGCTGCCGCGCATTACTCTGCTCGCAACCGGGGATGATGGACAGATGCGGCAACCTCACCACCAGAAAAAGCACACGGAATCCGGCGACTACGGCTGGGTGATCTCGTTCGGCTGCAAGTCGGCCGGCGAGCTCCGGCGCCTCAAGGTCGACACCGACCCCGCTGCCGACACGCGGCCGATCGACGTTCCGTGTGCCTGCGGCGAAGTCCACCGGGTAACCGTCTCGCCATACCGGCGACGGCGCTCGGCCGATGAACCGTTCGACCTCGAGGTCTCCTCGCTCGACGAGCTGCGCTAAGGCGCATTCCCATGCCCGATTTGCAGGCCCTTCTAAGGGGGGTGAACGACGAGACTCGCCGTTTAGGCGGACCCCTGCGCTCGGCGTTTGCCTACCTGGCCTACGCAACTCACGTTCGCTCCCTGTTTTGGTACTGACTAGTCCCCATAAGGAACGGGCGCGGCAAGGCTGTTCCGAAAAGCTTAGGAGGCCAGTCCATTGGGCACGAATGGCTCGCGCGGACGCGCGGGTGCCGGACCGACCGGCAGAGCCACCTCATCACGAGGCGCACGATCGCGGAGCACCCGCTACCCGAAGCTGAAGCCGGGGCCGGGACGTTCGGCGGAGGACGTCGCCGTGCACCAGCGCGGCCGGCTGCAGGATGCGATGGTCGAGCTCGTCACCGAGCACGGCTATAACGCCGTCGCCGTGGCGGCGTTGAGCAACCACGCCGGCGTCTCGAAGCGAGATTTCTACAAGCACTTCGACAGCAAGGAGGAGTGCTTCCTCGCCGCTTACGACGACATCGTCAGCCGCGCGGTGCGCGGAATCCTCGCCGCCACCGAGGGCGAGGAGGAGTGGTGCGAGCGGCTTCGGCTCGGGTTCCTCGCCTTCGCCGGTCAGATCGCCGCCAGCCCCGAGACGGCGCACCTGGCGCTGGTCGAGGTCTTCGCCGCCGGCGCCGTCGCGGCCGAGCGAATGCAGCACACGAACCGGCTCTTCGAGGCGCTGGTGGCGAAGAACCTCGCTCTCGCCGACGGGGGCCGCCAGCTGCCGCCATTGGTGGTCAAAGGCGTCGTCGCGGGTGGCTGCCGGGTGGCGCGAGCGCGGCTGCTCGCCGGACACCCGCGGCAGCTGGCGCTCGACGGCGGCGAGCTGATGGAGTGGGCGCTCTCCTTCTGCGACGACGACGTCGACCGCCTGCGCGGCCTCGGGGTCGCGGGGGCGCCGCCGCTCCCTGCAACCCCTGCCGAGGTGCCGCTGGCGGACGAGCGCGCGCTGATCCTCGCAGCGACGGCAAGACTGGCGAGCAAGGAGGGGTACGCGACGCTGACGGTGCCGCGGATACGCGCCGCCGCCGGTGTCTCCAGGCGCAGCTTCGACGCCCACTTCGAGGGCGTGGCTGATTGCTTCCTGGCAACGCTCGAGATGCTCAGCGACCGCACCCTGGCCGCAGCGACGCCCTTCTACCTCACCGCCGACGACTGGGCGAGCGGCACCCACCGCATCGTCGCCGGCCTCTGCCGGCAACTCGCGGGCGACCCCAGATTCGCCAGCCTCGCCTTCCTCGAGGTCTTCTCGCCAGGCCCCGCGGCGATCCAGTGGCGCACCGCGATGATCGCCAGGCTGGCGACGAGGCTTCGGCGGGGAGCCCCGCCGGCGCAGCAGCCGAGCGAGTTCGCGGCAGAAGCATCGGCCGGGGCGATGTGGGGAGTGATTCACCACTTCGTCTCCACCGGGCGCGGCGCGCAGCTGCCGGCCGCGGCGCCGGTGCTTTCCTACCTCGCGCTTGCCCCGGCGCTCGGAGGTGCGGCGGCGATCGACGTCATCGTCGCCGAGGTGAGTGAGATAGGAACGATCTTGCCTGAACGCTTGTGTTGCTCCGTGTAGGGCTGGATGCTCCGCGTGCGGTGCACGGGGCGCCGCATATGCGGCGTCGGGGGCGCGCCGCAAGGGAACGCGGGGGGCCGGGCCTAGAGGATGGATTCGGCCCGGCCCCCCGCCCACACTCCCCTGCTGTGGTTGACATTGGTGAACTTCCCTAGACTGAAGACACACCTACGACGGGTGGGATGGCACCGCCAATCAAATACAAGGGGAGATTTGAGATGGAGGTAAGTGGGGAGCGTCGTGAGATGTTCGACGAGATGGGGCCGGTCGACTACATCCTGGTCGAGTGGCCGGGGCGCCAGCCCAACGGCGAGGTGGCGCCGCACCTGATCGACCTCGTCGACCGCGGCCTGATCCGCATCCTCGACCTCGTCTTCATCGCCAGGGATGAGGATGGGACGGTCCGCGGCCTCGAGATCGCCGACGTCGGTGGCGAGGTCGCCGAGCTCGCGGTCTTCGAAGGCGCCTCCTCCGGGCTGCTCTCCGACGAGGACGTCGAGGAGGCAGGCGGTGCGATGGAGCCCGGCACCTCGGCGGCGCTGCTCCTCTTCGAGAACACCTGGGCGGCACCGTTTGCCGTCGCCGTCCGCCGCTCCGGCGGCCAGCTGGCCGCCAGCGGCCGCATTCCCGTCCAAGCCATCCTCGCCGCGCTCGACGCGGCCGAGGCCAAAGACTGAGAGGAGACCCCGATGCCAGGCCTACTCCGTGGTGTGGCTCGAACCGCCGTCATCGCCGGCACCGCAACGTCCGTCAGCAACCGTGTGTCGCGCCGCCAGGGCCGGCGCTGGGCCGGCCAGGAAGAAGAGCAGTACGCCCAACAGCAGGCGGCGGCGCCGGCCGCACCCGCCCCCGGCGGCGAGGAGTCGGTGATCGACCAGCTGAAGGAGCTGGGCGAGCTGAAAGCGCAGGGCATCCTCACCGAGGAGGAGTTTGCCGCGCAGAAGGCAAAGCTGCTGGAGAGCGGCGCATAACCCGTGGCTGACTCAGGAGGCACTCGTCGTCCATGAGCGACGAGTGCCTCCTGCTTCGCCGGGGCAAATCCGAGCACTTGGACGAATGGACGGCAGACCCCAATAGTACCCTTTTGGCTCTGGACGTGATCGGCTAAGCCGCAGAGCATCGCGGCGTGCCAAAGCCGCAGGTCGTCGTCGGGGGCAACATCAGGCGCTATCGCACCGAGCAGGGTCTGACCCAGGAAGCGCTGGCCGAACGCTGTGGCATCCACCCCGTCGAGTTGGCACGAGCCGAGCGAGGGGTTCGCGATATGCGCGTATCGACGGTCGAGAAGATCGCCACCGGCCTGAACGTCCCGGCTGGCGAGCTATTGGCCGGACTCGGCGGGAAAGGCTAAGGAAGGCCGTGAGTACACCGGCGCGCCCGAGTCGTCGTCCCCGCTCATCTCCACCAAGCCGGCGTCCAGCAGCACCTTGAGGTGGTAGACCACCACTGAGAGGGCCGGCGAGCCGGACAGCTCGTGGCACAGTGCCGTCGCGGGCAGCCCTCGCTTGCCGCCGCCGACCGAGAGCAGCTGCAGCAGCGCCCTCCTGAGCGGGTGTTCGCGAGCCCGTACCTTCTCCCGGTCTGGGTTTCTCTCATTACACATGCGGGATTGAGCACAAATAGTACGTTATTGGCTAAATACGATAGATAGGAACGATCTTGCCTGAACGCTTGTGTCGCCCTGTGTAGAGCTGGATGCTCGCCCGTGCGGCGCAGGTGGCGCATTGCGGCCGGATGGATCCGCAATGTGGCGCAGGGGCGCCGCACGAAGAGCGGGGGGCCGGTGTCTGGGGGCGGACCCGGCCCCCCGACACCTCAACGAATGTTTCTGACCCACTCGGAGTTCCCTATGGGACTCTTGCCGGTATGTCGCGACGCTCCTGGTCGTCTCTGCGCAGTAGTGAGGAGCCTCTCACCACCGTTCGCTTCGCGGTGGCACTTTCCCTGACCGTGGTCTATGTCGCCTTCGCGGTGTACTCCTCGGCGCCGTGGCGGTCGGAGCTTCGGGAGGCGATTGGCCCGGTGATGGCCTGGGTGATCCCGATCACGCTCGCCTACGTCCCAGCCGTACTGATCGGTTTCATGGTCTTCACCCTGATGACGTTGTGCTATCGCGTACCGCCCACCGCACCGCCGAGCGGTTCGTGGCCGCAGGGCGAGTGGCCACCCGTGACGCTCGTCGTAGCGGCCCGGAACGAGGAGAAGGCGATCGCCGGAACGGTGGATCGAATCGCCCAGCTCTCCTACGGCGGCCCGATCGAGGTCATCTTGGCCGACAACGGCTCGGCCGACCGCACCGCCGAGCTGGCCGAGGAGACGGCGCGGCGAAACGGGTTGGCCTTCCGCCGCACCTTCGAGCCCGAACCGGGTAAGTACCGGGCGCTGAACACCGCCCTCGAGGAGGTGAAGACCCCGGTGGTGGTGACCGTCGACGCCGACACGCTGCTGCACCCCGAAGCGCTCAGGTTCCTGATCGCCCGGCTCGCGCGTCGTCCCGATGGGAAGCACGTCTGCGCCTGCGCCGGCGCCCTCATCGTGGAGAACGCTCCCGACAACCTGCTCAGCAGGATGCAGAGCTGGGACTACCGCCTTGGGATCAACGGCATCAAGCGGATGCAGGCTGCCTACAACAGCACCCTCGTCGCCCAGGGCGCCTTTTCCGCCTACTGGACCGAAGACGTCCGGGCGGCAGGCGGCTGGCCGGACGCGATCGGCGAGGACATCGTCCTCACCTGGACGATGATGGCCTCGCGGGGGTTCGTACAGTACGAGCCGTGTGCCCTGGGCTTCACCGCCGTCCCCGAGGGGTTGACGCACTTCTTGCGCCAGCGCTCGCGCTGGGCGCAGGGCATGCTCGAGGGACTGCAGCGAACCCCACCCGCCAAGCAGCCGCGCGTGCTCGCCAAGTTCGTCGCCGGACTCGACTATCTGGTGCCTCTACTCGACTTCGGTTACGTGTTCTTCTGGCTCCCGGGCATAATCCTGTTCATCGCCGGCTATCCGCTGCTTTTCTCCTGGTGGTCGATGCTGATCCTGCCGGTCACCCTGGCTATCTATGGCCTGCTGCGTCGCTGGCAGGAGCGAGAGGTCTTTCGTCGGCTCGATGTCCATCCCAAGCACGACGGCGCCGGCTTCCTCGGCTATCTCGTCGCATACCGGGTCCTCACCTCCTCGGCCTCCCTGCGTGGCTACATGGGATTCCTCACCGGGGCACCGCGACGCTGGAAGTAAGTCCTGAGGCGGCGGGCGTCGTCCGAGTCGCTCGGCCTCACACGGCTGGAGCCGGCGTCAGCAGCGCCCGCCCCGCGAATCCCACCGTGCGGTCATTGACGGCTTCGTAGCTCTCGCGCAAAGACGGCAGCGGGCGCAGGGACCAGATCACTTCGGCACCGACCCAGGCGGCGTCGCGGGCCCGTTCCACGTTCCAGACGGCGACCACGTCGTCGAGCGAACCGAACTCGCGGTCGAGCTCCTTCAGCAGGCCGGTCATCATCCAGACCTTCATCTTCTCCTCCACCTTCGCGATCAGGCCGTTGACCGACTCGTAGTCGCTGTGTTCTGGCGTGTCGTCGCTCGGCTCGGTCTCGCGTGCTGCACAGGCTTCACAAACGGCAAGCGCAAGGTCGCGGTTGATGTGAGCGTTCATGCCGGCGAGGGCAAACTGGACGGGGGCGACGCCAGTCTCGAAACGGGCTTCGAACAGCGGCTTCCAGGCGTGGAAGGGGTAATCGGGCGGCAATGACCTTCCCCGGCCGGCAGCGTCGAGCGCCGCGAAGTAGCGGCGGGCAAAGACCACGTCGAGCGCTTCGAGGTAACCCGGCGCGGCGAAGTCCCTCCCCGCCATTGCCGTCTCCACCTGTTGCGTCATTTCGAGGTAGAGCCTGTTGAACCACTTGACGCCGTCGCTCGGCGGCAGTGCCGCGTCGATCGCCGTTAGGCGCTCGAGTACGTCTGCCACCGTCTTCACCGAGTCCACCGAATCGTCGGGCGGCCTCAACCCGGCGCCTTGACATCGCGGTCGCGGTGCTTACACCCCGGCCAGCAGCAGGGCCGGCGCTGGCCATCCTCCAGCTCTTCCTGTGACCGGCGAATGCGGCGTTCTCGGGTCGTCTGCTTCTTCGCATCCTCGACCCAGCAGATGAACTCGTTGCGCGCCAAGGGCGTGATGTCCTTCCAGGCATCCAGTGCCGTGGCGCTGGCCATCAACGCCTCGCGCAGGTCCGCCGGCAGGGGGTGCACCACCCCACCAGGAAGTCGCTGGCTGCTCACAGCATCATGGTAGCCAGCCGACAGAGAGGCCTTCGTCGGCGACCCAGGGGGTGTTGCCCTTTGGGGCCTCAGCCCAGCAATTTGGCCTTCGCCTGATCGAACTCCTCAGCCGAAAGTGCTCCTTTGTCTTTCAACTCGGCGAGCTTGTGGAGTTCGTCCGCGGGAGAGCCGGCCTGGGCCTGTTCGCGCACGTAGCTGTCGAACTCCTTTTTCGTGTCAGCCTGGGCTTTAATCGTGCGGTCGCGCATACCGTTGCCGCGAACGATCAGATAGAGCAGCACCCCGAGGAACGGCAGGAAGACCAAGAAGAACACCCAAACGGCCTTTGCCACCCCCGACAGCTCGTGGTCGCGAAAGAGGTCCGAGATGATCGAAATGAGAATCCAGATCCAGGCGAAGAGCAGAAAGAACTCGAAGATGAAGAGCAGTCCTTCGCCAAAGCTGATGTCTGCGAGCGGCACGGTCATCCCTCCTGATCACTCTATTCGCCTTTAGGAACCGGAGAGGAGCGGGTCCATGGATTCGGAAAGGCAACTCCACCGCTCCAGCCGGCTGCATCGCTGGGTTCCGGGGATCAAGCTCATCCAGCAGTATCCGGGCCCATCCGTTCGTCCTGACCTGGTGGCGGGGGTCGTTCTGGCCGCGATCCTGGTGCCACAGGGAATGGCCTACGCAGAGCTCGCCGGCCTGCCTGCGGTCACCGGCCTCTACACGACGATCGCCTGCCTGGTCGGCTACGCCCTCTTCGGGCCCTCACGAGTCCTGGTACTCGGGCCCGACTCCTCGATCTCGCCCCTGATCCTCGCCTCGATCACGCCCCTGCTGGTCGTGGGAGACCCGGGGACGGCGATCGCTCTGGCGGGCATGCTCGCGATCTTCGTCGGTCTGATCGAGATCGCCCTCGGCCTCGGCAAGCTCGGGTTCGTCGCCGACCTGCTGTCGAAGGAGGTGCAGGTCGGCTACATGAACGGCCTTGGGATCACGATCGTCGTCGGACAGCTGCCGAAGCTGTTCGGGTTCTCGACCGACGCCGACTCGTTCCTGGGCGACCTGAAGGCGTTCGTGGAAGGCCTCGGCCAGACGCACACCGCCACGCTCGTGCTCGGGCTCGCGGTCCTCGGCATCCTGCTCGTGCTCCCGATCTTCAGCAAGCGCCTGCCGGCGATCCTCGTGGGAGTCGTGGCGGCCACCGTCGTCTCGGCGGTCTTTGGCCTGGCGGACCACGGGGTCGCGACGGTCGGGTCCCTGCCCCAGGGAGTGCCCACCCCCAGTCTTCCCTGGACGGACGCCGGCGACGTCCCGGCGCTGCTGCTGGCCGCGCTTGGCATCACCCTGGTATCGCTGACCGACACGATTGCGACGGCGACCAGCTTCGCGGCCCGGCGCGGAGATGACGTAAAGCCCGATCAGGAGATGATCGGCGTCGGGGCCGCGAACGTGGCGGCCGGCTTCTTTCAGGGGTTCGCGGTCTCGACGAGCGGCTCGAGGACCGCCGTCGCCGAGCAGTCGGGGGCGAAGACCCAGCTGGCCGGGCTGGTCGGGGCCGGGCTCGTCGCGGCTCTCCTTCTCTTCCTCAACTCACTGCTCGCCGACCTGCCGCAGGCGGCACTCGCGGCGGTGGTGATCGCCGCGGCGATCTCGCTGATGAACGTGCCTCTTCTGCGCCGCTACTACGAGATGCGCAAAAGCGCGCTCGGCGTGTCCCTGGTGGCCACCGCCGGGGTCGTGCTGCTCGGCGTCCTGCAGGGAATCGTGGTTGCGGTCCTGCTGGCGATCATCCTCTTCTTCCGCCGTAACTGGTGGCCGCATGGTGCGGTTCTGGGACGCCCCGAGGGAACGGAGGGATGGCACGACATCACCGCCTACCCCGACGCCAAGGAGGTCTCGGGCGTCGTCGTCTACCGCTGGGAGGCGCCGCTGTTCTTCGCCAACTCGGGAAGGTTCCGCGACGAGATCAGGCGGCTCGCCCGCGAGCGCAAGCCTGGATGGATCGTCCTGCAGTGTGAGGCCATCACCGACGTCGACGTGACCGCGGCAGAGATGCTGGAGCAGCTCGACCGCGAGTTGAATGCGTCGGGAATACACCTCGCCTTCGTCGAGCTGCGCGATCGCCTCAAAGAGCTGACTCTGCGCTACGGGCTGATGGACACGCTCGACAAAGATCACTTCTATCCCTCGATCGAGGCGGCAATCGCCGCGATTCGATCGGAGGGCGGCGCTAGAAGCGACTAGCTTCCCGTCGATCCAGCAGGTGGCCGGCCAGCTCCGCCGCGCTGACCCCGATGAACGCGCCGGCGAGCACGTCCGCGGGATAGTGGACACCGGTATGAACTCGGGAGTACCCGACCAGCGTTGCCAGCGCCCGCAGCGGCGCCGAGAGCATCGGCTGCGCGTTGGCGGCGCCGGTGGCGAAAGCGAAGGCGGAGGCGGCATGGCCCGAGGGAAAGGAGCTCGAGCGCGGCATTTGCACGTGGCGGCTCGCGAGCTCCTCGGCCTCCTTCCTCGCGGGGCGCCGCCGGGTGGTCAGCGGCTTGGCGACGAGGTTGGCAAAGCCGGAGGCGATGCCGAGCGAGACGAGGCCCTTCCGAGCCGCCAGCCGGCCGCTAGGACCGCCAAGGATGGCCAATGCGGCCGCAAGAGAGAACCAGAGCTTGCTCCGGTCGGCGGCGCGAGAGAGACCGCGCATGGCGACGTCCAGCGAGGGGGTCTCGC
This sequence comes from uncultured Solirubrobacterales bacterium, assembly GCA_963799835.1. Taxonomy (GTDB): domain Bacteria; phylum Actinomycetota; class Thermoleophilia; order Solirubrobacterales; family 70-9; genus VAYN01. Next base: position 185,035 of record CAWCYE010000002.1, read on the forward strand.
TGGCGGCGATCGCCGCATAGACGGCGGTATCGACCGCCTTTGCCTCGCTGAGCCACTCACCCATCGGGACGATGATCTCGTTTCGGCGTTCCCCGTACGGCAATCTGCGCCAGTGCGCGAACGGTCTCCCAGGCACCCTCGGGCATCGCCGCAGACGGAGAGGCTCCCGGGTGTGCGGCGGCGATCCGCACCTCCAGCGCGGCCGGCAGGATCCTGAAGCGCAGCGGCGGGTCCAGAGTTACGGCCTCGCCGTCGATCCCCGCGGCGATCGGGCCGTCTGCGTCAACCTCGAACGCGGGCGTTGACCACTCTCGCCAGGGACGCTGGAAGAAGCGCCGACCTGCGCCCGGCGGGGAGGCGACGGTGATCCCCAGCAGCCTGTCGTCGATCCTCGGCCGGGTGCCCGAGCCGACCGCGCGCCCGAGGCGGTAGCGATTGTTGGAGACGAGGATCGCCGCACCCGAGGAATGCTCATGCCCCCTGGGCCCAGTCCAGCGCAGGTCCAGCCCTTTACCCTCAGGTCCCAGTACCTCTGGCAGGGTGTCGAGGATGGTCCGCAGCTTCGCCTCCCGATAGCCCTCGCGCTGGACGGCCTCGGCGTAGAGGCCGATCGAGACGTTGTTGACGAATACCCCGTCGTTGACCTCGGCAAGATCGACCCGCCTTTCGCGACCGCCGACAAAGGCGTCGAGGGCGCCGACGACATCGTCGCGGTCGACGCCGAGGTCGAGCGCGAAGTGGTTGCGGGTCCCGGCCGGAATACAGGCATAGGGCAGGCCCCGCTCTGCGGCAACCATGGCAACGACGGCCTGGGAGCCGTCGCCGCCGGCCATCGCCAGGGCGTCGGCCCCATCGGCCACCGCGCCGCGCACGAGCTGCTCGAGGTCGGTACCGAGCTTCAACTCGATCGGCTCGATGCCACGGGCGCGCGCCTCGTCGGCCAGATGGAACTTCTCGGCCTTCCCCCCACCCGACTTGGGGTTGTAGAAGAGCACGGCGTGGCGAGGGTCCGGTGCCGGGTGGAGCGGAACGTGGACCTTGAAGGCCGACCGCGTCGCAAGAAGCATCAGCGCCAGGCCCACCACGATCACGAGAGCCTGCGCGAGGTGATCTCCGTCAGCGATCAGCACGGCCACGATTCCGGCCACCGCCAGGATCGCTATTCCAGACCCCAGAAACCTCGCTCCCCCGGTGCGGGTCAGGCCGTACCAAGCTGCGGTGAGCGCAAGTGCCAGGCAGGCGAGGACGATCAGTCCCCGGGGAAACTGCGAGAGGACGATGTCGATGCTGAGGATTGCAAGCACCGCCGCGCTCGCGAGCGCGGCGAGCGCGGCCAGTCGGTGCGGGTCGCCCTGCTCAGCCGACATCGAAGTCCAGCCTATCCATGGCAACCCAGAGCGACAAGGAATCGAGGCCCTCGGGAAACCGAGCGGTCGGCTACCGCTTCAGGTCGCCCTGGGCCGAATCCGGGTCTTCAGCACCCTGCGCGCGCTCGTCGCTGGCCAGGCCAGCGAGGGTGAGCGTCCCGCCTTCGCCGATCGTCGCGGTTGCAAGGATCGAGTCGCCCAGCTCCATACCGGCGGTCTTGAAGCGCTTCGGAACGCTCAGAACGATGTCCTGGGCGCTCTCGCGGAGGTCGTCGGCCGAGATCGCGAGCTGCCGGGTTGCGGAGCACACCGCGGTCAGGATGCCGGCCAGGTCGACGTAGGTCGCCGGCTCGGATTCCACCTCCAGCTCCTGCTGCACCGTGGTCATCGGCGGCTTCGGGGGTGGCTTCAGCCCGGGGTCGGCCGCGCAGGTCGGAGCGGCTTCGGGCGGCACCGGATCGACCGGCGGCGGGGCTTCCGCCACGACCGCTTTCTCGATCCGCGCCGTGACGGTCGCGTAGGCGCCAACGGCCGGCAACTGCGACGCCGCTTCGGGACCGGCGTGGACCAGGATCGAGGAGCCCCGGCCGGAGACGGTGTAGGTGGGGTCCAGTGGATTGGGGTCGACGAAGGTGACGACGCCTCTGAAGTCTGCTCGACGCGAGCCGCCGGATCGCTCGCGGGAGAGCTCGCCGAAGGTGTTGTTCGCGAGAGGTTCGCCTTCGACCGTCAGCTCGGTACCGGGCAGGGCCAGCTTCGGGGCGTGGATCGAGACGAGTTCGCCTCCCGTTATGGCCATCGTGTAGCTGCCGGCGGCAGGGTTCGCATGGACCACGGTTCCCTTTAGCTGCTGCCCCTCCGGTTCTTCTTCGAGCGGTTCTTCAGTCGGGAGCTCTTCTTCCGGCAGCGGTTCTTCTTCCGGTTCGGTGTATTCGGTTTCCGGGTAGTACGTTTCTTCGTAGGGCGCTTCGCTTTCGAAGGGTTCGGGTTCTGATTCCACCAACGGTTCCGGTTCGCTTTCGGCAACGCTTTCATCCGCCGGGGCATCGGCGGCGGAGGGCGTGACGGCGACGATCTGGCCGCTGCCGGTCGCGAAGGTGCCAGACGCCCCCGGCCCGATCGCCACTCCCAGGAAGAGTCCGAAGCCGAGCGCCATCGCGCTCAGCGGCGGCGCCCAGCGGCGGTCGGTGACCACCAGGGAGACGCTGCGGAGGACTTTTTCTCGCAGGTCCTTCATGCCGACCGCGTCTTAGCCGACTCCGAGCCGTTCGCCGAACCGCGTGGCATCAGGTCTTTGCCGCACTGCCAGCAGAACACCGCGCCGCGGGCGTAGAGGGCACCGCAGTAGCCGCAGGCGCCGGCCGCGCCGGCATCGTCGAGCCGCAGCATCCGCTCTACCTCGGCCAGCTCGGCGTCAACCTGCTGGACCTTCGCCGCCTGGCGGTTCAGCAGGTCGAGGCGGAAGTGGTCGCGGATCGCCATCTCGTAGGCGATCCCCCCCAGGTCCCACTGCAGCTCGACCAGCTTCTCGGCGAGGCTGTCGCGCCGCTTGCGCAGGTCGTCGATCGACTGCTCGCCGCTGGTTTTGGTCTCGCCCGTCATTCGATCGTCTGTGCCCCACTGCCGCCACCCGGCGCCTTGTTGTCTTCCGGCGGCGGCGCCCCGCCGGTCGCTATTTCGTCGGGAAGTTTGCTGCTCGCGTCCGAGTAGCTTTCGCCGCTCTGTTCTTCGAGGCCCTGGAGGGCGTCGTCGCTGACCACGGGCGCCGAGCCGGTATCGACTTCTTTTTCGCCGCCCGAGCTGTTCGCGGTGTTCTTCTTCGACCCCGTCGCGCCGCCGGCGGCAGCCCCCTCGCCGCCGTCTTTCCGGTCGGCGCCCGCGCCGGCCGCCGCTTCGCCGACGGTGACCACCTGCGGTGGCGCCGAGCTCTCGATCGAGCCGGTGCCGCGCCCGATCAGGACGCCGATCAGGAGCATCACGCCGAGCACTGCGATCCCCCCCGCCGCGGCCAGGGGCGCGTAGTCACGCTGGCGTTTCTCCCCGCCAGGGGGCGGAACGGGAGCGGCCGGGGACGGCGTCGGTCGGTCGGGCGTCGAGCCGGCCTCTGCTTTCACGTGGCGCCGGAAATCGACCCGGGGCTCGCCACGGCGCTTACCGCAGTTGAGGCAGTAGCGCTGATCCGGTGCGAGCGCCGCGCCGCAGCGGCCGCACGGCTCGCCCGGCTCCGCCGCAGCCGGAGACATCTTCTGGGTCTGCGTTGAGTCGCTCATTTCTCCTCGAATCCGGGTAGCGTCGGGAACAGGGTCACGGTGACGTCCGCCTTGCGCGGGTCGCCGATGAAGTAGATGTTGTACGGAAGCGGCTTGCGCTCGGGCTTGATTTTTTCGATCGCCCCACGGCCGGCGGCGACAACCTCCCCGCCCTCGCTGGCGACCGCGTAGAGCAGCACCCGTTCCTGGTCCTGGCCGGAGTCGTTGAAGACGTCGCCGTCGGCGACGACGCCGGAGAAGGGGTCCCCTTCCAGCTTCGGCTCGGTGGCGGTGAACTTCGGCACCTCGCCGGAGAACGGCGTGCCGCCGGCCCCCACCGTCACCTCAACCTCCTCCGGCGTCCCGGTGGCGAGGACCTGGTCGTGAACCCAGAACATCGTCTTGCCGGCCTCGACATAGGGGATCGCGGTGAGCCCGGTCTCGAGACCGGGCAGGTCGTTGCGATAGACGCTCTTCCCTTTCGCGTCCCGCACGTCGATCGCGATCGGGACGTTGACCAGGTCGCGGTCGGAGTCGTTCCGGACCTCGACCACGACCGCGCTACCTGCTTCGTCGGTGAGCAGGGTGCTGGAGAGGACCTTCACGTCCTTGCTGCGCTCGGAGATCTTCAGGCCCACCTCCTGTTTGACCGGTCCCAGTTCCTCGCCGATCTTGGCGCTCTTGCTCTGGGTCGATTCGCACCCGGTCGTGACCAGGGCGATGCCGGCGAGGGCGAGGATCGCCGGGTATGCGCGCGAGGGCGTCATCCGAACGCCCCCGCCACGTACTCGCGCGTGCGCTGCTGGGTCGGGGCGCCGAAGACCTGGTCGGCCGGGCCGTACTCGACCAGCTCGCCGAGGTACATGAAGCCGACGTGGTCGGCGACCCGCAGCGCCTGCTGCATGTTGTGGGTGACGATCACGATCGCGACCTCCTCGCGCAGGCGCAGGATCAGCTCCTCGATCACCTGGGTCGAGCGCGGGTCGAGCGCCGAACAGGGCTCGTCGAGCAGCAGCACCTCAGGCCGCGCCGCGAGAGCGCGCGCGATGCAGAGCCGCTGCTGCTGGCCGCCGGAGAGGCGCAGGGCCGGGTGGTCGAGCGTTGAGCCGACCTCGTCCCAGAGGCCGGCGCGGCGCAGGGCGTCGGCGACCGGCTCCCGCAGCGCCTCCTTGCGCGGCCGCTTCGAGCCCTGTTCGCGCAGCGCGTAGGCGACGTTGTCGAAGACGCTCATCGGGAACGGGTTGGGCTGCTGGAAGACCATGCTGACCCGGCGCCGCAGCTCGGTCACCTCCATCCGGTCCACGTCCTCCCCATCGAGCGAGATCCGGCCCAGGCGGGTGGCCGTCGGGGTGATCTCGACCAGGCGGTTGAAGGAGCGCAGCAGAGTGGTCTTGCCACAGCCGGAGGGCCCGATCAGGGCCAGGACCTCGCCCTGGCGGACGGGCAGCGTCACCTTGTCGACCGCCAGCTTCTCGCCGTAGGCGATCGAGACCTCCTCCGCCCTCATCCGTTCGACCTTGGGGCCGGGGCTGGGCTCGGCACGCTTCACCGGCGCCGCTGCGACGCCGACCCGGCCGTCGCCGTTGGCGCTGCCTGGAGGCGGCTGCACGACCGTCGGCTCCTGGTCGATGAGGATCCGGCGCACCGGTGGCGGGGGCGTCAGCAGGTCCTCGTGCTCGCGGCCCGAGGGCGGCGTTCTCAGCGAGTCCATTGCGGGGCCCTTCCACGCGCCAACCGGGTGACGACGAAGTTGAGGACGATGACCAGGAGCATCAGCACGAAGGCGGCGAAGTACGCTTTTTCGGGCGCCAGGCCCTCGCCGGCCGGCGAGTTCAGGTAGACGTAGCTGGTCAGGGTGCTGCCGGTACCGCGGAAGAGGCCGAAGGCGCTGCCGTCGGCGCCGTTGAGGATCTGCAGGGTGCCCCCGAGCAGGGCGATCACGATCGCCGTGTCGCCGGCGACCCGGCCCATGCCGAGCGCCGCTCCGGTGCCGATCCCCGGGCGCGCCGCCGGCAGCAGCACGCGCCGGATCGTCGCCGCCTTGGTCTTGCCGAGGGCGTAGGAGGCCTCGCGGACGTGGCGCGGGATCGAGTTCAAGGACTCGCGAGTCGCGGCGACCACCAGCGGCAGCGCGATCAGCGACATCATCGACGCCGCGGCGATGAAGGAACGGCCGAGCACCGCCCCTTCGGCCTCGTAGGTGAGGAAGCCGAGCCACTGCTGCCCAAAGAAGACGAGCCCGAACATCGCCAGGACGATGCTGGGAGTGCCGGCGACGATCTCGACCGCCGATTCGACCGCCCGGGCGAGGCCGGCGGGTCGGCCGTACTCGGTCAGCCAGACCGCGATCACGACGCCCAGGGGCGCGGCGAACGCGGTCGACATCACGAGCAGCAGCGCGGTGCCGATCAGCGGGTCCTTGAATCCGCCGCTGGCGGACTGGTCGATCTCCGCGGCGGGGCTCTCGAAGAACATCCCGAGGTCGAAGTACTGGGCCCCGCGCACCGCCATATAGATCACGATCGAGCCGGCGATCGCGATCAGCGCCAGCCCGGCCCCCCAGGCGAGGAAGTACCCGACCCGATCGCGCAGCGGCCAGGTGCGGATGCTGTCGCGCGGGGCGGTCGCCGCCGGGGTCCCGGCCGAGGCCGTCCGGAGCCTCACGGCTGCACCCCGTACTTGCGCATCGACTGCTTGGCGGCGTACCCGGCCAGCGAGAGGAACATGCTCGAGACCAGAAGGATCGCGGCGAAGGCGAACAGGGTCGCGCCGAGCGGGGCGATGGTTACGCCTTCGATGTTCTCCACCAGCGCCGCGGCGAGGGGCTTGGTGGGCTCGTAGAAGAAGGTGAGGCCGTCGATCGGGTTCGGCGCGAAGCTGGCCGAGCCGGTGACCATCGAGAGCATGATCGCCTCGCCCAGCGCCCGCGCCGTCGCCAGCACAGCCGCGGCGACCACCGCCGGCCTCGCCGTGCGGACGGCGATCGACCAGGTCACCCGCCACCTGTTGACGCCGAGCGCTGCCGCCCCTTCGGTCCATCCCCGGGGCACTGCCCGCAGGGCGTCGACCACGATCGCGATCATGATCGGCACGATCATCACGGTCAGGATCAGGATGCCGACGCCGATGCTCGAGCCGTCGAGCTGGACCACGTTGGACACCGATTCCTTGCGGTCGAGGCTGATCAGGTCCTGCCCAACCCAGGGCACGATCACGAGGATCCCGATCAGGCCGTAGACGACCGAGGGAACCGCCGCCAGCAACCGCACGACCGGCTCCAGCACCCTGGTCAGCCGTGCGGGGGAGAACTCGACGATGAAGATCGCCGCCAGCAGCGAGAAGACGAGCCCGACCATGACGGCGCCGGCGGTGACGACAAAGGTCCCCCAGAGCAGCGGCCAGGCACGGACCTCGTAGACGTAGTTGGCCGGGTTGGAGGGCGAGGCGTAGATGTCCTCGATCTGCCGATCGACGTCGCCCCCGGAGCCGAACCAGGAGAGGCCGTTGTGGGCGAACGACGGCCACGCTTTGGCAAAGACGAAGACAATCATGCTCGCGATCAGGAGCAGGACCAAGCAGGCGGTCGCGCCGAGGATCAGCTCGACGCGACGATCGGACCAGAACCCGGTGTTGCCCTGGGAGTCGGTGCCCGGTCCACCGGGGCGGCGGCGCCCCGGCAGCCGGGCTGCGATTCCCTCGACGTTCACTAGCGCAGAGGCACCCAGTCGCTCGCCACGATCTGCTGCCCGGCAGCGCTGCGGGCGAACTTGATAAACGCTTTTGCGACGCCGGTGGCGGCCCCACGACTGACCAGGTAGAAGTTACGAGCGCCGGCGTACTGCCCCGACTTGGCGTTGCGAAGCGTGCATGGGACGCCCTCGTAGGGGATGGTGTGCAGGCCGCCGGTGAAGGCGAAGGAGGCGTACCCGATCGCGTTCGGGTCCGACTTGACCGTCTGGGCCTGGAGGCCGTTGGAGGATTTCGTCGTCGCGCTCGAGGCGACCCGCAGGGTCTGCCCCATGAAGATGTTCTGGAAGGCGTCCTGGGTACCGGATGCGGCGGTACGGACGACGAGGTCGATCGGTCCGCTGGCGCTCGCCCCCGGGACCTGGCTCCAGCTGCGCACCCGGCCGGAGAAGATGTCCTGGATCTGCGTCTGGCTCAGGGTCGAGATCCGGTTCGAGCTGTTGGAGACGATGCAGACCGCGTCGCGGGCGATTTTGTTGAAGACGATGCCACCGGGATCGGCAGCTTTGGGGTCACGGGAGGACATGCCGAGGGTGACGCGACCGCGGGAGACGTCGGTGATCCCGATGTCGGAGCCGCCCTGGAGGATGGTGACCTTGCTGCCTTTGCCCGTCGGCTGTTTGACGAAGGCCTTGGCGAGCGCGGTGGCCAGCGGCGCGACCGAGGTCAACCCACTCATGGTGATGGTGGCGGCGTGAGCTGCCGTGGCCGCGGCGAGCGGTGCGCAGATGGCAAGCGCAGCCGCTGCGGCCAGTAGACGCGTGCGTTTCATCTGCAGTCGCTCCCTGGGTGGCGGTGGTTTGTGACTTCTTTTCGGTGCGCCCAGTGTCGGGCCGGGACCGCCTCCTGAAAGTGAACACGCAGTAACCGAGTGGAGAAAAACTGGTTAAAGACGTGCCTCGATCTTCTCCAATTCGAAACAACTTGTTCACCTCGTGGGCTGGGTGCGTGAGGAAGGGTTGCGATCGTGCCTCGGCCTCTCCCCGCTCAGCAGGAGACTCGTTGGATCGCGAACCTGGAGATCCGGCCCTCCGAGTTCCAGGTCCTCATCGACGGTCGGCGGGTGGGGCTCACCGTCCGCGAGTTCGAGCTCTTCCTGGTGCTCAGCGAGCGCATCGACAGCGTCATCCAGCGTTCCGAGATCTACATGCTGATGTGGGGCGGGGCGATGCGCCACCGCGACCGGTCCGTCGACGTCCTCGTCCGCAAGATTCGCCGCAAGCTCGAGCTGGCGGCCCCGGACTGGAGCTACATCCACACCCATTTCGGCATCGGCTATCGCTTCAACCCCGAGCCGACCGGGCAGCCCGTCATTTGAGCTCCCCGGCGTGGCCCTGGGTGAAGTTGAAGGCGCAGCGAAAGTTCTCCGGCTGACCCACCGGTTTGCCGCCGGCGAAGCCCCCGAGGTTTCCGTTGTCGTAGACGGTTATGTACTGGAGGGTTTCGGGTGACGGATCGGCCGGAAGCGGGATCGGATCGGGCTCCCCGACCTTGGGGTCGCCGCGGGAGACCTCGCTGACGCCGATCGACCCGGCCGCGCGACCCCCGGAGGCGGTGGTGGTGAGGGTGGCGCTCATCTCCCGCCGGTCCTTCAGGCCGTCGGTCGGGTCGATGTCGGTCGAGGCGGTGACCTCGTTGTCGTCGACCCGCCCGGCGAGCTTGACCCGTTTGGCGGCGCCGATCAGCTGCGCCGCGGTGGGCAGGTAGCCGCCCAGGGCGGCGCACTTCTGGGTCGCGAAGAAGTAGTCGTTGCGGCCGATCTCGCTCCTTTCGAGCGGATAGGGATTGGTCATCATGCAGACCGTCCCGATCTTCACCGTCTCCGGCGAGCAGCGGGCGAAGACGCCACCCGGCAGCACGCTGCGGGGGAACTTCTTTTTCGCGTTGAGGCGCAGGATCCCGAACTTCTTCGGCTGCAGGCTCGGCCCCGGCAGCCGCCCAGCTGCGCCCGACTCCCCCACTCCGGCGAGCACGAAAGCGCCCAGGGCAAGGATCAGCGCCGAGCAGGCGATGCGGTTGGTCAGACGTGGATTGCTCATGTTCGGCTCCTTCGGGTTCGATCTGTGGTCACTGCCGGGCTGGGCACGGCTCGGTGCCGGCGGCGGGCGCCGGGCCCACCCCGCACCGAGGCGCCGGCGAGGGCGAGGATCAGAACCGCCCCGAGCAGATAGTGGGGCGCGGTGAGCCCGCCTTCGCCGCTTTCGTGGCGCGAGAAGGCCTGGGATTCCTCAATCGCCGCCTCCTCTTCGCGCTTCTCTTCCACCTGGTAGGTGCGGGCCGGCGCCCCGCCGGGGGGCAGCGGTCGCACGATCGGCGGGGGCGGCGGGGGAACGATCGCCGGCACCAGGGCCAGGGGGACGGCTGCGAGGGGAAGGAACGGATCAACCGGTGGCGGCGGGGGTGGAGGCGGAGGCGGCGGAAGAGGTGGGGGCGGCGCGGACGGCAACGCCGGCGGGGTGAAGTTCAGCGGGGGATTGGTCGGCGGGGTTGCCGGCGGCGGTGGCGGCGCCGGGGGCACGGCGGTGGCGGAATTCCGGACGAAGCGGTCGGGGCGCAGCGGGCGCGTCCCGCAGGGGCGCTGGACGCTGCCGTTCTGCACCCTCACCGATTCGGAGTAGGAGAAGCCTCCGGCGCTGACCGTGACCGTCGTGGTCCCGGCGTTGAACGGGCAGAGCAGGCCGGAGGAATTGTCGGTGACGACCTTGTCGTTGTCGTCGATGAAGGGCTTGCGGAGGTTGGTCGATGCCGGGTCTTGGCGGACGAAATCGGCGATGTCGGGGTCCGAGGAGGTGAAGCTGTACTCGGGCGCTATCCGCGCCGCGCAGCCCGCGACCCGGCACTGGTTGGGCGGGAACAGGGTGTAGGGATCTCCTCCGGAGGGGTTGGGGTTGCCCGAGCCGGCCGAGGCCTGGCCCCACCGGTCGCCACCCCGGGGGCGCCGTCCCAGGCCGCGGAACAGCGCCGGACGCGACCGGCGCAGGAGGGTACCGTCGGTCGCCTCCAGCGAGAGGTCCTCGATCAGGGGGATCAGGCGCACCCCGATCGGCGCCCGGTTGGTCGCGGAGTCGCGCAGGGCGGCGCCGACCTCGAGGACCAGGACGCCGCTGTCGCCGAAGAGGGAGTCGGCGGTTTCGAGACCGACCGCACCGGCGATCTGAGAGCGGTACCCGAGGCTGCCGACCCCGTAGCTCGGGATCGTCTCCCCTCCGCCGGCGGGGATGCGCATGGAGCGGTTCTCTTCGGGGCGGTCGAAGAGGTATGCCGAGGCACCTCCGGTGACCAGGGCCTGAGCGACCTCGGTGCCGTCGGAGGCGACGTTGAGCTTCGGCGTGAAAGCGGTGTTGAGGTTGCGATTCCCCATCACGACCGTCGCAATCCCCTTGGCGCGAGCGTCGGCGAGCACGGCCGTCAGCCACGGCAGCTGCGCCTCCGCCGGGTTCTGGTGAGGGTCGCTGGCGGCCAGCGACCCGAGCGAGTTGTCGATCACGATCACCCGTACCGTGCCGCCCGCGCCGGAGCTGTCGAAGGCGTAGTGCGTGCGGGCGCCGGGACCCGGGGCGGCCCCGGGGATCCCGGCGGTCGAGACGCCGCTCGGAGTAGCCCCGGCCCCGAGCGGGCCCGGGAAGGAGGCGAAGGCGGCTTGGAAGGCGCTCGCCCCCAGCCCGTTGGCGGCATCGTCGGAGCCGAGCGCCGGGTAGACCGGCAGGCCCGGGGCGGCGCCCAGGAGCGCCGCGTAGCGGGCGGCGTCGGATTCGGAGAGGCCCCCTTTGACGCGGTTGCCGGTGTAGAGCAGCGCCCGGGGCCCGTTCGCGCCACTCATCCCGGCCACGGTGCGGAGCGCGGCGGAGATGCCGCTGTCGGGGCCGATGGCCTGCCGAGCGAGGTCGACACAGGTCGAGTCGCACTCCGCGTGGCCCGCGACCGCGAGCCGCACCGGCCCAGCGGGCATCGGGACCGGTTGCCTCCCGGCGGCGGGCGGCGCCGTGGCACCCCCGCCGTAGCGGAAGACCGCGGCGGTCCGCACCCGTTCCCGGATCGCGCGGCCGCCGCCGTTGCGTGCCGAGCTTCCGCGCCCGGCCGAGTCGGCGTCGCCGCTCCACCCTCCGACCGCCCAGCCGTTGCCGGCCGAATCGAGCAGGAGCGAGAGGACCGGGTCGCTCTTGATCGGCGTGTCGTTGCTCGAGGTCGCATATGTGGTGCGCTGCTCGTCCGCCCAGCCGGCCGCGGTCTCGCGCAGGAGGTAGCCGTCGCCGGGCAGGCCGAAGGGCGGCAGGATCGGTGGCGGCACGTTGGGATCGGGGTCGGGCAGGTCGTCGGCAGGTGGGAAGGCGAGCCGTGGCACGACCGAGACGATCGCCCGCACCGAACCGCCGGCACGAACCGCGGCGGCGGCGATCGCGGTCGAGCCGGGCAGCGGCTGGTCGGAGAAGCGCCATGGCGCGCCTGGGCCGTCGCGCTCGATCACGATGTCGCGACCTGCCGCGACAGCGCCGCCGTCGGGAAGGCCGGCGACGGCGAAGAGCAACGGGCTGCCGACGCGGACCGTGTCGAGCAGGGCCCTGGCGGAGGGGTCGACTCGCCAGCCGCCGCCGTCGTTGACCAGGAGGTTGCCCCCGGCGGCGACGATCGCCTGGCTGCCCGCGAACGCGATCGACGTCAGGTCGGCGCCGGCGCTCTCGGCCGGGAGAGCGTCCTGATCCCAGCTCTTGCCGTAGGAGAGCAGGACCCCGTCCTTGCCGACCGCATAGCCGCGATCGGCGTTGGCCGGATCGAACGCCACGTCCATCAGGTTGCCCTCGAACCCGATCGGGATGCCGGGATCGGCCACCCAAATGTCGTCGGAGGCGTTCCACATCCACATCGCGCCGAGGTCCCCGACCGCATGGGCGCGCCCTCGCTCGGGCCAAGCGACACCGCGCAAGGTCGCCCTGTTGACGCTGCCGCTGGAGGAGAGGAGGAACTCGCGCTGCCAGCCGCGACCCGGCTCGTAGCGGAGGATGGCCCCGTCGGCGCCGACCGCCACGGCGCCGGCGCCGATCGCCCCCGGGGTCGATCCCGGGGCGGCGGCGACGTCCGCCAGCGGAGCCCGCACCGATACCGGCCAGGGGCTGAGCGTGTTCGGCGCGACCTTGGTGGAGATCTCGACCGGGCCTTTCAGCCAGCCGATGTCGGGAGTGGCGAAGGCACCGCTGGTGCGGAAGTTGCCCCCGGCGCCCGGCATCCGTACGAAGGCGCCGTCGGCGAAGCGCATGTAGGTGCCGCGATTGGTCGTCTCGGCGCCACCGGGGTCGAGCGGGTTGGTGATCACCCGCGAGCCGAAGCCTGCACCGGCCCAGGCGAAGCTGCGGTAGCCGCCCTGGCGGGAGAGCTTGACTCCCAGCGCGCCGCCGCAGACCGCAGCATCGCACCAGCTGCCGGTGACGCTGGCTGAGCCACGATCGAAGAACAGCGTGACGTCGCGACCCACGCCTTCGATCTGGGCGGCAAGGTCGAGCCAGGCTCCATCCTCGGTAACCGTGAGGGGCTGCGCGCCGCCGCCGATCGGGGCCGCTCCGAGGATGCCGTCGCCGGGCGAGTCGCTGCTGGCGAAAGGCGTTCCGGCCAGCGGACTGTCGACCCAGAGCGGCCCTTCGGGGGTGGAGGTCCGCTCGAGCAAGACCAGCGAGCGGCCGAGCGCGTCGTCGGCTTCGGCGATCGCCCAGGCGTTGCCGAGCCCGGTGGCGTCGATCGCCCGGACATGGAAGCTCGCCTCGGAACCGACCGGGACCTCGACCGGCTCGCGGCCCCATTCATTGCCGTCGAAGTGGATGATCGCGTCGGCGACCGAGCGGTTCTGCGGTGCGAACACCAGCCCGGTCGCGCCTGCCTCGTCGAAGGCGGCGATCGCCACGGCGCCGAGGCCCTGGTCACCGGCAAGAGCCTCGGGGGGCGCTTCCCCTTCGGCCGGCAGCAGCACCTCGGGAGGTGGGTCGGCAAGCTCGCGCCAGGAACCACCGGGTTCGTGGTGGAGGACGACGACCTGCTCGCCGGGCGGGCGGCTGGTGTCGCGCCCGACCAGAACGCCGCCGCCCTCACGGGTGATCCGGGCCGAGAGACGGTTGGGGAACGGGCCCCGGTAGGGCCTGCCTTCGGCGTCGCGTGGGGTGTCGAACACCTGCCAGCCGCCGGCGTCGGTATGGCGGACGAAGACCAGTTGCGGATCGGGGACGGCGGGGTTCGCGGGCGGCCCGAACTCGAGCTGACGGGTGCCGACCCGAACCGCGCCCACCGACAGCGGCAGCGAGCGATACCCCCAGGCCTCGCCGGGCTCGCCGCCCGGGGCCGCTCCCATCAGCTCCAGCTCCGGGTCGGCGGAGCCGAGCAGCGGCAGCGGTGCCGTCCCGGAAGGCGCTGGGTCGCCGCTGCCGGGAGCGGCGAGGACCAGCAGGACCCCCAAGATCGCCGCGAAGACGGCGAGGTTGCGGCGATTGCGCCGCACCCGCCTCGCCCCCGGACTCACTTGTCTTTCACCTCGGAGATACGGAAGGCGAGCCCGGTCGGGTAGCTCTCGCGGCTGAGGTGAAGGGTGAGCTGGTGGCGGCCGGGTGGGAACAGGCGCTGCTTGGTTCGGGCAACCGTCTTCCTCCCCCTTTTGGCGAGCAGGGCGACCCTGGCCGTCCGGGTGACCGTGAAGGAGACCGTGAGGCTGAGCCCGTCGAGGTTCGAACGGACGTTGCGCAACAGCGCCGGCAGCCGCCTGACCTTCCGTTTCGGAGGGTCGGCGAGCGGGTTCCGCTCGAGCTCGGGCGGAGCGAAGAGCTGGGAGTCGTCGACCGGAGGTTTGTCGGGGATGAACTGTTCGGCTGCCTCGTTCGGCCGGAACTCGATCGTGCCCTGGAAGGCGGGCTCGGTATCGACCGGCAGCGACGCTCCTTCGCTGAGGTGGAAGAGCCAGCCCGCCCTGGTCACCATCCAGCATTCCTCGGGCGCCGGGCAGGCGATCCTGGCGGCGCTGCCACGGCCCGCGCCAGCCGCGGGCAGGCGGGTCGTGGTCGTCGCGCCGTCGGCGCCGATCCGGGCGACGATCGCCTTGCTGTTGGTGCTGCCTCTCTCGGCGAACGGCACCACGGTCGCCATCGCTTCGTCGCTGCCGGGGATCGCGGCGACGTCGCCGAGGCGGTCGCTGGCGCCGAAGGTCGGCCCGGTGAGAGTCAGCTCCTGGAAGGTGTCGCCGACCAGGCGAGCGACGAACGGCGGCCGAGCGACCGCGCCGCCCACCGGGGCCGAGGTCCCCGACGCCGCACCGCCGCCGACCACCCAGAGGTCGTTTCCGTCGCTGTCGATCCCGAGCAGCTCGGTCCCGTCGCTGGGAACTCCGGCCAGCGGGGCCGGCTCGAACGGATCGTTGGCGAAGGCGCCGCCGGGCCCGATCTCGTGGATCAGGCTCGGCATGGCCTCCGGTTCGGCCAAGTCGACAGGGCCGGTGCGGTTCTCGGGAGAGCGACCGACCAGGGTGGTCTCGTAGAGCACGCCCTGGTGGAGCTGCAGGTCGGTGACACCGCGACCCTGGGGCCCGTAGACCGTCTCCAGGTCAGCTCCGTCCCAATGCAGGTGAAAGGCGCCCACCTTCTCGCCGAGCGCGTCCTGGGAGCCGACGCCGCCGAACCAGCAGTCGTCGGGCCCGTTGCAGGAAGCCGACATCATCTGCCGGAAGGGGTCGGCGGCATCGACTCTGGTGCTGAAGGAGCCGACCACCTGGCCGTCCTTGAAGCGGCAGAGGGCTAGCCCGGAGCCGCGCCGCGGCAGGCTCGGTTCGCTGACGACCCAGAACTCGGTCGGCCCCGCCCAGGCGATCCGGGCAGTGTCGGCCGGGCCGCCGCAGACGGTCGCCAGCTGGTGCCAAGCCTGACCGTTCCAGCTGTAGATGCCGCGTGAGATCGCGGCGTTGCCCTCGACCGTCAGCAGGCCTCGGTTCGGCGCCCAGAACTCGAGGTCACCGGGTGCGCCGAGCGGGACTTTGAACGGGGCCCCCGCCGGCGGCGCCGGCTGCTCCAGGCGCCAGATCGGCTCAGCCGCGGCGGGTCCCGCGAGGGCTGAGGCGAGGAGGGCCGCGATCAGGCCCGCGAGTGCCGATGTAATCCGCCTACTCACCTTCCTCCTGCGGCTGGTGCTCGGGTGCCGGCGGCGCGATCTGCTGCTCGCCGAGGTCGAGCAGCGTCTCTTTGACGGTCGAGAGGACCGCATCCAGCGCGACGCCAGAGAGAGTCTCGTGCTCGATCAGCGCGTTCGCCGTCTCATACACGGCGTTCCAGTTGCGGTTGAGGATTTCTTCGGCCCGGTCGACCGAGTCCCGGACGAGCCGCTCCACCTCGCGGTCGATCAGCTCCAGGGTGGCCGGCCCGACCGAGCCCAGCTCCTGCAGGGAGGCGCCGAGGAAGACCTCGCCGGCTTTCTCGCCGATCGTGATCGGCCCCAGCCCTTCGGACATGCCGTAGGACGTCACCATCTGGCGTGCCAGGCCGGTCGCCGCGTGGAGGTCGTCGTGGACCCCGGAGGAGGCGACTCCGAACTCGATCTTCTCGGCCGCGTAGCCGGCGACGATCGCGATCAGGTGCCGCCGCAGGTCGGGCTCCTGCATGACCACCGCGTCGCGGTCGGTGAGCATGCTCGCCGCGGTGCCGAGCTGGCGACCGCGGGCGATGATCGAGAGCTTCTGGGCGGAGACGCGCTGGCCGATCGAGCGGGTGACCACCGCGTGGGCGGCCTCATGGATCGAGATCACCCACTGCTCCTCGGGGGTGAGGACGTGGCTTTTGCGGGCCGGCCCGGCGACGACGCGGTCGATCGCCTCCTCGAGCGTCGCCTGGTCCATCTCGGTCCGGCCCTCGCGCACGGTGAGCAGGCCCGCCTCGTTGATCACGTTTGCCAGCTCGGCGCCGCTGAAGCCCGGAGTCAGTTTGGCGATCTCCTCGAGCGAGGTGCCCGGGGCGAGGGGGCGGCCGCCGCAGTGGAGGGTGAGGATGTCGAGGCGACCGTGGACGTCGGGGACGTCAACCGTGACCTGGCGGTCGAAGCGTCCCGGCCGCAGCAGCGCCGGGTCGAGGATGTCGGGACGGTTGGTGGCTGCGAGCACGACGATGCCCGCGTCCCCCCCGAAGCCGTCCATCTCGACCAGCAGGGCGTTCAGGGTCTGCTCGCGCTCGTCGTTGCCCTGTCCGACGCCGGCGCCGCGCTTTCGCCCGGCGGCGTCGAGCTCGTCGATGAAGACCAGTGCCGGCGCCATCTTGCGCGCCTTGGCGAAGAGGTCGCGGACACGGGCGGCGCCGACCCCGACGAGGGACTCGACGAAGTCCGATCCCGAGAGCGAGAAGAAGGTGGCGTGGGCCTCCCCCGCCGTCGCCTTGGCGAGCAGCGTCTTGCCGGTCCCGGGCGGGCCGACAAGCAGGACGCCCTTCGGCGCCCGCGCCCCGACCGAGGCGTATTTGCTCGGGTCGGCGAGGTAGTCGCGGATCTCTCGCAGCTCGGCCACCGCTTCGCCGGCCCCAGCGACCTGGTCGAAGGTGGTCCGGTCGGGGGACGCTTCGCCCTTCTTGCGGCCCTTGCCGGTGAACTTGGAGAAGCCGGCGAAGGCGCCGGCGCCGCCGTCCTGGCCGAGCCGGGTGAAGAGGACGAAGAGGCAGACGAGCAGCAGGATCGGGATCAGGAACTGGACCAGGATCTGCTTCGAGGGCTTGTCCGCCTGCTGGTCGACGCTGACCACCGCGCCGCTTTCGGCGAGCGTCTTGATCAAGCCGTTGGTCTGCGCGTCCGAGCCGGGGTAGGCGGCGTAGACGGTCCGGCCGTTCTTGGTGTCGATCACCACCCGCGCGTCCTGGTCCAGCAGGGTGGCGGTCTTGACCTGTTCGTCTTCGGTCAGCTCGAGGACCCTGCTCAGCGGCACCTTTTCGCCGGCCGAGCTTGGCTGGATCTCCCCGAGCAGGGAGAAGAAGGTGACGGTGAGGAGGACCGACGCGACGATCAGCAGGGTGTTCAGCGGGTCCTTGAGGAACCACCTCCCCACTGGGGCCAGGTGCTCGGCCACTGCCCGCAGAACCTCGCGCCCGGCCGCCGGTGACGGTCTCTTCGGCAGGCGTGGGAGCCTCCCGGTCTGCTGCTGATCACTGTCTGGCAAGTTGCCTCCTTCTCCGACTTTCACTCTCGTTCTGCGCCGACCCCTTCACCGGCAAAGGCGCCCGGACTCGCTCGGAGTCCGGGCGCCGCATCACACCGGCGAATCAAGGGTTCGGCTTATTTCAGCTTCAGCGTCACCGAGCTGTTCGACGCTTTGGCGGTACCGCCGGTGGGGGTGAAGGTGAGTTTGAGCGCCACCTTCAGCGATCCCTTTTCCTGCAGCAGCTTCTTCGCCGCCCCGCTCGGCTTCAGCATCAGCTTGAACGTGCCCGCTTTGTTGGCGTTGAGCACGACCTGGCCGACTTTGAGCGTTTTTTTGCCGGATTTGGCGGTGCCGACCATCACCAGTTTGCCGGCGCCCGGGACCTTGACCGAGATCGCCGCCTGTCCCGTTTTCGACGAGATCGCTTTCTTCAGCAACGAAAACGCGTTGCTCGGTGGCGTCAGCGTCGGCGGGATCACTTTCGGGGGGACCGGAGGGGTCTGTTTGGGCCCTTCTTCGCCCGTACCGCCCTGCCACTCGACCGATTCGACACCCGCTTTGGCGATCGCCAGGATGTTGGCAGGCAGCGGCGCGTAGTCATTCGGGAAGAGCGCCGCCTGGGCGGGGGCCGAGACGATGCTTTCCCAGTAGTCCTTGACCGTGCGGGCCTTGGCCTCCTCGACCGGACTGCCGCCCCAGACGTCGGCGCTGTCGTCGAAGACCAGGCCGTAGGTCAGGGTGCAGATGCCGTACCCGAGGTTGGAGGTGACGCCGGTCGCTTTCGACCAGTCTCCGAGCGTGCTCGCGGGCACGTTGTCGAATTCGGTCGACTGGCAGTTGGCGCCCTTCGGACCGTCCGTGCGGAACCCGTTCGGGCTCGAGGTCGGCTCGGTGAAGGCGTCGGCACCGTTTTCGACCTGGGTCCAGTAGGTGTCGTTGTCGTTGGCCTCGGGAGTGACCGCGAGGCTGGGACTGTTGCTCCGCGCGGTGGAGATGTCGGAGTAACCGACCGAGCCGTCGGTGGTGACCAGCTTGGCGACGAGTGGGCCGTTGCCGTTGGCGCAGCCGCTGGTCAGCTGGTCGATCGCGTCTTCCTGGGAGCCGGGACCGTTCGGCGTTCCGGCGCAGTCGGCGCGGGCCCCGAAGACGGCATTCGGCCACTCGCGGGTTTTGTTGGCACCCGTAACGAAGGTCGTGAGCCAGCCCTCGGCTCCGTCGATCGTGTTCAGGTAGTCCTTGAAGGCGAACGAGGTGCCCGAATCGTCGAAGCGGACGACGCGGATGATCGGTTTGTTGCAGTCCGCGTCCGGTGCGAGCGCGGGGAAGACCTCGTCCCACTCGTCGGCGGCGGCGCTTTTCGCCCAGACGTTCTCGAACTGGGCCTTCGTGAACCGCACCCGGATCACGTCGTCGGGAGTGCCGTCCAGGTCGAGGTTCTGCTCGGGAGTCTTGGCGCCAGCCGGCAAGAGGTCGACGTCGCAGTTGTCGGGGAAGTTGACCAGCGGTGCCACTGCACCGACGGCCGCAGGAATGACGTGGATCTGCCCGTTGTCGCCTTCGATCGTGTCGGTGCCGGCGGGTTCGTTGCCGGTACCGGCGTTCATCTGCGCGACTTCGGCTTCGGTCGGCGGCTCGTCGGACATGCCGAAGCGGGGACCACCGACTTCGCGAACCTTCATCGAGAGCCGACCGGCGCCGCTGCCGAGCGCTTCGTACGTGACCCCGGCAAGAGCTGGAGTGCCGGCGCAGTAGACGGGCTGGAAGTTGTTGATGAACACGTTGTGCGCATCGCGTGCGAACGAGGCGCCGCGACCGACGATGTCGGACCCGGCACATTTGCCCGTCGTGAAGGCGGCGTCCGCCCGGGGGGCGAGGCAGACCGCCGCGAGCGCCGACAGGAACAGGGCGACAGCCCCGACCACGCCTGCGCTCAAGCCCCATCGGGGGGCATCGAGGGTGCGGCTCATGAGAGTCATTCCTTTCATCGACATAACTTTGCGGCGGCAGAATCAACCGGCGGATATGGCTCTGTCAAGCGGTTTCACAGGACTTAAACGCCACCGTTACATCTCGTTATCGAGCCCGTCACCAGATCGTCACCAATGGATGACCGGCCGTTTACGCCCCCGCTCCGGCCCGGTACCGGCCGGGCCCTGCCAGAAGACGATCTGGCGCGTCGTCGAGGCACGCCGGCCACCCCGTGAAGCGACGTAGGTGACCACCGCGCGGCCCCGCAGCACACCCCGCTCGCGCAGCTCGGTGCGGTATCGCTCGACCGGCCGCAGGGTCAGCTCGACGGTGCTTCGGCCGGTCCCTTTCGCGCGTCCAGACGCGGTCGCCAGGGTGCGCTGCCTGCGCGGCTGCCCCGCGGCGGCCCTTGCGACCGCCCTCACCCCACCCGCCGCCGGGACCGAGACCGTGAGGACGACGACGCCGCCCGGCTTGGCCTTCGCCCTGGCGGAGATGCGCGGGCCGCCGAGGTCTTCGATCGTCCCATCCGGTCCGCCTGCTCCGGGTGGGGGCGGCGGCTGGTCGGTCCCGACCTCGGGCTGGCGTTCGGCGACGAAGGCGTCGGCCGTCTGGTTGGCATCGCCGAAGAAGAGGCTGCCGGAGAAGGAGGCGAAGGCGACCCGGGAGCCGTCGGTGGAGATCGTCGCCCCGTTCAGCACGTCGGCTTCGATGTCGCCCCCGCCGAAAGCGCGCGTCACCCGGTCGAGAGTGCGGTCCTGGAGATCGACGACGTAGAGCTCGCGGGGACCGGGCGAGGGCCGCGGTACGCCGATCAGGCGCAGCGCCGGCAGCACGAAGTCGGTGCGCACGGTGGTGACCGCGAGATAACGCCCACCTGGCGACATCGCGACACCGCCAAGCGGCGAGGCCGTCGCGGTGTCGGTGCCGACGGTGTCGCGGGTCAGCTCGACCGTCGTCTGCTTGCGGGTCAGGCCGGCGTCCATCTGCGTGACGTACAGGTCCAGCCCGGGCCCGGTGAAGGCAAATGGGCGAGGGCCGGCGCCGGTGAGGAAGGCGACGGTGTTGCCATCGCCGCTGAGGGCGGGGAGCTGGCCGGCGATGCTGGTCCGGTTCGCCTCCTGATCGGTCAGCGGCCCGAAGCACGGCCCGGTGGAGGACTGGTCGAAGTTGGTCTGCGACCCGGGTGGGCAGGCCGGGTCGTCGGCGTCGGCAAGGCCGGTGATCCGCCTGGTCGGGGCGCTCGGGTCGGCACCGACCCGCCGCCAGAGGTAGTAGAGGAAGCCCGGTTCCGGGTTCTCGCCGCCGAGGAAGCGTGCCTGCGTGCCGGCGTTGCCCCCGGTCCAGGCGACCGTGCTGCCGTCGGCGCTGAGCACGGCGCCGGTGGCGCCGCCGGCCGGCAGGGCGGTCATCGCACCGGTCCCCGGGTCACGCTGGGCGGTGACCAGCGTGGTCGTGTCGGCCGCCCGGTCGCGCAGGAAGACCTGGCCGGGAGGAGTGTCCAGCGCCCCACTCGCCGGCAGGTCGGTGGCGACTTCGGTGCGGAAGGCGACCCGTTGTCCGTCGGCGCTGATCGAGACCCCGCGCGAGACCTCGCTGCCCGGTTCGCTGCCGGGGAGAGGGAAGGACGGAGCGCCGTAGGAGGCCCCGACGTCGCCGCCGTCGCGGGCGGAGACGAGGTCGTAGGCACCGGGACTGCCGATCCCGACGGTCATGTCACGTACGTAGACGTCGACATGGTCGTTGAGGTCGGCGAGCGGGAGCAGCGGCTCGGCCGTGGCGAAGGCGACGTAGCGGCCGTCGGCCGAGATCGAGGGATTGCTGGCGCCACGGCGCTCGAACGCGCTGGTCGCTTCGTCGAAGAGGTCGCCGTCGGCGACTTTCTCCAGCGCCCGGGTCTCCAGGTCGAAGCGGAAGATGCCGCCGGTCCGGAACTTGCCGGGCGGGTCCGGGTCGTCGTCGTCGAAGAAGTTGCGGGCCCTGGTCTGGATCGCGACGTAGCGGCCGTCGGCGGAGATCGCCGCGAACACGGTGGCGTCGTCGCCCTGCTCGAGGCGCTGGAAGTCGGCGGAGACGATCTGCGCGCCGAGACCGTAGAAGGCGCTCGCCGAAGTGGGCGCGAGCATGGCGAGTGCCGCGGCGGCGCTCGCCGCCCAGAGCGCGAGGCGAAGCCCGCGCATCACCCCACCCTCACCACCCCGGTCCAGGCCGTCCGGTTGCCGGCCCGGTCGCGGGCCTGCACCCGGACCCGGTAGCGACCGGAGCCCGAGTAGGCGTGCTCGACCCGAACGGTCGGCGGCCTGCCCTTCTTCTTCGGCTTCGTCACTCGGCGCTGCGAGGCACTGGCGGAGGCCGAGGCGCCGGCGCCCCCATCGCCGAAGGCGACCCTAACCGATCCCTTGCGCAGGGTCGAAGCCGTCCTCTTGCTGCCATCGGTGACCACGACGGTGACCCGGCGCCCGCGGCGTTTCAGCTCCACCCGCGGGGGCCTGCGGTCGATCAGGAGGGTGCCGACCCGGCTGCCGGTTTCCTGGCCCCCTGCGTCGGTGGCGAAGATCTGGATCCGGTGGCGCCCGTTGTCGACGTCGTCGCGCTTGAGGCGGGCGTGCAGCTGCCGCAGCCGCTCACGCACCGGCTCGTCATCAACGCTGACCGAGTACCGAACAGCGCTGATCGCATTGGGGCTCCGGTCCCAGGCGATGCGGACCTTTTTCTTGCGCTGCCAGCCGCTCGGCAGCAGCACGAGAAAGGGATCGGGCGGGGCGTCAACGACAGCGACAGCGATCTGCGAGTTGGCACCCTCACCCTGCTTCCAGGCCACGATCACGTCGCCGAGGCCCGAGCCGCCGAGCGCCAGCCGTCCCACCGCCCCACCCCGCGGCGCGCTCAGGTCGGTCGGCTCGACAACGCCATCGGCACGGCGCTCCTGCACTACCACCAAGCCGGCGTTGCCGCGCAGCTCCCGCCAGGCGACGACCCCGGCGCCGGTCTCGGCGAGGTCGACCAGGGGATCGCCGGGGATGGCGCTGGCACCGGTGTCGACGCGCTCGGCGCGCTCGGCCGCGGCTTCGTCGCCGGAGCCGAGCAACGTCGCCGCACCGGCGGAGAATCCAGTCACATAGAGGCTGCGTGGGTCGGTGGCGACGCTGGGCGCGCCGAGGCCGTCGCGGACGCCGGCGTCGGCGAGCAGGGCACCGCCGAACTTCTGCGCCGACTCGGAGAAGACGTCGGGCATCTCGTTGACCATCAGCCGCGGAGCCGTCAGCTTGCTCGCCTGACCCGGCTGCTGGCGGAAGGCGACCGCGGCCTGGCCGAAGCCGGCGACGTCGAGGGCAAAGGCGTCGGCAGGGCCGCGCAGCGGCGCCCCTTCCCAGCTCTGCGGGCTGGCGAGGATCGGGATCCCGACGCTGGTCCCGAACAGGCGCCGCACCCAGATCCTGTCGACGAACTCGTCGTCGGGCTCCTGCCAGGCGACCACGCCCTGGCCCTGAACGTCGATCCCCACCTCCGGCGCGTTCTCCGCCGTCGGCGCCCGCACCGGCGCGGCGACGTTGCGGTCGATCGGGGTGCCGAGCACCGACCAGAGGCGACTGCTGTAGCGGGCGACCCTGGTGTCCGCGCCGATGTAGCCGGCGGGATTGGACGGACTCAGGTCGGTGACAACCCGATAGGCAAGGTAGGCCTGCCCACCCCGGCTCATCGCCAGGTCGGGGTAGGTCGAGGTCGCCTCGCCCACGTTGAAGTCGACCGGGACGGGGGCCTGGAAGCCGGTCGCGCCCGGGTCGAGCGTCGCGGAGAACATGCGATCGCTCTCGACCCCGAACTCCTGGACCCAGGTGACCAGAAGCCGGCCGTCGTTGCCGGCGCCGATCCGCGCCCAGCTGGAGTCGAATGCCTGGCCGGCGTCGACGCGCTGAGGAGGGCGCCAGGCGCCGTCGCGGAACTGGGCGACGAAGACGTGACTGCGGCCCCCGACCTGCTTCAGGTAGACGAGCCCGCCGCTGCCGTCCTCCGACATCGCCGCGTCTTCGATCTCCAGCACCTCGGCGCCGGGGCCGTCGATCGGCTGCACGTCAGAGACGATCGCGCGGCCGACCGCGGGGTGTAGGAGGAACGCCGTGCAGGCCACGCCCAAGAGGGCGGCCAGCCGCAGGGCGGGCGAGATCGAAACGCGCATACGAGCACGTTCCCGCGCCGACGTATCAGAGTTGTAATGAAGGCGATACCAACTGGTTAAAGCCTGACGCCAGGGTTAAGAGGATCTAGCGACGTCGGGCTTCGTGGCGTCTACGGCTGGGAGAGCGGAGTCTTTTGAGCGAGCCGCTCCATCCTGGGGCAGCATGACCTCGGCGGCCTCTTCAGGGGAGATGTCGGGGTAGAGAACACGAATCACGCCCAGCGCCACCACACCGCCGACCAGCTGGACGACAACGAAGGCGGGGACGGAAGCCGGCGCGATGCCGGCGAAGGTGTCGGAGAACATGCGCCCGACGTCGATCGCCGGATTGGCGAAGCTGGTCGAGCTGGTGAAGAAGTAGGCGGCGCCGATGTAGGCGCCGACCGCAGCCGGCGCCAGGCTCCCGCGGTGGCTCCGTGCGAGGGAGAAGATCACCAACAGCAGGCCAACGGTCGCGACTACCTCGGCGAACAGGTGCGAGGGCGAGGCGCGGTGGGTGGTCGAGATGCTGATCGCCGAGAGATCGAACATCACGTTTGCGACGAGCGCACCAGCGATGCAACCGGCCACCTGGGCGGGAATGTAGGCAAAGGCATGGCGCCAGCGCAGACCGCCGAAGGCGGCGTCGACCAGCGAGACGACGGGGTTGAAGTGAGCGCCCGACACCGGCCCGAACATGAGGATGAAGGTGAACAGGCCCGCCGCCGTCGCCGCTGCGTTCTCCAGGAGCTGGAGGCCGGTGTCGCTGGGAGAGAGCTGCGCCGCAGCGATCCCCGACCCGATTACGGTGGCGGCGAGGAACGCGGAGCCGAGGAACTCGGCAAGCAGCCTCCTGGGAAGCGGCGCTTCGGTCACATGCTCACCGTCAGCTCGTGGCAGGTCTCGGCCCGCAGGCACTCTTGGGTGCGGCGCTGGGCGAGAGTGAGGACGTGCCCGCGGATCGGCACGTCGTCGTAGTGGGAGAGCACCGCGTCAGCGCAGGCGCGGATCTCCTCGTCCGATCGCTTTCCGACGAACTCCTCGATCAGTGAGGGCAGCATCTGCATGAGCCGCAGCCGGTGGGCGGTTGGGTCGGTGCGGATCGCGTCGAGCCGGGTGGCGATCAGGTCGCGCACGCGAGCCTCGATCGCATCGCGGATCGGACGCACCTGCTCCATCGGCAGGTCCGCAGCGTCGGGAATGTCCCAGTCCTCCACGGTCGTCGGCACGTAGGGACAGGCATCGCCGCATCCCATCGTCACCGCCCAGTCGGCGTGCAGCTGCATCTCGCGCACCAGCTTGCGCGGCCTGCGGTAGGCGAGGTCGAGCCCGACCTCGGCCATCGCCTCCACCACCCCCGGCCAAAGCTGGGTGGAGGGGGTCGAGCCAGCCGACTCGGCCCTGATGTCGTCGGGACCGTCGCGTTCGAAGAACGCCTGCGCCATCTGCGAGCGCCCGGCGTTGTGATTGCAGACAAACAGCACGTACTTCATTGCCTCGCGCTCCTTCGCGTGGGCTCGGCCGCACTCATCGGCCCGATCCTAAGCATTGACAAACTTGATTTCAATAGATATATGTAGATAGATGACTATCAATCTGGAGCTCGCTCCGAAAACCAAGCGCCCCGCCGGTGAGCCCTGCTGCGAGCCGGTCGTTTACCCCGACGTGCAGCGCGAGCAGGCGCAGCGAATGGCGGCTGTCGCCAAGGCGCTCGGCGACCCGATCCGACTCCAGCTAGTCGATGTGTTGCGGAAGCACGCCGGCAAGGTCTGCGTGTGCGAGCTGGTACCGCTGTTCGATCTATCCCAGCCCACCGTCTCCCATCAC
Organism: uncultured Solirubrobacterales bacterium; assembly: GCA_963799835.1. GTDB lineage: Bacteria > Actinomycetota > Thermoleophilia > Solirubrobacterales > 70-9 > VAYN01. Next base: position 210,481 of record CAWCYE010000002.1, read on the forward strand.
CTCAAGGTGCTGCGCGATGCCGGCATCGTCGCTTCTGAGCGCCAGGGCCTTTGGGCCTACTACTACGTGATCCCCGACGCCCTAGAGGAGTTCTCCGCATGGCTGAGCTGACCGATACCAAGGGCGGCCCATCCGCCACTTCCGACTGCTGCGCCCCAGAGCAACAGGCCGCTTGCTGCGGGCCTTCCGAGAAGGTCGACTGCTGCTCGCCGGAGTCCTCGAGCTGCGGTTGCTCGGCCGGTGAGGCGAGCAAAGAGGAGATCCGCGAGGCGGTTCGCAGCCGCTACGCGGCCGCCGCCACGAGCGCGACGATGGCCTCGCTCGGTTGCGGCAACCCAACCGCCGTCGCCGAGCTGGGAGCCGGGGAAACCGTCCTCGATCTTGGCTCGGGCGGAGGCATCGACGTGCTGCTTTCGGCCAAGCGGGTCGGCCCGAGCGGCAGGGCATACGGGCTCGATATGACCGACGAGATGCTGGCGCTTGCCCGCGAAAACCAGCGCAAGGCCGGTGTCGACAACGTCGAGTGGCTACGCGGTGAGATCGAGTCGATCCCGCTCCCGACCGCAACCGTCGACGTGGTGATCTCCAACTGCGTGATCAACCTCTCTGGCGACAAGCCAGCGGTGCTGGCCGAGGTGGCAAGGGTCTTGAAGCCAGGCGGGCGCTTCGCTGTCTCCGACGTAATTGCCGACGAGGACATGGACGACGCGACCCGCGCCGACATCTCCAAGTGGACCGGCTGCATCGCCGGAGCGCTGACGCGCCGCCAATTCGAGGAAGCGTTGATCGCTACCGGCCTCGAAGACGTCGAGATCACCGAGACCCACCGGGTTCACGACAAAGCTGCTTCGGCAATCATCCGCGCCCGCAAGCCGGCGCTCACCGCCGAGGCGCCATGAACGACGTTCATCTATACGACCCGCAGACTCTCTATCGCCACTGGGAGGACGGTCAGTGGACGCCCTACGCGATCGACCTCAGCGCCGATCGCGACCAATGGAAGCGCCTCGGTGGCGACGATCGTGGGCTGATCTTTTGGGTGCTCTCGTCCCTGATCGTCGCCGAGGAGCGGATCACCACCAAGTTCTCCGGCCTAGTCGGTGCCTACGGCAGCGAGGAGGAGGCGACCTTCCTCGCCACCCAGCAGGTCGACGAGGCCCGGCATATGCAGTTCTACGCCCGCTTTCAGGATGAGGTCGTCGCCGACCCGGCCGCGATCGCCTCGCACGTCGAGTGCGCCCGCGAGCAGATCTCCCCCGCCTTTCGGGCGATCTTCGACGTCGCCTTGGTCGAGGCGCATGAAGAGCTGGTCGCCAACCCCGGCGATTCCGCGGCCAAGGTCCGTTTCGTCACCCTCTACCACCTGATCCTCGAGGGAACCCTCGGCCTCACCTCTTTCAACTTCGTCACCGGCTACCTGGAGCGGGAGGGAATGCTGCCCGGCTTCGTCTCCGGCTACTCGAAGATCCATCACGACGAGCAGCGCCACATCGGCTATGGCACTTGGTACCTGCGGCAGGCCGTCGCCGAGGACCCAGCCCTCGCTGACGATCTGCGCTCGACCCTCAGGGACCTGTTGCCGTCGGTGGCAGAGGCCCTGACGCCACCAGATCGCGAAGGGACCGACTGGGACGCCCTGGGGGCAAGCGCGGAAGAGATCCGCGATTTCGCCATCGGCGGCCTCGAGCGGCGATTGAAGGTCATCGGCGTCCCGCTCTCGACCCTCTGACTGGGTGCTGTAGATGACAAACGTACTTTTCGTTTGCCTGCACAACGCCGGCCGCTCGCAGATGAGCCAAGCGCTATTCGAGCGCGGCGCCGGCGGCCGTCACAGCGCCCGCTCGGCTGGAACGACCCCCGGCGATCGAGTTCACCCCGAGGTGGTCGAGGTGATGAACGAGCTCGGCATCGACCTCGGCGACCGCCAGCCGAAACTGCTCAGCACCGAGGACGCCGAGTGGGCGAACGTCGTGGTGACGATGGGCTGCGGCGATAAGTGCCCCTACGTACCCGGCGTCCGCTACATCGAGTGGGATCTGCCCGATCCGAAGGGCCAGCCGATCGACGCGGTCCGCGCGATTCGGGACGAGATCGCTACGCGGGTCGAGGCGTTGGCCGCGGAACTGGGCTAGTCCGCTCTCCGTAGGGAGGTCTGGGCTCAGGGCGTTACCGGCAGGTTCGCGAAGGCTTGATAGTCGCGGCACGGCTCGCCCCGCAGACCCGGGCAGGGAGGCAAACCGCTCGGCACGCTGACACCGGGCACCACGGGCAGCAGGAGGTTCGAGGGCGTGTCCCCGCCGTAGGCGATCGCGACCTGCGCGGTGCCCTCCGGCTCGGTCTGATCGAAGGCCCAAATCGGTTGGGTGCCGTTGGGGGCGGCGATCGTCACCCGGATCCGCGAGCCGGCTCGATATGCGTGCCCCTCGTAGTAGAGCGGGATCGACACGGGCACGAACTGATCGGCCGGAAGTGGGGAGACGTCGGACTCACGCAGGCTCAGCACCGGCTCGAGCGGGGTGCTCTTCTCGGGATCGAGCTTGCGCTCGTTGCCTCGCACCCAGCCGTTCTGGACGAAGGTCTCCTTGCCGTCCGGCCGGACCTCGCTGATCGTCGCCTGGAGGTCGACGTTCGGAGCGGAGGAACGAACCCACACGTTCACGGCGCCGGCCCCGATCACGGTCGTGTTCGCGCTCAGCGGAGAGGTGAGGTAGGAGACGGCGCTCCCCGGCGGGCTCTGCGCCCATTCGTATTTGGGCGTGGCCGTCCATAGACCGCCGGAGCCGGCGCCGGTGTCGCCGCTGAAATCGGTCCTCGGCAGGGCATCCGCATCCCAGGTGAATTCGTCGGCAGCTGAGCCGGCGGGCGGATTGCTGCCCAGACCGCCGCTCGGCGAGAGGTACCAGGCCTTGGCTTCGGTGCCGGGCACCGGGAACGCGTCGAAGGACTTCTCGAAGCGGGGGTACGGCTGACCCGGCAAGAGTCCTCCGGCGCCACTGTCGAAGAGGATTCGAACCGGTTTCAGGTTCTCGAAGGCGGACAGCGCCAGTCCATAGGTCGGCAGCAGCTGGATGGGATCGGGAGGCAGCGTGAGCAGAGGTATCCCCATCGCTTCCTGGTAGATCAGCGGCGCGGCGGCATGGATCGCCGCAGAGGCAAGGATCGGTGGCCGTTTCGCCACGTAGAGCTGGAGGAAGTCGTACCAGCGGTTGAACGTCGCCGGGTCGAGCGAGTCGACGTGGGTGCCGTTGGTGAAGGTGAACCACTTCCGTTTCGTGCCGGTGAAGTGCGCTGCGAGGGTCGGGCAGTGCCCGCCGGTCTGCTCGTCGGTCCACTGGCAGGCCATGAAGGTCGGTACGTCGATCTCGTCGACGAAGGTGATCGGCGCCAGCGGATCGGCGACCTCGGGTTTGTAGTGATCGTTTTCTTCGATCTTGGCGAGGAGGTCCACCGCTTCGGGGTGCAGGGCCTGGTTGTCGGCACAGGTCTGGTCACCTTCCTGGATCCGTTTGTAGGCCCATTCCTGGCCCGTGGTGGGAGACGCCGCTTCGGCGTCGTGGACCCGGTCTTTCGCCCATTCGAGCGCGAACCCGGTGTTGAGGATGCCGCCCGGATAGAGCGTCGTCTGGGTGTTGTCGATCACCGACAGCGGTGAGATCGCCGCCAGGCTCGGCGGCCGGGTGGCGGCGGTGAACAGCTGGCTGATCCCGCCGTAGGAGATGCCCATCATCCCGACCTTGTGGTTCAGGGCCCACGGCTGGCGCGAGATCGTCTCGATCACGTCGTAGCCGTCGAGGCCCTGCAGCGGCTCGAAGAAGTCGAAGGCGCCGCCGGAGCAGCCGGTGCCGCGCATGTTGACGTCGACCACGGTGAACCCCATCAGGTTGGCCAGGATCGAGATCCCGTTTTCGGGCCCTTCTGGGTTCGCGTACGCGTAGCCCGAATACTCGATCAGGGTCGGCGTCGGACCGCTCGGCAGCGGCGGCAGCTGGACCCCCGGAAGGATTTTCGTCACGTCCTGCGGCGGATGGACGTCGATCGCCAGCTTGGTGCCGTCGCGCGTGGTCAGATACCCATATCCACTCGACGGGATCGACTGGTTGTAGACGTCGGTGCTGGGCGGTGCCGACTGGGTCGCGAGGACCTGGAGCGGAGCCGACCGAGGGCCCCCGGACGTCAGGCCGACGGTGTAGCCGCCGCCCGGCGCCACGTCCCGAAAGAGGACCCCACCGAGGTCGCTGGCGCTCTTGGTGGCGACTTCCTGATCCTGGCTGTCGTAGAGAGCCACCTGGGCACCCGGGGAGAGGCCCGTCGCATAGACCTGTTCAACGCTCCCATGCGCCTCGAATGAGGCCGCATCGGCGCGCCCGGGGCCGACCAGCAGCGCTAGAAGCCCACAACCGAGCGCCATCCACAGCGGCGCCCTACGCCACCCTCGCCTCCCCTTGAGGATCCCTTCCCTACTCATAATTAGGTAGTTGTACCACACGAACCGAATCTCAAACCAGGCCGCCCGCGAGATTTGAGGCTCGCGCAGGTCGCGATTCGGAGGTCCTCAGAGATCTGGCGAAGAACGATCGCCGTGCTCGTCAGCTGGTTCGCCCGATCGTTCCTCACGCATCGCCCAGCCGCCACCGAAGGCGATCCCCAGAGCGGCCACCAGAGCGAGGAAGATCGGGGGCTGGGCCGTGCCTTCGATCGTGACAGTCCCGAGGGGGAATCGGAGGGAGCCGAAGTGGGGTGGGTTGACGATCCGGAAGAGGACCAGCAGCGCCGAGACGATGCCAAGAATTGCGACCACCGCGTTTGCCGGGACGGGGGGCTGGTAAGCGGTACCGGAGAGCCGCAGCGCCACCACCCCAAGCGCGACAACGATCGCGATCATGAGCACGATCGGGATGTAGTCGAGCGCTTCCCAGGCGCTGCGACCGACGCTGAAGAGCCCAAACGCGCCGGAGCTGCTCTGGGTTCCGAACCAGTCGAAGAACATCAAGACGAAGAGCAGGATCGCCGAGACCCCCGCGATCTTCTCGCCGTTGCTGAGCCTGCCTAGATGCATCTGCCACCCCCCCTTTTGTCGAGGCCGTTCCCCCGGCCAAGCGGCACGTAACCGAACATCGCTGTCTGAGCCCTACCGCGACTCAACGCACCTCAGGATGCCAATAGCTCCTGAAAATGTGCGGGGATATGCGGGCGATTGTCGCCGAGTCAGCGGCACCTACTCGTCGGTGGCCATCGTTCCTCGTCGAAGCATCTGCGTTGCCTGCTGGAGGTCACTCGCGTCCAGGATTTCCAGATGGGCAATGGCATTGCGCGTGCGATGCAGCCAGCGGGCGAGCGGCGCACGCCGGTGGTCTTTCTGAAAGGACGGGAATCCGAAGATGGTAACGAGGTCGACGACCTCCATGCTGCGGATGTCTCTTCCTCTCCAGCCAGGGGGGAGCCGGTTCCGCCGAGCGTAAACCCACTCCGCGAGCGCCTGCCGCTCGATCTCGATTCGAGGCATCAAGCTTCGAACTTGGCCGAGCCAGATCAAGCGGTTGAGCGCGTCGGGACTCGTCGCGCCAGCGTGACTGGCGTGGACGTGCGGGTCCCGGTCTCCCCAGGCGTTGACCACGCCGGCGCTCCAGGCGTCTACGGAATCAACCGGAGGCTGCGGCCGCGGCGATGGCCTCGGGGACCAGGGCCCCACCCCGCCATCGCGCTCGGCCCCGTAGGCGCTGAGTAACGGCCCGAGATTGGATGGAGCACCGTCCCATTCCTCGACCAGCAATCTCCCCAGGTTGAGATCGAAGCCGGCAACCTCCGTCACGGTCTCCACGAATGCCGGCTCCCAGCTGCGGTTCCTCACCATCTCAGCAACGAAAACCTCGGTGTCGAGGGGAGTGACCACGCCCCACCACCACCGTTTGGCCAGGAGGACGATCGAGTCCGGTACCCGGTGCGCGTGGCGCCCCGCACAGAGCGTGGCGAAGACGGTCCGGTCGTGGATCGGAACCTCGTTGACGATCGTCGCGTATTGCTCGAGGAAGTCGACCCACGAGTCCACCTGCCTGCCCAAGGCGGACCGCGCGTCAACCCAGATCAACCGCCGCCGCAGTTCGGGATGCCGAGCGAAGGACGAGACGTCGATCTCCCCCCTGTAGCGGGGGCGGTGCAAATCGAGCCTCCGGTACAACACGTTGACCACCCGTCCGGGAACCTCCATCATCTCCTTCAGCCGGAACCGGTTCACCTCGATGTCAGGCAGAGCCTCGCGGACGGAGGCCTGCAGGCCCTCCGGAAAGCCGTTTGCGGGAAGCAACGCGATCACAGAGCGCCCCGCCTCGAGGTCCGCGCTGAATGCCCGGGCGAAGCGATGAGGCCCGGCAAGCCGCCACTCAGGAGGATGCATAAGTCAGGTGCGACCCACCTTCTCCCAGGCGCGAGCCGCGGTCCTCTCAACCGCGTAGCGACCCTTCGAATCGAGCTCCAGCACCTGCATCGAACGCAGGAGCTCGGCCGCTCGGCCGGCGTCCTCGATCCCATCCTGCTCGGCGAGGCTCTGCACCTCCTCGCGGGCGATCGGCTCGTCGTAGACGATGAACATGTTCCATGCCTTGGCGAGCTCAGCGTCGACCCCGAGTCCGATCGCCTCGCACAGCGCCGCCGATCCCTCGCTGCTGTCGAGCCAACTCTCGAGGCCCTTGATCGCTCCTCGCCAATCGTGGTCCTGGCGGTAGGCCTCAACGACCCGGTTCACCAATACCGGCCAACCACCGGTGACCCGGATCAGCTCATTCAGAGACACGTTCTCGTTGAAGAAGAGTTCGGCGTCCTGGGCCTGCGCCCACGCTCGCAGCCCGGCCTTGCTCCAGCGCTTGAGCTCGATCAACTCGATCCCGTCCGGGAGGACGGCGGCTCCCTCGTTCCCGCCCACCCCCTCCGGCGCCACCAGGGTCCGCCAGGTCGATAGCTCCTCGGTGTCGAGCACGAAGACGAGGGTCGAGTGCAGGTCAGGCTCCGCCATCTTCTCGGCCAGCGACCTGATCCCGGTCGTGTTCTCGTTCGGCTGAACCGGTTTTAACCTGTACGCGATGGCGCGCCGCTTGTTTTTCGGCGGACGCTTGAACCGCCCGCGGAGACGTTTGAAGTCCTGCGACGACGCGTCCTTGAAGCTGTACCGGGATCCGTCTCCGAAGATCCCCTGAAGGCAGGTCATGACCTCGTCGATGCCGGTCGCGGCGCTGCCGACCACGACCCGGAGCCGGGAATCTTCCCCGGCATCGTCGTTCCCGAGCAGGTCGGCGACCTGTTCGTGGGTGAACGGCTGCGGCCGGTAGGGGTCATTTTCGAGCCGGTCGCGGAACGAAGCGGCCTCGAAGCCCTCGGGAAGATCGAGCTCGTTCGACGCGTTCAGGCTCTCCTCGATCTGCTCCGGGGTTCCGAGCATCCGGAGCACATTCGGGCTGCGCATGAGGAATCTGCCCTCATCGTCTTCGAAGAGCACTCCGAGGCTGTCCATCTCTTCGAGGAGGGAGCGGAACTCGTCGCTGCCGGTCTTGGCGAAACCCGCCGGCCAGTACTCGTCGCACATCGCCCGGATCTCCGAGGCGCCGAGGCCGACGGTGACGTCGCTTCCCAAAGCCTCCACGGCGACGGAGTTCGCGATCACCCCATAGCGGGGGTCGAGGTGCGTGGTCAGTTCGAAACGGCTCCTCATCCCTTCGACCACGCGCTGATTGGTATGCACCGCATCGACGTCGTTCGACGTGATCACGTAGGGCGGAGTCCCCGGTCCACAGGCCTTGTCCAGCATGTGGTCCACCAACTCGCTGCAGAAGAGCTGGATCAGGCTGGGCTGGTAGTTGGTCGCGGTGAGGATTCGGGCCGGGAGGTCCGCCGTCTCGAACTTCAGGCCAAGCGCCTCGAGCGGTTTCGTGATCAGGTCGTAGGCCGGCTGGGGCTTGAGCGGCCCGACCGGCGTCGGGTAGCCAAGATGCGCCAGCGGCTGGTTCGGAATGCGCTGGAAGCGTCGGACCTGGTGGAGGCCGGCGAAAACCGGCTTAAATCGCCGGTCCGTTTCCTCCATCAGCGCCTTCAACTCGCTCACGTTGGGGAAGCGGGCTTTCGCGTCCTCGTTGAGGAAGGCGTCGCACTCGTCCAGCAGCAGGAGAATTCGCCTGCTTTCGTTCCCCAACCAAGCCTTCACCTCCGTGCGGATGTCCTCGAACGCGGGTTCCTTGGCCGCCGTGTAGGTCATCACCCCGGCGTCTTTAAGGGCCTTGGCGATCTCGCTGACGATCATGTCGGCGGGCTCCCGCTCGCCAATCCCCTTGGTTTTCAGGTCGACGTAGATCGCCTTGTTGGTTCCAGGCGCTTCCGCCACGAACTTGCGCTCGGCCGCTCGCAGAAGCGCGGACTTTCCAAGCCGCCGCCCGCCGTAGATGAAGGAGGTACCGTGACGGTCGATGATCCCGGAGAGCTCGCGGTCGCGGCCGTAGAACATCTCCAGCGGAACGCTTCCGGGGGCGAAGGGCGTGTACGGGTTGACCGCGCTGAACGGCAGCGTGATGCGCATCGTCGTGCCCAGGTTCCGACCGCCCTTCGAAGCGATGTAGAGGAAGGCGGGACCGTCTATCAACGCCACCGCGCGACGGATCGGTTGGTGTCGAAGCTGTTCGGCGACCCCCCGCCGCACGGTCTCCGGCAGGGCGGTGCCGAAGCCCAGCACCACGACCGGCTGTTCGCCGTCTTCCTGGGAGATCAACGCCGCGATCGCGTCATCGCTCATCCTCTCCCAGAGCATCAGCAGCCTGTACCTGCCGCCCTGGACGTCCGAGCCGAAGGCCGGCACCAGGGCCTTGCCCAACGGTTTCGCGGTGATGTCTCCGCGACGGCGTTTGTCCGCCCCGTGCTTCTGCCAGATCTTGGCGTCTACGCCCGCCTCCACGGTCAGGCCGACCAGGTCCAGGACCCGCACGAGGTCTTCCTCGCCGCTCTTGAGTTCGCCGCAGTCGAGTCGCCGCCACGCATCGACGGCGGCCTGCACCGGCTCCACCTCCTCATCCTTGAGGCTCGAGAAGTCGAGTGTCCCAAACCTCCCCTGGCCAGCGATGGCCTCCGTGAGCCCATTCCCGTCTCGCGCGAACTGCGTAACCTTTGGCTCAGCTGCCACGTGAGGGAAGAACTCGGTCAGCTGCCTGAAGATGAGGTCCTCCTCTTCGGGCGGGACCTCGCCCCGTTCGATCGCGAGGATCAGCTCCTCGAGGGTGGCGATCTCGCCTCGGTCGAGCAGGCCCTGCAGCCTCTCGCGGTGCGGCTGCAGCTGCTGCTCCTCCGTCAGCCGGGGCCCGTATTCCTCACGCGCCTTCCGTTCGCCCTCCTCTTCGGCCTGCCTCAGATCGGCGAGGAACACGGTGATCGTCTCGTCGCGCCCGCGGAAGTCTTGGTCGCTCTCGTTCAGCTCCAGCGCCGACAGCCGGCTGTTGAGGCTGAGGCTCTCGGAGTCGGAGATCCGGCCCTCTCGACGTGCCCCGCCGAGAAGGCGCACAGCATCCTCGATCCTACCGGTGAGGTGGTCCCGCTTTTCGGCCAACCGGTTCAGCCTGCTCTTATCCAGCTTCGCGGCGAGTTCCGGGTCGTCGCGGCCAACCACCTCGACTATCCGCTCGGCGGCCGCGAAGTTGGCCTCCACGATTCTGGCCTCGAAGGCTTTTGCCCAATCGTCGGAGCGAGCCGCCACGATCAGCGAGGAGAGTCGCAGTTCGTCGATCGGCTCCAAGCGAGCGTTGAGGCCAAGTCCAGGCGCCCGCAGCAGGTCGAGCCCGAGGATCTCGTTGACCTGCTCTTCCTCCCCCTCGAGCCTCATCCCGTCGATGACGAGGGCGAACATCTCCTCGATGATCGGCAGGGTGCTGACAGCGGCGGCCGCGGCCAGATCTTCTCCGCGTCCCCACTCCTCCCAGATCGAGATCACTTCCTCCCGTGCGTCACGGGCGGCGGTACGCAGGTCCTCCAGCAAGCCTTTCTGCCAATTTTCGTCAGCCTCCTTCCGTTTCACGCGATCGAGCTCGCGGGAGACGTCAACCCAGTCGGAGACGATGGCCAAGCTCTCCTCCGCGCGTTCGATCAGCTTCGCGCGCGCATCCTCGACGATCTTGCGCCGACGATTCGCTGCCGTCAGTCGCTGGTCGGTCGCGTCGAGTTGCCGTTCCAGCGTCTTCGTGTCGCGCAGCATCAGCACTGACTCCTTGGCCTGCTCCAGCGCCTCGACCCGGTTGGCGGCCACCGCGGTCAGCAGCGAACCGAGCATCTCATCGGGGTCGATCCAGTTGAGCCAGACCTTCGAGGCCCGCGCGTACTTGATCGTGCTCAGCCGCAGCATCTGTTCAGCCCGCTCCTGCACGGCCCGAAGGTCGTCCTCCGCCGAAGCGATGTTCTGGACCTGCTTGGTCATGTCTGGAGCCGAAAGGCCCCGCTGCCCGGCAACCATCACCGCCTCGATCAGGCTGGATAGGCCCCGGTACTCGGAATAGGAGGTCGCAACGGCTTTGAGCAGCTCCCCAGCGCCGGAGTAGGGCGCGACGAGGTTGCCGCGCAGCCCCGCGGTGAGCGCAATCAAGCTCGCGATCCTGTCGCCGCGCAGAGTGTCGAATGGGAAGTCCTGCATCAAATCCCGGAAACGACTCGCGGACTCGCCGATGGGGCTGCGCATCGATGCGGCATAGGCGAGCGCCTCTAGTGCGTTCTCGAGCCCCCGCTCAGCCGACGGCCAGGCGGCGACGATCCAGTGCGCGAGTCCGAACCGCCGCTCGCGCAGAAGGTTGCCAAGCGCGACTTCGACCTCCTCGTCCGCGGGCTCGACCGCCTCGGCGGCATCGTCAACCGTCTTCGCACTCTCTATGGCGACCGCCTCGGAGGGCGCTGGCCGCCCATCTCGATCGGCTGGGGCCGGGTCGCTGCTCCGGGTCGCCTCTTCGTCAGCCGCCTCTTCCTCCTCGGACTCCGTTCTCTGCTGGACCTCCGCCCTCTGCTCGACCGCAGGCTCATCGTCGGCGACGGGATCCGTCGCCCCGTCTTGGCCGGGCGTCGCCGCGAGCTCGAGGTTTCCGTAGGCCGCGACCCCGACCGCTGGCTGACAGTCCGAAGGCAGCAGCTCCGTGGCCTCAGCCGTCAATGCGGCTTTGTCCTCGCCGCCGGACTCATTGAGGCGCACGAGCGCGCCGAGTCCCTGCGCTACTCGCCGGTTCTCATCGTCGTCCAGCATCCCGGGTTCGCAGAGCTCTGCGGCTCGTCTTCTTGGGGCCCCAAGAAGACTGCTGCCATCGTCGGTCGGCGCGCTGGCGAGCCTGCGCAGCGCATCGGTCAGCACTTCGGTCTCCTGCTCCCGCTCGTCGCACCGCGCTTTCACCGCTCTCGCGGCGGCGCGCAATGCCTCCACGCCACGGTCCGCCTCCTCGCCCTCGGTGGATCCCAACTTCACCCACGCCTCTGCGAGCACCTGGTTGTAGTCGGACAGCTGCTCCAGGTCCTCGGTCGAGGTGGGATTGCCCTTGGCGACGGCCTCTTGCACCCTAGTGGCCGCCTCCAGAGCGACATTGCGTCGCTCCTCAACCACCTCGACGAGAGCGCCGAGGCTCTCTACGTCCTTTTTGCCGGTGACATTTGCAGCCGCACCCTCCACGGGCGCGCAGCGTACCTAAGTCGTTCTGTTCGAGTTCCTGGCATCGGTCGGGTGACCCCAGGCGGCTATCCCATAAACGTCAAGTTTTCTAAACTCCTCGCGCCTGCGCGGCGCCCAGCTCCTTGGACTGTGCCTTCGTAGCAGCTATCCGGGGATGAACGACACACGCATGCAAATCGGTCAAGCGCGCGAGCAATACGTCCGCTGGCTGCACGTCGCGAAGGATCTCTCGCCGCACACGATTCGTGCGTATGACGGTGACATAGCGGCGTTCGAGCGCTATCTCGGCGCCAATGTTGGGGTCGAGGGACTCGATCGCGACTGCCTAGTCGCCTTCATGGAAGAGCAGCAACGGACGGGCCTTTCCTCGACATCGGTCAGACGACGTGCCTCGGCTCTCCGCGGGTTCTGCAAGTGGCTGCAATCGCGCGACCTGCTCGACTCCGACCCCTGGAACGGGACGAGCGTCGCGGTTGGCCGATCCCACAAATTGCCTCGCGTCCTCTCTACGCACGACCTCGACCGTCTTCTCGACTTCCTCCGGAGGGTGGCTGGAATCGGCGACGTGGACAATTCAGCCCCGATCCTTCAGCGACCGCATGAGTCGACGACCTTCCTAGCCGTCTCCCTGATGGTTGCCACCGGCGTGCGGGTCCACGAGGCGGTCGGGATCAAATGCCAGGACATCGACCTGCAGGGCAGGAGCCTCCGGCTACTCGGGAAGGGACGTCGGGAGCGACAGGTCTTCCTTACGAACGACTGGATCACCGACTTCACACGAGCCTACATCGACGCCCGATTGAAACTCGGCCTGGAGCACCCCTACCTCCTCTTCAACCTCAACCACGACCCGCTCACCCCACCCGCGATGCGCTCGAGACTCGCAAAGGCCGCCCGCGCAGCCGGCCTACCCGCCCGAGTTACCCCTCACATGCTCCGGCATACCGCCGCCACTCAGCTCATCGAGGCGGGCGTCGATATCCGCTACATCCAACGCCTCCTCGGTCATGCCAGCCTAAGCACGACCGAGATCTACACCCACGTCTCCGACCGCGCCCTCAGACAGGTCGTCTCGGACGCGGACATCCTTGGGAGGCTCGCCCAACGGCGATAACTAGGAATTATCGCGGCTGCGGTGAGCCCGTCATCAACGTGCTCAAGGTTTGCTTCTGAGGGTGCGTGGCCTTTCAGGCTGCGGATCTCACAACTCACCAGCTGCCGGGAGTTTCTGACCCGTCAGGATCAAACGCCGCGGGTCCTACGGATCTTCGGATCCTCCGGTACGGGAAAGTCCTTTCTCGTACGCGAGCTCATGGTGCAGATGGCGGCACAGGAGAAGGACGGGCTGGGCCTCTACCTCGATGTTCCCCCTACCGACCTCGAGGCATCGGCGCTTTTCGACAAGCTCGATTCCCTGCTCAGCCACCGCCGCGAGGCATCTCGCGACGCTCCTTCTTTCGTCAGCAGGAAGGCTGTTCGGTCGTGGATCGCTGCGAGGAGTGGGCGCTCCGCCAAGCGAATCTCCTACTTCTATCTGGCATTTCGCGACCTCACCGCCCAGATCCCGCTCGTCGGACCGTTTATCCAAGCATTCATTCCGCGATCCGCGCCGATCAAGCTGCCCGCAGACGACAGCACCGCCCCCATGCGTTTCTTGATGCGGAGGTCGAGATCTCGTCAGCTAGTCCTGGCAATCGACAACGTTCAGTTTCTTCCTCTGGCTATGCGCGAAATGCTGGCGGCTGAGCTAGGGGAGGGCGGACCCCATCTGCGACTGCTGCTCGTCGAGCGGGTTCTCGGGGAGCCGCGCCTCGACTGGACGCCATATGTCCCCCACGCCGAGGAGATGGACCTTGACCTGGAGAACGCCACCTTGGACGAGGTCGAGGCCCTTGTCAGAGAGATACTCCCCGAAGTCGACGACTTCGAGCCCATCGCCTCCACGATCTTTCGGCGGAGTGATGGGAACCTGAAGTCCGTTTGGTACCAGCTTCGGCTTATCGCGTCGCGACGCGAGAACCAAGAGGCGCTTCCGACCTCCTACGAGGACGTGATCATGACCCTGCCTCCACTGGACCAAGCCGTCCTTCGCTTCATCGTGTTCACGATCGGTGGATTGACGATCGCGAACCTTGCCTCCCTCCTCCACGCGACGGATCTTCGCCTGCAACCGGACGCTGTCACCAGCGCGATTGCCGATCTAGCGGCCTTGGGTCTCCTGGTTGTGAACGGCGACAGCTCCGATCGGGTGCGAGTAGAGCACGAGCTGGTAGCTCATGTGGTGAGTGAGACCACGCCGGAGGAGGAAAAGCTCGAGCTCCGCGCCCAAGCAGTGGCTGCACTGAACGCCGTTCTCGACGGCGGAGCACCCCATAGCGACGAGGCAGTGCTCTATGACCGGCTGCTCGGCATCGTGACCGATGTCGAGCTGCGCGACACGCCGTCGCTGTTATCGCACGTCGTGCAGTTCATCCAGCTCCAAGGTGAGTCCGAGCGACATAGCTACCTCTCAAGCATCTGCCGAGATTCGGTGTGTTGGGACGTGCTCGACACGTTGCCTGACACGGCGGTGCGGTTGATGCTCGATGCCATCCAGAAGTCCGCGCTGTTCACCTTTGGCCTCGTTGCGACCGCACGCCTGAGGCGAGCGGGCAACTCACATGAGTCGGTGGCATCGCTCTACGAAGCGAAGTATCTGGTCCAGCTGTATCGGCACGATGAGGCGGCGACGGCACTTGAGCGAGTGCCCGACTCCAAGGAGAAGCGAGCGGTTGCCTTCAACATCATGCTCAACCTGACGCAGGACGACGAGGCAGCCGAGATCGCGATGGGCGTCTACGCAGAAGTGTCGGAAAAGACGGGAAGTGAGCAGGACTACGTGATGCTGCGAAACTCGGCCCACCTGTTCCGGCCAGAGGACGCCCGCGTTCTCGTAGAGGCCTCGGTGGACGGGTTCGAAGCTCTCGGCCGCCGCTTCGGGGTGGCGACCGCGCTATCCAACCTTGGCATCGTCGAGCTCTCAGCTGGCTCGATCAGTCTGGCTCGTGACCGTTTCGAGGATGCACGGCGGCAGCTGGATGGGCTCAACTCGATGGAAATCTACCAGCCGTTTGTCAACCTGAGCGCGATCTCACTTCTGAAGGGTGACATCTCGACGGCGAGGCAGTTGCTCTCCTCTGCGCGGGATGTAACTCCACGCTCACTGTTGCAGGACTGGGCGATGTTGGAGATGAACGCGATCGCCCTTGAGGTTTGTGTGTGCGACGAGTTGACGGTCGACATCGCGCAGAGAATCGGCGCAGTCGTAGTTGCGGCCCGCAAGACCCGGGACCTCCGATTCATCGACATTGTGACGTGGTTCGCCGAGTCCCTCGAATCGGCGCTGTCGAGAAAATGTATGCCAGCAACGCGTTCGGCCCCAAGAATTCAAGAGATCCGCTCGAGCGGCCGGGTCTCGCTCGAGGTTTTCATCCCCAAGCAACTTGCAGGAGAAGCAAGGATCGATATCCCGTTCATGTTGTCACCACACTGGCGCTACTAAATGACTTTGGTATTTGCTGACGAGCGCTTCGACGGTCCCTGTTACTGGCTCTTCACCGGTGACAGTCTGGGCAAGCCAGTCGGCCAGGAGCCCCAGATCCTCGTGCTCATACCCGAGGATGGCAAGGTTCGTGGCGCCGACCCTCAGCCCAGAAGTGTCCTTCGGTGAGCGGGGATCACCTGGGACGAGATTCCTGTTTGCCAGCACGCCGAGAGACTCCAGCTTCTGCTCGACCTTGGCGCCGGAGAGCGGGAGCTCTCTCAAGTCGAGCAGCAGGATATGGCAGTCGGTCCCACTCGTAACTAGTCGGATTCCCCGTTCGGTTAACCGAGAGGCGAGCGTCCGTGCGCACTCGACGATGCTCCTCGCATAGGTACCGATGCCACGCTCGTGCCACTCAAGAAAGCATGCAAGCTTTCCCAGGATGGCGTTCTCGTTGGCGCCGCCCTGCGTCGTGGGAAACACCGACGCATGAACATCTGTTTCGAACTCTGACCTATAGATGAGCACGGCACCGTTTGGCCCACGCAGGTTCTTAACCGAGTTGAACGTCACAAAATCACAATGAGGAAACGTGTCCGGGTGCAGGCCCGCGGCGACAAACGTGGCCGTATGTGAGACGTCGGCGTGAAGAAGCGCTCCAGCCTCGCGCGCGATTTCTGCGCAAAGACTGAAGTTGATCGCGCGGGGCAGGGCGCTTCCCCCCGCAATGATCAGCCGCGGTCGATGCTCGATGGCCAGGGCCCTCATTTGGCCGTAGTCGATGAGGCCGTCAGGCGTCAGGCCATAGTTGAGGGTTGGGTGCCTACGCGCGATGAGGACGGTGTGGGAAATGTGCCCTCCGTCCCGTGGCCGTAGACAGAGGACCGTGTCGTCTGGCTTGAGGACGGCGTTGTAGACGATCTGATTTGCCTGGGTTCCCGAGTGTGGTTGCAGGGTGGCCCGATATCCAGGTGGTCGACCAAACAGCTCGAGAACCAGATCCTCCCCGCCCTCCTCGATGCGGTCCATGACTGCCGCGCCTGGCAGGTAGCGGGCGCCGGGCATGCCCTCCGCTGAGAGTACGAAGGATGGCTCCGCTAGCGCTCTGAGCACCGAGTCAAACGGATAACACGCGCTGGCGATGAGGTGTATGCGACTACCGATCACACCCCGTTGAAGCGCCACCAGTTCGTCGAGCCGGTCCGTCGCCTCGGCTGAATGCCGATCAAAGTAGGAGATGCGGCGTCCCGCCAACGATAATTCCTAGTTATCCGAACAGGCAGACATTGCGCGCGTTGGATACTAAGAGATTCTTAAAGGAGATCTATTAAGTTCCGTTACTAGGTCGCTCGAACCCACGCTGCAGGCTCGAGACGGCGGCGGCGCCACCCCTTCGGTGCGCTGGTTCGTGAGCTAGAAGCCGTATTTCTCCCGCGTAACACAAGCGCTCATGTCGCCCGACCCGTACTCCACTACTTGCCCTATTCGCATAGCGGGGACCCGCTTTGCTCGTCGCGACCACCCCTGGAATTATGAGCGAGCAGCACTATCGAGTTCTATCGATGAGATAGGCTGAGCGCTCAAGGCTTCAACCGGTGAAACGCGCCTAGACGCCTCACCCAGGGGTTAGTACCTGCCGAAGGGGGAGGTATGTGGCGACTCGACCTGAGAAATGATCGGAAGGCGCGGTCAATCGCCGCTTTCGTGGTGTCCCTGTCGATCCTCGGTGCCACAGCGGGGGAGGCGTCGGCGGATTTCCTCAGCGTGTCTCCCACCGGCACAGATGCCGGAAACGATTGCCATAACTTTCCTCCAGATAGCACGCCCTGCGCGACGATCCAGCACGCCGTGGACGAAGCCGAATACGGCGACGTTGTGAACATCGACGCGGGCCTCTACACGGAAGAAGTCGTCGTCGACAACCCCGGGGTGACTCTCAGCGGGCCGGGGGGTCCCACCACGCTCGGAGAACCGCAAGCGGTGGTCAACGGCGGCTCCGGGACCGCGATCAGGCCCGAAGCTGGAGCGATCACGATCCGAGGGCTGAAGGTCACCGCGGGGCCCGCCGGCACCCCAATCCGCACCTCCGGAGCTGACGTCGACGGCCTGTGGGTCCACGACGACATCATCTCCGGAGGCTCGTCGGGCGTCCGGCTGGAAGCCGACGGTGTGGGGGACTCGATCGGCTTCAACGTGATCGAAGGAGCCGGCGACGGGATCAGGCTCGGTGCGGTCAGCCTCTCCGCGCTCACCATTCGGTGGAACCGGTTCACCACGTCGATCGACGAATACGCGGTGCTCACGGACAACAGTGCGACGATCGAAGGTCTGACGCTGGAGGGGAACGAGATGCCGGTGCCGACCCGGATCACCGGGCTGGTGGAGGAACAATGGGGCGAAGAAAACGACATCGCTCGAAACACGTTCGAATCGACGCGGGGGCCGCAGCTGGCGATCGACGGCCTCAAGGCACGGGTCATGGGAAACCGCTTCGAAGGGCACGGAAGCGCCGGCTGTCTACAGATCCTCGGGAACCAGGGCGGCCTGACTCCGTCAAGCCACATCCTGGTGTCCCTCGAAAACGAGTTCGTCCAATGCGATCCGTATGGGATCGAGCTGGGCCCAGAAGTCAGCAGTGTCTCGATCTTCGGGAATCTGTTCCCTGGTACCCACGATGGCGTCGTCGCCAGCGGTTCCTCCCCCTGGGACGTCACGGGCCGAGTGCGCATCGAAGGAAACCGGATCGTCGGGACGACCCACCTGGGCGTCGTCAACCAGGCTTCAGGAACTCTCCGTGCCAGAGAGAACTGGTGGGGATGCAATGCAGGGCCGGGAGGCAGTGGCTGCGACGCAGTGAGCCCGGGAGTCGACTCGAGCGACAACGTCAGGCTCGAGGCGCGGATCGGGCCGCGCTCGGACGAATTCGACGGGTTCATCGAACTGCCGACCGGAAACTCCATCGAGCTCGATCCGGGAGAAGAGGCCGACGTCGCTGCCGTATTGACCTCCAACGGCTCGGGGATAAACCTGGGAATCCCGACCCAAGGAGTACCGGTCAGCTTCTCCTCGTCTGTGGGGACGTTGCATTCTGCTACCAGCAGCTTCCACAATGGCTGGACGATGAACTTCTTCACGGCGGGGCCGACACCGGGGCCGGGGTCGATCGTCGTGTCCATGGACAACCAGCAGACCCTGGTGCCGGTGACGATCCGGGGCGCGACGGCCAGCACCCCACCCGCGATGCCCATCAAAACGCCGCGCGCTCCGAGACTCGTAGTCACCGGCAAGCGCGACCGACTGGCGGGCCGCTGGGCCACGGTCGGATTGGTCTCCTGCACGGACTCCTGCCAGGTTGCGCCGGGCCGGGCCCAGATCGTCATCGGACATCACTCCTATCGGGGTACGGTGGCGCCCCGTGGCACCCTTGCCGCTGGATCGACCACTCCGATCCGCGTCGCCCTCTCGCACTCGGCGCTGCGGGCGCTGGGGAGGCTCGGGAGCGCGCGGATCCGGGTCACGGTGACCGTGAGGGACGCCGCCGGCCAAACGACCACGCGGGCGATCTCGGTCAGGGTAAGCGCCAGGGTGCGGGCAAGCCCGCCGACCATGAGAACCGGGGCACGATCCAGGGCACCGCTTTGAAGCCGCCGAGGTAAGCGACGGCGCGAAGGCCACGTGCGCCAGGTGACTTTGGGCCATGGGGCAAAGCGAGGCGAGAGCGGCGCGGAGCCCAGCACCTCCCACGCCCGATAACTCCCATTTTATGTCAACGGGCCGCGCCTACTCCTTGAGCGCGTAGCCGGCGTCTCTCTTGACGATCAGTTTCTCGGCGCGGGCCTTACGAATCAGGCCGTGGACCTGGCTGGGCGAGATGCCAATCCCGCGGGCCAGCTCCGTGGGTTGCGCGCCAGGCATGGAACCGATTGCCGCAAGCAGTTCCTCGCGGCGGCGGCCGCGGGGCGCCTTGGAGCGGCGGCGGCCTCTGCCGGCAAGCTTTTTGCGGCGAGGCTTCGGCCTCGCGGAGCGAGGGCTATCACTCTCCCCCATGCTCTTCAGGGCTCGGTTCAGTTGCTTTGCCTCGGTGTCAAGGTGGCGCAGGCGGTCGGCGATCAGCTTGCGGGCGCTGTCGATCGTCTCTGACATTTGCTCCTCTCCTATTCAGGGGAAGGGGGCTGTCTGGGGTTAGGAATTTACTCACAGTCCGTCAGCGATTCATCGCTGAGCGGGAAACACGCAACGGAAGAAGGGTGGGTTGTCAGGTAGCGGATCGTCCGCTACCGTCGATCGCCTGATGGTGGGGGCTGTGGGTCTTCGAGATGGACGCGCTGTTGAACCTCGGTGCGTTGTCGGAAGAGCGGCGGCGGGCGCGCTGGAACGAGATGCGCGAGCGGCTGGAGCGGGCCGCCAACTACCCCGCGCCGGAGGGCTCGATGGCGGTACTCGAGCTGAGCGGATGGGCGCACGAGCTGGGGGTGAAGGTGGGCATCGTCACGGACCTGCCGAGGCCGGTCGCGGTTGGCTAGCCATGAGGAGCCTTGTCTCCTTGTGGTCAGGCCCTCGGCTGGCGTTATCGGCGCCGCCGGGGGCCGCTTGTCTTCGGTCCCTTACTTCGCGCTGTCGCGCAGGCCGTACCGGCGCGGCTTCTTCTCAGTCAGCCGCACTTTCCCCGCCGCCTCCAGCCGAACGAGGCAGTTGCCGACAGCTCCCGAGGAGCGTTTGATTGCCCGCGCGACCTTCGTCGCGGTAACGGGCAGCTCGCCTTTGTGCTTCTTCATGTAGCCGAGCACGAGTCGTCAAGCTGCCCGGGCCGCAGTCGACTTCCGCCATTCGCTTTCTTGGACCTCGCCCCGCCCGCTTCGACGCTTTGGGCTTTGCCGGCTTCCTCCCGCGCTTCGAAGCCGCACCGGCTTTGCGCCCTTTCCTACCTTTCTCGCTTTTGGTCGCCATATTGCTCATGGTTCCTCCCTTTCTTGACGTTTCAGCCTCCAGGGCATTGGCAGCAACGTCTAGCTCCCGGCGGATCGAAAAAGCGAGGCGGAAACGGTGGGAATCGCCGCCGATCGGCGGCCCATATCGGGCCGATATCTGGCACATGTGCCAGATATGGAGCGGATTTCGGGGGTCGGTTTAAACGACCTGGCAAGACCCGAAACCGCCCATTTGCAGGAACTTCTAAGAGGGGTGGACGACGGGACTCGAACCCGCGACTGCCTGGATCACAACCAGGAGCTCTACCAACTGAGCTACGCCCACCGCGTCGTCTTCAATCTAGCGGGCTGGGCGGGCTTGGCGATGAGATCGGTTCGGGCGGGTAGCTTGTTGGCCATGTCCAAGCGCAGCGCATTCGAGGTGCTTCGGCCCAGGGCCAAAACAGTCGCCGCGACCGGGGCCCAGGCCCGTGGCGCACTCGCCATCGGTGCCCTTGCGGTCGGAGCGGCGGCGGTTGGCGGCTTCGCGATCGGCCGGCTCAGCGTCGGACGGCTGGCGATCGGCCGGGCGAGGATCGGGAAGCTCGCCGTCGGCTCGCTCTCGGTCGAGGAGCTGGAGATCGGCAAGCTGACCGTTCGCGAGGGCTTGCCGGAGGGAAACCGGTGAGGGCAGCCCTTGCGGGTGTCGCGGCCGTCGCCCTGGGCGCCGCCGTGTTCGGCGCCGGCTCGTCCCCGGACGCCGGCGCCGCCCCAACCGTCGGCCCCTGCCAGGTCTTCCCCAGCCCGCCCGCCTCGCTCTCCCCCACCGCCCCGTCCCTGGACACCGAGGCGGCCTGGAACCAGGACATCTCCAGGGCCCCGCGTGACCCGCGCTCGGCCGCCTACATCTCCTACATCGCCTCCCAGGGAGACGACTTCCTGCATCCGGACTTCGGCTCACCCCGCACCTACGGCTTCCCCTACACCGTGGTCGGGGCCGGGCAGCGCAAGCTGCCGATCAACTACACCGCCTACGGCGACGAGAGCGACCGCGGGCCGTTCCCGGTCCCCGGCAAGGCGCCGATCGAGGGCGGTCGCGGCAGCGACGGCGACCGCCACGTGTTGGTCCTCGACAGCGCCGCCTGCAGGCTCTACGAGCTGTACCGCGCCTTCTTCGTCGCCAAACCGCGCCCGCACTGGAACGCTGACGCCGGGGTCGCCTGGGACTTGGGTTCTGCCGATCTGCGGCCCGACGGCTGGACCTCCGCCGACGCCGCGGGGCTGCCGATCTTCCCCGGCCTGGTCCGCTACGACGAGGTCGCCGCCGGCCACCTCGACCACGCGATCCGGGTCACCGTCGAGAGCACGCGCGACGCCTGGATCCCCCCCGCTTCCCACTGCGCCGGGGACACCTCCAGCCGCAATGCGCCGCCGATGGGCCTGCGGCTGCGGCTGAAGGCCGCCTACGGGCTCGGCCGCTTCAGCGGTGCCGCGAAGACGATCGCCACGGCGATGAAGCGCTACGGGCTGATCGTCGCCGACAACGGCTCCAACTGGTACATCTCCGGCGCCAGCGACAGGCGCTGGGACGACGAGAACCTCGACCAGCTGAAGCGGATCCCCGGCCGCGCCTTCGAGGTCGTCAGGAGCTCCGCGGGCGCCCACTCCTGCTGAGCAGGCGCCAGACGCGCCCGAACACGACCAGCACGCCGAATGCCACGGCGAACCCGATCGCCCCCAGGACCAGCAGGAAGAGGACGAGGGCGACAATCTCCATCGGAACCAGCAAGACTTTCAACGTGCCGCGTAGTCTCACATGCTCGTGGTCAGGCGGCGGGGGCGCATGCCGACCGGCATTAGCCGGCGCTTTCGCACTCCTCTTCCTGCTGCCCGCGGTCCTCTTCGCCTACCCGCCCCACGCCGGCGCCGCCGAGCGAACCGAGGGCGCGGAGCCCGAGCAGGCCGCCCTCAACGTCGTCGGCCGCACCGTGCTCGCGGCGATCGCGACCGGCCCCGCCGGCCCGGCGATCGACTCGCTCGGGGAGAGCATCGCCATGCTCGACGCCCGCTTCCGGATCCAGGCGCGGATGCGCGCGGAACGTGCAGCGGCTCCCGCAGCGGACCCGATGGCCGAGTACAACGGCGACCCCGCCACGCTCCCGCCGGCCTCGGCGGGGACCAACGGCACCGTCGTCCCCCCCGCCCCCGGTGTCCGCGGCGAGGAGATCTTCGCCCACACCCGCGCCTCCGCCGACCCGGAATCCACCTCGATCCTGCTGACCGGGGTCGCCCTGCCCCCGCCGCAGGCGCCGGAGGAGGTCAAGGGCGTGATCAACGCGGCCAACATGATCATCGGCCGGCCCTACGTCTGGGGCGGCGGCCACGCCTCCTTCTACTCCAGCGCCTACGACTGCTCGGGAGCGGTCAGCTTCGCCCTCTTCGGCGGCGGGATGATCCCGCGGCCGCTGACCTCGAGCGAGCTGGAGCGCTGGGGCGCTCCCGGGCCGGGCAAGTGGATCACCGTCTACGCCAACGCCGGCCACACCTTCGCCGAGATCGCCGGCCTGCGCTGGGACACGGTCGGCGACGAGAAGGGGACCGGGCCGCGCTGGCACCTCGCCCCCACCTCGACCGCCGGCTTCGTCGTTCGCCACCCGCCCGGCTACTGAGGACGATCAACTGGCCAGCCAGCCAGTAAGATGGGCGCCAAGTGAGCGAGCGAGCGGAGACGGAGGAGCGCCAAGGGAAGGTCGAGGACGAGCTGGTCCTCGAGCGCCAGCACTGGCTCGACGGCCCGCCCCATGAGCTGTTCAAGCGGATGCGGTCGGAATGCCCGGTGCACTGGACCTCCGAAGTAACGGAGTTCCCCGCGGCGGCCGGCTTCTGGTCGGTGACGACCGCCGACGACGTGCATGCCGTCAGCCGCGACTGGGAGACCTACTCTTCCGAACTGGGCGGCGTCGTCGCGATCAACGAGGTCTTCCCGATCAAGCTGGCCCGGGCGATGTTCATCGGCATGGACCCGCCGAAGCACCACCGGCTGAAGTCGCTCTTCCAGGCCGGTTTCACCCCGAAGCGGATCGCCGCTCACGAGGATGAGATCCGGGAGATCGTCGTCCGCGTGCTCGACCGCCTCGACGGGCGCGAGACCTGCGACCTGGTCACCGACGTCGCGCAGCCGGCGGTCTCGCGGGTGATCGGCAGCTTCATGGGCATCTCCGAGGAGGACGACCGCATCTGGGCCGAGCTGATGAACACGGCGCTCGCGGCGAGCGATCCCGACTACAGCCCGGACGGCGTGGAGAGCATCGAAGAGGTGATCCAGAAGACGATCGAGGAAGTCTTCGCCCGCTGCAGCGCGATGATCGCCGAACGGCGGGAGAACCCGACCGACGACTTGACCAGCGTCCTCGTCCACGCCGAAGTCGACGGCGAGAAGCTCGAGGAGCACGAGATAGTGATGGGCTTCTTCCTCCTCGTCGCGGCCGGCAACGACAGCACCAGGTCGACCTACGTCAGCAGCATGCGCGCCCTGATGGAAGATCCCGCTCAGCGCCAGCTCGTGGTCGCCGACCCGTCCCTGATCCCCGGCGTGGTCGAGGAGTCGCTGCGGATGTTCCCCGCCTTTGCCCATTTCCGTCGCACCGCCACCAAGGACGCCGTCCTGAACGGCCAGGAGATCAAGAAGGGCGAGAAGGTGGTGATGTGGTACCCGTCCTCCAATCGCGACGAGACGCGCTACGAGGACCCCGACCGCTTCGACGTGCTGCGCAATCCCGAGCACCAAGCCTTCGGCGCCGGCGGTCGTCACTTCTGCCTCGGCGCCGCGCTGGCCCGCCTCGAGCTGAAAATCCTGCTCGAGGAGACCCTGGCCCGCTACCCCGAGATGACCCCGGCGGGCGAACCGGCCTGGGTCGAGTCGGCGTTCCTCAACCAGCTGAAGAGCTTCCCGGTCCAACTCTCTCCGTAGCGATCAGCTGTCGATGACGATCGAGCCGACCCTGGTGATGCGCTCGAAGTGATCGTCGCAAGTAAGGACCGTGGTGCCGTTTCGGGCTGCGGTGGCGGCGATCCAGATGTCGTTGGTGGGGAGCGGCGTGCCTGCCTTGCGCAGTTCGGCGACTATCTCCGCGTAATGACGACTCGTCTCGGGGTCGACCTGCAGCACCTCTACCGCAGGGTTGTCGAGGAAGGCGTCCAACTCGGCTTCGTTGCGGTCTCGCCGGCCGCCGAGCACGAAGCCGGTGCGCAGCTCGCCGAGCGCGATCGTCGACACGCCCACCAGCTCAGCCCGGTCGAGTAGCGTCGCCACCTCTTCGTTCCCCCGCCTGAAGTTGCTGTAGGCGGAGGTATCGAGGCAGTACGCGCTCAACGCCAGAGCTCCTCATCGACCCCCTCGAACGGCGCGGTCGCCTGCTCGAAATCGTGGAACTCATCCTCACTCCAGCTCCCCGCCAGGCGACCCAGCCCATTGGAGCGCGCGCCCTGCGCGCCAAGTCCCTGACCGAGCAGGTCGATGACCGTCTGGTTCAGCGACTTCCCCCGGCGGCGCTTCTCGCGCTCCAGGGCGTCGGCGATACCTGGAGGCAGATTCCTGATCGTCAATGCCTTGATCGTCGCCCTCCTTCGCAGTCAATCAATGCATTCATTTAATGCTGAACTTTACAGCATCGCCCACGAGTTAGATTGACCCTCGATACCCCCGGCTGGATTCGAACCAGCGACCCGCTGCTTAGAAGGCAGCCGCTCTGTCCACTGAGCTACGGGGGCAGGTGCCTAGAGGGTAGCTCGGCCCCTCCGATCCGTCGCTCAGCCGCAGTCGGCCGGGTCGAGCTCGCCGTTCACCTTGAATACGTAGTCGGGCTCGGGGAAGATCGTCGGCTCCTCGATCACCAGCTTCAGCGCCGGGTCGTCCTTCACCCAGGCGTAGATCGGGTACCAGTAGGGCGCGACTCGCGAGTCCTGGGTGTACTGGGAGAGGATCAGGTAGTCGTAGTCGCCGGCGTTGATCAGGCGGCGGAACTGTGGGCAGCTGGTCGGCAACCGGTAGGTGCCGTCGGGCCCCGGCTGGCCGATGTACTGGACGCGGTTGGTGAGGTCTGCACCGTAGAAGCCGTACTGGCCGAAGATGATCTCGCTCGAGCCGGCGATGCCGATCCGTTTGTCGTGCTGGCGGCGAGCGAAGTCATACGCCTTCTGCGGCCCGCCTTCCTGCAGGAACAGGGTCGAGCGCGTGTAGTGGTTCTCGGCGTACTGGACCTCCTGCGCCCGTCCCAGGACCACGGCCAAGAAGAGCACCGCGGCACCGGCCAGGGCGACCACGCCCCGACTCGCCCGGCCGTGGGAGCGCAGCCATGCCAGCCCGCCCGGCGCCCAGACCAGGGCGAGGGTGAGGAAGATCGTGCCGACGATGAAGCCGGGGTACCAGCGCGGCGTGCTCAGCACCGTGATCACGTAGATGGCGAGGAGGAAGTAGAGCGTCTGCCGGGCGCGCCGGTCCGGCGCCCGCAGCGGCCTGGCGATGGGTAACAGCGCCATCGCCAGCACCAGGCCCGGGACCAGGTAGCGGGTGTTGGTGAAGAAGCCGGTCGGCGAGCCCTCCTGCCCGGCCGCGGTCAGCGGCGTGAACAGGTAGACGACCGCGGTCGCCAGCGCCCCGGCCGCGATCACCCGCAGGATGATGTTGCGGGAGCGGAAGGCGATGAAGACCGCGGAGGCGACGGCGACGATCAGGATCAGCGGCCAGAGCGGGCCGAAGGCGTTTTCGAGCTGTGGGAAGAACCAGCCGCGGTAGATGGTGGGGTCGGTGATGTAGTGCGACACCGAGAAGCGCGGCCGCGGATCGAGCGGCATCTGGTCGGGCGTCGGCAGGTGCAGCGGCCCGAAGCCGACCTGCGGGATCGGGTTGCCGCCGGTCTTGATCGCCGCCCGCAGGTACCAGTAGCCCCCGACGACCAGCATCGAGAGCCCCATCACCCAGGCGGTCGTCAGCCTGCGCCCGCGACCGCTGAAGATGACCATGCCGACAGTGATCGCCACCACCGGGACCAGGAAGGTGAGCTTGACCGAGGCGGCGAGACCGGCGGCGACGCCGGCCAGGATCAGCGGCCCCTTGTCGAGCAGCGGTGCGTCGCGCTCCGGTGCGTCCTGGACCGCCCCCGCCTCGGGCGCGCGCCTCTGGTGGCCGTTGATCAGGAAGGCCACGAAGGCGATCAGGAAGGCCAGCCCCATGATGTCGTTGCGGCCCTCGCCGGGCTGGGTCTCGATCATCACCCCCGCGTCGAGGACGATCGCGGCGGCGACCAGGGTCGCCGGCCCGACCTTGTAGGGACGGCCGACGCACCAAGCGGCGAGCAGCGCGATCGCCAGCCAGACGAGGTTGATCAGCGGCGAGAGCCAGTCACTCTTGAAGAGGACGATCGCGGCGCCGTTGACCAGCTCCGAGCTCTGCGGGTAGAACCAGGCGGCGAGCCGGAGCGGGTCGGTGAAGTGCAGGTGGACCGTCGAGTGCTCCTGGGCGAAGGTCGCCGAGAAGGGCATGTGGTACCAGGTGGTGTCGCCGCCGAACATCCCCTGGTCGAGGCTGAGCTGGGACGGGAAGGTCCACTCGGCGACGGTGAAGGAGGCGACGGCGAGGGCGATCAGCAGGGCCGCCGTCTGCACTTTGGGCGGCGGCACCTGCCTGCCGTTCCGCGGCGCTTTCGCCCAGCCGAGCCAGGCCGCCAGCAGGCCGACGGCGATGCAGACGAGGACGATCCAGCCCAGGCGCAGGATGCTGAGGGTGCCGAGCAGCTCCAGCGAGAGGACCAGAAGGGCGACGGCGAGGACCGCGTCGGCGAGCCGCGCCAGCGCCCCGGTGAATTCGGGCACGATCCAGCGGCGCAGCCAGTAGCCGCCGAGGCCGAGGGCCGCGACGATGCCGATCACGGCCAGGCAGCCGCCTATGTAAGAGCCGAACGAGGGTGCCACCGGCGCGTGATGCTATTCGCCGCGCCGGTGGGCGGTCAGGAGGCGGCCGCGGGGATGCTGCAGGAGACGCCCGTCCCGGCCAATCCGCAATAGCCGCCGGGGACCTTGTGCAGGTATTGCTGGTGGTAGTCCTCGGCGTAGTAGAAGGGCCCGGCGGGCTCGACCTCGGTCGTGATCGGCTCGTGGCCGGCCGCCCGCAGCGAGGCGTCGTAGGCCTCGCGCATCATCTCCGCGGTCACTTTCTGGGAATCATCGACGAAGTAGATCCCGGAGCGGTACTGGGTGCCTACGTCGTTGCCCTGGCGCATCCCCTGGGTCGGGTCGTGCTCCTCGAAGAAGACCTTGAGCAGGTCGGCGTAGGAGATCCTCTGCGGGTCATAGGCGACGAGCACCGCCTCGGCGTGGCCGGTCTTCCCCGAGCAGACCTCCTCGTAGGTGGGGTTGGGGGTGGTCCCGTTCATGTATCCGACCGCCGTGGTGTAGACGCCGTCCAGCCCCCAGAACAGCTGCTCCGCCCCCCAGAAGCAGCCGAGCGCGAAGTAGGCGACCTCGATTCCCTCCGGGAACGGCGGCTTTATCGGCGTGCCGAGGACCGCGTGGGTGTCCGGGACAGCGAAGGCGGGCTCACTGCGTCCCGGCAGCGCCTCCCCGGGCGACGGCACGCGGGTTTTCTTGGGGTTGGTCAGATTTTCGAGCCAGGTCATCAAGCGCCTCCCAGACCTCAGGTGGGTCCGTCGATCACTGGGGGCGGCGTACGGTCCCGGAACGCGAGGGCGCCGTCGTGGGGCTCCCCAACGATGTCGTGTCCGTCTGGATAGACCACTACCAGCGGCCGCTGCGCGGCCACCGCTTCGGCCAGCACAGCGGCAAAGTGCTCCTCGTCGGCGCCGACGAAAGTAGCTCCCTCGGGGTAGGTGCCAGGCGTCAGCACAGCCTCGATCAGACGCTCACCGGCCAACTCGCCCCCTGGCGAGGACCTGCTGGGGCTGCGCTCTAGCTTTGCCATTCTCTCGCGATCGCTTCCCAGTTGGTGATCAAGTAGCGGATCGCCATCGGGACGACTTCTCTGACGTAGCCATCGGCGAACCGCTCAGCGGCCAGCTTTTCCGATCCAGTGTAGCGGTGCATGTCGTGCTCCCCATGCGCGTTGTCGATCAATCGGATGGTCTGCCAGCGGTCGTCGATTCGGATCTGGAGCATCACCGCGTAGGCCTTCACCGGACGCCCCTCCAGCTTGACTTCGATGCGCGCGTCGGCTGCCTGCCGAAGAAAGAATGAGTCGGTCATGGAGCCATTGCTCCAAGGGACCAGAACGGGTACGTTCTCCCCCATCGGCTGCCTGATCGTCCTCTTCGCCTTCATCTCGCCGCGGCTGGCGCTGTTCGGGGTGTGGATCTTCTCCGACCTGCTGAGCCGTGCCTTTGACAGCTGGTTCGTCCCCCTGCTCGGCTTCTTCCTGCTGCCCTGGACGACGCTCGCCTACGCGGTGATGTGGAGCAGCTCCGACAAGGTCTCCGGCTTCGAGTGGTTCATCGTCATCCTCGCCTTCGTGATCGACCTCGGCTCCTACGCGAGCCGCGGCCAGGCGCGCCGAGCCGAGGCCTGACCCGCGAACGGCCGCCCGGACCGGCTACCGGGCGCCGACGGGATAGGCGTAGCGGATGTGGCTCTTGGCGAGCACGACGAACGGCCGCTCGCTGACCTTGCCGTCGACGAGCGAGGTGATCTCGACGTTGGTCAGCGAGACGAATTCGAGCTCGGGCCGGTTCAACGAGTCCGAGAACCGGCCCTGGTAACCGGCCGGCGGAAGGGTTACGTCGCCGATGAGCAACTGCCGATCTGTCTCGAACACGGCGCGCTCGATGCGCCACTGGATGTGGTCCGTCTCTTCTCCCACGATCCCCTTATCGGCAGCATCGTTCGAACCCCCTAGAACAAAATATTCGTTGCAGACGCGATTCAGGCGACGCGCCGCAGCTGCGGGCGCTGCCCGGGCGCCGCCGCCAGCGCTAGCCGCGCCGCCTCGACCGCGCTGGCCCAGGCGACCTCGGAGAGGAGGCCGGGAGCGGCGGCCATGTCGCCGGCGAGGAAGACGCCGTCGCCGCGGTCGACCGCCGGCCGGTCGCGCCAGCTGGTGCCCGGATGGTCGAGCGGGCCGGTGCGGCCGTCCATGACCTGGCGCCGGCGCCAGGTCTCGCGCTCCCGGCGACCGGGAAAGGAGAGATCGACCAGCTTCTCCAGGCGCAGGGACGCCTGCTCGGTGCTCTCGCCCGGGCGGATCGGGAGCTGCGCCTGCACCAGCTCCTCGCCCGCAGGTGCGAGCGAGGGGTCGGCGGCGCTGAAGCGCTCGATCCATCCCGCCTGGTCGAGGTCGGAGACGATGAACGGGTCGCCGCGGCGGTGGCGCAAGCCGAGGTCGAGGCAGAGCGTTCGGCCCGCGGGCCAGCGCAGCGTCTCGTCGCCGAGCAGCTCACGTGCCTGGCCCAGCTCGGTGGCGACGATGACGGGAGGCTCGGGCAGGGCATCGACACGATGGCCGGTCTCGATCTCCACCCCGAGCTCGCGGGCGTGGCGCTCCAGCGAGTCGATCAGGGAGCTCCAGCCGCCGATCAGGTAACGGGCGGTCGGCGGCGGGCTGAGCAGGACCCGGACCGAGTGGCGCCAGACGAAGGCCGCCGAGAGCTCACCTGGGTCGTGGTGGAAGGTGTAGACGCCGGCCGCCGCCGAGAGCAGCTCGGCGATCGACTCGTCGGTGTGGGCGGCGACCCAGCCGCGGAAGTCACGGTCCACCGGCGCCTCGCGCCCGCGCAGGCGCAGCACCGGCAGCGCGGCGTTCAGCGGCGGGGTGCGGCGGATGCGTCCCTGCCAGCGGAATCGGATCGGCGCCAGCGGCACGCCGGCGTAGGGCGGCAGGATCCCCCGCTCCTTCAGCCACGGCCAGAGGGCGCCGTCCTTGTAGATGACGTGGGGGCCGAGGTTGGCCTTGTAGGGCCCGGCGTCGCTGCGGGCGCGGCCGCCGAGGTGCTCGTGGGCCTCGAGCAGCCGCACGTCCGCCCCGTCCTCGGCGCAGGAGATCGCCGCGGTGAGGCCGGCGATGCCGCCGCCGACGATCGTGACCCGGCTCATCGTGACCACTCCGCTCGCTGCCTCATGCTGACCTCCTCAGCCGATTGCGGGAGCGACGTTACGGGAAAACTGGCTCGGTATACAGTGCCAGTAATGTCCTCTGGAACCGAGCCAGTTGGCTCTCCCGGCCTGCTCCTCACCGTCAGCCGCGAAAGCGACCTGCCGCTGCACGAGCAGATCGAGCGATCGATCCGCGAGGGCATCCGCTCCGAACGGCTGACCGAGGGCACGCGCCTGCCGTCGACGCGGGCGCTGGCGAAGGAGCTGGGCGTCTCCCGCGGCGTCGTCAGCGAGGCGTATGGACAGCTCGCGGCGGAGGGCTATCTGCTGATCAGCCAGGGCGCGCCGGTGAGGATCGCGCGGACCGTGCGGACCGGCGAGCATCAGCCGCCGGCGCAGTCGCTGATGCCGCGCTTCGCCTACGACTTCCGCCCCGGGCTGCCGGACCTGGCCGGGTTCCCGCGCGATCGCTGGATGCGCTCGCTGCGAGCCGCCTGGCGCGAGGCGCCGACCGACGCGGTCGGCTACCCCGACCCCCGCGGCGAGCCGGCCCTGCGCGGGGCGCTCGCCGGCTACCTCGGCCGCGTCCGTGGCACGGCGGCCGATCCCGAGCGGACGATGATCTGCACCGGCTTCGCCCAGGGACTCTCGCTGACCTGCCGCTGGCTGCAGCGCCGCGGGGTCGAGCGGGTCGCGCTCGAGGACCCCGGCTGGCACACCCACCGGCTGATCGTCGAAGGGGCAGGGCTCG
This sequence comes from uncultured Solirubrobacterales bacterium, assembly GCA_963799835.1. GTDB lineage: Bacteria > Actinomycetota > Thermoleophilia > Solirubrobacterales > 70-9 > VAYN01. The sequence continues at coordinate 241,419 of CAWCYE010000002.1, forward strand.
AGGTCGCGCCCATCCCGGTCGACTGCGAAGGGCTGCGCGTCGACGCGCTCCACGCCAGCGGCGCCGGAGCGGCAATCGTCACCCCGGCGCATCAGTTCCCGACCGGGTGCGTGCTCGGCAGCGAGAGGCGCGCGGCGCTGATCGAGTGGGCGGAGCGGGGAGAGCGGCTGATAGTCGAGGACGACTACGACGCCGAGTACCGCCACGACCGCTCCGGTGTCGGCGCTCTGCAGGGCCTCGCCCCGGAGCGGGTCCTCTACATCGGCTCGGCCAGCAAGCGGCTCGCCCCCGGCATGCGGCTCGGCTGGATGCTGATGCCCTCGTGGCTGGCCTGGTCCCTGATCCAGGAAAAGGCGGTCGAGGACGCCGGCTCGGAGGTCGTCGGCCAGCTCGCCCTGCACGACTTCATAGCCCGCGGCGAGCTCGACCGCCACATCCGCCGCATGCGCCTGGTCTACCAGCGTCGCCGCCATGCGCTGATCCAGGCGCTCGGCCGGTGGATCCCCGAGGCGCGCATAGGCGACGCCGCCGCCGGGTTGTACGAGCTGGTCGAGCTGCCTCCCGGCACCGACGAGCCGATGCTCCTGGCCGCGGCGGCCGAGCGCGGCATCGGCCTCGAGGGCCTCTCCCAGCACCGCTTCCACCCCGGCGGCCCACCCGCCCTCGTCCTCGGCTTCGGCGGTCTCCCGGAGCCCGCGATCGAGCAGGGAATCAAACTGTTGTCCGTGGCGGCCGAAAGCTTGGCAACGTTGAAAACGGCCTCAAACTCTCACTAGCCTCGACGGAGTTCGATCACCGCAGCAATGACCCTTAGAGGTCAATCGGAGAGCCAACCAAGTTGCGTGCAGCGTCGAGGAAGTCGTCATATGCGGCCCACCACAAGCGTCGCTGAGCTACGCGGTCGGGGTAAGTCTCTGGGGCCGCCGGCATACCTAAAGTAATCATGGCGGAAACCTGGGTACCAGCCTCATCCGCAGAGTCAAGCACCCTTTGGAAGGCGCGGACAACCCCGTGGTCACGACCTAGACGGACGATGAGACGCGCCTTGTAGTGGAGCATCGACCCTCGCGCCTTATTGAATAGCCTCAACTCGTTGCTCAACACCTCGTCATCGTGTGATTCAGCGTTGAAGTGTGCGTTCTCCAGTCTGGTGACGGCATGAATATGTTGTGGTATTAACTCAGCGACCTCGTCGAGAAGCGTTCGAAGCTCATCGAAGTCTCGGAGAAGGCGGTCGTGGCGAAACTGTTGTTTGTCCTTGGCTTGAACCGCCCGCGCACTAATGAACGGCACCGCAATGGCGGTACTCCCGCCAACCACAACTGAGACAAGGGCAACGGTCGTAGGTCCGTCCATTTAGACCAGCTTCCCATAGTGCAATCGGGGCGCCCGGATTCGAACCGAGGACCTCGGCCACCCAAAGGCCGCGCGCTACCAGGCTGCGCCACGCCCCGACCGGCCCAGTCTAGAGCCGACGGCGAGGGCGGGGAGGTCGAGATCGCCTCCAGCCGCTAGCTTTCCGCGGCGATGGCCGACGTCCGCCCCCTCAACGCGCTCCACTACGACCTCGGCAAGGTCGGCTCGCTCGACGCCGTCCTCGCCCCGCCCTACGACGTCATCGACGCCCCCGGGCGCGCGCGTCTGCTCGACCGCTCGCCCCACAACGCGGTGGCAATCGACCTGCCGAAACCCTTCGACCCGGCGGACCCGGCGAGCAACCCCGCTGGCGACCCCTACGCGGAGGCGGCAAAGAAGATCGATGCCTGGCGCGAGGAGGGTGCGCTGGTCGACGACGCCGAGCCCGCGTTCTGGGCGCTGACCCAGGACTACACCGCGCCCGACGGCTCCACCCACAGCCGCCACGGCATCCTCGCCCGGGTCCGGGTCGAGGACTACGAGACCGGCACCGTCCGCCCCCACGAGCGCACCCACCCCGGCCCACTTGAGGACCGCCTGGAACTGACCAGGGCGACGAAGCTCAACCTCTCCCCGATCTTCTCGCTCAGCACCGCGGACGCCTGGCCGCTGGTCGAGCCGGCGCTCGCCGCCGAGCCCTGGGGCGAGGCCACCGACGAGGACGGCACCGTCAACCGGGTCTGGCGGGTCGGCGACCCGGACATCCTGGCCGCCGTGACCAAGCGCCTGGCCGGGGCCGAACTGCTGATCGCCGACGGCCACCACCGCTACGAGACCGCCCGCGCCTACCGCGACGAGATCGGCGGCGAGGGCCCGCACAACTACACCCTGATGGCGCTGACTGGCCTCGACGATCCCGGCCTCACCGTCTTCCCCACCCACCGGCTGCTCTCCGGCTTCGCCGGCGATCCCGAGCGTCAGCGCCGACTCGGCAATGGCCTGCGGGAGATCTTCGACGCCACCGAGGTGGCGAGGGAGGCGATCGACCCGGGGGGCGAGGACGGCGTCGGCGTCTTCGGTTTCTACGACTCCTTCCACAAGCAGGCGTACCGGCTACGGCTCAAGGACACGACCCAGGTCGACCGCCTGCTCGACGGCAAGCCCGAGGCCTACCGCCGCCTCGACTCGGCGATCCTCGAGACGCTCGTCCTCAAGGGCCTGGCGGGGATGAGCGACCACGACATCGACGCCCGGAACGGGCTCGAGTATGCGAAGAGCGTGCCCGACGCGCTCGCGCAGGTCGACGACGGGGCCTTCGACGTCGCCTTCGTCCAGCGCCCGGTCCCGGTCGAGCAGGTCAAGGCGGTGGCGGAAACCGACGCCAACATGCCGCCGAAGTCGACCTACTTCTTCCCCAAGGTGATGACGGGGATGGTTTTCAACCCGGTCGGCTGACCACAAGGCGCCTTAGTCGCATATAGAGCGACTAAAGCGCCTCGCGCGTAGGATCTCGGCGTGGTCAAGATCTACACCAAGAAGGGCGACGACGGGACCACCTCGCTCTGGTACGGCGGCAGGGTCCCCAAGCACCACGGCCGCACCGAGGCCTACGGCGCGCTCGACGAGGCCTGCTCGCAGCTCGGCCTCGCCCGCGCCCTCTGCGGCCCCGCCGACGCCAAGCTGGCCGCCGACGTCCTCCGGCTCCAGAACGACCTCTTCGTCGCCGGCGCCGAGCTGGCGACCGCGCCGGAGGCCTCCGAGCGCCTCGAAGCCGGCATCAGCCGCACCACCGAGGAGATGGTGGCCGAGCAGGAGCGGCTGATCGACCGCTATATGTCCGAGGTCGAGCTGCCGCCGAAGTTCGTGATCCCGGGCGGCAACCAGCTCTCCGCCCAGCTCGACGTCGCCCGGACTACGATCCGCCGCGCCGAGCGCCGCATCGCCGCCCTCGCCGAGGCCGGCGAGCTGAGCGGCGAGACCGTGATCCACCTGATCAACCGCGCCTCCGACCTCGCTTACGCGATGGCCCGCTTCGCCGACGTCGAGGACCCGGCGCTGTTCGAGGGCCGGGACAAGGCCTGATGGACTTGGAGCTGGCGGGGCGCGCCTGCGTCGTCACCGGCGCCAGCAGCGGGATCGGCCGCTCGACCGCGGTGCAGCTGTGCGCGGAGGGTGCGAGCGTCGTCCTGGTGGGACGGAACGAGGAGCGCCTGACGGCGGCGACCGAGGCGGCCACGGCAGCGGGGGCCGAGCCCGGCGGGCGGGCGGCGGCCCTGCGCCTCGACGTCACCGACCCCGACGCCGGGGAGCGGATGCTGGCGGCCGCGACCGAGAGCTTCGGCGCCCTCGACGTCCTCGTCAACAACGCCGGGATCGCCAGCTGGCGCGACCTCGACGACGTCCCGGACGAAGACTGGCTCGCCCAGTACGAGCTCAGCGTGATGGCGCCGCTGCGGGCGATGCGCGCCGCCGCCCCGTCGATGGCCGAGCGCGGCTGGGGACGGGTGGTCAACGTCTGCTCGACCGCCGCCAAGCGCCCCTCGGCGGCGATGCCCGAGTACTCGGTGGCGAAGGCGGCGGAGCTCTCGCTCTCGCGCCTCTTCGCCGACCGCTACGCGAAGAGCGGCGTCCTCGTCAATGCGATCTGCCCCGGCCCGGTCGAATCGGAGATGTGGATGGACGCCGGCGGCCTGCTCGACCAGTCCCAGGAGATGTCCGGGGACGCCAGCCGCGAGCAGGCGCTGGGGACGGCGGGCTCCAAGCGCCCGATCGGCCGCCTCGCCTCCCCGGAGGAGATCGCCTCCGCGATCGTCTTCCTCTGCTCCGAGCGCGCCTCCTACGTCAGCGGCGCCGCCTGGTCGGTGGACGGCGGCACTGTCCAGGTGATCATTTGAGCGGCGTGGCGCTTTCCTCTCGGTATGCGAGACAAAAGCGCCACTGACCTGACCCGACGACTCCTCACCGCCGAGGAGGCCGCCTCGATGAAGTCGCGAGGCGGGACGGACGCGGCCGTGCTCCTGCCGCTCTACGGGTGGCCGGAGGAGCCGGGGCTGATCTTCACCGAGCGGCGGGCGGACCTGCGGCGGCACGCGGGCGAGATCTCCTTCCCCGGCGGGCGCCAGGACGACGGCGACGCCGACCTGGCGGCGACGGCGCTGCGCGAGGCCGAGGAGGAGATCGCGCTCGACCCCGCAGCGGTCGAGTTGTGCGGTGCGCTGCCGCCGACCTCCACCTTCGTCACCGGCTACCGCGTCCACCCCTTCGTCGGCCGCGTCGCCCACCCCGCCGAGCTTGGCCTGGAACCCAACCCCGCCGAGGTCGAGACCGTCCTCACCTTCTCCCTCGACCTGCTCCGGGAGAACTACGAGATGCGACGCCTGATCCGTCGCGGCGTCCCGATCCACACCCCCACCTACGAGGTCGAAGGCCACCTGATCTGGGGCGCTACGGCCCGCATCCTCGGCGATCTCATCGAGCGTCTGTCCTGATCAGACCGGTGACCGCCGCGGTCATCTCCTCCAGCCATCGCTCCCCGTCCTCCGGATCCGCCTCGACGACCGCCACCGGGATCCGCCAGGTCCGCCCGGCCTGACGCACGAGCTCGGCGCCACCCTCGAGCAACGGCGCCTCGACGCTTCCCGCCGCCTCGTAGACCACCCCCCGCACCGGCGTGTCGACGAGCTTCTCCAGCAGCCGCTCCAGGCGCGGCCCGTGGATCGCCGCGACCGCATCCGGGGGACCGGTCGCCGTGCCGAGCAGGAAGGTGACGACGGCGACGTCTCCGACCAGGTCGAAAAGCGTCCCGGGGCGCTCGGGGTCGGCCGGCGCCGGCTCGATCCCCACCGCCTCGATCGCCGCCAGCCCGGCCTCGCTGCGGCTGGTCCCCCGCACCGCCCAGCCCTCGGCGGCCAGCCGCTCACCGAGCGCCCGGCCACGGCAACCGCAGCCGACGATCAGGACTCGGGCCAAACCCCGCGACCGCGCAGGCGCAGCTGCTCGTCTTCGGCGACCTTCGCGTGCAGCTCGGCCTCAGTCATCTCGGGCGCGCCGCGGCGGCGGCGCATTTCGTTCTGCGCCTCCATCATCTGCCGCACGTCGTCGATTTCGTTCATCGCTTCCACTTCCGGCGAACGGGTCGGTTTCCAGTCGACCAGGCTGGCCGAGGAGCCGGGATAGAAGTGCCCGACGAGCAGCAGCACCCCGACCATGAAGGCCAGGATCGCGAGCGTCCCCAAGATGAAGAGCACGAGACAAGGATACGGTTCCCATCGATGACCGACGCCTACGTCCTCGACGCGATCCGGACCCCGATCGGCTCCTACCGCGGTGCCCTCGCCGGGGTGCGCCCCGACGACATGGCCGCGCACACGATCCGCGCCGTCGTCGAGCGGACCGGCGTCGACCCCGAGCGGATAACCGACGTCTACTTCGGCGCCGCCAATCAGGCGGGCGAGGACAATCGCGACGTCGCCCGGATGGCGGCGCTGCTCGCCGGCCTGCCGACCAGCGTGCCCGGCGCGACGGTTAACCGCCTCTGCGCCTCCGGCCTGGAGGCGGTCAACATGGCGGCCCGCGCGGTCAAACTCGGCGAGGGCGACTTCTACCTCGCCGGCGGCGTCGAGTCGATGAGCCGGGCGCCCTGGGTAATCGAGAAGCCCGAGCGCGCCCTGCCGCGTGGCCCGCAGACGATGCACGACACCACCCTGGGCTGGCGGATGATCAACCCGCGCATGCCCGAGCTGGGCCTCTCCACCGAGTCGATGGGCGAGACGGGCGAGAACGTCGCCGAGCGCTACGGGATCAGCCGCTCCGACCAGGACGCCTTCGCGCTGCGCAGCCACCAGCGCGCGGTCGCCGCGGCCGAGGCGGGCAAGCTGGCCGAGGAGATCGTCCCGATCGAGGCCCCGCAGGGCCGCGAGACCGTCACCGTCGAGGCCGACGAGGGTCCCCGCCCCGACGCCTCCGCCGAGAAGATGGCGAAGCTGCGGCCCGTCTTCCGCGAGGGCGGCACCGTCACCGCCGGCAACGCCTCGACCCTCAACGACGGCGCCGCCTGCCTGCTGATCGCCTCCGAGGAGGGGGCGAAGGAGATCGGTGCCGAGCCGCTGGCCCGGATCGTCTCCTTCGGCGTCGCCGGCGTCGACCCCGCCTACATGGGCATCGGCCCGGCCGAGGCGGTGCCGCGGGCCCTCGCCGCGGCGGGCCTGACGATCGAGGACGTCGACCTGGTCGAGCTGAACGAGGCCTTCGCCTCCCAGGTCCTCGCCAGCGCCCGCGCGCTCGGCATCGAGGAGGAGCGCCTCAACGTCAACGGCGGCGCGATCGCGCTCGGCCACCCGCTCGGCTGCTCAGGCGCCCGCCTCTCCACCACGCTCGTCCGCGAGCTGCGCCGCCGCGGCGGTCGCTACGGCGTCGCCACCCTCTGCGTCGGCGTCGGCCAGGGGCTCGCGACCGTCTACGAAATCCCCTGACGACTCGCCGCGACGCCGGTCGAGCCGCTTGCGGACTTCGACCCCGACCTGCAGGGCGGCCGTGGTCCAGAGCAGAAGCACGAGCGTCGGCTTCGACGTCAGCGGGGACCCTCCGTGGTGCCCCTCGTGCCCGGCGATCTGAAGCAGGCCGAGCGCGAGGACCGGGCCGGCGATCGCGAGCAGCACCCAGGGCCGTCCGACGAGGTAGCCCGTGAGGACGGCGCCCCAGAAGAGGACCGCCTTGGCCGCCGGACCGTGGACCGCGTCGTAGAGGGGCGCCGGCAGGCCGCCGTCGAATTCGACCAGGACGGCCCAGGTCGCGAACAGGAGGCCGTAGGCCGCGACCGCGGCCGTCCGTCTCCTCACCGGTCCATCCGGGTGCAACCGAACACGGCGAGAAGATAGCCTCGGCCGGTGACTTCGGACTTCGCAGAGCTGGCCAGCGTGGACGGAAAGCTGACGCCCACGGCCGAGGCGACGATCCCGCTCAAGGACGACGGCGTCTACCGCGGCGACGGCGCCTTCGAGGTGATCCGCCTCTATGAGGGCAAGCCGTTCGCGCTCGGCGACCACCTCGACCGGCTGGTCCGCTCCAGCGCGGCGATCGAGCTCTCCTTCGACCGCCCGGCGCTGGAGGCCGAGATCGACGCCCTGCTCGCCCAGGCGGGCCCGGTCGACGGCCAGATGCGGCTGATCGTCACCCGCGGCGGGCGCCGGATCGCCGCCACCGAGCCGATTCCCTCCCACGGCGAGACCCTGGCGCTGGCGAGCGTCACCTACACGCCGACGGTGATCCTCAACGGGGTCAAGTCGCTCTCCTACGCCGCCAACATGCAGGCAACCCGGATCGCCAAGGGCAAGGGCGCCGACGAGGCGGTGCTGGTGCGCCCCGACGGCACCGTGCTGGAGCCGCCGACCTCCTCCGTCTTCTGGGTCTCCCCTGAGGGGGAGCTGAAGACCCCGGCGCTCGACGACGGCGTGCTGGAATCGATCACCCGCGACCGTCTGATCAAGGCGCTCGACGTGGCGGAGGGCAGCTGGCAGATCGATGACCTGCGCGCCGCCGGCGAGGCCTTCCTAGCCTCGACCACGCGGGAGATCCAGGCGGTCGCCGCGATCGACGGCCGCACCCTTCCCGCGGCGCCGGGCCCGCGCACCCGCGAGGCCCAGGACGCCTTCGCGCAGACGCTCGGCCGCGAGCTGAGAGAACTTTGAGAACCACGAGAGAGGCAGGGCACTAGATGGACTTCCAGTTGAGCGACGAGCAGAAGCTGATCTCCGACGCGGCGCGCGAATTCGCCGACAAGGAGATCGCGCCGCGGGTCCGCGACAACGACCGCGCCGCGCGCTTCGACCGCGAGCTGGCGAGCAAGCTCGGCGAGGTCGGCTACCTCGGCGCGCCGGTCGCCGAGGCCTACGGCGGCCGCGGCCTCGACTACATCGGCTACGGCCTGATCGTCGAGCAGGTCGGCCGCGCCGACTCCTCCGCCCGCACGGTCGTCTCCGTCCAGACCTCCCTGGTCGCCGGCTCGATCGAGCGCTGGGGCACCGAGGAGCAGAAGCAGCGCTGGCTGCCGCGCCTGTGCTCGGGCGAGGCGCTCGGCTGCTTCGGCCTGACCGAGCCCGACACCGGCTCCGACGCCGCCAACCTGCGCACTCGCGCCACCAAGACCGACTCCGGCTGGTCGATCAGCGGCCAGAAGATGTGGATCTCGCTCGGCAACTTCTCCGAGGTGGCGCTGATCTTCGCCCAGACCGATCCCTCGCTGAAGCACCGCGGCCTCGCCTGCTTCCTCGTCCCGACCGAGAGCGAGGGATTCGCCGCCCAGGAGATCCACGGCAAGCTCGGCCTACGCTCCTCCGACACCGCCGAGCTCTCGCTCGACTCGGTCGAGGTCGGCGAGGACGCGATGCTCGGGGAGATCGGCGACGGCTTCAAGGTGGCGATGAGCGCGCTCGACAACGGCCGCTACAGCGTCGCCGCCGGCTGCGTCGGGATCTGCGACGGCTGCGTCGACGCCTCGGTCGCCTACGCCAAGGAGCGCAAGCAGTTCGGCGTGCCGCTCGCCCGCTTCCAGCTGGTCCAGGAGATGATCGCCGACATGATCCTCAAGCGCGACGCCAGCCGGATGCTGGTCTACCGCGCCGGCGCGCTGAAGGACGAAGGCAAGCCGAACACGACCGAGACCTCGGTCGCGAAGCTGTACGCGACCGAGTCGGCGGTCGAATGCGCGAACCTGGCGATCCAGGTCCACGGCGGCGCCGGCTACGTCGACGACTACCCGGTCGAGCGTTACCTGCGCGACGCCCGCGTGACCACGCTCTACGAGGGGACCTCGCAGATCCAGAAGCTGATCATCGGCCGCGCCGCGACCGGGATCAACGCGATGCTGCCGTTCGAGGAGAGCTGAGCTTGGCCGAGCCGGTCCAGACCAGCGTCGACGAGTGGGGCGTCGCCCTGCTCCAGCTGAACCGGCCGGAGGCGCGCAACGCGCTCTCCCCGGAGACGATGGAACTGCTCGCCGCCGAGCTGGAGCGGCTCGACCCCGACCCGGAGGTGCGCTGCGTCGTCATCGCCGGATCGGAGAAGGTCTTCGCCGCCGGCGCCGACATCCGCTCGATGGCCGAGCGGACCCTGCCGGAGGCGCTGTACCACCCTGCATCGGCGTTCTGGAAGCGGCTGGCGGCGGTGAAGACGCCGATGGTCGCCGCCGTCTCCGGCTTCGCGCTCGGCGGCGGCTGCGAGCTGGCGCTCGCCTGCGACATGATCGTCGCCTCCGACACCGCCCGCTTCGGCCAGCCGGAGATCACCCTCGGGATCATCCCCGGCGGCGGCGGCACCCAGCGCCTGGCGCGGGCGATCGGCAAGCAGCGGACGATGGAGCTGGTGCTGACCGGCAAGCTCTTCGACGCCGCCACCGCGCATAAGTGGGGGCTGGTGAACCTGGTGGTGGGCAAAGGCCGATGGCTGGAGGAGGCGCTGGAGCTGGCGCGCCGGGTCGCCGCCCAGGCGCCGCTCGCCGGCCGGCTCGGCAAGCAGGCGGTGCTGGCGGCCGAGGAGACCGCGCTCTCGGCCGGGCTCGACCAGGAGCGCCGACTGTTCGAGATCGCGATGGCGACCGAGGACCGGGTCGAGGGCATGACGGCGTTCCTCGAGAAGCGGGATCCCGAGTTCAAGGGCAAGTGAGGAGCGTCTCGGAGATCGGCGTCCTCGGCGCCGGCACGATGGGCACCGGCATCGCCCAGGTCGCGGCGATGGGCGGCTACCCGACCCGGATCTACGACGCCCTGCCGGGGGCGGCGGAGAAGGGCGCCGAGCGGCTGCGGGAGGCGCTCGCCCACGGCGCTTCGCGCGGGCGCTGGAGCGAGGCCGAGACCGAGGCGGCGCACGGGCGGGTGCGAGCCGTGGCCGACCTCGGCGAGCTCGCCGGCTGCGACCTGCTGATCGAGGCCGCGCCCGAGAACGTCGAGCTGAAGCGGGAGCTGTTCACCGAGGTCGCCGAGGCCTGCGGCCCCGAGGCCGTCCTCGCCAGCAACACCTCCTCGCTGCGCGTCTCCGACATCGCCGCCGGCGTCCCCCACCCCGAGCGCGTGGTCGGCATGCACTTCTTCAACCCGCCGGCGCTGATGAAGCTGGTCGAGGTCGTGGCCACCGCCGACTCATCCGAGGACGCGCTGGCCGCGACGACCGAGGTGGCCGAGCGGATGGGCCGCACCCCGATCCGCGCCAGGGACACCCCCGGCTTCGTCGCCAACCGCCTCGCCCGCCCCTTCGCCCTGGAGTCGCTGCGCATGCTCGGCGACGGCCTCGCCGACGCCCCGGCCATCGACCGCATCGTCCGCCTCGGCGGCGGCTTCAGGATGGGCCCGTTCGAGCTGATCGACCTGGTCGGCCTCGACGTCAACCTGACCATCGCCCGCTCCTTCTTCGCCCAGGGCGGGCAACCGGAGCGCTGGCGCCCCAGCCCGATCCAGGAACGGCTGGTCGAGGAAGGCCGGTACGGCCGCAAGAGCGGACACGGCTACTACTCCTACGGCGAGGGTCGGCACCGGCCCGAGGACCCCGACCTCGGCTTCGAGCCGCCGACGCTCAACCCGGAGAAGCTGGCCCTGATCGACCCCGCCGCGGAGGCGGTCCTCCCCCGCCTCTTCGCCCAGATCGCCAACGAGGCCGCCTTCGCGCGAGAAGAGGAGATCGCCTCGCCCGCGGACATGGAGACCGCCGTGCAGCTGGGGCTGAACTGGCCCCGCGGGCCGCTTGCGATCGCCGAGCTGATCGGCGCCGGCCGCGCCGTCGCGCTGCTCAGAGTGCTGGAGAGCGAGAAGGGCGCCGCCTACTCGCCGGCGCCGCTTCTCATTTCCGAAGCCGGCGATTGAACGAATCCGGCTCTCGCTGCGTAGAGCCCGTAGATGCCGGGTACCTCGACGACGTTCATCCGCCGGGCCGCTCCGGCGGCTGCGCTGGCTGCAGCCCTCTGCCTGGTCATGGCCTGCACGGCCCGTGCCGCCGACAGCATCTACTGGTTGAACAGCGTCAGCGACACGATCTCCCACGCCAACCTCGCAGGGGGCGGCGGGGGCGAGGTCCCAATCCCGAGCGGGCTGCTGGACAACCCGGGTGGCATGGGGGTCGATGCGCGCAGCGGCAAGCTCTACTGGGCCAACAACGGCGCTGACCCACCGAGCGCTCCCTCGATCGCATCCGCCAATCTCGATGGCAGCGCCGGGGGCGTGCTGAACGTCAGTGGCGCGCCCATAGAGGAAGCATTTGGGCTGTCCATCGACGCCGCGGCCGGCAAGGTCTACTGGACCAATGAGAGCACCACTGCCCCGACGATCTCGTTCGCGAACCTGAGCGGCGGCGGGGGCGGGGTACTCAATACCGCGGGTGTGACCCCGGAAGGACCGGCGACTCCTGTGGTCTATCCCGCTGCCGGAAAGATCTACTGGGATGACGATAAGGGGATCGCCTTCGCGAACCTCGGTGGCGGCGGCGGCGGCATCCTCGTACCTGGAGCGGACTCGCCGGTCATCGACGCATCCTCCAACAGGATCTACTGGATCGACAACAACACGATCCAGTTCATGAGCCTCGACGGAGGGCCGGTTGGCGTGCTCAATATCCCTGGGGCGATCCTGGAAAACGCGTTCAGGCTGGCAATCGATCCCGGTGCCGGCAGAATCTACTGGGCCAACAGCAGCGAGACGAACGGCCCCAACAACAACACGATCTGGTTCGCCAGCCTCGACGGAAGTGGCGGTAGGCAGCTCGACACCAGCGGCGCGACCGTGAGCCTGCCCGGCTCGCTCGTTCTGCTCAAAACCCCCCTCGCCACGGCCCCACCGCTGGTCAAAGGCCGGCAACGAGGCGGATCCCTCCTCTCCTGCGAGAGCAGCTGGGCGGGTGACCTGCCCGAGTCCTTCCTCTACCGCGCGCCGCAGACCGTCGCCTACCAGTGGCTTCGCAACGGCCGCCCCATCGCCGGCGCCACCACGCAGAGCGTGAAAGCGAACAAAGTCGGCCGCTACGCCTGCCAATCCACCGCCACCAACTTCGCCGGCTCGGCGAGCAGCACGACCAGCGCTGCGGTCGTCGTCAAAGCCGCCCTGAAGCTCGGCAAGCTCCGACTCAACCGGGCAGCCGGCACCGCGACGCTCAAGGTCGCCGCGTTCGGCGCCGGCAAGCTGACCCTCAAAGGCACCGGGATCAAGCGCCGGATTGCGAAGGCGAGCCCGAAGGCACGCCTGAGGATCGCTCCGACCCAGCGCCTCAAGGAGCGGCTGGAGGACGCCGGGAAAGCCCGCGTCAAGGTCAGGGTCACCTTCGCCCCCCAGGGCGGCAAGCGAATCCAGCGATCGAAAACGATCGTCCTGCGAGCCCGGTAGCAATGCCGGCTCTTTCCAAGCAGGCTGTACGTCGTTCCGGCTCCGCGACGCTCGCGGCAGCGCTCCTCTGCCTGGTCATGGCCTGCACCGCGCGGGCCGCCGACAGCATCTACTGGGTGAATTTTTTTGGCAACACGATCTCCCACGCCAACCTGGCTGGGGGCGGCGGGGGCGAGGTCCCGATCGCAAGCCCCTTCGTGAACAGCATGATCGGACTTGGGATCGACTCCACCCGCGGCACGCTCTACTGGAGCAACATAGACCCTGACACGATCGGCACCGCCAATCTGGATGGAAGCGGCGCGGGGCAACTGAACGTCACCGGGGCAAACCTGGACAACCCCATTGGGCCGGCCATCGACGCCGCAGCCGGACGGATCTACTGGGCAAATAGCAGTGAAACCACCCCGACGATCTCGTTCGCTAATTTGAGCGGTGGCGGGGGCGGGGCGCTCGACACGACGGGTGTGGCTGTGATTGATCCGGAACTCGTCGTGGTCCATCCCGCCGCGGGAAAGGTCTACTGGGCGGGGAACGAAGGAATCGCCTTCGCGAACCTCGGTGGAGGCGGCGGAGGGCTCCTCATTCCCGCAAATGCAAACGGGCTGGCCATCGACGCATCGTCCAACAAGCTCTACTGGATCGAGCGCAACACCGACACGATCCACTTCACCAGTCTCAACGGTGGGCCAGGCGGCGTGCTCGATACGAGTGGGGCGACTGTACGTAATCCTGCCGGGCTGGCGATCGATCCCGCCGCCGGTAGGATCTACTGGGCCAACTTCGGCACCGAGAGCCCCCGCCCCGGCGACGACACGATCGGCTTCGCCAGTCTCAAAGGAGGCGGTGGCGGTCAGCTCGACACCACCGGTGCGACCTTGAACGCACCCGCGAATCCCGTCCTGCTCAAAACCCCCCTCGCCACGGCCCCGCCGATCCTCAAAGGCCGCCACCGAGCGGGGTCCCGCCTCACCTGCGAGAGCAGCTGGGCGGGAGATCTGCCCGAGTCCTTCCTCTACCGCGCGCCGCAAACCGTCGCCTACCAGTGGCTGCGGAACGGCCGCCCCATCGCCGGCGCGATCACCCAGGGCGTCAAAGCGAACAAAGTCGGCCGCTACGCCTGCCAGGCCATCGGCACCAACTTCGCCGGCTCGACGAGCAGCACGGCCAGCGCCACGGCCAACGTCAAAGCCGCCCTCAAGCTCGGCAAGATCCGCCTCAACCCGGTCGCCGGTACCGCGACGCTCAAGGTCGCCGCGTTTGGCGCCGGAAGGCTGACCATCAAAGGCGCCGGGATCAGGCGCCAGAGCGCCAAGGCGAGCCCGAAGGCACGCCTGAGCATCGCTCCGACGCGACGCCTCAAGGAGCGGCTGGAGGACGCCGGCCGGGCCCGCGTAAAGGTCAAGGTCACCCTCGCCCCCAACGGTGGCAAGCGAATCCAGCGATCGAAAACGATCGTCCTGCGAGCCCGATAGCCGATGCCGGCTCTTTCCAAACGGGCTGCGCTTCGGACCGGCGCCGCGATGCTGGCGGCAGGGTTCCTCTGCCTAGTCATCGCCTGCACCGCGCGAGCTGCCGACAGCATCTACTGGGCGAACGCTGAAAACAACACGATCTCCCACGCCAACCTGGCAGGGGGCGGCGGGGCCGCGGTCCCGATTGCGAGCCCGTTCGTGGACACGCCGGTCGGACTCGCGGTCGACGCTGCCAACGGCAAGCTCTACTGGGCCAACCCCGCGGAAGCGAAGGTCGTGCCCCCCTCTATCGGCTCTGCCAATCTCGACGGGAGCGGCGCGGGGCTGCTCAACCTCGCCGGGGCGCCTCAGCAAAGCCCATCTGCGCTGGCCATTGACGTCAAAGCTGGCAGGGTCTACTGGAGCGATGAAAGCACCCCCGGGATCTTTTTCGCGAACCTGAGTGGAGGCGCGGTCGGCACGATCGACACGACGGGGGTGACTCTCGAGGACCCAAATAACCTTGTCGTCCATCCCGCTGCCGGAAAGATCTACTGGGAGGACAAGGGCAGCATCGCCTTCGCGAACCTCGGCGGCGGCGGCAGCGGAGGTCTCCTCGATCTAGGCGCCACGCCCATAGAACTCGCCGGGACCGCCATCGACGCATCCTCCAACAGGATCTACTGGGTCGACGCCGAGACCGACACGATCCACTTCACGAGCCTGAGCGGAGGCGCCGGCGGCGTGGTCGATACCACCGGGGCGGTGCTCCGTGAGCCAGTCGGACTGGCGATCGATCCCGAAGCCGGCAGGATCTACTGGGCCGACTTCCTCAGCAACACGATCGGGTTCGCCAGTCTGAAGGGCGGCGGGGGCGGGCAGCTCGACACCACCGGCGCGACTCCAAGCGGGCCGGTCAGCGCCATCCTCCTCAAAACCCCCCTCGCCGCGGCACCGCCGCTGGTCAAAGGTCGGCCCCGAGGTGGATCCCAACTTACCTGCGAGAGCACCTGGGCGGGCGACCTGGTCGAGTCCTTCCTCTACCGCGCGCCGCGGACCGTCGCCTACCAGTGGCTGCGCAACGGACAGCCCATCGCCGGCGCCACCGCAACGACCGTCGAAGCGAACATAGTCGGCCGCTACACCTGCCAGGCGACGGCCACCAATTTCGCCGGCCCGACCACCGCCACCAGCGCCGCGATCGACGTCAGGGCCGCCCTGAAGCTCGGCAAGCTCCGACTCAACCCGGTCGCCGGCACCGCGACGCTGAAAGTCGCAGCGTTCGGCGCCGGGAAACTGACGCTCACGGGCGCCGGGGTCAAGCGACAGAGCGTCAAAGCCAGGTCGAGCGCACAGCTGAAGATCCGTCCGAAACCGAGCGTCAAGAAGCGGCTCAAGCAGAACGCCAGGGCCCGGGTCAAGGTGAGGATCACCTTCCGCCCCACCGGCGGCAAGCCGATCCGCCGCTCGAAGACGGTCGTGCTGAGAAAAGCCGGCCTCAGCCGGCGCTGAGCCGGAACATCAGCTCGTCCGGGTAGCACCAGCTCCAGTCCTCGCCGGGCTCGGCCGAGCGGATTATCGGGTGGCCGGTCGCCTGGTGGTGCGCGGTCGCGTGTTTGCCAGGCGAGTTGTCGCAGCAACCGACGTGGCCACAGGTCTGGCACATCCGCAGGTGGACCCAGCTCGTGCCGGCGGCCAGGCACTCCTCGCAACCCGCGACCTCACCCGGCGGGTCGAGGTAGTTGACCGAATCGAGGTGGGTGCATTCAGCGGCCGTCCCTCGACGATACCGAGCCGCCGTCGCGGGCCGGGCCGCTTAACCGGGGCTTATAGCCCGAAAAGGCGGCCCACCGGCTAGGAACCGGTCGGGGCGATCTCGATCGGCTCGCCGCCGGGCATCCAGTGCGCCTCGACGGGAGGCGGGCTGTCGCGCAGGTACCACTCGGCGTCGAGGGCGCCCATGCAGCCGGTGCCGGCGGCGGTGACCGCCTGGCGGTAGGTGTGGTCGACGAGGTCGCCGACAGCCAGCACCCCGGCCAGGTTGGTCCGGGTCGAGCCGGCCTCGGTGATGACGTAGCCGTCCTCGTCGGTGTCGACCTGGCCCCGGACGATCTCCGATTTGGGGATGTGGCCGATCGCGATGAAGGCGCCGCTCGCCTCGATCTCCTCCTCCTCGCCGGTCTCGGTATGGCGCAGGCGGATGGTCTTCAGTTTTCCGTCCTCGCCGGCGACGAACTCCTCCGGGACGTAGGGCGTCTTGAAGTCGATGTTGTCCTGCTCGCGGGTGCGGTCGAACATGATCTTGGAGGCGCGGAACTCGTCGCGCCGGTTGACCACGGTCAGGTCGCTGGCGTACTTGGAGATGAAGATCGAGTCCTCCATCGCCGAATCGCCGCCGCCGATCACGATCACCTTGTCGCCCTTGAAGAAGGCGCCGTCGCAGACCCCGCAGGTGGAGACCCCGCGGCCGCCCAGCTCCATCTCGCCGGGGATGCCGAGCCGTTTCGGCTCCGCCCCCATCGCCAGGATCACGGTCTTGGCGCGGTGCTCCTCGTCGCCGAGGAAGACCTTCTGCACGCCGCCGTCGGAAAGCTCGACCCGGTCGACGTCGTCGGTGACGAAGCGGGTTCCGAAGCGCTCGGCCTGGGCGCGGAACTGGCTCATCATCTCCGGCCCCATGATCCCCTCGGGGTAGCCGGGGTAGTTCTCGACGTCGGTCGTGTTCTGCAGCTGCCCGCCCCACTGGAACCCCTCGAAGACGAGCGGCTCGAGGTTGGCGCGGGCGGTGTAGAGCGCGGCCGTGTAGCCGGCGGGCCCGCCGCCGATGATGATTACGTTCTCGACCTTCTTCTGATCAGCCATATCTGCCGCCTGGAGTCTAATACTTTACTTTTTATAGTACCCCTCGACCGGGGGCGCCGCAACCGGTCCGAGGCCCGCTTCGAGGTCCACTTCGGCTGTTCCCCCACGCTCGACCGGGAGGCCCTCTGTTTCCCAGCGGTGCACCGTATGGCGGAGCTGGAAGAAGGCGACGATACCGGGCGGGATCGGCATCCAGAAGGCGATCAGGCGGAAGACCAGGATCGCCGGGAAGACCGTCTCCTCGGGGATGCCGAAGAGGACGAAGGCGCCGATCATGCCGGCGTCGACCGCGCCGACTCCGGCGGGCGCGAACGGGAAGAGGTTGGCCACCATGCCCAGGAAGAAGCCCTGGACGACGACCGCGAGCGGCACGTGCAGGCCGAAAGCATGGAAGGAGGCCCAGAGAACGCCGATGCTCGTGAGCCAGAATCCGGCCGCCCCGAGCACCGCCAGACCGCCCCGAGAGGGGTGGGCGAAGAGGTCGAGCGCGAAGCGGAACCCCTCCCCCAGCGTCTCTGGGACTTTCGCGGCGGTGTTCAGGAACGCCTTGGCGCGCTCGCCGTGGGCGAACGGGCGCAGCCGCCGCTCGACGTCGGACGGGATCAGCGCGACCAGGATGCCGACCACGAGCAGCAGCCCCGCCACCCCGGCGGGAATGATCGTCAGCTCGATCGAGCCCTTGCCGTTGAGGACCCCGGTTCGCAGCAGGATCCCGAAGACGATCAGCGCCAGCGGGTAGAACGCGTACTGGAGCGCGAGGAAGGCGACCATGCGGCGGGCGACGTCGCGACGCGCCATGCCGGCCTTGCGCAGCGCCCAGTAGGTCAGCGCGATGCCGCCGGCGCCGCCGGCCGAGAACATCCGGGTCGCCGCCACTCCCGCCATGTTGATCTCGTAGGTCTCCTGCCAGCGCAGGCGCAACGCGTCGCCGCCGACGACGGCCTTGAACAGGGCGATGTAGGTGGCGAAGGCGAGGACGTTGAAGCCGATCGCGACGCCGATCCAGACCGGGTCGGCCTCGTCGAGCCTGTTCAGCGCACCGCTGAGGCCGACCAGCTTCGGCAGGAGGAAATAGATGAGGAGGAGGAGCGCCAGCACGATGACCAGCGTCTGCACCAGGCGCCGGGCCGTGATGAGCGGCATTTCGGCGGCGTTGCCGTTCGCCGAATCTCCTTGGGACACCTTTTGGACGCTACCCGTTCGCGAGGCGCTCCAAGCGCTGAAGACCGCCGTTGATGCCCTTGACCAATGGCTCCGCCAGCGGCTCCCCGCGCCTGACGACGGCCACCAGCAGCGCCCCGGCGGCGAGGTCGGTGACGTAGTGCTCGCCGAGGTAGACGAGGGCGAACCCGAGCGTCGTCGCGTAGCCCCAGCCGAGCGCGCCCTCGACCCGACCGGCCTCGGAGAGCGACAGCGCGGCCGAGACCGAGGTCGCGAAGTGCAGCGAGGGCATCGCCGCCCACGGGTTGCCGCCGAGCGCCTCGTACATCTTCGGCCAGGCCGAGCCCCAGGTCGGTTCCCCGACCTCGACCATGATCCGCCGCACCTCTTCCCCGGCGATCCCGTTCTCCGCCGACCACCAGGGCGGCGCGGTCGGGACCGCGAAGTACACGGCGCAGCCGATGTCGAAGACCGCCGCCATCTGGCGGGCCGCCTGCGGGAAGCGCTCGTTGTCGCGGAGCAGGATCAGGAACAGCGCCACGTAGGGCTCGAAGAACCAGAGCCAGTGGGTCCAGGTGAGGACGCGGTTGACGATGCCCACCCCGGGGACCCTGGCCAAAGCCTCCTGCAGGCGCGTGGTCGGGAGCCGGCCGCCGCCGAGCACGCGGTCGAGGGCGATCGGGTAGCGGCTCTTGAGCCGCGCCCGCAGCCGCTCGGGATGGTCGTAGGGCATCTCGTGGACCATCGTGAAGGCCCACATCTGCAGCGCGTAGAGGACCACGTCGCGCTTCTTGGAGCGCGGGTAGAGGACCGCGACCGCGAGCGGCCCGCCGGCGCACGCGGCGACGGTCACCGGAGCGGGGATGCGCAGCCGCTTGCGGAGGAGCGGGACCGCCACCGCCGCGCCAACCGCCGCGACGGCTCCCGCCCGCACCGCGAGCCGAAGCGCGCTGGATGGCCGCGAGCGCCTCTTCATAGGGGCGGCGAGTATAGGATGGCCGCGCTTTGGCGCCGCATTCCCCTGCCACCGATCAGATCGAGACCCTGGTTTGGATCGGCTTCGTCGCCGCGGCCATCGTCGTGGTCGCGATCAACGTCGCCCTCCTCTACGCGGTCCGCCGTTTCCGTGCCGAGCGGGGCGCCGAGCCGCGCCAGGTCGTCGGCGGCCGGCGGGTGCAGTTCCGCGTCGGCGCCGTCCTCACCGGCTTCGCCGCGCTGGTCTTCGCCCTCAGCGTCTTCTACACCGACAAGGCCGATACGACCCCCGTCACCGGGGACGCGGGCCTGGCGGCGGCCAAGACCGGGCCGCTGCAGATCGAAGCGACCGGCCAGCAGTGGCTGTGGCGCTACGACTACCCGAACGGCGCCTTCTCCTACTACAAGCTCGTGGTCCCGGTCGACACCGCGATCGAGCTGAAACTGCTCTCCACCGACGTGGTCCACACCTGGAACGTCCCCGACCTGGCCGGCAAGCGCGACGCCGTCCCGGGCAAGGTCCACCGGGTCGTCTTCAGCGCCGATGAGGAAGGCAGCTTCGGCGGCGAGTCGGCCACCCTCTCGGGCCAGGCCTACGCGGCGATGCGGACCGAGGTCGAGGTCGTCTCGCCCGCGGCCTACGAAGAATTCGTCAAGACCCAGCAGAACGAGATCCAAAAAGCCCAGGAACGGGTGGTCGGCCTGATCGAAGAAGGAGAGGTCCCGTGAACGACGCGCCGCGTCCCGAGCTGGTCGTCGACGGCTTCCCCGGCAGGCGCCGGCCGCGCTGGATCGAGCTGGCCACCGGCGCCGACCATAAGGACGTCGGCCGGATCCTGGTCGTCGGCTCGCTCGGGTTCCTCTTCATCGCCGTCATCGAGCTGGTGCTGATGCGGCTGCAGCTGGCGATCCCCGAGAACACCTTCCTCACCCCGGTCGCCTTCAACCGGATGCTGTCCCTGTACGGGGCCACCGCGGTCTTCCTCTTCGCGGTCCCGCTCGTGCTCGGGCTCTTCTACTACGTGGCGCCGCTGCAGGTGGGCGCCCGCGGCACCGCGCTGCCGCGGCTGGGCCAGATCGGGATGGCGATGTACGTGGCCGGCGCCGCCGTGCTCTACGCCGGGCTCCTCTTCACCCCGTCAGAGGCGGGGGTCAACCCGCTTGCCCCGCTGACCGAGGTCGCCTTCCTCTCCAACAACGGGGTCGATGCCTGGGCCGCCGCGACTGGGCTCGTCACCCTCGGCTTCGTCCTGATCGCGATCGACCTCTCGACGACCCTGCGCAACATGCGGGCGCCCGGGATGGCCTGGAGGCGAGTGCCGATCTTCGCCTGGGCCGCCGCGGTCGGCTCGTGGCTGACGCTGTTCGTCGGCCCGGTCCTGCTGGCCGCGCTGGCGATGCTGCTGATCGACCGCAACTACGACGGCATCTTCTTCGCCGACGGCTCCGGCGGCGCGCCCCTGCTGTGGCAGCACCTGAGCTGGATCTTCTTCTCCGGCGCCTACATGCTGATCCTCGTCTTCGCTCTCGGCGCGATCGCCGAAATCGTCTCCGCCTTCTCCGGCAAGCCGCTCTTCAACCGCGGCGCGGTGATGGGCTCGCTGGCCGCGATCGCCGTGCTCGGCACGCTCGCCTGGATGCAGAACATGTACACGGCGCCGATCGGGATCGGCTGGATGTACTTCGCGATGCTGATGTCCCTGGCGCTGATCGTCCCCTTCGGCCTCGTCGTCTTCAACCTGATCGCCACGCTCGTCGGCGGGACGCTGCGGATGCGAGCGCCGCTGCTCTTCGCGATCGGCGCTATCTCCTCTGTCTCGCTCGGCCTCGGGGCCGAGATCGAGCACTCGATGGTCGGCGCCGCCTGGCAGCTGAAGAACACCACCGACGCCACCGCCGCGACCCATTTCGCCCTCGCCGGCGGGGCCGTCTTCGGCGGCTTCGCGGCGCTGCACTACTGGTTCCCGAAGATGACCGGCCGGACGATGGGCGAGAGCCTGGCCCGGATCTCCTTCTGGACGCTGGCCGTCGGCATGCTCGTCGCCTTCGTGCCTTTGTTCCTCGCCGGCGCCGAGCAGGGCCAGGTGATCGACGCCTACGAGTTCTTCTCGGGCAGCGGCGTCAACGCGTACAACCTGATCGCCTCGATCGGCACGGTGGTCCTCGCGGCCGGCGTCGCGATGACCCTGGTCAACACGATCCTCAGCCGCGAGAACGGCCCCGAGGCGGGCCACGACCCATGGGGCGGGGACACCCTGGAGTGGTTCGCCCTCTCGCCGCCGGACCCCCACAACTTCGACGTGCTCCCGGACGTGCGCAGCGCCCGCCCGATGCGGGACATCCGCGAGGCGATCGCGGATCGCACCACCGGCGGCAAGCGCCCGGCGCGCGACACCCAGCCGGTAGCCTGAGCTCGTGTCCCTGACGCAATCCGGCGCCGGCGCGCGGACCGCGCCAACCCCGGCGGCGACCCGGGCAGTATCCGCCCCGGGCGTCGTCCGCGACTACCTGACCCTGACCAAGCCGAAGGTCCAGTCGCTGCTGCTGTTCACGACGGTGACGACGATGTACGTCGCCGGCGACCCCTCGATCGGCCTCGTCTTCCTCACCTGCCTCGGCGGCGCCCTCTCGGCCGGCGGCGCCGGCGCGATCAACCACGCCGTCGATCGCGACGTCGACCGGCTGATGGCCCGCACCGCCACTCGGCCGGTCGCGGCCGGGCGCATCTCCCCCACCGCCGCGATCGCCTTCGGCGCGATGCTCGGCACCGCCTCCTTCCTCCTCCTGGCGCTCACCGTCAATCCCCTGGCGGCCGCGCTCTCGCTCTCGGGCCTGGTCGGCTACGTCTTCGTCTACACGCTGTGGCTGAAGCGGACGACGCCGCAGAACATCGTCATCGGCGGCGCCGCCGGGGCGGTGCCGCCCCTGGTCGCCTGGGCGGCGACGACCGGCGAGCTCAGCGGCATGGCCTTCTACCTCTTCGCGATCGTCTTCTTCTGGACCCCGCCCCACTTCTGGGCGCTCTCCCTGCTGATGAAGGACGACTACGAGCGGGCGGGCATCCCGATGCTGCCGGTGGTCCGCGGCGAGGCCGAGACGCGGCGCCAGATCCTCCTCTACACGGTGCTCCTCTACGCGGTGACGCAGCTGCCCTTCTGCGCCGGAGGCCTGGGTGTCGCCTACCTGGTCCCCTCGATGCTGCTCGGCGCCGGCTTCATCTTCTTCGCCGTGAAGCTGCTGCGCGAGGCCGACCGGCGCTGGGCGCTCCGCACCTACCTCTTCTCGCTCGCCTACCTGGCGCTGCTGTTCGCCGCGATGGCGGTAGACGCCCAGCTCTGAGGCCGGTGTCCCTGATAGAAATCCCGCCATGGATCGTGAGACCGCTCGCAAGAACATGTCGGCCGGCCTGGTCGCGGGCGGATTCGCCGCCGCGGTCTTCGCCCTGTGCTTCGTAGCGGCGTTCCTCTACATCGCCCAATGACCGAGCTGTGAGCGAGCACCGCCACATCCCCGAGCCCGGCGAGACGATCTACGCGCCGAAGCCCTCCTGGGCACCCGCCTTCCTCGCCCTCGGCGCGACCGGCCTCGCCTGCGGCAGCTTCGCCGCCGGGTTCATCTTCCCGCCCGTCGTCTACGCGGTCCTCGGTGCGATCCTCGTCCTCGCCGCCTTCCGCGGCATCGTCCGCGGCGCGATCCGCGACTACTTCCGCCTGCCGCGCCGCCAGCGCGCGCGGGGAGCAGCGCTCCCCGTCGAAACGATCACGCTCGACGACTGAGCTTTCCGCGCCGGGCTCAGCCCGGAGTCATCCCGGAAGTGGCCCCATCCGAGGTCCAAACCCGGACGATGTCTCGCATCGAGAGGACGCCGACGGCTTCGCCGGAGTCGAAGACGACCAGGTGGCGAACGCCGCGGCGGGACATCTCCGCGGCCGCCCGCTCGAGGCTCCAGTCCGGGGCCGCGGCGATCACGCTCTCGCTCATGTGGTCTCCGACCAGCTCGACGTCCGGGTCCTCGCCGGCGCCGACCGAGATCAGCAGGTCGCGCTCGGTGACGATCCCCGGCGTCGGCGACTCGGCGTCTGAGACGAGCGCCGCACCGGTGCCCTTCTCCACCATCTTCGCGGCTGCCTGGCGGAGGGTGTGAGAGGGCCCCACGGTCAGCGATACCTCCGACATGCCATCCCTCACCTGCATCTGGTCCTCCCCTCCGGTGGGCTTTCAGAGTTAGTGCGAATCGCCTCAAGACTACCCGAATCCAAGGCTGTCACGGCACGCTTGGCGGGGGTCGCGGCATATAGACTCCGGCCCGCCTCCTGCCCCTATGCCGCCGCGCTCGAAACTCATCCGCACGCTGCTCGCGCTCGCCGTCCTGGGCGTCGCCGCCGTGGCCGCGTCAGGCTGCGGGACGACCACCGCGAACGAGGCTCGAGGGCGCGCCCTGTTCGTCCAGAAGTGCGGCACCTGCCA
This sequence comes from uncultured Solirubrobacterales bacterium, assembly GCA_963799835.1. Lineage (GTDB taxonomy): Bacteria > Actinomycetota > Thermoleophilia > Solirubrobacterales > 70-9 > VAYN01. Next base: position 265,051 of record CAWCYE010000002.1, read on the forward strand.
CACGCTCGCCCAGGCCGGGACGACCGCCCAGGCCGGTCCCGACCTCGACGACGCCTTCGCCGCCGCCCGTGAGGCGGGCGAGGGCGGCAGCACGATCGAGGGGATCGTCAAGGCGCAGGTCGAGAACCCGCGGCCGAGCACCGACAACCCCGCCATCTCGATGCCGGCCGAGATCGTCACCGGGCAGGACCTCGACGACGTCGCCGCCTACGTCGGCACCTGGGCCGGCGTCCCCGGCGCCGCGCCGCCGCGGGTCCCCGGCGGCCCCGGTGCCCAGGTCTTCGCCAACAACGGCTGCGGCGGCTGTCACACCTTCGCCGCGGCCGGGTCGGGCGGGGTGACCGGTCCCAACCTCGACGAATCGCTGGTTTCCGGCGACTCCCTCGTCGCAATCGAAAAAATGATCGTCGATCCGGACGCCGAGATCGTCAAGGGATACCCGGCCGGCTTGATGCCACAGGACTTCGGCGAAACGCTGACGAAAAAAGAACTCGAAGACCTCGTCCAGTTCCTGACCGAAAACTCGCCCGCCGGCAAAGGCAAGTCCGGCTCCAAACCCAAGGGCACCTGAGCCGCCGCGGCCGGGTGGCCGCTGGCATGATCTCCACTGACGATGCGGGCACGCCTCCAGAGCCGCTTCGAGATCTCCCCCCACCGCTACGCGCAGGTGACCGCGGTTGCGCTCGCCGCGCTCGCGCTGATCGTGCTCACCGGCGCCGCGGTGCGGCTGACCGGGTCCGGGCTGGGTTGCCCGGACTGGCCACGCTGCCACGGCGGGGCGGTACCGCCGCTCGAGTCCCACGCGGTGATCGAGTACGGCAACCGGCTGCTGACGGGGTTCGTCGGCGCGGCCGTGATCGCTGCCAGCGCCCTCGCCTGGTTCCGCAATCCCTTCCGCGGGCACCTGGCGCTGTTCGGTGCCCTCCTGCCGCTCGGCGTGGTCGGCCAGGCGGTCCTCGGCGCCCTCGTCGTCAAGTACCACCTCGCCCCCGGCCTCGTGATGTCGCACTTCATCCTCTCGATGCTGCTGCTCGACGCCGCCTTCGCCCTCGCCTGGTGCTCGCGCTATGAGCCCTCGGAGCGGCGGCGCTCCAACGACCGGCTCGGAGTCTGGGCGGTGCGGGGGCTGATCCCGCTCGGCCAGCTGACGATCGTCGCCGGCACCATCGCCACCGCCTCCGGGCCGCACGCGGGGGCCCACGAAGGAGAGCTGGTCAAGCGCTTCACCTTCGAGGGGGGCGGGACCCTGGAGTGGGTGGTCCAGCGGCACGCGACGATCGCCGCCGCCTACGGGCTCGCCGCGATCGGCGTCTGGCTCCTGCTGCGCCGCCCCACAGGCGACGGGCGTGCGCTGCGGCCACTCACCGTCGTGATCGGGCTGCTGGGTGTCCAGGGGCTCCTCGGTGGGCTCCAGTGGGCCCTCGAGCTGCCGTCCGAGATCGTCTGGCTCCACGTCGCGCTTGCCACCGTCAACTGGCTGGCGATGCTGTGGACGGTGGCCGCGGCGGGCCGTCTCGCGCCGCGTGGGGAATCCGCTCCGGCCGGCGGAGCGCGGAGCGAGCGGCCGGCGAGGGCCCCCGCCGGCGCCGTCTAGGCGATTGCTCCCGTTCGCCGTCTCGATCGGGTTCCTCAGCCTCGTGCAGGCCGCCCTGGTGGCGGCCCCCAAACCGGCGACGAACCTCCTGCTGAGAGGCCTCGCGAGTCGCTGGTGGGCGCTCGTCCTGCCGCTCTCCATCGGGCTCGTCGTCGCGGCGATCGCTCTCGAGTCCGCCGCGGCCGATTTCCTCACCTACCTCGCCCTGATCGCGGTACCGCCCCTCGCCGCCGTGGCCCTTGCCTGGCTGGTCCGCGGCGCCCGGCCCCCGCTGGGCCTCCTGGTCGTGCCGCTCTTCGCCCTGGCCTGGGCGGCGCGAGGCGCCCTGGGCGGCGAGGCGGCGGCGCTGGCCCTCTCGGCGCTCGCCTGCGTCAGCCTCGGCTGGCTGCTCGCCTGCGTGGTCCCGGGCCGGTGGCTGAAGCTGGGGATCTACGCGATGGCGGCAATCGACGCCTGGCTCGTCGCCTCCAACCTCCTCCAGGAGCCCAACGCAATCCTCAACGCCGCCTCACCCGGCGGCCTCCCCCAGCTCCAGTTCGCCGCGTTCGGATCGGCGAGGATGGGCTTCGGCGACCTCTTCCTCGCCGCCACCCTCGGCGCCCTGCTGGCCCACAACCGCCGCCTCCAGCTCACTGGCGCGGCGCTGGTCGCCGCCATCGGTCTCTCCTTCGACCTGCTCTTCTTCGCCGTCGACCTGCTGCCGGCAACCGTCCCGATAGCCCTAGCGCTGGCGGTACTGGAGCTGGGCGACCGCTGCTGTCATCGCACACGTTGACAGAGGTCTGGGCTTCTTAAGAACCCGGCCGGACTCAAGTCCGGTCGGGTTCTTCCACCTGTCTGTCTGATTACACTCTTCCATCAAGCCTTCGGTAGGGACTACGGGGCAAATGTTGTCGTGCTGATCGGGTTACCTCCGCCTGCCATCCTGAGTGTTTCCGCACCGGTGAGCGTCGCGGGGCCTCCGCCGAAGGTCAAGGATCCTTTACCTTCGAAGGTCACTGTGGCTCCTACTACGCTTGCCTTCACACTGCCTTTTACGGGGATGGGAGCGCCGGTGAGCACGCATTTTCCTCCTTCGAAGGTTACTTCGGTGAGGGCTTTGCCTTCTGGGGGGGTGAATTCAAACCCCATTTCTTCACCGTTTGCGAAGGATTCCATAGCCGCGTTGGTTTCGATCGGCTGTTTGACAGTACAGTTAAGTGGTTTCGCCACCGTGCAGCTGTTGTATTCGGTTTTCACAGTGCCGATTACCACCATTACTTTAGTTTTTTCTTTGTCTGGAAGCTCGATTGTTTTGTTTTCCACGGTATCGAACCCTTTAACTTTGCTGCAGACAATTTCCGTTTTCACGCCAGCAACAACGCCGGCCAGCACCGTGTTGGTCGTTTCTTTTGTTTCGTTGCCGGTTTTTTCGTTGTTGGCTTCGACTTCTGTGGCTTTATTCAGTCCGATTTCTACGTGTCCGTATGATTTGCCATCGTTGCCAGGTCCTCCACAATGCTCGTTTTTGAACTCTTTTGCCCCCGCGTCTTTCACACATGTGAACACTGTTGTGCCAGCCTGTGCACTCGGCGCCGAGAGGGCGGTGAAAGCAAGAGTGCAGAGCAGCAGGAGACCAATAACGGTTCTACGTCGGTTCATCTTATGACTCTCCTAGGTCGCGTTTGACGGGGGGATACCCGTCAAGAAGAGAGTGTCCGCCGAGAAGAGTTTTAGATCAACTATTTCAATGCAATGTTTTCTATCTCCGACGTGTCGATCGCCCTGACACTTGCGGTGCTGGAGCTGTCCGGCCGGTCCCCAGCTCAGAGCTGGGTCATCAGCGTCGCCAGCGCGGCCACGAAGGTGCCGACCAGCGCGACGAGCGCGTAGATGAATGTGCGCTGCATGGCCACAAACCCCAGGTGGACCTCCTCCCGAATCGCGTCGAAGCCCCCGTGCATCTCCTTCTGAAGCGCTTCGAAGCGATCGTCGACCCGAAGAAATTCCCGGTCCATCCGACCTTCAAAGCGGACGAACCGCTCGTCGACCTTGGCGAAGCCTTCTTCCATACGGCCTTCGAGGCGGACGAACCGGTCGTCAACGCGGGCGAACTCCCCGTCGACGCGGGCGAAGCCTTCGTCCACCCGCTTGCTCAGATCCTCGAGCCGCCCGTCGGTCCAGTTCTCGGTCACGACCTCCATCCTGCCAGATTAGCGAGAAGAATGCGTCGTGTTGTCTGCGGAACTTAAAGACTTCGTGTCAGCTCTGGGTTTTCTTGCGCGCGAGCCATCTGTATCCATGCCAAGCGGCCGCGCAGACCAGCACCAACCCCCAGATCGCCCCGACCAGCGGCTGCGTCAGCAAGGTCAACCCGATCACCGAAGCCGCCGCGACCCCCACGATCACGACCCACCTGAACACCGCCTCCTCGGAAAGGTTCATGCAGCCGGCAACCTACCGACGGGGAGCGCCTGGGCTCAGAGTTGGGTTGCGATCAGCACGAGAATCGCCGCAAAGCCGGCCATGACCGCGCCGATCGTCCCGACGATCGCGGTGACGATCGAGTGTTGCACCGCGTCGGAGCGCGCGGTCAGTTCTCGCAGCAGAGCGTCGTGGCGTTTGGTTGCTTCCCGCTGCATCCCCTCGAAGCGCAGGTTCATTTCTTGGAAGCGTTCGTCAACTCGTTCGAATCTATGGTCGATTCGATCCAACCGCTTGTCGATGCGATCGAATTGCTTATCGACGAGAGTGAATCGTTCATCGACACGGGCAAATTGCTCGTCGACGCGAGCGAAGCCGTCGTTCACCCGCATGCTCAGGTCGTCGAGCCGCCCGTCGTTCCAGTTCTCGGTCATGACCGCCATCCTGCCAGATTACCGAGAACGATGCGTCGTGTTGTCTGCGGAACGTAAAACCTTCGTCCAGGCGGCGCGCTTACCGCCGCCCGGTTGCGGCGAGGACCGGCCTCAGAGGATGTAGACGGTGGTGTAGACGACGATCCACATCACGTCGACGAAGTGCCAGTAGATGCCGGGCACCTCGACGCCCAGGTGGTCCTTGGCGGCGGGGCCGAAGTGGCCGCGGAAGGCGCGGATCGTCGCGAAGCTGAGCAGCAGCAGGCCGACGAAGACGTGAGCGCCGTGGAGGCCGGTGAGGCTGTAGAAGATCGAGCCGAAGGCGAGATCGCGGTCGCTGAAGCCGAGGTGCACGTACTCGTTGATCTGGATGAAGAGGAAGGTCGCGCCCAGCGCCCAGGTCAGCACCAGCCCCAGCTTCAAGCCCCTGTGGTCGCCGCGGCGGATCGACTCCAGTGCGTAGTGGATCGTGAAGCTGGAGGAGACCAGGATCGCGGTGTTGATCCCGGCGACGCCGACCGGCAGCTCGAAAGGCTCGGGCGGCCAGCTGTCCGGGCCGACGACGACGCGGAGGAAGAAGTAGGCGGCGAAGAAGGCGCCGAACAGCATCACCTCGGAGACGATGAAGAGGAGGATCCCGAGGGTCTGGCGGTCGATCCGCGAGCTCTGGTTGGCCTCCGGCGGCCCGTGGTGCTCGCCCGCGTGGCCGTGGTCGAGGGTGGCGGTTGCGCCCTCCATCAGGACTCGCCTCCATCAGCGACGGCAGCGGCAACGGCCGCGGCAGGCCGGCCCACCTCGATGTGCTCGACCTGCTTGTCGGTGATCTCGCGAACCCGGCCGATCAGGTCCTCCTCGAGCCAGCGGGAGTTCTCGCCGGCGAAGGTGGAGATCAGGACCTCGTCGATCCTGTAGTGCTCGATCGCGTTCTTGACCGCCTGGAACGGATCTGGGCTCATCGGCTGCCCGGTCGCGTCGACATCGGCCCGGTAGAGCTCGGCGAGGGTCGAGGCTAGGTCGCGGACGATCTCCGGCTCGCTGACGTCCTCGGTGCGGGGACAGACGATCGTGTAGCGGTGCGGGCTGGCGGTCGCGCGCTCCTTCAGCCGGTTGACCAGGTCCGGCGTCGCGACCGTCTGGGTCGCGACGACCAGGGTGTGGATTAGGTCCCACCGGATCGCGTCGTCTTCGATCCGCACCGGTATGTGGGTCAGCTTCGTCTCCGGTTCGATCCGCTCCCGAACCCACTCGACGAGGTCTTTGCGGGTGAGGCCGAAGCGGGTGTCGTAGAGGCAGGAGAGGAGGACCTCGCCCGGCTCGTGGGCACGGACGGCGTCGTCGACGGCCAGAGCGGGGTCGGGGTCCATCACCTCGCCGATCGAGTCGATGCCGAACTCGCGCAGCACCCACATCGTCACCTCGACCCGGGCGCGGGCAGCCTCGCGCAGCTCGCCGGCGTCGATCAGCTGGCCCACCGAGGGCTGGTTCTGGGGTGCCGCGACGACCACGCCGGAGACCTGGTCCTTGCGCTCCCGGACAGCCTGCAGGAGCTTCCGCCCTCCGGCCACCTCGTTGAGGAAGACCAGCAGCGGCCGGGGCTCCCCCTCAGCGCTCACGAGGAGCCCACCACGCTGGGTTTGGGAGCCGGGACCTCGGCGCCCTCGCCGGCCATGATCGCGTGGCGGGCGCCGGGGACGCCGAACTCATACGGCCCGCCGACCACGCGTGGGATCTCGTCGAAGTTGAAGATCGGCGGCGGCGAGGAGACCTGCCACTCGATCGAGTTGGCCCGCCAGGGGTTCGCCTCGGCCCTGGGCCCGAAGCGCCAGCTGACGACCATGTTGTAGAGGAACACCAGCTGGGCAACGCCGAGCATGAAGGCGAAGCAGCTGATCAGCAGGTTCCACTCACCGAACTGGGTGGCGTAGTCGGCGACCCTCCGGGGCATCCCGTCCATGCCGACCCAGTGCATCGGGATGAAGGTCCCCCAGGTGCCGACCAGCGTCCCCCAGAAGTGGACGCGGCCGAGTTTCTCGTCGTACATTCGCCCGGTCATCTTCGGGAACCAGTGGTAGATCCCGGCGAAGATGGTGAAGACCGAGCCGCCGAAGAGGACGAAGTGGATGTGGGCGACGATGAAGTAGGTATCGGAGACGTGGATGTCGATCGGCACCATCCCCAGCATCACCCCGCTGATGCCGCCGATCGTGAAGGTGACGATGAAGGCAAGGGCAAACAGCATCGCCGTCGAGTAGGTGTGGATCTTGCCGAAGTAGAGCGTGCCTAACCAGGAGAAGATCTTGATCCCCGTCGGCACCGCGATCAGCAGCGTCGTGAACATCATCGGCACCCGCAGCCAGCTGAACATGCCGGCGACGAACATGTGGTGAGCCCAGACCGAGTAGCTGAGGACGACGATCCCGATCAGCGCCAGCGCCATCAGCCGGTAGCCGAAGATCGGCTTTCGGGCATGGGTCGAGATGACCTCGCTGATGATCCCGAACCCGGGCAACATCATGATGTACACGGCCGGGTGCGAGTAGAACCAGAAGATGTGCTGGTAGCTGATCACGTCGCCACCGGCGGCGAACTGGAAGAAGTTGGTGTGGAGGATGCGGTCGAAGAGGACCATGAACTGGGCGCCGGCGATGAACGGCGTCGCGGCGACGACCAAGAGCGAGGTCGAGAGGTTGGCCCAGACCAGCAGCGGCATCCGCCAGAAGGTCATCCCGGGCGCACGCATGGTGATGATCGTGACCAGGAAGTTGAGCGCGGTGGCGATCGAGGAGGCGCCGGCGAACTGCACGCCGAGGTTGAAGAACGACTGCCCCAGCGGAGCTCCGGTCGAGAGCGGCGCGTACCCCGTCCAGCCGGCGTCGAAGGCGCCGCCGGGGGCCAGGAAGCTGCCGATGAACAGGATGCCGGCCAGCGGCAGCATCCAGAAGCTGAGCGCGTTGAGGCGCGGGAAGGCCATGTCCGGGGCGCCGATCATCAGCGGCAGGACGTAGTTGGCGATCCCGGCGAAGACCGGGATCACGAAGACGAAGATCATCAGCACCGCGTGGGTCGAGAAGAGGCTGTTGTAGGTCGCCGCTTCGACGATCTGGGTGCCGGGCTGCGCCAGCTCGGCCCGGATCAGCATCGCCATCAGGCCGCCCACGAAGAAGAAGAAGAAGGTGGTGACGATGTACTGGATGCCGATCACCTTGTGGTCGGTGTTGAAGCGGAAGTAGTCCTTCCAGCTGGTGGCGCCGTGCTGGGAGTGGTCGTCGGGGATCGTCGGCGCCCCCACCGCCCAGCGCAGCCAGTAGTCGAAGCAGCCGAAGCCGGCGAGGAAGCCGAGCGGAGCGAGGACCAGCGGCACGACGATGTGCGGGTAGCCGGTCTGCTCGGTCTGGTAGAGCGGCAGATCGGAGATCGCCCGCAGGGCGATCACGAGGCCGAAGCCGAAGGCGGCAGCCGCGAGCGTCCCGACGCCGCCCCGGATCCATCCAGGTTGCTTGATCGCTGACACCATCAGGTCCCCTCCATTATGCCCCGCCCGCGCCCAGCGGCGTCGGCTCGGATTCGGTGCTCTCCCTGACCGATTCGAGCAGCGGCTCCGGGGTCTTCTGACTCAACCCGGCAAGCCATTTTTCGAATTTGCCGACCGGCTCGACGACCACTTTCGCGCGCATCGCGGCGTGGCCGAAGCCGCACAGCTCGGTGCAGATCAGCTGGTAGGTCCCGACCCGGTCGGGGGTGACGATTGCCGTCGTCGTGATCCCCGGGACGGCGTCTTTCTTGATCCGCCACTCGGGGACCCAGAAGGAGTGGATCACGTCCTGGGCGTGCATTTTGAACTGGACCTGGCGATTGACCGGCACGTGCAGCTCGCCCTCGGTCCAGACGTAGCCCGCTTCCGGGTAGGCGAAGCTCCAGGCGAACTGCTGGGAGAACACGGAGACGACCATGGCGTCGTCCGCCTTCTCTTCGATTTCGTTCAGGACCGCCCAGCTGTAGCCGCCGCCGAAGAGGACGATGATCGTCGGGATCAGCGTCCAGGCGACCTCGAGCCGGGTGTTGCCGTGGATCGGCTCGCCGTCGGATTCGTCGCCCGGCTTGGCTTTGAATTTCCACAGCGCGTAGAAGAGCATCACCATGACCAGCGCGAAGACGAAGGCCGAGAGGACGATCATCACGCTGAGCAGATCGTCGATCTTCGGTGCCGCGGTCGAGCCCTGCTGGCCGTCCCAGCTGATCGGCAGCATCACCGCCGAGATCGCCACGGTCAGCGCAAGCGTGGCGGCGAGCATCTTCGCTATCGGGAGGCGACCGATCATCGGGCGGCGGGGATTCTATTGAAGCCGCGGCGGGAGGTTTTCCGCCTCAGGTGACGCTTGGCACTAGTTATTTGACAGGCGGCAGATCGTCCAGCTCGGAGGCCGCGGCGGCGAGGACTCCGCGCGCCACGCCCTCCCAGCTCCACAGCCGCCGGACGGTGTCGACGAGCGCCTCCCGAGCGGCGGCGCGCTCCGCTTCGGGCAGCGCGAGCCAGGCTCGGAGGCGCTCTGCGATCGCCTCGACGGCGCCCGGCTCGACCGGGAAGGAGGTCAGCTCCGCGACGCCCTCCGGCAGCTCCGGGCTGAGCTGCCGCGATACCTCGAGCATCCCCGAGTGCCCGGCCGAGACCGGCAGCGCCCCGCAGGCCGCGGCCTCCACCGCCACCATCCCGAACGCCTCCGGGAAGGTGCTCGGCATTACCAGCGCCTCCGCCCGCGGCAGCAGCTCCGCCACCTGGTCGTGCTCGAGCCTGCCGACGAACTCAACCGATTCGGCCATCGCCTTCGCCGCCTCCACGTACCCGGCTGGGGGCCGGTCGAGGAACCCGGAGAGGATCGGCAACGCCTTCTCCTCCCCGCCCTCCAACGCCCAGCCCAGCCGGGCCACCTCCCGAGCATCGTCCAAGTCCCCCTCTTCGAGCGCCGCCAGCAACCGACGAAGCCCACCCTCGTACTCGCCAAACCCCGCGATCTGCAGCCGCGCTTGAGGATGCTCAGCTTCTACGAGCGGCCACGCAGCTATCAGCAGATCCACGCCCTTGGAAACGATCAGCTTCCCCACAAAGACGATGAGCGGCCCGCGCTCCTCACTCCGCGGCCGGAACTCATCGACGTCAACGCCAGGAGGCCCGAGTCGAGTCTTTTCTGGGAGATCAGGGATATCCGGCATTGCCGCCCACAGCGATTCCCCCGTATGAGCCGACCCGACGAGCACGCCCGAGGCCGCTTCCATGCCCTCGTACGCGTACGGAAGGAACCGCGGGTGCGGTTTGACCGTGTACTCGAGAGCGGAGCCGTGGATCTTCGCCGCGAAGGGGGCGACGTCGGCGCGGGCGAGGATCGCCGGGCCCATCACCAGGTGGTTGGCGAGGGCGACGTCGATCCCGCCGGCCGACGCGGCTACCTCGCGCACGGCGGCCACGTTGGCCTCGATGTAGCGGTCGAGCTCAGCGTCGGTCAGCTCCGGGAAGACCTTAACCTCGAAGCCCTCGTAGGGATCCTTGACGTAGACCGGGAGCAGGCCGCCGATATCGGGGTTGTGGACCTCCACCCCGTCGATCTCCACCTCGCGGTCCTGACAGAGGAGATGGACCTCGTGCCCGAGCCTGGCCAGGGCACGGGCGAGGTTGGCGTTGTAGATGTTGCTGCCCGTGCCGCGCAGCATGTAGCCATGGAAGATGAGCACCTTCATCGGTGCCGGGCAAACTAATAGTCTTCGCGGCGATGAACGACCGTCAGCTCTACCGCATGCGCGCGCCGGCCTCCGGCCGCGAGGCGCTTGCCCACGCCGAGCCCGGGGCCGTCTACGTCGACCGCGAGACCGGCGAGGAGATGGAACCGGTGGCGATGGTCCTGCCGCTCGCCCCCTCGGCCTCCTCCCTCCCCCGCTCGCCCGAGAACCTCCGCGCCTGCCGCCGCTGCGACCAGCTGATCGGGCTGGACGTCAGCGACTGCCCGTACTGCGGGCTCCGCCAAGAAGCGCTCTAGCTCCGGCGAGCCACGGGCGTCGGCAGGCCCTCTTCACTCGCAACTCGTCGATGCCGAGAATTCCGGCTGTCGCCTCGCCGCGCAGCTCTCCTCCCGCGCAAAACGTTCAGAGGGCCTACCGACGCCCGTCCCACACCAGCTTCCAACGGCTCAGGACACCAGCGCGCCGTTGGGCTGTCGCCGACCTCGCCCTCTGAAGCTCCCGTCCTACGCGGCCGCTGAGTTGGACGGGGCCGGATGCCCCTCCGAACGTTTTGCGCGGGAGGAGCGGAGTAGCTCCATGGCGCTTAGCCGCATCCGCCTCATCGACGAGTTGCGAGTGAGGAGGGGTATCCGGCCCCGTCCACCCCACCGCCTCCGCGTCCCTACGGTTTCTTGACCAGCGTCGCCGTGTACAGCAGCCGCGCGTTGGAGTAGTAGCAGCCGTAGGTCTTGGTTTTGCCGACGCCCTGCTGGGGGTGGCCGCCCTGGATGTCCTCCTTGGAGGCGCAGTGTTCGGGCAGGCGGCTTCCGCGCCAGGTGTTTTCGCCGGAGACGTTGAAGGCGAACATCGGCGCCCAGGTCGGCACCGTGAGGGCGACGATCTGGCCCTTCAGGATCGTCAGGGGATGCTCCAGGGCGAAGACCGGGGTGCTGCCGAAGTAGGGGTTGAGGACCTCCAGCGGGCTCTGGCGGACGAGTTTGTAGCGCGGCGGTTTGGTTTCTTCGTCGACCGGGCGCAGAATGCCGATCCGCGCCTGCGACGGTTCCCCGAGGAGTTCGTTGAAGACGCTGATCTCGTCCACCGTGGTCGAGGTTTTCGTCTTCGAGGGCTTGGCGAGGGTGATCGACCAGGCGACGACCTTGCCTTCGAAGGGCGCTTCGTAGGGGCGCTGGATGCCTTCGGCGATCGCCTGGAACCCGCTCACGTGCCCCTCCACCCGGCAGGGGGTGATCTCGACGTTGTTGACGATTTTTCCGGGGCATGAGGCCTTGGGGCTTTCCACGGTCTGGCCGAGCACGAGGACCCGCAAGGGCGCCGAGTCGGCGGCCCCCGGCGCGAGGAGCGCGACGAGGGTCGCGAACAGGCAGCCCGCGGCCGCGAGTGAGGCCCAGGCGCGGCCGGGCCGGCGATTGTCGTCAGTTTTGGGCATGGAACTAGGCAACACGGGGCTCCTGCACCAGTTGCGCCCGGGATTCTGCCGCCGAACGGCTCCGAATGCGGCGGCCGGGAAACCCTTGCACGATCCCGGCCAACCCGGCTCGGTAGGGTTGCCCGCGCCCAGATGAAGCCTGCCAACACTCCAGCCATCGTCGTAGAAGGACTCCAGCGTACCTTCGACGATGTGCTCGCCGTGCAGGGAATAGACATCGAGGTAGGCGAGGGCGAGATCTTCGCCTTCCTCGGCCCGAACGGGGCCGGCAAGACGACCACGGTGCGGATGCTCACCACTTTGCTGCTCCCCACCGGCGGCAGCGCCACCGTCGCCGGCCACGACGTGGTCGCCGAGGCGCGGGCCGTCCGCGCCTCGATCGGGGTCGCCCTGCAGGAAGCTGCCCTGGACCCGCTGATGACCGGCCGCGAGCTGATCCGCCTGCAGGCGACGCTGCAGGGGATCCCGCCCGCCGAGGGCCGCCGCCGCGCCGACGACCTGCTCGAGCGGGTCGACCTCGCCGCCGCGGCCGATCGGCGTGTCGGCACCTACTCGGGGGGAATGCAGAGGCGCCTCGACCTCGCCGCCGCCCTCGTCCACGAACCGCGAGTCCTCTTCCTCGACGAGCCGACCACGGGCCTGGACCCGGTCAGCCGCAAAACGATCTGGGAGGAGGTGCGGGCGCTGAACGACGACGGCACCACCGTCTTCCTCACCACCCAGTACCTGGAGGAGGCCGACCAGCTGGCCGACAACGTCGGGATCATCGACAGCGGCAGGATCGTCGCCGAAGGCACGCCGGAGTCGCTGAAAGGCGGAACTCGGCAACCCGCACATCGAGCTGCAGCTGGCGGAGGGGTCGGTCGCCGAGGCCGAGCGGATCTGCGCGGGCGTCGGCAGGCTGCTGCCGCCGAAGGACGGCAAGCGGGTCCTGGTCGAGGTCGAGAACGGCGCCGCCGACATCCCCCGGGTCGTGCGGGCGCTCGACGAGGCCGGGATCGCGGTCGAGTCGCTGGAGCTGGTGCGGCCGACCCTCGACGACGTCTTCGTCGCCAAGACCGGCTACCACCTCGAGGAGGAGGCCGAGGGAGCCGAGCCGAGCGAGGTGGAGGCGTGAGGGAGCCCGGCTCCGGGCTGGGGATGCTCGGCACCCTGCGCGTCGTGCGGGCGCTCGGGATGCGCTCGGTCCGCCAGACCTTCCGCCGGCCGCAGCTGATGGCCCCGATCGTCGTCTTCCCCACCCTGCTGCTGGCGATCCAGACCGGCGGCGCGGGCGGCGCGGTCGAACCTGCCCGGCTTCCCGCCGGTGCAGAGCTTCCTCCAGTTCATGCTCGCCGGGGCGATGATGCAGTCGATGATGCTGGCCGGCAACAGCGGCGGCATCGCCTTCGCGGTCGACATCGAGATGGGCTTCACCGATCGCCTCTTCTCGGCTCCGATCCCCCGCTTCGCGATCGTCCTCGGCCGCCTCGCCGGGACCGCGGCGCTGGGCCTCTTCGCCTCGGTCTGGTTCCTGGCGATCGGGCTGATCTTCGGCGCCACGATCGAAGGCGGCGTCGCCGGGGCGCTGATCGCGGTCGCCCTGATCACCGCGTCCGCGCTGGCGGTCGGCGGCATCGGTGCGGCGATCGCGCTGCGCACCGGCAGCGCCAGCGTCGTCCAGGGCCTCTTCCCGCTGGTCCTCGTCGTCCTCTTCCTCTCCTCCGCCTTCTTCCCCCAGGAACTGATGATCGAGCCGGCGAAGACGATCGCCGAGTACAACCCGCTCAGCCTCATCGTCGAAGGGGTGCGCGAGCCGATGATCTCCGGCATCGACGCCGCCGACACGCTGGCCGCCGTGCTGCGATCCTCGGCATCGTCGCCCTCGGACTGGTGCTCAGCGCCCGCGCCCTGCGCCACCGGCTGAGGGTGGGCTGATGGAAGCGCGTCGCGACCCTGCCGGCCTGGCGCGCCAACCTGGCGACGATCGCCGCCCTGATGGCGCGGTCCCGGAACGAGCTGGTGCGGGTTCCCGGCGCGGCGATCCCCGGGGTGCTGGCGCCGACGATCTTCTTCCTCGGCCTCAACGGCGTCTTCGGCGCCCTGACCCAGCTGCAGGGGCTTCGACACCGGCAGCTATGAGAGCTTCATCGTCCCGATCAGCATGCTGCAGGGCGCCGGGTTCACCGGCGCCGCCGCGGGCGTCAACCTGGCCCGCGACATCGAGCAGGGCTGGCCGACCGGCTGCTCGTCTCCCCCGCCCCGCGCTGGGTGCTGCTAACCGGAACGGTGCTCGCGGCGAGCGCCCGCGCGCTGATCCCGGCCACCTTCGTGCTGTCGATCGCGCTGGCGCTCGGCGCCGGCTTCCCCGGGATCGACGGCCTGCTGGTCACCTACCTCATGGTCGCGGCGATGGCCGCCGTCGCCGCCTGCTGGGGCTCGATGCTGGCGCTGCGCTTCAAGAGCCAGTCGGCGGCACCGCTGATGCAGGCGGGGATGATGGCGGTGATCCTCACCACCACCGCCTACGCGCCGCTGGCGCTGCTGCAGGGCTGGCTGCAGGACATCGCCCGCGATCAACCCGGTGACCGAGGTGGTCGAAGCGGCGCGCCAGGGCTTCGTCGGCAGCGGTCACCTGGGCCGAGACCTGGCCCGGCCTGCTGGCGCTGGCCGGGCTGCTGGCGCTGCTCGGCGCGCTCGCCCTGCGGGAGATGCGCCGCACCGCTGCTCTGAGGCGATGAACGCGCAGGCCGACGTCGTCGTCGCCGAGGCCGAGCGCGTTCTGCGGCAGAACTGGCAGCGGGGGGAGCGCGACGGCGTCGCCTACGCCTACACCGAGCCGAGCCCCGGCCGCTATCCCTGGCAGTGGTACTGGGACTCCTGCTTCGCGGCGATCGTCTGGCGGCGCTTCGACCCGGCCCAGGCACGGGCCGAGCTGGAGAGCCTGCTCGCGGCCCAGCGCCCCGACGGCTTCATCGGCCACACGATCTTCTGGCGACCGCCCGGTCTCGCTGGTCCGCCTCGCCTTCTACAACGTCGCCTCCCGCAGCGCCCTGCAGACCGAGACGATCCAGCCGCCGCTGCTGGCCTGGGCCTGGCGGATCGCCGTCGGCGACCCGGCGGAGGAGCCGCGGATCGCGCGCGCAGATGGACTGGCTGGCCGCCAACCGCGACCTCGAGGGCGACGGGCTGCTCTGGATCCTGCAGCCGGACGAGTCCGGCCTCGACGCCTCGCCGAAGTTCGAACCGGTCTGGGGACGGCGCTCCAACGGCCGGATCGGCTTCCCGCTGCTGGTCCGCCGCAACCGCCAGCCTCGGGTTCGACGCGCGGCCGGGTCCGCGAAGCCGGGGGGCCGGTGCTCTGCGAGACGCTGGTCAACACGATGTGGTCGCTCTCGCTGCAGGCGATGGGGCGGCCCTCGGCGACTCCGGCGCTGGTCGAGCGGCTCTGGGACGAGCGCCGCGGCCTCTTCCTCGACGAGGCGCAGCCGGGCGGCGCGCGGCCGGACGTGGTCACCTGGGCCGCCCTGGCGCCGCTGGCGCTGCCGGACCTGCCGGAGGCGATCGGCCGGCGGCTGGTCGAGGAGCACCTGCTGGACGAGCGCGAGTTCCTGACCCCGGTGGCGCCGCCGTCGGTGGCGGTCTGCGAGCCGAGCTACGAGCCCGACGGCGGCCGCGGCCCGATCCGCCGCTACTGGCGCGGCCCGACCTGGGTCAACTCGGCCTGGCTGGTCTGGCTCGGCCTGCGCCGGCTCGGCTACGAGCAGGAGGCGCGGCGGCTGGCCGACGGCGTGATCGGCGCCGTCGCCCGCGAAGGCCTGCGCGAGTACTACGACCCGCGCACCGGCAAGGGCCTGGGCGCAAAGGACTTCGCCTGGTCGGCGCTCGTGGCGGAGCTGGCGGATCCAGGGTTGAAATAGTCGTCTGGCAAGGACGCAGGGAGCGTGGCGTGCTCTGCACGCGAGCGACCGAGGACGCCGCCAGACGGCTATTTGTAGCGGTAGGTGATGCGACCTCGGTCGAGGTCGTACGGCGAAAGCTCGATCTTGACGCGGTCGCCGGGAAGGATGCGGATGTAGTGGCGGCGCATCTTGCCGGAGATGTGGCCGAGCACGTCGTGCCCGTTGTCGAGTTTGACCCGGAACATCGTGTTGGGGAGAGCCTCGGTGATCTCTCCCTCCATTTCGATCTTTTCCTCTTTGGCCATGCGGCGCCGGAGCGTACCTGACACGCCCAGGGGAAACCGGGTCAGGACTCCTCTTCGGACCAAACCAACCAGTTCCGCGCGTGCTCCAGGGCGCCAGCGCGATCGCTCACCTCGTCGGCGTACTGGGCCGCCTCCAGCTCCGCGCATCAGCTCGCCGAGTCGCGGGCCTTCCTCGATCCCCAGCTCCAAGGCCAGCTCGTCGCCGCGCAGCAGCGGCGCGCGGCGGGCCCTCGCGGCGCCAGTCGAGGGCGGCGGCGATCATCTCGCGGGCCAGCGCGAGGTGCGCCTCGACCATCTCCGGACTGGCCAGCGGCCCGGCGCCGCGGGCGGAGAGCCGGTCGGCGACGGTGAGCAGGGTGACGTCGACGGCCACCGGTTCGGTCTCGCGCAGGTACTCGTGGAGCGAGCCGCGGCGGCAACGGCGCCTCGAGGGATGAGGAAGCCGAGCCGCAGGTGGTGGAGGGTCAGCCCCCGCAGGTGCTGGGTGAGGCGGCGGCTGGCCCGCAGGCGGCGGCAGATCCCGCCGATGATCTCCGCCCCGACCTTGTCGTGGCCGCGGAAGCCGACGAAGCCGTCGACCTCGGCGCGGGTGTCGGGCTTGCCGATGTCGTGGAAGAGGGCGCCGAAGCGCAGGGCGGTGCCGCGGCTCATCTCGTCGGCCAGCGGCTCCGCCAGGAGCTCAGCGACCTCGGCGGCGCGCTCGCCGGCGAAGCGGTCGAGGTCGTTCTCGACCTCGAGGGTGTGCTCGAGCACGGCGAGGGTATGGCCGTGGACGTCGAGGTGGTGGTTGGGGCCCTGCTCGACTCCCCGCAGGCGCTCGAGCTCCGGCAGCACGACCGCGGTCAGCTCGAGCTCGTCGAGCAGGGCGAGGCCGCGCAGCGGGTCGGGGCCGCCGAGGAGCTGGCGCAGCTCGCTCAGCTGCCGCTCGCCCGCGGGGTCGGCGGCGCGGGGCGCTGCGGCGCGGGCGAGGCGGAGGGTGCCGGGGTCGATCTCCAGACCCAGCTCCGCCGCCAGGCGCGCCGCTCGCAGCAGCCGCAGCGGGTCGGCGGCGAAGCTGCCCTCGCCGACGGCGCGGAGCAGCCGGCGATCGAGGTCGGCGAGACCGTCGAAGGGGTCGAGCGCGTCGCCGCCGGCGAGCGCCACCGCGACGGCGCCGATCGTGAAGTCGCGGTCGGCGAGGTCGGCATCGATACCGCCCCCGCGCAGCGCGGTCAGGTCGACCTGCCACGCGCGGCCGGGGGAGACGACCCGCCAGGTCCCGAACTCGGCCGAGAGCTCGAAGGCGTGCTCACCCAGCTCGGCGGCGAGCGCACGGGCCGCGGCGGCGGGGTCGCCGGCGACGGCGAGGTCGAGGTCGGTGACCTCGCGCCCGAGGACCGCGTCGCGAACGGCACCGCCGACGACCCAGCGCGTCGCCGCCCGCCAGTGCGCGGCGCCGCGGCTTCGACCAGCGGCGTGGCGCGCAACCGGTCTCCGAGATTGGCGCTTTTGTGTCCCATAGGGCTACAAACCCGCCACGCTCAGGTCGAGCGCCGCGGCACCCGCGCCGAGATCGCGCAGGTGACCTCGTAGTTGATCGTGCCGAGGCGGGCGGCGACCTCCTCGGCGCGGATCGCCTCGTCCCCCTGGGAGCCGATCAGGACGGCCTCATCGCCCGGCTCGACCTCGGTCTCGGGGCCGAGGTCGATCGTGATGTTGTCCATCGAGACCGTCCCGACGACCGGGTGGCGCCGGCCGCGGACGAGGACCTCGGCGTTGTTGCTGAGCCCGCGCCGGACGCCGTCGCCGTAGCCGAGCGGGATCACGCCGACCGAGGTCGGCGCCGCGGCGGACCAGGTCTGCCCGTAACCGGCGCTGGCTCCGGCCGCGAAGTGCTTGACGTCGGCGACGTAGGAGCGCAGGGAGAGGGCCGGCACCAGCCCGTGCTCGGCAGGGTCTCCCTGGAAGGGGTCGAGCCCGTAGATCGCCACCCCGCAGCGAGCCATGTCGAGGTGGGAGCGGGCGTCGCGGAAGACGGCGGCGCTGTTGGCGGCGTGGGCGAGGACCGAGGGGAACTCCGCCTTCACCGCGGCGGCCACGGGCTCGAACCGGTCGAGCTGCTCGTCGAAGAACCCGGAGTCCGGTTCGTCGGCGGTCGCGAGGTGGGTCCAGACGCCGGCCAGCTCGAGGTAGGGGTCCGCGTCGCAGGCCCGCGCCAGCGCCAGCACCTCCGCTGGATCGGAGGTGCCGAGACGGCCCATGCCGCTGTCGTGCTTGACGTGGACGAGGGCGGGGCGGCCCTGGGCGCGGGCACGGGCGGCGAGGAGCTCGCGGAAGTCCTCCCGCCAGAGCGCCAGCTCGGAGCCGGCCGAGAGGACGATGTCCACCTCCTCGACGCTCAGCGCCCCCATCGTCAGCAGCGGGACGTGCGGGAAACGCCGCCCCACCTGTTCGGCCTCGATCGCGGTCGCCACCGCCAGCCGAGTGGCCCCCCCGGCCAGCGCCGCCGCGGCGCAACCGTCGGCGCCGTGGCCGTAGCCGTCGGCCTTGACCACCGCGCAGAGCTCTGGGCGCTCGCCCAGCTCGGCCTTCAGCCGGGCGCAGTTGGCGCGGATCGCCTCGAAGTCGACCCGGGCGAGGGCCCGCTCCATTGCTATAGTCGTCGACGAGGGCTGCGAGCGCGTCCGCCCGGGTGACCATGCCCGCCAGGCGCCCGTCGGCGTCGACCACCGGAAGGTGGTTGTGGTGGCTGTCGGCGATCTTCTTGGCGACCCGGTCGGCCGCCTCGTAGGTGTGGGCGACGATCGGGTCGGGCGTCATCAGCTCCGAGACCTTGGTCGCGAAGGCCTTGTCGAGGCGCTCCTCGAACCCCTTCATCGAGCCGACGAAGACGATCCCGCCCATGATGTTGAGGTAGTGCGGCAGGTGCAGGTCGGACTCCTCGTCGCTGAGGATCAGGTCCGACTCGCTGACGATGCCGACCACCTTGCGGTCGCCGTCGACGACCGGGACGGCGCCGAGCTCGCGTCTTCGCCAGCAGGTCGATCGCTGTGCGGGCGTCGTCGTCCGGCGAGACGCTCGGGACGTCGGCGTCCATGATGTCCTCGGCGGTCTTCATCGGAGGATTCCAGACTATTCGACGGCTGCCGCCACGCATCGTCCCGGCGGGGATCGAGTCGATCACGTCGCTGGCGATCACCGACTCCGGCGCGCCCAGACGAAGCGCCGCGTCGCGGCCGGCGCGAGCGTGGGCGAGGACCGCCGCGCAGGCGGCGGCGAACGGCTCCAGGCCGCGGGCGAGAAGTGCCGCGGTCATCCCCGAGAGGACGTCGCCGCTGCCCGCGGTGGCGAGGCCGGGGGCGGAGATCGCGTTGACCGCGACCCACTCGCCGTCGGTGACGATCGTGTCGTCGCCCTTGAGCACGACCACGGCCGCGGCTGCCTTCGCCGCCTCCCTGGCGCTGGCCAGCCGGTGGGCCGACGATCTCCCCGGAATCGCGCCCGAGCAGCCGTCCCAGCTCGCCCGCATGCGGGGTGAGGATCGTCGCCGCGTCGCGCGCGGCGAGGCGTTCGAGCTGGCCGGCGAAGGCGTTCAGTCCGTCGGCGTCGATCACCAGCGGAGCCTCGATTCCGCCGACCACTTCCCGGGCGAGCTCGAACGATCCGGGGTCGCGTCCCAGCCCCGGCCCGAGAACTCCGGCTGCCGCGCGCTCGAAGGTGCGCAGCACCGCCTTCCTCGAGGCCGGCGCCAGGCAGCCGTCGCCGCCTGGGCAGCCGACCGACATCACCTCCGGCTGGGCCTGCTCGAAGACGAGCTCGAGGTCGGCGGGAACGGCAACGGTCGCGTAGCCGGCGCCGGCCCGGATCGCGGCCAGCGAGGACATCCGCACCGCGCCGGTGAGCCCGCGCGAGCCGCCCGCGATCGCGACCTGGCCGGAGCTGAACTTGGTCGAGCGCTCGCCCCGCGGCGATGCGAGGTCGAGGACGGATGGGTCGATCGCACCCGCGGCCGGCGGCGCCGGCGCTCCCGCGGGGATGCCGATCGGGACGACCCGAAGCTCGCCGGTGTGCCACTTGCCCGGCGCCACCCGCTGACCGAGCTTGGCAGCGTAGAAGCAGACCGTGACGTCGGCCTCGACCGCGGCGCCCTCGATCTCGCCGCTGGAGGCGTCGACGCCGGAGGCGACGTCGCAGGCGACGACGGGGGCGCCGCAGCCGTTGATCGCCTCGATCGCCGCCAGCGCCGGCTCCCGCGGCGCGCCTTCGAACCCAGTCCCGAAGATCGCGTCGACGACCGCCCCCGACCCGGCCAGCCTCCCGCTCAGCTCGCCCTCGACCTGCTCGCCCTCGATCCGCTCGAAGTTGACCTGCGCGTCGCCCCGCAGCTCCTCCGCCGGCCAGAGCAGCAGCACCTCGACCTCGAACCCCATCTCCTTCAGCAGCCGGGCCGCGACGAAGCCGTCGCCGCCGTTGTTGCCCTTGCCGCAGACGATCCGCACCGACCCCTCCGGCGCCAGCCCGGCCACGGCCTCCGCCAGAGCCCGGCCTGCGGCCTCCATCAGCTCCAGCGAGGGAATCCCCCGCTCCTCGATCGCCCAGCGATCCACCGCCCGCATCCCCTCGGCGTCGTACAACGGCTTCAGCCAGGGCTCCATCGGTCCCAGCCTAGACCCGGCGTCCTCGGGAGAGCTACTCGTGGACCACCGCGATCGCGGCGGCGTTGTCGCGAGAGTGGGTCAGGGAGACGTCGACACGCTGGCCCGCGGCGGCCTCGGCGGCGCGACCCGAGAGGCGGACGGTCGGCGGTTCGCCGGCGACGACCTCGATCTCGCGGAAGCCGAAGCCGCCGGTGAGGCCGAGGGCCTTCACGACCGCCTCCTTGGCGGCGAACCGAGCTGCGAGATGGCGGCCGGGGCGAGCCTTTGAGGCCGCGTACTCACGCTCGGCGCCGGTGAAGACGCGGTCGGCCAGCCGGGGGTGGCGCTCCAGCGCGCGCTCCATCCGGTCGATCTCGAGCAGGTCGATGCCGACGCCGGGCATCTCGCCTACTTGCCAATCCCGACGACCAGCTTCGCCTTCGCCAGCTGGTCGGTGCTTTCGGAGGCCAGGGCGAGGAAGTCGATCTTGCTCAGGTAGGGCTTGGCCTCGAGCAGGCCCTCCCTGTCGTCCCCTGAGACCAGGTTCAGGGCAAGGCGCAGGGCGGTGGGGCCGTCGGCGAAGCCAGCGATCGGCAGACCGTCGAGCGAGGCCGCGGCTTCTTTGAAGACCGGGTTCTCGGAGAGTTCTTCGTCGTACCCGAAGTAGTTGCTCGCCGCGTGACGGCCGTAGGCGACGACGATGTGCAATCCGTCGCTGACGACCACCAGCGGCTGGCGACCCAGGTCGGCATTGCGGATCGAGAGCCCGCTCACCCTGCCGCCGATCGCGGTGATGCCGGGAACCCCGGCGGTACGTAGGAAGGCGCCTATTTCGTTGACCGTTTTCTTCCCCGAGCTGCCCGCCGTTATCAGCACCGCCGCGCCGCCGAGGCTCGACTCGCTGCCGCCTTCGAGGAAGGCGCCGACGTTGGTGATCGAGGAGGCGATCGAGTCGAGATCGATGCCGACCTGCTTGAAGACGCTCTTCAGTTCACCCGGCTTTATCTCCTCGTCCGGGATCCCTTCGCGGTCAAGCCGGTCGATGGCCTGCGACAGGGCATCGCCGGCGCCGGAGGAGGTCAGGGCGAGGACCGAGTCCCCTGGCAGGGAGCCGAGCAGGAACGAGTTGTCTTCTGCCGGCGGAACCTCGGTGAGGACGTCGCTCGAGAGATCGATCTCGATCTGGTCGGAGCCGGGGATCGCGCTCGCCATCGCGGTCGCGCCCTCCGGCTCGATGCCGAACAGCGACAGGCCGGTCCGGGTATCGGCGTCGATCTCTCCCCCGCTCTGCTTGACGATGGCGCCGATGTCGACGTAGACGTCGGCGAGGGAGTCGCTCGGCGCGGCCGAGATAGCGTCGGTGAACTTGGCGTCGTCGGCCAGCGATTCGCCCTCGGAGGCATCGACCATCGCCTTGAAGGTCCCTTCGTCCTCCGCATAGGCGATGAAGCCTCCGATCACCCCGATCGCACTGTCGTCATCGCTGTCGACGTGGAAATCGACTCCTTCGTAGGACGCTTCCGTGGTCGGTTCGCCGGCTTCCTCCGCGCGCTTTTCGAGGAACTCTTCGGCTTCGCCGGCGTCGGTCGTCTGCAGCGCCGCCCCTCCTTCGGAGAAGTCGTCCCCGTCGTACCCCCGCGGGAAGAATGCCGCTTTCTCGCCCAGCCAAGGCTCGATTTCCCTGGCGTAGTCGACTTCGTCGCCCTCCTCGAGGGCCGAGCTTTCCAGTTCGGAGACGATGAATTCGCCGAGATCGTCGATCCTGGCGATCTTCTCGGCCAGCGCATCGACGTTCGCGGCCGCTTTCCCTTTCGGCCGCGTCACTTCGAGGAAGAACAGCGAGTCCGGCGGCGCCACGCTCGCCGGGTCGGTCGAGTCCGATCCGCCGCCACCGCCGTCACCGCCGCCGCAGCCGGCGATCGCGAGCGCGGTCACCATCGCCGCGACCAAGAAGAGGAGGAAGGCGCGAGCCTGCATCGAGCCGGCATCGTACCGAGACGACTACTCAACAGTTACGGTCTTCGCCAGGTTGCGCGGCTGGTCGACGTTGAGCCCGCGGGCGCGGGCGATGTCATAGGCGAGCAGCTGCAGGGGCAGGATCGCGACGATCGGCTGCAGGATCCAGTCCGTGGACGCGACCTCGATCGTCTCGTCCGCCACCTCGGCCGCGCGCTCGCTCCCGGCGGTCGCCACGGCGATCGTCTGGGCGCCGCGGGCGCGGACCTCCTCGACGTTGGAGAGCACCTTCTCGAGCACCGGGCTGTCGGTTGCGATGCAGACGACCGGCGTCGATTCGTCGAGCAGGGCGATCGGGCCGTGCTTCATCTCCCCCGCCGCGTAGGCGTCGGTGGGGATGTAGGAGATCTCCTTCAGCTTCAGCGCCCCCTCCAGGCAGATCGGCAGCCCGATGTGGCGGCCGAGGTAGAGGAAGAAGTCCTGCTCGCTGTGGGCCGCCGAGACCGCCCGCACCGGCCCTTCGACCGCGTTGAGGGTCTCTTCGATCCGCGACGGGAGCGACTTCAGCTCCGCGACCAGCTCGGCGACGCGGGCCGGCTCCAGGGTCCCGCGCAGCTCGGCGATCCGCAGCCCCAGCAGGTACATCGCCGCGACCTGGGCGACGAAGGTCTTGGTCGCGGCGACGCCGATCTCCAGGCCGGCCCGGGTGTAGAGAACGGCGTCGGAGTCGCGGGTCGCCTGGCTTCCCATGATGTTGGTGACCGCCAGGACCTTGGCGCCGGCCTCGCGGGCGAGCCGCATCGCCGCCAGGGTGTCGGCCGTCTCGCCCGACTGGGTGATGCCGACGACCAGGTCGCCGGGGCCGACGACGGGGTTGCGGTAGCGGTACTCGGAGGCGATGTCCATCTCGACCGGCACCCGCGCCCACTCCTCGATCGCGTAGCGACCGACCAGGCCAGCGTGGTAGGAGGTCCCGCAGGCGACGATCACGATCCGTCGCGGGTCGCGCAGGTCGGAATCCTCGAGGGCGACATCGGAGAGGTCGACCCCGTCCTCGCCGGGCAGCCGGCCGGCGAGCGTCTCGGCGACGGCGTCGGCCTGTTCGTGGATCTCCTTCAGCATGAAGGTCTCATACCCGCCCTTCTCGGCCGTATCCGCGTCCCAGGCGATCTCTTCGGGATCGCGCTGCACCGGGGCCCCCTCGGTGTCGGTGATCCGCACCTCGCCGGCTTCGATCTCGACGATCTCGCCGTTCTCGATTGGCACCGCGGTGCGGGTGTCTGCGAGGAAGGCGGGGATCGCGGAGGCGAGGAATGCCTCCCCCTCACCCACCCCCGCCACCAGCGGGCACTCCTTGCGGGCGCCGACGAGGCGCTGGGGCTCGTCGGCGTGCATGGCGACGAAGGCGTAGTGGCCCCGCAGTTCCGCGAAGGCGGCCCTGACCGCAGCGGGGAGATCGCCGTCGTAGTGGCTGGCGATCAGGTGCGCGACGACCTCGGCGTCGGTCTCGGAGGTGAACTCCTCGCCGTCGGCCTGCAGCCGCCTGCGCAGGCCGGCGTGGTTCTCGACGATCCCGTTGAGGACGATGTGGACGCGGCCGGAGTCGTCGTCGTGGGGGTGCGCGTTCTCCTCGGTGACCCGGCCGTGGGTCGCCCAGCGGGTGTGGGCGATGCCGGTGTTCGCCGGCCGCAGGGCGCCGGCCCCGTTGGCCCGCTCCTCGACCGCGGCGCGCAGGTTGGCGAGGTTGCCGACCGCGTGGACGCTCTCCACCTCGGTGTCCTCGAGCAGGGAGATGCCCGCCGAGTCGTAGCCGCGGTATTCGAGCTTTTCCAGCCCGCAGAGCAGCAGCTCCTCGCAGGGGCGAGCGCCGACGTATCCGACTATTCCGCACATGAAGGCGAGTAAGCGTAGAGGGCGGCCGCCCTCAAGCCCTCAGGAAAGCTCTTGGCGGACGAGGGCAACCAGCCGCTCGCAGACCTGCTCGGCCTCCTCCTGGCTGGGCGCCTCGGCCATCACCCGCACCAGCGGCTCGGTCCCGGAAGGACGCAGGAGGACCCGGCCACGGCCATCGAGGCCCTCCTCCTCCCGCTTCACCGCCTCCCAGACCGCGGCGGCGCCGGCGATCGCCTCGCGGTCGGCGACCTCGACGTTGACCAGCACCTGCGGCAGCTTCTCCATCGGCACCGCGTCGGCAAGGCCGGCGCCCCCCAGCTCCCGCATCGTCATCAGCGCGGCGGCGATTCCGTCTCCGGTGGCGACGAAGTCCGAGGCGATGATGTGGCCGGACTGCTCGCCGCCGAGGTGCCACTCGCGCCTGCGCATCTCGTCGATCACATAGCGATCGCCGACCTGGGTCACGGCAACCTCGATGGCCGCCTCTTCCATCGCCTGGTGGAAGCCGAAGTTGGTCATCACGGTGACGACCACGCCGCCGCCCAGCTCGTCGCGCTCGGCCATCCCGCGGGCGGCGAGAGCGATCAGCTCGTCGCCGTCGTGAACCCTGCCGGAGCCGTCGACCGCCAGCATCCGGTCGCCGTCGCCGTCGAAGGCGAACCCGATCTCGGCATCGGAAGCGGCGACCCGCTCGGCCAGGGACTCGATGTGGGTGGACCCGCAGCCGTCGTTGATGTTGCGCCCGTCCGGCTCGTCGCCGAGGACCTCGACCTCGGCCCCGAGCCGCTCGAAGATCGCCGGCGCCGCCCGGTAGGTGGCCCCGTTGGCGCAGTCCAGGGCGACCTTGCGGCCGGAGAGATCGAGCTCGAAGGCCGCCTCCAGCTCGCGCAGGTAGTCGGCGAGGCCGCCGTTCAGCTCGCGGACACGGCCGGGATGCACGCCGCTGGGCCGCTCCTCGAGCCGCGCCTCGATCCGGGCCTCCACCTCGTCGCCGAGCTTCACGCCCTGGTGGTCGAAGAACTTGATCCCGTTGTCCCGGTAGGGATTGTGGGAAGCGGAGACGACCGCGGCCAGGTCCAGGCCGAGGCGCTTGACCAGGATCGCCGCGGCGGGCGTCGGCAGCACTCCTGCCAGCAGGGCATCGCCCCCGGCGGCGGCGATGCCGGCGGCAAGTGCCGCCTCCAGCATCGGACCCGACTCGCGGGTGTCGCGGACGATCAGGACCTGTGGGCGCTCGGCCTCCAGCGAGGCGACGGTCGCCCGGCCCAGCGAGGTGGCCAGCTCGGCGTCGAGGAACGTCCCGGCCTCCCCCCGGACCCCGTCGGTTCCGAAGAGCTTGCGCGCGGTCGTCAAGCCGCCCCCGTCAGCGCTTGCTGAACTGAGGCCGCTTGCGCGCCTTCTTGAGCCCGGCCTTGCGGCGCTCCTTGACCCGGGCGTCCCTGGTCAGGAACCCGCGCCGCTTGAGGTCGCCGCGCAGCTCGGCGTCGATCTCGGTCAGCGCCCGGGCGACCCCGTGGCGCACCGCACCGGCCTGGCCGCTGATGCCGCCGCCGTGGACGCGGACGCGGACGTCGACGTTGCCCTCATAGCCGGCGATCGACAGCGGCTGTCGAGCCATCGTCTGGTGAAGCGGGCGTGGGAAGAACTCCTCGAGCGGGCGCTTGTTGACCTCGAACTTGCCGTCGCCGGGGACGAGCGTCACCCGGGCGATCGAGCGCTTGCGCTTGCCCGTCGCCAGGTACCGCGCTCCGCTCTCCATCTTCGCCGGTGCCCGGCTCGCGGCCTCGGCCTCCGGCTCGTCGGCACCGACCAGCGCCGCCTCACGCTTTGCCTTCTCTTCTTCCTCGGCCTCCAGGCGAGCGCGCTCCTCCGCGCTCAACTCCCGCCCCTCCGACTCCACCGCAATCGGCTCCAAATCCGCCCCAGGGATGACGTCCTTCTTCTTGTCCTCCCCCTCAGCCTTCTCAGCTTTCCCCGCCGCGGGCTCCTCAGCTTTCTCCGCCTCGGGCTCAGCTTCCGGCTCCTCGGAGGCCGCCTCGGCCTCGGACCCCTGACCTTCAGCCGCTACGGGCTCCTCAGCCGCCTGGGCATTCGCCGACTCGGCCGATGCATCAGACGCCTCATCCACGGGTGGCGTGGAGGATGGCTCTTCGCCCGCAGCTTGCGAGGACGAAGAGTCGTCCTCCGCGACAGGACCCGTGGTTTGGGCCTCTGAACCCTCGGCCGTCTCGTCGACCTGCTCGGTCGTCTCGTCGTCGCGTTTCTCGTCGTCAGCCATTCGTCTCCATAGGTTTGGGCTGCTGCGCCTGATGCGGATGCTCAGGCCCGGCGTAGATCTTCAGCTTGGTCAACTGCTGCCGCGCCAGCCGGTTCCGCGGCAGCATCCCCTTCACAGCCTTGCGGATGACTTCCTCGGGGCGCCGGTCGAGCATCTCGCCGAGGGTCCGCGACTTGATCCCGCCCGGGTAGCCGCTGTGGCGCCAGTAGATCTTCTTGGCGAGCTTGTCGCCGGTGACGCGGATCTTCTCGGCGTTGACGACGACGACGAAGTCGCCGGTGTCGACGTGCGGCGTGTACTCGGGCTTGAGCTTGCCGCGAAGGGTGTTTGCGATCTGGGTCGCCAACCGGCCCAGGGTCTGGCCCTCGGCGTCGACGACGTACCAGTCGCGCTGGCGGTTGGCTGGAGTGGCTACAAAGGTCTTCATCGCGCAAAAACCGCGCGGAAACCCTGCGCGGCCGGAAGATAATAGCCATCTCTCTGTCTATACTGCCGCGCCAGCAGTGCCGAATCCCGTGCGGACCACCAATCGGGAGCGGAGGAACCGAAGAGGCCTTTGCAGGTCTCAGGGGCGAATCGGACGAACTCGGTCCGTAGCGCGACTCTTTCAGCGCGAGCCCGTCAGCTAACTCCGCAGGCGATCGAAAGAGAGGGCTTTTGGTGCGCAGGAATGGGTTCGCACGGCCGCGAGCGGCCGGCGGAATATGCATATTGGCGGTGCTGGTCCTGTTGGCGGGACTGGCCGGAAGCGCCTTGGCGGCGACCGGCGGGGCCGCGCTGCCGGGCAGCGCACCGCCTCCTCCCGGAAGCCCGACCGGCGTCCCCTCGACCTCCCCCAGCGCCGGGACCCTGACCCTGGCCTCGGCCTCGACCTCGCCGAAGAAGTCGTTCTACTTCGGCTTCCGCACCCCCCGCCTCACCTACACGATCGGCAGCACCCAGCCTCTGAACGACCTCCAGATCGACGTCGTCAACACGCTCGGCGAAGTCGTCAAGAGCTTCTACCGCGAAGACGTCGCCCCGAACGTGCCCAACGCTCTCCGCTGGGACGGCAGCACCGCCGAAGGCCGACCCGCCCGCAACGGGCAGTACAGCTTCCGGATCGGGCCGCAGACCGCGACGCCGGTGGCACGCAAGGCCCGCGCCACGACGACGCTCAGCCTCAGCTTCTCCTTCTACGGCTACGCCTTCCCGATCCTCGGCCAACACGAATACAGCCTCAGCGCCGGCATCTTCGGTGCCGGGCGGTCCGGGCACACCCACCAGGGCCAGGACACGATGGCTGCCTGCGGCACGCCGCTGGTGGCGGCTCGCGGCGGCCGCGTCCAGTTCTCCGGCTTCCAATCCCTGGCCGGCAACTACGTCGTCATCGACGGCAAGGGCACCGCCTACGACTTCATGTACGCGCACCTCGCCGAACCCTCGCCGCTGCAGACGGGCGAAATCGTCCGCACCAGCCAGCCGATCGGGATCGTCGGCGACACCGGCTCGGCATCCGGCTGCCACCTCCACTTCGAGATGTGGACTGCACCCGGCTGGTATGAGGGCGGCAGTCCGGTCGACCCCCTCCCCTACCTCGAACGCTGGGACCGCTACAGCTGAGCCCTCCGCGGAGGGCTGGGTGTTGGGGTTCGGGCCAGGGTTAGCAGCGGCCGCAGTGGCCGCTGAGACCGCCTGACTGGAAACTGCCTCACCAATCGAATTAGTCTTGGGGCGACAGCGCCGGCTAGCCGGAGGGAGGTGAATGGATGAGGATCGAGCAGGGCCCGAACATCATTCCGACCAGCGCAATCACGAAGTCGGGTTGACCGACCGGAGCTGATGGCGACTGTCCCGGGGGGACGACGGCGGGGGAACGCGCTTCCAGCCCCGGGACAGACATCGCGCGTCCCGATCGGCCCGCGCAGCAGGAATAGACGGAAATTGGGGTTTCTCTTTAGAAGGATTGATCCTCATCATTACTTTCAACGTATCTGACTATGCATACCCGCTTGGAGGAATTCCCCTTCCCAAAAGGAGCCACCCCAAATGCAGAATCAACCGGAAGCGATCGACCAGCGACTGATCCGAGCGCTGGCCCACCCACTCCGCGTCCAGATCCTTGAGCGACTGACGGACCGCGTGGCGAGCCCCCACCGACTTTCCATCGAGCTGGAAACCGGTCTCAGCGACATCGCCTACCACACGCGGGCGCTCGACGGCTACGGCTGCCTGGAACTGATCGAAACGGCGCAGCGGCGCGGCGCCACCGAGCATTTCTACAAGGCCACCCCCGAGAGCTTCGTCGGCGACCGGAGCTGGCGCAAGGTGCCGCGCTCGCTTCTCGGCGGCGTCTCCGGCGCCACCCTGCAGACCTTCGTCGACAAGGCCATCGATGCCCTGGAAGCGGGGACGCTCGACGGGCGGGACGACACGATCTTCCGCTGGATGCCCCTCCTCCTCGACCAGACTGGCTGGGCAGAGGTGGTGGCGATCATGGAAGAGGCGACCAACCAGATCCTCGCGGCGCAGCGGAAGAGCCAGGACCGAATCGCCGCCGGCGGCGCCGAGGACGCGGTTTCCACGGTGATCGGCATGGCCAGCTTCGAAACCGCCGGGTCGGCGCAGGGGTGATGCGAGGGCCGGAGGCCCTTACTCCCACTCGATAGTCGAGGGCGGCTTCGAGGAGATGTCGAGCGCGACCCGGTTGACGTCGCGGATCTCGTTGATGATCCGGTTGGACACCCGCTCGAGCAGGTCGTAGGGCAGTCGCGCCCAGTCGGCGGTCATCGCGTCGTCGGAGGTGACGGCGCGGATCACGATCGGGTAGGCGTAGGTCCGGCCGTCGCCCTGCACCCCGACCGAGCGCACGACGGGGAGCACGCAGAAGGACTGCCAGAGCTGCCGGTAGAGCTCCGCCGCGCGGATCTCCTCCTGGAGGATCGCGTCGGCGGCGCGGAGGATGTCGAGACGCTCGCGGGTGACCTCGCCGCCGACGATCCGGATCCCGAGGCCCGGGCCGGGGAAGGGCTGGCGCCAGACCATCCGCTCGGGCAGGCCGAGCTCGGCGCCGACCGCGCGAACCTCGTCCTTGAACAGCATCCGCAGCGGCTCGACCAGGTCGAAGTCGAACTCCTCCGGCAGGCCGCCGACGTTGTGGTGGGACTTGATCGTCGCCGCGTGGTCGGAGCCGCCGGACTCGATCACGTCGGAGTAGAGCGTGCCCTGGACCAGGTAGCCGACGTCCTCGAGCTTCTCCGCCTCCTCCTCGAAGACGCGGATGAACTCCTCGCCGATGATCTTGCGCTTGCGCTCCGGGTCCTCGACGCCCGCCAGCTTGGCGAGGAAGCGCTCTTCGGCCTCGACGTGGACCAGCGGGATACCGAACTGGCCGAAGGCCTCGACGACCTGCTCGGCCTCGTTCAGCCTCATCAACCCGTGGTCGACGAAGACGCAGGTGAGCCTGTCCCCCACCGCCCTGTGGACCAGCAGCGCGGCCACCGAGGAGTCGACGCCGCCGGAGAGCCCGCAGATGACCCGGCCCTCGCCGACCTGGGCCCGCACCTTCCCGATCTGCTCGGCGATCACCGACTCCGGGCTCCACTGCTGCTCGCAGCCGGCGATGTCGCGCAGGAAGCGGGTCAGGATCTCGGTCCCGTAGGGGGTGTGGACGACCTCGGGGTGGAACTGGATCCCGTAGAGGCCGCGGTCGGGCAGCTCGCAGGCGGCGACCGGGGAGCTGGGGCTGGAGGCGAGGGCGGCGAAGCCCTCGGGGGCCTCGAAGACGGCATCGCGGTGGCTCATCCAGCAGCTCTGCTCCTCGGGCAGGCCGCCGAGCAGGCGACCGCCACCGTCACGCAGGATCAGCTCGGTGCGACCGAACTCCCCCGTCTCGGCCGACTCGACCCTGCCGCCGAGCGCCAGCACCATCGCCTGCATCCCGTAACAGATGCCCAGCATCGGGATCTCGAGGTCGAGCAGCTGAGTCGGGAAGGGCGGTGCTCCGGGCTCATAGACGGAGGCGGGCCCGCCGGAGAGGACGAGTGCCTTCGGGGCTCGCTCGCGGATCTTCTCCGCCGAGGTGGTCGACGGCAGGAGCTCCGCGAAGACGCCGCATTCGCGGATCCGGCGGGCGATCAGCTGCGAGTACTGGCCGCCGAAGTCGAGGACCAGCACCTCCTCCAAGGCCCGCACGTCGTCCGCGGGCAGCTCGCGGACGGCGGCGGACTGCTGCTCAGTCATCGCTTACGGCAACTCCCGCGGAGACGGCGGCGCGGCCGTTCGACCCCATCCCGACCGACTGCTCGTTCTGGAGCTTCTTGCCCTCGCTCATCAGCGCCGGGGCGACCATCACCTCGGCCCGCTGGAAGGAGCGGATGTCCTCGTAGCCACAGGTGGCCATCGAGGTTTTCAGCGCACCCATCAGGTTGAAGGTGCCGTCGTTCTCCTGGGCCGGGCCGAGCAGGATCTCCTCCATCGTCCCGTCCTGCTTGGTGGAGACCCGGGTCCCGCGCGGCAGCGAGGGATGGAAGGTCGCCATCCCCCAGTGGAAGCCGCGCCCGGGGGCCTCCTTGGCCCGCGCCAGGGGCGAGCCGACCATCACCGAGTCGGCGCCGCAGGCGATCGCCTTGGAGACGTCGCCGCCGGTCCGCATGCCGCCGTCGGCGATCACGTTGACGTACTCGCCGGTCTCCAGCATGTGCTGGGCGCGGGCCGCGGCGACGTCGGCGATCGCGGTCGCCTGCGGGACGCCGATCCCAAGCACGCCGCGGGTCGTGCAGGCGGCGCCCGGGCCGACCCCGACCAGGACCCCGACGGCCCCGGTCCGCATCAGGTGCAGGCCGGTCGAGTAGGAGGCGCAGCCGCCGACCACGGTCGGCACCGGCACGTCGGCGATGAACTCCTTCAGGTTCAGCGGCTCGACCGTGGTCGAGACGTGTTCGGCGGAGATCACGGTGCCCTGGATGACGAGGATGTCCAGCCCGGCCTCGACCGCCACCTCGTAGTGCTCGCGCACCTTCTGCGGGGTCAGCGAGCCGCAGACGACGGCGCCGCGCTCCTTGATTTCGGCGATCCGCTTGGCGATCAGCTCCGCCTTGACGGGCTCCGTGTAGATCTCCTGCATCAGCCTGGTCGCCACGTGCTTGGGTGCGGCGGCGATCTGCTCCAGGCGTTCCTCGGCGTTCTCGAACCGCGCCCAGATCCCCTCCAGGTTGAGCACGCCGAGACCGCCCAGCTCGTTGACGAGGACCGCGGTGTCGGGGCTAACCACCCCGTCCATCGCCGAGGCGACCAGCGGCAGGTCGAAGCGATAGGGGCCGAGGGTCCAGCTGATGTCGATGTCGTCGGGGTCGCGGGTGCGGCGTGAGGGGACGATTGCGATGTCGTCGAACCCGTACGCCCGCCGCCCCTTCTTGCCGCGACCGATTTCGATTTCCAAGTTAGTCCTCCAAGGCTGGCGTTGAACAGCCAGCCTACACTTCCGCGGGGACCTCCAGATCGTGGACGGCGACCTCGCCGAGCAGCCGCTCGACCTGGTTTCGGTCGACCGTGCCGGCGCCGAAGTGCTGGGTCGACTCGGCGCCGCAGGCGACCCCGTAGGCGAGGCACTCCTCGGGCGAGCGCTCCTCGTAGCGAGCGGCGACGTAGCCCGCCAGGAAGGCGTCACCGGAACCGACCGTCGAAACCGGCTCGAGCGGCTCGGTGTGGACTTCGAGCAGGCGTCGCTCGGAGTTCTCGCCGACCACGGCGACGCACCCTTCCGGCCGGGTGATCGCGGCCTCGGTGGCGCCGAGGCGAACCAGCTCTCGAAGGCCCTGGGCGAGGTCGTCGGGGTCGGCGAACTCCTGCCCGACCAGCTCCTCGGCCTCGCGCTCGTTCGGGGTCACCATCGAGGCGCCCGCCCGGACCCCCGCCAGCATCGCCTCGCCCTCGGCGTCGAGCACGACCGGGACGCCGCGGCGGCCGAGGTCGGCGATCAGGCGGGCGTAGAGGTCGTCGCCGGCGCCGGGCGGCAGCGAGCCGGCCAGGACGCAGATCTTCGCCCCGCCGGCCAGGTAGCCGATCCGCTCGAAGAGCTTCTTCACCTCCACCGGGCTGACCGCCGGGCCGCGCTCGTTGATCTCGGTCTGGTCGCCGGAGGTGGGGTCGATCACGGCGAGGTTGATCCGCGTCTCGGCGGCGATCCGGATGAAGTCGGTGAGCACCGACTCCTCGTGCAGCTGTTCCAGCACCCGGCGTCCCGGTCGGGCCGCCGACGAACCCGGTGGCGATCACCGGGCGGCCGAGCAGATTGAGAGCGCGGGCGACGTTGATGCCCTTGCCGCCGGCCACGGTGCGGCTCTCGACCGCGCGGTGGCGCTGGGCGAGGCGGAAGTTCGGCACGGCGACGGTTCGGTCGACCGCCGCGTTGAGCGTCACGGTGAGGATCACTGGGCGTTCACCCGCTTCGGCCCCTTTAGCTCGTTTCCCCGGGTCAGCCTGCGGTACAGCAGTACCCCGACCATGAGTATCACGAACATCGCGATGACGAGGGGCACCAGGTTGTTGCCGACGAAGTCCCGGACGCGGTCGAAGGCGCTGGCGCTGGGGATCGCGCGGCCCGCCCGCAGCGCCACCGTGCCGGCCGGCCTGCCGTCGACGAAGACCGTCGCCTGGCCGAGGACTGCGCCGCGGCGGATCGGCCCCTCGACCTCGGCCGGTGCCCGGACCCGCAGCCGCGAGCGCTGCCCCCTGCGCAGGCCGACGGTGACCGTGCGGGCGGCGCGCAGCGGCAGCGTCGCCGCCGGCGTAGCGGATCGAGGGGTCGGCAAGATCCTGGCCGGCCTGGATCGGCGTCCGCCGGCGGTAGAGGGAGAAGCCGTACTCGAGCAGCTGCAGGTTGCCCGCGTAACGAGCTTCGTCGCTGGGGGCGCCGACCACGGCCGAGATCAGCTCGACCCCCTTGCGCCTGCCAGAGCCGACCAGGACATAGAGCGGCGCCGAAGGTGTGCCCGGTCTTCACCCCGTTCACCCACGGGGCCTTCAGCAGCAGTTCGTTGATCGTCGAGATCCGCCGCGGCGGCTGGAGGCTGCGCAGGAGGGCGGTGCGCGAGTCGGAGATCTTGGCGAAGGCCGGGATGCGCAGCAGCCGCCGGGTCAGCGTCGCCAGGTCGCGGGCGCTGGAGTAGTTGCCGGGCTGGTCGAGGCCGATCGGGTTGGCGTAGTGGGTGTCGGCGAGACCGAGGGCGGCGGCGCGGCGGTTCATCTGGCGGACGAAGCGAGCCTGGGAGCCGGCGGCGGCCACCGCGAGCGTCTCGGCGGCGTCGTTGCCGCTGCGCAGGATCAGCCCGTAGAGGAGGTCGCGAACGCTGACCCGCTGGCCGGTGCGCAGTCCCAGCAGCGACTCGCCGTAGGTCGCTTCGTAGGGTGCCGCGCGGACGATCCGGTCGAGCGGCAGCTCCTGCAGGGCCACCTAGGCGGTCATCAGCTTGGTGGTGCTGGCGATCGGCAGCCTCGTCGCGCCGGCGTGGGAGGCCAGGATCGCGCCGCTGTGCGGGCGTCGATCAGGGCCCAGGACCGCGCTTCGACCCGGGGCGGCTCGGCGGCCGCCGTCCCGGCGGCCGGGCAGAGGGCGCAGATCAGCGCCGCCAGGGCGGCGACGGCCGTACGGCGCAGGGTCATCGCAGCTTCAGCGTCTGGCCGGCGATCAGGATCTGGGGGTCGACTTCGGGGTTCAGAGCGAGATTTCGGCCACCGGGACGCCGGTTTCGCGCGCGATCGAGGTCAGGGTGTCGCCGGTCTCGACGACGTAGCGGGCGGGCGGCGGCTTGTCAGAGTCCTGCTTCTGCGTCGCCGTCTGGGTGGGCTGGCGCCGGTCCGAGGAGGAGTCGCCCCCGGTGCCCGAGGCGATCACGATCACCACGACGAGGACCGCCCCCACCAGGGCGAGCGCGGCGAGGATCCGGCCGAAGCGTTCTGGTGCGTGTTTCCATTGGACCGGATGGGTTCGAGTCGGAGCCGGTGATCGTAGTCTCGCTTGCAGTCGCTTTGGCTGGCATCTCGTCAGGCGGTCGAGATGTTCCAGACCGCGTCTCGCAGGCGCTCGGCCGCAGCGGCGGGGTCCGGGTCGGCGGCGATGCCTCGCGAGGCGGCGACGAGGGCGCCGGCGCGCCCGGCCGAGAAGGCCGCGCCGAGCAGCTCCGGCCGGCCGCCCTGAGCGCCGACCCCGGGGATGAGGAAGATCGAGCGCGGCATCAGCTCCCGCAGGCGGGCGAGGTGCTGGGGCTCGGTGGCCCCGACCACGGCTCCCATGCCGCTCAGCCCGCACTCGCCGAGGAGCCGCTCGGCGAGGCCGTCGACCATTTCGGCCAGGCGCTCGTGCAGCGGCGCGTCCGGCGCCGGCAGGTCCTGGACGTCGGCGCGCACCCGGGTTGCTGGTCCGGACCAGGGCGAAGACCCCGGCCCCCGCCTCCGCAGCGGCCGCGAGCAGCGGCTCCAGCGCGTCGAGGCCGAGCAACGGGTTGGCGGTGAAGGCGTCGGCGCCGAGGCCGGCGACGGGGCCCCACGGGGTCGGGGTCTCGCCGACCAGCGCCTGAGCGTAGGCGGCGGCGGTGACCGGGACGTCGCCGCGCTTGCCGTCGGCGAGGACCAGCAGCCCCGCCTCGCGGGCGGCCTCGCAGACGCCGGCGAGGGCGTCCCAGCCCGGCGCGCCGAGGCGCTCGAAGCAGGCAAGCTGCGGCTTCACGGCGACGCAGGCGGGGCCGGCGCCGTCGATCAGGCCGCGACAGTGCGAGAGCACCGCCGCGGCGGCCAGCTCGGCGGGCGGGGCTTCTCCCTCGCCCGCCGCGGCCCCCTCCCCAGCCAGGTTGGCCGGGTCGGGGTCGAGGCCAAGGCAGATCTGGCTGCGGCGCTCAGCTACGAGCGCCGCGAGCCGATCGGCGAAGGGCGTCAGGAAATCAGCCGCCCTTGACCTTGGTCTTCAGCGCCGAGCCGGCGGAGAAGCGGGGTACTTTGCCGCCCGGGATCGTGATCCGCTCGCCGGTGCGGGGATTGACGCCCTGGCGAGGACCACGCTCGGCGACGTGGAATTTGCCGAAGCCGGTGAAGCTGACGTCCTGCCCCGAGGCCAGCGCGCCGGTGATCGCGTCGAGAACAGCATCGAC
Source organism: uncultured Solirubrobacterales bacterium (assembly GCA_963799835.1). Taxonomy (GTDB): domain Bacteria; phylum Actinomycetota; class Thermoleophilia; order Solirubrobacterales; family 70-9; genus VAYN01. The sequence continues at coordinate 300,692 of CAWCYE010000002.1, forward strand.
CGCATCGCTGGCAGCTTTCTTGCTGCCGAGCCGGTCGTCGCCGGCCAGTTGATCGAGAAACTCAGCCTTGGTCACGTCGGTAGTCCTCCTCAAGGGGGTTCGAAGATCGGCGCCAATCTAACAGCGGCCACGGCGTAAGGCGCGCCTAGCTCTCACGAACCGCTGACGGCCATCTCGCCGATCAGCAGCGGGGGGGCGCTGACCGAGCCGCCGAAGGGGACCCAGCGCGCCTCCGCCCCGGCCGCGCGGACCGAGCCGAGCATGCCGACGAGGTCGCCGGCGATGGTGAACTCGCGCACCGGCTCGGCCAGCTCCCCGGCCCGGATCGCCCGCCCCGAGGCGCCGACGGAGAAGACGCCGGTGACGGGGTTGACGCCCGAGTGCAGGCCGGCGACGTCGGTGACGAAGATCCCGTCGGCGGCCTCCGCCAGCAGCTCCGCGCTGGGAGAGATCGCCGGTGCCGAGGACCAGGTTGGAGGCCGAGACCGAGGGCAGCGAACGGTAGCCGTGGCGCGAGGCGCTGCCGGTCGAGGCGCGGCCCTCGCGGTTGCCGGTGTAGGTGTCGTAGAGGTAGGAGCGCAGACGAGCCGCCCTCGATCAGGGCGGTGCGGCGGCGCGGCACCCCCTCGCCGTCGAACGGGGCCGAGGCGGGGCCGGCGGGGTCGCGGCCGTCGTCGTGGAGGACGAAGGCCTCGCTCGCCAGCTCCTCGCCGAGGCGCCCGGCGAAGGGCGAGCGGCCGCGCTGGACCGCGTTGGCCCCGAGCGCGCCGCCGATCAGGCCGGCGAAGCTGGCGGCGACGGTCGGGTCGAGGACGACCGGGCAGGAGCGCGAAGCGGGCTTGGAGGCGCCGATCATCGAGACCGCTCGCTCTGCGCCCTTCGCGCCCGATCGCCTCCGGGTCGAGGCCGGCCGGGCCGCGGGCGAGGCCGAAGCCGAGGCCGGTCTCCCTGCCGCCGTCGCCCTCGGCCAGGGCCTGCAGGTAGGCGAAGCAGCTCGGAGGACTCGTACTCGCCGGCGACCCCGGTCGAGGAGGCGATCGCGACCCGCTCGGCCGCGTCGGCGTAGACGGCCTGCTCGACCCCGGCGATGCGAGGGTCGGCCGCCAGCGCCGCCCGCTCGACGGCGAGGGCGAGCTCGGCGACGCGCGAGGTCTCCCAGCCGGCGACCGAGGGATCGCTCAGCCCCGCCAGCGCCTCGACCTCGGCCGGCGCCGGGGGCGCGGCGAACTCGTCGGGGTCGGCGGTCCGCGCCGCCTCCGCGGCACGGGCGGCGATCGCGGTCGACGCCGTCCTCGCCGAGATCGGTCCCGTATGCGTAGCCGACCCGGTGACCGATCCAGGCGCGGACGCCGATGCCGCTCTGGGTCGCCGCGGTGAGGCTCTCGACCTCGCCGCCGTGGACCCTCACCTCGCGCCCGCTCTCGCGCGAGGCGTAGGCCTCGGCGTCGCCGGCCCCGGCCCCGAGGGCCGCCTCGACCGCACGTCCCGCGATCTCGCTCAGCTCGCTCAACGCTCGGTCCCCCCGACCGTCATCGCCGCCACCCGCACGTGGCCCTGGCCGGTGCCGACCGGGACTTTCTGGCCTCCCTTGCCGCAGATCCCGGTCTTCATGAAGAAGTCGTCGCCGACCGCGTCGATCGCGTTCAGCGCCTCCAGGCAGTTGCCGATCAGGGTCGCGCCGCGGCAGGGCCGGGTCACCTTGCCGCCCTCGATCAGGTAGCCCTCGGAGACGCCGAAGACGAAGTCGCCGGTGGCCGGGTCGACCTGGCCGCCGCCGAAGGAGACGGCGTAGAAGCCCCGCTCGACCTCGGCGATCATCTGCCTCGGGGGTCGCCTCGCCGGGGGCGATGTAGGTGTTGGTCATGCGCGGGATCGGCAGGTGGCGGAAGCTCTCGCGCCGTCCGTTGCCGGTCGAGGCGACGCCGTCGCGCTCGGCGCTGAGGCGGTCGTAGAGGTAGGCGGTGAGGCGGCCGTCCTCGATCACCTGCGTCTTCTGGGTCGGCGTCCCCTCGTCGTCGATCGCGTCGCTGCCCCACTCGCCCGGCAGGCGGCCGTCGTCGTAGGCGTTGAGCAGCGGCTGGGCGACCTGCTCGCCGAGCTTGCCGACGTAGACGCTGGCCTTCTTCTGGATGTGGTCGGCCTCGAGGCCGTGGCCGGTCATCTCGTGGAAGAGGACGCCGCCGAAGCCGCCGCCGACTACCACCGGCATCGAGCCCGAAGGGGCGGGGCCGGCCTCGAGCAGGGTCAGCGCCTTGCGGGCCGCCTGCTCGGCGATCGTCGCCGGGTCGTCTTCGAGCAGCTCGAAGCCGCGGTGGGCGCCGAGGGTCTCGGCCCCGGTCTCGACCGTGGAACCGCGGCGGGCGACCGCCTGGGCGCCGATCCGGACCCGGGTGCGGTCGTCGCCGCTGAGCAGGCCGTCGGAGTTGGCGACGGCGACCTGGCGGCGGGCCTCTGCGTAGGAGGCGGAGAACTGGGCGATCTCATCGCCCTGGGACGCGGCCGCGCTCGTCGAACTCGCGCAGCAGGGCCGCCTTGCGCTCGGCGGGGACGTCCTCGGGGCGGTGCTCGATCGGCAGCGGCGAGGGCGCCACGGGCTTGCAGCGGCCGCGGCTCGCGTCCGCTCGCCGCGCAGCGGCCGAGGCGGCCTCGGCAGCGGCGCGCTCGAGGTCGGCCGGGTCGAGGCCGTCGACGTGGGCGAAGTAGGTCGTGCCGCCGTCGACCACGCGGACGCCGGCCCCCTCCTCGGCGCCGGACTGGACCGACTCGATCCGCGACTCGTCGATCGACATCGCAAGGCCGGCGCGGCGTTCGGCGAAGACCTCGGCGAAGCGGCCGCCGTTGGCGAGCGCCCGCGCCAGCACCCGCTCGGCGACGGCAGGGTCGATCAGCTCACTCACGATTTCGGCCGCCTGCCGGCGACCTCGATCAGGCGGCCGGCGGCGACGAACAGCTCGGCGCCCTTGGTCGTGTCCCCGGCGTGGTCGGCGCTGCGCCCGTTGGCGTAGTACAGGCGCGCGAAGGGACGGCGAGCGGCGCGGCGGCGGCGCATGTAGGCGGCGGCCTCGTCGGCGTAGCCCGAGACCCGGTCCAGGAACACCCGGTGCGGCTTCGGCGGCATCAGTCCTCCACTCCGTGGGCGAGGTCGCGCAGGACGGAGCGCATGTCGAAGAACATCAGCGAGGCGAGGGCGAAGCGCTCGGTCACGGCGACGGCGGCGAGGTCCTCGTGGCGCAGGGCGAAGACCTCGCCCTGCTCGGTCGCGACGTGGACCTGCTCGACCGGCTCGGCCCCGGCCGAGTCGGCGACCGCGAACAGGTTGGCCGCGTCCTCACGCCAGCGCTCGGGCTCCGCCGAGGCGGCGAGGACCGCCCCGCCGGAATCGAGGATGGCGGCGCCCCGCAGGTCCGGCGACATCTCGGTGAGGAAGGCCAGCGCCGCCTCGGCGGAGTCGCCGGCGAGGGGCTCGGTGGCGGGAGCGTCGGGCATGTGGGTGAAAATACCGACCATGTCCCTGGCCCGAGCCTCCTGGATCATCGTCGTCGGCGTCTGCGCGATCGCCGCCGTCCTCTTCGCCTTCAGCGGCTACACCGGTTACGCGATCACGCTGGTGGCGATCGGCCTCGCCGCCGCGGTCAACCTGCTGCCTCCCGCGTAAGCGCGGAACTACCGGCCGTCGGCGGGATGGAGGCGTTGAAGGGGGAGAAACCAGACCGCGTTCGCCCTTTGTGTCGCTATGCGGGACAAAGGGCGAACGCGCTCGGATTCGGCGCTGGCGCCTGCACTGCCTCTACCGCGGCGTCTACGCCGTAGGCCACACCCGCCTTACCCAGCAAGGACGCTTGCCGCGGTGCTGGCATGTGGGCCTGGTGCGGTGCTCACACGATTCGGCGGCTTGGCTTTGGGGCATTTCGACCAGATCCCCTTTCCCGCCGGCTGTCATTGCCCCGGCTTGACGCAAGCCGCAGCCGCCGGTAGCCCTTCACTACGCCGCCAACCTCGCCTCAGGGGATCGGGCCCTACGCGAGGGGATCCCAGTCACCTCGGTGGCTCGCACCTTCCTTGACGTGGCTGCCGCGTCCCGGACCCAGCGCCTGCAGCGGATGCTTGAGCGAAGCGAAGAGTTGAAGCTGTTCGACCTGAGACTGGTGGAATCAGTGCTCAAGCGCAACCAGGGGCACCACGGCGTCGGATCGCTCCGCAGAGCCCTCGCCCTCTACAAGCCCTCTCCCTTCAACCGATCCGGGGTCGAGATGATCCGCGTCACCGAAGCAAGGCTGGAGCGCGAACCGGCGCCGGTGCTACACCGCGTTGCCCGTCTTCTCGCCGACCGCACCCCGACGACCGGCCGAAAACCCACCTAGCCAGTTGCGGTTTTCGGCCGGTCGTCGGAGTTCTCCCTAACCCGCCCGGAACGGCTCGCCGCGGCTCTCGCTCGGGGGGCGCAGGGAGGTCTCGGGCTCGACGTGGATCAGGACCTCGGCCGAGGTGATCTCGGCCTCGATCGCGGCGCGCATCACGTGGGCCAGCTGGTGGGCACGCTCGAGGCTGGTGCCGGAGCGGTACTGGACGTGGAAGTCGATGTGGCGGCGGCTCCCGGCCCGTCTGGCGCGGAGCCTGTGGTAGCCGGCGACCTCCGGCGTGCGCGCCGCCGAGATCGCCCGCTCGATCCGATCCATCTCGGCCGGCGGCAGCGCCTCGTCGACGAGGACGCCGGAGGAGCGCCTGATGATCCTGATCCCGGCCCAGACGATCGCCGCCGCGACCAGCAGCGCGGTGATCGAGTCGAAGGCCGCCGCGCCGGTGATCTCGACCAGCATCAGGCCAGCCAATACGCCGATCGAGGTGAGAGCGTCGGCGCGAAGGTGGGCAGCGTCCCCTTCCAGGGCCGGCGAGTCGTGCGCCTTCGCCTGGCGCCCGAGGACTCCGGAAACGACGAGGTTGGCGACCAGCGAGACGGCCATCACGGCGATGCCGACGCCGAGCGAGTCCACGGAGGAGCCGACCACCAACCGGTGCGTCGCCTCGTAGACGATGATCGCGGCGCCGACCAGGATCAGCATCCCCTCGATCGTCGCCGCCAGGCTTTCGACCTTCTCGTGGCCGTAGGGATGGTCGGCGTCGGCCGGCTCGTCGGCCTTGCGGACGGAGACGAAGGCCACCACCGAGGCGACCAGGTCGATCAGCGAGTGGACCGCCTCGGTGAGGATCGCGATCGAGCCGGTGATCGCGCCGGCGGCGAGCTTGAGGGCGATCAGGATCGCGTTGGAGGCGATCGAGAGTCCCGCTGCGCCGCTTTTCGTCCGGATCACGGCGACCCCCTGGTGGCGAGGCCGAGGTGGCCGGCCAGCATCCTCGCGGCGTGGCCGCGGTGGCTGATCTCGTGCTTCTCGGCGGCGCTCAACTCCGCCATCGTCCGCCGGTCCTCGGCCCCGGTGTCGTCGGGGACGAAGGCCGGGTCGTAACCGAACCCCCCACTTCCACGCCGCTCCCTCAGCAGCCGGCCCTCGCAGCGGGCTTCGAAGACGTGCTCGGCGCCGTCGGCGTCGATCAGCGCCAGCGCGCATACGTAAGCCGCGCGGCGATCCCCACCGGCGTCGTCGACGTCGCGCAGCAGCTTCTCCAGGTTGACCTCGTCGCTGGCCCCGACGCCGGCGTAGCGGGCGGAATAGATCCCCGGGGCGCCGCCGAGATCCGCGGCCTCGATCCCGGAGTCGTCGGCGACCACCACCTCGGCGGGCAGGGCGGCTCGCGCGGCCCGAGCCTTGATCAGAGCGTTGGCCGCGAAGGTCTCGCCGCTCTCCGGCGGCAGCTCGACCTCGGGCGGCAGCGGTCGCAGATCGACACCGGGCAGCAGTTCGGACATCTCGGCCAGCTTGTGCCGGTTGCGCGTCGAGAGGATCAAGCTGCCCGCTCCTGCACCTCCCGCAGGCGGGCGATGCCGCCCTCGGCCAGTGCCAGCAGCTCGTCCAGCGAGGCGCGGGAGAGAGGGGTCCGCTCGGCCGTCGCCTGCACCTCGACCAGCCCGCCGTCACCGGTCATGACCACGTTGGCGTCGACCTCGGCGCCGGAGTCCTCGGCGTAGTCGAGATCGCATAGGGCGCGGCCGTCGACCATCCCGACGCTGATCGCCGCCACCGAGCCGCTCAGCGGCATCGTCTCGATCGCCTTACGGTCGAGCAGCCGCTGGAAGGCCTGGCGCAGCGCCACGTAGCCGCCGGTGATCGCGGCGCAACGGGTGCCACCGTCGGCTTCGAGCACGTCGCAGTCGACGTAGACGCTGCGCTCGCCCATCGCCTTGAAGTCGACGACGACCCGCAGCGAGCGGCCGATCAGGCGCTGGATCTCCACCCCGCGCCCGTCCTGCTTGCCCTTGGAGATGTCGCGCTGCTTGCGGTCCCCGGTCGAGGCCGGCAGCATCGCGTACTCCGCGGTAACCCATCCTTTGCCGCGTCCCTGCATCCAGCGGGGAACCGACTCCTGCACCGAGGCGGTGCAGATAACGCGGGTTTTCCCGATCGAGATCAGAGCCGAGCCGTCGGCGCTTGCGACGAACCCCGGATCGATCATCACCGGCCGCAGGTCGGCCGGGGCGCGGTCATAGCTTCGCGAGGCTGGCATCGCGCGAGTTTGTCATGGGAGCGGCAGCCGCCGCCCGCTGCGGCATCCGGACAATCGCTCAGCCCTCCGGCAGCACCCGCAGGCCGCGCTGGCCGAAATGGGCGTCGAAGGCAAGGGCCTCGCCGTTGCCTTCGCGCTCGATCAGCGCAAAGGAGGTGGCGTCGACGTAGCTCCATCGCTTGTCGCCGTAGCGCTCGAGGATCTCCCAGGCGTCGCTCTCGACTTCCTCGTCCAGGCGGACCAGCTCGATCGCCCCGCTGGCGCGGAACCGCCGGCCCCACTCGACCGCCTCGCCGCGACCGACCCTGACCATCAGCGCGGTGTAGGTCTCGGCGAAGACGTAGTTCGAGGTGAACAGGGCGGCGCCCTCGGCGAGGAGGTCCGAGAGCGCGGCCCGAGCCCGCTCGTGCTCCGCCTCGGCGGCGTTGCGAAGAGCGACGAAGGCGCTGGTGTCGACGAAGACCGACCTCATCGACCGTAGAGATCGCGGTCCAGGGTGGTGACGCTGGTGCCATCGCGCCCCCGTCCCGGTGCGTCCTCGACCAGGTAGCTGAGCAGCGGGTCCCCCGCCCGATCGGGACGCCGAGCGCGCTCCGCGTCGATCAGCTCGCGGACGACGCCGGCGATGCTGCCGGATCGTCCCGCGCGCTGTCGCAGCCAGCGGTGCTGGGCCTCGTCGAGGTATAGCTGGGTCCGATGCTTCATGCTGTCATACAGCATACGGGGCACCGATGACGGAACTTCGACGGTGGCCGTCACTTGAATGCCACCTTGTCGACCGCCTCCTTGATCTTGTTGACGATCACGTCGGCCAGCTCGGTCCCCTGCTTGCCGTTGAAGCCCTTCATCGCGGCGACCATGCCGACCATCAGCAGCGAGACGAGCAGGATCAGCCCCACGTACTCGACCGTCCCCTGCCCTCGCTCACCGGCCAGCGAGCGGATCTCCAGCACCCGCCGCGCGACCGTTGCGTGCAGCCAACCCAACAGCGCGTAGACCATCCCTTCCTCCTTCATCGGTTGCATGCCGATGCTGGAGGGCGAGGACGCACGGAACAAGACACGCGAGCGCCAGCTCCGGCACCGCTTTGTCAATTCTTCGTCCATTTCACCGATGGTCCCTTGAATCTCCGGCCAAACCCGGGGCATGATGGCCGGACGGTGAATCACCTCGGATGGAAAAGGCTGCTGCTGGGGGCGCTGCTCGCGGCGATCGGCTCGCTTGCAATCCCCTTGTCGGCGTCCGCCGCGGAAATCGAAACCTTTGTCGCCTGCAACGAGTCCTCGCCGATCCCCTCTCAGGTATGCAAGATCGGCGATTCCCCCGGGGCCTTCTTCGAATCGGACGAAGAAGTGGAATACGACGTCTGCGTCGAATTCCCGGTCGGAGAGACTCTGTGCGCCGAGCAACAGCTTGCCGACCCGGGGGTTCTGTTCGTCAACTCGATCACCACCAATTCGCCGGGGAATCATCGAGTCATCTGGTTCGTCGAAGGCATCGAGGTCGGTTCCTGGACCTTCCGAATGGACGCTCCGGCGCCTCCAGCCCCGGCTCCGCCGCCCCCAGCTCCGCCCGTCATCGCCCCCGCCGCCCCTTCTCCGGCATGCCTGAAAGCCAAGCGGCGCGTCCGCAAGCTCAGGGCTGCGCTTCAAAAAGCCAGCCGTCGCGACCAGAAGGCGCAGACTCAGGCCAAGCTGAAAGCCGCGCGCGCCGCGGCGAAACGCGCCTGCTGACGACGGGGCGCCGGAGCTCGGCTCGCCTGGTTGCCTGGGTCTTCAGCGACTCAAATCATCGTCACTGGCGCCTGCTCCGGAGGGCAGCTGGGCTCCCCCGCTGCCCTCCGGGACCTAGGGCTATTCGGCGTAACAGATTTCTGCCTGGTTCATATTCCAGGAGTACGACCCGTAGTCACCTTTGTTGAAGTAGTGAACGGCGGTAGCCACGTATGCATCGCATTCGGACGTAGTGCGGCGCATTGCATCGGCGGAAGCCGGGGCCATGACTTGAAGGCCAAGCACGAGTGCTGCGGTGGCCGCCAACGAGGCAAGCAAAACCCTGGGGCGCAAGCTGACCGACCTGGTGCTACCAATCATTTCAATCCTTCCGTTCGGTTAACGCGGTTCACTTGGGAAACTTCCTTGTCTGCTGGGTGCGATCGTAGATTGCCCGAGCACCAAGGAGGCCCACTCCAAACGAATGTCTGATCGGGTCGATTGAGGCCAAGGCTTCGCCCTGGCGCCCGAGGTGATGCCCGCCTCGCGTTACGGCTAGACGCGCGAGGTGCCGGTACGAAGCCGCGGCAGGAGGAGCAGCACCAAGCCGACCACTATGCAGATGATCCCGAGCGCATAGTGCACGAGGATTGCAAGCACGATTCCAATAATGATCAGCAGTATCGATAAGGGCATGAAGCCATGGATACCCCTCGAAGGCGCTTGTAAACGCCGTTTTTCCAATGGGGCCCCACGTGGAAGATCGGTGCCTGCCCTAAGAGCCGCGAATCGCCTTGCCGGCGATGTTCTTCAGCCGGGTCCTCTCCCGTTTCGACAGGCCACTCGGACTCCCCTTCGACTTCGTCACGAGCCGCCAAAACTCATGCTGCTCTTTCGGAGTCAGGTTGTTCTGGACCCGATCCCGGCCCCTCGCACCGAGCCAGAGGACGACGGTCCAAACCATCTTCCAGGGAATCCGCTTCCACACGGTCCACACAGGCGGACTTCTACCCGGATCGCGGCCGCCCAAGCGAAGCGCGGAACTACCGCATCGAACGGGCGATGACGACGCGCTGGATCTCGTTGGTGCCCTCGTAGATCTGGGTGATCTTGGCGTCGCGCATCATCCGCTCCAGCGGGTACTCCTTGACGTAGCCGTAGCCGCCGAGGATCTGGACCGCCTCGACGGTCACCTTCATCGCGTTGTCGGAGGCGAACAGCTTCGCCATCGAGGAGTACTTGGCCAGCTCGGGGTCGTTGCGGTCAGCCAGCGCGCAGGCCTTGTAGAGGAGCTCGCGGGCGGCGGCGGTGCCGGTCTCCATGTCGGCGAGCTTGAACTGGGTCGCCTGGAAGTCAAAGACCGGCTGCCCGAAGGCGATCCGCTCCTTTGCGTACTCGCGGGCGTAGTCGATCGCCCCCTGGGCGATGCCGACGGCCTGGGCGCCGGCGCCGAGGCGAGTGCGCTCCAGCGTGCCCAGCGCGACCCGCATCCCCCTGCCGACCTCACCGATCACGTTCTCCTGTGGCACCCGAACACCGTCGAAGGTGGGCGAGCCGGTCGGCGAGCCGTGGATCCCGAGCTTGTGCTCGAGCTTCCCGACCGAGAAGCCCGGGCGGTCGGCCTCGACCACGAAGGCGGTGATCCGTCGCTGCTCGCGATCGGTCACGGCGAAGACCACGTAGAAGTCGGCGACGCCGGCGTTGGAGATCCAGTTCTTCGCCCCGTCGATCACCCACTCATCGCCGTCGCGGACCGCGTGGGTGCGCATCGCGGCCGGGTCCGAGCCGGCCTCGGGCTCGCTCAGCGCGAAGGCCGGGCTCCACTCCCCCGACGCGCACTTCGGCAGGAAGCGCTGCTTCAGCTCCTCGGAGCCGAAGAGAGCGATCGGCAGCGTGCCCAGCTCCTGCACCATCAGGATCAGGGCCGAGGAGGCGCAGGCCTTGGCGATCTCCTCGACCGCCATCTGCTGCATCAGCGTGCCGGTCCCGGTCCCCCCGTACTCCTCGGCGAAGGGCAGCGCAAGGATGTCGTGCTCGGCGAACAGCTCGCGGATGTCGCGCGGGTACTCGCTGCTCTCGTCGATCTCGGCGGCGCGCGGCCAGACCCGCTCGCGGACGATCTGGCGGATCGTGTCGCGGAAATCGAGCAGGTCCTGCGGGACCGCGTAGACGCCGTCCTCGGCGATCGTTCCCTGCACCGTCATCGCGCCGTCCCCATCAGAAGACCGGCGACTCGGTGTAGGTGCCGAAGACCTCTTGCATCGCGGCGATCATCTCGCCCTCGGTGGCGCGCGCCCGCGCCGCCTCGACGATCGGGGGCATCATGTTGCCCTCCCCCGCCGCGACGCGCTTCAGCTCGCTCAGCGCCGCCTCGACGGCCGCGGCGTCGCGGGAGGCCCGGGTCGCCGCGAGCCGGTCGGTCTGCTTGCGTTCCAGCGCGGGGTCGATCTTCAGGATCGGCGGCTCCGGTTCGCCGTCCTGGGTGAAGTCGTTGACGCCGACGACGATCCGCTTACGCTCGTTCAGCTCGCGCTGGTAGGTGAAGGAGGCCTCGGCGATCTCGCGCTGGGGGAAGTTGCGGCGGATCGCCTCGACCATCCCCCCCAGCTCGTCGATGCGGGCGAAGTAGGAGTAGGCGGCGCTCTCCATCTCGTCGGTCAGCTTCTCCACGAACCAGGAGCCGCCGAGCGGGTCGGCGGTGTTGGTGACGCCGGACTCGGTGGCGATGATCTGCTGAGTCCGCAGCGCCAGCCGCGCCGCCTCCTCGGTCGGCAGCGCCAGCGCCTCGTCATAGGAGTTGGTGTGCAGGGACTGGGTGCCGCCGAGCACCGCCGCCAGCGCCTCCAGCGAGGTGCGGACGACGTTGTTGAGCGGCTGCTGCGCGGTCAGGGAGACGCCGGCCGTCTGCGCGTGGAAGCGCAGCCGCATCGACTCCTCCCGCTTGGCGCCGTAGGTGTCGCGCATCTCCCGAGCCCAGATCCGGCGCGCCGCCCGGTACTTGGCGATCTCCTCGAAGAAGTCGACGTGGGCGTTGAAGAAGAAGGAGAGCCGGGGCGCGAAGTCGTCGACGTCGAGGCCGCGCTCGATCGCCCGCTCGACGTAGGTGAAGCCGTCCTTGAGCGTGAAGGCAAGCTCCTGTTGCGCGGTCGAACCGGCCTCGCGGATGTGGTAGCCGGAGATCGAGACCGGGTGCCAGCGCGGCATGTTCTCGGTGCACCACTCGATCATGTCGGTGACCAGCCGCATCGCCGGCTCGATCGGGAAGCACCACTCCTTCTGGGCGATGTACTCCTTGAGGATGTCGGTCTGGATCGTGCCGCCGAGCTTGTCGGCCGGCACTCCCTGCTCCTCGCCGACCAGCACGTAGTAGGCAAGCAAGATCGCCGCCGGGGCGTTGATCGTCATCGACGTGGTGACGCCGCCCAGCGGGATGCCCTCGAAGAGCTGTTCCATGTCGGCGAGGGTGTCGACGGCGACTCCCTCGCGGCCGACCTCGCCGAGGCTGCGCGGGTGGTCGGAGTCGTAGCCCATCAGGGTCGGCATGTCGAAGGCGGTCGAGAGGCCGGTCTGGCCGTGGTCGAGCAGGTAGTGGAAGCGCTCGTTGGTCTCCTCGACGGTGCCGAACCCGGCGAACTGCCGCATCGTCCACAGCCGCCCCCGGTACATCGACGGATAGGGACCGCGGGTGAACGGATAGCTGCCGGGAAATCCGACCCGGTCCTCGCCGTCGGCAGCCCCGTCCTGCTCGGTGTAGAGCGGCTCGATCGGCTGGCCGGAGATGGTCGTGAACTCGGCGTCCCGCTCGGGCGCGGCCACGTGGTCCGGCTCCCGATCTCCAACCTCCAGGCCGGTGCGCTCTTCGTCGGATATGCGACTCACAGGGTGGGGATACCACATAAGCCGCCGGGAGGACGCACGCGCCGGCGCCGGGATGGGCCGCCTTTCCGGGGATATGGCCCTAGAAGGCGGCCCGGGATACCCTCACCCGGGTGCGCGTCCTGGTCGTGACCAACTTCGTGCCCGACGACTCGGCGCCGCAGCGCGGCCGGTGGGTCCGCGACCAGGTCGACGAGGTGCGGAAGCGCGGGATCGAGGTCGACCTCTTCGCCTTCCCGCCCGGACGTGGCGAGTACCTGCCGGCGACCCGGCGGCTGCGGGCGCTGCTGCGGCGGGAGCGCTTCGACCTCGTCCACGCCCACTACGGGTTGCCGGGATGGTGCGCGCGGCTGGCCGGTGCTCGGCCGCTGATCGTCACCTTCCACGGCACCGACGTCCGCCACGCCGTGGTCGGGGCGCTCTCGCGCCGGCTCGCCTGGCGGATCGACCTGGTCGCAGCGGTCTCGAAGGCGCTCTTCGCGCCCGAAGACGGCCGGCCCGGCCTTCCCGGTGTCCCCGGCTCCGCCGTCCTGCCCTGCGGCCCGGACCTGAGCCGCTTCGCCCCGATCCCGCGGGAGGAGGCGCGCCGCACGCTCGGCCTCGACCCCGCCGGCCGCTACCTCTTCTTCCCCGCCAACCCGGCCCGTCCCGAGAAGCGCCACGACCGCGCCGCCGAGGTGGCCGACGCCTGCGGCGCCGAGCTCCTCACCGGCGGCTCGATCGAGCCCGAGCGGATGCCGCTCTGGCTGAACGCCGCCAACGCCGTCCTCGTCACCTCCGACTACGAGGGATTCGGCATGGCGGCCGTCGAGTCGCTGGCCTGCGACGTGCCGGTCCTCTCGACCCCCGTCGGCGTCGCCCCGTTCGCACTCGCCGGCGTCGAGGGCTGTCTCTGCGCCCCTTTCGAGACCGCGGCCTGGGCCGCGCTCGCGGAGCGCCACCTGGCCTCCGCCGATCCCCGCGTGGCGGGTGGCGAGCGAGCGGCTTCGCTCTCCGCCGCGCGGATGGCCGAGCGCGCAATCGTGGCCTACCGCGACATCGCCCCCGAGGCGGTAATAGATTGAGCGCATGAGCGCGGATTCCGAGCCCGCCGGCGAGGGCATGGAGGCGCAGGTCGCCGAGGCCGAGCGGCGGCTGAAGGCGGCCGCGACGCTTGCCGAGGAAGCCCAGCAGCGGGCCGAAGCCGAGATCAGGGCCCTCGAGGCCGACTTGGAGAAAGAGCGGGCCGAGACCGACCGGGTACGGGAGGAGCTGCGCCTCTCCCACGAGGAGGCGCTGCAGCGCGAGCGCCAGGAGAGGGAGCGGGCGATCGCCGCCGCCGAGGAGCGGCTCGGCGAGATCGAGGACCAGGCCGATGCGGCCGAGAAGCGGGTCGAAGCCGCCGAGCGCCGCGCCGAGGCCGCCGAGGGCGAGGTGGCCGACGAGCGGGCGCGGGCGCGCGAGGCGGCGGCCGCCTGGCTGCGCGAGCAGCTCGAGTCGATCCGCCGGGAGGCTGAGGGCCGATAGCCGCGGCGGCGGAGTTCGACGTCGTCGTCGTCGGGGGCGGCGCCGCCGGGCTCTGGACGGCGTTGAGGGCGGCCGAGCTTGGCGGCAGGGTCTGCGTGGTCTCCCGCACGCCGCTGTCGGAGAGCGCCAGCTTCTGGGCCCAGGGCGGGCTGGCGGCGGCGCTGGAGCCCGACGACTCCCCGGACCACCACGCCGAGGACACGATCGCGGCGGGGCGCGGGCTCTGCCGGCCCTCGGCGGTGCGGGTGCTGGTCGACGAGGCGCCGGGCGCGGTCCGCGACCTGCAGGCGCGGGGCGTCGTCTTCGACCTCGACCACGAGGGCCGGCTGGCGCTGGGTCTGGAGGGCGGCCACTCGAGCCGCCGCATCGTCCACGCCGGCGGCAGCCAGACCGGCCACGAGATCACCTCGAAGCTGGCGGCGATGGTCGCCGTCCAGGAGCGGATCGAGGTGATGGAGCGGGCCTCGGCGAGCGCGCTGTGGAGCGACGGCGGGCGCTGCCACGGGGTGATCGCCGACTCCGGGCCGATCGCCGCCGCGGCCACCGTGCTGGCGACGGGCGGAGCGGCGGCGCTCTGGCGGCGCACCACCAACCCGCGGGGGGCGATCGGAGCCGGGCCGGTGCTGGCGAGCGCCGCCGGGGCCGACCTCGCCGACCTCGAGTTCTGCCAGTTCCACCCGACCGCACTGGCGCTTCCGGGCAACCGCTTCGACGGCGTCCTGATCACGGAGGCGATTCGCGGCGAGGGCGCGCGGCTGCTCGATGCCTCGGGCGAGCGCTTCACCGACGAGCTCGCGCCTCGCGACGCGGTGACGGCGGCGATCCTCGACCGGATCGGGGCCGAGGGGACCGCGGCGGTGCAGCTCGACCTGCGCGGGATCGACCAGGCGCGGTTCCCCAACGTCTTCGCCTCGCTTGCCGAGGCCGGGCTCGATCCGCGCTCGCAGACGATCCCGGTCGCCCCCGCCGCCCACTACACGATGGGCGGCGTGGCCGTGGACCTCGACGGGCGCTCCTCGCTGGCCGGCCTCTACGCCGTCGGCGAGTGCTCCTGCACGGGGCTGCACGGCGCCAACCGGCTCGCCTCCAACTCGCTCAGCGAGTGCTTCGTGTTCGGCGGCCGGGCGGCGCGCGCGGCGCTGGAGGAGATCGCCCCGACCGCCCGTCCGCAAAGCCCGGAGTGGCGGTTCGACCCCCCGACCGAGGAGACCCGCGACGCGGTCTGGCGCCGCGCCGGGCCGCTGCGCAACCCCGACGACCTCGCCCGGCTGGTCTCCGATCCCTACCCGCTGGCGAAGGCGACCGCGGTCGCCGCCCTCGGCCGGCGGGAGTCGCGCGGCGGCCACCTGCGCACCGACTGCCCCGATGCCGATACCGGCCTCGACGGGGTCCACGTCGTGCTCGGCGCCGACGGGACCGCCCGCCACGAGGAGTGGAGCTAGGAGGATTAGCGCGAATCGCCAAGCGGGTTTGCAGGAATAGGCAATTCTCCGACACCGCGTTTCCGGGGCGGTTCTACCCCCAAGTGCAGATGATGTTCGTCGCGTGGCCGGCTATCCGGCCGCCTCAGCCTCGGGTGGCTCAACCTCGCCTATCTCGATTGCCTCGGCATCATCGGGATCGATCTCGCGAATCTCCACGATTGACATGACCCGGTTGCGAGCGGTCCGCTCATATGGGCGCTTTTCCTCAATCACCTGCACCTCGATTTCAACCACGTTATTCAGTGCGTGGCGCAAGTCCTCAAGCTGGGCAGCCTGGAAATTCGCTTCGACGATCACGGATTCATCGTCTTCCTGGCTATCGATTGCAATCCGTCCACGTTTGGTGTCGATCCGGAAGAGCTTGCCGAAGATGGTCTCGCTAGCCAAGGCGCTCTCCACGAGTGACGAAAGCCATGCCGCGCGGCTCTTGGCAGCACTCGGACTGATCTCAACCTCGCCGGCACCCTCGCCGTCCCGCACCTCCTCAACCGTCAAGTCAGCCTCTCCCTGCGCCAGCTCGTGTAGCAGGGCGTAAAGCTCGTCGCCCACCCTCTCGGGGAGGTTTGACAGATGCTCTTGTAGCGGGGCCTCGTTGCTCGCCGATAGCAACTGCACTACCGACTCAAGAGCCCCACGGTCGTCACCGACCAGCTCTCCCTCGGGTGCTTCCAGTCGCAGAGGCAGGGCGTAGCTCCCGGCATACGCAGGGAATGCGGCAAGGTGTTTCGCCCCCACTACCTCCGGCACGCGCCCGGTCCTTTTCACCTCAATACCGCTCTTCACGGCCTGGAGGATGCGAAACAAGCGGTCGAAATGGACCAGCACACCGGAAAGTACATTGACACTGACCGCGTTCTCGACCGGCTCGCGGTCCCGAATTCTTAGGAACGCCCCATCCGCAACGGCCTTGCGGACCTGCTCTGGGAGTTCTGAGAAGTTGCGGATCGGCTCGATTATGGGCTCAGGGAGGTCGTCCCCGTTCCCGTTGCCGGGGCCGTTCACTGAACACCCACTGCGACAAATGCAAGCACTAACTCGATCGCGATAAAGGACATTGCGACTGCGCAGGCTATCCCAGCGGCTTCCAGTGACTTGGCGCGTTTCTCATTGTTCTCCCGCCGACCCTTGGCGATCTCGGTGTATGCGCCGATGAGCTTCACGCCGACAGCGGGGTTGCCCTGCCGGGCGTGCTCCTTGTAAGCGTCGATGGTCTCCGGAGAGAGAGCCGGATCGTCCTGAAGCTTCCATGCCCTATAGCTGAATGCAAACGCGACAATGAGTGCGATCGCTGCGACGCCCCCAGCAGCAGCCAGCCAAGGTACAAAGGATGAAGCTGGGTCTTTTTCAGTCGCTCCAAGCGATCCATTGAGCAGGCCAATGACCCCGGCCTGGACGACTGCGAAAAAGGTTCCGACGAGCGCGATCTGATTACGTGACTTCGCATCGAGGCGTTCGCTTCGCTTGAACTCCTCTTCGATCAACGCGGTAGCCGAGGTGAGCAAGATCGAAAGCTGAGTAGCGCTCGACCCGCCGTTGTCCGACTCCCGTGCTGGCAAGTCAGCGGGCTCCGTCATAGCTTCATGATGGCATGTGCTTCGGCCGAGAAGCAACCTTGCAACTGGTGCTGCTTGGGACATTCGGATCCCCTTGGGTAGTGCGACTTGCCGCTTTCTAGAGCGGTTTTTCCATCCGTCCAACTCCATCGAGTCAAACCACCAAAGCCATGAAGAGCCGCGCGCGACGTTGGCGCGCGGGGGGTCTGCTTGCCTGCATCCTGACGAGGGCGCAGGCCGCGACTACGGCCCGCCCTCGTCAAGGAGCGGAATCGCCCGTGGACAGTCCCGCCGGACTTCACTTCAGCCCGGCCAGAACTTGATCTGCACGGCTGGGCCTCCTAGGGCGCTAGCTTGCAGCCATGCTGCTCGGGGTCGACGTCGGCGGGACCTTCACCGACGCGGTCCTCCTTGACGAGGGCGTCGTCCACACCGCCAAGGTCCCGACCACCCCGCGCGAGGAGTCGACCGGGGTGATGCGGGCGGTCGCCGAGGTGCTGGCCCGAGCGGGGGCCGCGCCGGCGGACGTCGAGGTCTTCGCCCACGGGATGACCGTGGGGACCAACGCCCTGCTCGAGGAACGCGGCGCGCGGACGGCGCTGATCGCGACCCGCGGCTTCGCCGACCTGCTCGAGATCGGCCGCCAGGAGCGACCCGAGCTGTACCGACTCTGCGCGCCGAAGCCGCCGCCGCTGATCGAGCGCGAGCTGCGCTTCGAGGCCGCGGAGCGAACCGGGCCCGAGGGCACGATCGAGCCGCTGGAGGCGGATGAGCCGGAGCGCCTGGCGGACCTGCTCGAGCGCTCGGGCGCCGAGTCGGTCGCTATCTGCCTGCTCTTCTCCTACCTCGACCCCTCCCACGAGCGGCGGATCGCCGCCCACCTTCGCGACCGCCTCCCCGATCTGCACGTCTCCGCCTCCCACGAGGTGCTGCCCCGCTTCCGCGAGTACGAGCGCGCCTCGACGACGGCGATCGACGCCTACCTGAGCCCGCTGCTCGGCGCCTACCTCGGCCGGCTGCAGGGAGCGGCGGCCGACGCGGGCCTGCCTTCGCCACTGGTGATGCGCTCCTCCGGCGGGGTCGCGCCGGCCGAGGAGGCCGCCCGCGCCGGTGCCTGGAGCGTGCTCTCCGGCCCGGCGGGTGGCGCCGTCGGTGCCGGCTTGCTCGCAAGGGTGAGCGGCGACGGCAACGCCCTCGGGTTCGACATGGGTGGGACCTCCTGCGACGTCTGCGTGGTCGAGGAGGGCGAGGTTCGCCGCACCGACTCGCGCCGCATCGGCGGGCGGCCGATCCAGCTGCCGATGGTCGACGTCCACACCGTCGGCGCCGGCGGCGGCTCGGTTGGGTGGCGCGACCCCGGCGGCGCGCTCCGGGTCGGCCCGCAGTCGGCCGGGGCCGAGCCCGGCCCTGCCTGCTACGGCCGCGGCGGGGTCGAGCCGACGGTCACCGACGCCAACCTCCTGCTCGGCCACCTGTCCGCCGACTCGCGCCTGGCGGGGGACATTGCCCTCGACGCCGAGGCGGCCGAGCGAGCGATCGACGATCTCGGGAAGCAGCTCGGCCTCGACCGGCTGCAGACCGCCGCCGGGGTCCTCCGCGTCGTCAACCAGGAGATGGTGCGCGCCCTGCGCGTCGTCACCGTGGAGCGCGGCGTCGACCCGCGCGAGTTCGCGCTGCTGCCGTTCGGCGGGGCCGGGCCGATGCACGCCGCCGCGATCGCCACCGAGCTGGAGATCGGGACGATCCTCTGCCCGCGCGCGGGGGGCGTGCTCTCGGCGCTCGGCCTCTGCGCCTCCGAGCGACGGCGCGACACCGTTCGCACCGTGATGCTGAGCGGCTCCGAGCTGAGCGCCGAGCGGCTCGGCGAGGAGGTCGAGGACCTGATCGCCTCCACCGGCGCCGGCCTGGAGGAGGCGACGCCGGAGCTGGTCTTCGAGATGCGCTACGACGGCCAGGCCTTCGAGCTTCCCGTCCCCGGGCCGCGCGACCCCGATCCCGCCGACCTGACTGAGCGCTTCGAGCGCGCCCATGAGGAGCGCTACGGGCACCGCGACCCCGACGGCGAGGTGGTCCTCGTCGACATCCGCCTGGCGATGGTCGTCCCCGGGCCCGAGCTTCGCCCGGTCGCCGCGTCGGAGGGCGCGCTCGAAAACCGCTCGCGGCCGGTCCACTTCGACGGCGAGTGGGTGGAGACGCCGGTGCTTCGCGGCGAGCCGCCGAAGGGCACCCGGGCGGAGGGGCCGGTCGTCTTCGAGCTGCCGGAGGCGACGCTGGTGCTGCCGTCCGGCTGGCGGGCGGAGGTCGACGAGGCCGGCACGATCCGGGCGGAGTGGGAAGGATGAGCGCGCTGGACCCGATCGCCCTGCAGGTCCTGATCGGCGGCCTGCGCGCGGCCTGCGAGGAGATGGGCGCGGCGCTGATCCGCTCCGCCTACTCGGCCAACATCAAGGAGCGCCACGACTGCTCCACCGCGCTCTTCGACGCCGCCGGGGAGCTGGTGATGCAGGCCGAGCACATCCCCGTCCACCTCGGCTCGATGCCCGACGCCGTCGCCGCCGTCCTCGGCGAGGAACAGCGGCCCGGGGTCGGGTGGATCCTCAACGACCCCTACCGGGGCGGCACGCACCTGCCGGACATCACCCTGATCTCGCAGGTGTTCGACGCTGCCGGGCTGCTCGGCTTCGCCGCCAGCCGCGCCCACCACGCCGACGTCGGCGGCGCCACCCCGGCCGGGATGCCGGCCAGCTCGAGGAACCTCGAAGAGGAGGGGGTCGTGATCCCCCCGACCCGGGTGGAGGGGACCGAGCTGGAGGCGCTGGCCGCCCGCATGCGCTCCCCGCGGCAGCGACTGGCCGACCTGCGCGCCCAGCAGGCCGCCAACCGGCTCGGCGAGCTGCGCCTGCGCGAGCTCTCCGACCGGCTCGGGCCCGAGCGGCTGCGGGCCGGGATGGAGGAGATCCTCGCCTATTCCGAGCGGCGCACCCGGGCGGCGCTCGCGGACCTTCCCGACGGCTCCTACACCGCCGAGGACGTGCTCGAGGACGACGCCGACGGCAACGAGACCGACGTCGTCCTGCGGGTCGAGGCGACGATCTCAGGGGAGCGCCTGCGGCTCGACTTCGCCGGCACCGATCCACAGCTGGCCGGCAACCTCAACTGCCCGCTCTCGGTGACGAAATCGGCGGCCTTCTTCGCGGTCCGGGTCCTCACCGATCCCGACGCGCCCCCCTCGGCGGGCGCCCACCGCCCGATCGAGGTGATCGCCCCGCACGGCTGCCTGCTCAACGCCGGCTTCCCGGCCGCCGTCGCCGCCGGCAACGTCGAGACCTCGAGCCGGGTCGCCGACCTGGTGATCGCGGCGCTCGCCGGGGCGCTGCCGGTCCCGGCCCAGGGCCAGGGCACGATGAACAACCTGACCCTGGCCAACCCGGACTTCACCTACTACGAGACGCTCGGCGGCGGCCAGGGCGCCTGCCCGGACGCCGGCGGGCCGAGCGCGATCCACGTGGCGATGTCGAACACGCTGAACACCCCGGTCGAGGCGCTGGAGAGCGAATTCCCGCTGCGAGTGCGGGAGCTCTCGATCCGCGAGGGCAGCGGCGGCGAGGGCGTCCACCGCGGTGGCGAGGGGCTGGTGCGGGAGATCGAGGCGCTGGCGCCGATGCGGTTCAGCCTGATCACCGAGCGCCGCCGCCATGCGCCGCGCGGGCGCGGCGGAGGGGACGGCGCGAGGGGCCGCAACCAGCTGAACGGGGGGGATCTGCCGAGCAAGTGCGAAGGCGATTTGGAGCCCGGCAACCGCCTCAGAATCGAGACTCCGGGCGGCGGAGGCCGTAATTAGTGGATTCTTTACAGGAATTTATGGTCTTTTAATTTGAGATTTCGACGCGCTTCTCTAGAATGCTTTGTCTCGGGCGGGCAGAACGGGCCGTGCGGTCCTGTAGCAACCCCCCGCTCCATATCGAACGAATCTTCTCTTTCGCAGGTACTCACTTCAATGCCGATCGCTCTCAAGGAATGGGCTGTAACCGTCCGCGCTCTCGCGGAGGGTGAGCAGCTGCTCACCCTGCGGAAGGGCGGGATTCGCGAGGAGAACAAGCACTTCGAGCTCGAGCACGAGCGCTTCTTCCTCTATCCGACCTTCGACCACCAGCGGAACGACCTGGTGCGCGAATCGCATCACCCCGAGCTTCGGCGAGCCCTCGAGGAGGGGGTCTGGCCCGACGAAGAGCCACCGCCGCGGGCGCTGCTCCAGGACGGCGGCATCCCCCAGCCCGACCGGGTGCGGCTGCGCGCCTGGGCCGAGGTGACCGACCACGTCACGATCAACGACCGCCGCACGCTCGACAGCCTCTCGCCGTACTACATCTGGACGCCGGACTACGCCGAGAAGCGCCTCAGCTGGAAGCGGCGCCACCCCCTGCACATCATGCTGCTGCGGGTCCATCGCATCCCCCGCCCGGTGACGGTGCGGGTCCGCGACGAGTACCACGGCTGCCGCTCCTGGGTCGAGATCGACCGGGAACTCCCCTTCGAGGGAACGCCGGTGATGGCGGACGAGGAGTTCGACCGCGCCCGCCAAGAGATCCACGCAGTCTGCGGCGACGCCGAGCCGGCACTCGTCTGAGGGCGTCTGGCCGGCGCATCTCGGCGTCCTCGGTCGCTCGCGTGCGGAGCACGCTTCGCTCCCTGCGTCCTTGATCTGCTTGGCCAACCACCCGCATACGTCGTGCCGGTCCAACCTCTAACCTCGAACATATGTCCTGGGTTGAGACGGAGTCGCTGAGTTTCACAGCCCGGCATGACTCCGACGATGCGGCGTTCGCGGAGCGGACGCTCGACCGGCTGGAGGGTCTGCGACTGCGGCTGGAAGACCGCTTCGAGCGGGTCCCCGGCGAGGTCACGATCGTAGTCCACACCAGCCCCGCCTGGCTGACGATGGCCCACCCCTTCCTGCCCGCGGCCCGCTGGTCGGCGGCTCCGGCAGGCAGGCGCTACCTCGCCGGCTGGCCGATGGCGACCGAGCTGCACGTGCTGAACGACCTCCACATGGAGCGGCGCGCCGCCGGCGACGACTCGCTCGAGGCCCTGCGGGGGACGGCCGAGCGCCTATACGCCCAGCTCGTCGTCGCCGCCAACAACCCCGCCCTCCCCCCCTCCTGGACGCCGCGCCGCTTCGGCCGCTACCTGCGCTGGGCGTGGCTGGTCGAAGGCAGCGCCCAGTACTTCGCCCGCCAGGTCGGGCTCTACCGCGCGGCGGTGATCCGCCGCCTCAAGGAGAGCGGCCGGCCCTCTTTCCCGCCCTCCCGCCGCGACGCGGTGCTCCTCGGCGGCACGATCTTCGACCTGCTCGAGAACGAGCGCGGCCCGGAGGCCTGCGAGCGGCTCGTCGACGGCCTTCTCCCCGGGGGCGCCGTGCCGACCATCGAAGACGCCTTCGACGCCCGCTTTCGCGACATCGAGTCGGCCTGGCGCGACCACCTGCGGACGATCGCGCGCCCGAGCCTCGTCAGCTGAGCTGGTAGAGCACCCAGACCAGGATCACGGCGCCGAGGAACGCGGCCCCGACCCAGAGGGCAAGGCGGGACGGCGAGGCTTCGATCCCCTCACGTTCGAGCCGCGCCTGGCCCGCCAGCTCGGCTCGCTCCTCATCCTCGCTCTCGAGCATCGTTTCGGTGAGCAGCTCACGTGCCTTCCGCGCCACCTCGAACTGAACGAAGACGTCGTGCGGCCCGGAGGCGAGGAACTCTGGGATCTCGAACCCGCGGCTTCGTTTGAGAACGCTGGGAATTCCGGACTCGGAGAGCAGCCCCTGCATCATTTCCGCTTCGGGCTGGGTACGGGCGAAGGCGACCTTGACGAGCTTGCCGCCGCCTCCACCTCCACCACCTCCACCGCCGTCGTCACCATGGTGCGAGCCACCACCGCCGCCGTGGGCGCCCCGCTTGTGGGCGGTTCTAGGAGCGCTCGAGCGCGACATCGGCGATCCTCAGGTCCTTGAGCAGATAGGCCTTCACGTCTGCCGCGTCCGGGTCGGCCAAGGAAATGATCACGTAGATCTGATCAGGCCAATTCTGCGCCTGATTTACGTCGGTCTGAGAGGGATAGGCCGGACTCTTGGTGTGGGAGTGGTAGATGGCAAGCAATTCGTTCCCAGCGTCCTCGATTTCTTTCCAGGCTCGATACTGCTCCTGGCTCTCCATTTCGTAGCGGAGCGGACTCGCAGCTTCGTTGGTGATGCGTCGCACCGCGATCGCTTTTCCTCCGACCCCCTCGATCATTCCGCAGCACTCATTGGGCAAATCCTCTCGGGCGTGGGCGATCATCTCATCTACGAATTCCTGCGAGATCTGCATCAAAAGTCCTTCCGAAATAGGGCGTGCATGGCCAAGCAGATCAAGGACGCAGGGAGCGTGGCGTGCTCTGCACGCGAGCGACCGAGGACGCCGAGATGCGCCGTGCCATGCGCGGCCCTACCACCAAACCGTCGAGTCAAGATTCTCTATCTCCTCGATCGGCTTCGTATAGACGCCGGAGGAGAGGTACTTCCAGCCGTCGTCGGGGATCAGGAAGACGACGTTGCCGCCGTCGAGCTCCCCGCCGATGCGGACGGCGATCGCGGCGATCGCGCCGGAGGAGACGCCGGCGAAGACGCCCTCCTCGTCGAGCAGCCGCTTGGTCCAGACGATCGCGTCGCGGTTGGAGACCATGATCTTGCGGTCGAGGATCGAGAGATCGATGATCGGCGGAATGAAGCCGTCGTCGAGAGAGCGAAGGCCCTGCACCAACTCTCCCTGCATCGGCTCGGCGGCGACGATCAGGGTCTCGGGGTTGGCCTCCTTGAGGCGACGGCCGTTCCCCATCAGGGTGCCGCCGGTGCCGAGCCCGCCGACGAAGGCGGCGACCTCGTCGAGCTCCTCGAGGATCTCGACCGCGGTGCCGTTGTAGTGGGCCAGCGGGTTGGCCTCGTTGCCGTACTGGTAGGGCATGTAGAAGCCCGGGTCCTCCGCCATCTCCAGCGCCACCTCGACGGCGCCGTTGGAGCCCTTGGCGCCCTCCGAATAGACGATCTCCGCCCCGTACATGCTCAGCAGCTGGCTGCGCTCCTCGGTGACGTTGTCGGGCATCACGACCTTCAGCGGATAGCCCTTGCGCCGGCAGATCATCGCCAGCGAGATGCCGGTGTTGCCGGAGGTCGGCTCGAGGATCGTCTGACCCGGCTCGATCGCCCCCTCCGCCTCGGCGGCCTCGATCATCGACCTGGCGACACGGTCCTTGACCGAGCCGGTCGGGTTGTGGCCCTCGAGCTTGGCGTAGATCCTCACCTCGGGCTTGGGCGAGAGGCGGGGCAGCTCGACCAGCGGCGTATTGCCGATCGACTCGACGATGTCGCCGAAGCGTCCCCCGCAGGGTCTGTTTAGAAGGTCGTTTCGCAGCATTGGGCCGCCCCCGTTACTTCAGAAAGTATAGCCCGACCGCCAAGCCGTCTAGAGGCCTTGCGCCGAGTCCAGTCGCGGGGTAGGTTCGCCGACCCTGCAATCATTCTGAATCGGAGGAGTTCTTGATGAGTAGGTCCTATTTCTCCCGGCTGTTCGCTGCGCTCGCCGTGCTGGCGCTGGCGCTGGTGGCGGCGGGCTGTGGCGGAAGCGACGACAACGGCAGTGGTGGTGGCAGTGACGAAAGCGCCGCCAAAACCCCGCTGACCGTCGGATCCGACATTCCCTATCCGCCGTTCGAGCAGGGCAAAGCCCCTAACTACGAAGGCTTCGACGTTGCCCTGATGGAAGCCGTCGCCGAAAACATCGGCCGCGAAGCGGAATTCGAGGACACGTCCTTCGACACGATCTTCCGCGATCTTGCCCAGGGCAAGTTCGACGCGGTCGCCTCGGCGACGACGATCACCGACGAACGCGAGGAAACCGTCGACTTCACCAATCCCTACTACCGCTCCGAACAGGCGATCCTGGTCAAAAAAGGCGGGGAAGCGATCGACTCGGTCGAGGGCCTGAACGGCAAGACCGTCGGCGTCCAGCAGGGGACGACGGGTCAGGAATTCTCAGAGGAACAGACCGACGCCGGCGAAGTCCGTCCCTACCCCCAGGGCCCTGACGCGGTCGCCGCGCTGCGAACCGGGGCCGTCGATGCCGTGGTGATCGACATCCCGGTCGCCGAAAACGCCGTCGAAGCGGAACCGGGGGTCGAAATCTCAGCCGCGATCCCGACCGAAGAAGAATATGGCTTCGTCGTCAAACAGGGCGAAACCGAGCTCCTCGAAGAACTGAACGAAGGGCTGAAACAGGCCATGGACGACGGCACCTACGCCAAAATCTACGAAAAATGGTTCAAGCACGAGCCGCCCAAAGAGATCTTTTCGGCGACTCACGAACCGAGCTGAACCAGCGGTAGGAAACGCTCGTATTAGCTGACGGAAAAGGGGCGCCTGAACGGCGCCCCTTTCTCCGGGTTGGAACCTGCGACTAATCTCTAATTAGCCGGAAGAACGATGCAAGAGCTGCTCAACCAGTTTTTCGATATCAGCCTGATGGGGGACCGCTTCGGGGAAGTCCTCGAGGGCTTCTGGATCACCGTCCAGCTGTCGATTGTCGGCGGGGTCCTGGCACTTGTCTGGGGGCTGGTCCTGGCTCTACTGCGACAGCTGCCCGGGCGGCCGCTCGCCCCGGTCCGGTTCGTGACGATCGGCTACATCGACGTGTTCCGCGGCATCCCGCTTCTGCTGATCATCCTGCTGATCTCCGGCGGCCTGCCAGAACTCGCCTTTCTGCCGGAATGGCTCCGACTGCCGGAATGGTTCGGCAAGACCGAACCCTTCTGGTTCGGCGTGATGGCGCTGACGATTACCTACGGCGCATACATGGCAGAGGTCTACCGGGCCGGGATCGAAGCAGTGCCCCAAGGTCAGATGGAGGCGGCGCGCTCGCTCGGGATGAGCCATCGCCAGGCGATGAACAGCGTGATCGTGCCGCAGGCGGTGCGCAAGGTCATCGCGCCGCTGCTCAATGACTTCATCGCGCTGATGAAGGACACCACCCTGGTCAGCGTGATCGCGCTGAACGAGGTCGTGCTGGTCGGCAACGACATCTACTCGGAAACCTTCAACAGCTCGGCGCTGACCCTGGGCGCGCTGCTGTTCGTGGCGGTCACCTTGCCGCTGGCGCGACTGGTGGACAAGCTGATCTCCCGCGAGCAGGGCCGCTTCACTCGCGGTGCCCCGAGAGTCGAGGCGCTCTGATGGAGGCGACGGTGAGCGTCGGCGGGCCGATGGTGAAGCTGGAGGGCATCCACAAGCGCTTCGGCGATCTCGAAGTACTTAAGGGCGTCGACCTCGAGATCAAGAAAGGCGAGGTCGTCTGCGTCCTCGGCCCCAGCGGCTCGGGCAAGAGCACGCTGCTGCGCTGCATCAACCTGCTGGAGCCGCCCGAGAAGGGCGAGATCTTCCTCGAGGGCACCGACATCTGCAAGGGCTCGGGGTCGGGCGAGGCAGGGTGGAACCTCGACTTCGTCCGCCAGCGGGTCGGGATCGTCTTCCAGCAGTTCAACCTCTTCCCCCACAAGACCGCTCTGGAAAATGTGACGATGGCTCCTGAAAAGGTGCTCGGCCGCTCCTCCGCGGAGGCGCGGGAGAAGGGCTCCGCGCTGCTGAAGCGCGTCGGCCTCGGCGAGAAGCTGGACGAGTACCCCGACCGCCTCTCCGGCGGCCAGCAGCAGCGCGTGGCGATCGCCCGGGCGCTGGCGATGGACCCGCACGTGATGCTCTTCGACGAGGTCACCAGCGCGCTGGACCCCGAGCTCGTCAAAGAGGTCCTCGACGTGATGCGCGAGCTGGCCGAAGAAGGGATGACGATGTTCGTCGTCACCCACGAGATCGGCTTCGCCCGCGAGGTCGGCGACCGGGTCGTCTTCATGGACGGCGGCGTGATCGTCGAGCAGGGCAAGCCCGTCGACGTCCTCGACAACCCCCGCGAGGAGCGGACGAAGAAGTTCCTCGGGCTAGTGCTGGAGCGCTGAGGCGGCTGCAAACCTGCGCCTGGCGGTGTCCTCGGTCGGCCGCCCGCGGGTCACGCACTGATGTGCGCTCCCCTTGCCGACCTCCCTGCGTCCTAGCCAGGCTTGGTTTTCGCCGCCTCTCCCCCCGCCATGGCGGGCAGGATCACGACCGTGTCGCCGTCGGAGACGGCGGTCTCGAGGCCGTTCAGGACCCGGACGTCCTCGTCGTTGAGGTAGACGTTGACGTAGCGGTTCAGCTCTCCTCCGTCGTCGAAGAGCTGGTCGGCGGTGTCGGGGTGAGCGCTGGTCAGTGCCCGCAGGACCTCGCCGACGTTGCCGCCGGCGGCCTCGACCTCGGGCTGGCCACCGGTTTTCGGCCGCAGCACGGGTGGGATCCTCACGGTCGCCATCGGGCGGGAAACCTATCGACTATCCGGCGCAGAAGAGGTCGTAGTCGGGGAACTGCCCCATCTCCGACTCGGGGATCTCGGGCGCGTCCTCCCCGCAGATCGGGCACTCGGGGTCGCGGCGGACCTTGAGCTCGGTGAAGCGGGTGCCGAGCGCGTCGTAGAGGAGCAGGCGGCCGATCAGCGGGTCGCCGACTCCCAGCACCAGCTTGATCACCTCGTTGGCCTGCAGGGTGCCCATCGTCCCTGCCATCACCCCGAGCACCCCGTTGGCGGAGCAGCTCGGCGCCAGCTCGGCCGGCGGCGGGGTCGGGTAGAGGCAGCGGTAGCAGGGGCCCTCGAAGGGGACGAAGGTCGAGATCTGCCCGTCGAAGCTGAGGATCGAGGCGGAGACGACCGGCTTGCGCAGCCGCACCGAGGCGTCGTTCAGCAGGTAACGGGTGGGGAAGTTGTCGGCGCCGTCGACGATCACGTCGTAGTCGCGGATCACGTCGAGGATGTTGGAGGCGTCGAGCCGCATCTGGTACTCGACCACCTCGACGTCGGGGTTCAGCGCCTCGATCGTCTTGCGCGCCGAGGACGTCTTCGGCTCCCCGATCCGCTCGGTGTTGTGGATCACCTGGCGCTGCAGGTTGGAGGCGTCGACGACGTCGTCGTCGACCAGGCCGATCGTGCCGATCCCGGCCGCGGCCAGGTAGAGGGCAGTGGGAGCGCCGAGCCCGCCGGCGCCGAGCAGCAGGACCTTCGCGTTCAGCATCTTCAGCTGTCCGTCGACGCCGACCTCGGGGAGCAGGGTGTGGCGCGAGTAGCGGTCGCGCTGCTCCGGGGTCATGCCGGAGGTCGGCCACGACCGGGAGCCCCTGCTCCTGCCAGGCGAGGATGCCGCCGGCCATCGAGGCGACGTTGTCGTAGCCGAGCGCCTGCATCTGCGCCGCCGCCAGGGCGGAACGGTTGCCGGAGCGGCAGTAGAGGATCGTGCGGGCGGACTTGTCGGGCGCGGCGGCCGCGATCTCGTCGCCGAGCAGGCCCGGCGGCACCAGCTTGCCGTTCTCCAGATGGGCCTCCTGGTACTCGTGCGGCTCGCGGGTGTCGATCAGGACGACGTCGCCGCCCTCGATCTCCGCCGCGGCCTCGAAGGGCTCGATCTCCTCGATCGTCGCTCGCTCAGTCTCTGCGCCAGTGGCCATGGTCCCTAAATCCCCTGAAATCGGATCAGCTTTACTTCAAAAAGTATAGCGCTGGCGGCCGTGCTCCTCACACGGCCGCCGTAGGGGTTGCAGCTGGTCGCCCTAGACGAGGCTGGGGCGCATCTGGCGCAGGCGGCGGACCCGCTCCTCGATCGGCGGGTGGGTCGAGAAGAGGCCGGCGATGCCCTTGCCGGAGAAGGGCTTGACGATGTAGAGCGGCTCGGCGGCCTGGTTGACCTGCATCGGGATCGCCTTGGCCCCCTCCTCGAGGCGCAGCAGCGCGCTGGCCAGGGACTCCGGGTTGCCGCAGATCTCCGCGCCCCCGGCGTCGGCCGCGTACTCGCGCTGGCGCGAGATCGAGAGCTGGATGATGCTCGCCGCGATCGGCGCCAGCAGGACCATCGCCAGCGAGGCGACGAGGCTGAGCGGCGAGTCGTCGTCGCTGCCGAACCACATGAACATGTAGGCGAGGTAGGTGATCGCGGCGCCGATCGCCGAGGCGACCGACTGGATCAGGATGTCGCGGTGCTGGATGTGCGCGAGCTCGTGCGCGAGCACGCCGCGCAGCTCGTCCTCGGAGAGGAGCTTGGTGATCCCGCGGGTGACGGCGACCGCGGAGTGCTTCGGGTTGCGGCCGGTCGCGAAGGCGTTGGGCTGGTCCTGGGGGATCATGTAGAGGCGCGGCATCGGCAGCCCGGCGCGGGTCGTCAGTTCGCGGACGATCTGGTAGAGCCGCGGCGCTTCGGACTCGTCGATCGGCTTGGCGCGGCTCATTTTCAGCGCCAGCTTGTCGCTGAAGAAGTAGGAGCCGAGGTTGATCAGCAGGGCGATGCCGAGGAAGATCGCGGCCGTGCTGGGGCCGCCGATCAGGGCGCCGATCAGGACCAGCAGGCCGGATAGGGACGCCAGCAGGATCGTGGTCCGCAGGGTGGCGCCGAAAGTCGATTGCTTGGTGGTGGTCATGCGTGGCTGCTCCTCGGTCGGTTGCAACCGAAAGTATGCCCTGGCGGGCGGTCCTCCACCATGGGGGCCAACCCCCGTTCTCCCCCGGTCGGCCCCCTAGGGCCTTCTAGGCTTGAGCGGTGACTCTGGCAGTGATAGTCGTGCTCGCGACCGCTGTGGCGGTGCTCGCCGCCGGCCTGGTTCGCAACCGGCGCCGCTTCAGGCCGCTGGAGCGCCTGATCGAGGAGATGGAGAAGGTCGACCTGAGCCGGCCCGGACCGCTCCTGCCCGCCTCGATCGACGGGGTCGGCGAGACCGAGGAGGTGGAGCGGATCGAGCTCGCCTTCCTGCGGATGATGCGCCGACTCGAAGCCGAGCGCCGGCGGGCGGGGTCGGCGGCCCTGCAGGCCCAGGAGCAGGAGCGGGCGCGGGTCGCCCGCGACCTCCACGACGAGGTCAACCAGTCGCTGACCGGGCTGCTGCTGCGGCTGGAGGCGGCGCGCGAGGCGGCGCCGCCCGGAGCTCGAGACCGAGCTGGCCGAGACCAAGGCGCTCGCCAACCAGGCGATGCGGGAGCTGCTCTCCCTCGCCCGCCAGCTGCGCCCGACCGCGCTCGACGACCTCGGCCTGGCGGCGGCGATCGCCGGCCAGGTGGAGCAGCTGGCGCGCGGCGAGATCGAGGCCGGGTTCAGCGCCGAGGGCGATTTCTCCGACCTCGACGACGACGCCCAGCTGGTCGTCTACCGGGTCGCCCAGGAGGCGCTCTCCAACGCCGCCCGCCACAGCGGCGCCAGCCGAATCGAGGTGCGGCTGCGGCGGCCCGACGGCGGCGGCGTCGAGCTCGACGTCGCCGACGACGGCCGCGGCTTCGCCTTCGACGAGTCCGAGGGCGGGCCTCGGGATCGCCGGCATGCGCGAGCGAGCGCTGCTGGTCGGCGGCGAGCTGACGATCGAGTCGCGGCCGGGCCGCGGCACCACCGTGCGGCTCGCGGTCCCCGGCTAACCACCGGGCCGATGGGCCGATTTCCCACGTATGGGTGGGAAATCGGCCCATCGGCGAACTTGGGGGGTGCGCGTGCTGATCGCCGACGACCACGGGATCGTCCGCTCCGGGCTCCGGCTGCTGCTGGAGCGCCAGTCCGACATCGAGGTCGTCGCCGAGGCCGCCGACGGCGCCGAGGCTCGCGACCTGGCGGTGCGCGAGCGCCCCGACCTGGCGATCCTCGACGTGAAAATGCCGAAGCTGACGGGGCTGCAGGCGACGCGGGAGATCAAGCGCCAGGCGCCGGAGGTCTCGGTCCTGATCCTCTCCATGCACGACGACGAGCGCTACCTGTTCGAGGCGCTGAAGGCGGGCGCGTCGGGCTACGTGCTGAAGGCGCAGGCCGACACCGACCTGCTGGCGGCGATCCGGGCGGTCGAGCGCGGCGAGCCGTTCCTCACCCCGGAGGCGCAGCGGACGCTGATCAAGGACGTGCTCGAGCGCGGCTCCAGCGGCGAGGAGGAGCTTACCCCGCGCGAGGAGGAGATCGTCAAGCTCGTCGCCGAGGCGAACACGACCAAGCAGATCGCCGAGGTCCTCCACCTCTCCGAGAAGACGGTCGAGAACCACCGCGCCAACGCGATGCGCAAGCTCGGGATGCGCGACCGGGTCGAGCTGGTCCGCTACGCGATCCGCCGCGGGCTGATCGAGCCGTAGGCGCCGGGGGCATAACCGACCTCTTCGGTAGGATTTAGCTCAGATGCTGTTCTCGACCAAAGCCGAGTACGGAGTTCGCCTGATGATCGAGCTGGGCCGCCAGCCCGGGTCCGAGCCGATCTCGCTCAACACGGTCGCCGAGGCCGAGCGGCTGCCGCTCTCCTACCTCGAGCACCTGGTGGCGAAACTGCGCAAGGCTGGCCTCGTCACGTCCACCCGCGGCGCCCACGGCGGCTACCGGCTGGCGAAACCGGCCGCGGAGATCACGATGGACACCGTGGTCGAGGCGCTCGAAGGGCAGATCGCCCCGATGGAGTGCTTCCACGACGCGCCGGAGGGCAAAGTGCTCTGCTCGCACGAGAGCGACGGCGACCAGGCCTGTTCGACGAAGCTGCTTTGGACGCGGGTCCAGGGCGGCGTCACCAAGGCCCTCGCCGGCACCACGCTGGCGGAGCTGGTCGAGTTCTCGGCGCCGAGCGAGCGCCAGCCGGCGGCGCTCGGCAGCGCCGCCTGACCCACCTGAAACCCCTAGAAACGGAGTGAAATTGGCTGAGCTGGAGATACGCAACCTGCACGTCAGGGCCGAGGACAAAGAGATCCTCAAGGGCCTCGACCTCGACGTCGAGAAGGGCAAGGTCCACGCCCTGATGGGCCCCAACGGGTCCGGCAAGTCGACGCTCGCCAACGCGATCATGGGCCACCCCGCCTTCGAGGTGACCGAGGGCTCGATCGTCTTCAAGGGCGAGGACGTCACCGAGGCCGCTCCCGACGTGCGCTCCCAGGCCGGCCTTTTCATGGCCTTCCAGTACCCGGTCGCGATCCCCGGCGTCTCGGTCAGCAAGTACCTGCGGATGATCATCAACTCCCAGCGCGAGGCCCGCGGGGAAGCTCAGATCAAGATCAAAGACTTCGCCAAGGTCGCCCAGGAGGCGATGGAGCTGGCGAACATCCCCAAAGACTTCTCCAGCCGCTACCTCAACGACGGCTTCTCCGGCGGCGAGAAGAAGCGGATGGAGCTGCTGCAGCTGGCGCTGCTGCGACCCGAGATCGCCGTCCTCGACGAGACCGACTCGGGCCTCGACATCGACGCCCTGCGGGTCGTCGCCGAAGGCGTCAACAAGTTCACCGGCCCCGACATGGGCGTCCTCATCATCACCCACTACCAGCGCATCCTGCACATGGTCAAGCCGGACTTCGTCCACGTCATGTTCGAGGGGCGGATCGTCAAGGAGGGCGGCCCGGAGCTGGTCACCGTGCTGGAGGAGAAGGGCTACGGCTGGATCCGCGAGGAGGTAGAGGCCGGCGCCTCCGCCTAGCCTCGGGACCATGGAGCCGGCAACCGCGAAGAGCTCCGCCCCGGCCGAGGCGTTCCCGATCGAGAAGGTGCGCGCCGCCTTCCCCGCGCTGGAACGGGAGGTGCACGGGAAGCCGGTCGCCTATCTCGACAGCGGCGCCAGCTCCCAGCGGGTGCTCGCCTCGATCCAGGCCGTCGACCGCTACGAGCGCCGCCACCACTCCAACGTCCACCGCGGCTCCCACACCCTCTCGGCCGAGGCGACCGATGCCTTCGAGGGGGCGCGGGCGACCGTCGCCGACCACATCGGCGCCGCCGACCGGCGCGAGGTGCTCTTCGTCCGCAACGCGACCGAGGCGATCAACCTGGTGGCGCGGGCCTGGGGCGAGGCCAACGTCGGTGCCGGCGACCGCATCCTGCTCACCGAGATGGAGCACCACTCCAACATCGTCCCCTGGCAGCAGCTGGCCGAGCGGGTCGGGGCGGAGATCGAGTGGGCGCCGATCGACGAGGATGGGGCGCTCGACATGGACGCCTTCGCGGCGCTGCTGGAGCGCGGCCCGAAGCTCGTCGCCGTCGCCCACGTCTCCAACGTGCTCGGGACCGAGAACCCGCTTGCCGAGATCTCCCGCCTGGCCCACGAGGCGGGCGCGCTGGTGCTCGCCGACGGCGCCCAGGCGGCGCCGAAGCTGCCGCTGGACATGGCCGAGCTGGGCGTCGACTTCTACGCCGTCACCGGGCACAAGCTCTACGGGCCGACCGGGATCGGGGCGCTCTGGGGCCGGCTGGAGCTGCTGCGCGAGATGCCGCCCTTCCTCGGCGGCGGCTCGATGATCCGCAAGGTCACGCGCGAGGGCACCACCTACGCCGACCCGCCGGCGCGGTTCGAGGCCGGCACCCCGGCGATAACGCAGGCGATCGGGATGGCCTCGGCGCTGCGCTGGCTCGACGCGCTCGGGATGGAGGCGGTGCGGGACCACGAGCGCGAGATTGCCGGCTACGCGCTGGGCCGGCTGAGCGAGGTCCCGGGGCTGCGAATCTTCGGGCCGCCGCCCGGCCCCGAGCGACTCGGCCCGGTCTCCTTCGAGATCGAGGGCATCCACGCCCACGACGTCTCCGAGATCCTCGACCGCCACGGCGTCGCCGTCCGCGCCGGGCACCACTGCGCCCAGGTCCTGATGGAGCGCCTCGGCGTCGCCGCCACGGCACGGGCCAGCTTCGGCGTCTACACGACCCCCGAGGAGATCGACCGCCTGGTCGAGGGGCTCCTGGACGCCCGCCGGGTCTTCGGCCTCAACTAGCTGTACTCGTCGTGTAGTCGCCACCACTTGTAGCGCGGGCCCTGGGGGCGGTCGCCCGGGGTGTCCTCCCAGTCCTCCTGGCGGCCAAGCGGAGTCAGGTCGAGGAAGGTCCAGAGGCTGCCGAGAGCCTCGACACCCCGACCCCGGGTCTCGTAGGTGAGGAAGGCGCGGTCGCCGTCGCGCAGGAAGACGTCGAGGGCAAAGTACTCGGTCGTGCCGCAGGCGCGCTGGAAGTCCTCGCCGTCGGTGTACCAGGGGATCTGCCAGCCCATCCGCTGCTTGAACGCCTGGATCTCGTCCTGGGAGGCACGCGAGACCAGGGCGAAGGAGGTGTCGCGGGCGCGCAGGTGGGCGAGCTCACTGACCTGGTCGGTGAACATCGAGCAGCCGCCGCAGGGACTGCCCCCCTCCGGGAACCAGAAGTGGTAGACGATCAGCTGGCTGCGATCTTCGAAGAGGTCGAGGAAGCCGACCTCCCCTTCGGGGCCCGAGAAGGCGAAATCGGTCGGGAACTCCGTCATCGGCGCCCTGCGGCGCTCGGCCGCTAGCGCGTCGTGGGCGTGGGTCGCTTCCTTCTCCTTGGCCTGCAGCGCCTCGTGGGAGCGCCTCCACTCCGCCTCGTCGACGATCGGCGGCAAATCCATGTCTTCCTCCTCGGTCGTGGGAACGGGCCTTCCTATCTAGTTCCCGATGAAATCCAGCGGAATCTCGGGGCCCGGCCCCGGCCTCCGCTAGCCTCGGACCATGGACGAGCTCTACCGCGATCAGATCCTCGAGCACTACAAGCGGCCGCACAACTTCGGCCGGCTCAACGCTCCCGACCTTGAGTTCGAGGACACCAACCCGTTCTGCGGCGACGAGCAGCACGTGACGATCCGCCTCAGCGAGGACGGCAAGGTGGCGGAGGTCGCCTTCGACGGCAAGGGCTGCGCGATCTCCACCGCGGCGACCTCGCTGCTCACCGACGAGCTGGTCGGGAAATCGCGCGAGGAGCTGCTGCGGCTGCCGAAGGAGTTCGTCCTCGAACTGCTCGGGATCGAGATCTCCGCGACCCGGATGAAGTGCGCGATGCTCGGCCTCAAGATCGTCAAGAGCGCCAGCCTCGGCCAGTCCGCCGAATGGGAGGACGAGGGCGAGACCGGCGACCCGGCCGAAGCGGCGACGATCTAGCCGGTTGCCGCTGGCGACTTCTTGGCCCCTCTCGGGGCCACAGGATCGCCAGCGGCATCCAGAGCTAGGCGGCGGCCTCCTCGGGCAGCCGGATCACGGCGAACATCGCGCCGTGGGGGTCGTGGACGACGGCGAAGCGGCCGGCGGGGATGTCAATCGGGCCGAAGGCGACGCCGCCTCCCGACGATTTCACCGTCTCCAGTGCCGCGTCGGTGTCCTCGACCACGAAGTAGGTGAGCCAGTGCGGCGGCACCTCGTCGGGGACCCGACCGCGCATGTCGAGCATCCCTCCGACCGAATCCTCGCCAACCTGCCAGGTGGTGTAGGCGCCGATCTCGAACTCGTGCTCTTCGGTGCCCCACCCGAAGACGGCCGTGTAGAAGGCCTTGGAGGCATCGGGGTCGCGGGTGTTGAGCTCGTTCCAGGAGAGCGCGCCGGGCTCGTTGACGCGGCCGGCACCGGGGAAGGTCTCCGGCTGCCAGATCCCAAACACCGCCCCGGTCGGGTCGGCGAAGATCGCCATCGTGCCGAGGCCCATCACGTCCATCGGCTCAGCCAGCACGGTGCCCCCCGCCTCCTTGACGGCAGTCGCGGTGGCGGCGGCGTCGGCGACCGAGACATAGGTGGTCCAGGCGGGCGGCTGGCCCTCCTGCATCAGCGGCATCATCCCGGCGACGTCGGCACCGTCCTTGGTCGCCCGCCGGTAACCGCCCGTCTGCTCGACGTTTTCGGACTCCGGCACCTGCCAGCCGAGCAGGTCGGAGTAGAACTGGGCGGCGGCGTCCACGTCGGGCGAACCGAGGTCAACCCAGCTCGGGGTACCGGGCGCGTAACTCGTCCTCTCGCTCATCTGGCTTCCTCTCCTCGAAGGTTTCATGACAGCCTAGGGGCCGAGCCGAGCCGGCCGCTAAAATCCGACTGGATAAGTAGGATTAAGTCTCAACCCGCACTAGCTACTGCCGGGGAGCAACCCGCCCTCTTGACCGAAACCGCAGCAACCAAGATCTCCGTGTGCCCAGCGACCGAGCTTCCGCCCGGGGAGATGCGCCTGGTCGAGCACGAGGGGCGCAAGATCGGCATCTTCAACTGCGAGGGCGCGCTGTACGCGATCGAGGATCGCTGCTCTCACGACGACGGCCCGCTGGCCGAGGGCGAGTTCGACCCCGCGACCTGCACCGTCGAGTGCCCGCGGCACGGCTCCCTCTTCGACCTGAGCACCGGCAGGCCGAAGACGCTCCCGGCTTTCGCCCCGGTGCAAACGTTCCCGATAGCCATCGAGGACGACACCATCACCCTGGAGGTCGACTAGACATGGCAACGCCCGAGGCAGTCGCAGAGAAGAGAGAGCTGGCCGGCATCAACGCCGACTACAAGGAGAAGTTCGGCTTCCACGATCCCGAGACCGGCTACGCCTACAAGGCGCCGAAGGGCCTCTCGCGCGAGGTGGTCGAATCGATCTCCGAGTACAAGGACGAGCCGCAGTGGATGCGCGACTTCCGGCTGAAGGCGCTGCAGCACTTCGAAGACCGTCCGACCCCGAACTGGGGCGGCAACCTCGCCCAGATCGACTTCGACGACATCCACTACTTCGTCCGCGCCTCCGACAAGAACAGCCGCGACTGGAGCGAGGTCCCCGAGGACATCAAGAACACCTTCGACCGGCTCGGCATCCCCGAGGCGGAGCGCAAATTCCTCTCCGGGGTGGGCGCCCAGTACGAGTCCGAGGTCGTCTACCACCAGGTAAACGAGAAGCTCGAGGCCCAGGGCGTGATCTTCACCGACATGGACACGGCGCTGCGCGAGCACGAGGACCTGCTGCGCGAGTACTGGGCGACGATCATCCCGCCCAACGACAACAAGCTGGCGGCGCTCAACTCCGCCGTCTGGTCGGGCGGCTCCTTCGTCTACGTGCCCGCCGGGGTCAAGGTCGAGATGCCGCTGCAGGCCTACTTCCGGATCAACACCGAGAACATGGGCCAGTTCGAGCGGACGCTGATCATCGCCGAGGAGGGCGCCGACGTCCACTACATCGAGGGCTGCACGGCGCCGGTCTACTCGAGCGACTCGCTGCACTCGGCCGTGGTCGAGATCGTCGCCAAGCCGAGCTCCCGCGTTCGTTACACGACCGTCCAGAACTGGTCGCAGAACGTCTACAACCTCGTCACCAAGCGCGCCGTCGCCCACGAGAAGGCGACGATGGAGTGGGTCGACTGCAACCTCGGCTCGAAACTGACGATGAAGTACCCGTCGATCTACCTGCTCGGGCCCGAAGCGCACGGCGAGATCCTCTCGATCGCCTTCGCCGGCGACGGCCAGCACCAGGACGCCGGCGGCAAGATCATCCACGCGGCCCCGCGCACCTCGTCCTCGATCTTCTCCAAGTCGATCTCCAAGGACGGCGGCCGCGCCACCTACCGCGGCCTGCTCGAGGTCGCCGACGGCGCCAGCGAATCCCGTTCGAAGGTGGTCTGCGACGCGCTGCTGCTGGACGAAGACTCGCGCTCCGACACCTACCCGACGATCCGCATCGACGAGAACGACGCCGACGTCGGCCACGAGGCGACCGTCTCGAAGATCGGCGACGAGCAGCTCTTCTACCTGCAGAGCCGCGGGCTCGACGAGGAGGAGGCCTCGAAGATGATCGTCAACGGCTTCATCGAGCCGGTCACCAAAGAGCTGCCGATGGAGTACGCGGTCGAGCTCAACCGCCTGATCGAGCTGCAGATGGAGGGAAGCATTGGCTGAGGTCGCGACCGAACCTGCGTGGCTTTCGGAGAGGCGCCAGCGTGGCGCCTCTCTCGCGGAGAGCCTGCCGCTGCCCGACCAGAAGTCGAAGGGGTGGGAATTCACCGACCTCTCGCGGCTGGACCTGGACTCCTACGAGCCTGCCGGCATCGACGCCCGAATCGAGGGTGTCGACGGGGCCACCGTCGTCTCGCTGCGCGATGCCCTCTCCTCCCATTCCCAGCTGCTCGAAGAGCAGTTGGGTTCACTCGTGCCGGTCGAGGACCCCTTCGTCGCCCGCAACGAGGCTGGCTGGAGCGACGGCGTGCTGGTTCACGTACCCGCCGGCGTGAGACTGGAGGAGCCGATCCGGGTCGAGGTTCCGGTCGACGCCGACGCCGCCGCGTTCGGCTGGCGGACCCTGATCGTGCTCGAGGAGGGCGCCGAGGCCGAGGTCTGGGAGCACTGGTCCTCGCCCTCTGACGAGGTGGACGGGATGCTCAACTCGGTGGTCGAGCTCAGCGTCGGCCAGGCGGCGACCCTGCGCTACGTCAACACTCAGGACATCTCCGAGAAGTCCTGGATCTTCGCCACCCAGCGCGCCCAGGTGGAGCGCGACGGCCGCCTCGACTGGGCTGCCCTCGGCTTCGGCTCGGGTCGCGGCAAGGTGCGGATGGAGACCAAGTTGGCCGGCGCCGGCTCCGAGGCCCGCGTCACCGGCGGCTACGCCGGCGGCCCGGGGCAGCACCTCGACTACGACACCACCCAGGAGCACGCGGCTCCCAACACCGATTCCGACCTCGCCTTCCGGGGCGTGCTCGCCGCCGGGGCGACTGCGGTCTGGCGCGGGATGATCAAGGTCGACCCCGGCGCCCAGCAGACCGACGCCTTCCAGGAGTGCCGCAACCTCCTGCTCTCCCCAGAGGCCCACGCGGACGCGATCCCGGGCCTTGAGATCCTCGCCGACGACGTCCGCTGCACCCACGCCGCGGCGATCGCCCAGGTCGACCGTGACCAGCTCTTCTACCTGACCTCGCGCGGGCTCGACCAGGCCGCGGCGAAGTCCCTGATCATCGAAGGCTTCCTCGAGTCCCTGGTCGAAAGGCTGGCCGAGGGCCCGGTGCGGGACAGCATCTCCGAGGCGCTCGAGAAGCGTCTCGCCGAGATCCTCTAGGGACGGTCCCGGCGTCTCGCCAGGAGGGCCGAGGCGACTATCCCGACGACGATGATCGCTACCGGGAGCAGGTAGAGGATCCAGAGGTAGTGGCCGAGGTGCGCTAGGGGCAGCATCACGAGTTGGCGACCGAGAGCAGGTAGAGGCCGAAGCAGGTGAAGGCGACCATCACCGCCAGCATCCAGTACTGGGAGCGGACCGCGTCGCGGTAGTCGGACCAGTAGACGAGGGCGCGGTCGTGGGCGAGCGTGAGCGCGAGGACGTGGCCGACGACCAGCGAGCCGACCTGCACGTACCAGATCGCGTTGGCGCTGAGGACGGTGAAGTCGATGCCGGAGGAGGCGGTGCCGAAGAGGTCGGTCGAGCCGGTGCCCAGCGGGTCGGAGAGCAGGTAGGTGAACTGGGCCTGCTCCTGGAAGACGAAGAGGCTGAAGTAGTGGGCGAGGAGGTAGGCGAGGGCGATCGGGATCAGGGTGTGGGCGAAGCCGGTCCGCAGCGTCGCCAGTGACGGTGCCCCGCGCACGGTGCGCATCCCCCGCACCCCCAGCAGGTAGACCAGGGCGATCCCGGCGAAGCAGAGCGCGATGAAGACCGTGTCGGTGAGGCGGAGCGCGGTGCTCAGCCCGAGTCCGGCGTCGGCAAGCCATTCGAAGACGTTCTCGATCGCCCCCTTCAACGGCCCCTCCGCGGCACCGTCGAAGCTGGTCGTGGAGATCGAGGCTACCACCACCGCGAGC
This sequence comes from uncultured Solirubrobacterales bacterium, assembly GCA_963799835.1. Classification (GTDB taxonomy): domain Bacteria; phylum Actinomycetota; class Thermoleophilia; order Solirubrobacterales; family 70-9; genus VAYN01. Next base: position 340,081 of record CAWCYE010000002.1, read on the forward strand.
GAGCCCGGGGCGCTCGCCCACCTGGTGGCGGCCGAGAGCGGCCGCCGCCGCGCCAGCCGGCCGTCCTCGACGCCGAAGCAGCCGAGCTGGGCGAACATCCCGAAGTAGACGGAGAAGACCTCGCCGCGTTCGCACCACTTCTCGACCCCGAACAGGGCCATCATCGCCAGCGTGTAGGCGCTGTAGAGGAGGGTGGCGACGGCGGCGACGTGCGGGTCGAGACCGACGGCGACGCCGCCGCTGGCGCCGTAGACGATCTCCAGCCAGACGACGGCAAGGAGGCCGATCGCCGCCGGCCAGCGGCCCAGCGCCTCCGGGTAGGCGAGATGGGCCGGGCGCTGGCCGGCGATCGCGGCGAACCCCGCCCCGGCGACGCGCCCGACCGCGCGCCAGGGGTTGAACGGGCGAAAGACGTCCCCCAGCAGGGCGGAGAAGAGCGGGAAGCCGAGCCAGGCGGTGACGAAGAGGAAGGTGAGGGCGAAGTTGCGATCCGGGGCTTCGGTGCCGTGCAGCCCGGCGTAGATGGCGACGCCGAGCAGGAAGATGCCGGCGAGGCCGCAGGCGATCTGCATCGGCAGCCCGAGGAGGATGCGGGACGACCCCGATCCGAGCGGCCGCCAGTGGGGCTGCTCGAAACGGGGCCGCCGCCAACCGGCCGCGAGCGCGAAGAAGGAGACGATCAGGACGATCGAAGCCCCCCAGGCGAAGAGCCAGGCCGGGACCGGGAGGTCCTGCCGGGCCGCCAGCGCGTGCGCGAACGGCAGCAGGCTCACGGGTTTACCCGCAACTCCGCGATCGGCTCTGCACGTTCCTCCAACTCGACCTCGAAGATCCCTTCGATGTCGGCCGGGAAGTCGAAGCTGGTCGCGCCGCCGGCCGTCACGTCCTCCGAGAGGTCATAGCCGTGGACGTGAATCTCGTCCTCGACGTCGGATTCGACCTGGAACCGGATCCGGTCGCCGGCGCTGAACTCGAGCTCGGCGACACCACCGACCGGCTCGCCATCGGCGATAACGATCGTCGGCAGGGACCCCGAACCGGCCTGCCCACCGTTCGGGGAGCCGGAACCGGCCTTCCCACCGGCATCCTGCGATCGCTCGACGCCTTCGCTCACGGTATTGCCGTCGTCGTCGCCGCAGGCGGTCAAGGCGACCGCCAGCGTGAGTGCGAGCAGCGCGGGAACCAGCTTCCTTGCATGTCTCATCGGGTGTGCTCCTCTCGATCGGGTGTGCGCTCACGGGCCGCGGACGGTGCCGACGGCGGAACGGAACGCGGGATGTGGATCGGCCGCCTCAGGCGGGCGGGGCACGGCCGGCCAGCGCCAGGGCCAGCAGCAGGCCGCCGCCGGGCGCAAAGGAACGCCGGGGCCGAGGCCGGGGCGCGGGGACGGCGCGTCGGCTCCGGGCACCCGAGCCGATCCGCTCGGCCAGTCGCACGATCGCCTCGCAGCCCGGATAGCGCCCGAGCAGCAGCAGCGCCAGCAGGACGAGCAGCGGGACCGCGGGAAGCAGGAAGGCGGCGAGCTGGGTCACAGCGGCCCAGGATAACGTCCGCGCGATGCGCCCCGGACGCGAGAACATCGCCGCTCCCGACCTCCCCGACGGGCTCGTCTGGGTCGGCCGGGAGCCCGAGTCGATGCCGGCTCTGACCGCCGCCGGGCCGGCGGTCGTCCACTTCCTCGACTTCGCGCAGCTGAACAGCACCCGGACGCTGCCCTACCTGGCCGAGTGGGCGCGCCGGTACCGCGAGCTCGGCGTCAGCGTGATCGGCGTCCAGGCGCCGCGCTTCCCGTTCGGCGCCGATCCCGATGCGGTCGCAGCCGGCCTGGGAGCGCTCGGGGTCGAGTTCCCGGTCGCGATCGACGCCGAGCACGACCTCTGGAGCGCCTACGGCTGCGAGGGCTGGCCGAGCCTCTTCCTCTGGAGCCTCGGCGGCGCCCTCTCCTGGGTCCACTTCGGCGAGGGCGAATATCGCGCCACCGAGGAGGCGATCCAGGCGGAGCTGCGAGAGATCGACGCCCTGCGCGAGCTGCCCGAGCCGATGGCCCCGGTCCGCCCCACCGACGCTCCCGGCGCCCGGGTGATGGCCCCCACGCCGGAGCTCTTCCCGGGCGGCTCCTGGGAGCGACCCTGGACGGCCGGCGAAGACAGTGAGGAGCTGGCCGTCCCCTACGAGGCCGGCGGGGCCTTCGCCACCGTCGAGGGCGAGGGCGAGATCGCGGTCGAGCTCGACGGCCGCGCCATGGCGACGATCCCCTGCACCCGCCCCGCTCTTCACGCCCTCGCCGAGCACCCCCGCCACGAGCCCCACGACCTCGTCCTCCGCCCCACCCCGGGCCTGCAGATCTGGTCCGTCAGCTTCGCCGCGGGCGCGCCTTAGGCGGGTCGCCGGCCAGGGACGTATGCGAAGCTCTGGCCCCGAGCCGAAGCCAACCCGAGGAGAGAGACCGATGATCAGCAAGCTCGACTTCGTCGCCGTACCTTCGACCGACGCCGAGCGGACGCGCGGCTTCTACATCGAGACCCTCGGGCTGCGCCCCGACGAGCACAGCCGCTTCGAGTTCTGGGTCGGCGAGACCTGCTGCGGGATCTGGGAGCCGGACAAGATGGGCGGCAAGTTCGCGCCCTCGAAGAACGGACACCTGGCCCTGCACGTCGACGACGTCGCCGCCGCCCGCGCCGAGCTGGAAGGCAAGGGCGTGGAGTTCAGCGCAGACACCTTCGACACCGGGGTCTGCCACATGGCCTTCTTCACCGACCCCGACGGCAACGACCTGATGCTGCACAGCCGCTACGCGCCGTACGACAACTGAGGCGGGGCCTCAGGCCCGCGCTGCGAGCTCCTCGCGGATCTCCTTGGGGAGCATGAAGCGGACGTCCTCGTGGACGGTGCGCAGCTCCGAGACGTCCTCGGCGCCGCGCTCGCGGAAGAAGCCGACCAGGCTCTCGACCAGCTCCTCGGGGGCGCTGGCGCCTGAGGTGATGCCGACGGTCTCGACGCCCTCCAGCCACTCCTCCTCGACCTGGGTGTGGTTGTCGATCAGGTGGGAGGAGGCGCCGTGCTCGCGCGCCACCTCGACCAGGCGGTTGGAGTTGGAGGAGTTGGTGGAGCCGATCACCAGCACCAGCTCGCACTCGCGGGCCAGCTGCTTGACGGCGATCTGGCGGTTGGTGGTCGCGTAACAGATGTCGTCTGACTTGGAGCTGACGATCGAGGGGAACTTGGCCCGCAGGGCGGCGATGATCTCGGCCGTCTCGTCAACCGAGAGCGTGGTCTGGGTGATGAAGGCGATCTTCTCGGGGTCCTCGACCTCGAGCGAGGCGACCTCCTCGGACGTCTGCACCAGGACGATGCTCTCCGGCGCCTCGCCGGTCGTGCCCTCGACCTCCTCGTGGCCCTCGTGGCCGATCATCACGATTGTGTAGCCCTGGGCGGCGAAGCGGCGGGCCTCGACGTGGACCTTGGTGACCAGCGGACAGGTGGCGTCGATCGTGCGCAGGTCGCGGGCGGCGGCGTTCTCGTGCACCGACGGGGCGACGCCGTGGGCGGAGAAGACGACCATCGCCCCCTCGGGCACCTCGGTCTCCTCCTCGACGAAGATCGCGCCGCGCTTGGCCAGCTCCTCCACCACGTGCTTGTTGTGGACGATCTCCTTGCGCACGTAGACCGGCGCCCCGTAGAGCTCGAGCGCGCGCTCGACCGTCTGCACGGCGCGGTCGACGCCGGCGCAGTAGCCGCGCGGTGCAGCCAGCAGGACCCGGCTGGGAGCGGAGGTGGCGGAAGCGGGCATACGCGTGCAGGGTACCGAGGGGCGTGTGCGAGCGGCTAGCCTTCACGCATGAGCACCGCAGGAAGCCACCTCGACCGGCTGACGGCCCTCGACGCTTCGTTCCTCACCAACGAGAGCTCGAACAGCCACATGCACGTCGGCGGGATCCTGATCTTCGAGGGACCGCCGCCCCGCTACGTCGACCTGGTCGAGCACGTGCGGAGCCGCCTCGCGCAGGTCCCCCGCTTCCGCCAGAGGCTCGTCGTGCCGCCGCTGGAGGCCGGCAGGCCGCTGTGGGCCGACGACGTCAACTTCAACCTCACCTACCACATCCGCCACACCGCGCTGCCCGACCCGGGCGGCGAGGCGCAGCTGAAGCGGCTGGCGGGACGCGTCTTCTCCCAGCAGCTCGATCGCTCCAAGCCGCTCTGGGAGCTGTGGCTCGCCCAGGGCCTGGAGCGCGACCGCTTCGCGATCCTGACCAAGACCCACCACGCGATGGTCGACGGCGTCTCCGGGGTCGACATCGGGACCGTCCTCTTCGACCTCGAGCCGGTCCCCGAGCCCGCCGAGTTCGTCGACGACTGGGTCCCGGAGCCCGAGCCGGGCACCACGCAGCTGGTGGCGCGCGGGGTCAGTGACGCGGCAGCCGCCCCGGTCAAGTTCGCCGAGCGCGCCGTCGAGGCGGTCCGCCATCCCGAGACGACGGCGCGCAAGGCGGTCGAGGCGCTGGAGGGGTTGAGCGAGATCGTCACCGCCTTCGCCGACCCGGCGCCCGACGTGCCGCTCAACCACCCGATCGGTCCGCACCGCCGCTACGTCTGGGCCCGCTCGGAGCTGGCGACCTTCAAGCGGATCAAGGACGCGCTCGGGGGGACCGTCAACGACGTCGTGCTGGCGGTCGTGACCGGCTCCGTGCGCAGCTGGCTGCACCGGCGCGGGATTCGCACCGAGGGCCTGGAGCTGCGGGCCCTGGTCCCGGTCTCGATCCGCGGCGAAGACGAGCGCGGCGACCTCGGCAACCGGATCGCCCTGATGCGCGGTCCGCTGCCCGTCTACGTCGAGGACCCGGTGCGGCGCCTGCGCACGATCAGCGACGCGATGGCGGGCCTGAAGCGCTCCAAACAGGCGCTCGGCGCCGAAGTGATCTCCCGCTTCAACGACTTCGCGCCGCCGACCCTGCTCGCCCAGGCCTCGCGGATCAACTTCACCACGCGGCTGTTCAACCTCATCGTCACCAACGTGCCCGGGCCGCAGATCCCGCTCTACGTCCTCGGCCGGGAGCTGGAAGAGGTCTTCCCGGTCGCCTTCCTGCCCCAGAACCACGCCCTGGCGGTGGCGATCATGAGCTACAACGGCAAGGTCGGCTTCGGCCTGCTCGCCGATTACGACTCGATGGAGGACGTCGAAGCGATCGCCTCCGGCATCACCGATTCGCTGGCGGAGCTGGAGCAGGCTGCCACCGAGGCCACCGCCACGGCCTGATGGCCCTCCTCGTCATCCTCTTCATCGTCGTGCCGATCGCGGAGCTGTTCGTGATCATCCAGGTCGGCGGGCTGATCGGGGTTTGGCCGACGCTGGCGCTGCTGCTCGCCGACGCGCTGCTCGGCTCCCTGCTCCTACGCCACCAGGGCCGCGGCGCCTGGCGGCGCTTCAACGCCGCCCTCGCCGAGCGGCGCTTTCCCGGCAAGGAGGTCGCCGACGGCGTCCTGATCGTGATCGGCGGCACCCTGCTCCTGACCCCGGGCTTCATCACCGACATCGCCGGCCTCCTCCTGCTGATCCCGCCGACCCGGGCGATCGCCCGGCGGCTGCTGCGGCGGTTCACGGTCGGCCGCTTCACTGTCGTCGGCGTCCCCGGCGGATTCGGCGGCGCGGCCGGCACCTCGCCGGGCGGCGGCCGGCCCTACGACGTCGATGCCACGGCCGAGGAGATGCCGCCCAACGGCGACGGCAGCGAGCGCCGGCTGCCGCGGACCGACGACGACTAGGCGAGGGCCTCCTAGTCCAGTCACCAGCCTCGAACCTTCGCCGGCCCTCTGAACCTGCTCCAGCGAGCTACGTAGTCCTCCGCACGACCTCATCAATCGATCCAGGAGGGCCTGTGCGCCGCATCAGCAATGGACTCAGCTACGCCAACGTCACCTCGACGATCGCGCTCGTCTTCGGCCTCGGGTCGCAGCTCGACATCTTCGTCATCCCGGTCGTCGCCGCCTGCGTGGTCGTCCTGCTCAGCATCGGTCTGGTGATCCGGTCGAGGCAGCTACGCGATCCTGCCTAGGGCCGAGGGGCGAACTTTGGCGCCCTGGCGGGCCGGGCAGTAGTGACCCAGCCGCTCAGGCGCCAACTGCGAACTCGGGGTCCATCAAGCTCCCTTGCCTATTGCATGGAGGGGCATCGCATCAGATGCGGACTTGATGTTCATTCGCGTTCACCCCCTCTGGCGTTTGGCATGCAAGGGGCGGACTCACTCATCAGGTCACATAGAGAAAGGTGGGGCCGCCCTTCCGTCTTCGCTCAAAGATAGTGAACTAATCGAAAGATTGCTTTCCATACGACCCCGCGAGCCGGGGTCAGGACAGGCACAAACCGCCGCCTTCCTGACCCCAGCGCGCCAAGGTTCAGCCTCCCTTGCCTATCGACTGGAGTGGCATGGTCTCCGGAATGGAATCGATGTTCATGTGGCTCACCCCCCCTCTCGTGCTGGCCCTTGCAAGGGAATGGACCGGAGAATGGTGGAGGTTGTTCCACCATTGGAGATCTAAGCACCATTAGAAACCCGCAAAATTCTCGATGTTTGCTTTGGACCGACTAAGATCGACCGCTCAAGGCGTCTGCGAAGGGAGCGACATGTCGACCAAGGCCGGATTGCTTCGAGCCCAAGACAAACATCACAAGGCGTGGGCGCATCCAGTCCGCAGGGCGATCATGCTCTATCTCACCGAGCACGAACTCGCCGCGCCGGTCGACATCGCCTGTGCGCTCGACATCCCCAAAGGCACCGTCGCCTACCACATGCGAAAGCTGGAGAAGCTAGATCGCGTGGAGCTGGTGAGAACCGAACCGCGGCGCGGGTTGACCAAGCACTACTACCGCGCCACCGGTCGCCACCTCGTCGAAACCGACGAGTGGAACGACCTCCCCCCGGAGATCCAGGTGACCCTGCTGCCGGAATTCATGCAGCCCATCGTCGACGACTTCACGACTGCTGGAAACAGCGACCTCGGCTCGGACGAGCACTTCCACATCAGCCGGACCCCGATCCTGTCGATCGACCGCGAGGGATTCCTGAAGATGCTCGATGCCTACGAAGCCCTTCGACTCGACCTCGCCGACATCCAGGCCGAGGCGGTCGAGCGGATGGACAGGACCGCAGCTCCCTCCATCTCCGTGTCCGCCTCACTCATCTGCATCGAAGTCCCGGGGTTCTAGGAGCCGAGCCCGCGATATGAGAGGCGCGAGAGGTGAGCTTGCGGCGGTGCTGGATGCCGGGCCGGACTACGACGCCGAGGAGCTCCTCGAGCTGACCCAGGGACTGCGCGGTGAACTGCTCGAGCTGGACGTCGATGCAGTCGGGCTGTCAACCGACGGTGAGGCGCCCGAGGGAGCGAAGGGTGGTGAGTTGCTGGCCCTCGGAGGGTTGGCGATCAAGTTCGCGTTGGACTCCGCCGTCCTGAGGTCGGTGGTGGACACGACCGTGGCGTGGCTGGGGCGCCAGCAGGCGAGAAGCGTGAAGCTGACCCTCGACGGCGACACGCTCGAGGTGACGGGGGTGTCTTCGGACGAGCAGAGCCGGCTCGTCGAACAGTGGATCGCCCGTCATGGCGACGACGACTAAGGGAGCGGCCGGACGCCGGTTCGCCCTCGTGGTTGCGACGGGGTCCTATGTCGACCCGACGTTGGCGAAGTTGCGGGCGCCCGGGCAGGATGCGTCAGACCTCGCAGCGGTGCTCGAGGACACGGCGATCGGCGGATTCGAGGTCGAGATGGTGCTCGACGTACCCGCGGAGTCACTGCGGCGACGGGTTGCTCAGTTCTGCGCACAGGTAGGTCCCGGCGACCTCGCCCTGGTGTACCTGTCCTGCCATGGAGTGCTCGACGATCGCGGTCGGCTCTACTACGCCACCGTCGATACCGACCGCGCGCTCCTGTCCGCGACCGCCGTCTCCTCCGCGTGGCTGAACGAGCAGCTGGAGGACTGCCGGTCTCGGCGACAGATCCTGGTGCTCGACTGCTGCCACAGCGGAGCCTTCGCCAAGGGCGCGAAGGGAGAGGGCAGCCTTGCGCTGGGCGAGCGCTTCGAGGGGCGAGGCCGCGTCGTCCTCACCGGGTCGCGGGGAACGGAGTACTCGTTCGAGCAAGGCCGGGTCATCGGCGACAGCGTCTCGTCGGTGTTCACCGGCGCACTCGTGGAGGGGCTGCGCAGTGGCGAGGCCGACCGAGACGGGGACGGCATGGTCACGGTCAGCGAGCTCTACGACTACGCCTATGAGGCGGTGCGGACGGGGGAGGCGCGGCAAACCCCGACGCTGTGGACTTACGGCGCCGAGGGGGACCTGCTGGTTGCGCACAGCCCCAGGGGGGCGATCGTCAAGCCGGCCCCCTTGCCGGAGGACCTCGTCATGCTCCTGGAGAGCGCGCGATCGCGAGTACGGGAGAGTGCGGTGGCGGAGCTTGCCGACCTGCTTACGGGTCCCGATGCGGGCCGTGCGGCGACTGCCCGCGATGAGCTCGAACGCATCGCCTCCGAGGACGTCCCAAGCGTCGCGGCCGCGGCCCGTGCGGCACTCGACGCCGCCCCGGCATCGGCCGAGCCGCACGCACCGCGGTCGGCCGCGCCGACCCCACCATCTCCTCCGACTCCACCGTCCCCTCCCCCAGTCGGCCCGCCAGCACGAAAGGACTCGTTGCCGCCCCATCGCCGCCGCAGAATGGCGATCGCGGTGGGGGCAATCGCCGTGGCCGCCATCGCCGCCGCGATCGGGCTCCTGGCGGGCGGGGACGAACAATCTTCCGGGCCTGGGACGTTCCGTGTGCTCGAGACGGTCCCCGTGCCCGGCTCGCCACACGGAGTCGCGGCGGAAGACGGCACCGCCTGGGTGGCAAGCTACGAGGAAGAAAAGGTGAGCAGGATCGACCCGTCGTCGGATCCCGAGCCCATCTCCGTCAGGCCACACCCCGGCAAGGTCGTCGCCGGGGAAGGCTCGGTCTGGGTCAGCGTCAACGAAGGCAGAGGGCTGGACCGGATCGATCCCGATTCGAACGAAGTCACGGAAGAAGTGAACGTGAAAGACCCAGTGACTGAGCTCGCAATCGACGAAGGCGCGCTGTGGGTCAGCTCAGAAGATGGGGGCACGATCACGAAGCGCGATCTGGAAGACGGCGGCGAGCTTTGGGCAGAACCGCTTGAGGTAGGCGAGGGGTTCGAAGGCATCTTCGCCGTCGGGGAGGGGGCCATCTGGGCGGCGGTACCCAGCGACGGCAACCCCCCGACTCCCTCCGTGGTCAGGATCGACAGCGACTCCGGCGAAGAGATCGAACGCATCCCCCTCCAAACGGGGCCACATCTCAACGCAATTGCCTATGGGGAAGGGAATGTCTGGGTCGCCGACGCTCGACAGAACGTGGTTGCCACCTTCGAACCGGATTCATGGGAAGAGAGTCTCGAAGAGGTCGACTTCAGCGCAGCGGGTATCGCTGCTGACGACCTCGCGGTCGCCGAGGACGCGGTCCTCGTCTGGAATCCGGAAGCCGCATTGCTGACGCGGATTGACCCCCTGACGAAGCGGCCCGACAAACCAAACCCGATCAAGCGCTTCCCGACGGGCAGTAGCGAGAACGACGACTGGAGCGACCTCGCCGTCGACGACGGCTCGGCATGGGTGACGAGTCCCGCAAACGACACCGTCTACGAGGTCGAATACTGACCCTATGACTGGCCTAAGAAACCAGCGGAAGGGAGCGGACGCGAATGCGGGAGGGCTCGATGACTACGACGCTGCCCGCGGTTAGGTCGGCTTCGATTGCCTCAAGGTTCGCCAGCAGGGTCTCCGCCTGCTGCTCGGGGCCGTCGCTGCGTGCCGTGCCGGAACAGAATGATCGACGGCGCGCGCTCGCGACGGGTTGCGAGGAGCGTGCCGAAATCGGTGTCGGCGGACACCACCACGCGCTCCTCTTCCTGAGCGCGAACAAGAATCTGTTCGTCGTCTGCCGCCTGCAAGTCGTAGTCGCGGACGTGCGCGGCATCGTGCCCGGCCTCATTCAGTTGCTCGGCGAGCACAGGCGAAAGGGCGTTGTCGATCAGAAACCTCACCCGGAGGCGGCCAGCGGCAACTCACGCTCACGCACGGCCTCAGCCGCGTAATGCATCGCCTCGCGAACGTCCTCGACCTCCAGGTCCGGGTAGGCGGCGAGGATCTCGGACTCGCTCATGCCATCGGCGACCATGCCGACCACGGTCGCCACCGGGATTCGCAGGCCGCGTACGCATGGGACTCCACCCATCTGGTCGGGTCGCACCGTGATCCGCACGAAGCTCATCGACGCAGCCTAGCGCGACGAAGTGATGGTCGAGCAGCACGCAAGGACCGTCGGTCTCCGGGCGGCCTGGAGCCCTGAGGCCTTCCTCTCCCCGACCCGGGAGCGCCCTCGATTCGGTCGCTACGCGCTGATGGGTAGGGACTGAACAAACGGCCGGAAAACGGAGCCACGACCTTCTGCATGGCAAACCATGCGACTCGCGGTGCGTTTCCGCATTCCAGAGCCAAAATCCGGCCCTAGCATCGCCGACAAATTCCGGGTGAATCAGGCACGCTTCGGTGCGGTTTGGGCAGCGGGCGGCTCCCACTGCCCAAACCGCACGCCCGATCAAGCTCGCAATCCGCTACGGGCGTCGGCGTTAAAGCTTGCCGAACGTAGTTAGTGCTGTCCCCAATCGTGAGGAAGTCCACCCACTCCCTTGCCATCCCATATCTATCTAAGTAGAATAAAAATGTGACTAAGCCAAAGGCCAAGGTCTTCGATCTCCCGGAGGAAGAGGCTCGGCTGCCTCGAGCGACGAAGACGACGGTGAAGATCCTGGTGGCCTTCCTCGAGAGGCCGACCGAAGAGCGACACGGCTTCAAGCTCTTCGAGGAAATCGGAATCAAGTCCGGCAGTGGCTATCCGGTCCTCCTCCGCTTCGAGAAGCTCGGCTGGCTTTCCAGTCGCTGGGAGGAAAGCGAAGAGCCCGGTCCACGCCGCCGCCTCTACCGGTTGACCGCACAGGGCGAGCCGGCGGCTCGTCGGCTCGTCGCGAAGAGCGACACGGGCAGTCGCCTCGGCATCGCCAAGCCCTCACCCGCCGGAGGGGCAGCTGGATGAGCCTCATCAGTCTTCTGCTCGCGGCGCTGGGGACCATTGGAGCGATTGTGCTGATCGTCGGCATCACGCTTGGGTCGCTTCTCTGGCGGGTGCTGGGGAGGGTCATCGACAACGAACTCGAGGTGGCCATCCCCGAGCTCGCCCAGGGACTCTTGGAGAAGGCGATCGCGCGGATTCCCGAGGACCACCGGCCACGCTTAGAGGAGGAGTGGACGGCGGGCCTGAAGGACCCCCTTGAGAAGCAGCCGCTCTGGGCGCTGATCCAAGCGGCTTCGCTCTGGCAAAAGGCGGGACGCATTGCCACCGAGTTGAAACCCGCCCCCGTGCCGGTGAGCCCCGGGCGAATCTTCGAGGAAGTACGAAAAGTCGCAAGTCGGGTCGAGGCGCTTATCGAATCATTCGCCGCCTTTATGGTCTTGGGCATGATCGCGGTGTTCGTTTACGGGACCGCGTACGTCGTGCTGCATGTCCTCCGCATCCTCTAGCCAGCAAAATCGCTCGACATCCCTGTCCAACCTGCCGAGGTGCAGGTTGAAGCGAAAAGGCGGCTGATGGGATTCGAACCCACGCACCTAGGTCGCTAACTCTCGGGATAGAGAATGCCTCGCCGCCGCAATTCCGCAGCGGCCCTTGGTGAGCTTGCCGCGAGTGCAGCAGGTGCCGTGGCATGACGTGCTCGCCTCCACCCTCTTGCCAGACATCGGCTCCAGCCGGCCCCCCAGATGACCCTACTGGTGATGGCGCAACTGCCCGGTGCCCTGGTCCTCGCCTCCGACCAGCTGCTCACCGACCTTGCAACCGGCAAGCCTCTTCCCAACCGCGCCAACAAGGCGATCGCGGATACGCGCAACTGGACCGGGACGGCCTACGCGTACACCGGGGTTGCTCGCATCGGTCGCACCCCCACCGATGAGTGGCTTACGAGGGTCATGGGAGAACGCGAGAATGTGGACGAAGCCATCTCCCTCACACGGGATCGGCTCACAGAAGTCTTCGCTCAGATGCCGAGGAATCCCGAACGCAACCAACTACTGATTGTCGGCATGGCGTGGGCGCGTCTCCACCAAGACATCGGCCTCGAGCCGGTCATGATCCGAATTTCCAATATCGAGAGGGGCGAAGAATTGCTCCCCCTAGCAGAGGACAAATTCACTGCCGCGATTTGGCAGCTCGGCGAGAGGCCGGAGACGTCGAAAAAAGTGTGGAGCGCGGGCCAATACGTCCCGACCGAGCGACTACGTGGGCTGGAGGTAACGATAGCTCGGCGAATACGAAGGAACCCACATCCCTTCGTTGCGGCCCAGCTCATCACTGAAGAGATCCGCGGATTTGCCCGAGAGAACCCGAGAGTGGGGAAGGGAGTCCTCGTGATGGTCATCCCCCGCCCAGGTGCGGACTATGAGCCGGGAATAGCTGCTGTCCCCCCGCCTCGGGGACCTAGGACGGTTAGCGACTGGTTCGGGGGGCCGATGCCGCCTGAAGATATGGTGTTCATTTTACGTTCCGGAGGATCCCTCGGGACCAACGGAATCCTACGGCCCTAACGTCATTGCACCTGGGATGACTAGCACGGGCCTAAGAATTCAGCGCCAATAGGTGGTGACCGCGAAATCCCTGCTTAGAACCCCAACGCGAACTTGGCGTCCTCGGTCATCATCTCCGGGGACCAGGCGGGGTCGAAGACCATCTTCGGGTGGACGGCGGTGACGCCGGGGAGGTCGCCGACGAACTCCTTCATCTGCTCGGAGACCTGGGGGCCGATCGGGCAGGCGGGGGTCGTCAGGGTGAAGGTCACGTAGACGTCGGTGTTCTCGATCTCGACGTCGTAGACGAGGCCGAGGGAGACGAAGTCGAGCCCCAGCTCGGGGTCGATGACCTCCTCGAGGGCCTCGATGACGTCGTCTTCGGAAAGCGTGGCGGTCTGTTCGTCTGGCATGGCCCAATGGTACTCAGGCGACCAGGCGGGGATCGCGGACGGCGGAACGGGCGGCGTCGGCCTGCTCGTCGTCGGGCGCGCGGCCGGCCAGCATCTCGGCGTCGAGCCGCTCCAGGTAGCGGGCGACCTCGCCGCGGACCTTGCGCCCCGGCCAGCCGAGCAGCTCGGCCATCGCCTGGGCGACCGGCTCGGCGGCAGCGCGGCCGCGGTCGACTGTCTCGATCGAGATCCGGGTGCGCCGGGTGAGCACGTCGTCGAGGTGCAGGGCGCCCTCGGCGACGACCGCGTACCAGGCCTCGACGAGCAGGTAGGCCGGCGCGCCCTCGATCGGCTCCGCCAGCTCGGGCTGCTGGGCGGTGGCGTCGAGCAAGACGAGCGCGAGCGCCCCGTAGCGCTCGAGCAGGTGCTCGACCGCGACGGCGCCGATCCGGTGCGCGGAGGGATGGGCGTGGGCGCGCCCGCGCGCGGTCGTCAGGCCCTCGGCGCCCAGCAGTGGCACCTGGTCGGTGCGGCTGGCGTCGATCGTCTCCCCGAGCTCCTCGCCGACCGCGTCGACGGCGTCCCGTGCCATCACCCGGTAGGTCGTGTACTTGCCCCCGGCGACGGTGACGAGGCCCGGTGCCGGGCGCCGCACGACGTGCTCGCGCGAGAGCGACGCCGTGTCCGCGGCGTCGCGTGCGACCAGCGGCCGCAGGCCCGCGTAGACGCCGACGACGTCCTCTTCGGTGAGCGGCTCTCGCAGCACCGCGTTGACGTGATCGAGCAGGTAAGCGATGTCGCTGCGGGATGCGGCCGGGTGGTCGCGGTCGAGCTTCCACTCGGTGTCGGTCGTGCCGATGATCCAGTGCGCTCCCCAGGGGATGACGAAGAGGACGCTGCGCTCGGTGCGGACGATCAGCGCCGTCTCGGAGGAGATCCGATCCCGCGGCACGAGCAGGTGGACCCCCTTGGAGGCGCGCACCTCGACCGGCGAGCGCACCCCCGCCATCCGCTCCAGCTCCCCGCTCCAGACCCCGGTCGCGTTGACGACGACGCGGGCGCGCAGCTCCAGCTCCCGGCCGCGCTCGGTGTCGTGCAGGGCGGCGTGGCGGAGCTCGTCCTCGCCGAGCGCGAGGCGGTCGACCCGGACACCGGAGACGGCCAGCGCCCCGTTGGCGACGGCGGTCCGGACCAGGGCGACGACGAAGCGGGCGTCGTCGGTGCGGGCGTCGTGGTAGCGAATCGCCCCGACGAGCGAGTCGGGGCGCAGCGAGGGTGCCAGCGCGAGCGCGGCGCCGCGGGAGAGGTGGCGGTGGCGGGGGACCGCGGCGTGGCGACCGGCGAGCGCGTCGTAGAGGCCGACGCCGGCGCCGATGTAGGCGCGCTCCCAGGTGCGGTGGCGCAGCGGGAAGAGGAACGGCACCGGCTCGACCAGGTGCGGCGCGAGCGAGGTGAGCAGGAGCGCCCGCTCGTGCAGGGCCTCGCGCACCAGCGAGAAGTCGCGCTGCTCGAGGTAGCGCAGGCCGCCGTGGATCAGCTTGCTGGAGCGGCTCGAGGTGCCGGCGGCGAAGTCCCGCTTCTCCACCAGGGCGACGCTGAGGCCGCGGGTCGCGGCATCGAGCGCGACGCCGGCGCCGGTGATCCCGCCGCCGACGACGAGCACGTCGACGGGGGCTCGGGCGAGGCGTTCGATCGCCGCGTCCCGCCCTCTGGGGCCGAGCCGGGAAACTCGCTCGGACGTGCTCATTCTGTCCCTCCGCCGCCTAGCGCGCGGCCTTGCGGTTGACGTGCATCTCGAAAGCGTCGGCGACGTGCCACTCCGCCGAGACCATCACCGGGTGCCCGAAGCTGTCGAAGTCGACCTGGTCGATGTGCAGCAGCGGGGTGTCGCGCTCGACCTCCAGCAACGACGCCAGCCGCTGCTGGGCGACCACCGGCACCAGCCTGGCGCTGGCGCTCTGCACCGGGTGCCCGGCGCGCTGCAGGACGCTGTAGAGCGAGGCGTCGAGCTCCGCGGCGTCGGCCGGCGCGAAGCTCCGCCGCAGGCGATCGACCGAGTAGACGACCGGGCGGCCGTCGGCGGTGCGGATCCTTTCGACGGTCAGGACGGGCTCGCCCTCCGGCACCTCCAGCAGCTCCGCCTCCTCGGGGGTAGCCCCGTGCTCGCTCTGGTCGAGGACCACGATCCCCGGCGTCATCCCGGCCTCGCGGATCATGCTCGTGTAGCTGACCGAGGCGTCGAGCGCGTGGCGGCGCGGCAGCGTTCTGGCGACGAAAGTGCCCGAGCCGTGGCGCCGGGTCAGATACCCCGCTTCGACCAGCCCGCTGACCGCTTCGCGCACGGTCGCGCGGCTGACGCCCGAGCGCTCCGCCAGCTCGTCCTCGTTGGGCAGCTTGACCCCGCTCGGGTAGGTGCCGTCCAGCAGCTCGCCGAGCAGCTCCTCGCGCATCCGGGCAACGGCGGTCGGTCGCTGGGTCGTCATCCGACCTCCGCGGGCGAGCCGCTGGGGGTCGAGGCGTCGAGGACCGTGCGGACCTGGGCGGCGATGTCGGGAGCCCCGGGAAGCTTGCCTTCGAAGATCGCGCTGCCGATCGTGAAGCCCCAGGCGCCAGCCTGCTCCAGCAGGCGGATCTGGCCGAAGTCGACCACCGAACCGGCGGCGATCACGGGGCCGGCGGAGGCGGCGACGACGGCGCGGGTCAGCTCGCCGACGTCGACCGTGGCGTGCCGGTAGGCGAGCAGGTCGACCCCGTCGACGCCCGGGGTCCTGGTCAGGCGGCGCGTGTCTCCGGCGATCTGCTCGACCGTCCCTTCGAGCACGCTCGGGTGGCCGACGACGGTGCCGGGGAACGGGCAGTAGCGAACCTCGGCGCCGCCGAGGATCTGGGTGCCGACCTGGGGGTTGGTCCCGCCGAGGACCCAGTCGACGCCGATCGGGACCGCCGCTTCGAGCGAGCGCCGCTCCTCCTCGAGGCTGGTGGAGACGACCTCGAGCATCACCTCGAGGCCCTGGTCGTGAGCGGCATCGGTCACCTCGGTGAGCTGCTCGACGCTGGCGCCGACGTCCTTGAAGCCGACGTAGCGCAGGCCGCTGCCCCGCAGCTCTTCGAGCACTTCGAGCGCGTTGGGAACCGTCGCGTCGTTGTGGGTGAGCATGAAGACGAAGTTGATCATCTCTTATCGGCTCCTCTGAAATCGATCGTTTGGTCGGGCAGCAGCTGGTGAATGCCCTCGAGGACGTAGTCGGGGCGCACCTCGGAATCGGCCATCGCAGCGGCCGAGGTGGCACCGCTGAGGACGAGCACGCCGGCCATGCCGACGTGCTGGCCCATCGCGACGTCGGTGCTCAACCGGTCGCCGACGAGGGCGGCGTCCCCCGGTGCGGTGCCGAGACGTTCCAGGAGGGCGCGCCCCATCGTCTCGCTCGGCTTGCCGAGCACGGCCTCGGCGCGGGCCCCCGTGCAGGCCTCGATCGCCGCCAGCATCGCCGCGCAGTCCGGCAGGCCGCCGTCGGGGGTCGGGCAGAAGGGGTCGGGGTTGGTGGCGACGATCGCCGCGCCGTGGTGGCGGACCGCGCGGTAGGCGGCCTCGAGCTTGGCGTAGTCGAAGGTGCGGTCGAAGGAGACGACGACGACCTCCGCCTCGGCCGAGTCGACCACCACCCTCCAGCCGGCCTCGGCAAGGGTCGTCTCGACCAGCCGCTCGGCGACGGCGAGCAGGGCCGCTCGCGGATGGCGCTCCCCGAGGTAGAGCAGCAGCGAGTCGAGGGCCGTGACGACGTCCTCGGCGGTTGCCGGGACGCCGAGGCGGGTCAGCTTGGATGCGTAGTCGGCCGCCGTCTCCAGCGGCTTGTTGGTGACGAAGACGACGCGGCCGCCCTGCGCGCGGATGTCCGCGATCGTCTCCCCCGCCTCGGGCAGCAGCTCCTCACCGAGGTAGACGGTGCCGTCGAGGTCGAACGCGTAGCCGGCGAAGCGGTGCTCGGGCCGCCGCACGACGGCGCTCTCGGCGGCCGTGGCGGCGCTCACAGCCCGGCCCCCAGCTCGGCGGCCTCGGCCAGGACCTCGTCGACGTCCCCGGCCTCCCAGGCGCCGCCGAAGTACGCCAGGTCGGCGATCGTGAAGCGCTCTCGCATCAGCTGGCAGTTGGCGATCGCCCAGCGCGCGGTCTCCGGGTCGATCCCCGGCTCCAGCTCGCCAAACCGGACCGGCGCGCCGGCCATCCGCATCGCCTCGACAAGTCGGGCCGGATCGACGCCCAGCGCGTCGATCCGGCCCTCGTGCCCGTCCCAGCTGGAGGCAAAGGCCTCGGCGCGATCGCGGTGCTGGTGCCAGCGCGCCAGCTTGGCGCGGTAGGCCGACCAGCACTCCTCGCCCATCGCGCCACTCGGGTCGAGGGGATCGAAGGCGGCGCGCACGCGCTCCTCCATCTCCGCCTCGGCCGGGAACCGGAGCGTCATCCCCCGCTCGGCGATGCGCCGCCGGAGGTGGCGCCAGGTGAGAGCGGCGACGACCGTCGCCACACCCACCTTGGCCCCGTGCAGGGCGGTGTCCCAACCGCGCCGCTCAGCGGCCATCTCGAGCATGTGGCTGACGGTGTGCTCCATCCCCGAAGACGGCGCGGTACGCCCCGCCACCCCCATCGAGATGCCGCTGAAGGCGAGGATCTCGGCCAGCCGCACGACCGCGGCGGCATTGTTGCGCGCCAGCGCGGGAGCGAGGCCGAGCAGCTCCTCGCCGTGCTCGCGACCGAGGTCGGCCGCGGTCGCCGAGAAGCCACCGTCCATCCCGATCTCGGTCGCCAGGTACCAGTCCGGGCAGGCGGTGAACATCGAGACGAGGTCGCCGAAGCCGGCCCGCGTCATCTGCGCCGGGGCCTCGGCGAGGACCGCGCCGTCTAGCAGGAGCACGTCGGGCCAGCGCGAGGGGACCGTGCGCTTGACGCCGTTGCGCAGCAGCACCGACTGGTCGTCGGCGAAGCCGTTGACGCTGGCCGCGGTCTGGACGATCAGGTGAGGGAGCCCGCCGAGGTCATCGGCGACGGTCTTGCCGATGTCCGCCACCGTGCCGG
This sequence comes from uncultured Solirubrobacterales bacterium, assembly GCA_963799835.1. Classification (GTDB taxonomy): domain Bacteria; phylum Actinomycetota; class Thermoleophilia; order Solirubrobacterales; family 70-9; genus VAYN01. Next base: position 358,198 of record CAWCYE010000002.1, read on the forward strand.
AGGCCACGGTGACGATGGCCCTCGCGCCCTCGGCCGCGGCCCGCGCGGCGGCCACCGTCTCCTCGTCCGCGTGCACGCGGCCCTCCGCGGGACCGACCTGCACCGGCCGCACCTCGTGGTCGGATTCCAGCAGGGCCTGAACTGTCGCCTTCAGGTCCGACCGGTCGCGCAGCATCGGCGTCGCGTCGCCAAGCACGGCAATCGGGCCGGCGCCCTCGTCCACCAGATCGGCGACGACCTCACGCAGCGAGAGGAGCGCGTCCGGGCCGGCGACGATGCGGCCGAGGCCGAGCGGACGCAGGCGATCGGCGTCCGGCGCCGCCGCCAGCCGCTCCCGCAGGGCGACGAGGTCGATCCCACTCCGCCCTGTGACCGTCATCCGATACTCCCCTCGATGCCGTCGTAGAGGCGGCGGTAGGCGGCGTAGCCCTCCTCGTAGCGGGCGGCGCGGGTGGGATCGGGCGCGATCGCCTCGGGGGCGGTCGCGACGACGCGGTCGACCGCGTCGTCGAAGTCCGAGAAGGCGTCGCCGGCGACGCCGGCCAGCATCGCGGCGCCGAGCGCGGTCGGCTCCTCGGCCAGCACCGCCCGGACCGGCCGGTTCAGCACGTCGGCCTTGATCTGCAGCCAGAGCGGGCTGCGGGCGCCGCCGCCGACGACCCTGATCTCATCCCCGGCCAGCCCGAGCGCGTCGAGGCGGTCAACGATGTCGCGCAGGGCGTAGGCGCAGCCCTCCAGCACAGCGCGGGCGAGGTGGGCGTCGCTGTGGTTCATCGCCAGCCCGGCGAAGGCGCCCCGCATGGCGTCGTTCCAGCGCGGCGACATGGCGCCGCTGAGGGCCGGCAGGAAGATCACGTCGTCGGAGCCGGCCGGCGCCTCGGCGGCTAGCGAGAAGACCTCGGCCTGGGGCCGGCGGAGCACCGACTCCGCGAGCCAGAGGGTGCTGCCGCCGGAGACGAAGCCCGGGTTCTCGACCAGCAAGGTCCCGGGAACGGCATGGGCGTGGGTCTCGAGCAGGCCGTCGTCGTCGAGCGTCAGCTCGTCGGCCACCGCCGCCACCGGCTCGGCGGTCCCGGTCACGTCGGCGACCAGCCCCGGTCGCAGGAGGCCGGCCGCGAGCGCGGCCCCGTGCTCGTCGCCGGTGCCGACGATCACCCTGCAGTCGGTGCTCAGGCCGAGCCGCTCCGCGGCCACCGGGGTGAGGCTGCCGGCGACGTCGGTCGAGTCGCGTACCTCCGGCAGCATCTCCCCCTCTATCCCGGCCGCGTCGAGCAGGGGGCCCGACCAGGCCGCGGCCCCGACGTCGTAGAGCAGGGTCGAGGAGGCGTTGGCGTGGTCGACCACGACCTCGCCGGTCAGCCAGCCGGCCAGGTAGCCGCCGACCGCCGGCAGCCAGCGGGTCTCGCGATAGGCGTCCGGCTCATGGTCGCGGAGCCACATCATCTTCGGCGCGGTGTGCGAGGCGTTGCAGTTGAGGCCGGTGAGCTCGAACAGCTCGCGCTCGCCGACCTTCTCGGCCAGCACGGCCGCCTCGGAGGCTGCGCGCCGGTCGAGCCAGATGATCGCGTCGCGAAGCGGGCGCAACCCCCGGTCGACCGGGACGACCCCGTCCACCTGGCAGGCGAGGCCGAGCTGGCCGACGTCAGCGCCCGCAACGCCGGCCCGCTCGAGCATCTCGTACACGACCGACACCAGTCCGGCGTGCCACTCGGCCGGATCCTGCTCGGCCCAGCCGCTCGCCGGGTGGCGCATCGCACATCCCTGCCTCCCGACGGCGAGGACCTCGCCGTCGGGATCCAGCAGGCAGCCCTTGATGCTCTGCGAGCCGACGTCTATGCCGATCGTGTGAGCGCTCACGTTGTCAGGCGACCCCCAAGGTCAGGTCTTTCTCCTCCTCGACGTCGTCGGCGCTGCCCATCGCCGCGCCGGCGGCGCGGAGCTCTTCCGGGCGACGCACTCCCAGCCAGAACGCACCGACGCTGACCAGCACGACCCAACAGACGATCACCCACGGGAACCAGGTGTAGGGCGCTTCGGTCTGTTCGAGGATCTGGCCGACGGTCAGGCCGACCATTAGAAGAGCACCGAGCCCGGGCAGGACGAGGTGCCGAATCGGGTGGAAATCGCCGCGGCCCCGGAAGAACCGGATCGCCGCGGCATTGACGAGGACGTAGACCGGCAGGATCCCCATCGTCAGCAGGAACCCGAGGTAGCCGTAGACGTTGAAGCCGGCGGAACTGTTGCCCAAGCCGCCGGCGAGCAGGCCGACGATCAGCGCCAGGCCGACCGCGAAAGCGCCGGTGAAGAGGACCGCGAAGCGCGGCGTACCGTGCTTCTCGTCGATGTGGCCGAAGGACGAGGGCAGGAGCTTCTCGCGGCCCATCGTGTTGAGGATCCGGACGATCCCGGCGTTCGAGGCAAGCATCACCGCGAACATCGAGGAGACCGAGGCGACGATCACCGGCCACTCCATCCAGCTGGCGTACTCGGCGGCCAGCACGTTCCACGGCGCTGAGGTTTTGGCGGTGTTGACCACGTCGCGACCGAGACCGATCGACTCGGCCCAGATGCAGAACGTGTAGATCCCGCCGACCAGGAGGGTCGCGCCGATGATGGCCTTCGGGATTCGCTTGCGCGGCTCCTTGACCTCCTCGCCGAGCGAGGCAGCGGCCTCGAAGCCGACGAAGCTGAGCGCGGCGAAGATTCCGCCGGTTACCAGGCCGCCGAAACCGTCCGGTGAGCTGGATGGGTTGAAGGGCTCCAGCGTGAGGCCGTCGGCACCGCCCTGGACGACGATGATGATCGCCATCGCCACGACGACGATCACCTCGGCGGCGAACAGCACGAGCGCCGTGCGCAGCGAGGCGACGATCCCCTCCAGGGCTAGCACCGTCATCGCGATCGCCGGCACCATGCCGATGATCCACCAGGGGATGTTGGTGTCGAATTTGTCATTGAAGGTGTCCTGCAGGTAGCCGCCGATCAGTCCGATCTCCGCCGGCGCCAGCAGCGCGTAGGCGACGAAGATCAGCCCGCCGGTGACGAAGCCCGCCCTGGCGCCGAAGCCACGGGTGACGAAGGTGTAGAAGGCCCCTGCGCTGGGCAGCGCGCGTGCCATCTCGATCACTCCCGACGCGGTGATCAGCATCGCGATCAGACAGAGCAGGTAGACGAGCGGCGTCGCGAAGCCCGAGAACCCGAACGAGAACTGGGGGTTGAAGAAGGTCGAGACCGCCGGCCCCATGATCGCCGCCGACATGATCACCGCCCCAGGCAACCCGATTGCGTTGCGCCTCAGCCCAGTCCCGGACCTCGACTCGTTTCCTTGTCCCACCAGACGACTCCTCTCCTCGGTTGCCCCCCTCCCGCGAGGCAAGTCATCAGACGTCCGCCGATTAGAACAGATACAAGGCCCACTGGCGAGGGGTAAGTCGGGTCCGGTGGCCAGGAGGCGTGACATCGGGTGGATCAGACGTCCAGCCCCCCGTCAAAAGGGGGGTGTCTGGGCCGGCTCGGCGTCGCGGATCGCGGTCGAGGTCATGCTCAATAGGCTGCCAGGCATGAGCGACCCCGGTCAGGTCCAGCGGCGGGCGATAGGGATCGTCTTCTCCGACGGCGGCCTGCTGGCACTCACCGCGACCCTCCCGGAGGGGAGGGCCGGGCACGGCGAGGAGGAGGTCGCGGGGGTCCTCTGCGACCCCGACGCGGCGCCGGTCGAGTTCGCGGAAGCGCTGCTCTCCACCGAGTACGGCGAGGACGGCGTGCAGCGGCGGGCGACGCTGGAGCTGTGGCCCGACCTCGAGGGCGGCCCGCCGCTTCGAGGCGCCGGCAGCCTGATCAGCTCGGTCGCCGTGCGACGCCACGGGCTCGAGTCCCGGATCGCCTTCTTCCGCTGGTCGGTCGAGGGCCGCGAGGGCCTCGGCCACTACGAGGTCGCGCGCACCGGTGGCTGAGATCGAGGCGCTCGTCTCCGACTTCGGCGGCGTGCTGACGACGCCGCTGCTCGGCTCCTTCATGGCCTTCCAGGACACGACCGGGATCTCCACCGAAGACCTCGGCAAGGCGATGGCGGCGATCGCCGAGGAGGACGGGGAAAACCCCCTCTACCGGCTGGAGCGCGGCGACATCACCGAGGCCGCCTTCCTCGGGCGCCTCGCCGAAGGACTCGAGCCGCTGCTCGGCCACCGTCCCGAGCTGCACCGCTTCAAAGAGATCTACTTCGAGGCGCTCGACCCGAACGAGCCGATGATCCAGCTGATGCGGGAGCTGAAGGGCGAGGGCTACCGGATGGCGATGCTGACCAACAACGTCCGCGAGTGGGAGCCGCTTTGGCGCTCGATGCTGGCGGTCAACGAGATCTTCGAGACGGTGGTCAACTCCGCCTTCGTCGGTGTCCGCAAGCCCGAACCGCGGATCTACGAGCTGACCCTGGAGCGGATCGGCCTGCCCGGCGAGGCCTGCCTGTTCGTCAACGACCTGGCTCACAACTGCGACGGGGCACGCGAGGCGGGGATGACCGCCGTCCACTTCCGCAACACCCCGCAGGCGATCGCGGATATCCGCGCGGCGCTGGCCTAGAGGTGAGTGGAGTCGGGGGAGGACTCGGCGGAGCAACAGCGGGGAGGCTCCGCCGAGTCCTCCCCCGACTCCACTAGCCGTAGCCCAGGGGCTTGCCGCGGTGGTACAGCCAATCCTGGAAGAGCTTGTCCAGCTGGCGGCCGGAGACTTCCTCTGAGAGCGCGATGAACTCGGGGATGGTGGCGGTGGCGTGGCGGTGTTCGGTGGTCCAGCGGCGCAGGGTGGTGAGCATCGGGCCGGTGCCGAGCTCCATGCGCAGGGCCTGCAGGGTCATGGCGCCGCGCTGATAGACGGAGGACGCGAAGAGGTTCTTGGCGCTGCCGGGGTGGCCGGAGGGCGGGTTCCAGAATTCCGTCTGCGAAGCGGGCGTGCGGTAGAGGCGGTCGAAGACCTGGCGAGCCGATTTGCCGCCGTGGCGCTCGGCGTAGTACCACTCGGCCCAGGTCGCGAAGCCCTCGTTGAGCCAGATTTCAGACCACCGCGTCAGCCCGACCGAGTCGCCGAACCACTGGTGCGCCATCTCGTGAGCGATCAGCTCCCTGCCGGGCTGGGAGGGGTAGATCGGCCGGGTCTGGGTCTCGAGGGCGTATCCGACGGGGATCGGGTCGACGATCGAGCCGAGGGCGTCGAACGGGTAGGGGCCGAAGGCCTGGGTCTCGAAGCGGACGATCTCCGGCAGGGCTCGGAGCACGCGCCGCCCGATTTTCTTCAGTCGCGGATCGACCGCCGTCCATGCGGGCACCCCCGCGATCTCGCTCCGGACCAACCTGGCGCGGCCGATGTCGATCGTCGCCAAATAGGGAGCCATCGGCTGAGCCTCGCTCCAAACGAACGTCTTCATCTGACCGCGGTGGAGAACAGCGAGCAGGCGACCGTTGGCGACGCCCTTCAGCCCCTCAGGCACGGTGATCTGGAAGCGAAAGCTCGCCTTGTCAGTCGGGGTGTTGTTGCAGGGCAGCCAAGATGCCGTTCCGACCGGCTCGCCGAACGCCACGGCGCCGTCGTCGGTGCGAATCCATCCCTCGACGCCACCGTCGGGGTCGATGACCCGGTGAGGGACTCCGCGATAGCGGACGACCGCGGTGAACCGAGCACCCGAATCCGGCGGCTGGGGTGGAACCACCACGAGCTTGTCGCCGCCGCGAGAAAAGCGGGCGGGTGAGCCGTCGACGGTGACCCCGGTGACTCGCAGCCCGTCGAGGTCGAGCGAGAAGCGCCCAAGGCGCCGGCTCGCCGTCGCGGCGATCGTCGCCGTGCCCCGGAGCTGGCCGCTGCGCGGCGAGTAGGAGATCCTGGCCTCGTAGCGCAGAACGTCGTACCCCGGGTTGCCGGCGCCCGGAAAGAGGGGGTCGCCAAGTCCGCGCGCTTGGGCTCCGCCGGCACCGAGCAGGAGGGCGACAAGAACCCCCGCCAGGCACCGGGCTACGTGGGTTGTACTCCGCGGACGCTCAGTTGTCGGAACCGGCACGGTCCCAGACATATAACTCGACCGCCTCGACCGCGAGCTGCATCAGGCGCGGTGGGGCGAGCAGGCCGAGGACCAGCTCCAGCGCGTCCTCCTCGGTGACGCCGGAGTCGACCGCCTCCTCGCCGCGGAAGCCGGCGGCGAGCTTCAGCGCCTCGCGGCGGTTGTCGCCGAGGGAGTCGAAGGCGCCCATCAGGAAGTCGCGATTGGGGACCGGCTGGCCGCCCTCGAGCGAACCGTGCCAGGCGGCGAGCATCGAGAGGTCGTGCTCGTCGAGCTCGGCGATCGCCTTCGCGTAGTGGACCTCCAGCTCGGAGTCGGGAATCTCGTCGACCCAGGCGCGCACCGCCTCGCCGAGGAGCTGGCGGCGGGCCTCGCGGCCAACCGAGTCGGCGATGGCTCGGACCGCATCGGCTGGATCGACAAAGCAGAGGGACATGGGCTGGCCCGCAATCTAAAGACGGCGGTAGACGCCAAAACGGACCGGCCTCGCCCCAGTTTGCGGGAGCACGCCGCCCTCCTCCATAGGCTGGGAGGGTGCCGCTGAAACTGATCCACGGGCCGCCCAATTCGGGCCGGGCAGGCATCGTCCGGCGCCGCTTCGCGGCGGCGCTCGACCGCGATCCGATCCTGGTCGTGCCGAACGCCGACGACGTCTTCTCCTTCGAGCGTGAGCTCTGCGGCGGCGTGGCGGCGCTGGGCGGGTCGGTGATGACCTTCGGGGCGCTGTTCCGGACCGTCGCCACGGTCGCCGGGGTGCCGGCGGCGGCGGAGCTGACGGCAGCGCAGCGGCTGCGAGCGGTCGCGGCGGGGGCCGAATCGTGCCGTCCCCGCCTCGGGCCGCTGCGGCGCGCCGCCGGCCGTCCGGGCTTCGCCCGCGCCCTGGAGCGGCTCTTCGACGACCTGCAGGCGGGCGGCGTCGACCCGGCCGCGGTGGAGGCGAGCGCGGCGACGTTGGAGAGCTCCGCCTACCTCGGCGACATCGCCACGCTGTTCTCCGCCTACCAGGAGGTGCGCGAGCGGACCGGTCGCGCCGATTCCCACGGGATCGCCCGCGAGGCGATCGCGCTGCTGGGACGGGACGACTCCCTCTGGGGACAGCGCCCGGTCTTCCTCTACGGGTTCGACGACCTGACCGCGAACCAGCTCGAGCTGATCGAGGGCCTGGCCCGGCGGACCGAGGTGACGATCGCGGTCCTCTTCGAGGAGGGGAACCCGGCGCTTGCCGCGCGGGCCAAGCTGCTCGGGCGGCTGCGAGAGCGGATCGGGGTCGCCGAGGAGGATCCGGCCCAGGCCGATCCCGGGAACACCGACAGCGCCCTGCTCTTCCACCTCGCCCGTGGCTTCGGGCGCCCGGGAGCCGAGCGCCGGGAGCCCGACGGGAGCCTGACGCTGCTGCGCTCGGCCGGGGCCCGAGGCGAGGCGGAGACGATCGCCACCGAGGTGGCGCGGCTGATCCACGGCGGCGCCGACCCGGCGGAGATCGCGATCGCCCTGCGCGACCCGCGCCGGCGCGGCCCGGAGATCGCGGCGGCGCTGGAGGCCGACGGCATCGCGACTGCGCTTGAGGCGGAGATGCCTGCCGCCGCGACCGGCGTCGGCGGTGCCCTCGGTGCCCTGCTCGAGGCGGAGTTCGGCAGCGGCCGGGCGACCGAGGTGTTGCGCTACCTGCGCGGGCCCTCCGGCTTCTCCCGGGGCCGGGTCGACTGGTTTGAGCGGGCGCTGCGCCGGGGCCGGGTCCGCGACGCCGAGACGGCGCTGAGGCTGTGGGTGGGCGAGGACGGGGAGCCGCCCCGCGATCTGCAGCGACTGCGCGAAGCGGCCCGCGTCTCACTCGCGGCACTGGCCGCCGAGGCCGGCGAGCTGGCCCGGAGGATGGCTGCCCGGCCGCTGCGCGACGGGCAGGATGGACCTCCGCTCGGGCCCGGCGACGGCCTCGAGCTGCGGGCCGCCGCGGCGCTCGGCGCCGCGCTCGGCGAGCTGGCGGAGCTGGGCGAGCTGGCGCCCGGGCCGGGGGAGCTGGCGGCGATCGTGGCGGCGCTCGAGTTCCGCGTCTGGTCCGGGCCGGTCGAGGGGCGGGTGAGGATCGCCAGTCCCTACCGCCTGCGCGCCGGCCGCTTCGACCACGTCTTCGTCGGCTGCATGCAGGACGGCGAGTTCCCCCAGCGCGACCGCGGCGGCGACCCTTTCCTCTCGGACGCGCAGCGGGGAGTGCTCGGGCTCGACCCGCGGAGCGAGGGCGAGGCGGAGGAGCGCTACCTCTTCGCGACCTGCCTCTCGCTGCCGCGGCGAAGCCTCTTCCTCTCCTACCGCGAGAGCGACGAGAACGGCGCCGCCGAGCCGCGCTCGCCGTTCCTGGACGACGTTAGGGCGCTGCTCGCGCCACCCGAGGAGGGACCGGCGCCGGACCCGGCGGAGGAGGCGATCACCCGTGGCTGGGACCTGGCCCGCGTCGTCCACCCCCTGGCCGAAGCGCCCTCCGAGGACGAGCTCGCCCGCGCTCTCGCCGCCCACGGGCCGACGGCTGACGCGGACGCCCTGCTGGAGGCCGCCGGGGTCGGTGGCGGCCTGGCCGAGCGCCTCGGCGAGCGGATCGAGGGCGCGCGGCGCGCGGAGGCCGCCTCGCGGCAGCCCGGCCCCCTCACCAACCCGGCGGTGCTCGAGTCGCTGGCGGCGATCCCGGCGTTCGGCGGCACGACGCTGGAGGAGTTCGACCTCTGCTCCTACCGCTGGTTCGTCGGACACGAGCTCCGCCCCGAACCGCTCGATCCGGTCCCGGACCCGTTGGTGCAGGGCGGGATCATGCACGCGGCCCTGGACCGGCTCTATCGCGAGCGCCCGGGCGGCGACCCGCTGCCGCGCCCCGGCTCGCTGGAGGCCTGGACCGCGCGGGGGCGCGAGCTGGTCGCCGAGATCGCCGCCGAGCGCGAACTCGGCTCGCACCCAGCCGAGCGGGCGATGGCGCGGCGGGTGGAGCGGCTGCTCGACCGCTTCCTCGCCGAGGAGGCTGCCCGGGAGACCGGCGGCTTCGAGCCCTGGCTGCTGGAGGCGGCCTTCGGCGAGGAGGCCGACAGCGAGCGGCCGACGCTCGAGCTCGACGGCTGGGGCCTGCACGGGGCGATCGACCGGGTCGACCGCGCCGCCGACGGCCGCGCCCTCGTCCTCGACTACAAGCTCTCCGGCTCGGTGACGCCGCGCGAGCGCTTCGAGGAGCGGGCGAAGCTGCAGCTGCCCCTCTACCTGATCGCCGTCGCCGAGCACTGGGGAGCGACGCCGGTCGGCGGGCTCTACCACCCGCTGCGCGGGACCTCCGTGCGGCGGCCCCGCGGCGTCGTCGCCGATGACGCCGCGGCGGAGCTGGGGGGATACGGGCTCTACGACAACGACGTGATCGAGGGAGAGGAGCTCGAGCGGCTGCTCGCCGACTCACGCCGGCGGGCGGGAGCGATCGTCGCCCGGATCCGCACCGGCGAGATACACCGCGATCCCGGTCCCCGCCCCGGCCTGCGCGGGCACGACGTCTGCCCCGCCTTCTGCACCTTCGCGACGATCTGCCGCCGCGACCGCGCCCCCCGCTACGAGGAGGACGAGGAGGTGGAGAACGGTGAGCGCTGAACGCGCGCCGACGCCGGAGCAGGCGGCGGCGATAGCGGCCTCCGGCCGCGACGTCCTGCTCGAGGCGGGGGCCGGGACCGGCAAGACCGGGGTGATGGTCGATCGCTACTGCCGGCTGATCTGCGAGGAGGGCGTCTCCCCCGAGGAGATCCTCGCCTTCACCTTCACCGACCGGGCGGCGGCCGAGCTGCGCCAGCGGATCCGGGCGGAGCTGGCGCGGCGGGCCGAGGACGGATCCGAGCGGGCCGAGGAGCTGCTGGCCGCGATCGGCGGGGCCTGGGTGACGACGATCCACGGCTTCTGCAACCGGATCCTGGCGGCGCACCCGGTCGCCGCCGGCGTCGACCCCGGGTTTCGCGTGCTCGACGCCCCGGAGACCTCGCGGGCCGCGCGCGAGGCCTTCGACGACGCCCTCGCCGAGTTCCTCGCCGGCGACGATCCAGCCCGCGTGGAGACCGTCGCCGCCTATGAGGTCGAGGGCCTGCGGGGGATCGTCGCCGGCGTCCACGCCGAGCTGCGCAGCCGCGGCGAGGCGGAGCCGCGGCTGCCGGAGCCGCCGCCGTCCGACCCGGCGGCGGCGATCGCCCGGGCCGCCGCCGCAGCGGCCGAGGCGCTCGAGGAGCTCGGCGAGACCGACCCCAAGCGCGAGCTGCTGGAGCGGGCGGTGGCCCGCCTCGGGGGCGTGTCTGAGCTTGACCGCCATATGTGGCGGGAAAACTCAGACACGCCCAGTCTCAACGAGCTGCGCGGGCTGCGGACAGAGAGCAGGGCGAAGGCGATCGCGCCCTACCGCGAGGCGATCGACGCCGCGATCGCCCGCACCGCCGAGGCCGGTGAGGGTGGCCGCGCCTATCGCCACCTGGCCGAGCTGCTGGCGCTCTTCTCGACCCGGTTCGAGGCGGCCAAGGAACGGCGCGGCGGCGTCGACTTCGAGGACCTGCAGGTCCTCGCCGCCCGGCTGCTCGAGCGGGCGGAGGTCGGAGGGTCCTACCGCGGCCGCTTCAGCCACCTGCTGGTCGACGAGTTCCAGGACACCAACCGGCTGCAGCTGCGGTTGATCGATGCCCTGCGCGGGCCACGGTCCGAGCTGATTGCGGTCGGCGACGAGCTGCAATCGATCTACGGGTTCCGCCACGCCGACCTCGACGTCTTCCGCCACCAGCGTGAGCTGGCCGAGCGGAGCGCCGACGCCGACCTGATGGAGCTGAGCGGAAACTTCCGCGCCCGGCCGGAGCTGATCGCCGCGGTCAACCTCTTCGGAGCCGCGCTGCTCGGGGAGGTCTACCGGCCGCTGCGGGTGGGAGCGCTGCCACCGGCCGAGCCGACTCCCGCGGAGGAGCCCCCGGTGGACCTGCTGCTGACCGCTCGCGACGGCTGGGACGGCGAGGGCATTCGCCTGGAGCCGGCGATCGACGGCTCCACCCCGCTCAACTGCCTGGCCGAGGCCCGCTTCCTCGCCGCCAGGCTGAGGGAGCTGGCCGACGCCGGCGTGGCCCGCGGCGAGATGGTCGTGCTGCTGCGCGCCTTCACCCACCTCGACGCCTATGAGGACTCGCTCGAACGGGCCGGACTGCGCCCCTACGTGGTCGGTGGCCGCGGCTACTGGTCCCAGCAGCAGGTCGCCGACCTCAGCGCGCTGCTGGCCACGATCGCCAACCCACTCGACGACCAGGCGCTCTTCGGGTCGCTCGCCTCCCCCGCCTGCGGCGCCGCCCCCGACACGCTCTGGCTTCTGCGCGCGGCCGCGGGATCGAGGCGCCACGTCTGGCCGGCGCTCGAGCGGACGGCCGGGGGCGGCGAGGCGGAGCTGGCGGAGCCGGAGCGGCTGGAGCAGATCCCGGCCTCCGAGCTCGAGCTGCTGCGACGCTTCGTCGCCAGGCTCGAAAGCCTGCGGCAGAGAGCAGGGCGGCTGACCCTGGCCGGGCTGATCGAGGCGGCGATCACCGAGACCGGCTACGACCTCGCCGTGCTGATGCGACCCTCCGGGGAGGCGCGCTTCGCCAACCTGCGCAAGCTCGCCCGCCTCGCAGCGGAGTTCGAGTCGCGCGAGGGCCGCGACCTGCGCGGCCTGCTGGACTTCCTCGCCGCCCGCGCCGAGAGCAACGCCGACGCCCAGGCCGCGACCGCAGCGGAGGGCCATGACGGGGTGCGGATCATGACCGTGCACAACGCCAAGGGGCTGGAGTTCGACGTGCTCGCGGTTCCCGATCTCTCGCGCAGCCTGCTGGCGGGGACGCGGCCGCCCCTGGTCGCGCTCGGTCGCGAGGATCCGCCCAGGGTCGGCATGCAGCTGCGCCGGCTGGGCAGCGGCGCGATCAACCTCTACGACCATCCCCAACTCTGCGACGAGGCCCGAGAGCGCGACTCCGAAGAGGGCCTGCGACTGTTCCACGTTGCCGCCACGCGAGCCCGGCGCCGGCTGATCCTCAGCGGCGTCGTCAAACCCGAGCCGGGCCGGGAAACCAGGCCGGGGACCCCGGTGATCGAGCGCCTGGTCGAGTCGATCGGCGCGCAGCGCGACGACGACGCCCGCGTGACGGTCCCGCCGCCGCTGCCGCGGCCGGGGCTCGAGGCCACCTTCGAGCCGTCCGAGATCGCGGTTCGCGTCAACCTCCCCTCCCCCGAGCGCGCCGAGGAGCTGACCGGGCTCCGGCGCGAGGCCGGCGCCGAGCGCCCGCTGGGCGAGGGCCCGCCACCGCTGGTCGAGCGCCGTCCCCCGATCGTCGCCAGCCGCCCGCTCTCCTACACCGCGATCGCCGCCTACGAAGAGTGCCCCTACCGCTTCTACATGGAGCGGGTTCTCGATCTCGGCTCGCACGACGCTCCAGATCGAGGTCGCAGTTCCTCCCGCGTGGCGGAGCAAAGTGCGCCCTCACCGGGAGAGAGGAGCTCGCCCCGCGAAGAGCGAACGGCGCGTGGGGTCGCCGTCCACTCGCTTCTGGAGTGGAGCCAGGCGAACGAATGGCAGCAGCCGCCAGCCGAGCTGGCACGCCGCCATGCCCTTTCCGCCGAGTTCGGCGATGAGCAGGTCGCCGAGCTGCAGGAGGCGGTCCGCGGCTGGCTCGACTCGAACCTGCGGCAGCGGATCGGGGCCGGGACGACCCGGGCGGAGGTTCCAATCCTGCTCGGGGTCGGAGGTGCCGTGGTGCGCGGCTCGATCGACCTCCTGGTCGAAGGCGACGGCGCCCCACCCCTGGTGATCGACTACAAGACCGACCGCCTCGACGGCTCCGACCCGGCAGCCCACGCCGCCCGGTACGAGGTTCAGCGGGCGATCTACGCCCTGGCGGTGTCCGAGTCGCGAGGGGCCGAGCAGGTCGAGGTCGCCTACGTCTTCCTCGAGCGGCCCGAGGAGCCGGTCGTCACCGTGCTCGGCCCAACCGAGCTGGTCGAGGCCCGAGCGAGCCTCGAGACGACGATCTCCCGGATCGGCGGCGGCGAGCTCTCGCCGGCCGCACCGGAGGACCGAACCTGGTCCCTCTGCCGCGGCTGCCCCGCCCTCGGCCGCCTCTGCTCGGGACCCGCGGAGTAGCTCAGGGACCCGGCTCTGACGCCGAGGAGTCGAGTTTCGCGGCCAAATCGTCGAGCCGCAGCTCCTTCAGGCCCTCGCCCACCGCGTCCAGCTCAGCGGCGCAGAAGCCGACCAGCTCACGGCCCTCGCGGCAGAGCTCCAGCGTCTCCCGCAGCCCCGCCTGACCGGAGTCGAGGCGGTCGATGATCTCCTCCAGCCGCTCGACTGCGACCTCATAGCTATCCGGCGTCTCGGTCAATCTCTCCCTCGGTCTGCGCCCTCACTCGTCCGTCGGCAAAGCGCAGACTAATCTCGCCGGCGGCGCGGGCGGTGGCAGCCGAGGTGACCGGCTCCCCGCCGACCGTCTCGGCCAGCGCGTAGCCGCGTTCCAGGGTCCGCTCGGGATCGTGCGCGCGCAGCGCCACCGTGGCCTTGGCGAGCGCCTCACGCCGCCGCCGCAGGGCACGCGTGGCCGAGCGCTCGATCGCCAGCCCGCGCCGGCGCTCCGCGAGGGCCGCGGAGGCCGCCCTCTCGATCCCGCGGCGGCGCGCGCGCTCGAGCACGATCGTCGCGATCCGCTGCTGGAAGGCCCTGCGTCCGGAAATCCCGCGCACCGAGGCGGCGCGGATCTCGCGGACCTTCTGGTTGAGCCCCGCGCGCTGCCGCTGCAGCGCCCTCGCCGGGCCGCGCGCCAGCGCGCCGAGGTGCCGGGCTCGCGCGCCGATCGCCGACTCGCCGGCGCGCCGCAGCGAGCCTCCCGCCCGCCCCAGCTCGCGGCGGGCCACGTCGCAGTCGAGCGGCACCGCCGCCTCGGCGGCGTGGGTGGGGGTCGAGCAGGCGACCGCGGCGACGTCGTCGACAAGGGTCGAGTCGCGCTCGTGGCCGACGGCGCTGATCACCGGCACCCGCAGGAGCGCCACGGTGCGGCACAGGGTCTCGTCGCAGAACGCCCAGAGGTCGGCGAGGCTGCCACCGCCCCTGGTGACCACGACCGCCTCGACCTCCGGGCGGGCGGCCAGCCCCTGGACCGCAGCCGTGATCGCCGGTGCCGCGTGGCGGTCCTGGACCGGCGCGAAGGCCCAGATCACCGTCCCGCCCCAGCCGCGCCTGCGCAGGCCGGCGAGCAGGTCGCGGCGGGCGGCGCCGGACTCCGCCGTCACCACCCCGATCGCCTTCGGCAGCCGTGGCCGCGCGAGCTGCGCCTGCAGCTCGAACAGGCCCTCGGCCCGCAGCTGCTTGCGCAGCGCCTCCAGCCGGGCCAGCAGGTCCCCCTCCCCTGCCAGGCGCACGTGGGTGGCGCGAAAGCTGAAGCTAGGAGATGCCTGGCCGCCTCCGGGGTAGTAGTCGGGGCCGCCCGCGATCACCACCTCGGCGCCGTCGCGCAGGCCGCCCTCGGGCAGGCCCGCCTTCTCCAGGTCGTTCAGCCAGATCGCGCAGGGGACCGCCCCCTCGCCGTCTCTCAGCTCGAAGTAGGCCTGGACCTTGCTGCGCCCGACCCCGGTCACCTCGCCGATCAGCTGCACCCGGGCCCGCTTGCGCATCTCCTCCTGAAGTTTGCGCGCGTAGGCGCCGACCGGAAACGGCCCTGGCAGCTCCACCCGGCCAAGGCTGGATGTCGCCTCGGTGGCTACGCCTACCCCGTCTGTTTCCAGCGTTGCGCCCAAACGCGGAGCTCGTCGATCGCGGGCCCGAGCGCGCGACCGACCTCGGTCAGCGAGTAGGTGACCCGCACCGGAGTCCCCGCTTCCACCTCGCGTTCGACCAGCCCCTCCTCCTCCAGCTCCCGCAACCGCTGCGAGAGCAGGCGATCGGACAGCCCGGGGACCACCTTGCCCAGCTCGCCGAACCTCATCGGCCGCTCGGTCAGAGCGCAGACGATCGCGCCCGTCCAGCGCTTGCCGATCAGCTCGATCGCGGCGTGGAAATGGGGACAGACGGCGGCTTCGCCGCCGGTCTCGACCTGGGTCGCGCTGACCGGTTCCACAGCTAGCGGTGAACGTTGCCGGTCATATCGCTAGGAGCTTACCCAACGTAAGTGACGGGCGATTCGACTCAGCGGGTGCACGACCCGGTCCCGACCGGTTGGCCGGCCCGGGGCAGGGCTTCGCGGACCAGCTCTGCCGGGATCGCGAAACCGCCCGGTGGCCCGCTGGTGGTGGCGGCGAAGATCGTGCCGATGACCCGGCCCCGGTCGTCGACGACGGGGCCACCCGAGTTGCCGCTCCGCACCAGCCCGCGCAGCGCGGTGATCGGCCGCTCGACCGGGCCGCTGCCGTAGGAGTCCTCGGTCACCGTGGACCTGGTTTCGCCGACCCGGGCCGGGGAGAGCGCGTAGGGCCCGTTCTCCGGATAGCCGAGCACGGCCGCCGAGGAGCCCGGCCGGCTCTGCGTGGAGAGCGGCAGCGTCGGCAGAGCGGCTCCGACCCGCAACAGCGCCAGGTCCTGTTCGGGGGCGTAGTAGACGGGGACGGCGTCGAGCTCGACGCCGTTCTGGGTGGTGACCGTGGTGTCGTCGGTGCCGGCCAGCACATGGGCGTTGGTTACCACCAGGCCCGGCTCCACCGCCCATCCGGACCCCTCGACCCCGAGCCCGCAGGCGGTGCTGAGCACCTTCACCACCGCGCCGCCCGCCGCGAGCACGTCGGGGTCGGAGGCGATCGCGTGGCTGGGCGGTCGACCTGGGGCCGCCGGCCCGAGCACCGAGGGGGCCGGGTCAACCCGGTCGAGCGCGTTGAGCAGGGGGCCCGAGGGGGGCAGCACGTCGTTGAGGCTGCGCAGGATCACCGAGCGCTGGACGTCGGCCCGCAGCCGCTCGGTGGCGGGCGCGTGCAGGGCGACGGCGCCGAAGACCCAGGCGAGGCCGAGCGCGACACAGGCGACCAGCGCCGCGCCGCCGGCACCGTCGGCCAGGTGCAGGGCGGGCCTGCGGATCAGCCTTGCCCGCAACCCGAGGGCGAGGCTCTCGACGGCGACGGCGACCAGCGCTCCGACCAGCAGCGCGCCGAGGGCGGCACAGAGCGGGGCATATGGCGACTCGGACCCCTGCGAGAGCACGAGCGGGCCCAGCCGGCCGCCGGCGAAGGCGCCGGCGCCGAAGCCGACGAGGGTGAGGGCGCCGACGATCAGGCCCTGCCGGTACCCCCACATTCCGAGGGCGAGCGTGAAGGCGACGATCGCCCAATCCAGAACAGTCACATAATGAATGGAAGCATGCGGGGGTTCGCTTTATTAACTTTCGACCGGTGAGCGATTTATCACCCGAGGTGGAGAGGCGACGTCGCCTCCTCACCCGCATGCTTCCGCTCGCGCTGATCGCAACCGTCGCCTTCGCCTTCGGCGCTGCCGCCGGGGCGCCGGACTCGCCCGAGAAGGACGCCGCGAACCGCTTCGCCGCAGCCTGGTCGGCGCGGAACTTCGCCGCCATGTACCGGGAGCTGAGCCCGGCCTCGCGAGCCGCGACCGGGACCGCCACCTTCGCCCTCGCGTATCGCGAAGCCGAAGAGGTGGCGACCTCGCGCTCGCTCGATCCCGGGTCGGCCGAGGACTCCGCCACTGTCGACGGGAGGACGACGGTGCCGGTGCCGGTGTCGATCTCCACCGTCGCCTTCGGCGATCTCGAGGGCGAGGTCGAGCTGCCGTTCTCCGAAGGGGGCATCGAGTGGGACCCGAGCCTGGTCTTCCCCGGCCTGCGAACGGGAGAGCACCTCGACGCCGACGTCGAGCTGGCGCCCCGGGCGCCGATCCTCGCCCGGGACGGCACGGCCCTCGCCGAGGGCCCGGCGGAGGCCCGCGAACACCCGCTCGGCAGCGCCGCAATCGACGTCACCGGCGAAGTCGGGACCGCGCCCGAAGAAGACCTCCCGCGGCTCGCCCGCCACGGCTTCCCCCCGGAAACCCCGGTCGGCATCAGCGGCCTGGAGCAGGCCTTCAACACGAGGCTCGCCGGCAAGCCGGGAGGCGCCCTGCTCGCCGCCGAGGAGTCCGGCGCCGCGGTCCGCACCCTCGCCCGGTCCAAGCCGCGGGCCGGCGCGTCGGTGAAGACGACGATCGACCCCGAGCTGCAGGTCTCCACCGTCTCGGCCCTGGCCGGCCGCTTCGGCGGGGTCGCCGTCCTGGACACGCGCAGCGGCGACGTCCGGGCGCTTGCGGGCCAGGCCTACTCGGCCCCCCAGCCGCCGGGTTCCACCTTCAAGATGATCACCTCCGTCGCCGCCCTGCAGAAGGGCGTCGTCTCCCTCGACGACGAATTCGAAATTACCGACGGGGTCAACGTCGGCGGCCGCTTCATCCACAACGCCAACGGCGAGTTCTGCGGCGGCACCTTCCCGCAGGCCTTTGCCGAGTCCTGCAACGCCGACTTCGTCCCCCTCGGCCCAAAGCTCGGCAGCGACGATCTCGTCGCCGCGGCGGAACAGTTCGGCTTCAACTCGCCCCCCACCCTCTACGCGTCGCGGATCGTCGAGGAAGTCGAACCGCCCGAATCGACGATCCCGACCGAGATCCCCGAAGAAGTGGAACTCGGCGTCACCGCGATCGGTCAGGGCGAGGTGCTGGCAACGCCGCTGCAGATGGCGACCGTGGCGCAGACGATCGCCAACGGCGGGGTGCGCGAGCCGACCTCGATAGTCGCCAACGAAAAACTGAGGCCCGAGGCCGAGCCGGTGCGGGTGATGTCGAAGAAGCTGGCCGGCGAGATGGCCGACCTGATGGTCGGCGTGGTCACCGAAGGCACCGGGACGGCGGGCGCGATAGTCGAGGCGCAGGTGGCCGGCAAGACCGGCACCGCCGAGCTGGGGCCAAAGCCGGGGCAGGAGGACTCCGACAACCCGGTCCAGATCAAGGACGCCTGGTTCGCCGCCTTCGCGCCGGCCGAAAAGGCACGCCTGGCGGTCGGCGTCCTGCTGATCGAAGCCGAAGCCGCCGGTGGCGAAGTCGCCGCCCCGATCGCCTCCGCGGTGTTCTCGACCGGGCTCTAGAGGTCGAGCGTCACCTCGCCGGTCTCGCCGTCGGCGGCCGGGATGTGGAGCGTCAGCGGGCGGTTCTCCGAGGCTGAGGCGGGCAGCAGGAAGATCGCGATCGAGCCCTCGATCGGCCCCTCCTGCGGGGTCGAGTCGAGCACCGGCACCTGTTCTTCGGCCTCGACCTCGCCGCCCAATTCGAGGGCGTAGAGGCTTTCGCTGGGGAGTACGTCGAAGGTCTGGTCGCCGGCGTCGGCGATGGTCAGCGTCGAGGGCAGCTCCTGCGCCTCCTCGCTCTCGTTCTGGACTTCGAAGAAGACCCCGAAGTAGGTGGAGCCCTCCGGCGGCGCCGGCTGTCCGACCAGGTAGGCGGAGTCCTCGTTGTCGGCCGGGTTGAGGAAGCGGGAGAAGGTGACGTTGAAGTTGAGCTCGCCCAGCTCCACCGGCTCTCCCTCGACCACCTCGGTCTCCTCGCTGGTGTAGCCGCAGGCGACGACCCCGAGCGCCAGCGCGGCCAGCGCCAGGGCGGCGAACAGCGGCAGGGCGAGTCTGCGGGGCGAGGGCATCGAGGGCGCGGAGTCTATTAAGGGATGCCGGTCGCGTAGCGGTTGCCCCCGGCCACGACGACGCGCTCGCCGCCGGCCCGCTCGGACTCGAGCACGTCGCGGAGCCGCCGCAGCGCCTCGCGCCACTCGCGGTGCTGCCAGAAGGAAGCTCCCGAGGCGATCTCGAGGGCACGGTCGAACGGGTTCGCCGGGTCGGTCCAGTGGGATACCCGGACCGCGGTCAGCGACCCCGGGCCCGGCGTCAGCTCCCAGACCGTGTGGGCCTCAATCCGGTTGGCGCGGCCCCCCCGGCCTTCCTCGACGATCCGGAAAGGCGCCTCCTGCTCGACGATTGCGGTGTCCATCCAGACCGAGCGAAAGGGCGCCTTGACCCGAAACCTGGCTCCCGCACCGACGCCCCGCGACTCGATCCGGGTCAGGTGGAAGCCGGTCAGGAAGTGATCGGTGAAGGACGGCCTCGCGGCCAGGTCGCCGATCGCCTCGAAGACCCGCTCGCGCGGGACATCGACCTCGACTTCGGCGCTGAGCGGGCCCATCGCGGCGCGATTTTAGAGATCCGCCTACTTTCCGGGTTGGTTACCGAAATTTAAGTGACTTTGAGGCGCGGGGCGCTAGTATCGAATGCAACGCTACGGAAGGAGGCCCCCCGATCTTCGACAGCGTAACCAGCAGTCCCTTGGACGATTCCTTTGGCACCGGCGCAATCCCGGGTTCCGGAACCTATTTCTGCCTCAGCTGCGGATCGCAGCTATCGATGCGGGAGACCGACGAGCTGCCCGAATGCCCGCAATGCGGCACCGGTCGCTTCCAGCGCGATTCGATCTTCGAGTCGATGCAGGCACACATCGCTCCCACGGTCGAATTCAGCAGCGATGCGGAGCTCGCCCCACCCGCATGGATGCTTGAGGCGCGCGAGGCACTGTCCCGGCCGGGCCACTACCTCGCCTGGCTCGAAGACGACGAGGAGGTCCTCAACTTCGAGATCCAGCGCGGCTGGACGCGGATCGGCCGCAGCGCCGCCGCTGACTTGCGCCTCGACGACCCCAGCGTCTCCCGCCGCCACGCACTGATCGTCGCCGAGCCCGGACGTGGCCTGCGGGTCCTCGACGACCGCAGCCTCAACGGCGTGCTCGTCAACGGGGAGCCGGTCGAGTGGGGCAGGCTGAAGGACGGCGACGAGCTGGCGATCGGCCGCTTCCGGCTCTTCGCGCTCACGGTCTAAAGACGGTCCCAGGCGGGTTCCGGCCACCCCCGTCCGTAGGATTGCGAGCGGTGAACGCAGCCCCCAACCCGGTCGATCCCTCCCAGCCACCGGAGGTTCCCTCGATCTCCGCCGCCGCCGACCGGGCGCGCGCGCAGCTGCACGAGGAGATCGAGCGAGTCCGCCTCGGCGTCGAAGAGATGCTCGCCGAGCAGCAGGGGCCGGTCGATGCCGACCTTCGCCGCGAGCTCGACGCCCTCCGCGAGGACACCCGCCTCTACGTCAAGAAGCGGGTCCGCCGCAGCGAGAAGAAGACCGCCCGCCGGATCGGCCAGATCGACGAG
Source organism: uncultured Solirubrobacterales bacterium (assembly GCA_963799835.1). Lineage (GTDB taxonomy): Bacteria > Actinomycetota > Thermoleophilia > Solirubrobacterales > 70-9 > VAYN01. Next base: position 378,436 of record CAWCYE010000002.1, read on the forward strand.
CGCACCACCGCGCTGGAGCGCCGCCTCGACCAGGCAGACGCCGATCGCAAGCTCGCCGAATACCGCATGCACAGCGAAACCGAGCGCATGCTCGACTCCCTCCTCCAAGAGGTTCGCGCGATCGCCGACCGGCTCGAAGGCCGCTAGCCGATCACTCGGTCGAGATGCTCGGGTCCGCCTGGACCTTCTCGGGCACGACCATGAGGAAGTTGCTGGTTGCGTCGGCGGAGAGGGCGAGGACGCGGTCGGCCTCATCGTCCTGGCCGCTGGCGCGCAGTTCCTTGGCGTAGCCGCTGAGCAGCTCGTCGATGTCGAGCAGGCCTTCGGCGTCGAGGTCTTTGAGGCTGACTTTGGCGCCCTCGCCGAGGCGGTGCTCGATCGCCTCGCGGTCGATGCCGAAGGCGTTGTGGCGGACATAGACGCGGCCGCCGGTCATGCCGGCGCAGGCCCAGGGGCCGAGGTCGCCGAGGACGACGGCGCGGCCGGAGGTCATGTACTCGAAGGCGAATCCCTTGGCATTGGCCCGGTCGACCAGGCAGCCGCGGCTGTCGTCGAGGTCGTGCTCGGGCTCGCCGGCGAGGACCACGTCGGCGCCGGAGAGGCGGATGCAGAAGCGCGAGTCGGCCGAGCCCTGGACGTAGAGGCGGCCGCGCTGGGCGCCGTAGGCGAAGGACTTGCCGACCGAGCCGTTCAGTCGCTTGCCCTTCGCCCCCTTGCCCTTGAGGATCGCAATCGAGCCGCCCAGCATCGCCTTGCCGACGCCGTCCTGGGCGCCTCCCTCGATCCGGATCGCGACGCCGTAGGCGTTGAAGGCGCCGAAGCCCTGGCCGGCGACGGAGCCGCCGTTGAACTCGAGGCTGGCCAGCACCTCGTCGCTGGACTCCGGCCCGCTCTCGAAGATGCGGGAGCGGGCGATTGCCCCGGCGAGCTCGGTGCCGAGAACGCGGTCGTTGGCATCGGTCGGCCGCGGGAACTCGCTGCGGACGGTGCCGCCCGCGCAGACTTCCGGCGCCAGCGCGGCGATCTCGGCCGAGGCGGCCTTGGCCTCCATCCGGATCGGCCGGGCCACGACCAGGCCGGCTTCGGCCCGGGCCTCGAGCTCCTCGGCGACGGGCAGGTCGAGCGGCTCGAGGTCGAGGAACTCCTCCAGCGGGGTGATCAGCGGCGCCAGGTCGATCCTGTCGGTGGCCGCGACCTGCTCCAGCAGGTCGTAGCGGCCGACCAGGTCCTGGGCGCGCTCGTAGCCGAGCGAGGCGACCACCTGCTTGACCTCCTCGCCCATCGAGGAAAAGAAGCGGGCGCAGCTCTCGGCGGCGAGGTTGACCTCCTGCGGGGTGAACTTCTTCAGCCCGTGCTGCTGGGCCTGCTCGACGGTCTCGATCTGGGTGGCGATGCCGACGTGGCAGGTGTCGAGCTGGCAGCCGCGGCAGATCGTGCAGCCGAGACTGACCATCGCCAGGGTGCCGAAGCCGACCCGGTTGGCGCCCAGGCAGTGGAGCTTGACGATGTCGTGGCCGGTCCGGTAGCCGCCGTCGGCCCAGATCTCGACCCGGTTGCGAAGGCCGGCCTCCATCAGCGCCCGGTGGACCGCGCGGGTGCCGATGTCAGAGGGCAGGCCGACGTGGCGCAGCGCGTGCTGGCGGGCGGCGCCGGTCCCTCCCTCGAAGCCCGAGAGGGTGATGATGTCGGCGCCGGCCTTGGCTATCCCGAGGCCGATCGTGCCGATGTTCGGCACCACCGGGACCTTGACCGAGACCCGCACGTCGGGGTTGACGGTCTTCAGCTCGTCGATCAGCTCGGCGAGGTCCTCGATCGAGTAGAGGTCGTGGTTGTTGGAGGGCGAGATCAGGTCGGTGCCCGGGGCGGCGTTACGGGCGGCCGCGACCTTCTCGGAGACCTTCTTGCCGGGCAGGTGGCCGCCCTCGCCGGGCTTCGCACCCTGGCCGATCTTGATCTCGGCGACGTAGGAGGAGTTGATCATCTCCGCGGAGACGCCGAAGCGCCCCGAGGCGACCTGCTGGCCGCGCCACTTGCGGTAGCGCCCGTACATGTCGCGGATCTCCCCGCCCTCGCCGTTGACGCAGAGGATGTTGGTCGCCTTGGCCGCCTCCGCGTAGGCGCGGAAGGCGGGCTCGGACTGGGAGCCGAAGCTCATCGAGGAGATCACGATCGGGTAGTCGTGGTGGCCGACGCCGGCGTCGACGCCGGCCGGGTTGACCGGGTCGCGGTCGCCCTTCAGGCCCATGATGTGGCGCATCGAGATCGGGCTCTGCTTCTCCAGGTCGCGGACCTTCTCGGAGTATTCCTCGTAGGTGCCGGAGCCGTTGGCGGTGGCGATCGCGGCCTTGTAGACCTTCGGGTAGAAGCGGAACGTCTTCGCCGGTTTGGCCGCCTCGTCGTCGCCGTTGAGGGCGCGGGCGCGGACGTTGGAGTCCTCGTCGAGGTCGGCGAAGCCGGTGCCGCCGCTCTCGGAGGCGGCGAAGGCCTCGGTCTGGAAGATCTCGGCCAGCTCGGGCTTGACCCCGATCGAGCTGAACTGGCGGGCGTAGCCGCGCACCTCGTGGATGCCGATCGTCGAGATCACTTTCTCGATCCCCTTGGTCAGCGCCGCGCAGAGGTTGCCGACGTCGGTCTCGTAGTCCTCGACGCAGATCACCTCGACCATCGTGTACGGGCAGACGCCGTTGGCGCCGAGGCCGAGGGCGAGCATCACGTCATGGACGTTGCGGAGCGCCGCCGAGCGCAGGACCAGCCCGCAGCGGCGGCGCAGGTTCTCCTCCCCGCGCTCGACTTTGAACAGCTTCAGCGCCTGGTTGACCGCGGAGGTGGCCAGGTGCGGGTCGAGGTAGCGGCGCTCGGCGTCGTAGACGGTGCGGTCGGTGAGCACGAGCAGCTCGGCGCCGTCGCGGACCTTCTTCACCGCTTCCTGCTTGATCCGGTCGATCGCGCCGCGGGTGGTCTCGGACTCCAGCAGCGAGATGTCCACCGCCGCGGCCCGGCCCCGGAACTCCTCCCAGAGGTCCTCCAGGAGGAAGGTGTTGCGCTCGCGGGCGACCCGGCGGTACGTCTTGTCGGACAGCGGCGCCAGCCCGTGGTGGCCGCCGAGGATCACCGGGAAGGAGGTTTCCAGGGTGCCGGTGTCCTCGCCGGCGGCCTCGAGCGAGGGCCGGCGGCCGAACAGCGCCCGGGTCGAGAAGTGCTCGACCTCGCGCTCGCGGTCGATCGCCGGATTGGTGACCACGGCGACCGTCTCCTTGAAGTAGTCGGCCAGGTTCTGGCGCTCCGGCGAGAGCGCGGCGAGCGGCCCGTCGTAGCCCAGCGAGCCGATCGGCTCGGCCCCGTTGGAGGCCATCTGCTGGACGAGTTTGACGTCGTCGCGCTGCCAGCCGAAGCCGGCGAGGACGCGGTCGGCGACCTTGACCGGCTCCTCGGGGCCGGCGTCGGAGTAGCCGGGGACGTCCTCGCCCTCCAGCGGGCCACCGGTCTGAAGAGCGCGGTCGTAGCCGGCGACCTGCTCGGCGCCGTTGCGGCGCAGCCAGCTGTCGCGGACGATCCGCAACATCTCGTCGTGGGAGTGGAGGGTGGAGCGCCGCTCGCCGCGATCGATCGTCACCAGCGCCTTCTCCCCCGGCGCCAGCGGCTTGGGCTCCGAGACCATCGCGTGCACCGAGACGACCCCGGGCTCGGAGCTGAACACGTAGTCGCCCTCGGTCTCCATCTGCCACAGCGGCCGCAGGCCGAGGGCGTCGGCGGAGAAGACGCACTCGTCGGCGTGGCGGGCGATCAGCGCCACCGGGCCCTGCGCGAACGGACCCATCGCCTGGCGCAGGTACATGTAGAAGCTGTGCAGGTCCGCCGGCAGGGAGCGGATCTCCTCGACGATCGGAGGCACCACCATCTCCATCGCCTCGGCGAGGCTGAGCCCCTCGCGGCTGACCATGGTGTCGATCGTGCGGTTGAGGTCCTGGGAGTCCGAGCAGCCCGGCTCGATCGGGACCGCCAGCATCCGCGCCTCCTGGCGCAGCTGCTCGATCGTGTTGATCTCGCCGTTGTGGCCGAGCACGGAGAACGGCTGGACCCGTTTGAACGAGGGCCAGGTGTTGGTCGAGTAGCGGTTGTGGCCGAAGCAGCCGATCGTCTCGAAGCGCTCGTTGCGCAGGTCCGGGTAGTACTCGCCGAGCACCTTCGGCGCGCCCATCACCTTGTAGACGCAGGTCGTCGCGGAGAAGGACGGCACGTGGACGCCGAGACGCTGCTCGAGCGCGATCAGCAGCTCGAAGAGGATCCGGTCGCGATGGGGGGCGTCGGGGACCAGGCCGGCGATCTGCCAGAAGTGCGGCTCCTCCTCGCGCGCGGTCGGCCCGAGAGCCGGGGAGTCGACGACGCCGATCCGCTCGGCGAGGACGCGGAAACCGCCCTCGTTCAGCAGCTCGCGAGCGTCGTGCTGGATCTTCTCGCGGTCCTGGGAGCGCTCGATGAAGACGTGGGCGACGGCGAAGGCGTCGTCGAGGGTGAGCGAGGGGTCATGGCCGCCGGAGCGGACCTCCTCGGCCCAGATCTTTCGCGGCAGGTCGAGCAGCAGGCCGCACCCGTCCCCCTCGCCGTTGACGTTGCCGGCCCGGTGGAGCATCTTCTGCAGCGCCGGGATCGCCAGCTCGATCGGCTCGTGGCTCGGCGTCGCGTCCTTGCGGACCGAGGCATAGATCGCGCAGGCGTCCTTGTCCTCGACGCTTGGCGGCGAGACCAGTGGCTTGTAGGGACGCTCGGGCGAGTAGCGGTGGACGCTCGCGCCGGTACCGGACTGGGGTTGCGGCAATCTGACCTCCCGGTTTCCGTGCCTTCTCCGAGCGGGCACGCGACGGGTTGACGAGTCGGGAAAGTATAGGCCGTCAGGCCCAGGACATCGACTCGTAGCCGCCCTCCGGCTGAACGCCGATCAGCATCGCCGTCACCGGCCCCTCTGAGCGGTTGAGGATCGTGCGGGTGGCGGGCGGGTCGATCGAGGCGAAGGTGCCGGCGGGGGCCGGGTGCTCCTCACCGTCGAGCCGCAGCACGGCCTCGCCTTCGAGGATCACGTAGAGCTCGACCTGGCCGCTCTCGGCCTCGTCGTGCTCGGGGATCTCGCCGCCGGGCCCGATCTCCACCAGGTTGAAGCCGAAGCAGGAGGTGCCGAGCGCTTTGCGGGCGAGCTTCCAGGTCGCCTCGCCGGAGCCCTCCATCGACTCGAACTCGTCCCGGTGCTTGATCGTGTAGTCGCCGGCCACTCGGTGCGACCATACATCTGCCCAGTCCCGAATGGAAGGAGAGACGGTGAGCGGCAATCCGAAGGACTCCGAGATGGCCCTGAAGGACGCGATCGACCGCTACAACGAGGCCTGGAACGCCCACGACCTCGACGCGATCGTGGCAATGCACGCGCCCGACATGGTCTTCGAGAACCACACCGCCGGCGAGTCGGCGGTCGGCGAGGAGGCCCGCGCCCACATCGGCTCGATCTTCGAGACCTGGCCCGACATCCAGTTCACCACCCGTCGCCTCTACGTCCGCGAGGGGCTGGTGGTGCAGGAATGGGACGCCGCCGCGACCCACGTCAACACGATGCGCCGCGGCGACCTCGTCGCCGAGCCGACCGGCCGCAGGGTCGAGTGGGAGGGAATCGACTCGATCCCCTTCGAGGACGGCCTCATCAAGCGCAAGGACGTCTACTCCGACAGCGTCTCGATTCTGCGGCAGGTGGGGCTGCTGGATTGACGCTGGCCGAGTTTTGGCCCCCATAGGGGCCAAAAACGACGCAGCGCTAACCCGGCCCGACGATTGCGGCGACGACGAGGCTGCCGCTGAGGGCGACGAAGGAGATCACCGCGAGCGTTCGGTACCAGAGCCGCTTCTGCACCTCGGGGTCGAAGGCGGGCGGGACGAAGAGGAAGGGGTTGACGGCGGTGCCGAAGACCAGCGCGACGGCGACGCCGGTTGGCAGGTCGGGCACCGCAAGGCCGACGCCGATCAGGATCAGGCCCATCATCACGTAGTCGAGGTGGACCTGGCGGACCCGGTGGGGCGCGACGATGCCGATGCGTTTCAGCCACTCCGGCTTCTCGTCGCGGATCACCATCCCCCAGCCGAGCAGGCCGCCGAGCGCCAGCTCGATCAGGCCGATCTGGACGACCCAGTCCACCTCAGAGCTCCGGAACGTCGGCGCCGAGCGGCGTGAAGGGCAGGCGGCGGACCTCGGCCCAGCCGGCGCAGCGCTCCTCCAGCGCAGCGACCACGTTGCCGGCGTCCTGCCAGGTGGTCCAGACGAGCACGGTCGGGCCGGCGCCCGAGATCGTCGCTCCCAGCGCACCCAGCTCCGTTGCCGCGTTGACGATCTCCATCGAGCGGGGGTAGAGGTCGCGCCGGCGCGGCTGGTGAATGCGGTCGTGAAGGCCGCGGGCGACGAGGTCGAGGTCGGCGCTGCGCAGGCCGAGCACCAGGAGCGCCGCTGAGGAGGCGTTGGCGACGGCGTCGGCCAGCGGGACCTCGGCCGGGATCGCCTCGCGGGCGCGCTCGGTGGAGACCTCCTCGGGCGGGATCACGACGATGCCCTCGAGGCCCTCCGGGGGATCGAAACGGGCCGCCATCGGCGCCCCGTCCCAGCCGGTGCCGCAGATCACGAAGCCGCCGTAGATCGAGGCGGCGACGTTGTCGGGGTGGCCCTCCAGCTCGGTCGCGATCGCCAGCAGCTCCTCTCGCGAGAGGGCCAGCTCGAAGAGGTGATCGGCGGCGAGGAGCCCGGCGACGATCGCCGCCGCGCTGGAACCGAGCCCGCGCGCCAGCGGGATCTCGCTGCGCAGCCGGAAGGCGATCCCGTCGGCGGGGTGCAGCCGCTCGAAAGCTCGCACCAGGAGGTTCTCGCGGCCGGTCGAGACGTCGAGGCCGCCGGGATCGAGGGAGAACTCCCCCGTCTCCTCCACCTCCAGCTCCAGGTGCAGCGCCATCGCCGCGGCCATCGCGTCGTAGCCCGGCCCGAGGTTGGCCGAGGAGGCCGGGACGCGGACGAGGCGGTGGCGCGTGGTCAATCGAAGACCGCCCGCTCTACCGCGCTCAGGTCGTTGTCGCAGCTGACCACCGCGGGGGCCTTGCCGAGCGCGGTGTCGGGGTCCTTGAGGCCGTGGCCGGTGAGGACGCAGACGACCGACTCCGGCGGAGCGTCCTCCTCCCCGGTCGGCATCCCGTGGGCGAGCAGGCCGGCGACGGAGGCCGCCGAGGCGGGCTCGCAGAAGATCCCCTCGCTGGCGGCGAGCCAGCGGTAGGCGTCGAGGATCTGCTCGTCGGAGACGGCGGCGACCCGGCCCCTGGAGGCCGTGAACGCGGCCATCGCCTCCTCCCAGCGAGCGGGGTTGCCGATCCGGATCGCCGAGGCGACGGTCTCGGGGTTGGCGACGGGCGAGCCACTGACCAGGGGTGCGGCTCCCTCGGCCTGGAAGCCGTAGAGGAGCGGAGCCGAGTCGAGCTCCTGGAAGCCGCGCCAGTAGGCGGTCACGTTGCCTGCGTTGCCGACCGGGATCGCCAGCGCGCCCGGCGCCTCGCCGAGCTCCTCGACGACCTCGAAGGCGGCCGTCTTCTGGCCTTCGATCCGGTGTGGGTTGACCGAGTTGACGAGTTCGATCGGGTGCTTCTGGGCCAGCTCGCGGACGATCCGCAGGGCGTCGTCGAAGTTCCCCTGCAGGGCGATCACCCGCGCTCCGTGCATCAGCGCCTGCGCGAGCTTGCCGATCGCGATCTTGCCCTCCGGCACGATCACCGCGCCCCGCAGCCCGGCCCGGGCCGCGTAGGCGGCGGCGCTGGCGGCGGTGTTGCCGGTCGAGGCGCAGATCACCGCCTCCGCCCCCCGCCCCTTCGCCCGCGAGACCGCCACCGTCATCCCGCGGTCCTTGAAGGACCCGGTCGGGTTCGCCCCCTCGAACTTGAGATAGGCGCGGGCTCCGATTCGCTCGGAAAGGCGCGGCGCCTCGATCAGCGGCGTCGATCCCTCGTTCAGCGTCACCACCGGGTCGTCCGGCTCCAGCGAGAGCCGATCGCGATAGCGCGCGATCAGCGGCTCGGACACTAGAACTCCTCCTCTATGACGTGTATGGAGCGCGGCTGCGAGCGCAGATCGCCGAGCGCGCCGAGCGCCTTCACCGCCTCGGAGAAGCGGGACTCAAGGCACTCGTGGACGACCATCACAAGGCGCGCGTCGTCGCCGGCGCCGCGCTGGACGACGCTCTTGACCGAGACGTCGTGGTCGCCGAGCACGGTCGCCACCCGCGCCAGCACCCCCGGCCGGTCGGCGACCTCGAGGTAGAGGTAGAAGGAGGAGGTGACGTCGGTGAGCACCGGCAGCTCGACCCGGGTCTCGTGCACCGGCGCCTCGCCGGCGAGGACCGAGACGACGTCGCCGAGCACCGCCGAGGCCGTCTGCAGGCCACCGGCGCCTGGCCCCGACATCGTCACCTCGGTGATCGCCGGGGCCTCGACCATGACCGCGTTGAACGGGCCCTCAATCGGCGCCAGCGGATGGCCGCGGTAGAGGAAGCAGGGGAAGACACGGACGCTGATCCCGCCGTTGCGCAGTTCCGCCACCCCGAGCAGCTTCAGCGAGAGGCCCAGCTCCTTGGCGTAGGCGAGGTCGTCGGGCTGGATCGCCTCGATGCCCTCGTAGGAGACCTCCGAGAGGGTGACCGGCGTGTGGAAGGCGAGCCGGGCGAGGATCGCCATCTTCGCCGCCGCGTCGGCGCCGCTGACGTCGTCGGTCGGGTCGGCCTCGGCGTAGCCGAGCTCCTGCGCCTGGGCGAGGACGTCGCCGAAGCTCGCGCCGGTGGCGGCCATCTCGGTGAGGATGAAGTTGGTGGTGCCGTTGACGATCCCGAACACCTTCGAGATCTCGGTGACGCCGAAGCTCTCCTGGATCGTGCGGACGATCGGGATCACTCCGGCGACCGCGGCCTCGAAGCGCAGCTGCACCCCGGCCTCGCGGGCGATCCCGAAGAGCTCGTCGCCGTGCTGGGCGAGCAGCTGCTTGTTGGCGGTGACCACCGGGCGGCCGGCGCGGAGCGCGTCGGCCACGTACTGGCGGGCGGGATCTGTGCCGCCGATCAGCTCGACGATCGCGTCAGAGCGCTCGAGGATCTCGCCGAAGTCCCCCTCGCTGCGGGAGAGCACGCCGGCGACCTCGGGCCGGCGCCCGGTCGCCGCCTCGACCGCGTCGGCGCGCTCGGCGAGCAGGTCGAGGAAGGCGCCGCCGACCGTGCCCCGGCCGAGCACCCCGATCCGGATCGGTTTGGAGGGCTCAGACATCGCGGGAGGTGAGGTCCTCGTAGGTCTCGCGCCTGACCACGACGCGGGCCTCGCCGCCGCGACAGAAGACGACGGGCGGGCGCGGCACGCCGTTGTAGTTGTTGGCCATCGCGAACCCGTAGGCGCCGGTCGCGGGGGTGACGAGCACGTCGCCGACCACCGGCTCGGGCAGCATCGCGTCCTTGACCAGGACGTCGCCGGACTCGCAGTGCATGCCGGCGATCGTCACCGGCGTCTGCGGCGGATCGGCGGCGCGGTCGGCGATCACCGCTTCGTAGCGCGAGTCGTAGAGCATCGGGCGCAGGTTGTCCGACATGCCGCCGTCGACCGCGAGGTAGGTGCGAACCCCCGGGATCTCCTTGATCGTGCCGACCCGGTACGCGGTGACCCCGGCGTTGGCGACCAGCGAGCGGCCGGGCTCGACCAGGATCCGGACGCCGTCGCCGAACACCTCCCCCACCCCCCGGACCTTGACGTCGACATAGGCGTCGATCGAGGGAGGTTCGTCGTCCGCCAGGTAGGCGACGCCGAGGCCGCCGCCGACGTTGACGACGCGGCACCACTCCCCGGCCAGCTCGCCGAGCGCCCGGATCGCCAGCGTGTAGGGCTCGAGCTCGAATATCTGGGACCCGATGTGCGCGTGCAGGCCGACCAGCTCGAGCTTCTCGGAGGAGAGAACCCGCTCGATCGCCGCCGCGGCCAACCCGTCCTCGAGCCCGAAGCCGAACTTGGAGTCGAGCTGACCGGTCTGGACGTAGTCGTGGGTGGAGGGCTTGATCCCCGGGGTGACCCGGATCAGCACCCGCTGCGGTTCCTCCAGCAGGCGTTCGCAGCGCTCGATCTCGTCGAAGGAGTCGAGGATCAGGTGGCGGATCCCCGACCGGGCAGCGAAGAGGATCTCCTCGTCGGTCTTGTTGTTGCCGTGCATGTGGATGCGGTCGGGATCGAAGCCGGCATGGAGGGCCATGTGCAGCTCGCCGCCCGAGGCGACGTCCACCGACAGCCCCTCCTCGGCGAGCAGCCGGTAGGCGGCGGTGCAGGGCATCGCCTTGCTGGCGAAGAGGACCTCGTAATCGGCGCCGTGCCGCTCGAAGGCATCGCGGTAGGCGGCGGCGCGGGCGCGGATGTCGTCCTCGGCGTAGAGGTAGGCGGGGGTGCCCAGCTCGGCGGCGAGCTCGACGACGTCGCAGCCGCCCAGCTCGAGATGCCCGCGCTCGTTTACACGGCTTCCCCGCGGGAAGACCGCCGAGCCCTCGATCGGATCGCCGCTCGCAACCGATCCGGCATGTGCTCGCTCCGCCATCGGACCGGCATTCTGACGGTTAGAAGCTGGACGAGCGGGAAGCCCGCTGCTCAGCGTTTGGGGTTGAGCAGGCCGCCGACCACGTCGACGGTCCCGTCGACGACTTTCCCGACCGTCGATTCCGGCCCAAGGGTGCCGTCGACCACGTCTTCGGTCACCCCGGTGACCCCGGTTTTTTCGAGCGCCCCGCCGGTGACGGTCTGGTCGACCTGGTTGACGGTTTCATTGACGGTGTTGGTCACGGTTCCCGAGGTCGAGGAGCCCGATCCACCGTCGGTCGATCCACCTCCACCGCTACCGCCCGCTCCTTCGCCGCCCGAACCGGTAGCGCCGGGATTGGTGCCCGGCGAAGCCGGTGAGCCCGCGGTGCCGTCCTGGCCCGCGCCGGTGCCCGAGCCGGGTTCGCTACCGGGCGCGCCGCCGCCGGGCTGGGACACCCTGTTGCCAGGTGCGCCGGTGGAGATCGTGTCGCCCCCCGGCCTCGTCGCATTGCCGGCGGCGGGACTCGCGGTGGACCCGGCGCCGGCGACGGCTCCACGGGTCGTGCCCGCGGCCGCGGATGCCGCGCCGGGCTCGGTGGCCTGGCCGGAGGAGACCGAGGTGCCGTCGTTGCCACCGCCGATACCCGTGATCGGCCAGGCCTCGAAGACCTGCACCGAGACGAGCACTACGAACACCGCGATGGCGGCCGCGACCAGCGTCGCTCCGGACACCGCGCTCACCAGATAGGTGTGCGCCTGACGAACCATGGGGGCTACTTGAATCAGGTTACTGGATTACTAAAGGTAGCCCATCGGGTCGGTCACAGCCCCGTTTATCCGCACCTCGAAATGCAGGTGCGGGCCGAGGCAGTAACCGGTGCAGCCGGTGTAGCCGATGATCGCCCCCTGGCTCACCGCCTGGCCGGCGGAGACCCCAAAGGAGCTCTGGTGGGCGTAGCAGGTGGAGAGCCCGCCGCCATGGTCGATGCAGGTGAAGTTTCCGTAGCCCCCGCTGGAGGACTCGGGTTCGGTGAAGATCACGCTGCCGGTGGCGGCGGCGCGGATCGGCGTCCCTTCCCCGACGGCGATGTCGATCCCGGGGTGGTCCTCGTAGCTGCCGTTGATCGTCCGCGATCCGAAGCCGGAGACGACCGGGCCGTCGACCGGCCAGATCATGCCCCCGCTGCCGCCTTTGATCGGCCCTGCCGGCAGCGGCAGGGCACCGGTGCCGGCCAGCTGGGCGGCCAGCCTGCCCTGGAGCGCGGCCAGGTGGCCGTGCAGCTCCTCCTCCTGTTCGGAGATCCGCGCGAGCGCCGATTCCCGCTGCGCACGAACGCCGCGGAGCGCCCCTTCGCGTTCCTGCAGCGCCGCGCGAGCGCTGACCAGCGCGTTCTTTTCGGAGGCGATCGCGTCACGGGCCGCTTCGATCGTCTCCTTGGCGTCGCGGAGCCGCAGGAAGACCCGCTTCACCTCGTCGCGGAGCTGCCGCACCCTGCCGACGATCGCCTCGTCCATCCCGTGCAGCCGGTCGAGATATTCGGCGCGGGCGTTCAGGTCTTCGATCCCGTTGGAGCCGACGATCACGCTGAGCAGGTCCGGGGTGCCGGTCTCATACATCGCCACGAGCCGCTCGCGCAGCGCGACCAGCGCTCGCTTGAGGTGCGCTCGCAGCCTCTCCAGGCGGCCCCTGGCGACGTCGAGCTGGGCGACGGCGCGGTCGAGCTCGGCCTGTTTGACAGCGAGCCGGGCCCTGACCGCCGCCTCGCGGTTGCGGATCTCGGCCACCTCGGTGGTGAGGCGGTCGATCCGGGCGCCGTAGCGGGAGATCGTCGTGGTCAGCACGCCCTTGCGTTCTTCGACCTCGCCCAGCTGCGATTCCTTCGCTTCCAGCTTGGACTCAAGGCTCGCGGAGCTCGCCGGCGGGCCGGCGAGGAGCAGGGCGCACAGGGCCGCGGCGGCAGCCGAGAGCACCGCCACGACGGGGCGATTCCTGACGAGCATCGCTACGAGGCTAGCCAAGCCGCATCCCCGCCCATGCGACCTGGGAGCTCCCTGCAACTGGGCTTGCGATCAGCTCTGCTCGGGCGCGTTCTCGACCCGCAGCAGTCCTCCTTCGGCCTCCTCCTCCATCTGCAGGGTCGTGTGCTCGATCCCGAACCGCTCCGACAGCGTCAGCTCCAGGCGCCGGCGGACGAGGTCGCGGTCTCGATCGCGGGCGACGACCACGTGGGCGGCGATCGCCCCGAAGCCGGCGGTGACGGTCCAGATGTGGAGGTCGTGCACCGATCGCACTCCCTCCTCTTCGCAGATCGCGGCGCCGACCTGATCGACCTCGACGCCGACCGGGGCCGCCTCCATCAGCACGTCGAAGGGCTCCTTGATCAGCCGCCAGGAGGAGGCCAGGACCAGGACTGCGATCAGCAGACCGACGATCGGGTCGACCACGTCGGACCCGCCGGCGAGGACGACGGCCCCAGCCACGACGACGCCGAGCGAGCCGAGCGCGTCGGCGACGCTGTGCCGGAGGACCCCCTCGAGGTTGATGTCCTCGCGCTGCCCGCGGGCCAACACCAGGGTCGCGGCGACGTTGCCGGCCAGCCCGAAGGCGCCCAGCGCCAAGACGCCGGCGCCGTCGATCCCCGGCGGATCGCCGAGGCGGCCGAGCGCGGCGATGCCGACGCCGAGCCCGACCGCGACCAGGAGCAGCCCGTTGACCAGCGCCGCCAGCACCTCGGTGCGCTGGTAGCCGAAGGTGCGCTGTCCCGCCGCCGGCATCGAGGCAAGCCGGAAGGCGAACAGCGCCAGCGCCATCGCGCCGACGTCGGAGAGCAGGTGGCCGGCGTCGGCGAGCACCGCCAGCGAGCCGGTGAGCACGCCGCCCACCACCTCGACGGCGACCATCGCCAGGTTGATCCCAAGCGCCAGCCAGATCCGCCGGCGACTGTCCCCGCGCCGGGCGTCGAGCGAATGACTGTGGCCGTGGGGGCCGTGCACGACCCGAGCTTAGAGTCCTTCTCGGGAGGGGCGGGGTGGCGAGACCAGCTGTTGAAGGGATCTGGTCTGCCTGCGGGCGAATTTTTCGCGCACCCTTCGGGTGCTGCTCACTGTGTTGGTGCGCGCCTATGGCGCGCAGGAATCGGATTGCATATCGCCGCCTTCGGCGCACATTCGCCCGCAGGCAGACCAGATCCCTTCAACAGACGTCTCCCACAAGCTCCATAGACAGGACGTGCCCGGGAAGCTCCCGTAGACAGACGTGGCCTAACAAGCTTTCGGGGCACGGGCGCTGGGTGAAAGCCAGGGGAGTCCGTACCCCTCCCCGGGAATGTGCGCGAAGCGCGCGACATGCAATCTCGTGATTGCGCGGCGTCAGCCGCGCTCAAACATCGTCGCTAAGGCCGAAGGCCGTGCGACTTCAATTCCCGGGGAGGGGTACGGACTCCCCTGGGTGTTACGCCGCGACCGGCTCCTTCTTCTCCTCGGCCATCGCCCTGGCCGCCACCTCGGCGCCGTACTGGAACCGCTCGGCGTACTCGCGGGCCTGCATCCGGGAGATCACCATGCGCTGGATCTCGGCCGTGCCCTCGAACAGCTGGTAGATCTTGGCGTCGCGGAACCACTTCTCCAGCGGGCACTCGGTGCTCCAGGCATAGGGGCCGACCAGGTCCATCAGCGTCGCCGTCGCCCACATCGTCACGTCGCCGGCCTTGAGCTTCGACATCGAGCCCTGGCCGCCGGTCATCGGCACCCCGTTGCGGCCCATCCAGGAGGCGCGCTGCACCAGCAGCCTGGCCGCTTCGATCTCGGTCGCGACGTCGGCGAGGGTCTGCTGGATCCGCTGCGCTTTCAGCATCGGCACGCCCCCTTCGGAGCGCCCGTCGAGGTACTCGAGGGTCCACTCGTAGGCGGCCTGGGCGATGCCCAGGGCGGAGGCGCCGACGATCGGCCGGGTGACCTCGAAGGTCGCCAGCGCGTCGGCCGAGCGCGACTTCTGCCCGGACCGGGCGCGCTCCAGCTTCTTCGCCAGCTTCTCCTCGCCGCCGAGCAGGTTCTCGACCGGGATGCGGCAGTCATCCAGCACGACCTCGGCGGTGTGGGAGGCGCGGATCCCGAGCTTGGTCTCCTTCTTGCCCTGGCTGAGGCCGGGCGTCCCCTTGCCGACGACGAAGGAGGCCTGCCCGCGGGTCCCCAGCTCGGGGTTGACGGTGGCGACGACGACGTGGACGTCGGCGATGCCGCCGTTGGTGATGAAGACCTTGGTGCCGTTGAGGACCCACTCGTCGCCGTCGCGCTTGGCGGTCGTCTTCAGGCTCTTGACGTCGGAGCCGGCCTGCGGCTCGGTGACCGCGTAGGCGCCCATCTTGATCTCGTCGCCCGCGCCGAAGCACTCCGGGACCCAGTGGCCGATCTGCTCCGGGGTGCCGCTGGCGGCGATGCCGGCGGCTGCGAGCCCGGAACCGGCGATCGCCAGCGCGGTGCCGGCGCAGCCCCAGTGCAGCTCTTCGGCCGAGATCACCGACATCTGGCCGTCGGCGTCGGTGGCCATCTGCTGCAGGTGGTCGATCCCCTGCAGGCCCTGGTTACGGGCCTCCTTGATCACCTCCCACGGCGTGCTCTCCTCTTCGTCGTGCTTGCGCGCGGCGGGACGGATCACCTCTTCGGAGAACTTCCGGCAGCGGGCCTTGAACTCGAGCTGCTCCTCGTTCAGTGCGAAATCCATTGCTTCCTTCCTCGGCGTGGGGACCGATTGACTGGTCAGTCAACCAGTGTTCACACTTTACCCGAACGGACGGCCAGGATGCCCATGTAGCGTTCCCGCGGTGCGGGCGGAGCGACCGATCAACGCCGAGGCGCCGGCGAGCGACCCGGCGCCCCAGGCCCCGCGGCGAGGCCGCAGGGCGTCCCTGCCGCTGATCCCGACGCTTCTGACCACGGCCGTCCTCGTCGCGATCGGCTTCATCGTCGCCGCCGTCCTCGGCGGCAGCGGCGGCCCCGGGGGCTCGAGCGTGGAATCCCCCGCCCCGGCCCCAGCGGCGCCGGCGGCGACCGGGGCGGCCTCACCCGCCACCCCCACCTCCGAAACCGCCGAACAGCTCGGCTATCCGGCCTTCGCGACCGGGAACACGACCCGGGTCGGCGGCTCGGACCCCGCCGCCACCGCGGCCGCGGTGGCCCTGGCGGTCTTCCCCTCGACCACCGCCTCCCTGCGCCCCGCCGCGGTAACGCTGGTGGACGAAGACGACTGGGCCGGGGGGATCGCCGCCTCGGTTCTGATGTCGGCACCGGTCCGCGCCCCGGTCCTCGTAGCCGGCGAGGAGGAGATCCCGGAGGCCACCGAAGACGCGCTGGCGGCGCTCGACCCAAACGGCGGCGAGTCGACCGGCGGCAGCGCCGCCTTCGCGATCGGCGACGTCGCCGCCCCGGCCGGCGAGGTAACCCGGGTTCGCGCCGCCGCCCCCGCGGCGGAGGCTGCCGGTATCGCCGCGCTTCGCGACCGCCTCTTCGGCAGGCCGCCCGACCACGTCGTCGTCGCACCCTCGGCCCGGCCGCAGCTGGCGATGCCCGCCGCCGCCTGGGCCGCGCGCTCCGGCGATCCCGTCCTCTTCGCCGGCGTAAACACCCTGCCGGGGGCGACGGCGAGGGCGCTGAAGCGACACCCGAAGGTGCCCGTCTACGTGCTCGGCCCCCCTTCCGCGATCTCCTCCGACGTGGTCCGCGAGATCGCCAAACTCGGGCCCGAGGTAAAGCGGGTCTCGGGCGAGGACCCGGTCGCCAACGCGATCGCCTTCGCCCGCTATGCCGACGGCAGCTTCGGCTGGAACATCAACGACCCCGGCCACGGCTTCGTCCTCGCCCGCGAGGAGTCGCCCCTCGAGGCCGCCGCCGCGGCGCCGCTCTCAGCCTCCGGGACCTGGGGCCCGCTGCTGCTCAGCGACGACCCCGGTACGCTGCCGGCGAAAGTCCGCGACTACCTTCTCGACGTGAAGCCCGGCTACACGACCAACCCGACCCGCGCCTTCTACAACCATGTGTGGGTGATCGGCGACCTGGAGGCCATCGACGTGAACCAGCAGGCGGAAGTGAACCAGCTGGCCGAGCTGACCAGGATCGGCGGCGGAAGGTGAGCGAGGCCGAGGACCCGGCGCTGCTCGGCACCGGGCACGCGGTGACAGTCGAGGACATCCGCGCCCTCGCGGGACCCTCCACCCCGCACTTCGCCCTGCAGATCCGCAACCGGGTCCGCCGGCTGATCGAGCCGCTGCCGGCAGACCACCCGGCGCGGACCGAAGGCGAACGGCAGATCGCCCGCCTCGAGGAGCTCGCCGAGCACAGCGGCGACCCCCGCGGCACGCTGGGGATATCGCATTGAAGAACCTGGCCCCCGAGGTCTGGCGGCTGAAGGAGTTCCCCGCCCCGACCATCAACGTCTACCTGGCGGAGAACGTGCTGATCGACGCCGGGCGGCGGTGGGACCGGCGGCGGATCTTCGCCGAGCTGGAGGGACGGGAGATTTCGATGGTGGCGCTGACCCACGTCCACCCCGACCACCAGGGCGTCGCAAAGGACGTCTGCGAGGCGCGCGGAGTGCCCCTCGCCTGCCACGCCGACGACGCCGAGGCGATGGAAGGCAAGCGCCCGATCCAGGAGGCAGCGGCCTCCAACCCCGTCAACCGGGTGATCCGGGCGATCTGGGAGGGCCCGCCCTACAAGGTCGAGCGAGTGCTCCAGGACGGTGACGAGGTCGCCGGGTTCCGGGTACACCACGCCCCCGGCCACGCCCGCGGCGAGGTGATCTTCTTCCGCGAGTCCGACCGGGTGGCGATCTGCGGCGACGTGATCCGCAACATGAGCTACGCCACCGGCCTGCCCGGGATCAAGGAGCCGCCGAAGATCTTCACCTACGACCCGGCCGAGAACCGCCGCTCGATTCGCAAGCTGGCCGAGCTGAACCCGGCGACGATCCTGCCCGGCCACGGCCCGCCGGTGACCGACGTCGCCGCCTTCGAGCGCTTCGTCGCCTCGCTTCCCGACTAGCGAAACTGCATCGACCCGCGATATACGCGGGTCGATGCAGTTTCGCGGTGTTCCAGCCGCGGAACTTCAGCCCGTCCGCCGGGTTACCTAATTTCAGCTACTTCGAACGCCCGAACCGAAGGGAGTCCAGATGAGCACGCTCAGGAAGAGGCGCCCGTCACCGGCGATGGTCGTTGCCGTGATCGCCCTGGTGGTCGCCCTCGCCGGGACCGCCTACGCCGCGCAGACGATCAACGGCGGCGCGATCAAGAAGCAGACGATCGGCGGCGGCAAGCTGAAGAAGAAGACCCTCACCGGCTTCCAGATCAACACCAACAAGCTCGGCGTGGTGCCGGCGGCGGTGCGCGCCACCCATACCTACTGGGCCGTGGTCAACAACCCGGCGACGCCCGGCAACGCGACGCTGGCCCGTGCCAGCGATCCCGGCATCACGGCCACCGAGGGAGGAGGCGCCGTCACCGTCGTCTTCCCGATCAACGTCACCGGCTGCGCCGCCGTCGCCGGCCGCAACAACGCCGGCACCTCGGTACCGGCCGCGGGCTACGCACAGACCAACACCTCTCCCGCGAACCCCAACGCGGTCGAAGTTCGCACCAGGGACAAAGCCGGCGCCGACGAGGACGCCGACTTCCACCTGGTCGTCATCTGCCCGTGATCAGCTGAACCGGGCAGCGCGCATGTCCACCTTCTCGCCGCGGAAGGGCACTCCCTCGGCGAGAAGGTGGGCGCGCTGCCGTGCGCCCTTGGCGAGCGAGCCGTCGGCGCGCACGACCCGCCACCACGGCAGGTCGGGCTCGTCGGCCTCGAAGAGGACGCTGCCGGCGAAGCGCGGCGCGCCGGGGGAGACGTCGCCGTAGGTCCGCACGAACCCGGGCGGGATCTCCCGCACCCGTTCGAGCACTTCGAGGAGGCGGGTGTCTTCCGCCTCCGTCAGGCGCCGGGCCCGAAGGAGTCGATGATGCGGTTCTGGTACTCGCTCAGCTCCTCCGGCGAGATGAAGTAGGTGGGCGGGGTGAGGAAGAGCCCGTCGGCGCGCTCGGCGGTCGCCTCGACCCTGGCGCGCACCTTGTCGAGCGGGCCGGCGGCGCAGTAGGCGTCGACCATCTCGTCGCTGATCGCGGCCGGCACCGCGGCGAGGTCGCCGCGGCGGAACGCGTCGCCGGCGGCGACCGCGTTGTCGGCGAAGCCGTGCAGCTCCCAGAGCGGCATGTAGGTCTTGACCGTGGCGTAGAAGGAGATCGTCCGCCGGGCCATCTCGATCGCCCGCCCCTCGTCGTCGTCGATCGCGCAGCAGACCGTCGGCAGGTAGTCGAAGCTGGAGCGCTCCCGGCCGGAGCGGCGCAGGCCCTCCTCGAAGGCGTCGACGACGACCTCGTCGATCCAGCGCAGGCTCTGGATCGGGTGTCCGATCAGCCCGTCGGCGACGTCCCCGGCCATCCGTGCCATCCCCGCCTGGACCGCGGCGGTGTAGATCGGCACCGCCTCGCGCGGCGCCGGGTGCGGCCTGACCCAGCCCTTGATGTCGATGTCGTAGTAGGAGCCCTGGTAGCGGATCGGCTCCCCGGCGCCGGCCTGGCGCATGATCAGCCGGGTCGCCTCGATCGCCTCCCGCAGGTGCGGGGCCGGGCGGCCGTAGTCGGCGTTGTGCCAGGTCTCGTTGAGGCGTTTCACCCCCGCCCCCATCCCGAGCCGGAAGCGGCCGCCCGACATCTCGTCGATGTCGAGCGCGGTGACGGCGTGGATGAACGGGCTGCGGGTGAAGGCCCAGACGATCCCGGTGGCAACGCCGATCCGCTCGGTCTTCGCCGCCAGGTAGGCGGCCTGGGTCGCGGCGCTGCGGAACAGCTCCGGCGCCCAGACGCACTCGACGCCCGCCGCCTCCGCCCGCAGCGCCTCCGCCTCGAGGTCCGCGACGGAGGTTCCGATGGCCGCGACTGAGATCCGGTCGAGCGCGGGCATCGCGAGGCGTCAGGCCGGGGCCGGCTCGGCGGCTCGGGCGAGCACCGCGTCGGCGACGCGCTCCCGATGCCACTTGGCATCGCCGAAGATCGCCGCGTTGCCGCGGCCGCGCTTGAGGAAGAAGTGGAGGTCGTGCTCCCAGGTGAAGCCGATGCCGCCGTGGACCTGGATCGAGGCGTCGGGAACCCGCCAGCCGGCGTCGGAGGCGTACGCCTTCGCGATCGAGGCCGCAAGCGGCAGCGACTCCGGCTCGGCGTCGGCCGCCCACGCCGCCCCGTACACGGCCGAGCGCGCGTTCTCGGTCTCCAGCAGCATCTGGGCGCAGCGGTGGGAGACCGCCTGGTATGCGCCGATCGGCCGGCCGAACTGCTGGCGGTCTTTGGCGTAGGAGACCGCCATCTCGAGCGAGCGGTGGGCGATCCCGGTCGACTCGGCAGCGAGTGCAACGCAGGCACGGAAGAGGACGGGGTAGTAGTCGGCCTCCTCGCCGGGCAGGCTGTCGGCGGCGGCGACCCGGACGCCGTCGAAGCGGACGCTGGAGAGGCGGCGGGTGAGATCGATCGAGGCCTCCGGGGTGACCGTCACCCCGTCGGCACCGGCGTCGACCAGGTGGCGCCGGCCGTCGGCCGTGGCGACCAGGAAGAAGTCGGCGGCGCCCGCGTCGAGCACCAGGATCTTCTCGCCGTTTAGGACGACCCCGTCGCCGTCGGCCTCGGCCGGCATCGTGAAGTGTCCGGGATTGGCCGGCTCGCCGGCGTCCCAGAGTGCCGGCGTCCCGCGCAGCTCCCCCATCGCCAGCGGCCGCAGGTAGCGCTCGCGCTGGTCGTCGGAGCCGCAGAGGGCGAGCGCCAGGCCGGCGATCGTGCTCGAGAGCAGAGGCGAAGGCGCGAGCGCGTAGCCCATCTCCTCGAAGAGGACGGCGAGCTCGACGATGCCGAGCCCTTGCCCACCCCACTCCTCGGGAAGCGCCAGGCCGGTCCATCCCAGGTCCGCCATCTCCTTCCAGGCGCCCGCGTCGAAGCCGTCCTCGCTCTCGGCGATCTCGCGGACCCGCTCGGATTTGAAGCGGGCGGCGAGGAAGTCGTGTGCGGTCGACTTGATCGCCTGCTGCTCGTCGGTGAGGTCGAAGTACATGGCTCGGTCCCTCAGCGCAGCCTCGGCAGGCCCAGGACCCGCTCGGCGATGATGTTCTTGAGGATGTCGGTGGTGCCGCCCTCGATCGAGTTGGCGCGGGAGCGGAGGAAGCTGTACTGCCAGGAACCGTTGTCGATCGCGTGCTCGGAGCCGCGCCCCAGCAAGGCGTAGGCGCCCTCGATCTCCATCGCCAGCTCGGTCAGGTCCTGGTTGATGTCGGCCCATTGCCACTTGCCGAGCGACCCCTCGGGGCCGGGGATGCCCACCTGCATCGTCTTGGTCAGGCCCCGGTAGGCGTTCAGCCGCATCGTCTCGGCCTCGATGTGGAGCTGGGCGATCCGCTGGCGGTAGGAGCCGTCCTCGGCCGCCGTGCCGCCGTTGACGCGCACCTCGGTCGCGAGGCGCGACAGCCGGTCGAGGTTGTTCTGGATCTGGGCGATCGCGCCGAAGGCGAGCCCGGCGCGCTCGTTCATCAGCGTCGTGATCGCCACCGACCAGCCGTTGCCGACGCCGCCGACGATGTTTGCCTCAGGCACCCGGGCGCCCTCGATGAAGATCTCGTTGAACTCGCCCTCGCCGGTTATCTGCACCAGCGGCCGCACCTGGACGCCCTCCTGCTCCATGTCCATCAGGAAGTAGGTGAGCCCCTTGTGCTTGGGCGCGTCCGCGTCCGTGCGGGCGACCAGCATGCACCACTTGGAGAACTGGGCGAGGGTGGTCCAGACCTTCTGGCCCGTGATCACCCATTCGTCGCCGTCCTTGACCGCGCGGGTCTTCAGCGAGGCGAGGTCGGAGCCCGACTCCGGCTCGGAGAAGCCCTGGCACCAGATCTCCTCGGCGGTGAGGATCGGCTCCAGGTAGCGCTGCTTCTGCTCCTCGGTGCCGTGCGCGATCACCACCGGCCCGCCCATCGCGAGCCCGAGCACGTTGGCCGGGCTGGGCGTGCCCTGGCGAGCGGCCTCGCCGACGAAGATCGCCTGCTCGATCATCGTCGCGCCGCGGCCGCCGTACTCCTTCGGCCATGAGATCCCGGCCCAACCCGCTTCGTGAAGCTTGTGCTGCCACTCGCGGCGGAAACCGATCACCTCGTCGAGATCGCCCTCCGGCTCGGGGCCGGGATTGTTCTCCTGCAGCCAGGTGCGAACCTCGTCGCGGAACTCCTCCTCCGATGGCGAGAGCGTCAGGTCCATCGACCGAGCAGCATATAGAGGTCTCCTGGCTGGCGAGCCAGGAGACCTCTGCGCTGGACGGAGATCAAGGTCAAGCCGTCAGGCGTCCCCGCAGACCTTGAAGCCGAACTCCGTCGCCTTCTCGTTGATGTCCGCGAACGGGTCGTCGGTGCCGATCACGCTGCCCGGGTCGGCTTCGCCGTCGGCGACGACTTCTTCTATGCCGTCGATGATCTCTTCGACCTGGGCCTCTTCACCCTCGGGAGGACCGAGTTCGGCCAGTTCGCCGGCGAGAGCCTGGAACCCGGGCAGGACGACCTCGGTGACGAGGCCTTCTTCCTGCTCCTCGGTCGGTCCCTCGGCTTCGTCGAAGCCGTTGTCTTCCGAGTAGATCAGAACCTCTGCCGCGACTTCCGCTTCGGTCGTCGTGCAGATCTCATCGCCCTGTTTGATGAACTCGGCCTTGGTCAGGGCGGGGCCGGTGCTCTTCTCCGGGCTGCTCGTGTCGGCGGCACTGCTGTCTCCGCTGTCGCTACCGCCACCGCAGCCGGCGACGAGTACGACGATCGCCAGCGCGGCAACGATCATCGTGATGAATCGCTTACTGATTCGACTCTCCATTCGGATCAGCTCAGCCTTCCTGGCCGCAGACCTTGAAGCCGAACTCCCGCGCCTTCGCGTTGGCGTCCTCCAGCGGGCTGTCGCCGGTGATCGCGCTGCTCAGATCGCCTTCAGCGTCGGAGACCGCGTCTTCGATACCGGTGACGATCTCTTCGACGTCCGCCTCTTCCCCGGCCGGGGGACCCAGCGCGCCGAGTTGCTCAGCCTCACTTTGGAACACAGGCAGGATCACCGCGGAGACGAGCTCTTCCTGCTGCTCCTCGCTCGGTTCGCCTTCGTCGAGGCCGTTTTCGCTCGTGTAGGACTCGATGCCTTCGTTGAGTTCTTCGGAGGTCTTCGTGCAGATCTCGTCGCCCTGTTTGATGAACTCGGCCTTGCTCAGGGCGGGGCCGGTGCTCTTCTCCGGGCTGCTCGTGTCGGCGGCGCTGCTGTCTCCACTGTCGCTGCCGCCACCGCAACCCGCAACGAGTACGACGATCGCCAGCGCACCGACGAGCGTCGCGATGAATCGCTTACTCAATTGATCCTCCATCCAGGTTCGAAAGAAGGCGCAACCTACTCGGGCAAGCGGTTTCAGAGGGGTATCTGGACGGAAGTTAGTCCGCCCCTCTAGCCGCCCCCGCAGACCTGGAATCCGAATTCCCGGGCCTGTTCGTTCAGCGCTTCGACCTTCGGTTCCAGGGGCCCCTCGGGGATGCCGCCCTCGCTTTCGGAAGCGGCTTCCTCGAACGCCTGGGCGACCGCTTCCACCTGCGCCCGTTCCGGTTCCTCCTCGGGGAGGCCGAGCTCGCTGATTTCCTCGTCACGGGTGGCGACGATCGAGAGGAGATCGGCCATCGCCTTCTTCAGCTCCTCGGCACTGGGGTCGTCGAAGTCCTCGATTCCCGCCTCGGCGAGGTATGCGGCGGCATCGTCTTGCGCCTTCTGGCAGATCGCGTCCGCCTTCTCGACGTACTCCGCTTTGGTCAAGGCGGAGCCGCCGCCCCCGCAACCCACGAGAAAGACAACGACGACCACAGCCGCCGCACCGGCGACCCCCATCAACCGCTTGCTCAATTGATCCTCCGTCCAGGCTAGAAAGGAGGCGCAACCTACCGGCGCCAAACAGCGCCGAACCCGAGCCTGGACGGAGATTCAGGTCAGTCGCTCAGGATTGCCCGCAGACTTCGAAGCCAAATGCCTTGGCCTTCGCATTTGGGTCGGCGAAGGGGTTTTCGTTGCCGGCCACGGTGCTCGGGTCCGATTCGCCTTCGGCGACCACGTCTTCGACCCCGGTGAAGATCTCGTCGACCCGCTCCTCTTCCCCCTCGGGCGGGCCAAGCTCGCGAAGTTCCTCCATCTCGACCTTGATCCGGGGCAGGACGATCTCGGCGAGCAGCTCTTCTTCCTGCTCCACGGTCGGTCCCTTGGCCTGGCTGACGTCGTTTTCGGTGAGGAATTCTTCGATGCCAGCGCCGTACTCTTCGCTGGCCTCTTTGCAGATTTCGTCGCCCTGTTCGATGAACTCGGCCTTGGTCAGCGCCGGGGCGTCGTCCGAGCTGCCCGCCTTGGCGGCGCCGTCTCCGTCGTCGCCACCGCCACAGCCGGCCGCAACGGCAAAGATCGCCAGCGCAGCCGTAAGCATCGCGATCGATCGCTTACTCACTTGAACCTCCCGTCGGGGTTTGCTGGAGGTCCAACCTAACTGGGAGGGCAGCTAGATCCGCTGGATCAGCGTCCCGGTGCCGATGCCGCCGCCACAGCACATCGTCACCAGCCCCATCTCCTTGTCGGAGCGCTCCATCTCGTGCAGCAGGGTGGTGATCAGCCGGGCGCCGGTCGAGCCGAGCGGGTGGCCGAGGGCGATCGCGCCGCCGTTGACGTTGACCCGGTCCATGTCGGGCTCCAGCTCACGCTGCCAGGCGACGACGACCGAGGCGAACGCCTCGTTGATCTCGACCAGGTCGATGTCGTCCATCTGCATTCCGTTGCGCTCGAGCAGCTTCTGGGTCGCCGGGATCGGGCCGGTCAGCATGATCACCGGGTCGACCCCGACCGCGGTCTGGTCGAAGATCCGCGCCCGCGGCTTCAGGCCCAGTGCGTCGGCCTTCTCGCGCGCCATCAGCAGCACCGCGGCGGCGCCGTCGGAGACCTGGGAGGAGTTGCCGGCGGTGATCTTGCCGTCCTCCTTGAAGGCCGGCTTCAGCTGGGAAAGGCCCTCGAGCGTGCTCTCGCGCAGGCCCTGGTCCTTCACATAGGTGTCGCCGTTGACGGCGAAGGGGATCGTCTCCCGCTCGAACCGCCCCTCCTCGGTCGCCTGAATCGCCAACTGTTGTGAGCGCAGCCCCCACTCGTCCAGCTCGGCGCGGGTGATCTCCCATTTGTCGGCGATCATCTCCGCCGAGAGTCCCTGCGGGATCAGGTTGTAGCGCTCCATCAGCTCCGGCGTGAACGGGGCGCCGAACTCCTCGGAGACCTTGGCGACGGCGGCGAAGGGCAGGTGGCCCATGTGCTCGACGCCCGAGCCGACCGCGACGTCCTCGACCCCGGAGGCGATCAGCGAGGCGGCGAAGTTGACGGCCTGGTGGGCCGAGCCGCACTGGCGGTCGATCGTGGTCGCAGGAGTCTCCAGCGGCAGGCCGGCCTCGAGCCAGGCGTTGCGGCCGATGTTCAGACCCTGCTCCCCGAACTGGGAGACGCAGCCGGTGACGACGTCGCCGGTCTCGGCGGGATCGACCCCGGAGCGCTCGAACAGCTCCGAGTAGGTCTTGGCGAGGAGGTTGGAGGGGTGGGTGTCCTTGTAGTAGCCCTTCTCGGGGTGGCCGCGGCCGATCGGCGTTCGCGCCGCCTCGACGATCACGACTTCCCGTCCCCCGAACTTGCCCTTTCCGTTCTCCGCCATGGCGTCTCCGTTCCTCTCAGTTGCCGCGGCGCGGCGCGCCGACCTCCATCAAAGATAGCCGACTGATTCGTCAATCAGCCCACTTTCGGAACGTGCCCGCGAACCTCGCGGCATCGCCGAGGCGGCGCGTGATAGGAACCCCGAGCAATGAGCGCCAATCAGGGATACGCGAGTCCGGGGATCGCGGGGAGCGGAGCGATAGCCACCGGCCTCGCCGCCGTCTCCACCACCACCGCCGACACGATCCTCCTCGCCCGCAGCGAGGCCTCGGCCTGGCGGGCGGAGGAGAAAGTCGTCGCGGCCTGCGCCAAGCTCGAGGGCGCGGAGCCCTCGCGGCTGCGGGTGACCACGAACCCCGCGGACCTCGCCGACTGCGACGTCATCGTCGAGGCGATCGTCGAGGAGGTGGCGCCGAAGGGCGAGCTGATCGGGACGATCGTCGAGGCCTGCCCGAACGCCGACCTCGCCACCACGACCTCCTCGCTCAGCATCGCCGAGATCGCCGCCGCGGCCGGCACCGAGAAGCTCTTCGGCTTCCACGTCTTCAATCCCGTGCCGCGGATGATGCTGGTCGAGGTCTGCATCCCCGACGGCGCCGCGAGCGCCCGCGAGAAGGCGCTCGCCTGGTGCGCGGCGCTCGGCAAGACGGCGGTCGAGGTTCCCGACCAGGCCGGCTTCGTCGTCAACTGCCTGCTCTTCCCCTACCTCTTCGACGCCGTGCGCCTGGTCGAGCGGACCGGCATGGAGGCCGGTGAGGTCGACACCTGCATGAAGCTCGGCGCCGGCCACCCGATGGGCCCCCTGGCGCTGCTCGACTTCGTCGGGCTGGACGTCGCCGACGCGATCGGCAACGCCCTCCACGCCGACTCCGGCGAGCCGACCCACAAGCCGCCGGCCCTGATCGCCAAGATGGTCGGCGAAGAGAAGCTCGGCCGCAAGTCCGGCGCCGGCTTCTACACGTACGACTGACGCTCCTTCGGTGAAGGCGCCGGCTAGGCCAGGGTCCCGTCGGGAACGAGCCACCGATGACGAAGGTCGCTGACGCCGGAGATCCGTTCGTAGTCCCGGTCGTAGTGGACCAGGGCAACGCCAGCCTCCTCGGCCGCGGCCGCAAGCATCAGATCTGCCGGGGGCACCCGGCGATGATCGCCTCGCCCGGCTAGCGCGAGCTGGGTCTCGCGCGCGCGACGCCAGAGATCGGCTGGCATCGGAACCGCCTCGAAAGCCGTGAGGCGGCCGGCGACCTCTTGGGCGCGGCGCTCGTTGGGAGCAAGCCGGATCAGCTCGAGGACGACCAGATCGCAGACCAGGACCAGCCCCGCCTCGACGGCAGCGTTGAACCACTCGGCGAGCCGGGGAAAGCGGCGGTCACGAACCCAGGTCCAGACACCCGTATCGATGAGCGCCGGCCGGTCGAGCTGCGGAAGCTGCAACTCGATCGGGGAGCTCAGGACCGCTCCCGGCCGGCAGCGACTTCCTGGGGGGTTCCGTCGACGTCGCGCACCACGTCGAAGCCCTTGAGAACCCGCCGACGAGCAGCGTCGCGCAGCGCAGCATTCACAGTCTCGCTGAGACCATTGGTCCCCAACTCCCGGCGGGCGGCATCCAGAGCGCGCTCATCTACATCAACCGTGGTGCGGGTCATATGCATCATGGTAGAGCATCACCAGCACGCACCGTCCATCCAGCGGCCGTCGGGAGTTGGGACTACTCGGCGGTTTTCACCGCCTTCGTCTTGCCGCTCAGGTCCCAGATCACGTCGGCCTGGGAGATGCCCTGGCGGCGGGCGACGATCTCGACCTCGTCCCAGGGGAGCTCGGCCTCGGGGAGCTCGTCCCAGCGGGCCAGGTCGAGGGCCTCGATCGAGCCCTTGAGTGCGGGGCCAAGGTGTTCCTCGGAGCGCAGCAGGGCTCTCAGGACCTCCAGCTGCTTGTCGGTCAGGCGTACAACCCACATGCGGTACCTCCAACGTTCTGCGTGGTGCGGGTTGCCCGGAGAAACTAGGCCGCGGGGCGGACGGAAACGCTGATCCTGACCGCCTCGATCCGGTTCTCCCGGACCGCCTCGACCCTGATCGTGTAGCCGTTGGCGACGATCGAGTCGCCGCGCTTCGGCAGCCTTCCCAGCTCGCCGAAGACGTAGCCGCCGACCGAGTTGTAGGCATCGGTGTCGACCGGCAGCTCGATCCCGGCGTCGGCGAGGTCGCCGAGCGAGACGTGCCCGCGCACGAACCAGTCGCCGTTGGTTAGGCGCCGCAGCGCCGCGGCGCGGGGATCGGTCTCGTCCTCGATCTCCCCCACCACCTCCTCGAGGATGTCCTCGACGGTGACGATCCCGACCGTGCGGCCGTACTCGTCGACGACGACCGAGAGCGAGGTGCGCTGGACTTGGAGGTCGTGGAGGAGGTCGTCGAGCGGCCGCGTCTCGGGAACGATCAGGGCGTCGCGGACGACGGACTCGATCGAGGACTCCGGGCCGTCGTTCATGTAGAGGCGGGCGAGGCTGTTGTTGTGGACGATCCCCTTGACCCGGTCGGGGTTGTCGTCCTCGATCACGACCAGCCGGGTGTGGCCGGAGGTGACGCACCGCCGCAGCGCCGCCTCGACCGTCTCCGAGGCGTCGACGGTGATCACGGCGGGGATCGGCGTCATCACCTCGCGCGCCTCCTGCTCGTGCAGGTGGAAGACGCCGCCGAGCATCCCGGCCTCGCCGGGGTCCAGCGTTCCGCCCATCCTCGAGCTGTCGATGATCTGCTTGAGGTCCTCGGAGGTATGGCGCTCTTCGAGGTCCTTCGGGTTGACGCCGAAGAGGCGGACGATCGCGTTGGAGACCGCGCTCAGCCCCATCGTCACCGGCGCCGTCGCGACCCGGAACCAGTTCAGCGGCCGCGAGACCCGCCGCGCGGTGCGCTCGGCGCTGGCGATCGCCAGCATCTTCGGCACCTGCTCGCCGATGCTGATGTGCAGGGCGGTGACGAGGACGAAGGCGAGCGCCAGGGAGATCCCGGCGGCGACCCCGTGCGAGAGGCCGCCGAAGACCGGCTCGATCAGCTTCGCCACGGACGGCTCGCCGAGGAAGCCGATCCCGATCGAGGCGATCGTGATCCCGATCTGGCAGGCGGAGAGCGATTCGTCGATCTTGTCGAGCTGCTCGACCACCGCGTCGGCGCCCGCTTCGCCTTCGGCGGCGAG
This sequence comes from uncultured Solirubrobacterales bacterium, assembly GCA_963799835.1. Classification (GTDB taxonomy): domain Bacteria; phylum Actinomycetota; class Thermoleophilia; order Solirubrobacterales; family 70-9; genus VAYN01. Next base: position 407,028 of record CAWCYE010000002.1, read on the forward strand.
CTGTTCGATTTTGCCCCGGCGGCTGCGCACCAGCGCGAACTCGGCCGCGACGAAGAAGCCATTGATGGCGATCAGCACCAGCAGCAGGACGAGCAGGAGGACGCTCATCGGCTATGCGGCCCTGGTACTTCGGGCTGGGACGTCCTCGGCCATTCGGCAACCGCAATATAGCTCCCCCGCCCCTGGCAACTTAAGGAAGATGAGATATTGAGCAAATGCCGCGCGTCGCGACCCTCAGTGAGATGCTCGAAGAGGTGGTCCACCTGGGCGAGGCGACCGGCATGGAAGAGCACGCCCACGAACTCCGCGGCGAGCTCGAGGGACGCCTGGCGACGATCCGGGCGGCGGTCTCCGGCACCGGCAGCCCGCGGGTGATCGCCCTGGAGCGGCTCGACCCTCCGCGGGTCGGCGGCTTCTGGATCCCGGAGATGATCTCGATCGCCGGTGGCGAGGACGTCGCCGGCGACCCCGGCATCAACCCTGCCGAGGTCGGCTGGGGCGAGCTGGCGAGCCTGCGGCCCGACGTGGTCGTGGCGATGCCCGAAGGCTCCCTCGACGGCGCCCAGGCGCAGGCGATGGAGCATTGGGAGCTGATCGCATCGCTCGGCGCGACGCGGATCTTCGCCGTCGACTCCGACGCCTTCTCCGAGCCCGGCCCGCGCCTGATCGACGGGGTCGAGCTGCTCGGCCACATTCTCCATCCCGACCTGATCGACCCCCCCGGCAACGCCGACTTCTGCGCGCTGCGAGCGCCGGTCACGAGGCCGGCCCAGGGGCCTAGAACCATCTAAGGGCTCAGGCGACCGCCAGGGCGCCGATCACCGAGACGATCCCGACCAGCCCCATCACCGCTAGCTCCACCGGCTGGCGGCGGGGGCCGAGCATCCCGCGGTCGCCGGCGACGATCGCCAGCGCGCAGATCACGCCGCCCACGAGCCCGCCGAGATGGCCGCCGATGCTGATCCCCGGGATGCTGAAGGTGAAGACCAGGTTGATCACGATCAGGAAGCCGATCTGCGAGGCGAGCTCGTTCATCCCCCGCCCGCGGGCGATGATCGCGGTGGCGCCGAAGAGGCCGAAGATCGCCCCGGAGGCGCCGACGGTCAACTCGAAGGGCTCACTCAGCAGCAGCGCCCCGAAGGAGCCAGCGAGCAGCGAGGCGAAGTACAGGGCGAGGAACCGCGGGGTGCCGATCCCCGGCTCGACCACCCGACCGACGATGAACAGGGCGAACATGTTGAAGGCGATGTGGAGCAGCCCGGCGTGCAGGAAGCCGCCGGTGACCAGCCGGTACCACTCCCCGTCCGCGACACCGTTGCCGAGCAGCGCGAAGTTGCGGACGACGTCCCCGTCCGCCGAGCTGAGGCCGCCGGAGCCGGTGGCGATCTCGGCCAGGAAGGCGATGACGTTGAGGGCGATCAGGACGTAGGTCGCCGGTGCGTCGCCGAGGCCCGGAGTGCCGCCGACCCCGTGCACGACCTTGGTCCGCTCTCGCATGCACTCCGGGCAGCGCATGCCGACCGGGGTCGGGGTCATGCAGTCGGGGCAGATCGGGCGGCCGCATGAGGAGCAGGAGACGCCGGTCTCGCGGTCGGGGTGGCGGTAGCAAGTCTGGGACATCGGGATGGGCAGCCTACAATCGCCGCCGATGGAGCCGCCCAGCCCCGCCCGCCTCTACGCGACCGCAATCGGCGCGCTCCTCCTCGTCCTCGGAATCGTCGGCTTCTTCACCAGCGCCTCCTTCGGCGGCCCCGGGGACGTCGAGGCCTCGCTGGGGGCGCTGCGGGTGAACGGCTGGCTCAACGTCCTGCACATCGCCACCGGGGCACTCGGCCTGCTGGTGGCCGGCTACGCCTCGCGCGGCTACGCGCTCGCGATCGGCGCGCTCTACACCGCGCTGGCGATCTGGGGCTTCGCGATCGGCTCCGGCGAGGCGATCCTCGGCTTCCTCCCGGCCAGCGGCGGCGACGACGCGCTCCACCTGGTGCTCGGCCTGCTCGGGCTCGCCGCCGCGGCGGGCACCCCGAGGCGGCGGCCGGCGAAGCAGCGCCGCGAGCCGCGGCGGCGGGGGCGGGACTCAGAGCCGCGAGCGCAGGCCGCCGGCGAGGGCCCTTAGGCCGCTCTCGCTCTTGTGCCGGCCGCGCCGGCGCAGCTCGAGCAGGACCAGGGCGCCGGTGGCGACGCCGCCGGCGCCGACTGCGACCACCGGGCGCACCCAGTTGCGCGGGTCCCGCAGCGCTCGCAGCTCGCTCTCGGAGAGCTCCTCGGCCCAGTCGGAGAGCTCCTCCGCGGCGGCCTGGGTGACCGCGGCGAGCGTGTCCTCGACCCGGCTCGAGAGCCGCTCCGGCGGCTCGATTGGCCGCAGGGCGTCGGCGAGCAGGGTCTCGACGTCCCAGCTGGCCGAGCCCAGCGGATCACTCGTCGGGCTCATCGCTCATCTCCTCCTGCAGCTGCTTGATCGCGCGGTGGATGAGGACCTTGGTGGCGCCGTCGGAGCGGCCCAGGGCGCGGGCGATCTCGCGGTTGTCCATGCCGAGCGCGAAGCGCATGATCAGCGCCTCGCGCCGGTCCTCGGAAAGGTGCTCGAGGTTGGCCATCACCCGGCGCAGCTCCTCGCGGCCCTCGGCGATCGCGACGGTGTCGTGGCGGGCGGCGATCGGGTCGGCTTTGTCCAGCGGCGTCTGCGGGCGCCTGGAGCGGTCGCGGTAGTAGTTCGAGGCGAGGTTGTGGGCGATCCGGATCAGCCAGGGCCGCAGCGGCCGGCCGTCGGACTCGCGCCGAGCCCGGTCGAAGTGCCGGTAGGCCTGAAGGAAGGCCTGCTCGGTCAGGTCCTCGGCGTCGTGGTGGTTGCCGACCCGGTAGTAGGCGTAGGAGTAGACGTCGCGCAGGTGGGAGCGGTAGAAGTCCGAGAAGGCGCGGTCCAGCTCCGCCTTCGCGGCCGGCCCGAGGTCGCCAGGCTCGACGTTCTCCGTGGGGCCGCTCACCGGTCAAGCCTAGATCACGCCCGGCGCCCATCAGGCGGCCCTCCTGGCGCGCTCGACACGGCGCAGCCCGGCCACCCACTCCTCGGCGTCGACCTCGCCGCGGATCAGCTCGGCGAGGCCGCTCAGCGCATCGGCCGGGACGCCGGACTCGGCGACGGCCCGGGCGAGCAGCGGCGTCGTGTCGAGGCCCTCCGATGCCTGGCCGATCGCCGCTGGGATCTCCTGCGCCGGCGTGCCGGTCCCGAGCAGCTCGCCGGCGCGGCGGTTGCGGCCGTCGGGGGCCATCAGCGTCGCCGTCAGGTCGCCGACCCCGGCCAGACCGGCAAAGGTCTCCTGCTCCGCCCCGCGCTCGATCGCGCACTCGATGCACTCGCGCCAGACTTCGGCGACGGCGATCCCGGCGGCGTTCAGCCCGTGCGGCTCGGCCGCGGCGGCGGCCAGCGCGGCGGCGTTCTTGGCGGCGCCGGCCATCTCGACCCCGGTGATGTCGGGCGAGCGCTCGCAGACCAGGCCGGCGCGGTCGAAGACCTCGCCGAGCTGCACCCGCAGGTCGGCGTCGGCGGAGCCGAGGACGAGGGCGGCGGAGCCGGAGACGGCCTCGCGGGCGTGCGCCGGCCCGCCGAGGCAGGCGATCGCCCGGGCCCGCACCCTTTCGCCGACGTACTCGGCCGGCAGCTGGGCCTGGGGGGCGATCAGGCCCTTGGTCAGCAGCAGCACGGCGCTGCGATCGCCGACCCGGTCGGCGATCGCGCCGACGGCCTGCGGCAGCGATTTGGACGGGATCGCGAGGCAGATCAGGTCGAGGCCGGCCAGCTCGATGTCGGAGGCGGGCCGCACGTCGATCGAGTCCGGCAGCGGCACGTCTGCGAGGTAGCGGCGGTTCTCCCCCGCCTCGACCAGCTCCGCCACGCGCTCGGGGGTGCGGGCGCCGAGCTGCACCTCGAGGCCGCCGCGGGCGAGCAGCACGGCGACGGCGGTCCCCCAGCTGCCGGCCCCGATCACCGCGGCGCGGCGCATCGGCGGCAGGCCCCCGAGGTCTTCCCACTGCAGCAGCACGTTCGGCCAGATCCGGGCGGTGACGTTCTCCGCCAGCGCCGGCGAGGGCTCCTCGGCGACCGGGAAGGTCATCGCCCGGCCGAGGCGCACCTTCACCTTGCGCGGCCGGATCCGCCAGCCGCGCCGCACATGTTCGGTGCCGATCACCGCGGCCGGCAGGACCGGCGCCCCGGTCTGCAGGGCGAGGCGGCCGACGCCGCGCTTGGGCGAGCCGATCGTGCCGCGCCGGATCCGCGTCCCCTCCGGGAAGATGCAGACGGTGCCGCCGCGCTCGACGATCAACCGGGCGGTCTCCATCGAGTCCTCGTCCGCCTCGCCGCGGCGGATCGGGAAGGCGCCGAGCCTCGAGAGCGCCCACCCCTGCCAGCGGCGCTCGAACAGCTCGACCTTGGCGACGTAGTTCATCGGCCGCCGCCAGGGCAGGCAGCCGCCGACGACGAAGGGGTCGAGGAAGCTGCGGTGGTTGGCGGCGACGATCAGGCCGCCCCTGACCTTCTTGCCGTGGTCCCGGCCCATCCGCGAAAGACGGAAGTAGGCGACGAAGAGCGGCGTCAGGACGAGCCTGGCCGCCAGGTACAGCGGCCAGTTGACGCTGTGCTTGCGGGTGTAGGCGTGGTAGGCGGCGAGGCGCTCGGCGGTCACGCCTAGCGCTACACGGGCGGGGGGGCGGAGTTACCCGGGAAGGGTCAGGGGCGAGGCGAGGGTCCCTCTCCCGGAAACCGTCCGCATCGGAAGAAATGCGAGGTTCAAGCGCTTTGCGGCTCCCAAAGTTTCCTGGAGAGGGACCCTCGCCTCGCTACCAGGCGCGTGCGAGTAACTCCGCCAGCTCGGCGTGAGAAGGGGGGTTGGGGACGTGCTGGAGCTCGGGGCGCTGGAGGATGGCCTCGATCGCCTGGTCGAGCTTGGAGCGGTCGGCGCCGAGGTCGCCCAGGCCGGGGACGTCGCCGCCGAGGGTGCGGACGCGGCTGGGGAGGGCGTCCGGGGTTGTCCCGAGCGCAGCGGCAAGAGCGGCGTATGCCTCCGGCGCACGCGGGGCGAGGAACTCTAGGGCGAGCGGGAGGATCCGGGCGTTGGTCTCCGCGTGGGGGCTGCCGCAGACGCGGACCAGGGTCTGGCAGACGACGTGGTGCAGGCCGAACCCGGCGGAGTCGATCGCGTAGCCGCAGAGCAGCGAGCCGAGCGCCAGCGCGGCGCGGTCGCGCTCCCCGGGATCCTGGTCGAGCGCGGCGCCGATCAGCTCGGCCCCGCGCAGCGCGGTCATCTCCGAGACCGGGTTGCGCAGCGGCGTGTAGAGCGAGTCGGCGCCGTGCGCGAGGGCGTTCATCGAGCTGGCCCGCAGTTTCGGCTCGGCCTGGCTGGTCATCGCCTCGGCGTCGGCGAGGACGAGCGCCGGCCGGACCATCCCCCCGACCCGCTGCTCAGCCCCCTCCGGCAGCCGGTGGATCGCGGTCATCTCCGCCCCCGACATCGTCGTCGGGATCGCGGCGACGGCGGCGCCGGTCACCGAGGCGATCGCCTTCGCCACGTCGATCGTCCGGCCGCCGCCGAGGGCGACCAGCGCTCCCGGCCCGACCGCGTCGAGCAGCCCCGCGGCGAGCCCCGGCACCTGTCCGGCCGGCACCTCGTGCACAGCCACGGCCGCGGCGGCGAGCCTCGGGGCGCCGGCCAGAGCCCTCGGCGTGCTCAGCAGCTCGAACTCGGGGAAATCGTGCTCCGCCAGCAGCTCGGGAGCGTCGGCGCCCCCCGCGCGGCGGAAGACGACGGCCCGCCCGGCGTCGCGCCAGGTGAAGTCGCCGCTCACCCCTGCGACTCGGCGCGGGGGTTCCTGACCGGCCGCAGGCTCGGTTCGACCTCCGCCCGCAGGTGCTCGTAGTCCGGCGGCAGGGAGAGCTTCTCGCCGAGGTGCTCGAGCGGCTCGTCAACGGTGAAACCGGGCCCCAGCGTCGCGATCTCGAAGAGCACCCCGCTGGGCTCGCGGAAGTAGATCGAGCGGAAGTAGAAGCGGTCGATCTCCGGCGTCGGCTGGGCGCCGGCCGAGACCGCCCGGTCGCGCCAGGCCATGTGCTCCTCGGGCTGCGATCCCCAGGCAACGTGGTGGACGCTGCCCGCTCCCTGCAGGCCGCGCTCGGGAGGTGGGTCGTCGAAGACGTAGAGACCCCCGCGGCGCTTGCCACGCGCCTCCCAGGCGTCCTCGGCCGGCTCGAACTCGAGCGCTTCCAGCAGGCCGACGCTGGCCTCCGGGGCGGCGCTGTAGGCGCGCACCGCGTGGAACCCCTGCAGCGCCAGCTCGGCCGGGACATCGGGATGCTTGGCGACCAGCGGCGGATCGGGGACGTCGGTGACGACCGCCAGCTCGTGGTCGAGGCCCTCGGGGTCGGAGAAGCGCAGGCTCTCCCCGTCGCGCTCGGAGGCGACGCCGTGAGCGCCCAGCCGCTCCGCCCAGAAGTCGAGCGCGGCGGTCGAGGCGACCCGCCAGACGATCCGGTGGACCATCCCGGCACCGGCTCTTCCGGGCGCCGCGCCCGGGTACTCGAAGAAGGTCAGGTCGGAGCCCGGGTCGCCGTCCTCGTCGGCGAAGAAGAGGTGGTAGACGGTCGGGTTGTCCTGGTTGACGGTTTTCTTCACCAGCCGCAACCCGAGGACGCCGGCGTAGAAGTCGACGTTCGCCTGGGCGTTCTCCGTGATCGCGGTGATGTGGTGAATGCCCTCCAACTTCATGGGTCACGTATACCATCCCCGCATGGGCCGCGGACGTAGACGGACGGTGAAAGCCCTCGTGGTCTTCGGGTCGGTCCTCGCCTTCCTCAGCATCTTCTCGATCTGGATCGAGCGTCAGGCGCTCAACACCGACGACTGGGTCGCGACCAGCGACCGGATGCTGGCGAACGAAGAGATCCGCAGCGCGGTCAGCGACTACCTGGTCAACCAGCTCTACGAAAACGTCAACGTCGAGAAAGAACTGAAGGAAATCCTCCCCGGCGACACCAAGGACCTGGCCGGGCCCGCCGCCGGGGGCCTGCGCACGGTCGCCGGCCAGGGTGCCGAAAGAGTGCTGGAAACCTCGACCGCCCAGACCCTCTGGGCGAACGCCAACCGCTCGGCCCACGAACAGCTGCTGGCGGTGCTCGAAGACAAGGGCGAAGCGGTCTCGACCGAAGAAGGGAACGTCAGCCTCAACCTCGGTGCGCTGCTGACCAACCTCGCCGACCAGGTCGGCATCGGCGCCACCCTGGCCGAAAAACTCCCACCCGACGCCGGTCAGATCGAGATCCTCCGCTCCGACCAGCTGAAGACGGCCCAGAACATCGCGGTCGCGATCAAGGGCCTGGCGATCGTGCTCTCGATCCTCACCTTCCTCGCCTTCGGCTTGGCGATCTACCTCTCGCGCGAGAGTCGCTGGGTCACCGTGCTGTTCAGCGGCATCGGCCTGATCGCCGCCGGGTTCGCGGTGATCGTCTTCCGCGAGATCGCCGGCGGGATCGTCGTCAACCAGCTGGTCAGCACCGAAAGCGCCAAGCCGGCCGGGGAAGCGGCCTGGTCGATCGGGACCTCGCTGATGACCAGCATCGCGACCACCGTGATCGTCATCGGCGTGCTCTTCGGCATCGCCGGCTGGCTCGGCTCGCCCAGCGGCAGCGCCCGGACCTGCCGCCGCGCGATCGCGCCCGCCGTCCGCGACCAGGTCGCCTACGTCTACGCCGGCCTCGCGGTCATCGTCGGGTTCTACTTCCTCTCCGCACCGACCCAGGGGCTGCGCTCGTTCCTCACCACCCTGATCATCGCGGGCATGGCCGCCTTCGGCATCCATGAGCTGCGCAAACAGGCGGTCGAGGAATTCCCCGAGGCAAGCTACGCCGATTCGTTCGGGCGCACCCGCGACAAAGTGGTCGGCGCGGTCAAAGGCGCCAACCTCGGCGAGCGGGCCTCGAAACTGCGCCTGCCGGAGCGCGGCAAGGGCGCCGCCGAGGCGCCGACCGAGGCGCTCGACGGCGAGGACGCCCGCCTCGCGCGACTCGAGCGTCTTGCCGAGCTGCGCGAGAAGGGCATCCTCACCGAGGAGGAGTTCGCCGCCGAGAAGGCCCGCCTGCTGGGCGAGTCCGGCACCCCAAGCTCCTAGTCAGTCCTGGCGGCGAAGGAAATCGTCGAAAAGGGGCACGGTGAAAGCCGTGTCGCCGTGGGAAGGGCTATAGACCATCCCCTTCTTGATCAACGCCGACCGGCGAGGAGCGACGCTCTCTACTTTCACGCCCAGCTTGGCAGCAATGTCACCAGACCGGTGGGGTCCGGGGCCAAGCTCTGCCATCGCACCGAGGTAGACCTTCTCCAGCGGCGTCAGTCGGTCCATGCGAACGCGAAAGAAATTGTCGTCAAGGCGGCGCTGGACATCTCGGCTGGCGAGCGTGACGTCGTCCAAGGTGATCGGCGAGGCCGGGGCCGCGTTCCAAACGTGATAGCCCCACTCCTGGAGGAAATACGGATACCCCTTGGTGAACGCGAGCAGCATGCCAAGCGCATCGTCTTCGAAGGCCACTCCCTGCTCGCGAGCCGGCATGACGAGCACCGCCCTGGCGTCGTCCTCGTTGAGAGAGTCGATTTCTGGAAAGTCGAAGAGGCGCTCTGCGTAGGACTTCGCGTTTCCGGCCAGGCCCGGGAGCTGCGGGAGGCCTGCCCCAACCAGCATGACCGGGAGCTCCAACTGGACGGTGCGATGCACGGCCGTGATCAACGCCGCGAGCTCCTCACCGGACAGGTACTGGACCTCGTCGATGGCGAGTAGCAGCCCTCTTTCCCGGTCCCGCACGGCTTCTCCAACCGCGACCAGCAGATCGGTCGTGTCCTCCGCCAGGACTCCCGAGTCGGCCTTTCCGCTGATCGCGTCCACGTTGAGCGAAATCGCCGAGCCGTCGGGCAAGGTATAGGCGAAGGACTTGAGAGTGCCAAGGGCGGTTTTCACTGCACGCGACACAGACCCTTGGTCGAGTTCGAGCAGGATCGACCTCAGTCGAGCAGCGAGGAGGTGCTCGAGGTCCCCGGCCTCCGGCGCCTCGATAAACGCCGAAGCCAATCCCTCCTCTTGGGCCATCTGGTCAAACCGGTTGAGCAACACCGTCTTTCCGACCCCTCGCAGACCGATAGGCATCAGGCTCTTGCCGGGGCGGCCACTTACCGTTCGACGCAACGCAACCTGGTAGTCGCGGATTAGGTCATCACGCCCCACGAACGCCGGAGGCGGGGTACCGGCACCGGGCGAGAACGGATTCTCTACGGGATCCATGTTGATGGAGCTTAGGGGAAATTATGGTTCTTACCAATATTCCCCATAAGCTTTGAATAAGTCCCTCACCCGAGGAGGAGTTCGCCGCCGAGAAGGCCCGCCTGCTCAGCGGCTCAGGCGAGTCCTCCTCCTAGAGCCGGGGCCACGGCCCTCGGGCGAGGGCCGTGGCGCTGGTCACGGAGAAACCGTGATCTCTAGTCCAGCCCCCTCGAGGGCGAGAATTGGGAGCAGCTCATCTCAAGCCATTCATCGCTGGCGTCGTCCATCCACTGCTTGCGCAGCGCACGCCGCCGTATCAGATCCTTCAACTCGTTCGGTGAGGCGGTCTCCATCTGCTCGTCGATGGCACCGATCAGCTGCTCTTGGAGGATGATCCGGTCGTCGATGATGTCGCACTCCCGGCGTCGCAGCTCCCGGTCCTCGGGCGTCTCATCGCCCACCTCCCAGCGGCGCTGCTGGCACTCGAGCATGGAGTCGAAGAACTCCACCTTGTCGACGCCTCTCACCCTGACCACGCACTTTATCTGCGTGCAGCCTTTGCCTCCTTTTTTGCCCGGCTGGCATGGCACCGTGGGCTTGTGACCCAAGCCGCGGCCCTTCCCCGGCCTCCCCGGCCCGCCACCGTTCTCGGAATCGCGGGGCGGTCGGCCGGAGCCGCCGGTCACTACCTTCACCGGCGGTTTGGAAGTGGTGTCTTTTTTGGGCTCTGGGGGGACCGTTCCCGTAGGGCAGTAGATGCCTTTGTTGTCATCGCACCTCGGGTCCGATGGTGCGGGGGCAGGAGCAGGGGCTCCGCCGCTGCTACCGCCGCTGCCGCCGCCCGAGCCCGACCCGCCACCGCCGCCGGGCTCATCGCCGCAGCCGAACTGGTCGAACCAGGACTGTCCGCAGCCCGGGCCGTTGCTCACCATCGCGCTCGCGGGGGTGGCGAGCAGCAGCTGCCCGCCTCCGGCGAAGGCCGCGCATGCCGCCAACGCCGCGACGTAGGCCTTCAAGCGCGGGTGGCGCTTCTTTCGGTTGCTGCTCGAATTCATTTCGCTGGTCCTTTCTTGACCAAAAATGCCTGCACGTATCCGTAAGTTCGCGACTGTCCAGAGGTCATGGATAAAACCGGTCACAGCCTGCTTTTTCCCACTCGAAGTGCGCCTTCCAGAACTTCTCCTCGACGCTGGGAGCAGCGCCGTCCATGGCGTCCGCAAGAGCCTCTCGCTGCCCCTGTAGGCGCGCGCACTTCACCTCGTCGCGCCATCTCTGCTCCTCCGCGGCCTTCTTTCGCCTCTCCTCCTTCTCGCGCAGCTCGTCGCAGTCCTTTTGATCCTTGGCGTGCCACGTCTTTCCATCCACCACGCACTTGTAGGAGTCTGGCCGGCAGCCGACCTCCTTCTTCTCACTGCAGGACGGGCGCCTGCCCGCTCCTCCGGCCGGCCCCTTTCCTTTCCCGAGGTCCTTGTCGCGGGACGGTCGGCCGGCGGAGCTGCCGCCGACCTTGATCTCTTTTTTAGGGACCACGACGATGTGCTCGTGGCGACCGTCATCGCCGGGTTGCGGCTCCGGTGCTGGCTGCGGGTCAGGAGTGGGGCCTCCGCCGCTGCCGCCGCCGGACCCGCTGTCGCCGCCCGAGCCGCTACCGCCGCCGGGCTCATCGGAATCGCTGCAGATGTCGAACCAGGACTGCCCGCAGCCCGGGCCGTTGCTCACCATCGCGCTCGCGGGGGCGGCGAACAGCAGCTGCCCGCCACCGGCGAGCGCGGCGGTTGCCGCCAGCGCCGCGACGTAGGGCTTCAAGCGCCGAGGGTGCCTCTTTCGGCTGCCGCTCGAATTCATTTCCCTGGTCCTTTCTTGAGCAAAAATGCCTGCACGTATTCGTGAGTTGGTGGCGCAGCCTATGGCGCGCCGGCCGCTGCGCAAGCACTCGCGGACGGATGTCCGCGGCTGTCACGGACGTCTGGTCCCAGGGTCGTGGTAAGAGCCCGCCGCCGGACTTGAACCGGCAACCTCCTGATTACAAATCAGGTGCTCTCCCAGGTTGAGCTAGGCGGGCGTGGTGGCGAAAATAGCCTGGTGGACGTGAACTTCAGGTTCTTGGGGCCAGACGAGGGTACCGTGCTGACCGGGGCGATCGAAGCCGCCTATGGCCAGACCTACGACGTGCGGTGGGTCTACGACCCGGCCGAGGTGGCGTCGCGGCTGGCCGACGGCACCTACGTCTCCTGCGTGGCGGAGACCGAGGGCGGCGAGCTTCTCTGCCACGAGGGGATGAGCCTGGCGGCGGCCGGGGACGCGGTCGGGCACTCGGGGCAGGCGGTGACGATGCCGGCCGCGCGGGGGCAGCACCTCTTCACCCGGACCAAGCGCTTCCTGATGGACTGGGCGCGGGAGCGCGGGCTGGCTGGGATGTTCAGCGAGGCGACCGCCGCCCACCCCTACAGCCAGCGCGCCAACATCGATCTGGGGGCGCACGAGACCGGCTTCCTGCTCGGCTGGATCCCCGCCTCGGTGGCCAACGACGCCGCCGAGGGGGAGCGGGGACGGCGGCAATCCGCGGCGCTCTTCTACACGAAGCTGAACGACGGCCACAAGCGCGAGGTCTACGCGCCCGAGCGCCACCGCGAGATCGTCGGCCGGACCCTGGCGCTGTGCGAGCTACGCGGCCGACTGGCGGAGGTGCCCGCGGGCGCGGCCCTGGCCGAGCGCACCGAGCTGGAGGTCGAGGTCGATCGCGACCACAACCTGGCGCTGCTGACGGTGCGGGTGCCGGGCGCCGACCTGGAGACGGTGATCGCGGCCGAGCGCCACCATCTCTTCCACCGCGGCGGGCTCGACGCGATCTACGTCGACCTGCCGCTGCAGACGCCGGCGACGGCGCTGGTGGCGGACCGCCTCGAGCGCCTCGGCGTCTCCTACGCCGGCGTCTTCCCCAACCGCCGCACCGACGGCGACGTGCTGCGGATGCAGTCGCTGCACCGGGTCCGAGTCAAGGCCGACGACGTCGCCGTCGCCTCGGACCACGGGCGCGAGCTGCTCTCCTACGTCCTCGCCGACGCCGAGCGCGCCTAGACGGCTACCTCACGCGAGGCGAGGTGGGTGCCGACCTTGCGCTTGACCCGCTGCAGGGCGTTGTCCACGGTCTTGGTGTCGCACTCCAGGCGCTCGCCGATCGCCTCGTAGGAGTGCCCGTCGAGGTAGAGGGAGAGGACCCGGCTCTCGAGATCGGAGAGGACGCCGGAAACCCCGGAGAGGCAGGAGACGAGGCTCTCCAGCTCTTCGGAGGCGATCACCTGGTTGACCGGATCGTGGACGCTCGGGCCGGGCAGGATCTCGTCCAAGGTGGTGTCGGAGTCGCCCGCCGCCGCCGGGGTCTGGCTGAAGGAGACGTACTGGTTGAGGGGCGTGTGCTTGTTGCGGGTCGCCGTCTTCACCGCGGTGATGATCTGGCGGGTGATGCAGAGCTCGGCGAAGTTGCGGAAGCTCGACTCGCGATCGGTGCGGTAGTCGCGGATCGCCTTGTAGAGGCCGAGCAGGCCCTCCTGGATCAGGTCGTCGGCCTCGCCGCCGAGCAGGAAGTAGGAGGAGGCCTTGAGCCGGACGAAGCCGCGGTAGCGGCGGACGATCATGTCGTAGGCGTCGGTCCTGCCGTCCTTGGCCAGGGCGACCAGGTAGTGATCATCTAGTTCAGCTTGAGGGTTAGGGTGGGGGCGGGCGGCGATGGCGCCACCGGCCGCGGAAACTCGCGGTGCGTGCGTAGGCGTAGATAGAGCCACAGATCCTTCTCCTTGATGAAGGGTCGTGGCGCCGCTTACCTCCCCCGAGGCGCCCGTATCGACGGGCGTGCCTCACACTCAAGCTGAGGTTCACCCTTGTTGCGCCGGTAGTCTTACTGGCCAGCAGAGTTCTGTCAACCCCCAATTTGCGGAAATGCAACCGCCGTTGCATCTGCCTCAGGCGCGAGCGGCGCCTCTAGATGCGCTGGCGAAGAGCCTCGGAGAGCAGGGCGGCTGCCGCTGCGGAGACGTTCAAAGACTCGATTTGGCCGTGCTTCGGCAGAGCGATCAGGCCGTCGCAGGCCTGGGCGACGCGGGGGCGGAGGCCCTTGCCCTCGCCGCCGAGGACGAGGACGGTGGAGCCCGTCAGGTCGACCGACCAGGGAGCCGCCTCGGCATCGGCGTCGGCCCCCCAGATCCAGAAGCCGGCGGCCTTCGCCTCGGCGAGCCAGTCGGCGAGATTGCGGACGTGGGCGACCTCGAGGTGCTCGACCGCGCCGGCGGACGCCTTGCAGGCAACCGCCGTGATCGCCGCCGAGCGCCGCTCCGGGACGACGACTCCAGCCGCGCCGGCGAACTCGGCCGAGCGGCAGACGGCACCGAGGTTGCGCGGGTCCTGGACCTGATCGAGGGCGACGAGCAGCCGATTCTCACCGCGCAGCAGCCCCACCGGGTCGCCGTAGGGATACGGATCGACCTCCGCGACCACCCCCTGATGGTCCGGCGACCCGCAAATCCGCTCCAGCTCCTCCCCCGGCGTCTCCGGCGCTCGCCAAACCCGGTGCACCCGCCGCCTCCCCCGCTCGGCCTCCGCCACCGGCCGCCGCCCATAGATGACCTGGCTCGCCATCAGGCCTTCTGCACGAGGCGCGGGCCCTCAGCTGAGTCCCGCACCTCCCAACCGAGCTCCGCCAGCTGATCGCGAATCGCGTCCGCCCGCTCAAAGTCCTTTGCCGCCCGCGCTTCTTCCCGTTCCTTCATCAGCTTCTCAGCTTCAGGGTCGGCCTCAGCGCCCTCATCCGGCTGGGTAAGGGTGCTGAGGCCGACCAGGTCGAGCATCTCCTGAATAGCTTCAGGGGCCCCGGGGATGTCTTCTCGGTTGGCTTCCCCGACAAGCTCGAACATCTCGGCGAGGGCTCGTGGAGTGTTGAAGTCATCGGCGAGTGCGTCTCGGAAGGCTTCTAGACGCTGCGTGGACGGAGCGCCAGGGGAAGCCTCGCCGGAGCCTCCCCGCTGTTGCTCCGCCGAGGCTTCCCCTGGCGCTCCCTCGACGGCGTGCTCTCGAAAGAAGTTCCTCAACCGCTCGACCTGCGCGACGGCCTGCTCCATCTGCTCTGGTCCGAAAGCAAGTGGCTGTCGGTAGTGCCCGGAGATCAGGTAGGCAACGACCGCCTCGCGCCCGTAGCTGTCCAACGCCTCGCTCATCTGAAAGATGTTCCCCTCCGACTTCGACATCTTCTCCGCGTCGGTCTCGACCATGCCGTTGTGCATCCAGGCCCGGGCGAACGGGCGTCCCGCCGCCTCGGACTGGGCGATCTCGTTCTCGTGGTGGGGGAAGACGAGGTCCGAGCCGCCGCCGTGGATCGCGAAGGAGGCGCCCAGCTCCTGCTCGGCCATCACCGAGCACTCGATGTGCCAGGCCGGCCGGCCGCGGCCCCAGGGAGAGTCCCAGCTGGTGTCCTCGCCCTCCTTGTGGGCCTTCCAGAGGGCGAAGTCGAGCCGGTCCTCCTTCAGCGAGTCCGACCCCGCCTCCTCCCCCTGGTCCATGTCCTCGGGGCGGCGGTTGGAGAGCTTGCCGTAGCCGTCGAAGCTGCGAACGCGGAAGTAGACGTCGCCGCCGGCCTCGTACGCGTGGCCCGAGGAGACCAGCTCGGCGATCAGCGCGACGATCCCGTCGATCGTCTCGGTCGCCAGCGGCTCGGCGTCGGGGCGGCCGAGCCCGAGCCGGCCGGTGTCCTCGGTGTAGGCGGCGGTCATCCGGGCGCCGAACTCGGCGGAGGGCTCCCCCGCGGCCGCCGCGGCGGCGTAGATCTTGTCGTTGACGTCGGTGACGTTGACGACGAGCCGCACCCGGTAGCCCTCCGAGCGCAGGAAGCGGGCGAAGAGCGAGAAGACGACATAGGGGCGAGCGTTGCCGATGTGGATGCGGCTGTAGACCGTCGGGCCGCAGGCGTAGATCCCGACCTCCTCTGCCCGGTCGATCTGCTGCGGCTCGCCGCTGAGCGTGTCCCTGATCCGTACCTCGCGCATCGCGAGGCGAGATTAGTTGACTAGAAGGTGCGGTAGCCGGCGGTCGCGGCGGTCGACTCGTTGCGCAGCCAGGCAGGGGCCGTCTCCTCGGCGGCGGCCTGGGCCTCGCGCTTGGCGCGGCTGACGCTGGCCTTGATCTCGTCCTCGGTCGCCTCCCTGGCGCGCTCCTCCCGGCGCTGCGCCTGGACCCGGATCCGATCGGACTCCTGCCGCAGCTGGTCCTCGGCGCGGGCGCGGGCGCTCTCCTCGGCCTCTCGTTCGACCTTCTCGACCAGGTTGCGGACGCTCTCCTCGGCTTCCCGGCGGACGTCCTCGGTCCCCTCCATCACCCGTCGCTCGATCTCGGTCTCGAGGCGAACCGCGGTTTCATAGGACTCGGCCGCGGCGGCCTCGGCGTCGGCGGCGCGCTGCTCGGCGGCGGCGACGCGGCGGTCGGCCTCGGCCTGGACCTCCTCGCGTGCCTCGGCGACACGTCGGTCGATCTCCTCCTCCAGCTTCTCGGTCGCCTGGGCGACCATGCTCTGGGCCTGCTCGCGTGCCGTCGCCGAATTCGCATAGACCTCCTCGCGTTCGGCTCGCGAGCGCTGCTCCAGGTCCTCGAAGGCCTTCTCGGCGCGATCGCGCCCGGCCTCGGCACCGGCGACCTTCGCCTCCGCCTCGCGCCTGCGCTCGCGCTCGGCGGCGATTCGCTCGCGCGCCTCGGTGGAGACGTCGCTCAGCTTCGCCATCGCCCGCTCCTTCAGCTGCTCGCGCACCGTCTCGGTGCGCCGCTCGGCCTCGGCGACCCGTCGCTCGCTGACCTTCACCCACTCCAGCGCCTGGTCGGCGACCCCACGCATCGTGCGCGTGGCCTCTCCAACCTCCTTCAGCTGCTTGGCCGGCTCGATCATCCCAAGGGGCAACTTACTATGAGCGGCGGAGCGCACTCACCCGCTGCGGCGCCGGAAAATCCGCATTTTGCGCAACCGTCTCAGACCGCTTTGCCGGCCCCGCGCTCGTGAAGCTCGCGCTTCAGCACCTTGCCGGTGGCGTTGCGCGGCAGCTCGTCGATCAGCTCGACCTCGCGCGGGGACTTGTAGCCGGCAAGGTGGGCCTTCACGTGCGCGATCAGGTCCGCACCGCTGACCTCGGCCCCGCCCTTCGGCACCACGAAGGCCTTCAGCCGCTGGCCGAACTCGTCGTCCTCGACCCCGATCACGGCCACGTCGGCAACGTCCTCGTGGTCGGCAAGCAAATCCTCGACCTCGCGGGGGAACACGTTCTCGCCGCCGGAGACGATCATCTCGTCGTCGCGACCGTCGATGAAGAGCCGCCCCTCGGCGTCGATGTGGCCGACGTCGCCGCTGGAGAGGAGGTCGTCGATCGCCTCCTTGCCGCCGCCGCCGGTGTAGCCCTCAAAGGACATTTCGTTGCCGACGAAGATCCGCCCGACCTCCCCCTGCGGGACCTCGCGCCCGTCGTCGTCGAAGAGGCGAACCTCGGTCCCCCGCGGCGGACGGCCGGCGGTGCCGGGGGCGGCGCGAAGGTCCTCGGGGGTGGCGACGGTCGCGTAGGCGACCTCGGTCGAGCCGTAGAGGTTGTAGGCGGTGTCGCCGAAGCGGTCCATCCACTCGATCGCCAGCTCCCCCGGCAGGGCCGAGCCCGAGAGCGAGGTGATCTGCAGGGAGGAGAGATCGTAGGCGGCCAGCGTCTCCTCCGGCAGGGCGAGGATCCGCTGGATCATCACCGGCACGACACCGAGCACGTCGGCCTTGCTTTCCTGCACCGCCCGCAGCGTCTCCTCGGGATCGAAGCGGCGCCGCAGCACCATCGTCGAGACGGTCGGCAGGCTCATCACGAAGTGGAAGAAGCCCCAGGAGTGGAAGAGCGGCGCCGCGATCATCATCGTCTGGCGGGCGCGGAAAGGGATCCTGTCGATCAGCGCGGCCAGCGTGAACAGGCCGTCGGGGCTGGAGCGCTGGGCTCCCTTGGGCGTGCCGGTGGTACCGGAGGTGAGGATCACGAACCGCGGCTTGTCGGGCGGCGGGCTGTGGTTGGCCTCCGACCCGAGCGCGATCAGGCCCTCCAGCGTCGCCTCATCCCCGCCTTCGGTCTCGGTCCAGCCGACGACCCTGTGGACGGAGTCGTCGACCCCGGTCAGGAGATCGGCGAACTCCTCGTCGTAGACGAGGGCCTTCGGGCCCTCGCGCCTGGTCACCTCGGCCAGCTGCGGGCCGGCGAACATCGTGTTGAGGTAGAGCGCGCTGGCGCCGAGCTTGGCCGCCGCCAGGGTCACCTCGACGAAGCCGCGGTGGTTTCGGCACATGATCCCGATCCCGTCGCCGTAGCCGATCCCGAACTCGGTCGCGAGAGCGTCGGCGAGGGCGTTGGAGCGCCGGTGCAGCCGTTCGAAGCTGAGCGATCCGCGTTCGTCGACGATCGCGATCTCGTGCGGATGGTGGATCGCCGCCGTGGTGATGCCGAGCGCCGGAGAGGCTCCCCAGCGCAGGAAGGCGGAGCCGATCTTGACCGCCTTGTCGGGCCGCACCAGGCCGACGACGCCGGCCTCGTGCAGCACCTTCGCCTCGAAGACGGCGTCCGCCACCGAGGACCGCACACCCGAGAGGTTCGCACCCAAGCTCGACATCGAACGATGAAGACTATTCGCTCACAAGCGTTGCGACCGCGATGCAGGCGATTCCCTCGCCGCGGCCGATCCAGCCCATCCCCTCGTTGCTCGTCGCCTTGACGCTGACCCGGGCCGAGGTGACCTCGGCGAGCACCCGCTCCATCTCCGCCTTGTGGGGGCCGAGGCGGGGCTGTTCGCAGATCAGCGTCGCGTCGATGTTGGCGATTCGGCCCGCGACCGTCCCCACCACGGTGCGCAGGAGGTCGATCGAGTCCGCGTCCTTCCAGCGCGCGTCATCGTCGGGGAACATCGTGCCGATGTCGCCTTCGCCGGCGGCGCCGAGCAGGGCGTCGATCACCGCGTGGGTGAGGACGTCGGCGTCGGAGTGGCCGTCGAGCCCAAGCTCGTGCTCGATCTCGACCCCGCCGAGGACGAGGCGGCGGCCGGCGGCGAAGCGGTGGCTGTCGTAGCCGAGCCCGACCACTAGACGGCCCTCTGGGGGAGCGGCGCTAGCCGCCGCCGCCGGCCCTCGAAGACGCATATCTCCCGCACCCCGAGCTGGTCGAGCAGGTCGATCGCGCGCCCGTATTCGAAGCCGACGTGCTCAGGCAGGTGCGCGTCGGAGGAGAGCGCGAAGGACGCGCCCGCCTCGACGCACATCTCGGCGAAGTCACGGGCCGGATAGAGCTCGTCGACCGGCTTGCGAAGGCCGGCGGTGGAGATCTCGACCGCGATCCCGCTCTCGGCGATCGCCTCGACGGCGGGCTCGTAGAAGGCGCGCAGGTCGCGGTCGGGAAGCGGCCTGCCGCGCCCCCACACCTTGACCAGGTCAGGGTGGGCGAGGATGTCGAAGAGTCCCGAGCGAGCGCAGGCGGCGACCGCCTCGAAGTAGCGGCGCCAGACCTCCTCGGCGTCCCTCCCCTCCCAGGCGTCCCAGCCCGGGTGGTCGACCGCGGCGGAGCCCTCGCCGATGAAGTGAACCGAGCCGACCACGTAGTCGAACGGCCGCGCCTCCAGCAGCGCCGCGGTGCGTTCCTCGGCGCCGGGGACGAAGTCGCACTCGATGCCGAGCCGCAGTGGGGTCCCGTCGACGAACTCGCAGTAGGCGTCGAGGTCATCGACGGCGTTCTCCACCCAGAACGGGTGGCGCCAGAGGTCGAGCGCCTGGCGGAAGCGGTATACGTGCTCGGAGACTCCCAGCTCCTCGATCTCCTCGGCCGCGGCGGCCGACAGATAGCGCTCGACGTTCTCGGTCGTGAAGTAGCGCTCGGCGGGCGTGCCGGGGTCGTCGGGCCGCAGGTGCAGGTGATAGTCCGTGAGCATGGGGGCAGCCTAGACTGCCGCGTCAATGCTCCGGCAGCTGCTCCTCCTCCTTCTCGCCCTCGCCGGCGGGACCGCGATCGCCGCCCTGCTCGGGGCGGCAAACTTCGGCGTCGCCCTCGGCGTCGGCCAGCTCTGCTTCGCGGCGGTGCTCGTTTGGGTGCTGCTGAAGGACTGAGACGCGCCGATGGGCCTAAAACCCACCATATAGGCGTGTTTCAGGCCCATCGGCCTCAGGGCGTGTGCGCGCGGCCTTTCAGCAGCATCTCGGCCACGCGGAGGTCGAGCGGGGTCGTCACCTTGAGGTTCTCGGGCCCGCATGGGTGGATCAGGACCGTGCCGCCGGCGGCCTCAACCAGCATCGCCTCGTCCGTAGCCGCGACCTTTCCCTCGGCGCTTGCCGCCAACGCTGCGCGGAGCGCCGTGAGACGGAACACCTGTGGCGTTTGCGCCGCCCACAACCGGGTGCGATCCTCGGTCCCTTGCACGACGAGGACTGCGTTTTGCATCCCTGAGATGCAAAACGCAGTCCTCGTCCCCTCGGCGGCGCGCTTGACGGTGTCGGATACCGGCGCGGCCGGGATCACGCCGGCGGCCTCGGGGTTGGCGTCGAGGTCGGCGACCAACGCTTCGAGCAGCTCCGCGGTCACGAGCGGCCGGGCCGCGTCGTGAATCGCGACGAGCTCGGTATCGACCGCGGCAAGCGCATTTGCCACCGACTCGGCCCTGGTCGCACCGCCGGAGACGACCGTCACCCCGGGCTCGCCGGCGTCGCCGCCCGCCTCCTCACCCTCACCCAGCCTTTTCTCCTGCCCCGCCGGCGCCGCAACGACGATCGCGCTGACAGCCGCGCACCCCCTGAAGGCGTCCACCGACCACTGCACCATCGGCTTCCCGGCCAACGGCACGAAAGCCTTCGGGCCGCCGGCTCCGAGTCTCTCCCCGGAACCGGCGGCCGCGATGACTGCGGTTACAGCGGGCGTTCTAGGCGGTCGCCGCGGGAGCGAAGCGCTCCTCCAGCAGCCCGTCGAGGTACTCCTCCGCGCCGTCCTCATCCTTGTCGAGCGCGTACATGAACTCCGAAGCGAGGATCTTCTTCGCCCGCGTGTACATCTGCTTCTCGCCGGTGGAGAGTCCCTTCTCCATCTCGCGGATCGCAAGGTTGCGGACCACCTCTGCCAGCTCGAAGACGTCGCCGGTCTTGATCTTCTCGCGGTTGTACTTGAACCGCCGGTTCCAGTTCTTCGGCATCTCCGAGACGTCGTCGGTGAGGACCGTTGTCACCTTCTTGATTTCCTCCTCGTCGATGATCCGCCGCAGTCCTGCTTTGCCGGCGTTTTCGCAGGGGACCATCACGGTGAGCTCGTTGTGGAGGATCTTGATCGTGAGGTATTCACGCTCGGTCCCCATCAACTCGCGGGTCTCCTTGGTCATGACCAGGCCCGCACCGTGGTGGGGGTAGACGACCTTGTCACCCTCCTCGAAGTCGCAGACATATTCGATGTCCTCCTCGAGGACCACCTCCATCGCCTCTTCTAGCTCGGGAATCGGGGACTCCTTTCTCTTCGACGGCCTTATCGCCGTCAGCTCTGCAAATACCGGTCGACCAGGTCGACCTCTTGGAGCCGGCGCAGGCCCTCGCGGATGTCTTTGGCCCGGGTGGGACCGACTCCGTCGACGGCTGCCAGCTCTGCATCGGAGGCCGCCAGGACCTCCTCCAGCCCGTCCAGCTCATGGGTGATCTTCTGGACGACAAGTTTGGGGATGCGCGGGATCCGCCCCAGCACGCGGTGGCCGCGGGGGGAGACCGGGAAGTCGAGGGTGTTGAGCTTGCGGTCATAGCCGAGCAGCTCGGCCAGGCGCCCGAAGTCGAGCACGTCCTGGTGCGGCATCCGGCTCAGCGCCTGCAGGACCGCGCTCAGGTTCTGCTCGGAGTCCTCGACCGAGTAGTCGCGGATCAGCGCGGTCTTGTCGGCGGCGACGCCGACCATCGTCTCCTCCAGCTGCATCTCGATCAGCCGGCCCTCGGTGCCGAGCTCGACGATGTAGCGCTCGACCTCGACCGCCATCCGGGTGACAAGCTCGGCGCGCTGGATCACCGAGAGCGCGTCGTGGAGGACGACGCCGCCCTCGAACTCGAGCACGGTCAGCCGGGCCGAGACCTGGCCCAGCCGCTCGCGGTACTTCTCCAGCGTCGCCAGCCCCTGGTTGGCCTTGGCCAGCACCGCGGGGATGTCCTGGAGGATGTACTTGGTGCCCTCGACGTAGAGGGAGACGACGTCGCGTCGCTGGGAGACCGCGACGACCAGCGCCGTGGTCTGTTTGGAGACGCGCTCGGCCGTGCGGTGACGGGTCCCCGTCTCGGAGCTGAGGATGGTCGGGTCCGGCATCAGCTGGACGTTCGCCCAGGCGATCTTCGTCGCCTCGGCGTTGAGCACGATCGCCCCGTCCATCTTCGCCACCTGGTAGAGCATCGCCGGCGTGTAGTCGACGTCGAGCTTGATCCCGCCGGAAAGCAGGTGCGAGACGTCGTCAAGGTCACCGACTACGAGAAGGCCACCGGTACGGGAATGGACGATGTTGTCGATTCCCTCACGCAGCGCGCCGCCGGGAGCGACCACGTCCAGTGCTCTCAGTAGCCGAGGATCCTGACGTTCGGACAGCTCGTGGAGCTCATCCCCGGACAAAGAAGGCATCCGTTCTAGGATGGCAAAAAGCGCTCTGGAATGCGGTCTCGTGATATCCGAGTGGAAAGCTCGGATTTGCCTTTGTCAAGCGAACCGGACACGTATGCGCCGCTCAACGGGCAGTTAACGCGAGATCGCGCACGGGATCGATGCCCCAGCGCACGCCGACCTCCGCCAGGTCCTCGCTCAGCCCCCAGCGGTCCGGTTGCTCCTCCCCCTCGTGCGCGGGGTTGGCGCCCTTCAGCGCCATGCAGCCGGCGTTGTCGCCGATCGCGCGGATCGTGGCGACGTCCTCGGCATCAAGGCGCCGCTCGGCGGGCAGGTGAGCGAGTTCGACCCGCTTGGCCTCGATCGGGCACGCCTCCTCCCCCAGCTCCTGGATCAGGGTCGGAGCGACGGTGGCGACCGCGGGGTGGGCGAGGTTCCACTGGCAGGCGAGCTGGATCGGGGTCAACCTGGCCCGTTCGGCGATCGGCAGCAGGCGCTCGAGCTTCTCCAAGCCCGCCTCGATCCAGCCGGCCGGCCGGAAGGCGCGGTGATCGCCCTTGGCCAGCTCCATCCCCGGCCGCAGGTCGCCCCAGAAGAGGCCGCCGTAGTCGACCACCCGGGTCAGCACCCGGACGTCGTTCCGCGCGGCGGCGTCGAGGCAGAGCTCGCCCGGCCACGGCTCGAGCGGGTTGAGGATGATCATCGCCCAGTCGATCCGCTCGCCGAAGCGCTCCAGGCAGGCGATCAGGTCCAGCGTGAAACCGTTGGCGGGGCCCGGGGCGACCCCGATCCGCGCCGTCAGGCCGGCCTCGCGCAGCGCCTCCATCCCGTCCCAGACCGCCTCGCTGCTGTAGCCGGTGCGGTCGGGGTTGTGGAGCAGGAGCAGGTCAAAGGCGGAGGCGGAGGCGCCGATCCGCTCCAGGCTCGCCTCCGTCGCCATCCGCAGGTAGTCGGCGTACTCGCCGGGGCCGCGCAAGGCCGGATCGGTGAACCGCGGGAAGCCCTTGGGGCCGTTGCGCTCGCCCTCGTAGAAGTCGTGGCCGACCGCCCCGATCAGGCAGTAGTCGGCGCGCGGCACCCCCTCCAGGGCGCGACCGAGGAGCCGGTCGGCCTCGCCCTGGCCGTAGGCGTCGGCGCCGAGGACGGTGTCGATGCCCTCACCGGGGCGCAGCAGGGCGGCGAGCCGGTCCTCGTCGATCGCCTCGCCGAAGCGCAGGTAGCGCCCTCCGCTCCAGGTGCCGATCGCGATGCGGCCGGGCTCGCGCACTTGCAATCGCCTAGAGGGCCCGGGCTCGGCTCAGGAGCCGGCGTCGTCGTGCGGCGGCAAGTCCTCGCCGCCGTCGGGGCCGTGCTCGCCAGCATCGTCCTTCTTGGCGCCGACGCCGACCTTCTCCGGCTCGGGCGGCTGCGGCGGCTTGCGCTGCGGCTTCTTCGGAGCGATGATCGTGAGGCTGAGCGGGCGGTCCTCCTCGTCCCCGGAGGGGTCGCGGGAGACCATCACGGTCGAGCCGGGCGTCATTTCGCCCTGGCGCAGGACTTCGTCGGCCAGCGGGTCCTCGATGTAGCGCTGGATCGCCCGCCGCAGCGGGCGGGCACCCATCGAGGGGTCCCAGCCTTTCTCGACCAGCAGGTCCTTGGCCTCGTCGGTCAGCTCGAGCTGCAGTTCGTGCTCGGCGACCTGGACGCGGACCCGGTTGATCATCAGCTCGATGATCTCCTTGACCTCCTCCTTGGCCAGCTTGTGGAAGACGATCACCTCGTCGATCCGGTTGAGGAACTCGGGCCGGAAGACTTTCTTCAGGTCGCTCATGATCCGGTTCTTCATGTCGTCGTAGGACATGCCGGTCTCATCGGAGACGGTGAACCCGATCGAGGTGTTCTTGGAGATCTCCGAGGCGCCGATGTTCGAGGTCATGATCACGATCGCGTTGCGGAAGTCGACCGTGCGGCCCTGGGCGTCGGTGAGCCGCCCGTCCTCGAGGATCTGCAGGAGGATGTTGAAGACGTCGGGGTGGGCCTTCTCGATCTCGTCCAGGAGCAGCACGGAGTAGGGCTTGCGGCGCACGGCCTCGGTCAGCTGGCCGCCCTCGTCGTAGCCGATATAGCCGGGAGGCGAGCCGACCAGGCGGCTGACCGCGTGCTTCTCCATGTACTCGGACATGTCGATCCGGACCATCGCCTCCTCGTCGCCGAAGAGGAACTCGGCGAGGGTGCGCGCCAGCTCGGTCTTGCCGACCCCGGAGGGGCCGAGGAAGATGAACGAGCCGGCCGGGCGCTTGGGGTCCTTGATCCCGGCGCGGGAACGGCGGATCGCTTTGGAGACGGCGGTGATCGCGACCTGCTGGCCGATCACCCGCTTGTGGAGTTCGTCCTCCATCCGGATCAGCTTCTTGGTCTCGGCCTCGGTCAGTTTGAAGACCGGGATGCCGGTCCACATCGAGACGATGTCGGCGATCTCCTCCTCGCCGACCTCCGGGCGTTCGCCGTTCTCACCCTCGGCCCACTCGTCTTCGAGCTGGCGCTTGCGGGTGGTCAGCTGGCGCTCGGTGTCGCGCAGGTTGGCAGCTCTTTCGAACTCCTGGGCCTCGATCGCGGCCTCCTTGTCGCGCCGCGTGGTCTCGATTTCCTCCTCGAGCTCGCGGTAGACGGGCGGCGTGCTCATCGACTTGATCCGCATCCGCGAGCCGGCCTCGTCGATCAGGTCGATCGCCTTGTCGGGCAGGAAGCGGTCGGAGATGTAGCGGTCGGCGAGCTCGGCGGCGGCCGCCAGGGCCTCGTCGTTGATCGTCACCCGGTGGTGCTGTTCGTAGCGCTCGCGGAGCCCTTCGAGGATCTTCACGGTGTCCTCGGGCGAGGGCTGGTCGACCTTGATCTGGGCGAAGCGGCGCTCCAGCGCGGAATCGCGCTCGAGGTACTTGCGGTACTCGTCGAGCGTGGTGGCGCCGATCGTCTGCAGCTCGCCGCGGGCCAGGGCCGGCTTCAGGATCGAGGCGGCGTCGATTGCGCCCTCGGCGGCGCCGGCGCCGACCAGGTTGTGGAGCTCGTCGATGAAGAGGATGATGTCGCCGCGCTGGGTGATCTCTTTCATCACCTTCTTCAGCCGCTCCTCGAACTCGCCGCGGTACTTCGAGCCCGCCACCAGGGCGGCCAGGTCGAGCGTGTAGATCTGTTTGTTCTTCAGCAGCTCGGGGACCTCGCCCTTGTTGATGCGGGCGGCCAGGCCCTCGACGACGGCGGTCTTGCCGACGCCGGGCTCGCCCAGCAGCACCGGGTTGTTCTTGGTCCGGCGGGAGAGGATCTGCATGATCCGCTCGATCTCGGTCTCGCGGCCGATCACCGGGTCGAGCTTGCCCTCCTCCGCGAGACGGGTGAGGTTGCGGCCGAACTGGTCCAGAAGTTTGGAGGACTTCTTGCCCTCTCCCGATCCGCCACCGCCCGCACCGCCGCCCTGGCGGCGCCCGCCGGGGCCGGAGAGCATCCGGATCACCTCGTTGCGGATCTTGTCGGAGTCGGCGTCGAAATCGAGCAGGATGCGGGCGGCGACGCCCTCGTTCTCACGCACCAGGCCGAGCAGGATGTGCTCGGTGCCGATGTAGTTGTGGCCGAGGGAGAGCGCCTCGCGCAGCGCCAGCTCAAGCACCTTCTTGGCCCGCGGCGTGAACGGGATCTGCCCGGAGGTGACCTCCTCGCCGGAGCCGACGATGCGGACCACTTGGGAGCGGACGCGTTCCACGGTGATGTCGAGCGACTCGAGCACGCGTGCGGCCAGGCCCTCCTCCTCGCGGAGCAGGCCGAGCAGGATGTGCTCGGTGCCGATGTAATTGTGCTTGAGCGTCCGGGCCTCCTCCTGCGCTAGGACGACGACCTGGCGAGCCCTCTCAGTGAATCGCTCGAACAATTGAATCCTCTTCTTGGTCGAACCCGGGTGGCCCGGGTTAGTACCGCTGACGCCCTTTGGATATCGGAGAGCGCCGTCGTGGCCCTTAACGATACCGGGAGTGCCTGTCCGGCCCGTGGCGCCGGGAATACGCTAAGAGCGACCTTTTGGAGTGAAATTGGCACACTCCCGGCACGATTTCGGCACGGTTCTTGCACCTCTCGGCGAAATCTCGCGTAATCAAGTCTTCATCGCCGGGAACAGCAGCACCTCGCGCAGGCTGGCGGCGCCGCTCAGCAGCATCACCAGCCGGTCGATCCCGACCCCGGCGCCGCCGGTCGGCGGCATGCCCTGTTCGAGCGCCTCGACGAAAACCTCGTCGTATGGCTGGGCCTCCTCGTCGCCCCGCTGCAGCTCCCCCGCCTGCTGCTCGAAGCGCCGCCGCTGCTCGTCGGGGTCGTTCAGCTCGCTAAAGGAGTTGGCGATCTCGACCCCGCCGGCGAAAGCCTCCCAGCGCTCGACCAGGCCTGGCTCGGAGCGGTGCGCCTTGGCGAAGGGCGAGAGCTCGACCGGGTAGTCGAAGACGAAGGTGGGCTGGACGAGGCCCGGCTCGACCTCACGCGAGAGCAGCCCGTCGACCAGCTTGCCCCAGCCCTCGGCCGGGTCTGGCTCGGTGCCCATCGCCTTGGCCAGCGCCTCCCTTGTGGGGTGCTCGGCGATGTCGATGCCGGCCCGCTCGAGGATCGCCTCGCGCAGGGTGATCCGCCGCCACGGCGGCGCGAAGTCGATCTCGACGTCGCCGCGGCGGACCTTGGTCGTCCCCAGAGCCCGCTCGGCGACCTCGGAGACCAGCAGCTCGAGGTCGTGCGCCGTCTTCTCGTAGTCGGCGTAGGCCTCGTACCACTCCAGCATCGTGAACTCGGGATTGTGCTTGTGGGAGACCCCCTCGTTGCGGAAGTCCTTGCCCATCTCGTAGACGCGATCGATCCCGCCGACGACCAGGCGCTTGAGGTAGAGCTCGGTGGCGATCCGCAGGTAGAGGTCGCGGTCGAGGGCGTTGTGGTGGGTGACGAACGGGCGGGCGAGGGCGCCGCCGTAGAGCGGCTGCAGCACCGGCGTCTCGACCTCGACGTAGCCGTGGTCGTCGAACCAGCGGCGCACCTCGCTGACGGCGCGGGCGCGGATCCTGAAGGCGCGGCGGCTCTCCTCGTTGGCGATCAGGTCGAGCTCGCGGCGGCGGAAGCGGGTCTCGGTGTCCTCGAGGCCGTGGAACTTGTCCGGCGGCGGGCGCAGGCTCTTGGCCAGCAGGCGCCAGTGGTCGAGCGCCAGCGACAGCTCGCCGCCGCTGCGAGTGGACAACGCGGTGCCCTCGACGCCGACGATGTCGCCGAGGTCGAGGTGGACCAGCAGCTCGTAGGCCTCGGCGCCGAGCAGGTCCTCGCGAGCGTGCAGCTGGATCTGGCCGCTGCCATCGCGGAGGTCGAGGAAGCAGGCCTTGCCGTGGCCGCGCCGGGCGACCAGCCGTCCCGCCACCCGGTGCCGCGAATCGGTCTCGATCCCCGGCGCAAGGCCCTCGTGGGCGGCCCGCACCTCCGCGATGTCCTCGCGCCCGGAGAACTCGTGCGGGAACGGCTCGATCCCCGCCTCCCTGATCCGCTCCAGCTTCTCGCGCCGATCGCGGAGAACGTCGGAGAGTTTCGGTTCTTCAGTCACGTTCTGAGGGCGTCGGAGAGCAAGCAGGTCGGGGGAAGCAGGCCGCAGTCGCGAGCGAGCCTACTCCAGTAGGTGAGCGAAGCGACGAGGACCGATGACCCCGAGATGCTTGCTCTCCGACGCCCTCAGGCTTTCTCGATTTTGGTGATTTTGAGTTTCTTCTTCGGCCCGCGCGGTACCTCGACGCTGACCACGTCGTTGCGCTTGCGGCCGACCAGGGCCTTGCCGATCGGCGACTCGTTGGAGAGTTTGTGCTCCATCGGGTTGGCCTCGGTGGAGCCGACGATCTGGAACTTCTGGGAGTCGCCGGTCTTCTGGTCCTTGACGTGGACGATCGACCCGAAGCCGACCTCGTCGGTCCCGAGGGCCTTCTCGTCGATCACCGTGGCGCGGCGCAGCCGCTCTTCCAGCTGGGCGATCCGGCCCTCGAGCAGCGCCTGTTCGTTCTTGGCGTCGTCGTATTCGGCGTTCTCGGAGATGTCGCCGAATTCACGCGCCTCCTTGATCCGCGCCGCGACCTCGCGGCGCTTCGTCGTCGTTAGGAGCTCGATCTCCTCTTTCAGCTTCTCGAGCCCCTCGGGGGTGATGACAGCCTGACGACTCACTTTTCAACGACCTCGCTTTGGATTGGGAGGAGTCGCCCGCATGCGACTCCCAGAGCCGAAAAAGGCCCCGATGCGGCCAAATGACCCGCCACACCTGGGCACAGAGCCGCGGGATTATAGCGAGGGACCGAAGCGGACAATCAGGCGTCTTCTAAGCAACCGCCACCGGCTCGGCGAGGCCGGCGATCAGCTGCCTGGCGCGGGCGAGGTCGGCGCTGCGCTGGAGCTCCTCGGCGACGGCCCGTGGCGCCTGCAGGCGCTCGCTGTACCAGGGGTAGAACTTGCGCAGGTAGCGCTCGGCGCGTTCGGTGCCGAGGTGCTCCTCGGCGCGGTCGGTCACCCACAGCAGCTCCGCCACGACCTCCTCGCGGCCCGGCGGCCGGGTGCGGCGGCCAGTCAGCTCCTCGAACAGCCACGGGTTGCCGAGCGAGCCGCGGGCGATCATCACCGCGGCGGCGCCGGACTCACGGAAGGCGGCACGGGCGGACTCGGCGGTGTCGAGGCCGCCGGAGACGATCACCGGCACCTGCACCCGTTCGACCAGCTCGCGGGTGAGGCCGTAGTCGGGGAAGCCCTTGTGGCCTTTGGTCGCCGCCCGCGGGTGGAAGCCGATCGCCGCCACCCCGGCCTCCTCGGCGAGCCGCACCGCGAGGTCGAAGCCGGAGCGCTCGCCCGCCTCGATCCCCGAGCGCAGCTTCACGGTCACCGGCAGGCCGCTGCCCTCGGCGGCGGCCCGGGCCAGCGCCAGCGCCAGCTCCGGATCGCGCAGCAGCTGGGCGCCGGCACCGGTGCGGCGCACCTTCGGCACCGGGCATCCCATGTTGATGTCGATCAGGTCGGCGCCGGCCGCGGCGGCGGTCTCGGCGCCCGAGCGCATCACCTCGGCGTCGTGGCCGAAGAGCTGGATCGAGACCGGGTGCTCGTCGGGGTGGATCCGCATCAGCTCGCGCAGGGTGCGCTCGTTGCGGTAGTGCAGGGCGAAGCTCGAGACCATCTCGGAGACCGCCAGCCCGGCCCCGTGCCGCTTCGCCTGCAGGCGCACGAACCAGTTGCCGATGCCCGCCAGCGGCGCCAGCAGCACACGGTTGGAGATCCGCACTCCGCCGATCTTCATCGGATCGTTCAGGTCATGGCTGGTTGCGGTCATGGATCAGGCGCAGGCCCTTGAGGGTGAGCAGGTCGTCAACCTCCTCGATCGTCTCCGTGAAGGGGACGATCGCGGCGGCCAGCCCGCCGGTCGCGAGGAAGCGCGCCGGCCCCAGCTCCGCCTCGATCCGGCGGGCGACGCCGTCGATCAGGCCGGCGAAGCCGAAGACGACGCCGGACTGGATCGCGGCGCGGCTGGAGCGGCCGATCGCCGCCTCGGGCGGGGTAAGGTCGATCTGGGGGATGCGCGCGGCGCGGTCAACCAGCGCGGTCAGGGAGATCTCCAGGCCGGGGGCGATCGCGCCTCCCAGGTACTCGCCCTCGGCGGAGACCGCGTCGAAGTTGATCCCGGTGCCGAAATCGACCACGACGCAGGCGCCGCCGACCTTCTCGAAAGCGGCGACGGCGTTGACCAGGCGGTCCGCCCCGACCTCCTGGGGAGTGTCGATCCGGATCGGCATCCCGGTCTTCACCCCGGGCCCGACCAGCAGGCACTCGGCCTCCAGGTAGCGCTCGCTGAGCTGGGTGTACTGGGTCCCGAGCGGCGGCACGACCGAGGAGACGCAGACGGCGTCGAGGTCCTCGAGGCCGATGCCGCGCAGGTCCATCAGGCCACTGATCCGCTCGGCCAGCTCGTCCCCGGTCGCGCCGGCGCGGGTCTGGAAGCGCCAGTGCTCGGCCAGGCGCTCCCCCTCGAAGGCGCCGAGGTGGGTCTGGGTGTTGCCGACGTCAACCGCTAGGAGCATCGGGTCATTATCCCGCCCCGCCCCCGAACGCCGCTTCCGACCTTGTGGCCCCTATAGGGACCAAAAAGTCGGAAGCGGTGGCCGATCGAGGCGATCTATGCATAAGATCGTGGCGTGGACGCGCGCCTCTACGTCATTCCCGCCTCTCACCCGAGCATCGCGGCGGCGCTGATGCTGGACCACAAGGGGATCGCCTACAAGCAGACCGACCTGCTGCCGGTGATCTCCAAGGGCGCCCTGCGGGCGCTGCGCTTCCCGGGCGTCACCGTGCCGGCGCTGAAGATCGACGGCCAGCGGGTCCAGGGCACGCGCCAGATCGCCCGCGAGCTGGACCGCCTGCGCCCCGACCCTCCCCTCTTCCCCGCCGATCCCGAGAAGCGGGTGGCGGTCGAGGAGGCCGAGCGCTTCGGCGACGAGGAGCTCCAGCACCCGATCCGCCAGATCCTCTGGTGGTCGATCAAGAAGGACAGGGCGCCCCTTCGCAGCTACTCGGAGGGGGCGAAGCTGGGCCTCCCGATCGGACTGGCGATGAAAACCGCGGCGCCGATCGTCGCCCTCTCGGCGCGCTTCAACGAGGCCGACGACGAGAACGTCAAGCGCGACCTGGCGGCGCTGCCGGCGATGCTGCAGAGGATCGACGACTGGATCGCCGCCGGCGTGCTGGGCGGGGAGCAGCTGAACGCGGCCGACTACCAGATCGCCCCCAGCCTCGGGCTTGCTCTCACCCTCCAGGACCTGCGCCCGGCGATCGAGAACCGGCCGGCCGGAGCGCTGGCGAAGCGGGTCGTCCCGAACTACCCCGGGCACGCCCCGCCGATTCTCCCCCCCGCCTGGCTCGCGCCGCTCCGCGGCGAGCCGGCGACTGCCTAGGAGAGCGGCCCCACCCGTTCCGCCCGCTGCCCCTCGGGCAGGGCCGCGAGTGCGTCGGCGAGACGCGTGCCGTCCGGCAGGGCGAGGTCGGGGTCGAGCTCCAGCAGCGGCGCGAGGACGAAGCGGCGGCTGGTGACCTCGGGGTGCGGCAGGGTCAGGCGCGGCGTCTGCAGCTCGAGGTCGCCGAGCAGCAGCAGGTCGACGTCGAGCGGGCGGGGGCTGTGGCGGGGCGCGTCGAAGGAGCGGCCCCGCTCGGCCTCGACCGCCTTGCAGGCGTCGAGCAGCGCCTCCGGCTCGAGGGCGGTGTGGACCCGGGCGGCAGCATTGAGGAAGTCGGGCTGGTCGAGGACCTCTCCGACCGGCTCGGTCAGATAGGTGGAGGAGACGGCGTCGACCTCGACCTCGCGCAGAGCGAGCAGCTCGAGCGCGGCGCGGAGGTGTGCGGCGGCGTCGCCGACGTTGGACCCGAGCCCGAGGTAACCGGTGCGCACCGGGCCGGTCACGCCTTTAGCTCCCCGAGGCTTCCGCTTCCTCGTCAACGGTGCGCTCCTGGCTGACCTCGACGGCGATCTCCTGGATCGCCAGGGGCAAGGGTGGCTCGGGCTTGGCGGCGCGCACGCGCACCGATTCGCACCCGTAGCGCTCCATCAGCCTCTCCCCCACCACCTGCGCCAGGCGCTCCAGCGTCCGGTAGCTGCGCTCGGTCGCGGCGAGGGCGACGATGTCGCAGACCTGGGCGTAGTCGACGGTGTCCTCGAGGCGATCCGTCAGCATCGCGTCGCAATCGGGGATGTCGAAGGAGATGTCGAACTCCAGCCGCTGCCCCACCTCCTGCTCGGCGTCGCTGACACCGTGGTGGGTGTAGATCGAGAGCCCGCGCAGCTCGATTTCGGCGCTCGAATCGGTGCCGTTGCCGTCGGGGTTCATCTCCGTCCTCCGTCGCTCATCAGCGCAACCTACCCAAGTACCGCTCCCGCAAGGCGGAGGGCCTGCGTCATCTCGGCGACGTCGTGCACGCGCAGAACGTCGGCGCCCGAGGCGGCCGCCAGGATGGAGGAGGCGATCGTGCCGCCGAGGCGCTCCCGCGCCGCGGAGCCGTCGATCCCACCGATGAAGCCCTTGCGGGAGGTTCCGACCACGAGCGGGCGGCCGAGGTCGGCAAGCTCGGGGAGCCGGCCCAGCAGCTCGAGGTTGTGCGCCACGGTCTTGCCGAACCCGATGCCGGGGTCGAGCCAGATCCGCTCCTCCTCGATTCCCGCGGCCACCGCCGCCTCCAGGCGCTCGGCGAGGAACGCCCTGACCTCGACGACGACGTCGTCGTAGGCGGGCGCGTCCTGCATCGTCCGCGGGTCGCCGCGCATGTGCATCAGGATCACCGTGGGGCCACGATCCGCGCAGAGCGCCGCCATCTCCGGATCGCCGCGCAGCGCCGTCACGTCGTTGACGATCCCCGCCCCGGCGTCCAGCGCCGCGGCGGCGACCGCGGCCTTGGAGGTGTCGGCGGAGATCTCTGCCCCTCCCCCGGCCAACCCCTCGATCACAGGCACCACGCGCGCAAGCTCCTCGGCCTCCGCCACAGGCTCGGCCCCCGGCCGCGTCGATTCACCACCGACATCCAGGATCGCCGCCCCGACCTCTTCGAGCTCCCGCCCGTGCTCGATCGCCAGCTCAGGCTCAAGAAACTGCCCACCGTCCGAGAAGGAATCGGGAGTGACGTTGACCACGCCCATGAGGGACACGGGGTGTCTCTCGAACGGGCGGATACTCAAAATGCCGGGCTGATTAGCCCGGCATTTGTCCGGGCGAGAGACACCCCGTGTCCCTCAGCTGGCATCGCCACCCGCGAAACCTGGCCGCGGACGTGGAGACGGTCTTGCGCCCTCGCGCTGGGCCGGCTCGGGCTCGGGCTCCGGCTCGGTCGGCTTCGCCGGCTCCTCGTCGTCGGCGAAGACCTCGTCCTCGGGCTTGCCCTCGAGCAACGCCACGAACTGCTCGGCGTCGATCGTCTCCCGTTTCAGCAGCAGCTTGGAAATCCGCTCCAGCTCCTCGCGACGCTCGCCCAGCAGCCCCTTGGCGGTCTGGTGCGCACTCTCGACGATGCGGCGGATCTCGTCGTCGATCTCGCGGGCGATCTCGTCGGAATAGTCCGGTTCGGCGCTGAATTCGCGGCCGAGGAAGGGCTGGCCGCGATCGTGGCCGAAGACGCGCGGGCCGAGCCGCTCGGACATGCCGAACCGCATCACCATCTGCTTCGCCGTCTCGGTCACCTTTTCGAGGTCGTTGGAGGCGCCGGTGGTGATCTCGCCGAAGACGATCTCCTCGGCGGCGCGGCCGCCCAGGGTCATCGCCATCGTGTCGGTCAGCTCGGCGCGGGTGGTGAGGAACTTGTCCTCGGTGGGAAGGCTGATCGTGTAGCCGAGCGCCTGGCCGCGGCTGATGATCGAGATCTTGTGGACCGGGTCGCAGTTGGGCAGCAGCTGGCCGACGATAGCGTGCCCGAGCTCGTGGTAGGCGGTGATCAGTCGCTCCTTCTCGCTCATCACCCGGGTCTTCTTCTCGGGGCCGGCGATCACCCGCATGATCCCCTCCTCCAGCTCCTTCATGCTGATCTCGCGGCTGCCCGTGCGGGCGGTCAGGAGGGCCGCCTCGTTGATCAGGTTGGCGAGGTCGGCACCGGTGAACCCGGGGGTCTGGCCGGCGAGGGTGTCGAGATCGATGTGACGGGCCAGCGGCTTGCCCCGGGTGTGCACCTCGAGGATCTGCTTGCGGCCCTTGCGGTCGGGGCGGTCGACGACGACCTGGCGGTCGAAGCGGCCGGGCCGCAGCAGCGCCGGGTCGAGGATGTCGGGCCGGTTGGTGGCGGCGATGAGGATGATGTTGTCCTTCATCTCGAAGCCGTCCATCTCGACCAACAGCTGGTTCAGGGTCTGCTCGCGCTCGTCGTGACCGCCGCCCATACCGGCGCCGCGGTGGCGGCCGACGGCGTCGATCTCGTCCATGAAGATGATGCAGGGGGAGTTCTGCTTCGCCTGCTCGAAGAGGTCGCGGACGCGGCTGGCGCCGACGCCGACGAACATCTCGACGAAGTCCGAGCCGGAGATCGAGAAGAAGGGGACTCCCGCCTCGCCGGCGACGGCGCGGGCGAGCAGGGTCTTGCCGGTCCCGGGCGGGCCGTAGAGCAGCACGCCCTTGGGGATGCGCGCGCCGAGCGCCTGGAACTTCTTCGGGTTCTCGAGGAATTCCTTGATCTCCTCGAGCTCCTGCACCGCCTCGTCGACCCCGGCGACGTCGCGGAAGGTGATTTTGGGCGCGTCCACGGACATCCGTTTGGCTTTGGATTTGCCGAAGTTCATCACCCGCGAGCCACCACCCTGCATCTGGTTCATCAGGAAGATCCAGAAACCGAAGAAGAGGAGGAACGGCAGGATGTAGGTGAGGAGCGAAAGCAGGCTCGAGCCGCCGGTGCCGTGGACCTTGGTCGCGACGTCGTTCGCGTCCAGGGTGTTGATCAGGCTTTCTTCCGCGTCAGGCGGATAACCGGTGGAGAAGCTCTCGCCGTTGGTCTGGGTGACGTCGAGCGTCGAGTCCTTGACGTTGACGTCGACTTCTTCGATCTTGCCTTCGGCGATCAGCCCGCTCTTCTGCTTGATCAGTTCGTTGTAGGTGGGCGGCTCCGGACCGGGGTCGTCGGTAATCACCCGCTGGGCGATGAAGGCCAGGATGACCACCAGCAGGATCGGGAATGCCGCGCTTTTGAAAAAACGCCTCACGAGTGAAATCAGCGTACCAGGGCGGTTTTTACCGCTACTCGGCTAACGCGGCGACGTAGTCGAGGTTGCGGTACCTCTGGCCGTGGTCCAACCCGTAGCCGATCGCAAACCGGTTCGGGATCTCGAATCCGACATATCGGGGAGAGAGCTCGACCCGCAGGCGCTCCGGCTTGGTGAGCAACGCGCAGACCTCCAGCGAGGCCGGATTGCGGGCCTTCAGGTTGCGCATCAGGTAGTGCAGGGTGAGGCCGGAGTCGATGATGTCCTCGACCAGGAGGACGTGGCGGCCCTCGATCGAGGCGTCGAGGTCCTTGAGGATCCTCACCACGCCCGAGGAATCGGTCTGCGAGCCGTAGCTGGAGACCGCCATGAAGTCGATCTCGCAGGGGACGTCGATGTTGCGCATCAGGTCGGCCAGGAAGAGCACCGCTCCCTTCAGCACCCCGACCATCACCAGCTCGCGACCGGCATAGTCGCGGCTGACCTCGGCGCCCAGCTCGGCGACGCGGCGCTGCAGATCGTCCCTGGCGACGAGGATCTCGCCGATCGCTGGGTCACTCACCGGGCGCAGTCTAGATATCCAAGGAAGATCGAGCGCGTGCCCGAGGCCGGGACCCTCTCCCGGAGGCCGTCGCGCAGCTGATCGCGCGCCGAGGGTGCGACATGTGGTTCCGGGAGCCTCCGTGAGAGGGTCCCGGCCTCGGGCTCACGAACGTTCGGCGCGGAGCACCCCAGATTCGACCACGGCGCGGACACCGCTACCGAGGTCGAGCATGGCGGTGCCGGTGCGGCGCAGGCCGGTGACCTGGTCGGCGAAGCGGGCCGCGCCGGGCACCGGGCGGCCGGCGGCGCCGTCGGCTAGGCGCTGGAGGACCAGGCGGCGCAGCGCCGGGTGCAGCTCGGCCATGCGCTGCAGCGAGATCGCGCCGCGCGGCGAGCCGCCCGAGCCGTCGAGCTCGGCGTCGACGAGGGCGTCGAGCACCTCCGCCTCGTCGCGCAGCAGGGCCGCGGTGCGCAGCACGTTCTCGGCGGCGGCCGGGTGCACCTTCGCCAGCTCGGGCAGGAGGCCGTGCCGGATGCGGTTGCGGGCGTAGGTGGGCTCGGCATTGGAGCTGTCCTCGCGCCACTGCAGATCGCGGACCTCGCAGTAGGCGGTCGTCTCGGCGCGGGTGGTGCCGAGCAGGGGACGCGCCAGCCGCCCGTCGTGGGCCCGCATCCCGAGCAGGGCGCGCCGGCTCGGCGAGGAGGCGAGCCGGTAGAGGATCGTCTCGACCTGGTCGTCGGCGGTGTGCCCGGTGACGATCGTCGCCCCGCTCTCCAGCGCCAGCCCCGCGGCGGCTCCGTAGCGAGTGTCGCGCGCCCAGGCCTGGAGGTTCCCGGCGCCCTCCGGGCGGACCGGCCGCTCGACCGTCAGCTCGACCCCGAGCCGGTCGCAGAGCGACGCGCAGTGGCGCTCGTCCCCCTCGGAGTCCTCGCGCAGGCCGTAGTTGACGTGCAGCGCGCTGACCGCATCGGAGTCGCGAGCCCGGACCGCGAGGTCGAGCATGCAGACCGAGTCGCGGCCCCCCGAGAGCATCGCGAGGAGCGGCGCCGGGGGAGCGATCGTCCCGCCGTCCACCACCCGTTCCAGCAATCGGTCGGCGTCCACAGGGTGAGTCTAGGAGCGAGCGCCGGGCGCTCAGGCCGCGGCGCGAACCAGGAACAGCTCGGTCGGGGTCGGGAACCCCTTGAGGCTGACTTGGCCGATCGGCTCGAGCAGCAGGTCCTCCCGCCCCTCGATCGCTTCGGCGACCCGGTCGGTCACCAGCACCTCCCCGGCCAACGCCCGGTCGACCACCCGGTGGACGAGGTTGACCTGGCTGCCGAAGTAGTCGCCGTCGCGGTAGACGGCGTCCCCGCAGTGGATTCCCACCCGGGGCTGCGGCCGCTCCGGGAAGCGGCCGAGGAACCCCACCGCCCACCCGGTCAGCGAGGCCGCATCAGGGGAGACCACCATCACCTCGTCGCCGATCGTCTTCACGATCGTCGCGTCCCGCGGCAGCGTCGACTCCACCGTGGCGATGAAGTTCTCGACCACGTCGAGCGCCTCCAGGTCGCCCTCCTCCTCGGTGTAGCGGGTGAACCCGGTGAGGTCGATGAAGCAGAGGGTCACGGTGACGTGCCCGAGTTCGATTTCCGCGGTGTCGGGGCCGCCGCCGGTCTGCGCGTCGGTCTCCATGTGGCCGACCACGTCCTGTTCGACGAAGAAGCGCAGGTAGCGGGTGTGCAGGTACTCGGTCATCGGGCCCGCCAGCGGCAGGATGTCGGCGGCCAGCTCCCCCATCTCCTCCGCCATCTCCAGCTCGGGGACGGCGTCGCGGATCAGCGGTTCGTGGACGTAGAGATGGAAGAGGCGGACCTCGGCGTCGGCGATCCGCCGCATCGACTGGGCGTAGACGCGGACCAGCTGCAGGAACGCGACCAGGGGGAAGCCGGCGGCGAGGACGCGGGCGCAGTGGCGAATCGCCGCCACGTCCTCCGGGCCGAGGACCGGCTCCCGCCCTTTCGGCGTCCCGAGGATGGTCAGGATCCGCTCGATCAGCTCCGGCTCCAGCCCCGTTTCCTCGGCGACCTCCACGACAGAGCGGTCGCCCTCTTCCTCCGAGAACAGCTCTTCGGTGAAGCCGAACGCGAGCCGCCCCTCGCTGCCGGCCGCCTTCAGGTCCTCCAGCGAGTAGCCGCGCTCCCGCATCCGCGCCACCACCCTGGCCTGGGCCGCGGCCGTCGCGGTCCAGCGACCGCGCCGCACCGGAACGATCTTCTCCTCGGCCCAGCGTTTGAGGGTGCTGGCCGGGACGCCCGAGCGCCGGGCGGCCTCGCTCAGTGAGATGCGCTCGTCAGCCACGACTTAGCGAGGCTAGCCGCTGGTGAGGAGGGGATCGGATACCCCTCCCCGGAGGCTCAAGGACAGACCAACCAAATCGCCACAAGCGACCCAGCTGCGCGACGGCCTCCGGGGAGGGGTATCCGATCCCCTCCCCGGCAACCGTCCTCTGGCCATGGCCCTACGTCGGGATCTCCGACTCCTCGTGCAGCTGGAGGACCTCCTCGCCCCCCTCGCCGGTGCGGATGCGAATCGCTTCCTCCACCGGCAGCACGAAGATCTTGCCGTCGCCGACCTCGCCCGTGCGGGCGTGTTTGAGGATCGTCTCGACGACGACCGACCTGTCCTTGTCCTCGACCACGACCTCCAGCTTGATCTTCGGCCGGACGTTGACGGTGAGGGTCGAGCCGCGGTAGCTCTCGACGATCCCTTTCTGGCGACCCGAGCCCTTGGCCTCGACGATCGAGAGGGACGGGAATCCCAGCTCGAGCAGCTCGGCCCGGATCGGCTCGAACGCCTCGTGGCGAATGAACGCCTCTATCTTCTTCATGCGTCCAGCCCTCCTGACTCGGCCGTGGCCATCGGGTTGACAGCGGCTGGCGCCGGGGCCGGGGCCGGTGGCGGCGCCCCGCCCAGCTGCAGCCCGGTCGAGTACTCGGGCTGCGGGATGAACTGCTCCGGGTACCCGTACATCCCGTGCTCGGAGATGTCGAGGCCGGCGTCCTCTTCCTCCGGCGTGACCCGGAGGCCGATCGTCTTCTTGATCAGGAAGAAGACGACGTAGGAGACGACGAACACGCAGGCGAAGGCGACCAGCACGCCAAGCGCCTGGGCGCCGAGCTGGCTGAAGGAGCCGCTGTACCAGAGGCCCGGATCGCCGACTTCGTTGAGCGACGCCAGGCGGGGAGAGGTGAAGAGCCCGCATGACAGCGTCCCCCAGATTCCCGCCAGGCCGTGGGCCGAGAGGGCCCCGACCGGGTCGTCGATGACCTTCTCGATCGCCAGCACGCCGAGCACGACGATTACCCCGGCGACCGCGCCGATGATCGGCGCCGCCCAGTACTCGACGTAGCCGGAGGGGGCGGTGATCGCGACCAGCCCTGCGATCGCGCCGTTGCCGGCCATGCCGATGTCGATCTTCTGCGTCTTCAGGTACATCACCGTGACCGCGGCGACGACGCCGGCCGCGGCGGCGAGGTTGGTGACCACGACGACTTCGGCGAAGCGGCCGCCGATCGCGCCCAGGGTCGAACCCGGGTTGAACCCGAACCAGCCGAGCCAGAGGATCAGCACGCCGAGGCCGACCAGGGGCATCGAGTGCCCGGGGATCGCCCGCGGCTTGCCGTCTTTCGTGTACTTGCCGATCCGCGGCCCGAGCAGCAGCAGCGCGGCGAAGGCCCCGGTGGCGCCGATCAGGTGGACCACGGTGGAGCCGGCGAAGTCCTGCATCCCGATGTTGACCTGCAGCCAGCCGCCGCCGAAGATCCAGTGACTGAGGATCGGGTACAGCACGGAGCTGAAGATCACCGCGTAGATGATGTAGGCGCCGAACTTGATCCGCTCCAGGGTCGAGCCCCAGACGATCGCCAGCGAAACGGCGCAGAACACGAACTGGAAGAACATGAACGCCGCGGGACTGATCGAATACGTTTCGACGAACGG
The DNA here is from genome assembly GCA_963799835.1 of uncultured Solirubrobacterales bacterium. Taxonomy (GTDB): domain Bacteria; phylum Actinomycetota; class Thermoleophilia; order Solirubrobacterales; family 70-9; genus VAYN01. The sequence goes on from CAWCYE010000002.1 coordinate 446,209, forward strand.
GATGCTCTTGCCCGCCTCTTCGACCGTGGTGCCCACGTCTAAGAAGAACCCGTGGGTCCCCGCTATCTCGCCGAGCCCGCCGAAGGCGAGCGCGAAGCCGACCGCCCAGTAACAGAGCGAGGCGACCGAGAAGTTGACCAGGACCTTGGCGACGCCGGCGCCGACGTTCTTGGCGCGTGAGAAGCCGACCTCCAAGAGCAGGAAGCCCGCCTGCATGAACATCACCAGGACCGCGGCGACGATCACCCACATCGCGTTGATGCTTGCCTCCGGGGTTTCCAGGATCGGGGTATTCGCGCCGAAGGCGATCCCCGGCAAGACGAGCGAGGCAACCGCGGCCACCGGGCCTGCGATCAAGAGCCTCTTTTTCATTGATTTCCCTCCTAGCGCACCGGAGTAGGGCTCCAGCGGTCGCGGGTTGGCGCTTCCAGATGCACCGTAGATTCGGCTCTCCAGGCTGTGTTTAGACGGGTGGAGGAAATACGGCCGGCCGGTTTCTCACTAGTGGCGGAGGCGGCTATTCCGACTTGAGAGATCGGATTGCGTTAGGGTGCCCTAACCCGAAGGTATTAGGGAGCCCTCAGTAGGCTCCCCTAACTCAGGAGGCAACCGACTCGATGAAGCTCAGAGCAAACCTGGCAGCTCTACTCGCTCTCTCGCTGGCTGCCCTCGCCACCGGCTGCGGCGACAGCGACGGCGGCGAGGAAACCGGCGCGGCTGCGACCGCCGCCGAACTGGCGCCGGTGAAGGAGTACCTCACCACCCACTCGGCCGACCTGGTCGAGCAGGTGGGGCTGCTGAAGGCCAGCGCAGATCGCTACTACGAGCTCGCCAAGTCGGTCGACTTCGACTACCAGCGCCTGCTCGACGAGCACGGCGACGAGGTGGCCGAGGTCCTCGGCGAATCGAAGGACGTCTTCGTCGTCGCCAACCCGGCCTACGAGGAGATGGAGGGCATCGTCGCCGGCGTCCCGCGGCTGGCCCAGTACGACGTCGACATCGACGCCGGCTCGGACGCCTCGACCCCCGAAGACGCGGTCTCCTTCAGCCTGACCACGCCCGCGGGCAAACAGCTGGAGCAGCCGGGCAACCTCTTCTTCCTCACCGAGACCGCGCTCTACGGGACCAACCCGGACCTGGAGGCGAAGGGAGTCGAGCCCGACGTCGACGGCGACGGCAAGGTCGAGTTCGGCGAGGGCCTGCCCGACGCCGACATATACAAGGCCACCCTCGACGAATTCGCCACCCAGGCGAAGAGCCTCGACGAAGACGCGCAGGAATTCGAACCGACGCCGTCGGACGCGCTGACCTCGATCGTGGTGATGACGCCGACCATGAGCGAGTACTTCGAGGCGTGGAAGAACTCGCGCTTCATCGCCGGCGGGGGTGCCGAGGAACTCGGGTTCGTCGCCACCTCTCGCCTCTCCGACATCGCCGACATCCTCGGCGGCATCCTCGTCACCTACGACGGGATGGAACCGATGATCGCCGCCGAGAACGCGGCCCAGGCGAAGCAGACCCGGAACGAGCTGAAGAGCCTGGTGGCGTTCGCCTCCGACCTGCGCGACCGCGAGGCGGGCGGCGAGAAGTTCACCGCCAAGCAAGCCGACGCCCTCGGCGCCCAGGCCCAAGCCCAGGCGGAGGCGATCGCCGGCCAGGTGACCCAGGCGGCCAAGCAGCTGGAAGTCGAACTCCAGGAAAGCTAGGGGAGGGATTCCGACGACCCGAGCCCACCGAGATCCCGCCAAGGCCATCGCCGCGATCCTCCTCGCGGCGGTGGCCTTCCTCTGCGCGGCCTCGAGCGCCGCGGCAGAGCCGCCGTGGCAGGCCGCCGACGCGATCCGGGCGGACCTCGCCGAGGCGCAGACGCAGCTGCTCTTCGACGAGATGCCGGGACGCTCGGTCGCGGCCGCCGAGGCCAGGCTGAGCGGCCCGCTGCGTCGCGGCCTGGCCGAGCACGCCACGGCCGAGCTGCACGAAGTCGAGGCCTCGCTGCGGACCGCCCGCGCGGCGGCCGCGGACCTCGACGAAACGGCGCTGGCGGCGGCCAGGGGACGGATCGTCTCCGCCCTGCGGCGCGGCGCGCTGGCGGTCGCCGTGGCGGCGGCGGGGCGCGGCGCGGCGGCCGAAGCCGGCACCTGGATGCAGATCCGCGACTTCCGCCAGACCACCCGCTTCACCCGCCCCGGCGTCGACGGGACCGCGGCGCTGCAGCAGCTGGCGGCCGGCGAGATCGGTCCGCGCGCGGCGGTGGTCCAGATCGAAAAGGACCTGCTCGACACCTTCCAGGCCCGCCTGATGACCAACCTCGACGAAGCGACCCAGGCGGCCGAACGGGGCTTCGACGGCCGCTTCGCGGAAACGGCGGCGATCGTCCGCGGCTACTGGCTGGCGATCGCGGGCGAGTACGCGGAGCAACGCGACGAGGAGGAGCGGCGGGCGACCAACCGCGACTTCGAGCTCCTCGCCGCGGCCGGCGCCGCCGCGAACCGGGCCCGGTTCGAAGCCGCGCGAAAGCGCGTCGAAGCCGACCTCGAGGGCTTCACCGCGGCGCCGCTCACCCCGGAAGAGCAGGTCAACCGGGCGAGCCAGCTGACCCGCTTCGTCGACCTGGTGCCGAAGGAGTACGACAAGGGCACGGCGGACGGCCAGGTGACGGTCGCCTTCGAGGTCCAGGAGGCGGTCGCCTTCATGGACGGCGTCGAAGCCGCCTTCTCCGACCTCGAGGCGGTCCTGCTGGAACGCGACCCGGCGGCGGTCGAGCGGATCAAGGCCTCCTTCGCCGAGCTGCGCGAGGACGTCGACAACGCCCAGCAGGGCGTCTCCGTCGCCCCCCAGGAGGAGCTCGACGCCGCCAGCGACCGCGTCGCCGAGACCTTCGAACAGATCTCGCCGGAGGAGTGGACCGAACCGAGCGACGAAGCCGACTACGAACTCGTCGACATCTCCCTCGACCAGCTCGAAGCCGCCGCCGGGGCCGGTCGCTATCAGGAGGCCGAGCAGGCGCGGCTAGCCGCATACGGCTTCTTCGAGTTCGGACCGGAGCTGAAGCTGCGCGCCTTCGACACGCAGCTGGCGCTCGAGATCGAGGGATTGATCTGGTACGGCGCCAGCGGGCAAGCCGGGCTGGCGGAGCTGGTCGCCAGTCACCAGCCGCTGAACGAGATCCGCGAGACCCGTGTCGTCCTCGACGAAGAACTTGCGAACGCGCGGGCGCTGACCGGCGACGGCGCCAGCACGCTGACGACGATCACCAACTCGGCGCTGATCGTCTTCCGCGAGGGCCTCGAGGCGATCCTGATCCTCGCCGCGATCACCGCCAGCATGATCGGCCCGCGGGCGCGGCTGCGGCGCCCGGTCCAGCGTGGCGCCCTGCTCGCCCTGCCGGCGAGCGTGCTGATGTTCGTGCTGGCACTGCTCCTGCTCGACTCGCTCTCCCAGTACGGGGAGAAACTGGAGGCCGTCGTCGGCGTGGTCGCGATCGGCGTCCTGTTGCTGGTGATGAACTGGTTCTTCCACCGCGTCTACTGGACCGAGTGGATCAAGGGCCACCGCGACCGCGGCAAGGCCCTGACCGGCGCCGCGATGGTCGCCGGCGCCGGCGCGGCGACGGTGGCCGGGCTCTACACCCTGGGCTTCACCAGCGTCTTCAGGGAGGGCTTCGAGACCGTCCTGTTCCTGCAGGCGCTGCAGCTCAGCTCCGGGACCGGGGTGGTCGTGGCCGGGGTCTCCCTGGGGCTGGTCCTGACCGGGATCGTCGGGGTGGTCACGTTCGCCCTGGAGCGCAAGCTGCCCTACAAGAAGATGCTGATCGCCACCGGCGTGCTGATCGCGCTGGTCCTCGTCGTCCTGGTCGGCAACACCGCCCGGACCATGCAGGGAGTCGGCTGGCTCTCGATCCACCCGATCGACCTCGAACTGCCGCTCTGGATGGGGACCTGGCTCGGCGTCTACCCGACCGTGGAGACGCTGGTGGCACAGCTGGCCGCCTTCGTCTTCGTGATCGGCAGCTACTTCGCCGCCGAGTGGATGCGCAAGCGCGAAGTGCGCAAGGCGATCGCGGCTCACGAGGAGTCGCTCGAGGATCTCGCCCCGGAGCCGGAGGCGCAGAACGGCAACGGCGACGGTGGCGCACTAGGGTCGGCCGAGGATGCCGTCCCGACTCCGCCCCACGAGCTCACTCGCCGCTGACGCGATCCTCGTCGGCGACCCCGGCCGCTCCCTGCTGCTCGCGCAGGAGCTGCTGGAGCAGCCGAGGATGAGCAACCACGCTCGCGGGCTCTGGGGATATACGGGACGGACCGCGGGCGGCCACGAGCTGACCCTGCAGGCGACCGGGATGGGCGGCCCCAGCGCGGCCCTGGTCCTCGCCGACCTCGCCGAGCTCGGCGTCCGGCGCGCGGTGCGGATCGGGACCTGCACCGCGATCGCCGGCGAGCTGGAGGTCGGGGAGCTGCTGTGCGCCGCCGAGGCGCATGCCTGGGGCGGGCCGGGAGGCGGCGAGGGGAGGACGGTCCTGCCGACGCCGGAGCTGTTCACTGCGCTGGCGGCCCAACTCGGCGAGGGGGCGCGGCGCGGAACCGTCGCCAGCCTCGACACCCTGCACGACCCCGGGGTCGGCGCGGCGCAGCTCGGAGCCGACGCCACCGACATGCAGACCGCGGCGCTGTTCGGGCGCGGCGCGACCCTCGGGGTGGAGATCGCGGCGGTCCTGATCGTCAGCGCGACGTCGGCGGGCGGGCGGATCGACGACGAGGCGGAGCAGCGCGCGGCGAAGCTGGCCGGAACCGCCGCGGCGGCGGTACTCTCACCCTAAAGTCGAGGGTTATGCTTTGGCTTTTTTCGCCTTCTCGCGGCGCATCGCCCCGAGTTCGCGGCTGAGCTCGTCGATCTGCTCCTCGAGCTCCTCCACCCGCTGGGAGAAGGACCGCAGCCGCCGCTCGACGCGTTCGACGTCGCCGGCAGAGGGCAGGTTGAGAGCGCTCATCGCCGCCTGCTGGGCCTCCATCGCCTTCTCCCGCGCCCCGAATGCGGCCGAGATCGCGTTGTGGAGGGTGGGGTTGTCGATCAGCGCCTGCGCCAGCTCGCCGATCGCCTGCTCGGAGCGAGCCCTGAGGCTGTCCTGCTCGTTCTCGTCGTGGGTCATGCCGCCGCCTTTCCCGGGCTCGTTACGTCACGTTAACGACCGTATCTGGTTCGACTGGTATTCCTTCGTCCGCGCGCATGTTCTTGCAGCTGATTAAGGCCATGTTGGGGCACGGCTGAGCCGTTGCGTGCCCCTGGGCGAACGGGTAGCTTGAACTCGCCTGTTGTGCCGGGGAGGGCGGGGTCCCGCTTCCGTGCCCACGGCTACGGGAACCGAGGCGCTTTGGGATGAGAACCAAGATCGCATCGATCGTCGCCCTTGCCGGCTTGCTGGCAGTCCTGGTGCTGGGCGCCGGCCTGGCCGGCGCCGACCCGCTGAGCGGGAACCAGGCGGTCGAACCCGCGCCGGAGACGACCACCGCGATCCCGCAGCTGCAGGCGCCCGCCTGCGCCAACGGCCTCGACGACGACGGCGACGGCCTGATCGACATGGCCGACCCCGACTGCGGTCTGCCCGAGGATCTCGACGAGGCGCCCGAAACCGTCACCGGGCCCCGGGAGGGCTCCGGCGAGAGCCCGTCCCCCAAGGGCTCCGCGGCCGTCCAGCAGGGCACGCCGATCGGCGGCGGCGGCCCCGGGCCTGGCGCCGGCGTCGTCCGCAACGAGAGCCTCGGCGGCGGGGGCGGCAATACGGGCGGCGGCCTGCTTGCCCCGAGCGCCACCGGCGGCGACCAGCCGGCGGCCGAGGGCACCGACGGCGGCTCCCAGTACTCCGGCGGCGGCGCCCCGAGCGCCGCCAATCCCACGACCACCTTCGCCCCCTTCGGCCCGGCCCTGATCGGCGTCCCCAACTTCGTCATCGACTCCTTCGAGATCCCGCCGTTCCTGCTGCCGATCTACCAGGCCTGCGGGACCGAATACGGGATTCCCTGGGAGGTGCTCGCCTCGATCAACAAGATCGAGACCGGCTTCGGCACCAACCTCAACGTCTCCAGCGCCGGCGCGGTCGGCTGGATGCAGTTCCTACCCTCCAGCTGGGAGGCGTTCGGCCTCGACGCTAACGGGGACGGGCGCAAAGACCCCTACAACCCGGTCGACGCGATCTGCGCCGCCGCCAACTACCTCGATCTCGCCGGCGGCAGCAAGAACCTCTACGACGCGATCTTCGCCTACAACCACGCCGACTGGTACGTGCAGGAGGTGCTGCTCTACGCCCGGGCCTACGGCAGGCTCCCCGCCGACCTGATCGGCTCGCTCACCGGCCTCACCGAGGGCGCCCACTTCCCGATCGCCGCCGACGCTCGCTACGCCGATGACGTCTCCGCACGGGCGGCGCTGAGCGGCTCATCCGATGCCCAAGAGAGCTATGGCAACGCCGCCGAAGTGATCTCCTCCTCGCCGACGCCGCGCGGGATCAACATCTTCTCCGACAGGGATGCCCCAGTGGTGGCGGTGAACGACGGGATCATCCGCAAGCTCGGCCACTCGGCGAAGCTCGGCAAGTTCGTCGTCCTCGAAGACACCTACGGCAACCGCTACACCTACGCCGAACTTGGGGAGATCGTCCGCGACCGCCGCACGGTGGTGGTCGCCTCGGGCGAGGAAAAGCAGGTCCCGGTGGAAACCGAGAACCTCAGGCCGAGGTTGAGGGCTCTGCCAGGTCGCGCCTCCGACGAAGAGCGCCCGGAGGGGGGCAAGGGAATCGAGGCCGTCCAGGTGGCGAGCACCGACGGCTCGCTGCGAGCCGGCTCGAAAGTGATCGCCGGGACCGTGCTGGGGCGGGTCGGCGAGGGCGAGGCCGGCGTCGCACCGCACGTCAACTTCTCGATCCGGCCAGCCGGCCGCGGGGCGCCGCAGATCGACCCGAAGCCGATCCTCGACGGCTGGAAGCTGCTCGAAGCGACGGCGATCTACCGCGCCAAGGGCAAGAACCCGTTCGCCGCCAAGCTCAGCGGCGCCGGGGTCCTGCTGCTCTCCAAGGAGGCTCTGCAGAAGCGCGTGCTGGCCGACGAGGGCCTCTCGATCTACGAGTGCGGCCGCGAAGACGTCGCCGGCGGCCAGATCGGCCGCCGCGTCCTGGCGCTGCTGGCGTACCTGCGCTCGAAAGGGTTCGAGCTCACCGTAACCTCGCTCAGGTGCGGCCACGGCTACCTGACCAGCTCCGGCAACGTCTCCGAGCACGTGACCGGGGACGCGGTGGACATCGCCGCGATCAACGGGATCCCCGTGCTGGGCCACCAGGGCCCGGGGACGCTGACCGACGAACTGCTCCATGACGTCCTCCAGCTGCAGGGGACGATGCAGCCCGACCAGGTGATCTCGCTCGAGGACCTGCCGGGCGAGACCAGCTTCGCGCTCGCCGACCACCACGACCACGTCCACGTCGGCTTCCAGCCGATCGGCACCGGCAGCCCCGCGGAAGCTCGTTTCCTCTCGCTGCTCAAGCCGAACCAGTGGCAGCGGCTGATCGACCGCCTCGGCCAGATCGAGAACCCCGACGTGCCGGTCAGGCCCTCGCGCTACTCGCTCCCGGACAACGGGGGCGCCCCCTTCCCGGGCGGCGATTAGCAGTGCACCCAGTGCCCTAGCCGGGAGAATCCCGGCTCTGACTCCCTTCTTCGGATTCGCGCAGCTCGACTTCGCCGGCGCCCTCCCCCTGGCCGACGGTCGCTACCTGGCCCGCGAGGAGGACGAGGATGCGCGCGAGAGCGTGCTCGTCGTGCAGACGCTGGGAGCGCCGGCCGCGGCGGCAAAGCGAAGGCGCCGTCGCTCGCGGGCGGCGGAGCCCGGCGAGGGCCCCTCGCCGGTGCCGCTGGTGCGGGCGACGGCGATCCGCGCCTTCGCGCCGTTCGACGAGGAAGCCGAGGCCGAGCGCTGGCTCGACGAGGCGACCGAGGCCGAGGACACCGTCGACGCGCTGCTCGCCGATGGCGCGGCGCTGCTCAACCGAGCCCTCTACGCCCAGGCGGCGGCCGCCGCCGACCCGCACGCCCGCGAGCTGACGCCGGAGCGCGCGGTGGCAGCGCGGATCGGCTACGGCAGCGGCGAGCAGACCGCCGCCGGGCAGTTCTCGGCGGCGCGGGAGGTGGACCCCCAGGTGGCCGGGGCATCGCGACGGCGGCAGCGAGAGGAGGACCTGAGACCGCAGGAACGGGTCGCCGCGGTGCTCGGTGGCCGGGAGCGGATCGACGCCTGCGAGACGCTGCTGCTGCGCGCTCGCGCCGATCTCGACGCCGGCCGCGACCGCGAGGCCGCGCTGCAGCTCCGGGTCGGCCTGGAGGCGCTGCTGGAGGAGCTGAAGGGCGCCCTCTCCGATCCGGCGCACGAGGAGGACATGGCGAGCCTGCACGAGCGCCGCGCGCAGGCGGGGGAGGCGGCCAACGCCGCCCTCTACGGCGAGCTGACCCCGGAGCGGGTCGAGGCGGTCACCGAGCTGCTCGGGGTCTGCGAGCGGGTGCTGCGCCGCCGCCGCGTGCTGCGCGGCTAGGCGCTAAAGCGCCAGCTGACGAGCGACGATCGCGTCGCGCAGGGTGTCGGCCAGGTGGTGGGCCTCGTCGAGCGCGACTCCCTCTATCGAGGGCACGCCGATCACGGTCAGACCCGCAGCGCGGGCCGCGGCGACGCCGGTGGGCGAGTCCTCCAGGGCGACGACCGAGGGGCCGGGCTCGACGCCGAGGCGGCGGCAGGCCTCCAGATAGGGGTCCGGCGCCGGCTTGGGCGCGGCGACTTCGTGGGCGCTGAGGACGACGTCGAAGGAGTCCTCGAAGCCGACCAGCTCGAGCGAGCGCTGGACGAAGACGAGTGGCGAGTTGGAGACCAGGCCGATCGGCGTGCCGCGCCGCTTCAGGTCGTGCAGGAGCTCGCGGGCGCCGACCATCGCCTCGACGCCGTGCTCGAGCTCGGCGACGACCAGCGCGTTCAGCTCCTCGATCAGCTCCGCCGCGCGGCCCGGCTCGCCCAGGCGCCGCTCCAGGACGCCCCCGGCGATCGCCGCCGAGGTTCCGACCAGCTCGCGCTTGTCGGCGGGCGTGAACTCGACACCGCGCCGTTCGAACAGGTCCTCCTCGGCCCTGGTCCAGACCGACTCGGTGTCCAGCAGGAGGCCGTCGTTGTCGAAGACGACGGCGTCGGGCGGCGGCGCCTGGCTGAGCTCCGGGGCGCCCATCGCTAGCCGAGCGCGGCCAGGGTGGCGGCCAGCTCGTCGACCACCTCTCCGCCGAGCTTCAGCTCCGCGGCGTCGTCATACGGCGTCTCGCCCTTGGTCACGATCGCCAGCCGTCCCCCGCCCTCCAACGTCAGCCGCGGCAGGCCGGCGACCGGGTGGACGGCGAGCGAGGAGCCGACGCAGATCATCAGCTCCGCCCGTTCGGCCAGGTCGGCGGCCAGAACCATCGCCCGCTCCGGCAGCAGCTCGCCGAAAAGGACCACGTCCGGTTTGACCGCGCCGCCGCAGGCCGAGCAGACGGCCACGCCGCGCTCGTCGAAGAGCCGCTCGACCTCGTCGAGCTCGAAGCCGACGGCGCAGCGGGTGCAGGAGGAGGTCTCGATCGAGCCGTGCACCTCGACCACGTTGCGCGAGCCGGCGGCCCGGTGCAGGCGGTCGATGTTCTGGGTGATCACGCCTTCGAGGAGCCCGCGGCGCTCCAGCTCGGCCAGCGCCTCGTGAGCGGAGTTGGGACGTTTGTCGGCGAGCGAGTGGAAACGCGGCCGGTAGTAGGACCAGAAGCGCTCGGGGTCGCGCTCGAAGACGTCGATGTGGGCGACCTCCATCGGGTCGACGTTGGCCCAGAGACCCGTCTCCGGCGTGCGGAAGTCCGGGATCCCCGAGGGCACCGAGACCCCCGCCCCGGTCAGCACCACCGTGCATTCCGACTCGCCGAGCAGCTCGGCCAGTCGCGCCGCCCCCGCCGATGGGCCGATTTCCCACGACATACGTGGGTTTTCGTCCCGTCGACGAGGCGTTGTGGCTATCTGCCGCTCCACTTGGGGGTGCGCTTGGTGAGGAAGGCGCCGATGCCCTCCTTGGCGTCCTCGCTGCCGAAGGCGGCAGCGAAGGCTCGCTTCTCGGCCTCGATCCCCTCGTCGAGGTCGCCCTTGTGGGAGTTGGCCTTGATCTGTTCGAGCGCGACCGGCGCCTGGGCGGCGAGCTTGCGGCCCCACATCAGCGCTGCCTCGAACAGCTCGTGGTCGGGGACGACCCGGTTGACGAGCCCCGCTTCGAGGGCTTCGTCGGAGAGGATCGCGTCGCCGACCAGGTTCATCTCCAGCGCCTTGTTCTCGCCCACCAGCCGGGGCAGGCGCTGGGTGCCGCCGAAGCCGGGCACGATCCCCAGCTTGATCTCCGGCTGGCCGAAGACCGCCGCCTCGGCGGCGAGCCGCACGTCGCAGGCCATCGCCAGCTCGCAGCCGCCTCCGAAAGCGATCGAGTTGACGGCCGCGATCGTCGCCACCCGGGAGGTGCCGAATTCGCGCAGCAGCGCGTGCGCGGTGTGGAGCAGCTCCTCGCCGCCGCCCTCGCCCATCTCCAGGAAGGCCTTGATGTCGGCCCCGGCGGAGAAGACCAGCGGGATCGAGGAGGCGATCACCATCGCGCCGACGCCGTCGGAAGCCTTGACCCGCTCCCAAACCGTGCCGAGGTCCCGGATCACGTCCGGGGAGAGGGCGTTCATCGGCAGGTTGGCGAGCCAGGCGATCGCGACCCCGTCGCGGGTCTCCAGCTTCACCGTCTCGGCCTGCTCGCCCTCGTCGGGCTGCGGGTAGGGGTAGAAGCCCTGGCCCGTGGCGAGGCCGAGGCGGCCCTGGGCGACGAGCCGGCGCAGGGTGACCGGCGCCGCGAAGCGCTCGCCGTGCTTCTCCTCGAGCTGCTCCACCTGCTCCAGCACCTTGTCGAGCCCCTCGACGTCGGCTTTCCAGAACGGCGGCAGCAGGCCTTTGCGCGGGTCCAGGCCGGCGCCGGCCATCATCCCGACGTCGATGTCGCGGACCGAGCAGATCCCCTCCTCGACCAGCTGACAGGCCTCGATCAGGGCGCGGCAGGTGAACATCGCCACCAGCTCCTCGGCGTCGGGCGCGGCGTCGCCGGGAACCGTCTGCTCGCCATCCTTGAAGAAGCCCTCGCCGCCGCTCTTGGCGCCGAGCTTGCCGTCGGCGACCAGCTTCTTCAGCCCCTGGTGCACGTAGAAGCTCTCGCCGTAGGACTCGTTCAGGTGCTCGGCGACGTGCAGGACGGTGTCGAGGCCGAGCAGGTCGGTGAGGAAGAACGGCCCCATCGGGGCGAGCTGCGCCCCCGCGATCGCCTCGTCGATCGCCTTCAGCGAGAGGCCCTGCTCCTCCTGGGCGCGCCAGATCTCCCCCATCGTCGCCATCAGCACCCGGTTGACGACGAAGCCGGGGATCTCACCGCAGACGATCGGCTGCTTCTTGATCGCCTGGGCGAAGTTGTAGGCGGCGGTGGCCGTCTCCCGCGAGGTGTCCTCGCCGACGATCACCTCGACCAGCGGCATCACCGAGGCCGGGTAGAAGAAGTGGAAGCCGACCACCTTGTCGGCGCGCAGGGTCGTCTCCCCCATCTCGGTGATCGAGAGCGAGGAGGTGTTGGAGGCGAGGATCGCGTGGCCGGGGGTCGCCGCGTCGAGCTCGCGGAAGACCGCCTGCTTGATCGCCATCTTCTCCGGCACCGCCTCGATCACGAAGTCGACGTCGCCGAACTCCTCATAGGTGGTGGCGCCGACGATCCGGTCCATCACCTCGGCCAGGCGGGCGTCCGCCTGCTCCTGGGTGAGCTTCTCCTTCTTCACCAGCCGGGCCAGCTGCCCCTCGGTGACGGCGCGGGCCTTCTCGATCGCGGCATCGACGAACTTGGTGTCGATGTCCTTGACGACGACTGGGATGTCTGCGGCGGCGATCGCCTGGGCGATCTCGCCGCCCATCGTGCCTCCGCCGACGACGGCGGCCTTGGAAACGAACATTGCGGCTGGGTCCCTTCGTTCTCGCTTGGCGGTGGGCGCGGAGGCTAGCGACACCGGGGACACGACGGGCGGCCGAGGTTTGTACGGCGGTACAAAGCCACTCGGAACGCCTGGCCATTAATCTGCCTTGCTCTCTCTATAAGGGAGTGAGACCGGTAACCGATCGCGCTCAGCGACTGGGCGCGCGCCAAGCGAGGGAACAGCAAGCGATGACCCGCATTCGCCAGCAGAACGTGACCGCCGCGCAGTGGAGCTCCAACGGGGAGGCCCTCGGCGCGCTCGACCTGACCCTTCCCGAGAACGAAGCCTTCGGCGCCAACGTCTTCTCCGTCGCGGTGCAGCGCGAACGCCTGCCCGGCGACGTATTCGAGAAGCTGCAGGCCACCCTGGCCGGCGGCGAGTCCCTGGACCCGAGCCTCGCCGACGCCGTCGCCGAGGCGATGAAGGAGTGGGCGCTTGAGAAAGGCGCCACCCACTACACCCACATGTTCCAGCCGCTGACCGGCTCGACGGCGGAGAAGCACGACTCCTTCTTCGAGCCCGCCTCCGAGGGCACCTCGCTGGCCGGGTTCTCCGGCAAGGAGCTGATCCAGGGCGAGCCCGACGCCTCATCCTTCCCCACCGGCGGCGTCCGCGCCACCTTCGAGGCCCGCGGCTACACCGCCTGGGACCCGACCAGCCCCGCCTTCATCCTCGAGAACCCGAACGGGGCCCTGCTCTGCATCCCGACCGCCTTCGCCTCCTGGACCGGCGAGGCGCTGGACGCGAAGATCCCGCTGCTGCGCTCGATGGACGCGCTCTCGCGCTCGGCGATCAAGGCGCTGCGCCTGCTCGGCGACGAGGAGAGCCAGCGCGTCTTCACCACGGTCGGGCCCGAGCAGGAGTACTTCCTGATCGACGAGCAGTACTTCTTCGAGCGTCCCGACCTGATCGCCACCGGCCGCACCCTGTTCGGCGCCAAGCCGCCCAAGGGCCACGAGCTGGACGACCACTACTTCGGCTCGATCCCCGAGCGGATCCTCGCCTGCATGATGGAGGCCGAACTGGAGATGCGGAAGCTCGGCATCCCGGTCAAGACCCGCCACAACGAGGTGGCTCCGGCGCAGTACGAGATCGCGCCGGTGTTCGAGAGCACCAACGTCGGCTCCGACCACCAGCAGCTGCTGATGCAGACGCTGGAGAACGTCGCCCGCCGCTACGGCCTGGTCTGCCTCCTGCACGAGAAGCCGTTCGCGGGGGTCAACGGGTCCGGCAAGCACAACAACTGGTCGATGGGGACCGACAGCGGCGACAACCTGCTCGACCCCGGCGACACGCCGTCCGACAACATCCACTTCCTGTTTTTCTGCGCGGCGGTGATCCAGGCGGTGAACAAGCACCAGGGCCTGCTGCGCGCCTCGGTCGCCAACATCGGCCAGGACCACCGGCTCGGGGCCAACGAGGCGCCGCCGGCGATCATCTCGATCTTCCTCGGCGCCGAGCTGGAGAAGACCTTCGGCGCGATCGCGACCGGCGAAGGGGACCCCAACACGCCGGCCTCCTTCCTCGAGTTGGGGGCGACCGTGCTGCCGGCGCTGCCGATGCACGGCGGCGACCGCAACCGGACCTCGCCGTTCGCCTTCACCGGCAACAAGTTCGAGTTCCGGGCGGTGGGATCGAGCGAGTCCCTCGCCTTCCCCAACACCGTCCTCAACACGATCGCCGCCGAGGCGATCGACGAGCTGGCCGACAAGCTCGAGGCGAAGATCTCGGGCGGGTCGGAGATGCCGGCCGCGGTGATGGAGGTCGTCGGGGAGTCCTACTCGGCGAACAAGGCGGTCTGCTTCGGCGGCGACAACTACTCCGAGGAGTGGCACGCCGAAGCCGAGCAGCGGGGCCTGAAGAACCTGCGCACGACGCCCGACGCCCTGCCCGAAGTGCTCTCCGACCAGACCGTGGCGGCGTTCGAGAACTACAGCGTGCTGTCCAAGCGCGAGCTCGAGTCCCGCTACGAGGTCTGGGTCGAGCAGTACGCGATCCGGGCCAACATCGAGGCCGAGGAGACCTACGCGATCGCCCAGACGATGCTGCTCCCCGCCGGCCTGCGCCACCTGGCGCTGATCGGCGAAGCGGGAGTCTCCAACCTCGAGGGCGAGGTTCGCGAGCTGGTCGACGAGCTGGTCTCCGCTCTGGGCGAGCTGAAGGCCGCCAACGCCTATCCCGAGGACCTCGAGGGACTGGAGCTGGCGGTGTACGCCCGTGACAACCAGATCGCGACGATGGCCAAGGTGCGGGAGGCCGCCGACAAGCTGGAGAAGGTCGTCGCCGACGACCTCTGGCCGCTGCCGAAGTACGAGGAGATGCTGTTCATCAAGTAGCGGCGCCCTCGATCGGCTTCACGAAAAAGAGCCCCGCGGAAGCGGGGCTCTTTTCGTACTCAAATGGCCAGATGGGTTTCAGCGACTGGGTGGCCTAACCGTTTTCGCACACTCCCGCGAGGGCGTAGTGGAACGCCGCGAGGTACTCGTAGCCGTCCGCTTCTGCTTGCCATGCGGCGTGCCAGTGCCGAGCGCACCCGGCTCGCATCGCCGAGGCTGAGTCCGGGGCCGCCGCCTGCACGGCACCGGCGAGGGCAAGGGCGGCGAACAATGCGCCGATAAAGGCCTTTGCCCGCGACATGCGCGGAGCTCTGTGGGCAATCGTGTTCATCAAGTGGTTCCTTTCCCTGGCTGGGGACCGCTGAGCGGTCGTTACCCCGCGAATATAAACCCTGATGTGTATGGTCGAGATTCGTTCCGCTTACGTTCGTCCAGCGGCGGGCCCCGTCAGCTGCCGTCCGCCGACGGGACGGGGAAGATCCCGTCCAGATCGTCTGGGTAGCCGTCGGCCCAGGCGCCCGGGTAGCCGTCGCCCGGCAGTTGCGGGACGATCTCGCCGTCGGCGTCGCGCCAGACGGTCTGCTGCACGCCGGATTCGCCGTTTGCGTTCGACAGCTCGGCGCCACTGAGCTCGAACTCGAAATAGTTGTTCTGCACCGGAACGGTCCGCTCGGGGCTGCTCCCGAACTTGGCGGTCACCGAGGCGATGCCGTCGGGAACCAGACCGAAAGCCAGCACGAGTCCGGCGGGCATGTTGTGGTAGGTCATCCGGCCGTTACCGCTCAGGATCTGTGAGAGGCCGAAGCAACCGGGAGCGGCATCGTCGCCGACCAGCGTGGGTCGGTATATGCAAACCGGTTCCTCCTGGGTGAAGAATTCGCCGGTCTTCTCAGCGGAGAAGACGATCGTCGCTTCTCCGTCGACGCCGGGCCCGACGTTGCGGACGGAATCGAGCCTGATGCCATCGACGAACGAGAGGTTGCTCAGAGTCGCCTCCACTTCGGCGTTGCGATCCAGATCGGTCTGCTCCCCTCCGAAAACGCCAATCGTGTCGGTCACTGCGCTCGGCACGGGGCTGGAGGCTGCCGTCGGCATGTAGGACAGGCTGCGGCTATCCAGATTGGTGCCCAGCCCCGGGTTCCACACGCCGGCCGCGACCGCGGTGCCGCCAAAGGCCAGGCAGGCGAGGCCCACCGCAACGACGCGCGACGGACGGACGCGAATCGCGCGGCCCAAAGATCCGGCCCCCGCACTCGACTCCTTCACCTGACCGGCCGCGGCCACGGTGAGCATGCGCTCCAGCTCCGGCAGCGCGGTCTCGTTTTCCCTGCTTCTCACGGTGCGTCCTTTCCTCGTCATGGTCTTGTCCTTCATTGGCTGGTCGGCAGCAGGACGGACCGCAAGCGCGTCAACCCTCGGCTGACGCGCTTGCGCACCACCTGCTGCGAGCAGCCAAGCTGTGCGGCGATCTCGTCGTAGTCGCGTTCGTCGAGAACGCGGGCGACGACGGCCTCGCGAAGGTCCCTCGGCAGGTTCCCGAGCATCTGCTCCAGCGGCGGCAGGTCGAGACTGGTCAGGTACTCGATCCGCTCCAGCGCATCGTCGCCGAGCACCAGGGGCTCGCTGCCGAGGCGACGGCGGGCGTCGTCGGCGACGACGCCGCGGCGGACGCTGGCCCGCAGCGTATTGCGGGCGATCGTCAGCAGCCAGGGCACAGCGCTGGTGCCGCCGGAGCGAGCCTCGTCGAAGCGGCCCGCGGCTTCCAAAACGCTGGCGAAAGTCTCAGCGGCGAGGTCGGCGGTCAGCTCGGCGTCGTGGCAGCGCGACATCAGGTAGCGCAGCACGAGCCGCTCGTGGCGCCGGTAGAAGGCGGCGAACGCCTTCGGCTCGCGGGCGGTGCGGGCGAGCAGCTCGGCGTCGGTGAATCGTTCGAGGAAGTCCATACCCCTGGATAGTCGGGACGGCGAAATCTGTGACCGACTGCGTTACGGCTGGCGCCGCGGAGAAGTTCGAGGGCGACGCCTTGCTAACAGTCTCTGCCGGCTCTATCCAGCCATTCCTGGGAGATAGAGCGATAGCCGAGGTGGTGGAAGGTCTCCGCGATGTTCAGATAGACCCTCCCGCACTGCGACAGCTGCGCCGAGGCGGGGTCTGGAGCCGCAGCTTGCACAGCCGCGGCAAGACCGATCGTCGTCGCTGCCACGCCGACCAGAGCCGTGAAGCGCTGACGGGGTGAGTTTCTGTGGGCGATCGTCATGTGTCGTGAAGATACGGCGTCTGAGGGGGAAGCTGGGCCTATCTAGACGCTTGTCTGACCAGCTGCGCCCGCATGCTCAGGCCCGCGGCAGTCCCGGTCCGCCGCTCAGCGGGTTGAGGTCGGCGAGCATCTCCACGAGCCTCGGCTCCGACTCGTCCTCGTCGATCAGGACGGCGGTGCCCGGCCAGGCGTAGCGGAGGTAGCGGGCGTAGGCCTGGCGGGAGCCGAGGTCGGGCTCGTAGATCCAGGAGCCGGTGTTCCAGTAGCGGGGGCGCTTGCCGCGGCTCGAGCAGACGTCGGCCAGCGGCTGGTGGGTGTGGGCGAAGACGATCGTCTCCGCCTCCCAGCCGAGGTTCTCGACCACCTGGGCGAAGGCCTCCAGGGCGTGCTCGGAGGGGTCGCTGCGCGAGATCACGGTCGGCTCCGGGTACAGCGGCCGCGACCAGGGCGGGCCGGCCAGCGGCTGCTCGCGAGCCTGGCGCTCGGCCTCGCTGCGGACCACCGCGTCGAAGTGGTCCTGGCTGGGCAGCGAGTCGGCTTCGGGACCGATGCCGCGGTCGCGCAGCCCGGCGGCCAGCCGCTTCGCACACCGGACCGGCAGGTCCAGTGCCGAGGCGAAGCGCCCCGCCCGCTGCGCCGCCCGGAAGACGTTCTGCTGGGCGTGGGTGCCGTGCGGCATCTGCGCGGCGATGTAGAGCCACTCGGTCAGCAGCGTGATCACCGACTCGTAGTCCTCGACGCACTTCGGCTCCTCGGGACCGCCCGCCGCTATCCCCCACAGCGTCCTGGTCAGCAGCCGGTCGCCGCGGGAGCCGCTGAGGCGCGCGTGCGGGTCGAGGTAGTGGCCGTGGGTGCAGAGCACGCCGGCGAACTCGTAGGTCGGGTAGGCGATCTCGACCTCGACCCCGGGCAGGCGGCGCTCGAGGAAGGCCTGGAAGAAGCCGGGGCCTGGACCTCCAGCCGCCGGCTCGACGCCGCTCGCCAACCGGGCCTCCAGCCGATCCTCCTCGTCGCGGTGGACCAGGTGGTGGTCGTGGTTGCCGGCGAGGAAGACGAGCCGCTTCCCGCCGAGCTTCTCGGCGATCAGCCGCAACAGGCCGTCGGCCGACTCCACCGCCTCATCGACCGAGCCGAAGAGGAAGTCGAAGAGGTCGCCGAGGAAGATCAGCTCGTCGATCCCCTCCAGCTGGGGCGCCAGGCGCTCGAGGAAGAACTCCTCGCGCAGCAGGTCCCGACCCGTCCAGGCGCCGAAGTGGGTGTCGGAGATGACCAGCGCGCGCACCGGCGCCCATCATCCTGGATCCGGCGCGGCGGCTCTACGCAGAGCGCTCGGCGACGCGCATCCGCAGCCCGCCCTTGGGCGAGAGCGTCGGCATCTGGCGCACGGTCATCGTGCGGCCCGGGAGGGCACCGAGGTCGAGCCGCGCCAACAGCATCGTCGCCACCAGCTTCACCTCGGTCTGGCCGAAGCGCTTGCCGATGCAGATCCGCTGGCCGCCGCCGAAGGGGACGTAGGCACCGCGTGGCAGCGCCGCCTTGCGCTCGCGGGTGAAGCGCTCGGGGATGAACGCCTCCGGGTCGGGGAAGACCTCGGGGATGCGATGGCTGGCCCAGGAGCAGTAGTTGACGTAGGCGCCGCGCGGGACCGTGTAGCCGCCGAAGTCGAAGTCGCGGACGGCGCGGCGCGGCCCGATCCAGGCCGGCGGGTAGAGGCGCAGCACCTCGTCGAGGACCATGTCGAGGTAGGGCATCTCTCGCTCCAGCTGCTCCGGCGTCGGGACGGCGCCGCCGAGGACACGGTCCTGCTCCTCGCGCAGGCGGGCGGTGACCTCCGGGTGCCGCGCCAGCTCGTGCACGAGAAAGGTCAGGGTCGAGGTCGAGGTGTCGTGGCCGGCGAACATCAGCGTCATCACCTGGTCGCGGACCTCGCGATCGGTGAATGCCTCCCCGGCCTCCCCGCGAGCCCCGACCAGGAGGCTGAGGATGTCGCGGCGCTCGGGGTCCGGCTCGGCGCGGTGGCGGGCGACCTCGCCGAAGACGATCTCGTCGAGCACCTCGCGCGAGGCGACCAGCTTGCGCCAGGGCGATCCGGGCCCGCGCAGCAGCCGCAGCCCGTAGTCGATCCCGTAGTAGCCGAGCGCGCGCTCGAAGTGCTCCGCCGCGGCGGCCCCCTTGCCCCGCTCGTCGGGGTCGAGGCCGAGCAGGGCCCGCATCGCGATCCGCATCGCCAGGTTGCGCATCCAGTCGTATATGTCGACGACCTCGCCGCGCGGCAGGGCGGCGATCGCCGCCGCCGTCTCGGCCTCCATCGCCGTCATCGAGGCCGCCACCTGTTCGCGGTGGAAGGCGGGCATCATGATCGCGCGGGCGCGGTCGTGGTAGTCGTCGTCGATCGTCAGCAGGCCGTCGCCGAGCAGCGGGATCAGGTCGCCGAAGCTCGACTCGCGCCAGTGGAAGTTCTCCGGGTGGGCGACGGTGACGAAGTGGTTTGCCTCGGGGCCGAGCATGAAGACGACGCGGGAGTGCAGCAGCCGCATGCTGAAGATCGGCCCGTAGCGTTCGTAGGCGCCGAGCAGCAGCGGCAGAGGGTCGTGGGCGATCTGGTGGGTGCGGGCGAAGCTGAAGTCGCCTGGCCCGGGCGGGAACTTTCCCCGCCCGCGCCACTCGGCGACCATGTCCTCCGCCACCCGGCGGACCGGGTTGGCGGACATCTGGGGTGGCCGGCGGACCGGTGCCGCGGTGTCTGCACTCGCCATCCGCCGATGATAACTGGCTGCGCAGCCAGTTCACGCGAGTGATGAGTCAGTCCGCCTATAGCCGGGCTAACTCATCACTCGCGATCAAGCCGATGCCGCGGCGAGCTGGCCGCAGGCGGCGTCGATGTCGCGGCCGCGGGTGAGGCGGACGGTGGCGGTGAGACGGTGCTCGGCGAGGATCGCCCGGAAGCGCTCGATCCGCTCCGGGGAGGAGCCGTCGTAGGCGCCGGTCGGGTTGTAGGGGATCAGGTTGACCTTGTAGGTGCGCGGGTCGAGCAGCGCTGCCAGCTGCCGGGCGTGCTCGGGCAGGTCGTTGACCCCGTCCAGCATCACGTACTCGACGAAGACCTTGCGGCGGCGGCGGGCCCGGTAGCGCTCGCAGGCGGCGATCACCTCGGCGATCGGGTAGCGGTCGTTGACCGGCATCAGCTGCGAGCGCAGGCCGTCGTTGGGCGCGTGCAGGGAGAGGGCCAGGCTGACCGGCATCTCGCACTCGGCCAGCCGGTCGATCCCGGGGACCCAGCCGACGGTCGAGATCGCGGTCCGCCGGTGGGTGACGCCGAGGTCGGGCAGCCGCTCGCAGGCCGCCAGCACCGCGTCGACGTTCATCGTCGGCTCCCCCATCCCCATGAAGACGACGTGGTCGATCGCCTCGACGCGGCGGAAATGCAGCGCCTGGTCGAGGATCTCGTCGGCGCTGAGGTTGCGACCGAACTTCATCTGGCCGGTGGCGCAGAAGCTGCAGGTCAGGGGACAGCCCGACTGCGAGGAGACGCAGACCGAGCGGCGGCCGTCGCGGTAGCGCATCAGCACCGCCTCGATCGGCCGGCCGTCGGCGGTGTGGAAGAGCGCCTTGACGGTGCCGTCGTCGGAGCGGGCCTCGGTGGCCACGGTCAGGGTCGAGAGCGGCACCGCCTCGGCCAGGCGGTCGCGAAGCGCTCCCGGCAGGTTCGTCATCTCGCCGTACTCGCCGGCCCCGCGCGCGACCCACTCCCAGACCTGGGCGGCGCGGTAGGACGGCTCGCCGGCCTCGGCCAGCGTCGATTCGAGCAGGGCGCGGTCCATGGTCGCTTGCCCGGCGCCCCTAGAGCCCGACCGCGTCGGCGAGCAGGTCGACCTGGGCCGGGTCGCCCGCGCTGGGGATGAAGATCAGCTCGCCGCATCCCGCCTCCTCGAAGGCGGAGAGGTGCCGGCGCACGGTGCCGGCGTCGGTTGCGGCGTTGCCGACGACGTAGGCGGCGATCTCCTCGCCGAGCCAGGCGTAGTACTCGCCCAGCCCATCGCGCGCGTCCCGCTCGGCGTTCTCGCCGAGGGCGTAGTAGGCGAGGCCCATCGTCCTCGGCTCGCCCTCGCGGCCGGCCTCCGACCAGGCGGCTTTTGCCTTGGCGACGGGCTCGGCGTACTGGTCGGGGCCCGCACCGCTGGCGATCCAGCCGTCGCCGAAGCGGGCCGCGCGGGCAAAGGAGGCGTCGGCATGGCCGCCGAGGATCAGCTGGGGAGCGCCGGCGCTCGTCGGCCCAACCTCTCCCCCGGCCCAGATCTCCTTGATCCGTTCGAGCTGGAGGTCGAGCTGACGGCCGCGGTCGCGGTATTCGACGCCGCTGATCTCGTAGTCGTCCTCGCGCGCGCCCAACCCGATCCCGAGCGTGAAGCGACCGCCCGAGAGCGCGTTCAGGCTCAGCGCCTGCTTGGCCAGCTCGACCGCGTTCGGGCGCAGCGGTCCCAGCAGCACCGAGGTGCAGAGGCGGATCCGCTCGGTGACCGCAGCGGCCGCCGCGAGCGCAATCAGCGGCTCGTAGTTGTCAAAGACGACGCGATCGATCGTGCCGAGACTGGAGAACCCGCGCGCCTCGGCCCGCCGCGCCCACTCGACGAGCTGGTCCCCCGTGGTCCCGGGAACAGCGTTCGGCAGTCCAATCGCAATCTCCATCTGCTCCCCCGTCGGCTCGAGTTCGGCTGGCGAGGAACCCTACGCCGAAAGCGCCGCGACCAGCGCGGGGGGCGAACTTGGAGGGCCCGAGCCTTAGAGGGGAATGAACGGCGTTGCAGTGGAAGCACTAGAGGCATCAAAGCATCAGCTACACTATGCACTGATGCCGCGAACCACCCTCACCCTCGATCCAGATGTCGCCGCCGAGCTCGAGCGCCGCCGCCGCGCGCGCGGCACGAGCTTGAAGGCTGAGGTCAACGACCTGCTCCGTGCGGGACTGCGCGAGGTCGCGGAGCCGACCATCCCGGACACCCGGTTCGAGACCAAGGCACTGCCGCTGGGCAAGCCACTGGCGGAGAGCTTCGACGACATCGCCGAGGTTCTCGCCGTCGCCGAGGGCGAGCGCCACCGATGATCCTGGTTGACGCCAACCTGCTGATCTACGCCAGCGCGCCCGAGAGTCCCCAGCACGAGGTCGCGAAAGAGTGGCTTGACGGCCAGCTAAACGGCCCGGCGCGTGTCGGCCTGCCCTGGCCCAGCCTGCTGGCCTTCATGCGGATCGTCTCCAACCCGAGGCTGTTCGAGGGCGCGTCGCTCGCGCACGCCCGGTCCCAGGTCCAAGCCTGGCTCGAGGTTCCCGGCACCTGGATCCCGAACCCGACCGAGGAGCACCCGAGGATCCTCTCCGAGCTGCTCGAAGCCGAGAACTCGCACCGCACGGTCCCCGATGCCCATCTCGCCGCGCTCGCGCTCGAGCACGGACTGGTCCTCTGCAGCAGCGACGGGGACTTCGGCAGGTTCCGCCAGCTCCGCTGGGAGAACCCGCTGGGCTGATCAGCGGCGCAGGCGACTGCGGGCGAAGGCCGGCCAAGCACGGGGGCGGCGGGCCACGGTGAGGACCAGCGGAGCGGTGTCGAAGTAGGAGACGCGCACGGTCGCGAGCCCGTCCTCGCGAAGGACGATGCGGTCGACGGCGTCCCAGGAGACGGGAGCGCCGCCCGCGTGGCCCGAGAGCGTGAACTCGACCAGGACGCCGTCCTCGGTCGGTCCCCAGCGGTGGACCTGCGCGGTGAGATCGGGGACCAGCGCGAGGATGGCGGCGAACGCGCGCTTCCCCTCGGCGAGGGTGTCGGTGGTCGGCGTCATCGGTGCCACCAGCCGGACGTCGGCGGCGAGCAGGGTGTCGAGGCCCTCCGGGGACGGCGCCCGCCAGTAGGCGGCGAAGCGATCGACGAAGTCGGCGCGGTCGCTCAAGCCGGCAGCTCCGCGCCGAGGCGCTCGATCGAACGACGGGCGTAGTCGAAGACCCGGCGGTCCCCGCTCATCCTGTAGCGGGCGTTGGCGCCCATCATCAGGGCCTGCAGCTCGAAGGCGAAGCGCTCCGGGTCCTCGACCCCGGCGATCCCGGCCTGGCGCACCAGCTCGGCGGTCCAAGTGTCGAGCGCCGCGGCGATCGCGTCGCGGACCGGGCCCGGCCGGTCGTCGTACTCGGCCGAGGTCGCGCCCCAGAAGCAACCGCCGGAATAGAGATCGAGATGGCCGAGGTAGCGCTCGCCCATCGCCCGCAGCCGAGGGGCGCCGTCGGGCGCGGCCATCGCCGGCTCCACCACCGCGGCGCGGAAGCGCTCGGCGGCGGCCTCGACGGTCGCCAGCTGCAGCTCCTGCTTGGAGCCGAAGTGCGCGAAGAGGCCGCTCTTGCTCATCCGCAGCTCGGCGGCGAGCCTGCCGATCGAGAGGCCCTCGAGCCCCTCCGCGGAGGCGAGATCGACGGCGCGGTCGAGGATCGCGGCGCGGGTCTGTGCGCCCTTGCTCACAGCTCCAGCGTACAGAAAAGCACGAACGTTCGTACAAATCGCATAGGATGCGTGGCTCCACTCAGATCGAAACAGGAGGACAGCCATGAGCAACTTCGCGGTGAAGGAGATCGACGCCATGGAGGCGGTGTACGGGGGCGCCTTCAAGCGCGCTCGCGCCGAGCTGGGAGTCGAAGCGTTCGGGATCCAGGTGATCGACATGCCGCCCAACTTCGACGGCTACCCCGAGCACGACCACGCCGAGGACGGCCAGGAGGAGGTCTTCCTGGTGATGCGCGGCGGCGGTGAGATCGAGATCGACGGTGAGCGCTTCGCGCTCGACGACAATCACATCGCCCGAGTCGCCTCGGGGACCAAGCGCAAGATCTGGCCGGGCGCCGACGGCATCCGCCTGGTCGTCCTCGGCGGCGTCCCCGGCGGCACCTACGTGCCCCCAGACATCAGCAAGCTCGGCGAGCCCGACCCGATGGCGGCCGGCTAGTCTGCTCGCCGTGCTTCGACGTGCCGCCCCCTTAGCGATATCGCTGGTGCTCCTCGCGCTCGCCGCCCCGGTCTCTGCACCGGCGGCGAGCGCGGAGGACGGCGGGGACACGATCGTCGTCATCGCGGGCGACGTCAGCCTCGCCCGCGGAAAGGTCGTGGACGGGGTCTACATCGCCAGCGGCGACGCCCGCATTGCCGGGCGGGTCGACGGCGACGTGGTCGTCTTCAGCGGGGACGTGACGGTGTCCGGCGCGATCGACGGCGACCTCGTCGTCGCCGACGGCCTGGTCCGGGTCCTGCCCGGCGCGCTGGTGACCGGCGACGTCCAGCTCGGCGACGAGCGCTCCTTCGTCTCCCCGGCCGCAACGGTCCGCGGGGAGGTGACGAGCCAGGACTGGCCCGCCGACCTCGACATCGTCGGCGTCCTCCTCGGCGGCTTCGTCTTCTGGCTTGCGATCGGCGTCTCGGCCGGCCTGCTCGGCGCCCTGCTGCTGCTGATCGCGCCGCGGGCCGCGGACGCGGTCCACGCGCGAGCGCGCGACCGGATCGGCCCCCTGATCGCGATCGGACTCACCGTCACCATCGTGCTGCCCGTCGCGGCCGTCCTCGCCGCGATCACGGGCCTCGGCATCCCGCTCGCGCTCGGCATCCTGCTGATGCTGGCCCCGCTGGCCGCGGTCGCCTACGTCGCCTCCGCCTGGGCGCTCGGCCGGACGATCGTGAAGGCGCCCCGCAATCGCTTCATCTCCTTCCTCGTCGGCCTGGCGATCCTGCGGCTGCTCGCCCTGGTGCCGATACTCGGCCTGGTGGTCGGGCTCGCTGCCGTCGTCTTCGGCTTCGGGCTGATCGCCGCGGCTATCGCGGCGGCGAGGGAGCCGGCCGACCCGGCCCCGGCTCAAATCCCGGGCAGCTGAGCACGGGGACACGCGGGTAGCGCGGGTACGCCGGGTCGGTCTTCGAGCGCTCGCAGAGCGAGAACACCGAGCCCCGCGTGTTCGGGACGAGACGCTGGTGCAGGCAGCTGTCGCAGAGCCCGTTGGGCGGGCGATCGCGCTTGCCGGAGCCCTCGGTCAGGGCCTCTCCGCTCGGCGCTTGACCGCCCGCAGGATCCTGTTGGTGACCAGGACGTGGCCCCTCGTTCCGATCACCAACGCACGGTAGACGCTCCCCCGCAGCCCCGGGAAGACGGCTCTGGTCTCCGCCCGCAGGCGCGTGCGGCCCTCTCCCACCGGTTCCAGCCGGACGACGAGCGCGTAGTCGGAGAAGCGGTGGGCACCCAACAGCGAGAGCACCTCCGGCTCCCGCGCCGCCTCCACATGGAAGCCGGGGATAGCTGCGCCCTCCGCCAGTGGCCTGGGCCCAGCGGCAACGGTGTCCTCACAGCCGAGGGCCCGCGCCAACCTAGGAGCGCCGCCGGCACCGACCGAGCGCTCCACGGTGCGCAGGAGCGCTCCCCAGGTCGCCTCCGGGGATGCCCCGACCTCGATCGAGTGCTCGTCGATGTGGGGCAGGCGCTCGGCCGGGACGCTCATCGCTCGATGCTACGCCCTGAGCTGGGCATAGAACCCCGACGGGCAACCGTTGCTTCAGCGGAACTCACAATCGGCGAGGTGGTCGTTGACGAGTCCGGCAGCCTCCATCAGCGAGTAGGCCGTGGTCGGACCGACGAAGCGAAAGCCGCGGTGCTTGAGCTCTTTCGCCATTGCCTTTGACTCCGGAGTGGTCGCAGTCAGCTCGTGCCCGCTCTTTGGAGCCGGAGCGCCGCCGTGCTCCGGTGCGAAGCCCCAAAGCAGCTGGTCGAGTGTCTCCCCAGCCTCGTGCAGGGCCAGAGTCGCCGACGCGTTTGCGATCGTCGCCTCGACCTTGGCCCGGTTGCGGACGATTTCAGCGTCCCCGAGCAGGCGCTCGACCCCACGCTCGCCGTAGGCGGCGATGCGCTCGATGTCCCAGTCGTCGAAGGCGCGCCGGAATCCCTCCCGCTTGCGGAGGATCGTGAGCCATGAGAGACCGGACTGGAAGGACTCGAGCACCAGCATCTCGAACAGCTCCCGCTCGTCGTGCATCGGCCTCCCCCAGGTCTCGTCGTGGTAGGTGACGTACTCGGGTGCGCCGAGGCACCACCAGCAGCGCAGCCGACCGTCGGGTCCAGGCCCAACCCCCATCGAATCCGGAGCCATCAGCCAACGGCGGCTTCGCCGCGATGGTGGGCCAAGCTCTCCTCGACGAAGCCGTGGATCTCTCCCGCCTCGGGAACTTGGGCGAACTGCTCGACCGCCGCGTCGGCCGCCGCGCGCGACTCCCAGCGCAGGACATCGAGGTAGGTGCCATCGTCCAGGCGCACCAAGCTGATGTCGAGCAGCCCAGGCAGCCTGTCGCGAATCGCGGCCTCGAGCTGGGGCCGGCGGCGGAACATCTCCTCCTCAACCCCGACGCGAATCCGGGCGTGGACGATCTCGTGAAACTCAGCCATCTTTTCTCCTAATGGTTATTTCTGAAATTGACATTAGATCGACCCTACCAGTTGCTAACGTCAAGTCCGGAAAGGCCCATTAGATGACAAGCGAGACATTCCCGTGGCTCATCTTCCCGCCAGCGGTCGACCTGGCCAACACGGTGATGATCACCGCGACCGGGGCCCGCGACCTGCTCGAGACCCAGGAACAACTCGAGGAGTGGATCGAAGCCGAGTTCGGCCGCATCGATGGCGTCGAGGCGGCAGCTAGGCGGCTGGCCGACGTCCACGAGCTTCGAGACACGGTCTACGAGCTGCTTCACGCCAGGGCGCGGGGGAAGCCGCCGCCAAAGGCGGCGCGGGAGCGGGTCAACGCGATCAGCGCCTCGGCAACCATTTCGAAGGAGCTCACGCGCGACGGACGAGCGGTGGAGAAGACAAATGCCGCCGGGCCCTACGCGTCGTTCGAGGCGGCCATCGCTCGCTCGGCGATCGAGCTTGCCGACCGAGACCTGAAGAGGCTGTCTGTATGTGGAGCGCCGAGCTGCGGGATGCTCTTTCTGCGCGATCACCCCCGTCAGGTCTGGTGCACCAAGGAGTGCGGAAATCGGGCCCGTGTTGCTAGATACGCGGCTCGTCAGCGCCGCGGATCCGGCTAGCTTTGAAGGGTGAGCCGCACCGCCACCCTCTTCGACGCCGACGCGGCCGCCTTCACGGGCACGGTCGAGGTCGTCGGCGTGATCTACCGCGCCGATGACGACGGGTACGCCGTGCTGGAGGTGCGCGAGGCCGACTCCGGCGAAGGCTTCGCCCTGGTCGGCCCGGTGGCCCACCTGGGCGAGGGGGACCGGGCGGAAGTCAGCGGCGAGTGGCAGACGCACTCCCGCTACGGGCGCCAGCTGAAGGCCCGCGGCGCCCTGCCCCTCGACCCGGCCGACCGCGAGGGCCAGATCGCCTACCTGACCTCGCTGCGCCACATCGGCCCGGCGCGGGCCGAGCGGCTGGTGGACGAGCACGGCGAGGGCGTGCTGGCGGCGATCGCCGCCGACCCGCAGCGCGTCTTCTCCTCCCTGCGTGGCGTCAGCGCCAACCAGGCGGCCGCGGCGGCGGAATCCTGGCACGCCAGCCGGGCCGTGCGCGACCTCCACGTGCAGCTCGCCCCCCACGGCCTGGCGCACCTGGCGGCACCGATTCACGCCCGCTACGGGGAGCAATCGATGACGATCCTGCACGAGGACCCCTACCGGCTGACCGAGGTCGACGGGGTCGGCTTCGCCCGCGCCGACAGGATCGCCCTCGCCGCCGACGTGCCGCCGGAGTCCAGCCGCCGCGCCCAGGCGGCCGCGGTCTTCGCCCTGATCGAGGCCGAGCAGCAGGGCAACAGCCACCTGCCGCTGGCCGAGCTGACCCGGCGCACGGCGCGGCTGATCGGCCTCCCTCCCGATCCCGACGTGCTCGCCGAGGCACGGGGGCTGCTGCTCGACGAGGGCCGGGTCTACCGCGAGGGGACCCACGCCAGCGAGCTGGCGGTCGCGGCGACCCTGCGCTCGCGTTGCGCCGCTCCCCCCCACCTCGACCACGATCCCGGCAATTCCCCGCGGGCGCAGCTGACCGACGAGCAGTGGGCGGCGGTGCGGGGCGCGTTCGCCGCCCGAATCTCCGTCCTCACCGGCGGCCCGGGCGTCGGCAAGACCGTCTGCACCAAGGAGATCGTCGCCGAGGCCGAAGCGGCGAACGCGACGATCGCCCTCTGCGCCCCGACCGGGCGCGCGGCCCGGCGGATGGAGGAGGCGACCGGCCACGCGGCGCAGACGATCCACCGGCTGCTGGAGTGGATGCCCGGGCGCCAGCCCGCCTACCGGCCGGGCCACCCGCTGCCGGCCGACCTGGTGATCGTCAACGAGGCCTCGATGCTGAACCTGCGCCTGGCTGAGGTGCTGCTCGAGGGCCTCGCCGAGTCGACCCACGTCGTCTTCGTCGGCGACGCCGACCAGCTGCCCCCGATCGGCGCCGGCAAACCGTTCGAGGACCTGATCGACTCTGGGGTGGCGCCGGTGGTGCGGCTGAGCCAGATCTTCCGCCAGGCGGCGCGGTCGATGATCACCACCGCCGCGCACGAGATCAACCACGGCCGGACTCCCCACCTGCAGCCCGGGGAGGACCAGGTCCACGACTTCTTCTTCGTCGAGCGGACGAACCCCGAGCGAGCGCTGGAGACGGTGGTGGAGGTGGTCGCCGAGCGGGCGCCGAAGAGCTTCGACGTCGACCCGATCCGCGAGGTCCAGGTGCTGGCGCCGATGTACCGGGGAGCGGTCGGCATCGACGCCCTCAACGAGCGCCTGCAGGCGCGGCTGAACCCGAACGGGAAGCGCGCCGTCAGCGACCGCTTCCGGATCGGCGACCGGCTGATCCAGACCCGCAACTCGCACGAGCTGGGGCTGATGAACGGGTCGATCGTCTTCCTCCGCGAGGACAAACCCGAGGAGGAGGCGATCTCCGTCGACACCGACGAGGGGGGCTCGCTGATCATCCCCTACGGCGAGACGGCGACCCTGCGGCTCGCCTACGCGATCTCGGTCCACAAGGCGCAGGGCTGCGAGGTCCCGGTCGTGGTCGGCGTCTGTCACCGATCCCACTCGCGGATGCTGACCCGGCCGCTCCTCTACACGGCGATCACCCGCGCCCGCCACAGCTGCGTGCTGGTCGGCGACAGCGCCGCGCTGGCTTCGGCGGTGAGCCGCGACGAGGGCGGCAGCCGCCACTCCGCCCTGGCCGAGCGGCTTGGCTGACTCGCGCGCCGAGGCCGAGCGGCCGGGCTTGCCGCTGGCGGAGATCGGCGTAACCCTGGTCGGGATCGGGCTGGTCGCGGTCGTCGTGGCCGCCGTCCCCGCTCTGCGTGACTCCTTCGTCGCCGCCGTCCAGGGCGACACCGCGGAGGTCCGCGAGCAGGTCGACAGCCTCGGCGTCGGCGGGCCGCTGCTGGTCCTCGCGCTCACCCTCCTGCATGCCGTCGTCTTCTACCCGGCCGAGATCATCGACGCGGCCGCCGGCTTCGCCTTCGGTTTCGGGCCGGCATTGGCGCTGATGATGGTCGGCTGGGTTCTCTCGGGGTTGATTTGTTACGCGATCGGGCACTCGGTCGCCCGCCCTTTGCTCAACCGCTGGCTCGGCCGGGAGCGCTTCGAACGGACCGAGGCGACGATCGAGCGCGGCGGCGTGGCGCTGCTGCTCGCGATGCGCCTGATCCCGATCGTCCCCTTCAGCCTCTTCTCATACGCCGCCGGCGCCGCCCGCGTCCCCGTCTGGCGGTTCGTCTGGACCACCGCCGTCGGCTACCTGCCGATCACCGCGATCAGCGTCTACCTCGGGTCCCGCCTGGAGGAGCTCTCGCTGACCGACCCGCTGGTCCTCGGCAGCGCGGCGGCGCTGGTGGCCCTCCTGGCGGCGGGCCACTGGGTGGTGCGACGGCAGCGAGAGGGCCGGTCGCGCTGAGCTAAGGGATCCGCTCGACCTTGAAGCGGAAGACGGCAGGCGTGGGATCGACCTGGCCGGCCGCCGTCGCCTTGACGCGGACGGTGTGGGTGCCGATCGCGTACCGCCGGGCGAGACGGGCGCCGCAGGCGACGAACGCCCCATGGTCGACCTTGCAGAGGAAGGTCGACCCCGGCTGGTCGGAGCCGAAGCGGAAGACGAGCAGGACGCTGCGGCCGCGCACCCGCACCCGCTTCGGCGGGTGCTTGACGATCCGCGTGGACGGCACCGGCGCTGGGTCGAATTCGCCCGGCGGCAGGGGAATGATCAGTGGCGGCTGCGAGGGTGGATTTTCGGAGCCCCAGAAACCGGGCGCGACGAAGACTGCGCCGGAGGCGTCCGGTGGCGAACACGAACCCGGTTCGATGACCGGTCCTCCTTTGAGGCCATCTCCAGCGGCGAGGGCGTCAAGCAGCCCACCCCCGACCGCACATGGGCCGAAGGGGCTCATTTCCGCGCCAGTGCCGGTCAGCGCGTCACGGATTTCGGAGTTCGTCGCGAGCGGTTCGACGCCGCGAAGCAGGGCGGCGACGCCGGCGGCATGGGGCGCCGCGGCCGAGGTGCCGCAGAAGCGCCATACCCCGTTGAATTGGGCGAAGAAAGTCGTGGCGCCGCAGTCGGTCGCCGCGAGGTCGGGCTTGGAGATCGTTTTGGGCATCGGCAGCGGAGCAGCCGGCAACGCCCCTTCGACCGGGCCGAAGTAGTGGGTGACGGGACCGCGCGACGAGAATTCCTCGGGTTCGGAAACGGTCAAGAAGGAAACGGCGGCGAGCGCGACGGCCGCCTCCGCGCCGGCATGGCCGAACACCGTCGGCCCCACCACGTCGCCACCGCCCGACTTCGGATACTCGGTGGCGCTGACGCCGCCGCCGTTCTGCAGCAGGACGAACTTGAGCCGGGGGCTGGCACCCGAGAAGCGGTTGACGACCAGCTGCACGGTCTTCTCCGATTCGCTCCCATTGGCCCATTGAACGATCTCCACCGGTTCCCCCGTGCCGACGTTGTCTTCTTCGGAGAAGGCGAGGAGCTGCCCGTTCGAGTCCAGCAGGAAGGCGTCGAGGTCGGTGGAGACGCCGTTTCGGGGTTCGGCCCACTGGAGGTCGATCGAGAGCGTCCTGCCGGACTGCACTTTGATCCCGAAGGTCCGGTCGACGGCGGCGCCGGGGTTGAAGTCGAGGCAGTGGGTGCCGTTGAGTCCGAGCGAGCGAACCACACTCGGGCAGCTCCCCGAGTCTCTGTATGCGGGCGCTTCCCAGGATCCGATTTCGTTTTCTTCGGCGTCGAACAGGTTGTTGTTGCCGGCCGCGGAGAGGTAGACGACACCTTCGGCGCTGACTTTCTCGACCGCGGCGGCGATAGGGCCGTCCTGGAAGAAGGGCTCTTCGAAATAGGTCACGTCGTCGACGATCACTTCGGCGCCCGCTTCGGCGAGCAATTCGATGTTCTGGGCGAACCCTTCTTCGCTGCCGAATGCGGTTGCGAAGGCCAGCGAAGCTTTCGGGGCGACGTCGTGGACGATCTGCAGCATCGCCCGACCCTCGTCGGTCGCCCTCGGCGAAGCGAAGTCTTCGAGCAGGTCGGTGTCGGTGTCCTGGCCGGGACAGGTATTGGCCGTGCCCGGCAGGTCGAAGCTTTCGGTGTCTTCTTCGGCTTTGGTCGCGATCGGGCCGCTGCCGTCGGCTGCTTCGGTGGCCTCGTCGTAGGAGTCGGAGAGAACGCCGACCGTCACCCCTTCCCCTTCGACTGCGAATTTCGTCCGAGCGGCCGGAACGTCGAGCTGTTCGACGCCCTCAGAGATCACCGCGCCGCCTTCGCACACCGCAGAGAGCAGCGGCGCGCGGACCGGCCTGACCGAGGCCACGGTCGGCACCGCGGCGACCGCCCGCAGGTCGGCCGGAGGCACGGCCACGGTTGCCGACTGGTAGCGGCGGCTGGCGCCGAGAACGCGTCCACCGGCGTCGCGTACCTCGTCGCGACTGGCGATCGCGCCGCGGTCGAAGCGGACCGTGACGACGACCCTGCCCTTCTCACGCACCAGGCTCCCCGGACCGTTCGAGGCAACCCCGAGGATCGCCGCCTGCTTCGCACGCGACTGCGAGCGCACGGAGGGCTTCGCGAGTCTGCCCAGCAGAGGCGAGAGCGCGCCCCGCTCCTTCGATCTGGGCACCGCGGCACCGGCGTGCTGCGCCAGCAGGCACGCGGCGGCGAGCGCGACGACCGACGCGCGAGTGGGGCCAGGGAGGTTCATCTGAAGACTGGTATCGACACGACCGGTCCATTCTGCAACACACCGGGGGCAGACTCCGAGCGGTCCGCCCGGGGTCCTACTGGTGAATTTCAACCGTCCTCGGCCCGTGATCCTGCTACGGTGCCCCGTGTTAGGGCCGGTTCATACCGGCAAAAGTATGTGTCTAGCGCTCGCAGTCGTTGCTTCATGCATCCTCCGCGTTCGCAGCACACTAAGTGGAGGCAATGCATGCCCACTGGAACTGTCAAGTGGTTCAGCGACGATAAGGGCTACGGGTTCATTACGCCCGACGACGGCTCGAAGGACGTCTTCGTCCATCACAGCGCAATTCTCGGCGAGGGCTTCAAGTCCCTTACCGAGGGTTCGAAGGTGACCTACGAGTCCGAAGAAGGCCCCAAGGGTCCGGCCGCCGCGAGCGTCCAGCAGACTTCGTAGTCGCACCGGGAAATACCAGCCTGCGAAGCCCGCCACTCGGCGGGCTTCGTTTTGGTGGCGCCTGGCCGGCGCATCTCGGCGTCCTCGGTCGCTTGTGTGCGAAGCACACGGCGCTCCCTGCGTCCTTGATCTGCTTGGCCAGGCGCCACCAAGGTCTGTCCCCTACTCTCCATCGCCGATGAGCATTACTCGAAACGATCTGCGCAACATCGCCATCATCGCCCACGTCGACCACGGCAAGACGACCCTGGTCGACGCGATGCTGTGGCAGACCGGCACCTTCCGCAAGGGCCAGGACGTGGCGGAGCGGGTGATGGACTCGATGGACCTCGAGCGCGAGAAGGGGATCACGATCCTCGCCAAGAACACCGCGGTCAGGCACGGGGACGTCAAGCTCAACATCGTCGACACCCCCGGCCATGCCGACTTCGGCGGCGAGGTCGAGCGGGCGCTGACCATGGTCGACGGAGCGCTGCTCCTGGTCGACGCCTCCGAGGGCCCGCTGCCCCAGACCCGCTTCGTCCTGCGCAAGGCTTTGGAGGCGAAGCTGCCGATCGTCGTCGTCGTCAACAAGGTCGACCGCCCCGACGCCCGCATCGCCGAGGTCGTCGAGGAGATCTACGAACTCTTCATCGACCTCGACGCCGACTCCGACCAGATCGACTTCCCGATCGTCTACACCAACGCCAGGGCGGGCTGGGCCTCGCTCGAGGAGGGCGTCGAGGGAACCGACCTCTCGCCGCTTCTCGACCTGATGCTGAAACGGATCCCCGCCCCCGAGCACGAGCCGGACCACCCCCTGCAGGCGCGCGTGACCAACCTCGACGCCTCTCCCTACGTCGGCCGCCTGGCGATCTGCCGGGTCCACCAGGGGACGATCCGCTCGGGGCAGCAGATCGCCTGGTGCCGGGCCGACGGCAAGGTCCAGCGGGCGGCGGTGTCGGAGCTGTACGTCACCGAGGGCTTGGACAGAGTCGACGCCGAGGAGGCGGGGCCCGGGGAAATCATCGCCGTCGCCGGCCTCGAAGAGGTGACGATCGGCGAGACCCTCGCCGATCCCGAGGACGCACGGCCGTTGCCGGTGATCACCGTCGACGAGCCCTCGCTCTCGATGGTGGTCGGGATCAACACCTCTCCACTCGCCGGACAGGAGGGCAAGAAGCTCACCGCCCGCCAGATCCGCGCCCGGCTCGACGCCGAGCTGATCGGCAACGTCTCGATCCGCGTCGCCGACACCGAGCGCCCCGATGCCTGGGAGGTGCAGGGCCGCGGCGAGCTGCAGCTCGTCGTCCTGCTGGAGATGATGCGGCGCGAGGGGTTCGAGCTGACCGCCGGCCAGCCCCGCGTTCTCACCCGCGAGATCGAAGGCGAAGTTCACGAGCCGGTCGAGCGGCTGGCGATCGACGTTCCCGAGGAGCACGTCGGCGCCGTCACCCAGATGCTGGCGGCCCGCAAGGGGCGGCTCGAGCAGATGGTGAACCACTCAACCGGCTGGGTCCGGATGGACTACCTCGTCCCCGCCCGCGGCCTGATCGGCTTTCGCACCGAGTTCCTGACCGAGACTCGCGGCAGCGGCATCCTCCACCACGTCTTCGACCGCTGGGAGCCCTGGGCGGGCGAGCTGCGGACCCGCCCCTCCGGCTCGCTCGTCGCCGACCGACGCGGCAAGAGCGCGAGCTACTCGATCCAGGCGCTGCAGGAGCGCGGCACGCTCTTCGTCGGGCCGGGCGAGGAGGTCTACGAAGGGATGATCGTCGGCGAGAACGCCCGTGCCGACGACCTCGACGTGAACCCGACCAAGGAGAAGCACCAGACCAACATCCGCGCCGCCAGCGCCGACATCCTCGTCCGCCTGGCCCCACCGACCCGCCTCTCGCTGGAAGGCGCGCTGGAGTTCGTCCGCGACGACGAGTGTGTCGAAATCACCCCCGAGTCGATCCGCCTGCGCAAGCTGATCCTCGACAAGATCCCTCGCCTCAAGGCCGCCAAGCTGGGCAACGCCGCTCCTCGCGTGGGTTAGCGGCGCCGTGCGAGCAGCATCGCGACGCGCTCGACCACCTTCTCCGGTTCGCGTTCCAGGCGTGTGCCGGTGAGGCGGATCATCTCGATCCCGGCCAGCTTCAGCTCCTCCTGGCGGAGCCGATCGCGCTCGAAGGCCGCTCGCGTCCCGTGGGTCTCGAAGACGTCGAGTTCGACGGCGAACCGCTCCTCGGGCCAGTAGACGTCGAGCTCGAACTCCAGCTCGTTGAAGTTGGTCGCGGGACGCGGAAGCCCTGCCTCCAGCACCAGATCAAGGAAGCGACGCTCCAGTCCTGACCGCGTGAAGGGGGTGGGCTGGTAGAGGACGAGGGCGCGCCGGAGCGGTCCAGCCCCGTGGTGCCCGGCGTTGCGAGCAAGGACCGCTTCGACCGGGCCCAGGTCGAACAGCTTCAGCTCTTCGCTGCGCTCGAGGATCCGCTGCAGGCGGTCGAAGCGGGCGCTCGCCGCTACATCGAGGAGCGTGCGTGGCAACGCCGTCACTGGAATTCCCTCGCGGAGGGCACGGTCGTCCGCCGTCAGCGTGCGTGAATGATGGAGGCGGATCGGCGGCCGTGGCTTGCGATACACGGGCGTCGTAACAGCGAGCGGAAGAGGCGGCTTGATCGAGATACCCCAGAGCCAGGCAGCCGAGTCGTGGCTTAGGAGGGCCCCCGACCCGCAGGCGAGGACAGCGGCCAAGCACTGTCCCTGCAAAGAGATGTGTGTGTGACCGACGGCGTAGACGCCGCGGTGAAGAGGGTGGAGTCGTCCTGCTGATCTTGCGCGGTCAATCGCACTGCGCGAATAGCCAAGGGGACCGGTCAGTTGACGTATCGACACGACGCCGTGCTGGCGTTTCGCAAGCTCAGCAAGCGCCCGGTGCGGCCGCGGCAGTCCTTTGTCCCGCATAGCGGGCAAAAGGTCGGCCGCGCTCTAGATTCTCCCCCCTCAGGCGGGGTCGTCGCGGACCATGGGGGTGTCGGGGAGCGATCGGGTCAGCCAGAAGGAGCCGACGACAAAGGCGGCCACGGAGAGGAGGGCGATCTTCAGGGCGTCGATCTGGGCGTCGTCGTAGCTGGTGGAGATCGCGGTTGCCTCTGCCTGGGGGACGCCGGCCTTGGCCAGCTGGGCTTCGACTTCGGGCGTGGGGACGAAGGCGATCCCCTGCTCGGTCGCGGCGGCGATCCTCTGCTGGGTCGTCGGCGAGATCGTAGGGTCGTCGGCGACGGAGTCGCTGAAGGCGCCGGTCAGGCCGCTGAGCAGGACCGCGCCGACGAGGGCGGTGCCGAGGGCGCCGCCGAGGTACTGGAAAGTTCCCTGGATGCCGCCCGCCTCGCTGGTCTGGCTGCGGTCGACCGAGGACATGATCACGTTGCCGATCTGGGAGACCATCAGCCCGGCACCGAACCCCATCACCCCGAGCGAGGTCGCGAATACCGCCGAGTTGAGCGTGTGGTCGACGGATCCGACCAGGCCGAGGACCGCGACGAGCAGGGCCAGGAGGCCCGCACGGACGATCGCCCGCGGCGAGTAGCGGCTGGACAGTTTCGGCGCGAGCATCGCCGTGACCAGCATCACCCCCGAGAGCGGCAGCAGCTTCACCCCCGTCTCGAAGGCGTCCTTGCCGAGCACCACCTGGAGGTAGAGCGGGACGGCGAAGAACGTCCCCAGCAGGATCACCTGCTGGGCGAAGAACATCAGCGCGCCGCCGCGCAGTTGCCGGATCCGCAGCAGCGCGATCTGCAGCAACGGCTCCTCGCCGAGGCGTTCGCGCCGTTCCGACCAGCGGGCGAAGCCGAGCAGGACGCCGAACCCGGCGAGGATCACGAACGGGACCGGGGAGAGCCCGAGCGGGGTGAACTCGGTGCCGCCGATCTCAGGCGGGTTGCGCGGCAGCACCCATCCCCAGCTGCTGCTCTGCAGCACGCCGGCGACGATCAGGACCAGGCCGACGATCGAGAGCGCCGCCCCGACCCAGTCCAGCCGTCCGGCCTTCTCGCGCGCGGCGTCGCGGATCTGGCCGGAGGCGAGCAGGACGAAGGCCGCGATCACGACCTCGCCGGCGAAAACGACCCTCCAGCTCCAGGCGGTGGTGACGGCGCCGCCGATCAGCGGCCCCGCCGCGGCTCCGGCGGCGGCGACAGCGCCGATGATCCCGTAGGCGGTCGCGCGGCGCTGACCCTCGTAGTTGGAGGCGATCAGGGCAACCAGCGCCGGCACCATGATCGCCGCCCCGAGGCCCTCGACCAGGGACCATCCGAACAGCAGCAGGCCGACGCCGGGCGTGACCGCGGTCAGGCCCGAGCCGATCGCGAAGACGACGACGCCGATCCGGAAGGCGCGCCGACGGCCCCAGATGTCGCCGAGCTTGCCGCCGAGCAGCATCGTCGAGGCCATCACCAGCATGTAGGCGGTGATCGCCAGCTGCACCGTCTCGACGCTGGTGTCGAGGTCGGCGACGACGTCGGAGATCGCGACGTTCATCACCGTCGTGTCGAGGACGAGGATGAACTGGGCCGCCGAGAGGATGAGGACGACGCGCCAGGTCTTGATCGCTAGGCCTCCTGCGCCTCGATGCGGCCGGCGTCGATCGCCGCCACCAGCGCCTCGTGGTCACGCTCGCTCTGGTCGGCATAGGCCTCGGCGAACTTCGCGATCGCCTCCTCGAAGGAGTCGCCGCCGCCGAGGTAGCCGGCCAGCGCGATCCGGTCGCCGGAGCGGGCGTGGGCCCGAGCCAGGGTCCAGCCGCACATCTGCGCGTAGAGCTCCAGCCCCCGCGGAGTCAGGCGCTCGACCTCGGCCGAGCGCTTCCAGTCCCAGAGCTGGCGCACGTAGAAGTCACGCTCGCGCCCGTCCAGCCCGACCGCCCGGCACCAGCCGAGGAAGATGTCGCTTGCGGCCTGCATCAGCCGCTGGCCTTCCACCACCCGGCGCCCGTGGTTGCGGAAGCGGCCGGCACCGGCGTAGGGCTCGAGAACCGAGGCCTCGGCCTCCTTGGCCTGCAGGAACAGCGGATCCTCGGCGCCATCGGCGCCGGTCAGCAGGACGACCCAGGCGCGGGTGCCGACGCTGCCGACGCCGACCACCTTGCGCGCGATGCGCTGGAACTCATAGCCCTCGAGCAGATGGCGGCGGTCGCCCGGGAGGGTCTCTCCGTAGGCGTCGAGGACCTCGAGGAGGACCGTGCGCAGGTCGCGGCTCTCCCCCTCCGGCAGCAGCTCCTCGGCCGGGACCAAGAGCGGTGGTTCGCTGCGGAAGCGAAGCTCCCCGTCGACCTCCTCGGTCAGCTTCTCCAGCGCCCGCAGGCTGTCCTTCAGGCGGGCCTTTGCGATCCCCTTGCGGACCCGCTTCAACACCTTCGGCTCCTCGTCTTCCACCTCCCCCAACGCCGACTCGACGTCGAGCCGTGCGTACCAGACCTCGAGGTTGCGCTGCGAGGCGAACTCCCGCATCGCCTCCCGGTAGGCACGGGTCACGATCAGCAGCGACTCGGCCCGCTCCTTGCGGCCGAGGCCGTTTTCGCGGCCGGCGATCGCGAAGCTCGCGGCGAGCCGCTTGACGTCCCACTCCCACGGCGCAGGCAGCGACTCGTCGAAGTCGTTGAGGTCGAAGACGAGCCGCCGGTCGGGTGCGGCGTAGGCGCCGAAGTTGGAGAGGTGGGCGTCGCCGCAGGCCTGGACGCGCAGCCCCGAGGCCGGGGTGCCGGCAAGGTCGGCGGCCATCACCGCGGCGGCGCCGCGGAAGAAGGCAAAGGGTGAGGCCGCCATCCGCCCGTAGCGGATCGGCACCAGCTCCGGCACGCGGGTGAGCGCTTGGCGCTCGAGGATCGCGACCGGGTCCTCGCGGTCCGGCGGCGGCTCCCAGGCCGCGTGGGAGGAACGACGCGCCACCGACCGCGCCGCCCTACCCGCAGCGGCGCGTTCGGTGGCGTCCATGGCTAGACCGTAGCGGCTGCCTGCTCGGCCTGGCTGTCGCGCGCGGCGTCGGCCTGCTTGGCCTGGGCCTCAGGCGTGGTGTCGTCGATGTTGCGCGGCAGCAGCACCTCGCGGGCGATCACCAGGCGCTGGATCTGGCTGGTCCCCTCGTAGAGCTGCATGATCTTCGCGTCGCGCATCAGCTTCTCGACCGGGTACTCCTTGATGAAGCCGTAGCCGCCGTAGACCTGGACGGCGTCGACGGTGACCTCCATCGCCGAGTCGGCGGCGAAGCGCTTGGCCTCCGAGGAGACGAGCGTGTTGCGCTTGCCCTGGTCGAGCAGCACGGCGGAGTTCCAGGTCAGGAGCCGGGCCGCGTCGACCTTGGTGGCCATGTCGGCGACCATGAACTGGATCGCCTGGTGCATCGCGATCGGGACCCCGAACTGGACCCTTTCCTTGGAGTACTCGACGGCGAACTCGAAGGCGGCGCGGGCGATCCCGACAGCCATCGAGGAGACGCCCGGGCGGGTCCGGTCGAGGGTCATCATCGCCAGCTTGAAGCCCTTGTTCTCCTCGCCGATCAGGTTCTCGGCGGGGATCTCGACTTCGTCGAAGGAGATGGTCGCGGTGTTGGACGCCCGCTGGCCCATCTTGTCCTCCTTCTTGTCGACGCTGACCCCGGGGAGGTCGGCGTCGACGACGAAGGCACTGATGCCGCGGTGGCCGGCCTCGGGGTCGGTCTTGGCGTAGACCGTGAACCAGTCGGCGTAGGTGCCGTTGGTGATGAAGCACTTGGAGCCGTTGATGACGTACTTGTCGCCCTTCTTCACCGCCCGCGTCTTCATCCCGCTGACGTCGGAGCCGGCGTCGGGCTCGGTCAGGCAGAAGGAGGCGAGCTTCGGGGCCTCGGTCAGCATCCCGAGGTACTTCTTCTTCGTCTCCTCGGAGCCGCCGAGGGCGACCGGCGCACCGGCCAGGCCGTTGGCCATCAGCGAGGTACCGATTCCGGAACAGCCCCAGCCCATCTCCTCCTCGATCAGGCAGCCGGAGAGGTAGTCGAGGCCGGGGCCGCCGTAGGCCTCCGGGATGTGGGTGTTCATCAACCCGACCTCCCAGGCCTTGTCGATGATGTCCTGGGGCCAGGTGCCGTCCTTGTCGTACTCCCAGGCGACTTTGCGGATCTCTTTCTCGGCGAAGCTGTGGGCCAGCTCGCGCAGATCCTTCTGCTCGTCGGTCAGGGTGAAGTCAACCACCGCGGAGCTCCTTTGGTCGTGCTTTCGAAAGTCTTCCGGGAGCGGCGCGTCCGGCGCGCGTTCCACCGATTGACTCGTCAGTCAACCCCTCGAAGACTACCGAATCCCCACGGACCCATGGGGGTGTCTACCCTTGTTCCATGGCTTCGACGCTGGCGATGACGGCGACGCAGAACGGAGCGGTCCTCGTTGCCATCGTCGCCCTCGCCGTCCCGATCGCGGCCCTCCTCTTCGCCCGCTCGGGAGAGGCCTGGCGCTCGATCGGCAAGGGCCCGTTCGCAATCGAGCAGGAGGTCCCGTCGCCCTCCCGCGGGCCTGCCGCGGCGGACCCCGTCGACCCGGCGATCCAGGCGGCCGAGGTGCGCCAGATGCTCGAGGCCAAGGCCGAGCGGCTGCGCCGCCGCGGCGAGGCGCCGCTGGACGTGGAGGCGGAGACGACACGCCTCCTCGCCGAGACCGCCCCCGCCCCGGGCGACCCGGTAGAGGCCGAGTTGCGCGAGGAGGTGCGCCAACTCGTCGTCTCGCGCAACGAACGGCGCCTCCGCCACGGGCTCGAACCGCTCGACGTCGAGGAGGAGACCAAGCGCCAACTCGCCGATTTCGTAGGATCGCGCTGATGGCCGGCCGCCCGGACGACAACCTTTACGAGGTCGAGCAACTGCTGGTGCAGCCCGGCACCTATTTCAACCCTCAGACCGAGGTGGTGGTGATCGTCGACGACTCCGCCTCCCTCGACCAGGAGGTCTTCAACATGGAGGCCTACGAGGGCGCCGACTGGGTCCGCATCTCCGAGGAGACCCCGATCGACGAGGACGGCCGCGATCGCGTCCTCGAGGCTTTCCAGACCCACTACCACCCCGGCTCGGCCGGCTCCGTCTCGGCCACCGCGCTCGAACAGGGCGACGACGAACTGGACGGCGACGAGGACGGCCAGGAGCCGGGTCGGGAGGACTAGAGGTGCTTGCCGAGGGGGATGTCGCCCCCGATTTCAGCCTGCCCGATCAGAACGGGGACGAGGTCAACCTGTCGGGGCTGCGGGGCGAGACCGTCGTCCTCTACTTCTACCCCCGTGCCGACACCCGGATCAACAGGTTTGGCCCGGGATAGCGGCCAACTCGTTGGTCACGCGGTCGAACGGGCAGCGCAGACAGTAGGCTGCGGCCCGCGATGGAATGGCCACCTCGAGTTGGAGAAGCGCTGCCACGAGCGGCGGATGCCTGGTGCGCTCAGGAGAAGTGGCTCGCGTGGATCTTGGCCGATGACGGGCATGGCCCCGAATGGGCCAGGGTGCTGCAGGTCGAGGCCGATGAATGGGAGCTTGCCTGGAAGGCCCTGAAGGAGGCCGTCCGCGAGGTCGCAATCGAGACGGTCCGCTCGCTGGACGCGGGCGGCGTCTCCTGCGGCGTCACGGTTGAATTGACCATCGGCAAGCGGACGGCGCCGGTGCTCAGCGCTTGGCACTACGCCGAGCCCAGCGCAGCACCGCGGTTGGTCACCGCCTACCCCACCGCCTACAATCGGGGCTATGGCAGCAACGCGTGAGATCGCAATTGGCGGGTTGATTGAGTTGCGCGAGCCGGTCGAAGGCGCGCCCGCAGGGGCGCGCGGCGGCATCATCGACGTGCTCGATTCCGACCGTGTGATGGTCGAGTTGACCTCTCTGCCCCCAGAGCCGATTCTCGACCGGATCGTCGTCGTGCCGGTCGGCAAGCTTCGCCTGATCGAGCCGGCGCGCCGCCACTAACAGCCTGTGCTTCAAGCCGGAGACAAGGCCCCCGACTTCGAGCTGCCTGATCAGAACGGGGAGCTGGTGCGGCTTTCCGACCTCGAGGGGCAGACAGTCGTACTGTATTTTTATCCTCGCGCCGACACGCCCGGCTGCACGACCCAGGCCTGCGGCATCCGCGACCGCAGTGCCGAGTACGCCGCTGCAGGGGCACGGGTGATCGGCGTCTCCCCCGACGAGGTCGGCGCGGTCGAGAAGTTCGCCGGCAAGTACGACCTTGACTTCACCCTGCTCGCCGACGCCGACCACGCCGTCGCCGAGGCCTACGGCGCCTGGGTCGAGAAGTCGATGTACGGCAAGAAGTACATGGGCGTGGCGCGGGCGACCTTCATCGTCGACCCCGACGGGCGGATCGCCAAGGTGTTCCCGAAGGTCCAGCCGAAAAAGCACGATGACCTGGTGCTCAAGGCGCTCGGCGAGCTGGCCGCGGCCTGAGCACGCGGTCAGGCGCTTAAGGCGACGGCGACGATGAAGCTGGCGTAGAGAACGAACCAGCCGACGATCGGGCCAAGGGCGAAGCGCCGGGCACGGTGCAGGCTGACGTAGGCGAGAAAGCCGCCGGCGAGGCCGAGGCAGATCGAGAGGATCGCGTTGCGGCTCAGCTCCCAGTCGGTGAAGATCAGGCCGATCCCGATCGGGATCGTCGACTGGAAGACCATCGCGCCGGTGATGTTGCCCAGTGCCAGCGCGTCCTTGGCTTCGCGCACCCAGAAGAAGCTGTTGACCTTCTCCGGCAGCTCGGTCGCCAGCGGCGCCAGGATCAGCGCCAGGACGAGAGCCTCGACACCGAGGCTGTCGGCGATCGTCAGCAGCTCCTCAACGAACAGGTGGGCGCCGCCGACCATCGCCGCGAGGCCGACCAGGAGCTGGACGACGCAGAGGGCCATGGCCGGCTCGGCGGTACCTCGATCGCGGCGCCGGTCGAAGATCAGGGGGTCCAGCGTCTCCTCGCCCTGGACCTCGCCCCCGGCGCGAAGCGTGCGGCGAAGGTAGAGGACGTAGGCGCAGAGGAAGAGAACTCCCGCCGCCACCCTCAGGGCCGTCGGCGGGCCCCAGGCGAGAAGGCCCGCCGCGGCGAAGAAGGCGAGGAAGAAGAGAAGGTCGCGCTCCAGGGTCGGGCCGTGCGCTTCGAGGCGGACCCCCTGCGGCCGGCGCTCGCGGTAGAGGTAGGCGAAGAGGCCGACCAGCCCCATCGCCAGCGTGCCCAGCAGGAAGGGGGCGCCGACGATCGCCCCGATCGCGACGTCTTCGGACCCCTCGGTGGCGTCGAGGAGGGCGACGATCGCGATCAGCGTCTCGGGCATCGCCGTCCCGACCGCGGCGAGGACGCTGCCCACCGCGCCTTCCCCCACCCCCAGCCGGTGACCGAACCACTCGACCGCGTTCGTGAACAGCAACGCACCCGCGAGGACGATCGCGAAGCTGGCCGCCAGCAGGATCGCGTCCACGTCGCCGAGCCTAGAGCCTCAGGAGATCAGGCGAAGTAAAAGGCCAGGCCGAAGACGAAGTAGACGGCGAGCAGCTGCACGCCCTCGAACCAGGTCGACTCGCCGTCCTGGGTCGTGTAGTTGGCGATCAGGATCGCCAGCAAGATCGCCCCCAGCTCGAAGCCGTTGAAGACCAGGGCCAGCGGGTAGGGGCCGATGAAGAACGACGCGAGCACCAGGACCGGGGCGACGAAGAGGGCGACCTGCGCACTGGAGCCGATCGCGATGTTGACCGCCAGGTCCATCTTGTCCTTCATCGCGACCAGGACCGCGACCCAGTGCTCGGCCGCGTTGCCGACGATCGCGACGACGATCACGCCGATGAAGAACTCGGAGAGGCCGATCGAGTGGGACGCCTCGCTGATCGAGCCGACCAGGACCTCGGACATCACCCCGACGAGCACGCCCGCGATCGCCAGCGCCAGAACCGAGGTCCGGGTCGACCAGCCCAGGGTGTCCTCCTCCTCGTACTCGGGGTTGAAGAGGTCCCGATGGGTTTTCAGCGAGAAGAACAGGCCAAGCACGTAGGTGGCGATGAGGACGATCGCGACCGCAAGCGAGAGGTGCTCGACCGTGGGGCCGTAGTGGATCGACTCGGCCCCAGGCGCCGGCAGCCCCTGGCCCTCGACCAGCTCGAAGATCGCCGGCATGATCAGCGCCGCCGCGGCGAGCATCAGCATCGTCGTCTGGATGCTGGCGCCGGTCCGGCTGAAGAGCTGTTTGTCGCGGCCGATGCCGCCGGCCAGCATCGCCGCCCCGAGGACGAGCAGGATGTTGCCGATGATCGAGCCGACGATC
The DNA here is from genome assembly GCA_963799835.1 of uncultured Solirubrobacterales bacterium. Lineage (GTDB taxonomy): Bacteria > Actinomycetota > Thermoleophilia > Solirubrobacterales > 70-9 > VAYN01. The sequence goes on from CAWCYE010000002.1 coordinate 489,785, forward strand.
GAGGCCTTGACGACCTCCTGCAGCCCCTCGTTGAGCGCGAAGAGGGCGATGATCAACTCCGGCGCGTTGCCGAAGGTGACGTTGAGCAGGCCGCCGATGCCGGGGCCCGAGCGCGCCGCCAGCTCCTCGGTCGCGCGGCCCATCAGCGCCGCCGTGGGGACGATCCCGAGTGCCGAGGCGGCGAAGACGACCGTCGCAGGGACACCGGCAAGCTCGAGCGCGACCGCCGCCGGAATCAGCGGCGTGAGCAGGTAGGGCCACCCGGTGGGGGTGCGCAGGAAGGAGGCGTTCACGACTGAGCGGGGTGGATCAGCTGGGCGCTACAGGCTGGCGCAGTTCTGCAGGTCGATGGGCGTCTGGGCGTTCTGCAGGCATTCGAGATAGGCCTCCTGGCCGCCGCCGGCGGGTTCCGTGGAACCGCTGGGCCCCGAGCTTTCGTTGCCAGGGCTTCCACCCTCGCCCTTGGAGTCGGAGTTGAGGCCTTCGAGGATCTCGCCGAACCCTTCGCCGCTGGTGGCTGCTTCCAGCAGCTCGAGCGGGTTGATGTCGAGCTTGCGGAAGAGGATTTCGATCGGCTTCGCCCCAGACGGCGCGGCGATCTGCTGTGGCTCGTTGACCTCGCCGAGCGAGAGTTCGAGATCGACGTCGACCGTCTCCATACCCTTCGGAGAGATGGTGAGATCGGCGACGAGTTTGCGGATGATGTCGTCGTCGCCGACGTAGAGCTCGACGTGGCTCTTCTTCAGGGCGGTGGAGACTTCTTTCCTGGCTTTCTTCAGTTCCTCGACGGGCACCTCCCCCGCCGCTTCCAGCTGAGTCCCGCAGGCGGGATCTTCGGTCAGCGCGATCAGCGCGTCGATGGCGCTGCCCGCATCGAGTTCCCCGCTCAGCTTCGTCGTCGAGGTGCCGTCGACGTCGGCGCTGCCTTCGCTTTTGAGGCCTTCGACGAATTCGCTCACGTCCACATCGCCGACCGCTTCCTGACAGGCGGCGGGGTTCCCGGCGTCGCCCTGCGAACCCTCCTGAGCCTGTTCGAGGCCCGACTTGACGAAGCCGAAGGTGGTGGGATCGACTTCGTACTCGGTGCCTTCGTAGGCGACAAACGCCCGGTCGGAGAGCACGGTCAGCCCGCCTTCGAAGTCGATCGCCTTGCCGTCCGCGTTCCCATTCGCCGTCGCTTCCAGGTCGAGATGGGGCAGGAGTTCCTTGCCTTCGCTCTGAAACAGGCCGGAGAGGCTGACGTCGACGTTGCCACCATCGCTGCCTTTGGACTCGAAGTGCAGCGAGAGGTCGATGTTTCCGCTCTTCACCCCTTTCAGGGTGGCGCTCTCGATCACCGCCTGGGGATCGTCGCTGCCTCCGCCTCCACTCCCGCCACAGGCGGCGAGAACGATCGCGAGCCCGGCCAGCGTCGCGAACATGGCGAGAATGCGAAAACGGCTCAAGGGACGGCGCTCCTCGGGTCGGGAAACGTTCGAACCCGGGATTCTAGGCCCTCGGGCGGTAGCGGCGGCTCCGGCCCGGCCCCCTCATTCCAGCCCGGAGTCCCCGCGCGATTCCTCGATCGGCGCCGGCCTGTCCTCGGTGGTCAGGTTCGCCAGCAGCGGGAAGAGCAGGGCCCCGAGGAAGATCAGAGCAACGCCCGAGGCGATCAGCCAGCGCGACCTGGTGAGGTGGCCGAGGATGCCGATCGCGAAGCCGATCAGCATCAGCGCGACGTAGGGAGTCGGGCTGTGCGGGAGCAGCGCGGCGAGCGGCGTCAAGAGGTCTGGCACGAAGCCGGATTATCATCGCGTTCATGTCAGAGGGCTCAGTCGCAGAGGTGAAGGAGGCGCTGGCGAAGGTCGGCTACCTCGCCGACGAGCCCGCCGCCCTGGTTTCCTTCCTCGCGCAGCGGCTCGACAAGCCGGTCCTGGTCGAGGGCCCGGCGGGCGTCGGCAAGACCGAGCTGGCAAAGGCGCTTTCGCGGGCAACCGGGCGCGAGCTGGTGCGCCTGCAGTGCTACGAGGGGCTCGACGAGGCCAAGGCGATGTACGAGTGGAACTACCGCAAGCAGCTGCTGCGGATCCAGGCCGGCGGGGAGGCTGGCTGGGAGGACGTGCAGGAGGACATCTTCAGCTCCGACTTCCTGCTCACCCGGCCGCTGATGCAGGCGATCTCCAGCCCCGAGCCGGTGGTGCTGCTGATCGACGAGATCGACAAGACCGATCAGGAGTTCGAGGCGATGCTGCTGGAGCTGCTCTCCGACTTCCAGATCACGATCCCCGAGCTGGGGCAGATCTCGGCGACGACGATGCCGATCGTCGTCCTCACCTCCAACGACACCCGCGAGCTGACCGAGGCGCTGAAGCGCCGCTGCCTGTACCTGTGGCTCGACTACCCGGGGGTCGAGCGCGAGATGGAGATCGTCCGCCTGCACGCGCCGGAGTTGCCCGAGGCGCTCGCCCGGCGGCTGGTCGAGGTGATCCAGATGGTCCGCGGGCTCGACCTCAAGAAGCCGCCCTCGATCGCCGAGTCGATCGACTGGGCGCGGACGCTGCTGCTGATGGGCGCCGAGGACATCGACCGCGAGACCTTCAACCAGTCGATGTCGATCATCGTCAAGCACCGCACCGACATCGACCTGGTCGCCGAGCGGGTCGGGGTCAAACTCGCCGAGGCGCCTACCCGAGCCGGGTGAGGCGGGTGCCCGCCTCGCCCTACGGGCCCCAGGCCGATCCCGGCCCCCCCGGCTTGGCCGGGAAGCTGCTCGGCTTCTGCGAGGAGCTCCGCAACGAGGGCGTCGCGGTGGGCACCTCGGAGATCCTCGACGCCTTCGCCGCCCTGGAACAGGTCGAGTGGACCTCCCGCGACGACTTCCGCGAGGCGCTGGCGGCGACGATTGCCAAGTCCCAGGACGACCGCCGTGCCTTCGAGCTGCTCTTCGACCGCTACTTCTTCCGCGCCACCGAGGCCGAGGCCGTCCAGCGAGGGGTCGGCGAGCGCGGCGAGGCGGAGGCCGGCGAGGGCGAGGGCGGCGCCGGGGAGCGGCTCGACCTGGAGGAGCTGGGAGAGGCGATCCGCGAGGCGATGGCCGCCGGCGACGAAGACCGGCTGCGCGACCTGGCACGGCTGGCGATCGCCGCCTTCGGCCGCGGCGAGGGCTCCGGCGTGGTCGGCGTCGACGTGCAGCGGATCCGCCGCACCCTGGGGCTGAGCGCTGGGACCAGGCCAGCGGAGGGGGAAGGCGAGGAGCGCCCGCCGATCGACCGCGACCAGCTGACCCGGTTCGAGCGCCATCTGCGCCGCGAGCTGGAGCGCGACCTGATCGAGCGCACCTCCACCCTCCCACCCTCCCGCCCCCTGGCGGAGCTGGACCGGGCGCTGCCGACCAGCCCGACGCAGGACCTCGCCGCCGTGCACCGCGCGGTCTCCCAGATGAAGCGGCGCCTGGCGACGCTGGGCCACGAGCAGCGCGGCCGCCGCAGGAGCCAGACGGTCGACGTGCGGCGGACGATGCGGGCATCGCTGGAGACCGGCGGCGTGCCGCTGCGGCTGCGCTACCGGCCCAAGCGCCCCCGCCGGCCGGAGATCTACGTGCTCTGCGACGTCTCCACCTCGGTCACCTCGGCCAGCGTCTTCTTCCTCTCCGTCCTCCACGCCCTCCACGACTCGTTCCGGAAACTGCGCAGCTTCGTCTTCATCGAGCGGATCTCCGAGGTCACCGACGTCTTCGAGTCCGAGCGCGACTTCGCTGCCGTCGCCGAGAAGATCTCCAGCGAGGGCGGCGTCGCCGACGTCTCCGGGTACACCGACTACGGCCGCGTCTGGCTCGAGTTCCTGACCGAGATCTCCGACGAACTCGACCCGCGCTCGACCGTGATCGTGCTCGGCGACGCGCGCACCAACGGCCGTGAGCCCCACGCCGAGGTCTTCGCCCAGGTCGCCCAGCGGGCGGGGCGCCTGTTCTGGCTGAACCCCGAGCCAAAGCTGTACTGGAACTACGGCGACTCGGTGATGGCGGCGTACGAGCGCTACTGCGACGGCGCCTTCGAGTGCTGGACCACCCGGCACCTGGAGAACTTCGTCAACGTCGTCGCCGGCGGCGTGCCCGCGGGCGAATGACGCGAGCGCTGTTCCTCCGCCACGGCGAGTCGGCCGAGAACGCCCACACCGGCGCCGAGCCGCTTCCCGACTCCGAAGGCGACCGCCTCACCGAGCGCGGGCTGCACCAGGCCCACGCCGCCGGCGCCGGCCTCGCCGACTTCGGCGTAACCCGCCTGCTGAGCAGCCCGATGCGGCGCGCCCGCGAAACCGCCGAGGCCCTCGGCGCGGCGCTCGGGCTGGCCCCGGTCGAGGTCCCGCATGCCCACGAGCTGCACGGCGGCGAGACCTTCGAGATGGCGCTGGCCCGGGTTCGCAGGCTGAAGGAGGAGTTCGAGGCCGGCGCCGAGGGAGAGCGCCCGCTGCTGGTAACGCACGGCATCTTCACCCGCTTCTTCCTGCTCGACTCGGTGCTGGGCGAGGAGTTCGCGCCGGAGATGGCGGGACGGATCTGGCACCTCGCCTCCCAGAACTGCGGGCTGACGACCTTCACCCACGGCGAGATGTATGACCCGGCGGGGAACCAGGTCCCCGGCTGGACCTGCCTCACCTGGATGGAGCGGCCGTGGGATCGGCCTTGACGATCCGCGCCGGATCGTCGGGTGAGACCTGCCACTGCTCGTTGACGGACGCCCCCGGCGGCGGCGCCACCGGGCCGGCCAGGAGGGGGTCGTCGGTCTCATGCATCCAGGCGTCGAGGCGGTTCCGCATCTCCCCCAGCGCTTCGGAATGGCGCGGGTCGGTCGAGAGATCGCTCCCCTCCTGGGGGTCGAGGATCAGGTCGTAGAGCTGCTCCTCGGGGACGATCTGCTCGCCCCAGCCCGCCTCGATCAGCAGGTCCTTGGTGGCGCTGTCGTCGCAGTTGGCGAGGATCGGGTGCGGATAGTCGTCGAACCGCTTTATGTACTTCCAGCGCTCGGTCCGCACCGCGCGCTGCGGCTGGTAGGCGGCGTGGAAGGTCGTCTCGGCGAAGACCGCCTCGCGGATGCGATCGACCTCCCCTCGCACCAGCGGCATCAGCGAGGTGCCCTGCAGCCAAGCCGGGCACTCGAGCCCGGCGATCTCGCAGAGGGTCGGGAAGACGTCGAGATGGCTGACCGGGGAGTCGACCACCTTGCCGCCGGTGAAGCCGCTGGGGCCACGCACGATCATCATCACGCCGATGCCGCGGTCGAACAGGGTCGCCTTCGCCCCCGGGAAGGCGATGCCGTGGTCGGTCGTGCAGAGGACCAGCGTGTTCTCGACCAGGCCGAAGTCGTGCAGCGCGTGCAGGACCGCGCCGACCCCCTGGTCGAGCGAGCGGGCGCTGGCCTTGAACGCGGCCATATCCTTGCGCGTGGCGAGCACGTCCGGCAGGTTTCCCGGGGGCAGCGAGTAGAGGCTGTCGCGGACCGAGGTCGGGGCGAAGAAGTCGCGGTGGGTCTCGAAGAAGCCGATCGATAGGAACCAGGGCTGAGTGGCCTCGGCGTCACGCAGGGTCTCGATCGTCAGCGGCGCCACGTACTCGGCGTGGTTGGAGTCGACCGGGACGATCTCGTCGTAGCCGATCACGCCGGGGTCGACGGAGATGTGCTGCTCCCCGATCAGGACCGAGCGATAGCCGCCGCGGCGCAGCGTGTGCACCCAGTGCTGGCCGTAGTCGTCGAGCTTCCAGCCCCGGTGGGCGAGCCCGAGCATGCCGTTGTTGTGGCAGTGCAGGCCAGTCAGCAGGCTCGCCCTGCTGCCCGAGCAGGTCGGCGCGGCGCAGAAGGCCTCGCGGAAGAGCACCCCCTGGTCGGCGAGCAGCTGGATGTTGGGCGTGGGTACCTGGAAGCCGTAGGGCTGCACGACCCGGCCGGTGTCGTGGGAGTGGATGTAGAGGATGTTCGGCGGCGAATCCATGCGATCTTTCAGCTTAGGCGGGTACTAGGGCAGGAATACCTATGCAACCAGAACGCTCCTACCTGGTCTGCGCCACGCCGCGAAGCGGCAGCACCCTGGTCTGCCACGCGCTCGAAGAGACGGGCGTCGCCGGGCGGCCGGAGGAGTACTTCGAGGCGCTCCGCCACAGCGGTCGCCCGCGGCGGCCCGAGGAATATTTCGTCGGCGTCGAAGACCCGACGATCCGCGATCACCTGGGGGAGCGGACGCTCGGCTCCGAGCCCCCGCCCCGCTCGCCGCTGTGGAGCCGGGCGGCGTATGACCGCTACCTCGACTGGGCCTTCGAGGCCGGCACCACCCCGAACGGGGTCTTCGGCGCGAAGCTGATGTGGGGGTACTTCGGCGACTTCGTCAGCCTGCTCCGCAACGTGCCCCGCTTCCGCGACCTCTCGCTGGCGGAGCTCCTCCCCGAGGTGTTCCCCGAGCTGACCTTCGTCAGGGTCGTGCGGGCCAACAAGCTGCGCCAGGCGGTCTCGCTCTGGAAGGCGGTCCAGAGCGCCACCTGGCGCGAGGACCAGGCGAAGGCAAAGGCGGCCTCGGTGGAGGAGGACGGGTCGCCGCCATATCGCTTCATCGAGGAGCACCGCCCGCAGCTGCGGTTCCACTACCGGGCCATCGGCCACCTGCTGGAACAGGTCCTGATCGAGGAGTCGAGCTGGGATGCCTTCTTCGAGCACACGGGGATCAAGCCGATCCTGATCCTCTACGAGAACTTCGAGGCCGACTACGAGACCAGCACGCTGCACCTGCTGGACCGGCTCGGCCTCTCGCCGCCGGACGGCTTCGCCTTCGAGCCGCGGATGAAGCGGCAGTCCGACGTGATCAACGACGACTGGGCACGCCGCTACAGCGAGCTGCGCCTGGGAACCGAGTTCGACCTCGTGCCGACCCCGCTGCGGGCCACCGGGAGTCGCTAGGGTCCGCAAGGTCGCGCCAGGGACTAAATGGGTACTCACGTGGGTTGCCCTCGACAGCGCTGGTATCCTTATGGAGTATCTGGTGCCTTGGAGGTGCCAAGCGAAGGTCAGACATAGGCTTCCGCGGAGGGCGCTGCCTATACCAAGCTAGGGCACGACATTCACCTAGCGAGAGGAACCCGAGTTGGAGCGCCTCGCCTCACCTGACAGCAGGGCCAAAGGCCCTCTGGTCTCCCAGCTCTCCCGGGAGATCGTGCAGCTGCACGCGCGCCTCTACGGACGCGGTCCGACCAAGGCGCGCACCTACCTGCATTCCGACTACGCGATCTGCCTGCTCGAGGAGATCTTCACGACCGCGGAGCAGACCTTGATCGACGCCGGCTCGGAGGACCACGTTCGGGAGACCCGCGGAAAGTTCCAGGACGCGGTGAGGGAGGAGTTCGTCGAGGTCGTCGAGCGGATCACCGGACGCAAGGTGAAGCTCTGCCTCAGTCAGGTCAACGTCGAGTCCGACCTCGCGCTCGAGTTCTTCCTATTCGACGATGAGGAAGATGCAGCGGCCGACGCATGACCCCCGGCGCGCCGACCTCGGCGCACATCAAGGCGGAGATCGCCCGCGAGATCACCAAAGTGCATGAGAAGTCCTACGGGAATGGCTCCAGCAACTTCGAAGTTGCGATCGAGCCCGGCCTGGTCGTAGCGATCATGGACATCGAGCTCTCCAAGGCCGAGACGACCCTGATCGGCGCCGGCAGCGGGGCTTCGGTGATGACCAGCCACGAGGCATACCGGGCCGCGATCGCCCCCACGTTCACCGCCATCGTCGAGCGGGCCACCGGTCGCACCGTGGCGGAATTCACCAGCCGCACCGTCCTCACCGTGAACGCATCCTGGTCGGTCGAAGTCTTCCGCCTCCGGGCCGCTTTGGCGCCGCACTAGCTGTAACTCCTAAGCACGTTGTTCATCCGGCCCTCCTTGGAGGCTGGAGGTGTCGAAGCCACCAGCACCAAGGAGATGACCGGATGAAGATTCACGCTAACGCGCCCCTCGGCCCGAAGGGCAGGGAGACCATGGTCAGGCGCGTTCTCGAGGAGGGGATCGCGCTCGCGGAGGCGGCCGAGGCCGCCGGAGTGAGCGCGAGGACCGCTCGTAAGTGGCTGGGGCGCTATCGCGCCGAAGGAGAGGCTGGTCTGTTGGATCGCAGCTCGGCGCCCAAGCGCGTCCACAACGCCACACCACCCGAGCGGGTGGAGGCAATAGCTGCCCTGCGGCGGCTGCGGATGACGGGGCCCGAGATCGCCGAGACCCTGGAGATGGCGACCTCGACCGTTTCGGCGGTGCTCAAGCGGATCGGCCTGGGCAAGCTCAGCCGCCTGTGCGCCGAAGAGCCGATCCGCCGATACGAAAGACGCCGGGCGGGCGAGCTGATCCACATCGACGTCAAGAAGCTCGGCCGGATCGGCCCTCATGGAGCCGGTCATCGGGCGCTCGGGCGCAGCTGGGCAAAGAGGGCGGTCGCCCGGACCGACGCAGCCGGCGTGCGACGCTTGCGGACCGGCTGGGACCGGGTCCACGTCTGCGTCGACGACGCCACCCGCCTGGCCTAGGCCGAGGTGCTGCCCGATGAGAAGGCGAAGACCGTCATCGGCTTCCTGAGGCGAGCGGTCGCCTTCTACCGCTCCCACGGGATCGCGGTCGAAGGCCTAATGACCGACAACGGACCCGCCTACTGCTCCGCCGCACATTCGCTTGCCTGCAGGGCGATGGGCATCAAGCGCATCCGCACCCAGGCCTACCGGCCCCAGACCAATGGCAAGGCCGAGCGCTTCATCCGCACGATGCTCCGGGAGTGGGCCTATGCCGCGGTCTACGGCTCTTCCCCCGAGAGGGCCGCGGCCCTCTCGGGCTGGCTCGAGCGCTACAACTACCGGCGACGACACGGCGCCCTCGGTCACCGGCCGCCGATTCAGCGGCTACGGGAGCTGACCGGGAACAACGTTGCTGGCATCTACAACTAGACCCTCGGGTCGGCCCTTGGGGCCCTCGGGCCGGGGAGCGCGCTACCGGCGGCGCTTCGCGCTGCCGCAGCTGGTCCCGATTCGCTGCGTGGCCTCCGTGGCCTTGCCGTTCTGCCCCTTCATCTTCACGGTGGCCGCGTTCGGCACCTTGCAGATGTTGGCGGAGTTGACTAGGACGCCCTTCTTGCCGCCCTTGAACTTCAAGACGAACTTGGAGACTGGGGCGTCTGGGGCGTTGGCGAAGACGGTGCGGACCCGCGAGGATTCCGATCCCTTCCTGGTCACCGCGTCAACGAAGCCGACCAAGACGAAGTGGACCTTGCCGTTCAGGTCGGCGACGATGTCAGGCAGTTCCCGTTCGCCGCCGTTGGCGCGGAAGTAGACCTTGCCTTCAAGCGGGTTGTCGAGCAACGGCGTGAAGGCTCTGGCGGTGCCGAGCACCGAGGCCGGCGGACATTTGCCTTCGGCGAATTGGGGCCTCGTACAGGGGTTGGCGATGTGGTTCTGGTCGATGAACTCGGTCGGCGGCAGAATCACCGCGGCGCGGGAGATGTTGGCCTGACCCTGAGGCTGGGTCAGCACCGCGGTCAGGGCAGGGTGGCCGCTTCGCCTCGTCGCCCCCTTCATCGAAAGAGACAGCTTGGGCGAAAAGGGGAGATTCCTACATCCACCGGCCTGAAAGCGGCTCGAGAGCTGCGCCACTGCGCCGGTGGTTGAAATCGATTGCCCCGCTACTGCCATCTGTTCACAGTTCGTGGGGTTAAGCGAGAACTGAGGGCGATCGATCTGCACCGCGATCGATCGCACGTCGAGTGGGATCCCCTGCAGAATCGTCGGCAGGGGGTCGCTCTTGACGGTGACCTGCGCGCTCGATTCATCGACGTGCAGGGCAGAGCGCACCACCACCACGCCCAGATCGAACGGTCCGGCCACGGCGGGAGCGATCACCGCCAGGCTCAGCGGAGCTCCCCTATAGGGACCGGCAAGGTAGGCGTGGCCCTGGGCATAGAAGGGAGTCCCAGAACCGACGCCGACGTTGACGATGCCGACTTCAGAGGCCGCAGGACATGAGGGGCTCGCTAGCTCGAGGGCCCCTTCACCCGGGTTCTTGCGCGTAGCTGCGGCAGCGATCTGCGCCTCGGAGCACTCGGCGACCCCAGCCAGCTTCGCGCTCAGGCCCTTCGGCAGGGTGACGTTCAGAGCGCCGAAGCGCTGGCTGCCGTTCTCGCGGCTGATTTTCAGCACGAACGGCGCGTAGCTGCCTCCAAGGGAGTTCACCGTCCCCGCTTCGAAAACCGGTTTGTTGGGCATCTGGGCCTCGCTTTGGGCGCAGGGGCCCCCGCCCGGAGCGGTCGTAATCGTGAAGGAATCAGAGAGGAGTTTGTCCTGGCCTTCGGGGCTCGTCCATGGCGTCAGGATGGCGGTGGTGGTGTTGACGTTCGAGGTAGCACCCGGTTCGATCGGGCAGGTGGGCGGAGTGGTGAGCGCCGCCCTGGAGCCGCCGAAGAAGTCGAGTTCGAAATCTTCGAAGGGCAGCTGAGGATTGTCTTTAAAGGTGGTGCGCAATTGACCGGTGAGCGGGTCAGGTTCGACCTTGCCGGCGAGCTTGACGACGATGCCGGTGAGCGGATCCTCGACGGCGATGTAGATCCCGAGGAGGGAGCTAAAGGGGTTGTCGCCCTGCTTGGCCAGGTAGACCGCCCCGTTGACGGAGTGGTCGAGGAGGGGCGTGTGCACCGCGACCGTGCCCACCTTGGAGTTGGCCGGGCAATTGGCGGGCCCTGGGCCGTCCAGGTCCACTTGAGCTGAGCTGCACGCCCCGCGTCCGGTGGCGGCAGAGGGGTTGACCACCATCCCTGGAGGCAGGGTCACGACCGTGTCCTTCAGATGCGCGGTCGCAAGGCCGTCGGGGTCTTTGTTCTGGGGGATGTGAAGGTTGACCTGAAGGCCCGCAGGAGAGTCAGAGACAGTGGTTTCGGGCTGAGCGACGAGCGTTGGTCCAAAGGGCGGGCGTTGGCAACTGTTGAGGCCGGCTTCGTTGCCGCCATCGTTGAGGGAAGGAGCGGTTTCACTCTGAAAGACACCCGGTTCCTCCACCGATTCGACTCTGACCGTGGTCTCGAGCGGTCCGGCGCAGGACGTCGGCAGGGTAAGGAAGGGCGCGAGGGGCGCTTCGGCGGGAACGGACGGGCCTCCTTCAAGGGCTTCGAAGCCTCGTTCCGAGTCATGGCTGGGGTCCGCCGGAACCCCCCAGATCGTCTCCGAGACCGCCTTGATTTCTAGGCTGGTGGGAATGGTGATGTCAGAAACGCTTACCCCGTAGTCGTCACCGGTCCGCAATGAGGCTTCCTGGAAGCTGTTGAAGCCGAGGAGGGAGGTGCCGATGCTGGCTGGGACTCCAAGAGGCGGAACCAAATTGAACACCGGAACGGTAACCAGCCCTACCCCAGTCAGCACTCGCGCAACTCCTATCACGGTGTTGGCCGGACAGTGGGGCGTCCCGCTCTCGAAATCAGCCCCGGTGCAACGAGGCGTCGCCAAAGGATTTCCCACCAGACCGGGTGGCAGATCGACGACGAGGTTTCGCATCGTCCCATCGGGACCGCCTCCTGAGTCGAGGTTCAGCGCAAAGTTGACCGTGTACTCGTGGGGGTGCGAACCTGCCCGAAGGTCGATCGAGCCGTTGCTCTCAAACGCGGTGGCGCTAACGCTGTGGACCCCGAAGGCGCCGTGAGCCGTCGCAGGGGTAAGAAGGAGAAGCGCAAAGGCGAAGCAGACTGAAAGGCATCTACGGCAGCTCACTTTGAACCCCCTCTATCGCGATTGGCCGATCGCTTGTGATGGCCTTTCTGCTTCTTCTTCACGCAATTGCCGTGCTTCCTTACGAAACCGCGCTTGCAGCGAGGCTTGGGCTTTGGTTTCACGTTGCCCGGATCGCTGGCCTCGCCACTACCAGGGCCGAGCGGCGCCGGCGGGCTCGGGATTGGCCCCAGACAGGCTTCCCCGTTGCAGGGCGGGGTTACGGATTCCTGGATACCACCCCCAACGCGAGCGTCATAGAGGTCGAGCTTTTCGTCCTTGTCTTGCGCAAGCAGCTGCTCGCGGGTGACGATGAAGACATCATCTCCGTTCGGGGTTGCGTTCAGGAAGATCGAGTCGTTGAGGCTATGGCCGCTTGAGATCAGCGATACGCAACCGCCGGCGCGCTGGCACCCCCCGACCCCACTTGGCTCCCACTCGTACACATCTTGGATGCGTCCGTTGGTGTCGTGCGGGGAGAGGTCATCTTGGCTCTCGAAGAACAGCCGCCCTTGCCCTTGCGCCGTGAGGTTGCCTGGCTGGGGGAAACCTGCCTTCGTGATCTGGCCCCTATAGATCAATGAAAGGTTTGAGCTCCCCAGCGGAGGTTCCCCGGTCGGGTTGCAAGAGACGCAGGTGAGGTTTTCCGCGATTGCGTCGTACTGGAAAACCTCGTAGCAGGTAGGGGAGCCTTTGGGCGCGGGAAAGCACGTTTCTTCGGCGCCGAGATTGTTGTCGTAGCCCGTCAGACTGGCCTGCGACATGAACGCCAGGTAGGCGCCGTCGGGACTGACCTGTGCGAGGCGGCTCCCAGACGAAGGTCTCCAATCGCCGACCGCGGGTGGAAGGCTGCTGATGGTGTTGTCGCGTTCGAACAGGGTGCCGATGAAGGCGGTGGCGTCTTCGCTCCAGGTGTAGAGGTTGAATTTGGTGGCTTCAGCCTGTTCTCCGTTGGCGTTTTCTTCGCCGCCGGTGAGGACCTCGGTGTCGACGAAGTAGACTCGCGAGAGATCCTCAGCCGCACCGAGGATGCCCTGGAAGCCGCCTGCGCCGTCAGTTAGGTCTTCGCACGTTTCCGCCTCGACGTCATAGAGACAGCCATCGCTGAGCAACACTTCCGAACCATCGGAGGAGGCAACCAAGAATTTGCCGGGATCTTCAATTTTCCGGGTTTCTACGCCGTCGATCCGGACGTAGACCTGGCCGCTTCCTTCTTCGCTCCAGAAGATCCGGCTGCCGTCGCCGGAGATAGCCTGGTCGAAGTCGGCGCCTTCAGTTTCGTCACCCCCGGAAAGTCCATACCCGGAACCGATCACCGCGCCCGAGGCGGCGGCGATGTTGCCCGGGAGCACGTTGACCAACTGCAACTCACCGTCAGCCCACTCGTAGAGGTTCCTTTCTTCCGATCCGATCAAGGGGGCTGCGGGCGCGTTCGGAGGATCGGCCGGAGTCAGGGCGTCATTCGCTTCAAAGATCACATGGCTGAAGCCAGGCACCAGGCCGGTGCCGGCATTGGCACCCGCGTAGCCGATCCTGAACTTGTCGCTGCTCACCCTGCCTGAGTCGCGCTGCGGCGGTTCGTCGATGACCAGCGGCTGCAACGGTGCGTCGCCTTCCCAGAGGTAGAGGTTGGCGAAACTTTTGCCATCTGAGGTCGGTGCTTCGAGGGAGAGTGCCGGTTCGATCTGGTAGAGCACGCCACGGGAGAGGTCGTCTGAGAATGCGCCGTAACCCTGCCCTTCGCTGCCGCCGAACTGCGGCGAGCTGAGGCTCTGCGTCCCCCAGCCGCTTGGCGCCCGTTTCGCCAGGTACTCATTGGGACCCGCCGCCAAACCGCCGAAAAAAGGCTGGCCCTGGTAGACGAGCGCTTGGCCGTCGGGGCTGCTCTGCATTGGCATTAGCTGAGCATTGCCGCCAGGCAGGCATTCTTTCGGACAGCTGCCGGAAAAGACCGGGTTGGGTTCCGGCGGGAAAACCTCTCCGGCCTTCTGCGGTGGCGAAACCATCTCGTAGAAGCGACCGTCGGGGAGGCCCTGTTCAGCCGGGGGGAAGGTGGTGAATTCTTTCGTTTCGGGGCTGAACACCGGGCTGCCTTCGTTGTTCTGGTTTTCGGCGGCGACCCGGAAGAGATAGGTCGTGTCTGGCGTCAGACCCCCGATATGGGCGCGGGCGGTCTGCACGGTTCCGGCTGAGCCCAGATTGCCGTCGGGAGTTTCCGCGGCTCCAGCAAAACCGCTTGCTTCGAACTGAGCCATGGTCACGTACTGAAAGCGGTAGTGGGTCTCGAAGAATTCCGGGGTTACCTGCGCTTGCAGGTCCGCCGAGACATCAGTGACGTTGCTGAAGGAGCTTTGGCCGACGCTGGGCGGTTCAGGGGGCGGCGGAACGAAGATCTCCACCCGCTTTTCGCCTTGGGCATCCGATACGAACACGTTGCCGGTGACGCCATCGACGGCGATGCCTTCGGAGAGAGTCAGCTGGCCTGGGTCCCCCGGGGCGGGAAAGGTGGTGATGAGGCTGCCTCCCTCGTCGTACTGCTCGATCTCGGTGCGATGGTCGGCGTAGAGATCATCGTTTGAGGGATCAAGCGCGAGGGCGTAAACCGGCCCTTCGTTGACGATGGGACCCGACGATGGGTATTCGGTAGTTCCAGTTACCGGGAAGGCGGAGGGCGTGAACTTCTCGACGTACGATTCAAAATGGTTAGCGTAGACGTTGCCGTTGGATCCAACGGCAACGTTGCATGGGTGTTCGGTTTCAAACGAGGTAATTTCCGTACCGCTTGGGGCGAAAACAGCAACCACCCCTTCTGCGCCGAGCCCGCCCGACCATTGACCAACGTAGATGGCTCCGTTTTCGTCAACCGCGACGCCGCAAGGTTCGGCGAGACCGCTGATTTCGCTGGAGGCCAGAGCGGAGAATTCAGCGGGTTCGCCGTCCTGCTCGAACGCTTTGATCGAGTTCGCGCCGTTGTCAGTCACGTAGAAACGCGAGGTGTCGGCATCAACGGCAATCTGGGTGAACCCGAGGAAGGGGAAGAACACGAAGCCGCTGATTTCGTTCGAGGCGAGCGCCGAGAAGTCGACAGGAGAGCCACCTTCGTCGAACTTGCTAACCGTCCCGAGTTCGAGATCGGCGACATAAACGTCGTGACTTTGCTGATCAACTCCAACCGCCCCAGCCCAAACGAATTCACTGCCTTCCGTGCCATCTGGCCCAAAGGAAGAACTGAAGAAGTGAGCATCGCTGGCGGAAGCCGAGGACGCGAAACAACCCGTCGCAATGACCGCAAAGAGCAGAGTAATCCCCAGGCCACGATTGAGCGACAGTCTCACTTGCATTCCCTTCCTCTTCCTTTGAGCAACGCGTCCGCCCTTCCGGCGTCCGGCAGTGCCCCTCGGTCTCCCTGCCTCGAACCAATAAACGTCCTAAAGAACGCAACCATTTACGTTCCCTGTCCAATACTGGTTCGTTCCCAGCCTACTGCCAGTGGAGCACGCTTTGATCGATAAGTCAAGGACGACGTCGATCTGGAGAGTCCAAGGACCTAGCAGCAGGGTCTCCCTCAGTCCTCCACGAGCACCGGGCCGAACCAATGATTGGTCCGGCCCGGTGGCTACTGCGGTTGGGTCTATACAGCGGTGCTTAGGATGTTGTGGAGCTTATTGCGCCTCCACCTTTCATGCTCACTGTGGTGGTGCTTGCGAGCCCAGCTTTCTGACCCCCGAATTTCAGTTTGTTATCGGTTGTCGTCTGCGCCTCGGTGGTAACCAATGTCGAGCCGGTGATCGGTACTATGACGGCTCCTTCAACTTTGTACGTCGTGTTTAGCCCTGCGGTTTTGCACCCTTCAAGGGTGATCGTGGCGAACAGGGTTCCGCTTGCGGGCGTGAATTCCGCCGCCATTCCCTTTTTGAGGGTCGTGCTTACGATTTCCGCGGTTTTGACTTCTCCGCCTTTGACTTTGCAGTTCTGGCCCGTCGGTTTCGGAGCAGTGCAGCCGGTATAGGTGATGACGGTTTTTGTGCCTTCGACGAACATTTCTTTTGCGCCATTTGTCCGGTTCGTCAGATGTCCGGTTGACGATGCGCCCGTGCAGACGATTTCGGCAGCTATGCCGCCGGTGATGCCGCTCAGGACAGCGTTACCCATCCCCGAACCGACGACTTCTGTTGTTTGATCGACGGCAATCGCTTCGTGCGTCCAGTCACCATTGACTTTTTTTTCCTGGCAATCCGGACCGCTGTGGTCTCCCGTTCCTGGTCCTCCTGGCGCCGTTACGCATGTGTACGCTGTTGTTTCTTCCACTGCCATCGCACTCGGCGCCGCAAACGCGCAAAAGACGAGCGCGGAAAGCAGCGAGAGGCCGATAACGGCTCTACGTCCGTTCATCTGTGAATCTCCTTTAGATAGTTGTTGTCCGGGAGGCGACTCGTCTGATCGTTCAAACGGTTCGCCTGCCGTCCGCGTGGGGTGTCCGAAAAGAGGCCCCCACTCTGGGCCGAGTGTTCCACGCCATGCGACATCGGTCAAGTTTCTGTGATCAATGTTTTCTATCTCACTCCAGGGCCGCCGGGGCTACGAAGGATCTAGTGGCTGCCGGCTAGGACGCTTCGGCTGCGTGAAACTTTGGCGGGCCCCACTCCTTGGGTGAAGCCGAGAAAGGGTGACCACGACACTGATCCGCTCGAACCAGCGCGGCGAGGTCGCAGGAGAGTCATCTCGTCAAACCTGCCGACCGTCTCGGGTAAGAGATCGGCCACGTAGACACCGTGACATTTGATCGACCGCTACCACGCTGGCCCAAACGAATTCACCGCCTTCGGCCGCCGTGTGGCCCGAAGGAAGACTTGAAGATATGAGTGATTCCTTAGGTGGTTGTTGGCCGGTAGGCGACTCGCCTGAGCTCACTCAGGCGTTCCGCCTCCCGTCCTGTGTGGGAGTCCAGAGGGGCCCCACTTCAAGCAAGTCTGTCACCGCGGCCGCATTCAGTCAAGTTATTGCGACCGATGTTTTCTATCTATTTCCCAGCATGAACATCTCGACCGCGATGTCGGGATCGACATGGACCATGCTGAGGAACGCTTCGACCGGCCTGCCCGTTATCGACTGCACCCGGAACTTGTACTCATCTTCCAGGACAAGCTGATGCAGGATCCGCGTCTGGCGAACGTGGTCAACCTGGCCGTCGTGGATCAGCGTCTGCTCGACCGGGGTGTAGATGTCGCTGAGCACACAGACGGCCATGTCGTCGGCAATGAAGCTTTTCGCAGTCCCCGGGCCGCGCCCGAAGTGCTCGCGGTGCAACGTCACCATCGCGTTGGAGAGCTCGGTGAGGAGCTGACCCCTCCCCTCCTTTCGAGTCTCCCTCTCGGCCATACCTGCAGACCCGCCCGATCAAGCCTCAGCGAGGGTCTACCGAGCCGCCCAGGCGTCCGGGGTCGCGGCCAGCTCGCGGACGCTGCTCGGCAGCTCACCGGAGACGAGGTCGGCGAGGGTGACCTCCTCGAGCACCGAGCGGAGGCTGGCGCGGACCGCGATCCAGACCTCCTGCAGGTGCTGGGAATTGCCGCGGTACTCGATCGCCTCCGGCGGGGTCGACTGAACGTGCGCGATCGGGCCCTCAACGGCACGGACGATCTCGGCGATCGTCACGTCGTCGGCGGGCCGGGCCAGCCAGTAGCCGCCCTTGGCGCCGCGGCGGGCGCGGACGATGCCGTGGTGCTTGAGCTCCAGCAGGATGTGCTCGAGGAACTGCAGCGGGATGTCCTGGGCGTCGGCGAGACGCTCCCCCTTGACGGGGCCCTCGTCGGCGGCCGCCAGCTCCGCCGCCGCCCGCACCGCATAGTCGGCCTTGGCGGAAACGCGCATACAGCTAGTAAATCAGTCAGCCGATGACTTCAGGCGCGAGGTCGTCGGAGCGGTCGCGAGCTTGCTCTGTCTCGCGCCGTAGGCGGCGCTCGTTCCACCAGCGGGGGAACCAGATCAGCAGCCCGAGACCGATGCCGGCGACGACCGCGGCGATCGGCCAGACCACCGGGTCCCCCTTCTGCACGGTGACGATCCCGGAGGCGACGAGGACGACGCCGAGGGCCGTGCGCAGGAATCCGGTCGGCGCCCGGGTGGCGAAATGGGAGCCGACGATCACGCCCGGGATCGACCCGAGCAGGATGTTGCCGGCCAGCATGAAGTCGACGTTGCCGCCGACCCAGTGGGCGATTCCGGCGGCCCAGAGCAGGATCGCCGCGTGGAAGACGTCGGTCCCGACCACCCTGACCGGGGTCAGGCGGAAGACGGCGATCAGGAGGATCGCGATCACGGTCCCCGAGCCGGCGGAGGTGATCCCGATCACGAACCCGGTGGTGGCGCCGATCGCCACCGCGGCCACCTTGTGCCGCCGCTGCAGCACGAAGTCGTCGCGCTCTTCGATCAGCTTGCTGAGGATCAGCGCCCGAGCCAGGGTGATGATCCCGACCATCAGCAGGGTGCCGCCGAGGAGGGCGTAGACGATCGAGTCGAGGCGCTCTTCGCCGATCCTGCCCTGCAGGACCGAGATCGCCCAGACGCCGCTCACCGCCGCCGGAACGCTGCCGGCGGCCATCCACAGCGCCAGGCTCATGTTGACCGTGCGCATCCGCAGGTGCCGCCAACCGCCGACCGTCTTCGTCACCGCGGCGTAGAAGATGTCGGTGCCGATCGCGGTCACCGGCTTGATGCCGAAGAGCAGGATCAGCAGCGGGGTCATCAGCGTTCCCCCGCCCATGCCGGTCATTCCGACCATTGCGCCGATGCCGAAGCCAAAGATGACTATTGCCGGGTCCATAGAGCTCTCCTGGGTTCCGCACGAGGGGTACTTATCGACTTTCCTGACCTCCTTGGTCAGGAGTGCGGAGTGCGGCAGGATATCAAGATGAGCGCGAAAACCGGCCATCTCGGGCTCTCCAATTCCCCCTCGCCCAGCGCCGCCACCCCCGGCGACGCCGTCGCGATCGCCGGCCTCGAGCACGCCTACGGGGAGCTGCGGACGATCGAGCGGCTCGACCTCGAGATCGGCGCCCATGGCGTCCTCGGCCTGGTCGGACCCTCCGGCTGCGGCAAGTCGACGCTGCTGGAGCTGATCTGCGGCCTGCGCGAGCCAAGCGGCGGGACGATCGAGGTCGGCGGGGCGAGCGCCGCTCCCGAGCGCCTCGGGCGCTGCGCCTACATGCCCCAGCGCGACCTGCTGCTGCCCTGGTACTCGGCGATCGACAACGCGGCGCTGGCGCCGCGCAACCGCGGGCTCGACCGCGCCAGGGCCCGCCGGCGGGCCGGTGAGCTGTTCGAGCGCTTCGGGCTGGCCGGGTTCGAGCGGACACCGCCGAAAGAGCTGTCGGGCGGGATGCGCCAGCGCGTCGCCTTCCTGCGCACGCTGCTGGCGGACAAGCCGGTGCTGGCCCTGGACGAGCCGTTCGCCTCGCTCGACGCGATCACCCGGGCGGAGATGCAGGAGTGGCTCGCCGGGGCGCTGCGGGCCGATCCCCGCACCGTCGTCCTCGTCACGCACGACGTCGAGGAGGCCCTCTACCTCTCCGACCGCGTCGCCGTCCTCTCCGCCCGCCCCGCCCGCGCCGTCGCCGAGCTGCGAGCGCCGGCGCCGCGGGCCGAGGACCGCGACGGCGCCGTCACCGACCCGGCCTTCGTCGCGGTCCGTGAGGAGGCGCTGCGAGCGCTGCGGGAGGGATCGCGGTGAGGCGCTGGCTGCCCCCTGTCGCGCTCGCCGTGATCCTGCTGGGCGCCTGGCAGATCGCCGCATCTACCGGGGCGATGGCCGAAGCGCTCGACCTGGAGAGCTTCCTCGTGCCCTCGCCGGCGGAAATCGCCAGCGCGATCTGGGAGAACCGCTCGTTGCTGGCCGAAAACGCCTGGGTGACGCTGCGGGAGATCCTGCTCGGCTTCGGCTGCGCCCTCGTGGCCGGAGTCGGCTTCGCGATCGCGATGCACCTCTCCGGGGTGGTCCTCCGCGCGACCTACCCGTGGATCGTCGCCACGCAGACGATCCCGGTGATCGTGCTGGCACCGATCCTCGTCGTCTGGTTCGGCTACGGCATCGCACCGAAGCTGGCGATCGTCGCGCTGGTCTGCTTCTTCCCGATCACGGTCAACGTCCTCGACGGCCTGCGCTCGGTCGATCCCGAGGCGATCAAGCTGATGCGGACCCTCTACGCCTCGCGCTGGCAGCGCTTCCGGCGGCTGGAGGCGCCGAGCGCCCTGCCCGGCTTCTTCACCGGCGCCAAGATCGCCGTCGTCATCGCCCCGATCGGCGCGATCTTCGGCGAGTGGGTCGGCGCCGACGCCGGCCTCGGCCACCAGATCCTCCAGGACAACGCCCAGCTGGAGATCGCCCGGGTCTTCGGCGCGGTCGCCGTCCTCGCCGTAATCGGGGTCGCCCTCTTCGGCCTTCTGGCCCTCGCGGAGCGACGCGTCGTCACCTGGCGGTAGAACTCCCGGTGATGAAGCCGCCCCGGACCCCCGCGATCGCCGTCGCGGTCGCGCTCCTCGCGCTGGCCCTCGTCCTCGCCGCTTGCGGTGAGAAGTCCGAGGACACGAGCGGCGAAACGCAGCCGTTCAGCCTCACCCTGGACTTCTACCCGAACCCCGACCACGCCGGGATCTACATGGCGCAGAAGCTCGGCTACTTCGAGGAAGCCGGCCTCGAGGTCGGCATCGACGCTCCCTCGGACCCCTCCGCGCCGATCAAGCTGGTCGCGGCCGGGCAGTCGGACCTGGCGATCTCCTACGAGCCCGAGGTCGTGCTGGCCAGGGAGAAGGGTCTGGACGTGGTCGCGATCGGCGCCCTGGTCAACCGGCCGCTGACCTCGATGATGTGGCTGAAGAGCTCGGGGATAAAAGGGGTGGGGGGCCTCAAAGGCAAGACGATCGCCACCGCCGGCATCCCCTACCAGGAAGCGTTCCTGGAGACGATCCTCGCCCGCGGCAAGCTGACGCCGGAAGACGTCAAGACCGTGAACGTCGGCTTCGGCCTGCTGCCGGCGCTGATCAGCGACAGCGCCCAGGCGATGCTCGGCGGCTATAGCAACGTCGAGGGCGTCAACCTGCGCCAGCGCGGCAAAGCGCCGGTGATCACCCCGGTCGACAAGCTCGGCGTCCCCACCTACGACGAGCTGGTCCTGGTCGCGAACCGAGTGACCCTTCGAGAAGAGCCGGAGGAGTTCCGCCTCTTCGTCGCCGCGCTCGAACGCGGCACCAGGGCCGCGGTGGAAGATCCCGAGGCCGCGACGGCCGCGGTCCTGGAGGCCAATCGCGACCTCGATCCGAAACTGACGCGGGCCGAGGTCAAGGCGACGCTTCCCCTGCTGGCACCACCGCCGGCGAGCGCCGCGGGCGGCCATCCCTACGGTTACATGGACCCCGCCGAGTGGACCCGGTTCGCCGGCTGGATGCGCGACAACGGCCTCGTCAACTCGCTGCTCGGCCCCGAGGCGCTGCTAAGCAACGACTACCTCTCGGGCGATATACCCGAATAGCCGAGCGCCCCGTCGCGCAGCAGCCGGGTGACCTCCCCCGCCGGCATCGCCGGGTGGAAGAGATGGCCCTGAGCGTAGTCGCAGCCGAGCCGGCGCAGCTCCGCCAGCTGGACCTCGTTCTCGACTCCCTCGGCGATGAATTCCAGCGATAGCGCCCGGGCCATGCCGACGATCGCCTCGACGATCGCCGTGCGCTCCTGCTCGATCCCCAGCCCGTCGACGAACGAGCGGTCGATCTTCAGCGCGTGGAAGGGGAACCGGCTGAGGTAGGCGAGCGAGGAGTACCCGGTCCCGAAGTCGTCGAGGACCAGCCTGACGCCGATCTCGTTCAGCGCCTCCAGCGAGGAGACTGCGGTCGCCGACTCCTCGACCAGGACGCTCTCGGTGATCTCCAGCCGCAGGTTGACCGGGTCGAGGCCGGTGCGGGCGATGATCTGCTCGACCGTGCCCGGCAGGTCCCGGTGGGCGACCTGGCGGGCCGAGAGGTTGACGGCGACGTCGAAGGGCCGGGAGTCCGGGCGCTGCTCGTGCCACTTCAGCGCCTGCAGGCAGGCATGTTCCTGCACCCAGCGCCCAATCGGCTCGATCAGGCCACTGTCCTCGGCGATCGAGACGAACTCGGACGGATCGAGCAGCCCGCGCTCGGGATGGCGCCACCGCACCAAAGCCTCCAGGCCGGTGATCTCACCGCTCCTCAGGTCGACGACCGGCTGGTAGTAGAGGGTCAGCTCGTCGCGGTCCAGGGCGTGACGCAGATCCCGTTCGATCTCGAGCCGGCGCATCGCCCCGGCCCGCATCTCCGCGTCGAAGAGCTCGCAGCGTGCCCGGCCGCCCTCCTTGGCCCGGTACATCGCCGCGTCGGCGTCGCGGATCAGCAGCTCGGCGTTGACCGACTGGCGGTCCGAGGCGCGGGTCACGGCGACCCCGATGCTGGCGGTGACGAAGTGCTCGACCCCGTCGATCGAGAAGGGGTGCGAAAACGCGGCCGCCACCCGGTCGGCGATCGCGATCGCCTCCCCTTCGTCGGCGAGGCGGTCGATCAGGATGCCGAACTCGTCGCCGCCGAAGCGGGCGACGATGTCGCCCGGCCGCAGGTGCGCTCGCAGGCGCGGCGCGACCGCTCGCAGCAGCGCGTCGCCGGCGTGGTGCCCGAGGCTGTCGTTGATCAGCTTGAAGTGGTCGAGGTCGATGAAGAGGATCCCGACCGGTGAGCTGGAGACGGCCGCCCGCGACAGCGCCTCGCCGAGCGTGTCGACGAAGCTGAGGCGATTGGGCAGCCCGGTCAGCGAGTCGTGCAGAACGCGATGGCGGAGCGCCTGGTCGGCGGCGTGGCGCTCGAGCGCGTCGGCGAGGACGTTGGCGACGGCCTGGACGAAGGGAGCGTCCTTTGCCGTGAAGCGGTTTGGCTCCGTGGCGTGGACGTCGAGTACCCCGAAGGGCCGGTCGGTTCCGTCGATCGTCACCGCCAGGCTGCTGGCGGCGCCGACCGCTCGCAGCACCGGCGGCATCGTGAAGCGCTCCTCCTTCTCCCACTCGGCGACGATCGTCGGATGCCCGGAATCGAGCGCGGCGCCGGCGTGGGAGCTGCGCGCGGCGGAGACGCGGCGGCCCGCCCCGACCGCCTCGTCCTCGAGACCGGCGCGGAGATTGAGGCGCCGGCCCTCGCGGCCAAGCTCCCAGATGCAGGCGCTTTGGATGCCCTCGATCTCACCGACGAGGTTGACCGCCGCTCGCATCAGCGACTCGGGGTCGCCATCCTGCAATGCCCGCTCCCCGAGCCTGGCGACGACCGCCTGCTGGGAGAGAGCGCGCTGCAGATCCTGCTCGGCCTGCTTGCGCTCGCTGATGTCGTAGAGGACGCCGTGCCAGACCTGGATCCCCTCCTCGTCGGCCTCGAGCACGGCCTGGTCGAGGACCCAGACCTGCCCGCCGGCGCGGTTCCGCATGCGGTACTCGACCGCACCGGAGAGACCGGCCCGGGCGGATGCCTCGGTTTCGGCGGCGAGTGCCCGCTCGCGATCGTCGGGGTGAAGGAGGCGACCCCAGAGCGTGTGATCGGCGAGGAACTCCTCCGGCGCGTAGCCGAGGATCTTCTCGACCTGGGAGCTGACGTAGCGCCACCTCCCGTTCTCCCCCGGCTCGGCCGTGTAGACGACGACGGGCAGACGCTCGACGAGCTGGCGGTAGTCGTGGCTACCGGTCGTCAGCTGGTCGAGGAACTCTCGCACCCCCTCGTCGGGCCAGACCCTGTCGTCTCCGGGTTCCCGCATCACATGAGTCATCGGCAGATCTTCGGCACGCTTGACCGCCGCCTACCCGGGCACCGATTCGTGCAAAAGCGCAGACTGGTCGGCGAGCGCATGCCAGGGGAGCCGATTCCCCTCCCCGGAATTGAGGTCGCACGGCCTACGGCCTTAGCGACGATGTTTGAGCGCGGCTGACGCCGCGCAATCCTCAGATTGCATATCGCGCTTCGCGCACATTCCGGGGAGGGGAATCGGCTCCCCTGGCTTTCGCCCGGCGCCCGTGCTTCGGAAGCTTGTTAGGGACGTCCGACTCAAGGGAGCTTGCGGGGGACGTCTGTTGAAGGGGATCTGGTCTGCCTGCGGGCGAATGTGCGCCGAAGGCGGCGAAATGCAATCTGTCTTCTGCGCGCCATAGGCGCGCACCAACATCGTGAGCTGCGCCCGCAGGGCGCGCGAGAAATTCGCCCGCAGGCAGACCGGATCCCCTGCGCCAGAAGCGGGATCGTTCAGGCGGCCCGGCGCAGCGGCGGGCCCTGGGCCACCGTGCGGTACAGGCCAGCGAGGCTGAGGCTGCCGGCGAGGCCGCGGAAGGGGGCGTACGGCGCGTAGAACTCCTCCACCTCGGCGACGCTGGCGCGGCGGCCGAGCCCGGCCAGGCGGCCGACCAGCTTGACGTAGCCGAGGTCTCCGGCCGGCAGCGAGTCCATATCGCCGCGACCGTAGAGCCCCAGGCACTGGACGGTCCAGGGGCCGATCTGGGGGATCGCCAGAAGGCGGCGGTCGGCGGCGGCGGTATCGATCGCGCAGCGGCCGGCCGCGACCTCGCGGGCGACCCTGCGCAGTGCCACCGCCCTGCCCGCGACCAGGTCCATCGACTCGAGCTCGGCCGGGGCCCGGCCGGCGATCGCCGCCGCGGGGGGAACGTCTCCCCTGCGCCGGCGCCCTTCCTCCAGGCGCGGCCCCCAGCGACCGATGATCCGGCGCTGGATCCGCGCTGCCCGGTCGGACTCGATCAGCTGCCCGACGATTGCCCAGGCCAGGGCCTCCCAGGGCCACGGCTGGCGTTTGGGGCGGAAGCGCGGCATCCGCCGAATCAGGGGCCCGAGCAGGGGGTCGCGACGGAAGCGGCGGTGGAACTCGCCGAGGTCCTCGTCAACGGCGAGCGCGAAGCGCATCCGCTCGATCGCGATCGCCAGCTCTTCCGCGCCGGCCGGGGCGGGGTCCGCCCCGGGCGAAGGCAACGGCCGCGTGACCCGCTCCGGCTCGAGCGCCTCGGCGCGCAGCGCGACGCGGTCGCCCGCCGGCTGCCAGGCGCGCACCAGGACAGGGCTGGTGCCGACGTGGATAAGCCGCGTCGCGATGCCGCGCTCGACCCGCAGGGTGCCGTCGGCGCTGCCTCTGGGCATCTCGTAGGGCGACGGCGGCCGCACCTCCACCTCCAACACCCCGCCGGCGGGCCGATTTCCCACGATATGAGTGGGATTTCGGCCCATCGGCCCGGACATCGGCCGCGTCAACGGCCGAGCAGGTGGACGTCTACCAGGAAGGACCGGCTGGCGACGACGTTGGAGCGGTCGCGGCGGCGACCGAGGCGGCGCGGCGCACGGGACTTCGAGCCCACCGCTCCCACCGCCCTGACGGCCGCCACAGTGGCGGCGCCGGCAATCACCCCACCCGCGGCGGCGATCGCCGCGGTACGAACCTCGGTCCGCAGCACCGGCGCCAGCTGAGACTCCTCATATGGCAGCGGCAGGGGTCGGACAGGATCGGTGGCGTCGCGGGCGGGGGCGTCTTCCTCAGCCACGATCTCGCCGTCTACCTCGAAGTCACTCACCCAGCTGACTCTAGCGAGGGTTCAAGTCGCTTCCCCAACGCTCACCGCGCAAACTGCGGACGTTCAAGGGGTTCCCGGGTGGGACTCGCCAAGCCTCCCCATCTGTTGCGCAGGCGAGTCCCACCCGGGAACGCCTACAACGCCCGCTCGTACAGCCGGTACCGCTTGACGACCGTGCCCCCCATCCCCTCCATCGCCCGGTTCATCGGCCCGTTGGTCTCGAGGATCCAGCCCATCTCGCCGCCGACGATGCCGCCCGGGACGGCAGCCGCCTCGAGGTGCTTGAGGTACAGGCCGGCGGCGACGCCGGTATGGCGGTAGGCGCTCTTCACCCCCAGCGCGAGGACCCGGCACTGGTCGATCCTGCGCTTGCCGAGCAGGAACCGGGCCCAGCCGAAGGGCAGGAGCCGGCCGTTCAGCTTCGCCAGCACCTGGTTGACGTCGGGCAGGGTGAGGGCGGCGCCGATCACCTCGCCGTCCTTTTCGGCCATCCAGGCCCATTCCTCGTCGAGCACCTGCTTCAGGTTCTTGGCCTGGAACTCGACCTCCTCGTCGGTGACCGGGACGAAGCCCCAGTTGTCCCCCCAGGCCTCGTTGTAGACGTCCATGAAGTGCCGCACCTCGACCGCCATCTCGCGCTTTCGCATGTTGCGAATCGAGATCCCTTCGTCATGCAGGGCCTTCTCCGCGGCGGCGTGGATCGCGGGGTCGAAGCGTTTCCCCTCCTTGAGGTCGCCGAACTGCAGCTCCCACATCAGCACGTCCATCGCCTTCGAGAACCCTTCCGCCTCGATCAGGCCGGCGTAGTGGGGCGGATGCCAGGGCTCGAGGATCATCGGCCGGCGCTCGAAGCCCTCGACCAGGATCCCGATCTCGTCGTTGGTGGTGAAGTCCATCGGGCCGAGCAGCCGCCCTCGTCCCTTCGAGCGCGCCCACTCGCTCGCGGCCTCGAGCAGGGCGTGGGAGACATCCGGGTCCTCGGTCGCCTCGAAGAAGCCGAACATCGCGTCGCTGCCGCCCTGGTACTCATCCCAGCGGCGATCGACCTGAGCGCTGATCCGGCCCACCGGCTCGCCGTCGCGCTCGGCGAGGAACAGCTCCGCCTCGGCGTGCTCGAAGTAGGGGTTCTTCCCGGGGTCGAGGAACTGCATCCGCTCGAAGATCAGCGGCGCCACCCACTGCGGACTTTCGCGGTGGAGGCGGAATGGCACCTTGACGAAGCGCTTGCGCTCGCGACGAGTTCTCACCGGGCGGATCGTCACGCTTCCCATGTGGGGCGCAACCTACACTTTGCTCGATGAGCGAGACGGCGAAGGTCCCGGTCAACGTCTTCGAGAAGGCACGCAGCCACGACCGGCTCGAGCAGCTGGAAGCGGCCAGGGAGCACGACGTCCTCCCCTACTTCCGCCTGCTCACCTCCCAGGCCGGGCCGGTGGTCGAGATGGAGGGGCGCGAGACGATCATGCTCGGCTCCAACAACTACCTCGGCCTGACCGGCGACGAGCGGGTCAAGGCGGCGGCCCGCGACGCCCTGGAGACCTACGGGACCGGGGTCACCGGCTCGCGCCTGCTCAACGGGACGACGCCGCTGCACCTCGACCTGGAGCGGGAGCTGGCGGAGTGGATGGGGACCGAGGACGCGATCGTCTACACCACCGGGTACCAGGCGAACCTCGGCTGCATCGGGACCATCCTCGGACCGGCCGACACGGTGATCTGCGACTCCGGCGACCACGCCTCGATCCTCGACGGCTGCAGGCTCGCCGGTGCCAAGCTGCGCCCCTTCCGCCACAACCGCATGGAGAAGCTGGAGAAGATGCTCGGGCGGGCGGCTGAAGACGGCGGCGGCGTCCTGGTGATCGTCGACGGCGTCTTCTCGATGGAGGGGGACGTCTGCGACCTGCCGCGGATCGTCGAGCTCTGCCAGGCGCACGGGGCGCGGTTGATGGTCGACGAGGCCCACGGCGCGGGCGTGCTCGGAGCGCGGGGCGCCGGCGCCTCCGAGCTCTTCGGCCTCGAGGACCAGGTCAACCTGCGGATGGGGACCTTCTCCAAGAGCCTCGCCTCCTGCGGCGGCTTCATCGCCGGCCCGAGCGAGGTGATCGAGTACCTCCGCATCGGCTCCCGCTCGTTCATCTTCAGCGCCTCGGCGGTGCCTGCGGCCGTGGGCGCGGCGCTCGCCGCCCTGCGGGTGATCCGCGCCGACGGGCCGGAGCTGTTCCGGGCGCTCCTCGCCAACGCCGAGTACCTGCGTGAGGGTCTCCGGCACCTGGGCCTACGGGTGGTCGAGCCCGGCACGCTGCCCGACGGGACCGTCGCCACCACTCCGGTGGTGCCGGTGATGGTCGGCGACGACTGGCAGGCGGTGCTGCTGTGGAAAGCGCTCTTCGACGCCGGCGTCTACACCAACGTCGCGATCCACCCCGCGGTGCCGCCGGGCGGGGCGCTGCTGCGGACCAGCGTGATGGCCACCCACGAGCGCGAGCACCTCGATGCTGCCCTGGGGACGGTCGCGAGAGTGATCGAGGACTACCCGGAGCTTCCGCGGGCGTAATTGCCGCGTAACTGGATTTTGACATCCCCCGTCCTGGGTAGTTTCAGGCTTGTCCAGATACGGACAAGGTCACGGTCGCACCGAAATTGTTGCTCTTAGCGAACGCGCTGCGCGTCCGTCCGGCCATCCTCGCTTGACGGCCGCCACCCCGACGGCATACGTTGCCCACCTCGCCGAACGACCCGGGCGGGCGTTCGGACAGAGGTAACTCGAGCCGGACGCAAGCCAGGCAGAGCCACCCGGCCACCGGCGAGATCCCAGCCATCATCGATTCCTTGAAGGGAGGAGTCCAGTGGACGCTGCCCCAACGGCACCCGCAATGACGACCGCATCCTCGGCCGATGCCCCCCAACACATGAGGGCACTGGAAAGAGCCAACCTCGTGCGACTCGCACGCGCTGAGTTGAAGCGCGCGATAGCGCGAGGGGACATGGAAGCCTCGGAGGTGGTCGCCGATTGCCCCTGGGAGACGGAGAGCATGACGATCTCCGAGCTGCTGACCAGCCAGCGCCGCTGGGGCCGGACCCGCGCCCGGAAGTTCCTGATGCCGCTCTCGCTGAACGAGAACAAGCAGCTCGGGACGCTCACCTCACGCCAGCGCCGCCTGCTCTCGACCGAACTTGCGTCCCGCACGGGCTCTTCGACGGAGAGCGCCGACGTCGTCGTCGTCTAGGGGTACAGGGGCTCAGCCGCGCATTCCACCGGCCCGGAAGCTGAGGCCTCCGGAGGCCCGCTGGAATGCGCGGCGGGCCAGATAGAAGGCGATCAGGAAGGTCACCGCGCCGGCGGCCAGGGCGACCGCCAGGATCTGGTGGGCGGCGTAGTAGAGGATCCCGACGGTGAAGACGAAGACGAACCCCGCCAGCAGCGTGGTGTGGGACCGGTAGCCGGCGAAATGCTCGCGGATCGAGACCTCGAGGCCGCCCAGGCCCGCCAGCGCCACCCCGATCCCGATCGCCGTCGGCTCCTGGCCGACGATCCCGATCACTAGCGAGACGATGCCGGCAAGGATGACCAGCTCGGCGAGCGGCGCTGACCCCCATGGGGCGGGAGGTCGCTCGTCAGCGGTGCGCTTCCGCTCGCTCAACGGCCGCAAGCCGCCCGGCTAACGGGCATCCCGAGGAAACCTTGACCCGCCACCAGCCCATCAGCATCCCGATCGGGCCGAGCCGGGGGCGCGAGTGCCAGTGGCCGCATCCCGGCGCGCCGATGTCGTCGCGGGAGATCTGCACCCACTTGAAGTCGGCGGGCGAGGCGATCATTTCGCGCAGCAGCTCGCGGTTGGCGGCCTCCAGCCGGTCCTGATCGGCCAGCGTCAGGCGGGCCTCCGCCACGCGCTCCGCCAGATCGTCGCGCAGGCGCTCCAGCTCACCGAGATCGAGGACCCGCGGCTCCGCGGCCAGCGGGGCCACCCCGCACTCGAGCCGCACCCGGCCGAACGCCTCGGCGAGATGGCCTGCCAGCTCCCGCTCCAGGCGCCCGACCTGGCGCCGCAGCTCCTGACGGGCGAGCAGCTCGTCGGGTTCGACGTAGAGAAGGCTGTCTCTTTCGAGCAGATCCGGCATCGGACTCGCTGCCGAGTGTAGATCACCGGTCAGCCTCCGCAAAGGCGAAACGGTTAAGGAGACAGAGGCTGAAGACTCAGGCGGCCTCGACCGTCGCGGCGGCCATCCAGAGCGCCTCCTCGACGGCTATCTGCGGCACCCCGTTCACCTGGACCGCGACGATCGCGATCCGGCGGCTCTTCTGCTCGACCTCGTAGCCCTCGCCGGTGTCGCCGAACAGCAGGCCGATCGGCCGCGACCCGTCGGCGATCGTCAGCGTTCCCTGCGCCAGCTCCCCGGGCCGGCCAGGCAACGACTCCCCCGGAGCGGAGTCGCGGATGCAGAGGCGGCCCTCGACCCGGTCGGCGTCGAAGGCGCGAAGCGCCACCCCGGTCTCGACGATCGCGATGCTGAGCGCGTCGCGCGGGAGGCCGTGACTCTTGAACCCGCCGTCGTGGAGGCGTTCGAGCGTCAGCTGCTCGACCGGCGTGCGGTCGCGGTCGGGGTCCAGCCCGATCTGGCGGAAGAACACCCGGTAGGCCCAAGGGATCGGCCGTTCGCGCAGCCGGATCGCCTCACCGCCGTAGGTCCGGTCCGAGAGGACTCGCAATCGCCGCTTGACGGGGTCGGGGCTCCTGCGGGGCCGCACGTCGGCCTCCACCCAGGCGAGCCCGAGGCCCGGGAACTCGGCCGCGATCTGGGGAGCCACCCAACCCTGTCGCGGAGCGGGCTCCCACCCGATCCCGGTGCCGGCTTTCTGCGGCTCCGGCATCTCAGCCCGCTTCCGCCACCGCCGTCGCGCTGAGCAGCCGGCGGACCCGGTCGGTGAGCTGGGCTGCGTCGAGCTCGCCGATACTGGCGCTCTGCAGGGTGCCGCCGGGGTAGGCGTAGGCAAAGGTCGGGCAAACTCCGATCCGGTAGAGGCTGGCGACGGCGCCGTCGCGGTCGTAGCCGACCGGCATGCCCCAACCGTGCTGGCGAACCAGCTCGCGAACCGCGTCGCGATCGTCGCGCACGTCCAGCGAGAGGAAGTTCACCCGTCCACGGTAGCGCCGGTAGACGGAATCCACCACGTCCTGCTGCTCGACGCAGTCCCCTCCCCCTTTGGTGAACCAGAAGGAGATCACCAGCGGGCGCGAGAAGAGATCGCAGACGCGGATCGCGCCGGCGGTGCGGATCCGGCAGGCCGGCGGGCGGCGAGCGTCGTCGGGGCAGGGGACGGCGGAGGATTCGCAGTCGTCCTGGGCCACGTTGGCGTCTCCTTCGAGGCCGCCCACCGCGGCCGGGACCGCGAACTCCGGCAGCGGCCAGCGATCCGGCTGGCGGTCGAGGCCGAGGGTCCCCCCGCCGCCACCGCCGCCCAGGGTGTTGAGCGTGGCGACCGCGATGATGACCAGGAAGAGCAGGCCGACGACGATCGAGTAGCGATCCCTCATCGCCCCTCCCTCCAGACCAAGGCGGCGGGCAGGACGAGAGCCACGCCGAGCAGCGCGGCCGCGAGGTCCACCACGGTGACGAAGCCGAAGTCCCGCAGCATCTGGACGTCGCTCGCGATCAGCACCGCGAAGCCGGCGATCGCCGTCATCGCCGAAGCCAGCACCGCGGCCCCGGTCCGGCCGTATGCCAACCGCAACGCCGCCTCGGGCAGGTGTCCCCCATCTCGCTCCTCGCGGTAGCGCCCGGCGAGGATCACCGAGAACTCGGTCGCGATGGCGATCGTCAACGCCCCCAGCGCCGCCGACATCGGATTGAGCGGGATCCCGCTGACCCAGAGGATCAGCGAGGCCCATCCGGTGGCCAGTACGGTCGGCACCAGCGGGACCAGGGCGCGCCCGAACGAGCGATAGACCGCGAGGAGCGCGAGAGCTACCGCCACGATCCCCGCGAGCGTCAACCAGTAGCGACTGCTGGAGAGATCGTCCGCCGCCTCCGCCGCGATCACCGGAAGCCCTGCCAGGCGGACCTCGACGCCCTCAGGCGGCCCCCCCGGTGCCCCCGGCGTCCCGATCTCCGCACGCACCCGCTCGATCAACGCCTGCTGATCCTCCAGCGACTGCGCTCGGATCCCGAACGAGATCAGCGCCTGACTACCGAGCTGCCCGGTCTCCGGATCGATCGGGGCGACCTGGCGCAGGGAGTAGGACGACAGAGCGCCGAGCGTCGCATCGATCCCTTTGCTCGTCACTTGGCTCCCTCGGCGGACCAGGAAATCCGACAGGGCCGGTCCCGGGCAGATCTCAGCCGTGAGACAGCTCGGGATTTTCTCCGGAGAAACCGTTGGCACGTAGAACCCGGCGCTTGAAGCCGGCCATCCATTCGATGGTCGCTGGATCCGTGAGATCGGGTGCCTCGACGCTGACGTCGATCTCGCCGGAAACGCCGGTCGTGTCCTGCAGCTCGTTCAGGTCACGCACGGCACCAATGTTCTGCGGTGCCAGCGAATTGATGTCCGCGGTCGTCTCGATCTGCGTCCCGACGCCCCACCCGGCTATCGCCAGCACGAGCCCGATCCCGATTACCCGACTCGGCCACCCAATTGCCAGGTCCAGCAACCGCTCCCCGGGCGGGTGGCGGGGAGACCTGGGGCCTTCGCCCGCAGCTTGCGAGGACGAAGGCCCCATCTCCCCGACAGGACCCGCCCGCCGGAGCGTCAGCGCCCCTAGCCCAGCGGTTAGTGCCAAGAGAAACGCGATCGCAACGCCGGCGACGAGCAGCAAGCCGAAGCTGCGCACCATCGGCGTCGGCGAGAGCAGCAGGGCAAGGAAACCGGCGAGAGTCGCAATACATGCAGTGGCGATGGTCGGACCGCCAGCAGCGGCCGCGTGCTGGACCGCGCCCACACCCTGTTTGCCCTCGGCAACGGCCTCGTCGAAGCGTGCCTGGAGCTGGATCGCATAATCGACGCCAAGCCCGATCAGGATCGGCAGGGCACCAATCGCGGCGATGGTCAAGGTGCCGCCGACAAGGGCCAGCAGACCGAAGGTAATCGCGGCCGCGGCGAGCGCGATGCCGAGTGGCAGCAGGCGCATGCGCGAGCGGAAGACGATCAGCAGGGTCACGGCCATCAGCGCGATCGAGACCGCGAAGAGGACCAGCAGCGCGTCCTTCAGCGCGTCGGCGACGCCGTCGACGACGACCGGTGCCCCGGAGACGACGTAGCTGCCGCCCTGCAGCTCGAAGCAGGGGGCGGGCTTGCCTCCCTCCGCGCAGGCCTTCCGTGGCGTGACGTCGTCGACGGCGGCCTCGATCAGCTCGATCGCCCGTCTGCGCTCGGCTTCGCTCAGGTCCGGCTTGAGCCGGACGGCGATCAGGGCCGAGCGGCTATTGGGAAAGAGGTAGGAGAGACGGGCCTTGGGGGTGCCGCGAGCGCGGGCGAAGTCGAAGACGACGGTGGCGAGGAATTCTTCGTTTTCGAGGCTGGGGACGCTGGTGATGCCGTAGCGGGTGGCGACGGAGAGCAGGAATTCGCGGAACCGCGCCGGCGGCACCCGCCGCGACAGCCTCTGCAGCTGTTCGTCGATCTGGACCACTGCCTGGTTGAGGAAGGTCGCCGGCCCGGAGACGAACTCCACCGGCTCGAGCGCCGCCAGCTCGGCGCATGGCCCGGCGATCGGCTCGGCGCCCTCGGGCACCTTGCCGGAGAGGCAGCCCTCCAGCCGGAGCAGCTGGAAGAGGTCGCGGGTCAGGACCAGCTCCGGCAGGTTGCCCTTCGCCAGCACCAGCACCGGTTCTTCCCCGAACGCCTCGCGCACGGCGCGCGTCGCCTCGTAGGTCTCCGAGCCGGGGTCGACCAGCGTGCCGACCCCGGCGTCGGTGGAGATCCGGGTCGCCCCGAAGCCGGCCGCCACCGCGACCAGGGCCGAAACCGCCACCACCACCCGAGCGTGCCGGGCCGCCGCCGCCGCGACGCGGCCGAACCACACTCCGCCGCTCAAATCAATCCATCGAGAGCGGCCCGCTGACGTCCGCGTTCAGGAACTGGTTGACGAACGGGTTGCTGGAGTCGAACAGCTCGTCTTTCGGGCCGGACTCGACGATCTTCCCGCTCCACAGCACGGCGATGAAGTCGGCGATCCGCCGCGCGGTCCCGAGATCGTGGCTGATCACCAGGTAGCAGCCGCCGTTCTCGGCGTGGACCTCGCGGATCAACTCGCAGAGCAGCGCGGTGCGCACCGGGTCGAGGCCGGAGTCGGGCTCGTCGAACATGACGATCGCCGGTTCCAGCACCAGCGCCCGGGCGAAGCCGGCACGCTTGCGCATCCCACCCGAAAGCTCGTTCGGCATCTTGTAGGTCGCCTCGGCCAGGCCGACCTCTTTCAGCCGCCGGTTGACGATCTCGCCGATCTCCTCCTCGCCTTTGTCGGTGTGCTGGCGCAGCGGGAAGGCGGTGTTGTCGTAGATGTTCATCGACCCGAACAGGGCGCCGTCCTGGAACAGGAGGCCGAACTTTTTGCGCACCTCGAAAAGCTCGTCGTCGGTCATGTTCGGGATCGACTCGCCGTGGACGAGGACGTCGCCGGAGTCGGGGTAGAGCAGCCCGACGATGTGCTTGATCAGCACGCTCTTGCCGGTCCCCGAGGGCCCCAGCACCATCGAGACCTGGTCCTCGGGCAGGCCGAGGTTGAGGCCGTTGAGGATGCGGGCGCGGCCGAACTGTTTGACCAGGTCGATGATCTCGATCGCGTCCTCGCCACCGTGGTCGCGCTTGCGGCCGGTGTGGAAGCGGTACGGGTCATGCTCCCGGGGGTCGACGCCGGGAATGACGAAGTCCCGGCCCATCACATGGCCGTCCTCGCTCACGTAGGGCTCGCCGGAATCGGCGGCGAGCGGCGGCGCGACCTCGGCACTGGTCTCCGCCTCGCGCTCGAACTCCCCCTCACCGGCCTCGTTGAGGCGCTCCTGCTCGTCCATCTAGACGTCAGCCTCCTATCGGCGCTCGCGGGTTGGCTCCCCAGAAGACAAGGGTCCCAAGCATCCCGATGATGTGGACTAAGACGATGTTCAGGACCATAGACTTCGCCGTGGCGGTACCGACGCCCACCGGCCCGCCGGAGGCGGTGTAGCCGTAGTAGCAGCCGACCAGCACGATCGCGGTCGCCATCACCATCCCCTTGATCAGACTGAAGATCAGGTCGGGTGGGTTCTGGAACATCCAGAAGATCAGCAAGTAACCGCCCGAGGAGACGTCGCCGATCTGCTCGACCACGGCCAGGTAGCTGGCCAGGTACATGATCCCGATCCCCACCAGGTACATGAACGGGAAGGCGATCCAGGCCGCCAGGAGACGGGTCGCGCAGAGGAAGGTGACGGGCGGCACGCCCATCACCTCGAGCGCGTCGATCTCGTCGGAGATCCGCATCGCCCCCAGCTCGGCGACGATCCCGGTCCCGACCTTGGCCGCCAGCATGTAGCCGAAGGCGTAGGGCATGATCTCCCGCAGGTCGCACCAGGCGGAGAAGACCCCCGCGTAGGCGGGCGCACCCTGGGCTCGCAGCAGGTAGGCGCCCTCGATCCCGCACTGCAGACCGAGGGTGAAGACCAGCCCCCAGATGATCAGGGCCGAGCCGAGGATCAGGATCCCGGCCTGGCGCAGGCTCTCGCCGAAGAAGCGGAAGACGCGCCCGGAGTAGACGAGGCCGGAGACGCGGGAGCCGAAGCGGGCGATCTCCCCGAAGGAGTCGAGCCAGCCGCGCGGTATCGCCAGCCAGGCGTTCATCGGATCGTCTGCAGCTCCGGGTTGGTGGCGAGCAGGGTCTGGGTGAAGACGTAGTTGAAGGCGAAGACGCCCATGAAGGAGATCACGACCGCCTCGTTGACCGCTCGGCCGACGCCGGCGGCGCCGCCGGACGCGGTCATCCCTTTGTAGGAGCAGACGACGGCGATCAGCGCACCGAACAGGGTGCACTTGATGACCGAGCCCCAGAGGTCGGTGATCGAGGCGTTGGAGAAGAGGGTGGCGAAGAAGCCGCCGAGCGGCTGGTTGTAGAGCATCTCGGTGAGGATGCCGCCGCTGATCCCGAAGACCAGCGCGTAGATGTCGAGCAGGCCGGTGATCAGCATCAGGGCGAGGAAACGGGGGACGACCAGGTTCTTGATCGGGTCGACGCCGAGCACCTGCAGGGCGTCGAGCTCCTCGCGGATCTTGCGGGCGCCGAGGTCGGCGGTGATCGCGGTGCCGGCGACGCCGGCGACGACGACCGCGGTCACGAACGGCGCGAACTCGCGGATCGAGGCGAGGACGAAGAAGCCGCCGAGCCGGTCGAGCGCGCCGAACAGCGAGAGGAAGTTGGCGGCCTGCAAACCGGGCGCGCCGAAGCCGAAGGCGACGGTGGAGACCAGGAGCGGGAACCAGCAGAGCTGCAGGGCGAAGAGGAACTGGCCGATGAACTCCTCGCCATAGGGATAGGGCGGCTTGATCGCGGAGACGATCGTCCGCGCGGTGAGGATCATCATCTCCCCCACCTGCTCGAACAGCGACTTTGCGGGCAGGAATGCCCTGTTGACCGCGGATCCGACCATCTGCTCCTCCATCGAGCCACGCCGCAGGCACGCGGCATCCCACTCGGTGGCCTGAGTCTAGGGGATGGGCCAGCCCCAACCATTAGCTCAGTGTTGAGATCCCGCTAACCCACCCGCAGTCCCCGAAATGCCCGCTGAGGGTGGGAAACCCCGTGCTATGTTCCGGCCGCTTTGCGGGGCACCGGAAGACATTCCCGGAATACCCGCCTCAGAGCCAGCGCGACCGGGTTAGCCGCGCTGGCAGTGGCGGCGATGCTCGCCGCCTGCGGTGGCGATTCCTCCTCGGACGCCAACGAGCCAGCCGGGACCTACCGGGTCGACGTCGACAGCGCCAGCTTCCCGACCCTGCAGCGACTCGGTCAGACCTCGCTCCTGCGGCTCACCCTCCACAACGGCGGCCGTAGGACTGTGCCTGCGCTCACCGTCACCTTCACCGTCGCCGGCGAGGAGGGCGTCGACTCCTCGCTGCCGTTCGGCGTCCGCGACCCCCAGGCCGAACTCGCGCAGCCCGAACGCCCGGTCTGGGTCCTGGCCCAGACCTATCCCCGGCTCGCCGGGTCGGACAAGCCCGGCGGCACCGAGACCTCGAACCGCAAGACCTTCGACTTCGGCCCGCTGAAGCCGGGGGCAACCACCGAGGCCGTCTGGAAGCTGAGCGCGGTCCGCGCCGGCAAGTTCACGCTGCTCTACCGCGTCGGCGCCGGGCTCTCCGGCGACGTACGAGCCGTCACCGACGGAGACGTCCCGCCGGGCGGCTCCTTCGCCACCGAGATCACCGCGGAGCTGCCGGAAACCGAAGTCACCGACGACGGCGAAATCGTCGAGATCGAGCCGAAGTAGCCTTCGGGCGTGCGGCCCTCCTTTACAGCCTCGGCCCTCGTCACCCTGCTCCTGACCCTGGCGCTGCCGGCGTGCGGGTCGGCGAACACCTCCGAGTCGCCGCCCGTCGGGCCGGACAGGGAAGGTGCGGCGACCGCAAGCCGCGGCGTGGCGCTAAAGCAGATCGGTTCTTTCGAGGCACCTGTCTACGTGACCGGCGCCCCGGGGTCTCCGAAACTCCTCTTCGTGGTCGAGCAGCCGGGCCGGATCGTGGTGCTTCGCGGCGGCCACCGGCTCCGGCGGCCGTTCCTCGACATCCGCGGCACGGTCGGCTACGGCGGCGAGGAAGGCCTGCTCTCGGTCGCCTTCCCTCCCAACTACGCCCGCAGCGGCCGCTTCTACGTCTATTACAACGACAACGCTGGGAACATCCGCGTCGACGAACTGCGCCGGCGCACCCCCACCCGGGCCGCGCCGAACACCCGCCGCAAGGTGATCGAGGTCCCGCATCCGGTCAACGCCAACCACAACGGCGGCCAACTGCAGTTCCTCGGCAACCTCCTCTACTTCGCCACCGGCGACGGCGGGTCCGGAGGGGATCCCCCGAACAACGCGCAGAACAAGGACGTACTGCTCGGCAAGCTGCTGCGGATCGATCCCCGGCCGTCAGGTGGCGCGCCCTACTCGGTGCCGGCGAGCAACCCGTTCGTCGGCCGCCCCGGCCGCGACGAGATCTACAGCTACGGCCTGCGCAACCCGTTCCGCTTCTCCTTCGACACCGTGACCGCGAAACGGCCGCGGATCGCGATCGGCGACGTCGGCCAGGATGGCTTCGAGGAGCTCGACTACACGACCGTCGGCGCGGCCTCCGGCGCCAATTTCGGCTGGGACGCGTTCGAGGGCTTCGCGCCCTACACGGGTGCCAGCAGCGGCACCCCCGATCCCGGCGGCACGACCAAGCCGATCCTCGCCTACCCCCACAGCCGCGGCGGCAGCTGCACGATCATCGGCGGCTACGTCGTCGGGGACCCGCAGCTGCGCTCCCTGCGGGGGCGCTACGTGTACGCCGACCTCTGCGAGGGCAGGGTGCGCAGCCTCGTCCCACATCTGACCCGGGCAACCGGCGACCGCAAGCTCGGGCTCAGCGTCGAGAGCCCATCCTCCTTCGGCGAAGACCTCGCCCATCGCATCTACGTCACCTCGCTCTCGGGCCCGGTCTACCGGCTCGTTTCGCGCTGAGGCACAGAGATCTCACACATTCGCCGATTTTTGCGCGCCACGTGTTGAAACTTTCTGTCTACGCTGCCAGCATGCAGACGATGCCGCGGGAGACCTGGACCGACGACCGCATGGACGACCTCGTCAGGCGGGTGGACGTCGGCTTCGATCAAGTCGACCGACGGTTCGAGCAGGTAGACCGCCGATTCGATCAGGTCCATGCCGATATCCGGGCGCTTCAGGCCGATGTAAAGCTGGCGACCAGGGAGGAACTGAAGGCAGAGGTTGCGGAGCTGCGCGGGGAAATGGTGGAGCGTTTCGAAAGGGCCGAGGGACGCGCCGACGCACGCACCGACGCCCAGCTTTACATGACGATGCGAATCGGAGCTGGCATTGTCGGCAGTATTTTGTTCGGCATATTCGGCGTGATCGCGACTCAGCTGTAGCGAGATTCCCACCCATCGCCCGCTCCCGACGGGTACAGTTTGGCTGACCAGCCAAGGCCGAGCGAAGGGGTGCACCGATGGAGAGCGGAACCGCCGAGACGCGGACGGAGACGAACGGGACGGCCGCCGGGGCCGGAAACGGGCGGAGCGAGCGACTCGAGGGCATCGAGGTTCGCAACCCCGCCACCGGAGAGCTGATCGAGACCGTCGCGGTGACCTCACCGGAGGCGGTCGCCGAGACCGTCGCCAGGGTGCGCGCGAACCAGGCCGAGTGGGAGGCGATGGGGATCGAGGGTCGCTACCACTGGCTGGGCAAGCTGCGCGACTGGATCCTCGACAACCAGGGCCGGATCCTCGACACGATGCAGCGGGAGACCGGCAAGGTGCGCGCCGACGCCTCCAACGAGCCGGCCTACCTCGCCGACCTGATCAACTTCTACGGCGCCAAGGCGCCGAAGTTCATCGGCGAGGAAGCCGTCCGGCCCCACTCCGCCCTGCTCGCGGCCAAGAAGCTGCGGGTCCAGTACCGGCCGCACCCGGTGGTCGGCATCATCGCCCCCTGGAACTTCCCCCTGATCCTCGCCCTCGGCGACGCGATCCCGGCCCTGCAGGCCGGGGCCGCGGTCGTGATAAAGCCCTCCGAGTTCACCCCGCTCGGCCTGGCCGAGGTGGTCGAGGCGTGGAAGCAGGAGGTCGGCGGCCCGGACGTGCTCGACTGCGTGCAGGGGATCGGCGAGACCGGCGGCGCCCTGGTCGACGAGGTCGACTTCGTCCAGTTCACCGGCTCCGACCGGACCGGCCGCAAGGTGATGGCCCGTGCGGCCGAGACCCTGACCCCGGTCAGCCTCGAGCTCGGCGGCAAGGACCCGATGATCGTCCTCTCCGACGCCGACCTCGACCGGGCGGCCAACGCCGCGGCCTGGGGCGGGATGATGAACTCCGGTCAGATCTGCATGTCGGTCGAGCGGATCTACGTCGAGGAGCCCGTCTACGACGAGTTCGTCGCCAAGCTCACCGCCGAGGTCGGCAGGCTGCGCCAGGGCGCCGACGACGGCAGCTCTCCCAAGGACGTCGGCGCGATGACCTCGCCCAACCAGACCGCGATCGTCGAGGACCAGGTCGACGACGCGCTCGCCTCCGGCGCCAAGGCGCTGACCGGCGGCAAGCGGGTCGAGGGGCCGGGCGACTACTTCGAACCGACGGTCCTCGTCGACGTCGACCACTCGATGAAGGTGATGCGGG
This sequence comes from uncultured Solirubrobacterales bacterium, assembly GCA_963799835.1. Lineage (GTDB taxonomy): Bacteria > Actinomycetota > Thermoleophilia > Solirubrobacterales > 70-9 > VAYN01. Next base: position 529,468 of record CAWCYE010000002.1, read on the forward strand.
AGGAGACCTTCGGCCCGGTAGTCGGGGTGATGAAGGTCCGCGACACCGAGGAGGCCTTGCGTCTCGCCAACGACAGCCGCTACGGCCTCTCCGGCTCGGTCTTCGGCGAGAAGGAGCGGGCCGAGCGGGTCGCCCGCAGGGTCGAGTGCGGCGCGATCAACGTCAACGACGTGCTGGTCAACTACCTGGCCTCCGACGTGCCGATGGGCGGCTGGAAGCAGTCGGGGATCGGCTACCGCCACGGTGAACCCGGGATCAAGAAGTACTGCCGCACCGAGTCCCTCGTGATCACCCGTTTCGGCGCCAAGCGGGAGCCGACCTGGTACCCGTACACCAAGGGGCGCCGTCGGCTGATCGACCGCATGGTGCCGTTGTTCAATGCGCGTGATCTGAAGCGTCGTCTGGGCATGCGCGGCTGATCACCTAGAAGACGGGCGAAGGGGTCGAGCACCCTTCCCCCAGAGGCCGTTGCGCAGCAGATCGTCTGTGAGGGGTTCGGTTTCGGGGTCCTTGAGCCTCTGGGGGAAGGGTGCTCGACCCCTTAACCTCTCCTGATGGCCGAGCGTGACTACATAGCAGCGGTTCGCGAGCGGGTCGTCGTCTTTGACGGCGGCATGGGCGCGACGCTGGAGGAGTTCGAGCTCACGGCCGAGGACTATGGCGGGCTGGAGGGCAAGTGCCATGAGGCGTTGGTGCTGAACCGGCCGGACGTGATCGAGGGGGTTCATGCGTCGATGCTGGAGGCCGGAGCTGAGGTCGTGGAGACCGACAGCTTTCAGGGGTCGCGGCTGAAGCTCGAAGAGTGGGGGCTGGGCGAGCACACGCTGGAGATCAACTTGAAGGCGGCGGAAATCGCCCGGAAGGCGGCTGGCGAGGAGCGCTTCGTCGCCGGCTCGATCGGCCCGACCGGGTTCTTGCCGGCCTCGACCGACCCGACCCTCGGCGACATCTCCTTCGGCACCCTGGTGGAGGTCTTCTCCGAGCAGGCACGAGGCCTGGTCGAAGGCGGCGCCGACCTGATCATCATCGAGACCGCGCAGGACATCCTCGAGGTGAAGGCGGCGATCCTCGGTGCCCGCGAGGCGTTCGCGGAGACCGGCCGAAAGCTGCCCCTGCAGATCAGCGTCTCTCTGCTCCCCAACGGCGGCAAGATGCTGCTGGGCACCGACATCCAGGCGGTGTTGACGACGCTCACCGCGCTCGACGTCGACGTGATCGGCCTCAACTGCTCGACCGGGCCGGAGGACATGCGCGACGCGATCCGGTTCCTCGGCGAGACCAGCCCGCTGCCGGTGCACTGCATTCCCAATGCCGGGCTGCCGCTGCAGGGCCCCGACGGCGAGACGATCTTCCCCGAAGAGCCCGAGCCGCTGGCCGCGACCCTCGGCGAGTTCGTCGAGCGCTACGGCGTCGGCATCGTCGGCGGCTGCTGCGGGACCACCCCCGACCACATCCGCGCGATCCGGGAGCGCATCGGCGAGCGCTCGCCGGGCGAGCGTCCCGCGCCGGGGCCGATCGAGGTCTCCTCGATGATGACCTCCACCCCGCTCGTGCAGGAGCCGCGCCCGACCCTGGTCGGCGAGCGCGTCAACTCGCAGGGCTCGCGCAAGGCCAAGGAGCTGCTGCTCGCCGACGACTACGACGGCCTGGTCCAGGTCGCCGAAGACCAGGTCGAAGGCGGCGCCCACGTGCTCGACGTCTGCGTGGCGCTGACCGAGCGACAGGACGAGGACGCGCAGATGAGCGCAGTCGTGAAGCGGGTCTCGCTCACCCAGCCGGCGCCGATCCAGGTCGACTCGACCGAGCCGGAGGTGATCAAGGCCGCCCTGGAGCAGATTCCCGGCCGGGCGATCGTCAACTCGATCAACCTCGAGGCCGGGCGCGACAAGGCCGACGTCGTCGTGCCGCTGGCGAAGGCGCACGGAGCGGCGTTGATTGCGCTGACGATCGACGAGGTCGGGATGGCGAAGACGGCCGACCGCAAGGTCGAGATCGCCGAACGGATCCGCGAGATCGCCTGCACCGAGCACGGCCTCGACCCCGAGGCGCTGATCTTCGACGCGCTCACCTTCACCCTCACCACCGGAGACGAGGAGTGGAAGCCCTCGGCGGTGGAGACGATCGAGGGGATCCGCCGGATCAAGGCCGAGATCCCCGGGGTGAAGACCTCGCTCGGGGTCTCCAACGTCTCCTTCGGCGTCTCGCCAAGGCCGCGCGCGGTCCTCAACTCGGTCTTCCTGCACCACTGCGTGGAGGCCGGGCTCGACCTGGCGATGGTGAACCCGAACCACATCACCCCCTACAGCGAGATCCCGGACTCCGAGCGCGAGCTGACCAACGACCTCGTCTTCAACCGCCGCGAGGACGCGCTCGAGCGCTTCATCGCCCACTTCGAGTCCCAGGGCGAGGAGGACGAGGGCGTCGAGGCGGCCGATCCGACCGCCGGGATGGAGCCGGAGGAGGCCCTGCACTGGCACATCCTGCGCCGCAAGAAGGACGGGGTCGAGGACTGGATCGACCGCTCGGTCGAGAAGATCGGCGCGGTACCGACCCTGAACGAGGTCCTGCTGCCGGCGATGAAGGAGGTCGGCGACAAGTTCGGCGCCGGCGAACTGATCCTGCCCTTCGTCCTGCAGTCGGCGGAAGTGATGAAGCGCGCGGTCGCCCAGCTCGAGAACTACCTGGACCGGATCGACGGACACACCAAGGGCAAGGTGGTGATCGCCACCGTCTTCGGCGACGTCCACGACATCGGCAAGTCCCTGGTCAACACGATCCTGACCAACAACGGCTACACGGTGATCGACCTCGGCAAGCAGGTCCCGGTCGACGCGATCATCGAGGCGGCGGTGGAAAACGAGGCCGACGCGATCGGCCTCTCGGCCCTGCTCGTCTCGACCTCCAAGCAGATGCCGACCTGCGTCCAGGAGCTGCACCAGCGAGGCCTGGACTTCCCGGTGCTGATCGGCGGCGCCGCGATCAACCGCGACTTCGGCCGCCGCACGCTGTACCCGAAGGGCAGGGAGTCCGACGAGATCTACGAGCCCGGCGTCTTCTACTGCAAGGACGCCTTCCAGGGGCTCGACACGATGGACGCCATCGTCGACGCCGAGGCGCGACGAGGGCTGGTCGAGCGGATCCGGGCCGAGGCCAAGCAGCTGCGAGAGAAGCCGGTCGAGGTCGACGACGCGCCCCCGACCAGCGACGCCAGCGTGCGCTCGGCCGCCCGCACCGATGCCCCGATCCCCAGCCCGCCGCACTGGGGCGCCCGAGAGGTCGAGATCGACCTCGACGACGTCTTCCCCTACCTCGACCGCCACGTGCTGTTCAAGCTGCACTGGGGCGGGCGCGGAGTGAAGGGCGAGGCCTGGCGGGAGCTGGTCGAGGGCAGCGGCGAGGAGGAGGGCTTCGCGCCGCGGCTGGAGCGGATGTGGCGCGAGCAGGACTATCTGCGCCCGCGCGCCCGCATCGGCTATTTCCCCTGCAACTCGGACGGCAACGAGCTGGTGATCTTCGACCCCGAGGACCACGCCCGCGAGATCGAGCGCCTCTCCTTCCCGCGCCAGCCGAGGCACGATCGGATCTGCCTGGCGGACTTCTACCGCCCGCTCGATTCCGGCGAACGCGACGTGGTCGCCCTGCAGGGCGTAACCGTCGGGCCCGAGGTGACCGAGCTGATCGAGCGCCTGGAGAGCGAAGGCGAGTTCGCCGAGCAGCTCTTCGTGCACGGCCTCGGCGTGCAGGCGGCGGAGGGGCTGGCGGAGTGGCTCCACGCCGACGTGCGCCGGGCCCTCGGCATCGACCCCGACCAGGGACGACGCTACTCGTGGGGGTATCCCGCCTGCCCGGACCAGTCCGAGCACGAGAAGGTCTGGCGCCTGCTCGATCTCGAGCGGATCGGCATGACCCTTTCCGACGGCTACGCGGTGATGCCCGAGCAGTCCACGGTTGCGATCGTCGCCCATCACCCACAGGCCGTCTACTTCGGCATGAAGTCCGGCTTCATCCCGAAGGGCAAGGCACCCGACGAGCTGATCGCCGGGACCGATCGGGGCGGCGACCTGCCGCCCGAGGTCGAGCCCGACGACGAGGAGCCCGAACCGGCCGCCGCCGAAACGCTTCGCTAGGCCCCCAGGGGCAATTTAGGGGACGAGAAGGCGGGCCGACACCGGCTGGATGGAACCGGCGTCGACCTCGTGCCTCCTCGTAGCCAGGAGTGCCGGCCTGGGAACGGTGGCGGCTCCTCCGAGAGTGATCCTAAAGGAATACAGCGCAGTTTTTTTATAGCTCAGCGAAAGTTCACGTAAACAACGTCTTCTAAACGACGCCGCTGCGGTTCGTCTGGGCACGGCGGGAGCGGGGCGTCGGCTCGAGCCGAACCGGCGCGGCGGAGAGGGCCTGCACCCGCAGGTCGCTCCAGGTGAGGCCCTCCCGCACGAGGGCCGGCAGGCCGAGGGCGACCGCGGTCGCGATCTCGACCGCCTGCAGGATCACGCCGTAGGCGAGGGCGTCGGCGGTGCCGATCCCAAACCCGCTGTGAAGCACGCTGATCACCGCGAGCTGGAAGACGCCGATGTTCGAGGGAGTTGCCGGGACGACCGCGGTGACGTTGACCGCGAACAGGACCGCGGCCGCGGCGCCGATCCCGGCCTCCCCGTCGAGCCCGAGCGCGTAGAGCAGCGCCCAGCAGGAGGCCAGCTGGATCGCCCAGGCGCCAAGCTGGGCAGCCGCGGCGGCGGCGCCCTGACGGGGGTCGCGGAAGACGGCGAGGCCGGCACGCACCTGGACCAGGGCCCGGTGGACCGCGGCGCCCAGCCGAGCGAGTCGCCCGTTGCCGTTTCGCCGCATCAGCAGCGGCGCGACCAGGACCACGACCAGCAGGATCAGCGGCACGAGGCTGAAGGCGAACAGCTTCTTGGTGCCGGAGTGAAACAGTGGCGTGGTCGAGACGATGATCACCCCGAGCATCGCCAGGGCGACCAGGTTGAGCAGGGTCTGGGAGACCAGAGTGCCCAGCAGCACCGGGAACGTTTCCCGCATCCGGCCGGTGCGCCTGGCCAGCGCCAGGGCGCGGGCCGGCTCGCCGAGGCGGGCCGGCAGCGTCGCGGACATCAGCACCCCGATCATCGTCGCCGAGGTGACGTCGCGGCGCCGCAGCGAGCGGTTCGGCAGCGCCGCGCGGGCGATCCAGTACCAGGAGGCGGCGCGAAAGAAGAGCGAGGCGGCCATCAGCGCGCAGGCCACGAGCACCCAGGTGAAGTTCGAGCGGACGATGCTTTCGACGACGTTGTCGACGCCGATCTTCTGCGCCGCCAGGAGGGTGAGACCGACTCCGAGCGCGCCGGCGACGCCCAGCCCGACCCGGCGCGCGAGCCGCCTTCCACGACTGCCGGCCTGCGCGAGCGGCGGGTCGAGCGACGGCAGCCGGCGCGGCGGGCGCTTCGGCCCCCCGTCGGCGGGGCGCAGCCCCGCCCAGTGGGCAACCCGCTCGCCGGCCGTGACCGGCTTCGGCGCCGCGAGCGCGCGCTCGTAGACCTCCGTCACCTGGTCGGCGATCCGCGGCCAGGCATAGCGCTGGGCACTCTGGCGTGCTGCCTCTCCCATCGCCTGCAGACGCTCCGGCTCGTGGTGGATGCGCTGCAGCTCTTCGGCCAGGCGCTGGGGATCGGCCGGCGGGACGAGCACGCCGTCGACGCCGTCGCTGACCACGTCGCTGTAGCCGGCGATCGCGGAGGCGATGACCGGCGTGCCGGCGGCGAAGGCCTCGGTGAGGACCATTCCGAAGCTCTCGCCGGCGAGCGACGGAGCGCAGAGCACGTCGGCCCGGTGCAGCTCGGCCCAGAGGCTCGCTCCGGAGACGCGGCCACGAATCTCGATCGAGCTCATCAGTTCCGGATCGGCGATGTAGCGAAGGACGTCCTCGCGCTCGGCCCCGATCACGGTGAGCCGGCAGGGGACGTGCTCGACCAGGGCGTTGAACGCAGCCAGCAGGATCGGCAGCCCCTTGCGCTCCTCGGGCCGGCCGACGAAGAGGATGCGCAGCTCCTCGCCGGGCGCCGCGGGGCCGCTGGGCGCCGCGTCGACGTCAACCCCGTTGGGGACGATCGTGTAGTCGCCCCCGTACCAGCGGCGGCCGGTCCAGGCAGCCGCCTCGGAGACCGCGATCCGAGCCGAGAGCCGGTTGAAGAGTCGCCGGGCGCCAACGGCGTTGGCTATGTAGTTGGGGGCGGGCTTGGTCGAGTAGGTGTGGAAGGTCCCGACCACCGGCACCGTGGCGCCCAGGGTCGCGTTCCAGCCGACCAGCGGGACCACCGGCTCGTGGACGTGGAGAACGTCGAACTTACCCGCCTGCACCTGACGCCGCGGCGCCACGACCCCGCCGGCGGGGAACGGCGCGAGGTTGGAGACGGAGCCGTTGGCGCTGAAGCCGGCGGTGCGCCCGAGGGGCGTGAAGTAGTCCGGGATCGGGCGGGTTTCCGGGTCGGCCCGGTGCAGCACTCGGCTGATCCGGCCGGGCGGATCGAATGGGGCGAGCACGCGGACCTCGTGGCCCCGTCCGAGAAACTCCTCGGCGAGGGCCTCGACGTGCCGGTTTACGCCGCCCCGGTAGGACCAGGAATATGGCGAGACGAGCCCAATGCGCACGAAGAGTTAAGGGTAGATCATCGCCCGGCCCCGTCGGGCAGAGCCGCATTGCCAAGCGGAACGTCAGAGCTGGGTTGCGATCAAGCCGAGAATCGCCGCGATCAGACCAACCAGGGCGGCGACCATAGCCCCGCCCACCTGGACGATCGCGCGCTGCATGGCGTCGATCCGCAGCGACTGCTCACCGACGCGAGCGCCGATCTCGCTGACGCGATCGTTGAGGTCGTCGAGGCGCGAATCGGTCCAGGTGGCTCTCAACTTCATGGCTCCATGCTAGGGAGAAACTTCTGACGTGTGGCGCGCGTAATTGTAACTTTTTGTCTCCTGGATGTCTTTGTCCCCAATTTCCGCCCAGGCGAAGCCGACGAAGACAAGTAGATACGCCGTCCCGACCTCGAGCACGAGCGCGCCCGAATCGTTGGCGAGGGTGCCGAGGAGGGTCGCGGCGAGCGCGCCGAGGAGTCCGGCACGGACGGTGGGACGAGCGCTCAGCCAGGCAGCGAGGCGGTCACGGCGCAGGGCCGCGACCGCGGCCAGGAGCGCCACCACCGGCAGGAAGGCGAGCAGGATCGGCCGGCCGAAGCTGTGGGCGGAGAGCTGGAGACGGCGCTGGGCGACGTCGGCGAGATCGCCGAGGCCGCCGGCGTCGAGAACGGAGCGGGTCAGATGGGCGTTGGCCCCGGAGACGAGGTCGACGAGAGCGAGCAGCGCCAGGACCGCGAACGGGGCCACCACCACGAGCAGCAGGACCGAGCGGTCGCCACGGCCGGCGACGACCGCCGCGGCGACCGCGGCACCGACCGGCAGGACGATTGCGGCGCCGACGTCGGCGCCGAACCGACCGGCCGCGAAGACGAAGGCGCAGAGCAGGCCGACGGCGAGAAAGCTCGCCGCGCAGCGTCCGCTCGAGAGCCGAGGCGCGAAGCCGGCCAGGGCGGCCCCGGTGCCGGCGACCACCAGCACGCCGAGCAGGGCCTCCAGCTCGTTGCCGATCCCGTAAAAACGCACCCCCAGCCCCGGATTTGGGCCAAGCAGCGACAGCGAGGTCAGGGGCGAGCCGGCGATGACGTCGATGGCGTACGCCAAGACCGTCAGCGCCGACGCCACCGCGAGGGCGCGATAGCCGCTCGACGTTCTCAGGGTCAGCGCCGCCAGCAGCGGCGATCCGGCCATGACCAGCAGCGCTTCGGCTGCCTCGCCCGGTTCGATCGCGGCGGCGAGCAGGAGCACCAGCGGCATGTAGACGACCGCGAGCCCGGCCACCCGGGTTCCGCCCCGGGCGGCCCGTCCGGACGTCGCCGCGATCGCCCCGGCCAGGACGACGACCCAGAGCAGCAGGCTCAGCCCTATGACCGGGCCGCGACGCGACGAGATCACCGTCATCCGTCCCGCCAGCGACTCGATCGCCGCCGGGTCCACCGCTCCCTCGGAGTGGATCGGCTGCCCGGACATCTCTGGCGGGACCTCGACTCCAAGCCTCTCAAGAATCGTCGGCGCCACATCGGTCGAGAGCACGTAACCGTCGATGCGCGTGCTGTCAGAGGTCAGGTTCCCGTCGAACCCCAGCCCCGCGATGCCGATCGGCAGCGGATCGTCCGAGCGACCGGTGGGACGGGCGATGGCGATCAGGAGATCGCCGCCCCGCAGGCTCCGCGCCAGGGCGGGGAGACGATCCGGAGACGCTTCCCGAATTTCGAACGCGCCGAATCGGCCGGCGGCCGTGAGGGTCGACGCGAGCAGGCCCGGAACGATGTCGGCAGGAGCAGAATCGGCACGTTCCACCACGGCTCGCCACCACCCGGCGCGGCTCCCGGCCCTCGACGGCAACTCCGTGTCGTAGAGCGAGTCGAAGACGCGGTTGCCCTGCCCGATGTCCAGATAGGTCTGCTCCGGCGGTACGGCTCCAAGCCCGGCGCTCATCACGCCTGGGGAGAGGCCGGCGGCCGCGAGCCGGTCCACCGTGATGCCCGGTGGGAGCCAGAGCAGAGCGACGCTGGGCGGTTCCTTTGCGCTCGCCGAGGGCACCGAAACCAAGAGCAGGGCGAGCGCTATCGTGATTCCGATGACCGACCGCACGTTCGCCAAGTTCACGTTTTTCAAAGTTGATCCAGCCTGGCGCCGTCGAGATCCGGATCTCCGGGCCGCGGACAAGCGGGAGTTCCTCGCCGCCTGCGAGGACTTCGGCATCGACCGGTCGCTGCGGGCGTACTCAACCATAGGCACGCGCGGCGACGCCGACCTGCTGCTGCTCAGCCAGAGCCCCAACCTCGACGACATCCACACCTTTCACGTCGTGCTCGGGCAGAGCGGGCTGGCGAAGTGGGCGGAGACTCCGTACTCGTACCTCTCGATGACCAAACGCTCGCCTTACTCCGAGGAGCAGGCGAGGACCGAGATCTGCGTCTCCGAGCGCAAGTACCTCTTCCTCTACCCGATGGTCAAGCAGCGTCGCTGGTACGGGCTGCCGGCGGAGGAGCGCGGGCGGATCATGAAGAGCCACATCGAGGTCGGCCGCCGGTACCCGGAGATCACGATCAACACGACCTACTCGTTCGGCCTCGACGACCAGGAGTTCGTGGTCGCGTTCGAGGGGGACGACCCGGGCATGTTCCTCGACCTGGTCAACGAGCTGCGGCCGACCGAGTCGAGCGAGTACACCGAGCGCGAGACGCCGATCTTCACCTGCGTGGCGATGTCAGTCGCCAGGGCGCTCGACGCGCTCGACGGCACCGCGACGGCGGTCCCGGTGCAGACGCCCGCGCTCGGCTGAAACCGACTTCCCTATCCTTCGCGCTCGCCTTTCATGCGGACGCGACGCGTCCTCGACACCCGGAAAACGAGATGACCCAGATCGGAACCCAGGAGAACCCGCTTCGAGTCGCGATCGTCGGCGCCGGCCCGTCGGGCTTCTACGCCGCCGAGCACATCCTCAAGGGCGAGGACCTGCACGCCCAGGTCGATCTCTTCGACCGACTCCCCACCCCGTTCGGCCTCGTTCGCGGCGGCGTCGCTCCCGACCACCCGAAGATCAAGTCGGTGATCCGCGTCTACGAGAAAACGGCGGCCCGCGACGGTTTCCGCTTCTTCGGCAACGTCAAGGTCGGCCACGACATCGAGGTCGAGGACCTCGAGCGGCTCTACCACGCGATCGTCTTCACGGTCGGCTGCGAGACCGACCGCCAGCTCGGCATCCCCGGCGAGGACCTCCCGGGCAGCCACGCGGCCACCGCCTTCGTCGGCTGGTACAACGCCCATCCGGACTACGCCAGGGAGGAGTTCGACCTCTCCGGCGAGCGGGCGGTCGTGATCGGCAACGGCAACGTGGCGATGGACGTCGCCCGGATGCTGGCGCTGACCGACCACGAGCTGCGCCAGACCGACACCGCCGACCACGCGATCGAGCTGCTCGACGCGAAGGGGATCCGCGAGATCGTCGTGCTCGGCCGCCGCGGCCCGGTCCAGGCCGCCTTCACGAACCCAGAGATCAGGGAGCTGGGCGAGATGGAGGACGCCGACGTCGTCGTCGACCCGGCCGAGGTCGAACTGGACGAGGCGAGCGCCTCCTACCTGGAGTCCGACGAGGCCAATAAGACCACCCGCGTCAACGTCGAGACCCTGCGCGAGTTCTCCCAGCGCGCGCCGGAGGGCAAGCGCCAGCGGATCGTCCTGCGCTTCCTCGCCTCCCCGGTCGAGATCAAGGGCGACGGCAAGGTGCAGAGCATCGTCGTCGGCCGCAACGAGCTGGTCTCCGAAGACGGCACCCTGCGTGCCAGGGACACCGGCGAGCGCGAAGAGCTCGAGTGCGGCCTGGTGCTGCGCTCGGTCGGCTACACCGGCATCCCGATCGAGGGCGTTCCCTTCGACGACAAGCGCGGGCTGATCCTCAACGAGGGCGGCCGGGTGCTCGACTCCCACGACTCGGGCCACAAGGTCGGCCACTACACCGCCGGCTGGATCAAGCGCGGCCCCTCGGGAGTGATCGGCACGAACAAGAAAGACGCGCTGGAGACGGTCACCCACCTGCTCGCCGACGTCGAGTCCCAGACGCTGCTCGAGCCCGAGAGCCCGGCGCCCTCGGCGGTCGAGGACCTGCTGGCCGAGCGCGGGGTCCGCTACGTCAGCTTCGAGGACTGGCAGGCGATCGACCAGGCCGAGGTCGGCCGGGGCGAGCCGCACGGCCGCCCGCGGGTCAAGTTCGTCCACGTCGAGGAGATGCTGGAAACCCTCGGCCAGAAGATCTCGGGCTGAGGCGCGGCGGTGGCTGCCGACCTGGCGGAGCTGAAATCGATGATCGAGGCGGCGCTGCCCGGCGCCGCGGTCGAGGTCAGCGACGAAACCGGCACCGGCGATCACCTGCGCGCGGTCGTCAGCGCGCCCCAGTTCGATGGGCTCTCCCGGATCGACCAGCACCGGCTGGTCAAGGCCGCGGTGAAGGAGCGCTTCGAGGACGGCACCATCCACGCGCTCTCGGTGAAGACCAACGTCGCTGGATAGTCGGCGGTCCATCCATCCGCGCCCGCAAATTGGGACGTAGACAATAAGTTACACTTCCGTGTCCCACGTGTATTCCCTTGATCCCTAGCATTGGAGGGCGTGAAGTCAATGCGATCGACTTGGACCGACTCCCGCCTCGACGACCTCAACGGACGAGTCGGCGAGCTCGGCAATCGCGTCGACGCCGGATTCACCCGGATCGACAGTCGAATCGACGCGCTTCAGCACACGATCCTCCGCGTTGGAGGAGCACTGCTCGCTGCGGTGATCGGGTTGATCGCAACCCAGCTCTAGGCCCGCCTGGACGGATAGCTACCCTGTGTCCATGGCCGACCCCGAGTTGAAGTCAAAGGTCGAAGAGCTGATCGCCGCCAACCCGGTGCTGCTCTTCATGAAAGGCACGCCGGACATGCCCCGCTGCGGCTTCTCGATGCGCGTCGTCCAGGTGCTCGACTCGATCGACGTCGAGTACGGGGCGATCGACGTCCTGCCCGCCCTGCAGCCGCTGCGCGAAGTGACCGCCGAGATCTCCGACTGGCAGACCTTCCCGCAGCTCTACGTCAACGGCGAGCTGGTCGGCGGCGCCGACATCGTCGAGGAGATGTTCGAGTCCGGCGAGCTCGCCGAGGCAATGGGCGTCGAGCAGCCTCAGGCCGCGACCGTGCCGGACACCGCGCCCCCGGCGCAGTCCCCCCCGCTGCAGATCGAATAAGCCGCGCCCGGAAACGGGCGCGAAAACCAAGCAGCTCGTGGGACGCAGGGAGCGAGGTGAGGGGAGCGCACTACCGTGCGTGACCCGATCCGAGCGACCGAGGACTGCGAGATGCGCCGGTTTGCAGCGTCCGCCTAGACGGCTGCGGCTGCGGCATCAGCGGCATCGTCCTTAACTTGGAACGACGATCCGCAGCCGCATGCCGCCACAACGTTTGGGTTGTTGACCTGGAAACCCGCGCCCTGCAGGCCTTCCACGTAGTCGACCTCGGAGCCGAAGACGAACTGCATGCTGACCTTGTCGACGATGACGGCGACGCCGTCGACCTCGAAGACGTTGTCGTCCTCCTTGGCCTTGTCGAAGGCGAGCGCATACTGGAAGCCCGAGCAGCCGCCCCCGCGAACCGCGACCCGCAGGGCCTGCTCGCCGCTCTCGGCCTGGCTGCCGAGCAGCTCGCCGATCTTCTCGACGGCCTTGGTGCTGAGGGTGATCGCTGCGTTGGGCGTATCCGTCACTTCACAAAGTGTAGCTTGGTCCAGGCGGCAGTCCGTGTGCGGGCGCGTCTGGCAGAATCGCCCGCGTTGAACTCCAGCGCCGAGACCGCCGTCGTCTGCGACACCACGGCCTACCTGCCCTCAGCGCTGGTGGAGGATCGCGGCATCCAGACCATAAGCCTCTATGTCTCCGTCGACGGCAAGCAGGAGGCCGAGTCCGAGATCGCCGACTACGCCGCCTTCTACGAGCGGCTGCGGGCCTCCGAAAACGGGGCCACGACCTCCCAACCCTCGATCGGCGACTTCATCGCGGTCTACGAGCCGCTGCTGAACGCGGGCCGTGAAATCGTCTCGATCCACATCTCCGCCGGCATCTCCGGCTCCTTCGAGGCGGCCGGGCAGGCGCGCGAACGCCTGATCGAGGAAGGCAAGGGCGGTGAGCGGGTCCACCTGATGGACTCTCGTACCGCGGCTGGTGGGATGGGCCTCTGCGTGCTCGGGGCCGCAGCCGCGGCGGCCGCGGGCAACGACGCCGAGGTGGTCCTGGCCCGCGCCGAGGAGACCCGCCGGCAGCTGAAGATGTGGTTCGCGATCGACACCCTCGAGTACCTGCGGCGGGGCGGGCGCATCGGCGGCGCCCGGGCCTGGATCGGCGGCGCCTTGAAGATCAAGCCGATCCTCACCCTGGAGGAGGAGATCACCCCCGTCGAGCGGGTCCGCACCCGAGCCCGGGCGCTGGACCGCCTGCGCGGCTACGCCCGCCAGCGCCACGAGTCGGGTGCCGACGGCTGGGTCGTCCAGCACATCCAGGACGACGAGACGGCGGCGATGCTGATCGACGACTGCCGTGAGATCTTCGGCTGCGAGCCGGCCTTCGTCTCGGAGATCGGCGCCGTCCTCGGCGCCCACGTCGGCCCGGGACTGCTCGGCGTCGGCAGCGTGCCTACGTCGGTTCTCTCCTGAACGTCCGCTAGCGGCGGCGGAGCATCGCTCGCACGCCAACGGCAAATCCAATCGCCGCGGCGCCGACGATCAGCTCGCGCTTGTGCTCGCGCACCTGCCGGCGCCAGTCGGTCAGCTCGTCAACCCGGCCGCGGAGGGCTTCCACGGAGGTGCCGAGCTGGCGACGCCGGACATCGATGTCGCGCCGGATCTGTGCTGCAGAGCGACCTGGCAGCCCCGCGGTGGAGAGTCCAGCCGGCGGTGGATTCACGCTCATTTGGGCGCCTCCTCCTTTTCGAGCATCTCCTTGGTCAGCTTCGCCTCCTCGATCGCCTGCTCGGGAACCGGCGGCGCGCCGGCGCGGACCGAGCGGTAGGCGACGAACCCGGCGGCGGCCGCGATCAGGAGGAAGGCTGCGGCCTCGACGAAGAATCCCGGCCATGCCTTGCCGTCGAAGACCTCTTCGTTGAGCAGCCATGCCACCCCCTCCATCACCAGGATCAAAGCGAGGAAGGCGAAGACGCCGGCGGCGACGCCGACGACCGAGCCGCGAAGGATCTTGCCGACCTTTTCGGAGACCTCCGCCTTGGCCAGCTCGAACTCCTCGCGAATCAGCGCGGAAGCGCCTTCGGAGACGTCGAAGACGAGCTCGGCCACCGAGCGGCGATCGGGCTCTGGCGGCGGAACCGGCGGCGGCGTTTGGGTGGGCTCGGGCATCGGTGGGTGCGGCTACTCCGGCGGGTCTTCGTCGAAGAGGCGGCGCCAGACCGTCGCCGAGAGGCGGGCGGCAAGGATGCTCGCGAGGGCGCTGCTGGCGGCCAGCATGCCGCTCCAGACCAGCCTTCTGACTATCTCGTTGTCCACTGTTGCTCGACCTTACCCTTCAGCGAGGTTCTAAACCGTCGCAAATCGTCGTCAGCAAGAGGTCCTTCGCCTGGTCGAAGTCGGTATCGGAGGCGGGGATCACTCCGAAGATCCAGCCCGAGAGCAGCTGCTCGACCGCGCCGTAGAAGGACATCGAGGCGAAATCTGGGGCGATGTCGCCGCGGAAGGCACCGGCCGCCTGGCCGTCCTCGACGATCTTCGCGATCGACTCATACGCGCGGCGGATCTCCTCCAGATGGGTGCGCCCGAACGAGTTCGCGGCACGGGTCACCTCGACGATGATCACCTTCATCAGGTCCGGGTCGTGGCGATAGGACTCGAAGATGAAGGTCGCCACCGCCCCGAGCTTCTCGCGCGGGGTTCCGCCGGTGCGGTCGGCCTCGTCGATCGCGGCCAGCAGCAGCGACCAGCGCTCGAGGAACAGTTCGTTCAGGACCTCGTCCTTCGAGCTGAAGTAGTGGTAGACGAGCCCGTAGGCGACACCCGCCTCGTCGGCGATGTCGGAGACACGGGTCGCGTGGAAGCCCTGGCGGGCGAAGACGCGGATCGCGGCGTCGAGGATCTGCCGGCGCTTGTCGACGGGAGGTGCCTTGGCCATCAGGCGTGGGCCTCCTGGGGCCAGGCGTAGGCCCCTGGCCGGCGGTTGGCCAGCGAGGGCAGCGACTCGCGAACGCGATCCTGCGCCTCGAGGTCGAGGTCGGCGGCGACGAAGCACTCCTCGTCGGGGGCGGTGGCGAGGACGACGCCCCAGGGGTCGACGATCGCCGAGCGGCCGAAGGAGTCGAAGTGCGGCGGCGCCTGCCCGAACTGGTTGGGCGCCAGCACGAAGAGCTGGTTCTCGATCGCCCGCGAGCGCAGCAGCACCTCCCAGTGGTCGCGGCCGGTGGCCGCGGTGAAGGCGGAGGGAACGGCGATCAGCCTGGAGCCACGCAGGGCGAGGATCCGGAACAGCTCGGGGAACCGGAGGTCGTAGCAGACGCTCAACCCGGCGATCAGCCCTCCGACCGATGCCGTGACGACCTCGGTCCCGGCCTGCTCGTGCTCGGACTCCCGGTAGGAGACGCCGCCGGCATCGACGTCGAACATGTGGATCTTGCGGTAGACGGCGAGGTCCTCGCCGTCTGGTCCGATCATCACCGAGGTGTTGAACGCCTTCCCCCCATCGCCCTCCTCGCTGATGCTGCCGGCGAGGAGATGAATGCCGAGGTCCCGGGCCCAGCCGCGGGCGGCGCTCAGGCTCGGGCCGTCGAGCGGCTCGGCGCCGGCAGCCTGGTCGGGCCCCGCGGCCAGCAGGTTCCACTTCTCCGGCAGCGCGACCAGCTCGGCGCCGTCGGCCGCGGCGTCGCGGACCAGGCGCTCGGCCGCAGCGAGGTTCCGAGGCCTGTCTCCAGTCGAGTTCAGCTGTACCGCGGCTATGCGCAAACGCCTCGTATCCTCCAGGTTGGAATCTGACTCGGCAAGCTGATTGACCGGTCAATCAGCTTGCCCAAAGTATATGGGCGCGATGCCTGGTCCCCGCCATCCGCCCTCGACGGATCGTCCAAAAAAGAGCGCCGGCTTTTATCCAATCGGCCGCGCTCGCTTTGAGTACGTTCGCGCGACGGCCTCTGGGGAAGAGCGCCGGCCAGGACCGAGCAGGTCTCGGTGGGGTCCACACATAAAAGAGGAGCTGTATATGTCTGCAAGGTTCCCGGGACGCCGGCACTTCGTCGGCACCGTCGTCGCAATGCTCGCCGCATTCGCAGTCTTGGCACCGGGAGCGGCGGCGAAGCCCTCCGCGGCCCCCCTCTCCGTCACGGCCCTCGCCTCGGCACCCGCCGACGCCAAGCCGGGGAACCGCTACGCGCTGCGCACGACGGTCACGAACCCCGGGACCGAGGCGACCAGCGGCCCCGTGGTCGTCCGACTGCTGCGGTTTGGCTATGAGCCACGCGTGGTCGGCCGGATGGACGTGCGCGTGCCGGCCCAGGCAAGCCGCTCCTTCCAGGCGGCGATCGAGGTCCCGATGGGCCTCGACCGTGGCTCCTACATGCTGGCGGCGTGCACCCCTCAGCCTGACGAACCGGGCGCTCTGGGCTGCGCCACCGCCCGCCGCAGCTTCGACGTCGGCAGCGCCAGCCCAGTGCGCGGCCCGAAGGCGCTGGCCGCAATGGACCTGGAGGAGGATCAGACCTGCTCGTCCGGCGCTCGCACGCTCTCCAAGCCCGGGGACCACATCTACCCCGAAGTGGGCAACGGCGGCTACAAGAGCATCCACACCGACGTCAACCTCGTCTACGACGCGGTGAAAAACGAATTCCTCGAGGGCAACCACGTCGTCCTTCAGGACCTGGCCACGCAGTGCCTGACGGACTTCAGCCTCGACTTCGAGCGGACCTCTGCCGCCAACCCCGTGATCGGCCCGAACATGCAGGTCAACAAGGTGTTCGTTAACGGCGAGGAAGCGGCGTTCGAATTCGTCCAGCCGACCTATCCCGGCAACCCCAACGGGTTCGACGATCCCGACCCGCTGGCCCACCAGACGGGCCAGGACCAGCCGGTCAGCGCCAACAATCCCCTGCCCCCGGCCTGCTCTCCGGAAGGTGACGATCCCGAGGACAACGGCCTGCCGTGCCCCGCCAACAAGCTCGTGATCACCCCCACGGCCCCGCTCCCCTCGGGCGAGATGTTCGAGGTGAAGGTCGAATACACCGGGCGTCCCGGGGTGCACACCGACGGCGACGGCTCGACCGAGGGCTGGTTCCGCTCGAACAACCCCGTCGGCGACGGCAGCTTCGTCACCACCGAGCCGGTCGGCTCGATGGCCTGGATGCCGCTGAACAATCACCCCACGGCGAAGCCGACCTACGACTTCCACCACAAGGTGACCAAAGGCCGGACTGCGATCGGCAACGGCGTCCTGGTCAGGAGCGAAGAAAACCCGCCGGACGCGCAGTTCCCGGACGGCTCGACGACCTGGGTCTGGCATTCGCCGGAGCCGATCGCGAATTACCTGGTCCAGGGCAGCATCGGCAACTACGACCTGACCGAGCGGTTGGGCGCCGACGGCATCCTCTACTACCAGGTGCAGGGCAGCTCGATCATCGCCAGCCGCAAGGCGACGAACAAAGCGCTGATGGACCAGCTGGAGGAAATCTCGAATTTCCATGAACGCTTCAGCGGCCCATACCCCTTCACCAGCAACGGCGTCGTGGTCGGCATTCCGGCAGCCAGCTTTCAGGAGGAGATGCAGACGAAGATCGCCTTCAACAACCAGCGAGTGTCCTCGCTGTCGACGCTCCATCACGAGAACTTCCACCAGTGGTGGGGGGACAACGTCGCGGAGTCGCACTTCAACGAGACCTTCTACAAGGAGGGCCTCGCCCAGCTCAGCGCCTATCTGCTGAATGGCCGCATCGCGGCGATCGCAGCCGGCGGGCTCGACACGCCGGCCGGCGAAGCCGCGTTCGACGCGGTCCTCGTCGCGCAGTTCAAAACGAACTACGGGCGACTCTCCTGGGTCCTGGCGCCGTCGAACCCGACGCCCGCCTCGCTGTTCGCCAGCAACACGACTTATGAACGGACGGCGACCGCCTACATCGCCCTGAGGCAGATCCTCGGCAAGGAGAACTTCGCCAATGCGCTGAAACAGATCCAGAGCGATTTCCGGGGCGGCAGCATCGAACAGGCGCAGCTCGAGACCGCGTTGAGCCGGGCTATGCCGAATCAGAGTCCCGCCTGCCGCGCCCGGTTGAACACCTTCTTCACCGAATGGTTCGACACCGAATTCCCGGCGAAAGGCGCTGCCACGGCGGTCAAGCCCCAGCTGACCGGGCCCGGGCTCGACGTCAGCGCCAGCGGCACGACGTTCTACAACGCCGACGGCACCTGCAAGCGCGTCGCCGCCGCTCCGCCTGTCACCTCGGCCTCGCTCGTCCCGGAGCCCCGCGAAGGCAAGATCGCCGGGCCGGCGACGGTGGTCCTGACCGCAGCGGACAACGGCGACGGAGTCGCCAGCACCGAGTTCAAAATCGACGGCGCCGCCTTCCAGACCTACAAAGGCCCGTTCACGGTCACCAGCCTCGGCGCCCACACGGTCGAATTCCGCTCGACCAGCCGCGAAGGCGGAGTGGAGGCGACCAAGCAGATCGCCTTCACGGTGATCCAGAACGACGCGCCGGTGACGAGTGCTTCGATCCTCTTCGGGCCGGTCAACGGCAGGGGGCCGGCCACGGTGGTCCTGGAGGCGACGGACAACGGGGGCGGCGTGCAGAGCACGGAGTTCAACCTCGATGGCACCGGCTTCCAGCCCTATGAGGGGCCGTTCACGGTCTCGGCCTTCGGCGAGCACACGGTCGAGTTCCGCTCGACCGACCGCGACGGCATCGTGGAGGCGACCAGGCAGGTCACCTTCGCCGTCGTCCCGCATGACCCGCCGGTGACGAGCGCCACGGTCTCCCAGGAGCCGTTTGGCCCGGCGACCGTGACGTTGGCGGCGACGGAGAACGGAGGCGGGGTCGCGAGCACGGAGTTCAGCCTCGACGGCGATGACTTCCAGCCCTACAACGGGCCGTTCACGGTCTCGGCCTTCGGCGAGCACACGGTCGAGTTCCGCTCGACCAACCGCGACGGCGTGGTCGAGGTGGCCAAGCAGGTCGCCTTCACGGTGGTCCCGCACGACGCGCCGGTGACCAGCGCCACGATCACGCGCGAGCGGGCCGACGGCAGAGGCCCGGCCACCGTGACGCTTTCGGCGGCCGAGAACGGCGGCGGTGTGGCGAGCACGGAGTTCAGCCTCGACGGCGACGAGTTCCAGCCCTATGAGGGGCCGTTCATCGTCTCCGACCTCGGCGACCACATGATCGAGTTCCGCTCGACCAACCGCGACGGCGTGGTCGAGGAGACCAGGCAGGTCGCCTTCACGGTGGTCCCGCACGACGCGCCGGTGACGAGCGCCACGATCTCCCCGGACCCGGTCGACGGCAACGTCATCGGGCCCGCGACCGTGACGCTGACGGCGACGGAGAACGGCGGCGGTGTCGCGAGCACCGAGTTCAGCCTCGATGGCGATGACTTCCAGCCCTACGAGGGGCCGTTCATCGTCTCCGGCTTCGGCGAACACACGGTGGAGTTCCGCTCGACCAACCGCGACGGCGTGGTCGAGGAGACCGGGCAGCTGGCCTTCACCGTGAACCCGCATAGCGCGCCGGTGACGACCGCCTCGATCCTCCCCAACCCCGACGGTGGCAAGATCACCGGCCAGGCGACGCTGGTGCTGGAGGCGACCGACCCGAGCGGCGGCGGCATCGCCAGCACCGAGTTCAGCCTCGACGGGGGCGCCTTCCAACCATACGAAGGGCCGGTGGCGATCTCGATCCTGGGCAACCACACGGTCACCTACCGGTCGACCAACCGCGACGGCGTGGCCGAGCTGGCCAAGCAGGTGGCGTTTGCGATCGTCGCACCCACGCTGCCGCCGCCGGTGTGCGCGGAACCGCGCCTGACCATGACGGTCTCCCGTCCGCTCCGCCGCAGCAAGGGCGTAGCGACGCTGCGCCGCGGCAAGGCGTACCGCCACACCGGCCGCCTGACCTGCGGGCCGGCCGGAACCCCGGCGCCCGAAGGGACCGTGGTCAGCGTCTCCAGCCTCATCGGCGGCCAGACCTCCCAGCAACCGGGAGTGGCGGTCGGCGGCAACGGCAGGATCGACACCCTGCTGCGGTTCCCGAGCAAGCGGACCGTCATCTTCAGGTTCGCCGCCGACGGAGCCTCCGCCGAAGCGCGCATCCGCATCGCGGTCGCGAAGCGCTGACGCAGCAGTAGCTAGAGGCCCATTGCCCGCGCGACGATTCGATCGAAGAGTCGCGCGGGTAGCAAGGGCTTGAGCCTGGCCTGGACCTTGGCGTCGATCCCGACCAGGTAGCGCGTCCGCGGCCGGCCGGCGGTCAGCGCGTGCTCGATCGTCTTCGCGACCTTCTCGGGTGAGATCCCCCGCTCGGCAAGCTGTTTGACCACCTTGCGGTAGCTCTCGATCGGCCCGCCGTAGAGCTCTTCGCGCCGCGGATCGGCGAGCTCGTCGGCGGTGCGCTCGCCGCGCTCCCAGATCGGCGTGTCGATCGAGCCCGGCTCGACGATCGAGACCGAGATCCCCCACGGACGAAGCTCCTGGCGGAAGACGTCGCCGACCGCCTCGATCCCGAACTTGGCGGCGTGGTAGGCGCCAGTCAGCGGGAAGGCGATGCGGCCGCCGATCGAGCTGATGAAGACGACCCGGCCGCGGGCGCGGCGGATCGAGGGAAGTACGGCCTGGGTCATCGCCACGTGCCCGGTCAGGTTGACCTCCACTTGGCGGCGGAAGTCCTCGATCGCCAGCGTCTCCAGCGGTCCCGGGATCGCGACGCCGGCGTTGTTGACGAGCCCGTCGAGCCCTCCCCCGGCCTCCCCCGCGATGCGCTCCGCGGCTGCCGCGACCTGCTCGGCCTCGGTGATGTCGAGGATCAGCGGAACCAGGCGCTCCGACGCGGCCCCTCGCAGGTCCTCGGCGTCGGCGTCCCTGCGGACCCCGGCGAAGACCCGCCAGCCAGCCCCGTCGAGCCGCAGCGCGGTCGCCCGGCCGATGCCGGTGGACGCTCCCGTTACCAGTACCGAACGCACACGGTCAGGCTACATACGGTGAGCCGAAGGTGACACGTGCGTAACCTTGACGGTCTCGTGAGCCAAGCCACCAGGGACGATGCCGAGCGCAAGCAGGTGACGGTGCTGTTCGCCGACGTCAGCGGCTCGATGGACCTGGCCGAGGGGCAGGACCCGGAGGAGTGGCGCAAGATCATGCAGCGCTTCTTCTCGATCCTCGCCGATTCGGTGGCCCGCTTCGACGGAACCGTCGACAAGTTCACCGGCGACGGGATCATGGCGATCTTCGGAGCGCCGATCGCCCACGAGGACCATGCGGCGCGGGCCTGCTACGCCGCCCTGCGGATGCTCGACGACGTCTCCGGGTACGCGGGGGAGCTGCGGCGCGGCCTCGGGCTCAACTTCTCCACCCGGATCGGGATCAACTCGGGCGAGGTGGTGGCCGGCGCGATCGGCTCCGACAGCGACGGCGACTACACCGCGATCGGTCACACGGTCGGGCTGGCACAGCGGATGGAGGCGCTGGCCGAGCCCGGCAAGGCGTACGTGACCGAGAGCACCGCGTCACTGGCGCGGGGCTTCCTCGACCTCTCCGACCTCGGCGAATTCGAGATCAAGGGAGCGAGCCAGCCGGTACACGTCTTCGAGCTGGCGGGAGTCGGCCAGGCACGGTCCCGGCTCGACCTCGCCCGCGAACGTGGCTTCTCCCGCTTCGTCGGCCGCGAGCAGGAGATGAGACTGCTCGAAGAGGCGCTGCGGCGGGCGAAGGAGGGCTCTGGAGGAGGGGTTGGCATCGTCGCCGAACCGGGGATCGGCAAGAGCCGGCTCAGCCTCGAGTTCGTCCAGCGCTGCCGCGGCGAAGGGGTCGAGGTCTTCGAGGCGCAGGCGCAGGCACACGGGAAGTCGATCCCCTTCATGCCTGTTCTGCAGATGCTGCGCTCCTTCTTCGGGATCGCCGACGGCGATCCCGAGCAGTCGGCGCGGGAGAAGATCGCCGGCCGGGCGCTGCTCATGGACCAGGGCTTTGCCGAGGACCTGCCGCTGATGTTCGACTTCCTCGGCGTGCCGGACCCCGATCGGCCGGTGCCGCAGATGAGCCCGGAGGCTCGGCAGCGCGCCCTCGGGGGCATCGTCTGCCGCCTCGTCAACACCCCCAAGCGCAGCAAGACGCTGGTCCTGGTGGTCGAGGACCTGCACTGGATCGACGAGGGAAGCGCGACGATGCTGGGCGCCCTGATCGAGTCGATCGAGGGGACGAACACCCTCGCCGTGGTCAACCACAGGCCGGAGTACTCCCCAGCCTGGGTCAGCTCGGGCGCGTACAGGACGATCCTGCTGGAACCGCTGACCCGGGACCACACGCGCGAGCTGCTGCGCGACCTCGCCGGCGAGGACTCCTCGCTCGGCGGGCTCGACCAGCCGATCCACGAGCGGACCCAGGGCAACCCGTTCTTCATCGAGGAGATCGTCCGCGAGCTGGCGGAGTCCGGCTACCTGGAGGGCGAGCGCGGCGCCCACCGCCTGGTGCGCCCGATCGAGGACGCGGGCGTCCCGGTCACGGTCCAGGCCGTGCTCGCCGCCCGCATCGACCGGCTCAGCCCCGCCGCCAAGCAGCTCCTCCAGGTGGCCTCGGTGGTCGGCAAGGAGTTCAGCGGTCGCGCGCTCGGGCTGGCCGCCGGGCTCGAGCCCGAGGAGATCGATCCGATCCTCTGCGAGCTGACCGACGCCGGCTTCCTCTTCGAAGCGGAGATGTACCCGCAGCGGGTGCTCGCCTTCCGCCACCCGCTGACCCGCGAGGTCGCCTACGGGACCCAGCTGGCGGACCGGCGCGCAGTCACCCACGCCGCCGCCGCCCGCGCGCTGATCGAGCTGAACCCGGAGCGCCACGACGAGATCTCGGCGCTGATCGCCCACCACTTCGAGGAAGGTGGGGAGACACTGGAGGCAGCTCGGTGGTCCGCCCGGGCCGCCTACTGGGCGGGCCACAGCCGGCCGCGGGAGTCGCAGCAGCTCTGGCGCAAGGTGATGGATCTGTCCTCCGAGCTGGAGGAAAGCGACGAGACGGCTGCCCTCGCAGTCACCTCCCGGCTCCTGCAGCTCCAGTACGCCTGGCGCCTGGGCATGGCACCGGAGGAGCAGGCGCGGCTTGCCGCAGAGACCGAGGAGATCGCGACTCGCCGGGGCGACCTCCACTCGCTGGCGTTGCTGCGGGTGTCGGTGGCGGTCCGGCCGGGCATCCAGCACCACGTCAACGACTGGCTGGCGGCGGCCGAGGAAGCGAACCGCCTGGCCGACGAATCGGGCGACCGCCACCTGCGGGTGGCGGTCCGGAGCGCCGGCGCATACGCGTTCCTCTGCGCCGGCGACTTCGCCGGCTTCGAGCGAGCCCTCGACGAGATGCTGGAGCTGACCGACGGCGAGCCATCCGTCGGAGCCGGAATCGTGCTCGGCAGCCCCCACGCCTGGGGGCTGATGGGGAAGGGCATGGTCCGGCGCGAGCGCGGCGAGCTCGAGGACGCCGAGGACCTTTTCGAGGCGGCCCTGCGAATTGCCATCGAGGAGGACGACCCGGAGACGGCGAGCTGGATCCGCAGCAACCAGGCCGGCCTGATGGCGGTCCGCGGCGACGCCGAGGCCGCGGTTGCACTCGCGAGGCGCAACTACGAGCTCACCGACCGGCTCGGCGACGTCTTTTCACGCAGCCTCTCACTCTCCAACCTCGCCTGGGCCCAGCTCGCGGCCGAGGAGTACGAGGACTCGCTGGAGTCGATCGACGAGTCCGAGCGGCTCTACCGCGAGGCAATGGGCAGCGGCGGCGAGATGGAGGGCTGGCGAGCGGCCCTTCGCTCCCAGGCGCTGAGAGGGGCCGGGCGGACCGAGGAGGCAATCGACCTGGCGGCTTGGGCCGCCGGCATCTGCCGGGAGCGGGGTCTGCGGTGGAGCTTGCCGATCGCCCTTCTCGCCCTCGCGCGCGGCCTGGTCGAGGAAGGGGAGCACCAGGCGGCACTCGACGCACTCGCGGAGGGAGCGGAGGTGGCCCGAGATACGGGAGCCCTCAGCCTGCTGGTCGACATCGAAGCCGAGCGCGAAGCGCTCTCCCCCAGCCGGGCCTAGCTCAGTTGCGGCCGGAGCCGTGACGCTCGAGCTCGGCGACCATCAGCTTGGTGTGCAGCGCGGCGATCAGGTCCTTCAGCGGCTGGGCGCCGGCTTCGAGCATCTCGACGACCCGCTCCGGCGGCACCTCGCCGGCGAGCCGGTTCATCACCACGTCAACCTCCTGGCGGACCAGCTCTTCCAGCGCGGTCTTGTAACGAAGGGTGTCGTAGACGGTGAAGCCGATCTCCTCGTCGTAGCCACCGGCTCGGAAGCGGCTGATCGCCTCGATGATCGTCACGTCGGAGGGCGTGTAGCCACGGGAGTTCGGGGTCAGCACCTCCAGCTCGGCGAGGCGGTCGAGGACCTCGGCAGGAACGCCGTAGCGCTCGCGCACCTCGGCGGCGCTGGTCCGCGAGCGCTCCCCCGCCAGTGCCCGGTCGAGGATCTGGTCCTCCAAATCGAGCATCGCCTCGGCCCGGTCGGGGTCCTCCTCCAGCACCGTCCGGATCGCCTTCAGCGGCATGAACCGCTTCTCCTGCAGTCGCTTGATCAGGCGGATCCGGTCGACGAACTCCGGCGGGTAGTAGGCCATGTTGCGGCTCGTCTTCACCGGTTCCGGCAAGAGGCCCTCGCGCAGGTAGTGCTTGATCGTCGGCGCCGGCACGCCGGAGGCCTCGGCCAGCTCCCCCATCCGCAGCAGCTCCGTCTCCGCGGTGCTCATGCGCGGAACTCCGAGGGCTCAGCGTCGGCGCCTGGCCCGGCGACCGCCCCCGCCTCGCGCATCGAGGCGATCTCCTCCTCGGAGTACCCCGCCTCGCGCAGCACCTCGTCGGTGTGCTCGCCGAAGGCCGGCGCCGGGCGGGTCGGGTCGGCCGGGGTGCGGCTCAGCTTCACCGGCGCGCCGATCTGGCGGACCTTGCCGAGGCGCGGCTGCTCCATCTCGACGACCATCTCGCGGGCTCGAACCAGCTCGGAGTCGAGCGCCTCGTCGAGGTCGAGGACCGGCTCGATGCAGCAGTCGTGCTCGTCGTTGAAGGCGAGCCACTCGGCCCGGGTCCGGGAGCGGAAGATCTCGGCGACCTCGCGCCAGGCATCCGAGCCCGGCGCCTCGAACTGGCTGTCGACGAGGTCCGGCCGGTCGACGCCGTTGCAGAGCGCCGCCCAGAACTTCGGCTCCAGGGCGCCGCAGCTGACCCAGCCGTCGGCGGCCTCGTAGGGCAGGTAACAAATCAGCCCGCCGGCGAGCTGCTGCTCGCCACGCCGCGGCAGCTCGCCGTCGCAGAAGTAGCGACCGGCGACCATCGCCAGCCAGGAGAGGGCGCCGTCGGCCATCGAGACGTCGACCATCTGCCCCTCGCCGGAGCGCTGGCGCTCGTGCAGCGCCGCCATCACGCCGAAGGCCGCCATCTGGGCACCGCCGCCGATGTCGGCGATCTGGCCGCCCGCCTGCACCGGCGGGCCCTCGCGGGACCCGGTCAGGCCGAGCAGGCCGACCAGCCCCAGGTAGTTCATGTCGTGGCCGGCCCGCTGCGTGTAGGGGCCGTCCTGGCCGTAGCCGGTGATCGCGCAGTAGACGATGCGCGGGTTGGCCTCGCGCATCGTCTCGTAACCCACCCCGAGCCGCTCCAGCACCCCGGGGCGGAAGCCGTCGAGGACGACGTCGTGGGACTTCACCAGCCGCAGCAGCGCCTCGCGCCCCGCCTCGCTCTTGAGGTCGAGCCGGATCGAGCGCTTGCCGCGGTTGAGCGAGAGGTAGAGCGCCGAGCGGGTGCCGAGCGCCTGCTCGGAGTCGGTCCCGTAATAAGGGGGCGCCCAGCGGATGTAGTCGCCCATGCCGGTGTCCTCGACCTTCAGCACCTCGGCGCCGAGGTCGGCCAGCAGCAGCGAGCAGAAGCCCCCGGGCAGGAGCCGGGTCAGGTCGAGGACCCGGACGTCGCTAAGCGGTAGATCGCTCATCGTCCCGCACCGGCACGCCCAGCAGCTCACGCGCCTCGGCCACGCTCGCCGGGCGGCGGCCGATGTCTTCGGCCATCTGCCGGGCCTTGGCGATCAGATCGCCGTTGGACTTCGCCATCTCGCCGTTCGGCAGGTAGAGGTTGTCCTCGACCCCGGCGCGGACGTTGCCGCCGAGGACCAGGGAGGAGGCGAGCAGCTTCCACTGGTCCCGGGAGATCCCGATCACCTGCCACTGGTTCTCGCCCTCGGGGCCGCCGGGGATCTGGTCGGACATCACGGTGACGTTTCGCGGCGTCGGGCGGATGCCGCCGGTCACCCCCATCACCAGGGAGATCTGCAGCGGCGGCTCCAAAAGGCCCATGTCGACCAGCGGGTCGAGGTTGGCGACGTGGCCGGAGTCGAAGCACTCGTGCTCGGGCTTGATCCCCAGCTCCCGCATCTCGGTCAGGAACTCGATGATCGTGTCGAAGCTGTTCTCGAAGACCGTGTTGAAGACGAAGTCCTTGCGCCGGGAGGAGTACTTCGCGTAGTTCATCGAGCTCATGTTCAGGGCGGCGACGTCGGGCCGCATTGCCTGCAGGTACTCCAGCCGCTTCTCGATCGGGATCCCGATCGCGCCGGTCGAGTAGTTGACGATCACGTCGCCGACCTCGGCCAGGATCGCCTCGGTGATCGCCTTGAAGTCCTCGACCTCATACGACGGGGTGCCGTCCGGTTTGCGGGCGTGGATGTGGATCTGCGAGGCGCCCTCGTCGACCGCCCGCCGCGCCTCGGCCGCGTACTCCTCCGGCGTGTAGGGGATCGCCGGGCACTGGTCGCGATTGGCGATCACGCCGCTGATCGAGCAGCTGATGATCACCGCGTCGCCGAAGGAACTCATACCGGCATCACCCCGTGCCGTTTCTTCGGCTTCTCGACGTGCTTGTTCCGCGCCATCCGCAGCGCTTTGACGATCGTCGGCCGGGTCTCCCGCGGGTCGATGATGTCGTCGATCACCGCGTTGCCGGCGGCGATGTAGGGGTCGATCTGCTGGCGGACAGCGTTCAGCATCCCCTCACGGGTGGCGTCGGGATCGTCGGAGGCCTCGATCGCCGAGCGGCCGATGATGTTGACCGCCCCCTCGGCGCCCATCACCGAGATCTCCGCCCCGGGCCAGGCGACGATCAGGTCCGGCTCGTAGGCCTTGCCGCACATCACGTAGTAGCCGGCGCCGTAGGCCTTGCGGACGACGACGGTCACCTTCGGCACGGTGGCGCGGCTGACCGCGTAGAGCATCTTCGCACCGTGGCGGATGATCCCGGCGTGCTCGACCTTCGCCCCGACCATGAAGCCGGGGACGTCCTGCAGGAAGACGAGGGGGATGTTGAAGGCGTCGCAGAGGTTGATGAAGCGCGCCGCCTTGTCGGCTGAGTCGTTGTCGAGGATCCCGGCCAGGTGCTTGGGCTGGTTGGCGACGATGCCGGCCGGCTGGCCGCCGAAGCGGGCGAAGCAGGTGATCAGGGTGCGGGCGAAACGCGGCTTGATGTCGAAGAGCTCGCCGTCGTCGACGATCTCGCGGATCACCTCGTACATGTCGTAGGGCTGGCGCGATGACTCGGGGACGATCTCCATCAGCTTCTCCGACATCCGGTCCTCGGGATCGGCGCTCTCGCGCAGCGGCGGCTTCTGCTCGCAGTTGGCGGGGAAGTAGGAGAGGTATTCGCGGACGACGCGGATGCACTCCTCGTCGTCCTTCACCTCGAGGTCTCCCACCCCCGATTTGCGGCAGTGGACCTTGGCGCCGCCGAGCTCCTCCATCGTGATGTCCTCACCCGTCACCGCTTTGGTCAGGTGCGGCCCGGCGAGCGCCATCGCCCCCTGGCCGGAGACCATCGGGACGAAGTCCGAGAGCGCCGGGATGTAGGCGGTGCCGGCGGCGCAGGGGCCCATCATCGCCGCGACCATCGGGATCACGCCCGACATTTCGACCTCCTCGCGGAAGAGGTGGCCGGAGCCGGCGAACATCGAGCCGGAGGCCTCCTGGATGCGGGCGCCGGCGGAGTCGAGCAGCCAGATGAACGGCATCCGCTTCTGCAGCGCCATCTCCCGCAGCCGCGTCACCTTCAGCTCGCCGGTCATCCCCATCGATCCGGCCATCACGGTGAAGTCATAGGCGGCGATGCAGCAGGCGCGGCCGTCAACGTCCCCCCAGCCGGTGACGACGCCGTCGGCGGGGGCATCGACCCCGTCCATCGCCCGCTGGGCGAAGTGTGGGCGGCCGTGTACGCCCATCTCGACGAAGGTCCCCGCGTCGACGAGCAGGTCGATCCGCTCGCGGGCGGTCAGCTTGCCGCGCTCGTGCTGCTTGGCGATCTTCTCCTCGCCGCCGCCGAGCTTCGCCCTCTCGCGGCGCTCGTGCAGCTGCTCGGTCAGGTCCCCGAGCGGCGCGGTGCCCGGCAGCAGGTCCTTCGGCTCTCGCTCGGTGCTCGCCATCACCGCCCCTTCCACTGCGGGTCGCGCTTCTCGAAGAAGGCGGTGACGCCCTCGACGATGTCCTCGGTGGTGAAGGTGAGGGAGAGCTGCGAGCGCAGGTACTCGAGCGCCTCGTCGACCGCCATGTCCTGCTGGCGGTACATCGCGTCGTGGCCGAGGCGCATCAGCACGGGGCTCTTGGAGGCGAGCTTGGCCGCCCAGTCGTCAACGGCGGCGTCGAACTCACCGGCCGGGACGACCTTGTTGGCGAGCCCGTACTCGACCGCCTGCTCGGCGCTCAGCCGCTCGCCCAGCAGCATCATCTCGTTGACCTTCTTGCGCGGGACGTTGCGGTAGATGATCGCCATGATCATGTAGGGGAATGCGCCGACGTTGATCTCCGGCGTGCCGAAGGTCGCCCCCTCCTTCGCGATCACCAGGTCGCAGGAGAGAGCCAGGCCCATCCCCCCCGCCAGCACGTGCCCGTTGGCCGCACAGAGCGAGGGCTTGCCGAGGCGCGGCATCAGCCGGAAGAACTCGAGGAAAAGATCGCTGGCGAAATGTTTCTGGATCAGCGGCACGTCGGCGGCGAACCCCCCGAGGTCGGCTCCCGCACAGAACGCCTTCTCACCAGCCCCGGTGAGTACGACCGCCCGCACCTCCTCGGCGTCGCGCGCCTGCTTCATCGCCGCCACCAGCTCGATCAGCATCTGGGCGGAGAGCATGTTGCGCTTCTCCGGGTTGTTCAGCGTCACCGTGGCGACGCCGTCGGCGACCTCGTATGCGACCAGCTCGTAGCTCTGCGTGCTCACCGCGGCAACGATAGCCGACCACGCTGAAAGTAGGAAGTGCTACTGTCTACTCGGCCTTAGGGGTGTCTGAGCTAGACCGCCATATGTGGCGGAGAAACTCAGACACGCCCACCCAAACACGAGCGAGGGAGAGAAGACATGGCGACCGCGACGACCAACGGCTCCAGCGTGATCAAGCCAGACCACGCCGCCGAGCGCAAGCACATGATCTTCACCCAGGAGCACGAAGACCTGCGCGAGTCGATGCAGGCGTGGGTGCAGAAGGAGCTGTGGCCCCATCGCAACGAGTGGGAGGAGACCACCTGGCCGCGGGAGGTCCTGAAGCGGGCCGGCGACCTCGGCTTCCTCGGCCTCTGCTTCCCGGAGGAGTACGGCGGGCAGGGCGGCGACTACTACTGCTCGATGGTCCGCGCCGAGTGCATGAGCTACTCGGGCTCAGGCGGGCTCAACATGGGCTTCGTCGTCCACACCGACATGGTGCTGCCGCCGATCGAGATGCTCGGCACCGAGGATCTGAAGCAGCGCTACCTGCCGCCGGCGATCCGCGGCGAGAAGATCGGCTGCCTCGGGATCACCGAGCCGGAGGCGGGTTCCGACGTCGCCAGCATCCGCACCAAGGCGATCCGCGACGGCGACGAATTCGTCGTCAACGGCTCGAAGACGTTCATCACCAACGGCGCCCGCGCCGACTTCATCGTGCTCGTCGTCAAGACCGATCCCGACAAGTCGCATGACGGGATGAGCCTGCTTGTCGTCAACCTGCGTGACGAGAACGGCGAGACCGTGCCCGGCTTCAGCGTCTCGCGCAAGCTCGAGAAGATGGGCATGCACGCCTCCGACACGGCGGAACTCAGCTTCGAGGACGTTCGCGTCCCGGTCGCGAACCTGCTCGGCGAGGAAGGCAAGGGCTTCTACCACATCGCCTGGGAGCTTCAGAGCGAGCGGATGGTCGCCTGCGCCGGGGCCGTCGCCGGAGCGCAGCGGATGTTCGATCGCACGCTCGAGTACGCCAAAGAGCGCAAGGCCTTCGGTCGCTCGATCGGCAACTTCCAGGTGATCCGCCACAAGTTCGCCGAGATGGCGACCAAGATCGAAGCCGCCCGGCAGTTCACCTACGCGACCGCCTGGCGCTACGCCAACGGCGAGTACCCGGTCCGCGAGATCTCCGAGGCCAAGCTCTACACCTCCCGCATCGCCTGCGAGGTCGCCGACGAGTGCATCCAGATCCACGGCGGCTACGGCTACATGAAGGAGTACGAGATCGAGCGCGCCTACCGCGACGTCCGCCTCAACCGGATCGGCGCGGGCACCGACGAGATCATGCTCGAGGTGATCGGGCGGAGCTACGGGCTCTAGGCAGCGTCAGGCACGGGTGACGATGACCGCAGCAATGGTCGCCAAGATGGCGAGCATGTTCGTGCCCCAGAGCTGGAACATCAGCAGCCGGAGGTCACGGATGTCGCGATCGATCCTCTCCAGGCTCCGGTCGATGCTGTCGAAGCGGTCGGTCAGTCGCTCGTCGGTCCACATCGTCCGTTCCATGGATAGCACGCTACCGAAGAAAAGCGCACGCGAAACGCGTTGTCTGCAAATTAAGCGTCCTATCTTCGTCCCATGACTGGCACCGAGCGCGTCCAGGCCTACTACGAGGCGCTCAACACGGGCGATGCCGACGGGGTCGCGGCGCACTTCACCGACGACGCCGTCCACTACTACACGCGGCTCGGCCCGCACGAGGGAGCGCAGACGATCGGCGGCTACGCAGCGCTTGGAGTCTCGACGATCGACGCCCAGTGGTACCTCGAGAACGCGATCGAGCAGGGGGACCAGGTGGTGATCGAGTGGACGATGACCTGGCGCGATCCGAAAAGCGGCGAGCGTCGCCTCGACCGCGGCACCGAGTGGTTCCTCATACGCGAGGGCAGGATCGCCGAGGTGCGCGCCTACCACCACGGCGGGCCGAAGAATCCGCAGGGCGACCTGCTCGGCTTCGACCACAAGGCGCGCGGCCACACGATGCCCGAGGACTGGACGGCTCCCGCCAAGAGCAACGAAAGCCCCGCGTGACCGTCGTCAAGGACACCGGCCAGCGGGCCACCCTGCCGCCGTTCGGCGAGGAGCACGAGGAGCTGCGGGAGACCGTCAGCCGCTTCGTCTCCAAAGAGATCGCCCCCAACGTCAACGAGTGGGAGGCGGCACGCGAATTCCCCCGTGAGCTCTACTCGCGCTGCGCCGAGCTCGGCTTCCTCGGGCTCAAGTTCCCGGAGTCATACGGCGGCCAGGGGGGCACCCACCTCCACGACGCGATCTGGGTCGAGGAGCTGGCCCGCTCCGGCGGCTCCGGCGGCGTCGCCGCGGGACTCAATGCCCACACCTCGATCGCGATGCCGCCGATCTTCAACTTCGGCACCGAGGAGCAGAAGCAGCGCTGGCTGGTCCCCGGGATCGCCGGCGAGAAGATCGGCGCCCTCGGGATCACCGAGCCCGGTGCCGGCTCCGACGTCGCCGGCATCACCACCAAGGCCGAGCGGGTCGGCGACGGCTACCTCGTCAACGGCGCCAAGACCTTCATCACCAACGGCGTCCGCGCCGACTTCCTGGTCTGTGCCTGCAAGACGACCCAGGAGGGCGGCCACCACGGCATCTCCTTCCTCGTGCTGGAGCGGGAGATGCCCGGCTACGAGGTGGCGCAGAAGCTGGAGAAGATGGGCTGGCACTCCTCGGACACCGGCGAGCTGTCTTTCACCGACGTCGAGGTCCCGGCCGAGAACCTGCTCGGCGAGGAGAACGGCGGCTTCAAACTGATCATGGCCAACTTCGCCTGGGAGCGGCTGCTGATGGCGATCGGCGCCGTCGGGGCGATGCAGCGCCTGATCGAGACCACCGTCTCCTACGCCCTCGAGCGCAAGGCCTTCGGCCGCCCGATCGGCAACTTCCAGGCGATCCGCCACAAGGTCGCCGAGATGGCAACCCAGGCCGAGGCCGCCAAAGCCATCACCTACAACGCGCTGCGGCTCTTCCACACCGGCCAGGACTGCATCAAAGAGGTGACGATGGCGAAGCTTGTGACCCAGCGCGGCGTCCTTGAGATCGCCGACGAGTCGCTCCAGGTCCACGGCGGCTACGGCTACATGCGCGAGTACGGCATCGAGCGCGCCGTCCGCGACGCCCGCCTCGGCCCGATCGGCGGCGGCACCGACGAGGTGATGAAGGAGATTTTGGGCAAGCAGTTGGGGCTGTAGAGCTGCCTATGACCCTTCGATAGCCGTCTGCCGTATATCCGTCCCTGCAACGGCCCGCGGCCGATGGCAGCCATAGCCTGCCCGGCTTCATCGGTTCGATCTGCCAAGGGAGTGGAGATGCAAAGCAAGGGTTGGGTTCTAGGGGTTGCGGCGGTCCTGGCCACCATCGCCTCGGTCGCGGTGGTGCAGGCGGATAGCGGCAAACCGGCGCGAGCTTCGGCGCTGTCGCCACCCCCGATCCATGAGTCGTTCGCTGCACCCGGTCACCTCCTCCCTTGCAAGAAAGGCGATGAAACGACGCCGGGACTCGAGGGGTGCGCCGAGCACCGAGTGCTCAAAAGCGACGGGCAGATCGACAAGCTGAACAGCTCGATCTCCTCGGAGCTCGAAACTGCTCGTATGAAGCGCGCGTTCGTAGCCGCGCATCGCGCCTGGCTCGCCTATCGGAATGCCGACTGCGAGAGCATGGCGAGCATCTATGAGGGCGGCACCCTGAAGCCCCTCGCCCACATCCTGTGCGTCGAAGGCCGCAACGAGCGGCGGGTCAGGGACCTGCGCGACTTCCGCGACGGTCCTCAATAAACGCCTGGCCGCACCGCTGGTCGCCGGGTGGGAATCGCGGGGCTATGCTCCGCACTTGACCGGCGAAGGAATCGACGTACGCCGCTGCCGGCCGCCCGACATACCGGCAGTGCTGGACCTGTGGGCAGAGGCCCGCAGTGGGCACGCAAGCACCCCCGACCGCCTCGATCGGGTCGAGCGCCTGGTTGCCGATTCCCCGGCCGCCCTCCTGGTCGCAGAACGGAACGGGGAGATAGTCGGTGCGCTGATCGCAGCCTGGGATGGGTGGCGGGGGAACATGTACCGGCTCGCCGTCCGCGACGGGCATCGGCGAGAAGGCATCGGGCTGGCGCTGACGCGGGCCGGCGAGGACTACCTGCGGCAGTGCGGCGTCCATCGCGTCACCGCGCTGGTCGCCCTCGAAGATGAGGTGGCGGGAGGGTTCTGGGAGACCGCCGGCTACCCATTGGATCGTGAGATCGGCCGGCGGGTCCGCAACCTGTAGGCCGGACTGGCCCTTCGGCCATCGCTTGAACCGAGGGCGGTCCGCGGTCGTAGACCGCTCCGATGGGCCTTCCCAAAGCATCCCGGCTGGGCGAGCTTTCTTTGCGGTGCATTCTCGGCGTGGCGGCGTTTGCGTGCCTGGGCGCCTCCTGGTCGACGGCGGCGGAGGCCGCTCCCTATGACGTCGAAATCTGCACCCCCACGGCGCTGAGAGGAGATGGCATCCAGTTCTCGGTCTCCCAAGGGGCGACCCTCTCTGCGTTCCAGTGCGAAAACCCGTTCGACGGGGCGGGACTTCGCCTGGCGGGTGGCGCCATCTCTCGGGGAGCCATCAATTGGACCCTGTTAGCCCCCCGGGACACCACCATCCGCACGCTGGAGGCGAACCGGGTCTTCTCAATTTGGGGGAACAGCGGCCTGCGGTGGGACGTCGTGGTTGCCGGGGCTCCCCCGCTCGAAGTCGTCATTGCGAATGGGACGCCGGCGCCACCCGAGCGACGGATCGTCTACCAGGTCAACGAGGACTTCATCTCGGGACGCCTCTTCTGCCCCACCACCGAGTGCAACGGCAGCCTCGGCACCTCCCACATCGTCTCCGTCCGCAACGTCATC
Source organism: uncultured Solirubrobacterales bacterium (assembly GCA_963799835.1). GTDB lineage: Bacteria > Actinomycetota > Thermoleophilia > Solirubrobacterales > 70-9 > VAYN01. The sequence goes on from CAWCYE010000002.1 coordinate 563,486, forward strand.
GCCCATATGGAAGACGACTCCCCACCGGCGCTGACCAAAGCCCTGGGCGGCTCGCTGCTCGTCGGAGGTGGAGTGAGCGGCATGCGGGAGGTCTCTTTCAGCGCCACCGACCTGGGGTCGGGGCTCGCGACGGCGACGCTGCTCGTCGACGGCGCCGAGATGGCGACGCTTTCAGACTCGAACGGGGGGAAGTGCGTCAAGCCCTACAAGTTCCTCGTCCCCTGCACGCTCGCGATCAGCTCGTCGCTGCCGCTCGACACGACCAGGCTCGCGGACGGCAACCACGACGTCCAGGTCGCCGTCGACGACGCGGCCGGGCAGCGGGCCCTTTCGGCACCGGTCGCCTTCACCGTCGAAAACAAAGGCGCCGCGCCGCCCCCTGGAGGGTCCCAGCCGCCGCCTCAAGGCGGGCAACACGGCGACACGACTGCACCGGTGCTGAACGGAGTGTCGCTGTCTCGCAAGCAATTCCGAATCGGAACGATCCTGAGGTTCGGGAGCAGCGAGGCGGGTCGGCTCTCGCTCGCCATCGAACGCGTCCGCCGCGGCAAGAGGGCGAAACGCCTCGCGACCCTGACCCGCGCGATCGAGTCAGGCCGCGGCAGCGTGCCGCTGAGCGGCAGGATCGGCCGCAAGCCGTTGGCCGCCGGCAACTACCGGGTGACGGTGACGGCCAGGGACGCCGCCGGGAACACTTCGGCCCCGGTGCGCCGCTCGTTCACGATCGTCCCCGGCTGAGGGACCGAAAGAACCCGGCTCGGCCTCACTGACGCGGGCCGGCGGTGCAGGAGTGGGACTTGCCGCGGTCGGGTGAGCCGTCGCAGTAGTTGAAGCCGCGGCCGCCGTAGAGCTGGTCCGCACCGGCCCCGCCGAAAAGACGGTCGTTGCCGCCGTTGCCGTGACAGCCGTCCTGACCCGGGCCCATGACGCAGATGTCTCGTCCCGGGCCGCCCCAGCAGCCGTCGCTGCCGCGGCCGTGGCGGCAGTAGTCGTTGCCGGGACCGCCGACGCAGTCGCTGTTGTTTGGACCGGTGATGCAGATGTCGTCGCCGCCGCGGCCGATGCACCGGTTGCGCCGTGAACCCTGCGGATAACAGGTGTCCGGCTCGTCGTTGCCGATGAATTTGTCCGAGCCGGCGCCGAGATAGACGGCGAGGGGGACCGGCAGGGGGTCGGCGACCTTGACGAAGTCGCCAGAGGGGCCGGCGGTCACCTCGATCGCCGAAGCCCCGGCCAGGCGGCACACCGCGACCGTATGGCCGCGGACGAACCGGCATCCCCGCGTCCGCGCGCCGGCCATCCTCCCTTCGACGACCAGCCTCGGCCCCTTCACCGACAGCCTCAAGTGCGTGCCCGAGGCAGCCCCGTGGATGGTTATCTGACCAGCGGGAGACGCCGCGGACGGAGCCAGCATCAGGCCCAGGGCCACGAGCAGGGCAACGACGAAACGCCTGCCAGGGGGTGACGACATCCGCGCGATAGTAGAGATCTCGCTCGACATGTGAGCGCCCGCTCATAAAATCCCCCCAAATGATCTACATGCTCAGGCACGGCGACGCCGAGGACGGCGACGGAGACGACGCCGCTCGACGCCTGACCGCGAAGGGGCGGCGACAGGCGAGCGCGGCGGGCCGGGCGCTGGCGGCGCTCGGCGCTGAGATCGACGCCTGCCTGACCAGCCCCAGGATCCGCGCGGCGGAAACCGCGCGGCTCGCCTGCGAGCCGCTGGCGCCCGAGCCGGAGACCGCCGCGGAGCTCCGCGGCGGTGGCTTCGACGCGCCCGCCCTTGCCGCCGGCCGCGGCGACGTCCTGCTGGTCGGGCACGAGCCCGATCTCTCCTCCGAGGTGGCCCGGCTGACCGGCGCCAAGGCGAAGATGCGCAAGGGCGGCCTCGCTGTAGTCGACGGCTCGACCCTGGTGGCGCTGCTGCGCCCGAGCGAGCTTGCGCGTATCGCCGATGCCGGCCCCGGCTAGGCCACAAGCCCGCAGAACGCTACGTTCCCTGCACCCATCCCGACGCGAGGAGGCAACGATGCTTTCGTGGTTGGCGAAGAAGATGATCGCCCGCAACATGGAGCGGGCCAGCGCGGGGGACATCGGCCCGACGCTGAAGATGGACGCCGAGGACGTCGAATTCCGCTTCCCGGGCGACAGCTCCTGGGCGACGGAGCTGCGGGGCAAGGAGAAGCTGGAGGTGTGGCTGCAGCGCTTCGCAGACACCGGCCTGCAGATCCATCCCGACGAGGTGGTCCTGAAGGGCTTCCCCTGGAGACAGACGATCTGCATCCGCGGCACCGACCACCTCGACTCCCCGGCCGGCGAGCGGGTGTACGAGAACAGGTACGTGATCTGGGGACACATCTCCTGGGGGCTGCTGCGCGACTACGAGGTCTACGAGGACACCCAGAAGAGCAAGAAGCTCGACGAGTACCTGTCCACGGTCGGCAAACTCTGACCCTGGATCGGCGGTGGCAGCGCGGCTAAGATCGGTGGACCGGCCCCGCGCCGGGTTCCCGGCCGGGCGAAGCCAGACGAGAGGAGTTCAGATGCTCTGCGCACTGACCGTCCGCAAGCTCAAACCGGGCTCGATGGAGGCCTTCCGACAGGCCTTCGTCCCGGGCGAGGACGTTGAGCCGCCACCCGGCTGGAAGCGCTTCTTCGCGCTCCGCAGCGTCTCCGACGAGAACGAGATCATCACCTTTGGGTTCTTCGACGGCACGCTCGAGGAAATGCGCGCGAACCAAAGCGACAACGACTACGACGAGCGCCGCGCGGCGGCCGACCAGTACGTCGAATCGGTCGGTACGGACGGCGTCTTCGAGATCGTCGAGGAGAGGGTGGTCAACCAGTAGGAGCCAGAGGCCTCTAAAGCAGCGTCACCACACCGCGGAGGATCAGCAGAGCGCCGATCGCCAGGGCGACGCCTGCCGCCGCGCGGCGACCGTTGCGCTCGAGCCAGGAGCGGAAGCCGTCCACCGCCCCCTGGGTCCGCTCCGGCGCCAGCGCGTAGCCGATCAGCGGCAGCTCCAGCAGCATCTGCTGGATCAGGCAGAACGCGATCACCAGCAGGGCCGTCTCTGCGGTGCCGGCGTCGAGTCTCGCCATCCGCTCGAGCGCGGTCAGGTAGGCGACCCCGGGGAGGGTGAAAACGACGCCGACCGCGAAGGTCACCCGTGCCGAGCCCCTGCCGAGCATGCGCTCGGGCCAGGACTGCTTCGGCTCCCCCTGAGCTTTCGCCTCCTTGCGCCGCCGGCGACGTTCGCGCAGCGGCTCGTCGCGACCCGTCCCCAGTACCAGCCCGACCACCAGCGCGATCGTCCCGAGGACGAGGTCCTGCCCCGGCCCCAGCGTGTTCTTCGCCGTTTCCACACTGCCCGAGCCATGCAGGGAGAAGACGATCAGCATCCCCAGGCTGATGCTGGACAGGTAGGCGCCGAGCAGGTAGCCGAGCATCAGCTTCTTGGTGTTCGGCAGCAGCATCATCACCGTCACCGCCGCCAGCAGGGACGCGTTGAACATCGCCAACAGCGCCAGCAGGAAGATGCTCCCCAGGTCCCCCATCGCCGTGCATTCTGACTGCGACAATGGTCGCGATGAAGCAACGGGTCAGCCTGGTCACCCTCGGCGTCGCCGATCTCGGCCGCGCCCGCGCCTTCTACGAGGCGCTCGGCTGGAGCACCGGGGCCGAGCCGGGCGACGACGTCGTCTTCTTCCAGGCCGGCGACATGATCGTCGCGCTGTGGGACCGCGCCAGGCTTGCCGAGGACAGCTGCGTCAAGGATTCCGGCGGCTGGGGAGGCGTGGCGCTGGCGCTCAACCTGGGCTCGCCGGCCGAGGTCGACGCCGCGATCGCGGAGGCGAGGGCGGCGGGAGCGACGATCGGTCGCGAGCCCGCCGCGACCTTCTGGGGCGGCTACAGCGGTGTCTTCCTCGACCCGGATGGGCATCCCTGGGAGGTCGCCCACAACCCTCACTGGCGCCTCGACGCCGACGGCGGCGTCCACCTGAGCTGACCGCGCGCCTCACCCGCATGACAAGAGGGTTTGTGCGGGCCGACTGGCCGGTCAACCAGGATTGCGCCGATCCCTGTAGCCTCCGCGACCGACTTCACGAACCAAAGGAGACGCTGACTGATGGGACTTCTGGATGGCAAAGCGGCGATCGTGACCGGGTCGGCCCGAGGCATCGGGCGGGCGACCGCCGAGCTGTTCGCCAGTGAGGGCGCGAAGGTTCTGATCAACGACCTCGACGCCGACGTCGCCGAGCAGGCGGCTGGCGAGATCGACGGTGAGACCGCGGTCCACGCCGGCGACCTGACCCAGCCCGACGCGCCGGACAAGCTGGTCGCCGCCGCGGTCGACGCCTTCGGTGCGGTCGACATCGTCGTCAACAACGCCGGCTACACCTGGGACGGCGTCGTCCACCGGATGACCGACGAGCAGTTCCAGGCGATGCTCGACATCCACACGGTGGTCCCCTTCCGCATCACCCGCGCCCTCGCCCCCCACTGGCGCGAGGCGGCCAAGGCCGAGCGCGGGGAGGGCAAGGAGGTCTTCCGCAAGCTGATCAACGTCTCCTCGATCTCTGGCACGATGGGCAACGCCGGCCAGGCCAACTACTCCGCCGCCAAGGCGGGCGTGGTCGGGCTGACCAAGACGCTGGCCAAGGAGTGGGGGCAATTCAAGGTCAACGTCAACGCCGTCGCCTTCGGCTTCGTCGAGACCCGCCTCACGGCCGCCAAGGAGGCCGGCGGCGAGATGACCTCCCCCGGCGGCGAGAAGATCGAGCTTGGCATCCCCGAGCAGATGCGGGCGATGGCCTCGGCAATCATCCCGCTCGGCCGCCCGGCCCAGCCGGAGGAGGCCGCGGGGCCGGTGCTGTTCCTCGCCTGCCCCCTCGCCAACTACGTCCACGGCCAGGTGCTGAACGTGACCGGCGGGCAATTCGGGGGCATGTACACCTGAGCGACACGGCGACAAGTGGCAGGCGCCCGCCCCGCTACCTCGACGTAGCGGACCGGGTCTGGCCTGCCACCCGCCGCTTCATGGGCGTCCACACGTTCCTCTACCAGCGAACGGGTGGACGCCTCGGCCACACGATTCCGGGAGTGCCGGGGAAGATGCTGCTGCTCGACCACGTCGGCGCCAAGAGCGGCACCAAGCGAACCTCCCCCCTGCTCTATGTCGAGGACGGCGCCGACGTCGTCATCGTCGCCTCCAAAGGCGGCTTCCCGAAGAACCCGGGCTGGTACCACAACCTGATGGCCAATCCCGACACCACCGTTCAGGTCGGCTCGGAGCACCGTGCCGTCCACGCCCGCGTCGCCACCCCCGAGGAGTACGACCGGCTCTGGGCCCTGGCGGTGAAGGCCTACCACGGCTACGAGGACTACAAGGCCCGCACCGACCGCCAGATCCCGCTGGTCGTGCTCGAGCCGCGCACGGCGTAGCTACTTCTCCCGCCGCTCCTCGGCGACGGGCGTGCCGCTCTCGTCGGCGATCGCCTGGGGTGGCCAGGGGCCGGCCCAGTTGTCGCGGGCCCCGTCGATCGTGATCGTCGTCCCGGAGACGAAGTCGCCGGCCGGCGAGACCAGGTAGGCGACCAGCCACGCCATCTCCTCCGGCCGCCCCGCCCGGCCGATCGGGATCGAGCGCTCGAGGTTCTCCACGACCACGCTGGGGTACTTGGTCAGCAGCGTCTCGGTCGCGAACTGGCCGGCAGCGAGAGCGCAGGTCTTGATCCCAAATCGCGCCCACTCGACCGAGAGCGTGCGCATCATGTTCTCGACCGCGGCCCGGGCCGCACCTGAGTGCACCATCCCCGGCATCCCGTTGTGGGGTGAGAGGGTGACGCTGAGGACCTTGCCGCCGCCCTGGGGGATGAAGGCCTTGGTCGCGGCCGCGTGGGTCATCAACCAGGTTCCCTCCACGTTCAGCTCGATCACCGTGCGAAAGCCTTTCGGCGTGATCGCCTCGGCTGGGCTGAGGAACTGGCCGCCGGCGTTGTTGACGAGCACGTCGAGGCGGCCGTGGCGCTCCAGCAGGCCGTCGAAGAAGCTCTCGACGGCGTCCTCCTCCCGGATGTCGAGCGGCTCGTAGTCGAAGCGGCCCGGCAATCCCGCGGCCAGCTCGGCCGTCTCGGCCAGCGGCTCCTCGCGGCGCCCGCAGGCGACGACGGTCGCGCCGAGCCGCGCCAGCTCGAGCGCCGTCTCGCGCCCGAGGCCGCTGCCGGCGCCGGACACCACACACACCTGACCGTCCAGCAGACCGTCCCTGAACACCTGCGAATGTGAGCTTTCAGCCATCTGTCGGCAAGCCTATAGGCGACCTGAGCGACGTAATGTGGCCTGGCGATGACCGTTCACGTGGAACCGCAGCCCCTGCACGAGCCGCTTGCGGGGGGGACCCCCGGCGCCACCGCGGTCGTCGAACCGCTGATCGCCGGCCACGTCGATTTCCCGCTGGCGATGATGGAGAGCCCCGGCGGCCGCTTCGTCACGATGAAGCTGGCGCGTGCCCTCTTCCTCGGTGCCCCGCCGAACGTGGTGCCCGTGCCGGCCTTCCTGATCCGCCACCCGAGCGCCGGGGCGATCCTGGTCGACACCGGCCTGCACCCCTCGATCGCGACCGACGGCGGCGAGAACTTCGGCCGCCTCGGCACCCGCTTCGGCAAGCCGACCCTGGAGCCCGGCGAAGACGTCCCCTCTCAGCTGCGCGATCGCGGCCTCGACTCCGGCGAGGTGCCGATCGTGGTGATGACCCACCTCCACATCGACCACACCTCGGCGATCTCGGAGTTCCCGAAGTCGACCTTCATCGTCAGCGAGACCGAGTGGAAGGCCGCTGCACACGGTTCGAAACCATTGGCGAACGGTTACCGCCGGCCGCACTTCGACTACGCCTTCGACTATCGCACGGTCGACTTCGAACGTGGCGGGATCGATTCCTACGCCAGCTTCGGCCGCACCTTCGACCTCTTCGGCGACGGCTCGGTCCACCTCGCCTCCACCGCCGGCCACAGTGCCGGCCACATGTCCGTGATCGTCCGCCTCTCCCAGCGCGACTTCGTGATCGGCGGCGACACGACCTACACCCGCGGACAGCTCGACGGCTCAGCGCCGATGCCCCCACGACCGTTCGACGCCCACAACTTCCGCCGCTCGCTGCAGGAGCTGCGCCTCTTCCACACCCAGTTCCCCGACGCGGTGATCACGCCCGGGCACGATCCGGACTTTTACTCGCAGCTCGGCGCTCGGTACGAGTAGCCAGCCCCTCGTACATCTCCCGCACCCGGTCGAAGACCTGGGTCGCCACTTCGAGCTGGCGCTCCCGGCTCGGCGACTCCTCGACCCCGAAGGCGACCGGCTCGCCGAACTCGACCGTGACCTGGGGAAAGCGCAGCCGCTTCCAGCCACGCACGCGCGCCGAGCCGTGGATAGCGACGGGGACGATCGGCACCCCGGACTCCAGCGCGATCCGGCCGATCCCCGGTTTCGGCGTCCCCATCTCCCCCGAGCGGGAGCGGCCGCCCTCGGCGTAGACCAGCAGCATTCCCTCCTGGCGGAGGATCTCGTAAGCGGTCTTGAACGCCTCCTCGTCGTGGTGGCCGCGGCGGATCGGGAAGACGCCGCCGTGCTTGTAGATATAGGTGAGGACCGGCGGGCCGAACATCTGGGATTTCGCCATGAAGCGGATCTTCCGCCGCAGGTAGACGCCGACGAAGAAGTGGTCCATCTGGCTGAAGTGGTTGGGCGCCAGCACCAGGGGACCCTTGCGCGGGACGTTCTTCACGCCGACGCCGCGTACGCGGTAGAGCAGGATCGTCGGCAGGGTGAGGACCAGGCGGGCGAACGCGTAGGTCCAGCCGACGCCCTTCCGCGCCGCGGTGTGGAACTGCGTGAAGTACTCCGCGGGGCGCGGGTCCTTGTAGACCTGTGGCTTCATGTCCGCCATGACGAAGTTGGCGGGGGGTGGGTCCGCCGATGGTGCCTACCCTCGCCCCGCGAGCCGGTTACTCCGGCGTCGCCCAGTCGCGCGAGCGGGCAACCGCCCGGTGCCAGTCGCGCAGCAGCGAATCGCGCTGCGCCGAGCCCATCCGGGGCTCGTAGCGGGCCGCCTCGCGCCACATCTCCCCCACCTGCGCACGGGTCCAGGTGCCGGTTGCGATCCCCGCCAGGTAGGCGGCGCCGAGGGCGGTCGTCTCCGGGACCTCGGGGACGACGACGGGGGCGCCGAGGACGTCGGCCTGGAACTGCATCAGCCAGCGGTTGGCAACCGCGCCGCCGTCCGCCTTCAGCACCTCCAGCCGCTCCCCCGAAGCCTCCTCCTGGGCGCGCACGGCGTCGACGGTCTCGTACGCGATGCCCTCCAGCGCGGCGCGCGCCAGATGCGCCCGGCCGCTGCCGCGGGTGAGGCCGACGATCGTGCCCCGCGCGTAGGGGTCCCACTGCGGCGAGCCCAGGCCGGTCAGGGCCGGGACGAAGTAGACGCCGTCGTTGGACTCCAGCGAGGCCGCCAGCTCCTCGGTCTCCGACGCCGTCTCGACGATCCCGAGCCCGTCGCGCAGCCACTGCACCGCCGCCCCGGTGACGAAGATCGATGCCTCCAGGGCGTAGACGACCTCCTCCCCCAGCCCCCAGGCGACCGTGGCGAGCAGGCCCGGCGGCGGCGCCGGTGGCTCGGGCCCGGTGTTGAGGAGGACGAAGCTGCCCGTGCCGTAGGTGTTCTTTGCCATCCCCGGCCGGTGGCAGGCCTGGCCGAAGAGCGCCGCCTGCTGGTCACCGGCGACGCCCGCCACCGGCACCTCGCCGCCGAACTCCGAGGTGGTGCCGAAGACGTGGGCGGAGGGCAGCGGCTCCGGGAGCCGGTCGGGGTCGATCCCAAGCAGCCCGCACAGCTCCTCGTCCCAGGCGAGGCGGCGGATGTCGAAGAGCATCGTCCGCGAGGCGTTGGTGTAGTCGGTGGCGTGGCGGCCGGTCAGCTTGAAGAGAAGCCAGGAGTCGACGGTGCCAAAGACCGCCCCCTCGACCCCCTCGGCGTTGCGGAGCATCCACTCGATCTTGGTCGCGGAGAAGTAGGGGTCGATGGTCAGCCCGGTCCTCTCCCTGACCAGCCCCTCGTGCCCCGCCGCCCGCAGCTCCTCGCAGCGCGCCGCCGTCCGCCGGTCCTGCCAGACCAGCGCCCGGTGCAGCGGCTCGCCACTCTGCGGGTCCCAGGCGACCACGGTCTCACGCTGGTTGGTGATCCCGATCCCCTCCAGCGTGCCGCCGTCGATGCCGGCATCGGCCAGAGATTCGGCGGCGACCCGTCGCGTCACCTCCCAGATCTCGCCGGCGTCGTGCTCGACCCAGCCCGGCTGGGGGAAGTGCTGCTCGAACTCCGAGTAGGCCCGGCCGACGATCCCTCCCTCCGGGTCGAAGACGAGGCAGGTGGTGCCGGTCGTGCCCTGGTCGATCGAGAGGATCACGTCAGGGTGCGCAGGCTACACACGGTCCCCCTGGCCATGGAGCGAACGAGGGTGTACGGTCGAACGTGGGTAGGGGATCGAACCTCGACGTCAGGAGCCCCGAAATGGCAACTGCGGAAGCGAAGAACTTCGACTCACCCGACGAAGTCCGTCCGTTCGAAGGCAAGGGACAGGCGAAGGTGGTGGAGATAGCCGGCCACACGATAGGCCTCGGCACGTTCGAGCCCGGCTGGAGCTGGTCTGAGAACGTCCGCCCGATCGCCGGCACCGACTCCTGCCAAGTGCCGCATCTCGGCTACGTGCTGTCCGGCAGCATGACCGTCCACATGGATGACGGTGGCGACATCGAAATCGGCCCGGGCGACGTCGTTTCCATCCCTCCCGGCCACCATGCCGAGGTGCCCGGGGACGAGCCATGCGTGATGGTCGACTTCGGCGACGTCGGCGAGTACGCGAAGCGAAGCTAGTCAGGCTGCTCAGCTCGGGTCCCGTCCCGCCGACGGCGGGAGGCGTAGGCGCGCGCGAAATCGCGCATCTGGACGCCGCGGTGCCGGAAGCCGGCGAGGGTGCGGCCGCTGGCCCGGTGCTCGAGGTCCAGCTCGTACTCGCGCAGGCTGTAACCGCCGCGGACCGCGTCGACGGTCATCCCGATCTCCATGCCGAAGCCGGGAGCGAGCGGCAGGCAGGAGCGCAGCACCTCGGCCCGCAGCGCCCGCTGGCCGGAGATCGGCGCCGCGGTCTCCGCCCCGCAGAGCCGCCGGATCGCCCAGCGGGCGAAGCCGAGCGCGACCCCGAAGCCGCCGCCGACCCGGCGCGAGAAGGAGGCGACGGCGAGGTCGCATTCGCTGTTCCGCACCGCCTCGACCAGCGGTCCCAGCCGGGCCGCGGAGGCACCCAGGTCACCGTCGCAGAGGAGGATGAGCCGCGGTGCCGGCTCGGCGCCGAGCGCCGCCTCCGCCGCGGCGGACACGTTCCCCCCCTTGCCGTGCGAGCGGCCGCGACTGACCACCTCGGCCCCGGCGACCATCGCCGCCTCGGCGGTGCCGTCGGTGGAGGCGTCGTCGGCGACCCAGATCGCGGCGGCCGGGAAGCTCTCCCGCAGGGCCGCGATCGTCTGGCCGATGCGATCGGCCTCGTTGCGCGCCGCGACGATCGCCGCGAGCCGCTGGTCTCCCGCGGTCTCTTCCGGTCCCATGGTGCGGATATTGTCTCGGTCCATGGCAGACATCGAGGCGCACATCACCGGCAACGTGTGGAAAATCGAGGTCGCGGTCGGCGACGAGGTCTCCGACGGCGACACCGTCGTCATCCTCGAGTCGATGAAGATGGAGATCCCGGTCGAGGCCGAAGACGACGGCACCGTGAAGGAGATTCGGTGCGAGGAGGGCCAGTCGGTCTCCGAAGGCGACGTCCTCGTAGTGCTGGAGTAGGCGCGACGTGGACGAGCGGCTCGCCGGCGGCAAGCTCCTCCTCGATCGGCCCGCCGAGGCCGTCGCGCGATTGCGGATCTGCAACCCCGAGCGCCGCAACGCCCTCGACCACGAGATCCTCGACGCGATCGCGGAGGCGCTGCCGGGCCTCGACCATGGGATCGAGACCCGCTGCGTCCTGATCACCGGCGAGCCGCCGGTCTTCTCCGCCGGTTACGACATCGCCGGGATCGCCGAGGAGACCTTCGAGCGCGACGCCGAGGCCCTCGTCGCCCATCCGTTCCACGGCGCGATGGAGGCGATCTCCCACCACCCGTGGCCGACGGTGGCGGCGATCAACGGCCACTGCCTCGGCGGCGGCCTGGAGCTGGCGATCACCTGCGACCTGCGGATCTGCGCCGCCGGCGCGCAGCTCGGGATGCCGCCGGCGAAACTCGGGCTGATCTACGGCCACACCGGACTGCGCAAGTTCCTCGACACGATCGGCCTCGCGCGGACCAAGGAGCTGTTCCTCACCGCGCGAAACGTCGACGCCGGCCGGGCCGAACGGATCGGGCTGGTCAACGAGGTGGTCGGCGACGGGCGCCTGGAATCCGAATCGGTCGAGCTGGCCGCCGCGATCGCGGCCAACGCGCCGATCTCGATGCGCGGCAACAAGCACGCGATCGACCTGCTCAACTCCTCCCCCGTGCTGACCGAGCAGCAGGAGGCGGGGCTGATAGCCCTGCGCGAGTCCTGCTTTGCCTCCGAGGACTTCCGCGAGGGGATCAGCGCCTTCGCCGAGAAGCGCCGGCCAAGGTGGACGGGCCGGTGAGCAAGAAGGCGCGCACCGCGCTGGCGGCCACCGACCCGACGATGGCGGCGCTGATCGAGCGGGTCGGGAAGATCGACATCGCGACGCGGCTCGAACGACGCAGCGAGGAGCGGCCAAACGATGCCTACGGGGCGCTGCTGAGGGCGATCGTCGGCCAACAGCTCTCGACCAAAGCGGCGCGGACGATCTACGGGCGGGTGGTCGACATCTTCGACGGCACCACCCCCTCGCCGGAGCAGCTGCTGGCGGCGAAGGAGGCCGACCTGCGGGGCGCCGGGCTCTCCGGCCGCAAGGTCGAATACATCCGCGATCTCGCCTCCCACGTGCTCAGCGGCGAGCTCGAGCTGGATCGCCTCGGCGAGCTCTCCGACGAGGAGGCGATCAAGGAGATCGTCGCCGTGCGCGGGCTCGGCCAGTGGACCGCGGAGATGTTCCTGATCTTCCACCTCGAGCGGCCCGACGTCCTCTCCGGGGGCGACCTCGGCATCCGCAAGGCGGTTCAGATCGAGTACGGCCTGGAGGAGATGCCGACGCCGGAACGGGTGCTGGAGATCGGCGAGCCGTGGCGGCCGCACCGCAGCCTCGCGTCGCTCTATCTATGGGAGTCGCTCGCGGCCGTTCCGGGCTGAGTTTCAGCAAAGCTCGGGCCGCCTACGAGCCTGGACCCGAACATCGGTCCACCGTGCTCGACAATTCCTGAATGCGGCTTCGCTTCTGGATCGGTATCTCGGCGCTTGCGCTGATCGCCCTTGGCTCGGTCACCGCCGCGCTGCTGGTCCGCGGCAACGAATCCGATCGCTTCCACCAGGCCCAGCGGGAGCAGGCGATGCGCTCGGCGCACCAGACCGAGGCGGTCGCCGAGCTGGCGATCGGGCAGCTGGCAAGCGCGACGGCGTTCTTCCGGGCGCGGGGCCGTTTCAGCGAACACGAGTTTCGGATCGTCGCCAGGCCGCTTCTCGGCAAAGGCGCGCTGCACAGCACGTCGTTCATCGACCGAGTCCCCGCGTCTGACCGCCGCGCATTCGAACGCGACCGAGGGCCGATCCTCGAAGAGGTCGGCGAAGGGCTGCAGCGGGCCGAGGGCCACCGCGAGTACTTCCCGATCGCCTTCACCCTCGCGGAGAACGGCCCGCCCGCTCCGATCGGGTACGACCTCGGCTCCGACCCGGAGCGGGTGCAATACCTGCGCCGAGCGAGAGATCGCGCCGGCCCAGTGGCGACGCATCCGATCCCGCTGCTGACCGGCCAGCTCGGGATCGTCGTCTACCGTCCGATCTTCCGCGACGGCGCCGCGACCGCGACGGTCGCCCAGCGTCGCGCGGCCTTGATCGGCTTCGCGGCGGGGACCTTCCGCCTCCGGGACCTTGCCGCCGCGGCCGCCGCGGGATTGCCGGCCGCCAACGACGTGCAGCTTCGCGTAAGTGGATCGGTGGCCGGTGACGGGGGCTTGCTCGAGGACCCAGCCCGGGCCCGCGTCCACATCGCCGACCGCACCTGGGTGCTGATCGTCCGCGACCCGAACCGGCCCTCGGTCGGCCTGCCGCTGCTGATCGGCGGGGTGGGCATCTCCCTGGCGGCCCTTCTCTCGGCGCTGATCCTGGTCTGGAGCCGCAACGAGCGGATCGTCGAGCTGGAGCGGGAGGCCGGCCAAGACCCGCTCACCGGGCTCAGCAACCGCCGCAGCTTCGACCAGGGCCTGCGCCAGGAGGTGGCCCGTTCCCGCCGCCAGGGAACCAGCGGCGCGATGCTGATGATCGACCTCGACCACTTCAAGCGGGTCAACGACACCGGCGGCCACCAGGCGGGAGACCGCCTGCTCGAAGAGATCGCCGAGCTGCTGCGCCGCCGCGTTCGCGAGACCGACGTGCTGGCGCGCATCGGGGGCGACGAGTTCGCGATCGTCCTCGCCAACACCGGCGCCGAGGAAGCGCGCCTGGTCGCGGAGGCGATCACGGCGACGGTCCGGGAGAACACCCGGCTCGATGGCGAGCCGATCACCGCCAGCATCGGCATCGCGATCTTCGGCGAGGACCCTTCGCTGAGCCCTGAGTCGATCGCTTCGGAGGCCGACACGGCGATGTACGCCGCGAAGGACGGCGGCCGCGACGGCGTCCGCGTCTTCGACCACAGCGTCGTCCGCGAGAGCGCGGGTCAGACCCGCTAGCGCGCCATCTGGGCGCGCAGGTCGAGCACCCGCTGCGCCGACGCCTCGAACTCGTCACGGTCGAGCGCGCCGGCGCCGAGCTTCTTCACCAGCGCCCGCCAGGCCCGCTCGGCCGGGGCCAGGCTGGTGAAGAGCAGCAGGTCCGTCCCGGCGCGGGCGGCGGCGAGCCCGGCCTTCGCCGGCCCGCCGAAATCGGCGACCGCAACCGTCTCCAGGGCGTCGGTGATCGAGACGCCCTCGAAGCCGAGGCGGCGCCGCAGCTCGCCGGTGGCGATCGGGCGCGCAAACGCCGCCGGGTCCGGCGAGAACGCTGGGTAGATCGCCGTGCTCAGCATCACCAGGTCGCCGCCGGCGGCGATGAAGTCGCGGTAGGGAGCCTCGTCGACCGCGCGAAGCTGCTCCTTGGAGAGGCCGATCCTCTGCACGGCGAAGTCGGTGTTTTCGCGCGCCGCACCGAAGCCGGGGAAGTGCTTGGCGCTCGCCGCAACCCCGCCCCGCTGCAAGGCCGTCGCGAAGGGGACGGCGGTGGCCGCTACCCGCGCCGCGGTCGAGCCGAAGCCGCGTTCGGTGGCGGCGATCGTCCCGTCCGGGCGGGCGACGTCGAGCACCGGCGCGAGGTCGACGTTGACGCCGACGCCGCGCAGGTTGGCCGCGGTCCGGCGGCCCTGTTCGCGACTGAAGGCCGGGCCGCGCTCGCCCATCTCCCGTGCGGACGCCGTCGGAGCGCCGCCGACCCGCTTCACCAGGCCTCCCTCCTGGTCGGTCATGACCAGCAACGGATCGCGCAGGGCGGGCGGTCGCGGGATCGCCTGCAGGCGCGAGATCAGCTGGCGGCCCGCGGCGCGAGTGGGGAAGTTGGCCGAGAAGAGGACGACGCCTGCGGCGCGGCCCTCGCGGATCGCGGTCCGCAGTCGCGGCGAGATGCCGGTGCCGGTGAGCCCGACGACGATCCGCTCCCCGGCCAGCTGCGGCGCCGGCAGGGTGGCGGCGGCCTCGATCCGCTTCGCGCCCCCGTCTCCGAGGGTCGCTCCAAACGCGAATGCGCCCGTGGCCACCCCCGCCAGGACGCCCACCGCCAGGCGCCGCCTCCGTGCTCCGGCTCTGCTCACGAGCCGACCCTAGCGGGGGGCGTGTCTGAGCAAACGGGGTCCATACACCCCGTTTGCTCAGACACGCCCCTGCGTCCGGCGCGGCACCTAGCCTTGCGGGCCAATCACCCCCCGGAAAGGGACTTCGGAATGCCCCCGCTGATCACCCTCGACGAAGCGCTCGCATACGGCCGTCTTGCCGACCATCAGGAGATCGGTGACCTGGTCGAGCGCGCCTGGGCGGTCCGCCGAGAGAACTTCGGCGACTCGACCGACATGTGCTCGCTGGTCAACGCCAAGTCGGGCGGTTGCGCCGAGGACTGTGGCTTCTGCGCCCAGTCCCGCTACGCCGAGGCGGACACGCCGATGCACGCGATGATGGAGCCCGAGCAGATCCTCGAGCACGCCAAGGCAGCCGAGGCAGCCGGCGCCCACCGCTTCTGCATGGTCACGCAGGGCCAGGGCCTCTCCAAACGGGACTTCCAGAAGATCCTCGAGGGGGCCCGCCTGGTCGCCGAGCAGACGAACCTGAAGCGCTGCGCCTCGATCGGGCATATGTCGAGCGAGCGGGCGCAGTCCCTGCGCGAGGCGGGGATCCAGCGCGTCCACCACAACGTCGAGTCCTCGCGCTCCTACTACCCGGAGGTCTCCTCCACCGTTCGCTACGAGGGTCGCCTGAGGACGATCCAGGCGGTCAAGGAGGCGGGCCTGGAGACCTGCGTGGGCGGCATCCTCAACCTCGGCGAGAGCCCGGAGCAGCGGGTCGAGATGGCCTTCGAGCTCTCGGAGATCAACCCCACCTCGGTGCCGATCAACCTGCTCAACCCGCGCGAGGGGACCAAGTTCGGCGACCGCGAGCTGATGGACGCCTGGGAGGTCGTGAAGTGGGTCGCGATCTTCCGGCTGATCATCCCCGGCGCCCTCTTCCGACTCTGCGGCGGCCGGGTCGAGAACCTCGGCGACCTGCAGCCGCTCGCGGTCAAGGCCGGCCTCAACGGGGTGATGATGGGCAACTTCCTCACCACCCTCGGCGCCGAGCCGGAGGACGACCGGGCGATGTTCGAGGAGCTGGGGCTGAACGTCGCCCGCCAGCCCGACAACGGCGCCAACCCGCGGCCGGACAACCGCTCCGGCTGGCTGGAGGGCGAGGCGCCTGAGACGCCGATGGAGCAACTGATCGACCACCAGGGGGAGGCCAACTTCTGGGACCCCTCGACCCAGCTGCGAGTGGTCAAGAAGGCGAAGAAGCCTCCTCCCTACCCGCGGGCGGCGTGACCGACGTCGCGGAGCGGCTGGAGGAGCTCCGCGGGCGGGGCCTGCACCGCCGACTTCGCTTGATCGAGGGCCCGCAGGGGCCGACGGTGACACTGCGCGGACGCCCGGTCCTGCTGCTCTGCTCCAACAACTACCTCGGGCTCGCCGATCACCCCCGGGTGCGCGAGGCCGCCGCGGAGGCGGCGATGCGCTGGGGAGCGGGGGCCGGCGCCTCGCGGCTGATCTCGGGGAGCATGGAGCCCCACCGCGAGCTGGAGGCGCGGCTGGCCGGGTTCAAGGGCTACGACGCCGCGCTCCTGTTCGGCAGCGGCTACCTCGCCAACACCGGGACGATCGCGGCGCTGGCGGGCCGCGGCGAGGTCGTCTTCTCCGACGAGCTGAACCACGCCAGCATCGTCGACGGCTGCCGCCTCTCGCGGGCGGAGACCTTCGTCTACCGCCACGCCGACCTCGAGCACCTCGCCTGGGGGTTGCGCGAGGCAGGAGAGCGAGCCTCGCTGATCGTCACCGACGGCGTCTTCTCGATGGACGGGGACGTGGCTCCTCTCGGCGCGCTGCTGGAGCTGGCGCGCCGTCATCGCTGCCGGCTGATGGTCGACGAGGCGCACGCGACCGGCGCGATCGGGCGGGGCGGCCGGGGGTCGGTCTCCGCCGCCGGGCTCAGCGGCGAGGTCGACGTCGTGGTCGGCACTCTCGGGAAGGCGCTCGGCTCCTACGGCGCCTACGTCTGCGCCGATGCGGAGACCGTCGAGCTGCTCGTCAACGACGCCCGCCCCTTCATCTTCTCCACCGCGCCGCCACCGCCGGCCCTCGGCGCCGCAGGGATGGCGCTCGGGCTGCTCGAAGCCGAGCCCGAGAGGGTCGAACGGCTGCGGGCAGGGGCCGAGGCCCTGCGCTCGGCACTCGCCGCCGAGGGCCTTGCCCCGACGCGCTCCGCGACCCAGATCGTGCCGGTCGAAGTCGGCGATGCCGAGCCGACGATGGAGCTGTGCGAGCGGGCGCTGGAGCGTGGCGTCTTCGTCCAGGGCATCCGGCCGCCGACGGTGCCGGAGGGCACCTCGCGCCTGCGCTTCACGGTGATGGCGACGCATTCCGCCGAGGAGCTGGAGCGGGCCGCCCGCGAGGTAGGCGCCGCCGCCCGCGAGGTCGGCCTGGCGACGCTCCAACCCCTCGCCGCCTGAGGGGCGCGGGTGGCGGAGCAGGCCAGCCCGGGCGCCCGCGGGGTCTTCGTCACCGGCACCGGCACCGAGGTCGGCAAGACCGTGGTGGCCGCGACGATCGCCCGCACCGCGGCGGCCTCGGGCCGGAGAGTGGCCGTCTTCAAGCCCTGCGTCACCGGCCTCGAGGAGGAGGTCGAGCCCGACCACGAGCTGCTGCGGCGCGCCGCCGGCTCGGACCAAAGCGACGGGGAGATCGCGCCCTACCGCTACGGGCCTCCGGCGTCGCCCCACCTGGCCGCGTCCCTGGCGGGCGAGGAGATCGATCGCCAGCGGCTTCTCGACGCCGCCCGCGTGGCGGCGGCCGCTGCCGACTTCCTCGTCTGCGAGGGCGTCGGCGGCCTGCTGGTGCCGCTGGGAACCGGCTACCTGGTTCGCGACCTGGCCGTCAACCTCGGCTACCCCCTGGCGATCGCGGCCTCGCCCGGCCTCGGCACGATCAACCACACCCTGCTGACGATCGAGTCGGCCCGCGCGGCCGGCCTCGATGTCTCCTCCGTCGTCCTCACCCCCTGGCCGGCCGAGCCGACCGGGGTCGAGCGGTCCAACCGGGAGACGATCGCCGCCCTCGCCGCCCTCGACGTCCACACCCTCCCCCACCTGGACCTCAACGATCCCTCCAGCTGGCCGGCGCTCCCACCACCGACGGGCCGATTTCCCACGACATAGGTGGGTTTTCGGCCCATCGGCCTCGGTTCAGACGATCACGTCGAGGTTGCCGGGGGTCAGCTCGACGCTGAAGCCGGCGGACTCGGCGATCGCGGCGGCCGACTCGGGCTCGGCGGGCGGTTTCTCGGCTAGGAGCAGCGCCCTGGCGACGTCGCCTCGCACCGCCTTCGCCATGTGGGAGACGGGCTTGCGCTTGCCGCCGCTCTCGCTGAACGCCCGCACCGCCAGCAGGGTCGCCCGCTTCGGTTTCCAGGCGGCGGCGTAGGCGGCCGAGCGCATGTCGACGACCAGGTCACCGGGCTCATCCGGCATCGCCTCGGCAAGCGCCGGGCGCCACCACGAAGCCGGCGCCCCGATCCCCTCCAGCCTCGCCTTGGCGGAGAAGCGGTAGTAGGGGATGCGGTCCTGCGGCCGCACCACGCCCCAGAGAGCGCTCGCGATCAGCACCCGGCGGCGGGCAGCCGCAGGCAGGTCCTGCAGCCCGAGGCGGTCGTAGAGGACGCCAGCGTAGACCTCCGCGGCCGGCGCCGCCGGTGCCTCCCGCAACCCCGCATCGACGTCGACCTCCCCAGCCTGGCCATTGCTCACGGCGAGCATCTCCACCGCTCTCTCGCGCGGCAGGCCGGCCAACCTTTCGAGCGCGTCGAGGACCGCCTTGCGGCGATCGCCGAGCAGATCGGCAAAGGCCAGCGACCCGAGGTCGAGCGGCGCGCCTTCGCCAGGCGCCGCCTTACCCTCCGATGGGGGCAACAGGACCAGCATCGGCCGCCTCGATCGTCGTCTTCTCCCGCTTGGCGCGGATCGCCATCGCGGCGATCGCCGCACCGGCAAGCGCGACCAGCCCGGACACGGTCATCGCGTGGCTGAGCGCGTAGACGAAGGCTTCGCTGCCGGCCGCGGTGACCTGCTTGGCCTGCGCCGGATCGAGGCCCGGAACGTTGCCGACCGAGCCGCCACCGAGCTGATCGGAGGCTGCCTCACGCTGCGCCGTGCTCACCCCGGAACCGCTGAGCAGCGAGTCGAGGCGGGAGCTGACCAGCGCCTGGAAGATCGCGCCGGTGATCGCGATTCCGAGGGTTCCGCCGACCATTCGGAACATCGAGAGGACGCCGGACGCGATCCCGGCCTTCTGCACCGGCACCGCGTTCATCGCGGCGCTGGTCATCGGCGACATCGTCATCGCGATACCGATGCCGAGCAGCATGAAGCCGGGAAGCAGGTCGAGGTAGCCCGAGTCGACGGCGATCCGGCTGAAGGCGAGCAGGGAGGCGGCGACGAGGAGCAGCCCGCCGACGATCAGCCAGCGCGGGCCGAAGCGGTCGGAGAGCCGGCCGGCGACCGGCGCCACGGCGACGATCATCAGGGTCGACGGCAGGAAGCGGACGCCGGCCTCCAGCGGCGTGTAGCCGAGGATGCCCTGCATGTAGAGGGCGAGGAAGAAGAAGACGCCGAGCATCGCGAAGCTGATCACCAGCGCGACCACGACGGCGCCGAGGAAGTTGCGGTCCGAGAGCAGGTCGAACTGGACCATCGGCGCCTTCACCCGGTTCTCGACCGCGACGAACGCCGGCAGCGCCACCGCGGCGCCGGCCAGCAGGGCGACGACCTGCGGCGATCCCCAGCCCCAGCTGTTGCCCTCCACCAGCGCCAGGACGAGGGCGGTGAGGCCACCGGTGAGGATGGCGACGCCGGGATAGTCGACGTCGCGGCCGACCGAGGTGTCGCGGGACTCGCGCACCGCGAAAAGGGTCGCCACGACCGCCCCGATCGCGACCGGGACGTTGATGTAGAAGATCGCCCGCCAGCTGACGTGCTCGGTCAGGAAGCCGCCCAGCACCGGCCCGACCGCCAGCGCCAGCGCCGAGACCCCCGCCCACGTCCCCATCGCCTTGCCACGCTCCTCGGGGGGAAAAGCGTCGGTGATGATCGAGAGCGTTCCCGGCATCATCAGCGCCGCGCCGACGCCCTGGACGACGCGGCTGAGGACCAGCGCGGTCTGGTCGGGCGCCAGCCCGGCGGTGGCGGAGGAGGCGGCGAAGACGACGACGCCGATCAGGAACATGCGGCGGCGCCCGAAGATGTCGCCGAGGCGCCCTCCGGTCGCCAGCAGCACCGCGAAGGAGAGCGTGTAGCCGTTGATCGTCCACTCCAGGCCGGAGATCGTCGCCCCGAGATCGCGCTGGATCGACGGCAGGGCCACGTTCACCACCGTGTTGTCGAGCATGATCATGAACAGCGCGAAGCACATCGCCCCGAGCGTCCACCAGCGGCGGTTGTCGTCGGTGATCAGGTGGCGGTAGCGGGTCAAGCGCGATCGCCCCTCAGGTGCTCATAGGTGGCCGCGATGTCCTCGCGGTCCATCAGCGCGTCCACGGCGGCGTCGAGCTTGCGCCGCTGGGCGGGACTCAGGGTCGCCGCGAAGGCCTCGATCCCGGTCTGGCGCAGGGTGAGCAGGGTGTCGACGAGGTCCTTGCCCTTGGCGGTGATCTTCACCTGGCGCGCGCGCCGGTCGTCGGGGTCCTCGACCCGCGTCGCCAGCCCGGATTTGACAAGGGCGTCGACCGCCCGGCTCATCGAGGGCACCGAGACGCCGAAGACCTCGGCCAGGTCGCCGACCTGCCAGGTCCCCACCTCGCCTCCCCGGCCACCGAGCTCCAGCAGCGCCTTGGTCTGGGTCATCGAGAGCCCGGACTCCTCGATCACCCGCAGCTGGTTGCCGCGGTCGTAGAGGAAGAGATGGCGGAACAGCGCCGTCAGCCTCGCGGCCGTCTCCTGCTCCTCGGGCCCGACCCCGGAAGCCGCCTTCGCGGCGATCGCCTTCACGTCTGAAGCTTGCATGCCACAAATACTTGCATACACGCAACCATTTCTCGACCGCAATAGTTGCTCGTGTGATGCATGTCACTCAGACCGACCTGTCTGAGCAAACAGGTCCCTGGCACCCCCGTTGCTCAGACACCCCATCGCGGAGCCGCTATTTACGCAGTCCCGTGTTGCAAAGGGGTTCCATTCCGGCCGACCCCGCGGCTAGGGTCGTTCCGATGTCGGTCGACTTCGCGCGTCTCGATCGAGAGCACGTATGGCACCCCTTCACCCAGCAGCAGGGCTGGGCGGAGGAAGAGCCGCTGATGGTCGAACGGGGCGAAGGCTCCCACGTGATCGACAGCGACGGCCGCCGCTACATCGACGGCGTCTCCTCGCTCTGGTGCAACGTCCACGGCCATTGCCACCCGACGATCGACCGGGCGGTGCACGACCAGCTCGACCGGATCGCCCACTCGACGATGCTGGGCCTCGGGCACCCCGGGGCGGCGAAGCTGGCCGGCCGGCTGGTGGAGATCGCCCCAACCGGGCTCTCCCGGGTCTTCTACTCGGACTCCGGCTCCACCGCCGCCGAGATCGCCCTGAAGATCGCCTTCCAGTACCAGCGGCAGCGCGGTGGGGCCGATGCCCGGCGCACCTCCTTCGTCCGCCTCCGCGACGCCTACCACGGCGACACGATCGGCTCGGTCTCGGTCGGCGGCATCGACCTCTTCCACGCCGCCTACGGTCCCCTCCTCTTCGACACCCACGCGGCCGAGCCGGGCGACGCGGCGAGCCTGGCGCGGATCCTCTCGGTCCACGGCGAGGAGGTCGCGGCGGTGATCGTCGAGCCGCTGGTGCAGGGCGCAGCCGGGATCCTCGTGCACCCGCCCGGATACCTGCGGGCGGTCCGCGAACTCTGCGACCACCACGGCATCCTGCTGATCTGCGACGAGGTCGCCACCGGCTTCGGCCGTACCGGGACGATGTTCGCCTGCGACCAGGAGGAGGTCGCGCCGGACCTGATGTGCCTCGCCAAGGGCCTCACCGGCGGCTACCTGCCGCTGGCGGCGACGCTGACCACCGAGCGAATCTACGAGGGCTTCCTCGGCGCGCCCGAGGAGCAGCGGACCTTCTTCCACGGCCACACCTACACCGGCAACCCGCTCGCCTGCGCGGCCGCGCTCGCCAACCTCGACGTCTTCGAGTCCGAGCGGACGATCCTGCGGCTGCAGCCGAAGATCCGGCTGCTCGCAGAACTGCTGGCCGAGATCGAGGCGATGCCGGAGGTGGCCGAGGTGCGGGGCCGGGGCTTCATGGTCGGGATCGATCTCGGCGAGCACGATCCGTCCCGGCGGATGGGGCACCGGGTCACGCTGGAGGCGCGCAAGCGCGGCGCGATCGTGCGCCCGCTCGGCGACACCATCGTCCTCGTCCCCCCGCTATCGATCTCCGAGGAGGACCTGCGGCAGCTGCTGGAGATCACCTCGGTCTCGATCGAGGCGGCGCTGATTTCGGGCCGCTCCGCGCCGGCGGAGCCCCCAGCACAGCTCCGCCAGGCCGCCTGACCGATACTCATCTGTGATGGATCCGGGGGCTGGCCGTAGTAGTGGCGTGACGAGTCAGACTCTGGTCGCGAGCGCCGAGGAGGCACCCAGGGAGGCGGACCTCGCCTTCGATCGCCTCTACCGGGCGAGCCGCGACGACGTGTACGCCTACGTGGCCAGTCTCCTCCGCGACCGAGGGGCCGCCGAGGAAGTGACGGCGACCGCCTTCGAGCGCGCCTACCGCAAGCGCTCCCGCTTCGATCCCGGCCGTGGCGAGCCACGTGCCTGGCTGTTCGGGATCGCCCGCAACGCCGCCCTCGACGAGCTTCGCCGTCGCGGCCGCCAGGCCGAGCTCGCCGCGGAGCCGGCCGACCTTTCGTCCCCTGAGTTCGAGGAGGACGCGGAGGCGAGCGAGCGCCGGCTTGCGATAGCCGCCGCGCTGGCGCGCCTCGGCTCGCGGGAGCGCGAGCTGATCGCACTCAAGTTCTTCGCCGGCCTGACCAACGCCGAGATCGCCGACGTGCTCGGCATCTCGGAGTCGAACGCCGGCACCAGGCTGCACCGAGCCGTCGCCAAGCTGAGAGAGGAATGCGATGAATCCGTTTAGAGACGACGCCGACCTGGCCGCCGAGCTGCGAGCCCTGCGGCCCGCGCCGCGGCCTGCCTTCGCCGCCGAGCTTGACGAGAAGGCGGCCGCCGGCTTCCCGCGGCGCTCTTGGCTCGACGGCTCGGCGCTGGCCGGCCTCGGGGAGCGCCTGCGCGCCCACTCGCCTCGGCGCATGGTCCTCTCCGCCGGCGCCACGGCACTCGCCTCGGTCGCGCTCGCCACCGTGGTCGTGGTCGGTACGGAGTCGGACCCTGCGGGCAGGATCTCGGACCACGACCCAGTCGAGATGCGAAACCGGCCCGCGAAGGCGCAAGCCGACGCCGGGCTGGTGGAGAGGGATGCGAAGGGGTACTTCGACCTCCGCAATATCGAGCGGGAGCAGGCGGCTGCCGGGTCGACGTTGGGTTCCATTGCCCCCTTCTCCCCCCAGCGCGACATCGCACGCTCGGCCGAGATCGTGCTCGGCGCGGAGCCCGCCGACGTCGCCGAGGACGCCGGCAGGGTCTTCGACGCCGTCCACGCCGCCAACGGCATCGTCCTGCGCTCCTCCACCGTCGAAGGTCCGGCGGGCACGGCCAGCGCCGCGTTCGAGCTGCTGATCCCGAGTGCCAAGCTGGGCGACGCGCTGGCCGACTTCTCCGCGATCGACGAGGTCCGCTCGCGCCACGAGGCGACGGCCGACATCACGGCGCCTACCGTCGCCCTCGAGGAGCGACTCCAGGACTCGCGTGCGCGAATCGACGGGCTGCTCGCGCAGCTGGCCGCGGCGGAAACCGAATCCGAGCGCGAAGCCGTCGAAACCGAGCTGCGCACCGAGCGCCGGCACACCGTTTTCCTGCGGGGGCGACTGGCCAAGCTGGACCGCCGCGCCAACTTCTCACGCGTCTCGCTGCGGATCGAAACCGGCACGGCTTCTTCCCCTGCGAGCGAAGGCGGGGCCTGGGGCATCGGCGACGCCCTGCACGACGCCGGCCACATCCTCGCCATCGCCGCCGCCGTCTCCCTCGTCTCACTCGCGGTGCTCGGCCCGATCGCCCTCGTCGCCCTGCTCGCCTGGCTGGCCCAGCGCGCCTGGGTCCGCCGCAGCCGCGAACGCGCCCTCGGCTGAAGCCCCTGGGGCGTGTCTGAGCAAACGGGGTCCATATCCCCCGTGAGCTCAGACACCCCTTAGGGTGGACAGATGGGCGAGAGGCGGCGTGGATCTGGGGAGCAGCCGAACTTCGGACCGCCCTCCACGCCTCGTCCCGCCGCCTCCGTCGTGCTGCTGCGGCGCGGCGGAAAACACTCCGAACGCGCTCTCGAGCTGCTGTTGCTGAAGCGCAGCGAGGAGGCCAAGTTCATGCCCGGCGTCTGGGTCTTTCCCGGCGGTTCGGTCAACCCGGCCGACGGTGAGGGCGAGGAGGGATACCGGGCCTGCGCGATGCGCGAGCTGGGCGAGGAGGCGGGGATCGAGCTGCCGGCCGGCGAGGAGCTGGTGCTGTTCTCCCGCTGGATCACCCCGGAGGTGATCGCGACCCGCTTCGATGCCTGGTTCTTCCTCGCCCTCGCCCCACCGCACACACCTCCGTCTCCCGACGGGGTCGAGACCACGGAGGCCGGCTGGTTCCAGCCTGGCGCCGCGCTCGAGGCCCAGGCGGCGGGCGAGCTGACGCTCGCCTTCCCGACCCTCAGCCAGCTCCACTCCCTGGTCGCCTACAACACCGCCGAGGAGGCGATGGCCGGCCACCGCGGCCGCGCGGTGGAGGCGATACTGCCGAAGGTGATCGGCGACCGCGACGATCACCGCGTGGTCCTGCCGGGCGACCCGGACTACCCGGCCTGAGGAAGCCGAAAAGGCGTCTCAGCTCTCCGGAAAGGGCTCGAGCCCGGCGTGCCAGGGGCCGGGCCGGTAGGTGTTGATGCCGCTCTCCTCCATCTCGCCCTGCAGTCGCTTGAACAGCTCGCCCGCGTTCTGCAGGGCGCTTTTCAGCTCGGCTTCGCTGCGCTCGCGCAGCCGCCAGAGGAACCAGAGCTGGCGGTCGTTGATCCCGAAGTCGACCTCCCCGGTCATCGTCGTCACCCAGGCGAGGAAGCCGGGGCCGAACAGCTCCCGCAGGGCGACAGGGTCGAACTCCTTGGGGACCGTGGCCGAGAACCGCCGGTTGAAGTCGATCGACTCGAACTCGACCCTTCGCGAGAAACGCTGGGTCACCGCCTCGTGGCCCTCGATCGACTCGACGTTGAAGGCGGGGACGACCTTGGCCAGGTCCGGCATGTGCGCCTTGGCGAGCACCGCCGTCGGCAGCACCGCCTTGGCGAATAGGCCGCCGACCTCCTTTTCGTCAGCGTCGCACGAGGATCCCCAGAACCCCTCGGCGAGCTGACCGGTCAGGCGGTTGACCCCGCCCACGCAGAGGGCCACGGGCGCGTCTTTGGGATTGATCCCACCGACCTCCTCGTAGGTGAGGCCGTTGCGCTCGCCGTAGCGGCGCACCGCCTCGGTCCATTCCTGCGCTTCCTGCTTCGCGCCCATCGGGCGATCCTAAGCGAAGGCCACCTGCCCAACCGGAGGGCGCCGCGCAACGGCGTTAGGATTGGTTCAACCGCGGTTCGACCACAGGAGCCCCAATGATCATCGCCATCGTCGTCGTCGTCGCAATAGTCGTCATCGCGGTCCTCTACTTCATCGCGAAGCGCAACTCGATCATCGCCGCCCGCAACCAGGTCGACGAGTCCTGGAGCGGGATCGACGTGCAGCTGAAGCGGCGCCACGACCTCGTGCCGAACCTGGTCGAGACGGTCAAGGGCTACGCCGAGCACGAGAGTCAGGTGTTCGAGAAGACGACCAAAGCTCGCGCCGAGGCGATGCAGGCCGACAGCGTCAACGAAACCGCCAAAGCGGAGTCGAAACTGGGCGGCGCCCTGGCCGAACTGCGCGCCGTCGCCGAGAACTACCCGACCCTGCGGGCAACCGAGAACTTCCAGCAGCTGAGCCGCAACCTCTCCGAGCTGGAGGACGAGATCCAGGCCTCGCGGCGGATCTACAACTCCAACGTGCAGTCCTACAACACCGACATCCAGCAGTTCCCGGGCTCGATCGTCGCCAACCAGGGCAACTTCACCGAGCGCGAGTTCTTCGAGATCGAGGACGCCGATCGCGAGCCGGTCTCGGTCAGCTTCGGCGACAAATAACGCTCTAGAATCCCAAGCATGAGCGCGACCATGGAAGCAACCCTGTGGATCTGCGACAGCTGCGGGTTCATCTACGACCCGGCGATCGGGGATCCTGACGGCGGCATCCCGCCCGGGACCCGCTTCGAGGACATACCAAAGGACTGGTTTTGTCCCGTCTGCGGCGCCCGGACCAGCGACTTCCGCCCGCTCGAGCCCGGCGAGGCCTGAAGAGCCGACCAGGGCATGCCGACGGAGTTCGATTACGACTGGCTGGTCGTAGGCTCCGGGTTCGGCGGGTCGGTCTCGGCCCTGCGCCTGGCTGAAAAGGGCTACAGCGTGGGCGTCCTGGAGTGTGGGCGCCGGTTCGGCGACGGCGACTTCCCGAAGTCGACCTGGGACCTGCGCCGCTACTTCTGGGCACCTCGAATCGGCCTCCGCGGGATCTTCCGGATGACCCCCTTCAAGGACGTCGCCGTGGTCAGCGGCTGCGGGGTCGGCGGCGGCAGCCTCGGCTACGCCAACACGCTGTACGTGCCTCCGTCGGAGTTCTTCGAGGACCCGCAGTGGGCCGACCTCGAGGACTGGGAGGCGACGCTCGCGCCCCACTACGCCGAGGCCCAGAGGATGCTCGGCGTCGTCGTCCACGACAACGACGACCCCGCCGACCAGCTGCTGCGTGAGTTCGGCGAGCAGCTCGGGGTCGGCGACACCTACCGCAAGACCCCCGTCGGAGTCTTCCTCGGCGAGCCCGGGAAGACCGTCCCCGACCCCTACTTCGGCGGCGAGGGACCGGACCGGACCGGGTGCATGCAGTGCGGGCGCTGCATGGTCGGCTGCCCCCACGGGGCCAAGAACACGCTGGTGAAGAACTACCTCTGGCTGGCCGAACGGCGCGGCGCCGAGGTGACCCCCGAACGCACCGTGACCGAGATCCGCCCGCTCGGCGCGGCCGACGGCAGCGATGGCTACGCGGTCACGAGCGAGCGCTCCGGCCTGCTTCCCGGTCGCGGCCGCCGCACCCTCACCGCCCGCGGCGTCGTCGTCGCCGCCGGCCCGCTCGGCACCAACAAGCTGCTCCAGCGCTGCCGCCTCGGCGGCGCGCTGCCGCGGATCTCCTCCCGCCTCGGCGAGCTGGTGCGGACCAACAGCGAGGTGATCCTCGCGGTCACCGTGCCGGAGGACTACCCCGAGGACCTGACCAGGCGGGTGGCGATCACCTCCAGCATCTACCCCGACCCGCACACCCACGTCGAGACGGTCACCTACGGCAGCGCCGGCGACTCGATGAACACCCTCTACACGCTGCTGGTCGGCGACGGCACCCGGGTGACGCGGCCGCTGAAGCTGCTGGCGCAGATCGTCCGCCACCCGCTCCGCTTCGCCCAGGTGATGTGGCCGAAGGGCTGGTCACGGCGCACGATCATCGTCCTGGTGATGCAGACGCTCGACAACGCGATCGCGCTGCGGCCGAAGCTGAAGCGCTCCGGCGACGTGCGGCTGAGCACCGAGCAGGACCCCGACCGCCCCACCCCGACCTTCATCCCAGTCGCCAACGAAGCGGCGGAATGGCTGGCCGAGCGTACCGGCGGCATCGCCCAGAGCTCGGTCAACGAGGCGCTGATGAACGTCCCGACGACCGCCCACATCCTCGGCGGTGCGGTGATCGGCCACGGCCCCGAGGACGGCGTCGTCAACGCCGGCCAGAAGGTCTTCGGCTACGAGAACCTGCTGGTCTGCGACGGCGCGGCGGTGCCGGCGAACGTCGGCGTCAACCCCAGCCTGACGATCGCCGCACTCGCCGAGCACGCCATCGACCAGATACCCGCCGCCTCGGACCGCAGCTACTCGGCGAACCTCTCCGCGACGTAGCTCCAGTTGACGACGTTCCAGAAGGCGTCGAGGTAGTCGGGGCGCTTGTTCTGGTACTTCAGGTAGTAAGCGTGCTCCCAGACGTCGCAGCCCAGCAGCGGCACGCTGCCGTCGGAGATCGGCGAGTCCTGGTTCGGGGTCGAGACCACGGCCAGGCCTGAGGAGTCCTTGACCAGCCACGCCCAGCCGGAGCCGAAGCGGGCGATCCCGGCGTTTTTGAACTCTTCCTTGAAGGCGTCGAAGGAGCCGAAGGTGTCGGCGATCGCGGAGCCCAGCTCACCCTCGGGCTCGCCGCCGCCATCCGGGCTCATCATCTGCCAGAACAGTGAGTGGTTGTAGTGACCGCCGGCGTTGTTGCGAACCGGGGCCTGCTTTTCGCCGGGGAGGCTGGAGAGGTTGCCAAGCACGTCCTCGACGTCGCGATCGGCCCAGTCGGTCCCCTCGAGGGCGCCGTTGGCTTTGTCGACGTAGGCCTGGTGGTGCTTGTCGTGGTGGATGCGCATCGTTTCCTCGTCGATGTGAGGCTCGAGCGCGTCGTAGGCGTACGGCAGGTCGGGTACCGAGAATGCCATCGAAGATCTCCTTCGGGTCGTGTGAGAGGTTCCAGAGGAGCCTAGCCCCTAGCCACCGCTCCCGATCAGCGACCGCTCGGCCGCGTCGGGATTGCCGCCGGTCCATTCGTTGAACCGGTACCAGGAGGGCTTCGCCTCGCGGGCCGAGGTCAGGAGACCGGCGGAACCGCAGAACGAGCAGGTGCCGCCTTCGTCGGTCCAGGTGAACCACCAGGCGCCGCCGACCCGCCAGCGCAGACGGTTGGCGGACAGCATCTCGAAGGCGCGGGAGAGCTGTTCGGCCTGCCCGTAGAGGCCGCGCTCCCAGCGCGTCGGGCCGCCGCGGGAGCCCCAGCCCAGCTCGGTCACGTAGATCGGAGTGCGCAGGTCGCGGTGGACTCCCATGATCCGCCGCAGGTTGATCATCTGCGCTTCCATCGCCCGGGCATCGGCGACATAGGGGTGCAGGGCGACACCGTCGAAGTAGGGCTTGATGTTGCCGACTCGATAGAGGCGATTGAGGAAATCGCCCGAATGGACATTCGGCGGAACCTGCAGTGGCCGCCCGAAGAGGCCGCCGAGGATCACCTTGGCGCCTGGGTCGATTCCGTGCAGGATGCGCCCCGCGGACCGGATCAGGGTCGCGAACCTCGCCGGATCGGGCCGGCTGGCAAAGGTGACGATGTTCTCCTCGTTCCAGATCTCCCAGCGCCGGATCGGCAGGAACCGGAGGTCGGGGTGCTCTTCCCAGAAGGTGCCCTGGGGGCCGTAGCGACTCACCGCGGCGCGGAGGAAGGAGGCCCAAGCCCAGCGCTGCCAGGAGCTGCGCACCGGCAGGTCGATCGGCGTCGGCGCAACCCAGTCGGGCGAGCCAAAGACGAACGGCATCACCCGAAGCCCCGCTTCGGCCGCGAGTTCGACCTCGTGATCGAAGCCGCGCCAGTCGGGTTCGACCAGGAGCGGGCTCTCGCTCTGGATCCCCGCCCAGTTGAGCTGTAGGCGCACGCTCTGGATCCCGGCCCTCCGCATCAGCTCGAAGTCCTCGCCGTTGGACGAGCTCTGCGGAGAGATCCCGACGAAGCCGGGAGGAAGGCCCGCCTGCGCCGTCGCCGGCGCCAACGCCAAGAGCGCCAGGATCAGAAGTGGAAGCAGCTTGCGGGTCATGTTTCCCTAGGAGAACCGAGGTCAGACGAAAAGTAGCGGCCGGAGGCCCGGCCCCGCTTCCCGGCCCCGCTCTGGGATAATCCCCGCTCTCGGGGCGTGGCGCAGCCTGGTAGCGCGCACCGTTCGGGTCGGTGAGGTCCCCGGTTCAAATCCGGGCGCCCCGATATTTCCGCTCACCAGCTCCCGGCTACCAAACCGTCACCGATCGCGGGTGATCGTGATCCCGGATCGCTCGGTCTTTGGTGACGAGCTCAAGGCCGTGCTCGACGGCAGTTGCGTAGATCAGCCGATCGGCGGGATCTCGAGGGAACGAGGACGGCAGGGCGACGGCGGTGTCGGCGATCGCCGGGGTGACGCCGATCGTCCGCACCTGCGCGGCAAGGCCCTGCAACCAGGATCGGATCGGAACGTTGACGACGATCCGATCGTGCCTGGCCAGCCATGCCAGCTCGTACCAGGAGATTGCCGCCACGGCAAGATCGTCTGCCTCCGCGAGAGCTTTTCGGGCCGGGGCGCTCACCCGCTTCGGCTCCGCAGACCACCAGTGGACCACGTGGGTGTCGAGCAGGATCGCGCTCACGCCTACGAGGCGTTCCAGGGCTCGCCGGTGGAGAACAGGTCCTCCTCCTCAACCGCGGTCATCGCCACGCCCTCGAACGAGCCCTTGAGAGAGCGCGCGCCGGATGCGGGTACGAGACGGGCGACCGGACGGCCGTGCCGAGTGATCTCGATCTCCTCGCCGGCGGCCGCGTCATCCAAGAGACGAAGGATCGTCGCCTTTGCGTCAGTAGCAGTCACTTGTTTGGTCATGTGGACAGTATAGCGACCACTCAACCCCACCTCCCTTGGCTGAGCCTGGTACAACAAGACGGACGTGGACATGGGCGCCAGGCCAAGGGAGGATCGGAAATGCAGAATTGGGACCTGAAGACCGTCGAGGCGGAGCCGCACCAGCCGCAGATCCTTGCCTCGGCTGACGATGCACGGACGATCGTTCTCTTTCTCCCGGCGGGAGAGGAGCTGCAGGAGCACGAGGTGCACGAGCGGGCCAGGGTCGTCGTCATCGACGGCGAGATGGACGTCACCACGCCCGGTGGCGAGACCCTCTCGGCGGGCGCCGGCCACCTCTTCGAGTTCGACCCCGGAGAGCGACGCACGCTTACCGCGCGATCTGACGTCCGCCTGCTGCTGATCCTCAGCCCGTGGCCGGGCGATGGCCATCCCGGCGCGATGACGCTCGAGCAAAAGGCCGACGCGCGCGACCACGCAGCCCGGCGCGCCCAGGCCTGACCCCTCTGCTAGCGTCCCGGCCCCCTCCCGGCTGTCCGCCGGCTTTATAAGCAACGTGCCTCGGCCAACCGCGGCCGGGCGGCTAGGAGAAGCACATGAAGTCACGCTGGACTGCCGCGCTGATTGCAGCGGCGTCTCTCGTCCTCGTACTCGGCCTCACGGCCTGCGGGGGGAGCAGCTCCGACGACAGCTCGTCGGCAACCTCGTCCACGCCCACGACCGACAAGACGACCGCGGAAGAAACGCCGGACGGCGGCGAGAGCGGTTCGCTGACGCCTCCGGGAACGCAGCTCAAACCCGGCGAAGCGGCGACGCTGGCCTGGGTGCCGTTCAGTGAAGACGACGCCACCGGGCCCGAGAAAGGGATCGACCTCAAAGTCTGGGTGGAGGCGATCGAAAAAGGCTCGGTCGACGACCTCGAGAACGTCGAACTCCCGGAGGACGCGAAGGGTTCGACCCCCTACTACGTGAAGTTCCGCATCGAGGCGGCGAGCGGCACGGAACCTCCCCCCGACGAAGAACCGTACATCGCCCTCGACGCGATCGACGACCGCGGCCAGGAACAGTCCAGCGTCGCCTTCATCGGCGAGTTCGAGCGCTGCGACAACGCGGACATGCCGCGGCCGTTCACCAACGGTGCCAGCTTCGAAGCGTGCCTCACCTACCTGGTCCCGGGTGGCGGCACGATCGAGAAGGTCCAGTGGGACGACGGGCCCTCCGAGGGGGAAGACCTCACCCCCTACTACGACGATCCCGTCGTCTGGGAAGCCTGACCGCAGCGGAAGGAGGCCGCCGGGGCCCGGGCACGGGCCCTGGCGGCGTTATTCGACCGCCGCGATCGCCGCTTCGATCTCGGCCAGGGTCGGTCCCTCCTGGAGGGTCCGGGTCCCGTTCGGGCCGTTGACGATCGTCGCCTGGCCGGTGCGGATGCCGAGGTCGCGGCCGAGCTGCTCGTAGCCTTCCAGCCGCCTGGAGATCGAGCCCCCTGGGCCGCCGTTGTCTTCGAGGTTGGCCTCCCATTCGGGGATGTTCAGCTCCTCCACCCCCGCGGCGATCGAAGCGAGATAGTCCTGGTCAACGCCGAAACGCTCGGCTTCGTCCTGGTTGCGGAAGAAGAGGTAGAGGTACTGCCAGCCGTAGCCCTGGTCGGCCGCGGCCTCGGCGCCGAAGAAGCCAAGCTCCTGCGGGCGTTCGCTGTTGGAGTAGTGGCGGTAGAGCAGCTTCGCCTCGCCTGGCCGCGCGTAGCGCTCGGCCAGGGCCGGGATCGTGCCGAGGAAGTCGTCGCGGCAGCCGGCGCACTGAAGGTCGTTGAAGACCTGGATCGAGACCGGGGCGTCGGCAGAGCCGAGGCGGTCGCCTTCCTGCGGCACGCCGCCGAGGAGTTCCTGCCCGTCGGAGATGCCCGCCACCCGCACGACCTGGGGGCCCGGCTCCTGGGTCGCGATCTCCACCACGGTGTAGCCGAGGGCGACCAGGGCGAGGGCGAGGATCGCCGCCACCCAGACCCGCCCACGCCTGGGCATCGCTTTCACCGCCGCTTCGCTCATCGCCCTCATTATCCCGACTGGCCACCTCGACAAGCCGCAACGTGCGGCTACGGCGATTGACATGGCCCGTCACCGGGAACGAGTATTGGGTAGCCCAATTTCCACGACACGGAGGTCATTCATGGCCCATCACCTGACGCCCTCAGAGCTTGCCGACCAGCTCCACATGAAGCGGCAGGAGGTGATCGGAAAGTGCGTCGAGATGGGCGTCCCGATCTACCACGGCCGAATCGACCGGACCCTGTTCGAGATGTCGCTGCGCAGCTCCGGGGGCCATCCGTCAACCTCGCCTAGCTTTAGGGGGCGGCGCTGAACTAAACTGCCGCAGATGCAGGGGAGGGGAACCAAATCCCAGACGCTCGCCGATCTGCTGCCGCGCTCCGCGGAGATGTACGGGGACAGCCCGGCGGTCCGCTACAAGGACGGCGAGCAGTGGGTCAACCGCAGCTTCACCGACGTTGTGGAGATCGTCCGCCCCCTCGCCCTCGGACTTGCCGAGCTGGGGATCCAGAAGGGCGATCGCGTCTCGATCCTCGGCAACACGCGCCCTGAGTGGACCTACTTCGACTTCGCGGCACTCTCGATCGGCGCCACCGTGGTCCCGATCTACCAGACCAACTCGCCGGAGGAGTGCCGCTACGTGCTGGAGAACTCCGACTCCCGGATCGTCGTGGTCGAGGACACCGAACAGCTGGCGAAGGTGCGCGAGGTGCGGGCTCAGCTGCCCAAGCTGGAGCAGATCGTCCTGATGGAGGGCAGCGCCGAGGACGCGATCTCGATGGCGGACCTGAGCGCGAAGGGCGAGGCCGTGGACGCCTCCCGTTGGCAGGCCCTCTACTCGGCGGTCAAGTCGGCCGACATCTGCACCTTCATCTACACCTCCGGGACCACCGGCCCGCCGAAGGGCTGCGTGATCAGCCACGGCAACTACCGGGCGATGCTCGACATGGTCAACGAGACCAGCGTGATCGAAGAGGGGGACGTCACCTATCTCTACCTCCCGCTCGCCCACTCCTTCGCACTGCTGATCCAGCTCGGCAGCTTCGATCTCGGCACGACGATCGCCTACTGGGAGCGGGACCCGCTGAAGATCATGGTCAACCTGGCGGAACTGAAACCCAGCTACTTCCCATCGGTGCCGCGGATCTTCGAGAAGATCTACACCGCCGCGACCAGCGCGATCGAAAAAGAGGGCGGCCTGAAAAAGAGGATCTTCGACTGGGCGATCGACGTCGGCGCCAAGGTGCGGGAGATGGAACGCCAGGGCCGCCAGCCCGGGCCGCTGCTGAAGCGCAAATACGCGTTCGCGGACAAGCAGGTGCTCTCGAAAATCCGCAACCTCTTCGGCGGCAACATCCGCCTCGCCGTCTCCGGCGCGGCCCCGATCAACCCGGACATCCTCCGCTTCTTCGACGCCGCCGGCGTGCTGGTGCTCGAGGGCTGGGGCATGACCGAGACCTCGACCGCGGCGACGATCTCCCAGCCCGACGACTTCAAGGTCGGCACGATCGGCAAACCCTTCCCAGGCTGCGAGGTCCGGATCGCCGACGACGGCGAGATCCTCGTCAAGGGCCCGAACGTCTTCCAGGGCTACCACAAGAACGAGGAGGCGACCCGGGAGACGATCGTCGACGGCTGGCTCCACACCGGCGACATCGGCGAGATCGACCCCGACGGCTTCATCAAGATCACCGGCCGCAAAAAGGACATCATCATCACCGCCGGAGGCAAGAACATCACCCCGGCCAACCTCGAGGCCGAGATCAAGCAGCAGCCCCTGGTCTCCCAGTGCGTCGTCGTCGGCGACCGCCGGCCCTACCTGGTCGCCCTGGTCACCCTGGATCCCGAAGAGGCCGTCGGCTACGCGAAGGAGAACGGGCTGTCCGAGGACCCGGCCGAGCTGGCCCGGAACGCCGACATCCGCACCGCGATCGAGGCCCACGTCGAGAAGATCAACGAGAAATTCGCCCGGGTCGAGCAGGTGAAGAAGATCGCGATCCTCCCCCACGACCTCTCCCAGGAGTCCGGCGAGCTGACGCCGACGCTCAAGGTCAAGCGCGCGGTCGTCACCGCGAAGCACGAGCAGGAGATCGACCAGCTCTACGCCTAGACGGCTGGTCGGCGCGGAGGGGTCGGTGAACCCCCTTCACTCGCAACTCGTCGAAGGAGAGGTCGCGGCTGTTGCCATGAAGCGCTGCCCTCCTCCCGCGCAAAACGTTCAGGGGGTCCACCCACCCTCCCATCGAACGGCTCCAGCTAGACAAAGATCGGCAGTTGCCGGCTCCCGCCCGGGATTCGCTTTTCAGTCCCGGCTCCCGCTCACAACTCGGCCGTGCGGACTGAAGCGGTCTAGAGGACGTTGTCGTCGAACCGTTGAAGAAAGGACGTCGTAGGGGTTGGAAAGGAGCTTCTCCCCGTCGGGATGCTGGGTCCCCCTAGTCGGTGCGATGGGTCATTTGGGGGCGGCCCCCGTGATCGCGATCTCCCAGCCGTGCACGATTGACGATCAGGTTCTTCAGCTCGCCGACAAAGACAATAACTGCCGATCGATCACGTCGTCTCCAGCGGCTCGATATCGCAACACTGCGACATAAGCAGGACGAGGCCCGGCTGATCACCACGAATCCGCCGTGAAATCAATCTCCGTAGCGGACCTGGATCGCAGCGACGATCTCCGAGGCCCTCTCGATCAGCAATGGCTCGATTCCCCCAGCGGCGGCGAGCTCTCGAACTTTGTTACGGCCAGCGTGGCCGATTTTGCCGGTGATGCAGATCACCACGTCGCGCTCGGCGCGAACGCCGCTCAGCTTGTAGAGGTCGGGCTGGGTTCCGTGCTCAGCCTCGACCCAGACGATCTGGCGCGAGTCCAGTGAGAAGCGCTCGACCAGCCCGTCCTCGACCGCCGGCTTTCGCTTGCCGCCGATGATCGTCAGCCGCTTCTCCCCAAGCGCGTCGGCGGCCCGCTTCGTCCGCTCGGCTTCGGTTTCGACTTCGGGCTTGAAGGCGAGCGCGACCTCCTCGGGCGGAGGTGGGTCGAGTGACACAGCGCGCGAGGTGCGCTCCCAGTGCTCCTCATTGCTCGCTGCCGCTAGCAGCGCCTCGTCGTACTGCTCGACGAGGTCGAGCGCCAGTGCCATCCCGCAGTCCTCGTCCTTGACATATTTGGGGTTCATCTCGGGGACCTCGGCGGCTTCGTTCGGTGGGTCGTGAGCGACCGCGGCGAGCATCCTGTTCACTGCCAGCAGCGCGTCGCGCTTGAGGCTCGCCGGACAGTGGGGAGGGCTGTAGTCGGGCCAGCCGTGGACATTTAGGTAGTGGAGCACCGCCTCGCGGCTCTGCAGGCCAAGACGCAGACGTCGGTCGGCCGACCAGTCGAGTAGACGGCGCCAGAATTCCTGGTGGCGCTCGACCGACTCACCGGCGGGTGGCAGCAGCAACCCGGGGTCGCAGAGGAGGAACGGCGCTCTCATTCCTTCTCGTCGTCATCCCCATGGTCCTCGCGCAGCCGGTCGGTGACCGCCCGCGCGAGTTCGACCGAATCATGCTCTAACGAGTCGAAGAAGTCCGTCGGCCAAGCGTCGAAGTTGCCGAAGTCATCGAGGCTCAGGGGCTTGAACTCACTGTAGAACTCGGGGGCCTCCGGCTCCTCACCCTCCCTGACCGGCTCCACCTCGCCCTCGCGCTTTGAGACAAAGAGGACAGCAACCTCGCTGGGGTCGAGTTCGTCCTCAGCAGCGCGAAGGCGCAATCGGGTGATCAGGTACTCGCTGTGGGTCTCGACCAAGATCTGCACGTCGGGGCGGGCGAAGGCGAAGAAGTCAGCGAGGCGGGATTGAACCTTTGGGTGAAGGTGGAGCTCGGGCTGCTCAAGCAGGATCAGCTGGCCTTTTTTTGCCCCCAATACAGTGACCACAACCGGCAGCAGCTGGCTGGCACCGACCCCAATCGCGGTTGGATCGCGGTCGTGTCCGTCGAGCTCGAGCGAGAGTTCGTGGCCAAGCTTTGCTTTCGCCGAGACCGCCACCTTCTCGGCGATACCGAGGTAGCGGCACCACTCCGAGGCCGCGGCAATCAGGGTCCCACTCGTCGCTTTGCCCTCGGGGTTGCGGTAGCTGATTCGACGTAGCCGGTTTTTGTCGAGGAAGGCCGCGGTGAACTCGCCCTTGCCGCCTACGGGGAGGTTGGAGAGGGTGTGGCCAAGTGGGTAGGCGACGCGTGGGTCATCGCGCAGAGGCCCCAAATAGACGACTGAACCGCGGAAACCCCGCATCTTCGCCGCCGCCCCATCCATCTGCCCGATCAACGGGAAGACAAGCGAACCCTCCGTCGGTCGCGCCCCAAACGAGCTGCGGAAAGCGCCGCCACGCCCCAGCGGCGGCAGCGTAATACCCTCGCTCGCCCAACCATTGGGAGCGAGGCTCTCAGCGTAAACGCTAAAGAGGGCATCGACTTCGGATGGACTCAGCTGCGCAGCATCTCCACGGAATGCCACCCGCCCGTGCTGCAGATCGGAGATCCGCGCTCGCAACGGCTCGGGAACGTCAGTCGAGCGGGAGCTTCGCAAGAGATCGAAAAGCAATTCCTGCAGCATGTAGTCCGGCATCGGCGCTTTCATTAACTCGTCGAAGGAGCGGCGGAGGTACTCCTCGGAAGCGCGGTAGACGAGCCGTGCCGGCAGCATCCCGACCATAGTCAGGAAACTCTCGTCGGGCAGTTTCAGCTCCTCGGCGTCCTTCAGGCGCAGCACCGCCTCGCGCGTCGAGATTCGCTTAGTGAGATCTACCGGGAAGCCTTTGTCCTCCGCGCAGAAGGAAAGTTCGCCCTCACTGAAGAGTGAGATCTGAGAGGGGTGCAGCTCGCCCTTACTCTCAGCGAGCGTGACCCGGTATGCGATCCGCTTGACCGCCTCATCCTCGGGTCCAGTGAAGTCGAAGGAAAACTCGAAGGACACGTTCTTGGTTCCGTCGCGAATCACGTCCTTGGGCTCGCCAAGAATCACGAGGTCGCCATTGATCACGGGCGCCTCCGCGGCTAGCGACTGAGTCATGAAGAGCGCTGCCTGCAGGAGCGAGGACTTGCCTGAGGAATTCGAGCCGGCTAGTACCACGAGCCGCGAGGCGGGCAACTCGACCGACGCGATCGACTTGAAGTTCGTTACCCGGAAGGTGAGATCTGGGCTGTAGCTAGGAAAAGCGGCGGGCCTATGGATGGTCGGTGCCATTTCCCACTAGCCTAGTTCCGATCGAAGGACACTGCATATCGGAGGGCTCTAAATGAGCCGAGTGGTATACAGAACCACCATGGGCAGGGCATGGCGACTCGGGGGGCTGCTCGTTGTTATGGCATTTTTGCGAGCCCTCTATCGAGCCGTAACACCCTTTTACGCTCCTCGATCCGCGCGGGGCGGTTCTCCCCGCGATCCGAGAGGCGCGGTTTACGCGCGCCTCTCCGACTCCGGGCAACAGCGGCTACGTGCCGCAGCACTCCGTCTCGGCATAGCTGCCTTGCTGTGCTTGATCGCAGTGCTTCTGCGTCAGTGGGCAGCGAATGACGAGCCCTCGTTCAGAGCTTCTCTGGTCACGCTCAAATCACTCCAAGGGGCGCCCATATCTGTGGCAGGCGCTCCCACGAGTGCTCCTGAAACCGGCTCCCCACCGCCAATCAACTCGACCGTTGGCCGTCTCTCCGTGGACCGGCTCAAGTCGGGTCGTCCGGGAACAGTTCTGATCCATGTCGTTGTTGCACCCGCGGAGTGTCGCATTCTGCTTCAAGCGTTTGGCGGCGTGTGCGGCGGGCAATCGGCGCCCCCGCGCACGTCAGGCGAAGTCGAATTGAGCATGCTGCCTCCGGGCACTGCGATGTCAGCGGATGTTTGGCTATCGGATCCCGGCACGATTGAACTGGCTGAGGCCGGGCCGTTAACCGAGCAGGGGGTCCCGACCGGGTGGACGCTGGAAAGCGAAAGTCAGACTACGCAGGTAGACCTCTTTTGCGGCGGATCGACTCTCGTGATTTCCGTCCAGCACGAAAAGGCAGTGCAATGTGCGTTCGGTGGCGCGGACTACGTTCTGCCAATCAGATCAGACGAAGATGTCCAGCCGGCGTTGGGCCTCACGGAAGTGTCTTCTTTCAACGCCGAACTCCAAGGCATAAGTGCTGTTATGACGGTGGGTGAAGGCGAGCTCTCGCGCGAAGGCGAACTCGAAACGCTGGCAAGCGCGGAGCCCCTTGAGATTGGGCTTCAGGGTTCCCAGGGCAACCCCGTGAAGGTAGCGGCACACTCGCAAGGCGAGTCGGGGGAATTCAGCCTGGCGATGAGCGCCGCACACGCGCGAGCGATCAATTGGGAAGGCGAAGATCACACGCGGAGTCGTCTTGATCGTCAGCCCGAACTCGCCTATGCACTTCTCGGAGTGCTAGCTGGATTTATGCTTGTGGCTCTCGCAGACTTCGTATTCGTCGTGCTCGCCAAACGTCCAGTAGGGTGATGATCACCTTGGTGACCCATGGAAAAACTGCACTGTTTCTTGTCGTTTTCGTCGCGCTTTGGGTCGCCTTGCCGAACTTCACTAGCGAGGCCAGAAGCAGACCTGGCGCGAGTTGGTGCGGAGCTGGGGGAACGGGCGACTGGCTTTGCCACCAACAGGGATCCGTGTTTGTCAATGACGAAGAACTGCCCGCACATCGCAGCATGACGGTCCCACCAGAAACTAAGGTGAATACCGGATCGATGGGCATCGTGCGACTCCTCTTTCCCGGCGAAGCGCGCTGTGTCGCCGGACGTCAGCCCACTGAGTTGTATACCCGCACGGGAGGCTACGGCGCCCTTTATTCCCAGGTTTCGGGCAAATCTTCATGCAGAACGAGGGGCAAGAGAAAGCAGATCTTCTGTGGTGATCCTCGGGAAGTGTGTCCACGTAGGATGACGTTGCGAGGGGAAGCGCTGACCGTCCTCTCCTCCACGACTTTCGCAAGCGCTTCGTCCAGCGAAGCGTATACGCGGTCGGGCCGGATCGAGGTGTGCGACGGATACGTGCATTTTCAGATCCCCGATGGGGAAGGCGGCCTGGAACAAGTCGAAGGGCGCGCACGGCCGGGTTTCCGGTGGGTAATCGAATTCGAAGAAGCCTTCTCGAAAGTGGAAGAACCGAACGCGAAAGCCTGGGCCTTCTCTGGGTCCATCAAGAGCGTTGAATATCGACCTGCGCATGGGTCCTGTCGGTCCCAGGTGGTCGGGCTCTGAGGTAGCACGGAAGAGGCCGCTCCGCCAGTTCCGCCAAGCTCCCGGAAGGCTGACATCCCTCAAAAGGGGTCTGGTGGGCCCTCCGAACGTTTTGCGCGGGAGGAGAGCTGCGCATCGAGGCGACAGCGGGAGCTCGCATCAACGACGAGTTGCGAGTGAGGAGGGCCTGCCAGACCCCTTACCGCTGATGTCAGGTATTCAGGAAGCCTCGCCAGACTGACGCAGCAACACCGAGGTCGTCTGCTCCAGGACCCGCCGCCAGGCGGAGGTCTGCTCGGGCTCCTCTTCGGCCGCCCGCTCGACCACCCGGCGCACGCGGCGCTCGGAGATCTCGAGGCCGTGGCGCTGGGAGATCTCCTGGAAGCGGTCGTAGTCCTTGGCCAGCGTGGCGGTGACCGATTCGAAGCCGTGGCGGGCGATCTTCAGCCGCTGCGAGTAGTCCATGATCGGGGTGCCGAACATCAGCTCGTCGGTGGGCTCGGGCTCGACCAGGATGATGTCGACGCCCGGGTAGCGTTCCTGCCAATGCTCGACGGCCTGGTGCAGGCGCTGGTGGGCGATCAGGCGGAAGGTCTGGTTGGCGATCGCCGGCAGGCCCATGTCGGAGACCCGGCGGACGCGCCTGCCGAAGACGGTTGGAATTGTCTTCTCGAAGTCATTGACGTAGGGAACCAGTGGGTTGACGACGATGATGAACTTGGCGCCCTTCTCGACCGCGATGTCGACGTTGGTGGTCGAGCGGATGCCGCCGTCGACCATCTGGCGTCCTTTGAGCTCGACCGGCTTGTAGACGATCGGCAGGCAGGTCGAGCACTCGATCGCCTTGGAGATCGGCACGTCCGCCCAGCCGTCTTCGCCGAAGACGATCCGCTCGCAGGTGTCGAGGTCGGTGGCGGTCAGGTACAGCTCGCGGTCGAGCAGGCGGAAGTCGTTGACCCGGCTGCCCTCGGAAAGTACTCCCTCGACGTAGTCGCCGAGGCCGGCGCCCGAGTAGAGGCCGGTCGGGAGTGCCTCGGCGAGACCGACGCCGATGTCGATCGCCGAGAGCTCGCCGATCCGCGCCAGCGAGCGCACCAGCTCCGCCGTCCGCAGCGGCAGCGCCGCCGCCTTGGAGAGGAAGCCGAGGTAGTTGGGTTTGAGGACCCTGCCGAGATCGAGATCTTCGAGCTCGGACGGCTCGCGCGTGTTGAGCACCTGCATCATCTCGTCGGGGGTGACCCCGTTGGCGAGCATCCCGGCGACGAAGGAGCCGGCGCTGGTCCCGACGTAGACGTCGAAGTTGTTGACGGTGCTGTTGACGGCCAGCAGGTCGAGGGCACGCAGGGCGCCGATCTCGTAGACGCCGCCGGTAAAGCCGCCGCCGCCGAGTACCAGAGCCGTTTTCGAAGGCTTTTTCCGGCCGCGCGCTTTGCGGCGTGGTTTGGACTCGATATCGACGACTTTGCCCATGGAGAGAGATGAAGTATCCCAGGGAAAGCGGCCGAAGGAGCCGCTACCTTGCTCCGCTCAGGTGTTGGAACGGGCAATGAGACGCGTTGCGATTCTGTGCGCGGTCGCATCGGTGGCGGCCTGTCTGCTGCTGGCGGGAGCGGCCCACGCGAGTCAGACCTGCGATCGGATGCGGGGTTGGCTGCAGCAGGGAGGCGGGTCGGCGAGCGGGCTGATCGTCGTCGAGGCCGAAAGCGGCGAAGTGGTCTGCGGCAGCGCGCCGGGGACCCCAAGGGTGCTGGCCTCGAACATGAAGCTCTTCACCACCGCGACCGCGCTCTCCAGACTGGGACCGCAGACGCGCATCCCCACCGAGCTGCTCGGCGATGGGCGCCTCGACGACGCCGGCACCTTCCACGGCAGCCTCTACCTCAAGGGGGGCGGGGACCCGGCGCTCGGCACCCCCGCCTTCTACAACAGCTACCTCGCCGGCCTCGGCACCAACCTCTTCGCGCTCAAGGCACAGGTCCGCGC
The DNA here is from genome assembly GCA_963799835.1 of uncultured Solirubrobacterales bacterium. Lineage (GTDB taxonomy): Bacteria > Actinomycetota > Thermoleophilia > Solirubrobacterales > 70-9 > VAYN01. The sequence goes on from CAWCYE010000002.1 coordinate 605,343, forward strand.
CGCCGGAATCGAGGCGATCACCGGCCGGCTCTATGCCGACGCGACGATCTTCGACCGTCGTCGCGGCGTCGCCGACTCCGGCTACGCGACCAGCCCCTACATCGGCCCGCTCTCGGGCCTCGCTTTCAACTCCGGCTTCAGCGGCTCGACCAGCGCCAGCGGCTTCTCCTCGGACCCGGCGAAGCTGGCGGCCTCAAAGCTGGCCCGGGCACTTCGCGGAGCGGGGGTCGCCGTCCCCACCCAGGTCGCCCTGAGGAAGACCCCGGCAAGCGCCAAACGGATCGGCGTGGTCCGCTCCCCCACCCTGACCCGGCTCGTCGACCACCTCAACGTCTACTCCAACAACTTCTTCGCCGAGACCATGATCAAGCTGATCGGGGCCCGGCTGGGCGGCGCCGGCACCACCGCCGCGGGGGCGAGGGTGATCGGCGCCTTCGCCAGCTCCCACGGCTCCGGGGTGCACGCCGTCGACGGCTCGGGCCTGACCCGCACCAACCTCGCCTCCCCGAGGCAGGTGGCCGACCTGCTGCTGGCGATGCGAAACGACCCGGCCGGCGAAGAGTTCGTCGAGGACCTCGCGATCGCTGGGCAGGAGGGGACCGTCGACGACCGCATGGACGGCACCGCTGCCTACGGCCGCTGCCGGACCAAGACCGGGACCCTGACCGGCATCAGCGCCCTCTCCGGCTACTGCTTCAACCCTGGGGGGCGGGTGATGGTCTTCTCGATCCTGATGGGCAGCGTCGGCAGCCTCAGCCTCGCCCACCTGAACCAGGACCGGATCGCCGCTGCCGTCGCCTCCTACTAGGAAATCTGACCGCTAGCCCTCCAGCAGGGCCAGCAGCCCCGCTTCGTCGAGGACATCGGTGCCGAGCGATTCCGCTTTCGCCAGCTTCGACCCCGGGCTCTCGCCGGCGACCACGTAGTCGGTCTTCTTGGAGACCGAGTTAACGACCTTGCCCCCGGCACCTTTGACCATCGCCTCGGCTTGCTCGCGGGTCAGCTCCGGCAGCGTGCCGGTGAGGACCAGGGTCTTCCCCTCCAGCGGGCCTCCGGCGGCGCGCCTTTCGGAGGCGTCGGCCTCCAGCCTCAGGCCCTTCTCACGCAGCTTCTCGACCAGCGCCCAGGTCGGCTCGTCCGCCAGGGACTCGGCGATCTGCACGGCCATGATCGGGCCCACGCCCTCGACCTCCTCGATCGCCTCCGGATCGGCCGAGTGCAGCGCGTCGATCGAGCCGAAGTGGTCGGCCAGCGCCTCCGCCGTGACGAAGCCGACCCCCGGCAGGCCCAGCGCGTAGAGGACGCGTTTGAAGGGCCGCCGGCGCGATGCCTCGATCGCCGCCACCAGGTTGCGGGCCGAGACCTCGCCGAAGCCCTCCAGCCCGGCCAGCTTCCCCTCGTCCAGCTCGTAGATGCCGGCGACGTCGGCGATCAGGCCTTCTTCGAGGAAGCGCAGCGCCTGCTTCTCCCCGAGGCCGTCGATGTCCATCGCGCCCTTGCTGACGAAGTGCTTGACGTGCTGGAAGGACTGGCCGGGGCAGCCGGCGCGGTTGGGACAGATCGTGAAGACGGCGTCGTCCGGCTTCACCGTCTCGGTGCCGCAGGCCGGGCACCTCTTCGGCGGCTTCGGTCTACGCGCGCCCTTCTTGCGGCGCTGGACCAGCGGCGCGACGACCTGGGGTATGACGTCGCCGGCCCGCATCACCACCACCTCGTCGCCGACCCGCACGTCCTTGCGCGCCAGGTCCTCCTCGTTGTGGAGGGTGGCGGTGCTGACGGTGACGCCGCCGACATGGACCGGCTCGAGCATCGCGAACGGGACCAGGTGCCCGGTGCGGCCGACGTTCCAGACGACGTCGAGCAGCTTCGTCGTCGCCGTCGTCGGCGGGAACTTCCAGGCGATCGCCCAGCGCGGCTCGCGGCCGACGACGCCCAGCTCCCGCCACAACGCCCGCTCGTCGACCTTGACCACGACTCCGTCAATCTCGTAGTCGAGGGCCTCGCGCCGCTCCTCCCACCAGTGGCAGCGCTTGACCACGCCCTCGACCCCCTGGTGATGGCCGGTGTCGGGATTGACCTTGAAACCGCGGTCGCCGAGCCATTCGACCTCCTCCATATGGGTCGCCAGGTCGAGCCCTCGCACGGCGCCGATCCCGTAGCACCAGATCGAGAGCGGCCGTTCGGCCGCAAGCGCCGGGTCGAGCTGGCGGATCGAGCCGGCCGCCGAGTTGCGGGGATTGGCGAAGGTCGGCTCGCCGGCCTCGGCCCGGCGCTCGTTCAGCGCTTTGAACGCGGCGATCGGCAGGTAGACCTCGCCCCGCACTTCGATCAGCTCCGGAGCGCCCTCGATCCGCAGGGGGACGGAGCCGATCGTGCGCAGGTTCTGGGTCACGTCCTCGCCGACCCGGCCGTCGCCCCGGGTCGCGCCGCGCACCAGGACACCGTCCTCGTAGGTGAGGCTGACCGCAAGGCCGTCGATCTTCGGCTCGGTCGTGTAGCTGAACTGCGAGGCGGTGATGTCCAGCCGCTTCAGGTAGTTCGCCAGCCGCGTCTCCCAGGCCCGCAGCTCCTCCTCGTTGCGGGCGTTGCCGAGCGAGAGCATCGCCTCGAGGTGCTCGACCGGTTCGAAGCGCTCCAGGGGCGGCGCCCCCACGCGCTGGGTCGGCGAGTCCGGGGTGCGCAGCTCGGGATGCTCGGCCTCGAGGCCCCTCAGCTCGTCGAGGAGGGCGTCGTATTCGTCGTCGCCGATCTCGGGGTCGTCGAGGACGTAGTAGCGGTTGTTGTGGTGCTCCAGCTGGCGGCGAAGCTCCGCGGCCCGCTGGTCGGGGGCGCCGCTCACGCCGTCGCGCTGCAGGCCGCCAGCATCTCCTCGAAGCCCCAGCCTCGAAGGCTTGCCAGGCCGCCGTGGTCGGTGAGGTCGAAGTGGATCGGCGTGACCGAGATCCGGCCCTGGGCGACCGCGTTGAGGTCGGTCCCCTCGATCTCCTCGTAGCCCGGCTGCCAGCCGTAGATCTCGTAGCGGCGGCGCCCTCCGTCGGACTCGTCGACCAGCTTCAGCTCGTCGTTGTAGATGCGTTTGCCTAGCTTCGTCACCTCGACCCCGTTCGGCTCCCCGGCGGGGCAGTTGACGTTGATCAGCGTCGCCTCCGGCATCGTCTCGGCGCCCAGCCGCCCGACCAGTTGGGCCGTGAAGGCAGCAGCGACGGCGAAGTCGAAGCGGCCGCTGACGTAGCCCATGCCGCCGCCGGAGGACTGCTGGGAGAGGGCCACGGCGGGGATCCCGAGGACGATCCCCTCCAGGGCCGCCGCCACGGTCCCGGAGTAGGTGATGTCGTCGCCGAGGTTGGCGCCGTGGTTGATCCCGGAGACGATCAGGTCCGGACGGCCGCCAACCAGGCCGAGCTCGGCGAAGCGGACGCAGTCCACCGGGGTGCCGTCGGTCGCGTAGCCGCGGTCCCCGTCGCCGAACTCGACCTCCTCGACGCTGAGCGGCGAGCGGGTGGTGATGCTGCGCGCGGTGGCGCTGCGGTTGGAGTCGGGGGCGATCACGTCGACGACCACGTCGTCCAGCTCACGCAGGGCGCGCCGGGCAGCCTGGAGCCCGGGCGCGGAGATGCCGTCGTCGTTGGTGAGGAGGATGCGCACGGGTCCGATTCTAGGGACGGGTGTCCGGGATACTGCCGCTCGATGAAGACGGTGAGGCTGGACATCGAATACGACGGCTCCGGGTTCCGGGGCTGGGCGAGGCAACCGGGGCTGCGCACGGTGCAGGGGGAGCTGGAGGCGGCGCTGGCGACGGTGCTGCGGGAGCCGGTCGCCCTGACCGTCGCCGGGCGGACCGACACCGGCGTCCACGCTCGCGGCCAGGTGGCCAGCTTCGGGACCGCGGCCGAGCTGCCGCCCGACCTGGCCCGCAGCCTCAACGCGGTCGCCCCCGACGATGTCGCGGTCACCGCGGCCACACCGGTGCCCGATGGATTCGACGCCAGGCGAGACGCGCGGTCGCGGACCTACCGCTACCGGGTCCTGGCCCGCCGCTCTCCAAGCCCGTTCGAGCGCGACCGCGCCCTCTGGTGGCCACACCGGATCGATCGCGGGGCGCTCGACGCCTGCGCCGCCGCCCTCCCCGGCACCCACGACTTCACCGCCTTCACCCCGACCCAGACCGACCACGTCCGCTTCGAGCGCGACGTCCTCGCCGCCACCTGGGAGCAGGAGGGCGACGTCCTCTCCTTCCTGATCACCGCCGACGCCTTCATGCGCAACATGGTCCGCGCCCTGGTCGGCACCCAGCTGGAGGTCGCCTCAGGCCGCCGCAGCATCGAGAACTTCGCCCAACTCCTGGAAGGTGCCCCCCGCTCTGAGGCAGGCGACACGGCTCCACCCCACGGCCTGTATCTGGAGTCGGTCAGCTACGCCTGAGCCTCACCAGGACCAGCTTCCTGATGGTGCGGCGGTTCCCAGCCGGGTCGATGATCTTCGCGGCCAGCGCGATCTCGAGCTTTGCCTTGCGGGCGAGGGACACGCGCAGCGGATGTGGAAGCCGCAGCTTGACGATCCGTCGGGCGTGGGCGGGCAGCACGAGGCGGCTCTTGCCGAACCGAATGCCCGGCTTGGACTTCGAGCCGGCCGAGCTACCCGCGCTGCCGGAGAGGCTTCCCCTGACCGGGAAGGCATTGGCGTTCGCGGCGCGAACCCGGATCGGCCCGCTGCCGCCGATGCGGCGGGACGCGAGGGTCAGGGTGACCTTCGTGCGACGACGATCGAAGGCCAGCGCGGCGATGTGCAGGGGCGAGCTCGTCTGGCTCGTCGAGCCGGCGTGATTCTGAGCCGTCACCCTGCACTGGTAGTCGCCGCCCCGGGCGTCGGCCATCAAACTGCTCTGCTTCGCCCCCTGGACGACTTTGCCATTCCGTATCCACTCGAAAGCAAGGGTATGCGGTGCTCGAAAGAGGAATGATCCGGGGAGGTCCGGCGCCCAGCTTCCCAGTCCGCAGGCGAGAAGCGAGGCTTGGGCGGCGCTGCGGAAGACGGTCGGCGGCTCAACCGCTCTAGGTGCCTTCAGCAGCGCGACGAAGAATGGGAATTCAACGCTCCCGCTGCCGGTGTTGATCCTGTCGCGGCCGGTGTTGTCGAGGCTGCCGAAACCGATCTGATTTTCGCGGAAGTCGCCCCAGAAGATCCGCCCCTGCTCTGAATCGACGGCAATTCCGATCGCGCTGCTCAGAGGGGAGGCGACGGCGCTGACATCGCTACCGTTGAGGTTTGCGGAGAAGATGGGTCCATCGAAGTTGGTCCAGTAGATCCTCTGGGCGGCGCTGTCGAGGGCGATGCCGGTGGGGTTCCTGACGGCGCCTCCACCGATCGGGATCGTGCCACCGCCGCTGCCGTCGAGGTTGGCAAAGGAGATCGAGGGGGCATTGACTTTAGTGTTGCCCCAGTAGAGCCTGCGGGCCACCGGATCTACCACGAGCCCGCCGGGGTCTTCGACACGGGCTCCGCTGATCGTCAGGGTGCCGCCCCCACCCCCGTCGAGGCTGGCGAAGGAGACCGTGTCGTTCCCGCGGTCAGACCAGTAGAGGCGTCTGCCCACCGGATCGATCGCAAGGCCTTCGGGGAACGAGAGCGCCGCTCCACGCGTATCGAGCGTCCCACCGCCGCTGCCGTCGAGGTTGGCGAAGCCGATGCTGCCGCCCCTGTTCGCCCAGTAAATGCGGCCGGTGGCCGAATCGATCGCGACCCCCGCCGCTTCGCTGACGGGAGCTCCGGAGATGTTGAGGTTGGCGCCACCGCTGCCGTCGAGGTTGGCGAAGCCGATCGTGCCTTCGCGACTTGACCAGTAGACGGTGTCGGCGCCGAGAGCCACGGCGGGAACGGCGAGGGCGCAGATCAAGAAAGACAGCAGCGCAAGGAGCACCTTGTTGACGCACGTACCGCTGAGCAAGCCGCCTCCGAGTCGTTTGGGACCGACGTACTTGCTGTTCTACGCGCGTCCCTGGCCCTGGGTTCAGGGGACTAGACGATCGACTGGCTACCTAGACCAGCTCGAGGTAGACCATCTCGGTGGAGTCGCTCCGCCGAGGGCCCAGCTTGACGATGCGGGTGTACCCGCCCGGACGCGTCGCGTAGCGCGGCGCCACCTCGTCGAACAGCTTGTGGACGATGAACTTGTCGTTGTGCAGCGTCGCCAGCGCCTGGCGGCGGGCGTGGAGATCGCCGCGTTTGGCGAGCGTGATCAGCTGCTCGACCTCCGGCTTGACCGCCTTTGCCTTGGCCTGGCTGGTCTTGATCCGCTCGTGCTCGATCAGCTGCTTCGAGAGGTTCGAGAGCAGCGCCTCACGGTGGGCAGCGTCGCGACTGAGCTTGTTCCGCTTCTTACGATGGCGCACAGGACTCTCCGCTCCACTCTCGCCGCGTTCAGTCCTGTTGGAGATCGAGGCCGCGGGCGTGCAGGGTCTCGATCACTTCCTCGATCGACTTCTGACCGAAGTTCGGGATCGCGTTCAGTTCGGCGCGCGACTTGCGGACCAGGTCGCCGACGGTCTGCACGCCGGCGCGCTTGAGGCAGTTGTAGGAGCGAACGCCGAGTTCGAGCTCCTCGATCAGGATCTCGTCGAGGCCGTTGGCGGCAACGCTCCCGTCGCCGCCCGGAGCGGCGAGGGCGTCGGTCGCCACGGCGGCAACAGGCTCGCGCGCGGTCAGCTCCTCCACCCGGTCGGCGTCGGTGAAGATCGCCAGGCTCTTGATCAGGATCTCGGAGGCCTCGCGCAGCGCCGCCGCCGGCTCCAGTGAGCCGTCGGTCTCGAGGTCGAGGGTCAGTTTGTCGAAGTCGGTCCGCTGCCCCACCCGCGCCGCGGCGACCGCGTAGGAGGCGCGGCGGATCGGCGAGAAGATCGAGTCGATCGGGATCACGCCGATCGGCTGCTCGTCGGACTTGTTCTCTTCGGCCGGCGAGTAGCCGCGGCCGCGGCCGATCGTCAGGTAGACCTCGAGCTTGGTTTTTTTCTCCAGCGTCGCGATCGGCGCGTCCGGGTTGAGGATCTCGACGCCCGAGGGCAGGTCGATGTCCTTCGCCTTCACCTCGCCGGGGCCGGTGGCGACCAGCGGTGCCTCGACCTCGTCGGCGTCGGTGTGCATGCGGACGACCAGGTCCTTGAGGTTGAGGATGATGTCGGTGACGTCCTCTTTGACGCCGGGCACGGTCGAGAACTCGTGCGCGACGCCCTCGATGCGGACGCTGGTGATGGCGGCGCCGCCCAGCGATGAGAGCAGGACGCGTCGCAGGCTGTTTCCGAACGTGTAGCCGAAGCCCTTGTCGAGCGGCTCGATGGTGAAGCTGCCGCGTCGGTCGTCGACCTTCTCGGAGATGATTCGGGGAACCTGGAAATCAGTGGTCATGAGTTCCTTGCGTATGCGTGTTCAGAAATTTTCGGATTCCGGACTACTTGGAGTACAGCTCGACGATCAGCTGCTCCTGAACCGGTGCCGAGATCTCGGAGCGCTCCGGATAGCGCAGGACCTTGGCGGTGAGGGCATCGTGGTCCGCCTGCAGCCAGGCGGGCACGGTTGAAACGAGTTCGGTCGCCCGCTGAACCGTGTCCTTCGCCGACGAGCCGGGCTTGATCGAGATGATGTCCTCTGGGCGTACCTGGTACGAAGGAATGTCGACGCGGCGGCCGTTGATCATCCAGTGCCCGTGGCTGATCAGCTGGCGCGCCTGGCGCCGCGACGCGGCGAAGCCGAGCCGGACCAAGACGTTGTCGAACCGGGACTCGAGCAGGCGCAGGAGGTTCTCGCCGGTGACGCCCTCCTGGCGCGAGGCCTTGTCGTAGTAGGCGCGGAACTGTTTCTCGAGCACCTGGTAGTAGCGGCGGGTCTTCTGCTTCTCGCGCAGCTGAACCCGGTACTCGGACTGCCGCAGCCGCCCGCGACCGTGGTCGCCGGGCGGGTAGGAGCGGCGCTCGACGCCGCACTTGTCGGTGAAGCAGCGCTCGCCCTTGAGGAAGAGCTTCTGGCCCTCGCGCCGGCACTGCTTGCACTGGGGGGAGGTGTCACGAGCCATCTAGACCCTCCGCCGCTTCTTCGGCCGGCAGCCGTTGTGGGCCTGCGGGGAGACGTCCTTGACCGTGGTCACGTCGAGCCCGGCGGCCTGCAGCGAGCGAATCGCCGTCTCGCGCCCGGAACCGGCGCCCTTGGCGAAGACCTCGACCCGCTCGAGGCCGTGTTCCATGCCCTTCTTGGCGGCGGCGTCGGCGGTGACCTGGGCGGCGAAGGGGGTCGACTTGCGCGAGCCTTTGAATCCCGCCGAGCCCGCCGACTCCCAGGCGATCACGTTGCCGTCGGTGTCGGTCAGGGTGACGATCGTATTGTTGAAGGAGGTCTTGATGTGCGCCTGGCCGTAGGTGACGTTCTTTTTCGTGCGGCGGCGGGCGCGCCCCTTGGCGGGTTTTTTCTCAGCCATTCTCTTCCCCTACACCTTGCGCTTGCCGGCGATGCTGAGGCGCCGCGGGCCCTTGCGGCCGCGCGCGTTGGTCTTGGTTCGCTGGCCGCGGACGGGCAAACCGCGGCGGTGCCTGAGCCCGCGATAGGAGCCGATCTCCATCAGGCGTTTGACGTTCTGGGAGCGATCGCGCCGGAGGTCTCCCTCGACTTCCCGGTTGTCCACCGCCTCGCGCAGTTTCACGACCTCTTCCTCGGTCAGGTCCTTGGCGGGCGTCCCCGGATCGACCTTGGTCTCGGCGAGGATCTGCCTGGCCGTCGAGTGGCCGATGCCGAAGATGTAGGTGAGCCCGACCTCGATCCGTTTGTTCACGGGGATGTTCACCCCTGCGATACGCGCCATCGAGCTAGCCCTGCCGCTGCTTGTGTCGCGGGTTCTGGCAGATCACGAGAACCGCGCCATTGCGGCGGATGATCTTGCACTTCTCGCACATCGGCTTGACGGAAGCTCGAACCTTCATCGCTCCGGATCTCGTATCGAATACAGGATTCCCGCGCGCCCCATGAGTCGGACGGCAGGCATGAACCATCGGCCCAGTAGGCCGACCGGGAAAGATAGCAGGGGGGCGGGCTCAGGCGTCGGCCTGGCATGCCCCGGACGCGGATCCGAAAGCCTGAGACGACATCCGTTGAGAGGTGCCTGCGGGCCCTTAGCGTCGGCCTCGAGCTGTTCAGATCGCCCACCCAAACGAGGGGAGTCCGTATGAGCACCGAGACGATTGCGACGAGCGGGAGCTCCCGCAGGTCCAGGACGAAGTCACTGATCGCCACCCTTGGGGTCGCAGCCGCTCTTGCCGGCATCGCGATCCCGGCTGCAGCCCCACCCTCTGCGTCGGCGATGCCGAGGAGTGAATGGTGCTCGGTCCTTTGGGCTGCCCTGTACGGCGCGAAGCAAGCGCATAACCGCGAAATGGTGGAGTACTGGGAAGTCCAGCTCCAAGCAGCGAGGTGCTACTGAGCAGGAGCGATAAGGGCTCGGGCTCGAGTTAGACGCTGCCCTTCCCGCCGCCGGCGACCAGGCCGATCGTGAAGCCGTCGTAGCCCTTTACGCCGACGGTCTGGATCGTCGTGGCGGAGATCCGCGGGTCCTCCGCGAGCATCTCGTGCAGGCGGCGCTGGGCCTTGGTTGCGTCGTCGTCGCTGTTTGCCTCAGCAAGGGTCCCGCCGCGGACGACGTTGTCGGCGACGATCAGGGCGCCGGGGCGTGTGTGGTCGAGCGCCCAGGCGAAGTAGGTGGGGTTGTTGACCTTGTCGGCGTCGATGAAGACGAGGTCGAAGGGTCCCTCTCGCTCCAGGTCCGGCAGGGTCTCAAGCGCCGGCCCGACCCGCAGCTCGACGACATCGCCGAGCCCCGCCCGGTCGATGCTGCCGCGGGCCACCTCCGCGTAGTCGGGGTTCGCCTCCAGGGTGATCAACCGACCTCCCGACGGCAGCTCCCGCGCCATCAAAATCGTGCTGTACGCCCCGAGAGTCCCGAACTCGAGCACCTTCCTCGCCCCGGCCAGCCGGACCAGCAAAGCCAGCAGCTTCCCCTGCGGCGGTGAGACCTGGATCGCGGGCAGCCCCGCCGCCTCCGCCGCCTCCAGCGCCCCCCGCAGCGCCTCGTCCTGCGGCGTCAGGGTCTCCTCGATGAACTGATCGACGGCGGAGAACGTCTCCTGGTCCATCCGCCGATTCTGACAACCGCCCGGAGCGGACGGCGGCACCCCCGTGGATGCCGCCGTCCTTGCCCCGGAACCTCTAGCGCGGTAGCCGCTGGGTCAGCGTGACCACCTGCTGGAACGTCGGCCGGTTCTGGAACGGGAACGGTTTGAGGTCGATTCCCGCGGTCACCTGCGGCCGGTTCTGGTCGAAGCAGGAGGGCTGGGGATCGGCGGCGCACCGTCCGTTCCCGCCTCCGTACAGTTCCGCCGGCGAGACTTTCATCGCCGCCGCCAGAGTCCGCTGGAGCATCGCGCGGCACCGCTTCTTCTTGCCGTTGCCGCAGTAGGAGCGGCTCCACGGGTATTTCGGCTTCGGGCCGAAGAGACCGCGGAGGTCCTTGGAGACGTAGCCCCACCAGCCATCGGAGAAGGCGGGTGCCCTCGGTGAGCCACCGGCGTTGCTGCCGGTCTCCAGCATGCCCACGAGCCGTTCGTAGGCGACCGCGCCCAGCGCCGGTTTGAACTCGCCTTCGATCAGCTTCGGCCACCAGGCGTCCATCAGCTGGACCGCGGCGGTTTCGTCGTAGACGCCGTCGCGGTTGAGGTCACGACGGTGAGCCCCGTTCTTGTTCCAGGTGCGCAGCGTCGCCAGCGCTTTGCGCAGTGGGCCGGACTTCGGTTTGCCGATCGCTTTGAGGATCGTCGGCAGGAGGCGGTAGCCACGGATGTCCTGTGTCGCCGGCTCCTCCATCGCCTGGATCAACTGCGTGATCGACATTTTGCGCGAGCCCTTGGTGGCGCTTCGCACCTTGTCTTCGATCATCTGCGAACGGAACATCGGGCCGTAGCTGTACTTGTCGTCAGCTGCCGCCCAACCCGGCGCCTGCTTGTTGTTCCAGGAGACCAGGTAGTCGGGATCGACCGCCTGCGGATGCTCGGAGGAGGACAGGAACTCAGCCGTCTGCGTGGCCGGGTCGAAACCCTTCCAGTCGTATTTGCCGGTTCCCAGGATCGGGAAGTCCGGCGAGGTGCCGAGAGCCCGCTGGGGCATCGCGCCCGACATCGCGTAGGCGATGTGCTCGGAGTCCACGTAGGCCCAGTTGAAGAGGAAGCCGATGTTGGAAACGGCTTTCTTGAATCCCTCGACGCCGGTGACGAAGCCGGGTTCGTTCAACTGGGAGAACCCGATCACCGAGTCCGCCTCGTGGAAATAGGTGCTGCGCTGGCGGACGAAGGCCACCTTCTTGCCTTTCACCTTGCCGCGTGCGTAGACGATGCCGTGCACGGTCCGGTAGGCGACCATGGTCTGGGAGCCCGCGGGGGTCGAGTCGAGCGCGTTCGGCGCCCAGCTCTCGGTCTTTTCCAGCTTTTCCATCGGCAGGCACTGCCCGCGGTAGCTGTAGTGGAATTCGTCCTGGCAGAGCACCTCGGCGAAGGTGTCGACGTTGTCGGAGGTCGCCGTGGTGGCGCTCCAGGCGTAGTCACGTCCGTGGCCGAGCTGGACGAACAGGTTGATCCCGGCGAAGGCCACTCCGCGGGCGTCGATTTCCGGGCCGTGGAGCTCCTCCTCCATCAGGATCTGGGGAACGTAGTAGCCGACCTGAGGGCCCATCACCGCGATCGGGTGGCCGTTGGTCGAGTTTTTGGCCGATACGAGCTCCCAGTTCGAGGCGTGCCCGGCGGCTTCGAGCGCCGCCCGCAGCGTCTCGCCGACGGAGTCGATCCCTTCGCCATCGCCGCCGCTCGCCGACGACGCGGAGGCGGTCGTTGACGTTTCGGTGACTGATTTGGGATCGGGCAGTGCCAGGCCTCTTTTGGCGAAGGCGCTGCGCTTCTGGTACGGGAATTCTTTGGAGATCGTGGTCGGAGCTTCCGGATCGTTCTTCGACCGAAACTCGAGCCACGCCTTGCGCCCGGCTTTCAGGCCCATGCGTTTGACGAATGCCTGCATCGTCAGGGCCGAGTTGAGCTCGTTCCCGCCGCCGCGGCCGAAGATGCCGCCGACCAGGGAGGCGATCGCGATCACGTCGGTCGGTTTCCAGGCTTCGGGGGTCCTTTTCAGGATCGTGTACTCACCCGGGATCAGTCCTTTTTTCGGTTCCGAGACGGCGGTGTTGATGTAGGCGTTGATCCCTTCGATGTAGGCCTGTACGTCGGCGACCGCCTGCTGGCCGGCCGCCCCGTAGGTCTGCGGCGCCTGCGCCAGCTGTTTTTCGAGGTCCGCCTCGGTGTAGGGAGCGAAGCCCCACTGCGAGGCGTCGGCCCCGGCGTTTTTGCCGCCGAGGAAGGAGGCCAGTTCGGCGCGGCCGGTGTGCCGCAGCACGTCCATCAGGAAGAGCCGGTCCTGCGCTCCCGCGTAGCCGGCCCCGAACATCGTGTCGGCGCGAGTCTCGCCGTAGATGCGCGGCACGCCGTAGGCGGAGTCACGCTGGATCGTCGCGCCAGGGCGCGGTTCGATCGACGACTCCAGCTGCCCGGCGGGAATGCCGAAGGTCGCATCCTTGTAGTAGTTCGGGATCTGATCTTCGGTCAGAGCAGGACTGGCGTAGAGCAGGTTCTCGTAGAGCGGCTGCTGGTCCGCGAAATGCGGTGGCAGGGTCCCTTTGCCTTTGAAGACGAAGATGTCCTGAAAGCTGTCGAAGCCGTTCGCCCCGGGAGGCAGAACGTTGCGAAAGCCGCCGGCGTCGTTGGTGCCGTAAGGCTGAGGTGCCGCAACGGCGGCAGCCGGGCCGACGAGCACGACGGCGAGCAGCGAGATGAGAAAGGGCAGCGCAGAGCGCAGACACACTCGAGCGATCAACTTCTCTCCTTTGGTTGCGGCGCCCCCGCCGCGCCGGGCACGATACCCAGTGGGGGGTGTGCCCGCTAGGGCCCTGGACGAATCCCTATACCGCTCTCGTACCAAGGGGTGAGGATCCGCGGCCCGTCCGCGGTCACCGCGACGGTGAACTCGAAGTGCGCGGCGAGCGATCCGTCCTCGGAGAAGACCGCCCAGCCGTCGTCGCCCATCCGCACCAGCGGCCCGCCGGCGTTGACCATCGGCTCGATCGCCAGCACCATCCCCTCCTCCAGCTCGGGCCCCTTGCCCGGCTCGCCGAAGTTCGGCACCTGCGGCTCCTCGTGCATCTCGCGGCCGATGCCATGGCCGACCAGGGTGCGGATGATCGAGAGGCCCTCGACCTCGACCGCACGCTGAATCGCCGCCGAGACGTCGCCCAGGTGCTTCCCCGGTCGCATCTGCTCGACACCCGCGAACAGCGAGGCCTGGGTCACCTCGAGCAGGTTCCGGGCCGCCGGGCCAACAGGGCCGACCGGAACGGTCATCGCGGCATCGGCGATCCAGCCGTCCTTGTTCACGCCGACGTCGATCGAGATCACGTCGCCGCGCTTAAGCTCGTAGGGACCGGGGATGCCGTGCACGACCATCGAGTTGGGCGAGGTGCAGATCGAGCCCGGGAAGCCGTTGTAGCCCTTGAAGGCCGGCGTCGCGCCCTGGGAGTGAATGAACTTCTCCGCCGCCGCGTCGAGTTCGCCGGTGGTGATGCCGGCGCGGGCCTTGGAGACCAGCATCTTCAGGCAACGCACGAGGATCTCTCCCGCGGTTGCCATCTGCTCGATCTCCTCGGCGCTCTTGTGCTTGATCATCCTGTACACGCTAGACCGCCTCGTCCTGCTCCATTCGCATCGTCGCCAGGGTCCTGCGGATCTCCTCGCTGACCTCGTCCGCCGTGCGCTCGCCCTCGATCCGCCTCAGCTGGCTGCGGTCGTCGTAGTAGGCGACCAGCGGCTCGGTCTTCTCGTGATAGGTGGCGAGCCGCCTGCGGATCACCTCCGGCTCGTCGTCGTCGCGGACGACGAGCTCGGAGCCGTCGAGGTCGCACACCCCCTCCTTCTCGGGAGGGTTGAAATCGACGTGGAAGACGTGCCCGTTGGCGAGGCAGGTGCGCCTCCCGCCGAGGCGCCGAACGACCTCGTCGTCGGAGACGTCGATCAGCAGCACCGCAGTTACGGACCGGTCCAGCTCGTCGAGCTTGGCGTCGAGCGCCTCGGCCTGCGGTGTCGTGCGGGGAAAGCCGTCGAGGATGAAGCCGTCGAGCGCCTCGGTGGAGTCGATCCGCTCCGCGATCGTCCCGACGATCACGTCGTCGGGGACGAGGTCGCCGCGGTCCATGTACTCCTTCGCGGTCCGGCCCAGCTCGGTCTCGTCGCGCACCGCGGCCCGGAGGATGTCCCCGGTGGCGTAGTAGGGCAGTCGCAGGTCTTCCTGCAGCCGCTCGCCCTGGGTGCCCTTGCCCGATCCCGGCGGGCCGAGCAGCACTAGGTTCAGCTCGGGCATCCGCCGGAGCTTATTTGAGGAAGCCCTCGTAGTTCCGCATCATCAGCTGCGCCTCGAGCTGCTTGACCGTGTCCAGCGCGACGCCGACCACGATCAGGATGGAGGTGCCGCCGAAGAAGAAGTTTGCCGAGGTCTGGCTGATCAGGATCGTCGGCAGGGCCGCGACGGCGCCCAGGTAAAGCGCGCCGGGAAAGGTGAGGCGGGAGAGGATGCGGTCCAGGTACTCGGCCGTGGGCCGACCCGGGCGCACCCCTGGGATGAAGCCGCCGTATTTCCTCAGGTTGTCGGCCTGGTCGACCGGGTTGAAGGTGACCGCGGTGTAGAAGTAGGTGAAGACGATGATGAAGAAGACCTCGCCCGCCACGTAGGCCCAGCCTTCGGGACTGAAGAAGGCGGCGAAGTCGAGCGCCGCCGGCGTGTTCAGCAGCTGGCCGATGGTCGGCGGGAAGGCCATGATCGAAGCCGCGAAGATGACCGGGATGACGCCGGCCATGTTGACCCGCAGCGGCAGGTAGGTGGAGCCTCCCGAGGTCATTTTCCGGCCCACGACCCGTTTCGCGTACTGGACCGGGATCCGGCGCTGCCCCTCCTGCACGAAGACGATCGCGACTACCACTGCCAGGGCGATGAAGGGCATCATCACGACGAAGACCTGGTCCGGGTTGCTCCACCACTGGGTGATCCCGCTGGGCAGCGAGGAGACGATCGAGGCGAAGATCATCAGCGAGATCCCGTTGCCGATCCCGCGCTGGGTGATCAGCTCGCCCAGCCACATCAGCAGGGTGCAGCCGGCGGTCAGGCAGATCACGATCAGGAAGGTCTTGCCGAAGGTGAGGGTGCCGAGCACGCTGACCCCGGCTTCGTTGCCGAAGGAGCGGAAGAGGAAGACGTAGCCGAGCGACTGGCCGAAGGCGAGCCCGACGGTCAGGTAGCGCGTGTACTGAGTGATCTTCTGCTGCCCGACTTCTCCTTCTTTCTGCAGCCGCTCCAGCGAGGGCACGACGACGGTCAGCAGCTGCAGGATGATCGAGGCCGTGATGTAGGGCATGATCCCCAGCGCGAAGAGGCTCAACCGTTCGAGGCTGCCGCCTGAGAAGAGGTTGAGGAAGCCGAGGATGTTGGAGCCGCCGAAGTTGTTCTGGATTTCGTTGATCGCGCTGACGTCGACGCCCGGCGCGGGGATGTAGGCGCCCATCCGGTACAGCAGCAGCATCGCTGCCGTGAAGGCGAGCTTCTTGCGAATGTCGGCGACGCTGAAAGCGTTCGCAATAGTCCTGAGCATTAGGGCTCCAGAGTGTGACAGGAACCGCCGGCCGCTTCTATCTGCTCTTTGGCGGCGGCGCTGAAGGCGTGTGCGTGGACGTCGAGCTTCTTCTTGATCTCTCCGCGGGCGAGGATCTTCACCGGGTCCGACCGCTTGGCCAGGCCCTTCTCCTTCAGCGTCGCGGGGGTGACCTCGGCGCCGGCGTCGAACCGCTCCTCGAGGTCGGAGATGTTGACCGGCTGGGTCTTGGTGCGGAAGTTCTCGAAGGGCATCGACTTCTTCATGTGCGGGCCGCGGAGCTTTCGCATCCGCATGTGGATCGGGTTCTGACCGCCCTCGTAGCCGGCCTTGCGCTTGGCGCCCGCACGCGAGCCGGCGCCTTTGTGGCCGCGACCGGAGGTCTTGCCCAGGCCGCTGCCCTCGCCGCGGCCGATCCGCTTGCGCGGCCGGCGCGAGCCAGGCTTCGGCTTCAGGTTGTGCAGCCCGATCTCCTCCGAGCGCGGCGTCTCGGCCATCAGGACACCTCCACCAGGTGCGAGACCACCTTCAGCTGCCCCTGCAACTGGGGCGAATCTTTCCGCTCCACAGCCTTCCCGATCCGCCCCAGACCCAACGCATACAGCGTCGCTTTCTGACTCGGATTGGACCCAGCAGCCGACCTAACCTGCGAAATCTTTACCGCGCTCACGGCTGCTCCTCAGGAGCTTTCTCCTCAGCGGCGGGGGCCTCGTCTGGCTTTGCATCTGCGGCCGGAACCCCGGCGTCTGGCGGTGCGGCATCTCCAGCGGGTGGCGTGGGGGATGGCTCTTCGCCCGCAGCTTGCGAGGACGAAGAGTCGTCCCCCGCGACAGGACCCGCTGACAGATGCTCCCCGTCAGCAGTCTTCCCGTTCTGCAGTCCCAGCACCTGAGAGATGGTCAGCCCGCGCAGCTCAGCAACCTCCTCCGGCCTCCGAAGTCGAATCAGCCCATCCATGGTCGCCTTCACAAGATTGATCGGATTCTGCGTCCCAATGCTCTTGGTGAGCACGTCGCGGACGCCGCCAAGCTCGAGCACGGCGCGGACGCCGCCGCCGGCGATCACGCCGGTACCGGGGCTGGCCGGGCGCAGGACGACGTGCCCGGCGCCGAAGCGGCCGATGATCCGGTGGGTGATCGTCTGCCCGTATTTCGGCACCCGGATCAAGTTCTTGCGGGCGTCCTCGACGCCCTTCTGGATCGCCAGCGGGACCTCGCGGGCCTTGCCATAGCCGATCCCGACCACGCCCTCCTCGTCGCCCACGGCGACCAGCGCGGTGAAGGAGAAGCGCCGCCCGCCCTTGACCACCTTGGCGACGCGGTTGATCTCGATCACGCGCTCCTGAAGGTCGAGCCCGCGCGGGCTCACCGTCTCGACGTTCTTCGTGTCCATTCCCTTCATAGCGAGCGGCCCACCGTAGCGGAATAGCTAAAAGGCCAGGCCTCCCTCGCGTGCGCCCTCGGCGAGGGCCTTGACCCGGCCGTGGTACTGGTAGCCGCCGCGGTCGAAGACGCAGGTCTCCACGCCCGCGGCCTTGGCCCTCTCGGCGAGCAGTTCCCCGGCGCGCTTCGCCTGATCTGTGGCGGTGAGCTTGCGCAGGTCCGGCTCGATCCAGTTGACCGCCGCCACCGTGTGGCCCTTGGTGTCGTCGACGAGCTGGGCGAAGACGCCGCGGTTGGAGCGATAGACGGAGAGGCGGGGGCGCTCGGCCGTGCCGCTGACGCGGGCGCGGACCCGGCGGCGGCGGCGCAGGCGCTGCTGCGGCTTGGTGAGGACCGTCATGCGCGCTTACCCACCTTGCGCAGGACCGTCTCGCCCCGGTAGCGGATTCCCTTGCCCTTGTAGGGCTCCGGCGGGCGGCGCTTGCGGATGTCCGCGGCGACCTGGCCGACCAGCTGCTTGTCGATGCCCCTGATGATGATCTCGGTCGGCTGCGGGACCTCGAATTCGATCCCCTCCGGAGCATCGACCGCGACCGGGTGGGAGAAGCCGAGCGCCAGCTCCAGGTTCTTGCCCTTGAGCTGCGCGCGGTAGCCGACGCCCTGGATCTCCAGCCGCTTCTCGAACCCCTCGGTGACGCCCTCGACCATGTTCGCGATCAGGCTTCGCGTGAGACCGTGCAGGGCACGGTGCTCGCCACGATCGGTGGGGCGGGCGACGGTGACCGTTCCCTCGGCCTGCTCGACCGCCATCTCGTGGGGGAGCGTCTGGCGCAGCTCGCCCTTGGGCCCCTTGACCGCGATGTTGCCAGGGGCGATCTCGACCGTGACGGCCTCGGGGACGGGGACGGGCTTTCTTCCGATTCGGCTCATGGGTTCACCAGACGTAGGCGACGACCTCCCCGCCGACGCCCTTGGCCCGGGCTTCGTGCCCGGTCATGACTCCGACGGAGGTGCTGACGATCGCGGTCCCGGTTCCGCCCTGGACGCGCGGCACGTGCTTGTGGTCGACGTAGCGTCGGCGGCCGGGCCGGGAGACCCTTTCGATCCCGATTATGACCGGCTGGCGGTCCTCGGTGTACTTCAGGCTGACGCTTATCGCCTCGCCGACGGTCGCCGGCTTGCGGTGGAAGTCCTTGATGTAGCCCTGCTCCTTGAGGATCCGCGACATCTCCATCTTCAGGCCCGAGAGGGGAATCTCCACCTCGTCGTGGCCGGCGCGGATCGCGTTGCGGATCCGGGTCAGGTAATCGGCGATCGGGTCGGTATTCATCGCTACCAGCTCGACTTCGTCATACCGGGGATGTAGCCCTCGTGCGCGGCCTCACGCAGACAGATCCGGCAGAGGCCGAACTTGCGGTAGTAGGCGCGCGGGCGACCGCAACGGCGGCAGCGGTTGTATGCCCGGGTCTTGTACTTCGCTTTGCGGCCCTGGCGGACCTTCTGGGAAGTCTTAGCCATTCTCTGAACTCTCCTCGTCGGCCTTCGGCTCCTCGGCCTGGTCGTTTCCGTCCTCGGCACCCTCGCCCTCCTCCTCGCGCTCGGGCTTGGCGTAGGCCTCCGGGTTCTCCTCCTTCAGCTGCTCCAGCGCGGCCTGCTCGGCCTCGGCGCGGAGCCGGGCTTCCTCTTTGCGCTGCTCCTCTTCCTTCTCCGCCTCGGCTTCCGCCCTGGCGGCCTCTCCGGGCCGGCCCTGCTGGGCGAACGGCATTCCGAGCCCGAGCAGCAGCTCGAAGGCCTCGACGTCGGTCTTGGCCGAGGTCGTGATCGTGATGTCCAGCCCGCGCACCACGTCGATCGAGTCGTAGTCGATTTCGGGGAAGATCAGCTGCTCCTTGACGCCCATCGAGTAGTTGCCGCGGCCGTCGAACGAGCGGGCGTTGAGGCCGCGGAAATCGCGGATCCGCGGCACCGCTATCGAGGTGAGGCGGTCGAGGAACTCCCACATCCGCGCCCGTCGCAGGGTCGCGGAGACCCCGACCGGCATCCCCTCGCGAACCTTGAAGGAGGCGATCGACTTGCGCGCCCGGCGCACGTTCGGGTGCTGGCCGGCGATCGTCGCCAGCTGTTCCTGGGCGGATTCGAAGGACCGCTTGTCCTGTTTCTCGGTACCGAGCCCCATGTTCAGCGTGATCTTGATCAGGCGCGGAGCATCCATCGGCGTCGAGTAGCCGAATTTCTCGGTCAGCGCCGGCAGGACCTCCTGCTCGTAGCGCTCGCGCAGGCGCGGCGGCGGAGCTGCCTGGGCGGTTTCGGTCGCGGTCGCCTCCATCAGTCGATCGCCGTCCCGCTGCTCTTCGCGTAGCGAACTCGCTTGCCGCCGGCATCGCGACGGACGCCGACCCGGGTCGCCTTGTTGCCTTTGGGGTCCAGCAGCATCACGTTGGAGACGTGGATCGGCCCCTCCTTCTCGACGATCCCGCCGACCTGGGCCCCACGCTGGGTCTCTTTCACCGAGCGCGGTCGTTCGTGGCGCTTGATGATGTTCAGGCCCTCGACGTAGACGCGGCGGCGGCGCGGATCGGTCCGCACGACGCGACCGGTCTTGCCGGCGTCCTTGCCGCCGATCACGAGCACCTGGTCGTCGGTCCGGATTCGCATCGACTTCGCCACTAGAGGACCTCGGGGGCGAGCGAGATGATTTTCATGAAGTTGCGATCGCGCAGTTCGCGCGCCACGGGGCCGAAGATGCGAGTCCCGCGCGGGTTGTTGCTGGCGGGGTCGATCAGCACCGCCGCGTTCTCGTCGAAGGAGATGTAGGTGCCGTCCGGCCGCCCGAGGGGCTTGCGGGTGCGGACGACGACCGCCTGGACGACCTCGCCCTTGCGGACCCCGCCCTGTGGGCTGGCGGATTTGACGGTGGCGGTGATGACGTCGCCGACGCTGGCGTAGCGGCGGTGGGACCCGCCCTTGACCCGGATGCAGAGGATCTCCCGGGCGCCCGAGTTGTCGGCGACCTTCAGCCTCGACTCCTGCTGGATCATCGGGCCTTCTCCACGACGTCGACCAGGCGCCAGCGCTTGGTCTTGGACAGGGGGCGGGTCTCGACGATGCGCACCACGTCGCCCTCCCCCGCCTCGTTGCGCTCGTCGTGCGCGTGCAGCGTGCGCGAGCGGCGGACGATCTTCTCGTAGGTCGGGTGACGACGGGCGATGTCGATCCGCACCGTGATCGACTTGTCCCCTTTGTTGGAGACGACGATCCCCTGGCGCACCTTGGCGGCGTTGGCGTCGTGCTCGGCGACCGAGGTTCCGGTCCCCGGAGCACCCTTCTTGGCCTTCTTCCCGGCCCGTTCCTTGCGCCGTTCCGCGGCCTTCCGCTTCCGCACCTCAGCCCGCTGCTTAGCCCTCTCCTCAGGACTGGCTTGCGGCCGCACCTCATGCGGCCTCCGCGAGCGCTGCAACCGCCTGCGTGCCTTCCAAGGCAAATCCCCATCCGGATCCGGAACTGCCTCTTCCGCCGGAGCCTCCGCAGCGGCAGGCGCCTCCGTCTCCTCAACAGGAGCGTCGTCAGCCGGGGCCTCCTCGTCAGCGGAAGCTTCGTCAGCCGGAGCGTCGTCGGACTCAACCTCGGCGGCAGGAACCTCATCAGCTGAACCCTCGTCAGCGGCCGGAGCCTCATCCTCAGACGCATCTGACGCGGGTGGCGTGGAGGATGGCTCCTCGCCCGCAGCTTGCGAGGACGAGGAGTCGCCCTCCGCGACAGGACCCGCGTCCTGCTGCGTCTCGTCCTGAGGCTCGTCTACTGACTCGTTTTTCTGCTCGTCGTCGCTCATACCCGTCCGGTCTCTTTTTTGACGTCAATACCCCGCGCCCGTGCCACGGTCAGCAGCCGCGCCACGTCCTTCCTGGCCGCTCCCAGGCGAGCGCTGTTCTCCAGCTCGCCGGTCGCATGCCGGAAGCGCAGGTTGAATGCCTCCTGCTTGGCGTCGATCAGCTTCGCCACCAGCTCGGCGTCTTTGAGATTGTGGACCTCGGAGGCCTTCATCGGTCCTCGGCCCCCTCGCGCCTGACGATTTTCGTCCTCACCGGAAGCTTGTGTCCCGCCAGGCGAAGCGCTTCGCGGGCGAGGTCCTCGGGCACGCCGGCCAGCTCGAACATCACCTTGCCAGGCTTGACGACGGCGACCCACCCCTCCGGGTTGCCCTTGCCGGAGCCCATCCGCGTCTCGGCGGGCTTCTTCGTGTAGGGCTTGTCCGGAAAGAGGTTGATCCAGACCTTGCCGCCCCTTTTGATCTTGCGGGTCATCGCAACACGAGCCGCCTCGATCTGGCGGTTGGTGATCCACGCCCTGTCGAGGGACTTCAGCCCGTACTCGCCGAAGGCGACCGTGCTGCCACCCTTGGTGTTGCCGCGCATCCGGCCACGCATCTGTTTGCGGTGCTTGACCCGTTTCGGCATCAGCATCAGCGATTACCTCCGCCTCCGCCGCCGCGCGGGCCGCCACGGTCTCCGCCGCGTCCGCCGCCCGGGCCCCTGCCGCCGCCGGGACCGCGTCCACCACCGGGGCCGCGTCCGCCGCCGCCGGGGCCTCTGCCGCCACGGTCGCCGCGTCCGCCGCCCGGGCCCCTGCCGCCGCCCTGGCGCTCGCCTCGCTGGCCGCCCTGGGGCTCGCCGTCGGTGGAGGCGAGATCGGAGCGGAAGCCCTCGGGCATGACCTCGCCCTTGTTGATCCAGCATTTGACGCCGATCCGGCCGGTCGTGGTCCGCGCCTCGAAGAAGCCGTAGTCGATGTCCGCCCGCAGCGTGTGCAGCGGTACCCGGCCATCGGAGTAGCTTTCGGTCCGTGCCATCTCGGCGCCGCCGAGGCGGCCGGAGACCTGGACCTTGACGCCCTTGGCGCCGGAGCGCATCGCCGAGGTAAGCGCTCGTTTCATCGCCCGGCGGAAGGCGACGCGGTTCTGCAGCTGCTCGGCGATCGACTGGGCGACCAGCTTGGCGTCGAGCTCGGGGCGCTTGACCTCGCGGATGTTGACTTTCACCGGGCTGCCGGTGAGCTTGTGCAGCTCCTTGCGGAGCGCGTCGACTTCGCTGCCCGACTTGCCGATGACGATGCCCGGCCGTGCCGTGTGGATGTCGACCGCGACCTCGCCGCGCCGCTCGATCGTGATGTCCGAGAGGCCGGCGTGGGCGAGCTTGCCGACGATGTGATCGCGGATCTGCAGGTCTTCCTGGAGGACGTCGGCGAAGTTTTTGTCCTCGAACCAGGTCGACTTCCAGTCGTGGATGTAGCCGACGCGGAAACCCTCGGGATGGATCTTTTGGCCCATGTCCTCAGTCCTCGGCGGGGGTTAGCGCCACGGCGATGTGGCTGGTTCGCTTGTTGATCGGGGTCGCCCGTCCCTGCGCTCGCGGCCGGAACCGGCGCAGCGTCGGGCCCTCGTCGACCGTGATCGAGGAGATCTTCATCTCATCGCCGATCAGGTCGTGGTTGTTCTCCGCATTGGCGGCGGCGGAGTCGATCAGCTTGTGGATGTCCTCCGCCGCGCCGCGGGGGGAGAACTGCAGCAGCGCCCGGGCCTTCTCGATGTGCAGGCCACGAACCTGGTCGGCGATCAGCCGCGCCTTGCGCGGAGCGATCCGCACGTAGCGGGCGCTGGCGCGAACGACCGGCGGCGCAACCGGTGCCGGTGGTGGAGCTGCTTTTTTCGCTGGAGCTTTGGATTTGGTCTCCGACTTGGGATCGGACTTGGTCGCCGCTTTTTTGCTCGCCGGCTTTTTCGCGTCCGCTTTTTTCGCCGCTTTTTTGCGCGGTGCTTTTTTCGCGGCCTTTTTGGCGTCTTTTTTCTCGTCGGCCATCGCTATTCGCCCTTGCCGGTGCCTGAGTGGGAGCGGAAGGTGCGGGTCGGCGCGAACTCGCCGAGCTTGTGCCCGACCATCGACTCGGAGATGAAGACCGGCACGTGTTTGCGGCCGTCGTGCACCGCGATCGTGTGGCCGACCATGTCCGGGAAGATCGTCGAGGTCCGCGACCAGGTTTTGACCATCTGCTTTTTGCCGGCCTCGTTCATCGCCGAGATCCGCTTCATCAGGGCCTCTTCCACCCACGGCCCCTTTTTGGTCGAGCGTCCCATCAGCGACCGCCCTTCTTCTTGCCCCGGCGCCGGCCACGGACGATGTAGCGGTCGGACTGCTTGCCCTTCTTGCGGGTCCTGTAGCCGAGCGTCGGCTTGCCCCAGGGCGTCACCGGGTGGCCACCGGGGGTGTGGTGGGCCTCGCCTCCGCCGTGCGGATGGTCGACCGGGTTCATCGCCACGCCGCGGCTCTGCGGCCGCTTGCCCTTGTGGCGGTTGCGCCCGGCCTTGCCGACCTTGAGGTTCTGGTGCTCGGCGTTGGAGAGGGTGCCGACGGTCGCCCGGCACTCGGCGCGGACGAGCCGCATCTCCGAGGAGGGCAGCCGCAGGGTGACCATCTCGCCCTCCTTCGCGACCAGCTGGATCGCGGTGCCGGCGGCCCTGCCGAGCTTGCCGCCCTGGCCGGGGATCAGCTCGACGTTGTGGACGATGGTGCCGGTCGGCATCTGGGCCAGCGCCATCGCGTGGCCGGGTTTGATGTCGGCACCGGTACCGGACTTGACCTCGTCGCCGACCGCGAGCTGCGCCGGGGCGAGGATGTAGTCCTTGTGGCCGTCCGCGTAGTGCAGGAGGGCGATGTAGCAGCTGCGGTTGGGGTCGTACTCGATCGAGGCGACCTTCGCCGGCACGCCGTCCTTGAGCCGCTTGAAGTCGATCTTGCGGTAGCGCCGCTTGGCGCCGCCGCCACGATGGCGCGCGGTGACGCGCCCGTTGGAGTTGCGCCCGCCGGACTTGCGCAGGCCCTCGGTCAGCTTCCGCTCCGGCTCCGACGCGGTCAGCTGCTCGCGCAGCGGGTAGGTCGCGAAGCGGCGGCCGGGGCTGGTGGGTTTCGTCTTGCGGTTCGGCATCTTCAGGCTCCTACGCGGTCTCCGCGCCCTCGAACAGCTCGATCCGTTCGCCGGGGGCGAGCTGGACGACGGCCTTCTTCCAGGATCGCGTGCGGCCTTTGCTGAGGCCGCGGCGCTTCGGCTTCGAGCGCACGTTCGAGGTCCGCACCTGCGCCACCTCGACCCCGAAGACCTCGTGGACCGCCTGGGCGATCTGGGTCTTGTGGGCGCGGTCGTCGACCCGGAACGTGTACTTGCCCTCGGCAATCAGCGCGTAGCTCTTCTCGGAGATCACCGGGCGGATCAGGATCGTGCGGGCGTCCATCAGCCGAGCCTCTCCTCTAGCGAGGCGAGCGCGGTCTCCGAGACGACCATCGTCGCGGCGCCGATCACGTCGGCGACGCCGGCGGCGCCGACCTCGAGGACGTGCGTGCGCGGGATGTTGCGGAAGCTCTTCATCGCGCCCGTCTCCTCGGCGGTGAGGATCACCAGGGTCGGGCTCTTCGCCCCCCATTTCGCCAGCGCCGCGGCCGCCTGCTTGGTCGAAGGGGTCTCGAAGACGGCAGCGTCGAGCACGGCGACGCTGCCGCGCTCGCCGTGGACCGAGAGCGCCGAGCGCATCGCCCGCCGCCGCGCTTTGCGGTTGACCTTGACGGTGTAGTGGCGCGGCTTGGGGCCGAAGGCGACGCCGCCGCCGAAGCGGCTGGGGACGCCGAGCGAGCCGACGCGGGCGCGGCCGGTGCCCTTCTGGCGCCACGCCTTGGCGGTGGTGAAGGCGACCTCGCCGCGGGTCAGCGTCGAGGCCGTGCCGCGGCGGCGCGAGGCGAGGTCCGCGCGGGCGGCCTCGTGCACCAGCGACTGGTGGAACGGCTCGGCGAACAGCTCTTTCGGCAGGTCCGCTTTGGTCGTCTTGCCGAGGACGGTCGCTTTAGCCATCGGTCCTCACCTCGACGATCGCGTTGCGCGAGCCCGGCACCGAGCCCTTGATCAGCAGCAGGTTGCGGTCGGCGTCGACGTCGGCGATCTCCAACCCCTTCTGGGTGATCCGCTTGTTGCCCATCTGCCCCGGCATCTTCTGCCCTTTGAAGACGCGTGCGGGCCAGGCGCTGGCGCCGATCGAGCCCGGGGCGCGGACGTTGTGGGAGCCGTGGCTGACCGGCCCGCGGTGGAAGTTGTGGCGCTTGATCCCGCCCTGGAAGCCCTTGCCGATCGAGATGCCGGAGACCTTCACCCTCTGGCCCGCCTCGAACCCGGCGACGGTGACGTCGTCGCCGATCTTCGGTCCCTCCTCGGCGCCGAGGTCCTCGTCGCGGAACTCGACCAGGTGGCGCATCGGTGCCGCGCCGGCCTTCTTCAGGTGCCCTTCCTCGGCCTTGCTCAGCTTGCCCGGCTTGACCTCGCCGAAGGCGAGCTGCACGGCGGAGTAGCCGTCGCGCTCGCCCTCGCGCACGGCGGTGACCTTGCAGGGGCCGGCTTCGATCACGGTGACCGGGACGACGCTGCCGTCCTCGCGGAACACCTGGGTCATGCCCAACTTCTTGCCGAGGATCGCCGCCATGCCTAAAGCTTGATCTCGATGTCCACGCCGGCGGGGAGCGCGTCCAGGCGCTGCAACGAATCGATCGTTTTCGGCGAGGGCTGGAGGATGTCGATCAGGCGCTTGTGGGTGCGGATCTCGAAGTGCTCGCGCGAGTCCTTGTCCTTGAACGGCGAGCGGATCACGCAGTAGACGTTTTTCTCGGTCGGCAGCGGCACCGGGCCCGAAACGGTGGCGCCGGTCCGCTCCGCGGTCTCGATGATCTCGCGGGCAGCCCGATCTATGGCGTCGTGGTCGTACGCCTTCAGCCTGATTCGGATTTTCATTCCTGCTATCGCTGCCACTTCTAACCGCCGTCTCTCGTCTTTCCTTTTTCGCTCTTACCGCGCAATAAGGGCGGGGCCCCTTTAGGTGGGGCGCCGCCCCGGTCGTATGTCCTTGCAGTTGTCTCTCCGCCTCGCGAGGCGGAGACGAGGCGGGATTCGCCCGCCCCGGTGGGGAGTAGCTACTCGATGATCTCGGCCACGACCCCCGAGCCGACGGTGCGGCCACCCTCGCGGATGGCGAACCGCAGGCCCTGATCCATCGCGATCGGCTGAATCAGCTCGATCGTCATCTCGACGTTGTCTCCCGGCATCACCATCTCGGTCCCCTCGGGGAGGTTGGCGATCCCGGTCACGTCGGTGGTGCGGAAGTAGAACTGAGGCCGGTAGCCGGAGAAGAACGGCGTGTGACGACCGCCCTCCTCCTTCTTCAGGCAGTAGACCTCGGCCTTGAACTTGGTGTGCGGCGTGATCGAGCCCGGCTTGCAGAGAACCTGGCCGCGCTCGATCTCCTCGCGCTTGGTGCCACGCAGAAGGGCGCCGATGTTGTCGCCGGCCTGACCCTCGTCGAGGATCTTGCGGAACATCTCGACCCCGGTGACGACGGTTTTGGTCGTGTCGTGGATGCCGACGATCTCGACCTCGTCGCCGGTGTTGACGATCCCCTGCTCGACGCGGCCGGTCGCGACGGTGCCGCGGCCGGTGATCGAGAAGATGTCCTCGACCGGCATAAGGAAGGGCTTGTCGAGCTCGCGGACCGGCTCCGGGATGTAGGTGTCGAGGGCATCGGCGAGTTCGAAGACCGCCTTCTGCGCCTCTTCGTCGCCTTCCAGCGCCTTCAGCGCCGAGCCCTTGACGATCGGCGTCTCGTCGCCCGGGAAGTCGTACTCGTTGAGAAGGTCCTTGACCTCCTCCTCGACCAGCTCGATCAGCTCGTCGTCGTCGACCTGGTCGACCTTGTTGAGGAAGACGACCACGTGCGGGACGTTGACCTGACGGGCGAGCAGGATGTGCTCACGGGTCTGCGGCATCACGCCGTCGGCCGCGGAGACGACGAGGATCGCCCCGTCCATCTGCGCCGCGCCGGTGATCATGTTCTTGACGTAGTCGGCGTGGCCCGGACAGTCGACGTGGGCGTAGTGCCGGTTGTCCGTCTCGTACTCGACGTGTGAGGTCGCGATCGTGATCCCTCGCTCCTTCTCCTCGGGAGCGTTGTCGATCTCCTCGAAGCTCTTCGCCTCGGCGCCGCCCTTGGTGGAGAGGGTCTTCGTGATCGCGGCCGTCAGCGTCGTCTTTCCGTGGTCGATGTGACCGATGGTCCCGACATTCACATGCGGCTTATCGCGCTCGAACTTCTCCTTTGACATCTCTCTCCGTTCTACCTTTCGCAGTCGTGTTCTGTCTGGTTTATCTGCTTCAGTTTTAGTGGCACTGCTCTGCAGGCATCTTTGTCCTGCTTACGGGCGAACCTGGGAAATATAGCCAGATGCCCCTTGTGCTCGCGGTTGGCCCTATGAACTGGCCCCCACGGGGTCTCCCGAGCGGTGCTCGACGATTTCCTCGGCGATGTTGCCGGGCACCTCCTCGTAACGCTCAAACTGCATCGTGTAAGTCGCGCGCCCCTGGGTCGAGGAGCGAAGGTCCGTGGCGTATCCGAACATCTCCCCGAGCGGCACGAAAGCCTGGACCGCGAGCGCGTTTCCGCGCTGCTCCTGGCCCTGGACTTTGCCGCGACGCCGCGAGAGGTCGCCGATCACGTCGCCGAGGAAGTCCTCGGGGGTGACGACCTCGACCGACATCACCGGCTCCAAGAGGACGGGGTTGGCTTTGCGCGCGGCGTCCTGGATCGCCATCGAGCCGGCGATTTTGAAGGCCATCTCCGAGGAGTCGACGTCGTGGAAGGAGCCGTCGACGAGTTCGGCGCGGACGTTGACCATCGGGTAGCCGGCCTTGACGCCGTTTTCGAGCGCCTCCTCCATCCCCTGCTGGGCCGGGCCG
This sequence comes from uncultured Solirubrobacterales bacterium, assembly GCA_963799835.1. Classification (GTDB taxonomy): domain Bacteria; phylum Actinomycetota; class Thermoleophilia; order Solirubrobacterales; family 70-9; genus VAYN01. Next base: position 633,297 of record CAWCYE010000002.1, read on the forward strand.
ATGAATTCGGTCGGGATCACGCCGCCCTTGATTTTGTTGACGAAGTCGAAGCCCTCGCCCGGCGCCGGCTCGACGTTGATGACGACGTGGCCGAACTGGCCGCGGCCGCCGGTCTGGCGGACGAACCGCGCCACGACCTTCTCGACCCGCTTGCGGATCGTCTCGCGGTAGGCGACCTGCGGCTTGCCGACGTTTGCCTCGACTTTGAACTCGCGCAGCATCCGGTCGACGATCACCTCGAGGTGGAGCTCGCCCATCCCGTGGATCAGGGTCTGGCCGGTCTCCTCGTCGGATTCGATCCGGAAGGTCGGGTCCTCCTCGCCCAGGCGCTGCAGGGCGGTGCCCATCTTCTCCTGGTCGACTTTCGTCTTCGGCTCGATCGCAACCGCGATCACGGGGTCGGGGAATTCGATGTTCTCGAGGGCGATCGGCGCGTCGGGGGCCGCCAGCGTGTCACCGGTCCCGGTTTCCTTGAGGCCGACGCCGGCGCAGATGTCCCCGGCGTAGCACTCCTCGATCTCCTCGCGGCTGTTGGCGTGCATCATCAGCAGCCGGCCGATGCGCTCCGTCCTGCCGGTGGAGACGTTGAGGACCCGGCCGCCTTTCTCGAGCTTGCCGGAGTAGACGCGGAAGTAGGTGAGCTTGCCGACGTAGGGGTCGGTCATGACCTTGAAGGCGAGGGCGGCGAACGGAGCGTCTTCGTCGGCGGGACGCTCCGCCTCGGTCGGCTCGTCTTCGCCCTTGCCGGCCGGGACCAGTCCCGTCACCGGCGGCACCTCCAGCGGCGAGGGCAGCAGCTCGACGATCGCGTCCAGCAACGGCTGCACGCCCTTGTTCTTGAACGAGGAGCCGCAGAGCACCGGCGTCACCTTGGTGTCCAGGCAGGCCCGGTGGAGCGAGCTGGCGATCCGCTCGTGCGGGATCTCCTCCTCGGCCAGGTAGGCCTCCATCAGCTCGTCGTCGTAGTCGGCGCAGGCCTCGATCAGCTGGGTCCGGTATTCGTCGGCCTGATCGCGCAGGTCATCGGGGATCTCGATCGTCTCGTATTCGGCGCCGAGCTCGTCGGTCCAGATCATCGCCTTCATCTCGACCAGGTCGACGACGCCCTGGAAGTTCTCCTCGCTGCCGATCGGCAGCTGGATCGGCAGCGGGTTGGCGCCGAGCCGGTCGGTCATCGTCTGCACGGAGTTGAAGAAGTCGGCGCCGGTGCGGTCCATCTTGTTGATGTAGGCGAAGCGCGGGACCTTGTACTTGTCGGCCTGGCGCCAGACCGTCTCGGACTGGGGCTCGACCCCGGCGACCGCGTCGAAGACCGCGACCGCTCCGTCGAGCACCCGCAGGCTGCGCTCGACCTCGACCGTGAAATCGACGTGGCCCGGCGTGTCGATGATGTTGATCCGGTGGCCGTTCCACTCGCAGGCGGTCGCGGCGGAGGTGATCGTGATCCCCCGCTCCTGCTCCTGTTCCATCCAGTCCATGACCGCGGCGCCCTCGTGGACCTCGCCCATCTTGTGGGTGCGGCCCGTGTAGTAGAGGATGCGCTCGGTCGTCGTCGTCTTGCCGGCGTCGATGTGCGCCATGATCCCGATGTTCCGGGTCTTCTCTAGTGGAAAGCTGCGTGCCATGGTCTTTAAGGTAAGCGTTTGTCTCGAATCGGGTTCTGGGTGAAACGGAAGCGCCCCGCCACCGCACAGGATCGGCGCAAAAAAAAGGCCCCAGCGGGCCCGGCGAAGCGTGCTGCGAAAAAACTGCCTGAGCGACGGGCGATGATAGCAGCGGTACGGCCGCGCATCGGTGCCCGTCGCGGGTCGTTCTCCAAGGCCGTCGCGAGATGGTCCCGGCGGGTCGACCGGATCGCCAACCGGGCACTTGAGCGGGCTGACCAGCCGGTAGCTCGCGCCCGTCGCGGCGTGACGACCGCCGCAAAAGGCACCGCCGCATGGGTCGGCCCGCGGCTGCGCCCGCTCGGGGCGCGGTTCTTCCGCGCCCTGGCGCGCGGGGAGCGCGATCTGCGCCGGGCCTGGGCCCTCACGGTGGCGGCCGCGACCGCGGCCAGCGCCGCGATCACGCCCCGCCGGGCGATCGGCGCGGTGGTCTTCGCCGCCGCGGCCTGCCTGGTGGTCTCCCAGTTCCTCGACTACCGGGCGGTGGAGATCGGGCAGCCCGGGTACGCGGGCCTGCCGGGCGGCGCGACGGCGCCGGAGGTTGACGTCCGCACGGCGGGCCAGGCCCATGCCTACCTCCTGGTCCCGCTGGGAGTCCTGGCCGGGCTGCTCGGGCTCGTCTGCGCGCGGCGCGAGCGGCGCGGCCTGGGGCTCGCGGTGGCGGGGCTCGGGCTCCTCGCCCTCGCCACGATCCTCCTCGTCGACCTACCCAAGGGGCTCGACGAGAGCGCCCAGAGCGCCCGCTTCGCCGGCGCCTCTGCGGTGCTCGACGACGGCTTCTACGCCGAGCTGGCGGCGGCCTCGGGGCTGGTTTTGGCCGGACTGCTCTACTATGCGCGGCCGTGCCGAATACGAACCAGCTCGTCAGGAAGGGCCGCAAGCGCCCGAAGAAGAAGACCACGACGCCGGGCCTCAAGTCGGGCCAGGGTCGCAAGAAGCGCGTAGCCGCTCCCCAGCGGCGCGGCGTCTGCACCCGCGTGGCCACGGTCACCCCGAAGAAGCCGAACTCGGCCCTGCGCAAGATCGCCCGTGTGCGGCTGACCAACGGCATGGAGGTCACCACCTACATCCCCGGCGAGGGGCACAACCTTCAGGAGCACTCGGTCGTGCTGATCCGCGGCGGCCGGGTCAAGGACCTGCCGGGCGTCCGCTACAAGGTCGTCCGCGGCACCCTCGACGCCGCCGGCGTCTCCGACCGCAAGCAGGCGCGGTCGCGGTACGGAGTAAAAGCCTCTTAATGCCGCGCCGCTCCGCAGCCCAGATCCGGCCGATCGAGCCCGACGCCAGGCACCGCAACCGCCTGGTCCAGCAGCTGATCAACAAGGTGATGAGCGACGGCAAGAAGTCCCTCGCCGAGCGGATCGTCTACGACAGCCTGGCGATCGTCGGCGAGCGCAACAGCGAGGACCCCGTCGAGACGCTGGAGGCGGCGGTCAAGGCGCTCACGCCGGTGCTCGAGGTTCGCTCCCGCCGGGTCGGCGGCGCGACCTACCAGGTGCCGGTCGAGGTCCCCGCCCGGCGTGCCCGCACCCTCGCCGTCCGCTGGCTGATCCAGTTTGCCCGCCAGCGCCGCGAGTACTCGATGGCCGAGCGGCTCGCGAGCGAGATCCTCGACGCGACGCAGGGACAGGGCGCCGCGCTGAAGCGGAAAGAGGACATCTACCGCATGGCGCAGGCGAACAAAGCCTTCGCCCATTACCGCTGGTAGCTAACTTCAGCCCATGAGCCGTCCGATCCTCGCGGTCGACGTCGATGGGGTGATCAGCCTGTTCGGCTTCGACCAGCCGCCGGGCCGGGACCTCGCCAGGTTCGAGCTGGTCGACGGGATGGTCCATTGCATCTCGCTGCCGGCGGGGGAGCGGCTGCGGCGGCTCTCCGCCCACTACGAGCTGGTCTGGGCGACCGGCTGGGAGGACAAAGCGAACTTCTACCTGCCGCAGATGCTCGGCCTGCCCGAGCTGCCGCACCTGAGCTTCGACGGGGCCGCCCGCTTCGGCTCCGCCCACTGGAAGCTCGGGCCGCTGGACCAGTACGGCAAGGGCCGGGCGATGGCCTGGGTCGACGACAACTTCGACGAGAGCTGCTACCAGTGGGCGCGGGAGCGCCCCGAGCCCACCCTGCTGGTGCCGACCGAGCCGGCCCACGGCCTGCAGGAGGCCGAAACCGAGGCGCTCGCCGCCTGGGCCAGGGGCCTCGAGCGCGAGGGCCAGAGCGGCTCGCCCTGAGTCTCTACACTGGATTCGGTGACGGGATTCTGGCCGATCTTCTTCCTGCTGGTCGTCCTCAAGGTTCCGGTCCTGGGGGCACTCTGGCTCGTCTGGTGGGCGAGCCATGCCACGCCTGAGCTCGACGGAGCCTCCGAGGACTCCGACGGCGGCTTCAAACGGCGGCGGCCGCAGCCGAAGCTGCCCCGGGGCCCGCGCCGCGGCCCGCATGGAGGCGGCACGGCGCTTCCCCTGCCCGACTGCCCGCCGGGCGGTCGCACCAGGGTGGTCAAACCCTCTGCGCAGCCTGCTTTCGCTCGCGCCGGAGCTGGCGCAGATAGGGATGGAAGTCGACCTCGACCGTATGACGCTTAGAGGTCACGAACCGCTTATCCATCCGCCGTTCTTCCTCCGCGATCTCCCGCTTCATCTCCGCCGGGGGCGGTAGCGGGGCGCGTCCGGCGAGCACGTCGGCGACCCATTCCGCCTGGGCCTCGGCCAGCGGCATGATCGGCCCAAGCGGCTGGATGAAGCCGATGAAGTAGAGCCCCGGCAGCTCGGCCGAGGCGACCCGGTGGTAGAGCGGAAGCCGGTTGTCCGGCGCCGCGAAGACGCTCGGGTCGAAGAACGGGAAGGTCATCTTGTAGCCGGTGCAGTAGACGACGAGGTCGACCTCCTCCTCGCTGCCGTCGAGGAAGCGGAGGGTGCGGCCGCCCGCGAAGCGCTCGATGTTGGGCTTGACCGCGATGTCGCCGTGGCCGAGCCGGGGCAGCAGCTCCGAGGAGACCGTCGGATGGGCCTCGAACAGCTTGTGGTCGGGCTTCGGCAGGCCGTAGTCGGTCATGTCCCCCGCCGCGACTCCCAGCATGCGCATGCTGAAAAAGCGCTGAACCGAGATCGGCAGCCTCGAGACGAAGTCGTTGGTCGTCTCGTCGATCGGTTTGCCGTTCATGTACTTCGGCAGCACGTAGGCGCCGCGGCGGACCGCGAGGAAGGTGGCGTCGGCGATCCGCGAGGACTCGACCGCGACGTCCGTGGCGGAGTTGCCGAGCCCCAGCACCAGCACCCGCTTGCCCCGCAGCACGTCGGCCTCGCGGTAGTGGTGGACGTGGATCTGCTCGCCGCCGAACTCCTCCGAGCCGGGGAAGGCCGGTTCGGGCCAGCGCGGGTCCCAGTGGTGGCCGTTGGCGACCAGGACGGCCTGGTAGCGCTCGCTCTCGCGCTTGCCGTCGGGGCCCTCGACGGCCACCTCCCACTCGCCCTCGACCGGCTCTACGCTCTTGACCTCGGTCTGGAAGCGGATCTTCTCCCGCAGGCCGAAGTGGTCGGCGTATTCGTCGAAGTAGGCGGCCATCTGGAAGTGGTCCGGATAGTCGGGGAAGTGCTCCGGCATCGGCAGCGTCTTGAAGGCCATCACCCGCCGCGAGGTGTTGATGTGCAGCGAGCGGTAGGCCGACGACATCCCGTTGTCGTTTTCGTAGCGCCAGTTGCCGCCGATCTGCGAGCCCTTCTCGAAGCAGTCGAAGGCGACCCCGCGCGCGCCGAGGACCTGGCAGGCGGTGATTCCGGAACTGCCGGCGCCGATGATGCAGACCTTCATGACCGGAAATTTATGGGAAGGAGGGGTGAAGAGGTCCACCCCTGGGGTCCGTAGAGAGAAAGGCGGATCGGCCGGAAGCTGGGCTCATCGGGAAACAAACGAACGAAAGGAGTCCCCCGATGACCCGCAAGACCCGCTCATTCCGCCCCTCCCCGTCGATCCTGATCAGCTGCGTCGCGCTGTTCCTGGCCCTCACCGGCACCGCGCTGGCGGTCGGCAAGAACACCGTCCGCTCGGCCCAGATCGTCGACGGCACGGTCCGCACCATCGACCTGCGCGACAACGCGGTCAGCTCGCCGAAGATCGCCCCGGACGCGGTCACCTCGACGCAGATCGCGCCTGACGCGGTCGGCACCGAGGAGCTCGCCCCGAATGCGGTGACCTCGCCTGAGGTCGCGCCGGAGTCGCTCACCGCGGCGGACCTCGGCACCGCGTCGGTCGGCGCCTCCGAGGTGCAGGACCAGTCGCTGGGAAGCGACGACCTGGGCCCCAACTCGGTCGGCTCGACCGAGATCCAGCCCAGCGCCGTTCGCGCCTCGGAGCTGGGGGCGATCATCCAGGTCTCCAACGAGACCACGATCAAAGGCAACAGCAACGCCAGCGTCTCCGTCGCCTGCCCGGCCGGCACGACCGTGATCAGCGGCGGCTCCCGGGGCGGCTTCTACCAGGTCGCCACCTCCGGCTCCTACCGCAGCGGCAACGGCTGGCTAGTCGACGCCCGCAGCAGCGCCAACAACGACACCACCCTCACCGTCTACGCCTACTGCCTCACCGGCGGCTCCAGCAACTAACCACGATCCACGAAACCGCAATAGGCGTCGAATAGCGACGCTTGTCGCGGTTTCGCGGCAAGCTCAACGGCCGGGGACCTCGAGTCCTCGGCCGTTTCGCTGCTCAAACGCTTCGTGACAGGGGCCGGGTGCCCCTTCCCCGGAGGCTCAAGGACAGACGATCCGAACCCCCAGAGCGCGACAAGCTGCGCAACGGCCTCCGGGGAAGGGGCACCCGGCCCCTCACACCTAGCCTTTCGGCTCGTCCGAAGTCGACTCGATCTCCTGCGCGAGCTCCTCGAGCTCCTCCGCAAAAGACAGCCCAAACCCCTCGACCGGGGCCTCGACTCCGTCGACTCCCAGCTCGGCCGCCAGCTCGTCTTCCTCCAGCAGGTCCTCGTCGCTCGGGGCCTCGATCGCCACGGCTGGTTCGATCGCCACCGTCCGGTAGTGCTTGAGCCCGGTCGCGGCAGGGATCAGCTTGCCGATGATGACGTTCTCCTTGAGGCCGACCAGACGGTCGCGTTTGCCCTCCAGGGCGGCATCGGTGAGCACCTTGGTCGTCTCCTGGAAGGAAGCCGCGGAGAGGAAGGACTCGGTCGCCAGCGAGGCCTTGGTGATCCCGAGGATGACCTCCTCGCCTTTGGCCGCCGTGCCGCCGTCTTCCTTGGTCTTCTTGTTGAGCCGTTTGAGGTTGCCGCGATCCTCGAGCTGTCCGGGCAGCAGGCTGGTCGAGCCCTTGGACTCGATCCGCACCTTCTTCAGCATCTGGCGGGCGATCAGCTCGATGTGCTTGTCGTTGATGTCGACGCCCTGGGCGCGGTAGACCTTCTGGACCTCTTCGACCAGGTAGAGCTCGGTCGCGGTCCGGCCCCGGATCGCCAGCAGGTCGGCCGGGTAGAGCGAGCCTTCGTTCAGCTGCTGGCCGACCTCGACCTTCTCGCCGTCGGCGACGTGCAGGCGGGTCCGCAGCGGGAAGCTGTAGGAGTGCTCCTCGCCGCTGGACTCGGTGACGATCACTTTCAGCGCTTTGTCGGTCTCGTCGATCGAGACCTTTCCGGCCGCCTCCGCCATCTGCGCAAGCCCCTTCGGTTTGCGTGCCTCGAAGAGCTCGACGATGCGCGGCAGGCCCTGGGTGATGTCCTGGCCGGCGACGCCACCGGTGTGGAAGGTGCGCATGGTCAGCTGGGTCCCGGGCTCGCCGATCGACTGGGCGGCGATGATGCCGACCGCGTCGCCGATGTCGACCTTCGACCCGGTCGCCGGCGCAACGCCGTAGCAGGAGCGACAGACTCCCGACTCGGCCTCGCACTTGAGCGTCGAGCGAACCGGGACCTTGACCTCCTCGTCACCGAAGGCCTCGGCGATTTCCTCTACCTCGGCCAGCGTGATCTCCTGGTTGCGCTTGAGCAGTTCGCGGCCGCGCTTGGTTTCGAACTTCTTCGCCGACTGCCGGCCGATCAGGTTGTCGTTCAGCGAGCCGTCGTCCTTGCGCAGGTCCATCTCGATGTGGTCTTTGGTTTTGCAGTCCTCCTGGCGCACGATCACGTCCTGGGCGACGTCGACGAGGCGGCGCGTCAGGTAACCGGAGTCGGCCGTGCGCAGCGCCGTGTCGGCGAGTCCCTTTCGGGCGCCGTGGGTGGAGATGAAGTACTCCAGGACCGAGAGGCCCTCCATGAAGTTCGCCTTGATCGGGCGCTCGATGATCTCCCCTTTCGGGTTGGCCATCAGACCGCGCATGCCGGCGAGCTGGCGGATCTGTTTGAACGACCCGCGGGCGCCGGAGTTGGCCATCATGAAAATCGGGTTCAGCTCGTCGAGGTTGTTCTCCATCGCCTCGGCGACCTCGTCGGTGGCCCGGTTCCAGTGCGCGGTGACGGCCTCGTGCCGCTCCTCGGCGGTTATGTAGCCGTCGTCGTACTGGCTCTGGATCGCTTCGGTCTCCTTCTCGTAGCGCTCGAGGATTTCCGGCTTCTCGGGCGGTGAGACGACGTTGTTCTTGGAGACCGTGATCCCGGCCTGGGTCGCGTAGTGGAAGCCGAGGTCCTTGAAGGCGTCCAGCACCTGTGAGACCGCCGGCGCGCCGTAGGTCTCGACCAGGTTGGAGACCATCTCGTTGACGTCGCGCTTCTTCAGCGAGTGGTTGACGAACTCGTACTGCTCGGGGTCGAAGTCCTCCCCGAGGGCGTCGGCGAGGGCGCGCTCGATCCTTTCGTTGAAGATGATGCGCCCGACCGTGGTCAGGAAGTGCTCGTGCCCGGCCCGCCGGTACTCGGCGTGGTCGTGCAGCTTGGTGCCGCCGTTCTCGTAGACGAGCTCGGCCTCCTGAGCGGAGCGGAACACCTTCACGTTCGGCCCCGAGCCGTTCTTGCCGGCACCCTTGCCGGCCTTCAGCCCCTCGTCGATCTTCGCCAGCTCCTCCTCGTCGGCCCCGTAGGTGAGGTAGTAGATGCCGAGCACCATGTCCTGGGTCGGGGTCGCCAGCGGCGCCCCGTGGGCGGGCGAGAGGATGTTGTTCGCCGAGAGCATCAGGATCCGCGCCTCGGCCTGGGCCTCGGCGGAGAGCGGCACGTGGACCGCCATCTGGTCGCCGTCGAAGTCGGCGTTGAAGGCGTGGCAGACCAGCGGGTGGACCTGGATCGCCTTGCCCTCCACCAGCACCGGTTCGAACGCCTGGATGCCGAGGCGGTGCAGGGTCGGCGCCCGGTTCAGCAACACCGGGTGTTCGTGGATGACTTCCTCGAGCACGTCCCAGACCTCCGGGATCATCGACTCGACCATCTTCTTCGCCGCCTTGATGTTCTGGACGGCTTTGCGCTCGACCAGCTGGGCCATGATGAAGGGCTTGAAGAGCTCCAGCGCCATCAGCTTCGGCAGGCCGCACTGCTGCAGGCGCAGGCTCGGCCCGGAGACGATCACCGAGCGGCCGGAGTAGTCGACGCGCTTGCCGAGCAGGTTCTGGCGGAAGCGTCCCTGCTTGCCCTTGAGCATGTCCGAGAGCGACTTCAGCGGACGGTTGCCGGGGCCCGTTACCGGGCGGCCGCGACGGCCGTTGTCGAACAGCGCGTCGACCGCCTCCTGAAGCATCCGCTTCTCGTTGTTGACGATGATCTCGGGAGCGCCGAGGTCGAGCAGCCTTTTCAGCCGGTTGTTGCGGTTGATCACCCGGCGGTAGAGGTCGTTGAGGTCGGAGGTCGCGAAGCGGCCGCCGTCGAGCTGGACCATCGGCCGCAGCTCCGGCGGGATCACCGGCACCGCGTCGAGGACCATCCAGTCGGGCTTGTTCTCGGAGTGCAGGAAGGCGGAGGCGACCTTCAGCCGCTTTACCGCGCGAGCCTGTTTCTGGCCTTTGGAGCTGTTGATGATCTGCTCGAGTTCCTCGCAGTCGGCTTCGAGATCGACCTGTTCGAGCAGGTCTCGGACTGCTTCCGCGCCCATGCCGCCGCGGAAGTACTCGCCCCAGCCGAACGGGGAGCCGAACCGGTCCTTGAGCTCACGGAAGACGGTCTCGTCGTTGACGACGTCCTTCGGCTTCATCTCGGTGAAGATCTTCCAGACCTCCTCCATCCGCTCGACCGCCTCTTCGAGGTAAGCCTCGGTGTCGGCGATCTCGGCGTCGAACTGTTTGCGCAGCTCTTTGACCATCTTGGCCCGGTCGTCGTCTTTGAGCTTGCGCAGCTGCGCCGCGGTCAGCTTCAGCGAGTCGGCCCAGATGTGGTCCTCGTCGTCGAACTTGTCCTGGCTGCCGCCCTCGAGGTAGGCGATCCGGCGCTCCAGGGACTCGTTCAGCTCCTGGGTCCGCTTCTCCCGTTCGGACTCGTAGGAGTCGGAGACTTTTTTGACCTCTTTCTCCAGTTTGCCGATGTCTTTGTCCCGGGCCTCCACGTCGACCCAGGTGATCATCGAGGCGGCGAAGTAGAGGACCTTCTCCAGCTCTTTCGGAGCCATGTCGATCAGGTAGCCGATCCGGCTCGGGACTCCCTTGAAGAACCAGATGTGGGAGACCGGCGAGGCGAGGTCGACGTGCCCCATCCGCTCGCGGCGGACCTTGGAGCGGGTCACCTCGACGCCGCAGCGCTCGCAGACGATCCCCTTGTAACGGACGCGCTTGTACTTGCCGCAGTAGCACTCCCAGTCCTTGGTCGGGCCGAAGATGCGCTCGCAGAAGAGCCCGTCTTTCTCGGGCTTCAGCGTCCGGTAGTTGATCGTCTCGGGCTTGGTTACCTCGCCCCAGCTCCAGGAGCGGATCTTCTTCGAGGACGCGAGACCGATCTCGATCGCGTCGAAGTTGTTGATGTCGATCATCAGTCCTCCACCTCGGCCGGCGCGGCCTTCTTCTCGGCCCCGTCGCCGTCGGTCCCGCCATCGCCCTCGGCGACCACCTGCTCCTCCTGCTCGTCGGCAGCCCCGTCTGAGGACTCGGCGCGAACGCCGGTCAGGTCCATCCCCAGCTCCTCGGCGGCTTTCAGCAGGTCGTCCTCCTCGTCGGAAATCTCGACATCGGTGCCCTCGGAGACGACGTTGGCGTCCAGTGAAAGGCTCTGGATCTCCTTCAGCAGCACTTTGAAGGACTCCGGGATCGAGGGCTCGGGAATGTTCTCGCCCTTGACGATCGCCTCGTAGGCCTTGACCCGTCCGACGGTGTCGTCGGACTTGACCGTGAGCATCTCCTGCAGCGTGTAGGCGGCGCCGTAGGCCTCCAGGGCCCAGACCTCCATCTCGCCGAAGCGCTGGCCTCCGAACTGCGCCTTGCCTCCCAGCGGCTGCTGGGTGACCAGCGAGTAGGGGCCGGTCGAACGGGCGTGGATCTTGTCGTCGACCAGGTGCAGGAGCTTGAGGATGTACATGTAGCCGACCGTGACTTTGCCCTCGTAGGGCTCGCCGGTGCGGCCGTTGTAGAGCTGGGCGGTGCCGGCGCATTGAGAGCCCGGGCGCTCGCCGGTATCGACGCCGAGGTCGATGCCGCGGTCCTCGTTTTCCTTCGACCACTCGACCAGCGCGGTGTCGACGTCCTCGACGGTGGCGCCGTCGAAGACCTGGGTCGCGACGTAGACGCGACCGTCGCCGTTGCTGGAGTGGGCCTGCTTGTAGGCCTCGGAGCCGTCGTCGTACCAGCCGTTGGCCGCGACCCACCCGAGGTGGGTCTCGAGGATCTGGCCGATGTTCATCCGGCTCGGCACGCCGAGCGGGTTGAGGATCACGTCGACCGGAGTGCCGTCGGCGAGGTGGGGCATGTCCTCCTCGGGCACGATCTTGGAGATCACACCCTTGTTCCCGTGGCGGCCCGCGAGCTTGTCGCCCTCGGCGATCTTGCGCTTGGTCGCGACGTAGACGCGGACCAGGTCGTTGACCCCCGGCGGCAGGTCGTCGCCCTCGTCACGGCTGAAGGTGAGCACGTCGATGACGACGCCGCCCTCGCCGTGCGGAACCTTCAACGAGGTGTCGCGGACCTCACGCGCCTTCTCCTTGAAGATCGCGCGGATCAGCTTCTCCTCGGCCGTCAGCTCGGTCTCGCCCTTCGGCGTCACCTTGCCGACCAGCAGGTCCCCGGAGACGACCTCGGCGCCGACCCGGACGATGCCGCGCTCGTCGAGGTTGCGCAGGCTCTCCTCGGAGCGGTTCGGGATGTCGCGGGTGATCTCCTCGTCGCCGAGCTTGGTCGTGCGGGCGTCGATCTCGTACTCCTCGATGTGGATCGAGGTCAGTTCGTCGTCCTTGACCAGGCGCTCGGAGAGGATGATCGCGTCCTCGAAGTTGTAGCCCTCCCAGGACATGAAGGCGACCAGGCAGTTCTTGCCCAGGGCGATCTCGCCACCGCCGGTGGAGGAGCCGTCGGCGAGCACGTCGCCCTTCTTCACCGTCTGACCGGTTTCGACGATCGGGCGCTGGTGGATGATCGTTCCCTGGTTGGAGCGCATGAACTTGTGAAGTGGGTACTCGTCCTTCTTCGAGCCGCCCGAGACCACGATCTTCTCGGCGTCGACGTGGCTGACTTCGCCGGCGTTGTCGGCCAGCACCACGTCGCCGGTGTCGACCGCGGCGCGGCGCTCCATGCCGGTGCCGATCAGCGGCGGGTCCGGCTTCAGCAGCGGCACCGCCTGGCGCTGCATGTTGGAGCCCATCAGCGCCCGGTTGGCGTCGTCGTGCTCGAGGAACGGGATCAGCGAGGTCGCCACCGACCAGATCTGGGACGGCGAGACGTCCATCAGGTCGACTTCTTTGGGGGCGGCCGTCGCGTACTCCTGCTCTCCGGCGCGGACCAGGACCAGCGGTCCCTTCAGTTTGCGGGTCTTGGGATCGACCTCGGCGTTGGCCTGGGCGATCACCTTGTCCTCCTCCTGGGTGGCGTCGTAGTGGACGATCTTCTCGCTGACCACGCCGTCTTTGACCAGGCGGTAGGGGGTGGTGACAAAGCCGTGCTCGGAGACCTGCGCGTAGGAGGCGAGCGAGCCGATCAGGCCGATGTTCGGCCCCTCCGGGGTCTCGATCGGGCACATCCGGCCGTAGTGGGTGGTGTGCACGTCGCGGACCTCGATCGGGGCGCGCTCGCGGGTCAGCCCGCCGGCGCCGAGCGCCGAGAGCCGCCGCCTGTGGGTGAGGCCGGCGAGGCTGTTGGTCTGGTCCATGAACTGCGAGAGCTGCGAGGAGCCGAAGAACTCCTTCATCGCGGCCACGACCGGGCGGATGTTGATGATCGTCTGCGGGGTGATCGCGTCGGAGTCTTCGGTGGTCAGCCGCTCGCGGACCACGCGCTCCATCCGGTAGAGGCCGATCCGGAACGCCTCCTGGATCAGCTCCCCGACCGTGCGCAGGCGGCGGTTGCCGAAGTGCTCGTACTCGTCGAGGTGCTCGTAGACCGGCTCGCGCGGGTAGGTGATCGCTTCCGCGGCGTAGTCTTTGATCGGGTTCTCCTCGTCGATCTCCTCGGGGATCCCGAGCAGCTTCGGCAGGGAGACCAGCTCCTTGACCAGGGCGATGATGTCGTCGTGGGTGAGGACCCGCGTCTCCAGGTCGATGTCGAGGTCGAGGCGGGCGTTCAGCTTGTAGCGGCCGACCCGGGTCAGGTCGTAGCGCTTGGGATCGAAGAAGAGCTGCTCGAGCAGGGCACGGGCCGCGTCGACCGAGGGCGGCTCGCCCGGGCGCTGCTTCTTGAACAGCTCGATCAGGGCGCCCTCCTCGGTCCGGGTGGCCTCGGTGTCGGACTCGATCGTGTGCCGGATGTAGACCGAGTTGTCGAACATGTCGAGCAGTTTCTCGTCCTCGACGTAGCCCATCGCCCTCATCAGCACCGTCACCGGCAGCTTGCGCTTGCGGTCGATGCGGACGTAGACGCGGCCTTTTTTGTCGACTTCCAGCTCCAGCCAGGAACCGCGGGCCGGCATCAGGTTGGCGATGAAGACCTGCTTTTCAGGATCCTTCGGCGCCATCACGTAGGCGCCGGGGGAGCGCACCAGCTGCGTCACGACGACGCGCTCGGTGCCGTTGATGATGAAGGTCCCCCGCTCGGTCATCCACGGGAAGTCGCCCATGAAGACGGCCTGCTCGCGGATCTCGCCGGTCTCCTTGTTCTGGAAGGCGACGGTCGCGGTCAATGGCCGCGAGTACGTCATGTCCTTCTCCCTGCACTCGTCGATCGAGTGCGGCGGATCCTCGAACTTGAACTCCCCGAATACGATCTGAAGGTTTCCCGTGTAGTCCTCGATCGGGGATATGTCGTTGATCGTCTCTCGCAGCCCACCGCTCTTGGGATCCGTCAGTTCCTCGAAGGAACGTCGCTGGATATCAATCAGATGTGGGACCTCGAGCGGATTCTCCAGACGGGAAAAGCTCCTTCGGGTTACTGGGGCAGCGTTAGAACGTGCCAAGTTCGGCGACTCCTCGAACGGTCAGAGGGACGTAGATAAAGCGCAAATATGGGCAGGGGGACTGAAACGGCGCGCGACCGCGAAAAATAACACACCGCGGTGCGCGGCTGCAGGCAGGGCTCCCTGCTTGGCTCCCTGACTGGGATCCATGGGGGTGAGGCAGCGGTTCTATTTGAGCTCGACGGTCGCGCCGGCCTCCTCCAGCTCAGCTTTGAGCTTGTCGGCCTCCTCGCGCTCGACGCCCTCTTTGATCGCCTTCGGTGCCTCGTCAACCAGCGCCTTGGCCTCTTTCAGGCCGAGACCGGTCGCAGCCCGGACCACCTTGATCACGGGGACCTTCTGGCCGCCGACCTCGGTTAGGACCACGTCCACGGTCGAGGCCTCTTCGCCGCCGCCGTCGCCATCGCCGGCCGGAGCGCCGGCAGCCGCCGGAGCGGCGGCCGCCACCGCGGTCGCGGAGACGCCGAACTCCTCCTCGAGCGCTTTGATCCGCTCGGAGAGCTCGAGGACCGAGATGCCCTTCAGCTCCTCGATCCAGTCCTCGGTCGAAATCTTCGTTGCTGCTGCCATCAGTTCTGCTCCTCTTCCTCGCTCGAATCTTGATCTGAAGTCTCATCTGCACCCTCGGAAGCCTCGGCCTCCGAACCTTCGGAAGCTTCCGCCGCCGGCTCGTCCGCGGCCTCCTCGGGCTCCTCGTCCTTGGGCTCCTCAGCCGGTTCCTCAGCTTTGGGCTCGTCGGGGGCCTCCTCCGCCGCAGCGGCAGGAGCCTCGCCAGTGACGAGTCCTTTGTCTGCGATCTGCCCAAGCTGCGAAGCCAGTCCCTGGATCATCGATCCAAGCCCGCGGACGAGCCCGGTCAACGGGCTGGCGACGATCCCGGCGAACTGGCCGTTGAGCACGTCGCGGGCCGGCAGGCGGGCGATCGACTTGAAGCCGTCCTCGTCCAGCGTCGTTTCGGCCATGAAGCCCCCCTTGTAGGAGAGAACCTCGTGCTCTTTGTTGAAGGTCGTAATCGCCTTCGCCGCCTGGGCGGTGTCGCCGCGGACGAAGGTGAGGGCGGTCGGGCCCTGCAGCAGCTCGGTCAGCCGCTCCTCGCCCGCTTTGTCGGCGGCGAGTTTCGTCAGCCGGTTCTTGACGATCCGGAAGCTCGCGTCCGCCTCGCGCAGTTTGGCGCGCAGCTCGGCGGCCTGGGGGACGCTGATGCCGCGGTAGTCGACGGCGAAGATCGCTTCGGACGCCTCGATCTGGGCGGCGATCTCCTGGATGGTTGCGGACTTTTCCTCGCGGTTCATCGTCTTACCTGCACCGGGCTTTCGGGCTCGCGCCCCGCCGATGGTCTCCGGTTAGCGGCGACGCAGTCTAGGGCGTCTCGGGCTCCGCTGCGGTCTCGCCCGCCACCGCGCCCACCAGCTCGCGATCGCTGGACTTCGCCGTGTCGACCCGGATGCCCGGGCCCATCGACGTCGACAGCGTGCAGGAGACGATGTAGCGGCCCTTCGACGAGGCGGGCTTGGCGCGAACGATCTCCTCGATCACGGCGGTGTAGTTGTCGAGCAGTTTTGCCTCCTCGAAGCCTGCCTTGCCGATCGCCATGTGGACGATCGCCTGGCGGTCGGTGCGGTATTCCACCTTGCCGGCCTTCGAATCGGTGACCGCCTTCTCGATGTCGTCGGTGACGGTGCCAACCTTCGGATTGGGCATCTTGCCCTGAGGGCCGAGAACCCGCCCGAGGCGGCCGACGGCCGGCATCATGTCGGGAGTCGCCACGGCGACGTCGAAGTCGGTCCAGCCCTCCTCGACTTTCTTCGCCAGGTCGTCGCCGCCGACGAAATCGGCACCCGCCGCCTCGGCGTCCCGGGCCTGCTGGCCCTGGGCGAAGACGGCGACGGTGACGTCCTTGCCCAGCCCGTGCGGCAGCGCCAGGGTCCCGCGCAGCTGCTCGTCGGCATGGCGGACGTTGACCCCGAGCAGGACGTGCAGCTCGACCGTCTCGTCGAACTTGGCGGTGGCGGTCTCCTTGACCAGGGCGATCGCCTCCGCGGGCGGGTAGGCCCGGTCGCGGTCGACCTTCTCGTATTGCTGGCGGTATCGCTTCCCGTGGGCCACCGGATCTCCTAGGCGACGTCGACGCCCATCGAGCGGGCGGTGCCGGCGATGATCTTCGAGGCGGCGTCGAGGTCGTTGGCGTTGAGGTCGGGCATCTTGCGTTCGGCGATCTGCCGGATCTGGTCCTGGGAGATCGTCCCGACTTTGTTGACGTGGGGCTCGCCCGAGCCCTTGCCGATGTTGATCGCCTCCTTGATCAGAACGGCGGCAGGCGGCGTCTTGGTGATGAAGGTGAAGGAGCGGTCCTCGTAGACCGTGATCTCGACCGGGATGATCGTCCCGCTGTCGGCCTGGGTCTGCGCGTTGAAGGCTTTGCAGAAGTCCATGATGTTGACCCCGTGCTGGCCCAGCGCCGGACCGACCGGCGGCGCCGGATTGGCGTTGCCAGCCTGGATCTGCAGCTTGATGAGGGTGAGGACTTTCTTGGCCATGAGCGACGGGGGAGAGTAGCTAGATCTTCTTCACTTGGTCGTAGCCGACCTCCACAGGCGTCTCGCGCCCGAAGATCGAGACCAGCACCTTCAGTTTCGCCGCGTCCTCGTTGATCTCGGCGATCTCGCCGGAGAAGTCCGAGAGCGGGCCGGAGATGACTTTGACCGATTCCCCGATCGAGAACTGGGCCTGGGTGCGGGGGCGCTCCGCGGTCTCGCGGTGCAGCAGCCGGTCGACCTCCGGTTTGGAGAGCGGCACCGGCTTGTTGCGGGAGCCGACGAAGCCGGTGACCCCCGGGGTGTTCTTGACCAGCCCCCAAGCGTCGTCGGTCATCTCCATGTTGACCAGGACGTAGCCCGGCATCGTCCGTTTCTCGGTCTGGACTTTCTGCCCGTCCTTCATCTCCGAGACCTGCTCGGTGGGGACGACGACCTGCCGCACGTTGCGGTTCTGGCTCATCGTCTCGACCCGGTGCTCGAGGTTGTGCTTGACCTTGTTCTCGTGCCCGGAGTAAGTGTTGATCACGTACCAGCGATACAAATCAGAGGCCTTTGTTCGGAGATCCGGTGGCTACAGGATCTGCTTGATCAGGAAGTTGAAGACTGCGTCGAGGGCGCCGAGGTAGGCCGCCGCGACCGCCACGAAGAGGACGGTCACTGCCGTCGCCTGGATCAGGGTTTCGCGATCCGGCCACTGGACCTTCTTCAGCTCGGCCCAGCAGGAGGCGATGAAACCGATGACTCCGCCCCGTTGCCGTTCGGCGCTGGCCTGCTTCTGCTTCTTGGCGAGCTGCTCGCGCTCCTGGCGCTTCTGCTCGTCGCGCCGGCGCTTCTCGGCTTCTTTCTCAGCCTTCGCTTCGGCGCGACGGACAGACCGTGGCTTGGGCGCGTCGGGGGTCTCGAGCTGGCCCTCGGGGACTCCGGCGCCGATCCCGGCCTCGACCGCCTCGATCTCGGCGATGTCTCCGGAGACCGGGACCTGGGTGTCGTGCTGGGCGCGAGCGGCGCTCTCGCCGCCGCCGTCGGAGCGCTTTTGCTCCTCAGCTTCCCGGGCCCGACGCTCGGCCTTGCGCTGTGCGCGGGTCTTTGCCATCGGCGGCTACCGGGTCTCCTTGTGAGCGGTGTGGTGCCCACACCAACGGCAGAACTTGCGCAGCTCGACGCGGTCCGGCGAATTGCGCCGAGACTTGTTGGTCTGATAGTTCCTCCGCTTGCAGTCTTCGCAAGCCAAGGTCACCGCGATGCGGACATCTCCGCGAGCCATCTTCTCCTCGTTCCGTGAGGTCGTTACAGAAGAAAACCCCGGGCCCAGGGCGCGAGGCTGAGGCTAGGATAGCGTCCTGGGGCGGCTTACGATTTCGCGTCGGGATCCGTCAGGGCGGCCACATCCGCAATGTCCACCGGGCGGCCTCGGGCAAGCTTCATATGGATCAGATCGTCGAGGCTGACCACCGGTACATCGATGTCGCCGAGCCGCACCTGCAGGGCCCGGTCTCGCAGCTCCGAGAAAGGGCGAGCGCCGGGCGCCTCGTGGATGACGTCGATTCCGCCGTCCCTGGTGACGAACTGCCAGATCGTGGCCCGCGGAAGCATCGTGGCGTCTACCTCGGTGCCCTCCGAGCCGGGATTGAGAGGCCGCGCCTCGAGGGATCGCAGGGTCGCGGCGAGGCGCTCGAGATTCGCCGGGCCCGGCTCTGGGATGAGTTCGGCATGGCTGCTCGTGCGGACCTGGCCGCCGTGGGTCTGAACCGCGAGCCCGCCGATCAACACGTAGTCGACCCGGTGCTCGGCGAGCGCACGCAGGATGCGCTCAGCGTCGAGCGGCGTCTCAGGCTCGGCCACGTGCCTCCCGGCCGGCCGCGGCAAGACGGCCTGCCATGCGATTCCAGGAGATGCCGAGCGCGAGGCGCTCGTCGGGGGACCGTTCCGCCGTCGCCCGTAGGTGGACCGGGTCGTAGTCGCGCTCCGGCGCGGCCGCGGCGATCTGCAACCGCTCCCCCATGGCCCGCATCAGCAGGTCCAGGGTCTCGACGGTCGGGGAGATCTCGTCCGCCTCGAGTCGGCTGATGGCCGATTGCCTGGTTCCCGCCCGACGCGCCAAGCGTTCCTGGCTGAGGCCAGACCGGGCCCGCGTGGCACGGATCAGCTCCCCGGGCGTCATACGGGGATTATAACGGATACGTGATGCTCAAAGCCCGAGCGTCTTGGCGATGATGTTGCGCTGGATCTCGGAGGTGCCGCCGTAGATGGTCGAGACCAGTGAGGTGCGGACGAGGCGCTCCATGTCGTACTCGGAGGAGTACCCGTAGCCGCCCATCAGCTGCATTCCCTCCAGGGTCGTGCGCTTGGCGACTTCGGTGACGAAGAGCTTCACCATCGAGGCCTGCTGGGGGAGCATCCGGTCGGGGTCCTCGTCGGTGAGGGTGGCGACCCAGCGGGTCATCAGGCGGGCCGCCTCGAGGTCGGTGGCGAGGTCGGCGAGCCGGTGCTGGAGGGCCTGGAAGGAGCCGATCGCCCGGCCGAACTGCTTTCGCTCCTTGACGTAGAGGAGGACGTCGTCGAAGGCGCGCTGGGCGATCCCCAGCATCGTCGCGGCGAGGATCAGGCGCTCGACGTTGAGCCCGGCCATCAGCTGCGTCCAGGCCTGGTCGACCTCGCCGAGGACGGCGTCGGCTGGCGCCGCGCAATCGGTGAAGTAGAGATGGTTGGTCTCGCGCCCGCCCATCGTCTCGATCGGGACCACCTCCATCCCGTCGGCGTCGCGGGGGACCCAGATCATCGTCATCCCCTGGTGCTTGTCGGCGCCCTTGGTGGTGCGGCAGACGACGAGGACGTGGTCGGAAATGTGGGCGTTGGAGCAGAAAACCTTCTGGCCGTTGAGGACGAAGTCGCCGTTGACCGCCTCCGCCGAGCAGGAGAGCGCGCCGACGTCGGAGCCGGCCTCGGGCTCGGTCATCGCGATCGCCTCGACCGAGCCGCCGGCGATGCCGCCGAGGATCTCCGCCTTCTGCTCCTCGGTGCCGAAGCGCTGGGTCGCGCCGGCGACGATCAGGGTCGTCGCATAGCCGCCGATCGGCGCCAGGCCGCGCGAGGTCTCTTCCATGAACAGGCAGGCGTCGAGCATCGATCCGCCGGAGCCGCCGTATTCCTCGGGGATCGTCACCCCGAGCCATCCCAGCTCGGCCATCTGGTTGTAGATCTCGAAGTTGTGGTGCTCGCGGTAGCCGTCGGTGAGCCGCTCCCGCTGGTCCTGCGTGCCGCACTCGCGGTCGCAGAAATCGCGGAGCGCGTCGACGAAATCCTCCTGCTCGTTACTGAGGGCGAAGTCCACGCGCGCAGCCTATAACTCAGGCGCGCGACTTGGCTGCTCAGCCAGTCCCGGCAAACGCCCCCGGCTGGATCAAGCCCCCAGCTTCAGTGGGACGAGATTGGAGGAGGCGAAACAATTCGAGTTGCTCGCCTGGACGACGGCGCGGAGCCAAGATTCCTGGTCGACACGGCGCAGGGCGGCGAGCCGTCCTTCGAAGGTCGCCATGTCGGGGACCGCGGTGCGGAACTCGAACGCCCGCCCACTCTGGCCCCAGAGCGCGGTTGCCAGGAAGACGCCTTTCCCCCGGCTCGGATAGGTGTACACCTCCGCGGTGGTGCCGAGGACGGGAGCGGTGCCCACCGTGGCGGCGCCGTGGGAGGTGACTTCGCTCGCCCGCTTCTGCGGCGAGATGGAGTGCCATCGGAGCTTGGCGACTCGCTGGGGGCCCGGCTCCGGTCCCTCTCCCAGCTGGAATACGGTCCAGCCCTCGAGTGCCTTGCGGGTCTCGATGACCACGACTCGCCAGCTCCGCGGGTCGAGCAGGATGTGCGGGGAGATCTTGGCCAGGCGCAGCAACTCGGCGCCGTAGGCCGGGGCCGGCGCGCCCGGCGAACCGCCGCCGGTGCCGAGCACGGCCAGGAAAATCGTGAAGGCGGTCGCGCCCGCGGCGACGAGGCCGACGTAGCGGCGGGGGACCCGGACGCGCCGGCGAGGTGCCGTCGGTACCGCCGGGCCCTCCCCGGGCTCCGCGATGATCGCGGCGACGAGCTCGCGGTCGGCGGCGTCCAGCGGCAGCTCGTCGATCTCAGCCCGGCTGAGCGGGTAGGCGCCCGAAAGGCCCCTGTCGACGTCTTGCTTGCTCATCGTCCCTCCTCGAATCGCAGTTCGTCGGTGCAGGAGACCGCGCCCGTGGCGCCTTCCTCCTCGGCAAGCTCGGCTCGCAGTCGCTTCCGGGCGCGGTGCAGGCGGGTACGGGCGGCTACCGTCGAGATGCCCAGCACCCGCGCGATCTGGGGCGACTTCAGCTCCTCCCAGCCGGCGAGCAGGAGCAGCTCGCGGTCGTCCTCGCCCAGACGGCTCAAGGCGCGCAGCACGGCTCGGTCCCCGGTGTCAGGTCCTGGCTGACTCGGCACCATTGCGCGCACCTCGGTGCGGAGACGCTCCCCCAGCCGCGTGCGGCGGCCCTCGCTGCGGCGCTGGTTCGCGAGCACGCGCCGGGCGACGCCGAAGAGCCAGAGGCGGGCCTCCGTCCCGGCCGGGACGTCCCGCGCACGGCGCCAGGCGATGAGAAAGGTCTCGGCGACGACGTCGGCGGCGTCCTCCGGTCCCGCCGCTCGCGGCAGCGCGTAGGCGAGGACGTCCCGGCCGTACTCGGCATAGAGGCGGGCGAACTGCGTCTCGGCCGCGTCGCGGAGGTACGGCTCGATCTCGGAGCTTCCAGAGGGTGGCATCTACTACTGAATGTCCGGCTGTTGCCCGGGCGTTACAAGACGCCCGGCTCAACCTAGCTCGGCCGAGAGCTGCGTGCTGCCGCTGGAATAGATCAGGCGGGCGAACTCGATCGGGCGCTCCCGCTTTGTTCCTTTTACCTTGCCGAACTGCACCAGGCGCCCGAGGAGCGTCGGGTCCCCCGCCGAGACGCCGAGCTGCGATGCACCCCACCGCCCGAAGAACGTGCCCTCGATCTGCACCGTCGCACGAGTCAGGTCGAGCTTGGCGGGCTCGGGCGGCTCCGCTCCGGACTTGAGGGCAGCGGCCAGCGGAAGCATCCAGGGGACGCGAGCGGCCGCGGAGTAGGAGTCGACCCAGTAGACGGGTAGTCCATCGACGCGCATCACCGCCGTCACATGCGCGATAGAGGACGCTTGCCGGTCCAGGTCGAGGAAGTTCTTGACGGCGGGGCCGGGAGACTCTTCGCTCGTCGTCAACACAGCGGCGGTCAGCCCACCCGGACGCTCGGCCAGCGTTTTGACCAGGCCGAGAATCGGCACCTGCCGCTTGGGCGAGGAGACAAAGGTGCCCGAGCCCCTGATGCGGACGATCGCGCCGTCGCTGACGAGGAGGTCGAGTGCGGGCCTGATAACCGTTCGCGAGACGTCGAACTCTTCGGCGATCTCCCGCTCCGAAGGAAAGCGGGCGCCCGGGCCCCAGGCCCCCGTCTCCAGCATTTTTTTCAGCGCCTCCGCCAGCTGGTAGTAGAGCGGCACGAAGCTATTGCGATTCAGCTCGGTGCTTTCGGTGAAAACGACCTCGGAAGATCGTCTGCGTCGGCCCCCGACCGATTTACCGGGATTGCCCATTACCGAGGGACGACAGCTTGCCTGTGAGGGAGCGAGATATGTCTGCCTAACCGTATTCGGGAATGAAGCTGAACTTGAGGCTTGCCTCCTAGGTTTACAAAGTCTAATTGGTCAATGCTCCTGTAACGGCAATTTAGAAGCCGTAAGTTGTTACTACAAGACGACAAACCGGTACGTCTCTCTCTATTGCCTCTGTCAGGCTTGAGTGGGAGGCACTGATCGGCACCAGTCGCAGACAGAGATCGTTCCGATGCGCGCGGCCCTTGGTGTGCCGATGACGGACCTCGTCCAAAGTCTGATCGACGCGCTTGCCCTTGGTGGTCTCTATGCGCTGATCGCCATCGGCGTCACCCTGATCTACACCGTGATGGGCATGATGAACTTCGCCCAGGGAGAGTTCATCATGCTGCCCGCCTATGTCCTCTACCTGCTGGCGGGGCTGCCGTTCGCCGTTGCGGTCTGCGCCGCCCTCGCCACCGGGATCGCGGTTGCGGTCCTGGCCGAGAGAGTCGCCTTCCGCCCCGTCCGCGACACCGACCTGGCCACCCAGCTCGTCACCTCACTTGCCGTAGCCACGATTCTGCAGAGTGTGGTGAACGTGGCGGTGGACGCCCGTGCACAGTCGGTGGCCGCGCCGGAGCTTCTGAGCGAATCCAGCCAAATCGGCGCCCTCTCCATACCGAACCTCGAGATCCTCACCCTTGCGCTGACCGCGATCGTCCTCGGCAGTCTTGGGTGGCTGCTCTACCGAACTCGCACCGGCCTCGAGATGCGCGCGGCGGCGGAGAACTTCGAGATGGCCCGGCTGCTCGGCGTCCGTGCCAATCGTGTGATCGCAATCGCCTTCGCGATCAGCGGCGCGCTCGCAGCCATGGTCGGAGTGCTGATCGTCATGCAAACGGGTCAGGTGTCGCCTACGATGGGACTCACCCCGGTGCTGGTCGGCTTCATAGCCGTGGTGATCGGCGGCTTCGGACGGATCTTCGGCGCGGTGGTGGGCGGACTCCTGCTCGGGGTACTTTCCTCGCTGCTCGGAACCTACCTACCGGACGGGCTGGTCCCGTTCCGCGATGCGATCGTCTTCTCGCTCCCGGTGGCGATCCTGATCGTGAGGCCGCAGGGACTGCTTGGCGCGGCAACCGGGAGGGCGCGCGTATGAGCGGCTGGGGGCTTCGTTCCCCGGCCGTGGCTGTCACCTCCTTGCTGGTCCCGCTGGTCCTGGTCGCGCTGACCGCCGCAATCGGCGCGAGCGGCACGCCCTCCTTCGAAGGGACCGTCACGTTGATCCTCTGCAACCTGATCATCGTCCTCGGCCTGCAGGTCTTCATCGGCAACAGTGGCGTCTACTCGTTCGGCCAGCTCGGCTTCGCCGCGAGCGGTGCCTACATGGCGGCCCTGCTCACGCTTCCCGCTTCTTTCACCGCCCTCCAGACGCCTGAGTTGCCGCAATTCATCGCCGACGCCCAGCTCAGCCCCCTGCTGTCGACCCTGATCGCCGCGGTGGCAAGCGGGCTGCTGGCCGGGGTGGTCGGCCTGCCCCTGATGAGGACCTCGACGCTGGCGATTCCGATCTCGACCTTCGCTTTCCTGATCGTCGCCTACAACGTCCTCGCCAACTGGGAACCGGTCACCGGCGGAAGCAGCGGTCTTGTGAGCATCCCGACGACCACCGGCATCGAGTCGGCGGGTCTCTGGGCCGCCGTGGCGGTCGTGGCCGCCCTCGCTTTCAAGTGGTCGGCGAATGGCTACCGGCTGCAGGCGACCCGCGAGGACGAGGTCGCGGCGCGCTCGATCGGCATCGGCTTGATGAGGGAGCGGCTGCTGGCGTTCGCCGTCAGCGGGATGCTCTGCGGCGTCGGTGGCGCGCTGGCGGTGCACCAGTCCGGGGTCCTCTCTCCCACCACCTTCTACTTCGCCGCCTCGGTGACGACGATCACCATGCTGGTGGTCGGCGGCGCGCGCAGCGTTTTCGGGGCCGTCGTCGGAACCCTCGCGGTGGCGGCGGTCAACGAGCTGCTGCGCGGCCTCGAGGAAGGCGACCGCGTGCTCGGCTTGGTTTCGATCGGCGAAGCTCCCGGCCTGGCCGCGATCGGCCTCGGCCTGATCCTGCTGGTGACGATGATCGCGCTGCCGGGGGGATTGAGCGGCGGCCGCGAGGCGGGTGAGCTTGGACCGATCCGGCGCCGGCTGGGTTCCCGGGTGCCCCCGACGCGGTCTTCGGCGGCGGGCAGGCAGGCCCCGGCGTTCAGCCAGGGATCGGCCGGGACGCTTCGCGCCGAGGGAGTCTCCCTCGCGTTCTCGGGGCTATCCGTGCTGAGAGACGTGGACCTGGTGCTCCCCCCTGGGGAAGCCCTCGGATTGATCGGACCGAACGGCGCGGGCAAGACGACCCTTGTCAACGTCCTCAGCGGCTTCCAGGCCCCCGACTCCGGCAGCGTCGTCCTGGACGGAGTCGACGTGACCGGCAGGTCTCCGGCACGGCTCGCGCGGGCCGGGCTCGGACGGACGTTTCAGGCAGCGCTCCCGTTCACGCAGCTGACCGTCCTGGAGAGCGTCGCTGTGGGCGCGATGGGCGTGGGAGTCGGCCGGCGAGGGGCCGTGGGAGTCGCCGCGGACGTGCTCGAGCGACTGGGCATGCTCGGACAGGCTTCGAGCCCGGCCGGCCTACAGCCACCGGGCGCTCAGCGGCTGCTGGGCATTGCCCGTGCCCTCGCCACCGGGCCCCACTACCTCCTCCTCGACGAGCCGGCGGCGGGCCTGAACGACGAGGAGTGCCGGGACCTCGTCGCGATCCTCCACGGGGTGATCCGGGACTTCGGCTGCGCGATCCTGCTGATCGAGCACGACATGAACGTGGTGATGGACCTCTGCTCGCGCGTGCAGGTGCTCGACGACGGCGAGACCGTTGCGGTCGGTAGCCCGGAGGAAGTCCAGGCCGATCCCGCCGTGGTCGAGGCCTACCTGGGCACGTCGTTCCTGGCGGGCCCACATGCTTGAGCTTCGCGGGGTGAAGGTCGCCTACGGCGGCGTCGAGGTCCTTCATGGGGTCGAGATGACCCTCGCCGAGGGAGAAGTGGTTGGCGTGGTCGGCCCGAACGGCGCCGGCAAGAGCTCGCTCCTGCGGGCGATCTGCGGCCTCACCCAGCCAAGCGCCGGCGAGATCGGCTTCGAAGGCAGGTCACTGCGTGGGCTTGCGCCGGAGGAGATCGCGAGGCTCGGAGTTGCCCTGGTACCGGAGGGGCGCCAGATCTTCGGCACGCTGACCGTTGCCGAGAACCTGCGCCTCGCCGGGCAAGGCGACGCCGGCACGACGATGGAGCAGGTCCTGGAGCGGCTGCCAATTCTGCGCAAGCGAGCCGGGCAGCGTGCCGACCGCCTCTCGGGCGGGGAGCAGCAACAGCTCGCGGTGGCACGGGCGCTGTTGCGCGAGCCTCGGCTGCTGATTCTCGACGAGCCCTCGCTCGGCCTGGCACCGAAGATGATCGACGTCATCTACGGGCTGCTCGGGGAACTTCGCGCAGAGGGGGCGACGATGCTCCTCGTCGAGCAAAACGCGAGGCGGACGATCGACTTCTGCCAGCGAACCGTCGTGCTCGCCAACGGCAAGGTCCGTGCCAGTGGAGACCGCGACGAGCTGCAGCGCAACCCCCAACTCCTACGTGCGTATATGGGAAGGCAGCTGTAGAAAAGCAGTGTGTGGGAGTTACTATGAGTTTTCTTGACTAACGATCCCTCCTCCCTTCCGCCGAGCAGCGAGGACGTGGTGCTGGCGCTCCGCCACTGCTGGCAGCCGGTGGCGAGGCTGGAGGACCTGAAGAACGGACCGCAGCGGGCTGTCCTACTCGGCGAGGCGCTTGCCGTCTTCCTCACCGAGGGCGGCGAGGCGGCCGTCGTCGCCGACCGTTGCGCTCACCGCGGTGCCTCGCTCTCGATGGGCAAGGTCTGCGGCGACAGCATTCAATGCCCTTACCACGGCTGGGAGTGGGCAGGTCACGATGGTGCGTGCACCCGGATCCCCTCTCTTGCCGACCAGAACCAGATCCCACCACTCGCCCGGATTCCGTCCTATCCGTGCCGGGTGCACTGGGGGCTCGTCTGGACGACGCTCGAAGAGCCGTTGACCGACGTGCCCGACGTGCCCTGGTTCGATCCCGATCGGTGGACCTGGGGTCATGGCACCCCCTTCGAGCTGCCGGTCGCCTTCGGGTTGATGATCGAGAACTTCCGCGACGTCGCCCATTTCGCCTTCGTCCATCAGGACACCCTCGGACCCCTCCCGGAGGAGATCGAGCCGCTGATGCCGGAGAGCAACGGACTCGAAGTGACGCTCCGCCGAAATATGGAATGGGGGTCCGGCCCAAACGCCGTTTGGGGTCCTTTGCGAGAACTCGGCTACCACGTAATCGCCCCCAACTTCACCTCGGCGCAGATGTTCACCGACGAAGGCGAACGCTGCCTGCTTCACGCCGCACGCGCCATCAGCGCCACCGAGTCGGCGCACTACTGGATCGAGGGAGGCCTCGAGAACTTCGATCGGGAGCGCCTGGAGGAAGCGATCGCCTATGACGCGCGCGTCTACGCCGAGGACGTCGCGATCATCTCGAAGGTCGAGCCGCCCGAGCTGCCGCTGGACCCCAATGCTGACGCCAATGCGCTCGCGGATCGATTCACGCTCGCCTACCGCCAGGCGTTCGGCGAGTTCGTCCGCCGCGCGCTCGCCGAGCGTTCTACCCCGGTCGACGCGGTAGCGGGCTGAGCCCGCCGCGGGGCAGCCTATTCGCCGTATTCGGGAATGAACTGCGGCTTGACCTTGGCGGCCAGCTTCGGCTTGCCGTTCGAGATCACGTAGACCGGCCACGCGGTGCCGCTGGGGTAGTGGTTGTCCTTCGTGTAGGTGACGTTCCCGAGGACGGTCTTGTGAGGCTTGGCTTCGAGCGCGTCGGCAAGCACGTTGCCGTCGACGCCATGCGTTTCCTCGATCGCGTCGAGGATCAGCTGTCCGGCGGCGTAGGTCGCCAAGAGGGTGCTGGAGATATCGGCGGTGTCGATGCCGGCGCTCTCGAAGCTCTCGAGCAGCTTGGCGGTAGCTCGATCAGGTGGGTCGTAAACCGAGCCATTCGCAGTGACGTAGATATCGGAGGTGTTCGGGATGCCCTTCAGCCAGCGCACACCCTCAAAGGCCATCGGCCCGTAGAGCGGAAGGTCAATCCCCGCCGCCCGGATCTGCTTGATCGCGGCAGCGCCTCCCGGTAGGTAGGAGCACATGATCACGGCATCGGCGTCGGAGCCCTTCAGCTCACTGACCTGGCTCGCGATCGACGCGTCGGCGTTCTCGAAATCGACAGAGCCCGCGACCGTGCCGCCGAACTCCTCCCAGGACTGCTGGAAGCCGGAACAGCCAGCCTTGCCGTAGATGAGCGTCGTATCGCGGAAGAGGAACGGATGCTTGATGCCCCTGTCGTGCAGGAATGAAGCCGCGGCGCCGATCTCACTGAGAAGGGGTGGGTTCGAGCTGAACGAGAGACGACCGGTCGTCGGAGGCCCGTAGCCGGGCTCGTTGACGATGGCGAAGTTCAGCTTGTCGTGTTCCTCCGCGAGGGGGGAGCCGGCTGCCGCGGTCAGAGCCTCGCCGCTGAAGAAAAGCACGTCCGCACCGCCTTCGATCACCTTCTGCACTGCCACCACGGCTTGCTGAGGATCGGATCGGGTATCGGCGCGGACCACTCGCACCTTGTGGCCGTCGATCCCGCCACGGGCATTGGTTTCGTCCACGAGCTGTTCGAAGGCAGCGAAACTCTCGTCGTAGGGCGCCATGTAACCGGTCTTGGCGATCGCGGCACCGATCACAACTTCGTCGGGCAGGCCTTCCGAAGAAGACGCGGTCGAGCCGGCACCGCCGCCGCAGCCGGCAAGGCAGATCAGCGCAAACATCAGGAGGATCGGGAACGCTCTGGCAGGGGCAGACATCGGGGGCCTGCCATCGTAGGTCGAAGAAGCCTCATTGGTCAAACGCCCTGTAGTTACAACTTGCTATCAGCAAAGTTGTTACTACAAGATGACAGGACTCTTTCTTGCACTAACTATGCATGGTGTGTCAGGGTGCGATGCGATGTTGGTTACTTGTTTTCCATCCAGTGCAGCAACCCAGTGCCTTGTGTCCTCCCCTGCCCAGGATTCCATCCAGGACACCACCCCGATTGGGGGAGCCGGCTCGAAGTGGTGAGCCGCTCCCCTAATCAGAGTGCTCGCATTTCTCGCTGAACTCGGAAGCTGGAGGCTTGACGCCTCCTAAGCCCGGAACGAGACTCGAACTCGTGACCCCTTCCTTACCATGGAAGTGCTCTACCAACTGAGCTATCCGGGCAGGTCCCGCACTCGATCTTAGGGCAGCGGCGGAAGACCCGGCGTCCGGTCAGAAGGCGCTGAGGGCCTCAGCGCAGCCGAATGCGGAAGCGGAAGACGGCGGGAGTGGGATCGGCGTTGCCGCTGGCGTCGATCGCGACGATCCGGACCGCGTGCGCTCCCCTTCCCACCAGGAAGGCCCGCGGTGAGGCACAGGCGCGGTAGGGCCTTGCGTCGAGCTTGCAGCGGAAGCGCGAGCCGCGCTCGCTGGAGGCGAAGCGGAAGACGACCCGGCGCCGGAGGCCGGCGGCGAGAAGCAGCTTCGCCGGGCGGCCGGTGATCCTGGTCCGGGGTGGTTTGCGGTCGGGTGGGGGCGGCGGCTGGACGACAGGGAGCAACGGTGGGGGCGGGAGTTCGGTCGCGGTCCGGAAGACGTCCGGGGGGTTTTCACGGACGGTCTCGCAGTTGACCGGGGCGGCGTCTTCGTACTCGGGCGGGTGGGGGATGTCGATCACGGCGGTGTCGACGCCGTCCCCGCAATCGATGGCGGGGTCCGAATCGCCGGAGTTGGCGAGGATCGAGTCGTTGCCGGCCTGCGCGAAGTAGGTGTCGGGGCCGCCGTGGCCGAGCAGCTGGTTTGGCCCGAGGTCGCCGAAGAAGGCGTCGGCGGAGTCGGAGCCCTCGAGGTCCTCGATCTGCTGCACGGTGTCGATCTCGAGAGCGCCTCCGGGACAGCTCAGGGCGCCGCCCGCGCCCGGCTCTCCGGCGCGCCCTTCGTCGAGCCTGGCCCCCACTCCTTCCCCGACCAGCCGCGCCCAGGACGCGTTGTCGCGCCCGCCCCCTCCCACCAGCGTGTCGGCGTCGCAGATCGAGACGGAGAGGAAGAGGTCGTTGCCCTCGCCGCCGATCCGTCCGTCGTCGCCGCCGTTGTGGAGGAGGGCGTCGTCGCTGCCGAGAGCGCTGAGCTCATCGCCGCCGCCGCCCGGCCCGTCGACGAGGACGTCCTCGCTCTCGCCGCCCGTGAGCTGATCCCCGCCGGCGCCGCCGGTGACGACGACACCGGCGGTGGCGGGGAACCCGTTGGCGGCGATCGTGTCCTCGCCGCCCATCCCGGCGAGGACGATCGCGTCCAGGGGCGAGGCGAGGGCGCAGGTCGCGGCGCTCGCGGTCACCGCGCAACCGCCCGCGGCGGCCGCGCCGGTGTCGAAGCTGCCGGCGGAGAGCGAGAGGGTGACGGCCGAGGGCGAGTAGGTCGCGGTGAGCGCATCGTCGCCGGCGCTGCCGGTCACGTAGACCTGCGCCAGGCCCGGCGCCCCGGTCGTCATCCCGACCCCGACTTTGGAGGAGTCGCGGGGGGCGACACCTTTGCTCGTCGCCTCGCACCCGGTCGGGCCGTCGGGATCCTGGCAGTGATCGGTCCCGGCGCCGCCGTCGAAGGAATCCGAGCCGGAGCTGCCGTCGAGGTCGTCTCCGTCCGCGCCGCCGAGGAGCGAGTCGTTGCCTCCCCTTCCGAGGATCACGTCGGCGCCGGCGCCGCCGTAGACGGTGTTGGCGCCTTCGGTGCCGACGATGAAGTCCGCGTAGGGCGTGCCGATCACCCGCTCGAAGTTCTGGCCTTCGACTTCGTCGACGCCGCCGCCGAAGGAGGCGACGCCGTCGTCGGCGTTTTCGCCGGGGGCGGCGAGTTCAAGGCGGACCCCGCGCTCGCCGCCAACCGGCGGGAAGCTGGCGTATTCGTCCGCCGCGGTGCCGCCGAACCCGGGCGTGATCCCGGTCGCGAAGCTCAGCGTGTCGGTACCGCCGCCGGTGTCGAAGATCCGGTCGATGGTGCCGTCGCCACGGACGTAGTCGTCTCCCGCCTGGCCGTCGATCGAGTCGGCTCCGAACCCGCCGGAAAGACGGTCGGCGCCGGGCCCGCCCTGCACCAGGTCGTCGCCGATCCCGCCGAAGAGCTGGTCGTTGCCTTCGCCGCCTCTGAGGATGTCGTTGCCCCGCTCGCCGAAGACGATGTCGTCACCGGGCCCGCCGTCGTAGGTCTGACTGCCGACGCCGAGGCGGCAACCCGAGGGGCAGGGCGCGCTGGCGGCTATCGGCCCGGCGACGATCGTGTCGTCACCGCCCCCTCCCCGCACCCTCTCGACCCCCGGCGCCGCGACGATCAGGTCGGAGCAGGGCGTGCCGAGAGTCGTGTCGCCGATCGTGGTCGGGCCTTCGGCGCAGCTCGGCGGCGGGGACGGCGCCGCGGTCGCGGCCGTCGACGGTCCCACGAGCAAGGCGGCAAGCAGGGCGAGAATCAGGCCGGCGGTCGGGTGGCGCACTAATCTCTGAATACCCGGCTGTGCCCACTCGATGCGCACTTGGCTGGTCAACGTCCCTCGACCGCAAGGAGAGACATGAAGCACTGGCTCGCAGTTCCTTCACTCGTCCTGGCACTCTGCCTCGTCGCGACCGGCCTCTCTGCCCAGGCCTTCGCCGCGCCCGGGGGCAAAGCGAAGGCCCCCAAGACGCGGGTCTTCGAAGCCTGCAAGCGCGGCTGTCAGTACCGCACGATCCAGAAAGCGGTCGATGCCGCCGGTGCCTTCAAGTTCAAGAAGAAGAACGCGAAGACGAAGGCGATCGTCGCGGTGCGGCCGGGCAAGTATGTGGAAGACGTCGTCCTCGACGGGACGCTGAAGACGAAGAGCTTCGACGACCTGACCATCGAAGGGACCAAGAAGGACCGCCGCAAGACGATCCTCGAGGGCCGCAACGCAAAAGGCGAACTCGGCGCCGCCCAGAACGGGATCGCAGCGATCAGCGTCGACGGCCTGGTGCTGAAGAACATGTGGGCGCGGCACTACCCCGCCAACGGCTTCTTCATTTTCGCCGCGAACGAACCCAGACAGCGCTGCGACGGGTTCACGATGACGAACCTCCTGGCCTCCGACAACCGCGGCTACGGCCTCTTCGCCAAGAACTGCTTCGGCGGCAAGATGACCAACTCGACCGCCTATCACCACGGGGACTCGGGCTTCTACATCGGCGAAACGCCCTGCGACAGCAGGAGCTGGACCAACCACGGAATCGTGCCCCCGCCCGCCCCCTGCCAGCGGAAACCGAAATGGACGATCCTCAAAGACCTGAAGAGCTATGAAAACGTGCTCGGCTACTCGGGCACCAACTCCAAGTACGTGAAGATCCTCGACTCCGCCTTCTACAACAACGGCGCCGGGATCGTTCCCAACACGCTCGACAGCGAGGCCTTCGAGCCCAACGGGTGGAGCGTGCTGGAAAACAACGACGTGTTCTGGAACAACTACAACTACTTCCTCTCCGGGACGACGTTCCGCACCGTCTCGGACGGGCTCGGCAAAGTAGGCAGCGTCACCGTGAACTTCCCGACCGGGGTCGGGATCGTGCTCTTCGGGAGCGCCAACACCATCGTGCGGCAGAACAACATCTTCGGCAACTACAAGTGGGGCGTCGCCTCGTTCTCGGGGCCGGGCGAAGTCTTCGTCGCCAACGTCGGCGACGACGCCAAGAACATCAACAACCAGATGCTCGAAAACTCGATGGGCCGCGACGGCGCCGACCCCAACGGCGAATTCGACTTCTGGAACGACAACACCGGCGGCGGCAACTGCTGGGCCGGCAACAGCGCCGGGTCGAGCTTCGCTCCCGGCAACGGGAAGGTCGGGCTGGAGCGGATCTATCCGATCTGCCCGCAGGCGGAAGTGTTCGCCGACCAGGTCCGCAGCCTCGACCTCGCCGCGGGCCTGCAGATCAACCTGGCGCAGGAAAGCGATCCGAAGACGATCCTCGGCTACGCGGGCTCGACCCCTCCCCAGAACCAGCAGTGCAGCTGGGTCCGGCGGGTCCCCGCGCACCCCGCCTTCCAGAAGTACAAGCCGGTCGAGGTGACGCCTCTGCCCGGTGAAGTGACCTGCCCGTGAGTCGGGCGACCGCGGCACGGCGCGCCCGGCTGCCGGCCCTCTGCCTCGCCGCCGTCGCCCTTTCGGGCGCGGCGGCCACCGCCAAGGCGCCGCCCAAGTCGGCGCGGGTGACCGTCAACGACAACTTCTTCGCCCCGGACGCGGTGACGATCGGCAAGGGCGGCTCGGTCAAGTGGGTCTGGTCCCTGGACAACACCAACCCCCACACCGTCCACCTGAAGAGTGGCCCGAAAGGCCTGAAGAACAAGGGCTCCTACTCGACCAAGACCTCCGCGGTCTCCGAAGCTCGCTTTCAGAAAACCTTGGACACCGCCGGCACCTACAAGTTCATCTGCACGATCCACCCGACGGTGATGAAGATGACCGTCGTCGTCAGGAAATAGCCGGACGAGGGGTCAGCGGGCGCGGCGCTTGCGTCCCGACTTCGCCGCTTTGGTCGTGCGGCGCGACCTGGTCGTCCGGCGCGCCTTCGGCGCCGGTTTCGCGGCCTCGCGCAGGGTGCGTTCGCCGGCCTTCTCGGTCGCCTCGCCCATCGTGATCTGGAACATCGCCAGCAGCGCGTCGGAGGCCAGCGGCCGCACCCGGTCGAGCGCTTCGCGGACCTTCGGCCAGTCCTCCTCGGGCCGCCCCGCCCGGTCGAACGGCTCCCAGATCTCCTTGGCGAAGAGGTCGACGTAGGCGCGGGCTGCGCCTTCGGCCTGCTTGCGCAGCTTCTCGGCGGTGGCGAGGCCGGCCTCGGCCGAGAAGCCCAGCTCGATCAGCGCCACGGCGCTGCGCTGCAAGCGGGGGCTGAGGACTTCGATCCTGCCGTCGGGGAGGACGCGCATGACCCCCAGCTTCTCGCCGCGGCGGATCAGCTTCGGGTCGAGGGTGTCGAGCTGCCAGCTGGCGGCCAGCTCCTCCGGCTCGAATATTTCCGGCGTCTCGTCCTCGAACGGGGCACGCAGAGCGTGAGCGAAGTCGACGATCTCCTGCGAGGAGCCCTGGGTGCTCTCGAGCACGCGGCGGATCGCCTCGAGGTTGAGGCCGTCCGCCTGCATTTCCCGGGTCAGCTCGATGCGGGCGACGTGGTCCTCGTTGTAGTAGCCGGTGCGGCCCTGGACCTCCGGCGGCGGCAGCAGCCCGCGGGTCTGGTGGGCGCGGATGTTGCGGATCGTCATCCCGGTCCGCCGCGCCAGCTCCCCGATCGTCATCTTGCCGTCGGGCTTCGTGCCCGCCGCAGTCTTGCTCATCAGCGCATCGTAAGCGGCAGGCGCTGCCCGTTCATCTTCCCCGCCGCGTCCGAGCAGAGGAATGCAATCGCCTCGGCGACGTGCTCGGCGGGCGTGAAGGTCGGGAAGTCCTCGCCCGGGCTCTCCTCGCGCATCCGCGGCGTCAGGATCGCGTCGACGACGACGACGTTCGCGGTCGCCCCGCCGGGCTCGAAGCCGTCGGCGAAGGCCAGGGTCCAGGCCTCGGCGGCGGCCTTCGCCGCGGCGTAGGCGGCGTTGGAGTTGGTCGGCGCCTGCGCCTGCTTGGCGGAGACCAGGACGAAGCGACCGTGCTCGCTGGCCTCCAGCTGGTCGTGGAAGGCTCGGGTCGTGTGCTGGACGGTGCGCA
The DNA here is from genome assembly GCA_963799835.1 of uncultured Solirubrobacterales bacterium. Classification (GTDB taxonomy): domain Bacteria; phylum Actinomycetota; class Thermoleophilia; order Solirubrobacterales; family 70-9; genus VAYN01. The sequence goes on from CAWCYE010000002.1 coordinate 667,420, forward strand.
CGAGCAGGTCGTGGAGCAGCTCCCAATCCGCCAGCGGAGCCTCGTGCAGCGGCTGCCCGCCCCGCCAGCCGCCGACCAGGTGGACGAGCCCGTCGACCCGGCCGAAGCGCTCGACCAGCGCCGCGCACCAGCCGCGGGCCGCGTCCTCGTCGAGCAGATCGACCGGGCGGGCGTCCCAGCGCTCGGCCGGGAGCCCCAGCTCGGTGCCCAGCGCGTCGAGTGCGTCCTGGCTGCGATCGGTGCCGGCCACGACCGCCCCGGCCTCGGCCAGCCTCGCCGCGACCAGCGGCCCGAGCCCGCCGCCGACGCCGGCGATCACGATCACGCGTCCATCGAGTGCGCCCATGGATGGAGGATACGAGCTGGTCGTGAGCGGCCAGCCGATGGGGGAGGCAGGATTCGAACCTGCGTAGGCAGAGCCAACGGGTTTACAGCCCGTCTCCTTTAACCACTCGGACACTCCCCCAGGGTGGTGGGGAGGCGATTCTAGAGGGGAAGACAGGGACCGGGGCTAGGTGGCGGCGAGGCGCTCGGTCATCCGCTCGTTGAAGGCGGTGATCGCCGAGAGCGGGCGCATGAAGACAGTCAGCTCGGCGACCCTGCCGTCGTCGTCGAGCTCGAGGAAGTCGATCCCCTCCAGCTCGCGATCGCCGACCCTCGCCTTGAAGCGCAGGGCGACGGTGTTGCCGTCGGCCAGCTCGTCGGTGTAGGTGAGGTCCTCGAGGGTCGCGGCGACGTGGGTGAGGACGGCGGAGACGACCTCCCGTCCCTCGAAGCCGCGGAAGAGGATCGGGCTGTGCAGGACGACGTCCTCGCGCAGCGTCTCGGTCATCAGCCCGAGGTCCTTGGCCTCGGCGGCTCGGCGGAACGGATGCGGTTCGGCCATCGCTTCACTGTAGATGGAATACTCGGCGCGATGCCGAGCGACCGTTTCTACACGCGCGCCTCGACCTCGATGGGCGCCACCGCGCTGCGCTGGACCGGCAAGCTCAACGTGCCGCTGTACCGGGCGAGCCGAGGGCGGATCGGTGGCAAGATCGGCAGCGCGCCGGTGCTGCTGCTGACGACGACGGGCCGAAAGTCCGGTCAGAAGCGCACGGCGCCGGTGGTCTACCTCGCCGACGGCGCGCGGATGATCGTGATCGGCTCCAACGCCGGCCACGCCCGCGTCCCCGCCTGGTCGCTCAACTTGAAGGCCAACCCCGACGCCGAGGTCGAGGTCGGACGCAAGCGGATCGAGGTTCGGGCGAGGGTCGCCGAGGGCGATGAGCGGGCCGACCTGTGGCGCAAGTCCAACGAGCAGTACTCCGGCTTCGACGAATACGAGGCCCGGACCAGCCGCGACATCGCGCTGTTCGTCTTGGAGCCCACCACGGCCTGACGGCCGTCAGCTTGCTTCGCGAAGCATTTGCGCCTCGGGGAGGCGCTTCAGTTTCTTCAGCGTGTTGTTCTCGATCTGGCGGATCCGCTCGCGGGTGACGCCGAAGGTGCGCCCGACTTCCTCCAGGGTCAGCGGCTCGGCGCCGGCCAGCCCGTAGCGAAGTTCGATCACCTGCCGCTCGCGTTCGGGCAGCGCGTCGAGGGCGCGGCGCACCCCCTCCTTCTGCAGGTGCTCGCTGGCTTCCTCGAAGGGCTCCAGCACTGCGTCGTCGGCGACGAAGTCGCCAAGCTCGGATTCGTCCTCGTCGCCGACCGGTTTCTCCAGCGAGACCGGCAGCTGGGCGACGCGGAGGATGTCGCGGACGTCGGAGACGGGCCAGCGCAGCTCTTCGGCGATCTCGGCCGGCTCGGGCTCGCGGCCGAGCTTCTGCACCAGCTGGCGTTCGACGTGGGCGACGCGGTTCAGCTTCTCGACCATGTGGACGGGGATGCGGATGGTGCGCGCCTTGTCGGCGATCGCCCGGGTGACGGCCTGGCGAATCCACCAGGTGGCGTAGGTGGAGAACTTGTAGCCGCGGCGGTAATCGAACTTCTCGACCGCCCGGATCAGCCCCAGCGAACCCTCCTGGATCAGATCGAGGAAGCTCAGCCCGCGGCCCAGATAGCCTTTTGCGATCGAGACGACGAGGCGCAGGTTCGCCTCGACCATCTGCCGCTTGGCGAGCATGTCGCCCCGCTCGATCCGCTTCGCCAGTTCGACCTCCTGGTTCGCGGTCAACAGGTCGACCTGGCCGATCGAGCGCAGGTAGAGCCGCAGCGAGTCGAGGCTCGGCTCGACGGTGAGGTCGAGCTCTTCCTTCTTGGCCTGGCCGCTGGCGCCGGTCTCGCGCTGGGCCTTGTAGGCGCTGACGCCGTCCTCGGCGATCACGTCGACCCCGTGCTCGACGAGGTGGGCGTGCAGCTGGGAGACCTGCTCCTTGGTGATCTCCACCTCCTCGAGTGTGGTGGCGATCTGCTCGAAGGTCAGGTAGCCCCGCTCGCGCCCCAGGGCGATCAGCCCTCGTAGCTCCTCGATCTCGGCGATCGGGCTGTCTCCCGAATCGCGATCAATGACGTCGGTCGCCGTCTCTAGCGGTTCGATCGCAACTGCCTCCGTGGAACCCTTCTCTCCCCATTCCCGGGACGCCGGCCCGAAAGCTCCGGCCGCGGCGAAGTATAGGCGGACGTTCGTTCGGTGGTCGGCGGGCAGCTGCGGCTCGCCGAAGGTTCCAGTCGCTTACTCTTCATAAGCCGATGGCCAGCCAGCCGATCGTCACCCGCCCCGCTCCCGACGTCCAGGCCTCCGTGCCGGCGACGCAAGTCAGCCTCTCGCGGGTCGGCGTCACCGGGGTCGAGAAGGTGATCCGGGTCAAGTCGAACGGCTCGGAGAACCTCTTCTACGCCGGCTTCGAGTGCTTCGTCGACCTCAACCCCCGACAGGCGGGGGTCCACATGTCGCGCTTCGAGGAGATCGTCGGCGAGGCGATCGACGAGGTGGTGCTGGGAGAGGCCTTCAAAGCGGAGGTGCTGGCCGCGCACGTCGCCCAGCGCGTTCGCGAGCGTCAGGACGGCGAGCGGGCCGAGGTCTCGGTGACCGCGCGCTACCCGGAGACGGCGACGACGCCGGAGAGCGGCAAGAGCACCCAGGAGATCTACGTCCTCTACGGGACCGCGGTCGACTCCGAGCGCGGCACGCGGACGCTGACCGGGGTCGAGGCCCAGGGCATGACCGCCTGCCCCTGCGCTCAGGAGATGGTCGCCGGGCTGGCGCGCGAGCGCCTCGCCGAGGAGGGCTTCGGAGCGGACGAGGTGGAGCGCGTGATCGACCTGGTCCCGATCGCGACCCACAACCAGCGCGGCATCGGCACCCTCCACATCGGCTGCCCCGAGGGTGGCCCGGCATGGATCGAGGCACCGGAGCTGCTGCGGATAGTCGAGAGCTCGATGAGCTCGGAGATCTACGAGCTGATGAAGCGGACCGACGAGATGTCTGTCGTCGTCAAGGCCCACGAACAGCCTCGCTTCGTCGAGGACTGCGTGCGGGAGATGGTGCGCCAGGTGGTCGAGGGCTACCCCGACCTGCCCGGCGAGGCCTTCGTTATGGCGCGGCAGGAGAACCTGGAGACGATCCACCGCCACAACGTCGTCGCCGAGCGTCACGGGACTCTCGGCGAGCTGCGGACCGAGCTGGACGGCGGCGAACCCTCCGCACATCAGGTGACGATGCGGGAGTGGCTGGAGGCACCGGGCGCCTAACCGGCGGGGTTGGCCTTGGGCCCGCGCCGCTCCTTCTGCTGCTCCTCGATCCGCCGGCGCAGGCCGAAGAAGTAGTCGGCGCCGCTGAGCACCGTGACGGCCAGCGCGAGGTAGACGAGGGCGTCGACCCAGGCGGGTGCGGGGTTGGCGGCGATCAGAGCGATCACGGCGGCGATCTGCAGCACCGTCTTTACCTTGCCGAGCCAGCTTGCCGAGATCACGATGCCGCGCTCGGCGGCGATCGCGCGCAGGCCGGTGACCGCGATCTCGCGGGCGATGATCACCATCGCCACCCAGGCTTCCAGGCGGTTCAGCGAGACCAGCGAGACCAGCGCCGCCGTGACCAGGAGCTTGTCGGCAAGCGGGTCCATCAGCTTGCCGAAGGTCGTCACCGCGTCGCGCGAGCGGGCGAAGTAGCCGTCGAGGCCGTCGGTCGCCGCGGCCAGGGCGAAGACGGCGGCGGCCAGGGCGTCGCCGTTCGGCGTCTCCCCCAGCAGCGCCACCACGACGACCGGGACGGCGAGGATCCGCAGCAGCGTCAGCGCGTTGGGCAGGTTGAGCGGGAACATCCCGGGCTACCCCTCCCGGTCGGCCGCCGTCGGCGTCGGGGTGGCGGCCGCGGGGGCGACGCTCCTCGCGGCATCGCGCTTGGCGAAGTACTCCTCGCCCTCGATGCTGATGTGGGGGATGACCCGGTCCATCCAGCGCGGCAGCCACCAGGCGCGCTTGCCGAGCAGGACCATCACCGCCGGTACCAACAGGCAGCGGACCAGGGTCGAGTCGATCGCGATCGCGATCGCCAGCCCGACCCCGAACTCCTTCACCACCGGGTCGCCGTTGAGGACGAAGCTGGTGAAGACGCAGACCATGATCGCCGCCGCCGAGGTGATCACCCTGCCGGTGTTGGCGAGGCCTTCGACCACGGCACGGCGCTCGTCCCCGTACTGCTTGTAGTGCTCCCGCATCTGGGTCAGCAGGAAGACCTCATAGTCCATCGAGAGCCCGAAGAGGATCGCGAACATCAGCAGCGGCACAAAGCTGACGATCGGGATCGAGTGGTCGAGGCCGATCAGCGAGGAGCCCCAGCCGAGCTGGAAGACCGCGGTCACCACACCGTAGGCCGCGGCGACCGAGATCAGGTTCATCGCCGCCGCCTTGATCGGCACCAGCAGCGAGCGGAAGGCGACCAGCAGCACCAGGAAGCTGAGCGCGACGACGATCGCGATCATCAGCGGCAGCTTTTCGGCGATCTGGTCGGCGAGGTCGATGTAGCCGGCGGTCTGCCCACCCACGTAGGAGGTGGCCTTGGTGCCAGCGAGCGCCTTTGGGATCGCCGTGTCGCGGAGCTCTTCGACCAGGTCGACGGTCTCGTCGGCCCACGGCTCCGATTTCGAGATCACGGTGAAGACCCCGGCGGTGCCCTTCTGGTCGAGGGTCGGTTCGGTGACTGCGGCGACGTCGGGTGCGGCCGCGACCTGTTTCTGCAGCCCCGGCAGAACCTGTTTGGCTTCCGCCGGCGAGGCGAATTCCGAGGCGATCAGCAGCGGCCCGTTGACGCCCGGCCCGAAGCCCTCGTTGAGGCCTTCGTAGGCCTGCCGCGAGGTCGTGTCCTTGGGCAGGGCGCTGATGTCGTTCTGCCCCAGCTCGAGCTGGAAGATCGGCAGCGCCAGCACCACCAGCACGGCCATCGCGGCGATCGCCGAGCGCCACGGCCTGGAGGCGACGCCATCGGCCCAGCGCAGCCAGCCGTGAGGCTTGCGGTCGTCGGGGTGGGTCTTGCCGAGCTTGACCCGCAGCGAGTCGATGCGGGGGCCGAGCGCGCCGAGCATCGCCGGCAGCAGCGTCGCCGCGGCGCAGACGGCGACGACGACGGCGATCGCCGCGGTGAAGCCGAGGGTGGAGACGAGCGGGATGCCGGCGAAGGCCAACGAGCAGAGCGCGATGACGACGGTGAAGCCGGCGAAGACCACCGCCCCGCCGGCCGTCGCCGTGGCGCGGGCGATCGACTCGCGCATCTCCATCCCTTCGGCGAGCTGGAGTTTGTGCCGGGTGACGATGAAGAGCGCGTAGTCGATCCCGACCCCGAGCCCGATCATCGTCGCCAGGGTCGAGGCCACTCCCGGCACCTGGATCGCGTGCTCGAGCAGGCGGATGATCGAGAGGGCACAGGCGAGGCCGATCACCGCTGAGACGATCGGCAGCATCATCGCGGTCGCGGTGCCGAAGGCGAACAGCAGGATGATCACCGCCGCGGCGAGCCCGATCGCCTCGCTGGTCTCGGTCGAGGGCTTGGAGAGCTGCTGGCCGACGTAGCTGCCGACCGAGACGTGCAGGCCGGCGGCCCGCGCCGGCCGCGCCGCGTCGAGGATCCGCTGCGCCTCTTCTTCGTCGATTTCGCCCGGGCCGATGCCGAGCACCACCGGGATGTAACCGATCGACTGGTCTTTGCTGAGGAACTGCGCGCCGGCCGGTCTCAGCGGGCTGACCGCCGAGTTGACGTCGTCCAGCGCTTCCAGGTTCTTCGCCGTTTCGGCGACCGCGGCGGAGTACTTCGGGTCGGTCAGCTTGTCGCTGCCCGCGTCCATCACCAGCGGGTTGCTGCCGTATGCCTGTTGGGGCAAGTCGTCTTCCAGCAGTTCCGTCGCCTTGGTCGAGCCGGTGCCCGGCAGGGTCAGGTTTTCGCTGGTCTTGCTGCCCCCCGCCTGGCCGATCAGGACCAGCGCGACGGCGATCAGTAGCCAGGCGCCGATGACCGGGTAGTGGTGCCGGGCGCAGAAACGGCCAATCGCATAGAGAGGGGCCGTCATAGGGGGATCATCGCCTATGGAGCCGGCGTCTCGCCGTCCTCGAACGGCTCGGGTACGGTTTCCCGGGGCTTCGCGCCGAGCGCCCTGCGCAGCAGCACGAGGTGCTGGGCGTGGTTGGCGACGGTCGCGCCGAGCAGCGTCCGCGGCCAGGTGTCGACGAGGTTGGAGATCGCGCTGAGCTCGGTGTCGATCGTTTCGTTTTCCACTTCGTAGAGGAAGAGGAGGCGGTCGGCCTGAGTCTCGAGGCCGGTCGCCTCGATCTCCTCGAGCTCGGGTTCCGCCCTGCCGCCGAGGCCGCGCAGGGCCTTGAGGACGGAGTCGACGTGTTCCTGTTCCTGGGCGCGGAACTGGCGGGCGGTTGCGAGGGCCTCTCCGCGCAACCCGGGCAGGGTGTTGTCGTAGGCCTCGACCGCGGCCAGCTGGCGACCGAGCACTTCGTTCAGGATCTCGACGTCGGCGGCGGTTTCCTCCTCGGCGCTCGTCCCGTCGTCGCCTCCGCAGCCGCCGAGGGCGAGCGCCAGGGCCAGGCCGGCCGTGAGCGAGAGCAGGGCGCGGCGCGCGGCGCCGCCTCGCATGATTCGGTTCGGGACCATGGAGTGGAAGCCAAGCCTATGAGCTCCGGCAGCGGCAGCGATGCGCTGGCGCGGCTGGCGGCGGAGGTGCACGAGTGCCGGCGCTGCCCCCGCCTGGTCGAGTGGCGCGAGGCGTGTGCCGCCGATCCGCCGCGCCGCTACCGGGGCGAGCAGTACTGGGCGCGGCCGCTGGACGGCTTCGGCGACCCCGCGGCGCGGCTCGCGATCGTCGGGCTCGCCCCAGCCGCGCACGGCGCCAACCGGACCGGGCGGATGTTCACCGGCGACCGCTCCGGGGAGTGGCTCTACGCGGCGCTGCATCGGGCCGTGTACGCCAACCGGCCGAACTCGGAGCGGCGCGGGGACGGGCTGCGGCTGCGGGGCGCCTACGTCACCGCGGTGGTCCGCTGCGCGCCGCCGGCCAACAAGCCCGCGACCGGCGAGCGCGACAACTGCCTCCCTTACCTCGAGCGGGAGCTGGAGCTGCTGGACCGCTGCCGGGTGGTCGTCGCCCTCGGCGCCTTCGCCTGGGACGGCGTGCTGCGGGCCGCCCGCGCGCTGGAGATCGAGGTTCCCCGGCCGCGGCCGCGCTTCGGGCACGGCGCCGAGGTGGAGATCGGGCGCTGGCGCCTGCTCGGCTGCTACCACCCGAGCCAGCAGAACACCTTCACCGGCAAGCTGACGGTGCCGATGATCGACGCCGTCTTCGCCAGGGCGAAGGAGCTGAGCGGCTAGGCGCGGGCAATTTTGGCGAACGCGCCGTTTTGAGGGAACTCAGATCAATGCTTTGATGGTCTCCACCAATATGCCGGAGCGGTTCGGTTCGGGAATCCGGCGCGAATGCGACGAAGGGTGGGCACGAGCCAATGCAGAGGCCACGCATCAAGCGAACGACGGAGCCGATCGAGTCGCCCAACGGCGACGTCCTGCTGATGCGGCCGAGCGCCGGCAGCGACATCCGGATCGAGAAGCCGGGCGAGGAGGAACGGCGCCTGCTGGCGGCACTCGACGGAAAGCACACGCTCGAGCAGCTGCACGAGGAGTTCGGCGAGAAGGCGGTCGGGGACGTGATCTCCCAGATGAAGGAGCTGGGCGTGATCGAGGACGGGGCCGACGACGACCTGCTCGCCGAGGGGGAGCTGGCCCGGTTCGATCGCCAGCTCCGCTACTTCAGCGACGTCGGGGTCGGCGACCTGACGCCGTCGGAGTGCCAGCGGCGGCTGCGCGAGGCGAAAGTGGCGGTGCTCGGCGTCGGCGGGCTCGGCGGTGCCGCCGCCTGGGCGCTGGCCTGCTGTGGCGTCGGCGAGATGTGGTTGATCGACGGCGACCGGGTCGAGGTCTCGAACCTCAACCGCCAGATCCTCTACACCGAGGCCGACATCGGCCTGCTCAAGGTCGAGGCGGCGGCGGCGCGCCTGCGCGCCTTCAACTCCGCGATGCGGGTGACGGCGACGGCGCGACGGCTGGAGAGCCAGGTCGAGATCGCCGACTTCATCGACGGCGCCGACGTCGTCGTCGACGCGGCGGACTGGCCGGCACACGACATCGAGCGCTGGTGCAACGCCGCCTGCTTCGAGGCCGGCATCCCCTACATCACGATGAGCCACTTCCCGCCGATCGCCCGGGTCGGGCCGCTGTACGTGCCCGGGCAGACCGGCTGCTACATCTGCCAGGAGGCCGCCTACCGGCGCCGGTACCCGCTCTTCGACGTCGCCGTCGAGCAGCGCCGCGCGCAGCCGACCCCGGCGGCGACCCTCGGCCCCGCCTGCGTGCAGATCGGCGGCCAGGTGGGGATGGAGGTGATGCACCTGCTGACCGGCCTCTGCGAGCCCTCGACGCTCGGCGTCTCCCAGATCTGCGACCTGCGGACGATGGCGGTGGAGCGCGAAGAGGTGACGCCGGAGCCCGACTGCCCGGTCTGCGGGCACCTGCAGCCGGCCGAGCCGGTCAGCCAGACGGCCGGCGGCTGACCCGAGCGGCGATCCCTCCTAGAATGGCCCCCGCGCCGGCGTAGCTCAGTTGGTAGAGCACTTCATTCGTAATGAAGGGGTCCCCGGTTCAAGTCCGGGCGTCGGCTCTTAAAAGCCCGGCAAATAACAATATTTGCCCAGTGGCTGCCGGACCGGAATATGTCCCATGCGGGCCACGCTCCCCCGAAGGCCGTCATCCGGGCACGGTTCCGCGTCGAGCGCAAGCGCGGACTGCAGTGGGGACCGCAAGCCAGCCACTATCGCCGGCTATCGAGCGCTCCTCTGAGCTCGGCTCCTCCCCACCACAAGGTCTATGGACTGCCGACAAACTCGGCCGGTCGAAGTCAAGAAGCCCCGGCCGCCAAAGCGGCGATACGACGTGTTCTCGCCAGAGGAGGTAGTTAGGCGCTGGTCTGGGCTGCCGCGTTGGTGCGGAACCTGCGCTGGCGACGTAGTCCCGTACTTGATCAGGTCTAGGGCCGGGGATGCGCTTTTCGGTAGTGGTCCGCCTCGGTTCCCTTCAGTTCCATCGTTCGGCTGCCCTTGCGGACGTAGAACGCGTTCCCCTCGTAGTAGAAGTAATCCGTCGCGGGCTGCGTGATCGCGATCACGCACATGTCCTGGTCCTGCACGATCTGCTTGGAGATCGTCAAGTAGGGGCTGGGGTCAGGTGAGATACGTGATTCGATGATCTGTTCGACGCGACGCTGAAAAGCATCCCAGGTGCCGGCGGTGTAGTCGACTCCTATGCCCACATACACGTAATGCCCTACGCGGGGTGCTCGGCCGAGCTGGTCAATCACATCTCCGTACTCGAATCGACCTGCCTCGAGCGCACCGAGCACGAGCGCACCGCCTCTCGTGTTGAGGAGTGCGGTGATCGTCGTCAGCGCCTCCTTCGGCATCTCCTCGTTGTCCCAGTTGGCAGCGTGGTCGCCGTCTATCAGGCGCTTGAGATCGAGAAAGAAGGAGCCCTTCACCTCGATCTCCTCGGACTCCTCCCGGCTAAGGAGCTCCTCCACGGACGGCTCGGCCGGCGCTTTGCGCTCGTGGTCCGCAGGCAGGAGGCGATCATCGCGAATCAGAGGCTGATCGAAGGCCGCCAGGTGCGTATAGGTTCTGGCGATGAAATCCTCTCTCAGGGTCTCGTCATTCATTTCTTTTACGAAGTATTCGCCGAGCAGGCTGAACTGCTCAAAGGGGATTCTCCCCATCATCAGGAAGCGCCCGAAGCCGTCGCCGGAGTAAAGAGAACGCTCCGAGATGCCTTCGGGGGCCTCATCCAACGTCCTGATCAAGCGTTCCTCCAGCCTCCGCTCGACGAACAGGGAGTGGGTTGGCGCGAGTGCCGTAACGATGAGGAAGAACTTGATCCCAGATGAGTGCTCGGCATCCCCGATCAGGTGTTCCTTGCCCCTTTTCTCCACCAGCTCCCGATTGGCATCCGGCTCGTCCTGAATCCGGATCAACTCCTCGTCGGGAAGAGGTTGGCGCAGCCGTGTCTCGTCAGGCTCGCATGGCTCGCGACCATCCCCCCACACCCAGTGACGCGGGGTGCGCGAGACGACAAATCGCTCGCACAGGCGAAGGTTCGTCGTCGAGAGGTTCTTGATCAGGCTTTCCTGGACCTCATCGTCGCTCTCACTGTTCGGAACCCAGGCCCGCAGCAGGAGGTCGTATGCGCCGATCAGCTCGTAGCAGGTATAGGAGAGGATGCTGTGCCGCTGAAGTGTCCTTAAGAGTCCCTCTTTGATCATCGCGCTGTCGTAGGTGGGGAAGAAGCCGAGTCGCCAGAAGAGAAGGCGCTCCCCCGCCCACTTGCGATGCACCAGCGGATGCCATTGCGGGAACATGACGGAGTTTAAGCGGGGCTCCGATAGAGATCTGGATCGAGGTCGGCGTCAAGCTCCTCCTCGGGTTTTGGGTGCAGGCTCGGGATCAGGAGCCATTTATCGCCGCCGCCAACCGGAGGCTCGGCGTCGACCGCGACGTGCGACACCTTTACCGCAGGTGACACGCCGGACTCGCCTGAGAAGATCAACTCTCCCGCCGAATCATCGACCAGAGCGGTATTGATGCCCAGCAACCGAAGTCTCTGCGCGCGAAACCGCTCCTCCTCACTGGATCCATTGACAACATAGGTAGAGAATTCGTTTGAGCGAGAGGCGGAGAACTGGTTCGACAATGCGAAGTAGGGGTTTTCCGGCCGCCTGTTCCTGACCGCTACCAGCAACTGCTGCAAGGCAAGAGATTCGGTGTAAGTCTTGATCACCTGCACATCGGTGGCCAGCTCCTTCCACGGTGAAGCCGGCGGATGCAGGCGGCGCAGCCAGATGACAAGAACCGGGCTTGCCGCCAGGGGCGCAACGTAGAAGGCCCAGAGAGGAGCGTTCAATACGAGCAGGGCGACACCGATGACCGACCCACTAGACAACATGGCAATAGCCAATCCGCGGCGAGCGGTGTGCATTGACTCTCGCATTATCCACAGACTATGACGGCAATCGCGGCGCAGACGGTTATCGGCAGGCCACAGATGAAGCCTGCGATGAAGCCGTCCTCCAGGCAGGCGGTCACGTCCGCGCCCGTCCGCCAGGCCCAGAGCCCGGATGTTCCGCTCATGAAAGTGATCACCGCTCCCCACACCGTTATAAGTTCGACGGGCACCGTGAGGATCGACGCCCTCGGGGCGGTAGCGGCAGGCTCCTGCGCCGCAGGAGCCCCGAGGAGAGAGACCAGACTCAGGTGGGCACGTGAAAGCGAGAAACGGTCACGAAGCCCCCCATCGCCGCCCCGCAACGCCCTTCTCCCCTCGGACATAAAAGTGACCCTACTTGATTTGGCAAAGCAGTCGATGGCGAAATTTGAGAATCCAGACTAGTGTGGAGGTCCAATCGCTTTACGCAATGAAAGGATGTCTGTCTGTCTGTCTGTCTGTGATTGGGCTGGCCGCCAAAGATCGGCCTTATTCATCTCTCCGGCCACATGATTCGACTTGCCGCTGGGGACCGGGTAACCCGGACGCTCCGGCGTCGAGTGTGGGCGAAAGAGTCGACGCCGGGATTTGAACTGGAACCTTTTCATTACGAGTTACGAGCGATATTGAGCTCGATCTGATTCGACTTCTACTAGATATGATCTTGCCCAGTTGGTTCGTCTAGCCGGGGGTCAAATCTGCCGAGCTTGTTCGACTTGCTTCACGCACTCTTTGCAAAGTGCGTGAAGTCCGTATGTGATCTACGAACGTTTGAAAAGAAACCTCTATGTAGTGTGCATAGGCTCAGCTCAGTGGTCAGAGGACACCTAGCAACGGAACGGTGGTTCGGTCGAGGAGCTGTCATCGCGCTCCTTCTCCTGGGCCTTTTCCTCTGGTTGCTCCCAAAGCAATTCGGCAACGAGAGGGCCGTGCGGGAGCTTGTGGTCACTGTCCTCGCCGGCATCGCATCACTCTTGTTCGCCGGGCTCGCGGTCAGGCGCTTGGTGATCGAGACCAGCATGCGGCCGCCGTTGGTCCCCGTTCCGCCGGTCAACGTCTTCGGGGCTGGTAGGGAGAAGCTGGGAGGCGAGTTTGGGCGTCTCTATCCCAGAACCGCCCGGGCCGCACGTGATGCTCCCCCGACGAGCTTTCGACTGACCGGCGTGGACCTGCGTGATGCGCCGCTCATCGGAGCCGATCTCGACACCACGGACATGACCGATGCCCTGCTGCGAGGCGCCGATCTGAGCACCGCTTCCCTTCGGCGCTCGAACCTCCGAGGTGCTGATTTGCGGCGGAGCGACATCCGAATGGCCAGCCTCAGAAAGAGTTCCCTGGCTGGCGCCTCCCTGCGCGATGCTCGCCTCGACCGCACCGACCTGACCGGTACCGACCTGAGCGATGCTGACCTCACCGGCGCCACGCTTGACGGCGCCGTCTATGACGAGGGCACGACCTGGCCCGAGCAGCAACCGCCCCTGAGCGAGCTCGGCGCGGTCAACATCGACGATCTGCGCGAATGGCACCGGCCGTCAACCTGATCTCGAAAGTGATCGGGGTCTTGGCTGCGCTGCTCGGCCTCGCCGGATATGTCCTCGTCCTCGGCTCGGCAATCCTCTGGCTGCGCTTGCACGAGGCCGGCCTGCCACCGGCAGTGCCGGTCTCGCTTGCGACCCAGCAAGAACTGATCGTGGTCGGCGCCCAGGCCGTGGCGGTATGGGCGCTACTGGTGATCGCGCTCGCCGGCATCGGAGCATGGATCGTCACCGGCGACCCGAAGGGGCGCCCGTTCGGCCACGTCGAGGCGGGCCTGGCGCTGACCGTGACCCTCTCCACGCTGCTCGCGCTAGAAACCGGCGAAACCGGCTTGATCGCCATCCCTGCGGTCGCGGTCGGCATCACCGCCCTCGTGGCCCTGATCGTCTGGCCGTCCTGGGAGGCGACCACCGCGCTTCTCCTGCCGACCGGAATTGGCGTTGGTCTGGCGGTGCTGCTCTCGGCAATGGGCAACGCCAACCACGCCGCCACCGCAGCGGGCGCGACCTTTATCTTCGCAGCCCTCGTCCTCCTCGCGCCCTGGCTGCAGAGGTGGCGAGCCCGCCAGGACGCCAACCAGGCGGGCCTGGAAGGTCTCAAAGCGGTCAAAAGAACCGGCGAGACCGGAATCAAGGACGACGAGGGTCCACTGGCGGCGGCGCTCGAACAGGGCGGCGGCCGACCGCGATCGTCCGCGATCGTTTGGGTCGAGCGGGCGGCAATCGTTGTCATCACCCTGATCGTGATCGGCGCCATCGCGGTCGCCTCACAAGTCAGCCGCAGCAAGAACTTCAACTCGGCGCTCGTCAGTCTCACCAACGGCGACTGCATCGAGGGGACTTTCGTCACCCGGAGCAGTGAACAGATCGTGCTCGCCGAGCCGGATCCCGAAGATGACGGTGAAAACGAAAACGCGCGCTTGACTGCGATCCCAGCCAAGGAAGTGCTCGAGGTTCAGGTCTACGGGGGCGAGGAAGAAGGGGGCCCGCTTGTGCCCGACGCGGAATGCGCCGGCAGCGAAGATGTCCTCGTTCGCCCGGCCGAAGCCGATTCCTCACCCGGCCAGTAGGGGCGGGGGCCCGGGGGGGCCCTCCGCCGTTCCTTGCCTCGCCTGGTCGAGTCGTTGCTTCGAGCAAGGATTTGACACCGCCCGAAAGCGTGTCCCGAAATATGTCCCCGACTCGGCAATTCTGTATCGAACTCAGCCGAACTCCTTGGACAGAATCGCGCCTGATCGGACTAAATCGGCCTCAAATATCGCGTTCGTAATGAAGGGGTCCCCGGTTCAAGTCCGGGCGTCGGCTCTTAAAAGCCCGGGGCCGAGGCGCTTTCAATGACCGAGTACGAGAACTTGTAGCCCGCGCGGTCCCAGATTGCAAGCGCTTCTCCGACGGGACTGATGACGACTTGGGGCTCGAAGAGGTTCCTCCCTTTGGCTGAGAGATTGGTGGGCTTTGACCAAGCGCCTCCTAGAGGGCGCGAGGAGCCCTGGACGATGAAGTCGTTCCCAAGTCTCCATATCCAAACCACGACTGCTCCACCGGAGGCGTCAACCGCGACCTGGGGTTCAAAACCGATGGCCGACTTCGCGCTGATGTTGGTGGGCTTCGACCAAGTCCCGCCGGGTGAGCGGGAGGCGCTTTGGATGACGGCGTCGCGATCCCAAACCGCCACCGCCTCTCCGGCTGCATTGACAGCGATCTGGGGATCCCCCGCGAAAGGCGCTGAGAGAGCTGTGGGCCGACGGGGAACCCTGGAGAGGTTCTGGACCGCGGACCACCTGCCACCGGGTGGGCGCGAGACACTCTGGATGACGGTGAACTTCGATTCCCAGACCACCACCGCTGCGCCAGTGGCGTCGATGGCGACCTGAGGAAAGGCGGCCTCCTGCCTCACCGCGGAAAGATTGGCGCGCGCAGTCCAGTTGCCCCCAGGCGAGCGGGAGGCGCTTTGGATGATGGGGGCATTGCCGGTGGAGTCGTAGGAATCCCAGACCGCAACCGCTTCTCCGGCACCATTGATGGCAAGATCGGGGAAGCCACCGCTGCGTCCTTTCTTAGAAACCTTGGAGGGCGCGGACCAAGCCCCGCCAGGTGGCCGCGAAGCACCCTCGATGAAGGGGTACCGCTCCCAAACCGCCACCGCTTCGCCGCCGTCATCGATCGCGATCTGGGGCTCGTTGGCGAAGCTGCGCTTCGCGGAGAGCGTCGTTGGCGCAGACCAGGTGCCACCCGGCGGGCGAGAGGCGGCCTGGATCACCCGGCCTGGGTATTGGTGCTCGCGCTCTACGTTCAATCCCCAAACCGCCACCGCTTCGCCGGAGGCACTGATCGCGAGCTGCGGCTCTGCTACGTCCGATTCTCGCCGGGACGCGGAGATGGTCGTTGGCGCAGACCAGGTGCCACCCGGCGGGCGAGAGGCGGCCTGGATGAATGAGTGCTTGTCGTCGAAGCGCCTCCAAACCGCCACGGCTTCTCCCCTAGCATCGACCGCGATCCGGGGCCTGATCACATGCAACCCCGGTCCGGACACGTTCGTGGGCGAGGACCAAGCTCGGGCAGCGAAGACTGAGGCTGTGGCCATCAGAGCGACGGCCAAGGCACCGAGCGCAGCCACGCATGTGTGGGTTCGGCGCTTCATTCGCGCGCGACTCTAGGCCAGGCCGCTGTGGGGGCTGAACCCGGCGGACGTATATGCGGAAGGGCGTCGAGCCGGGCGACCACTTGCGATTGGCTTTCACGGGCTAGGCCGAGCTGGAACGTGTCCCGAAATATGTCCCCGACTCGGTCAACCGCACCCGGACGTACCCGCCGTCGAAGTCCCGCTGTGACCGGCTTCCCTCATCTTCCCCGGCGAGACGACTTGAGAGGCCTGAGCTCCAGCGCCCAGCGGCACGGTCAAGGAAAAGCCCATACGACCGCCCCAGGCCCGCGGGAAGCCCGCAAGCTGCACTGTCCTTTGCCGCGCGCACGGTGAGCAGCTGCCCGCGGTGAATGCGGCCCGAACCCTTGACCACGAGGCGCACACGGTACTTGTAGTCGGCCGCCTGGCCGCGGGGGGTCACCGCGACTAGTCGGCCGACAACCGCTGCATCGCTGCCCGGGAGGAGTTTGTTCGCATCTGGCGGTACGCAGCTGCAGGCGAATGCCGACTCGGCGCCCAAGAGAGCGACCAAAGCGATCGCTGGCAGAAGGCTGACTATGGCGGTTCTCAATCTCAATGCGACCTCCATCTTTTTGCTGTGCACATTCCGACGGCTAACGCCTCGCTAACCCTGACTACGGGAGTGGGCTTCCATCCAGCACACGATCTAGCCGAGAGTACGAGACCCCCCACTCGAAGCCCCTCCCCGGGCGTCGGCTCTGAGGCGACGGGTCTCTTAGCACCTTCGTCCAGCGGTTGAACGCCGCCGACTTGCCGCCTGTAGGGCTTTAGATGGCACGAGAGAGAAGGGCATGCATCGCACTGGTCGTTATGGCGAGCTTGACGCTGCTCGTCGGCGCGGCGAGCGCGACGGCCGCGGTTCGGCACGCGGCCCCAGGCGGAACGGGAAAGGACCCCTGTGCCAACCCCGGCGATCCCTGCTCGATCTTCACCGCTGCGCACCAGGAAGCACCAGGGACGACCATCGCCGCGGGGGACGAGGTCATCATGCAGCCCGGCACCTACACGTCCTCCCCCATCGAAACCGGTTTTGGCCTGATCAATCTTCCGCACGAAATCGAACTTCACGGCATCGCCGGGCAACCCCGGCCGCGGCTCGAGGTGGGATTGATCGTCGGCTTCAAAGACGTCGTATCCCACATCGAAGTGGATCCCACGGATCCCGGCAAACTCAACCTCGCCCTGGCCATGGACGGCGGGCTCGTTGAAGACGCCATCGTCCGGATGTCCGGGAATGCGACTATTGGAACCCCGGCCTGCAACGCAGCGGGAGGGGTTCTTCGCGACAGCGTCTGCCTGAGCAACACCCGCCGAGGGATGGCTGTTTCAATCGGCATGGTGGCACCGACGCTTCAAGCGAATCTGGTGCTTCGGAACGTAACCGCAATTGCCACCGGCGAAAAATCGTTTGGGCTTAGCTCCACGGTGATCGGGAACGAAGGGAGCCCAACCGTGAATGTCGATGCGAAAGGGGTCATCGCCCGTGGCACCGAGAGGGATGTGGTCGCGGAAGGCCTCGCAAAGAAGCCCGACCAAGCCGGAACCGGCGGCAACGTCGATATCCGTCTCGACCACTCCAACTACGCGACGACCCGGACCGTCACCGATGCTGGCGGCGGGACCGCGACGATCAGCCCGACCGGCCCTGGGACGACGAATATCGCATCGGCGCCCCGGCTGGCCGCCGATGGATACCACCAGCTGCCGAATTCCCCGACCGTCGACAGCGGCATCACCGACGCGCTCAGCGGCGGATTCGATATCGACGGCCTGCTGCGGACCTTCGGCCCGGCTGCCGACATCGGCGCCGACGAGCTGGGGCCACCGACCACGACGACCCTCGTATGCGCGCCCGATGGCCCGCTGCTGGGCACCCAGTCAACCTGCGTGGCGACCGTCGCAAACGCCCCGGGCGGCGGTCCGGGCGCGCCCAGCGGCTTCGTCGAATTCCGCAGGCAAGGGGAGGGCGAGCTCTCCGCCGCCAGCTGCCAACTGGCTACCAACCAGGGCGTGACTTCCTGTCAGGTGAGCTACACGCCCTTTAGGGCAGGTGCCCACACCGTCGCCGCCACCTACCTCGGCAACACGACCCACGATCCCAGCCAGGGCAATGACGAATTAATCGCGATCGCGAACAATCGCACCACCACCACGAACGTGGTCTGCGTCCCCGATACCCTCCTGCTCGGCATCCAAGCGAGCTGCGTCGCAACGGTCGCAAACGCCCTGCCGACCAATCCGAACGCGCCCGGTGGCACGGTTCGGTTCAGCAGGCAAGGGGAGGGCCAGCTCTCCGCCGCCAGCTGCCAACTGGTCACCAACCAGGGCGTGACCTCCTGCCAGGTGGGCTACACCCCCGCCAGGGTGGGTGCCCACAAGATCACCGCTTCCTATCAGGGCGACAACACCCACGACCCCAGTGAACGCGACGTCGAGCTGATCGCGATCACGCACCCGACCCGCACCAGCGTCGTTTGCACGCCCGGGAGTGTGCTTCCCGGCGAGGTATCTACCTGCGTCGCAACCGTCGAGAACGCCCTCGCTGGGACCCCAAGCCCCCCCAGCGGCACCGTTGCATTCCGCAGGCAGGGGGAGGGCGAATTCTCCCGCGAGACCTGCAATCTGGTGATCAGCCAGGGCGTCACCTCCTGCCAGGTGGAATACAGGCCCTTCACGGCGCGCGACCACCTGATCACCGCCACCTATCTGGGGGACACGACTCACGCTCTCAGCGATGGGGTGAACGCGGTGGTCGCAACCGGAAATACGACGACCACGACACTCGATTGCACCCCCACCACCCTGCGGATAGGCCTCGACACCCCGACGTGCACGGCTACGGTCGTCGACACCTCCGCCGACGACCCGAGCGTGCCTAGAGGCGAAGTCAGATTTGTCAACGACAGCCCCGGCGCCCCCGGCGGCTTCTCCTTCGCCGGCAACTGCATTCCAGTCGACGCCGGTGGTTTCGCGGCGACCTGCAAGGTCGCCTTCTCCGCTGCTATCGCCAGCAGACTCGGAACTCGCGAGATCATCGCTTTCTACGTTCCCGAGGTCGGGCACCTCGACAGTCAGGACGACGCTGAGCTCCAGGTCATCCAGCCGCCGATTCCTCCGCTCGGCCAGCCCCCGATTCCCCCGGTCGGCCAGCCGCCGGTCACCCAGCCTCCAAGGATCGCTGCTCCGAATACGAGCCTGAAAAGCAAGCCGCGCAAGAAGACCGTGAAACCCAGTGCCAGGTTCACCTTTGCGTCCAACCAGCCGGGTTCGACCTTTGCCTGCAAGCTCGACAAGTCGCCCTTCAGGCCCTGCCGCTCTCCCTTCAAGCGGAACGTGAAACCCGGCCGCCACACCTTCGAGGTTCGGGCGATCAATGCCGGGGGGGTCGCCGACCCGACGCCCGCGGTCTTCAGCTGGAAGGTCGGCCAGCGCTAAAAATCGGGGCGTGCATCTCCGTCCAGCCCACCCCGACGATGTCCCTGTTCTTCGTGACCTGGTGTAACGGGCATACGCCCGCTACGTCTCGCGCATCGGTCGCAGGCCGGCGCCGATGGATGGCGACTATGGCGAGAAGGTCGCTCAGGGCACGGCATTTGTCGCCGAGGACGCCAACCGGGTCGTCGGACTCATCGTGCTGATCCCCCATGCGGATCATCTACTCGTCGAGACCGTCGCGGTCGATCCTGAAAGGCAGAGCGAAGGGATCGGGCGCGCGTTGCTCGCATTCGCCGAGACCTCGGCCCGCGAATCCGGCCTATCGACGCTCCGGCTCTACACCAACGCCGCGATGACCGAGAACCTCGCTTTCTATCCGCGGCTCGGCTATGAGGAGACTGGGCGGCGGACCGATGAGGGATTCGAGCGAGTCTTCTTCTCGAAGCGTCTAGACCTCTAGGAGTCTATGGGCGGCTCAAATGCTGGCGTCGGCTCTGGGGTGGATCACCACGGATGAGTCCGATGCTTCGCTCTCTGGGACTAGGTGGTACTGGATCTTGTATCCCAGGGCATGCGCATAGCGGTCAACGGTCGAGATCCGCGCATCCGTCGCCGAGGTCTCCAAGCGAGCGATGCTCGACTGCGAGCTCTGCATGGCTGCGGCGATCGCCGTCTGCGATCGCTCACCTTCCCGCCGCTTTTCGGCAAGCGCGCTCAGCAGTTCTCGACGCCGCACGGCAGCTTCGACCCGGTCCGGAAAGTCAGGACTCTGCGCCGTGCGCTCCTCTACTACTTCGTCTAGAAAATCTCTCTCGGCCATCAATATCCCCTTTGAGATATCAAGAATAGCATCTTAAAAAGAGGGTGCCTAATTCGAGCTTGACCTGTGCCTCTGGCCTCGACGCTGCCAGTCGCGCAACCGCCGGGTGGCAAGACGAAGCGTCGGCGGCGGCGTCTTCTGGGTCTTCTTCTTGAAGCCGTCCAAAGAGAGAAGGATTTGCTTGCGCCGCCCCAGCGGCGCGAAGAGCACTCGATAGACCACTCCCTTGCCGTCAGCACGAACCTCGTAGATATCCCCCTCCAGGTGCCGCGCAGCGCGCAAGCCGTTCTGACGAACATCGACCATCGCTGCGACTACCGAGGCAAGATCAGCATCGTCGAGGGCATTCAGGAACTCCTTGACGGGTCGCCGTCCAGACTCGGTCGTGTAGTCCCGCCAGCGGCGCCGAACCGGATGGGACGGGCGACTCTCCGTCATTGGGACAGGTGATCGATGACGCGTCGGTTCCCTTCGATGAGTTTTCCGGGCTTCCTCATGCAGACAAAGAGTAGCGGCGCGAACGGCGCTCCAAGAAGGCGTTTCGGCACCCCGCCGACACTCGGTGACTAGCTGCTCAACCGCCCTGCCGGCATAGCTCCGAGACCGGCCGCCCCAGCCAATAGCCTCCCCCGCCATCAACGCCCTCGAAGCCATCGTCCTCGGCCTCACCCAGGGGTTGACCGAGTTCCTGCCGATCTCCTCCAGCGGGCACCTGCGGATCCTGCCCGCGTTCTTCGGCTGGGAGGACCCGGGGGCCGGGTTCACCGCGGTGATCCAGCTCGGGACGATGGCGGCGGTGCTGATCTACTTCCGCGCCGACCTGTGGCGGATCGCGGTGGCCTGGCTGCGCGAGCTGCGCGCTCCCCCCGGCGGCCGCAGCCAGGACGCGAAGCTCGGCTGGTACATCGTCCTCGGCACGATCCCGATCTCGATCTTCGGCTTCGCCTTCAGCGATCAGATCGAGTCGGGCGCCCGCAGCCTCTACCTGATCGGCTCGGCGCTGATCCTCTTCTCCTTCGTGATGCTGCTCGCCGAGCGGCTCGGCACTCGCCAGCGCCAGCTGGGCGAGATGAACCGCGGCGACGGCCTTTTCATCGGCATGGCGCAGGCGCTGGCGCTGATCCCCGGGGTTTCGCGCTCGGGCGCGACGATCTCGGCGGGGCTGCTGCGCGGGTTCGACCGGGTCGCGGCCGCCCGCTACTCCTTCCTGCTCTCGGTGCCGGCGGTGGTGCTGAGCGGGCTCTTCGAGCTGCGCAAGATCGGCGAGGACGGCGGTGCCTCTGTGGGGGCGACCGCGATCGCGACCCTGGCCGCCTTCGTCTCCGGCTACGCCGCGATCGCCTGGCTGCTGCGATACCTCTCGAGCCACACCCTCGACCTCTTCGTCGTCTACCGGATCGCCCTCGGCGTGCTGGTCCTCAGCCTGACCGCGACCGGCACGATCAGCTAGCCGGCGATTCCCTAGGCCGCGGGCGCGCTTGACTCGGTGCGGCTGCGGACCTTGCCGCCGAGGGCGCCGAGCAGGGCGCCGAAGACGAGCGTGACGACGACCAGCACGATCTCCGGGTCCGGCAGGTCCGCGGTCGCGTCACGGCCGTCAACGGCGTGGGCGATGAGGATGAAGGAGCCGAACAGGGTGCCGCCGATCACTCCGCGGATTGCCCCGTCGCGAGCGCCGGCATGCTCGAACCCGGCGAGGAAGCCGCCGAGGATCGAGAGCACCGTGGCGATCAGGTAGGCCGACTCGGAAATCGCGAGGAGCACGCCGCAGAGGGCTCCGAAGATGACCGGCCCGCCGACCACCAGCGCCGCCTGAGCGGCGCGCGGCCGGGTCGAGAGAAGTGGGATCAGATGGGCGATTCGGTCAGCCTACGCGCCGCCAGACGGCCCTGGCCGTTTGTCCCAGTGGGGTTTGCGCCTGAATCTGGAGGCCGGTCGACTAGCGGCCGACCCAGACCCAGCCGGCGCGGTGGCCGGAGACGCTGGCGGCGGCGGTAGAGCCGCGGCCCGCGGTGGTGACCGCGCGGGCGTCGGCCAGCAGGCGGTAGCGACCGTCGCCGAGCGAGCGCGGCAGGCGCCAGGAGATCCTGCGCGTGCTCTTCTCGCCCTTCAGCGCCACCGCCTCGCGGGCGACGACCTGCCCGTCGCGCATGAGGCGAAGCGAGGCGCCAACTACCGCGTGGCCGCGGAGGCCAGAGAGCTTCACCCGCATCGTCAGGCGGTGCTTGGAGATCTTCGCCGCGCGCAGCTTCAGGTGCCCGCGCGGGCGGCCCTGGTTACGGATGACCCGCGTGGTCTTCTGACCGCGCGCGTCGCGGACCGTCAGCCTGACCCTGCGCAGCTCGCGGTCGACCGGCTCAGCCCAGAGGCGATCGCCCCGGCCGACCCCGATCGGGCCGGAGACGAAGGTCGCCGCGCCGCCGTCGCGGCGGACAGCGGTCAGGGTGAAGTCGATCTTGGTGGGAGCGCCGTCGTGGGCGTAGGTCAGGGCGCCGCCCCCGGAGAACCCGGCCTGCTCGGTGCCGTCGGCGGAGGCGTTGGTCTCAACCGTGGCGGCCATGGTCAGCGCCGCGCCGGAGCGCTGGGCCAGATCGATCTGGAGCGGCCGGGCCCTGCCGCTCTCGAAGGTGAGCGAACCGTGCGCGCCGGTGACCGTGTCGCGCACGCCCTTGCCGGTCGGCACGTCGGCAACGCTGGCGACGAACCCGCCGGCAGAATAGGCCTGGGTGTAGTGGCCGGGCTTGAGCCCGATGAAGTTCACGCCCAGCGGACGCCCGGGGTCGCGGCTGACCCAGGTCCCGGCGTAGCTCGCCGAGGGGCCATCGGTAGTCGGCAGCATTTCCGCTTCGGGTGACGCCGGCGTCACCCGCACCGAACCGTCGGTCACCTCGAACAGGATCTCGCTGAGCCCAATCAGCGCTGCCGCGCCGGGCAGCGAGGGATCATTCGCGATCGCGTCGAACGGAGCCACCCAAAGACTCCCCTTGTTCCCGCCGACCCATTCCTCGCTTTCTTCGAAATCGTAGGACCAGGTCTTGTTGATCTTGTCGACGTGGATCACGCCGCTATCGACTTCGTCGCGGTGGGGCTCCGGAAGCCGGTCCTCCACCGACCTGTAGGGCTTGTTGCTGTCGTAGACGTAGATGTCAGCCTCAGCGGAGTTTTGCTCGAGGTGGTAAATGAGCATCGCGTGCGCCCGTGGGACTATTGCGTCGACGGGGAGCTTCGGATCTGGGTCCTTCACCGAGATCGACACGATCGGCTTCCGGTTCTGTGCGAATTCCCGCTCGATCAGTTTCAGCTGCTCGTCCAGCTCCCGCTCGCGCCCGGACCACGCCCTGAGGAACTCGTCAGAGGCCTGCTTGACGTGTTCGACGTCAAGCATCGACTCGAAATCACCCGGTCCGTTCGGGCTCATCTGCTCGAACGGGGGGAAGGGGGAGCGCTTCTTCAGGCCACGCCGCTGAACCGCCAGGCTGATGCCGAAACAATGGCCGGAAGCCTCCTTGCGCCTGAAGACCTTGTTGATCACCCCCCACTTGATCGCGGCGAGCGGGTCGACTATCCCGCCCGAGACCGAACAGTCGCC
The DNA here is from genome assembly GCA_963799835.1 of uncultured Solirubrobacterales bacterium. Classification (GTDB taxonomy): domain Bacteria; phylum Actinomycetota; class Thermoleophilia; order Solirubrobacterales; family 70-9; genus VAYN01. Next base: position 690,964 of record CAWCYE010000002.1, read on the forward strand.
GAATGGCCAGCAGGGATTGACGGTGAGGAAGACGTCGTCCTTCCCAAAAGCTTCCGTGAACTCGCCCAGCGAGACCCAGTCGAAGGGGAAGTTCGGGAAGGGGAGGCCCTTCGTGTTGCGGAAGCTGTCTACCGTCAGGGTGTCTCTGGTGTTGTAGGACAGGTGCTCGCCGGCAGGAGGGATGATCGTCACCGGCCCGGTGGTCGCGTGGCGCGGGACGTTGAACTCGATCGTGCGCGGATTGACTTCGGTCGTTTGAGCAGGCGCAAGGCGGTTGCCCACCAGGATCTTGGTGCCGGGGCAGAAGCTTTCGCCGTGAATTCGCACCGCCGTGCCTTTCCTGCCGAGGCTGGGCGTGAAGCCGTAGCTCGACCCGGGCCTGCTGTCGGCGACGGTCGCAGCTGGGTCTTCCTCGCGGCTCACTTCCATCGGCAGCACTCGCGAGGAGCCACCCTCGACCTTGCCTTCAACTGTGAACTGCGCATTGGAGCCCGCCTGGTTGGGATTTAGGAAGACGAGCAGAGTACGCTCGGCCACCAGGGCCCCACCCGGGGGCACGCGCGGGGCGTGGAATTCCGCGCCCAATCCGAATCGCAGGCGCGAGCCACCGGGCCCATGCACGCTCAGAGTGATCTCACGGTTGAAGGCGATGTCCCGGCTGATTTTCACCGGCACCTCGATCAGCCCGCAGTCAGCGATTTTCAACGGGATCGCGCCAGTAGGAGGCAGCTTGGTGTCGGAGAACTCGCCGAGTTCCAGTCCGAAGTCCTTCGCCACCCGCACCAGCAGCTGCGCGGTGCGGGGCCCGGGGCCGACGTTGGCGTCGCCGAGCGGATCGGCGGTGATCGTTGCCTCTTTGATTTTGAATTCGGTGTCGGGGGCGGTGGGATCGGCGACCAAGGTCAGGGTGGCCGTGGTCTGGGCGGCGGGGACGGTCACCGGGGCGGCGGTCACACCTTTGGGCAGGCCGGAGACGATGAGCCCGATCGGGCCGTTTGAGCCGTTCAGGCGGGTGATCCGCACCGGTACCTCGAGGTCTTGGCCCGCGACCAGGGCGAGGATCTGGTTGGTGGCGGGTGCGACCGAGAAGTCGGCGGCGCCACCGTCGGCGAAGTTGACCTGCAGGTCGTCGATGCCGAGGTCGCTGGCGACGGTGCTCTCGGCGCCGGCGCCGCTGGTCGCCACGATCGTGAAGCTGGCGATCCTGCCTTGGGGGTTAGAGACGCTCAGGCGGGTGTCGAAGCCGTTGGCGTCGATCGGGATCGGGCCGGTGCTCACAAGCGGCGGGTCCTCGGGGTCGGCGCCGGCGACGAAGGCGTTGAGGGTGACCTGCTTGGGAGAGTCAAACGGTCCGGGTGCGATGAAGTGACCGGCAAAGAGGGTGACCGAGCTGGCGGTGCGGGCGAGGTTGGCGGTGCTGCGGGCCTGGAAGAGCTCGCAGGAGTTCCCACCCCCGCCGCCCCCGGCCTCGGCCTCCTCGGCGCAACGGCCGAGATCGCCGACGGTGGTGCCGGAGTGGGCGCGAGCGCCGACCTCGGTGCGGTAGGGGCGGAATCCCTGGCCGAGGGGGAAGGTGATGTCACCCTGACCATTAAGCGGAGAATCCAACGTACCAGTGTCGAAATCGATCGTTTGCACGTCTGCGTCGGCGGTGGCTGGAAACACCGTCAGCAGGCAGGCGAAAAGTATTACTAATAGTCCGCTTTTTCTCACTAAAAAACCCCAGGGTAGTCAGGCTTCCAAGTGCAAGTCCTACGCACGGGTTATGGCAGGGGTTCAGTTATGTGGACATCCGGCTATGGACAGGACGGAGCAAGCTCGAGCGCCCGGCGCTCCCTTAATGCTCGGCGGCAACTACAGTCACCGGCATGCTCAGAGGCGCGAGGATCGACCCGCTCGGTCGCCAGACGGCGATCGCGATCGGCGCGGGACGCGTGGTGCTCGGCGCCGGCGCCCTGTTCGCCACCGATCCGGCGCTGAAGGCGCTCGGGTTCCCGAAGGCCGACGCGACGGGCCGGACCCTCGCCCGGCTCGTCGGCACCCGGGACATCGCCCTGGGCCTGCTGACCGTCGCGGCCCGCGACGAGCGCCGCGTGCTCAAGGCCGCTACCGCGGTCTCGGCGGCTGTCGACGCCGGGGACGCGGTCCTCCTCGGCCTCGCCGGCCGGCGCCCCGAAGCGCGCCGGGCCGGGCTCGTCGGCGCCGCCTCGGGCGGCTCCGCCGCCCTCGCCGGCCTCTGGGCCTGGCGCCGGCTCTAGCTGCCGTCGCCGTTTGGTGAGCCGACCGGCGTCGCCTTGAAGTCGTGCGTCTCGATAACGCGGTCGATCAGGCCGTACTCGACCGCCGCCTCGGGCATGAAGAATTTGTCGCGTTCCATGTCCTCGTGGATCTGCTCGGCGGACTGGCCGGTGTGCTTGACGTAGATCGCATCAAGGCGCTCGCGCAGCTTGAGGATCTCCCTGGCATGGATCTCGATGTCGGTCGACTGGCCTTCGAAGCCGCCGCTCGGCTGGTGGATCAGGACGCGGCTGTTGGGCAGCGCCATCCGCTTGCCCTCGGCGCCGCCGGTGAGGATCAGCGAGCCCGCCGACATCGCGATCCCGTAACAGATCGTCTGCACGTCGGGCTTGATGAATTGCATGGTGTCGTAGATCGCCAGGCCCGCGTAGGCGGAGCCGCCGGGGGAGTTGATGTAGAGGCTGACGTCCTTCTCGGGGTCCTCGGACTCGAGGTGCAGGAGCTGGGCGATGATCAGGTTGGCGAGGTCCTCGCTCACCGGTTCGCCGAGGAAGACGATCCGCTGGGCCAGCAGGCGGCTGTAGATGTCGAAGGAGCGCTCGCCGCGAGCGGTCTGCTCGACGACCATCGGTACCAGTGGCATGGGAACTCCCTTTCCGTTAGGCGCCGTCGGGGCTGTACTTATAGCCGACGCCGCGAACCGTCAGCACCAGCTCCGGCCGCTGCGGGTCCCGCTCGACCTTCTGGCGGAGGTTGGAGATGTGGACGTCGCAGGCGCGCTCGTCGCCGTCGAACTCGGTCTGCCAGAGCTCCTCCATGATCTGTGAGCGGGCGAAGACCTCGCCGGGGCGGCCGACCAGGAGCCGCAGCAGCTGGAACTCGGAGCGGGTCAGGTTGACCGCCGTCCCGCGCACGGAGGCCACGTGGCGGACCAGGTCGATCGAGACCGGGCCGGCCTCGATGTTCACCGCCTGGGCCAGCGGCGAGCGGTCGAGCTCGCGGCGGCGCAGCTGCGCGCGCACCCGGCCCAGCAGCTCGCGGACCGAGAACGGCTTGGTCACGTAGTCGTCGGCGCCGACCTCGAGGCCGACGACCTTGTCGACCTCGGCGTCCTTGGCGGTGAGGACGATGATCGGCACCGCGCTGCGGGAGCGCACGTCGCGGCAGATGTCGAGGCCGCTGGGCCCGGGCATCATGATGTCGAGGATCAGCAGGTCGAAGGGGACCCCGTTGCCGAGCAGCTCGCTCGCCCGGTCGCCGTCCTCGGCGGCGGTGACGTCGAATCCCTCCTGGGCGAGCGCGTAGCCGACCGAGTCCCGGACCGAGGGCTCGTCGTCGGCGATGAGGATTCGTCCGCTACTCATGCGACCGGGGTCGGGCTTGGTTTTGCGACGGGAAGGCGGACCCAGAAGGTGCTGCCCTCCCCCTCGGTCGACTCGGCGCCGATCCGGCCGCCCATGACGTCGACCATGCGGCGGGCGATCGCCAAGCCGAGGCCGAACCCCTCCTGCTTGCGCGACTCCGGTCGCCTGTAGAAGCGCTCGAAAACGCGCTCGATCTCCGCGGTTGGGATTCCGGTTCCAGTGTCTTCCACCTCCAAGATGACCTCGTGCTCGCCGTCGTGACGGCCGCGAACGGTAACCGTGCCGGGCGGCGGCGTGTTCTTGAAGGCGTTGGTGAGCAAGCCGATCATCACCTGGCGCAGCAGCGTCGGGTCGCCGTTGGCGGCCAGCTCCGGCTCTACCTCGACGTTCAGCTCGACGTGTGGCGGGGCCTCGACCGCGGCGACGACGTCGCGGACCGCGATCGGGACGTCGACGATCTCGCATCTCCGCCGCGCCCCGCGACTCGACCCGCGCCAGGGTCAGGAGCGACTGGGTCAGCCGGCTCATCCGCTCGGCGTCGTCGGCGAGCCGGGAGAGGAAGTGGTCGCGGTCGCCCGGGTCGTCCTTGGCGCCGCCCTGGAGGACCTCGATCGCGCCGGAGATGCCGGCCAGCGGGTTGCGCAGCTCGTGCGCGGCGTTGGAGACGAAGTCGGCTTCGGCGAGCTCGCGCCGCAGCTCGTCGGTGCGGTCGCGGAGCACGGCGAGCACGGCCCGCTCGTCGGGCAGGGAGCGAGCGGTCATCGCGTAGGCCCGGTCGCCGATCCGCAGCGCCGGGTGAGCCGAGAAGCCGACCTCCGAGGCGCGCTGCAGCTGCGGGCGGACCACCTCCGGCGGCTTTCCGTCGGCTTCCTCGAGCAGCCGGGCGGCGGCGCTGTTGGAGAAGCGGACCGGGCCTTCGAAGTCGACCACCATCACCACGTCGGTGAGCCCGTCGAAGATCGCCGCCAGCTTGTTGCGGTCGGCGGTGAGGACGCCGAAGCTCTCCTTCAGCGAGGCGCGCATCGAGTCGAGGGCGCGGGCGAGGTCGCCGATCTCGTCGGGGCCGGAGACGCTGAGCGGGGCGTCGAAGGAGCCACCGGCCATTTCGCCGGCGGCCCGCGCCAGGCTGACGACGCGGTGGGAGATCGCGACCGCGATCAGGAAGCCGGCGAGGACCCCGATCATCACCGCCGCGACCAGGGCCTGGGCGTTGTCGCCGAAGAGGTAGACCGCGCCGGCGGTGATCAGGCTGACCGCGGCGAAGGCAGCGGTCAGCCAGAGGCGCATGCCGATCCGCGACGTGCTCCCCAGGGAGCTGGGCGGTTTTACCTCCCCTTCTGCCATGAAGGTTTACTAACACAATCTCGTTCGCGCCGATGCGCGAAGCCTGGGGGAATCGGCCGTCATGGGAGAATCGGGAGGTGCGCACGCTCGTCTTCATCCCCGCCTGGAACGAGGAGGCCTCGGTCGCCGAGGTGATCGCCGACGTCCGAACATCGATTCCCGAGGCCGACATCCTGGTCGTCGACGACGGGTCGACCGACGCCACCGCCGCGCAGGCGCGCAAGTGCGGGGTCCTCGTCGCCTCCCTCCCCTTCAACCAGGGACTGGGGGCGGCGCTGCAGACCGGCTACCTCTACGCGCTGCGCGAGGGCTATGACTGCTGCGCCCACCTCGACGCCGACGGGCAGCACCCGGCGGGCGAGGTGGCCCGCCTGCTCGAGGAGGTCGTCGCCGACCGAGCCGACCTGGTGATCGGGTCTCGCTACCGGGAGCCCGCCACGGAGGCCGACAGCGACGAGTACCGCCCGACGCTGTCGCGGCGGATCGGGACCAGCGTCTTCCGCTTCTTCCTCACCCTGGCGACGCGCCAGCGCTTCACCGACACGACCAGCGGGATGCGGGCCGCGAACCGCCGGGTGATGTCGCTGTTCAGCGAGAACTACTCGCCCGACTTCGCCGAGATCGAGTCGCTCCAGCTCGCCGTGCGCCAGGGCCTGCGGGTCGAGGAGGTGCCGGTGCGGATGCTCGAGCGGGCCGGCGGCAGCTCCTTCCTGACGCCGCTGCGCTCGGCCTTCTTCATCTTCAAGGGAGTCGTCGTGCTGCTGGTCGGCCAGTTCCGGCCGCGCCGAGTGGAGGCGGAGCGATGAACGCGCCGGTGCTGGCGGCGGTCGACCAGACGACCGTCCACCTGACCTCGCAGGCGCGGATCCTGGCCGCCGTCCTCGCGGTCGCCTTCATGCTGCTGATCCTGGACCTGATCCGGCGCGACAGGCTGCAGGAGCGCTACAGCGTGATCTGGCTGCTCGCCGGCCTGGGGATGCTCGCCGGGGCCGCCTTCCCCGGCCTGCTGGAGCTGGTGGCCGACGCGATGGGCGTCCGCGACACCAACGTCGCCCTGTTCTCGATCGTCCTCCTGCTGCTGCTCGGCCTGGCGCTCAACTTCAGCGTGATCATGTCCCGCCAGGCCGCCCAGATCACCCGGCTCGCCCAGGAGCGGGCGCTGGAAAAGGCGCGCCAGCAGGCGGAGGGGGAACAGGTGAACGGCTCGGCGCGGCTAGGACAGGAGCCGCTCGAGACGGAAGAAAAGGGCCTCCAAAGCTAACTCCTCGGAGACGTTCAGCTCGAAGCTGCGCCGGGTCTCCTGGACCAGCTCGGCGCCGGCGCGAGCGGCGGCGGGATCGAGGCCCGCGGCCTGCGACCCGAGCAGCTCGAGGCGGTCGCGGTTGAAGGCGATCTCCTCGGCGCCGGCGCCGATCGCGGCCAGGTCGCGCAGCCAGGCGGCGCACAGCTCGAGACCGAGGTCGAGGATCTCGGTGCGCCGGCGGCGGCCGGCCCGTTTGGCCTCGTCGGAGATGTCGCGGGCGGTGCGTTTGAGGCCGGACTCCGCCTCCTCCTCGAGCGCCTCCCTGGTGGCGGCCTCGGCGTCCTCCCCCGCTCCCTCGGCGCGGTCGAGCAGCGCCCGCCAGGGGGCCGAGGAGAGCTCTCCGGCGAGCGCCGCGGCGAGGCAGCGCTCGACCTCGGCGCGAAGCTCGCGGCCACGCTCGCCGAGCAGCAGCCGCGCCCGCTCGAGGTCCCCCGCCGCGAGCCGGGCCGCAGCGGCGGCCTCCTCCGCCGAGGCCCCGCCATCGCCGGAGCCCTCCACCAGCTTCCGCTCCAGCACCTCGGCCGGGAGCGGCGCGAAGTCGACCGGCTGGCAGCGCGAGGCGACCGTCTCCAGCAGCGCCTCGGGCTCGGAGCTGAGCAGGATCAGGTGGACGAACTCGGGCGGCTCCTCGAGCGTCTTCAGCAGCGCGTTCTGGCTCTCGTCGCGCATCGCCTCCGCCGCCTCGACGACGAAGACCCGCTTGCCGCCTTCGAAGGGCCGGTAGGCGGACGCGCGGATCACCCGCTCGCGCACCTCCTCGACCAGGTGCTGGGCCCCGCGCGGCACCAGCCAGACCAGGTCGGGATGCGGCGAGGGGTCGAGCAGCGCGCGGCGCCGGGTGTCGTCGGGGTCATCTGCGGCCGAGGCGAGGATCTCCGCCGCGAAGGACCGAGCCGCAGCCCGCTTCCCTGCCCCGCGCGGTCCACGGAAGAGGTACGCGTGCGACGGTCCGGATGCGAGCGCGGCGGTCAACGCCACCCTGGCGCGCGACTGATGCTCCGTCGCGGCGTCCAGCACCCCGTTCATCGCCGCGCGTCCACAGTTGTCCCTGTGCGTTCGCAGTTATCCCCGGCGGGAGAGGGAAAAGTGCGAACGCGGCTCATGGGGTACGGCTCTGGACGGCGGCCATGACGCGTTCGTGGACCTCGTCCACGCTGCCCGAGGCATCGACGACGGTGACGCGGTCGCTGGCGATCTGGGCGATCTCCTCGTAGGCGGCGGCGACGGCCCGCTGCAGCTCCAGGCCCTCCGCCTCGAAGCGGTCCTCCCCCTCGGCCCGGCCGAGGCCGACCTCGGGGTCGACCCGCAGCAGCAGCGTCAGGTCCGGCCAGAGGCCGTCGGTGGCGGTGTCGCATAGCGAGATCACCTCGCCGACGCCGAGCCCGCGCGCCGCTCCCTGGTAGGCGACGCTGGAGTCCGAGAAGCGGTCGGAGACGACGTCGCGGCCGTCCTGGAGGGCCGGGCGGATGACCCGCTCGGTGAGGTCGGCGCGGGCGGCGCAGAAGAGCATCAGCTCGGCCAGCGGCTCCAGCGCCACGGCGGGGTCGGCGAGCAGCTCGCGGATCCGCTCGGCCGCCTCGGTGCCGCCCGGCTCGCGGATCGCCACCGTCTCCGGGCCGAGCGCCTCGACCAGGAGGCGCGCCTGAGTGCTCTTCCCGGAGCCGTCAACGCCCTCGAGCGAGACGAACAACCCGGCGACCTCAGCCTTTGGCCGCGGCTTTGGCGCGTTTGCGCCCTCGCGTCGCGGTATCGGCTTTCGACGCTTTTTTCCGGGCTTTCTTCTTCGGCGCGGCATCCTCGTCGCCGGCCGGCTTCGGCTTCTTCCCCATCGCCTCTTTGGCGGCGCGGGCGGCTTCGCGCTCGGCGCGGCGTTTCTTCATCTCCTGCATCGACTCGCAGTCGTCGTTGAGGCAGAGGTTCCAGGCGCGGCCGCGGAAGGGGACGACTTTCAGCCGCGGCGTCTCGCCGCAGATCGAGCAGCGGTCCTCGAGCCGGAAGACGTCTCCGCGCTGGGGCAGCGGGAAGGTCTGGTCGCAGGAGGCCGGATCGTCCAGGGTCCAGCCCGTGCAGCCGACGAAGCGTTTGCCCGATTTTTTCGCCCGGATGATCCGCAGCATGTGGGGCGAGCCGTCCTCCTTCTTGCGGCCGGCCTCTTCGCAGACCTTGCAGGGACCGAGAATGCGGTCCTCGTCCATCCCTTTCCAGACCACCTTGGCCAGGTCCTCGCGGCTCTCGTCGATCTCCGACCAGGTTTTGTGGAGCAGGTCGCGGCTCTCGGCGACGACGGCGGACTTGGTCATGTCGCCGGCGGCAATCCGGTCCATCTCCTCCTCCAGCTGGGCGGTCATCTCCGGCGTCGCCATCCGCGGCACGTACGTCTTGAACGCCTCGTACATCGCCAACCCGGTCTCTGAGGGGACCGGCGGGTTGCTGTAGACGTAGCCGCGGTCGAAGAGCTTCTGGATGATGTCGGCGCGGGTCGCTTTGGTGCCGAGACCGCGCTCCTCCATCATCTCGATCAATTTGGCCTGGGAGATGCGCCCCGGCGGCTGGGTCTCCTTGTCGACGATCCAGGGGTCGCCCTCGAGCTGCAGGGTCTGCCCCTCCTGCAGCGCCGGGATCTCCTCGTCGGCGGAGCGGGCGTAGGTGTAGATGCCGGCATAGCCGGGGTCGACCACGACCGAGCCGCGGACGAAGTAGGTCTCCGAGCCGGCCTCGATGTCGGCGCGGGTGGACTCGGTGATCATCGGCGGGCTGAAGGTGGCGAGGAAGCGGCGCACGACCAGTTCGTAGACCCGCTTCCTCGGCCCCTCCAGGGCGCCGGGGTGGACCGCCTGGGTCGGGTAGATGGGCGGGTGGTCGGTCGTCTCTTTTTTGCCCCGGGTCGCCTTCAGCTCACCGTCGAGCAGGCCCGAGGCGGCGGAGAACTCCTTGATCCGGACCAGCGAGGAGACCAGCTCGCGCACCGGCAGCGAGGGCGGATAGACGGTGTTGTCGGTGCGGGGGTAGGAGATGAAGCCGTCCATGTAGAGGTCCTCGGCGATCCGCATCGCGCTGGCGGGGGTGATGCCGAGGCGGCTGGAGGCGTCGGTGCTGAAGGCGGTGGTGTTGTAGGGGGTCGGCGGGCGGCGCGTGTTCTTGCGCGCGGTCACCGACTTCACCGTGCCCGGGCCGGAGGTGCCGGCGAGGGCAGCGTCGGCCTCCGCCTTCTCCCAGAACTTGTCGACCGTGTGATGGGTCTCGAAGGTCCCGTCGGGGTGCTCGAACTTGGCGAACAGCTCCCAGAACGGTTTGGCGACGTGGGCGCGGCGCTCCAGCTCGCGCTCGACGATCAGGCCCAGGGTCGGGCTCTGGACCCGGCCGACGGAGAGGAAGTTGGAGCCGAAGCGGCGGGTGGCGAGGGAGACGGCGCGGGTCAGCGTCGCGCCCCACAAGAGGTCGATGTCCTGGCGGGCGGCGCCGGCGTTGGCCAGCGGGTAGGAGAGCTCGTCGAGCTCGTCGAAGGCGCGCTCGATCTCCTCTTTGGTCAGGGCCGAGTAGCGGGCGCGCTTGATCCGCAGGGTGCCGTCGGCGGTGCCCTCACGGGAGCCGAGCTTCGGGTTGGCGTCGAGCATCTCCTCCAGCGCCTCGAGGCCGATCAGCTCTCCCTCGCGGTCGAAGTCGGTCGCGATCACCAGCTCGTCGGCGCCTTTGGCCACTTTCCTGATCGCTTTGACGACGTTTTTGTCGGTCGGCTCCTTGATCAGCTCGGCGTCGATCAGGTCGTGGAGGTCGGTCTTCTGCCAGTTCGAGTAGCCCTCGGGGAAGGCGGGGCCGAGCACGTGGCCCTTGAGGCCGATGGTCATCTGCTCCTCGCCGTTCCCGTCGGTCCAGGTGTAGAACGGGACTTTGAAGGTTTTGTCGCTCGCGGCGCCGCCCTTGCCGAGAATGTCGGCAATCTTCTTGGCGCTGTTGTTCTTCTCGGTGACGATCAACCTCATGGGCCGGCGAGGGTAGCAGGGGCGTTCGGCCGTTCCCCACGCGTGCTGGCCGCCGATCCCCTTAGGATCGGCGCGCTCATGAAGTGCTTGGTCACCGGCGGCGCGGGTTTCATCGGCTCCAACCTGGTCGATGCCCTGCTCGCGCGCGGAGACGAGGTGACGGTGGTCGACGACCTCTCGACCGGGCGGCGGGACAACCTCGACCAGGCGGTGGCGGCCGGCGCCGAGCTGGTCGAGCTGGACATCCGCGAGGCCGCGGCGCTGCTCGAGCTGGCGGCCGAGCGCAAGCCCGAGGTCCTCTTCCATCTGGCGGCGCAGATCGACGTCCGAAAGTCCCTCGAGGACCCGGCCTTCGATGCCTCGATCAACGTCGGCGGCACCGCCAACGTGCTGGAGGCGGCACAGGATTGCGGCTGCGGCCGGGTCGTCTTCGTCTCCACCGGCGGCGCGATCTACGGCGAGGGAAAGGGTCAGGAGCTGCCGCTCGGCGAGGACGCGCCGATCGCGCCGCTCTCCGCCTATGGCCAGAGCAAGTTCGCGGGCGAGGGCTACCTGGCGCTGTGGGAGCGGCTCTACGGCCTCTCCACGATCTCGCTGCGGCTCGGCAACGTCTACGGCCCGCGCCAGGACCCGCTCGGCGAGGCCGGCGTGATCGCGATCTTCTGCGGCCTGCTGCGCTCCGGCGGCCGCCCGACCGTGTTCGGCGACGGCACCCAGACCCGCGACTACATATATGTGGGCGACGTTGTCGCCGCGGCGCTGGCGGCGGCCGGCGCCGAGGCCACCGGCGCCTTCAACATCGGTACCGGCAGGGAGACGAGCGTGCTGGACCTGGTCGAGGCGCTGGAGAAGCTGGGCGGCGTCGAGAGCTTCGAGCCGGAGTTCGCGCCACCGCGGGCCGGCGAGGTGCAGCGGATCACGATCGACGCCGCGCGCGCCGAGCGCGAGCTGGGCTGGAGCGCGGCGACCGAGCTCGAGGACGGCCTTCGCCTCACCCTCGACGCGATCTGATCCGCCGACGGGCCTCAAACACCCCTATATAGAGGGAAATCGGCCCGTCGGCAGCGGATCGCTAGCCTTGGGGCCATGCCCGCCCAGGCCTATGCCGGCAAGGAGTGCGTCTGCCAGCTCCGCAAGGGGATCTGCGACCAGTCCTGCGTCCGGGACATGCTGGAGACGCCGTTCTACATCGCCTGCCTGAAGCTGAAGGGGCGGCGATGCCTGGTGGTCGGTGGCGGCGACATCGGCCTCGAGAAGGTCGAGGGGCTGCTCGCCTGCGACGCCGACGTGACCCTGATCGCGCCGGTCGCCCATCCCGAGCTGGAGGGGCTGGCGGCCGAGGGCTCGATCGAGTGGGAGCGGCGCCCCTACGCCGGCGCGGCCGACCTCGAGGGCGTCTTCATGGCGATCGCCGCGACCGACGACACCGAGGTCAACATCGGGGTCTTCGACGACGCCGAGAAGCGGGCGATGCTGGTCAACGTCGTCGACGTCCCCCCGCTCTGCAACTTCATCCTGCCGGCGATCGTCCGCAGCGGCCCGCTGGCGATCGCGATCTCCACCGCCGGCGCCTCCCCGGCCCTGGCGAAGCGGATAAAGCGCGAGGTGTCCGAGCTGTTCGGCGAGGAGTACGCCCGCCTGGCGGTGATCCTCAACGACGCCCGCGGCTGGGCGAAGGCGACGCTGCCGACCTACCAGGACCGCAAGGAGTTCTTCGAGGGGATCGTCAACGGCGACCCCGACCCGGTGGCGCTGCTGCAGGCCGGCGAGGAGACGGCGGTGCTGGCGCTGATCGAGTCCGCCAAAGAGCGGGCCGCGTCGGCGCTGGCCTAGCGACCGGGTCGATCTAGCCGCCGCAGGCGGAGGAGCGAAGGCGCTCGAGGATGCCGCGCAGCTCGCGAGCCTCGCGGGCGCCGAGCTCGTCGGAGAACGTCGCCTCCAGCTCGGCGGCGATCGCCGGGCGCATCTCCGCGAGCAGCTCGGTGCCGGCCGGCAGCAGGGTCGCGTAGCTGACGCGGCGATCGGTCTCGCAGAAGGTCCGCTCCAGCAGGCCCGCCTTGACCAGGCGGTCGACCAGCTTGGTCAGGCCGCCCCTGGTCATCACCAGGGCCTCCGCCAGCTCGCCCATCCGCATCCTCTGCTCGGGTGCGGCGTCGACCGCCGCGAGCAGCTCGAACCAGGGCAATGGCGGGAAGTCGTTATGGGCGAGCGCCTCCTGGAGCCGCAGGCTGACCGCGGCGTAGGCGCGGCTGAGGGCGTCCCAGGCGTCGGCCTGTGGAGTGACGGCGGGGGCGGCGCGCCCGCTTCTCGTCTTGGTCATGGTCGTAGTGCCAGCGCCCATTTCTCGAATTCTCTCATACAACCTTTGTTGAGACAACCTTTGTATCTACAACTTTCTTTGATATGATGGTTTCTGCAACAACAATTTGAGAGACAACAATCGCTACAGGAAGAGACCTCATGAGCACCGAGACCGTCAGCCGCCAGCTACCCGCAGGGACCTGGACCGTCGACCCGGTCCACTCCTCGATCAACTTCGCGATCACCCACCAGGGGGTCGCCAGCTTCCGCAGCGGCTTCACCTCCTACGCGGCGACCCTCGCCGGCGGCGAGAGCCCGCGGCTGGAGGGCACCGTCGACGTCTCCAGCGTCGACATCCGCGACGAGATGCTGAAGGGGCACCTCCTCTCCCCCGACTTCTTCGACGCCGAGAAGCACCCGCAGCTGAAGTTCCGCTCGACCGAGCTCAGCGTCGGTGAGGACGGCGCGGCCCGCCTCAGCGGCGAGCTCGAGATCAGGGGCGAGACCCGCGCCGTCCAAGCGACGGGGCGCTTCGGCAGGATCGGCGCCGACATCGCCGGCAACGAGCGGCTCGGCTTCTCGCTCGAGGCGGCCGTCGACCGGCGCGACTTCGGGCTCGACTGGAACGCCGAGCTGCCAAGCGGCGGACAGGCGCTCGAGTACGAGGTCGCGATCGTCGTCGAGCTCGAGCTCGTCGCCGGGGAGTCCTAGCGATGCGAGTCCTCGGCATCTCCGGAAGCCTGCGCCGAGGCTCGCTCAACGGTGCCCTGTTGCGGGCGGCTGCCGAGCGGCTGCCCGCCGGGGCGGAGCTGGTGGAATTCGACCGGCTGGGAGATGTCCCACCCTACGATCCCGACCTGGAAGCGGAGGGCACGCCGGCGGTGGTCGGTGAGCTGCGCGAGGCGATGCGCGGCGCCGACGCAGTCCTGGTCGCGACGCCGGAGTACAACCACTCGATCCCCGGCCAGCTGAAGAACGCGCTCGACTGGGCCTCGCGCCCGGCCGGCCAGAGCGCGATGAAGGGCAGGCCGGCCGCCGTCGTCGGCGCCTCGACTGGGATGTTCGGCGCGGTCTGGGCGCAGGCGGAGACCCGCAAGGTCCTGGGAGCGCTCGGGGCGCATGTCCTGGAGACCGAGCTGCCGGTCGGGCGGGCTGACGAGCTCTTGGTCGACGGCGAGCTGGAGCTGCCGCCGGAGTGGTCTCGGCAGCTGGTGGCCATGCTGGCCAAGCTGATTTCTGAAGTGGAGGAGCAAGGCAACCCTGAGCCGGCGCTGGCTTGAGCCGGACGCCAGGTCAGGGAACGACTCGCTGCACAGACGGGACCCTGTCGATCGACTTGTCGAACGAAGCGACCGCGCCGACTCCGGTCAACTCGGCGCTCGCCACGAGGTAGGCCTCGGCGAAGTCCAGGCGCTCGACCTCATAGAGCTCGAGCGCACGCAGGAGCAGGTCGGAGTCCGCCGAGACGCTCGGCATCGCGAGGGCGGCTCGCATCAGCTCTGCGACGTGGGCGCGCGGCACTTCGTAGAAAGACTCAAGTACGTACACGCACTCGGCCACGACCAGATCGGCCAGGACCAGGTGCCGGGCCGAAGCGAGGAACTTCGTCGCCCTCCGGGCCATTGCCGGTGGATCCCCCGTCAGGTGGCGGACGATGACGTTGGTGTCGAGCAGGGCGCTCAAACGCCGCGGTCGGTTCGAGCTTTGCGCGTCTCGCGGCGCATCTCGTCCCAGCTCAAGCCGCGCTTCGCAGGTGGCACGGCGACGCTGCCGGCGAGCTCGAGGAAGTCCTTGGTGCGGGCGATGATCGCCCGATTGTCCTCGACCCGAAAGAGCAGGCGATCGCCGGGCTTCAGCGAAAGCGTGTCGCGGACGGCCTTGGGGACGGTGACCTGGCCCTTGGAGGTCAGCTTGGCGGCGATGTCCATCTCAATCTCCTTACCTTTATCTCTAGGTAAGGATATCAGCGGGTCAGGCGTGGGGCAGGGCGAAGAAGGCGACGGCGGAGAAGTGGGCGACCGCGGCGGCGATGACGAGGAGATGGAAGACCTCGTGGTAGCCGAAGATCGCCGGGTTCGGGTTGGGGCGCTGGGTCGCGTAGACCACCGCGCCCGCCGTATATAGGAGGCCGCCGGCGGCGACCAGCATCGTTCCGGCGACGCCCATCGAGGACCACAGCTCGGGGAAGGCGGCGACGGCGACCCAGCCGAGCGACAGGTAGATCAGCGCCGAGGCCCATTTCGGGTGGTCGATCCAGACCATCTCGACGATCGCGCCGGCGATCGCGCCGATCCAGACGACGATCAGGATCGCGCTGGCGAGGGCGCCGTCGAGGACCAGCAGCGCGAAGGGCGTGTAGGTGCCGGCGATGAGGAAGAAGATCATCGAGTGGTCCAGCCGTCGCATCCAGAGACGCATGTTCGGGCGCGTCCAGTTGACGCGGTGATACAGGGCGCTGGTGCCGAGCAGGGCGGAGAGGCTGACCGCGTAGATCGCCACCGCGACGGTGGCCTTCGGCGTCTTCGCG
The DNA here is from genome assembly GCA_963799835.1 of uncultured Solirubrobacterales bacterium. GTDB lineage: Bacteria > Actinomycetota > Thermoleophilia > Solirubrobacterales > 70-9 > VAYN01. The sequence goes on from CAWCYE010000002.1 coordinate 706,021, forward strand.
AGGATGATCAGAGCGGCGCCGAAGCCGAGCGATATGAAGAACGCCCACTCGTGCGAGACCCCGCGCAGCTTCGGCTTGACCAGGGCGATCGCCTCCGCGGTCGCCTCTTTGGCGGCGGTCGCGCGCTCACCCATCGCGTCTTTGGCGGCGGTCGCGCGCTCGCCCATCGCGTCGCGGGCCGCGCTGGCGCGCTCGCCCATCCGCTCAGCCCCCCTGCGGAGGTCATCGACCATGTCTCCAGGGTACATCGGGCCGGTCACCGAATCGAGTGTCCCGGCGGGCCGGTGGGCCATTTGCCGAGATTGCGGAGTTGACAAGGTATGTGGGGAAGGGACGCCTTTTCGGATTGCCTTATTTGCGACTTTTGAGACTTTTTCCGTCCTGCCCATCGACGATCCTGCGTAGTTACCCCTGAAAGTCGCTGCGAGAGGAGAAGTTCGATGTCCAAGACCGCCACCAGAACTCCCAAAAACGGTCTCCAGGGCCTCTCGGTCGAGCGGCGGTTCTCGACTGCCGGCGTGCATCCTTTCGACCAGATCGAGTGGGAGGTCCGCGATGCGGTGATCGGCGATCCCGAGAACCCCGCCTTCGAGCAGCGCGGGGTCGAGTTCCCCAAGAGCTGGTCCCAGAACGCGACCAACATCGTCGCCCAGAAGTACTTCCGCGGGCAGCTCGGCAGCCCCGAGCGCGAGTCCTCGGTCAAACAGATGATCGGGCGGGTCGCCGGGACGATCGCCGACTGGGGTCGCGAAGGGGGCTACTTCGCCTCCTCCGAGGACGCCGAGGCCTTCGAGATGGAGCTGACCTCGATCCTGCTCAACCAGAAGGCGGCCTTCAACTCGCCGGTCTGGTTCAACGTCGGCTTCGAGGAGACGCCCCAGTGCTCGGCCTGCTTCATCCTCTCGGTCGAGGACACGATGGAGTCGATCCTCGAGTGGAACACCAAGGAGGGCAAGATCTTCCGCGGGGGGTCGGGCTCGGGGATCAACCTCTCCAACATCCGCGGCTCGATGGAGACGCTGCAGAAGGGCGGCACCGCGAGCGGCCCGGTCAGCTTCATGCGCGGTGCCGACGCCTGGGCCGGGACGATCAAGTCCGGCGGCAAGACCCGCCGGGCCGCGAAGATGGTCGTGCTCGACGTCGACCACCCCGACATCGAGCACTTCATCTGGTGCAAGGCCGACGAGGAGAAGAAGGCCGCCGCCCTGCGCGACGCCGGCTTCGACATGTCGATCGACGGCGAGGGCTTCACCTCGATCCAGTACCAGAACGCCAACAACTCGGTCCGGGTGACGGATGAGTTCATGGAGGCGGTCGAGGCCGGCGAGGACTGGCACCTTGTGGCGCGAAAGGGGGGCGCGAGGACGAAGACGCTGCCGGCCCGCGAGCTGATGAACCAGATCTCCGACGCCGCCTGGCGCTGCGCCGACCCCGGCGTCCAATACGACACGATCATCAACCGCTGGCACACCTGCCCGGAGTCGGGCCGGATCAACGCCTCCAACCCCTGCAGCGAGTACATGCACGTCGACGACTCGGCCTGCAACCTGGCCTCGCTCAACCTGATGAAGTTCCGCCATTCCGACGGCAGCTTCGACGTCGCCGAGTTCGAGCACTCGGTCGACATCGTCTTCCTCGCGCAGGAGATCGTCGTCGGCTTCTCCAGCTACCCGACCGAGGAGATCGCCGCCAACGCCAACCGCTTCCGCCAGCTCGGCCTCGGCTACGCCAACCTCGGCGCCCTGCTGATGTCAGACGGGCTGCCCTATGACTCCGACACCGGCCGCAACGTCGCCGCCGCGATCACCGCCTTGATGACCGGCCGCGCCTACCGCCAGTCGGCGCTGATCGCCGCCGGGGCGACCGGGCCCTATGAGGCCTACGAGCGCAACCGCGAGCCCCACAACGGGGTGATGCGGATGCACCGCGACGCCGCCTATGACGCCGAGGAGACCGGGATCAAGGGAGAGCTGCTGGGGTCCGCCCAGCGCGCCTGGGACGAAGCGGTCGAGCTGGGAGAGGAGCACGGCTACCGCAACGCCCAGGCGACGGTGCTGGCCCCGACCGGGACGATCAGCTTCCTGATGGACTGCGACACGACCGGGATCGAGCCCGACTTCTCCCTGGTCAAGTTCAAGGAGCTGGTCGGCGGCGGGCAGATGACGATCGTCAACAAATCGGTGCCGCTGGCGCTACAGACGCTCGGCTACTCCGACTCCGAGGTCGACCAGATCAACGCCCACATCGCCGAGAAGAACACGATCGTCGGCGCGCCGGGGCTGAAGGACGAGCACCTGCCGGTGTTCGACGTCGCGGTCGGCGAGCGGGCGATCGCCCACACCGGCCACATCGACATGATGGCCGCCACTCAGCCGTTCATCTCCGGGGCGATCTCAAAGACCGTCAACCTGCCCCAGTCGGCCACCGTCGCCGACATCGCCGACGCCTACACCCGGGGCTGGAAGGGCGGGCTGAAGGCGCTGGCGATCTACCGCGACGGGTCGAAGACCGCGCAGGCGCTGCGCACCGACGCGCAGGAGGAAAAGGGGGCGGAGACCGAGGCGGTCGTGGCGGCTCCCGAGCGCAAAAGGATGCCGCGCGAGCGCGAGTCGATCACCCACAAGTTCTCGATCGCCGGCCACGAGGGCTACATCACCGCGGGCAAGTACGAGGACGGCACCGCCGGCGAGATCTTCCTCACCGACATCGGCAAGGAGGGCTCGACGATGCGCGGGCTGATGAACGCCTTCGCGACGGCGATCTCGATCGGCCTCCAGTACGGCGTCCCGCTCGAGGTCTTCGTGCGCAAGTTCAGCTACATGCGCTTCGAGCCAGAGGGGATCACCGGCAACCCGGAGATCCCGTTCGCCAAATCGCTGCCCGACTACATCATGCGCTGGCTGGCAAGCCGCTTCATCGAGGACACCGAAACGCTCGAGGACCTCGGCATCCTGACCAAAGAGGTGCGGGCCAAGCGGGACGCCGAGACGACCCAGCTGGGCCTCGGGATCGCGACCGGCGACACCGCCGGCCCGGCCAACGGGGGGAACGGCCACTCGAAGCCCGGTAGCGGCGGCGAGACGCCGGCGAAGCCCGGGACCACGGTCCCCGCGGCGGCGGCGATGACCGACAGCCCGCCGGTGGTGCCGGCGAAGATGTCCGGCCTCGACCTCGGCCCCGCCTGCGAGCAGTGCGGCGGCATGATGCAGCGGACCGGCTCCTGCTACACGTGCAGTTCGTGTGGAAATAACACCGGCTGCGGCTGAGCTGAGCCCCAGCGTAGATAGAGACCGTGGCCTACAGCTCCCCGCGGGCAGCCTTGAGGCTTTCGATGTCGACTTTGTCCTGGGCACGGCCGGCTGCGCGCTTCATCCGCAGGAGGTCGTCGTAGCTGCAGAACCGCGTCCGGTAGCCCAGGAAGCTCCGCTCCACCGCGTGGCCGACGAGATCCCCGTACCCGCCTTCTTCCTCCGCTCCGTCATCGAAGCTGAAGGTCTGCATGACGTCGAGTCGACCGTGCTTGGTCGTCAACGTCCAATTGCCCCCGATTCTCAACCCCTCTAGATCGGGCTTCAGGTCGAACTCGTCCGCGAACTCAGCGAGGCCGATCGGCGTCGCTTCGAGCTCGGCGAGCGCCGCTGCCAGCCGGCTCATGTTCCCCTCGGCTGGATCGGGACAGATATCGATGTCCTTGGTCGCACGGGGGAAACCGTGCGCGGCAACTGCGTATCCGCCGAGGACGATGAAGTCCACTTCATGAGACACGAGCGTCCCGATCAGCTCCTCGGGACGCAGCGGCCGAAGATCGCCGAACTGGTTGCCGTCGTCCGACTTCCGGTTCACCGCAGCTCGGCCCCCGCGGCCAGCTCGGTCGCGATTTCACTCAGCTTTGCCGCCTGCGCCAGTCGCTCCTCGGCGCTCAACCGGTAGTCGGCGCGCAGCTCGGCGATCGACTGGTTGCTCCCCCCGGGGGGCGGCTCGACGAGAGCCAGCGTCGACACGCCGAGGGTCTCTCCCACCGCATTGAGAATCCGCTCGAGAGTCTCGACCGTCGGTGAGACCAGGTCACGCTCGATACGACTTATCGCCGGCTGGCTGGTGCCCAGGCGTTTCGCCAGCTCAGCTTGACCGAGCCGATGGCGGCGGCGGACCTCCCTGACGAGGTGTCCGCAACGAGCAGCGCCAGTAGGATCCGCCATCTCCCATCAATATATCATTTCTGATATTTACTAAACCGAACTCAGCCGAGCACGACCTCGGCGTCATAGCGCGGCGTCTCGGTGATAGCCCGGCGGAAGGGGCGCTCTGAGGCGGGGTTGGAGGGGCGGACCTCGTAGCGCTTGACCAGCTCGCGGAGGACGACCTGCATCTCGAACTGGGCGAAGGAGGCTCCGAGGCAGCGCCGGACGCCGCCGCCGAAGGGGATCCAGGTGTAGGTACCCGGCGGGTTGTCGAGGAAGCGCTCGGGCAGGAAGCGGTCCGGTTCGGGGTAGATCTCGGGGTCGCGGTGGACGAGGTGGATGCAGGGGGTCAGGGCGGCGGCGGCGGGGATCTCGTAGCCGCCGATCTCGACCGGCTCGGTCAGCTTGCGGATCACGATCACGATCACCGGTCGCAGCCGCAGCGTCTCCTGGATCGTCGCCGTCAGGTAGGTCTCCTCCCCCGCCAGGGCCTCGTCACGGAGCCGCTCCAGCTTCTGTGGGTGGCGGACGAGCCGCTCCATCGCCCAGGAGAGCGCGGTGGCGGTGGTCTCGTGGCCGGCGACGAGCAGGGTCAGCAGCTCGTCGCGGATCTCGGCGTCGCTCATCGGGCTGCCGTCCTCGTGGCGGGCGGCGACCAGCATCGAGAGGATGTCGTCGCGCTCGGCGAGGTCTTCGGCGGCGCGGCGGTCGGCGATCTCCAGGCCGATCAGCTCGTCGACCCGCTCGATCCGGCTGCGGAAGGGGCCCAGGCGGGTGATCCGGTCTGGCCCGGCGAGGAGCGCGGGCGCCAGCATGCGGGGGTTGGTGGTGAGGTCGAGGAAGCCGCGGAGCGCAGCGCGGAGCGCGTCCATCCGCTCTCCCCCGTGCACGCCGAAGACGGTCTCGAGGATGATCTCGAGGGTCATCGCCTGCATCCGCGGCCGCAGCTTGTAGGGGACACCGGTGGGCCAGGTCTCGATCTCGCGGGCGGCGATCTCGGCCATCTTCTCGCCGTAGCCCTGCATCCGCTCGCCGTGGAAGGGCGGCAGCAGGAGCTTGCGCTGACTCATGTGCCGCTTCTCGTCGAGGACCAGCACCGAGTTCTCGCCGAGGATCGGTGCCAGCAGCTGGTTGCCCTCGCCGGCGTGGTAGATCCGCGGGTCGCCGGTGAAGACCTGCTTGATCGCCTCCGGGTCGCTGAGCATCACCCAGGTCCCTTCGTAGGCGATCCGCACCGTGAACATGTCGCCGAAGCGCGCCCGGCTCTGCTCCAGCAGCCACTGCGCCCGGCGCGACCAGATCGCCGTCTGCACCGCCCGCGGCATCCGCGGTCCGGGCGGCAGACCCCTGATCGTCCCGACCCCGCTGGGGACGCTCGCCGCCGCCGGTTTCACCGTCGCCTCCATCGGCCTACGTCCGACGCTACCCCGCCGGGCGGCCCTCGGAGTGTGACGTTGGTCGCTTAGTTCTCAGGGCAGAGCCTCGCAGGCCTTGCCGTCGTCGTCGCCATCGAGACGGTGAGGATCGCGGCCGGGGTGATGGTTCTTGAAGAAGCGCTGAGCCTGTCGCTGAGTGGCGAAATCCGAGCAATCGCGGTCGTAGATGGCGACGGCGGGTTGAGTGGCGAGCGCCGTGCCGGCCAGCGCGAGAACGAGCGCGGAGGTGGCAAGGCGACGGGACTGGATCTGCATCTGGCCTCCCGGATAGATGTACGACGCAGTACCCGGACGATACCTAAGCGGACCCTGCACCCCCTCCCGCCCTGGGCGCAGGCGGCCCCGGGCGCCGCTCCTACCCTCGACAATCCCGGTTTCGCATAGCCTGCCCGGCGATGGCGACTCCTCCCCGCCTCTCGCCGCAGGCCGAGCACAGGATCGTGAAGACGGCCTGCGGCCTACCGCCGCGGGTGCAGCGCCGTCTCTTCGGCCCGCCGCCGAGCCTCGACGGGCAGACCCTGGCAAGCGACGTCCACGCTCTGCTGAAGCTGGAGAAGATGGCGGGCGGTGGCTCCGTCATCGCGGGAATGGAGGTCGCCGAGGCGCGGCAGGCGAACCGCGAAGGTGCCGCGGCGGTCGTGGCCCGGCCGCCGATCCCGATGGCGCGCGTGGAGGCAGTCGAGATCCCCGGACCCGCCGGCCCGCTGCCGGCCCGCTTCTACGTCCCCGGGCGACTGCCGGCCGGCGAGCCCGCACCCCTGCTCGTCTACTACCACGGCGGCGGCTGGGTGATCGGCGACCTCGACACCCACGACGGCGTCTGCCGCTTCCTCGCCGCGGCTGCGAGCGTTGCGGTGCTCTCGGTCGACTACCGGCTGGCGCCCGAGCATCCCCTTCCGGCAGCCGTCGAAGACTCCCTTGCGGGTTTCGCCTGGGCCGCGGCGAACGCGGCCACGCTGGGCGTCGATCCGGCCCGGATCGCGGTCGGCGGCGACAGCGCCGGGGGCAACCTGGCGACCGTGGTCAGCCTGGCGGCCCGCGACAGCGGCGAGCAGGCGCCGGCGATGCAGCTGCTGATCTACCCGCCTACCGACGTCGTCGGCGGCCAGGGCTCGCGCGATCTCTTCGCGGAGGGATTCCTGCTCAGCAAGGCGGACATGGACACCTTCGAGGCCCACTACCTGCCGCCGGGCACCGACCCACATGACCCCCGCGTCTCGGTCCTCCACGCGCCCGATCTGCGCGGCCTGCCCCCCGCCTACGTCTGTACCGCCGGCTTCGACCCGCTGCGGGACGAGGGCGAGGCCTATGCCCAGCGAATGCGGGAAGCCGGGACCCGGGTGGCGCTGCGGCGCCATCCCGGCCTGATCCACGGCTTCGCCAACCTGACCGCGGTCAGCCGCACCTCCCGCGGCGCGATGCTCGAGGCAGCGGGCGCCCTGCGGATGGGCCTCGCGGCCGCCTGAGTCGCTACTCGTACTGGAGCGACTCGAGAACGTTCAGGCGCGACGCCCGCCGGGCCGGGGCGATCGCGGCGAGGACTCCCGCCAAGCCCGCAAGCACCAGCAGGATCACCAGTGACCCGACCGGGTAGGAGAGCGTGAAGCCTTCGTCCTTCAACGGCTGGGCGATCAGCGCCGCGAAGATCACGCCCAGGACCATGCCGAGGATCGCCCCGATCAGCGCCGTGATCACCGCCTCGTAGCGGATCATCGTCCGCACCTGGCGCCGGGACATCCCGATCGCCCGCAGCATGCCCAGCTCGCGGGTGCGTTCGTGGATCGAGAGCGCCAGGGTGTTGGCGATCCCGAACAGCGAGATCACGATCGCCAGCAGCAACAGCGCGTAGAAGAGGTTGACCAGCTGCTGGACCTGGTCTTCCCGGTTTTCCTTCAGTTCCTGCTGGTTCATCACTTCGGCGACCGGGAACGCCGTTTCGACCACTTTCGTCAGCAGCGTCTGGACCGTCGCGGCGTCGGCCCCGGGAGCGGCCTCGACGAAATCGATCGTGTCCTGGGTCTGGTTGAAGTCGCGAGCGAGGACGCGCTGGGTGACGATCACGCTGCCGAACACCCCGGCCTTGGAGTCGAATTCACCGGCGACGACGAGGATCGGCCGGGCGCCGGTCTGGCTCAGCAGCTGGAACCTGTCGCCGACTTCGAGCCCGTGGCCGGAGGCGAAGGAGTCGGAGAGGATCGCTTCGCCGTCGCCGAGGTCGCGCAGCGTCTCCGGCCCACCCCGCTTCCATTCGATCCTCACCGCCTGCCCGGTGTTCGGGCTCGGCGCCGAGACTTTGGCCTTCGAGCCGTCGGCGACCAGCGCCGCTTCGGTGGAGCGGATGCTGGCGACCAGCTCGACCCCGGGGACCCTGCTCGCAACAAGACCCGCCCCGGCCGGGATCGGCGAGAAGCCGTCGCTGTTCTGGATCACCAGCCCGCCGGCGAAGTTCTCGTCGACGATCTGCGCGACCGAGCTTTTCAGGCCGGCGGCGAAGACGGTGACGAAGGTGACCAGGGCGAGCCCGATCATCAGCGCCGCGGCGGTCACCGCGGTGCGGCTCGGGTTGCGCTGGGCGTTCTCGCGGGCGAGGCGGCCGGTCAGCCGCCGCACCCGCTCCAGCGGCCAGCCCGCGACCGTCGCCAGGGGAGGGACGAGGCGCGGGCTGAAGAGGGAGACGCCGAAGACGATGAGGATCGCGCCCGCGCCCATCAGCCCTGCCGCCGCGCCAGCGTCGGCGTCGCCGAAGAGGCCGGCCAGCACCATCGCCAGGCCGGCGAGCCCGAGCAGGATCGAGAGCACCGCGTAGAGGATCCGCTTGCGCCTCGTCGGCGGCGGCGCGACCGCGTGCAGGGCCGCGATCGGCGGCACCCGGGTCGATCGCAGTGCCGGCACCAGGGAGGCGACGAAGGTGACCAGGACGCCGACCAGCAGGGCGACGACGACGGTGCGCGTCTCCATCACCAGGCTCGTGGTCGGCAGGTCGACCCCGAAGGCCTCCAGCAACGCGTTGAGGAGCATCGCGATCAGGAAGCCGCCGCCGATCCCGATCAGCGCGCCCAGCAACCCGATCGCGACCGCCTCGACCAGAACGGTGGTGAGGATCTGAGAGCGCGAGGCCCCGATCGTGCGCAGCATCCCGAACTCGGTCACCCGCTGGGCGACGGTGATCGAGAAGGTGTTGAAGATCAGGAAGGAGCCGACGAAGACGGCGATGAAGCCGAAGACAAGAAGGAAGGTCTGCAGGAAGCTGAGGTTGTCGCGGATTTCATCCGAGCCGCGGTTGGCGTTTTCCTGCGCCGTCTCCACCCGTACACCGTCGGGCATCTGGCGCTCGATCCGCCGCTTCAGCGTCTTCGCCGCGACGCCGTCGGCGGCTGCCACCGAGATCTGGTCGAAGCGCCCGACCTTGTGGGTCAGCCGCTGCGCTACAGGCAGCGTCACCTGAGCGATGCTGGCGCCGCCGAAGGAGGCGCTGCCGAGCTGGGAGAACCCGACCAGGCGGAAGTCCTGGGCGCGACCCTGCCCGATCAGCTCGATCCGTTCGCCGAGCTTCAGATCGGAGCTTTCGGCGGCCGCCTTGTCGATCGAGGCTTCGGTCGGGCCACGCGGCTGGTGGCCGTCGACGTAGGTGAGCGACTCCAGCGGCCCCGGCTGGGTCGAGGAGATGAACTTGGGGGCGAATTTGTTGCCGATCTTGTCGCCCTTGGAGTCGAAGAACGCTCCGGGGGTGAAGATCGCCCCGGCGGCCAGCTTCACCCCGGGCGTTCTCTGGATGCGCGGCAGCAGCGAGGCATCGATCGAGGGGATTTCGCCGTTTTCCTGTTCGACCGGGTTCTCGGCGGTGACGACGACGCTGGTCCCCTTCAGCGAGTCGCTGAAGATTTCGTCGAAGGCGGCGAAGATCGTGTCGGTGAGGACATAGGAGCCGGCGACGAACGCGACCCCGATGACGACCGCGAAGGTCGTGGTGAGCGCGCGCACCTTGCGAGCCCAGAGGTTCTTGACGGCGAGGCTAGTCAACCGTCTTCATCAGCTCGATCACGTCGTCCGCGGAGCCAGGCGTTCCGTCCTGGACGATGCGGCCGTCGCGGAGCGTGATCAGGCGGTCGGCCCGGGCCGCGGCGCCGGGGTCGTGGGTGACCATCACCACCGTCTGGTCGAACTCGTCGACGGCCCGGCGCAGCAGGTCGAGGACGCCGGCGCTCGCCTTCGAGTCGAGGTTGCCGGTCGGCTCGTCGGCGAAGACCACGGCCGGCTTGGAGACCAGCGCCCGCGCCACGGCGACGCGCTGCTGCTGACCGCCCGAGAGCTCGGAGGGCCGATGGGTGCGGCGGTCCTCGAGACCGACGGTGCGAATCAGCTGGTCAACCCACTCGGTGTCGGGCTTACGGCCGGCGATCGAGAGCGGCAGCACCAGGTTCTCCTCGGCGGTGAGGACCGGCAGCAGGTTGAAGAACTGGAAGACGAAACCGAGCTTGTCTCGCCGCAGCTTGGTCAGCTCACCGTCGTCGAGCCCGGTGATGTCGACTCCGTCGAGCTCGACCGTGCCCGAGGTCGGCCGGTCGAGCCCGGCGAGGATGTGCATCAGGGTCGACTTGCCCGAGCCCGACGGCCCCATGATCGCGGTGAAGCGATCGCGCTCGAAACCGGTGCTCACACCCGCCAGCGCGTCAACGGCGGCATCCCCCTCGCCGTAGCGCCGGGTCAGGTCGGTGGCAACGACAACCTGTCCGTTCAGGCTCACAGCGCTTCACGGTATCGATACCGATACGCGGGCGTGCCACAGGTGTGCGGAAGCCCTTCGCTCAGTCTTCGAACTCGGCAACCATGATGGTACGGAAGCGAGCACCGGTCAGAATGACCGGATCGGCGCCCAAGACCGGGACGCTGAGCGAGCCCGTCCAGCTCGACGATCCATCGGTATTGCGCTGGAACGTGGCGCTGCCGGTGAAGGGCGCAGGCGGCGTCAGCGTGGCCGTACCGGCGTCGTGATCGAAGCTGAACGCGGAAAGCGGAGCCTTGGCGCCCGTCGCGCGGACGATTCGCATCGGTCCACGCCGCTCCACCGAGCCGGCGACAAAGAACGCGGCCTGTCTCGCTTTCGATTCGCCGACCGCGATCGCAACGAGAATGCGATGCTCGGCCTCCGCCTCCAAGGCGGCCACCTGCTCGCCTTGGGATTCCCGTTCCAGCCGGGCAAAACCGGCCAAGGGGTCCGGGACCTTGCTCCGTCGCTCTGAGCATTTCAGGGGAGAACTGGACTTCACTTCCCCCTTCGCCCTGCCGGCGTTGACGGTGACATAGCCGCCCTCTCCCCGGAACCGAATCGCGCCCGAGAAGACGCCTTCCACCATCGTGCGGACGTCTCCTCCGCAGCCGCCGGCAGGCTGGTCGACCTTCACGGTCCTGGTCGACCTGAACCCGACCGACACCTGACCCAGGTTGCCGAACCTAGCCTCGATCCCACGACGGGAGAGCTTGCCGGTGACGGTGTAGGAGGTGAACTGCAGACCCTTGCCCACAGTCAGGGTGATCTGTTTCCCGCTTGCTTCCACTTTCGCCGAGAGACCGTCACTCGCCCCCACGGTGAAGGTCGCGTACTCGACCGTGTGCACCTCGGGCACAGGCCGCCCCGTGGCCGCTCCGGCGGGCGCGGTCACGACGAGTAGGAACGCGAGTGCGAGGAGGACGCTGGCGGGGGCGCGGCGCATGGCCGCGAGACACTAGCCTGCGCCCGTGCCGCTGGCCGACGACTTCGACGGATTGCTGATCGACCTCGACGGGGTGGTGTGGATCGGGCGCGAGCCGGTGCCGGGGGCGGCCGAGACGCTGGTCGCGCTGCTCTCGGCCGGCAAGCGGATCGTCTTCGTCACCAACAATCCGGCGCGGCCGCCGTCGCGCTACGCGGAGCGCCTGCGGGAGATGGGCGTCGAGGTCGACGAGGGGCAGATCGTCACCGCCGGAATGGTGGTGGCGCAGCTCGCCGCCGAGGCGGTGGGGCCGGGAGGCACGGCGTTCGTGATCGGCGACACGGCGCTGAAGGAGATGACCACCGCGGCGGGGGCGCGGCTGGTGGAGGGCGAGGCCGCGCGCGAGGCCGACGTGGTGGTCGTCTCCGGCCACCGCCGCTTCGACTACGAGGAGCTCTTGAGCGCGAAGCTGGCGCTCGACCGGGGCGCGGCTCTGTTCGCGACCAGCCGCGACCCGACGATGCCGATGCCCGGCGGGGAATGGCCCGGCACCGGAGCGGTCCTGGCGGCGGTCGAGACCGCCTCCGGCCGGAGCGCCGAGATCGCCGGCAAGCCGGAACGGCACCTGTTCGAGATGGCGCTGGCCGCGCTCGGCGGCGGTGACCGGGTGGCGATGGTCGGCGACCGGGTCTCCTCCGACATCGAGGGCGGGCGGCGCGCGGGCCTCGCGACCGTGCTCGTCCTCAGCGGCAGCACCGATCGCGAAGGGGCCGCCGCGGCCGATCCGCCTCCCGACCACACGATCGAGACCCTGGCCGGACTGCTGACGTGAGCGTCGATCCTCCCGTCCAGGCCGAGACCGACCCGGTCGGGCACGAGCGGCCGGGCGCCGCCTTCGCCGGTGTCTTCATGGTCACCTTCAGCGGCCTGCTCGCGGTCGGCGCCGTGCTGCCGGTGCTGCCTCGATACGTCAACGGCCCACTCGATGCCGGCAACCTCGCGGTCGGCATCGTGATCGGCTCCTACGCGGTCACCGGGCTGCTGCTGCGCCCCTTCGCCGGCCGCTTCGCCGACCGCGTCGGCCGCCGGCCGACTGTGGTGGTCGGTTCGCTGCTGGTGGCCGTCGGCGGCTTCCTCTACCTGCTGCCGCTCGGCGTCGGCGGCCTGATCGTGGCGCGGCTGGTGCTGGGGGCGGGAGAGGGAACCGTCTTCACCGCCGGCTCGGCCTGGATCGTCGACCTGGCCCCACTGGAGCGACGAGCCCGCGTGATCGGCCTCTACGGGCTCGCCGTCTGGGCGGGCCTCAGCATCGGGCCGCTGGTCGGCGAAGTGATCCAGCACCAGGCCGGCTACACCGCGGTCTGGATCTTCGCCGGGGTGGTGCCGGCACTCGGCGCCCTGATCGCCTCGCGCGTCCCCGACCCGTTCCGGCCGCTGCCGCGCTCCGAGAACGAGCACCAAGGCCTGATCGCGCGGGAGGCGATTCGCCCCGGAGTGGCGCTTGCCCTCGGCGCGATCGGCTACGGGACCGTCGCCACCTTCGTCGTCCTGCACCTCGACGCCCGCGGCGTCGGCCACGGGGCGCTCGTCTTCGGCGCCTTCGCCGCGATGGTCGTCCTCACCCGGCTGCTCGGCGGCGACCTGCCAGACCGCGTCGGCCCGGCCCGGGTCGCGTTCGGCGCGGCGCTGGTCGAGGCGGCCGGACTGACCACGCTCGCGGTCGCCGCCAGCCTGCCGGTGGCGATCGCCGGCGCCCTCGCCATGGGAGCCGCGTTCTCGCTGCTCTATCCCTCGCTGTCGGTGATCGTCGTCGGCCGGATCTCCGAGGCCCGCCGGGGAGCGGCCCTGGGGACGTTCACGGCGTTCTTCGACGCCGGCGTCGGCCTCGGCGCGCCGCTCGCCGGCTTGGCGGCGACGCTGACCAGCTACGAGGGGTCCTTCCTGGTCGCCGCGGCTATCGCCCTCGGCGCCGCGGCCCTGATCGGCTCGACTATCGCTCGGAGATGAGCAGCGTCTGCGCGGCGCGGCCGATCCGGCCCTCGCCGTCGAAGAGGACCGACTCGGCGGTGCCGACGCCGTGGCGCTGCGGCACCGTGACCGCGTCGACGCAGACCCACTCGCCGGCCGGCATCCGCTCGAGGTGGACGGTCAGGTCGACGTTGATGAAGAGGTAGCGCCGGTAGTCCAGAGAGGCGCTGATGCCGTTGCCGACGTCGGCGACGACGAGGACGCGCTGCAGCGGCGTGGGCTCCTCCCCGGCCACCAGCGGCTTGCGCATCCGCAGCCAGGCGATCGCGGGACCGGGCTCGAGGAAGCCGCCGGAGATGAAGCGCACCTCCATTCCCGTGTGGTAGCCGTGGTCCTGCCCGGTCGGGAAGAAGCTGACCTCCGAGCCACGCTCCGGAGGAGGCGGCGGGGGCGAGGCGATGACCGCCTCGGCGGGCAGCTCGACCGCGGCGGTGCGGATCCGCCAGGCGTTGGCCCGCATCAGCACTTCCCCGCCGGCGCTCAGCTCGGCCTCGAGCAGCTGCACCCGCCGTCCCGGCCGCACCACCCGGGCGGCAACCTCGACGGGCATGATCGGGACCGCGCGCAGGATCTCGAAGGTGACCCGGGCGACCTGAAACTGCTCGGATTCGGGCAGGTCCTCGAGCGCGTGGCCGAGCAGCGCCGCCGGCGGCCCAGCGTGCTGCGCACCGGGGTCCCAGGGCCCGCGGGTCAACTCCGTCGAGACGAATCGATCACCGTCGCGCTCGTAGAAGGCCTCCAGCACGCCGAGATCCTATGCGCCAGAAGACTCGCATTGGTGACGGCGTACGCTTGTTTGTGAACCGAAAGGAGAAAGAGATGGCGACGAAGATCGAGAAGTCCGAGCAGGAGTGGCGCGACCAGCTGACCCCGGAGCAGTTCGAGGTCACCCGCAGGGCGGGGACCGAGCGCGCCTTCACCGGGCCCTACGTCGACGAGAAGGGCGAGGGCATGTACCGCTGCGTCTGCTGCGGCACCGAGCTGTTCTCGTCCGGCACCAAGTTCGACTCGGGCACCGGCTGGCCAAGCTTCACCGAGCCGGCCAGCCTCGAGCACGTCGAGCTGCGCCCGGACAACAGCCTCTTCATGCGCCGGACGGAGGTCGTCTGCAAACACTGCGAGGCCCATCTCGGGCACGTCTTCGACGACGGGCCGGGACCGACCGGCCAGCGCTACTGCATCAACGGCTGCGCCCTCGCGTTCGAGGAGAAGTAGGCCCGGCTACAGGGCGCCGCCGCCGGCGCCGAGGTAGCTGAAGCGCACCGCCAGCGCAACCGCCTCGGTGCGGGTGTCGACCTCGAGCTTGGCGATCGCGTTGCGGACGTGGGTGTGGACGGTCGCCGGGCTCAGGGCCAGCCGCTCGGCGATCTCTTTCACCCGCAGGCCCTCGGCCAGGAGCTCGAGGATCTGGCGCTCGCGCGGCGAGAGGTCGAGCAGTTTCTCCACCTCCGACGGCTTGCCGCCGGCGAAGTCGCCGCCGAGGAAGGTGCCGCCTCCCGTCACTGCTTTCACCGCCCGGGCGATGTCCTCGGCCGGAGCGGACTTGAGCACGTAGCCGGAAGCCCCGGCCCGCAGCGCCAGGGCCAGGAGGTCCGGCTGGGCGTGCGCGGTGAAGATGATCACCTTGGTCCGGGGGCGGACCTTGAGCACCTCCTTCGTCGCCTCGATCCCGTCGCGCTTGGGCAGCTCGACATCGATGATGAGGACGTCGGGCTCCAGCTCTTCGACCACGTCGACCACGTCGCGCCCGTTGGTGGCCTCGCCCACGATCTCCAGGATGTTGGAGTCCGCCATCCGCGCCTTGATCGCCTCACGGACGATCTCGTGGTCGTCGCAGAGGACCACGCGCTTGGCCTCCCGCACGCTTGAGCTCATTGCGGCGCGATTCTGTCAGGCGAGCCGTATTGATGCAAAATATTGGGTAGCGTGAAACTACCGTCGCGCTCCTGGCGGTTCTCGATCAGGGCGATGATCGTCCGGCCCACAGCCACGGCGGTTCCGTTCAAGGTATGCACCATTTCCAGGGATTCGCCCTCGGCGGGCCGATACCTACAGCCGAGCCTGCGCGCCTGGTAGTCGGTGGTGTTCGAGCAGGAGGTCAGCTCGCGGTAGCGGCCCTGACTGGGGATCCACGCCTCGCAGTCGTACTTCTTGGCGGCGGGGGCGCCGAGATCGCCGGCGGCGACGTTGACCACCCGGTACGGCAGCTCCAGCTCGCCGAGGATCCGCTCCTCGATCGCCAGCAGCCGCTCGTGCTCGGCGGCCGACTCGGAGGGCTCGACAAACGAGAACATCTCGACCTTGTCGAACTGGTGCACGCGGAAGATCCCGCGGGTGTCGCGGCCGGCGGCGCCCGCCTCGCGCCGGAAGCAGGTCGAGAAGCCGCAGTAGCGCAGCGGCAGCGCCCCGGGGTCGAGGATCTCGCCGGCGTGCAGGCCGGCCAGCGCCACCTCGGAGGTCCCGGCCAGGAAGAGTTCGTCCTTGGGCACCTCGTAGATCTGGTCGCGGTCGCCGGGCAGGAAGCCGGTCCCCTCGAGCGCCTCTTCGCGGACCAGGACCGGCGGAACCACGGGCTCGTGGCCCTCGGCCCGGACCAGCTCGATCGCGAACCGGACCAGGGCCAGCTCGAGCAGCACCAGGTCGCCCTTCAGGTAGGCGAAGCGGGACCCGGAGAGGCGGGCCGCCGCCTCCATCTCGATCAGGCCCAGCTCGGTGCCGATCTCGAGATGGTCGCGCGGCTCGAAGTCGAACTCGGGGCGCTCGCCCACCTCGCGCACCGTCACCGCGTCCTCCTCCGTCATCCCGTCCGGAGCGTCGGGGTCGGGCAGGTTGGGGAGGGTGAGGGCGAGGCGGTCGAGGTCGGCCTCGACCCGCTCCAGCTCCTCCTTGGCCGACTCGATCCGCTCCTTCAGGGCCGCCACGCTTGCCATCTCCGCCTCGGCATCCTCCCCCGCCTGTTTCGCTTCGCCGATCCGCTTGGAGAGGGTCTTGCGCTCGGCCTGGGCGTTCTCCACCTCCGGCAGCAACTCCCGGCGGCGGGCGTCGAGGGCCAGCAGCTCGTCGACCTTCTCGGCGGCGCCGCGGCGGGCGAGCGCCGCCTTGATCCGCTCGGGGTCGGAGCGGATCAGCTTCAGGTCAAGCATCGCGATCCCGGGTCAGGGAGAGGTCTGGCCGGGCCGCGACGAGGATTCGGCGGCGTCTTCGCCCGCGTACTTGGCGACGAACCGGGCGACCGCCTCGGCCTCGGCGCCGACGACGATGTTCTGGGGCATGATCGCCCCCGAGAAGCCGCCGTTCTGGATCGCGAAGAGAGCGTCGTCGTAGGTCTCGGTCCTCTGGTCGAGGTTGGGCCCCTGCGTCCGCTCCCCCCTGTTGCCGCTTCCCTGGGTCCCGGCGGCCTCGAGCGTGTGGCAGCCGGAGCAATGGGTCGCGAAGAGGACCGCCCCGTCGTGGGTTGGGTCGTTCTCGGGGACGGAGATCGCCTGCTCGCCGAACCCGCAGGCGGCAAGCCCGAAGGCGGCGGCGATCGTCATCGCGATGATCAGTACAGAGCGCACGCGGCGCGCATCATATTGTCTGGCGCCGATCCCGATCTTCTGACGATGCCCGCTCCCGACCCACCCCGCTTCCGCGCCGCGATGGCAAGCCTGCCCACCGGGGTCACGATCGTCACCGCCGGGGGCCGTGACGGCCCGGCCGGGGCGACCGCAAACGCGGTCTGCTCGCTCTCGATCGAGCCGATGCTGATGCTGGCCTGCCTCGACCGTGGCTCCCGCACCCTGCTCGCGGTCCAGGCCGCCGACCGCTTCGGGATCAGCGTCCTGCACGAGGGGCAGGAGGCGATCGCGCGGAGCTTCGCCACCAAGGCGCCCGTGCCGCGGAAGTGGGACGGCGTCGAGTGGACCGACCGCGACGGCATCCCCGCCATCGACGACGCCCTGCTCTGGCTGGCCTGCGACCTGCGGGACGTCGTCTCCGCCGGCGACCACGTGATCGTCACCGGCGAGGTCACCGACCTGATCGGCGGCGAGGGCGACCCGCTGGTCTTCCACGGCGGCGAGTACCGGCCGCTGAGCTGAGCGATTGGCGCCTTTGTCGGCCTATACCCGACAAAAGCGCCACGCCTACTGGCCGAGGCGGTGGTGGACCGCCTCGATGTTGTTGCCGTCGGGATCGAGGACGAAGGCGCCGTAGTAGCCGGGGTGGTAGATCGGTCGTGGGCCGGGCGCGCCGTTGTCGGTGCCACCGGCGGCCAGGGCCGCGGCGTGAAACGCGTCGACTTCGCCGGTCTCCCGGGCGCCGAAGGCGATGTGGGCGCCGCTGACGACGGGGCGGCCGCGGGCGTAGAGCCAGAAGAACGGCATTGGCCCGTGCTCGGTCTCCTTGCCGAAGCCTATGGCGCGTCGAACTCCATCAGCACCCCGATCCCGAGCGGGTCGAGCGCGGCTTCGTAGAACGTCCTGCTGGAGGCGAGATCGCTGACCTCGATGCCGACGTGGTCGAGCATGGGCAAAGCCTATCCGGCTCCTCCTCGGGGTCGGCGAGGCGAGCTCCTGCAAAACTCGATGCCATGGCCGAGCGCTTCCAGGAACCGGGCTGGTTCACCAAGAACGTCTTCAACCGGCTCGTCGCCGCGGCGACCAAGGTGGGCATCAGCGTCGCCGGGTCGCGGGTGCTGGAAGTGAAGGGGCGAAAGAGCGGCGAGTGGCGGAAGACCCCCGTCAACCTGCTCGAGTTCGAGGGCAGCCGCTACCTGGTCGCCCCGCGCGGCAACACGCAGTGGGTCCGGAACATGCGGGTCAGCGGCGGTGGGCGGCTGGTGCTGGGCCGCCGCGCCGAGGAGTTCACCGCGACCGAGGTCCCGCTCGGGGACCGTCCACCCCTGCTCCGCGCCTACCTGGCGAAGTGGAAGTGGGAGACCGGCGCCTTCTTTGGCGGCGTCGGCGCCGACGCAAGCAACGACGAGCTCCGCCGCATCGCCCCCGACCACCCTGCCTTCCGCATCGATTGAGCGACGAGGACTGCGTTTTGCATCCCTGAGCCGCAAAACGCAGTCCTCGTCCGAGGCCGGACGATCAAAGACCGCTGGTGAACGCCGCGCGCAGGGCGAGGAAGAGGATGACGCCGCAACTGACGGCCATGATCCCCATCTCACGGCGGACGATCGCCAGGCCGATCGATTGCTGCTCGTCGGCCGGCAGGGATTCGAAGTCCGTCTCGCCGAGCTCGCGCTCGGCGGCGCCGGCGCGGGCGCCCTCGGCGATGAAGGAGACGACCAGCGGCAGGATCCCGTAGACGTAGTGCAGGTCGTCGGAGGGTTCGTGGTTGGTGACCACGAGCAGGCCTCCCAGGAGGGCCTGGAGGAAGACGGAGACCTGGGCCGCCCGGAGCAGGTACCAGAACGGGATCGAGGGCAGTTTTCGGTACCACGCCAGTCCCCCCACAGCCCCCGCGGCGAGGTTGAGAGCGATCACCGTGAAGCCCACCGCGATATGGACGCCGATCATCGACCTAAATCCGCCTGAAGGGGTCGGGATTCCGCTTACTGATGCGGAAAAGCACTATGTAGCAAGTTGTCACAAGGTGGGTGTATAACAGCGGGTACGGGCGTCCAGCGACAGCGAGTTGCCCCTGGCGCCGCTCGGCAAAATACACACCCCAGTGCTCAAGACCTACCTCCCGATCCTTGTCTTCGCGGTCCTCGGCCTCACGGTCGGCGGAGTCTTCGCGATGCTCAACCATCTGATCGGCCCGAAGCGGCCGGCGAAACCGACCGCCGCCAGCCGCCGCCAGGGGGAGCCGTACGAGTCGGGAATTCCGGTCGAGCCGAGCAAGGGGCTGCGGTTCGGCGTCAGCTTCTACCTCGTCGCGATGCTCTTCATCCTCTTCGACATCGAGGTCGTCTTCCTCTACCCGGTGGGGGCGATCCTCAAGGACGCCGACAGCGTCTTCGTGCTCGGCGAGCTGATCACCTTCGTGGCGCTGCTGCTCGTCGCCTTCGTCTACGTCTGGCGCAAGGGGGCCCTGGATTGGAGGTAGAGCGCTCAAGCCTTCGCTCCAAGCAGCTCTCGGCCCGGGAGATGCTGCGCGGCGACCTCGAGGGCGAGGACCTGGAGCGCTACGTGGAAGAACGGGTCGTCACCACGACCTTCGAGAAGATGCAGAACTGGGCGCGGGCGAACTCGATGTTCCCGCTCACCTTCGGCCTCGCCTGCTGCGCGATCGAGGCGCCGATCTCCCTCGTCACCGCCCGCTATGACATCGCCCGCTTCGGCGCCGAGGCCCTGCGCGCCTCGCCGCGCCAGGCGGACATGATCATCCTCTCGGGACGGGTCTCGATCAAGATGGCGCCGGTCGTCCGCCGCCTCTACGACCAGATGCTGGAGCCGAAGTGGGCGATCTCGATGGGCGCCTGCTCCTCCTCCGGCGGCATGTTCTCCAACTACGCCGTCGTCCAGGGGGCGGACAAGTTCATGCCGATCGACCTCCACATCCCCGGCTGCCCGCCGCGGCCGGAGGCGGTGTTGTACGGCTTCACCAAGCTGCAGCGCAAGATCATGGGCAACCCCGACCAGGGATGGCGCCAGCGCTACGACGCCGCCGGCACCGAGGAGTGGGCCCGCGGCGGCCCGCGCAGCGAACCGAGCCCGGAAGCGGCCGAGGCCTACGAAGCCGCGAGGGAGCTGAGCCGTGCCTGATGCGCCCGGACTCGAGCTGATCCGGGGGGAAGTCGAGCGCGACCACCCCGGCGCCGTCCTCGCCACCTCCTTCGATCGCGGCCAGGCGGCGCTCGTCGTCGATCCGACCCAGGTGCTCGCCGTGCTCGGCTGGCTGCGGGACACGCCCGGCCAGCGCTACACCTTCCTCTCCAGCCTCCATGTCGCCGACTACCTCCCGGCCGAGCCCCGCTTCGGAGTCCATTACGAGCTGTTGAACATGGGCCGGAAAGAGCGGATTCGGGTGAAGGCGATGTTGGGAGCTCCGGCCGCGGAGCTCCCCCAGATCGACTCGTGTGTCGAGCTGTTCCCGACTGCCGAGTTCCAGGAGCGCGAGGCGTACGACTTCTTTGGGATCGAGTTCCGGGGCCATCCGGACATGACCCGGATCCTGCTGCCCGAGGACTACGTCGGTTGGCCGCTGCGGCGGGACTTCCCGGTCGGCGGAGAGCCGGTCACCTTCACCTACAACGAGCGCAACTATGGCTGAGATCGGCCTCAACGAGGACCGCACCAAAGAGGTGATGACGGTCAACATCGGGCCGCACCACCCGGCCACCCACGGCGTGCTGCGGCTGATCGTCAACCTCGAAGGCGAGGTCGTGCGCGACCTGCGGCCGGTGATCGGCTACGTCCACACCGGGATCGAAAAGTCCTGCGAGGACAAGAGCTACTGGAAGGTCATCCCCTTCGTCGAGCGGATGGACTACGTCTCCTACTTCTTCCAGATGGAGGCCTTCTGCGGCGCCGTCGAGCGACTGATCGACCTGGAGATCCCGCCCCGCGCCAAGTACCTGCGGATGATCTTCCTCGAGCTCAACCGGATCCACTCCCACCTGGTCTGGCTGGGGACGACGGCGCTCGACCTCGGCGCGATCTCGATGCTCTGGTACTGCTTCCGCGAGCGCGACCGCATCCTCGACCTGTTCGAGATGGCGACCGGGCAGCGGATGCACACCCGCTACTTCCAGGTCGGCGGGGTGATCGAGGACATCCCCCGCGGGTTCGAGGAGAAGCTGCGCGCTTTCATCGCCGAGATGCCGGTCCGCGTCGGCCAGTACCAGGACCTGCTCGACCGCAACGAGGTCTTCCTCTCGCGGACCAAGGGGGTCGGGATCGTCCCCCGCGAGCGACTGCTGGAGCTGGGCGTGACCGGGCCGCTGCTGCGCGCCGCCGGCGAGCCCTGGGACCTGCGCAAGACCTTCGACTACCTCGCCTACCCGGAGATGGACTTCAAGGTCCCGGTCGGCACCACCGGCGACAACTACGACCGCTACCGGGTGCGGGTGGCGGAGATGGTCGAGTCGACGCGGATCGTCGAGCAGGCGCTCGACGCGCTCCCCGAGGGGCCCTTCATCGCCGAGGACCGCAAGTACGTGCTGCCGCCGCGCTCGGAGCTCTCGACCTCGATGGAGGCGCTGATCCACCACTTCAAGCTCGTTACCGAGGGCTTCCGGGTCGAGCCCGGCGAGGTCTACTACGCGATCGAGGGCCCGCGCGGGGAGCTCGGCTGCTACCTCCTCGCCGACGGCTCCGCCAAGCCGGCACGGGTCCACTTCCGCGACCCCTCCTTCGTCAACCTGCAGGCCTTCCGCGAGATGGCGGTCGACAGCTACGTCGCCGACATGATCGCCAGCCTCGGGATGCTCGACCCGATCCTCGGCGGGGTGGACCGGTGAGCGAGCGCTCCAACGGCCTGCCGGTCGACCCCGCCGTGACCGAGGGCCGGGTCCCCGGCCGCGCCGAGGAGGAGGTCCCGGAGCGCCATGAGGTCGAGTGCCCGCCCGAGCTGGCGGAGCGGATCGAGACGCTGATGTCGCGCTACCCCGACCGCCGCTCGGCCTCGATCCCGGCCCTGTGGGCGGTGCAGGAGCGCTATGGCTGGTGCACGCCGGAGGGGATCCGCCAGGCCGCCGCGGTGATGCGGGTGACGCCCGCCTACCTGGAGTCGGTCGCCAGCTTCTACGACCTGCTGCACACCGAGCCGGTCGGCACCCACCGGATCGAGGTCTGCACCAACATCAGCTGCTGGATGCGCGGCGGCGACGAGCTGCTCGACGCCTTCCGCGCCGCCACCGAGGGCGAGGACTTCTTCGTCACCGGCTTCGAGTGCCTGGGCGCCTGCGACATCGCCCCGATGGCCTCGATCGACCAGCGCTACTACGGCCCGCTCGAGGCGGCCGAAGCGCAAGCCGCAATCGACCAGCTGAAGGCTGGCGAGGACGTGCTGCCGGAGAGGGCGCTGGAGAGGCGACCGCTGGCCGGCGACATGCCGCGACCGGGAGGCGGCGCCGATGGCTGATCCTCGTGAGACGCGGATGCTGCTGGAGCACGCCGAGGACCCGGCGCTGCGCACGATCGACGGCTACAGGGGCTACGGCGGCTACGCCACCCTGGAGAGGGCCTACCGCGAGATGGAGGGGGACGAGGTCCTCCAGGAGCTCGAAGACTCGGGCCTGCGCGGTCGCGGCGGCGCCGGCTTCTCGATGGGGAAAAAGGCCTCCTTCCTGCCCCGCGGCGACATGCCCAAGTACCTCTGCTGCAACGCCGACGAGTCCGAGCCCGGCGCCTTCAAGGACCGCGAGCTGATGCAGCGCAACCCCCACCAGCTGATCGAGGGGATCGCGATCGCCGCGCTCGCCGCCGACGCCGGCCACGCCTTCGTCTTCATCCGCGGCGAGTACGCGGAGCAGGCGGACATCCTCGACGCCGCCGTCGCCGAGGCCTACGGGGCGGGATACCTCGGCGAGAACATCCTCGGCACGCATCGCGATCTGGAGCTGGTCGTGCACCGGGGAGCCGGCGCCTACATCTGCGGCGAGGAGACGGCGCTGCTCGACGCCCTGGAAGGCAAGCGCGGCAACCCGCGCCTGAAGCCGCCGTTCCCGGCGGTGCAGGGCCTCTACGGCGGGCCGACGCTGATCAACAACGTCGAGACGCTCTCCAACGTGCCGCGGATCGTCGCCAACGGGGCCGAGTGGTTCCGAGGCTTCGGCACCGAGCAGTCGCCCGGGACCAAGGTCGTCTCGGTCTCCGGCGGCGTGCGGCGTCCTGGCAACTTCGAGGTCGAGCTGGGCATCTCCACCCGCGAGCTGATCTGCGACCTCGCCGGCGGCCCGCTGGAGGGTCGGGAGATCAAGGCCTTCTTCCCGGGCGGCTCCTCCTCCCCGGTCCTCACCGCCGAGGAGGGCCTCGACCTCCCCTACAGCTTCGAGGCGATGGCCGAGGCGGGCTCGATGCTCGGCTCCGGTTCGATCATCGTCGCCGACGACACCGTCTCGATCCCGCACCTGGCGCTGCGCACGGCGCGCTTCTACCACCACGAGTCCTGCGGCAAGTGCACGCCGTGCCGCGAGGGGACCAACTGGACGGTGAAGATGCTGGAGCGGATGGTGCGCGGCGAGGCGACGCCGATGGACCTCGACATCGTCGCCTCGGTCCAGCAGAACATCATCGGCAACTGCCTTTGCGTGCTCGGCGACTCGATGGCGATGCCGGTCGGCGCGATGGTGCGCAAGTTCCGCGACGAGTTCGAGGAAGTGATGGCCGCCGCGCCCGGCGCCGAGCCCTACGCCGCCGTGCAGGCTCATGCCGAGACCCTGGGGGCCTCGGCATGAGCCGCGAGGTGACCCTCACCATCGACGGCCGCGAGGTCGCGGCGATCGAGGGCGAGATGCTCCACGACGCGGCGCGCAAGGGCGACGTCGAGATCCCGGTCTTCTGTTACGAGCCGAAGCTCGGCGACCCGGTCGGCGCCTGCCGCATGTGCCTGGTCGAGATCGAGGGGATCCCCAAGCTGCAGACCTCCTGCTCGACCCCGGTCCGCGACGGCATGGTCGTCCACACCCGCACCGAGCAGGTGAAGGAGGCACAGAGCGCGGTCGTCGAGTTCCTGCTCGTCAACCACCCGCTCGACTGCCCCGTCTGCGACAAAGGCGGCGAGTGCCCGCTGCAGGACATCTCCTACGGCTGGGGACCGGGCAAGAGCCGGGTGATCGACGAAAAGCGCCACTTCCAGAAGCCGGTCGAACTCTCGCCGCTGGTTGCGATCGACCGCGAGCGCTGCATCCTCTGCTACCGCTGCGTCCGCTTCAGCCAGGAGGTCTCCGAGGACGAGCAGCTGCAACTGCTGGAGCGCGGCGACCGCACCTTCGTCGGAACCTTCGACGACCGCCCCTACGTCGCCCCCTTCCACGGCAATATCACCGATCTCTGCCCGGTCGGGGCGCTGACCAACTACACCTACCGCTTCCGCGCCCGGCCCTGGGACATCGAGCAGGCGGGCTCGGTCTGCACGCTGTGCCCGAGCCAGTGCAACGTCAGCTTCACCGTCCGCGACGAGCGGGTGAAGCGGGTCCTCGCCCGCGACAACGCCGAGGTCGACGACGGCTGGCTCTGCGACCGCGGCCGCTACGGCTTCGAGATGTTCACCGACGAGAGCCGGATCGACGGGCCGCGGCTGAAAGACGGCGCGGCGGTGAGCTGGGATCAGGCGATCGAGGCCGCGGCCGCGGGCCTGCGAGCGGCCGGCGGCAAGGTCGCGGCGATCGTCGGCGACGCCTCCAACGAGGAGGGCTACCTGGTCCAGCGCATCGTCCGTGACGCGCTCGGCTCCCCGCACGTCGATTCGCGCGCCTCGCGCGGGCCGGGGCGCGGGGCGCTCGTGCGCCTTGCCCAGCCACAGGTCTCGGCCAGGGTGCGCGACATCGACGACGCCGACGTCGTCCTCGTCCTCGGCACCGACCCGCTGCACAGCTCGCCGATCCTCGACCTGCGCGTGCGCAAGGCGATCCGTCGGGGCGGCGCCCGTCTCGCGGTCGCGACCGAGCGCCCGACCGCGCTCGACGGCGGTGCCGCGGCAACGGCGCGCTACGCCCCCGGCGGCGCCGCGACGTTCCTCGCCGAGCTGGCGGCGTCCGTGCGGGACGACACCGAGAACACGGCCTCGGAGATCGCCGAGCTGCTCCGCGGCGCCGGCAGCGTCGTCGTCCTCTGGGGAGAGCGAATCGCCCGCGAGGGCGCTGGCGCCACCCAGGCCCTGCTCGACCTCGCCTCCACGCTGGACATGGAGGGCACCGACGGCTCGGGCCTGCTGGAAGTCCCCGACTTCGCCAACGCCCGCGGCCTCCGCGAGGCCGGCTGCCTCCCCGACGCGGGCCCAGGGCTCGCCGAGACCTCCGCGGGAATGTCAACCGAGGAGATCCGTGCCGCCCTCGAGTCAGGCGCGCTCAAGTCCCTGATCCTCTTCGGCGTAGACCCCCTCCGCGACTTCCCCGACACCCCAGCCTGGGAGGCAGCTCTGACCGCCGCGGACTTCGTCGTCTCCTTCTCCATGCACGAAACCGCCACCACCGCCAAGGCCGACGTAGTCCTCCCCCTCGAGACCCACGCCGAGAAAGACGGCACCGTCACCCACCCCGACGGCCGCCTCCAACGCGTCCGCCCTTCCGCCTCCCGCCCCGGCGACATCCGCCCCAACTGGCAAGTCCTAAGCGCGCTTTCCGCAGCTCTGGGCCACGACACGGGCGTCACCTCCCAGCCCACGGCCTTCGCCGCCCTCGCCCAGTCGGTGCCCATCTACGAGGACATCGACAACGCCAAGATCGGCGGCCGCGGCATCCGCTGGCAGGAAACGCAAGCTGCCGCGAACGCCCCGAAGCCAGAAGAGCCGGTCGTGCCGGGGTCTCAGGACACTCAGCGCGAAAGCGCGTCCGGAGACCCCGGCACGTCCGGCTCTCTCGCATTGGGCACGTACCGCGACCTCTGGGCGGGGCCCATCACCGAGCTGAACCCACCCCTCAAGTTCCTGGCGCCGCAGCAGCGCCTCGAGCTCTCTCTGGCCGACGCCGACCGCTTGGGCCTGAAGCACGGCGACCAGGTGACCGTCGGCCAGAACGGCTCAAGCGTCGTCGCCAAGGTCCTGATCAAGGAACGGGTCCAGGAGGGCGTCTGCTTCCTGATCGAGGGCACCGAGGACGGCAACGCCAACGCCCTGCTCAACGGCAGTCCGGTCGCGGTCGAGATCGCCAAGCTCAGCGAGGTCCCCGCCTGATGCTGCCGATCGCCGAGACCGGGTTCGCCGAAGCCACCTGGATCATGGTCGTCAAGTCGCTGGTGATCTTCGCCGTCATCTTCGGCATCCTGCCGATCCTGACCGTGGTCGAGCGCAAGCTGATCGGCCGCTTCCAGCACCGCTACGGCCCCAACCGGGTCGGCCCGTTCGGGATCCTGCAGCCGCTTGCCGACGTCGGCAAGCTGATCTCCAAGGAGTCCTTCCGACCGGCCAACGCGATCCCGACGCTGTTCATCCTCGGGCCGCTCCTACCGGTTCTCTCTGGCGTCCTCGCCCTGGCGATCATCCCCTGGGGCGACGTCCAGGACGGCGTCGGCCTCTACGGGATCGACGTCCCGATCGGGATCCTCTACTTCTTCGCCGTCGGCTCGATCGCCTTCTACGGCCTGGTGCTCGGCGGCTGGTCCTCGGGCTCGAAATACAGCATGCTCGGGGCGATGCGCTCGGCCGCGCAGCTGATCTCCTACGAGGTCTCGATGGGCCTTGCGCTGCTCGGCGTGGTGATGATGAGTGGCTCGCTCTCGCTGGTGGATACCGTCCATGCGCAGGGCGCCCTCTGGTTCGTCTTCCCCCAGTTCGTCGGCTTCCTGATCTTCATGCTGGCCGGCTTCGCCGAGACCAACCGCACCCCGTTCGACATGCCCGAGGCCGACGCCGAGCTGGTCCAGGGCTTCATGACCGAGTACGGCGGCATGCGGTTCGGCTCCTTCCTCCTGGTCGAATACATGGAGATCCTGGTCGTCTCCGGGATCGCCGCGGCGATGTTCCTCGGCGGCTGGATGGGCCCCGGCCCGGAGTGGCTCGACCCGATCTGGATGCTGGCGAAGATGCTCGGCCTGGTCCTCGTCTTCATCTGGGTGCGGGCGACGCTGCCGCGGCTTCGCTACGACCAGCTGATGACGCTCGGCTGGAAGGTCCTGTTGCCGCTGGCGACGCTGAACGTGCTCGTCACCGCCGTGCTGGTGGTGGTCACGTGAGCTTCGACCCCAAGAGTGCTCCCTACCTCGACTCGATCGACGTGGTCGAGGTCCAGCGCGGGCCCGAGCCGGGCGGCGTCGGCGGCGCCTACCGCGCCTTCGGCGAGACCCTGCGCGGGCTGAAGACGACGATGGCGCGGCTTATCGAGGGCCCGCTGACGATCCAGTACCCGGAGGAGAAGACGCCCGTCTACCCGCGCTTCCGCGGCCGCCACAAACTGCATCGCTTCGAGGACACCGGCCTGGAGAAGTGCGTCGGCTGCTCGCTCTGCGCGGCCGCCTGCCCGGCCGACTGCATCCGCGTCGTCGCCGCCGAGAACATTCCAGGCGAGCGGGTCTCGGCCGGCGAGCGCTACGCCGCCGTCTATGAGATCAACCTCTCGCGCTGCATCTTCTGCGGCTACTGCGAGATCGCCTGCCCCTTCGACGCGATCACGATGGGCCACGACTACGAGATGGCCGACTACAGCCGCCACGACCTGATCTTCACCAAGGAGATGCTGCTGGCCGAGCCGATCGAGCGCACCCCGCTGAAAAGCGAGGGCGAGTGAACGCGCTAGACGGGGTCCGGTCCCACCAGGACCATCTCCGCGACCGGGATCACCTCATCCGCGCGCATTCCGGCGCGTTTCGCGTGCTCGCGGATCACCTCCGGGCTCGTTCCCTGGTAGATGCAGACCGAGCCGAGGGAACCGTCGGGCTCGTCGATGATGTAGCTGCGGATCCAGCTGATGTCGTCGGACATTTCCTCGCCGACCTCGCGGGAGCGAGCCGCCGCCTGCTCGAGCTCGGCCGGGCTCTGCCAATTGTTTCGCCTGAGAATCACAAAGGTGTCCATGTTTCCTCCTCTGGGGGATGGACCTGATGGAAGCGGTCCTCTTCTTCTTCGCCGCAATCGGCGCGCTGGGGGGCGCGATCGGCGTCGTCGCCATGCGCAACCCGTTCTACTCGGTGCTTGCGCTCATTGTCCACCTCTTCGCGCTCGCCGTCCTCTTTTTGCTGCTGACCTCGGCCTTCGTCGCCGCCGCCCAGGTGGTCGTCTACGCCGGCGCGGTGATGGTCCTCTACGTGTTCGTCGTCGCCTACGTCGGGGGCGGCGGGGAGTCGGCCTGGGAGCCGATCCCAGGCCAGCGCTTCCTCGCCCCCCTGCTCGCCCTCGCCCTCTTCGTCGAGCTCTCCGTCGCCGTCCTCTCCTCCGCCCTGCTCGCCCTCGGCACCCACGGCCCCGACGTCCCCGCCGGCTTCGGCGACCCCGCCGCCATCGGCCGCCTCCTCCTGGAGAAGTTCCTCGTCCCCTTCGAGGCGAGCTCAATCCTGCTGCTCCTGGCAGCGGTCGGCGCGATCGTCCTAGCCGGCCGTCGTGCAGATGTGGAGGGGACCCTGGCCACCGCTGATCGAGGGGTGGATGGCGCTCCCTCGGAACACTCAGCGAAGCGTTCAGAGGGAGCGCCATCCACCCCGTGAACATAGAGTGGTACATAGTCCTCTCGTCCCTGCTGTTCACCACGGGAGCAGTCGGAATCCTGATCCGCCGCAGCCCGCTGGTAATCCTGCTCTGCCTCGAGCTGATGCTGAACGCCGGCAACCTCGCCCTGGTCGCCTTCAGCCGTATGGTCGGCAACCAGGAGGGGCAGGTCTTCGCCCTCGTGGTGATGGTGGTCGCGGCCTGCGAGGTGGTCGTCGGCCTCGGCCTGATCGTCGCCATCTTCCGCCGCAGGCTGCCGCTAAACGTCGATGATCTGAGGGAGCTGCGAGGGTGAGCGCGACGGCCTGGGCCTGGCTGGTCCTGCTCTTCCCGCTGCTCGGCTCGATCGTCATCGGGCTCGGCTTCCGCGCGCTGCCGGCGCGAATCGCCGGCTTGATCGGCACGGCCGCGATCGGGCTCGCCTTCCTCTGCGGCGTCGCCGCCCTGATCGAGCTGCTCGGCGAGCACCCCGAGGCCCGCCACCACGCCTCTTCGCTCTGGGACTACGCCAGCGTCGCCGGGCTCGAGATCAAGCTGGGGATCTTCGTCGACCCGCTCTCGGCCTTCATGGTCCTCGTCGTGACCGGGGTCTCGACCCTGATCCACCTCTACTCCTACGGCTACATGCAGTCCGACCAGGGCTACCACCGCTTTTTCAGCTACCTCAACTTCTTCGTCTTCTCGATGCTGCTGCTGGTCCTCGCCGGCAACTTCGTCCTGCTGATCGTCGGCTGGGCCTTCGTCGGCTTCGCCTCCTACGCGCTGATCAGCTTCTGGTACCGGCGCACCACCGCGACCCGGGCGGGGATGAAGGCCTTCGTGATCAACGTCGTCGGCGACATCGGCCTGGTCCTCGCCGCCTTCCTGATCTTCCGCGAACTGGGGACCTTCGAATACGGCGAGGCCTTCGCCAAAGCACCGGAGGTCTTCCAGACCAACGAGTGGACGGTAGTCGCGATCTGCCTGCTGCTGCTGGTCGGCGCCTTCGCCAAGTCGGCGCAGCTGCCCTTCCACACCTGGCTGCCGGACGCGATGGAGGGCCCGACCCCGGTCTCCTCGCTGATCCACGCGGCGACGATGGTCACCGCCGGCGTCTACCTGATCGCCCGCACCCACCCGTTCTTCGTGCTTGCCCCGACCGCCGCCGACATCGCCGCCTTCGTCGGCCTGGCGACGCTCCTGGTCGCGGCGACGATCGCCCTGGTGATGACCGACCTGAAGCGCGCGATCGCCTACTCGACGATGAGCCAGATCGGCTACATGGTCGTCGGCGTCTCGATCGGCGCCTACAGCGCCGGCATGTTCCACCTGATGACCCACGCCTTCTTCAAGGCGCTGCTGTTCATGGCCGCCGGCTCGATCATCGCCGCGATGGCGAACGAGCAGAACATCGACAGGATGTCCGGCTTCGGGCGGGCGATGCGCTTCACCTCGATCACGATGCTCTGCGGCGCTCTCGCGCTCGCCGCCTTCCCGCTCACCTCGGGCTTCTTCTCCAAGGACGAGATCCTCGCCTACGCCTCCGCCCGCGGCGGCATGTACCTGATCTTCACCGTGCTCGGGTACCTCGGGGCGCTGCTGACCGCGATCTACACCTTCCGGCTGATCTTCCGCATACTTCCGGGCCGGCCCTGCAAGGAGGCGCAGGAGCTGATCGACACCGGGCACGTGGCCCACGAGCCGCCGCGGAACCCGGCGACCGGCGAAGAAGAGGACACCGACGTCGGCTTCCCGGGCGCCACCCACCATTTCGCGGAGGGGTCCTGGCCGATGCGGGCGGCGATGGCCGTGCTCGCGTTCCTAGCCCTGTTCGGCGGGCTGATCCAGATTCCCGGCGTGGACGAGGTGATCGCCCACTTCCTCGACCCGGTCTTCGCCGACTCGCCGCTGGTCGAGATCCACCCATCGATCGCGGCCGACTGGTTCGGCCTGGCAATCGGCGGGGCGATCTCCCTGGCCGGCATCGGCATCGCCTACTGGCTCTACATCCTCCGGCCCGAGGCCCCGGCAGCGCTGATCCGCCGCCTCGGCCCGCTGCACACCTTCCTCGTCAACAAGTGGTACTTCGACGAGCTGATCGACGTCCTCGTCGTGCGCCCGGCGCTGGCGGTCGGCCGCTTCGCCAACCGCGTCTTCGAGCGCCGGGTCGTCGACGGCCTCGTCACCGGCACCGAGGAGACCGTGCGCGTCGCCGGCGGAGTCGTCCGCGCCGTCCAGAACGGCTTCGTGCGCAGCTACGCGCTGCTGCTGATCGCCGGCTTCGCCGGCCTCGCCCTCTACTTCCTGCTGAGCAGCTCATGACCAACTCGCTGCTCTGGACCCCGCTCCTCTTCGGCGTCGCCGGCCTCTTCCTGCCGAAGCGGGCGACCGGCTGGTGGGCGACGCTCGGGACGCTCGTCACCCTCGCGATCGCGATCTCGCTCCTCGCCGGCTTCGACTCGGGCTCCTCAGGACTGCAGAACACCGTCGACGTCGAATGGATCCCCGGCCTCGGCGTCGACTACAGCCTCGGCATCGACGGACTCAACGTCTTCCTGGTCCTGCTGACCGCGGTGCTCTGGGTCGGCGGCACCGCCTTCGCGGCGCTGCGCGAGCAGGAGCGCCCGCAGCTCTTCTTCTTCCTGATGCTGGTCGCCGAGACGGCGACGCTGGGATCGTTCCTGGCCCAGGACCTGCTGCTCTTCGTCCTCTTCTTCGACCTGATGCTGGTCCCGTTCTACTTCCTCTTCGGCGCCTGGGGCAGCGACCGCCAGGGTGGCCCGACCGCCTCGGCGGCGACGCTGAAGATGATCGTCTACACGCTGATCGGGTCGCTGCTGATGCTGGTGGCGGCGATCGCCACCGCGATCATCTCCGCCGACGGCGGCGACCTCACCTTCTCGATCGCCGCGCTGCAGCAGCAGGGCATCGGGGTCGAGAGCCAGCGCTGGATCTTCTGGTTCTTCGCCGCCGCCTTCCTGGTCAAGATGCCCGCCTTCCTGCTGCACGGCTGGATGCCCGACGCCTACCGGGCGGCA
Organism: uncultured Solirubrobacterales bacterium; assembly: GCA_963799835.1. GTDB lineage: Bacteria > Actinomycetota > Thermoleophilia > Solirubrobacterales > 70-9 > VAYN01. The sequence continues at coordinate 737,604 of CAWCYE010000002.1, forward strand.
CCGCTGCCGGCGCTGGCGGTGTTTTCGGGGGTGCTGGCGAAGGTCGGCGCCTATGGCTTCCTGCGGGTGGTGCTGCCGATCCTCCCCGACGCCACCGTGGAATTCCAGGAGGCGATCCTGGCGATCGCCCTCGCATCGATCCTCTACGGCTCGGTGATGGCCTTCACCCAGACCAACGTTCGGCTGATCGCCGGCTACTCCTCGATCGCCCAGCTCGGCTTCATCACCGCCGGGATCTTCGCCCTGCGCGCCGACGGCGCCGACGGGGCGATCCTGCAGATGGTCAACCACGGCCTCGTGGTGGCGCCGGTCTTCATCATCGCGGCGCTTCTGATCGAGCGGACCGGGACCGAGGACATCCGCGAGATGGGCGGGATGGCGCTGCGGGCACCGGTCCTCGCGGCGCTCTTCCTGATCGTCACCCTGGCCACCCTGGCGATGCCCGGCTCGGCCAACTTCGTCGGCGAGTTCTACATCCTCAACGGCCTCTTCCAGGAGAAGATCGTCTTCGCCTTCATCGCCATCGCCGGCGTCGCGATGTCGGCCTACTACGCGCTGCGCCTCTACCAGCACGCGATGCACAACCGCAGGCCCGAGGGCCTGCTCTCGCGTGAGATCGGCCTCCGCGACGGCCTCGTCCTGGCGCCGCTGGTCCTCTGCATCCTCGGCCTCGCCCTCTACCCACAGCTGATCCTGCACCGGACCGGACCGACCGTCCAGCAGACCGTGGCGCGGGTGACGGGCGGTCCGGCGCCGGAGGCGAGGCTGGCGGCGAAGCACGAGAACAGGGTCAACATCGTCGACCAGCGAATCGACACCCTCGGGGTGAGCGAGCCGTGAACTTCCAGGCGCCCGAGATCGACTACGCCGGCATCTCGCCCGTCATCGCGCTGACGGTCGGCCTCTGCGTCGTCCTGCTAACCGCGGTCTTCAAGCCGCTGCGGCGGACCGCGCCGGCGCTGACGCTGCTGACCCTGGCCGCGGCCGCGGGCCTGCTGATCTGGCAGTGGGGGGAAAACAAGGAGCTGATCACCGGCGCGCTTCGCCTCGACGACCTGGCGATCTCGATCTCCCTGATCGCGATCCTCACCGCTGCCTTCTGCGTCTTGCTCTCCATCCGCGAGCCGGCGGCGGAGGAGGCGGGGCCGGGCGAGTACCACGCGCTGCTGCTCGGCTCGGTCCTGGGGATGGCGCTGCTCGCCCAGGCCGACAACCTGGTCACCTTCTTCGTCGCGATCGAGACCCTCTCGATCCCCCTCTACATCCTCTGCGCCACGAACATTCGCCGCGAGGGCTCGCTCGAGTCGGGACTGAAGTACCTGATCGTCGGCTCGCTCGGCTCGGCGACGCTGCTCTACGGGATGGCGTTCCTCTACGGCGGCACCGGCTCGACCGACTTCGGGGGGATTGCGGCCGGGATCGCCCACCAGGGGCTCGTCGGCGACCCGCTGATCCTGATCGGGATCGCGATGGCGGCCGTCGGCCTCGCCTTCAAGACCTCGATCGCCCCCTTCCACCAGTGGACGCCGGACGTCTACCAAGGCGCGCCGACGCCGATCACCAGCTTCATGGCGGTGGCGACCAAGGCCGCCGCCTTCGCCGTCTTCCTGCGCTTCTTCGACGTCGCCCTCGGCCCGCAGGTGAGCGACTGGCAGCCGGCCCTCGCCGCGCTTGCGGCGATCTCGATCGTCGTCGGCAACGTCGGCGCCCTCGGCCAGGACTCGCTGAAGCGCCTGCTCGGCTACTCGGGCGTGGCCCAGGCCGGCTACATGCTCGGCGGGATCGTCGTCGCCTCGGAGTCCGGCGTCAACTCGCTCGTCTTCTACCTGGCCGCCTACGCGTTCATGAACCTCGCCGCCTTCTCGGTGATCGTCGCCCGTGAGCGCGAGACGCCCTTCGGCGACGACATCCGCGCCGTGCGCGGGCTCGGCGCCGAACGGCCGCTGCTCGCCTGGCCGCTGACGATCTCGATGCTGGCGCTGGCCGGGTTCCCGGCGACCGCCGGCTTCATCGGCAAGCTCTACCTGATCGAGGCCCTGGTCGAAGGCGACTACACCTGGCTCGCGGTCTTCATCGCCGTCGGCACGATGATCTCCCTCGCCTACTACCTGCGGGTGGTCGCGGCGATGTGGATGCGGCCGGAAGAGGAGGCGGCCGGTGCCGCGCCCGCGATTGCCGGGGCCGCCCCCGAGGCCGACCCGATCGACCCCGCCGCAGGGCGGCGCCTCCATCTGGTCGGGCCGGCGCTGCTGGCCGCCGCGGCGACGATCTTCTTCGGCGTGATCCCGCAGCCGCTGGTCGACTTCGCCGCCCAGGCCGGCGCGTCGCTCTTCGGGTAGGCGCTCCCAATAGCCGTCCTCCTAACCACCGGCGCGATCGTCGTCGCCGTCGCGGTCGGAGTCTGGTCGGAGCGCCGCTGGCCGCTCGGCGCCGCGAACGCGGCTCGCAAAGCGATGCTGCTCCTGCTCTACGTCCTGATCCCGCCGGTCATCTTCTTCAACCTCGCCGCCGCCGAGATCGACCTCACCCACAGTGTCGGCCTTGGCCTGGGGCTCGCAGCCGCCACGGTGGCGGCCCTGTTCGCCTGGTGGGTGGCGCGGCGCGCGCTGGGGCTTCCGAAGCACCGGGCCGGGGCGGTGGTCGTGGGCGTGCTCTGCGTCAACTCCGGCTACCTCGGCTACCCGCTGACGGTGGCGCTGCTCGGCCGCGAGGAGCTCCCCAACGCGGTCCTCTACGACGTCCTCGTCACCGGCCCCTGCCTGCTGCTCGGAGCCTTCGCGGTCGGAGCGGCGTTCGGGACCGAATCGGGCGAGACCCCGCGCCAGCGGGTGCTGGCGTTCTTCACCCGCAACCCGCCGCTCTACGCCGCGATCGCCGGGCTGCTTGCGCCCTCGGCGCTCGCCCCGGACGCGCTGGTCGACATCTCGCAGGCGCTGATCGTGGCGATCCTGCCGATCGGCTTCTTCGCAGTGGGGGCGACCCTCGCCGAGGGCGCCGAGCACGGCGAGCTGCCGCTGCCGCCACCGCTGACCCGGCCGGTCCTGCTGACCCTGTTCTCCCGCCTGATCATGGTGCCGGCGCTGCTGATGCTGCTGGCGGCACCGCTGATCGACCTGCCCTCCGCCTACCGGCTGATGTCGGCGATGCCCACCGGCATCAACGCGATGGTCGTCTCCCACGCCTACGGCCTCGACAACCAGATCGTCGCCGAGGCAGTCGCCTGGTCGACCGCGATCGTGATCGTCGCTGCCCTAGGCTCGTTGTTGTTCTGATGCTCCACCACGTCGGCATCGAGGTCAGGCCCACCGAGGTCGAGCGCGCCGTCGAGTTCTTCACGGCGCTGGGATTCGAGCGGGTCGAGCCGCCGCCGACCCTGGCCGAGTTCACCTGGCTGGAGCGCGAGGGCACCCAGGTCCACCTGATGCCCGAGGAGAGCCCCACGGTCCCTCCCCGCGGCCACCTCGCGGTGGTCGCACCCGACTTCGAGGCGACGATCGGCCGCCTGCGCGAGCGCGGCTTCGAGGTCGAACCCCGGCGCGAACACTGGGGCGCCCCACGCGCCCACGCGATCGCCCCCGGCGGCCACCGGATCGAGCTGACGGCGAAGGCGCCTGAGCGGCAGGTTCCTTAGCCACCCCGGGTCCTCAACCAGGCCGGCGTCCGCGGCTGTCGAGCAACGGGATGATGCCGACGCCGAGCGCTTCGGCGACGCGGATCACAGCGGCGTCCGCGGTGGCGATCTCGTCCCCCTCCTCGGCGCTCGCGAGCAGAAGGCAATCGGCAAGCGATAGCGCCGTGCCCTGGCGGGAATAGTGGGCGGCGCGAATGTCCCCCGCCCATTGGGACACCAAGACGTCAATTGGGAGGCCAACCACCGTCGCGTCGATCAGCGGACCTACTCGTTCGAGAAACTGCTCTTCTGTGATTGCGTGACGACGTATCAAGAGGTCTCGCACCTCCGTTACGCAGGGCGCCGGCATTCCGCATTCTCCGGACCACAGCAAATCAGACACCTCAGGCGCTCCTGGCTCGCCGAGAAGAAGGGAAATCAGAGCATTGGCGTCGAGGAGAATCAACTGGGGTCCGGACCGTACTTCCGTTCTTCGATCTCCCGTTCCTCTTCCCGCTCCATTCGCTTCATTTCGTCGGTTGAGGGGCCCGAGGAGTTCTTGAAGGCGCCCCACGCGAGCGCGACCGGATCCTCCGGGTCGGGCCGCAGAATCAGGTGGTCGCCACAGTCCTCCGCAACGAGGAAACGGGTCTTCCAGCGCGCTTGCACGTCGGCCGGCATCGGCACCCCGCCCTCGGCCGAAACCCTGAGTCTTTCCATGATCTTGAGCATAGCCCACTGCATCTTAATGTCTGAGAGACAAAAACTCTCCCCCCTTTAACCGATCCGGCTCGTCGGCACCCACCACTACGATGCCCCGGTGGACTATCCGGTCGAACAGTTCAGCCCCGAGGAGCAGGCCCTCCTTGCCCCGCACTTCACCAACCTGGACCGGCCGGTGTTCGCCCTCGTCAACCTCCCGGAGACGGTGAAGGGCGCGCTTTTTGCCCGCTATTCGCGGTATTCGGGGACCGTTCGCCGGCTCTTCCTGGAGGAGTTCGCGACCGACGCCCCGCCCGGCGGGCGGCCCTTCGACGACGAGGAGGGGGCGCGGGCGGCGCAGCTGTACGAGCGCGTCTTCGTCGGCTACGGCGACGACTCGATCGCCCAGGTCGGCGGCGCCCACATCGCCTGCGAGTGGGTCTCCAACGTCCTCACCAAGCTGCTGCAGCGAGGTCGCCTCGCCGCCTACCTCGAGCAGTCCACCCGCTACATCCCCTACGACCAGCCGCTGCCCGAAGGCGGCTACCGCTTCTACCGCGATGAGGAGCTCGGCCCCGAGTTCGCCGCTGCGATGGACGAGCTGTTCGGGATCTACTCGCGCTCCCTGACCGAGGTCGAGGCCTGGGCGGCCGAGCGCTGGCCGCGCGGCGACGAGGAGCCCGAGGGCGCCTGGCGGCGCTCGATCCGGGCCAAGGCGCTCGACCTGCTGCGCGGCCTGCTGCCGGCGGCGACGCTCAGCCACGTCGGCATCTACGCCTCCGGCCAGGCCTACGAGCAGCTGATCATGCGGTTGATGGCCTCACCGTTGCCGGAGGCGCGGGAGTACGGGGGGATGATCCTCGCCGAGCTGCAGCGGGTGATGCCGAGCTTCGTCTCCCGGGTCGACCGCCCCGACCGCGGCGGCGAGTGGATCTCCTACTTCGAGCAGCGGCGTGAGCGGACCGAGAGCTGGGTGGCCCGGCTCGGGCTCGACCGGCGCGGCGATGCCGACGACGCTCCCTCGGTCGAGCTGGTCCACGTCGACGGCAGCGAAGAGGACCTGCTCGCCTCCTGCCTGTTCGAGGCCTCGAGCGCTCCCGAGACCGAGGTCCTGGCGCGGATCGACGTCCTCGACCGCGCCGAGCGCGCCGAGCTGCTCGCCGCCGTGGTCGGCGAGCGCGCCAACCGCCGCCACCGCCCCGGCCGCGGCTTCGAGGCGCTGCGCTACCGCTTCGAGATCGTCTCCGACTACGGCGCCTTCCGCGACCTCCAGCGCCACCGGATGCTGACCTGCCAGTGGCAGCGCCTCGGCCCCGACCTCGGCGCCGGCGTTCCCGACGAGGTGCGCCAGGCCGGCGCCGGCGGCGAGTTCGAACGGGCCCTGGAGGTATCTCGGAACGAGTACGAGCGCCTGGCGACGGCCGGCCTCCGCGACCAAGCTCCCTACGCGCTCAGCCTCGCCTACCGGATCCGCTACACGCTCGACCTCAACGCCCGCGAGGCGATGCACCTGATCGAGCTGCGCTCCGGCCGCGAGGGGCACCCCACCTACCGCGCCGTGGCCCAGGCGATGCACGACCGCATCGCCGCGGTCCACCCCGGGGTCGCCGCGACGATGAGCCACGTCGACACCTCCGAGGAGCCGCGCCTGGAGCGGATCCTCAGCGAGATCCGCACCCAAAGGAAGCGCGCCCACGCGGGCTAGATCTAGTCGCGCTGCTTGCGCTTGCGGCGCTCGGAGCCGTCGGTCTGGGTGTCGCCGATTTCGAGCTTCGGGTCCTTGCCCGGCGTCTCCGGTTCCAGTTCGGCGGCGGCTTTCTCACCAGGGGTCGGCCAGGGCACGGCTTCGCCCGCGGCCCAGGCCGGGGGACGGCCGCCCGGGAGCCAGCCCATGAACAGCAGCCCGAGGTAGACGAACCAGATCATCGCCAGCGGGATGAAGCCGATCAGGATTGCCACGCCGAGGGCCATTCCGAGCGAGCCCCAGAAGCGCCCGAGAAGGCCGGTCCGCATTGCCCAGAGGCTGGTGTAGAAGAGGGCGACGATGAGGCCGAACGCGCCGGCGAAGCCAAAGCCGCCGACGGCACCGCTCAGTGACGCGTCGCTGAGGGCATTCTCGGCTTTGTCGTCCGCGATCTTCTGCGTTTGGCATGCCGCGAGGGGCGTTTCTCCCGCTTTCGGTTCGAATTCCTCCTCGAAGGATTTCGCGCCTTCGTCCTTGCGCTGGTCCGTGCATTCCTGGTTCGCCTGTTTGACCGAGAGGGTCGAGTTGGCATTCCCGTTGACGAATTCGGTCGCCCCTTCGTCTTTGGCGATGCCGCCGAGGACGATCGAGGCGCCGAGGAACAGCGGCGCGATGATGACCAGGCCGACCAGCTGGTTTCGAACCCGGCTGCTCCGCGCCCGGACGACGCGAAACAGGTAGAAGAGCGGCACCGCCAGCAGGGCGAAGCCCAACCCCTGGAGGATCCCGGAAAGCAGCTGGGAAGAGCTGTGCTCGTGAATGGACCGCAGTACCTCGGCGTCCCCGTCCCCTTCGATGCTGCTCAGGACGACCGCGGAGGCGACCATGGCTGCGATCGCGAGAAACGTCAGCAGGGCCGCCGGCAGCGCCCAGCGTTTCTCCCACGCGAGGACTTCCTCCTTGGTCCGGCTCACCATCTATCCCCTCTCGTGGAAGTAATGATCTCTCTCAGCCCGCACGAGCCGTACGCTATCGCCCCGTGAGCCACCCACAGCGCACGCCCGTGGTCCCCCTGGAGGCCGGAGCCGGTCCCGACAACCCGCCCTGCCCTGCATGCGGGGAGCCGCTCTTCGGATGGCTGGCGGCGCGGCCCGGGCTCGGCGCCCCGGTAAGGCGCTGCGAGAGCTGCGGGCTCGGCGTCGTCGGCGAGTCGGCCGGGCCGGAGGAGGCGCTGGAGGAGCTCGACCGGCTGCGCCGGGACGGGGGCCTGCGGATCGCCGACCGAGGCAGCTTCGCCAGTTCCATCGGCAGCGCCGGCTGGGCCGGGCTGGTTCCGGGCGCCCGCTATTTCTTCACCGTCGAGGCGGCGCGCAGGCTCATCGCCCACCGCGACCAGGTCGTCAGGTCGCGCCGCTGGACCCCGGTGGCGAGCCTGGCCGTGACCTGGCAGACCCTCCTCAACAGCGTCACCCTTGGACACAACGTCGCCCTCGGTGCGCTCGGACGGACGGCCGCGGTACCGGCACCGAAGCGCTGGCAACGGCGGATCGACGCTCTCGCCACCGTCGTGCTGGCGATCCCGGCGCTGGCGATCGCGCTGGCGATCGAGCTGGCCGGCGCGGTGTTCCGGCGCGGTGCCGTCGTCTCCCTGCGAGTCGAGCTGCTTTAGAGGCTCGCTGCCGGCGCTAGCTGAGGCCTTCGCGGGCCTCGCGGACCAGCGTCACGGCCTCGGGGAAGAGGACCCGGATCGCGTCGCGAACCTGCATCGCCTGCTCGTCGGCGTTGCCGGTCAGCTCCAGCCGCCCGATCGAGGCGACGGTCATCTCGACCGCGAGCTTGATCGCGTTGTCGGCCCAGGCGACGCGCTGGGAAGACTGCATCTGCTCCGAGAGCTCCTCCATGCGGGCGCGGAACTCGTCGGGATCGCCGAACAGGTTGAAGGGGCTTCCCTCCATGCCCGAATGAAAGCAGAGAGGTCACCTTGGCGGCGCAGAGTCTCGACTTTGTGCGCGCCACCCGTGCGTCCGCAGCGCCTAGCGTCGCGGCATGGGAGGGGTGAGGGCACCGGAGCGGGGGTCCGCCAGCGTCGAGCAGGTCGGCCTGGCCGCTCTGCTGGCGCTGCTCCTGCTGGGTGCGGCAGCGGGGGTCGTGGCGGGAGGGAAGATCGACGCCGGCCGGGAGCTGGCAGCAACGATCGGTAGGCGCCTGACCTGCGCCCCCCGCCTGCCGGGCGCCTGCCGTCACCACCCGCTGGTGCCCGCGTACGGCTGGCCCATCGCGCGCCTGGTCCGGGCGCTGGCGCCCGCCCCCGTCGCTCGTCTCAGCCCCTCCGGCGCACCGCTGGTGCCGGTCGACTTCCGCCGCTGCCGGCGTGAGAGCTGCGCCGTCGCCGCCGGCCCGCACCTGACCGCCTCGGGCCGGCGCACCACCGCCTTCACCGAGGTCGTCGACCGCCGCCGCAGCCTCGGTTGGGTCGAGGTCGTCTACTGGCTCTACCGCCCGAGCCTCGGCTGGGAACGCGTCGCCCGCCACGCCGCCCAGGCGGACGTCGAAGCCGCCGGCGATGTCCGCGTCCTGCTCCGCGACGACCCGAACCTGGTCCCGCTGGAGACCCTGCCCGGCCGCAACCACTACGAGTTCCCGCCAGGCGAGCGGCCCCCGTGGCAGTGGAATGTCGATGGCCAATTCCCAGGATGGTCGAGTTGAGAGGCGTGCTTGACAGACAGGGTGCCGATCACCAGGATGCAGGTAGCTACCTGAGGAGCTACCTGCATTGCATGAGATCGGCATCAAGGAGCTGAAGAACTCCGCCTCGCGGGTAATCGCGGAAGTCGAGGCGGGCGAGCGGGTTGTGGTGACCAAACGCGGTCGCCCCGCTGCCGTGATCATGTCGATGCAGGATGTGGAGGACTTCGTTCTCGCCCACGCGGAGGAGTACGTGGAGATGCGCCTGAAGGCGCGTGCCGCGTACGCAGCGGGCGAAACGGTGGACCTCGACGACGTCTGACGCCGGAGGAGCGTCCGCGTCCGATAGTCGCCGGCAATGGCCGACAGGGAGAGATACGAGATCCGGGTCACCCCGGAGGCCGCGAGGCAGATCCGCAAGCTGGACGGCAACGAGCGAAAGCACCTTGACGAAGCTCTCCACCATCTGGCAAGCGACGTCGCCGGTAAGCCGGGCGCGCGCGGCAGCAAGTCCCTGAAACGGATCCGTGGTCGCCGCGACCGATTCTTCCGCCTGCGGGTCGGAGATATGCGGGTCGTGTTCGAGGTCCTCAAGGAGGAGCGCGTGCTCCTCGTGGCCGGTGTGGTCAACCGCCGCGACCTCGAGCGCTGGCTGCGAAGCCGCTAGGTCAAGCCCCCTACCCGGCTGGTCAAGCTGACGCCGTCCGCGCCTTCTCCTCACCGGCATCTTCTTCCGCTTGCCGTATAAGCCCGCGCCAATCCGTAGTCCGGAAGACGAGCAGGATCGCGGCGAAGCCGAGCACCACCGACCAGGCCGCCATGGCGATCTGGGTTCCCACCGAGAAGGAGAGGACGGCGGTGCGGGAGGGGCCGGAGAGGGTGGCGACCAGCAGCGCCTGCTGGGCGCCGGCGCCGCCGGGGGTGAGGGGAACCACGTTGGCGATCGCCTGCACGCTCATCACCAGCATCACGTTGCCGACCGAGCCGCCGATGCCGAAGGCCTCGAGGAAGAACCAGAAGGCGGCGAAGCGGAAGAGCCAGCCGACCCCCTGCCAGGCGGCAACCTCGCGCATGTATCGGCGCGGCTGGGCGAGGATCGCCACCCCCTGGCGGACACTGGCCCAGAACCGCCGCACCCGGTGCGCGAGCAGATAGGTCCCCACCGCGATCGCCACCAACAGGGCGACGACGACGATCGCCAGCGTCTTCGGGTGCTCCGCCCAGAAGGCGATCTCGAAGGCGGGCAGGTCGGGGATCCGCGGCAGCGGGGGGAGCAGGCCCTGGGTGATCGCGTAGAGCAGGACCAGCACGCCGACGGTGGTGTCGAAGACGGTCTGAACCAGGAACGAGGAGGTGACGGCCGGGTAGGAGGAGCCCGGGATCTGACGCTTGACCAGGAAGACTTTGGTGGCGTCGCCCGCGTGGGCCGGCACCACGGCGTTGATCCCGGCCCCCGCCAGGTAGGCGGCCGAGAGCGGCAGGAAGGCGATCGGCTTGCCCGGGTAGGCGGCTCTCAGCACGTTGCGCCAGGCCCAGGCGCGGGACACCTGCATCGCCGCCAGGCAGAGCAGGGCGATCGCGAACGGCGTCCAATCGATCTGCGAGAGATTGCGAAAGAACTCCGCTGCGCTGTTGAAGAAGAAGTTGAAGCTGGATGCGAGATCGGCGTACGGCATCGCAGCTACACTAGCCCGCTCGTGTCAGAGACCGAGACCCATACGCCACCCCCCAAAGCCGCCCCAGATCCCGCCGACGAGGCGATGTGCCAGCGGGCTCGGGAGCGCTACACGGCCGACCGCAACAGCCGCTTCCGCCGCCGCCGCAAACGGCACGCAGAGCTGCCGAACCTGATCATCGTCGGCGGCCTCAAGTGCGGGACCACCAGCATCCACCACTACCTGGGTCTGCACCCGGAAATCCAGATGTCGAAGCCGAAGGAGCTGAACTTCTTCGTCGGCGAGCTGAACTGGGACCTCGGCCTCGACTGGTACGCCAGCCGCTTCGACAACCGCTTCAAGGTCCGCGGCGAGTCCTCGCCCCACTACACCAACCTGCCGCGCTTCGACGGCGCCGCCGAACGCATCCGCGAGCACTGCCCGGACGCCCGCCTGCTCTACATGGTGCGCGACCCGATCAAGCGGATCCTCTCCCACTGGGTCCACGCGACCGGCGCCGGCTATGAGACCCGGGAGATAGTCCCCACCCTCTCCGAACCCGGCACCTCCTACATGAACCGCTCCAAGTACTGGATGCAGCTGCAGCCCTACCTCGAGCGCTTCGACCGCTCCCAGATCGAGGTGATCGCACAGGAGGAGCTGCAGACCGAACGCGAGGAGACGATGCGCAGGGCGTTCGCCTTCGCCGGCGTCGATGCGACCTTCACCTCCGAGCAGTTCGACCGCGAGTGGGAGAAGTCGAGCGCCAAGCAGGGCGACAAATACCAGTTCATGGAGAAGCTGATCAAACTGCCGGGCTTCCGCTCCTTCGATCGCAACTTCGACCGCCTGCCGGAGTCGATGCGGTGGCTGGTCGAGAAGGTCGTCCACGACCCCGAGAAGCCGCCGGCGCCGAAGCCGAAGCTCTCCGACGACCTCTTCGAGACCGTGCGCCGACGCTTCGGCGAGGACGTCGCCGAGCTGCAGCGCTTCGCCGGCCGCGAGTTCGCCGGCTGGCACGACTACTCCTGAGTCCCTGCGGGTAGTCTCGGCGCGATGCGCCGCCTCCTGCCGGACCCCGGGCCGACGACCGTCGAGCAGCAGCTCGACACCTACCGGCCCTGGGAGGAACCGCGCGAGGAGCGGCCGCTGATCGCGGTCAACTTCGCCGCCACGGTGGACGGGCGGGCGACGATCGCCGGGGTGTCCGGCCCGATCGGGTCGAGCACGGACACGGCGATGCTGGCCGGCCTGCGCACCCGCTTCGACGCGGTGATGATCGGGGCCGGGACGATGCGGGCCGAGCGCTACGGACCCCCCGTCGCCGACCCGGAGAAACGCGAGCGCCGCGAGCGAATCGGCCTCCCCCCCGACCCGCTGATGGCGATCGTCAGCGGCCGCCTCGACCTGCCCTGGGACGCGCCCCTGTTCACCGAGGGCGCCGGCCGGGTGCTGGTCTTCACCGCCTCCGAGGCCGAGCCGCCGGAGACGGCGACGCCGCTGGAGGTGGTCCGCCACGACGGCTTCGTCGACGTCGTCGCGGCGATGCGCCACCTGCGCGAGGAGCAAGGAGTCCGGGCGCTGCTGTGCGAGGGCGGGCCCGGGCTGCACGGCGAGCTGGAGGGCGGGGGCCTCGTCGACGACCTCTTCTTGACGATCGCGCCGAAGCTGACCGGGGGCGAGGCGCCGAGGATCCTCGAGGGCGACCTACCGGCGCTCGCGCCGCTCGAGCTGCGCTGGCTGCTCGAGGACGAAGGTGAGTTGTTCGCCCGCTACCGGCGCCCCTGAGCTAGCGTTCGGTCTCCAAGCACGACGAGGAGAGGACGCCGATGGACTTCACCCCCAGCCCCGAGGTCGCGACCCTGCGCGAGCGCGTCCTCGACTTCATGGACGCCGAGGTCTACCCGCAGGAGCGGGAGATCATGGCGGCGATCGACGACGAGGTCGCCCCGGGAGTCCCCTACCCGTCGAACCTGGTCGCGATCCGCGAGAAGGCCAAGGCCGAGGGCCTTTGGAACCTGTTCATGCCCGACGAGCGCTTCGGGCCGGGGCTGGCCAACTGGGAGTACGGCCTGCTCTGCGAGGAGATGGGCCGCTCCCCGGCGGCGGCGCCGATGGCCTTCAACTGCTCGGCGCCGGACACCGGCAACATGGAGATCCTCGCCGAGCACGGCACGCCCGAGCAGCGCGAGCGCTGGCTGGAGCCGCTGCTGGAGGGCAGGATCCGCTCCTGCTTCTCGATGACCGAGCCCGACGTCTCCGGCTCGGACCCGACCCTGCTGCAGGCGCGGGCCGAGCTCGACGGGGACGAGTGGGTGATCGACGGCCACAAGTGGTTCACCTCCGGCGCGGTCGGGGCCGAGCTGGCGATTGCGATGGTCGTCACCGACCCCGACGCCCATCCCTACGGGCGCGCCTCGATGATCTGCGTGCCGACCGACAACCCCGGCTTCAACCTGGTGCGGCCGATCAACGTGATGGGCCACGACCGCGGCCCCGGCCACTGCGAGATCCGCTACGAAGGCTGCCGGGTGCCGAAGGGGAACCTGCTCGGCGAGCGCGGCGGCGGCTTCGCGGTCGCCCAGGACCGCCTCGGGCCGGGGCGCATCCACCACTGCATGAGGGCGATCGGGACGGCCGAGCGGGCGCTGGAGATGATGTGCCGGCGGGCCAACGGCCGGGTCGCCTTTGGCGGGCCGCTGGCCGACAAGCAGTTCGTCCAGGAGGCCGTCGCGCAATCGCGGATGGAGATCGACCAGGCTCGCCTGCTCACCCTGTACGCGGCCTGGAAGATGGACACCGAGGGCAAGCGCGCCGCCCGCCAGGCGATCTCGGCGATCAAGGTCGTCGCCGCCAACATCGTCATGAACGTGCTCGACCGGGCGATCCAGGTCCACGGCTCGCTGGGGATGACCGACGACACGCCGCTGGCGGCGCTGTGGCGCTTCAGCCGCATGCTGCGGCTGGCGGACGGCCCAGACGAGGTCCACAAGATGGTCCTCGCCCGCCGCGAGCTGAACCGCTGGGCGAAGCGCGACGAGGCGGCGGCGGCCGGAGAGCTGGAGCCGCGCCACGCCACGCGGATGGTCTGAAGAATGAGAACCACCGTCACCCTGGACTCAGACATCGCCGCAAAGCTGAAGCGGGTTGCGAGCGAGCGGGGAATCTCTTTCAATGAGGCCCTGAACAGGAGTGTGCGCGTGGGTCTTCGCACCGCGGAGGCTCCGAAGCCCTACCGAGTGCTAGCGAGACCCCTGGGGGCCAAGCCGGGAATCGACCTCGATCGGGCTCTGCGGATCGCGGGCGAGATGGAGGACGCGGAGACTCTGCGCAAGCTCGCATTGCGCAAGTGAAAACCCTTGTCGACCTCAACCTCCTCCTCTTTTGACCACCGATGCCCATCTGGCGGCGCTGGCGATCGAGCATGGCGGCGAGCTGTGCTCAGCAGACACCGACTTCGCTCGTTTCCCGGGCCTTCGTTGGTACAACCCGCTCGCCTGACGCGCGAACTACCGGATCCCGATCACGTCGATCTGCGCGCCGGTCGCCTGGATTCCGCCGCCGGTGCCGATGGTGCCGGTGCAGGTCGCGTTGAACAGCCGGACCGAAAACGTGTGCTCGGTCGGAGAAGTCGGAGCGGCGGTCGTCATTCCGCGCTCGTCTGGGGAAAACTGAGCGGTGAAGGTCTGCAGTTCCACACCTTCGGCCTGAGCGGTCCCAACGCTGTTCACGAACCCCCCCGTGCCATCCATGAGCAGTTCGATCGTAGCCCGGGGGACGGGACAGTTGCCTGGGGCCTTGAGCTGGACCGCGGCGACATAAAGATGGGTCTCGCCGGCAGGTTGCGTGAAGGTCGGATTGTCGAGCGGATAGACGACCGCGGCCTGTTTGGCCGCAGGGAAGTTGACCGTGGCCGTCCCCCGGATCCGCTCCACGACCCGCGCGAAGGGGAAGCCCCCGGAAAGCTTGTCCGCGGTCACGGCGCCGTTGCCGATCTTGCCGTTGCCGACCGCGCCCTCGGCGATCCGGTCCGAGGTCACCGCCCCGGCGGCGATCTTGTCGGTGGTCACCGCGCCATTGGCAACCTTGCCCGTCGTCACGTTCCCCTCGGCAAGCTTGGCCGTCGTCACGTTCCCGTCGGCGAGCCTGCTCGCGATCACCGCCCCAGGTTTGATCTTCACCCCGGTGACCGCCTGCGGCTTGAGATTGACCGTGCCAACCGAGTTCGGCCCCAGCTCCGTTGCGGCGATCGCGGTGGCGCCGCCGAGAACGAGGAACAGGGCGAGCGTCGAGACAACGTTCGCGTAGCTGAGGCGACTGCGGATCGACTGCAAGGAGGCTCCTTCTTCAAAGGGTCGTCCTTTGCTGATACGCAGCCGCAGGCGGTTGAGTTCAGCCGTCGGCCGGCGGCTTGCCTACTGCGCAGCCTGTTCGGCCTCGGTCGAGCCCGTGGCCTGGGCCTGACTTTGGCCTGGCGATTCCTTCGACAGCTCGCTCTCGGTCTGTTGCGCCGAGTTGCCAGCGGTCTCCCGCGCACCTCTTGGCTGACTCTCCTGCTTCGAGGCCTCGCTGTTCCCCTTGCTATGCGTCGAAGGTTCCTGGCGGGGGCGGCTGGATTTTTGAACCTGCGGCGAGCCTTCTGGGAGATTGCCTGAGCTCTCCGCGTGGGCCGCCGAGCCCGGTTGGCGCGTCGGACGCGGGGCCGTCCCCGCATTCGATGAGTCGTTGGAGCGGTGCTGAGCTGAAGGTTTCTTTTTAGAGCCGTTCTGAGCCGAAGGCGCAGCTGCCGCCGGAGTCTTCGAAGACTTCTCCTCGTCTCCCCCGCAACCGGCGAGCGGGAGAAGCAACGCGCCGGCCACGAGCAGGCCGGCGAGCCGGGATGAGCCAGGGCGCGACTTTCGCCCCGCCCTGGCCCTTTCCGTTCCCGTCAACGAATGCCTCTCCCTATTTGAAGAAGACGGCGTAGAAGGCAGCAACCGTTGGAACGTCGTTGTCGGCCTGGACCCCGTGGACGAATGCCTGCGTCCCGGCCGGACAGCCGGTACCTCCCAGACCACCGGAGCTCGCGAGGCCAGCCTGGACCATCGTGTTGAACTGCGGGCTGCCGTTCCAGTAGTCCGCCGTCGCCTGAATGCCGCGTGGGACAAACGACAGGCCTGAGAAGCAGTAGTAGGTCGCGCCACCCGGCGAAACGCTGACGCCACGTCCGTCGAGCAAGGCTCCGCCGGCGCTCACGTGAGCAAAGGCAATGGGGCCGTCGGCCGTCGTGGCGTTCGCAGCGCTGGTGGCGCTGGCGGCACTGGGCACCTGGCCGAACGTCCCCTCGTTAGCCTTCTCGCCGGTTACCGCCTCGTTGGCGAGCTTCGGGGTCGTTATGGCGCCGTTCTTGATCTTGCCGGCCGTGACGGCTTCTTTTTTGATCTTGCCGGTGAGGATCGAGTTGGCCTTCAGTTCGTTGGCCCCGATCTTGGTCGCCGCGAAGGCGGTGGCGCCTCCCAGGACGAGGAAGACGGCCAGCGAGGACATCACGTTCGCGTAAGTAAGTCTCGTGCGTAGTTGCTTCACGCGTTCTCCTTGTGCTCGAGGTTCAGTGGTGGACCGGGCAGCACCCCTCCCGAAACGGTGGGTACCAAAGGAGAACTTACGCGACTACGGATGAGACGGGAGAAAGTTCAAAGAATTAGCCGGATATATGAATATTTGACCCCGCAAATTAGGCGAATCTGAGAGCCCTTTCGTGGCCGGATGACATCGGACCCCACGAAATGAAAGTATTCGACTAAGCAATGAGATTGCGACAGATCCAAACGCTCCTGGGAATCGTCCTCGCCGTGCTTTTGGCCGGGGCCGCCCTGTCCGCCTGCGGCGGCGATGACGGAGACCAGTCGGAATCGGGCCCGGCCAAGACCACTCAGCAACCGGCGAACTCGGGAGGCCAGGGCGGGAAGACCACGGCGCAGGGTTCCGGAGACGATCGGAAGTCGGGAGGCGACCAGCAGTCCGGCGGGGCGAAGAAGACCGGCGGGAAGGGCCAGGACGACTCGGCTCCGAGCAAGGCCGGCGAGGACGCCGGCAAGCAGACCGCTTCGCCGAAGAAGCAGCGCGACACCGAAACTGCCGAAGCGCCCAGCACGGAACCGTCAACCGGTCAGACGCCGTGCCCTTCTTCTCTGAGCCAGCAGGCATGCAACGAACTCGCCGAAGGGTTCAGCGGGGAAGGCTCGCTCGCGAACGGGGAATGCCCGAAGGGGCTTACCGACCAGCAGTGCCAGGAATTCAAGAGCGCCTTCGAAAAAGCGCCTAAGTAACGCTCAGCCGCGCTGCTCGGCTTCCTCGGCCGTCTCCGCCAGCCGTTCGACCAGCTTTGCGAAGGTTTCGAAACCGGCGTCTACCTTGCCGTAGCCCCCGGCCGCGTAGCGGGCGTAGACGCCCTCGAGGATGATCGCCAGCTTCCAGTAGCCGAGGGCGACGTAGAAGTCGAGCTGGGAGAGGTCGCGACCGGAGCGCTCCGCGTAACGGGCCGCCAGCTCCTCCCGCATCGGGAAGCCCGGGGCCAGGTTGGCGGGCTGGCCGAGCGAGCGGAATTCCTCGCCGGGCTTCGGCCAATAACACATCAGCAGGCCGACGTCGGCGAGCGGGTCGCCGAGGGTGCAGAGCTCCCAGTCGACCACCGCGGCCACCTCGCCGGCCGGAGTGAGGATCATGTTGTCGAGGCGGTAGTCGCCGTGCACGATCGTCGCCGGTCCCTGGTCGGGGATGCGGGCGGCGAGCCGCTCGTGGACGCGATCGATCGCCGGCAGCTCGCGCGTCTTCGACTTCTCCCACTGGCCCTGCCAGCGGCGCAGCTGGCGGGAAACGTAGTCCTCCTTGCGCCCGAGGTCGCCGAGGCCGACCGCATCGGGGTCGACGGCGTGGATCGCGACCAGGGTGTCGGCGACGCGCTCGCCGATCGCCCGCCGGTCGCCCTCGTCGGGAAAGACCTCCGCCTCGGCAAGCCCGCGCAGGATAGGTCCCTCGACGAACTCCATCACGTAGAAGGGCGCCCCGTTGACGCTCTCCTCCTCGCAGAGCCCGACCACCGGCGCCACCGGCACCTCGGTCGGGCCGAGCGCCGAGACGACCTTGTGCTCGCGGCCCATGTCGTGGGCGGAGCCGAGGCGCTTGCCGAGCGGCGGGCGGCGCAGCGCCCAGCGGTTGCCGGCGCGGTCCTCGACCCGGTAGGTCAGGTTCGAGTGACCGCCGGCGATCCGCTCGAACTCCAGCGGCCCGACCGTGCCCGGAGCGTTCTCCGCGAACCACGCTTCGACGGCCGCGGCCTCGATCCCCTCTGGAGCCGTCGCGGCGCCGTCGGCCTGGCCTGTAGCCTCGTCGCCCATAGCCTCGCAAGCTTATTCCCGATCCCGACGGCTGAGCCCCTCGATGGCCAACAGGTTGAGGATCGGCTTCGCAATCGGGTTCGCGGTGCTGACCGCGATGGCGGTGATCGGCGTCGCCCGCTTCATCGCGCAGCGCCAGGACTTCGAGGACGCGATCGCCCGCTCCTACCAGGTGGAGATGGCGGCCAGGGTCGAGGTCGCGCAGGGGCAGCACCCGCGGGCCGCGCGGACCACGGTCGCCGCACAAGCTCGGCGCCGCGCCGAGCTCCGCGACAAGATCTCCTCCGACACCCGCGACACCGCGCTGCTGGTCGCGGCCGGACTGATCGCCGGGCTGACCGGCGCCCTGCTCCTGTTCAGCGGCCTGATCTCCTCGATGCGGCGCCCGCTGGAGGAGCTGGTCGAGGCCTCCGGCAGGCTCGCCGCCGGCGATCGCACCGCCCGGGTCCAGGTCGGCGGTCTCGCCGAGACGGCCGCGCTCGGTGCGGCCTTCAACGAGATGGCCGACGAGCTGGAGCGCGAAGCGAGCCAGCGCGACCAGCTCGACCGCCTCAAAGACGAGTTCGTGCTCACCGCCTCCCACGAGCTGCGCAGCCCGCTGACCTCGGTGCTCGGCTTCGCCGAGCTGCTGATGATGGAGCGCAACTCCCTCACCACCAAGCAGGTGGAGACCGTCGAGGTGATCCTCGACAACTGCCGCCACCTGGTCCGCCTGCTCAACGACCTGCTCGACCTCGCCCGCTCAGACGCCGGGCGGCTGACGATCCGGCCGCAGGCGACCGAGGTCTCGACACTGGTCGATGACGTTGTGCGGACGATGCGCGGCCAGACCGAGAAACGCCGCCAGACCCTGAGCGCCCGTGTCGCACCGGGCCTGCCCCAGGTCAACGTCGAGGCCGACCGGATCCGGCAGGTGCTCCTCAACCTGCTCACCAACGCGCACGAGTACTCGCCCGAGGGCGCCTCGATCGCGGTCGAGGCGCGCGCCGTCAACGGCGAGGTCGAGATCTCGGTGAGCGACGACGGACCGGGCATCCCGCCGGACCAGCTCGAACACGTCTTCGAGCGCTTCACCCGCGGCGACGCCGGCCTCACCCAGCGCGTCGGCGGCACCGGCCTCGGCCTGGCGATCTCGAAATCCCTGGTCGAGCTGCACGGAGGCACGATCACGGCGCGCTCGGCGGTCGGCCAGGGCTCGACCTTCAGCTTTCGCCTTCCCGCCCTCGGGGCGCCTGCTCCCACCCAGGTTCCGCCGGGCCCGGCGCGGGCGGAGCGAAGCTGATGGCCACCGTCCTCGTCGCCGACGACTCCGAGACGATCCTGCTGCTGATGCGGACCCGCCTCGAGCTGGCCGGGCACGAGGCGCAGACCGCCGCCGACGGCCAGGAGGTGATCGAGCTGATGCGCGATCCGGCGCGGCGGCCAGACGTGTTGCTGCTGGACGCGATGATGCCGCGCAAGTCGGGCATCGACGCGCTACGGGAGCTGCGCGCGGAGGGAATCGAGACGCCGGTGCTGATCGTCAGCGCCCACCAGAACCAGGGCGACGCCGACGCCCCGACCGACCTGGAGATCGCCGGCTACATCGACAAGCCGATCGACTTCGACGACCTGCTGGGAAGGATCGCCGCGCTGACCGACTAGAGCCTCTAGCTCTTGGCGATCTCCAGCCGGATCTCCTTGCCTTTCAGCTTGGTCCCGTCGAGGAACTCGACCGTGCGCTCGGCCTGGTCGGGGTCGACCTCGACGAAGGAGAAGCGGTGCAGGACGCGGACGTCGTGGACCGCCTCGTCGGGGAGCACCGCGCCCTCGCGCAGCGCCCAGCGGAGATCCTCCTCGGCGATGCCGCTGTTCTCGCCGCGGTTGACGAACAGCTTCACCCGGTCGCTCTTCCCCTCGCCATCCTGACTCGGGCTCGCCGCGGGGGCGCCGTTGCCGGCGGCCTCGCGGGGGCGCCGCTCCCGGCGCCGCGGGCGCGGCGCGTGCTCGAGCCGCTCCTCCGGGCTCTCCCACTCGCCGATCGAGGTTTTCACGTCGCGCTCGATCCGGCCGATCTCCTCGCGCTGGGCGGGGGTGACGAAGGTGATCGCGCGGCCGGTGCGGCCGACCCGGCCGGTGCGGCCGATCCGGTGGACGTAGACCTCGGAGGAGTTGGGCACGTCGAAGTTGATGACGTGGGTGACGTGCTCGATGTCGAGCCCCCTGGCGGCGATGTCGGTGGCCACCAGCAGCCTCACGCGGTGGTCCTTGAAGGCGATCATCACGCCGTCGCGGACGCCCTGGCTGAGGTCGCCGTGCAGCGCCTTCACGTCGAGCCCTTTGTCCTTCAGGGTCTTCTCCAGCTTCGAGGCGCCGATCTTGGTCCGGGTGAAGATGATCGCCTGCTCGGGTTCTTCGGTCTTCAGCAGCTCGACCAGGCGCGCCGCCTTCTCTTTGGCCGGCACCTCGACGAAGGCCTGGGCGATTGCGTCGACGGTGAGTTTCTTCGGCGTGATCCTGATCGTCGTCGGGTCGTACATGTGGCCCTCGGCGAGCTTCTGGATCGGCGGCGGCATCGTCGCCGAGAAGAGCGCGGTCTGGCGCCCGCTCGGGCACATCCGCAGGATCTTCTCGACGTCCTCGATGAAGCCGAGGTCGAGCATCTCGTCGGCCTCGTCGAGGACGACGTAGCGGGCCGCGGTGAGGACCAGCGAGCGCCGCGACATCAGGTCCATCATCCGGCCGACCGTGGCGACGACGACGTGGGCCCCGGAGCGCAGCTGAGACTGCTGCGAGCGGATCGGGGCGCCGCCGAAGACAGCGACGATCTCGATGTCCAGGTGCTCGGCGTAGGCGCGCAGAGCCTGCGTCACCTGGATGCAGAGCTCCCGGGTCGGGGTCAGGACGACCGCCTGGACCTCGTCGTTGTCCGGGTCGAGGTACTGCAGCAGCGGCAGCCCGAAGGCGGCGGTCTTGCCGGTGCCGGTCTGGGCCTGGCCGATCACGTCGTGGCCGGCGAGCAGCTCCGGGATCGCCTGCTCCTGGATCGGCGTCGGGTCCTCGAAGCCGAGCTCGTCGATGGCCTGCTGGATCGGAGGCGAGAGGCCGAGGTCTTTGAAGGCGGTCAAAGCGAGGGGTCCAGGAGGAGCTTGCCGGTGCTGCGGCGGGCGATCAGGTCTTCGTGGGCGCGGGCGGCTTCCGAGAGCGGGTAGACGTCGCCGATCGTGACCTCGAGGTCGCCGGCGGCGACCTCGCCGAGCAGCTCCCCGATCATCGGCGCCGCAAGCTCGCGGCGTGCCAGCAGGTGCACCAGCCAGAAGCCGATCACCGCCTTGGAGCCGCGCAGCAGGGAGGCGGTGGAGACGTCGCGCTGCTCGCGGGAGGCGATCCCGAAGACGACCATCCGCCCCAGCGGCGCCAGCACGCCCAGCTCGGCGTCGAAGGCGTCGCCGCCGCTCATGTGGAGGACCGCGTCGACGCGGTCCCCGCCGTTGGCCTCGCGGATCGCCGCGCCGAGGTCCTCGGCGCGGGAGTCGACGCAGGCGTCCGCGCCCAGGCCTTCGACCAGGGACCGCTTCTCCTCGCTGGAGGCGAGGCCGATCACCTTCGCCCCCGCCCGTTTGGCGAGCTGGACGGCGATCGTGCCGGTACCGCCGGCCGCGGCCTCGATCACGATCGTCTCCCCCGCCTCGATCCGCGCGCAGCTCTTCACCAGCGCCATCGCGGTCAGCCCCTGCAGCAGCACGCCGGCCGCCTGGTCGTCGTCGACCTCGTCGGGCAGGGGGATCAGGAGGCCCTCGGGGACGGCGACCTTCTGGGCGTAGCCGCCGTTGCCGAGCAGTGCCACGACCCTGCGCCCATCGCTCGTGCGGCCGCTTATCTCCGCCCCCGGGGTCAGCGGCAGCGCCTGCTCCGCGAGGTAGTCGTTGCGGGTGGCGTGGGTGTCGGCGAAGTTGATGCCGCTGCGCGCCACCTCGACCAGGACCTCGCCCTCGCCCGGGGTCGGATCGTCGAGCTCGACGTGCTCGAGCACCTCCGGGCCGCCGAACTCCTTGATTTGGATCGACTTCATGAAGCGCTGAGTCTCGCAGGGCAGCCGCTAGGCTGCCGTCCGCATGTCGCTCACCGTGGTCGGATCGATCGCCTTCGACGCCGTCAAGACCCCGTTCGGGGAGCGCGACCGGATGCTCGGAGGTGCCGCCGTGCACTTCTCCCTGGCGGCGAGCTTCTTCACCGAGGTGCGGCCAGTGGGCCCGGTCGGCGACGATTTCGGCACCGAGCAGTTCGAGGTCCTCGAAAACCGCGGGATCCTCACCGAGGACATCGAGCGCATCGAGGGCGGCCGGTCCTTCTTCTGGCGGGGGCGCTACGAGTACGACCTCAACGTCGCCCACACGGAGGACACCCAGCTCGGCGTCTTCGCCGAGTTCGAGCCGAAGCTCTCGGAGCGCTCGCGGCAGGCCGATACCCTCTTCCTCGCCAACATCCAGCCCGACCTGCAGCGCCAGGTCCGGGCCCAGTGCGAGGCCAGCTTCAGCGGCCTCGACTCGATGAACCTCTGGATCGAAACCGCCCAGGACTCGCTGCGGGCGGCGATCGCCGAGGTCGACTGCCTGGTCGTCAACGACGCCGAGATCCGCATGCTGACCGGCGAGTCGAACCTGGCCCGCGCCGCCGGCGCGGTGATGGACCTGGGACCGCGGGCGGTGGTCGCCAAGCAGGGCGAGTACGGGGCGGCGCTGTTCACCGAGGAGGGCTTCTTCGCCCTGCCGGGGTTCCCGCTGGAGGACGTGCGGGACCCGACCGGCGCCGGCGACAGCTTCGCCGGCGGCTTCTTCGGCTACCTCGACGGCCTCGACGGCGAGCTAGGCGAGGCGGACCTGCGGCGGGCGATGGGGTATGGCACCGTCCTCGCCTCCTTCAACGTCGAGGAGTTCGGCACCGAGCGCGTCTCCCGGCTCAGCCGCGAGGAGATCGACGAGCGCTTCGAGATGCTGCGCGGGATGACCCAGTTCGAGGGTCTCGACGCCGTTTCCGAATAGCCGCTCCCGTTCCCACCTCCGCAACGGGCCGGGGGAATCGAGGTGCGATACTTCTGCCGAAAAGACGAGCGGCATAAAGGAGGGCGAGTGGCTACCGAGCAGCAGAGCAACGATGCGACCGCGCCGGGCGCCACCGGCCTCGCCGAGTCGGAGTCGCTGACCGTCACCGACAACCGCACCGGCCAGACCTACGAGCTGCCGATCGCCGACGGCACCGTGCGCGGCATGGACCTGCGCCAGATCAAGGTCTCCGAGGACGACTTCGGCCTGATGTCCTATGACCCGGCGTTCACCAATACCGCGTCCTGCCGCTCCTCCGTCACCTACATCGACGGCGCCGCCGGCATCCTCGAACACCGCGGCTACTCGATCGAGCAGCTCTGCGAGCGCTCCAACTTCCTCGAGGTCGCCTACCTGCTGATCTTCGGCGAGCTGCCGACCCAGCCCCAGCTCGACCGCTGGGTCTACGACATCACCCACCACACCTTCGTCCACGAGGACCTGAAGCAGTTCTTCCAGGGCTTCCGCTACGACGCCCACCCGATGGGGATGCTGCTGGCCGGAGTGGGCGCCCTCTCGACCTTCTATCCGGACGCGAAGCAGATCGACGACCCCGAAGAGCGCTACATGGCCGCGGTCCGCCTGATCGCCAAGGTTCCGACCCTGGCCGCCTTCTCCTACCGGCACAACATGGGACTGCCCTACGTCTACCCCGACAACGCCCTCAACTTCGCCGAGAACTTCCTCTCGATGATGTTCAAGAAGACGGAGATGCACTACGAGCCCGACCCACGGCTGACCAGGGCCCTCGACGTCCTCTTCATCCTCCACGCCGACCACGAACAGAACTGCTCGACCAACGCCGTCCGCGGCGTCGGCTCCTCCGGGGTCAACCCCTACTCGGCCGTGGCCGCCGGCGTCGCCGCGCTCTACGGGCCGCTGCACGGCGGCGCGAACGAGGCGGTGTTGCGGATGCTGCGCCGGATCGAGTCGGTGGACAACATCCCCGGCTTCCTCGAGGGGGTGAAGCAGCGCGAGGAGAAACTGATGGGCTTCGGCCACCGCGTGTACAAGAACTACGACCCGCGGGCACGGATCATCCAGCAGCACATGGAGGAGGTGTTCGAGGCCACCGAGTACAACCCGCTGGTGGAGATCGCGCGCGAGCTGGAGAAACGGGCGCTCGACGACGAGTACTTCACCTCCCGCAAGCTCTACCCGAACGTCGACTTCTACTCCGGGATCATCTACGAGGCGATGGAGATCCCCACCGACATGTTCACGGTGATCTTCGCCATCCCCCGCACCGCCGGCTGGGTAGCGCAGTGGATGGAGCTGCAGGAAGACGCCGAGCAGAAGATCGCCCGGCCGCGCCAGATCTACACCGGCGCGCGGGAGCTCGACTACGTCCCAGTGGCGGACAGGCAGGGACCAGAGAAAATCATTGGGCCGCCGGCGCGCAGGCCAAAGAGGATTCGTAGGGGTGCTTAGAGGCCCGGTGCCCCTCCCCCGGAGGCCGTTGCGCAGCAGGCGTGGAGCAAAGGGGTAGAGGTCCGGACGCCCCTCCCCTGAGGCCGTTGCGCAGCAGGGCCGTAGCCTCGATTCGGTAGGTCTGTCCGGGAGCCTCCGGGGAGGGGCGTCCGGACCTCTAACGCATCGCTTACGCTGAGCTTGTGGCTCGCCCGAAGTGGAAGCTCACTATCCGAAACGGGTCCGAGGTCGAGAGCGTCGGCTTCGACGATCTCGCCGAAGCGGTCGAAGCGATGCGGGAGCGGGCTATGGGGATCCGGGCGCAGGGGCCGGCGCGGACGGTCAACTCGCTGAGGACGTTTGGGCCGGAGGACCAGGTGCGGGCGCGGCTGCAGCTGTCGGGGCGGGGACTGTTGCGAAAGCCGGTGGCGGGGGTCGACGTGCGCGGGGACGGGACGTTCGTGCCGTTCCGTGGCGGGACCGGGCGGAGGGAGCTCGACCCGAGCCACCACGAGACGCCGTTCGACGCGGTGCGCGAGACTCTTGAGGCCGGATGAGCAGCGACGCGAGCACCGAGATCCCCAAGGGCAGCTACGCCGCCGGCGAGCGGGTGAAGCTGCCGGCAGGCGCCGAACCGCCGTTCACCGTCTTCGTCAACGGCATCGAGCAGAGCCTCGGCGCCGACTACTCGATCGAAGCCGGGGAGATCGTCTTCGGCCGCCCGATCGTCAAGGAGAAGGTCGGGACCGGCCGCTGGCTGGCGATGTACCTCGGCCTCTGGGGCACTTACCGCAAGAACGAGACGATCGACCTGCAGTTCACCCGCGGCGGCAAGGTCGAGCTGCGCTCCGACCTCGACGTCGTCCCCTACCCCGAGGCGACATGAACATCGGCTTCCTCCTCCTCTGCGACCACAGCGAGGCCGTCAACGGAAAGCTGTACCTGACCGGAGGCGGCTGGAACGTCCTGCGCCTGCCGGAGCTGCCTGCCGAGTGGTCCTTCCACATTGGCCTCGGCATCGACATCGCCTGGCACGAGACCAACGACCCGCACGAGCTGGCGGTGACGATCCAGGACCCCGACGGGATCGAACTCGGCGAGGGGCTGACCGCCAACTTCGAGACCGGCCGCCCTCCTGGCATGCCCCAGGGCCAGGAGCAGCGCCTGGTGATGTCGATCGCCGCGACCGCCGCCTTCACCGCACCCGGCCCCCACGCGGCCGTCGTCCAGGTCAACGGCGAGGAGCTCGGCCGCGCCCGCTTCTACCTGATGGAAGCCCCACCCGAGATTGAAATGGGATAGCCGGCTGAGCCGTCTAGTTGAAGACGTAGAGCAGCAGGAAGGCGATCAGGACGAAGCAGGCGCCGGCGGCGATCATGCCCTTGTCCTCGGAGACGATCGCGGCGGTGGAGCGGTCGTCGGAGCGGTCATAGATCAGGTACAGGTAGCGGAAGATCATGTAGACGACCGGCGGGATGGTGAGCATCATCTGGCTGCCGATCAGGGGCGAGTTGACGGTGTAGATCGCGTAGCTGATCACGGTTCCGGTGGTGACCAGGGAGACCATCTGGTCGAGGAACGGCAGCGAGTAGTGCTCGAGGACCGGCCGGGTGGCGGTGCCGGTGTGCAGCTCTGAGACCGCCTCCTGGCGGCGCTTGGTGAAGCCGAGGAAGGCGGCGCCCATGCCGGTGCAGAGGATCAGCCACTCCGAGGCGTGGGCATCGACGGCGCTGGCGCCGGCGGCGACCCTGAGGATGAAGAGGCCAACCAGGGTCATCACGTCGACGATCACGATCTGCTTGAGGCCGAGGCTGTAGGCGACCTGGGCGGTGCCGTAGCCGACCACCATCAGGCCGACCTCCCAGTTGACCGCGCCGAAGGCGAGCGCGATCGCGGCGACCGCCAGGGCCGGGGCAATCGCCTTCGCCGCCCGCTCGGAGAGCTCGCCCGCGGCCAGCGGCCGGAGGCGCTTCTTCGGGTGCTTTCGGTCCAACTCGACGTCGATCAGGTCGTTGACGAAGTAGCCGGCGCTGGAGATCAGGCAGAAGGAGACGAAGGTGATCACCGCCTCCATCACCGCGTGGGATTGCCCGAGCTTGCCCGAGAACAGCAGCCCGGCGAAGACGAGGACGTTCTTGATCCATTCGTGCGGCCGCCCGGTCTTGATCGCGGCCCGCAGCGGAGAGCGCCGGGGCGTCACCGGCCCCTTGGCCGCGGGCTGCCCGGCCTCGGCCGGCACGGTCGGTTGTTCGGAGGTGATCGTTTCCATTCTGGTGGCCGGCGGCCGGCTCAGAAGCGCGGCCCGCCGCGAAGAATCGGTCGCGACAGGGTAGCGCCGGCCGCTGTCATCCTTCCTCGCGATTGCCCTCCTGGGCGGGGCGGGCGCTTTTGTCTCGCATAGCGAGAGGAAAGCGCCCCGTACCCTCAGGCCGGGTCGATCAGCACGCCTGGGTTGAGGATGCCGGAGGGGTCGAGCTCGGCCTTGGCGGCGCGCAAAGCCGCGGCGAAGGGGGCGGGGCGCTGGCGGTCATACCAGGGACGGTGATCGCGACCGACGGCGTGGTGGTGGGTGATCGTGCCACCGGCGTCGATCAGGGCGTCGGAGACCGCCGCCTTGATCTCGTCCCATTGCTCGACCTCGCCGCCGCGGACAGCCGGGGCGAGGACGGTGAAGTAGGGGGCCGCACCGTCGGGATAGACGTGGGTGAAGCGGCAGCTGACGCGGGGCGAGCCGGGACCGTCGCCGGCGACTCCGCTGGCCTCTGCCACCGCCCGGCGCGCCGTCTCCATGACCGTGGCGTGGAAGTCCTCGAAGCGGTCCCAGGTGATCGCGGTCTCGAACGTCTCCGAGAGGACCCCGCAGGCGACGAAGGTGTCGCGCAGGTAGGGCGCCAGCAGAAACGCCGAGCGCCACGCGCCGACGGCTCCCTCTCCCCTGCCGTCGGTGGGCCGATCGGTCGAGGCGGGCTCCACTTTTCGGCCCGCCGGCAGCGTGTTGGCGGTGCCGCCGTGGGACTCGGCGATCTCCACCGCCGTCTCCATCGCCGCGTCCACCGGGTGGTGAGCGGACTCGAAACCGAGGATCAGCAGGTTCGCCTCGCCGCTCCCGGCGCCGGTCAGTTCCGCCTCGGAGGCGTCGAGGAGGCGGCAGTTGGACGGGTGCAGGCCGGACTGGGCGATCTCCCGAACCGCGCCGGCGGCGCGGGCGAAGTCCGTGAACTCGACCCCGGTGGACGCCTTGAACTCGGGCCGCGGGCGCACCCTCACCCAGGCCTCGGCGACCACGCCGAGAATCCCCTCCGAGCCGATCAGGAGGCGGTCCGGGGACGGGCCGGCGCCGGACCCCGGCAGCCGCCGGCTCTCCCAGGTGCCGCGCGGGGTGATCGCCCGCATCGACTCGACCAGGTCGTCAACGTGGGTCTCCAGCGTGGCGAAGTGCCCACCGGCGCGGGTGGCGATCCAGCCGCCGAGGGTCGAGTACTCGAAGGACTGAGGGAAGTGGCGCATGGTCAGGCCGTGCTCGCGCAGCTGCTCCTCCAGCCGCGGTCCGGTAGCGCCTGCCTGGATTCGCGCCGCCAGGGACTCGGGGTCAACCTCGAGCACCCGGTCGAGACGCCGCAGGTCCATCGTCACCACCGGCCGCTCGCCGAGCCGCGGCTCGACCCCGCCGACGACGCTGGTCCCGCCGCCGAAGGGGACCACCGCGGCGCCCTCGGCCTCGGCCCAGCTCAGCACGGTCTCGATCTCGGACTCGTCCTTGGGGAAGGCGACGAGGTCGGGTGGGTTCTCGAACTCCCCCCGGAACCCGCGCACGACGTCCCGGTAGGCCTTCCCCAGCGCATGTGACACACGCTCGTAGTCACCGTCCGAGAAGAGGTCCCCGAACCCGCCGGGCCGCTTCAACCGAGGCTTCCGCAGCTCCACCTCCTCCAGCGGCACCGGCTTCTCGACCTCGCCCCCAAACCCGAACCGCGCCCGCAACCCTTCCGCGGCCTCCCGCAGCTGCGTCCCACTGGGAGCCTGGTCCTCATACCCCCACCCCCAGTGCTTCAGCCGCCTTACCAGTGGACGCCTTTCATCAAGTGCGCGAAAGCGACGGCCTCGGTAGATGGCGCTTTGTCGGCCGCCTCCTCGCCCTTCCCCTTGGCCGCCTGCGAATCCGGGAACAGCTTGTAGGCGGTGTTGAGGATGTTGTCGCTCGCCTTCGGCGCGACGGCGTAGAGCAGCTCGCCGAAGTTGCCGAGGCGGGTCGCCACCTTCTTCGGCCGGTTGACCATCGCCTTGGCGATCATCTCCGCGGCCTCCTCGGGCGTGATCGCCGGGAACATGTCGTACATCCGCGTCGGCGCGATCATCGGCGTCCGCACCAGCGGCATGTTGATCGTGGTGAGGTGGACCTTGTCGTCGACCACCTCGGAGGCGATCACGCGGCTGAAGGCATCGAGTGCCGCCTTCGAGGCGACGTAGGCGGAGAAGCGCGGCGGGTTCGTCTGCGTCCCGATCGAGCTGATGTTGATGATGTGGCCCGACTTGCGCGCCCGCATCGTCGGCAGCAGCGCCAGGATCAGCCGTAGGGCGCCGAGGTAGTTGAGCTGGATCGTCCGCTCGTAGTCGTGGAAACGGTCATAGGAAAGGGCTACCGAGCGGCGGATCGAGCGGCCGGCGTTGTTGACGAGGATGTCGACGTGGCCGTGGTAGGCGAGCACCTCCTCGGCCATCCGCTCGATGTCCTCGATGTCGGAGAGGTCGCAGCGGTGGATGTGAGCGGCGCCACCGGCCGAGGCGATCTCCTCTTTCGTCTCCTCCAGCTTCTCTACCGAGCGGGCGACCAACAACACGGTTGCCCCGGCATCGGCGACCTTCACCGCGGTCGCCTTGCCGATCCCCGAGGAGGCACCGGTGATCAGCACGATCTTGCCCCGCACCGCGCCGGCCAGCGAGCGGTCCTTGAACAGGTCGGGGTCGAGGTTGCGCTCCCAGTAGTCCCAGACCCGCGGGGCATAGCTCTCCAGCGGCGGCACCTCGATCCCCGATCCCTCCAATGCCGCCTGCGCGCCACTGGAGTCGAAGCTGGTCGGGTAGTCGACGTAGGTGAGGACCGAGGCGGGCAGGCCCAGCTGCCCGAGCGCGGCCTTCGCGACCCGCTTGGCCGGCGGCAGGAGCTTCAGCGCCGAGCGGATCGCCCCGGTGGCCGGCTCGGTCACGCCGTGGTCCAGCCGCACCGTCATCTGCGGCGCGTCGGCGGCCTTGGCGAAAATGTTGATCACCTCGCCCGCGGAGCGCGGGTTGGGGTCGGTGAGGTGGAAGGCGCGGCCGTCGTGCCCCGGCTGGTGGGCGATGTGGTCGATTGCCGCGGCGACGAAGTCGACCGGGACGATGTTGATCTCGCCGCCTTCGATCCCGACCGTAGGCAGCCAGGCCGGTGCCACCCGCCGCAGGCGCTGCAGCGCCTTGAAGAAGTAATAAGGCCCGTCGATCTTGTCGATCTCGCCGGTCCGCGAGTCGCCGACGACGATCCCCGGCCGGTAGACCCGCCAGGGGCGCTGGCATTCGTCCCGGACCAGTCGCTCGGACTCGTGCTTGGTGCGGAAGTAGGGATTGTTGTCCAGCCGCTGCGCCTCGTCGAACATGTCCTCGCGCCAGACGCCGCGGTAGAGCCCGGCGGCGGCGATCGAGCTGACCTGGTGGAAGCAGCCGGCCTCGACCGTGCCGGCGAGCTCGATCGCGTGCCTGGTCCCCTCGACGTTGGCGATCTCCTGCGATTCGGCGTCGGCGGTGATGTCGTAGATCGCCGCCAGGTGGAAGAAGTGGTCGATCTCCCCACGCATCGCGACCAGGTCCTCCTCGTCGACCCCGAGCCCGGGCTGGGCGAGGTCGCCGGCAATCGGAACGATGCGGGCGCCGTCGGCTCCCCAGCCGGTCCGCAGCTCCTCCAGGCGACCGCGCGAGCCTGCCCGGACCAGCGCGTAGATCGTGCCCTCGCGCTGCAGCAGCCGCTCGACCAGGTTCCGCCCGATGAAGCCCGTTGCCCCGGTGACGAAATAGCTCATCGCTTTCAGAGTATCTCGACAGCGCTGTTCACAGGCGCGGTTTCATAGACTGGGTGGCCGAAATGCCAGAGACGGCCACCGTGCAGATCTCAATGCCCGAGATGGGCGAGTCGGTGACCGAGGGCATCGTTCTCGAGTGGCACGTCGCGGTCGGTGACTTCGTCAACGAGGGTGACACCGTGGTCGAGGTGTCGACCGACAAGGTGGACGCCGAGGTGCCGGCGCCGGCGAGTGGCGTGATCACGAAACTCGTTGCGGCTGTCGACGAGGAGGTGCCGGTCGGGGCGCCGTTGGCTGAGATGGAGCCCGGGGAGGATTCTGCTGAGGGATCGGGCGGTCAGCCCGCGGGTCCTGTCGCGCAGGAGGACTCTTCGTCCTCGCAAGCTGCGGGCGAAGAGCCCTCCTCCACGCCACCCGCGGGAGAGACCGCTCAAACTTCAGCAGGGTCGAGCCCGGACACCGGCAACGGCGCGGGTACCGGGGTAGCCGGCGACTCCCAAGACGTTCGTGCCACGCCGGTCGCGCGCCGGGTAGCTGAGGCCAATGGCGTCGACCTTGGCTCGGTGAGCGGGTCGGGGCCGGGAGGGAGAGTCACCAAGGAGGACGTCCTGGCGGCCGGGAACGGGGCCACGGCGGCTCCCGCTGCAGCTGCTGGCGAGGCGAAGCAGTTGCGGGGGCCGGCGGCGATGCTGGCGAAGGCGATGGACGAGAGCCGGGCGGTGCCGACGGCGACGTCGTTCCGGACGATCGCGGTGGACACCCTGGACGCCAAGCGCAAGGCGATCAACGTCGTGCTCAAGGAGCGCGGCCTCAAGGTCTCCTTCACCCACCTCGTCGCCTGGGCGATCGTCCGCGCGACCAGGGACTTCCCGGTGATGGTGCGGACCTTCGAGGAGCGCGACGGCAAGCCCTTCGCGGTCGAGGGCGGCGCCGTCAACCTCGGCATCGCCGTCAACGTCGAGCGCAAGGATGGCTCCCACAGCCTGATGGTCCCCGCGATCAAGGGCTCCGACGGCCTCGACTTCGCCGCCTTCCACACCTACTACGAAGAGCTGATCGCGAAGACCCGCGAGAACAAGCTCACCGCCGACGACTTCCTCGGCACCAACATCTCCCTCACCAACCCGGGCGGGATCGGCACCATGGCCTCGGTCCCGCGCCTGCTCCAGGGCCAGAGCGCGATCATCGCCACCGGCGCGATCGCCTACCCGCCCGAGTGGCTGCACGCCTCGCCGGAAAGGCTGCGCCAGGTCGGCGTCTCCAAAGTGATGACGCTGACCTCCACCTACGACCACCGGGTGATCCAGGGGGCCGAGTCGGGCGCCTTCCTGCGACGGGTCGAGCAGCTTCTGCAGGGAGAGGACTCCTTCTACGAGGACGTCGCCGCGGACCTCGGGATCGATCCCGCGGGCGTCGCCAGCGCCCATCCCGCCTCAGCTTCGGCGCCCCCGCTCACCACCGCCGCTCCCGGCGCCGAACCGGCTGCCGCCGGCGAGGTCGACGAGGAGCTGCTGCAGGCGGTGCAGGCGGCGACCTCGCTGCTCAAGGCCTACCGGACCCACGGCCACCTCGCCGCCCACCTCGACCCGCTCGGCTCGCCGCCGAAGGGCGACCCTGCGATCCAGCCGGAGAACCTCAACCTGACGCCGGAGCTGATGTCCCGCATCCCCGCCTCGATCCTGCGGATCGGCGTGCCCGGGGAGACCCTCCTGGAGGCGCTGCCGCGGATGCGGACCGCCTACTGCGGCACGATCGGCTACCAGTTCGAGCACATTTCCTCCCACCAGCAGCGGATCTGGCTGCGGGAGATGATCGAGACCGGCGCCCACCGCCAGCCGCTCGACGACGACGAGAAACGGCGCCTGCTGGAGCGCCTGATCGACGTCTTCCAGTTCGAGCGCTTCCTCGAGAAGGCCTACCTGGGGCAAAAGATGTTCTCGATCGAGGGCCTCGACGTGGTCGTGCCGATGCTCGACGAGCTCGTCACCCTCGCCCATCGCGGCGAGGCCGAGGAGGTCGTCTTCGGGATGGCGCACCGCGGCCGTCTCAGCGTCCTCGCCCACAACCTCGGCCGCTCGGTCGAGTCGATCCTCGCCGAGTTCGAGGGCTCGAAGCGAATCGAGGCCGTCAAGGCCGTGGCGGCGATCCCCCACGGTGGCACCGGCGACGTCAAGTACCACTACGGCCACAGGGGGGTCTACGAGACCTCCAGGGGGGAGAAGATCTCGGTCCGCCTCTACCCCAATCCCAGCCACCTCGAGTTCGTCAACCCGGTGGTGACCGGCGGCGCCCGCTTCCTGCAGTCCGACTTCGAGGGCGCCGAGCTGAACCACGACCCCAGGCGCGCGGTGCCGGTGCTGCTGCACGGCGACGCCTCGTTCCCGGCCCAGGGGGTCGTCGCCGAGACGCTCAACCTGCAATCGCTGAAGGGCTACAGCACCGGCGGCACGGTCCACATCGTGCAGAACAACCAGGTCGGCTTCACCACCGACCCGGAGGAGGCTCGCTCCACCCCCTACGCGGCCGACATGGCCAAGGGGTTCAACGTGCCGATCGTCCACGTCAACGCCGACGACGTCGAGGCCTGCTCGGCGGCGATTCGCCTGGCGATGGGATACCGCGAGCGCTGGGGTCGCGACATCGTCATCGACGTGATCGGGTACCGCCGCTTCGGCCACAACGAGACCGACGAGCCGGCCTACACCCAGCCGACGATGGCGGCGGCGATCAAGTCCCACCCGCCGGTCTCGGAGATCTACTCCAAGAAGCTGATCGAGGAGGGCGTCGTCTCCGAAGAGGACGTGGAGCAGGCGGGAGGGGAACGCCAGGTCGAGATGTCGGCGGCGCTGAAGGACCTGCGCGAGAAGATGGAGTCCGGCGAGTACGAGGACCCGACGGTGACCACCAGCACCGGGGAGCTGGACCGTACCGCCAGCCCTCCGGTCGACACCGCCGTCCCGGCCGAGCGCCTGCTCAACCTCAATAAAGCCCTGCTGAAGACCCCCGAGGGCTTCAACGTCCACCGCAAGCTCCGCCGGCCCCTGGCCAAGCGCCTGGAGGCGATCGAAGAGGGCGGGATCGACTTCGGCCACGCCG
This sequence comes from uncultured Solirubrobacterales bacterium, assembly GCA_963799835.1. Lineage (GTDB taxonomy): Bacteria > Actinomycetota > Thermoleophilia > Solirubrobacterales > 70-9 > VAYN01. The sequence goes on from CAWCYE010000002.1 coordinate 770,953, forward strand.
AGGCCCTCGCCTTCGGCTCGCTGCTGGGCGAAGCGGTGCACATCCGCCTCACCGGCCAGGACACCGAGCGCGGCACCTTCTCGCACCGCCATCTCGTCCTCCACGACGAGAACACCGGCCTCCGGTACACGCCGATGCAGAACCTCGAGGACGCCTCCGCCCCGTTCGAGCTCTACAACAGCCCGCTCTCGGAGACCGCCTGCCTCGGGTTCGAGTACGGCTACTCGGCGGCGACCCCCAGCGCCCTGGTCCTCTGGGAGGCCCAGTTCGGCGACTTCGCCAACGCCGCCCAGGTGATCATCGACAGCTTCATCGTCTCCGGCGAGGCGAAGTGGGGACAGACCAGCCGGCTGACCCTGCTGCTGCCGCACGGGTACGAGGGCTCGGGCCCGGAGCACTCCAGCGCCCGCATCGAGCGCTTCCTCGCCCTCGGCGCCGAGGGCAACATCCGCATCGCCTACCCGACCACTGCCTCCCAATACTTCCACCTGCTGCGCCGCCAGGCGCTGATCCGCAAGCCGCGGCCGCTGGTCGTCTTCACCCCCAAGGGGCTGCTGCGGCTGGATGGGGCGGCGGCGAGCCTGGAGGAGCTGACGGACGGGAAATTCCACTTCATCCTCGACGACCCCACGGCGGAGGGTCGCCGCGAGAAGGTCGAGCGCCTGGTCCTCTGCACCGGCAAGGTGTACTTCGACATGGATGCCTCAGAGCGGCGAGCCGAGGCCGAGAACGTCGCGATCGCCAGGGTGGAGATGCTCTACCCGTTCGCCAGGGACCAGCTGGCCGAGCTGATCGGCTCCTACCCGAACCTGAAGGAGATCGCCTGGGTCCAGGAGGAGCCGCGCAACATGGGCGCTTGGAAGGTGATGTCGAGGCGGATGCCCGAGGTGCTGCCCGAGGACGTCGAGCTCACCTTCATCGGCCGACCCGGCAGGGCGAGCACGGGTGAGGGCTACTCGGGCGCCCACGTACGCGAGCAGGAGCGGATAGTCCTCACCGCGCTCACCCTCGGTACCTGAATCATGGCCAGGAGTCCCTTCGAGAAGCCCGTGCCGGGCCGGTTGTTCGTCTGGGTGAAGCGCGTCTCCTGGGTGGAGCTGTGGATCTTCGCGGCGCTGATCGCGTTCTGGCTGCTGCCCGGCTTCGATACCGAGACGATGGTGTTCGGATGGGCCCACGGCCTCGGCTTCATCGCCCTCTGCATCCTGATCTGGGTCACCGCGGTGAAACGCGAGGCCCCCTACACCCTGCTCGCCGCCACCCTCACCCCGGTGGGGCCGGTCGGGAGTGTGATCGGCATAGAGCTGATCGAGCGCAAGGGTTGGGGTGTCGCCGATCCGGAGCATCGGGACCCCGGGACGGCGAAAAGCGCGCCAGATGGCGCGTGAAGCGGTTGATATCGCTTGACCGCGCGAGGTGGACGCGGTATAGCTAATCGCTGACTGTTCTTCTGGGCAGTCCCGTCCAGGGGAACGGCCGCGTCGGCATCCCTCCCTGGCTACCGACGCGCAGGTGCAGTGTGGGTCGCGCGGACCCCCCTGCCTCCCGCGGCCCCACTGCGCCTATTCCCTCAGCTTGCGCAGTACGGTTTGCAAGATACCGCCGTTCATGAGGTAGGTGACCTCGTTCGGGGTGTCGAGGCGCACCGTCGCGGTGAAAGCCTTCTCGGAACCGTCGTCGGCCCGAGCGGTGACGGTGACGACCTTCGCCCTGCCGTCTTCGAGATCGCCGACGTCGAAGCTCTCGCCACCGCTCAGCCCGAGGCTGGCGACGCTCTCGCCCTCGGCGAACTGGAGCGGCAGCACACCCATGCCGATCAGGTTCGAGCGGTGGATGCGCTCGAAGCTCTCGGCGATCACCGCCCTCACCCCGAGCAGCTTGGTGCCCTTGGCGGCCCAGTCGCGCGAGGAGCCCGAGCCGTACTCCTTGCCGGCCAGCACGACCAGCGGCACTCCTTCCTCCGCGTAGGCCATCGCCGCGTCGTAGACGGTGGTCTCCTCACCATCCGGGAAGTGGCGGGTGTGGCCGCCGGAGCGCTCGACCAGCTGGTTGCGAAGCCGGATGTTCGCGAAGGTCCCGCGAATCATCACCTCGTGGTTGCCGCGACGTGAGCCGTAGGAGTTGAAGTCTCCGGGCTCGACGCCGTTCTCCACCAGCCAGCGGCCGGCGGGGCTGTCGCGCTTGATCGCCCCCGCCGGAGAGATGTGATCGGTGGTGATCGAGTCGCCGAGCACCGCCAGCGCCCGCGCGCCCGCGATCGGCTCCACGCCGGGGGGGTCGGCGGGCATCTGCTCGAAGAAGCTGGGCCGGCGCACATAGGTCGAGTCGGGCCAGGTGTAGCGGTCGCCCGCCGGCACCTCGACCGCGTTCCAGGTCGCGTCGCCGGCGAAGACCTCGGCGTAGTTGCGCTTGAACATCTCCGCCGCCACCGAGTCGCCGACCACCCGCTTGATCTCCTCGGCGCCGGGCCAGATGTCGCGCAGGTAGACCGGCTCGCCGTCTGTGCCCTCGCCGAGCGGCTCGGTGGCCAGGTCGATGTCCATCCGCCCCGCCAGGGCGTAGGCGACCACCAGCGGCGGGCTGGCGAGGTAGTTCGCCTTCACGTCCTGGTTGATCCGTCCCTCGAAGTTGCGGTTGCCGGAGAGCACCGCGCAGACCGCCAGGTCCTTCTCCGCGACCGCCGCGGAGATCTCGCTCGCCAGCGGCCCGGAGTTGCCGATGCAGGTGGTGCAGCCGTAGCCGACCAGGTTGAACTGGAGCGCGTCCAGGTACTCGGTCAGCCCGGCGCGCTCGAGGTAGTCGGTGACCACGGTCGAGCCCGGCGCCAGCGAGGTCTTCACCCAGGGGCGGCGGCCGAGGCCGCGTTCGACCGCGTTGCGGGCCAGGAGGCCGGCGCCGACCATCACGCTCGGGTTGGAGGTGTTGGTGCAGCTGGTGATCGCCGCGATCACCACCCGGCCGTGGTCGAGCTCGACCGTGGTGCCGTCCTCCAGCGTCACCTCGACGGCGTCGCTGGTGCGGGGCGCGGCGGTCGCGGCACCGCTCACCGCCGGGCGGGGCATGCCGCGCTCGTCGTCGTGGTCCTCGGCCGGCGGGTCGGAGGCGGGGAATGACTCGGCGATCGCCTCGTCGCGCCCGTTGCCCATCTGCTCGGCCGCCTCGGGGTCGAAATCGGCCATCGCCTCCAGGAACGACTGCTTCGCCTGGGAGAGCGGCACCCGGTCCTGCGGTCGTTTCGGGCCGGCGAGGCTGGGGACCACCTCGCCCAGGTCCAGCTCGAGCAGGTCGGAGAAGACCGGGTCGCCGACGCTCTCGTCGTGGAACATCCCCTGCTCGCGGGTGTAGGCGTCGACCAGCTCGATCGTCTCGGTCGGGCGCCCGGTCAGGTCGAGGTAGCGGAGCGTCTCCGCGTCGACCGGGAAGATTGCGCAGGTCGAGCCGAACTCCGGCGACATGTTGCCGAGCGTCGCCCGGTCGGCCAGCCCCAGGGTCGCCAGGCCCGGGCCGAAGAACTCGACGAACTTGGAGACGACGCCGCGGCCGCGCAGCATCTCGGTGGCGGTGAGGACGAGGTCGGTCGCCGTCGCCCCCTCGGGCAGCTCGCCGGAGAGCTTGAAGCCGACGACCTGCGGCAGCAGCATCGAGATCGGCTGGCCGAGCATCGCCGCCTCCGCCTCGATCCCGCCGACGCCCCAGCCGAGCACGCCGAGGCCGTTGACCATGGTGGTGTGGGAGTCGGTGCCGACCAGGGTGTCTGGGTAGGCCCCCACGACCCCATTCGTGTCGCGGCTGTAGACGACCTGGGCAAGGTGCTCGAGGTTGACCTGGTGGCAGATCCCGGTGGCCGGGGGGACGACGCGGAAGTTGTCGAAGGAGTGCTGGCCCCACTTGAGGAACGAGTAACGCTCGCGGTTGCGCTCGAAGTCCCGCTCGGCGTTGACGGCGAAGGCGCGCTCGTTGCCGAAGGCGTCGACCTGGACCGAGTGGTCGATCACCAGATCGACGTCGACGAGCGGGTTGATCGCCGCCGGGTTGCCGCCGATCTCCTCCATCGCGTCGCGCATCGCCGCCAGGTCGACCACGGCCGGGACGCCGGTGAAGTCCTGCATCAGCACCCGCGCCGGCTGGAAGGGAATCTCGACGCTGGGCTCGGCGGCCGCGTCCCAGGAGGCGATCGCCTCGACGTCGGCGGCCGTCACCGAGACCCCGTCCTCGAGCCGCAGCACGTTCTCCAGCAGGACCTTGAGCGAGTAGGGCAGGCGAGCGACGTCGAAGCGCTCCTGCAGGGCGTCGAGACGGAACACCTCGTACTGACGCCCGCTCACCTCGAGGGTCGAACGGGCGCCGAAAGAATCGCTGCTGGCCATCAGGTATCTCCCAAAGTCGTCGTCTCTACCTCTTGTCCGTCTGTCCGGCGGCGACGTTGGCGGCCGCCTTCTGGCCGGCGTCGCCGCTGGCAATCTTCACCGCGATGCCGGGGTTGGCAAGGGCGAAGTGGGCGAGCAGGCGCTGCTGGACGGGCGCGACCGCGACCTCGACCTTGTTCTGCTCGATCGCCCTGACGACCGCGGCGGCGACCTGTTGCGGCGACCCGGTGCCGAGCCCGGGGATCGGGTCGGCGCCCGAGTCCGCGTACATGCCCGCTTCGCGGATCGTCCCCGGGGAGACGATCGAGACGCCGATGCCGAGCGGGTCGAGGTCCGCCCGCAGGCCGAGGGCGAAGCCGCGCAGGCCGAACTTGGTCGCGTTGTAGACGGAGGAGAGCGGCGTCGCCGACTTCCCCGAGAGCGAGGAGACGAAGACCATGTGGCCGGAGCCTCGCTCCAGCATCCCCGGCTCCAGCGCCCGGGCGAGGTGCATCGGGGCCTCGAGGTTGACCCGCAGGGCCCCGTTCAGCTCCTCGGGCGTGAAGTCCGGCAGCCGTCCGGTGCCGGGCAGCCCGGCGTTGGCGACGAGGACGTCGACGGGGCCGGCCTCGGCGGCGAGCTTCTCCGCCGCGCCCGGCTCGGCGAGGTCGGACGGCAGCCCACGGTGCCCGTCTCCAGGCAGGTCGGCGGCAAGCGCCTCGAGTGCCTCTGCGCTGCGGCCGCTGAGCGTCAGCGTCGCTCCCCGCTCGGCCAGGGCCTTCGCGATCGCCCGTCCGAGGCCGCCCGTGGCGCCGGTGAGGAGTGCTGTGCGGCCCGAAAGTTCCATCCCAAAATGCAAGCTAGCAGCCGTGCGGCCGACAGGAATTCGAGATGCGAATGCGAAAGCCGTCCAAATGTTTGCGTTTCGTAAGCAAAACGCCGGAGGATCGTGTAGGGTGCCGCCGGTCCGAAGAACCGAAACGCCGAATCCCGAAGTGCCCGAGGGCGCGGAGGGAACGGGGGAACCACGTTTTCGGGGCTAACCCACCGCTTCAGGTGGGGGCGCAGGCTCCTTTCGCGCTAGCCCGACAGCTAACCCCGTAGGCCGACAAAGGAGATCGGTTTGCTGTTCGACAGGTGGAAGTTCAAGGCAGGGCTGTCGCTCGCGATGATTCTGGGCGCACTCGCCCTGATCGCTCCGGGCACCGCCTCCGCCCGATGTGACACCGGTGGCCTGACGCCGGCCGAAGTAGACATCTGCACCCCGACCGCGAAAGCGCGGCTCCTCCCCAACGGGATCCTGGTCCCGCCCAAGAGCGCCCCGGCGAAGGTCAAGGCCGTGATCGAAGCGGCGAACAAGATCCGCACCAAGCCCTACGTCTTCGGCGGCGGCCACGCCCGCTGGTGGGACCGCGGCTATGACTGCTCGGGCGCGGTCAGCTACGCCCTCCACGGCGGCGAATTCCTGGAAAGCCCGTTGCCCTCGGGGCCGATGGCGAAGTGGGGGCTGGCGGGCGAAGGGCGCTGGATAAGCGTCTACGCCAACGCCGGCCACGCCTACGCGGTGATCGCCGGCTACCGCTGGGACACCTCCGGCAACAGCGGCGAAACCGGGCCGCGCTGGCACGAAGACCTGCGCGACAACGTCGGTTTCGTGGCACGGCACCCGGCCGGCTACTAACCGGACTACGACTGCCCAAGGCTTACTCCACTCCGGCCAACCGGCCGGAGTGGAATCCTTGCTTTCGTCGCCGGCTCGGATAACGTCAGAGGCGTAGCTGCATCGCCTCCTGATATCCGCCTGAAAAACCTCACCAAGAAATACGGTGGGGTCGTCGCGGTGGCGGGCATAGACCTGGAGATCGAACGAGGCGAGTTCTTCACCCTGCTCGGCCCCTCCGGATCGGGGAAGACGACCACCCTGCGGATGATCGCCGGGTTCGAGGATCCGACCGCGGGCACGATCGAGCTGGCCGGCGAGGAGGTTGCGGGGGTGCCGCCCTACGGCCGCGCCGTCAACACCGTCTTCCAAGACTACGCGCTGTTCCCCCACATGTCGGTGGGCGAGAACGTCGCCTACGGCCTGAAGATCGCCGGCGTCGACAAAGCGGAGCGGGCCCGCCGCCGCGACGAGGCCCTGGAGATGGTCCGCCTGCCCGGCTACACCGACCGCAGGCCGGCCGAGCTCTCCGGCGGCCAGCGCCAGCGGGTCGCCCTGGCGAGGGCGATCGTCAACCGGCCGAAGGTGCTGCTCCTGGACGAGCCGCTGGGCGCGCTCGACCTGAAGCTGCGCGAGCAGATGCAGCTCGAGCTGAAGTCGATCCAGGGCGACGTCGGCATCACCTTCGTCTACGTCACCCACGACCAGGACGAGGCGCTGACCATGAGCGACCGGATCGCCGTCTTCAACGAAGGGCGGATCGAGCAGGTCAGCACCCCAGTCGAGCTCTACGAGCGGCCGCTGAACGAGTTCGTCGCCGGCTTCGTCGGCGTCTCGAACGTGATCGAGCGCGACGGCGAGCGGCTGACGATCCGGCCCGAGAAGATCGAGCTCCTGGACGAGGCGTCCCCGACCGACGGCCTGCGCACCGAGCGCGGGAGGGTCGCCGCGGTCTCCTACGCCGGGATGGTGACCCGGATCACGGTCGCTCTCGACGAGGGCGGGGCGCTTCAGCTGGTCAGGCAGAACGTGGAGAGCGCCACTTCGGGAACGCTCCCCGAGCAGGACTCCAAGGTCTTAGTGGGATGGCGCCCGGAGCACGCGGCCGCCGTCCGGGATAAGTCAACAGAGGAGGTAGCACCATGAGGAGACGAAGGGACGCTAACTCGGCCCGGACGGCTTGGCTCGTGATCGCCGGCCTGGTCGCATTCATGCTCGTACTGGCGGGCTGCGGCGGCAGCGACGACGATGGAGGCGGAGGGGGTGCGGAACTTCAGAAGGTCGGAAAAGGCGAGGGCGAACTCGACCTGATCGGCTGGGCTGGCTACGTCGAACCCGGATGGGTCGAACCGTTCGAAGCGAAGACCGGCTGCAAAGTCAACAACAAGATCGGCAACACCTCCGACGAAATGGTCGAACTGATGCGCACCGGGCAGTACGACGGTGTCTCGGCCTCTGGCAACGCGAGCGCGCGTCTGGTCGAGGGCGGCGACGTGGATCCGGTCAACGTCAACCTGGTGCCGAACTACAAAACGATCTTCGCCGACCTCAAGGACCAGCCCTACAATACGTTCGACGGCACGCACTACGGGATCCCCCACGGGCGCGGCGCGAACCTGTTGATGTGGAACACCGACAGCGTCAGCCCGGGGCCGACGTCCTGGGACGTGATCCTCGACCCGAAACTGGCCGCCGAATACAAAGGCAAGATCAGCGTCTACGACGACTCGATCTACATCGCCGACGCGGCGGTCTACCTGAAAGCCCACCGGCCGGAGCTGGGGATCGAAAATCCCTACCAGCTAAACGAAGAACAGTTCCAAGCGGCGGTCAACCTGCTGAAAGAACAGCGGCCCAACGTCGGCGAATACTGGGGCGAAGCGGCCAAGCAGATCCAGGCCTTTTCCGGCGGTGACGTCGACGTCGGCACCACCTGGCAGTACCAGTACTTCGAACTGAAAGGCGGAGGGGAGCCGGTCGCAGCCAGCCCCGCCAGCCAGGGCTTCCTGCCCAAAGAGGGCGCAACCGGGTGGTCGGACACCTGGATGATCAGCTCACAGGCGAAACACCCCAATTGCATGTACATGTGGATGGACTGGATCGTCTCGCCGAAAGCCAATGCCGAAGTGGCGGAATACTTCGGTGAGGCGCCCGCGCAGAGCCTGGCCTGCGACGAAACCGAAGACACCGAATTCTGCGCCAAGTACCACGCCGACAACCCGGCCTTCTGGAAGCGGGTCTACTACTGGGAAACCCCGCTCGAGGATTGCGGGACCGGCGATGGGGAATGCAAGGGCTATAACGATTGGGTCCAAGCCTGGACCACGATCAAGGGCTAGGCACCACGTCCATGGTCGATGGCGACTGAAGCCGTCGCGAGGAGGTCGGTGGGCCGCAGGCTCGCCGGCCTCTTCCATGGCCGCTCCCGCCTGCAGGTGGGGGCGCTCCTGGCCGCGCCCGGGGCGTGGCTGGTCGTCCTCTACCTGGGTTCTCTAGGTCTGCTGCTGATCACCGCCTTCTGGACGGTCAACGAACTCAGCGGCGAGGTGGTCCGGGGGTTCAGCCTCGAAAACTTCGAACTGCTGATCGAGGAACCGGTCTACCGGGAGATCGTCTGGCGGACCGTGCGGACGGCGGTGCTGGTCACCCTCACCGACGTCATCATCGCCTTCCCGATCGCCTTCTACATGGCCAAGGTGGCGAGCAGCCGCGGCAAGGCGATCCTGCTGATCGCGGTGCTGATGCCGCTCTGGTCGAGCTACCTGGTCAAGGTGCTCTCCTGGCGCACGATGCTCTCCGAGGAGGGGGTGATCAACTGGGCGCTCAACCCGATCGGCCTGCACAGCCCGGGCTACGGCGTCACCGCCGTCTGGCTGGTGCTGAGCTACCTCTGGCTGCCGTACATGATCCTGCCGATCTTCGCCGGGCTGGAACGGATCCCGCAGTCGCTGATCAGCGCCTCCGAGGATCTCGGCGCCTCGCCGTTCACCACCTTCCGCCGGGTGATCCTGCCGCTCGCATTCCCGGCGGTGATCGCCGGCTCGATCTTCACCTTCTGCCTCACCCTGGGCGACTACATCACCCCGAGGCTGGTCTCCAACGACCAGTTCATCGGCAACGTGATCTCGTCCTCGATCACCAACAACCTGCCCTTCGCCGCCGCCCTGGCGCTGGTCCCGATCGTCGTCGTCATCGCCTACCTCGGCGTCGCCCGCAAGCTCGGCGCCTTCGAGCACGTCTGATGAGGCTCTCCCGCCGAGCAGGAGCGCTTCTGCGGGTCGCCGTCGGGCTCGGCCTCGCCTTCATCTACATCCCACTGATCGTGATCGGGATCTATGCCTTCAACTCGAGCAAGATCCTCAAGTGGCCGCCGCCCGGGCTGACCTTCGACTGGTTCACCAAGGCCTTCGAAAGCGAATCGGCCCGCGAAGCGCTCCTGACCTCGATCGAGGCGGGCCTGGCTGCGACGGCGATCGCGATCATCCTCGGCACGCTGGCGGCGATCGCGGTCGGGCGCCACCGCTTCTTCGGGCGCGAGACCGTCTCCTTCCTGGTCATCCTGCCGATCGCCCTGCCGGGAATCGTCACCGGCATCGCCTTCAGCAACACCTTCACCCAGATCCTCGGCATCCCCCTCAGCCTCTTCACCGTGGTGGTCGGCCACGCGACCTTCTGCATCGTCGTCATCTACAACAACGTCATCGCCCGCCTGCGCCGCACCTCCGGCTCCTTCGAGGAGGCCTCGGCCGACCTCGGGGCGCACACCTGGCAGACCTTCCGCTACGTCACCTTCCCGAGCATGCGCACCGCGCTCGCCGCCGGCGCCCTGCTCGCCTTCGCCCTCTCCTTCGACGAGATCATCGTCACCACGTTCACGATCGGCAGCGGCGAAGAAACCCTGCCGATCTGGATCTTCCGCAACCTCTTCCGCCCCAACCAGCTGCCGATCGTCGACGCCGTCGCCGTGATCGTGATCCTGATCTCGATCGTCCCCGTCTACCTCGCGCACCGACTGAGCAGGGAGGAGGTCGGCGTGGCCGGAGGCAGAGGGGCGGCCGCAACCGCCGAGGCCGAGACGACGGCTGTCCCGTAGACGCGGTGCTTGGGAGGGTGGAAAGCCCCTCCTCACTCGCAACTCGTCGCTGGGGAGTGGGGATAGCTATCGCCTATTGGGGCTCCCCTCCTCCCGCGCAAAACGTTCGGAGGGGCTTTCCACCCTCCCATCCATCGGCAGCTTCGGGACGGCGACGAACGAAGCATCCTCTCGGCATCCATCCGTCCTTAGCTCGTGTGTGATGGAGGGGTCGGTGCCCCTCCGAACGTTTTGCGCGGGAGGAGCGCAGAGCAAGAGGCGACAGCACTTCCACTCTTCTCCGACGAGTTGCGAGTGAGGAGGGGTACCGACCCCTCCCACGCTCCCGAGAGCTAAAGCGGAATGTTCCCGTGCTTGCGCTTCGGCTGCTCGACCCGCTTGCTCTGCAGCATCCGCAGCGCCTTGATCAGCTTGGGCCGCGTCTGGCGCGGCTCGATCACGTCGTCGATGTAGCCGCGCTCGGCCGCCGAGTAGGGGTTGGCGAAGTGGGCTTTGTAGTCGTCGATCAGTTTCTGGCGACGCTCGTCGGGGGTCGGCGAGTTGGAGATGTCCTTGCGGTAGATGATGTTGACGGCGCCCTCCGGGCCCATCACCGCCACCTCGGCGGTCGGCCAGGCGACGTTGTAGTCGGCCAGCATGTGCTTGGAATTCATCACGTCGTAGGCCCCGCCGTAGGCCTTGCGGGTGACGACCGTGAGCTTCGGCACGGTCGCCTCGGTGAAGGCGTAGAGCAGCTTGGCGCCGTGGCGGATGATCCCGTTCCACTCCTGGTCGGTGCCGGGGAGGAAGCCGGGAACGTCGGTGAAGGTGACGATCGGGACGTTGTAGCAATCGCAGGTGCGCACGAACCGGGCCGCCTTCTCGGAGGCCTCGATGTCGAGCACCCCGGCGAGGAAGGCAGGCTGGTTGCCGACGATCCCGACCGGGTAGCCGTCGAGCCGCGCGAAGCCGCAGACGATGTTCTTGGCGAAGTGCTCGTGGACCTCGAAGAAGTCCTCGTCGTCGACGATGCTGGCGATCACGTCGCGCATGTCGTAGGGCTTGGAGGGATCGTCCGGGACGACGGTGTCGAGGGCCTCGTCTTCGCGCTCGGGGTCGTCGGAGGGCTCGAACCGCGGCGGCGGCTCGAGGTTGTTCGAGGGCAGGAAGCCGAGCAGGTAGCGGGCGTCCTCGAGGCAGCTCTCCTCGTCCTCGGCGGCGAAGTGGGCGACGCCGGACTTGGTGTTGTGGCTCATCGCCCCACCCAACTCCTCGAACTCGACCTCCTCGCCGGTCACGGTCTTGATCACTTCCGGGCCGGTGATGAACATGTGGGAGGTCTCTTTGACCATGAAGATGAAGTCGGTCATCGCCGGCGAGTAGACGGCGCCGCCGGCGCATGGGCCCATGATCAAACTGATCTGCGGGATCACGCCCGAGCACTGGACGTTGCGGACGAAGACGTCGCCGTAGGCGCCGAGCGAGACGACGCCCTCTTGGATCCGGGCGCCGCCGGAGTCGTTGATGCCGATCACCGGCGCCCCGACCTGGGCGGCGAGGTCCATCACCTTGCACATCTTCTCCGCCATCACCTCGCCGAGGCTGCCGCCGAAGACGGTGAAGTCCTGGGAGAAGACGAAGACGGTGCGGCCGTCGATCGTGCCGTGGCCGGTGACGACCGCGTCGCCCCAGGGCCGTTTCTTCTGCATCTCGAAGTCGTAGGTGCGGTGGCGGACGAAGGTGTCGAGCTCCTCGAAGGAGCCGGGGTCGAGCAGCTTCTCGACCCGCTCGCGAGCGGTCATCTTGCCCTTCGCGTGCTGCTTCTCCACCGCCTCCTCGGAGGCCGAGTGGATCGCCGCCTCGCGCAGCTCCCGCAGGTAGGCGAGCTTCTCGTCGTGGGTGATCGGGTTCTTCTCACGCATCGGCAGTCGGGGCTCCGGGAGGGGAGGGCCGGAGTCTATTTCGGAGTCGACTGCGGTGCCCCGAGCCGCCGCGAACACAGTTGTTCCCACCAGGCGGGAACAACTGCGTTCGCATGGCGCCGCTCGGATAGGCCTAGAGTTCCGCGCAGACCGCGAAGGCCTCGACGAGCCATTTTTTTGCGAGAGGTTCGTCGGGGAGCTCTCGCGCAAAGGCCGACCAGCCGGTGCGCTGGCCGGTGCCCCCGACGAATGGGTTCGATCCCGTCACCGCCACCTCCAGGAGTTCGCCGCCGACGCGGGCGCCGCCGCCGATCGCCTGCTTGTTGGCGGGGCAGAGGGCGGTGGCGGACTTCGCGCCTTCGTTGTTTTCAGGACTGACCGCGTTCACGTAGGTCACGTTCCTCACCAGCTGCGCGAGGAGCGACCCCGAGAGCTTTTCGGAAGTGACCGATCCGGAGCCGAGCTTGCCGGTGGTCACCGCACTGGCGGCGATCTTGTTGGTCGTGACCGCGTTTTTCGCCAGCTTCGCGGCGCTGACCGCTTCGTTGGCCAGCTTGCCGCTGGTCACCGCGCCGTTGGCGATCTTGCCGTTGATCACCGCGGCCTTGGCGATCTTCGGAGAGGTGACGGCGCCCCGCTTCAGCTTCTTCGAGGTGACCGCTTCCTTGGCGATGTTCTTCGCCTTCACCTGGTTCTTGCCCAGGGTCGCCGCGTAGGCGACGCCGCTGAGGGCGACGAACAGGGCCACGCACGAGAGCACGTTGGCCACCGTGAGTTGTCGCTTCAACATCTGCATCGATCCGCTCCTTCCCGTCCTGGGCCGGCTCCGAGCCGGCCGTCGTTTGCAGCAGTACCCGGTTCCGGCTCAGCTGAACGGCCGGCGCTGCGGTTCCGCAAGGCGATCGAGGACCGCCTCCAGGTCGGACTCGGCGAGGCCGCTCCCCTCGGAGGCCCGGATCTCGACCCGGGTCCCGAAGCCCTTCTCGGCCATCGTCACCTCGAGCCCCTCGACGGCCGCAACCAGCTCGGCCAACTCGGGCTCGGACTTCATCAGCGTCCTCGAAACCTCGATCACTGGAGGCGGCTTCCACCGAGGGAGCGCCGTTCCTCCCCCGTGCGCGACCTGGGAGAGACCGTTCAATCGGTCGATTGGCGCTTTTGTCGACCTATAGGCCACAAAGGCGCCAGAGCCCTAGAAGAACGCCCCGCCCTTGTATTCGCCGAAGACGTCGCGCATCGCCCCACAGACCTCGCCGATCGAAGCGTCGGCGGCGAGGGCGGCCCTGACCGGGTGCAGGAGGTTGCCGTCACCCCGGGCGACGTCCCGCAGCGCCTCCAGCTTCGCCGTCACCTCGGCCTGGTCGCGGGCCTCCTTAAAGGCCTTCAACCGGGCCAGCTGGCGCTGCTCGGACTCGGGGTCCACCTTGAGGATGTCGACGTCGTCGACCTGGTCGGTGACGAATTTGTTGACCCCGACGATGACGTCCTGGCCGCTCTTGTAGCGCTCGTGGTAGCTCAGCGCCGACTCCTCGATCTCCCGCTGCATGAACTCCAGCGCCTCGACCGAGCCGCCGAGCTCGGCGACCTTGTCCATCAGCTCCCAGGAGCGCGCCTCGATCTCGTCGGTGAGCGACTCGACGAAGTAGGAGCCGGCGAAGGGGTCGACCGTGTCGGCGACGCCGGACTCGTAGGCGAGCACCTGCTGGGTGCGCAGCGCGATCCGCGCCGAGCGCTCGGTGGGCAGCGCCAGGGCCTCGTCGAAGCCGTTGGTGTGCAGCGACTGGGTACCGCCGCTGACCGCGGCGAAGCCCTGCAGGGCAACGCGGATGATGTTCACCTCCGGCTGCTGCGCCTGCAGGGTCACCCCGCCGGTCTGGGTGTGGAAGCGGATCTTCATCGAGTTCGGGTTCTCCGCCCCGAACCGCTCGGCGACGATCTTCGCCCACATCCGCCGCACCGCGCGGAACTTCGCGATCTCCTGGAAGACGTTGTTGTGGCAGTTGAAGAAGAAGGCGAGCCGGGGGGCGAACTCGTCGATCTTCAAGCCCCGCGCCAGCGCCGCCTCGACGTAGGCGATCGCGTTGGAGAGGGTGAACGCAACCTCCTGCACCGCCGAGCAGCCCTTCTCGCGGATGTGGTACCCGGATATCGAGATCGTGTTCCATTTCGGCACTCGCTCCTGGCAGTACTCGAAGATGTCGGTGGTCAGCCGCATCGTCGGCTCGGGCGGGTAGATGTAGTTGCCGCGCGCCATGTACTCCTTCAGCACGTCGTTCTGGACCGTGCCGCGCAGCTTCTCGGACGGCACCCCCTGCTCCTCGCCCACCAGCTCGTAGAGCAGCAGCAGGATCGCCGCCGGCGCGTTGATCGTCATCGAGGTGGAGACTCCGTCGAGCGGGATCTCCTCGAAGCAGATCCGCATGTCCTCGATCGTGTCGATCGGGACCCCGGTCCGTCCCACCTCGCCGTTGCAGAGCGGGTCGTCGGAATCGCGGCCGAGCTGGGTCGGCAGGTCGAAGGCCATCGAGAGGCCGGTGGAACCGTGCTCGATCAGGTACCGGTAACGCTCGTTGGTGTCCTCGGGCGAGGCGAAGCCGGCGTACTGGCGCATCGTCCAGAGGCGATCGCGGTACATCCTCTCGTGGATGCCCCGGGTGAACGGCGGGGCTCCGGGCTCCCCCAGCCGCTCCTCGAGGCCCGGCGCAACGTCGTCCTCGTCGTAGAGCGGCTCGATCTCGATGGCCGAATCCGTGAAGACGCGCGGGTCGTCCGGCCCGACCAGCGGGGCGATCGTACGGTGGGCCTCCTCGGCCGGCGAGCTGTCTGCGCTGCTGGACATCTCCGACTGGGCAGGATATTGCGCTGGGGCATTGCGCGGTAGTGAGCCAAATACCGCACCGTTTCCAGCGCATTAACGGAACAAAGACCCCAAAATTGGGTTGTGATGGTTAGCGACCGGGAATAATCTTGGTCGTAATCAACCATCGCCGTAAGTCGCCTATGGGACAGCAGGGGGCGGCAACAACGGAGGAACTCATATGACTGATTTCACCCAGCCACGAATGGCTAGGGGAACGAAGCTGTCCGCTGGAGTCCTGGCGGCGGCGCTTTTCGCGCTGCTGGCGTTCGCCCCCTTCGCTTCCGCCGCGCCCGACCCGGTCGGCAGCGGAACGACGACCATCACCCTCAAGAGCGGGGTCGTCAAGGCCTGGAAGAAAGGCGGAGTGACGTTGTCGAAGGTCAGCCCCGCGAAACTCAAAGGCTCCAAAGCGACCTTCACCGTCACCGGCGGCTCACTCGACCCGCTCACGGGTCTGGGGACCGTGAACCTGGGTGGCGGCCTCAAGTTCAAGGCCGGCAAAAAGAGCACCTCGGTCAAGTCCCTGGTGGTCGACACGGCGAAGAAGTCGCTGGTCGCGAAGGTCGGCGGGAAGAAAATGAAGATGGCCAAGATCGCCTCTTCCTTCGCCCGCAACGGCTTCGGCGTCAACCTCACGATCAAATCGATGAAGCTGACCAGCGCCGCGGCCAAGCAGCTGAACAAGAAGCTCGGCTTCGGTGCCAAAAAAGCAAAAGGCAAAAGCAAAGGCAAAGGCAAAGCGAGCGCGAGCAAGGGCAGCTCCGGGCCGTTCAAGGCCAATCAGGCCTTCGGTTCGGGCAAAAGCGAAACCCAGCCGAGCACGGTGACTGTCCTGCCGGGCGGAAACGTGACCCTGGCGGCCAACGCCACGACCCTCGGGAAGCTCAAAAAAGTCGGCGTCACCACTCCGGTTACCCCGCCGACCACGGAACCGTCACTGGGCACCTTCGCGTTCCCGATCACGGGCGGCACCGTTGGGCCGACCGCGACGGCCGGCGTCGTCCAGTCGGACGGCGGGTTGCAGCTTCTGCAGAAACTGCCGACCGGTAACCCAGCACAGCCGTTCGTGGAAACCGAAATCAAGCTGAACAAGTTCTACGTCGACCTGGCGGCCAAAACCGTCTCGGTCGAAGTCGTCGCGACGTCGACGGCCAGCAAAGACCTGAACCTCGGCAACCTCGGGCGTGCATCGATCGCCGATCTGTCGTTGACCGGCGCCACGGTAGCCGCAGATCCGGCCACCCGCACGGTCAGCGTGCAGAACGCGGGCGCGGCGCTCCAGGTCGTATCCGCCGAAGTTCTCGACGGCTTCAGGAAAGTCGCCGAAGGAGGACTGGTGAAACAGCTCGAAGCCGGCGGCAAAACGCCAGATGAAGCCAAAGCACAGGCTGCGGCCTTCTTCGCCAACGATCACATCAACGCGGGCGAACCGCTGGGAGCGATCTCGTTCGCAGCGCAGACGCAGTAGTCGAAGCCTCGCTGTACCTCGCGAAAGGGCGGCCTCCGGGCCGCCCTTTCTTTGCGCCCCATACGCTTCCTCGGTGCGGTTTAGGGGGGCTGCTCAGTCTGGAATGCCGACCAGGCGCTCGACGCCGGTCTTCTCGATCGTCCGCCGCAGCCCCTCGCCCAGCTCCACTGCCGGCTCCCAGCCGAGCAGGTCGCGGGCACGGCCGATGTCGGGCTGGCGCTGCTGCGGGTCGTCGACCGGCAGCGCCTCGAAGACGATCTCCGAACGGGAGTCGGTCACCTCGATCACGGTCTTGGCCAGCTCCAGCAGCGTGAACTCGTTCGGGTTGCCGATGTTGACCGGCATGTGGACGTCGGACTCCGCCAGCGCGACGATGCCGCGGATCAGGTCGTCGACGTAACAGAAGCTGCGGGTCTGGGCGCCCTCTCCAAACACAGTCAGCGGCCGGTCCTGGAGTGCCTGGCGGAGGAAGGTCGGGATCGCCCGCCCGTCATGCGGCCTCATCCTGGGGCCATAGGTGTTGAAGATGCGCACGATCGCCGTGTCGACTCCCTGCTGGCGGTGGTAGGCCATGGTCAGGGCCTCGGCGTAGCGCTTCGCCTCGTCGTAGACGCCGCGCGGGCCGATCGGGTTGACGTGGCCCCAGTAGTCCTCCTTCTGCGGGTGGACCTGAGGGTCGCCGTAGACCTCGCTGGTCGAGGCGATCAGGAAGCGGGCGCGCTTGAACTTCGCCACTCCGAGCATGTGGTGGGTGCCGTGGGAGCCGACCTTGAGCGTGTGCAGCGGCAGCCGCAGGTAGTCGATCGGGCTGGCCGGCGAGGCGAGGTGGTAGACGAAGTCGACGTCCTCGGGGATGTCGACGTGGTCGGTGATGTCGATGTTGCGGAAGTCGAACGCCTCGTCACGGATGTGGGCGATGTTCTCCAGCGACCCGGTCTCGAGGTTGTCGAGGCAGATCACCCGGTGCCCCTGCCCGAGCAGGTGCTCGCAGAGATGGGAACCGAGGAAGCCGGCGCCTCCGGTGACCACGCAGGTGCTCATGGCTCGATGCTATCGGGGCAGCACGGTCGGACGCCGGGAGCCATGTCCCTGCAATTTGCGGATTTCTTGACCCGGAGAATCGTCCATACCGGGGGAGAGAACGGCTGCGGGACGGCTATTCCTTGAAATGTTTGGTGTAAGTAATTCGAGCGGACGGGGGGAGCCGAGCGGTGTGTCCGAGCAGTGAGCAGGGGGAGGGGGTGCGTCCGGCGGGGGATGCCGGAGGCGCTCGCAAGCGTGCCGCGATCGAGACCTACTCCAGGCACGAGGCGGCGCTTCGCCGCACCGCGCGGCGCTACTCGCTGTGCGCCGACGACGCGGACGACGCCCTCCAGCGCGGGTTCGAGATCCTCCTCCGCAAGGCCCCCACCGACGACCCCCGCGAACTGATCCGCTGGACCCAGACGGTGGTCAAGAACGAGGCGCACGCGGTCCGCCGCGAGCGAGAGCGGATCCTCGGACAACCAGCGGCTGCGGCCGATCCCGGGGGCGCCGACTGGGTCGCGCTGATCCCAGCCGATGCCGACGGCCCGCCCGAACGGGCCGAACGGCGCGAGGCGGTTGCCCGCAGCCGCGAGGCGCTCCAGTCCCTGAAGCCGCAGGAGCTGCGAGCGCTGGCCCTCCTGGCCGAGGGCTACTCCTACGCCGAGATCGGCGAGATAACCGGCTACAGCAAAACGAAAATCAATCGCTGCCTGGCCGAGGGAAGGGAGCGGTTCCGCAGCCTGCTGTCCCGCAGCGAGGACGGCAGCCGCTGCGTCGAGATGGGGCCGGTGATCTCGGCCTTCTGCGACGGCGAGGCGGGGGCCGAGGAGACGGCGGCCCTGCGCGAGCACCTGCGCGCCTGCCCCCAGTGCAGGGCGACGGTGAGGACCTACCGCGCCGCGCCGGCCGCCGCGGCCGCCCTGATGCCGGTGCTGCCGGTCGAGCGCTCCCTTCTCGACCGGGCCCAAGAGGCCATCGCCGGCCTTGCGGGCCGGTTCAGCGGTGGCGGCGATTCGGCGGTCTCTCAGGTCGCCGTCGCCGGCGGCTCGCGCGGAGCGGGCACCGTGGCGCTGGCGAAGGCGATCGGCCTCTGCATCGGCACCGCCGGAGGAGCGGCCGCCTGCGCGGCGACCGGCGTGATCCCGGTCCCGTTCGTGGCCGAACGCGACCACACGGCGCCGAAGCCCGCGCGACAGATCGCCCCCGCGGTCCTGCCCGAAGCGAGCGCCGAAGCGCCCGTCGACTACGACCCCGAACCCGCTCCTGCGACGCCGCAGCCCGACACCCCGGACCCTCCATCGCCTCCGCAGCCAGCGGCGAGCGCCCCCGCCGCGGCCAGCGGAGCGGTGGAATACGCGCCGCCCCCGCCCGTGGCGCCGCCCGCGAGCGCTCCCGAATCGGGCGGCGGCGACCCGGCCGGAGAGTTCGGGCCGTGAATCGAACGCGAGGCGTCTTCTCGGCAGCCCTCGCCGCCACCGCGGTCTGGGTGCTCATGACGGCCTCCGTTGTCGCGGCCGGGCAGAGCGACTCCCCGGTGATCACGAACCTGCGGGTCTCCGGTGGCGAGGCGAGCTGGCACCCGGTCGACGACTTCCGGCTCGACTGGGACCGCCCCACCGGCCAGCCCAGGGCTTCGGCGGTCCACTACCTGGTCCGGGACGAGGCCGGGGAGATCGTCCTCCCGGCCCAACGGATCGCCGGCGAGGTCGGGGTGATCCGGCACATTCACGTCCGTTCCGGACCGGGTGTCTACAGGGCCGAGGTGTGGCTGGAGGGGCCGAACGGGGAAACGGGCCCGGTCGCGACTGCGGGCCTGCGCCTCGACGACGTCGCCCCCAAGCCGGCGCACCCGATCGGCCCAAGCGGCTGGATCGCCGCCGACGCCCCCGCGGTCGTTCGCATAGGGCATCCGGCGAGCCCGCTGCCGATCTCCGGCATCCGCGGCTATGCGGTCTCGATCGATCAGGGGACGGGAGGCGAGCCCTGCCAGGGACCTACCGTCTGCACCCCCGCCGAGACCGACCTCGACGGCGGCATCGATGA
Source organism: uncultured Solirubrobacterales bacterium (assembly GCA_963799835.1). Lineage (GTDB taxonomy): Bacteria > Actinomycetota > Thermoleophilia > Solirubrobacterales > 70-9 > VAYN01. The sequence goes on from CAWCYE010000002.1 coordinate 790,350, forward strand.
CGACACGATCTCGCTGAGACTCCTTCCCGAGGGGCTGAGCTTCGCTCGGGTCGTCGCCGTCTCCGGCTCCGGGATGCGCTCGGCGGCCGTGGGGACCACGTCGGTGCGAGTCGACGCGACCTACCCCGAGGTCGAGTTGCGAGGCTTGCCGCAGGGCTGGTCGGACCGCCCCGTGCGGCTCACCGCGGCCGCCTCGGACGCCCTCTCCGGAATGGCAGCCGCCGGCCCGGCCGGGCCGTACACGGCGATCGCGGTCGACGGCCGCCCTCCGACCATGGCCGCCGGCGACTCCGTCTCGGCGACGGCGATGGGCGACGGTGCCCATCGCATCGCCTTCTACGCTCGCGACGCGGCCGGGAACGTCGCCGACGGCGAGGCCGGTGCGCCGCGGCCGTCCCAGGCGCTCGTCCGCATCGACGAAACGGCGCCGCATGCAGCCTTTGCCCGTGCGCAGGCTCCCTCCGAACCGGAGCGGATCGAAGCGACGGTCACCGATTCGCTCTCCGGCCCCGACCCGGCCCGCGGGGCGATCGCGATCCGGCCGGCCGGATCGAGGCGGCCCTTCGAGCAGCTGTCGACGGCGGTCGCGAGGGGAAGGCTGGTCGCCCACTGGGAGTCCGACGACTACCCGGCGGGCACCTATGAGTTCAGGGCGACGGCCTATGACTCGGCCGGCAATTCGAGCACCGGCGAGCGCCGCCTCGGCGGAGCCCGGATGGTGCTGTCGAACCCGGTCAAGGAGGCGACCGAGGTCGTCTCCGGTTTCGGCGGCAGGCGGCTGGTCCGGGTGCGGACGGTGCCCTACGGTCGTGGGACCGCCTTCAGCGGCCGGCTCAGCGCCGGTTCGGGCGCTCCCCTCCGCGATCTCTCGGTCTCCGTTACCGAGACCTTCGCCGTCGGCGCCAACCCGGTACGCCGCGAAACCCTCGCGCGCACCCGGCCCGACGGCACCTTCCTCGTCCATCTGGCTCCCGGCCCCACTCGCCGGGTGGAGGCGGCGTTCGCCGGCAGCCGCCTCCTCTCCGCCTCGAGCGGCCCGCCGGCCCGGTTCGCCGTCCGCTCCTCGATCCGCCTGCGGGCCTCCGCGGCGACGGCGAGGATCGGCGGAGCGCCAATCGCGTTCAGCGGCCGGGTCGGCCAGCTGGACGCCTCGATTCCGGCTGCTGGGTTGCCGGTGGAGCTGCAGTTCCGGCTGGCCGGCTCCGAGTGGAGCGAGTTCCGGACCGTGCAGACCGACGCCGCCGGGCGCTTCCGCTACGCCTACGCGTTCAGCGACGACGACAGCCGCGGCGTCCGCTTCCAGTTCCGCGCCCACCTCCCGCGCCAGGAGGGCTGGCCGTACGAGCCGGCCGGATCGCGGCCAGTGCTTATTACCGGCCGCTGAAGCAGAAAAAAGACCGCCCCGGCAAGCCGGGGCGGTCTCAAGAGCAGCGGCAGAACGCCAGAAGGCGTTACCGGAGTGAGGCGAGCTGGTCCGTAACTTGGTCCACCAGGCCCTGAGCGCGGGAAGTCTGCTCGTCCACAGCCCTGCGGACGCGCTTCTCGACTTCCGTGCGGTTGCGCTTGATGGTTCCCTCGACGGAGCGCTGGTGCTTGCGGGCCTCGCGCTCGACCCGGCTGCGGGTCTTGCGAGCCTCGGTCGTCGCACGGCGGCGGGCGCTGTGGCCACGTCGCTCGGTGCGCTTCAGCGATTTGCGCAGCCGCGACTGGTAGGTCTTCAGCTGCTTCTCGGCGCTGCCGCGGTCGGTCCACGGCTCGACCAGCTCGGAGAGCCGGTCGCTGACGGAGAGCACGGCGCCGACCGGCAGGTCGACGGCGGTCTCGGCGGCGACCTGGATCTGGTTCTTCTCCGCCGCAGCAGTCTTGGTGGCCGCGCGCTTGCCGGCGCTGGCGGCGGCGCTCGCGGACTTCTTCGTTTCGGTGGTGGCGCGCTTTGCCTGCGCCCTGTTGCTGTTGTTGCTCTTACTCTGAGTTGCCATTGAGTCGAATCCCCTTCGGTTTTCGTTTGGCTGGCTCGGGCGGGGCCGAGTGTAGCGAACATACGTTCTTTCTACGAACACACGTTCTTAACCCTTTTCGGGGGGATGGTTACGGCGTCTTCGCGAGCTGCGCCGCGCGGACCGTTGCCAGCGCCTCGACATCGCTCGCCGCGGCGATCGGGTAGCGGGCGTCGAGGTCCAGGGGCGCCTCGGAGAGGTCGAGGTCGCCGAAGGCGACGGTCCCTCCCGCCTCGCGAACGATCAGCTGGGCGGCGGCGGCGTCGACCGAGCGGCAGGGCCGCAGGCTGAGCATCGCGTCGAAGCGGCCGGCGGCGACGTAGGCGGCGGTGATCGCGATCGAGCCGACCACCCGCAGCCGGTACACCTTCCCGGCCAGGACCTCGAGGGCGGGCAGCGCCCACTCCGGCTCAGCGGACTCCAGGCCCACCACCTCGAGCCGCTCGCCGCTCGCCGCCACCCGGGCCGGATGGCCGCCGGCGATGGTGCCGCCGCCGCGCCTGGCGCTGAACTCCTCCCCCGCCCCGAAGTCGTGGACGAAGCCGAACTCGACGTCGGCCATCGTCGGCCCCGAGGAGAGGGCGATCGAGACGCTGTGCGATGGGATCGTGCGGCGGGCGTTGAGCGACCCGTCGATCGGGTCGATGACGACGCGGGCGGCGGCGCCGGAGCCGAAGGCGACCTCGCCACGCTCCTCGGAGACCGCGACGAAGGAGGCGCCGGCCGCCGCCAGCGTCTCCAGCTCGGCGAAGACGGCCTCCTCGCAACGGCGGTCGATCGCCAGCGCGTGGTCGCCGCCCTCGCCGACCCCCTCGTACACGGTGCGGCCCTCGCGGGTCGCGTTCGCCGCGAAGATCTGCCGCTGGGCCTCGACGATCCGGCGGCAGATTCCCAACCAGTCTGCGGAGAAAAGATCCATCCGCGGATGCTAGTGGCGCGACTCGTCGCGCTAGCTTTGAGCGGTGCGCGAGGATCGACCGACGGCAACGGAGGAGACCGGCGGGCGCGAGCGGGCGCTTGCCCACTCGGAGGGGCCGCTGCTCGTGCTCGGCGCGGCGGGCACCGGCAAGACCGAGCTCCTGGCCCGGCGGGTGGCGGGCCTGGTCGCGTCCGGGACGCGGGCCGAGCGAATCCTGGTCCTGGCCTCCACCCGGGCGACCGCGCGGCGCCTTCGCGAACGCTCCGAGGCGCTGCTCGAGGGCCCGTTCGAGGAGCTCTGGATCGGCGGCTGGGAGACGCTCGGCGAGCGCCTCCTGCGCGAGCACTCCGAGGCGGCAGGGCTGGATCCCTTCTTCGACGTCCTCGGCCCAGCCGAGCGGCTGGCGATGCTGCTCGACCGCCTCGACGAGCTGCCGCTCCGCCGCCACGAGATACGCGGCAACCCGGCGGGACTACTGGCCCGGCTGCTGGCTCGGATCGACGCCCTCAAGGCCGACCGTGTCGGGCCGACCAGCCTCGCCGAACGCGCCCGCGCCGGCGAGGAGGAAGCCGGCGAGGAGGCCGCCCGCGAGGCAGCCCGGCGCGAGGTCGAGTTCGCCGAGCTCTACTCGGCCCACGACCGGATCCTGGCCGAGTCCGGCAGCCTCGACGGCGGCGACGTCTTCCTCGCGCTGGACTGCCTGCTGGTCGAGCGCCCCGATGTCCGCCAGCAGATCGCCGGCCGCTTCGAGTACGTGATGGTCGACGAGCTGGAGGAGACGACCAAGGCCCAGCGGGCGATCCTCGAAGGGCTCGCGAAGGACAATCCAAATCAGCTCTTTGCGCTGGAGGACGAGGTCGGGCAGGCCGGCGCCTGGTTCCGGGGCCTCCACCCCGAAGGAGATGCGGTCGTGCTGGAGCACCGCTTCCGCGACCCGGAGGTGAGTTTTTGGGCTTGCGGAAACGAGCGGGCGCAGGCGCAGGCGGTGGCGCGGGCGGCGGAGCACCTGATCGCGGCCGGGGCTGTGCCGGAGGAGATCTGCGTCGTCCTCGCCGAGCCCGCCCGCCAGGGCGGCGCCATCGCCGCGGCGATGGAGGAGCGCGGGATCCCCTTCCACCTCTCCGGCCCGGCGGCGCTGTTCCAGCGCCCCGAGGTGCGAGACGCGATCGCCTGGCTGCGCGTGCTCGCCGACCCCGACGACTCGGCGGCGGCGGCGCGGGCGCTGACCAGGCCGCCGGTCGAGCTGCGCTCCGGCGACCTGGCTCGCCTGACGACGATCGCGCGCCGCCGCAAGCTCGACATGGTCGCTGCCGGCGACGCAGCCCTCGACAGTCCCCAGTTCCAGCCCGAGGCGAGGGAGCGGATCCAGGCCTTCCTGAAGCTCTACGGAGCCGCCTCCACCGCGATGGAGGAGCGCCGCGCAGACGTCTTCGTCCGCCGGCTGATCGAGCGGGTCGGCCTGCGCCGGCAGCGCCTCTTCGCCGCTCAGCCGGAGGTGGCCGAGCGGCTGCTCGGCCTCTCGCGCCTGGCCGAGCTGGCGACCGCCTGGGCGCGCCGCGAACCGCACGGCTCCACCAGGGGCTTCGTCGCCTACCTCAGCGCCGTCGCCGAGGCCGGCGTCGAGCCGGCCGGTGGAGAGGAGCCGCGGTCGCGCGGCGCCGTGCAGGGTCTCGGGATCGGCGCGCTGAAGGGCAACGGGTTCGACCGCGTCTTCGCGCTCGGCCTCGAGGCGGAGGCCGAGTGGTCGCGGATCGGCTGGCCGGCGCGCAAGGGCCTCATCCTCTCGCGACTGGAGCTCGGCGAGGAGGGCGAGGAGCCCCGCCCCTCGCGCTTCTACCAGGACGCCCTGGCCGCCGCCGAGGCAGAGGAGGAGCGCCACGAGGAGGAGCTGTTCGGCCCGGCGGAGGGACTGCACGCGACCTACCGCAACCTCCGCGAGCAGGTGCTGGAGGCCTCCTGGCGGGCCGGGCGGGAGCTGTCGGAGCCGCGCCTGGACACCGCGGTCGACGTCAACCGGGCGATCGCCCGCTACCTGGAGCTGCTGAAGCTGGCGGCGCTGGCGCAGCGCCCCGGGGAAGAGCCCGCGGCGGAGGCGCTCGACGCGGTCAATGGCCTCCTGCGCCAGGTCGCGACGCCCGAGCAGCAGGCGGAGCTCGATGCCTCCTCGCTGGACTCCTACCTGCTCGATTCCGATCAGGAGCGCGGGCGCCGCCTGGAGCTCCTCGCGGCCCGCGAGGAGCCGTCCCTCTCGGCCTTCCTGCCGCGCCGCGGCGACGGCATGCTGAGCCTCTCGGCCTCCGATCTCACCCTCTACCTCACCTGCCCGCTCAAGTACAAGTTCGGTCGCGTCTTCGGGATCCCGCAGGAGCCGACGATCAACCAGCGCTTCGGGATCCTCATCCACAACGTGCTCGAGCGCTTCCACAAAGAGCCCCCGGAGGCGGACGAGGACGGCCTGCCGCTGCTGATGCACCTGTTCGAGACCGGCTGGCGGCGCACCGGCTTCGGCACCAGCGACGACGAGCTGCAGTTCCGCGACCGCGCCCGCGAGGCGCTGCGCCTCTACTGGGAGCGGGAGCGGGTCGCCGAGAGCGAGCCCGTCTGGCTGGAGCGCAAGTTCGACTTCAAGGTCGGCGAGCACCACGTCCGCGGCAGGGTCAACCGGGTCGACCGCCTCGCCGACGGCGACTACGAGCTGATCGACTACAAGACCGGCGAGCGCAAGAGCGAGGCCGAGCTGGAGAGCGACCTGCAGCTGGCGCTCTACCGGATGGCGGCCCGGGAGGCCTGGGAGATCGAGGCCAGCCTCGGCAGCTACTACTACGTGCTCGACGCCGACAAGGTGGCGGCGCCGACCAAGCCCGACGACGCCGAGCGGGTCGAGCGCACCGTCCTGCAGGTCGGCGAGGGCATCCTCAGCCAGGACTTCGAGCCCCGCCCCTCCCCCACCGTCTGCGCCTGGTGCGACTACCGCCTGATCTGCCCGGCGGCGGAGTCCTAGCGGCGCAGAGATCAGCCTTTGTCGGAACGCTCCCGGACCGCGACGTCGGGAAGATCGAGGCGCCGAGGATCGATCGTGCCGGAATCCGTACCGGGGCCGAAACTGTCGCGTAGGTCCCGCAGTTCGGTCGCCCAAGCGGCATCGGGCCTGTTCTCACGCAGTGCGTTCTTCAGCGCCCGCCCCGTACCGGCGGAGAAACGCCGTGCGGCATCGGTAGCGCTCAGCTGTTTCACAAAATCAGACTAAGCCCTGAGGAGGCGAGAACCGAGCAGGTCGGGGGACGCAGGGAAGCGAGACGAGGGGAGCGCACTCAGGTGCGTGACCCGAGACGAGCGACGAGGACCCCGAGATGCGACGGTTCGCAGCCTCCTCAGCGGTTGTCGCCGCGCTGGCGGAGGAACCGCTGGAACTCGCGGGCGAGGGTGTCGGCGGAGGGTAGTTCCTCACCCTCGGCGTTCAGCAGGTCGACCTGTTCGGCCTCGATCCGGGAGACCAGCTCCTCGATTTCCGGGTTGGCGGCGACCGCGCGGCCGATCTGCTCCTCGTAGTCGGTCGTTTCCTCCTCCAGCTCCGATGCCTCGACGGCGATCCCGGTCAGGCCCTCGAGCCTTCGCAAAAGCGCCAGCGCCGCCTTCGGGTTGGGGACGGCGGCCACGTAGTGCGGCACCGCCGCCCACAGCGACGCCGACTGGATCCCGGCCTGCCGGCAGAGGTCGTGGACCACGCCGACGATCCCGGTCGGGCCCTCGTAGCTGGAGCGCTCGAGCTCCAGCTCGTCGACCAGCTCCTGGCTGGAGGCGAGCCCGGTGATCGGCACCGGCAGGGTGTGCGCGACCTCGGCGATCAGCGCCCCGAGGGTGACCACCATGTCGACCCCGAGGGCATCGGCCGCGGTCGCGATCGTTTCCGAGAAGGTCCGCCAGCGCAGGTTCGGCTCGGTGCCGTCGAGCAGCACCAGGTCACGGTCGGCGGTCGGCACCCGGGCGGCGATCAGGTTGTTCTCGGGCCAGTCGATCCGGCGCGTCTGGCCTTCGTCGAGGCTGATCGTCGGCCGGTTCGCCTGAAAGTCGAAGTAGTCCTCCGGGTCGACCGTGGCGATCTGCTCGGCGTCGAGCGAGGTAGCGATCGCCCGCAGGGCGGTAGAGGCGGCGGCCGCGGCGTCGTTCCAGCCGCGAAAGGCGCAAACCAGCACGGGTGAACGCAGATGCGGCAGGTCGCCTTCCCAGTGCAAAGACTCCACGCTGCTGAGCGTAGACGATGGGGTCAGCTAGCCGGCCGAACGGGCGCGGCGGACGAGCTGCAGCGCCATGAACAGGGCCAGGGCGGCGAAGGAGAGCTGCAGGACGCGCTCAGACACGTTGTTGGCGACGGCGACGCCGACCAGGACGCCGAGCGGCGAGAGGACGCCGATCACCAGCGCCTCGCGGAGCCTGACGTTGCCGTAGGAGCTCTGGCGCGCCGCGCCGACCAGCGCGACGATCACGATCATCAAGAGCGAGGTCGACTCCGCCTCGACCTGGGTGAGCCCGAGGAAGATGGTCAGCGCGGGGACGAAGAGGACGCCGCCGCCGACCCCGACAAGGCCGCCGGCGACGCCACCGGCGACGGCGATCAGGATTGCGAGGAGCTCGTTCACGAGAGGACCAGCTGGACGGCGATCGCGACCAGCAACGCCGCGAAGAGGTAGGAGACCGTGCGCTGGGAGATGCGCTGCTGGACAGCGGTGCCGAGCACCACCCCGACCACGGCCGGGATTGCCAGCAAGAGGCCGGTGGCGACGTGGACGTTGCCGTAGATCCCGCCCTGGGCGATCGTGCCGAGCAGCCCGATTAGGACGATCGCGGCGAGGCTGGTCCCGGTCGCGAGCCGCTCCCCGTAGCCGAACCAGAAGATCAGCAGCGGCACGATGATCGTCCCCCCGCCGACCCCAAAGAGGCCGCTGAAGATCCCCGCCAGGGTGCCGATCGCCGCCAGCTTGAGGATCGCGCCGGAGTCGAGCGGTGCGGTGCGGGGCGGCATGCGGCGATACTAGATGCCGTGCCTCGCGAATCTGAGACGGGGGCGGGGGAGTGGAACGCCCTGCTCGAGCCGCTGCGCGCGGACCCCGCGAGGACCGCAATCCTCACCGACGTCGACGGGACGCTGGCGCCGATCGTCGAGCGCGCCGAGGACGCCCGGGTGCCGGAGGGGGCACGTGTGGCGCTGGCGGCGCTGCACGAGCGCTACGGACTGGTCGGCTGCATCTCCGGTCGGCAGGCGCTGGACGCGCGCCGCCTGGTCGGCCTCGACCTCGCCTACGCCGGCAACCATGGACTCGAGCTGCTGCTGCCGGGGGAGGAGGTGCCGAGCCTCGACCCCTCGCTGGAGGGCCGCGAGGGCGAGGCAGGTGAGTTCCTCTCTGGCCTCGATGCCCAGGCGCTCGCGGCAACCGGGCTGAGGCGCGAGGACAAGGGGCCGATCCAGGCACTGCACTGGCGCGGCGCCGACGACGAGGATGCGGCCGAGCGGCGAGCCCGCGAGCTGGCAATCGCCGCCGGCAAAGAGGGGCTGGAACCGCGCTGGGGGCGCAAGGTGCTGGAGCTGCGGCCCCAGAACGGCGGCGGCAAGGACGGGGCGGTCGCCTCCCTGATCGCCGACAAGGGGCTCGACCACGCCGTCTACGCCGGCGACGACCGCACCGACCTCGACGCCTTCCGGCGCCTGCGCGAGCTGCGCGACGGCGGCGAGCTGGCGACGGCAGTCTGCGTCGGCGTCCTCTCGACCGACGGGCCGGCGGAGCTGGCCGAAGAGTCGGACCTGACCGTGACCGGGCCAGCGGGCTGGCTCGGGATCCTCGAAGCGCTGGCGGAGTAGCGGTGCCCTACACCGACCTGCTCCGGATCACCGTCTTCCTCACCGGCGCCGAGGCGACCGCGCTGGGGGCGATCACCGCGCTCGGAGCGAACCGGAACGGCGATGCCACCGCGATCCTCGTCGCCGCCGCCTGGTGGCTCGTCTCGCTGGGGATCGGGATCTACCTCGGCCGGCCCGCGCGCGCCGCGGACGACGTCCGGGACGCGCTCGCCCGCGCTCGCACCGCCACCTCGCTGCCGCCCGAGCCTCCCGCCAAGGTCGCCTTCGGCCGTCTCTGGCCGATCGGCATGACCGCAATCGCCGCCGGCGCCCTCGGCGTCTTCTTCCCCGGCGTCGCCGTGATCGGCGCCGGCTATGCCCTGATCGTCTCGCTCGCCTGGCACACCCGCGAGGCGGCCGTGCTCGGCATCGAGCAGCGCGACGGCGTCAAGTTCTACGTCGTCCCCAACTCGGCCTTCCGCCCGATCCAGCTGGTGCGAACGCCGGGGCTCCGCAGCGATCCGCTGGCTCGCTAGGCGCGATTGTCTTTTGTCGCGCTATCCGAGACAAAGGACAATCGCGCTTCAGGCCAGCAGCTTCTTGAAGCCCGCCCAGCCGCGGGTGTTGGCGACGTCGGCCGCGGTCAGCCAGGCTCGCCGGGCGGTGGCGACGGCGTAGGCCATGTTCACGAGGGTGTCGACGCCGTGGGAGTCGGTGTTGAGGACGATCGTGGCCCCAGCGTCCACGGCGAGGCGGGCGTGGCGGTCGGAGAGGTCGCGGCGGTTGGGGTTGCCGTTGATCTCCAGCATCGTCCCGGTTCGCGCCGCTGCCTCGGCGACCGCCTCGACGTCGATCCCGTAGGGCTCGCGACGCCCGATCAGGCGGCCGGTGAGGTGGCCGATGCAGTCGACCCGCGGGTTCTCGATCGCGGCCAGCACCCGCTCGGTCATCTGCTCGGCGGAGATCGAGAAGGAGGTGTGGACGCTGGCCACCACCCAGTCGAGTGCCTCGACCAGGTCGTCGGGGTAGTCGAGGGACCCGTCGAGGCCGATGTTGATCTCCGAGCCGGCGAGCAACCGGAAGCCGCGTTTCCCCTTGTTCCACTCGCGGACCTCCTCGATCCGCTCCCACAGCCTCTCCTCGGTGACGTGATCGCCGAAGCCGTGACTGGCCGAGTGGTCGGTGATCGCCATGTAGGCGTAGCCGCGCTCGCGGCCGGCCTCGGCCATCTCCTCCAGCGTGTTGCGGCCATCGGAGAGCGTGGTGTGGGAGTGGAGGTCGCCGCGAATGTCGCCGAGCTCGATCAGCTCCGGCAGGTTCCCCTCGCGCGCCGCCTTCAGCTCGCCCCGCCCCTCGCGCAGCTCCGGCTCGATGTAGGCGTAGCCGAGGCGCTCGTAGACGCCCTCCTCGGTCTCGCAAAGCTCGACCTCGCCGCGCTCGGTATCGGTGATCCCGTGCTCGGAGACCGAGAGCCCGCGGGCCACCGCCTCTTCGCGCAGCTGCACGTTGTGGGTCTGGGAGCCGGTGAAGTGCTGGAGCAGGTTGCCGAAGGCGGCCGGCGCGACGATCCGCAGATCGACCGAGATGCCGTTGTGGGTCTGCGCGCGGACGCCGTTGGCGCCCGGGGTACCGGCGGAGGCGATGAGCGGGTGCGCGGCGAGGTGCTCGGCAAGCGCCGCCGGCTGCTCGGCGGTGGCGATCAGGTCGATGTCCTTGCAGGTCTCGCCCCAGCGACGGACCGAGCCGGCGACCTCGACCCGGTTGGCGGCGGGATGCTCGCGCAGCGCTTCGGCCAGCTCCTCGGCGATCGGGCGGACCGCGGAGAGCAGCAGCCGGCCCGGGCCCTCGCCGGGCTCGCCGAGGCGCTCGAGCGAGGCGAGCACGTTTTCCTCGGCCTTCGGCCCGAGCCCCTTCACCTCGCGGACCTTTTCGGCGTCTGCGGCTTCCTTGAGCTCCTCCAGGTTGGAGACCCCGAGCTCGTCGAACAGACGCCGCGCGGTTTTCGCGCCCACCCCCGGCACGCGGGTGACCTCGATCAGGGTCGGCGGGAACTTCGCCTTCAGCTTTACTGCGGCGGGGATCTCCCCGGTCTCGATCAAGGCGTCGATCTTCTCCGCCAGCGTCTTGCCGACCCCGGGGATCTCGGTCGCCCGTCCCTGCGCTGCCAGCTCGGCGACCGACACGGGGCTCTCGCGGATCGCCTTGGCGGCCGTGCTGTAGGCGAGCACCCGGTATTTGACCGCCCCGTCGAGCTCGTAGAGCACTCCCAGCTCTTCCAGGGCCGTGGCGATCTCGGCGTTGGTCATCGGTGGGAACTTAGCTGGGCATTCCCCGGCGGGCCGCCTTATCGGGGATATGGGCCGGAAAGGCGGCCCAAGACCACTAGCATCGGCCGCGATGCCCCAGCTCGACCGCGGTCCCGCCTGGCTGGTACTCCCCACCTACAACGAGGCCGAGAACATCGAGCCGCTGGTCGAGGCCGCGCTGGCCAAGCTCCCCGCCACGGCCCGGGTGCTGATCGTCGACGACTCCTCCCCCGACGGGACCGGGGAGCTGGCCGAGCGGCTCGCCGAGCGGCATTCGCGGGTCGAGGTCCTGCACCGCAGGCGCAAGGAAGGGATCGGCCCCGCCTACGTCGCCGGCTTCCGCCGCGCGCTCGCCGAGGGCGCCGGTCTGGTGCTGGAGATGGACTCCGACTTCTCTCACGACCCCGCCTACCTGCCCCGCCTGCTGGAGGCGGCGCGGCGCGCCGACCTGGTGCTCGGCTCCCGCTACGTCGCCGGCGGCGGCGTCGGCGACTGGGGACCGGTGCGGAAGGCGATCAGCCGCGGCGGCAGCGCCTACGCGCGCCTTCTGCTCGGCGTCGACGTCCACGACCTGACGGGAGGCTTCAAGTGCTTCCGCCGCGAGGTCCTCGAGGCGATCGACCTCGAGGCGGTGATGGCCCGCGGCTACGCCTTTCAGATCGAGCTGACCTACCGCGCGATCCGCCACGGCTTCAAGGTCGTCGAGGTACCGATCGTCTTCCGCGACCGCCGCGTCGGGTCCTCGAAGATGGACCGCTCGATCTTCGCCGAGGCGGTCCTCGAGGTGCCGCGCCTGCGCTTCGGCCGCAACCGGGTGGAGAAGTCGAAACGACCTCTGGACGGCGCCGCTATACTTTCTGAAGTATTGAGTGACGAACAACCTCGATTCCGGGAGACCGATATCCAGTGACTGGCAAGCTGACGGACGTAACCGACGCAACCTTCAAGGCCGACGTGATCGACGCCGACGGGCCTGTCCTCGTCGACTTCTGGGCTCCCTGGTGTGGGCCGTGCCGCGTCGTCCACCCGGTCCTCGAGGAGATCGACGCCGAGCGCGACGACCTCAAGATCGTCAGCATCAACGTCGACGAGAACCAGCAAACCGCCGCCCAGTACGAGGTGCTCTCGATCCCGACGATGATCCTCTTCAAGGACGGCGCGATCGCCAAGAAGGTTGTCGGGGCGATGCCCAAGCGCCGCCTCGAGGCCGAGCTGGAGCCGGCGCTCGCCTAGCGCGGCGCCGCCGTCCTGACCATGCCTTTCGTCCACGTCCACTGGTTCGAGGGCCGCACCGACGAGCAGAAGGCGGAGATCGCCAAGCGGATCGAAGAGGCCCTGATCGACGTCGCCGGCGCCGCCCCCGAGCACTGCTGGGTGAAGTTCTCCGACTCCTCCAAAACCGACTTCATCATCGGCGAAGCGGCCGAGTAGCGCTGGCCCGCGAGGCAGGTGCTGGCAGAGCGTCGTGGTGCCCTCCCCCGGAGGCCGTTGCGCAGCAGGTCGCCTGCCCCGATTTGGTTCGCTTGTCCTTGAGCCTCCGGGAGAGGGCACCACGACCCTCTATCGACACGTGCTCCGGGACGGCTCAGTTCACGGAAGCTTCCGCAAAGCCCGCCGCGCCTTAGACCTCAAGCGGCCCAAGGCACAGAAAGCTTTCGCGAAAGCTGCCCGCACCTAGGACGTCAGCCGGAGCTCGATGAGTGGAGCACGGGGACGCTGCGTCTCCAGGAGGCTCAAGGACCGACGTCCCGAATTGCCACCAGCGACCTGCTGCGCAACGGCCTCCTGGAGAGGCAGCGTCCCCGTGCTTACCTCGGCGCTGCAATCGGTCAGGCGCGGACCACACCGATGCGGAGCTCATGGCCGCCGATTTCGGCGCTTGCACCCGACGCTCCGTCGTAGACGACGGAGGTGGCGAGGACCTCGCCGGCTAAGTAGTCCTGGTGGGCGCGGGCGGCGTCGATCAGCTCGGTGTCGCCGCCGAGGGTCAGCTCGATGCGGTCGGTGATGTCGAGGCCTGCGTCTTTGCGGGCGATCTGAACTGCGTGGACGATCTCGCGCGCGAGGCCCTCGCGGCGCAGCTCGTCGTCGAGCTCCAGCTGAAGGGCGACGGCGTGGCCGGCCTCGGCCTCCACCTCGTAGCCCTCCAGCGGCTGCAGCGCCAGGGTCACGTCGTCGGGGCCGAGGCTGTGGTCGACGCCGTCGATCGCGATCCCGATCTCCCCGCCTTCGCCGAGCACGGCGGCGACGCGCGCGGGGTCGAGGGCCTCGACTGCGGCTGCCACCTGCGGCATCCGCTTGCCGAAGCGGGGGCCGAGGGCGCGGTAGTTGGGCTTCGCCGTGTAGCTGACCAGCTCGGCCTCGTCGGTGACGAAGTCGAGCTCCTTGACGTTGAGCTCGGCGGAGACGAGCGCCGCCCGCGCTTCGATCGCCGCGCGCTCGGCCTCGTTGGCGACGATCACCGCGCGGCGCAGCGGCTGGCGGACCTTCGCCTTCGCCTGGGCCCGCGCGGCGCGGCCGAGTTCGACGGTCAGCCGGGCCGCCTCCATCCCCGCCTCGAGGCCGGGGTCGGCGAGCGCCGGATCGGGCTCGGGGAAGTCGCGCAGGTGGACCGAGTCGGGCAGGTCCTCGGTCTGGCCGAGGGCACCGCCGGCGAGGTTGCGGTGGATCTCGTCGGCGAGGAACGGGGTGAAGGGCGCCAGCATCGCCACCGTCTCCATCAGGCAGTGGCGCAGGGTCGCAAAGGCGGCGCGGTCGCCGTCCCAGAACCGCCGCCGCGACAGCCGCACGTACCAGTTCGAGAGCTCCTCGACGTAGGCGGCGATCGCCCGGCCGGCGGCGGTGCAGTCGAAGGCGTCCATCCGCTCCCGCACCGTCTCCACGGTCGCCTGCAGGCGGGAAAGCGCCCAGCGGTCGAGATCACCGGCCGGCTCGGGCGCGCCGCGGAAGTCGAGTGGGCCGAGGTCCTCGGCGTTCGCGTAGAGGACCCAGAACGAGTAGGTGTTCCAGAGCGTCAGCATGAACTGGCGCACCGACTCCCCCACCGTGTCGACGGAGAAGCGGTAGCCGGACCAGGGCTGCTGGGAGGTCAGGTAGTACCAGCGGAAGGCGTCGGCGCCGTGCGCGTTCAGCACGTCCCAGGGGTCGACGACGTTGCCGCGGCTCTTCGACATCTTCTGCCCCTCTGTGTCGAGGATCAGGCCGAGGCAGACGCAGTTGCGGTAGCTGGACTGGCCGAACAGGAGGGTCGACTCGGCGAGCAGGGTGTAGAACCAGCCGCGGGTCTGGTCCTGGGCCTCGCAGATGTAGTCGGCCGGGAAGCGCTGCTCGAACTCCTCGGTGTTCTCGAACGGGTAGTGGAACTGGGCGAACGGCATCGCGCCGCTGTCGTACCAGGTGTCGATCACCGACTCGACCCGCCGCATCTCGCCGCCGCAATCCACACACTCCACCGTGACTTCGTCGATGTAGGGGCGGTGGAGGTCGTCGGGGACCTCGCCCTTCGCGCGCTCGGCCAACTCGGCGACCGAGCCGGCGCAGAAGCGCCCGTCGCACTCCTCCCCCGCGCACTCCCAGATCGGCAGCGGGGTGCCCCAGTAGCGGTCGCGGGAGAGGGCCCAGTCGACGTTGTTCTCCAGCCATTTGCCGAAGCGGCCGTGCTTGACGTGCTCGGGATGCCAGCCGATCGTCTCGTTGTTTGCGAGCAGCTCGTCCCGGGCCTGGGAGGTGGCGACGTACCAGCTCGACTTGGCGTAGTAGAGCAGCGGCGTGCCGCAGCGCCAGCAGTGCGGGTAGGAGTGCTCGTAGGACTGCTCGCGGAAGAGCAGGCCGCGGCGCTCGAGGTCGGCGATCAGCTCGCGGGTCACCTCGGGGTCCTTGACGAAGCGGTCTTCGAAGCCGACCACCCGGTCGTCGAAGTGGCCTTCGGGCTTGACCGGGTTGTAGAGGGTCCCGTGCCGGGTCGGGTCGAAGAGACCGTTGGCCGCGGCGGCCGCGTAGTCGTCCTCGCCGAATGCGGGGGCGATGTGGACCAGGCCGGTGCCGTCCTCGGTGGTGACGAACTCGCCGGCGATCACGGGACGAGGGCCCGGCTCGCGATCGGTCAGTTTGAAGACGGGGCCGTCATAGCTGCGGCCGACAAGCTCGGCGCCCGAGAAGTCGTTGACGACTTCGACGCCCTCGCCGAGCACCCGCTCCACCAGCGGCTTGGCGACGATCAACACCTCGTCCCCCACCCCCACCCTGGCGTAGGTCACCTCGGGCGCCACCGCCACCGCCTCGTTCCCCGGCAAGGTCCACGGCGTCGTCGTCCAGACCAGTAGCGACTCACCGGTCCGCTCTCCGTCGGAGCCGACCAGCGGGAACCGCACGTAGATCGAGGGGTTGACCACGTCCTCGTACCCCTGCGCCACCTCGTGCGAGGAGAGCGCGGTGCCGCAGCGCGGGCAATAGGGCACGACCTTGTGGCCCTCGTAGAGGCGCTCGTCGTCCCAGAGCTTTCGCAGCGACCACCAGACCGACTCGATGTAGTCGTCCTCCAGGGTGACGTAGGGGTTGTCGAGGTCGATCCAGAACCCGATCCGCTCGGTCAGCCGGTCCCACTCCTCGACGTACTCGAAGACCGATTCCCGGCAGCGCTGGTTGAACTCGGCGATCCCGAACTCCTCGATCTCCTGCTTGGAGCCGATCCCGAGCTGCTTTTCCACCTCCAGCTCGACCGGCAGGCCGTGGCAGTCCCAGCCCGCCTTGCGGGGGACGCGATAGCCGCACATCGTCTTGTAGCGCGGGTAGACGTCCTTGAAGACGCGGGCGAGGACGTGGTGGGAGCCGGGCCGCCCGTTGGCCGTGGGCGGGCCCTCGTAGAAGCTCCACACCTCGGCCCCATCGCGGTTGGCGAGCGAGCGCTCGAAGACCTCGCCGTCGCGCCAGCGCGCAAGCACCCGCTCCTCCAAATCGGGGAAGGACTGCTTGGTGTCGACTGGCTCGAATCCGGGCATCGGGCTGGTTACGCGCTCGCGAGCAGGTGATTCTAGGAGGGGATAGGCTGCGCGCGTGCCCGTCTACGACCTCAACGGCAAGGTCGCCCTGGTCACCGGTGCGGCCAGAGGCATCGGATTCGAGACCGCGCGGCAGATGCACATGCGCGGGGCCTCGATCGCGGTGCTCGATCTCGACGCCGGCCAGGCGAGCGAGGCGGCCGAGCTGATAGGTGCGCGGGCGATCGGGATCGGAGCCGACGTCACCGACGAAGGGGCGATGATGGCCTCCGTCGCCGAGGTCGTCGAGAAGCTCGGCGGCGTCGACGTCGCCGTCGCCAACGCCGGCATCGCCCAGACCAGCTTCGCCACCGCCCGCGGGATCTCCGGCGAGGAATGGGCGCGTGTCTTCGAGGTCGACATGCTGGGCGTCTGGCGCACGGTGCGGGCGGCGCTGCCGCAGATCGTCGAGCGGCGCGGCCAGATGGTCGTCGTCTCCTCCGTCTACGCCTTCGCCAACGGCTTCGGCAACACGCCCTACGCCGTCGCCAAGGCCGGCGTCGAGTCGCTCGGCCGGGCCCTGCGGGTGGAGCTCGCACCGCACGGGGCCAGCTCCACCGTCGCCTACTTCGGCTGGGTCGACACCAAACTCGTGCAGGACGCCTTCGCCCAGCCGACCGCCGACCGCGTCAAAGACCTCAGTCCCGACTTCCTGCTCAAGCGGATCACCCCGGCCGAGGCAGGGGCTGGCCTCGTCCGCGGCATCGAAGAACGCGCGCCCCGCGTCTTCGTCCCCAAGTGGTGGCGCTACATCTCCGCCTTCCGCGGCATCGTCAACCCGCTGCTCGACCGCCGGATGGAGAAGGACGCCAAAACGGCGGCGCTGATCCGCGACCTCGACGCGGAAACGGTTGACGCCAAGGCGTCAAGCGCGAGTTAGCCGCTCGACGGGTCGAGGAGCCGGCTATGCCGGCGCAGCCTGGGCCCGGAGATAAGCCCGGCGACGACACTCATGCGTCCCGGCGCCGCAGGACCTCGCGCAGGATTCGCGTCGGGTCAACTTCTCTGTACGAGGCGGGTTTGTCCTCTTTGTAGGAACGGGGAGGGATGTAGGCGAACGCCCTACCTTCCGTGTCCAGGTGCAGGTATTTCCGCGTTTCCCAATGCTTGTACGCGTGGAGTCGCAGACCGCTCTCGAGTTGGACTTCGAACATCCACATGAAGTCGTCGATGTGGTCGGGCGCGAGCTCGAGCAGTGGATCCCAGTTGGGGGAGTCGTACTGGGCGGTCATCTCGCCACGAACAATGCGGTCACTGATGAACATGACCTGATCGTCGCCCAACAGGTGTGTCATTACTAGGCGCCGAAGTAAAGCTTGCGCTACCAGCCTGTCAAGGCTGTGTGTCAGACGCCCGAGTCAGCCGCTCGAGGAGGCAGATCACCGCGTCAAAGCGGTCGACGCCAGGATAGATAGAAAACATTGCTGAAAGTTTCTTGACCGGTGGGCACTTGTTGCTCGAAGATCTCCGCAGGTGGCAGATCGCCACCGCGAACCAGCGATCCAAGGAGTGATGGAAATGAATGGACGTAGGGCCACCGTCGGCCTCTCGCTGCTCTGCGCGCTTGTCTTTTGCGCGTTCGCTGCGCCGAGCGCCTCGGCAATCCCGGCAAAGAACACAACAGCGTTCACATGCATACAGGGCGGCGGCTTCAAAGATTTTCAGGACCAGCACTGCGACCAAAGAGTTGGACCGGAGCTAGGGCAGTTCGGACATGTCCCGATCCCTCTGAACCAGACAACAGAAATCACAGTGTCCAACGAAAAAACCAGTATCGGAACATTTGAATCGACCCCCACAGTGCTCAAATTCATACTCGGTGCCAAACCGGTTGAAATTTCATGCAAAACCGTGCACGGCGTGGGGACCATGCACAACATGGAACCGCTACCGCAGGAACACAAGGTCACAGGGACACTGACCGTCAAAGCCACGGAATGCAAAGTCCTGAAACCGATGAAATGCTTCGTCAAAGAACCGATCGAATACAAAACCGAATTCGAAGGCGTGGAAGGACTCGGGCCGGAAGCGAACACACACGGCATCGAGTTCAAACCCCACGTCGAAGAAGGAGGCACCCTGATGACGATTACCCTTGAAGGTCCGGAATGCGCTTTCAAAGGGGTGATCGTCCCAATCACGGGCACGATGATCGCGACAGGTGGGCCCAATCCGAAAGAACAGCACAGCGGCGCCACACAGATATTCACCAATGAAATGACCAAAGAAACCCTGAAAGCCGGAGGGAAACCGGCGGAACACTCGGGTGCGCTCACACTGAGGATGGCGCCCGTGAGAGGCCAGGAACAGCCTCCGATCTCATTCACAACAGTTACATGACCAGCGAATAGCGACCACGTCCTGATTCAGCGCGGCTCACGCGAGCGTTATCTGCTTCGCGTGAGCCGCTCCAGTAGGCAGATCACCGATTCGTAGGGCTCGCCGGTGGCGCGCTCGAGAGCGATCTCGCAGGTGCGGTTGCTGGAGAGGTGCGCGTCGAAGGAGCGGCCGGCGAGCTCGGCGGCCTGCTGGTGGGTGGCGGAGGCGGTCAGCTCGGGGTGGGAGATGCCGCGGTCGCCGGCGAAGCCGCAGCAGCTCGCCGACGGAGCGACGAAGACGTCCTCGGCGAGGGCTGAGGCCAGGTCCCGCAGCGGCGGGGCGAGGCCCATGCGCCGGGTCGCGCAGGTCGGGTGCACGGTCGCCGAGCCGACCTTCTCGGCGACCCCCAGCCAGGGCAGCAGGCGCTGTGCCCAGCTGACCGAGTCGACTATCTCCAGCTTGGTGAGGCGCTCGGCGTTCTCCTCGTCGAGGACGCCCTCGCCCGGCTCGGCGACCGCGTTGGTGCAGGAGGCGGCATCGATCACGATCGGCAGCGCCCCCTCGCCGCTCCACTTCCAGAGCCGCTCGACCATCTCCTTCGCCTTGGCGCGGTGGGCGGCGGCGAAGCCTTTCGAGCTCCAGGGCAGCCCGCAGCAGCTGCCGCCGACGTCTTCGGGAATCCAGACCGGCAGCCCGGCGCGGCCCGAGACCTCGACCAGGGCGGCCACCGGCGAGCCGGCGAAGATGCGGTTGGTGCAGGAGGGGACGTAGACGGCGGCCGCGCCGGTGTGAATCGTCGCCGGCAGCTCCGACGACGCGGCGCCAGGAAGTGCCCGACCCCGCTTGGTCCGCCGCGCGAGCGGGCCTCCCACCCGCAGGCCGAACCTCGTCGCTCCCTCCGCCAGGCCCCAGCGCCTCGCCCGTGCCAGGGCGCGCCGTTCGGCCCGCTCGGAGTGCTCGCGGTGGCGCAGCTCCTTGACGAAGCGGCCGGTGTCGATCCCGACCGGGCAGGCGATTTGGCAGGAGCCGTCGGCGGCGCAGGTCTCCATCACCTCGTAGGAGAACTCCTCCAGCAGCGCCTTGCGCACCGGCGAACCCTCCGGCTGGCGCGCGATCTCCCGACGCAGCACGATCCGCTGACGCGGCGTCGTCGTCAGATCGCGGCTGGGACAGACCGGCTCGCAAAAGCCGCACTCCACGCAGGCGGTCACCGACTCCTCAACCGGCGGCGTCGTCTTCAGGTTGCGCAGGTGAGCCCCGGGGTCGCGGTTGAGGACGACGCCCGGGGAGAGCACGCCGTCAGGATCGGCGAGGCGCTTGACCCGCCACATCAGCTCGGTCGCCTTCTCCCCCCACTCGCGCTCCACATAAGGGGCCATGTTGATCCCGGTCCCGTGCTCGGCCTTGAGCGAACCGTCGTAGCGGTCGACGATCAGCTCGACCAGGCCGCCCATGAAGGCCTCGTAGCGATCGAGGTCCTCCTGCTTGGCGAAGTCCGGGGTCAGCATGAAGTGGAGGTTCCCGGCGGAGGCGTGGCCGGCGACGCCGGGCAGGAACCCGTGCTCGCCGAGCAGCGCCTGCAGGTCGCGGGCGCCCTCGGCGATCCGCTCCGGCGGCACGCAGACGTCCTCGACGATCAGCGAGGTGCCGGGCAGGCGCAGCTTGCCGATCAGCCCGTGCAGCCCCTCCCGCACCCGCCAGCTCAGCTCGATCTCCTCGGCCTCGCGGGTGAACTCGATCGGGCGGATCGTCTCGTGGGAGGCGAGGATCTCCATCGCTCCGGCGATCCGGTCATCCAGCTCGCCCTCGTCGGCGCCGCCGAACTCGACCAGCAGGACCGCCGACTCCGGCGCCAGCTCTTTCCACTCCTCGGGCGCGCCGACCATGTTCCAGGCCGCCGTGATCAGGGCGGGCGCGACCATCAGCTCGACCGCGGTGGCGCCGGAATCGACCAGCTCGCGGACCGGGGCGATCGCCGCGTCGATGCCGGGAAAGTGGACCCAGGCGGTCGTCGTCACGGCCGGCAGCGGCACGGTCTCGAAGACGGCCTCGGCGAGGAAGGCGAGGGTGCCCTCGGAGCCGACCAGGAGGCGGCGGAAGATCTCCAGCGGCTCCTCGGCGTCGAGGAAGGCGCAGAGGCGGTAGCCGGTCGTGTTCTTGATCGCGAACTTGTGGCGGATCCGCTCGCTCAGCTCCTCGTCGGCCCGGATCTCGTCGCGGATCGCGGCCAGGCCGGCGGCCAGCTCGGGCTCCGCCGCGGCGAACTCCTCGGCGGCGCCGGGCGCGGCGGTATCGATCCTCGTCCCGGACGGCAGCACGAAGGTGAGCGAGCGCACGGTCGAGTAGGAGTCGCGGGTCACCCCGCAGCGCATGCCGCCGGAGTTGTTGGCGACGACGCCGCCGACGGTGGCGATGTCGGTGCTGGCCGGGTCGGGGCCGAGCTTGCGCCCGTGCGGGGCGAGGACACGGTTGGCGTGGCCGAGGACCGTGCCCGGCTTGACCCGGGCGCGGGCGCCGTCCTCCTCGACCGCGACGCCGCGGAAGTGACGGCGCACGTCGACCAGGATGCCGTCGCTCTGCCCCTGGCCGTTGAGACTGGTGCCGCCGGCGCGAAAGGTCACCGGAATCTCCTTCTCGCGGCCGTAGGCGAGGACCTTGGCGACGTCCTCGGCGTCGTGCGCCATCACTACGGCCCGCGGGAAGAGCCGGTAGGGGCTGGCGTCGGAGGCGTAGCGGACGATGTCGCCGGGGCGGGCGAGCACGCGTCCCGGCCCCAGCAGCTCCTCCAGCTCGCGCCGCAGCGGCTGCGCGACCCCGGCCGCAATCTCATCCGGGGCGCGGTCGGGTGCCGGCTCCGTCGCCGGCGGAGCGAGGGAGTCGGTGTCGCGGCGGAGCAGTGCCATCGCTCTCGTCTAGAAGAGTGACATTCCCGGCGCCACCGGGACTTCGACCAGCTCCGGCTCCGAGGAGGCGAGCGCCGAGGCCAGCGCGCCGCTGACCGCGTCGCGGTCGCCGGCTCGGTGCGCCTTGACGCCGTAACCCTCGGCAACCGAGGCGACGTCGAGCTTCGGCAGGTCGAGGCCGGGCGCGCCGTCCACCTGCTCGACTTCGGCGAACCACTTGAGGATCGCGTACTCCTCGTTGCGCACGACCAGGAAGGTGACCGGCGCCTTGTAGGCGACGGCGCTCCAGAAGGCGGTGATCGCGTACTGGGCGGAGCCCTCGCCGAGGACGCAGACGACCGGGCGGTCGGGCTGGGCGAGCTGGACGCCGACCGAGGCGGCGAGGCCGAAGCCGAGGCCGCCGCCGGCGCTGAAGTAGTAGCTGCCGGGCCTCGAGATCCGCAGCTGGTTGCGCAGCGCGAGCGTGCTCGACGGGGACTCGAGGACGACGATCGCGTCCTCGGGCAGGACTTCGGCCAGGGCGGTGTGGACCGTGGAGGCGTTCAGCGGATCGCTCGGCGGGATTTCCTGCGGCGGCTGGTTCGGCTCAGGCGCCGGCCGGGAGGACTCGGGGACCGCCGCCAGCAGCGCCTCCAGGGTGAGCTTGACGTCGGCGACGATCGCCTCGCCCATCGGCGCCCGCACCGCCTCGTCGGGGTCGCTGGTGATCGCGACCAGCTTCGCCCCCTCCGGCAGCAGCGGCCCGGGGATGTGCGGGTAGTACGGGAAGACCGAGCTGCCGAGGACGAGGATCAGGTCGTGGCCCTCGAGCGTCTGCCCGACCGGGCCGATCGCCGGCGGCAGCACGCCGCGGAAGTTCGGGTGCCCCTCGGGGAAGCCGAGGCGGATGCCGCCGGTGGCCGGCGAGGCCCAGACCGGCAGCCGCTGGCGCTCGGCGAGCGCGACCCCCAGGTCCCAGGCGCCTGAGGTGTCGATGTCGGGGCCGGCGACGAGGACCGGGTTGGCGGCCGCGTCGAGGCGCTCGGCCAGCGCTCGCACGGCCTCGGGATCGGCGACGGCACGCCCGGTCACCACCCGCTCGATGGCCGCTTTCGCGTCGCCCTCGTCGACCTCGGCGTACCAGTCGTCCATCGGCACCGAGACGAAGACGGGGCCACGCGGCGCCAGGGCGGCGAGGTGGGCGCCGCGGGCGAGGGCGAGCGGCACGTCCTCGGCCCGCGGCGGCTCGTAGGACCACTTGACCAGCGGGTGCGGCATCCGGGTCGCGTCGCGGTTGGTCAGGTTCGCCTGCAGGGTGATCTGCGCCCGTGCCTGCTGGCCGGCGGTGATCAGCAGCGGCGAGTGGTTCGCCTGGGCGTTGAAGATCGCCCCCATCGCGTTGCCGACCCCGGGCGCGGTGTGGAGGTTGACCACGGTGGGACGCCCGGACGCCTGGGAGAAGCCGTCCGCCATCCCGACCACCACCGCCTCCTGCAGCCCGAGCACGTAGCGGAAATCCGAGGGAAAGTCCGCCAGCATCGGCAGCTCGGTCGACCCCGGGTTGCCGAACATCGTCGTCATCCCGTGGGCACGGAAGAGGTCGAACGTCGCGTCCCTGACCGTCGGCATCGCCCGGAACCCTATCCCGGCGCGAGCAAAAGCGGCTGACCAATGGCGCTTTCCTCTCGGTATGCGAGAGGAAAGCGCCAGGACGCCTGCAACGCTCAAGGATCGGGGGGCGTGCAGCCGATACGGGAAGTTCATGAGTCAGCCGTCCTGCCACCGGGCGGGTCCGGCGCGCGGCCATTGCGCTCGCGGCCACCGTCCTGCTCTGCCTCGCCGCCTCCGCCGCCGCCGAACCGCCTCCCGCCACGACCCGCCTCGTCTACGCCACCGGCGAGATCGTCCCGATCCCGGCCTCGATCCCCCACGAAGAAGGCGACATGGTCGACCGGCGCATCGTCCCGGACCTGCGCTGGATCGCCCAGCGCTACCCGATCTACGTCACCGACGGCTATTCGGGGCCGCTTCCGAACGGCGAACACGTCGGCTGCCACGGCTGCCACGTCAAGCAGCTCCGACCACTACAACGGCCTCGCCGTCGACATCGTCGCGCTGGACGGGAGCTCGCGCTGCGAGCGCCGGTGGGCCGGGATCACCCGGCTCGCCCTCTGGGCCGAGCCGCGGCAGAACCTCCCGATCCTGCCGTTCCGCTGGGTCGGCTACGACGGCGACTCCGGCCACGGCTGCGGCCACCACCTGCACCTCTCCTGGAACCACGCCCCGGCGCCGCAGCTCCAGCTCGCCGAATGGGTCGAAGTGTTCCCGGTCGGCTCCATCGCGCCCGGCGAAGCCGCCCAAGCGCCCACCGGCTGCCCGCCGGACCTCCCGGCGGCTTCGCCCAGTCGCAGACCGGCGGCGTCGGCACCTACGGCCGCGGCGACTGAGCACCCCGCGGTCGCGGGCTCCGGTCCCCCGTCCATAGGATGCGAGGGCGATGCGCCAGCCAACCGCAATCGTGCTCATCGCCCTCGTGGCGACCCTGGCCGCCGGCTGCGGCCAGCAGGACGATTCGACCCCGGTCGCCTGCCTGGAAGGGAGCGGCACCTACCTGCGCGCCCTCGCCGCGGCACCCCGCGAGGTCAGGCTCGGCGGCGAGACGCCGATCAGCGAGTGCCTGGCCGAGAACCAGGAGGCCGGTGAGCTGGCGACGGTCGGGGAAGCGATGGTCGAGGCCGCGACCGGGCTCAACGCCGAGGCCCGCGCCGAACCCGGCGGCGAGGCCAGCCTGCAGCTCGGCTACCTGATCGGCGCAGTCCTGCGCGGGGCCGAACGGACCGAAGGGATCCACGCCGACCTCGTCCGCCGCCTCAGCGTCGCTGCCCGCTACGCCCCCGGCCGCAAGCCGCTCCCGCCAGCCTTCCTTGCCGCCTACGGCCGGGGCTTCGACGCCGGCCGAACGCAAGGCTGAATACCCTCCACCCACAACGATCCTTCGACGGAGGCCCGACGTGACTGAGCAGCTCTGGGGTGGCGAGACCACCAAGGCCGTAGACAACTTCCCGGTGTCCGGGCAGACCGTGCCGGTCCCGGTGGTCCGCTGGCTGGGCCGGATCAAGTCCGCCGCGGCCGAGGCCAACGGCGAGCTCGGCCAGCTCGACGCCGAGCTGGCCGAGCGGATCGCCGAGGCAGGGGCGGCCGTGGCCGCCGGAGAGCACGACGATCAGTTCCCGATCGACGTCTTCCAGACCGGCTCGGGCACCTCCTCCAACATGAACGCCAACGAGGTGATCGCCAACCTCGCCGGCGACGGCGCCCACCCCAACGACCACGTCAACATGGGCCAGTCCTCCAACGACGTCTTCCCCTCCGCGGTCCACCTGGCGGCGCTCGACGAGGTCACGCACGACCTGCTGCCCGCGATGGGCGCGCTGCAGGCGGCGATGGAGGCGAAGGCGAAGCAGTTCGCCGACGTCGTCAAGGCCGGCCGCACCCACCTGATGGACGCGGTGCCGGTGACCCTGGGCCAGGAGTTCGGCGGTTACGCGGCCCAGGTCAGCCTGGGCGTCCAGCGGATCGAGGGGACGCTGCGACGGGTCGGCCAGGTCCCGCTCGGCGGCACCGCCACCGGGACCGGGCTGAACACCCACGCGGAGTTCGCCGCCAAGGTGCGCGAGAAGCTCGCCGCCGACACCGGCCTGGCGATCTCCGAGCCGCTCGACCCGTTCGAGGCGCAGGCCAACCGCGACGCCCTGGTGGAGCTCTCAGGCGCACTCAAGGTCTACGCCGTCTCCCTCAACAAGATCGCCAACGACCTGGCGCTGATGGGTTCCGGGCCGCGCGCCGGCCTCGCCGAGCTGCGCCTGCCGGAGCTGCAGAAGGGCTCCTCGATCATGCCCGGCAAGGTCAACCCGGTGATCCCGGAGGTGGTGATCCAGGTCGCCGCGCAGGTGATCGGCAACGACACCGCGATCACCGTCGCCGGCAGCCAGGGCCAGTTCGAGCTGAACGTGCGGGTGCCGCTGATCGCCCGCAACCTGCTCGACTCGATCAAGCTGCTCGCCTCCGCCTCGCGACTGCTGGACGAGAAATGCGTCGCCGGGATCGAGGCCAACGAGGAGATGGCCGAGCGCCACGCCGAGGCCACCCTGGCCACCGCGACCGCGCTCAACCCCCACATCGGCTACGACCGCGCGGCGGACATCGTCAAGGCCGCCGCCGAGTCCGGCCGCTCCCTGCGCGAGGTCGCCCTGGAGCAGGGAGTCGAGCCGGCGATCCTCGAGGAGGCGCTGGACCACCGCCGGATGGCCCGCCCGCACGAGTAGGGCGGCCCGACCCCGGCATCGGGGCCGGGCCACCTGCCCATCTACGGAGTGCGCGGGTCGTCCAGCAGAAGCTCGACGTTGCGGTCGTCGGCCTGGCCCTCGCCGTCGGGCGCGCCGCTCTGGAGGTCGTTGAACGACATCGTCCTCCCTACCGAGGCGAGGTCGTTGAGGTCCATGCCCGAGGCGGCGGTGCCGGGGGGCGGGGCGACCGACTGCCCGACGTGGTCGAGGATCGTGCCGAAGATCGAGAGCGTGCCGTCGTGGTTGTCGAAGACCTCGAGCAGGCGGCTCTGCTGCGGCCAGTCGGCCTCCGCGGCGACCCGGATGCTGTAGAAGCCACCGGTCCCGCTGGGGTTCGGGAACGGGTTGACGACGTTGTCGTGCGAGTGCCCCGCCACCCAGGCGATCGCGTTGGGGAATTCGTGCATCAGGGCGACGGCGTCGGCCTGGAGGTGGATCGGCAGCGAGAGCCGCGGGTCGAGGTCGCAGCCGGCGTTGATGTGGTGGCCGAGGCTTGGCTGGAAGGAGAAGCAGGGCAGCGCGAGCTCGTCGGGCACGTCGGCGACGAGGCTCTCCGGCGCGTGATGGCTGAACAGCACGACCAGCTCGTCCGCCGCGGTCGCGGCATGCAACTGGCCACGCAGCCACTGGAACTGGGGGTTGTCGATGTTGCCGTCGGAGGTGCTGGCGCCGCTCGGGGTGAAGATGGTGCCGGCCTCGGCGACGGTGTCGACGGCGATGAACCTCATCCCCGGCGACGGGCTCCACGAGTAGTAGCCGGCGGCGCCGTTGGAGGCCGACTCCTGCGCCGGCTCGACGAAGTCGAAGCCGTGCCCGTCAGCCTGGGCGCCGGCCCTGAAGATGTCCTTGTACTGCTTCTTGGAGACGAACTGCCGTTTCGGGTCGCCGGGGACGAAGATCGTGTTCTGCGGCGCCGTGAGGACCGATTCGAGCAGTTTCAGGGGGTTGAAGAACGAGCCGAGGTCGCCGGGGTCCGGGACCGGGCCAATCGGCTTCAGGCAACCCATCGCGACCTGCTCGAAGGCCGCGTTGGCCGCCGCGTTGCCCTGCACGAGCGCGTCGTGGTTGCCGAAGGCGACATAGGAAGGGACGCCCAGCCCCGTCGCCGTGAACGCTTTCTGCGCCTGGTCCATCAGGCCGGGGTATTTGGGCCAGAACGAGTGCGGGCCTTTCGGGTTGTTGGGGTCGTAGAAGGGCGGCGTCGGTCCCTCGAAGTAGTCGTTGTAGTCCTGGACGCCGGTGTAGCGGGCGGCCTCGGCCGCGCCCGGGACGAAGAGGTTGGGACAGAGGGTCGCCGAGTAGGTTTTCTTGTCGACGCCGCTGTTGGGGTTGAGCGAGCCGCCCTCGAGCAGGGTCCGGACCCACAGCGTCTCGTTCAGCTGCTGGTTGTCGGCCGAGTCGCCGGTGTCGATCGTCAGGTCCATCTGGCGGTGGGACCCGTTGCCGGCGGCGACCGGGCTCGCCGCCGTGAACTGGTTCATCTGGCGGATCATCGCGTCGTCGATCTGGGGCTGGAGCGCCTCCCACGGGCGCCAGGCCGAGCCGAAGGGAAGGTTCAGCGGGGTCGAGAGCGGATCGAGCACCTCGACCCGTGCCGGCGACTCCTCGTCGGCGAGCTGGAAGTCGGAGAGCTGGCCGAAGTAGACGAGCGAGGTTCGCTGCCCGGCACGGCCCGGCCCGGCCGTCCCGAGGTCCTGCCGCACGAGGTAGGGCTCACCCGCGCCGAGCGCAAGGAACCGGAAGGCGCTGGGGGCGGCGGGGACGACCCGCTGCTGGACGCTGGTTTTCCCGACCGTGTCCGAGACCGCCGCACCGGCCACCGATGCCGAGATTCCAGTCACCGCAGATACCGCGACGGCGACCCCGACCTTGAGCACTCCCACCGAAACCTTCATCTCCCACCTCACTCAGAGTTTGTCCCGCTAAAAAGTGGGTACACCCTACACCAGCGTTTCTATTTGTAAAGTAGGAACGCCTCCTTAGGTCGCTGGGAACCGCGGCGTCGAGCGTCAGCTCGGCGCTGCGGGGTCCGGCGTTCTGCGACCCGGTCAGCCCTGCAAGGTGACGAAGCGCTCCTCGGTCAGCTCGATCACCGCGTAAGCCGGCCCCTCGCGGGTGTTGCCCGAGTCCTTGACGCCGCCGTAGGGCTGCTGGTCGGCGCGGAAGGTCGGCACCTCGTTGATCAGGACGCCGCCGAACTCCAGCACCTCTGCGGCCTGCAGGCCGCGGCCGATGTCGCGGGTGAAGACCCCCGCCTGGAGACCGAACCGGGAGTCGTTCGCCATCTCCAGGGCCTCGCCGAACTCCGAGAAGGTGTCGATCGTCGCCACCGGGCCGAAGATCTCCTCGCACCAGACCTTGGCGTCCTTGGGGGGAGCGCCGAGCAGGGTCGGCGCCAGGCAGCGGCCCTCGTCGACCAGCTCGCCACCGGTCAGCAGCTTCGCCCCCGAGGAGACGGCCTCCTCGACCCACTCCTTGACCCGGTCGCGATCCCCCGGGGTGATCAGCGGACCGACGTCGGTGCCGGGGTCGAGCGGGGCGCCGACGGTCAGCTTCTCGACGTTGGCGACGAGCCGCTCGGTGAAGGCCTCGGCGATGTCCTCATGGACGAGGATCCGCTGGATCGAGATGCAGCTCTGCCCCGCATGGGAAAAGGCGTGGATCTGGGCTTTGTCGGCAGCCGTCTCCCAGTCGCCGTCGGAGTTGACGATCAGCGGCGCGTTGGAGCCCAGCTCGAGGTTGACCTTCTTGTGGGGGACGCGGCTGCGGATGTCCCAGCCGACCGGAGCCGAGCCGGTGAAGGTGATGGCGCCGGTCAGCTCGTGCTCGACGATCGCGTTGCCGACGCTCGAACCGGGGCCGGGGATGACGCTCAGCCAGCCCTCGGGCAGGCCTGCCTCGACCAGCACATCGGCCAGCTTCAGGGCGGAGATCGGCGTCTGGCCAGCCGGCTTGAGCACGATCGCGTTGCCGGCGGCGATCGCCGGGCCGAGCTTGTGGGCGACCAGGTTGAGCGGGAAGTTGAAGGGGCTGATCGCGCCGACGACCCCGTAGGGGACGCGCAGCATCACGCCGAGCTTGCCCGCGCCCGCCGCGGAGGCCTCCATCGGCACGGTGCCGCCGGTCAGCTTGCGAGCCTCGGTGGCGGAGAAGGTGAGGGTTCCGACGCAGCGTTCCGCCTCGACGGTCGCGGTCTTGATCGGCTTGCCGGCCTCCTCGGCGATCGTCTTCGCCAGATCGTCGACGCGTTCGGAGACCAGCTCGGCGGCGCGTTCGAGGGTCGCGGCCCGCTCGTGCTGGGGAAAATCGGCGGTCTTGAAGGCCTCGTGGGCGGCCTCGATCGCCCGCTCCACCGTCGCAACGTCGCCAACCGCTACGCGGCCGACCAGGCTGCCGTCGTAGGGACTCTTGACCTCGTCCCACTCTCCGCTCTCCAGCCACTCGCCGGCGACGAGCAGCTTGTGGTCGGTTGCCTCAGCGGTCTCCGTAGCCATTCGAACCCTTCCTGATCGTCTCTTCCCTGCCGCTGAGGTGAGCGTAGCGCCCGCAAGACCTCGACCAGGCATGGAGGGCGATACTCGCGTACCTCGAAGCTGTTCCCGGAAGATGCGCCTTCTCCGAGGACACAAGCGCCTGGCGATGGCTGTCGCGACGACGGCCCTGCTCGCCGCCCTCGCGGCGCCCGCCGCGGCCGGCGCAGCCGGAGTCAGCTGGATCGTCCACGGACGCGGTTTCGGGCACGGGGTCGGGATGAGCGCCTACGGCGCCTACGGCTTCGCGAAGCACGGCAAGGACTACCGCTTCATCCTCGGCCACTACTACTCCGGGACCACCCTCGGCACCCTCGCGAAACCCCGCGTAGTGCGGGTCCTGCTCGATATCTCCAGCGGCGACGTCGGCTTCAGCGGCGCGACCAGCGCCTGCGGCCAAACGCTCGATCCCGAACGCGAGTACGCGGCGCACCGGGTGGGCGGCACCGTGCGGCTGCGCTCCGCGGCCGGCAAAGTGCTGGCGACGTGCGGCCAGAAGCTGCGGGCCGCCGGCGCGGGACAGGTCGCGATCGATGGCCTCGACACCTACCGGGGCGCCCTGGAGGCGGTCCCGACCGAAAGCGACCCCCGGGCGCTCAACGTGGTCAACGCGCTCGCCGTCGAGCAGTACGTGAAGGGCGTGCTCCCAAACGAGGTGCCGCCGTCCTGGCCGACGGCCGAGCTGAAAGCGCAGGCGGTCGCCTCGCGCTCCTTCGCCCTCACCGCCGGCGTCGGCGGCAACGGCTTCGACCTCTACTCCGACACCCGCAGCCAGGTCTACGAGGGGCTCGAAAGCGAGAGCGCGCGCACCAACGAAGCCACCGACTCGACTCGTGGCCAGGTCGTCGAATACGGCGGCGAGATCGCCGAGACCCTCTACTCCGCCTGCTCGGGCGGCCACACCGAGAGCATCCAGAACGTCTTCGGGGGACCCGCCATCCCCTACCTGCAGGGCGTTCCCGACCCCTACGACGGCGACTGCCCCCTGCACACCTGGACCCTGCGCTTCACCGGCCCGGAGATCAGCTCCCGGCTCGCCGCCCACCTCGACGGCAGGCTGCAAAAGGTCGTGGTCACCAAACGCGGCGTCTCCCCCCGGATCGTCACCGCAAAGCTCTACGGCACCGGCGGCGTCACCACCGTCAGCGGCTCGGAGCTGGCCTCTGCCCTAGGCGGCTACGACACCTGGATGCGGTTCGAAAAGGTCGTCGGGGAAACCCGCTGAATCGCTGATGCAGCCTTTGGGGGGAGAGATGCACCCCTTCGCCTGCTTATCTCCCATATGTCCCTCGCCTCGCCGCAAGTAGACCTCTTAACGGGATCAGATTTATCTGATAATCTCGATCTCATGACTCGCTTGACCGCAACCGAGGTTGCCCGGGAATTCTCCGCCGTCGTCAACCGAATAGGTGCCGGGGAGGAGATCGAGGTGGTTCGCAACGGCGTGCCGGTCGTGCAGATGCGACCGGCAAGCTCAGGCCAGCTGGCGTCTGCTGACAGGTGGCGGGAGCTGATGGCCACCGCGCCCTCCCCCGATGAGGAGTTCGCGCGAGATGTAGAAGCCGCGCGGGAAACCATCGGTCCGCCGAGCGGCGCATGGCCGTCCTGATCGATACCTCCGTGCTGGTCGACGCCGAGAGGCGCGGCCAGTCGCTCGATCAGGAGATCGGCGACCAGGACCGCGCGATCAGCGTGATCACGGCCAGTGAGCTCCTGCATGGGGTGCACCGCGCCCACACGGGCGCGGTTCGGGCCCGCCGTGCCGCGTTCGTCGAGCACCTCATCTCCGCGATCGAGCCGTTGCCCGTCACGACCGCGATTGCCCGAGCGCACGCCGAAATCTGGGCAGAGCTCGAGAGCGGAGGCAATCTGATTGGGGCGCACGACCTCTGGATCGCCGCGACCGCTCTGGGCCACGGCATGAACGTCGCCACCGCGAACCCTCGGGACTTCGAACGGGTACCCGGCCTAAGTGTGGTGCCCGTCTGAAATGCGGTCGCTGCGCTTCGCCAACGGGTGAGTCAGCCGTCCGGGTAGGGCTGGACCGGGATGCCGTGGTCGGTCTCGCGCATCCCGAACTCGTAGGCGGCGCCGGCCTCGAGCGTCAACTCGCGTGGGGGGAGGCCGGGGCGTTCGACGGTCAGCTCGAGGTCGGAGACCGAGCAGTTGACGGTGTTGTGCTCGGGGCCCTTGGGGTCGGCGTAGACCCAGCCGACGAAGTCCTTGACGGGGGCGGTGACGCGGCCGTGGACGACGACGTCCTTGCCGGGCAGGGTGAAGGAGCAGACGGAGGGCTTCGGCTCGATCGAGGACGAGCGGATCGCGCCGAGGCCGCCGAGCCGGTGCGCCTCGCCGTCGAGCATCAGCATCCCGGAGGGGATCCAGGGGCTGGTGCGTGAGCCGAGCTTGACCCGGGCGGCGCCGGCGTCGAAGTAGGTCCCGGGCGAGTCGGGGAAGCCGGTGCCCTCCAGCCAGACCCAGCGCTCGGCGTGCTCGGTGCCCCAGTTGTGGCCGATCATCCCCGGCCAGCCAGCGATCTCGATCGGGTCGGAACCCTCGATCTCCAGGCGGCCGTCGAAGCGCGCGTCCGGGTAGGGCGCGACGAACTTGGTCCGCGGCAGCGGCGCCTCGTAGAGCCAGTCAGCCGGCAGGTAGCGGCAGGACTCGGCGTCGCCGGCGAAGGTCATGCTCCAGGAAGCGGTGAGGGCGTCGGTCGAGATCGAGCCCTCGGCCCGTCCCGGCCCGACCTCGGCGCCGTCGACCCTGATCCAGGAGCCCTCCGGCACCGAGAGCTCCGCCGCCGGCACCGTCACCTTGGTCGCCCGCGGGCCCTCCGCCTCGCGGTCGAAGAGGACGAACCAGATCGAGGCGTTGGGCTCCGCGCCAGGCCGCTTGTGGACCGTGTGCCGGATCCAGATCCCCCGACCGCCGCCCGGCTGGCAGGCCTTGATGTAGAAGCTCTCGTAGTGGCCGCCCTTGGCGGCGACCCTCGGGAACCGCGCCCCTTCGTCCATGCCCGAACACTAGCTCGGCGGGCGAGCACCGCAACGAAGAGTCGCGCTCCAGCCATTAGCCTCAATTCATCTAGAACGTTTGAGCAATATCGATCAAAAGGAGGAGGGCTGCGATGGCAGCGATGAGCGAGGCGAGAAAATGGACCAGGGAGCGCGAAGTGGCTGCCCAGATGCGGATGCTGAAAGCGCTCGCGCATCCGACTCGATCGGACCTGCTCGGCATTCTCAGCGGTCGGAACATAAGCCCGGCGGAATTCGCGCGGGAACGAAACGAACCCGTCTCGAACGTCGCCTACCACTTCAGGGCGTTGGAGAAATGGGGCTGCATCAAGGTCGCCGGGACGCGGCCGGCCCGCGGCTCGACCGAGCACTTCTACCGGCGAGCCGACACCGCGTTCATCGACGACGATTACTGGCTGCAGATGCCGGACGAGGCGCGGCGTGTCGCCGCCGCGGGCTTTCTCAAGGACGTGGTCGGCCGTCTCAGCCATGCGATCCAGGCCGGCACCCTCACCGCCCGCGAGGACGTCCACATCACCTGGAGCCCGCTCACCCTCGACGAGCAGGGATGGTCCGATGTGGTCGAGATCCTCAACACGGCCTTCGACGACGTCGCCGAAGCGGAGGTGCGGGCAGAGGAACGGCTCGCCGAGTCCGGCGAGGAAGGGCTCGCCGCGACCGTCGCGATCGCGGGCTTCGAGTCGCCGCGCGAGGCGGCCGCGCTCAGACCTTGATCGTGATCACGTCGCCGTCCCGGACGACGTACTCGCGGCCCTCGATCCGCAGCAGGCCCTTGTCGCGGGCCGGCGCGTAGCCGCCGCACTCGACCAGCTCCTTCCAGCCGATCGCCTCGGCTTTGACGAAGGCTTCCATGATCTCGGTGTGGATCGTCCCCGCCGCCTCCAGCGCGGTGGCGCCGCGGTGCAGCGGCCGGGCGACGGCTTCCTTGTCCTCGCCGGCGGTGAAGAAGGTGATCAGCTCCAGCAGCTCGTAGGCGGCGCGAACCAGCCGTGCCAGGCCCGAGCCCTCGACTCCGTAGGACTCACGCAGCTCCTCGGCTTCGGCGGGGTCGAGCTCGGCCAGCTCGCCCTCGATCCGGGCACTGACCGCGACCACGCCGGCGCCGATCGCGGCGGCGTGGGAGGCGACGGCTTCGGGGGCCTCGCCATCGCCCTCGTCGACGTTGGCGACGTAGAGGATCGGCTTGGTGGTGAGCGCCTGCAGGTTCTGCACGGCCTCCGGGGCGCCGTCGGGCACCGGGACCGAGCGGGCCGGGCGGCCGTCGGCGAGCGCCTCGTGCACGGCCTGCAGCCAGCCGTGCTCGGCAATCGCCTCCTTGTCCCCCGACTTCGCCTGCCTGCCGACCCGGCCGAGGCGGCGCTCGACCTGCTCGTAGTCGGCCAGCACCAGCTCGGTCTCGATCGTCTCGATGTCGGCGAGCGGGTCGACGCGGCCGTCGGGGTGCGGGACGTCGGCGTCCTGGTGGCAGCGGACGACGTGGCAGATCGCGTCGGTCTCGCGGATCGAGGCGAGGAACTGGTTGCCGAGTCCCTCGCCTTCGGAGGCGCCCTTGACCAGGCCGGCGATGTCGTGGAAGGAGATCGTCGCCGGCACCAGCTCCGAGCTGCCGACCGTCTCCCCCACCTTCTCCAGCCGCTCGTCGGGGACCTGGGCGATCGCCACGTTGGGCTCGATAGTCGTGAACGGGTAGTCGCCGGTCTGGGCGCCCCCCTTGGTCAGGGCGTTGAACAGGGTGGACTTGCCGGCGTTCGGCAGCCCGACGATCCCGACCTTCATCTGACTCCCCCGCTCATAGCGAGAGGGGGACCAGGAGGCCGAGGACCATCCCCAGGATGGCACCGACGAGCACGTCGGAGGGGTAGTGCATCCCGAGGTAGGGACGGCCGAGCGAGAGGGCGATGGCGACGGCGAAGGCGCCGGCGGTGGCCGGGTCGACGCGGAACATCGCGGTGGCGACGGCGAAGGAGGAGAAGGCGTGGGCGGAGGGGAAGCTGAGCGAGCTGGGGGCGCCGCCGAGCGGCGGCAGGCCCTCGAGCACCGGGCGGGGGCGCCGGACCAGGAGCTTGATCGCGTAGTTGAGGGCGATTGCGACCGGCCCGAGCGCCGCGCAGATCAGCCATTCCTCGCGCCGCGAGGGATCGAGCAGGGCGAGGGCGACGCCAAGCAGGAACCAGATCAGGGCGTGGTTGCCGGCCTTGCCCAGGGCGACGGCGGCCGCCTCCAGCCCGGGCGTGTGCCACCGGGTGCGCATCGCTCGCAGCAGTCTCGTGTCCGTGCTTTCCATCGGCGCCGCAGGATAGGGGACCGGTCAGGACCTCCCGCCGCTCGGTAACAATCCCCTCATGCCATCGGTCCCCGGCTACGTCCACATCCCCGGCAACCACTGCGGCTCGACCGCGCTGCGCAACCTGCTCGGCTTCCACGGCATCGAGGTCAGCGAGGAGATGGCCTTCGGGCTCGGGGCGGGCGCCGGGTTCTACTACCTGACCATCGACGGCACCTCGCCGAGCCGCTGGTTCAACGGCCGCACCGCCCGCCTCGAGGAGAGCTTCCGCGACCTGACCGGGACGGCCCTGGAGATGCGGACCTTCCCCGAGGGCGACGGCGACGCTTGGGAGGCGGCGCGGGCTGAGGTCGACGCGGGCGCTCCGGTCCTCCTCCTCACCGACATCTACTACCTCGACCACTACGGCAACTCGGCCCGCTTCCCCGGCCATGCCGTCGTCCTGGCCGGCTACGACGAGGAGGTCGCCCACCTCTCCGACACCGGATTCGAGGAGCTGCAGACAACGCGGCTCGATCATCTCGACCAAGCCCGTCACACCGACCACGCCGCCTATCCCCTGGAAGGGCACATGTTCACCGTCGCCGACGCGGTCGACCGGGCGAAGCTCGAGGCGGCGATCCCGCGGGCGATCGAGCGAGCGGCGGCGGAGATGCTCTCGCCGCCCTTCGGCGAGTTCGGCGGGCTGCCGGCGCTCGACCGGCTCGCGGCCGAGGCCGGCTCCTGGCCGCGGGACGCCGAGGACTGGCAGTGGTGCGCCCGCTTCGCCTACCAGGTGATCGAGCGCCGCGGCACCGGCGGCGGCGCCTTCCGGCTGATGTACTCGCGCTTCCTCGAGGAGGCGGGACGCCCCGAGGCGCCGCTGGCAGCCGCCGCGGCGGAGCGCTGGACCGAGCTGGCGGAAGCGTTCCGGCTCGCCAGCGAGAGCGAGGACCCCGAGCCGGAGCTCTGGCGGCAGGTCGGCGAGGACGCCGATGCGGTCGCCGCCGCCGAGCGGCGGCTCTGGACCGCGCTGGCGGACTCCTAGCGGCCGCTCAGTAGCGGTAGTGGTCCGACTTGTACGGGCCCTCGACCGGGATGCCGAGGTAGGCGGCCTGCTCCGGGGTCAGCTCGGTGAGCTGCGCGGCGACCGCGGAGAGGTGCAACCGCGCGACCTTCTCGTCGAGGTGCTTCGGCAGCACGTACACCTTCTTCGTCTCGTACATCGCCGCCTTGCCGAAAAGCTCGATCTGGGCGATCACCTGGTTGGTGAACGAGTTCGACATCACGAAGCTCGGGTGCCCGGTCGCGTTGCCGAGGTTCAGCAGCCGCCCCTCGGAGAGGACGATGATCGAGTGGCCGTCGGGGAAGCGCCACTCGTCGACCTGCGGCTTGATGTTGACCCGCTCGACGTCGGTCCGCCCTTCCAGGCCGGCCATGTCGATCTCGTTGTCGAAGTGGCCGATGTTGCCGACGATCGCGTTGTGCTTCATCCGCGCCATGTGGTCGGCGGTGACGATGTCCCGGTTGCCGGTCGCGGTGACGAAGATGTCGGCGGTCTCGACGACTTCGTCGAGCGTCCTCACCTCGTAGCCCTCCATCGCCGCCTGCAGGGCACAGATCGGGTCGATCTCGGTGACGATCACCCGGGCGCCCTGGCCGCGCAGCGAGGAGGCGCAGCCCTTGCCGACGTCGCCGAAGCCGCAGATCACGGCGGCCTTGCCGCCCATCATCACGTCGGTGGCGCGGTTGATGCCGTCGATCAGCGAGTGGCGGCAGCCGTAGAGGTTGTCGAACTTCGACTTGGTCACCGAGTCGTTCACGTTGATCGCCGGGAACAGCAGGTCGCCGGTCTCTGCCAGCTGGTAGAGGCGGTGGACGCCGGTGGTGGTCTCCTCGGTGACGCCCTGGATGCCCTCGGCGAGCCGCGTCCAGCGCTGCGGGTCGGCCTCGAGCGAGCGCTGCAGCGTCTGCAGGATGATCTTGAACTCCTCCGAGTCGGCGGACTCGGGATCGGGGACCTCTCCTGCCTTCTCGAACTCGGCCCCCTTGTGGACGAGCAGCGTCGCGTCGCCGCCGTCGTCGAGGATCATGTTCGGCCCGTCGCCGTCCGGCCACAGCAGCGCCTGCTCGGTGCACCACCAGTACTCCTCCAGCGTCTCGCCCTTCCAGGCGTAGACGGGGATGCCGGCCGCGGCGATCGCGGCGGCGGCATGGTCCTGGGTGGAGAAGATGTTGCAGCTGGCCCACCGCACCTCGGCGCCGAGTGCGACCAGCGTCTCGATCAGGACCGCAGTCTGGACCGTCATGTGCAGGGAGCCGGTGATGCGGGCGCCTTTCAGCGGCTGCTCCGCGGCGTACTCCTCGCGGGTCTGCATCAAGCCCGGCATCTCCACCTCGGCGAGGGTTATCTCCTTGCGCCCGAAGTCGGCCAGGCCGATGTCGGCGACCTTGTAGTCCTGCGTAGCGGTGCTGGTGGTCATCGTCAGTTCTCCTAGTCGGTGCTTGCTCGGCCCATGAACATCCTACGAGGCGCTCGAAATTCGTGTACCAAGGCGGGATGGATCGCTACCTCCTCGCCCCGGACTCCTTCAAGGGAACCCTCGCCGCGGCGGAAGTCGCGGAGGCGATGGCGCGGGGTGTGCAGGAGGCCGGCGCAGAGGGGGAGGTCTGCCCGGTCGCCGACGGCGGCGAGGGGACGGGGGCGGCGCTGCTCGCCGCGCGCGGCGGGGTCCGGGTCGAGGCCGCGGCCCACGATCCGCTGCGCAGGCCGATCGTCGCCGGCTTCGGGCTGCTGGACGAGGGCGAGACCGCGGTGGTCGAGGTGGCGGCCGCGTCTGGCCTGCCGCTGCTCAGCCCCGAGGAGCGCGATCCGGAGCGGGCCGACACCTTTGGCACCGGCGAGCTGATCGCCGCGGCGATCGACGCCGGGGCGCGGACCGTGCTGGTCGCCGCCGGCGGCAGCGCAACCGTCGACGGCGGCCGGGGCGCGATCGAGGCGCTCCGGGGGCGGACCGACCTGGAGGCGATCGAGCTCGAGGTCCTCTGCGACGTGGTCAACCCTTACGAGGACGCCGTCGGAGTTTTTGGCCCCCAGAAGGGCCTAAAACTCGGAAGCGTTGCCCGGATGAGCGCCCGGCTCGACGAGTTCGCCGCCTCCCTGCCCCGCGACCCGCGGGGGGTGCCGATGAGCGGCTGCGCCGGCGGCCTCTCGGGCGGGCTGATGGGTGCGTTCGGGGCCCGCCTGCGTCCCGGCGCCCCGTTCGTCCTCGACCAGCTCGGGTTCGAGGCCCGCCTCGCCGCCGCCGACGCCGTGCTGACCGGCGAGGGACGGATCGACGAGCAGAGCCTTGGCGGCAAGGCGCTCGGCACGATCGCCGAGGCGTGTGCGAGAGCTGGGAAGCCCGTTCACGCGATCGTCGGGAAGAACGCGTTGTCGCGCGAGCGGGCCGAGGGAGCCGGCATCGTCTCGATCCGCGAGGCGGGCACCCTGGCGGAGATCGCGGAGGCCGCCCGCGAGATCGCGGCCGCCGGCTAACCGAGCAGGTAGCTGCCCGAGAAGGCGAGGCGCTCGACCGGCTCGGCGCGCACCGGCTCGCCGTCGAGCGTGACCTGACGCTGCGCGGCGTCGACGGCGACCGTCCCGGTGCGGGTGTTGCGGACCATGTCGGCGGCGGTCAGCTCGCGGCAGTTCTGGACGCGGGCGCGCCGCCTGGCGATCGGCAGCTCGGCCTCCAGCGCGGTGCCGGCGAGGAAGGCGAGCGAGGTCGCCGCCGGGGCGCCGCCGAGCGCGCCGTACTGGGGGCGCACGGTCACCGGCTCGGTCAGCATCGTGCTCGCGTTGCCGCCGCCGGAGGCGCCCACCGACGGGAAGCCGCCCTTCAGCACCAGCTCCGGGCGCACCGCGAAGTTCTCCGGCGACCAGAGGACGAGGTCGGCGAGCTTGCCCTCCTCCAGCGAGCCGACCTCGGCGGCGAGGCCGTGGGCGATCGCCGGGTTGATCGTCACCTTGGCGAGGTAGCGCAGGACGCGCTCGTTGTCGGCCGTGCCGGCCTCGCCGCCGCGCTGGGCCTTCATCGCGTCCGCGCACTGGAAGGCGCGGCCGATCACCTCGCCGACCCGGCCCATCCCCTGCGAGTCGGAGCTGAGCATCTGGATCGCGCCGAGGTCGTGCAGCACCGACTCCGCCGCCATCGTCCACCCCCGCACCCGGTGGCGGAGGATCGCCGCGTCGCCGGCGCGGGCGACCGGGTCGAGCACGTGCACGGCCGCCACCATCGCCATGTTCTCGGGCTCGGCGCCGGCGCCGAAGGGGACCGTCGGCGCGGTCGAGGAGGTGAGGATGCACTCGCGCCCGACGATCGCCAGCAGGTCCGGGGCGTGGCCGCCGCCGGCGCCCTCGACGTGGAAGGCGTGCACGGTGCGCCCGCCGAAGGCGGCCAGCGTGTCGTCGAGGCTGAGCGCCTCGTTGAGGCCGTCGGTGTGGATCGCCAGCTGCACGTCGTGGCGGTCGCAGACGTCGAGCGCGGTGCGGATCTGCTCGGCGCCGGCGCCGACGTCCTCGTGGATCTTCAGCCCCGCGCCCCCCGCCGCCAGCGCCTCCTCGATCGGGCGGGGACGGGACGAGGAGCCGCGCACCAGCGGCGCGATGTTGAGCGGCACCGAGTCGAGCGCCGCCCACAGCGCCGCCGTCGCCTCGGCGGGATTCGAGCCGAGGTTCCACACCGGTCCCCAGTCCTGGGTGATCAGCGTGGTCAGGCCCGAGGCGAGGGCGGCGTCGCAGACCTGCGGCGAGAGCAGGTGCACGTGGCAGTCGACCCCGCCGGGGGTGACGAGGAAGCCACGGGCGTCGAAGACGGCGGTCTCGGTGTCGAGGACGACGTCGATCGCGTCCATCGTGTCCGGGTTGCCGGCGCGGCCGGTGGCGACGACGCGGCCGTCGCGGATACCGATCGAGGCGTGCCGGACGCCGAGCACCGGGTCGAGCAGCAGGCCGCCGACGACGGCGATCTCGACCCCGCCGCGCTCCGCCCGGGCGCCGAGGCCGTCGCGCATCGTCCCGCCCCAGCCAGGGACGATTTCGTCGGGGGTCTCGAAGCCGGCTTCGGGCAGGACGTGAAGGTCGCTGTCGCCGAGGCGGACCGGGCTCGGCTCAGACACCGCGGTAGCCCCGCTCCCTGGCACGTTCGAGGGCAGCGTCGAGCGCGCCCTCCTCGTCGAGCGGCCCGTCAACCAGCTCACCGTGCCCGCGCACGATTCGCTCCCCGGCGATCGGCACCAGCCGCACCTCGAGCGCTCCCCCCGGCTCGATCACGACCTTCTCGCCGGGGTCCAGGGCAAGCCGCATGCCCCACGCGGCCCGCCGGTCGAAGTTCAGCGCCCGGTTGGCCTCGAAGACGTGGAAGTGGGAGGTGAGGCCAACCGGGACCTCGCCCTCGTTGGCGATCTCCAGCGCGGCACCATCGGGGAGCCACGGGATCTCCACCGCGCCCTCGGCGTGCAGCGGCGGCGGTGCGTCGGCACCGATCGGGTCGCGCAGGACGATCAGCCGGTGGCCGTCGGCGAACAGCGGCTCCAACTCGATCCGGGGCACCAGCGCCGGCACCTCGTCGAGCACGTCGGCGGGCCCGAGCAC
This sequence comes from uncultured Solirubrobacterales bacterium, assembly GCA_963799835.1. Lineage (GTDB taxonomy): Bacteria > Actinomycetota > Thermoleophilia > Solirubrobacterales > 70-9 > VAYN01. Next base: position 830,451 of record CAWCYE010000002.1, read on the forward strand.
CTCGTAGCCCCGCCGCTCCACCGCCGCGTAGCCGAGCCCGTCGCGGGCCGCCTCCAGAACCTCGTCGGCGATCAGCGCGACCGCCTCGGCCTGCCCGAGCCGCAGCCCTCTCCCCCGCCGCCGGCGCGCCAGCTCGGCGGCCTGGAAGATCTCCAGCCGCTCCTTCTCATGGGGCAGCAACCGCACGATGCGAGTTTGCCAGAGCGGCCTACCGCTGCGGGGACTTCACGACTACGAAGTGCCCCGACCTCGCGCGACCCTGAAGTGGCGTTGCCGTCCATTCGTAGCGACCTGGCTGGAGCGGGCGACCTTTCAGACGGCCGGAGAAGCGAACCGTGTTGGCGCCGGCCCGGCCTTTCAGGTTCAAGCGCCCGACCCGTCGCAGAGCGAGACCTCCGCTCCGGTCGGCGACCACCCGCTTGAACGCAAGGGTCACGCGCGATGGCTCGCTCAACTCGAACGAGATCCGGGTGCCACCCCCGCGGCCGCCGACGTGGAACCGCGTCGGTCGCATCCGCAATCGGCTCAGCACAGGCAGGCGGAGGGCCGGCGCGGCGACGCCGATCGCCGGGACCGACGATGGCCCGCAGCTGCCGCGCAGGACTCGCTCGCGCACGACCGCGAAGTCGCCGCCGGCGAGATCGTCGGCGAAGTTGGCCCCGGTGCCCGCGAACGCGACGCAGTCCCCGCTGGCGCTGATGCTCACCTGTGCGGTGCGGGCTGGATCGGCCGGCGCTCCGCCGATGCCGCTCACGCGGTCGACCAGCTCGGTCGTCTTCGCGCTGGTGTCGCGGACGTAGGCGTGGGGCGCAAGCGGCGCATTCTCGGTCGGGTTGGGGCGGAGGTTGCCTGCGCCGGACGCGAACGCGATCCGGGTGCCGGTGGCGTCGATCGAAGGCACGGAGGAGAAATCGTTCGCGGGAGCCCCGGCCGCGCCGCTGGCGCGGCTGACGAGTTCGGTGCGCCCGGCGGCAAGCCGACGGACCCAGATCGCGCGACGGCTCGTCGGCCCCAAATTGGTGGCGACGGACCCGAAGGCGACGACGTCTCCCGCCGCATTGAGCGCCGGGGTGAACGAGTCACTGTCGGCCGCTGCGCCGGTGGCGCCGTCGGCGCGGCTTGCGAGCACGGTCGTGTTGCCGGCGAGGTCGCGCACGAAGATCTTCCTGGTATTGCTCAGCTGCACATCGGGGATCAGCGAAGCCCGGGTGGTCCAGGCGACCCTGCTGCCGTCGCGGTTCAGCGCGGCCTCTTCGGCTTCGGCCTTGGCGGGCGGGCCGGCGATCCCGTTCTCGCGGTCGGCGAACGTCGTCGTCTGCGCCGCGAGGTCGCGGACGTAGAGGTGCCTGACGTTGTTGTCGGCCTCCGGGTCGAGCGGCCGCTGAGCGATGAAGGCGACGCGATTGCCGTTGCCGCTGATGGCCAGGCCCTCGGCGGACGTGATCGTGCCGGTCGAGCCGTTCGCCCGGCTGACGACCGTTGTGGTCTGGGCGGCGACGTCACGAACGAAGGCGTGTGGGAAGCCCGGCACATTCGGGCCGAGATTGCCGGCACTGGTCGTGAACAGGATCCTCTGCCCGTTCTCGCTGATGCCGTTCAGCTTCGAGTCCTGGTCGGCCGCGGCTCCGCCGGCGCCGTTGGCGCGGCTGACCAGTGTCGTGGTCCCGTTCACCGTGTCGCGGACGAAGACGCTCGTGAAGCGGTCGTCGTCCAGGTTCGAGAGGTCGTCCGCGGTCGATTCGAACGCGACGTAGCGGCCGTCCGCGCTGATCGCCGATTGCGGGATCGAGGCCCGCTTCAAGCCCGGGGAGAAGGCGGCGGTCCCGCTGGGGCGCGAGACCAGCCGAAGCGAGTTGAAGTCCGGCGCGCCTGAATCGATACGACGCACGTAGACGCGCTCGAAGTCTTCACCCCCGCCGGCGTTGAGGTTGGTCGAGCTGGTGCGGAAGACCGCGGTCGTGCCGTCGCCGCTGAGCACGACTCCCGAGCTTTCGCCGTTGCCGAGGACGCCGGCGGCACCGGCGGCGCGATCGAGCGGGGACGGAGCCTCGGCGACCGGCCGTACCTGGTAGGCGCGGTTGACGCCCGGGTCGGGGATGCCGAGGTTCGTGGCCGCGGTATGGAAGCCGAAGCGCCAGGAGCCGATCGGGCCGCCGATCGAGATCTCCCTGCCCCGGACGCCCCCGTTGGCAGCGATGGAATTCCCGGTGGGGGCCTTGCCGACCGACACGAGTCCCGTCGCGTTGGAGCCGAAGGTGTGGACGTAGGCCTGGGTCGTTTCTCCCGGTGGAAGCGGCGGTCCGAAGGGATCGAGGTTGGTCGCTTCGCTGACGAACGCGACCCCGAGCCCGTCTTCGGAGAGCACCGGTGCCAACGAGGACCTGTTGCCCAGAGTCGTCGGCCGCAGGTTGACCGTGCTGCCGATGTGGAACCCGTCGAATTCCGCGAGCCCCGAGCCGTCCGCCTTCTCGATCGCCGTCGCAACGGCGATCTGGGCATTGCTGGAGCCCGCTCCCTGGCCGGCGATCTCCGGGTCTTCGGTCCTGAAGGCGACCAACGCGCACTGCTGCCCCCGCGGGCAAAGCCCGACCTCGGCGGCGGTTTTGACTACCCGCAGCGACGGCTCGAGCGAGACGCCCGAGGGGACGGCGCAGCGGTCGGGGAGGCACGACACCGGATGCGTCACGCCCTCGGTCATCTCGCGCAGGTACACGCTGCGAGTGGGGGAGGTCGGACCGGCGCGGTCGAGGTTGGTCGACTCGGAGCTGAAGGCGACGAGCGGGCCACGGGGGCCGGCGGAGATCGACGGTTCCATCGAGGGCCCGTCCGCCGGTGCTCCGGCGGGCGTCGAGGCGCGGCTGACCAGGTAGGTGGTCCCGGCGGTCACGTCGCGCATCCAGACCGCCTCGCGAGCGCCGGTCGGCGGCACGGCGCGGCTTGCGTGGTTGACGAGGTTGGTCGCCCTGGTGCTGAAGACGACGAGAACGTGCGGGCGGTCGTGGGGCGCATCGAGGACCTGCGAGCCCGGCTGGACGGTGATCCCGATCTTCGCGGGCTTGCTGATTTCGACGTCCTCGTTCGCCCCCGCGCCCGTCGCCCCGTCCGATCGGCTCGCGAGCGTGGTCGTGCTGGCGACGGTGTCGCGCACGAACAGGTTCAGCGCCCCCGGGTCGGCGCCCTGCGCAAATCCGTCTGCCTCCGAGACGAAGGCGACGTAGCGGCCTTCGTCGCTGACCGCGAGCGGCCCCGGGCTGGACCCGTCGATCAGCGCCCCGAGCAGGCCGGTGCCGTCGGGGCGACTGACGAGGAGCGTCGAGCCGGCCGGCGAGGCGCCCGCAGGGACCGGAAGCGCCAGCAGCGCGGCCAGGACGAGTAGCGGGAGGATGCCTTTGAATCGGTTCATGTGTCGGACGATCTCGATGCGCGACGACTGTAGTCGCCGCGCCAAAGCCCCTGGACGTATGGACAATTTGGGTATTGGACGGCGGATGCCGGAGCGGTGCGGACCGGCTCGAAGCCCAGTCCGCACCGCCCAGGTGCCGCGTCAGATCAGCTGCGCTTCTTCTTCTTCGGCTTCGCCACGTTGAACGAGGTCTCGTCCAGCGGTTCGGAGTTCCGGCTCCATTTGGGGTTGGAGTCGACTTTGATCTCCCAGGTGCCGAAGTTCTTCGGCTTTTTGATCGGGAACCGCACCGCGCGCTTGGTCAGCGTGCCGCAGGGGCCCTGGCCGGTGCCGAAGCGGACCGTCATCTTTTCCTTGCGCTCGTAGAGGTAGTGGGCGTAGATCGGCGCGTTGTTGAGGAAGCCGGCGAACTGCCAGGTGACGACCTGGTTGGGCTTGCCCTTCACCGGCAGGTTGCTGCCGAATTCAACCTCCTGGATGGTGAGGCTGGCCGTGATCGCCGGATTGGTCCCGTCGGTCGCGGTCAGGTTCAGCGTTTTGGGCGTGAGGCTGGGGTATTCGCGTGCGCTGAATTCCTGTTCGTCCGCGCCGACGAATCCCCCGGAGCTGTTGACGAAGAAGGATTGGGTGTCGGACTCGCCCGCCAGGGCCAACTGGAAGCCCCCTTCCGGGGTGAAACCGCTGGCGGCGAGCGGATACCGCTTGCCCTGTTCGAGGCAGGGGACGGGCGGGTCGAAACTAAGCGTGGCCGCGGCGGCGACGCTCGGCAGCGCGAGCGCGAGGCCGACCGCGAGCAATACGGTGCGACGAAGCAAGGCAATTCCTTTCGGTGGCTTGATGGGCCGGGATACGGGCTCGCTCGCAGCGGGGTTCAGCGAGCCGGGCGGGCTGGCCGCCTGTACGGGACAATGCCGCTGTGAGCGATGTCCCCTGCGTCCTGATCACGATCCCGATCAGCCACTACTGCGAGAAGGCTCGCTGGGCGCTGGACCGGGCCGGCGTCGGCTACCGGGAGCGCGCCCACCTGCAGATCTTCCACTGGGTCGCGGTTCGTCGCGCCGGGGGAGGGAAAACCGCTCCGGTGCTCGTCTGGGGCGACCGGGTGCTCGCCGAGTCGGCGGAGATCGTCGAGGCGGCAGACGCCCAGACGCCCCCGGACCGGCGGCTGTTCCCCGACGACCCGGCGGTCGCGGCGGAGGTGCGGGGGCTGGAGCAGGACTTCGACGCACGGCTGGGACCGCACGGGCGGAGGTGGATGTACCACGGCCTGCGCGGGCGTCGCGACCTCGCGATCGCCTACGCCTGCACCGGCGTTCCCGGCTGGCAGCGCCGCGCCCTGCCGCTGGTCTACCCGGTCGCGGCCCGCACGATCGACCGCGTCCTCGAGATCTCGCCATCGACCGCGGCCGAGTCGGAGGCGATCGTGCGGACCGTGTTCGACGAAGTCGCCGAGAGGCTCGGCGACGGACGGCCGTACCTCTGCGGCGAGCGCTTCACCGCCGCCGACCTCACCTTCGCCGCGCTCGCGGCGTCGGTGCTGATGCCGCCCGAGTACGGCGTGCCGCTGCCCCAGCCGGAGGAGCTGCCGGCGGCAATGGCGGCGACGGTTCGCGAGCTCCGCCAGCACCCGGCTGGGGCCCACACGATGGCGATGTTCCGCGACGAGCGGCGGCGGGCACCGTCCAGAGAGCATCCAGAGTAGGCGTCGTACATACGCCGATTTCTTACTGGTGGCGACCTATCGTCGCCGGCGGTGCGATTCCGCTTCCACCTCTTTGCGCTGCTCGCGCTCGGCCTCGTGTTCGGGACTGCCCCGGCGGGGGCGCTTGCCCAGCCCGGCGACCCGATCGTCGTGGCCGAAGACGTCCTCGCCCCGCCCGAAACTTTCCGCGGCGCCGTCCACCGGGCCTCGCTGCAGAACAGCTCGGCGACCCAGCTAACCGCGAAAAACGCCCTGCCCAACGCGACCGGGCTCGCCTTCACGGAACCCGGCACGGTGGTCACGGTCGGGTTCCAGTCGGTGGCACGTATCGACCTCGCGAGCGGCCAGCTCGTCGGCTTCGGGTCGCCCGCGGTGGGAAGCCTGAGAGGGGTCGCGCTGGCGCCGGACGGGTCGGTCGTCGCGGTCGACGCCGGGCCCTCGGCCGGCCCGGAGGCCGACGGGCGCGTGCTGCGCATCGACCCCACCGACGGCGACCTCACCGTGCTCGCCACGGGCGGGAACCTACACAACCCCTTCGGCGTCGCTGTCGCCGAGGACGGGGCGATCTTCGTCACCAACCTGGACGGGACCGGCCACGGGCAGGTGGTTCGTGTCAGCCCCTCGGGCGACGCCCAGAGCGTCGTCGCGTCGACTCTGCTGGTCGTGCCATGGGGCATCGCCTTCCTTCCCGACGGCGATCTCGTGGTCGCCGATGCCGGCTACAGCGAAGCCTTCCGCGGCGCGCTGGTCCGCATCGACCCCGTCACCGGGGAACAGACCCCGCGATTCCTCGAGCCGCTCGCCGGCGAAATCGACAACGCCACCGGGGTCGCCGTCGATGCCGCCGGCGAAGTGCTCGTCACCGAGCGCAACGGCGCCCAGATCCACCGCGTCAACCTCGCGACGGGAGTCGCGCAGCTGGTCAATCAGGGAATCCCCAGCCCGCTCGACCTGGAGCCCGAACCGGGGATTCCGCCGACGACGGAGCTGATCTCCGGGCCGTCGGCGACGACGCGCACGACGACGCCGACGTTCACCTTCGCACCCTCGCAGTACGGGGCGCGCTCGACCTGCGCGGTCGACGGGGGGGCCGGCGTCCCCTGTCAGCGCAGGTTCACCACGCCGCCGCTGACCGCCGGAGCGCACAGCTTCCGGGTCAGCTCGACCCACTTTGGGGCGGAGGGCCCGGCGGTGGTGCGGAACTTCACCGTCAACACCTCTGCGCCCGACACGCTGATCACCTCCGGTCCGCCGCGCCTCGGCAACGTCGCCTCGCCGACCTTCACCTTCGAAGCGCCGGGAGGCGGGACGTCGTTCACCTGCAGCATCGACGAGGCGGTCGCCATCCCCTGCACCAGCCCGTTCACCGTGCCCTCCCCGCTGCCCGACGGCTTCCACAGCTTCACGGTGCGCGCCAACGGCGACGCCATCGGCGACACCCTCATCTTCGGCATCGACACGGCGCCGCCGGAGACCTCGATCTCGAGCGGGCCGGCGGAGGGAGCGTCGACTGCCACCGCCCGGCCGACCTTCACCTTCGCCTCCAGCGAGGGCTCCTCGACCTTCGCCTGCACCCTCGACGGCGTCACGGTGCCGTGCACCTCCGCGTTCACCCCGGCGGCGGCGCTCGGGGAGGGGCCGCACACGCTGACGGTCGCGGCGACCGATCCGGCCGGCAACACCGACCCGTCCCCGCTCGTCCGGAACTTCGCCGTCGACGTTACGGTGCCGGTGACGACGATTACGGGCGGCCCCGAAGGCATCACGGACGTGGCGGCGCCGACCTTCACCTTCACCGCCTCGGAGAACGTGTTCTTCCGCTGCTCCGTCGACGGCGGCGCCCTGTCCATCTGCGCTAGCCCGTTCACCGTCGCGCCCGCGCTCGCCGACGGCGCGCATACCTTCCGCGTACAGGCGATCGACCCCGCCGGAAACACCGAGACGCCGATCCAGCGCGCCTTCACCGTTGACGCCCCGGCCCCGGACACCTCGATCACGGCCGGGCCGACCGGGCTGACGAACGATGCGTCGCCAGCGTTCGCCTTCGAGTCGACCAAGCCGGGGTTGACCTTCACCTGCGCTCTCGACGGCGGCGAGGCGGCGCCCTGCGACTCGCCCTTCCAGGCGGGCGAGCTCGCCGAGGGCCCGCACACGTTCACCGTCACCGCGACCGATCTCCAGGGCCGTCCCGACCCGACCCCGGCGACCCGGGGCTTCACCGTCGACGTCACCCCGCCGCAGACGGTCCTCGCCCCCTTCGACCCGCTCACCAACGACCGCACCCCGACCTTCGACTTCGCCTCCGACCAGGGCGCGAGCTTCGAGTGCAGCCTCGGCGGCGGCGGCGCGGTGCCGTGCGCGAGCCCCTTCACGGCGCCGCCGCTCGCCGACGGCCCCCACACGCTCGCGGTGATCGCAACCGACCCGGCCGGCAACGCCGACCCCAACCCGCCCCAGTTCGAGTTCAGAGTGGACACGGTCGCCCCGGAGACGAGCGTCACCGACGGGCCCGATGGCGACACGACCGATCGCCGCCCGACCTTCGGCTTCCAGGCCGACGAGGAGGCGACGTTCGCCTGCAGGATCGACGACGGCGCCGCGATCGATTGCGAGGACACCTTCCGGCCCGATGCCCCGCTTTCGCTCGGCGCCCACACCTTCGAGGTGACCGCGCTGGATGCCGCCGGCAACCTCGACCAGGTCCCGGCCCGCCGCAGCTTCCGGGTGGTGGCGGAGGACGACGCTCCCGAGGAGCCCCCCGTGCCGGATCCGCTGCCAAGGCCCGAGCAGCCACCTAAACCCACTCAGCCATCGCTGCCTCCCCCACCCGGACCGGCGGCGGCGATCTCCCCCCAGCTCCGCCTGCGCGGCTCCCTCCAGGGGCGCGTCCTGCGCCTGCGCATCTCGGCAAGCCCCGGCGCGACCGGAAACGTCACCGTCAAGGTCACCGGCCGTCTCGCCCAGAAGCGCCTGCAGCGCCAGCTCAGCCTCACCCTCGGCGGTGGCCAGGCAAGCGGCAAGCTGCGCCTACCAGCCGGGGTCGCCCGGCTGCAGCTCCTCGCCCGCTACAGCGGCGACGGGGCCTACGCGCCCGCGTCCGCGACCCAGACGGTGCGGCAGAGCCCCTCGAAGCGTTAGCTTCAACGCACATAGTCGTTCTGCGAAACGGAGGTCCACGATGCCTGCAGACCAGTTCGCCGAAACGCTCCGCCGCTTCGACGCCTCCCAAGGCCCGCGCAAGGTCGGCCCCACCGACGGTCCCGTCGCCGAACTCGGCGGCTGCGACGCTCGTTTCCTCCTCTTCGGAGAGGAATCGGGAGGCGGCTTCTCCCTGGTCGAACACCCGGTCCCGCCCCGCTCCCTCTGCGCTCCCCGCCACCGCCACGACGGCGTCGACGAGTACAGCTTCGTCCTCGAGGGCCGCATGGGCGCCCTGCTCGGGGACGACGTGATCTACGCCGAGCCGGGCGACCTCGCGTTCAAGCCCCGCGACCAGTGGCACACCTTCTGGAACGCCGGCGACGCCCCGCTCCGCATCCTCGAGATCATCTCCCCCGCCGGCTTCGAGCACTTCTTCCTCGAGTTCGACCGCACCAACAAGGACGGCACCTTCGACCCAGTCGCCCTGGGCGAGCGCTTCGCAATCGAGTTCGACATGGAGAGCCTGCCCGCGATCTGCGCCGACCATGGCCTCGTCCACCCGCTGCTCAACTAGAAGGGCTTCGCGTTCTGGCCGGCCCTTCAAGTCGGCACAACTAACTGAACAGGTCGCAACGCCTGCACTCATTGAGCAGGTCGGCGACAGCACCCTGAGCGTCTGCACGATCAGCGTCCCGATCGGTTCCAGCCTTACTAATGAAGTCTGCAGCCCGCGACGGGCCGGTGTGCTCGACAGTCTCAAAGTTGCTGGCAAGCCTTTCCAATGCATCCCTGACGACGGGGGCGTGGCTCTTTGCGTGGATTTCAAGTGCCTCGGCGATCGATGCTGCCCCTCCCCGAGTTCGCCGGATCACGTAGACGAGGTCGTAAGCGTCCTTCGGCTCGCCCCGGTCTTGGAAGGCGAACGACTTCAGAACTACAAATGCCGCAGGACCACAAACTGGAATCGTTCTCTCTACCACCTCATCTTTGCGGGTACTGCCGGCTAGCATGATCTCGCGAATTTCATCAAACGCCAACTCGAGGCCCTTGGTCATGATTGCCCCAAAATCGGGCTCGAGCTTGTGCAGCCGCTGGCCCTCCTCGGAGTCGGGAACAAGTGGAATCAGGAAGTCGATGGTCACCGAGGCCGTGCCTAGGCGCCAGCGCTGCAGAGTCTTGTTGCCGTCGTCATTGACATCTGGCTCGAACCCCTCCCGGCGCAAACGATCGCTGACCTCCGCGTAGTCACCATCGTTGAGCAGACCAATATGGAGGGCAACGTCAACGTCGCCAGAACCGACGTGACGATCATCATCCTCATCGTCGAGCTCTCCGTCGAGGAGCAGGGAGGGGACCAGGCCGCCGACAATGCAGAGACGGTCGAAGTACGCGCCGAGGGTGACGGCGACGGTCAGCAGAGTCGATTCGACCTCGCGGGTCTCCTCGCGGCTATAGCCGCTGCTGTGACGTGGCTTATCCGGGGTTGCCATCCCAAAGCCTTCCTCGCCTCAGCTCCTCCGCGGCCTCAGGCGCCCGCTCAGGCAAGTGGAGAAGGTCCACGTAGACCTGCGGCGAGGACACGCAGTCGACGCCGTCGAACTGATGCTCGCCGCTGAAGACCCCCTCGTCGTCGGGTGCCAGCAGCTGCACATTCGCTCCACGTTCCTCAAGCCGCAGGCCGATTTCATCGGCGATCTCCAGTGGATCTCCTTTGACATAGACGCTGTTGAGTCGAAACCCAGCGAAGCGACTAAGCAGCCATGCCGCCGGCAGCCCCGTGAACGCATAGCCCACGCCGGCACCCTCGAGCCTCTCGGCAAGCTTGCGAGCTAGTTCGATACCCGACCCTGAGATATGTCCGTAGACGAACTCATGACGATCGAAGTGATACTCGGCCGCCCAGGTGTCCAGTAGCAGAAGCGGGTCCCGAGGACGCAATCCGAGCTCAGACTCCTCAAGCAGTTCCTCCTCGCGAAGGCGTCCAATAGTCCGCGAGACGTGGCCGTCATCGAGGCCGGTCACCGCGACGATGTCTTTCTGGCGCCACCACCTTTCCGGCTCGATGAGCAACTCGCGGGTGACCCTCGCGCTTTTCGGAGCGAATGGCGAGGACGGTCGCCCGCGCTGCGGATAGCGATTCGGCTTGCCCTCGACGTGGATATAGAAGTTTTCGCCCTCTCGGATCGAGGCATTGCCGGAGAGATCGATCCAATTGAGGTTCACGTCCTCAGCTGCTTTGGATCCAGCCGGAGTCATGTACGGAACGACGAGAATGCGCATATCTGCATCGATGAGCTCGGCGTAGCGGTCTAGCTGTTCCTTAGCGGCAGCAACGACCCCTGGCCTGCTTGAGGTCTTTGCCTCAACTATCCAGGTTTGGCCGTTGACGTTGACGACGGCATCTACACGCTGGCCGCTTGGCACCGGAACCTCTCGCGAGACAGTCGCCGGGCGCCGATCAAGCAGATCTTCCAGCAAATCCGGCAGTTCTCGCACTGCTTCTCGCTCAAATTTCACGCCAGCCTTCATAAAGGCTATCTCCTGTCAAATATCTACAGAACGGCATTTTACGCAGATAGTTCCGCTCGACCTGCATAAAAACTCTCTCTGCAACATTCCCGCAGAAATACTAATTTCAGCAAATTCAGCTCTTGCCATCCGTCCGCCGCCGCGAGCAAAGCGACTGAACCAAAGCGTCAACAAGCCTGAGCGATGCCTCTCGACCCGCTCAATAGACGCCGTCACGACGAGGACGTCGTCGACTTCCGCCAGCGAGCGCGCCCCCAGTGCTCCTGACCGCCGAAACCCCCGACCTAGGCTGGTATCGCGACCGCCAACACCCGCTGACGCTGATCGACGCCGTAACAACGGGCCTCGATCTCGAACACTCCGGCGTCACCGACCCCAGGCAGCCCTTCGCGGCCGTGCTCCCGCTCGCCGCTGGCGTGCGCCTGCGCGATCACCCCTGCTGGGTCGGCGCCCTTGAAACGCGGGATGTAGAAGTCGAGCATGGAGCAGTGGGCGTAGCGCAGGCGAACCTGCTTGGCGACCGCCTCGCCGCGGCGGAGAGCAGGGCGGTCGGCGGGCTTGTGGCCGTCCTCGAAGACCATGAACGCGACCGGCACCGGTGAGAGCTCAGCGAGCCGGTTCCCAGCCGCCTCGAGGCTGACCTCGGCCTCGCCGGCGAGCCTCTCGATCGCCGAGAGGCCTTCGTCGGCCAAGCTGTAGGACCCGAGCAGGGAGGCGGGCATCAAGAGAGCGGCGGCGCCGAGGTCGCAGAGGTACTCCTCCTCCTGGTTTAGCGGCTTGGCCTCGACCGTCGCGTCGAGCCGGTAGCGCTTTTCCTCGGTGAAGTCGGGAAAGGCGGTGTGCATCATCTCGTGGGCGCAGGTGAAGCGCTGCCGCGCGGGCGAGTCCTCGATGTTCAGGTCCATCACCAGCTGCCCGTCGGTCTCGACGAAGATCCGCCCGGCGAATTCGTGGCTTCCGCGGCGCGCCCGCACACCCTTCACCGAGGCGATCATCTCGACGTTGACCGGCAGCTGCACCTGCTCGGCCTCGAGCCGAAGCTTCTCGGCGTAGGCCTCGATCGCCTCGCGCGGGTCCGTCGTGCCGGCTTCGTCCATCAGGCCGAGGACGAGCGGTTCACTCCACGTCTTCGTCGCCACCATCGTCCAGACCCTTGCTCAGGTTCAACGAGTCATAGATGAACCTCCAGCGCTGCGAAGTCCGTGGGCGCTCGTTGCCGCGAAAGCGAATCGAGGACAGCGTCTGCACCTCATCGGAGCTGAGGCCGACCTCATCGGCGAACGCCTTCAGGGAGGCCGGGACCTGCTGGTCGCTGGCCGGGCTGAAGGTCAGCTTCGGCGAGCCGACCAGGTCGGCGATCGTCACTTCGAGCGCTTCGGCGATCCGGGCCAGGATTTCCAACGACGGATTGCCGCCTCCCTTCTCGAGCCGGACCAGATGCGCCTTGGAGATCCCGGTCGCTGCGGCGAGCTGGGAGAGCGAGAGGCCGGCCCGTTCGCGTTCGGCCCGGATGTTACGGCCCACACGTTCCAGGTCACGCGGCATACCCGAAAGATAGCCAGGTGCTCGGAGCGACACCGCACGGCGGCACAGAAAGCACCAATTCCTCCACCGGTCCCGGTATCATCTAGATCACCAGCCGGACCTATCAAAGACAACCTGTTCTCTGAAGGAGGGGCAAAATGCCCAAATCAACGCGAAACGCCGGCAAGGCGTGGACCGCCGCCGAAGTCAGGGCGCTGAGGAAACTGGCCAAGGGAAACACCCCGACCGGCGTCATCGGCCTGAAGATAGGACGCACGCCCGCAGGTATTAGTTCCAAGGCCTCCGAAAAGGGCATTTCCCTGGCGCCCCCGAACCGCTCGCCGTACAACCGGCGAAAGAAATAGGCGCCGCGCGAAGATGGCAGAGCGGTTCCAGATTCTCGCTCTCGACGGCGGCGGCTACAAGGGCATGTTCGCCGCCGCCGTCCTTGAGCGCCTGGAGGCCGACCTCGGGATCTCCGTCACCGAGCACTTCGACCTGATCACCGGCACTTCGACCGGGGGCATCATCGCCCTCGGACTCGGGGCCGGCCTGGCGCCGGCGGAGATCACCTCCTTCTATGTCGACCACGGCAAGGAGATCTTCCCCGGCCGCCTGCGGCGACCGGGGCGACGTCCGTTCGCCAGCAAGTACAGCCCGGCACCCCTTCGCCATGCCCTCGAGCAGGTGCTCGGTGCCAAGACCCTCGGCGAGAGCCGCCTGCGCCTGGTGATCCCAAGCTATGACCTCACCAACGACGACGTCTACGTCTTCCGCACGCCCCACGCGCCCCGTCTACGCCGCGACCGCAGCGAGCTGATGGTCGATGTCGCCCTGGCGACGAGCGCGGCGCCGACCTACCTCCCGGCCCACCAGCTGCGCGGCCTGCGCCTGATCGACGGCGGCGTCTGGGCCAACAACCCGACCATGGTCGGCGTCGTCGAGGCGATCAACAACTTCGGTTGCAGCGCCGAGGAGATTGCTGTCTTCAGCATCGGCACCACCACCGACACCGTCTTTCGCCACCCCCGACTGAACCGCGGTGGCCTGCTGCCCTGGGCGCGGGAGGCGATCGAGGTCGTCCTCCGAGGCCAGAGCATCGGCGCGCGCAACGCGGCCCAGCTGATGCTCGGCACCGACAACGTCATGCGCGTCGACCCGGCCGTGCCGGCCAAGGTCCTGCGCCTCGACGGCGTCGACCCCGAGCATCTACGTGGCCGCGCCGAGCACGTCAGCCGCCACATCTGTCCCGGTTTCGAAAAGCGCTTCACCCAGCACCGAGCACCTCCCTACAAGCCCGAACCAACGTCAGGAGAAGTCAATGTATAAGCCCACCTCAAATCCCGTAAGCGAGCTTCTCGGCGGCGCCGTCGAGAGCCTCGACATCCCCGAGGACCTCTTCCGCGCCGCCGCCACCGAGTACGCCGACGTCGGCGGCTGGCTGGCCGACCACGCTGACGCCGGCGAGGGCTGGGAGGTCTCCCCGCAGGGCTCCTTCCTGCTCGGCACGGTCGTCCAGCCGCTCGGCCGCGACGAGTACGACATCGACCTCGTCTGCCGCCGCAACCTCGACAAAGCCCAGGTCAGCCAGGAGCAGCTGAAGGACGGCGTAGGCGAGGCGCTGTCCGCCTACCTCAACTCGCGCCGCGGCGAGTCCGGTGCCCCGGACGCCTGCGAGGAGCGCAAGCGCTGCTTCACCCTCGCCTACGAGAAGGCATTTCACCTCGACGTCTTGCCGGCGATCCCCGATCCGACCGGCTCGCCGACGGGGATCCTCCTAACCGACCGCGACCTGAGGGCCTGGCAGTTCTCCGACCCCAAGGCCTACGCCGCCTGGTTCAAGGAGCAGATGGAGAAGGAGTTCTTCGAGAAGCGGGCGATGCTCGCCGAGGCAGAGCGGGTCGAGCCCGAACAGATCCCCGACTCCCGGGTGAAGACCACGCTGCAGCGCACGGTCCAGGCGCTGAAGCATCACCGCAACCTTTACTTCGCCGAGAACCTCGACCAAAGGCCGGCCTCAGTCCTCGTGACGACCCTCGTCGCCCATGCCTACTCCGGCGAGCGGGATCTCCTCGACGCCATCCTCGGCGCCGCCTCCGGGATGCCAAAGTTCGTCGGCCGCGAGGGGGACAAGTGGAGCGTCCCCAACCCGGTCCAGCCGCAGGAGAACTTCGCCGATAAGTGGAGCGACTACCCCGAGCGGGCCGAGCACTTCTACGCCTGGCTGAGGCAGCTCGAGGCCGACCTCAGCGCCGCCGGGGAAGAGAGGGGTCTCAACAAGGTCGCCGCCCGCCTCAGCGAGAGCTTCGGCAGGGGCCCGATCGAGCGCGCCGCCGAGCGCCTCGGGGACGACGTCCTCGAGACCCGTAAGCGCGGTGAGCTCGGATTCGACAAGTCGAGCGGCGCCCTGACCGTAGTCGGCGCCGGCGCGACCGCGGTGAAGCCCCACGATTTCTATGGGTCGACGCGCTAACAAGGCAAAGACACCCACCCAGCAAGCGTTGATGCTCGGGCAGCTGCCGATCACCCGGCGCGTAGTCCCCCGCGCCGGCAGGCTGCGCTGGGAGGGCGCGATTCAGCCGAGCAGCCAGAGCGAGACCTACCTGGTGAGGATCGACTACGCCCCGCCCGGCTCGCCCGACATCACCGTCCTCTCGCCGAAGCTCGAGGCCCCCGAAGGCAAGTCGCTACCTCACGTCTATCCCGGCGAGCGGCTCTGCCTGTGTTATCCGCACCAGTGGCGGGCGGAGATGCGGATTGACCAGACGATCGTGCCGTGGATCGCCGAGTGGCTCTTCCACTACGAGCTCTGGTCCTTCACCGGCCGCTGGCACGGGGGCGGGCACGTTGTCCCCACCTCACCGAAGGGCTCGGCTAGCGAATCCGAAGACCAGAGCAACGCTGCCTAATCGCCCGTGATCTCCGGACCGAGAGCCGGAGGTCGCAGCTTTTTCTGGCCCCTCAGGTCGCCTTGCTGACGGACTCTTCAGCTTTGGGTACCCGATGGGACTTCCGAAGCTCTCTGTCTGAGTACCCAACTAAGGCGCCAATTCCGCGCCAGCGGCGGGATCTACGAGCGGGAGCGACGGGACTCGAACCCGCGACCTCCGGCGTGACAGGCCGGCGCTCTAACCAGCTGAGCTACGCCCCCGAGAGACTTCGGTGGGCCATGGGGTGGCGGCCCGGTTGCCCAATCTAGCGGGTGCCAGGTGCTTGATGCGGGCTAGGCGTTGGCGAGCTCGCGGCGGGCCAGCTCGGGCACGGCCTCGGGGGCCTCGCGGGCGGCCATCTCCTCGAGCAGCTGGCGGAGGTCGGCGAAGCGCTCGGCGCCGTAGCGCTCGGCCCAGCGGGCTTCCAGCTCGGCGATCAGGTCGAAGCCGGCGGTCTGGGCCTCCTTGCCGCGCTCGGTGAGGCAGATCAGCTTGGCGCGGCGGTCGGCGGGGTCGGCGGTCCGTTCGACGTAGCCGAGGGCGACCAGGTCGTCGACCATCTCGCCTGCGGACTGCTTGGTGATCCCGGCGAGGGCGGCGAGCTCGGTCAGCCTCATCCCCTCGTCGCGGATGAAGCGGAAGACGCAACCGTGGGTCGGGCGGATGTCGGCGTAGCCCGTCTTCGCCAGCTCCTCGCGGAATTCGACGAACATCGCCTCTCTGACGACCTCGAGGAGGCCCGGGAGTGGGACGTGGCTACCCTGGGTTTCGATCGCTTCGGTCATATCGTAAGGGTACCTGATAAGGTCGCCTGCGCAGACAGCCTGACAAGGCTGCCTGACGAATTGTATCCGACGCCAAGGAGGTTTCTGATGGCCCGGAAATGGTGGACGCTCGGCGCGGTCTGCGTCGCCACTTTCATGCTTCTGCTCGACATCACCGTGGTCAACACGGCGCTGCCCGCGATCCGCGAGGACCTCGGCGGCAGCTTCTCCGACCTTCAGTGGGTGGTCGACGCCTACGCCCTCTCGCTCGCCGCGCTGGTCCTCACCGCCGGCTCGCTGGCCGACCGGCTTGGCCGCCGGCGCGTATTCGCGATCGGCCTCGGGATCTTCTCCATCGCCTCTCTGCTCTGCGCCCTGGCGCCCGATCCCACCCTGCTCAACCTCGCCCGCGGCCTGCAGGGCGTCGGCGGCGCGATCATGTTTGCCGTCTCCCTCGCCCTCGTCGCCCAGGAGTTCCCCAGCGGCCCCGAACGCGGCATGGCGATGGGGATCTATGGGGCGACGATCGGGATGGCCGTGGCGATCGGCCCCCTGGTCGGCGGCCTGCTGACCGACGGCTTCGGCTGGGAGTGGGTCTTCCTGATCAACGTGCCGATCGGGCTGGCCGCGATCGCCGTCACCTACTGGAAGCTCGCCGAGTCCCGCGACCCCAACGCGACCAGGATCGACTGGGGCGGGTTGGTCACCTTCTCCGCCGCCCTGTTCCTGCTGGTGCTGGCACTGGTGCGCGGCAACGACGAGGGCTGGGGCAGCGCTCCGATCGTCTCGCTCTTCTCCAGCGCAGCCGTGCTGCTGGTCGCCTTCGCGGCGATCGAGCAACGGGTCTCCGAGCCGATGCTGCCGCTCTCGCTTTTCCGCCGCCGCGCCTTCACCGGGGTGCAGCTGGCGGCGTTCGCGGTCTCCGGCTCGATGTTCGCGCTGTTCCTCTACCTGACGCTCTACCTGCAGAGCTTCCTCGGCTACTCCCCGATCGACGCCGGCCTCCGCTACCTGCCGATCACCGTCGCGTCCTTCATCGTCGCGCCGCTGTCGGGGATGGCGCTCGCCAAGGTCCAGGCCCGCTACCTGATGAGCGCCGGCCTGGCCCTGACCGGCATCGGCCTGCTGCTGATGTCCGGGCTGGAGATGACCTCGGGCTGGACGGCGCTGCTGGCCGGGTTCCTGATAGCCGGCGGCGGCATCGGCCTGCTCAACCCGGCGATCGCCGACGTCGCCCTCAGCGTGGTGCCGAAGGAGCGCAGCGGCATGGCGGCCGGGATCAACGACACCTTCCGCCAGGTCGGGATCGCCGTCGGGATCGCCGCCTGGGGCGCGATCTTCCTCGGCGTCGGCGCGGCGAAGACGCAGGACGTGGCGGCCGGCGCGGTCAACGGCGACCAGGCGCGGCAGCTGGTCGAAGCGACCTCCTCGGGAACGCTTCCCCAGGCGCTCGCCTCGGCACCCGCGCAAGCCCAGCCGGCCCTACGCAACGCAGCCGAACAGGGCTTCCTGCACGGTCTGAACGAGATCCTCCTGCTCGGCGGCCTGCTCTCCTTCGCCGGCGCCGTGCTGGCCCTGTGGCTGGTTCGCGAGAGCGAAATCGAACGCGAGACGGTGAGCGAGGAGGGGCTGGAGGCCCAGCCGGAGGCGGTCCGGGCCTGAGCGGTGGGGCGCCTTATTGGGCCTATGGCCGAGAAAGGCGCCCCAACCCTTCGGGCTGGCCTTGATCTAGTCTGCCGCGCGTGAGGCTGGTCAGCTACGACGCGGGGGACGGGGCGCGCGCCGGCGTGCTCGCCGATGACCGCGTCGTCGACGCCTGGGCGGCGCTCGGCGAGGCGGGGCGCAACAGCCTGCGAGAGCTGATCGCGGCCGATCGGATCGAGGACCTGCGCGGGGCGCTCGGCGTCGACGCGCCCTCCCGCCCGCTCTCGGCGGTGACCCTCCTGCCGCCGATCCCGGACCCGGACAAGATCGTCTGCATCGGCCTCAACTACGGCAAGCACGCCGCCGAGGGAGGGATGGAGCCGCCCGCGAGCCCGACGATCTTCGGCAAGTACCGCAACGCCCTGGCGGCGCCGGGGGCGACGGTCGGCCTCCCCGCCAACAGCCGCAAGGTCGACTACGAGGCCGAGGTCGCCTTCGTCGTCGGCCGCCGCGCCAAGGACGTCGCCGAGGCCGACGCGCTCGACCACCTCGCCGGCTACACCCTGCTCAACGACCTCTCCGCCCGTGACCTGCAGTTCGCGACGCCGCAGTGGATGTCCGGCAAGGTCTTCGACGGATCGGCCCCCTGCGGGCCGGCGCTGGTCACGCCGGAGGAGGCGGGGCCCCACGACGGGATCGAGATCAGGCTGACGCTGAACGGCGAGCAGATGCAGGCGGCCTCGACCGAGGAGCTGATCTTCGGCATCCCCCAGCTGCTCTCCCACCTCTCCGGGCTGATGACCCTGGAGCCGGGGGACATCGTCTCGACTGGCACGCCCGAGGGGGTCGGCAGCGTCCGCGATCCCAAAGTCTGGCTCGGCGACGGCGACGAGATCGCGATCGAATCGCCGACGCTCGGGCGGCTGGTGACGCGGATCGCGGGGTAGGCCGCGGCGTCGTCTAGGGACGGCGCGGGTCGGGGCCGAGCTCGTTGGCCCGCGCGGGCAGCGAGGCGGAGAGGGGACGGCGGGCCGGCAGCGCCCGACTGCTCGGCGCGCCGCTCCCGGCCGCGGCCCGGGCCCAGCGCATCCGGATCGGGGTAACGGTGAGCAGCTCTCGCCAGGTGGTCGTCCCGATTTTGCCGTCGATCGGCAGGCCGCGGCTCCCCTGGAAGGCGCGTACGGCGGCCTGGGTCTTCGAGCCGAAGAAGCCGGTGACAGGGAACAGCTGGCCGGCGCCCACCAGGCGCGCCTGCGCCCAGACGACCATGTCGCCCTTGCTGCCCCGCTTCAGCAGCGGGTGGGTGTAGTCCTGGAGGTAGCCGGGGACGGGCCGGGTGGCGCTGGTGGCGCCGAGCGCTCCCCACTCCGCGCCGCTCGTCTCCTGCCAGTCCCACCAGCTCGGCTGCAACCCGTCGTAGCTGGCGGCGAAGCGGCGGAAGAGCTTCAGGGAGCCGTTGCCGGGGCCTTCATAGGTCTGCCCGAGCGGGTAGATCGGGCGGGTCCAGAGGCGGTTGTAGAGGTAGGTGTGCTCGTACACGGCGCGCACCGAGGTGCCGATCGTCCTCCAGTACATCTGCGGCTGGTTGTAGGTGGCGCCGCCGGGGCCGAGGAAGACCGAGTAGGGGAACGCCGGGTGGTAGTCCACGTAGGGGAAGGCGGCCAGCGAGAGCGGGAAGGCGTCGCCAATCCTCGCTCGCAGCGCCCGGATGTAGCGGTCGGCGGAGGCGTACTTGCCTTCGTAATCGGTCTCGGCGTCGATCACCAGGCAGTCCGCTCCCTTGGCGACCGCGCCGGCACCGACCTTGGCCTCGGCGACCGGGCTGTCGCCGTAGACGAACTGCCAGGCGCAGGCGTCGATCCCGCCGGCGTGCAGAGCCCCCACCAGGGACCGGCTGAACTGGCTCCAGACGTCGCCGCCGTCGCCGGCCTTTATATAGACGGTGCCGATGCCGAACCGCTTGGCGCGGGCGACGATCGCCGGGACGCTGCCGTCGTCGGACTGGGACACGTACCAGATCCACATCCCGTGGCGGTCGAAGGGGCTGTTGCCGGGGCTCGGCCCTTCTTCGACCGTGCCGGCGCCGCCGGTTTCCGCGCCGCCGCCGGGCGTCGGCAGGGCGAGGAAGGTGAGGCCGGCGAGGAGCGCCAGCATGGCGACGGTTCGGCGCCACCTGTGGGTGCCGGAGTTGAAGCTCACTTCTGCTCTGAACACGGTCTCGGCCAAGGTGCTGCGGACGATTCGCCTCCCGACTCGCCCTTAACAAGGAAGCGTCCCGCACATGGCCCGGCGGCGGCGGCCGATCGGCCCCTCCCGCAAGATCCCATGCGTTCGGGCGTTCCACCCGATGCAACCGATCGGCGCTCCGCTCCGTACTGGACGGGGGATGAAGATCGCAATCGTCGGCACCGGGATCTCGGGCCTCGTGGCCGCGCACCGCCTGCACCCCGCGCACGAGATCGTCGTCTACGAGGCGGGCGAGCGCCTCGGGGGTCACACGAACACCGTCCGCGTCGAGGCTGACGACGGCCCGCACTGCATCGACACCGGGTTCATCGTCTTCAACGACCGCAACTACCCCCACTTCGAAGCGCTGCTGGAGGAGCTGGGGGTGGCGACCCAGCCGTCGCACATGAGCTTCTCCGTCTCCGACGGCAAGGGTCGGTTCGAGTACGCCGGCACCCCGCGCGGCCTCTTCGCCCGTCCCGCCCACCTGCTCAGCCCGACCTTCCTGGGGATGCTGCGCGACTGGCGCCGCTTCAACCGCGAGGCGCGGGAGCTGATCGGGATGAACGGCACCGCTCCCTCGCTCGGCCACTGGCTCGAGCAGAAGGGCTTCTCCCGCCACTTCGTCGAGCGGCTGATCGTCCCCCAGGCCGCCGCCGTCTGGTCGGCGGACCCGGAGCAGATGTGGAGCTTCCCGGCCAGCTTCATGGCCGAGTTCTTCGACAACCACGGCATGTACAGCCTCCGCGACCGGCCGCGCTGGCGGACGGTCAGCGGCGGCTCGGCCCGCTACGTCGAGGCGATCTCCGCCCCCTGGCGCGACCGGGTGCGGCTGCGGGCGCCGGTGCGCCGGATCGAGCGCCTGCCGGACCGGGTACGGATCGAGGCCGAGGGCTGTGAGAGCGAGGACTTCGACCGCGTCGTGATCGCCACCCACTCCGACCAGGCGCTCTCGCTGCTGGCGGACCCGAGCCCGGCCGAGCGCGAGGTCCTCGGCGCGATCCCCTACCAGCGCAACGAGGCCGTCCTGCACACCGACGCCTCGCTGATGCCGCGCCGTCGCGCCGCCTGGTCGAGCTGGAACTTCCACCTCGCCGAAGAGCCGGTGAACGGCAGTACGGTCACCTACTGGATGAACAACCTGCAGCGCCTGCGAGCCGACCGGCCCTATCTGCTCACGCTCAACCGCGGCGATGCGATCGACCCGGAGAAGGCGATCGCCCGCTTCGAGTACGACCATCCCGTCTACACCGCCGAGGGCGTCGCCGCGCAGTCCCGCCACGCCGAGATCAGCAACGCCGCGCGGCGCACGCACTATTGCGGCGCCTACTGGGGCTGGGGCTTCCACGAGGACGGCGTGCTCAGCGCGATCCGCGCCTGCGAGGGCCTCGTCCCAGAACCCGCTCTGGAGCGCCGAATCCCGGACGTGTCTGAGCAAACGGGTGCTATGGACCCCCTTTGCTCAGACACGCCCCCGGAGGCCGTTGCCGCATGACCGCCTCGGCCATGTATGAGGGCTGGGTGCGGCACCGGCGCTTCGAGCCGGTCGAGCACAGCTTTCGCTACCGGTTCTTCCTCATGTACCTCGACCTCGCCGAGCTGCCGGAGGTCCTCGATCCCTTTCCCCTCTTCTCGGCCCGCCGGCCCGCCCCCGCCCGCTTCCGCCGCGCCGACTTCATGGGCGACCCGCGCCGGCCGCTCGCCGAGTGCGCGCTCGACGCGGTCGAGGCAGCGACGGGCGCACGCCCCGCCGGCCCCGTCCGCCTGCTCGCCGGCCTGCGCTACCTCGGCCACTCCTTCAACCCGGTCAGCTTCTACTACTGCTTCGAGCGCTCCGGCGAGCGGGTCGAGGCGGTCCTCGCCGACGTCGAGAACATTCCCTGGGGAGAGCGTCATCCTTATGTCCTCGCCCGCGGGGCGCGCGAGGGAACCGTGCTGAGCGACGAGCTGGACAAGACTCTCCACGTCTCCCCCCTGATGGGGATGGACCAGACCTACGCGTTCCGCGCCACCGAGCCCGGCGAGCGGCTCGCCGTCCACATCGAGTCGCGGCCGCGCCACACCGAGGAGGGCAAGAGCTTCGACGCCACCCTCTCTCTGCGGCGGCGCGAGTTAAGCCGCTCCCGGCTCGCCGGCCTGCTGGCGCGCTACCCAGCGATGTCGCTGCAGGTGGTGGCGAAGATCTACGCGCAGTCGCTGCGGCTGAAGCTGAAGGGCGCCCGCTACCACCCCCACCCCGACGGGAGCGATCCGAAAGGATTCATCTCGCCATGAAGGACACGCTCTCCCGGGCCGCCACGAGCCAGGTCCTGAACCGGCTTCGCAACGGGCGGATCGAGGTCCTCGAAGGGCGGCGGCAACGCGACTTCGGCCCGGCAGACGCCGATCTCCGGGCGACGGTGCGGATCAACGACCCGGCCGCCTGGCGCGGCCCGATCCGCGGCAGCGTCGGCCTCGGCGAGACCTACGTCGACGGCCTCTGGGACGCCGACGACCTGGTTGCGCTGATGCGGATCGCCGCCCGCGAAATGCGCCAGCTCGACGGCGTCCGCGGCCTCATCGCCCGGCCGCGCGGCCTCCTGCACCGGGTCCGCCACCTCGTCCCCGAGAACACCCGCGGCGGCGCCCGCCGCAACATCTCCGCCCACTACGACCTCGGCAACGATCTCTTCGCCGCCTTCCTCGATAGGCGGATGATGTACTCCTGCGCGGTGTTCCCCAGCGAGGACGCGACGCTCGAGGAGGCGCAGTTGGCCAAGCTCGACCGGATCTGCGAGCGGCTGCGGCTCGGTCCCGACAACCACCTGCTGGAGATCGGCACCGGCTGGGGCGGGATGGCGATCCACGCCGCCCGCAAGACCGGCTGCCGGGTGACCACGACGACGATCTCGCACGCCCAGCACGACCTGGCCACGCGCCGGGTCCGGGAGGCCGGCCTCGAGGGCCGGGTGACGGTGCTGTTGCAGGACTACCGCGACCTGCGCGGCCGCTACGACCGCCTCGTCTCGGTGGAGATGATCGAGGCGGTCGGGTGGCAGTACTTCGACGAGTACTTCCGCCGCTGCGACGAGCTGCTCACCGACGACGGCCTGATGCTGCTGCAGGCGATCACCATCGACGACCAGATCTACGAGATCGAGAAGGCGGCGCGGAGCTTCGCCAACACGCACGTCTTCCCCGGCGGCTGCCTGCCCTCCGAGGGGCTGATCGCCAACTGCCTCGCCCGCGTGACCAGCATGCGCCAGGTCTGGGTCAACGACATCACCGCCCACTACCCGCCCACGCTCGCCGCCTGGCGCGAGCGCTTCTTCGGTGCCTGGGAGCGGCTGCGATCGCAGGGATACGACGAGCGCTTCCGCCGCCTCTGGGACTTCTACCTGAGCTCCTCGGAGGCCGGTTTCCGCGAGCGGCGGATCGGCGACGTCCAGGTCCTGCTGGCGAAGCCGAGATGGCGGTGAGCGGCGGCGGCGGCGAGCCGCTGCTCCTGATCCACGGCCTCGGCGGCTCGAAACGGGTCTGGGACCCGGTGCTCGACCTGCTGAGCGCCGAGCGCGAGGCGATCGTGCTCGACATGCCGGGGTTCGGCACGGCCGAGCCGCTCCCCATCGACGTCGAGCCGACGGCGGCGAACCTGGCCGCGGCCCTGCGCGAACGCTGCCTCGAGCTGGGCGTCGAGCGTCCCCACGTCGCTGGCAACTCGCTCGGCGCCTGGGTCGGGCTGGAAATGGGCCGCGCCGGCTGGGCCGCCTCGGTCACCGCGCTCTCCCCGGCGGGGCTCTGGCGCAAGCCGCTCGGCAAGCGCGGGCGTGAGCCGCGCCCCTGGGCGGTCCGCCTGCGGCCCGCGATCTCCCTCGCCCTGCGCGTACCCGCCGTGCGTCGGCGGATGCTCTCCACCTTCGCCGCCCGCCCGGAGCGGATCCCGGCCGAGGCGGGCCGCGAGCTGGTGCTCGGCTGGATCGACGCCAGCGGCTACGACGGCGCCAACCTGGCGATGCGCACCCACGTCTTCGACCCGACCGGCTACCCGGCGGACCTCCCGGTCACCATCGGCTGGGGGGAGCTGGACCGGCTGGTGGCGCCGCCGCGGCCCGAGCGCCGGCCGCCCGGCGCCCGCTTCGTCGTCCTGCCCGGCGTCGGCCACACCCCGACCTGGGACAACCCGGCGCTGGTCGCCCGCACCCTGCTCGAAGGCAGCGCCGTCTCGGCGGTCGCGTAGCGCCCCGGCCGCGCCCGGACGTGTCTGAGCTTCGCCGCCATATGTGGCGGGTAACCTCAGACACCCCTATCGCACCCCGAGGAGGAGCAGCGTGATCGTCGAGAGAACCGAGAACCCGCAGTGGCTGTCGAACGCCTACCTGGTCGTCGACCCGGAGCGCAAGACCGGCGTCCTGATCGACGGCAACGACGATCTGGGGCCGCTACTGGAGCGCGCCGAGCGGGACGGGATCGAGATCACCCACGTCCTCGTCACCCACCCCCACCCCGACCACGTCGCCGGCCTCTCCGAGGCGCGGGCGCGGCTCGGCAACCCGCCCCTGGTCGCCCACGCGGAAACCGCGGCCGAGCTCGACGACGAGGTCGAGGTGATCCTCGACGACGGCGGGAAACTCGACGCCGGGGGCTTGGAGATCGAGGCGATCTACACGCCCGGGCACGCCGCCGGCCACCTCGCCTTCCTGATCGACGGCACCGACGTGGTCACCGCCGACGTCCTCTTCAAGGGCACGGTCGGCGGCACGATGGCGCCGGGGGCGAGCGGCTTCGCCGACCTCCAGGCCTCGGTGATGCGGCTGATGGAGCTGCCGCCCGAGACCCGCGTCCATCCCGGCCACCGCGAGTCGACCACGATCGGCGAGGAGTGGGAGCAGAACCCCTTCGTCCGCATCTGGCGCGGCCTCGACGCCACCGGCGAGGAGGAGGTGACGGTCTGGGGACGGCCGGCGACGCTGAAGCTCTGGGCGCCCGACTACGACGGCGGCAACAAGGCCTGGATCGTCTTCGGCGACAGCGGCGAGGAGGCGATCGTCGGGGGTTCGCAGGTCGAGCGGGGGTAGCGGCCGCTACAGCTCGCGGCTGCTGACGATGCCCGCCTGCAGGGCGCGCTCGGCCAGGGCCACGCGCTTCTGGTTCTGCGGCAGGTCGCCGACGGCGAGCTTCTCGAACAGCGCCCGCATGTGGGTCTTGACCGCGTCGACGCTGAGGTGAAGCTCGGCGCCGATCTCCTGGTTGGTGGCCGGCGTAGCGAACGCGCCGCCGTCCTTATAAGGGCGGCAGAGGGCGATCAGCACCCGACGCTGAGCGGGCGAGATCGTCGCCGCAGCGGGAACCTCGGTGGCGACGGCGGTCGCCTCGGGCGCGCCCTCGCCCGGGCGCCGGTAGAGGATCGGCGTGCGGCCGAGCCGAATCGTGTCGCCGTCGCGAAGGTGGCGCCGCCCGTGCACCCGCTCCTCGTTCACGTAGGAGCCGTTGCGGGAGAGGCCATCGTCGAGGAGCGTGCACTCGTCGCGCACGACCTCGATCTGCGCGTGCAGGGTCGAGACCTCCTCGTCCCAGTCGAGCCGCACGTCGGCCGACTCGCTGCGCCCCACCCACAGCTCGGTCGCTCCCGCCTCGATCGCGACGATCGCCTGCTCGCCGTCGCCGTCCCGGAAGACCAGGAAGGGACGGCCGGCGCGTTCGGCCTCGATCTGCGCCTTCAGCTCCGGGGCGCTCGCGCGTCGGCTTTCCACCGCCGTGATCCTAGAAGGGAGTGTCGCCTCGTCCAGGCGCCAATATCACGTTAGCTTTAGCCAAACGCACCAAATTGGACGAATGTGCGATAGGTAGTTCGAGCCTCTACCTGCACACTGCACCGATGACGGAGGAAATCCGAACCTTCTTCTTCGACTGGTACCCGGTCTTCGGCGTCATCTTCATGGCCGGCCTGCTGTTCATCTTCCTGCGCCTGCTCCGCACCACGATGGGCTCGACCAAGCCCGAGACGGTGAAGGCGAGCAAGACCAAGCCGGTGCTGTGGGAGGAGGTCCAGGGCGTCGACGCCGCCAAGGACGAGCTGATGGACGTCGCCGAGTGGCTGCGCGACCCCGACCGCTTCTCCGCCCTCGGCGCGCAGCCGCCGCGCGGGGTGCTGCTCTTCGGCCCACCCGGGACCGGCAAGACGATGCTGGCGAGGGCGGTCGCCGCCCAGGCCGGGGTCGACTTCTTCTCCGCCTCGGGCTCGAGCTTCGTCGAGATGTTCGTCGGGCGCGGCGCCGCCCGCATCCGCCGCCTCTTCAAGGAGGCGCGCAAGTCCGGACGAGCGGTGATCTTCATCGACGAGCTCGACGCCGTCGGCGGTGCCCGCAGCGGCGGCGGTGGCGACGGCGGCACCAGCGAGCGCGAGCAGGCGCTGAACCAGCTGCTGGTCGAGCTCGACGGCTTCGAGAAGGACCCCGGCACGGTGATCGTGATCGCCGCCTCCAACTACGTCGACAAGCTCGACCGGGCGCTGCTGCGGCCCGGACGCTTCGACCGCCAGGTGCTGGTGGCGCCCCCCGACCGCGATGGCCGCGAGGCGATCCTGCGCAGCCACGCGCTCGGCAAGCCGCTGGCCGAGGACCTCGACCTCGGCGACGTCGCCCGCAAGACGACCGGGATGACCGGCGCCCAGCTCGCCAACGCACTCAACGAGGGCGCGATCGTCGCTGGCCGCGAAGGCCGCAAGGCGATGGCCCGCGAGGACCTCGACGAGGCGCTGCTGCGGCAGTCGGTCGGCTCCCAGCAGGCGCGGCGGCTTAGCGCGAAGGAGCGGCGGATCGTCGCCTACCACGAGGCCGGGCACGCGCTCTGCCGGCGGCTGCTCGGGCTCGACCCGCCGGAGATTCTCAGCATCGTCCCCCGCGGCCCGGCCCTCGGCTTCGTCGGCCACTCGCCCAGCGAGGACAGCTACCTGAAGTCCCGCGAGGAGCTGGTCGCCGAGGTCGTCACCCTCCTGGGAGGGCGTGCAGCCGAGGAGGAGGTGATGGGCGAGGCCTACTCCGGCGCGGTCGACGATCTCAGCCGGGTCCACGCCGTCTGCAAGCAGATGGCGACCGAGTTCGGGATGGGCGTCGCCGTGGACGGCGGCGGGCCGCCGCCGATCGCCCTGCCGACCTCCGACTACGCGGTCTCCGACGCGACCCGCCGCGACGTCGATGTGGCGGCGATGACCCTCGCCAGGGAGGCCTTCCGGCGGGCGCGGGCGCTGGTCGGCGCCAACCGCGAGTGCCTCGACGACCTCGCCGCGAGCGCGCTGGAGCGGGAGACCCTGACCCGCGAGGAGCTGGACGCGATCTTCGCCCGGCACGAGCTGCGCGGCCTCGCTGCGCCGTACGGTTCGGGCGCGGCCCTGGTCGCGATGTCACGGGAGACACGCGAGTAGCATCTGGGTACGTGCCCGTCTCAAGCGAAGACGCCGATCACTACTTCCCGCCCGGCCGCTCGATGGCCCGCCGGGTCCACGGCGATCGCGCGGTCGGGCTTCTCTACGGGCAGCGGGCGCTGCTGATCGGCGCGCTCGAGCCGCTCACCTACACCGGCACGATGCTCAGCACGAGGGCGGGCGACCGGCCCTTCGAGCGCCTCGCCCGCACCGCCAAGATCCAGGAGACGGTCTTCCTCGGCACCCGCGAGGAGGCGGACGAGGTGCTGGCGAAGGTCCATCGCCTGCACCAGCGGATCAAGGGCGAGCTGCCGGAGGCCGCCGGCACCCATCCCGCCGGCAGCGCCTACTCGGCCTTCGACCCGGACCTGATGCTGTGGACGCTGGCGGTGATCGCCGACTCGGGCCGGGAGATGTACGAGACGATGGTGCGACCGCTCTCCGAAGCGGAGCGCGAGGCGCTCTGGCAGGACTACGTTCGCTTCGGCGAGCTGTTCGGCCTGCCGCGCGACGCGGTCCCCGCGAGCCACCGCGAGTTCAGCGCCTGGTGGGAGGAGCGGATGTCCTCGCCTGACCTGCAGGCGACCCGGCACGCGCTCGAGTACGCGCCGCTGGTCGCCTTCGAGCAGCCGGTGCCGGCGCCCGCCCGCGGCAACCTCTTCGTCCAGAACCTCGTGATCAAGGGAACGCTGCCGCCACGGGTGCGGGAGATCTTCGGCATCCGCTGGACCCGCGCCCACGAGCGGTCCTTCCGCGCGATCTCCGCCAGCCACCGCCGCGCCCGCGTCGCTTTCCCCCACCGCATGCGGCGCGGCCGCAACGACGTCTTCTTCGACGTCGTCACCAAGGCCGAGCGCCAGCGCGGCGGCACGCCGGAGCCGGACCTGCACCCGACCGCGACCTGAGCGGTTCGGCGATGCAGGGAAGAGGGTCGGGATGGGCGGTACTGGGCTCGAACCAGTGACCTCCTGCTTGTAAGGCAGGCGCTCTCCCAACTGAGCTAACCGCCCGCGGAGGTCAATTATTGCTCGCGCGGGATTTGAACCTTGTCCCGGTGCCCTCCGTAGACCGGGCATGACTATTCTCGATTCGCCCCGCGCCCGCTGGATTCTCACCTTTGCGATCTCGACGATCGCGCTTCTCTTCGCCGCCCTGTACGGCTCGAACGCTTCGGCTGACGAGGTCGCACAGACGAGCAGAGCGTCGACGGTAAAGATCGCCAACTTCGCCTACAAGCCCGGCAAGCTCACGGTTACCGCCGGCACCAAGGTCTCCTTCTCCAACTCGGACAGCGCTCCGCACACGGCAACCCGTGCCGGCGCCTTCGACACCGGTCGCATCGGCCCCGGTGCCTCGAAGTCGGTGAAGCTCTCCCGCAAGGGAACCTTCTCCTACCACTGCACGATCCACCCTTCGATGCACGGCAAGATCGTCGTCAAGTAGAGGACCGTCGAGATATCTGTCCCCTCTTTGGGGTCTGGCCGCCCGATTGGCTGACTCGGAGCGGTTCCTGCTAACTCATTAGTAGAAATTCCTTAAACCATCCTCGAATCCCTCGTCCCAAGCGGAAAGCACCCGAGGCTCATACTCGGCTCGCAGCGTTTGCTGTCGACTATTCCCAGCGAGAGCAGGAACTGGAACAACGCACCGAGGAACTGCGGGCAGACCGCGACCAGGCAATCCGGACGGCGTACCGTGACGGACTGCCGATGACAGACATCGCCGCGCTCCTGGAGATGAGCCACCAGCGCGTCTCGCAGATCGTCCGCAGCTGACCACCGTCCTGTGGGGCCGTCCGGGGCGCTCGCCGTCCATGATCGACGAGCGCCCCGGACCGCGCCACAGCCTGGTGCGCTCAGCCCGCATCAGTCCACGGGCGCCTTCCCTGGCCCCGCTGGTGTTGCCGCCTGGAATGCGGCGGCCCCGACAACGGCGTTGACCGCCCCGGCAAGGCTCTTCCTCTTCAGGCGGCGTCGGCTCTCGGCCTCCGCCCGCTTGACCCGTTCCATCGCCTCTCGCAGCGCCTGGTTGATCTCCGCCAGGCCCTGCTGGTCGACGGTTACGGGCTTTGCCGAGAACGTGGTGTCGTCCCCGCTGTCGA
The DNA here is from genome assembly GCA_963799835.1 of uncultured Solirubrobacterales bacterium. Classification (GTDB taxonomy): domain Bacteria; phylum Actinomycetota; class Thermoleophilia; order Solirubrobacterales; family 70-9; genus VAYN01. The sequence continues at coordinate 859,814 of CAWCYE010000002.1, forward strand.
GCGAGCCCGCATCCAGGGCGGCGACCGCGGCTTCGACGAAGGTGCGGAACAGCTCGGCGCGAAGCCCCTGCACGATCGTTTGAGGAAGCTTGATCTGGCCGAGGCTGGAACCCGGCTTCAACCGAAAGAAACTCTCCGAGGCCCCCCGCACCTGTTGGGAGCGAACGCACTCGATCAGTTCACAATCGTCCGCCAAGACGCCGAGGTGGTAGGACACGTCGCCCACCGATGCGTCGCCGAACTGACGGGAAAGTGAGGTCGCGCTGCCCTCGCCGGCGATCAGGGCGGAGAGAATACGTACACGAAGCGGGTGCCCAAGCGCGATGGCGAGGCGCTGGATCGGGGATTGGGACTCATCCGCCTTCTTCGTCCGCTTGGGCATGGTTACTTCTCGCTTGCTCTGAGAGGGGGGCTCGGCAACAGCATTTACTCGCGCTTGGCGCACCAGTAGAAACAATCAATCTATTTTCGCTAGTTCGATTGAAATTATGACAGTCAGGGTGGTTGGCGCCGCGTTCCCATACATGTAGGTCAGTTCAATTTCCGCGACTTTGCGGAAGTTTCACCTGTCCGAAGCAGATAGTGGGAAGTGCGGCTGAGCTTCAAGGTGACGGCATCCTGAACACTCGCAGAGTGTCTGACCACCCCAATTTTAAAAACAAAAGCGCCGTCCGCTGTGACTTGGTGCAGCGATGTGAGCAACGATGTGCGTGCCGCCGTCAGAGTGCCTTCGTCGGCAAACGAGCGATTTCGTGGACAGTACGACCCGGGAGGGACGCGCCAACGGAAGTCAAACTCGCAGCCTTGGTTCAAGGCTGGAGGTCCCGCAATGGGAAGCGGGATTCCCGAGGGATGCGAGGGCGGGCGCTTGGCAGCGCCCGCCCTCAGCCCTGGGGTGTGCAGGAGAAAGGGTGATTAATGCTCAGCCGGGTTTGGTCGTCGAACAAGGCGTAGCCCTTGGCCAGCCAGAGGCCGGTTGGGCAGCCTGCCACCAGGAAGCTCTTCTTTTTGCCCTGGTAGGTGAATTTGCGGCCGACCCTCAACTCGAACATCGTGACCGAGCCGGAACCGGCAGCGATCTTCGGGATCCGCGCCGCTATATGGAGGCCGAACCGACCGCGGTGGATCCGCGTAACCGTCGCCTTAGTGACAATGGCGGTCGGCGCCGGCACATTGACGTAGGCATGAAGGAGGACAGACGTGGTCTGCCCGTGGACGCCACCGTTGAAGAGGACAACGGAACCCCTTGACGAGAACGGTCTCTGTTCGGGGAAGGCCACCTCCACTTCGGCCGTGCCCGATCCCACTATCGCGCCGGAACACGCATTTTTGGCGTCCGAGCTGGTGCGCGATTCGATCTCCCGCGCCCTGCAGGTCGGGAGACCCACCGCGTCGATGTCGATCGTCCTGTCCACTTCAAGATCAAGGGTTTGGAGCGCTGGCGGATGAGTGCCGTCACGGGTGCTGATTTCCCCATTGAGGAGCGCCGTGATCGGGGCTTTCCCGTGCCTTGGGAGCTTGGTGGGGAAGATGCCGCCGTCATCGACGACGCAGATGTTGCCGGAACACCACACTTTGCGGTTTCCACTGCCGAAGCCCGCAGCCGCGAAGATCAACGCCAACCCGGCGGTAAGAGTAGCGACGTAGATCAAGTACCTGTTCATTGTCCCTCCCTGGCTTCCGGGTGGTCTTGACAATTCGATCTTCTCAGTGAGGAGCGACCGCTGCATCCCCGATTTGGAGCCTCGCCCGTCCAAGATTCACCAAAGTGGGAAAGCGTGGTATGGGTCTCGAACCCACACCGAGAGCTAGTCGTCTAGCCGCAGTGCAATCTCCAGTTCTGCTACCGAGCCCTTTAGAGAGTGACCAAGAAGCTCTTCGATAGAGCGAAGGCGGTTCCTCACGGTGCGGCGGTCGACGCCCAGCGCTGCCGCCGTCGAGGAGATGTTCCGCTCGGCGACGAAGAAGGCGCGGAGGGTCTCTCGTGCGACCTCGCCGCCGTCCCGTGCCTGTTCGAGCGGCGCCAGGTAGAGCTGGCGGAGCGAGCCGGCGATGAGGTCGTCGCTGAGGATCGACGCGACCAGGGCGACATCGGCGTAGCGGAGGATGGGCTGGTGCCTGCGCTCGGCAATCGGCAGTGCCGCCTTGGCCTGGAGGTGACTGAACCGCCACCCCGAAAGGCCCTCTGCGGGCTCGCCGACGGTCACGAACACGCCGCCCGGGGCGACGTCGAAGAGCGCCTGCAACGCCTTCTCGGCCTCAAGTGGGTGCCTGCCACCCAGCCAGCAAGCCCACTTCGGCTCCTCCTCGCGGCGAACGGCGAGCAGGCGACGGTCGAGCCTCACCGCGAGCCCGCGCATCAGCTCCTCCGCCCGCTCGCCTTTGACCATCAAGGCGAGGTGATGGGCATCGAGGTCATAGCCGAGCTCGGAATGGTTGACGAGCTCGCCAGCGAGCAGACTCTTGACACACTCGCGACGCCGGTCCGCGGCGCTGCTGGGTCGGTTCTTGGCCTCGCGGGCGTGCTCCGCGCTGACGGCGGCGACCAACCGATCCCCGAGGGTCGCCTGCGCGCCGAGCAGACGACGAAGGGTTGAGTTCGGAACTTCGGCCCGCTCCGCCTCTTCGACGAGGAAGTCCCCGAAGACCGCGTTGCCGGCGAAATAGCGGCGCAGGACGGTCTCGAGGGAAACGCCGTCGCGCGCGTCCAGCCGGGCCTGTGCGAGCAGGACCAGCGGAATGGGCGGGGCGTGGCGCTCACCGAGCTCGAGCACCGCGAGCCGATGCTCGATGGCGGCGGAGACGGCAGCACTAAGGCTTTGGGGATAGGCGGGGTCGGCAACCTCGCGGGGATCGGAGATCGCGTAGACGCGAGTCGCGATAGCCCCCTGAAGCTCCGGGAGCCGCTCGCGGAGGCGGCCCGCGAGCTCAAAGCGAACCTTCTTCATGGAGCCAGGCGAGCCGTTCCCACGCCGTTGCAGACTCCCCTCGCTCACCGGATCACCTTACAGCGAGGTGCCAGGCCGACCTGGCCCTTGAACACCGAGCACCTTCGACTTGAAAGGCCGGAGGTCGTCCGCTTGGCAAGTGCTAGGAGACCGGCCTACGCACCAGATCCTGCGTACATCAGCGTCGACGACACGAGGCGTGGACGGCCGGACGAGATTTGGCCAGCTTGCCGTTGTGGGCAGTGAAGAGAACAGTGGCCAGGTGCTTTCGAACGCAGATGTCGGTCGAGTTCACCAGCAGGCCCTTCCGCCCGCCCGACATGGAGAGGGTGAATTTCGCGATGGGAGCATCCGGCACCCCGACGAAAGTTGCGCGCAGGCCCTGATTCTTGGAATCGATCTGGCCCACGAGGTCGATCTTGATCTGGCCGTTCAGTTCGGCGACAAGGTCCGGCAGAGCTCGTTTGCCGCCGGTGGAACGAAGGTAGACAGGGCCCTTTAGAGGTTCGTCGAGCAACGGAGTAGTTACGGCAGCGCGTCCATAGATGGAGCTGCGAGGGCATTTCCCCGCAGCGAACTGGGGCCTGGTGCAGACGCTGGTCAGGTGGGCGTTCTCGAAGAACACCGAGTGCGGCAGCTGCACCGCGGCGCGGGCGACGTTCGCATACGCACCACCGGCCGGGTATTTCACCACCGCCCGCAGCGCCGGGTGGGCGCCGCGCTTGGTGGGACCATCGAGGGTGAGCGAGATTCCCGGCTTGAACCTGAGGTCGTTGCATCCCCCCACCTGGAAGCGGCTCGAGAACGAGGCGATGAGGCCCTGCTGAGAGCTTGCGCTCCCGCCGACGCTGTCCGGCTCGCAGCTGGTGGGGTTCAAGGTGAACCGACCGCGGTTGATGTCGACGACGAGCGAGCGGATGTCGGTGGGGATCCCGTGCAGGATGGACGGAATCGGGTCTGAGACGACCGCCACCTGTGCGGTTTCGGGGTCGATCTGGAGGGCGGCGCGCACCACCACGTTGCCGAGGTCGAACGGCCCGGCGAGGGCCGGGACGACCAGCGCGAGGCTGAGCGGTGCCCCTTTGTAGGGACCGGCGAGGTAGACCTTGCCGGCGGCGAGGAACGGCCTGGCGCCAGATCCCAGCCCGGTGGAGATGACTCCCACCTGACTCGCCGCCGAGCAGGACGGCGCCGCCGCCTGGGCACCGCCGGTGCCTTCGGCGGTTGGAATCTGGCTGAGCGAGGCATCGGAGCAGTAGGGCACGCCCTTCAGCCTGGCCAACAGCCCCTTTGGCAGTTGCACGTTGACCGTTGCGAACCGCTGCTCTCCCTCCGGGCGGTCGAGGCGAAGGACGAAGGGGCTGAACTGTCCGGCCGCGGGAGCGCCGCTGCCGACACGAACGGTCGGGGCGAAGCCGGGTGGGGCGCAGGGCTTGCCGTCGGCGCCGCGATCCAGCGTGAACGAGTCCGACGATCGGGTCGGAGCGCCGCCGGACCAGGAAGAGAATTCACTGGTGAACGTGTAGGAGCCACATGCTTCCGGAGTCTTGAGGGCCGCGCCGGTGCCGCCGAAGAACCTCAGCGTGAAATGCGAGAACGGAAGCTGCGGGTTCTCTTCGAAGCGCGCCGTCAATTGGCCCGACTGCGGGTCGGCGTCGAGCCGGCCGGGCAGCTTGACTACGGTACCCGTGGCCGGGTCGTCGATCACCACGTAGAGGGCCAGCAGCGCGCCGAACTTGTTCAGCTTCTGCTGGGCGAGGAAGATCTCGCCGGGAAGCGCGTGGTCGAAGAGCGGCGAAACGACCTCGGCGGTTCCGAGCTTCGACTGCGGGGGGCATCGCGCCGGCTCCGGGCCGCCGAGTTCGATCTGCGCTTCAGAGCAGGCGGCGAGGCCGTTGGCAGCCGCCGGGTTGATCGACATCCCGGCCGGAAGCCTCACCACCGCGGTGCGGAGCGCCGGGACGGCGATCGCCGCATCCTCGCCGCTGCCGGCATAGAGATCTTTGGCGTCGGCGACCGTGTCGTCCTTCTGAGGCAGCTCGAGGTCGACTTCCAGGCCGGTCTCCGAGTCCGCGCGAGCCAACGTCGGCCCAGCGGTCAGGTTCGGCTCGAAGTCAAGCCTCGCGTCGTCGCACCCGGTGATCCCGACCGGGTTGGGTGGCGTCTGACCGTCGTGGCTGTCGAAGGACTCCTCCGTGAAGACGTCGGGGTGCTGCCAGGTGTTGAGCTTCAGGCCCGTGCTCAGCGGATCCGCCGAGCAGCCGGTCGGGTTGGTCACGAACGGCTTGATCGGGGCGGTGAACTCGTTGTTGCAGGTGGTCGGGTCGGTGGTGGGGTCCGCGCAGGAATTGCCGCCTGCGTTGAAACCCCGTTCCGGGTTGTGGGCGGGATCGCCGGGCACCCCCCAGAAGCGGATCGTGCTGGCAATGAGCGCGAGAGCCTGGGAGACGCTTTTCAGCTCGACCGCCAGGGCGTATTCGCGATCGGGCAGGAGCTTTGCGGTGAGGAAGACCGGGGTGCCGACGACGACGAAGCCGAACTCGGCCGGGACACCTGGCGGGGGCTCCATGTTGAAGATCGGGAAATGGCCCTCCTGGACTCCGCCGAACAGGTTGAACGTCAGGCTGGCGACGCCCACTTGGGAGTTCGGCGAGCAGCGCGGGACGTCCGCGTTAGCGAGGTCGGCGTTGGCGCACTTCGGCGTCGCAGTGGGATTGCCGATCATCCCGGCGGGCAGGGCGACTTCGACGTCCTTGATGTTCTCCTCGGGAACTTTGGTGCCGAGAATCGGGTCAGGGACCGTGTTGAGGGAGAAGGCGTTCGTCGCTTCGAAGGGATGGGCCCCGGCCTGCGTGACCGCGACGCCATCGCTTTCCTGGACCAGGCCGTCGAACGCGATGACCTCGAACGCCGCTGCCGGGCTGGCGAGGAGCAACGCGCCGACAAGCCAGGCGCCGACCGCGAGAGAGGTGAGCTTCACAGTCATCTTGTTCAAGGTCCTTTCTCGCTTAACCACGGTTCGTTCTCCCGGAATCGCGCTGGTCATGGCGAACCCGGTGGCACAGGCGGCGTTTGCCGCGTTTCCGGTGGCAATGTTTCTTCGCTCGAGGTTTCGGGTTGCCCGGGCCGGCGAAGGTCGCGGTGCCCGGCTCGGTCGCCGGTCCCGGTCCGGGGGACGGACCGCGACACGGTTCGGCGCCACACCCTGGCGGGCTGGGTTCGGGGGGGATGCCGCCGTTGACCCGGACGTCGTATACGTCCATCAGGTTGTCGATGTCCTCGGGCACGAGGCGGTCCCGGGTGGCGATGTAGGCGTTGTCGCCAGACGTGTCGGCGTCGAGGAAGAAGGAGGGGAACTCCCCCTCTCCGGCGGAAATCAGGCTGAGCTCTCCCTCGTGCCACCGGTAGGCGTCCATGGCGTTGTTCTGGTCCGCCGCAACGAGCTGGTCTCCGCTGCTGAAGAAGACGGACTCTTGCGCGGAGTTGAGCGCCCGATTCAGATATCCCGGGTTCAGGTTTCCGAATATCGGGAAGGGCGGCGCCGAGAGCGTCGCGTCTGAGGTGGCCGGTGCCTCGGACGGGTCACAGGAGATGCAGGCCCACGAGGGCGCAGGGGTGGTGCTGTAGCGGTAGATCTCGTTGTGGCCGGCGTTGTCGAAGCCGTCCTGCGCGGAAGCCGTCGTTATCAGCGCTTCGGTCCCGTCGGCCGAGACCCGTGAGCCGATCGGGGGCGGAGCTTCTCCGAATTCGAGCGGCGCGTTGACCCAGTTCCCCTGTGCGTCGAGAGGGCTCAGAGTCGCGATGAATTCGACCGTGCCTTCTCGCCAGAGGTAGAGGTTCGGTTCGCCCGGCGCGCCTTGGTCGCCATCGAGCGTGGCGTTGGCGACGAAGTAGACGTGGGAGTCGTCGTCGCTCACTCCCACGACGCCCTGGACTTCGGCGCCGTTGAGATCCCCAGGCGAGGGAGCGAGGTCGACGAGGGTTTCGTCTTCGACGTCGAACCGGTAGAGGTCGTTGCCGGCCGCCCCGGTGTGGGCTTCGTCGGTCAGCTCCGCGGGACTCGTGAAGAAGACAGCGGAGCCGTCGCGCGTCGCACCCGAGTAGGTGGCGGGCGGCGTGGGCGCGTCGGGGTCGTCTCCGGCTTTTTGCGACCCCGAGGCAAATACCGTCGAGGTTCCGTCGATCCGGACGTAGATCTGGCCCGGGGGCGTGACTCCCTCCGGCCCTTCGGTGGCGGTGGTGAAGACGATCCTCGAGCCATCGGCGGAGACCGCGTTGCGGCTGCCGAGGCCGACTCGACCCGAGCCGAGGACGGCGCCGGAATCGGCCAGCTCGCTGTTCGGCAGCACGCCCACCACCCGCGTCTCACCGTCGACCCCCTCGTACAGCACTTTCGCGCCCTCCTGCACGGGAAGGGGGCCCGCGGTCTCGTTCTGGGCGTTGTTGTAGACGACGTGGCTGAGGTCCTCCGATGCCCCCCGGTAGTCCGGTTCCGGATCGAACCCTGGAAACCCGGGACTGTGCGAGACCAGCGAGAAGGAACCGGTGTCGGTCTCGCGGAGGTAGAGGTCCTGAGCCCCAGGCTGGGAATCAGGCGAAAGTGGTGAGGTCGGGGACGTCTGGACGATTGCTCGCGAGAGGTCCGGCGCCCAATCCGGCATCGGCGCGAAGTTGGGCAAGATGAAGGGGTTCAACGGCGCTGAGACCGGTTCCGTGGTCCAGCCGCGCCCATCGGCGTCGCGGCGAGCTAGGTAGAAGGCCAAGATGCCGGCCGATGGGCTCCCGGGCAGCGCGCCCTGCGCCTCGAAGACGATGCCCGCACCCGTGCTGCTCGCCCTGGGGCCGTCGGTGAGGACGTCGAGGCCGTTCTTCGCGGCGGGCGAGGCGAGCTCGTAGGCACGGCAGTCGGGCAGCTGGGCGGACGGTCCGGTACGCAGGGCCTCGTTCGGGCAGGCGTCCGCGGCCGCCGCGGAGGCCGACCAGGTCAGCGAGAAACCTGCCAGCAAGCCGATCGCGACGGCATAGATGCCCGGTCGCCCCGGATTCAATATGGCTCCGCCTGCGGTTCCCCGCCTTGCCCTATACGTCCTCATCCATTAACCCCCTGAGAAAGCCGTTCCCAAAACGGCAGCAACGTGATCTGAACACAGAATAGTGCAACCGTAAACGCTAAAGTTTGTTAACTATTTCGCGGGCTGGGAGCGGGACGGCTCCGACGCGGCCTCCGGCGCAGTGCACTGGGAATCCCCTCCCCTCGAGCCGCCTTAGGACATCCGTCCAAAGCTTCGCCGGGCGATGAACCAGTTGGCCGGATGCTGCATATAACGCTGCACAGTTCGATGACACATTTGGGCAAGAACGGCGGAGAGGAAACCGGCGGCTGCCTCGACTTCATTGGAGGTACACACACATGCGGGCTAACCGATTCCTTCCGCCCACGCTCATCGCGACTTTCGTGGTCGCTGGGTGCTTGGTCGCGCCTGGCTCAGCGGCGGCCGAGCCGACGATTCAGACCACGACCAAAATCAGCTGTGGAACGGCGATCCTGTTCCCCGGGCGCGAACCTGTGTGCCAGGTGAGGGTGAGAAGCTCAACTGGGGCGACCGTCCCACGGGGCACGGTCAAACTGACGGCCGAAGGCGGCCAGATCCCCGCAAGCTGCACCCTGTTGCCGTTTGTCGGCCCCGAAAGCGTCTGCACGCCCCGCTACACGACGAAAGAGGGCGGCCTGCAGACGATCAGCGCCGGCTACCTCGGCAGTGAAACCCATCTGCCAAGCAATGGCAGCACCACCATTTCCGTCAGCGACACCGCCACCAGTCTGATCTGCCAACCCGTACCACTCGTCCTGGGGGAAACGTCAACCTGCACCGCGAAAGTCAGCAACACCGGCGCCGCCTCCGACAGCCTCTCCGGCACCGTCAGCTTCAGCGCCAGCGGTGAAGGGCAACAGCTCGAACCAAGCAGCTGCACGCTCGGCGAAGGCAACGCTTGCTCAGTGAATTTTACCCCGAAAGTCAGTGGCGACTATCGGCTCACCGCGACGTATGAGGGCGATGCCACCCATCCCGCGAGCCAAGGCAAAAACACCGTCATCGCGCGTGACGCCACCGCAGCTACGGTCAGCTGCGGATCGGGAGCGCGTTTTCCTCACACTGGATTACTTTGCCAGGTGAGAATCAGAAGCTTGGGCGCCAATGCGACCCCCGCGACTGGCTCAGCGTTCATCACGATGAACGGTTTGGTCGGCCCACCCTGCGAACTGCTGCAACTTCCCTTCTCCAAGGAAAGTTTTGCCGCATGCAGGTTTACGCTGGAAGAGGAAGAAGGCGGCCTTCATACGATTACCGCTGTATACCCTGGTGACCACACCCACTTGCCAAGCAGCGGCGACACCACGGTTGGCATCACTAGCACCGCTACCCGCCTGACCTGCCAGCCGGAATCAATTGCCGTTGGAGAATCCTCGATCTGCACTGCAGACGTCGAGAACACCGGCGCCGCCTCCGACAGCCTCTCCGGCTCCGTCAGCTTCAAATCCGAAAGCCAAGGGCGATTCGAGCCAGGTGCCTGCACCGTTAACGAGAGTGGCATTTGCACGGTGAAGTTCTTTCCGGAAGTGGGCGCAGAGCCCCACATCGTCACGGCAACCTATGGAGGGGATGCGACCCATCCCGCGAGCAATACCTCTGCCAGACTCGCTGTGCGCGGCACTTCGGTCACGTTGGTGTGCTCTCAGCGTGTAGAGCTGAACGAGCCCGGGAGCTGTCTCGCCCGTGTGGTCAACAATGGCCTTGGCTCGAGGAGCCTAAGCGGCAAAGTGCGGTTCACGTCGAGCGCTAAAGGGAGATTCAGCTCTCCTGAATGCACCCTTGCCCCCTTTCTAGATAATGATGGCGGTTTTTGCGGCTCGAGCTACACGCCTGAAACTGCTGGTACCCATGTGATCCACGCCTTCTATTCAGGCGATGACACCCACCCGCCGGCGATAGACGGCAAAGCACAGGTCGAGGTACTGCCTTGACCGGCCCGTTCCGAGCCCCCATGCCATCTCCGCGTTCTACGACGGCGACTTGAAGCACGACCCCAGCTTGGCACCAAGGACCTCGTAGTGGAGGTCTGGCTAACCGAAGTTAGGGCGCCGGCGCGCAGCAAGGACAAAGCCTGCTGCCTGCCGGCGCCCGAGCCGCGGTTCGTTCCCAGGCCCCGAGCCCGGGGGGCCTTCGGCCAAGGCTGAAGGTCAGTCGCATGGGGAGCGGGATTGCGGTGGCGATGTGGCCGGAATGTGACACGCAGCTCGTTCATTTGCTGAGGCGCCTGGGGCTTCCCCAACTAGAGTTCGCCTCTTGTTGAGGCTCTTCCGCAAAGCACTCCTACTGTTTGGGATTTACACGATGGTGCTGGTAGTCGTTGTGGTCGCGGGGTTCCTGGGTGGCGCAATCGGCATCTGGGCGTCGATCCTGTGGGGAGTGGGGATTCTTGTCGGCCTAGCTCTCTACGCCCGCCGACGCGTCGTCAGGCGACGCCTGAATCCTCACCAAGCTTCAACTCCTCCAGGAGAGCGATGATCCGCGTCCTTGCGGCCGGAAGCTCCGAGGCAACGACGTCCCAGACGAGATCGAGATCGACGCCGAGGTAGTCGTGGACGAGCTTGTCCCGCATTCCCGCCATCTCGCGCCATGGAACTCCCGGCGCACGCTCCCGTAAGCTCGGTGGCACCCGCTTCGCGGCCTCGCCCACGATCTCGAGGTTCCGCACAACCGCGTCCTGAATCATTGAAGCTGCGAAGAACTCCCCTCGGCCCGACTCGGTATAGGCGAGCGCCCGATCGATGGCGTCGCGAATGTGAAGCAAGTAGACCCGCTCGTCCCTCAGAGCGCTACCGCCTCAGCCAGGATCCGATCCCGGAGGTATGGCGAAAGGCTTCCCTCCGTGACCACGTCGACCTCGACGCCAAGAGCCATCTCCAACTCATCGCCAAGAGCAACAAGATCGAGCAAGCTTCGGCCCTCCGACATGTCGACGAGCAGGTCGAGATCACTGGAGCTGTCTGCCTCGCCCCGGCGGACCGAGCCGAACACGCGCACGTTCTGGGCTCCGTGAGCAGCCGCAATCCGGTTGATGTCCTCCCGCCCCTCAAGAGCAAGGGTGCCGGAAGTCTGTCGCTTGTCAGTCATAGGAACAATCGTACGCGGAAGGGAGCCCGGATTCGCAGGAATCGATCCCTGAACATCCCTGCGCAAGAATGGCAGGGCAATGTCGCCTCACGGCCCAGATGGTCCCCTGCCCAAACACCTCGCGGCTTTGGTGGCTAACGGCGAGGTTCGCCCTGGCGATGGCTCCCGCTTTCTCCCCAAGCCTGTAAAGGCTGAAAACCTCGCCAGGACCGCCGCCGACTACGTCGCAGAGAGCCGACGCTAAGCCGTATTACCAGCCCCGCTGCCAATCGACCTGGCAAGCGAAGTTCCTCCAGATTGAAAGGACGGCGAGCACTGGCTTGGCGGGGCGGTTTGCGGCCGCGATGTGATTCCTATGAGGCAGAATTCGGGCTGATCGCGCTCAAGGGACTCGCGCCAGCAGTCGATCCGACCGAAGGATGGACTTGCCGAACCTGGAACCTCAATCCAAGCAGCGGGGAGCAGGATTCTGGCTCCGCGCAGTCATGCTCGTCCTCATAGCCCCCGCCCTTGTCGTGATCGCGTGGGCCGCCTTCGGTCTGCAGGGCTACCAGAACGATCCTCAGTCAGACGTTTTTCAGACCTGGCCCGCGGGAGTCGCTTCTATCGCTCTCGCAGGGTGTCTTGCCTGGATGGCCATCCGTCCCTCCGACGAGGCGCTTCAAACGATCTTCACCGGAGTGGCTTTCCTTGCCTTCATGGTCAGCTGGATCCTGGTCCTCAACTGAGGAGCTTTAGGCGGCTCCTTTTGTCGGGCTTCGGCTCATCCTGCCCCGTTTCGACTTGAACTACGGCGTGGGTTTGAAAGGGTGACGGGCGTTGGCTTGAGGAGCGGAATCGCGACGGCGATGCGACCGAGATGCGACCGTCAGGCAGATGGCCTCCCTACCATCGAGTCCATGACGATCAAAAAGATGGAACACGTCGGCATCGTGGTCGACGACCTCCCGGCCGCAATCGAGTTCTTCGTCGAGCTCGGACTCGAGCCGGGAGGCAAGGGCCAGGTCGAAGGCGAGTGGGTGGACCGCATCATCGCGCTCGACGGGACCAAGGCCGAGTTGGCGATGCTAAGAACCCCGGACGGCGACGTAGAAATCGAGCTGGTGAAGTTCCACTCACCGCCAACCCAGGGCGGCGACCCGGACGCGCCCTCGAACACTCCAGGACTTCGCCACCTCTCCTTCCTCGTCGAAGACATCGACGCCGTCGTCGCCGGCCTACAAGCCCGCGGCACTGAGCTGGTCGGCGAGCTGGTGCGCTACGAGGACAGCTACCGGCTCTGCTACGTCCGCGGCCCCGAGGGAATCATCGTCGAGCTGGCAGAGAAGATCGGCTGACGGGTCCGCTCCGCCGCCGACCCCGAAGGCCGGCTCTGAACCGGTCAATCCGGGTCGCCTACGATCAACCTAGAGAGCGAAGTTCCTCCCGATTGAAAGGATGGGGGCGCCTGCATAAGAAGCGGATCGCAGCGCTTCTGTGACAGAAATGCGACTGACAAGTGCAGCTAGAAGGCCGGTGGTCAGGAAGCTGTCGAGCCACTTGCTCAATGGCGCGTAAACACGCCATCGGTCCCTAGATCACAGGGTCGCTCAGTTGGCCCCGTGGCGCTCGCGGCGTCGGCGCTCGGCAGAGCCGAGTACCCCCGGCGCGCGTAGCTTTAAGTACGGATCATCGAGCGGTTCTAACCAGTTGGGCCCGCTGTCTTCGGGCAAAGGAGCATGGCTGCCACGCCCGCCGCCTTCTAGCGCCCACTGGAAGATGTTGTTGAAGAGTTCGGCCTGCTCAAGCGCATCTTCGGCGGCGTTGTGGGTGTGCTCTAGACGAGGCCTCAGCCAGTCGGGCATCGATTCCTTGGAAGAGCTGTCAAAGGGGGTCAGTGCTCGCGCCTGGTAAAGGGTGCGGATATCAAGGCAAGAGGAGAAGCCAAAGGGCGAGGCGTCGGCAAAGCGGACGAAATACCAGTAAAGGAAGGCCCAATCAAAGGCGACCGGATACGCCACCAAGACGGGCCGCGCGCCAGCGGATTGTGCGAGCACCCACTCGTTTGCCGCCTTCATCGCCTCGCCAGGCTCCACCCCGTCGGCCAGAAGGCGATGGCGGTCGAGGTTGTTGACCGCCATCGCCTCCGGCTGGTAATTGGGCGTGACGGGCTTCAGCTCGGCATAGAAGACATCTTCAGCGCCCGGTTCAGCGCGCTCGAAGCGCTGACCGTCGTAGCGGCTCGCGACGCAGAGTCCAAATGAGAGCATTGAGAACTGGCCCGGTATCGGCCCGTCGGTCTCTATGTCGGCGGAGATGAAGAGGTCCGGGCGGGGCGGTGGCACCGACCCGATCTTACTCACCGCTCTCGCCCGAGCGAGCGCCGTGACGGTCGCATAGCCTAGGGACGCAGATGAGCAGGGCCGAGTACTCCCAGGAGCGCCTTGATGAGCTCGGCGCACGCCTTGCACCAGTCGAGCACCTACTGGCCGAGGAGCCGCTCTGCATCTACGCGACGGGCTCCTACGGACGCCTCGAGGCTGGCGAGGAGTCCGACATCGACCTCTTCTTCCTCTACGACGGTGGCGGCGAGCGGCGGCTATCGAAACTAACGCTGATCAGGCTCTCAGCCTGCCTGATCGAAGCAACCGAGGAGATGGGGCTGCCCCCCTTCTCTGGCGACGGGCGCTATCTCGATGTTCACTATCTCGACCGCATGGAGGAGGTCCTTGGCTCCCCCGAAGACGACAGCTTGAACGGCTTCACCGCTCGCATGCTGCTACTGCTGGAGAGTCGGCCGGTCTACGGCGCCGAGCGCTATCGGCAAATCCTTGAGACGGTGGTCGGCTTCTACTATCGCGACTTCGAAGACCACCCCACGGACTTTGAGCCGACCTTCCTGCTCAACGACATCCTCCGCTTCTGGCGCACTCTGACCCTGAACTACGAGCACGACCGCTTCGAGGTGCGCCGCCGCCCAAAGGCCGAGCAGCCTGAGGCGCGGGCAAAGAGTGCCCTGAAGAACTACAAGCTCAAGGTCAGCCGCCTGGCGACCTGCTTCTCGATGGTTTCCCACCTGGTCAGCGCCGAGCTGCCAGTTGGCCCGGAGCGCGTACTTGAGCTCTGCGCGCTGACCCCGCGTCAGCGCTTCGAAGCGCTGCCTACCGAGGTCCCTGGAACCAGCGAATGCGTGGCGAAGCTGCTCGCCGCTTACGACTCCTTCCTGTCCCAGGTTCAGCGTCCCCGCCAAGATCTGCTTGGGGACTTCCGCGATGATGAGACCCGTCGCGCCTTGGTTGCCGAGGCCAGTACCTTCGGTAGTGAGATCTACGAGCTGCTCTCGCTGCTGGCCGCGCCAGAGCGGCTACGTCACCTGATCGTCTAGGCGGCGCCGAGGTGGGCCGTGGACTCGACTTGTGCAGGCGGCAACGGCGCCGCGAGCTCAACGAAGCGGCACACTCCGTCGACGAGCTCCATCGCTTTAAGCGTCGGGCAGTCCGCGTCCAGTAGGCGCGGGCTATAGACGAGCACAGCAAGGCACTGCGCCCGGGAGACGGCGACGTTAAATCGATGCGAGTCGAAGAGGAACTCCATACCCCTGGGCACGTCCTCGCCCGCCGAACAGGTCATGGCATAGAAGACGACCGGCGCCTGCTGGCCCTGAAAGCGGTCAACGGTACCCACCCGTACCCCAGCCGGCACTCGCTCGCGGATTTGGCGCACGGCGAGGTTGTACGGGGCGACTACAAGGATGTCTGCCGGCTCCAATGGCCGCTCTTGCCTGTGGTCGTCAGCTACCGTCGCGCCTGCGAGCAGGTCCCGGCTCGCCGCCGCAATCGTGTCGGCCTCCTCTGGGCTCGCCTGGCTACGTCCTTCATGCTCGATGGCCAAGGCGCGCAGGCCCACCCCGGTAATACCTCCGACTGGTGCATTGATCTGGCGCAGCGAACACGCCTCCCGGGATCGCAATCGGTTGTCGTAGCTCCGCTCTGAGACGAAGGCACAGATCTCCGGGTGCATGCGCCAACTCTCCGTCAGGAGAATGCCACGATCGGGTGCAACCGTCTGCTCGCCAGCAAGAATGTGCTCCAGCACGGAGGCACCGGAGCCCTCCGGATGCTCGGCTTGACTCACCTGCGGAAGTTGCTGCGGATCTCCAAGGAGGACGAGATTCTCGCTCGCAAGGCCGACCGCGACCGCGTTCGCAAGCGGATATTGGCCTGCCTCATCGACGAGAATCAGGTCGAATGAGCTCCGGTGCTCGGGGCGTGCGAAGAGCCACGCAGTGCCAGCCACGAGTTGAACATCCGCCGTCACGTCGTCGTTCTTCTCGGTCGACTCGATTAGGCCGTGGGAGCTTGTGTAACCGGTCCCCTTGTAGATCGCTGAAAAAGTCTGGCCTTCCTCGTGTGCATGCTCCTCCACTTCGCGTAACACGTTCTGAATTGCTGCGTGACTGGGGGCAGTGACCCCAACCCGCCGCCCCGCCGCTAGCGCAGCGACGATAGCCCGGGCCGCACGCCAGGTCTTACCGGTCCCCGGTGGCCCCTGGACCGGCAAGACAGATCGATCGAGGCCAAGAATCGCGGAGACAAGAGAGTCGACGTCCTCTCCGAGCTCTCCCGAGGAGAGCCGAGGCTGTGATCCACGCAGCAGTTCCTGCGAGGCCGTGAACTCCCCCAGCTTCCCCGCCTGCATCATGTGGGCAAGCTCCACCAGCGCCTCGCGCAAGACCGTCATGTTGATCGGCGAGCCACCGATCAGGGCTGCCGGATCGGGTGGCGGTTTGTTTTTGCTGCGCCTTAAGACAACCCGGTCCGCGTCAATCGCAACGACGTTGAACCCCTCGCCAGTCGTCGGATCCTCCGCATCTCCTTTGTCGAGTCGGAACTCCTGAGCTGGGAAGGAGAAGGCATAGTCGAGTGAGCGTTTGTACGGCGTGGGCGAGATATCCTCAGCCCGCTCTAGACCCGCGAGCGCATCGCGGTCATCGATGAGATCTCTGAGCGGCTTGCCCCGGAGATCGAAGTAGCGCCACCAGCTCGGCTTGCCCTCGCGGTGGTGATAGAGAAGGAGGTTCCCCAGCAGCGCCCGGGCCGCTGGCGCTGCTTCGTCCTCGGCGTCTCCCGCCTGCTGTTGCCCCAGCTGGTCAATAAGCTCGAGCATCGGCGCCATCCACTCCGGCGGTCCTCGTTCCTCCTCCTCATCGGGCTCGCGAAGCGTGGAGAAGTCAACTCCAAACTCTTCCTCCGCCTCAGGACGCATCGCCCCTTCGAGCCATTCGCGAAGCGCTTTGGTCGAGCGGCAGTCCTCCTCGTTGTAAGCACGGATCGACTCCAATAACTCTGGATCTCCGGTCTGCAACCAGCTCTCATAGACGACAATTGACCCGCCGCCGTCGCGGACACTCCGCTCCAGACGCTCAAAGGCGTGGTGGCGCTCGAGCTTCTTCAGCGAATAGCTCTCCTCGCCCACCTGAAGCCCTTGCCGGACCGCGGCGTAGAGGTCGACCAAGACCTCCCCTCTTAACAGTGCATCGACCTCATTCTCCCTAGTGGCATACGCGATCGACAGGCTGCGCAGCTTTGCCCGCTCATGCGGCGCGTAGTGAAAGATGTGCATTCCGGGGTGCTCACTTCGCAGCTCGGTGACACGGTCGACAAATCTCTCTAGCGCCGCCTTCTCCGAATCAGAGTCGTGCGCCCACTCGTGCCAGTAGCCATCGCCGCTCCACCAGCCCCAGAGGTACTCAATACCACCGTCGCTGACATAGGGATCGCCCTCAAGATCGAAGTACACGTCGCCGGGCGTCGGCTCAGGGAGCATCGCGTAGCCCGCCGCGCGAGCCGGAGGTAGGTGCTTGTGCACCGGCTCCCCACCCTCTCGAGAATCCACCTGAAGCGCGGCTTGCTGACACAGATACATGAACCGATCAGCGCCCAGCGGAGTCGCTCTATCAGGCTCTCCAGCCGCAGCCAACCCGGCTACGGTCGAAATATTCATCCCGACCAGTTGGTCGCGATTTTCGCGCCGAATGCCTGCGACAAGGCTCAGATGGTCGTCGACGACAAGACGCTCCCGGCACTCCCTGGCGAGATCGCAGATCGCACAATGCGCGACGGGCTCCGGGTAAGTATCCCGGGGCGGCGACGCCGAAATCAATTGTAGTTGCGCCGTTACGTAGCGGTGAAGAGCGGCGTAGCGGCGAAGCTCCACGGTGACGGTCGATCCATCGCCTAGAACCACATAAGCGTTCTCCGGCTGGGGATTCTGCACGGAGGCGAGCAAACTGCTGTAGAGGCAGAGCTGGTGAACGAAGTGTGGCTTAACCCGCCTCGCCAGCTTGGTGTCCAGCACCTCATAGGAGTGCTCGCCAAGCGTAGATGGCCTGTCAACGCGTCTCAGAAAGTCGACTCGACCCTGCCACCCCAACCTGAAGAAATGCGCCTGGTAGATGAGAGGGGCACCTTCCTGCATTGCCCCTCTAGTCGCTGCCACAGAAGCCTCAAGCCCCTCGAGCGTGGTGACGGGTGGCATCTTTGAAAGATCCACACAGCCCCCTAAGCTCGTGGTCAAATTTTCAAGCTGTGCACGCTCATGCTCTTCTCCCCGAACTCGAATCAGAGTGGCGTGTGGATCGGTGGCTACTGGCATTGGCCGACGCTCACCCCTTGCCAGCAGGAGACGCTGCTGCGTTAGGTGGGAGCAGGCTAGGTGGCTAGTCAGGTCAGTGGCAGCCAGAACCAGTGAATCGTCGGCAAGCTTCAGCATGGCGAGAACACGGAGAGACCCTATACAGGATGGCAACGTTCCTACCTGGACTGACGGGAAGACCTCCGCAAGAAGACTGAACGCGTGGGAACAGGGATCTGAACAGAACCTTTCTCGTACCTATAAAGTTCTACTGCTTCGGCTATCGCCGGACCCCGCCACTAAATCCGTCTTACCGACACCCCCAAGTGCCAGGCCGCGTCGACCTCGACAATCTCAAGCCCTTCAAAGCAGTCCTCGTAGCTCGCTTCGACGGGGAGGAGTCGACGCTAACCGCAAAACAGGCTCTGCGGCGACTGCGGAAAGTGCTGAAGATCAAACCCAGCGGTGGATCGCGGCGGGCTCTTTCCACGGATCACGAGGAGACGCCGGTCGAGATCTCCTTCATCCACTATGAAGACCAACGACCGGTTCCTTGGTCAAAAGAGCCTCTCATTGACCGCAGCAATTACCTAGCACTCGTCATTCGCGAAGGCCTATGGATTGCGATTCACATAACGGAGACGTCGAGGAAAGGCGCGGTTACGAAAGCACTCCGCAAGGGCGAGCTTGGTGCCCTCAACCTCGTGCAGCCCGGACAGCTCAAGGCGGCATTTGTGAAAGGCCGGGCGCGGACGCTATGGCTACGGGGAACTCACCGGCCAACTGACTACAAGGCGGACACGAAAGTGCTTGGTGGCCGGGATCTCGCACCCGCGCTGGATCCGCTAGGCGATCAGAGCTATCGATACACCGCAATCAGGTGCGAGCCAGACAATCCGGATATTGGGGATGTAATGGGCCTCGCTGTCGATGAGTCAAGACTCTGGATCAGCCCCTCGACGGACCGCGCGGACTTTGAAACGACTGTTATCGCGATTCTACAAGCGCTCGCCGCAAGCGAGGGATCTAGCCTAGAGCCGCTCCCGGTTCTAGCTGAGACTCAGCACGACCTAAGCGGGGTTGAGCAACCCTATGACGTTGCTATTACCCCACCCGAGCTATTGATTTCTGGCCCGGTTCTGGATTCTCAGCATGCCGAAACGCTTACCAAGATGGAGCAGCTGGCATTTGGAACCAGCTTCGAGATAACGACCGCTTCGGGCACCTCATTCTCGGCCTACGTGCGGCGACGAGGTACTCTCCTTGGGACTGTGGATGTTTCCATTTCAGCTATCGCCGGTGGGATCCAAGTCACTCTTGATGGGTCAGCAGAATCCGGATTCGACACTGAGTTCGCCGACGTGCTAGATCAACTGAGAGACCCGGAGTCGCTCACTGTCTATTTCGAATCTGGCCATTCAGTTCAGGGTCGCCAAGTGTTCTCGATGCGCCACCGGGACCAACCGTTTACTGGCTGGACTTGGGTTCCGTTTGGCAATCAATGGCGAGTGGACCAAGAGAAGCCGGCCACAGGCCTCGTAGCAATCGGGGGCACTGACCAATCATTGTTTAGCTGGATCTATGGTGCTTGGCCTTCTGGAGCAGGAATCGCTGGCTCCCGAGGATGGCTTGCCTGCGACGACCGCCCGGGAGAGACTGCCGACTTTGTCCATCTCGATCTCGCGGGACCAACTCCGGTGCTCACCCTGATTCATGCGAAGGGAGCCCACAGCGCTGGACCTAGCCGGGGGATTGCGGTTGCCGCCTACGAGACTGTTTGCAGTCAAGCCGTCAAGAACCTCCGTCACCTAGACATGGTCCTTGCTGCCGAAGGCTTGATGGGGTCAACGTTCCCTGCCCAGTTAAATCTCCTCGCGTGGGAGGACGGAGAGACTCGAACCAGAGCGGAATTCGTCGATCAGATCAATCAAGTCGGCGCCAACGCGCAGAAGCGAGTCGTGGTTGTCCAGCCCCATGTTCGAGAGGAACTTGTTTCAGAAATTCGCACTGACTCAGGTCATGCGCAGCTTCCTCGACTACGACAGCTAGATACGTTGCTTAATGCTGTGGCCTCCGATTGTCGATCAGTCGGAGCGGAGCTTCTCGTCGTAGGAGCTGCATAGGCAGGGCATTACGGCGACCTGAACTCTCAGCCAATCGTCGCGCGAACCATCTCGAGGCTCGAGCCGATCGCGTGCGTATAACGGGCTAGCATCGTCTTGACTCTGTGTCCCACCATCTCGGCTAGATCGGCGTCGCTGACGCCCGCGGCGCGGAGGTGGGTCACGTAGCTATGGCGGCACTCGTGGGGGCGGATGTCTAGGCCGGAGGCTTCCTGGGTCGGCTTCCAGAGGTCGCGGTAGAAGGTGCGCTCGCGCCAGAGGCGGCCGCGGGGCGTTGGGAAGAGGAGCTGGCAGTCGGGGCCGTTGAGGTTTATCTGGGCTTCGAGCATCCAGGCGAGGGTCGCGGGAACCGGAACGACGCGGCCGGCGTCGGGCTCGCCGTGGTCGGTCTTGGTGCCCTCCAGGATCCGCCCCTCGTGGGCGGTGCGGCGGACTTGGAGCGTCTCGCCGTCGAAGTCTTCGCGGCGTAGTGGCAGCACCTCCCCGAGTCGCAGGCCGGTGTCGGTGAAGACGCGGACCATCGCCTCGTAGCGCCCTGCTGCTTTCGCGAAGCGGTGCATTTCATCGAACGTGAAGACGCGGATGGGGCGTGGCTTCTTCCTCGCTCGTGGGTCGTTGGCCCTGATGCGGACGCCCTTGAAGGCGTTTAGGTCGCAGACTTCATCGGTGATGGCATCCTCGGTCATCGCCGACAGGGCGCGGAGAATGCCGATGGCACCCGTGGTCGCTCGACCTTCGTTCGTCAGCATGTGATCGACGAGGACAAGAGCGTGACGGCGGCGCAGCTCGCGGAGTGGCCAGTCCTTCAGTGCGATGCCCTCGACATCCACGTCGGTGACGCGGGAGATCCGGTGGTTGTAGGTCGCGTTGGTGCGTTCGGCGCGAGGGTGGCGTTCGGTCCAGGTGGCGGAATAGTCACCAAGAGTGTCGGGGCGGTCGGAGAGGCCGTACGCCTCATCGATGGCCTGCTGAGCTTCGGTCTTGCGGGTGAACGTGCCCTTGCCGCGATTCCAGGTCGGCTTGGCGATGTGGTGCTTGCCGTCGCGGCCCGTGTACCGAGCCACCCAGACGATCGATCCAGAGGGGTTGCGGCGTTTGATCGGCGACTCGCGCCTCATGCCGCCTCGTCTCGGTGGCGGGCCAAGAAGTCCTCGACGTCGGCGGGGTCGATGCGACGAGACGCGCCGAGCTTGTAGCTGGGGAGCTGCCCGCGTCTGATCCAGTTCCGGACGGTGCGGTCCGAGACAGAGAGGTAGGCCGCCAGGCTGCGCTCGGTGAAGAAGGTCGGGGCGGTGGCATTCCTCGCCATGCCCCCTATGTCCATCGAGAGGACCGTTTGCATCGGGTGACTTTCAGAAGGCGTCACCGCACGACCGAAGGTCATAGCCCAGCCGGCCCCTCCTACCGGCGGCCGTCGCACGGCGAAGCCGTGCCAAAATCGGCCGCCCGGAGGGGCGGCGGGCGCCCCGTGGATCGGTGGGGTCAGAGCCTTGCTGACGTTCTGGATCAACAAGGTGCGGCCCAGGCATGCAACCGGAGGGTGCGTAGTGTGTCGGGCTGTCGGGGTGGGTGGCTTGGTGGGGGCTATGGACGGTGCTGGGGAGCCTCCGTGGCTGCCTGCTTTTGGTGTCCTGGGTCCTTCCTGATTTGAAGGCTCCTGATTCATGGTTTGGCTGGCTGGCTTGTGGTGGGCTGGGTTGACTGGCTAAATGGCTCCGACCTCCTCGTCGTCGAGGATCTGGTGGAAGCGAAGCGCCGCCCGCGTCGGCAGCACCAGCCCCTCGCAGCGGAAGAGCAGCCCTGCCCCGATCAAGTCGCGGACCGCCCGTTCAACCCGATCTCCCTCGGAGAAGTCCTTGGAGCCGGCCGTGAGTTCTCGGACGAGTTCCAGTAGCCGCAGCTGCGTCGGGTAGATCGTGAGGACGTGGATCAGGACGACGCCCTGGTCGTGGAGGTCCTGGGCGGCGTTTGATCGCGGACTGCTCGCACCACGATCCATAGAGTCTTGGTCAGCCATGAGGAGCTCAGCCTCCTTGTGGTTAGGCCCTCGGTGGTGTTCGCGCACTGCCGGGGGCCGCTTTGTCTGGGTGCTGAGGGTAGCAAGGGATATATCCCTTGGCAAATTAGACGTAGCGGATACTCCGCATGTTTGAGACCGTGAAGCGCGATGAAGCGCTCAATTCGCCCCCAACCCGCCGTGGGCGCCGCGATTCGTCAGTTACGCGAACAACGGGGGCTAACCCAGGAAGCGCTGGCGACGGAAGCCAACACGACGCTGAGCACGCTCTCGGTCATCGAGCGGGGCCTCGCTAACCCGACTTGGGCGACGCTCAGCGACATTGCCGCCGCGCTCGGCGTCTCGGTGGCCGAGCTGGCGAAGCTCGCAGAGAAGCACGAATAGCGCGGCGGTCTCCGCCTCGATGTGACCAGTATGTGACCTCGGCGGCCCGGAACGCCACGGAACCGGGCGGACGCTCGCGGAACGTCTCTCCGACCCAAAGTCGATGATTTGGCTCTGCACCGGGCAATCCCCGGCACGGATCGGAACACCAAGGAATGCGCCCGACGGGAGTCGAACCCGCGACCTTCGGCTTGAAAGACCGACGCTCTTTGGCCCCCCGAAAGGAACCGTTGACCACTGAGCTACGGGCGCCCACCGGGAACCTTACCCGCGCAGCGGGTTTTGAGCGGTTACGCGGGGATGTAGCGTTAGGCGATGGACCTGGGACTGGAGGGGCGCGTCGCCCTCGTTATGGGCGCAAGCCGGGGCATCGGCCGGGGGATCGCGGCGGTGCTGGCGCGCGAAGGGGCGCGGGTCGCGGTGGCGAGCCGTTCGGCGGATGCGATCGAGGAGGCGGCTCGTGAGATCGGCAATGGGGCGGCGGGGTTCGTCGCGGATACCGCCGACACCGAGCGCCTCGCCGCGCTCCCCGGCGAGGTGGAGGACGCCCTCGGCCCAATCGACATCCTCGTCGCCAACACCGGCGGCCCGCCGCTGGGGGGCGCCCTCGATCACGACCTCGACGAGTGGGAGCGGGCCTACCGATCGCTGGTGCTGGCGCCGCGGGTCCTCGCCGGCGCGGTGGTGCCGGGAATGCGGGAGCGTGGCTGGGGACGAATCGTCAACGTCGGCTCCAGCTCCACCCGCGAGCCGATCGAGGGGCTCAACCTCTCCAACTCCCACCGGATGGCCGCGGTCGGCTTCCTGAAGACGCTGGCGCGCGAGGTCGCGGCCGACGGGATCACCGTCAACACCGTCGCCACCGGGCGCTTCGCCACCGATCGCCTGATCGACAACGTCGGCTCGCTGGACGCCGCCGAAGAGCTGGCCCGGGCCGAAGTGCCCGCCCAGCGCCTCGGGCAGCCCGAGGAGTACGGCGACCTCGTCGCCTTCCTCTGCTCCGAGCGCGCCGCCTACATCACCGGCGCCGTCATCCCGATCGACGGCGGTCTATTGCGTTCGGTCTGAAGTCGTAGGACCAAGCGAGGGCGTGCCGGCGGCGAAGCGGCAGTGCTCTGCACGACGCGCAGCCGACGGTGCGGCCTCGCGCAGTGTCCTACGACTTCAGCTCGCGCATGGCCGGGTAGATGATCACATCGCGGAGCGTGTTCGACCCGGTCATGATCATCAGCAGCCGGTCGATCCCGAGGCCGCAGCCGCTCGCCGGCGGCATCCCGTACTCGAGCGCCCGCACGAACTCTTCGTCGTGGGGATGCGGGTCGGACTCGGCGCCGGATTCCTGGCGTTCGCGCTGTTCGATGAAGCGCTGGCGCTGCTCGACCGGGTCGTTGATGTCGGTGCCGCCGCCGACGATCTCCATCCCGGCGACGATCCCGTCGAAGGCCTCGCAGATCTTCGGGTCGTCCGGATGGACCTTGACCAGCGGCCAGATGTCGATCGGCAGGTCGACGATGTAGGTGGGCTGGGTCAGCTTCGGCTCGACCAGCTTGCCCTGCAGGGTGTCGACCAGTCCCGCCCAGTCGTCTGTCGGCGCGGCGTCATCGCCGGCGATCTCCGCCAGCTCGTCGCGGCTCGCCTTGTAGATGTCGACGCCGGTCTCCTTTTTCAGCTCATCGCGCAGCGTCACCCGCGGCCAGGGTGCGGCGAAATCGATCTCCACCCCGTCGCGCATCACCTTCGTCGTCCCCAGCACCTTCTCGACCACGCTCGAGACCAGGGTCTCGATGAACTCCATCACGCCGTTGTAGTCGGCGCCGCCGACGAACATCTCCAGCATCGTGAACTCGGGGTTGTGCTGGGGGGACATGCCCTCGTTGCGGAAGAACTTGCCGAACTCGTAGACGTCCTCGAAGCCGCCGACGATCGCCCGCTTCAGGTAGAGCTCGGTCGCGGTCCGCAGGAACAGCTCGCGGTCCAAAGCGTTGTGGTGGGTGACGAACGGCCGCGCCGCCGCGCCGCCGGTCAGCCGCTGCAGGACCGGGGTTTCCAGCTCGACCCAGCCGCGCTCGTTCATGTGCTCGCGGATCGCCGCCAGGAGCTTCGCCCGGGTCTTGAAGACCTCGCGGGAGGCCTCGTTCGCCATCAGGTCGAGTTCGCGCTGGCGGTAGCGGGTCTCGAGGTCGGAGATCCCGTGGAAGAGGTCCGGGGGGTCGCGCAGCGCCTTGGCCAGCAGCGTGCACTCGCGGACGCCGATCGCCAGCTGGCCGCGCTTGGTCACGTGGAGCACGCCCTCGACGCCGACCAGGTCGCCGATGTCGAGCTCCTCGATCCGCTCGAAGGCCTCCTCGCCGATCGCGTCGCGGCGGGCGTAGACCTGGAGTGTGCCGGTGATGTCGCGGATGTCGAGGAAGGCGGTCTTGCCGTGCCCGCGCTGGCCGGTGACCCGGCCCATCACCCGGTAGGAGAACTGGTCGTGCTCGCCCTCGCCCAGCTCGGCGGGGTCGTGGGCGGCGAGGATCTCGGCGATCTTCGTCCGGCCTTCGAAGGAGTGGGGATACGGGTCGATCCCGGCCTCGCGCAGCCGCTCGACCTTGGCGCGGCGCTGCGCTTCGGTCGAGACGGACCCGTTTGCCTCGGCCGAGGCAGGCACAGGCTCGGCCCGCGTGGGGGCGTCGCTCATGGCTTCATGGAGCGAAGCCGACAGTCACCCGCTCATCACCTTCATAGTCACGAAGGGTAGTGGCGTCGCGCAGCAGCTCGCGCATCGCCGGACCGTGGTGGGTGTCGTGCTCCATCGCCAGGCGCCAGCCCGAGGGCGTTTCCTCGACAAGGCCGCGGATCACGCCGAGGCCGTCCTCTCCGCAGGAGCCGGTGACCGCGATGCGCGGCTCGCGCTGGATCTCCGGCGAGCGCTCGAAGATGGTGCTGTCGCTGACGTAGGGAAGGTTGGCAATGACCATGTCGACGCCCTCGAGCCCGTCAGGCAGGCCGATGCAGACGGTGACCTCGAGCTCGAGGCCGAGTCGCTCGGCGTTCTCGCGGGCGGCTTCGGCGGCCTCAGGCGAGAGGTCGGAGGTGGTGATCCGCAGGTCGGGGCGCTCGGACATCAGCGCCAGCGCGATCGCGCCGGAGCCGGTGCCGACCTCGTGCACGCGGGCGCCGTCGGGCAGATCGGTCGCCACCTCGACCAGCAGCTCAGTCTCGCGGCGGGGCCAGAGGACACGCTTGTCGACGGCGATCTCGAGGCCCCGGAATGGGGCGCGGCCGAGGATGTAGGCCATCGGCTCGCGTTCGACGCGGCGCCGCACCCGCTCCTCGATCACCCCTCTGACCTCGGGCGAGAGCTCGCCGGTCCCGTCCGCGGACAGGTCTCCCGGCTTGACGCCCATCGCGTCGGCCAGCAGGACTTCGGCGTCGGCGCGCGCCTCCTCGACGCCCGCCGCCTCGATCCGCTCAGCGGCGTCGTCAAGCACCGCGCTGACGGTGCGCGCCGAAGGTCCATCTTGACTCTGAATGTCTACAGCCGCCATGAAACTGTCCAGCCTCCCTTTTGACCGCTTCAAAAGTTCGCGCGCGAAGACTAACTTGGTTAACCGAGGTGGCCCGCTCAGGTAGCGGTTTGAACCGCATCGTCCGCCGCCTGGCGCCTAATGCTGCCGTGCCGATTGACCACGATAGCGATCCAGAGCGTTCCCGCAAGCATCATCGCCAGGCTCTCGAGCTGAGCGGTGGTCAGGCCGGCCACCTCGTCGCTGTTGCGACGGACGAACTCGACCAGGAAACGCTCGCTTCCCGCGTAGACCAGGTAGATGGCGAAAAGGACGCCGGCGCGGACCCGGTCGCGGAGCTGCCAGAGCAGCCAGGCGCCGAACCCCGTCGCCAGCGTCTCGTAGATCGGCGTCGGGTGCACGGCATCCTCGGTCGGCACGGTGCCGTCCGGATAAGCCATCGCCCAGGGCCCGTCCCAGGCCCTGCCGTAGTCGCCGTCGCCTGAGAGCTGACAGCCGCAGCGGCCGATCGCGTAGCCGAGCGCCAGTGCCGGCGCCGCCAGGTCGAGCAGCGCAAGGCCGAGGAAGCCCCGGTACCAGGCCCAGGCGAAGACGGCGAGGGCGCCGCCGATCGCGCCGCCGTACCAAACCAGGCCCGCCCCGGAGAAGAGGTTGCCGAGCAGGTCGTCCTTGACCGCGCTGTAGTTCTGCGCCAGGTAGTAGAGGCGGGAGCCGACGATGCCGCCGATCAGCGCGGAGAAGCCCATCTCATAGGCCCAGTCAGGCGGCTTACCGATCTCCCC
Source organism: uncultured Solirubrobacterales bacterium (assembly GCA_963799835.1). Classification (GTDB taxonomy): domain Bacteria; phylum Actinomycetota; class Thermoleophilia; order Solirubrobacterales; family 70-9; genus VAYN01. The sequence continues at coordinate 886,366 of CAWCYE010000002.1, forward strand.
CAGGCGCCTCCAGATCAGGGCGCCGGCGGCGAGGAAGGCGAGCGCGAACATCAGGCCGAAGGTCTGCAGCGTGAGCGGGCCGATCTCGATCTCCGGGTACATGGGCAGGCGAGCCTAGATCCTCTATTCGAGCGACGCAGCGCCTCCAACAGGGCCTTCTGGGCGTGGAGGCGGTTCTCGGCCTGGTCCCAGACCGCAGAGGCGTCGGAGTAGAGAACGTCCGCGGTGATCTCCTCGCCGGGATGGGCCGGCAGGCAGTGCAGGACGATCGCGTGGTCCTTCGCCGCCGCCAGCAGGTCGCTGTCGAGGCGGAAGGGGGCGAGGTCGGCGCGGCGGCGGTCGGCCTCGGCCTCGTCGCCCATGCTGACCCAGACGTCGGTGTAGAGCGCGTCGGCCCCGCTGGCGGCGGCGCGGGGATCGTCGGTCAGCTTCGCCCCGTGGGCGTCCTGGAGCTGGTAGCCGGGCGGCGCCGCGACCACCACCTCCATGTCGGCGAGGGCGCCGAAGATCGCCAGCGAGCGCGACATGTTGTTGCCGTCGCCGACGTAGGCGAGTCGGCGGCCCTCGAGGTCGCCGAAGCGCTCGCGCATCGTCATCAGGTCGGTCAGCGCCTGGCAGGGGTGGTGCAGCGGGGTCAGGGCGTTGACGACCGGGACCTCGGCCCCCGCGGCCAGCTCGGCGACCAGCTCGTGGGAGCCGGAGCGGATCACGATCGCGTCGACGTAGCGCGACAGCACCCGCGCGGTGTCGCCGACCGACTCGCCGCGGGAGAGCTGCATCTCGTCGCTGCGCAGGACTATCGGCGTCGCCCCCAGCTCGGCGACCCCGACCTCGAAGGAGATCCGCGTCCGGGTCGAGGGCTTTTCGAAGATCAGCGCGATGCTGCGCCCGGCGAGCGCGTCGCCGCCGAGGCGCTCGCCCGCCCCGCTTTCAGCTCGAGCGCGCGGTCGAGCAGCTTGCCCAGCTCGAAGGCCCCGAACTCTTCCCCGGTGAGGAAATCTCGCTTCAAGCCGCTGATACTACGTGCCGTGGACTTCACAGCGATCGCCTGGAACCTCTTCCACGGACGCGACTTCCCGCCCGATCCCAGCCTGCGCAGCTGGCGCTCGCGTGTGCTCCGGATCGAGGAGCGCAACGAGACCCACGTCCAGGTGAACCGCGACCTCAGCGCCGAGTTCGCCACCCTGCTCGCCGCCACGGCCTGGGACGTCGCCCTGCTGCAGGAGTGCCCGCCCCGCTTCGCGGTGCCGCTGGCGCGGGCCTGCGCGGCGGAGGGCCACCGGGTGCTGACCTCGCGCAACTCGCTGGGTTCGCTGCGGGCGCTGCTGGCCCGCCAGAACCCCGACCTGATCGCCTCCGGGGAGGGCGGCTCCAACCTCACCCTGGTCCGGGCGGGCCACCTCGGCGGCATCCTCGAGCGGCGCGAGCTGACGATCCACGAGGGCGAGCCGGAGCGGCGGGCGATGGCGTTCACCCGCACCGCCGCGGGGGTCTGCGTCGCCAACCTGCACGCCACCAACGACCGGCCGAAGCTGGCCACCGAGGACGTGCTGCTCGCCGCCGCGGCGGCGAGCGAGTGGGCGGCGGGCTCGCCGCTGATCTTCGGCGGCGACCTCAACCTGCGCCCGGCCCAGGGCCCGGAGGTCTTCGAGCGCCTTCGCGACGAGTTCGAGCTCACCGCGCCGACCGCCCCGGACGCGATCGACCACCTGCTCAGCCGCGGGCTCGGAGTCCTAGAGGCGCCGGCCGCCTGGGCACCGGAGCGCCGCGAGCTGCCGCTCGACGGACGCGCCCTGCGCCTCTCCGACCACGCCCCGGTGGAGGCCAGGTTCTCCCTCGCCGACCCACTGGTGTCGCGGAATTGAGATAGTCGAACCACACCCCTTGGGCAAATCCAGTCTGGAGGCGTTGAGATGGCGGAGAAAAAAGCAGCCGGCAAAGTGAGCAAAAAATCCAAAACCGGTGCGCGGCCGAAAGCCAAAGCGAAAAAGGCGTCCTCCGCGAAAGCGAAAAAAGCCCCTGCGCGCAAACCCGCCGCCAGGAAACCGGCAGCGAAACGCGCCGCCAGCAGCCCCACCGCCGGCCTCGACAAGAGCGTCGCCCAGTTCCGCGACAGCCTCGAGCACAGCGTCACCCTCAGCCGCGAGCGGATCCAGGAGGTCGTCGACGACGCGGTCAAACGGGGACGGATGACCCGCGTCGGACGCCGAGAAGATGCTGGGCGAGCTGGTCAGGAAAGGCCGCAAACAGACCGACGCCCTGCTCGGCGAGCTGGAACGGATGGTCAGGCAGGCCCGCAAAGAGGTTGGCGGCCGGGCTGAGCCGGTCCGCAAACAGGCGACCCAGGCAGCGCGCCGGGCGCGGAAAAAGCTGGGTTAGGTGGACGGGGCCACCGGCACAAAGCCGGCGGCCCGCGGCCCGCGCCGCGGTGAGCTGCTCGAGGTCGAGATCGACTCCCTGGCCTTCGGCGGACGCGGCGTCGCCCGCGCCGACGGCCTCGTCGTCTTCGTCTCCGGGGCGCTTCCCGGGGACCGCGTCCGCGCCGAGATCACCAAGGGGAAGAAGCGCTTCGCCGAGGCGCGCTGCGTCGAGCTCCTCCGGGCCGGGGACGAGCGGCTTCCGGACACCTGCGTGCACGGCGGTGAGCCCTGCCCCGGCGCTCCCTGGCAGGGACTCCCGTACGAGCGCCAGCTGGCCTACAAGCAGGAGCAGGTCGGCGAGGCGCTGCGCCGGATCGGCGACCTCGAGGGATTCGAGCTGGAGGAGATCGTGCCGGCGGCCGAGCAGTGGCGCTATCGCAACAAGCTCGAATACTCCTTCGGCGACGACGAGGGCGAACCGATCCTCGGCTTCCACGCGCGCGGGCGCTGGGACCTGGTCGTCGACGTCGAGGACTGCCACCTCGCCTCCGAGACCGGCAACGCGGCCCGCAACGAGGTGCGCGAGTGGGCGCGGCTGGAAGCGGTGCCGGCCTTCGACCCCCGCGCCCGTCGCGGCGCGCTGCGCAACCTCATCGTCCGCGAAGGGCGACGCGGCGGCCAGGTCCAGACCCGCCTGGTCACCTCGCAGGTCCGCTTCCCGCGACCCCCAGTCGACCTCCACACGATCGTCGCCGACGATTCCGGCGGCACCGAGGGACCGACAGGCGTGCTCGGCGAGGAGCGGCTGCGCGAGGAGCTCTGCGGCCTGAAGCTGGAGATGTCCCACGGCGCCTTCTTCCAGACCAACACCGAGATGGCCGAACAGCTCTACGCGGTGGCAGCCGAGTTCGCCGGGCTGAGCGGCCGCGAGCGCGTCTTCGACCTCTTCTGCGGGATCGGCTCGATCGGCCTCACCATGGCGGCGAAGGCCGGCGAGGTCTGGGGCCTGGAGATCGTCCCCGAGGCGATCGAAGACGCCGAGCGCAACGCCAAGCGCAACGGGATCGGCAACGCCCACTTCCTCGCCGGCAGCGCCCGCACCGGCGTCCGCCCCCTGCTCGAGCGCGCCGGCAAGCCCGACGTGGTGGTGATCGACCCGCCGCGCGCCGGCCTCTCGCAGAAGATCGTCCGCCGGGTGCTCGAGTGCGACGCGCGGAGGATCGTCTACGTCTCCTGCAACCCGACCACGCTCGCTCCCAATGCCGCCCAGCTCACCGAGGCCGGCTATACGCTGCGCCGCGTGAGACCCGTCGACATGTTCCCCCAGACCCCGCACATCGAGTGCGTGGCGCTGTTCGAGAAAGCTAATTGACCTGCCTATGGATCCTCTCTCTTTCGATATTGACACCAAAAAGGGCGTCTCAGCCAGATTTTTGGCTGACACCCCGGAGCTCACGCTCAGCGACGTCACCAAGCTGAAGCAGCGCAGGGCGTTGGTCCAGCTGCTGTTCGAGCCCGGAGCACTTGAGTTGAACGACGTCGAAGTGATGTCCGGCGCCTGGCAAGAGAGCGGGCTTTGTCGTCCTGAGTAGGGTGCCGAGCGTGGAACGACGCATTAGGAGGATCCGATGAGCCGCGGCTTCGGAGTCGCCGCGGGGCTCGACCCCGAGGTGGCTCGTCCGCTGGCGGTGCGCTGTGCCGAGCTTGGCTACGACTCGCTCTGGTCCAACGACCACCCGGGTGCGAAAGGGCTGGAGACGCTGGCCGAGTTCGCCGCCGGCGCGCCGGAGCTCGACCTCGGCGTCGGCGTGATCGCGCTCGACCGCACGCCGCCCGAGCAGATCGCGGCCGACATCGAGGACTTCGGGATCGACCCGGCGCGGCTCTGGCTCGGGGTCGGTGCCGGCTTCTCCGAGAAGCCGTTGACGAGGATGCGCGAGTCGCTGCCCGAGCTGCGCGAGTCGCTGCCCGGCGTCCGCCTCGTCCTCGCCGCGATGGGGCCGAAGATGTGCGCCCTGGCCGGGGCCTCCTACGACGGGGTCTTCTTCAACTGGATGACCCCGGAGTTCGCCGCCGGCGCCCAGGCGAAGGTCGAAGGGGGAGCTGCCGAAGCCGGTCGCCCAACCCCGCCCGTCTTCGGCTACGTCCGCACCGCCGTCGGCCCCGACGCCGCCGAGCGGCTGGCCAAAGAGGAATCCTTCTACCTCGCCCTCCACAAGGGCTACCGCGACCACTTCTACCGCCTCGGCGAGCCCGAGGGCACCGTCGGCGTCGCCGTCCCCGACCGCGACGCCGCCCAGCCCGCCCTCGCCGCCTATACCGCTCTCGACACCGTCGTAGTCCGCGGCCTCGCCTCCGCCACCGTCGAGTCGATGTCCGCCGTCGCCGAAGCAGCCGCCCCTTAGGTTTCCCTAAGGTCGCAGTAGCTAGGATGCGGCGCCCCATCGCCGCCGAGAACCCGCCCATAGACCGCCCGCTGGCCCGCTACGCCGGCACCACGATCTTCCTCAGCCGCTGGCTGCAGGCGCCGCTCTACCTTGGCCTGATCGCCGCCCAGGGGGTCTACGTCTGGCGCTTCATGCAGGAGCTCTGGCACCTGGTGTCCGACGTCGGCCACCTGACCGAGAACGACGTGATGCTGCTGGTGCTGGGGTTGGTCGACGTGGTGATGATCGCCAACCTGCTGATCATGGTGATCATCGGCGGCTACGAGACGTTCGTCTCGCGGATCCAGCTGCGGGGCCACCCCGACCAGCCGGAGTGGCTGTCGCACGTCAACGCCAACGTGCTCAAGGTGAAGCTAGCGATGGCGATCGTCGGCATCTCCTCGATCCACCTGCTGCAGACCTTCATCAACGCCAGCCAGACCGACCCGAACACGATGCTCTGGCAGACGATCATCCACCTCACTTTCGTCGCCTCCGCGATCTCCCTCGCCCTGATCGACCGCTTCCTCTCCCCCAAGAGCACCGCCGAGAAGATCCTCGAGGCCGAGAACGGATCCGACGGCAAGACCCCCGCGCGAGTGGCGAGTTAGCGCGCCCATCGCCGGACTAAGTCACCAGTCGCGACTCAGTACGGCGGTAGGTCCTCGTACCAGAGGCCGAGGACCTTGAAGGCGCGCCAGAAACGCTGCTTGGCGCCCTCCTCGTCGAGCGAGTCGTCGATGTCCGGGACGTAGAGGGCGTCGACGGTCGGGGTGAAGGCCTGGATCTCGCCCTCGCGCTGCTCGATCGGGCGGGAGAGCGGGATCTGCAGGCCGTTGAGGACCCGCAGTGCCGGCTCACCCATGACGACGATGATCTTCGGCTGCACCACCGCCAGCTCCTCGGCGAGGCGCGCGACGCACTCCTGGGCGGCCAGGTCGGGCTCGGGGATCGGGCATTTGACGCAGAGCGTGCCGTAGACGACCAGCGGGTCGATGCCGAGCCGTTTGAAGCTTTTCATCAGCGCGTTGCCGGCGCGGCCGTAGAAGGCCACCCCCTCCTCGATCTCCGAGGCCATCGGCGCGTGCTTGATCATGAAGACGTCCGCCTGGGGATGGCCGGAGCCGAGCACGGGCATCAGCTTGCCCCGCGGGCAGTGCGGGCACTCCTGGATCTCGCGGCTCATCTGGTTGAGCTCGCGGATCGCCCGCTCCAGGTACTTCTCTCGGATCTCGTCGTCGATGCTCCGCATCTGCCCCGACCTCTTTGACGAGGCCGGCGCGGCTCCTTTGCCACGCAGGCCCTGCATCAGCTCTTGCTCGCCGAGCGGCGCTTTCTCGGTCTGCCGCCGCGGACTGGCTTGGCGTCCGGGATGCGCCGTTTCGGCGCCTTCGGGCGGCCGGTGGTCTGCAGCAGCTTCAGCGCCTGGACGTAGACCAGGTTCTTGTGCTTGCGGGTGATGTCGGCGTCCCGCATCGCCTCCAGGAACTCGGCCGGGCCGTCGAAGTCGTGGATCCTCACCCGCACGCTGCCGAGGCCCTGGGCGACGTGGCTGTCGGAGCCGGCGCCGGAGACGATCCGGTACTTGCGGGCGAAGCGCTCGGCCTCTTCGTTGAAGGCGGTCAGCGCCACTCGGGGGTTGAAGACCTCGAGGATGTCGACCTCCTCGACGATCTCGATCAGATGCTCGTAGTCGGGGACCGAGTGGAAGCGGTCGAACGGGTGGGGCACGTAGACGAGCCCCCCCTGGCGGCGGATCTCGGCGATCGTCTCCGCCATCGAGAGCCCCTTCGGGATCTTCTCCTCGAGGAAGAGGCCGATCACCTCTCCCTGCTCGGCGGTCTTCACCTCCTCGGCGACGATCACCTTGATGTCGCCGAGCCCCTCGGCGATCCGCCTCGCCTCCAGCGCCCCGGAGACCTCGTTGTGGTCGGTGATCGCGATCGCCCCGAGCCCGCGGTCGCGGGCCGTCTGCAGGAGCACGTCGACCGGGGTCGCGCAGTCGGTCGAGTGGTCGGTGTGCATGTGCAGGTCGACCTCGATCAGGTCGCGCTCGGAGATCCGCGCCCGCAGCTCCGGGTCGCCGTCCTCGGGGTGGCGGCGGGCGAGGACGCGGCGGTAGATCCGCTCGCACTCGACCGCCACCGCCTCCCAGTCCCGCCCCTCCCCGGCCGGCTCGAGCAGGTCATAGGCACCGGGGAAATAGCGCTCCATCAGCTCCCCGGTCGCCGGGCTGGCGACCGTGCGGGCGTCGAGGCGGCCGAAGAAGATCTCCACCAGCGGCCGCGCCACCTGGGTCGAGAGCACCCGCTCCTGGGGAGCGTGGAAGGTCGCGACGTTGAGAGAGAAGGAGTGGCGCAGCGCCGCCGAGGCGACGCTGGGGGCGAACGGCTCGTGGACGTGGACGATGTCGAGCGAAGCCGCGGCGAACAGCTTCTTGACCGGGTCGCCGGTCCCCACCCGCAGCACCTCGTGCCCACGCCGCTCCAGCTCGTCGGCGAGCCGTTCGGCGAACTGGTTGGCGGGGTCCCGGGCCCCCCGCCGGAACGGCGAGACCTGGGCGATGGAGAGAGGCGCGTCGGCCACGGGAGCAGTCTAAGCGTCGAGCAACCGCTGCTCGAAGGCGTCGGCCGCAGCGCAGGCTCCGCCAGCGGCCGCGAAGGCGCCCGCGATCCGCTCTGCGCCGGGCCGACAGGCGATCGCCTCGTGCACCTTCTCCCGTAGCCGGCCGGGCCCCAGGCACTGCGCCGGCAGCCCGCTCCCCGCGCCGGCGGCCTCGACCCTGCGGGCGACGTCCGGCTGGTCGCGGCCGAAGGCCACGATGCAGACTGGGACTCCGCGGGCGAGCGCCTTTTGGGTCGCGCCCATGCCGCCGTGGGTGATCGCGCAAACCGCCCGGTCGAGGATCGGCTCGTGCGGAGCAAAAGGCAGCACGGTCGCATTCTCGGGCGGGGATAGGGCGGAGGCGCTCGCCGTCGGCATCGTCGCGACGACGTGGAAGGGCTCCTCAGAGAGGGCGTCGAGTGCGGTCTGGACGAGACGCCCATCGTTCTGGAACTCGGTGGAGGTCGTCACCAGCACCAGGGGTCCCTCGACCCCCCTCAGCTGGGCCGGAAGCTCGCCGGGCGGCTCCCAGGCGCAGGGCCCCACCATGACGATGCTCTGGGGCCAGTCAGGCCGCTCGTACTCGAGCGGCTCCGCCGTCATGTAGAGGAGCAGCGGCGGCGCTAGGTACATCTCTTCGGCGTGATGAAAAGACGGCAGGTCGAGGCTTGCCCGCAGCATGTTGACGGTGGGACGAGCGAGGCGGTCGAACGCCGCCCGTCTGGCTGTCCGGGTCAGCCAACCGCGCCAGCGGCCCACCGGGCCTGGCAGCGGTCGCGGACGCGGCCCGGCCGGGGGTCCGGTACCCAAGGCAAACGGCAGAAACGGCGGCGAGAAGCAGGCCCAGGGGCCGCCCCAGGCCTCAGCTGCGCTCAGGGCGCCCCAGGTGATGACGTTGACCAGCAGCGCGTCGGGGCGCTCCTCCTCGATCGCAGCGAGGAGATCGGGTGCCTCGCAGCGAGCGCGCGCGCAGAGGGTCCGCACCGTGAGGCGCGCCCTTTCGAGCCGGCCTCGAGCCTTCCAGTCGTTCATCGGCAGCGCCTCGATCTCGGCTGCAATCGGCGCGGCGTCGAAACCCAGGGAGCGCATCGCCTCGACTTCGCCGGCCAGCGTCCGCAAGGCCACCTGATGGCCACGACGCCGCAGCTCCAGGAGTACGGCGACGAGAGGGAAGAGATGGCCGCGAGATGGCGACGTGTAAGCGAGTATGCGGCTCAGCGGGACCGCTCCGTCAGTGGCTCGAGCATCTCGCAAATCGCCAGCTTCGTCTGCTCGACGCTGAAGCGACGGTCGCGTCGCAGGATCTCCCAAACGTAGATGTCGGTGATCGCGGCGAGCTGGGCGGCCCGCCGCTTCCGCCGGGCGCCGCGAAGACCTTTCAGCGCCGGATAAAACGCCTGTTTGCACCACTCCAGGTGATAAACGCGGCCGGCGTCGGTGAGCAGTTTGAGCTCCGGCACGCGCTCCTCTTGGGACAGCATTCGCAAGATCCGGCTGCCAAACCGCTCGTAGTGGTCGATCAGGATGCCGACAATTTCCTCGACATCCCCCCCGGGCTCAACGTCCCGGTCCCCAACCATCTTCGCTCCTGCGCGCTGGGCCGACGCCATGAAAAGGCCCTCTTTGGTCCCGAAGTGGCGGATCACCGTCTGGACCGAGACCCCGGCCCGTTTCGCCACCCAGGCGAGGGTGATCTCGTCGATCTGGAGCTCGTCGAAGGCCGCCTCTGCCGCGTCGAGGATCTTCTCCCTCGTGGCCTCCGTCGCCGCGGCACGGGCACGCATCTTGTACGGGCGCCTGCCGGTCCCTTCCCGCTCGCTCATGGCGACAAGTTAGACGGACGGGGGGCGGTGCTGGACGGCTAAAGACGTCCCCCTGCCCAGCCCCACGGCGCGGCGATCGCCAGTTTCCACTCCGATTCGACGCGGCGCAGGATGAGGGTCGGGTGGAGAACCTGGACGAACCGCGCCTCCTCACCCCCGGTCTGAATTCTCCAGCGCTCGCGGACCAGGCGGACCTCGCCGCCGCCGACGACATGACTGATCTCGACCGCGACGTCGATGCGCTGGGCGATCAACTGGGCGAGGATTGGGCGGATCCGGTCGCGACCGTGGATCGCGGTCGCATCGGGGGTGATCAGGCACCCGTCCCTGGCGAAGCACGCGCTCGCCGACTCGAGGTCTCCGGCGACCAGCGCTCTCGGCAACGCCAGCTCGGCCTGGACCCTGCTCGAGGAACTAGGGGTTGCGCTCTTCACTTTGATGTTAGTAACATTAACGCGAAATTGCCCGACTGGCAAGTTCGCTCGCCGGGCCCGAGAGCAAGGGAGATGAGCGCCATGAGGAAACACTCGATCTGGGTAACGGGGTTGGCTGTAACGGTCGCAGTGGCAGGCATTGCTGCCGGGATCGCCACCGCGCGCGAGATGCCGACCGTGATCCGAGTCGGAAACCTGGTCCTGACCCTGAACGGCGGGGTAACGCCCCGGGCGCTGCCGAAGAACGAGCCGGTGCCCATCGCCTTCCATGGGAGCGGCGACCTCGCGACCCTCGACGGCTCCCACCCGCCCGCGTTCAAGGAATCCGTCTTCGAAGTGGACAGGGACGTGGTCATCGACGTCAAGGGCCTGCCGGTCTGCCACAAGGGCCAGCTGGAGAACCGGACCACCGGCAACGCGAAGGGGGCCTGTCCCACCGCAATCCTTGGCGCCGGCAAGGGTGGGGTGGAGGTCGCCTTTCCCGAACAGCCGCCGATCCGCGCGACGGGCCCGCTGGTCCTCTTCAACGGCGGCGAGAAGGGCGGGATCACCACCTTCTTCGTCCACGCCTACGTGGCGATACCGGCGCCGACCGCGATCGTCGCCACGGTGACGGTCAGAAGAGTCGCGAACGGCCCCTATGGCCTGCGCTTCACGGCCTCGCTACCGCTGATCGCCGGCGGTAGCGGTTCACCCACCCACTTCGACATCCACAGCTACCGGTACGTCGAGGACAAACGCGGCAGGAAGCGCGGCTTCCTTTTCGCCAAGTGCGCGGACGGTCGCCTCCAAGCCAAGGGAAGCATCAAGTTTCGCGACGGGACGACCCTGTTCGGCGGGGTCGCTCGCACCTGCCAGGCGGTCGGCTGACGGCGCGCCCGGAACCAGGCCTGGGCGCCCGAGCGGCGCTCAGGCCTTGGTGCCGCTCGGAGCGTCCGCCGGCGCAGCCGCCTTGCCGCGCGCGTTGGCGGCGATGAACTCCTCGGTCTGCTCGCGCGCCTCGTCGTCGGGGCGCTGGCTGTGCGGGGACTTCATCAGGTAGCTGGAGGGGCCGTCGAGCTGGCCGGAGATGCCGTTGTTGAGCGCCAGCTTGATCAGCCGCACGGCGTCGATCACGACGCCGGCCGAGTTCGGCGAGTCCCAGACCTCGAGCTTCAGCTCGACCGTCAGCGGCACATCGCCGAAGGATTTGCCCTCGAGGCGGATGTGCGCCCACTTACGATCAGTAAGCCAGGCGACGTAGTCGGAGGGGCCGACGTGGACGTCCTCGTCGGGCAGGTCGTGGCCCATGATCGAGGTGACCGCGTTGGTCTTCGACTCCTTCTTGGAGGCGAGCCGCTCGCGCTCGAGCATGTTGTAGAAGTCCATGTTGCCGCCGACGTTGAGCTGGCTGGTCCGCTCCATCCGCACGCCGCGGTCGTGGAAGAGGCGGGCGAGCTGGCGGTGGACGATCGTCGCCCCGACCTGGGACTTGATGTCGTCGCCGATGATCGGCAGGCCGGCCTCTTTGAAGCGCCGGTCCCAGTAGTCCTCACGGGCGATGAAGACCGGCAGGCAGTTGACGAAGCCGACCCCGGCCGCGAGCGCCTGCTCGACGTACCACTTGGTCGCGTCCTCGGAGCCGACCGGCAGGTAGCAGACGAGCACGTCCGCGCGGGTCTCCTTGAGGATGCCGACGATGTCGGCGGTCTCGCCGGGAGCTTTGGTGATCTTCTCTTTCAGATACTTGCCGAGGCCGTCGTGGGTCATGCCGCGCTCGACCTTGATGCCCAGGTTGGGGACGTCGGCGAACTTGATCGTGTCGTTCTGGCCCGACCAGATCGCCTCGGAGAGGTCCTTGCCGACCTTCTCGGAGTCGATGTCGAAGGCGGCGACGAACTCGACGTCGCGGACGTGGTAGCCGCCGAGGTCGACGTGCATCAGGCCCGGCACTTCCTCCGTCGGATCGGCGTCCTTGTAGTACTGCACGCCCTGGATGAAGGAGTTGGCGCAGTTGCCGACGCCGACGATCGCGACGCGGACCTTCTCGTCGCTCCGCCCGATGCCGTTGGCGCTGCCGTTTGCTCCGTTGCTCTCGCTCATGAAATTGGAAGTCCTCCTGGATCGCGCTGAGTGGCTGAACACACCTCGCGGGCTTGCTGGTTACAGCTCTCCGCTCTCTCCGCCGCCGTCTTCGGCGCCGGAACTCTCGCGGGAAAGCTCGTTGCGAACATGCCAGACACGCTGGATCACCGTGACGATGGTCAGGGCGGCGATCACGTAGATCGCCGGGGCCAGCAATTCGAAATCCCCGATCCCAGCGCCCTTGGCGAAGACCAAGCCGATCGAAAGTAGCACCACCCGCACCGGGCGCGTCGCCAATCCGACCTTGCACTCGACCCCCAGCGCCTCGGCCCGGGCGCGGGTGTAGGAGACCATCAGCGAGCCGAGCACCGCGACCACGCACATCGCGGCGGCGAAGTCTTCGCCGCGGGCGGCGAAGTAGCCGGCCACGGCGGCCAGCACGATCCCCTCCTCGATCCGGTCGAGGGTCGAGTCGAGGAAAGCCCCGAAGAGGGTCCCCTTGCCCGACATCCGCGAGTAGCGGCCGTCGAGCGTGTCCATCACCGAGCCGAGGATGAAGGCGACGCCGGCGAGGAAGAAGAGGCGCTGGGTGACGAGCGCGGCCGCGACCAGGTTGCCGACCAGCCCGACCATGGAGATCGCGTTGGGAGTCAGCCGGGACTCGATCAGCCGCTCGCGGGCGTAGGTGCGCAGCTCCTGCCCGTTGCGACCGGCGGCGCGACCGTTGCGGCGAGGGCCAGAGGCCCTAGAGGGCGCCGAAGGATCCATTACGGGGAGGCTATTGGGTGGCGGGGTCGGGGCGCCAGCGCCGTGCCGCGGCTAGGCCTCGGCCTCTTGCGCGCCCTTCGCCCGCCAGGCCCAGGCCTCGGGGCGAGCCCGTGCCAGCAGGCGGGCAGCGACCAGCGCCGCCGTGGCCGCGACCATCCAGCCAAGGGCCACGTCGACCCAGTAGTGGTTGGCGGTGACGATCACGACCCAGGCGATCAGCACCGGCCAGAAGGCCCAGAAGACTTTCGAGAACCAATGGCGGCAGACCATCACGCCGGTAGCGCCGATCATCATCGCGAAGGCGCAGTGCATGCTGGGAACGGCCGCGTAGGGGTTGATGAAGATTTTCGCAACGGTCGAGTCGTGGTTGACGTTGGAGAAGTCGACGATCGTGTCGACGAAGCCGTGCTGGGGGAACATCCGCGGCGGCGCGGTCGGGTAGAGCGTGTAGCCGACCAGGGCAAGCCCCATCGAGACCACGAACATGTTGCGGACGAAGTTGTAGTACTCGTTGCGGAACAGGTACAGCCAGACCAGGAAGCCGAGCGCGATCGAGAACTGGGCGTTGAGGTAGAGCTGGTTGGCGACGTCGACCAGCCACTGGGCAGGGAGGAAGAACGCCTGCATGCTGGGCTCGAAGAAGGTGCCCGTCGAGCGCTCCAGGTCGATCACCTGGGCGCCGTGGGCGAACGCATCGGAGCGCTGGGAGTCGGCGAGGCCGCGGACCAGCGTGTAGGCAAGGTCGACACTGACGAGGATGGCGATCTGGCGGCCGAGATCGCCCCAACCTTTGGGCAGCCTGGCGGACACCGCGGAGAACGCGCGAGACATCTGCTAATTGTAATCCGCCCGTTAACGCACGAAAGCGAGGACGGTGTCGATCGCGCCCGGGTCATCGATCCAGGGCCAGTGACCGGCGCCGCTGACGATCTCCAGGCTGGAGCCGGGGAGAGCCTGGGCGTAGGCCTCGGCAAAGCGGGTCGGGAGGTAGGGGTCGCGGTCGCCCCAGACGACGAGAGCGGGACAGGCAAGCTTGTTCAGGTCCTTGCCGGCGATGGCGAGGCGGTCGGGGTCGGCGTGCCGATAGAGGGCGAGGACCGCGTCGCGGGTGCCCTTGTCCCAGTGGTCCCAGACCATGTCGACGAACTCCGGCGGCATCGCGCTGCGGTCGCCACGCGCCTGGCGCATCAGCAGCGCCAGCGCGGACCGGGTCGTGGTCGCGTTGAGGAACTCGCCGACGCCGCGGCGGCGCCAGAGCTGGGCGACCCAGTGCCAGCGGTAGCCGGGCAGGAGCGGCACCGCGTCGATCACGACCAGCCGCTCGACCAGATCGGGACGCCGCTGGGCCCCGATCAGCGCCAGCCCGCCCCAGTCGTGCACGACCAGCTTGCGCCGTGCCACTCCCAGCTCCTCCAGGCAGCGGTCGAGAAAGGCCGAGAGCCCGTACATCGAGTAGTCGAACCGAGCCGGGTCGGGACGGTCGGAGCGGCCCCATCCCGGCATGTCGATCGCCAGCGCCGGACCGCCCCGCTCCATGAACGGCAGCCAGTCCTCGCCGTGGGTCGGGTTGCCGTGGCAGTAGACCGTCGGCGTCCCCTCCCCGGGCACCCGCCGATAGAAGACGCGAACCCCGTCGATCCGCAGCTCGGCCTCCTCGACCTGGACGCTCATGGGAGAACCATATGCGGGGTCAATAGCTTTAGGCACTCGATGGCCTGGAAACGTCCCGACAAGCGCCGCGTCCGCGCGATCCGCGACCGGCTGCGGGAGATGTACGGGGTGCCGGAGGAGAATCCGCACGGCCACCCGATCGCGGAGCTGATCAAGACCGTGCTCTCCCAGCACACCAACGACCTAAACCGCGACCGCTCATTCGCCGCGCTGCGGGAGCGGTTCCCGACCTGGGAGGAGGTCCGCGACGCGCCGCTGGACGAGCTCGAAGACGCGATCCGCCCCGGCGGCCTGGCGCGGCAGAAGGCCCCACGCATCCAGGCGATCCTGGAACTGCTCGGGGACCCACCCGACCTCGACTGGACCGAGACCGCGCCGCGCGAGGAGTCGCTGGAGTTCCTGCTCTCGCTTCCCGGGGTCGGTCGGAAAACCGCGGCCTGCGTGCTGATCTTCACCTGGGGAATCCCCGAGGTTCCAGTCGATGTGCACGTCCACCGGGTCGGCGGGCGCCTCGGCCTGTTCCCGGCCAAGGCCTCCTTCGAGCGCGCACACGACGAGATGCTCGCCGTCCTCGACCCCGAGGACGCCTACGAGCTGCACATGAACCTGATCCGCCACGGCCGCGCCCTCTGCCGTCCGAAACCGCGCTGCGAGGAGTGCGCGCTGCGCCGGATGTGCCCCTGGTACCGAGCGGAGCGGCGGGCCGGGAGCAGTAGTATCTCCGCCGCCGGTCGGCTGGGGCCACCACGGAGGCCGGCACCAAACACCCCATGAGCAAACGCACCTTCATCGTCTTCGGGCTCCTCGTCCTCGTCCTCGCCGTGGCGATCCCGTGGCTCGCATTCCGCTCCAAGGGAGACGCGGAGACCGGCCAGCAGGAGGTCGCTTCGAGCCTGACCAACGGCCAGGAGCTGTTCCAGATCAACTGCGGCAACTGCCACACGCTCTACTCGGCCGGCACCAACGGCAACTACGGCCCCGACCTCGACGAACTGCTGGCCGCGTCCGGACCGCTGTCGGGGGAGACCGTCAAATCGACCGATGGCCGGGTGCTGAGCGCGATCGAAAACGGGCTCGACAGCTCGACCACGTCCGGCCGCATGCCCGGTGGCATCCTCAACGAGGAACAGGCGAAGGAAGTCGCCGAATTCGTCGCCCGCACGGCCGGCGAGGGCTGATCATTTAGAGTTCGCCCGAGGGAGGCGCCTCAAACGACCGCTCGGCAGGGGCGGGCAACGAAGAGGAGCCGAGACTTTGAATAAGCGATTTGCAGCGCCCCGCGCGGCTGCCGCCGTCCTGATGGCTGCCGCGATGGCGATTTTCGTCTTCGCCGCCGTCGCCCAGGCGAAGCCGGCCAAGCAAGCGGGCAAGGGCACGAACGTCAAGGTGATGAGCCGCAACCTCTACCTGGGAGCCGACCTCGCGCCGGCGATCGAATCGACCTCGACCGCAAACTTCCTCGTCGCGAACGGCGGGATCCTGCGCCAGGTCGACGCGACCAACTTCCCGGTCCGCGCCAAAGGGCTGGCGAAAGAGATCCTCAGCGCCGAACCCGACCTCGTCGGCATGCAGGAGGTCGCGCTGTGGAGGAGCGCGCCGCCCTCGCTGGGACCAGTGTTCTCCGCCAAACCCGAGGCCACGGTCGTCAAGTACGACTTCCTCCAGCTGCTCCTGGCCCAGCTCAACAAGGGCAAAGCTCGCTACCGCACCGTCATCGTCCAGCCCGAGTTCGACTTCGAGGCCCCGGCTGACGCCAACGGCATTCCCGGCGATGGGCCCGGCGGCACCGGCCTGCTTGCCAACTCCGAGGTCAACGGCCGCCTGACGATGCGGGACGTGATCCTCGCCAAGGTCGGCGCAGGCGTGAAGACGTCGAATGCCGAAAGCGACGTCTTCGCCAACCTGCTGGTGGTGAAAGTCGCCGGCTCGACCGAAGTGACGGTCAACCGCGGCTGGACCAGCGTCAACGCGACCGTGCGCGGGAGCAGGCCGTTCCGCTTCGTCAACACCCACCTGGAGGCGTTCGACGACCGCAACGTCTACCCCAGCATCCGCGCCAAGCAGGCCGGAGAGCTGGTCGCCCCCGGCGGGCCCGCGACGGGCAAACTGCCGGTGGTCCTGGTCGGCGACCTCAACTCCGACGTCAAGACCGAAACCGCGATCGGCGACGGGCAGGCCTTCCGGGTGATGACCAAGGCCGGCTTCCGTCAGCGCAGCACCTACGAGCCGCTCGGCTGCTGCATCGGCGGTGCCGTGTTCGACCTCAAAGGAGGCAGCGTGGCGGAATTCGACCACAAGGTCGACCACGTGCTGACCAACTCGCCGAAGAAGGTGAAGCTGGTCTCCTCCACGATCACCGGCCGCAAACAGGTGAACGGGTACTGGAACTCCGACCACGCCGGCGTCTTCAGCTCGCTGAACATCCTGCGTTAGGCCAAGCCAACCGGGTAGTGAGGAAAGGGGCGCCCCCGCGGCGCCCCTTTCTGTTTGCAATCGCTCAAAGATCTGCCATACTGCCACTCAGATTTCTTAGGCTTGTTCAACGAAACCCCTGGAGGTACGCGGAAAAGTGGCAAAGACGATCGGGATCGACCTCGGTACGACCAACTCATGCGTCGCGGTGATGGAGGGCGGTGAGCCGACCGTCCTCGAGAACGCCGAGGGCGGGCGCACCACCCCATCGGTGGTCGCCTTCACCGAGAGCGGCGAGCGGCTGGTCGGCACGGTCGCCAAGCGCCAGGCAGTGATGAACCCGGAGAACACGATCTTCTCGATCAAGCGGTTCATGGGCCGCAAGGAGGCCGAGGTCAAAGAGGAGGAGACGATCGTCCCCTACGAGGTCGAGGCCGGCCCCAACGGCGACGTGCGGGTCAACGCGCGCGGCAAGCAGTACAGCCCGCCGGAGATCAGCGCGATGATCCTGCAGAAGCTGAAGACCGACGCCGAAGCCAAGCTCGGCGACACGGTGGACAGCGCCGTGATCACCGTCCCCGCCTACTTCAACGACGACCAGCGCCAGGCGACCAAGGACGCCGGCAAGATCGCGGGCCTCGAGGTGAAGCGGATCATCAACGAGCCGACCGCGGCCTCGCTCGCCTACGGGCTCGACAAAGAGAAAGCCGACCAGACGATCCTCGTCTTCGATCTCGGCGGCGGCACCTTCGACGTATCGGTGCTGGAAATCGGCGACGGCGTCTTCGAGGTGAAGTCGACCGCCGGCGACAACCACCTCGGCGGCGACAACTGGGACAAGGCGATCGTCGAGTGGCTGGTGGCCGAGTTCAAGCGCGACCAGGGCGTCGACCTCTCCCAGGACAAGAACTCGCTGCAGCGCCTTTACGAGGCGGCCGAGAAGGCGAAGATCGAGCTCTCCTCGACCCAGGAGACGCAGATCAACCTGCCCTTCATCACCGCGGTCGAGGGGCAGCCCAAGCACCTCGACCTGAAGCTGAGCCGCTCGAAGCTGAACGAGCTGACCGGGGGCCTGCTGGAGCGGATCGTCGGCCCGGTCAAACAGGCGCTGGGCGACGCCGACACCTCGATCGACCACGTCGTCCTGGTCGGCGGCATGACCCGGATGCCGGCGGTGCGCGAGCGGGTCAAGGAGCTGACCGGCAAGGACCCCCACCAGGGGGTCAACCCCGACGAGGTGGTCGCGGTCGGCGCCGGCATCCAGGCCGGCGTGCTGGCCGGAGACGTCAAGGACGTGCTGCTGCTCGACGTGACCCCGCTGACCCTGGGGATCGAGACCAAAGGCGGCGTGATGACGAAGCTGATCGAGCGCAACACGACGATCCCGACGAAGAAGTCGGAGACGTTCTCGACCGCTGAGGACAACCAGCCCTCGGTGGAGATCCACGTCCTGCAGGGCGAGCGCGAGATGGCCGGCGGCAACAAGAGCCTGGGCAAATTCCAGCTCACCGGGATCCCGCCGGCGCCGCGCGGCATGCCGCAGATCGAGGTCACCTTCGACATCGACGCCAACGGCATCATCCACGTCACCGCTAAAGACCAGGGGACCGGCAAAGAGCAGAAGATCGAGATCAAATCCGGCTCCGGCCTCTCCGACGAGGAGATCCAGAGCATGGTCTCCGACGCCGAGGCCCACGCCGACGAGGACCGCAAGCAGCGCGACCTGGCCGAGGCCCGCAACGTCGCCGAGAACGCCGCCTACCAATCCGAGAAACAGCTCGAGGAGCTGGGCGACAAAGTCGAGGCCTCCAACAAGGAGGAGATCGAGGCGGCGATCAAGGGGGTCCGGGACTCGCTCGGGTCCGACAGCGTCGAGGAGATCAACTCGAAGACGGAAGCGTTGACGGCGGCGATGACCAAAGTGTCGGAGCAGATCTATGCGGCCGCGCAGGAACAAGCGGCTGACGGAAGTTCTGATGGTGGCGGTGACTCTTCCTCTGATGAGGAGGAGGTCGTCGACGCCGAGGTCGTTGATGACGACGGTGAGAGCAAATGAGGGAGCATCAGGACGGCTCTAGCGAGCGCCGGCCCGCGGGTCCTGTCCCGGAGACGGGATCCTCGTCCTCGCAAGCTGCGGGCGAGGACCCCATCTCCGCGCCACCCCCGGGAGAGGCGATCGAGAAAGACCTCGACTCACTACTCGCTGACGCCCAGCAGGAGCGGGATGAGTACCTCGAACTGGCGAAGAGAACCAAAGCCGACTTCGAGAACTTTCGAAAGCGGATGACGGCTGACATACAAGCCGCGTCGAGTCGTGGGAAGGCTGAGCTTGCGAGGGAGCTGGTCGAGCCGGTCGACAATTTGGAGCGGGCGCTGCAGGCTGCGGGGTTGGATCCGGAGGGGGATTCAGAGGATGGGCTCGCTCATGGCGTGATCCTCGTTTTCCGGGGGTTGCGGGAGACGCTGACGCGGAACGGCATCGAGGCCGTTGACCCGACCGGGGAGAAGTTCGATCCGAACCTGCACGAGGCGCTTTCGACGCAGACGGTCGACGGGACGGACTCCGGTGTGGTCGTCGAGGTGATGCAGAAGGGCTACCGGATGGGCGACCAGCTGATCCGGCCCGCCAGGGTGGTCGTGAGCGCGTAAGGAGACTGTGGCGGACGAGCTCTACAAGACGCTGGGCGTATCCAAGAAGGCTTCCGAGGAGGAGATCAAGAAGGCCTACCGGAAGCTGGCGCGCAAATACCACCCGGATCGCAATTCCGGGGACGCCACGGCGGAGGAGAAGTTCAAGGAGGTCCAGGGCGCCTACGACACGCTCTCCGATCCGGAGAAGCGCAAGGAGTACGACTCGGGCGGGCCGTTCGCCGGCTTCGGCGGCGGTCAGGGACCGTTCGGCCCCGGGGGCGGTGCCCAGGGCGGAGGCTTCAGCGCCGACTTCGGCGACATCTTCTCCTCGATCTTCAACCGCGGCGGCGGTCGCCCCCAGCAGCAGCAGATCCGCGGGCGCGACCTCGAGACCGAGGTCCAGCTGAGCTTCGACCAGGCTGTGAACGGCGCCCAGATCAGCGTCACCGTGCCGAAGTCTGGTCGCTGCCCCACCTGCCACGGCAGCGGCGCCAAGCCCGGCACCGCGCCGATCACCTGCCCGCGTTGCGAAGGCCGCGGCATCGACGCCCAGAGCCAGGGCTTCTTCTCGATCAGCCAGCCCTGCCCACAATGCGGCGGCGCCGGCCAGGTGATCGAGGAGCCCTGCCCTACCTGCGGCGGCTCCGGCCTGACCCAGCAGACCAAGCGCTACAAGGTGAACGTCCCCGCCGGGGTCAAGAACGGGACCCGGATTCGGCTCGCCGGCAAGGGCGAGGACGGACCGCGCGGCGGGCCCCCCGGCGACCTCTTCGTCACCACCCGGGTCGCCAGCTCACCGGTGTTCAAACGGCTCGACGACGGCAACCTCGAGGTCGCCGTGCCGATCTCGATCCCCGAGGCGCTGAGCGGCGGCACGATCGAGGTGCCGACCCTGGACGGGACCAAGAAGATCAAGGTGGTGCCGGGGACCAGGCACGGGACCCTGCAGCGCTTGCGCGGCGAGGGGCCGCCGAGGCCGAAGGGCAAGGGCCGCGGCGACATCCGCTACCGCCTTGAGATCGACGTCCCGGACGAGCTGAGCGAGGAGCAGAGCGAGGCGGCAGAGAAGCTCGCCGAGGCGCTCAACGGCGCCGACCCCCGGGCCGAGCTGCTGCGCAAGGCGGCGAGCTGATGGCCACCTACCGGCGCACGGTGAAGGCGACGCTCGACGAGCGCCGCGGCGTCTTCATGATCTCGGTCGCCGCCGAGCTGGCAGAGATGCACCCGCAGACGCTGCGGATGTATGAGGCGCGGGGGCTGATCGCGCCGAAGCGCTCGCCGAAGAACACCCGCCTGTACTCCCAGCGCGACGTCGAAAGGCTGCGGCGGATCCAGCAGATGACCGCTGAGGGGCTCAACCTGGCCGGGGTCGAGACCGTGCTCGCCCTCGAATCCCAGGTGGAGAAGCTGCGCACCGAGTTGGCGCGGGCCCACAATCGACTCGAACAGCTCGAAGGGAAAGGAGACGTCGCGGATGCAGGCTGATCGCTTCACCGTCAAGTCGCAGGAAGCGGTGGCGGCCGCGCAGCAGCTGGCGGCGGCACGGCGCAATCCTGAGATCGCGCCTCCCCACCTCCTGGTCTCCCTGCTCGAACAACCCGATGGCCTCGTCGTCCCGATCCTGCAGAAGCTCGGCGCCGACACCGCCACCGTCGCCGCCCGCGCCAACGAGGCGGTCGCGTCGCTGCCGAAGCTGAGCGACGCCGGCGAGGAGCCTCGTATGTCCTCCTCGCTGGCGCAGGCGCTTCGGCGGGCCGAGAAAGAGATGGCGGCGCTCGGCGACGAGTACATCTCCACCGAGCACCTGCTGCTGGCGCTGACCGACTCCGGCTCCGCCGTCGCCGAGGTGCTGCCCGACCGCGACTCCCTGGAGAAGGCGATCGCCGAGGTGCGCGGCCCGCACAAGGTCACCTCCCCCAATCCCGAGGACAGCGTCCAGGCGCTGGAGAAATTCGGCCGCGACCTGACCGCCGAGGCGGAGGCGGGGAAGCTCGACCCGGTGATCGGGCGCGACGAGGAGATCCGCCGCGTGATCCAGGTCCTCTCCCGGCGCACCAAGAACAACCCGGTGCTGATCGGCGACCCCGGGGTCGGCAAGACCGCGATCGTCGAGGGCCTGGCGCAGCGGATCGTCAAGGGCGACGTGCCCGAGAGCCTGCGCGACCGCCGCGTGATCGCGCTCGACATCGGCTCGCTGCTGGCCGGGTCGAAATACAGGGGCGAGTTCGAGGAACGGCTGAAAGCGGTGCTCTCCGAGGTGCAGGACGCCGAGGGCCAGATCGTCCTCTTCCTCGACGAGCTCCACACCATCGTCGGTGCCGGCGCCGCCGAGGGCGCGGTCGACGCCGCCAACCTGCTGAAGCCGATGCTGGCCCGCGGCGAGCTGCGCGCGGTCGGCGCCACCACCCTCGACGAGTACCGCAAGCACATCGAGAAAGACGCGGCGCTCGAGCGGCGCTTCCAGCCGGTGCTCGTCGGCGAGCCCGACATCAACGACACGATCGCGATCCTGCGCGGGCTGAAGGAGCGCTACGAAGTCCACCACGGCGTCCGCATCTCCGACTCCGCGATCGTCGCCGCGGCGACCCTCTCGGAGCGCTACATCGCCGACCGCTTCCTTCCCGACAAGGCGATCGACCTGATCGACGAGGCGGCCTCGCGGCTGAAGATCGAGATCGACTCGATGCCGACCGAGATCGACGAGGTCGAGCGCCGCATCCAGCAGCTGGAGATCGAGCGCGAGGCGCTGAAGAAAGAGACCGACGAGGCCTCGAGGGCGCGGCTGGAGGCACTCGAGGCCGAGCTCGCCGAGCTGCGCGAGCGCTCCGGCGAGATGAAGGCGCGCTGGCAGAACGAGAAGGACGCGATCGACTCGATCAAGGAGGCGAGGGCGCGACTCGAGGAGGCCGGCCGCGAGGCCGAGCGGGCCGAGCGCGACGCCGACCTCGAGCGGGCGGCGAAGCTGCGCTACGGCGAGATCCCGGAGCTGGAGAAGACCGTCGCCGAGGGCGAGGAGCGGCTGGGAGAGCTGCACGCGGCCGGCGGCACGATGCTGACCGAGGAGGTGACCGAGGAGGACGTCGCCGAGGTCGTCGGCAAATGGACCGGGATCCCGGTCAGCCGCCTGCTGGAGGGCGAGGTGCAGAAGCTGGTCCAGATGGAGGAGCGGCTGCACGACCGGGTGATCGGCCAGGACGAGGCGATCGCCGCGGTCTCCAACGCCCTGCGGCGCTCGCGCGCCGGGCTCTCGGACCCCGACCGGCCGATCGGCAGCTTCCTCTTCCTCGGCCCGACCGGGGTCGGCAAGACCGAGCTGGCGAAGGCGCTGGCCGAGTTCATGTTCGACTCCGAGCAGGCGATCGTCCGCCTCGACATGTCCGAGTACATGGAGAAACACACGGTGGCGCGGCTGATCGGCGCGCCCCCCGGGTACGTCGGCTACGAGGAGGGCGGTCAGCTGACCGAGGCGGTGCGGCGGCGGCCCTACGCGGTGGTGCTGCTCGACGAGATCGAGAAGGCCCACCCCGACGTCTTCAACACCCTCCTGCAGATCATGGACGACGGTCGCCTCACCGACGGCCAGGGTCGCACCGTCAGCTTCACCAACACGGTCCTGATCATGACCTCCAACGTCGGCAGCGACCGGATCGTCGGCGAGTCGGTGGACGAGAGGATCCGCGAGCAGATCGAAGAGGTGCTGGCCTCCACCTTCAAGCCGGAGTTCCTCAACCGGATCGACGACACGGTGATCTTCCACCGCCTCTCCAAGGAGGACATCGGCCGCATCGTCGAGCTGCAGGTCGGCCAGCTGGTCCGCCGGGTGGCCGAGCGCGGGATCGAGATCGAGCTGACCGACGACGCCCGCACCCTGCTCGGCAACCTCGGCTACGACCCGACCTACGGCGCCCGGCCGCTGAAGCGGGTGATCCAGAAGGAGCTGGTCGACAAGCTGGCGCTGAAGATCCTCGAGGGCGAGTTCGCCGAAGGCGACGCCGTCCGCGTCGACGTCGCCGACGGCGAGCTGAGCTTCGAGCGGGCAGCGGCCGAGGTCGCCGCCTAGGCCCGGGCGCCGTTTAGCTCTCGCTCAAGATTGGCTGTTTTGATCCCGGTTACGTAGAATTTTTGGCGCCAGGACACGGGATGGGAGACGCAATGCGGCTGCCCGATTTCAGGAGGGCGGACGAAACTCCGATCTAACCTGTGCAGAACCGACTTTTTCGATGCTTACGCGAGGGCCACAATCAATCGACTACGCGACTTCCTAGGGGCGATCGGCGATCACGTGGTGGTCGACGGGGGCGACCTCGTACGGCGGTTCGGCTACGCGCTGACCTGGCCGTTCCGGCAAATCGCCTGGGCGATACAGCGCTGGGTGATCTGGCCGATCCAGGATCGTCTTGCCGTCCGGGCCCTTGCCGTCTTCGGCGTGGTCGCGATCGCCGCAGTCGCGGGCGTTGCGGGTGCGGGACTACTCGAGCCCGGCGGCTCGGAGGTCACCGCGACGGCGACTCCGGCGCCGGAGTCGCCGATCGCCAAGGTCACCTCCCCCTCGCCCAAGGTTCCGGCAGCCCCGACCCTGCAGGGCGCGACGCCGGCCTTCGAGCCCGCAGGGAAGGGCGAGCCCCAGGCCGCGGAGGCGCCGAAGCAGCGCGAATCGACCGCTCCCAAAGCCTCCGGCGACGCCACGTCCTCTGCCGCCACCGACACGATCTCCTCCACCCCCGCCGCCAAGGCCGCCTCCGTCGCCCCCACCCCCGCCGGGCCCGCGGCGATCGCGGTTGCCGAGGAGTTCGCAGACGCCTTCGTCGTCTATGAGACCGGCGGCGTCGAGCCGGCCGTGCGCGAGACCTTCGGCAAGACCGCGACCCGGCAGCTGAGCCGGGCGCTCCTGCGGCGCCCGCCGCGGCTGCCCGCCAACGTCGAGGTCCCCGAGGCCAAGGTCATGAACGTCGTCGCGGCCCCCTCGCGCGGTCCTGTCTATCCGGTCAGCGTCTCCCTCCTGCGTCTGGGGATCTCCAGCGAGCTGCGCCTCTCCATGGAACAGCGGAAGGCCGACGAGTGGCTGGTAACCGACGTGCTCGGATGATGAGCGTCGCAGGGAAGACCCGAGCGGTCGCGGCGACCGCAACCGCGCTCGTGGCGCTGGCGCTGCCGATCGGCGTCTCCAGCGCGGCGACCCCTGCGGGCGGCTCTGGGCTCGACGCTCCGCCGGCCTTCTCCGCGCCGCCCGGCCCGGTCGAGCAGGGCGCGACGCTGACCCCGCCCGCGACCGAAACCCCCTCTGTCCCCAGCGGCGGCGTCTCGGTCGAACCGGATGGCGAAGAAGACGAAGCGGGCCCGGAGACCACGGAGCCGGAGGGCGCCGAGGGCGCGCTGCCGCCGGACCCCTCGGCCGCGCTGACGATCCCCTCGCTGCCGGCATCCAGCTGCGCGGCGACCGGCGTGCCGCCGGTCCTGGTGCCGATCTACCGCCGCGCCGCCGCCACCTACGGGCTCGGGCCGCAGGGTCCCGCCGTGCTCGCCGGCATCAACGAGGTTGAGACCGCTTTCGGGACCAACCTCAACGTCTCCTCCGCCGGGGCGCTCGGGTGGATGCAGTTCATGCCGTCCAGCTGGGACGCCTACGGGGTCGACGCCAACGGCGACGGGGTCGAGGATCCGTACAACCCCGAAGACGCGATCTTCGCCGCCGCCAACTACCTCCGCGCCGCCGGCATGCCGACCAACACCTACGACGCGATCTTCGCCTACAACCACGCCGACTGGTACGTCAGCGAAGTCCTCGCCAACGCCGGCTGCTATGCGAAAGAAGTCGGCGGCCCCTCCTTCGACGCGGCCGGTCTCAAGCCGCAGATCCAGGTCCTCGAATGCACCGCCGCACCGGCCTGGAAAGGGCAGGTCCCGAAGCCCTACATGACCTCTTTCGAGAACGCCGCCGCGCGCTATGACCTCGGCAAGCGCGGCGTCTGGGCGCTCGCTGCCATCGCCCATCTCGAGTCCGACTTCGGCAAGGGGATGAGCAAAGAGCAGATGCGTACCGAAGGGCCGCTCGGGCTCGACTCGTTCGAGTGGGAAGAGTTCGGCGTCGACGGCAACGAAGACGGCCGCATCCGCCGCGCCTCCTCGGGCGATTCGGCGGCGACCCTGGCGCGGATGATCTGGTCGCGCGGCAGCCTCGAGGCCGGCCTCTTCACCCACAACCAGGCGGAGTGGTACGTGCAGGAGGTGCTGGAGGAAGCCGAACGGATCGAAGGCAAGTGCAAGGTCAGCTACATCGACTGGGCCCTGGCTCCGCTGGGGAGCGGCTTCGAAACCGAAGGCCCCAGCGCCGTCCTCCTCGGCAACCTGGCGAGCGCTCCGCGCAGCGCGCCGCCGGCGGTCAAGGCGGCGATCGCGGCGGCCAACTCGATCTCCACCACGCCCTACGTCTGGGGCGGCGGCCACAGTTCCTGGTACTCCTACGGCTACGACTGCTCGGGCGCGGTCAGCTTCGCCCTCTACGGCGCCGGCCTGCTCGACACGCCACTCGTCTCCGGCGAGCTCGAAAGCTACGGCGAGCCCGGCCCCGGCAAGTGGATAACGATCTACGCGAGTCCGACGCACACCTACGCCGTGATCGCCGGACTGCGTTGGGACACGGTCGGCAACGAGAACGGCTCGGGGCCACGTTGGCACACCGAGCCTCCTTACCCCGAAGGGTTCGTTGTGCGGCACCCGACGGGGTACTGAGAACCTCCTCGCAGGGGCCAGGTGCCCCTCCCCCGGAGGCCGTCGCGCAGCTGGGGTGCCCGCTTGGGCTCAAACGCCTGTCCTTGAGCCTCCGGGGGAGGGGCACCTGGCCCCTGCGAGCGGGTACGGTTGTCGTAGTGCTCATCTAGACCTGGAGGGGAGCCAAAAGATGCCGACCTATTTGATGCTCACCAATTTGACTGCCGAGGGCGTTCGAACGCTGAAGAACAACCCGGGGAGGGTTGCCGAGGTCAATAAGGAGGTCGAACAGATCGGGGCCAAAGTGCTTGCTCAGTACGCGACCCTTGGGCAGTACGACTTCGTGACGGTTGTCGAAGCTCCCGACGAGAAGACGATGGCGAAGGTCTCCGTTGAGCTGGGCTCGCGGGGGACGATGACCAGTCAGACGCTGACCGCGATGCCGGCCGAGGATTTGGCCGGGTCGCTGTAGGAGCAGCACCCGTTGAAGGTCCTTGTAGTCGGTAGCGGCGGTCGCGAGCATGCGATCGTCCGGGCGCTGCAGCGTTCCGCGCGTGGGCCGGAGCTGCTCTGCGCGCCCGGCAACGCCGGCATCGCCGCCGACGCCGAGTGCCTGCCGGAGATCGCGGCCGACGACGTCGCGGCGCTCGTCGCCGTGGCAACGGAACGGCGGGTCGACCTGGTCGCGATCGGCCCCGAGGCAACCCTGGTCGCCGGTGCCGTCGATGCGCTGGAGGCGGCGGGCGTGCCGGCCTTCGGCCCGACCCGCGCCGCGGCGGAGCTGGAGGGATCGAAGGCTTTCGCCAAGGAGCTGATGGCGGAGGCCGGCGTGCCGACCGCGGCCCACACGCTGCTGCGCAGCCGCGAGGAGGCCGAGGAGCAGCTGGCCCGGACTGCCTACCCCACCGTCCTCAAGGCCGACGGCCTGGCCGCTGGCAAGGGGGTGATCCTCTGCTCGACCGAGGAGGAGGCGCGCGAGGCGGTCGACGTCTTCTTCACCGAGCGGCGCTTCGGGGCGGACATGCCGGTGGTCCTGGAGGAGTTCCTCGAGGGCGAGGAGCTCTCGCTGCTGGCGCTCTGCGACGGCGAGAACGTGGTGCCGCTCGCCCCCGCGCAGGACTACAAGCGGATCTTCGACGGCGACGAGGGGCCGAACACCGGCGGCATGGGCAGCTACTCGCCCGTCCCCGGCTTCGGGCCGGCCGAGGTCGAGGAGATCGTCGACAGCGTCCACCGTCCCATCGTCGCCGCGATGGCGCGGCGCGGGCGGCCTTTCCACGGCGTCCTCTACGCGGGGCTGATGATCGGCACCGAAGGCCCGCGGGTGCTGGAGTTCAACGCCCGCTTCGGAGATCCCGAGACGCAGGCGGTGCTGCCGCGGATGCGCTCCGACCTCGCCGAGCTCTTCCTCGCCGCCCGCGAGCCGGGCGGGCTCGCCGGGGTCGAGGCCGAGTTCGGCCCCGACTGGGCGGTGACCGTCGTGCTCGCCTCGGCCGGGTACCCGGAGGGCTCCTCGAAGGGCGACGTCATCCACGGGCTCGCCGAGGCCTCGGCGCTCGCCGAGGTGACCCACGCGGGCACGGCCGAGCGCGACGGCGAGATCGTCACCGCCGGCGGCCGGGTCTTCAGCGTCACCGGGCGCGGGCCGACGCCGGCCGCTGCCCGCGATCGCGCGTACGATGCGGCCAGCAGGATCTCCTTCGAGGGAATGCAGGTCCGCACCGACATCGCCGCCCGCGCCGCAGAGCGCGTCCCGGGCTGACCAGAGAGGAACAGATGACCGAGATCTCAGAGCCGCAACCGACGGGATCGGCGGGTTCCGTCGCGCCGCCGGCGACGATGCCCGCGGTCGAGGAGGCCTTCGAGGAAATCAGCGTCGACGAGCCGCTGGTCGGGATCATCATGGGCTCGAAGAACGACAAGCCGAAGATGCAGCCCGCTGGTGCCGCCCTGCACGACGCGGGCATCCGCTACGAGGTGCGGGTGATGAGCGCCCACCGCGATCCCGAGGCGGTGCGCGAGTACTGCCAGAACGCCCGCATGCGGGGGCTCAGGGTGATCATCGCCGGGGCGGGGATGTCTGCGGCCCTGCCGGGGGTCGCCGCCGCCCACACCGACCTGCCGGTGATCGGCGTGCCGATCCTCGGCAAGGCGCTCGGCGGGCTCGACGCGCTGCTCTCCGCCGTGCAGATGCCGCCCGGGATCCCGGTCGCCTGCGTGGCGATCGACGGGGCCAAGAACGCCGGCGTGCTGGCGGCGAGAATCATCAACTGCTGATGATCGCGCGGTACACGCGCCCGGAGATGGGCGAGGTCTGGTCGCAGCAGACGAAGATGGAGTGCTGGCTGGAGGTGGAGCTGGCGGCGACCGAGGCATGGGGCGAGGAGGACACGGTGCCGCGCGAGGCGGCCGAGGCGGCGCGGGCGAACGCGGCGTTCACCGTCGCGGCGGTCGAGGAGCGCGAGCGGGTCACCGACCACGACGTCGCCGCCTTCGTCGACGTCGTCGCCTCCTCGGTCGGCGAGCACGGGCGCTGGGTCCACTACGGCCTCACCTCCTCCGACGTGCTCGACACGGCGCTGGCGCTGCAGCTTCGCCGGGCCGGGGAGATCGTCCTCGCCGGCGCCCGCGGCTACCGCGACGCGCTCGTCGGGCGGGCGCTGGAGCACCGCGACACGCTCTGCGTCGGCCGCACCCACGGCGTCCACGCCGAGCCGACGACCTTCGGCCTGCGCCTCGCCGGCTTCGCCTTCGAGGCCGACCGCAACGTCGAGCGGCTCGCCACCGCCTTCGAGCAGCTCGCCTTCGGCAAGCTCTCCGGCGCGGTCGGCACCTATGCCTCGGTCCCGCCCGCCGTGGAGGCGCGGGTGATGGAGCGGCTCGGGCTCGGGCGCGAGGACGTCGCCACCCAGGTGATCCCGCGCGACCGCCACGCGGCGCTGCTCTCCGCGGTCGCCCTCGCCGGCGCCGGCCTGGAGCGCTTCGCCACCGAGGTGCGGAACCTGCAGCGGACCGAGGTGCGGGAGGTCGAGGAGCCGTTCGCCGCCGGCCAAAAGGGCTCCTCGGCGATGCCCCACAAGCGCAACCCGATCCGTACCGAGCGGATCGCCGGCCTCGCCCGCGTCCTCCGCGGCTACTCCCAGACCGGCCTGGAGAACGTCGCCCTCTGGCACGAGCGCGACATCTCCCACTCCGGCGCCGAGCGTGTCGTGCTCCCCGACGCGACGACCCTGCTCGACTACATGCAGGACCTGGCGACCAAGGTCGCCGCCGGGATGACCGTGCGCGAGGAGCGCATGCGCGAGAACCTCGGCCTCACCCACGGCGCCCTGTTCAGCCAGCGGGCGCTGACCGCGCTGGTCGAGTCCGGGATGAGCCGCGACGACGCCTACCGCGTGGTCCAGGAGAACGCCCAGCGGGCCTGGGACACCGGCACCGAGTTCCGCGGCCTGCTCGCCGAGGCGGCGCCGCAGCTCGACCTCGACGCAGTCTTCGACCACAGCGCCTACCTCACCCACCTGCCGGAGATCTTCGAGCGGCTGGAAGCGCTGTAGGCTTTTCAGCCGTGGTCCTCTACACCTGCGGACAGAAGACGATTGGACCTGCTTTCGCCCATCCCTGCGGCAAGGCCGGCAAGGCACTCGAGCAGGCCGGCTACGACTACGAGCTGAAGACGGTCGGTGGATACCGGCTGATGCCGTGGACGTGGGGCAGCCGCGGCGAGGACCGGGAGGAGATCAAGAAGCTGAGCGGCACCAACGAGGTGCCGATCCTGGTGCTCGACGACGGCGAGGTGATCTCCGGCTCGGGCGCGATCGCCCGCTGGGCCAAGGAGCACCCGCGCTCTCCGGCCAAGTCGGCTCAGTAGATCGAGTGCAGCTCCTCGGCCGCGATTACCTCCGCGGCGGCGGGAGGGCCGATCACCGGCGCCAGGACCACGTAGGCGAGGAGGGGCAGGAGCCGCGGCACGTTCTTGGCTCGCCCGACCGCGATCTCGGCCCTGGCGATCCGCCAGGCCGCCGCGCTCGACGCTTCCGCGACGAGCTGACTCGGCCCTTCGCCGGACGGCGCGGCACTCGCGCGAACACCCTCGGCGGCGCGCGAGACCAACCGCTCCCTTCGCTCGAGCCCTTCGCGACCGGGGGCGAGGATGTCGACGAAGACGAGGTGGGCGAGCGCGGGGTTGGAGGCGACTTCGGCGCAGAGAGCGCGGATCCCCCGGTAGATCCCGCGCTCCCATACGGGGGCGCCGCGGGCCTCGCTTCTCGCCCGGGAGGCGGCGGAGGCGACGACCGCTTCGATCGCTTCGAGGAAGCATTCGCCGACACCGGCGAAGCGGGCGTCGAAGCTGCGACGGGAGACCCCCGCCTGGGAGCGGATCCTGGGGATCCTCAGGTTCGAGAAGCCGCCGGTGGCGGCGAGCTTGACGGTGGCAGAGAGGATGCGTCCTCGCTCCTCGCCCATCTCACCGAGAATGGTGGGACCGGGGTCTTCTCGGTGTCCGTTGCCGTTATGGTGCGCGGCCGTGACGAGGGGGTCGCGATCCGGCCTCTCCGGCGGTGCGTATTGCGTGGACAGGGAGAGGATCCATTCGCTTAACTCGCCGGTGAGCTCTGGGAGCCGGGTGCCTTCGCCGGCGTGCAGCCTCCACCTGGCGACGCGGAGCACCGCGGCGACGATCCCGGCGATGAGGTGGTTGGAGGGCATTGGCGCTCCCGGGAAGGCGGCCAGGCCGTCGCTGAGCAGTCCCTCGAAGCCCGCGATCGCCTCCTCGACGTGCGGCTTCATCGTGGGACCCGCCGCGTGCGCCTCGACGAGGACGAGCCACGCCGCCTTCGGTTCGCTGGCGACGTCCTCGAGAACGGACCCGAGCGCGGCGTTGATGGCCTCCTCCGGCACCCCGCCCGCGTCCCACGCGGCGCAGGCCCTTCGCAGGCAGTCCTGCATCAGCGATTCGTAGCTGTAGGCGAAGCAGTCCCCGGCGTTTTCGAAGTGCTTGTAGAAGGAGCGGGTCGAGACCCCGGCCAGACGGGTGAGGCTGCGTACGGTGACGGCCTCATAGCCGCGCTCGGCGCTCAGCTCGATCATCGCCCTTCGCAGGCGCAGGCGCTGACTGGTGAGGACCTCCTCCTCCGAACGGCCTGGACCGGGCTTTAACTTCGCGTAGAACGACCTGCTGGGTGGTCGCGTGACCTGGCCGTTGGATGGAGCTGCCTCAAGCGCCGTGGGTGTCAATGCACCCCGCTTCCTCAGGTCCGCTAGACACGATCGCCCCTCTCCCGGCTTGGTGACTCGGCTAATTCCTGTATGCGAACGGCGTTATACCAATTGCTCAGGAATTTTTCAACTGATCAACTTCCTCACTGGAACATCTCTTGGGAACGGCGCCACCGGCACCGGCCCTCGCACCAAATGCGGTTCGGGTTTCGGCAAAGAAAGGCCCCGCCCCAGCCGTAGCTGGAACGGGGCCTTGGTCAAGCGAACTGAGAGCCGTTTAGGGCGTGTTCGGCGCGGTGACGGCCCAGGTGCCCCAGTCCACGCAGGGTGCGGTTTCACAGACGCTCGTCTGGATGAGCACACCCGAGGGCGCTGCTGCTTCGGGCCCCGACCCGAGCTGGATCGTGGGGTTAACGAACGAGAATTCGTTTACCGGCGGGTCTCCGTTCGGTTCGTCTTCCAGACTGCCGATCACCGAATTGACGTAGACGCAGAGCTTGCCGGGATCCGCCTGTGGCGTTCCATTGACGAGGCCGGGGCAGCCGTTGGCCGTCCCGTCCTCCCCCTGCTTGACCAGGACAGGGTCCGGAGCGGCCAGCAGCGGGATGTTGAAGGAAACCGGAGTGATGCCGACTTCCCCTTCGTTGACGAGCACGCTCCAGATCCCGGTCTCGGTCTTGCCCTCTGGCAGGACTTCGGTGAAGCCGGTCTCGCCGTCAACGCCGTTGCAGGCGACGGTGGTGTTCGCGCCTTTGAACTCGACGCCGCCTTCGTTGCAGTCACCTTTTACGCCATTGAACGCCGTGCCAACGGGACTGACGCCGTTGGCGCCCGCTGCTCCAGGGTCGCCTTTGGCACCCGGAGCTCCGGGTGCGCCCGCGGGACCCTGCGGTCCGGCTGGGCCGGCCGGTCCCCTCGCGCCCCTCGGCCCTTTCGGACCCCTCAGGCCTCTCTCCCCCGCCGAAGCTTCCGCCTTCTCACCGCCCGAGCTGTTGGCCGCGACAGCGCCGCCCACCATCGCAAAGACGAGCGCGACAATGGCGATCAGCGTCGGGGCGTTCAAATTCCTACGTAGCATCGAGACCATCTGTTCCCTCCCTATGGGTATGGAGAATTCCTGGCTACTTCTTTTTCTTCTTGTTCTTGCCGCAATCGATCCCGATCGGCGCCAGGAAGTCGTTCGGCTTACCGTTCTGACCATCCATTACGACCTTCGCCCGGCGCGGCGCCGCGCAGAGGTTCTGGCTGTTGACCAGCAAGCCTCGTTTCCCACCGAAGAGCCGCAGCGTCACTTTGCTGACCGGCGCGTCGGGCACGACGTCGAAAGTGGTCCGGAGGCGCGACGTTTCAGAGCCCTTCTTGCGCACGGCGTCGACGTGACCGACGAGCACGAGGTGGACCTGGCCGTTGAGGTCCATGACGATGTCCGGCAGCGGGTATTCGCCGCCGTTGGCGCGGAAGTAGACCGACCCTTCGAGGGGGTTGCCCAGTAACGGGGTGAAGACGCGGGCGCGGCCCAGCAGCGACTTCGGCGGGCATTTTCCTTCGGCGAACTGGGGCCGGGTGCAGGGGCTGCCGAGGTGATCGTTGTCGATGAACTCGGTAGGCGGCAGGGTCACGGCCAGCCGATCGATGCCCGCCTGGTTGGGCTTCTGCGTCAGCACGGCGTTCAGTTCCGGGTGCGCGTCGCGCTTGGTTTGTCCGGAGAGACGGAGGGAGAGCTTCGGCTTGAACGCCAGGGCGGTGCAGGAGCCAACCTGGAAGCGCTCGTTCAGCGGCGCGGTCGCCCCGAATTCGGAGAGCGCGGAACCTGAGAACTGCGATTCGTCGCAGGAGGTCGGATTGAGGGTGAACCCGGAGCGATCGATCGAGACCCGGATGTCCCGGAGGTCGAGTGGGATGCCGTGCAGGATGGTCGGGAACGGGTCGGAGACCACGCGGATCCTCGCGGTCGCCGGATCGACGTACAGAGCCGCCCTGATCACCACGTTGCCGAGGTCGAACGGCCCGGTCACCGCCGGCGTGACGATCGCCATGCTGAGCGGTGCTCCCTTGTAGGGGCCCGCCAGGTAGGCCCTGCCGGTGTCGACGAAGACGGGGCTCGGTCCGGCGCCCGCTCCCACGGTGACGGTCCCGACCTGGCTGGCGGTCGGGCAGGAGGGGCTCGCGATCTGGCCCGCTCCCTGGCCGGGCTGGTTCTGGGAAGCGGCCGCGGCAAGCGCGGCGTCGCTGCAGTACGGGATCCCGGCGAGCTTGCCGACAACGCCATCCGGCAGGGTGAGTTCGAGGCCGGAGAAGCGATCGGTGCCGTCGTTCCTGCTCAGGCGGAGGGCAAGCGGCGAGTATGCGCCGGCCAGCGGGCTGGCGGTCCCTGCGGTGAATGCAGGGGCGAAGGGCCTACCGGATGGGCAGGGGCTGCCGCCCGGCCCGCTGGTCACCTGGAACTCGGTCGTCGTCGTCACCGACTCGCCGGGGTTCGCCCAAGGGGTCAGCTCGGTGGTGACCGCGTAGTTGCCACAGGCCGATGGCGTGATCAGGGGAGCGCGGGGGCCGTCGCGAAGGTCGAGCTCGAAGCGGCTGAACGGGATCTGTGGCAGCTCGTCGAAGGTGGTGACCAGCTGGCCCGTCCGCGGGTCGGGATCGACCCGGCCGGCGAGGCTCACCGAAACGCCCAGAGCGGGGTTCTTGATCACGAGGTAGATCGCGAGCAGCGAGCCGAAGGGGTTGTCCTGCTGCTTGGCGACGAATACCGAGCCGGTGAGCTGCTCGTCCAGCAGCGGGGTCTCCACCCTGAGGTTGCCGATCTTCGAGCCCGCCGGGCAGCCGGCGCCGAAGGCGGAGGCGGCGGTCTCCTTGGCGATCTGCGCCGACGTGCACGCCTCGAGGCCGCCGGCCAGCGCCGGGTTCACCGTGACCCCGGGCGGGAAGGTGACGACCGCCTTCTTGATGTCGGACTGCGCCAGCGCTCCGGGGTCGCCCGAGATCAGTCCCGGGTCGTCGATCTCCAGGTCGAACGCGGCGCCGGACGGGGAATCGGCCTGCACGGACGTTGGCGCCAGCGAGGCATCGGGGGCGAAGTCGAGGCCGTCGCAGCCAGTCACGCCCTCCGGTGGAATCGAGCCGTCCTCGGTCACGGCGGTGGTGCGGACGAAGTTGCCGGGATCGACCCAGGAATCGACCGCGAACCCGGTTTCCAGGGGCCCGGCGCAGGAGCGCGGCATGGTCAGGAACGGCGGTTTCTCTCCGCCGGTGAAAGGACAGTTCCCCTTCGAGGTCGGTACCCCCAGAACCTCCAGGTCTAGGCAGGTGCCGCGGAGGGGGTCGTGGGCGGCGCTCGAAGGGTCTCCCCAGACGACCAGCTCGGCCCTGTAGATCTGCAGGACCTGGGAGATGTTGCGAAGCGTGGCGACGATCCGGACCGGCAGGCCGTCCTGGGGGGCGTGCGCCTCCACCTCGACATCGACAGTGACCGGGACTTTGGCAAAGACGAAGCCGAGTTTTGCCACTTCGCCGGGCCCAGGCTCGAGGTTGTAAACAGGGAGAAAGGACGTCTCGGGAATCCCTTCTCCGGGCAGAGGCTGGTCGATCCGTCCCTGGAGGCCGATGATCCCGACAACGGAATCGTCGGAGCAGTTAGGGAGCACCGTTATGTCGCTGATTTCGATGAAGCGCGGCTGCGGGCAGCGCGGAGTCGCCTGAGGGTTGCCGATCAGCCCAGTCGGCAGCTCCACCTCGGCGTCCTTGACCAGCTCCGCCGGCAACTCCTCTCCGTTGGGCAGCGTCACCGTGTTGAAGGCGGTGGCGGTCGACATCGCGAACGGGTGCGAGCCTGCGTCCATCGCCGGGTCGCCGGTTTCGTCACCAAACGTGACCTCGGCTTCTTTAAGGCCGAAGTCGGCCGAGGACGACGAGGCGCAAAGCAGGACCAGGCAGAGCGAGGCGGTGAGGGCGGCCGCGAAGGACCTCATCGCGCTCATCGACCTCTCCCGCTCCGCCGCTGCTTCTTGTTCGGGACGCACCTGGCTTTGCCGTTTTTCCCGACCCTGTGCTTGCCCGGGCCGCACCTGCGCGGCCGAACGGGTTTCGGCGTCGGCGGTCCGACGAAGGTGTTGCTCGAGGTCTGTGGCGGCGCGCCGGGCGAACCGGCGGGCTGACAGTCTTCGCCCTCGCACGGGATCGGGTTCTCAGCCGGCGGCGGGAAGCCGCCGTCGACGCGGGCGACGTAGATGTCGATCAGGCCGGGGTCCTGAGAGACCAGCCTCTCGCCGGTCCTGATGAATACTTCGGAGCCATCGGCGGAGGCGTCGACGAATTCCGTGTCCTTCTCGTCTTTGCCGCTGGAGATCAGGCTGATGCAACCGCCCGAGCTGGAGTCGAACTCGGCGCTCTGCGCGGTGCAGCCACCGATGTCCTCCAGCTCCCACTGGTAGACGTCGCGCTTCCCGTTGGTGTCGCGCTGGACGAGCGCGTCGGTGCTTTCGAAGAAGATCCGGTCGCCATCGTCCGAAAGCGCGCGCGAGGGATAGAACTGCGAGGACCAGGTGGGGATCTGCGCCGCCCCCCAGAGTCCTACCGTCCGGTTTTCCCCCACCAGGAGCCGGCCGGAGGGGCGGGCGCCGGTCGGATTGCAGGAGACGCAGACGACTGATCCAGCCTGGGCGTCGTACCGGAAGACCTCGTAGTTGGGCTCGCCACTGTCTAGATCGGTGCTGTCGTATCCGGTCAGCCTCGCCCGTGACATGAAGACGAGGACCTCCCCGTCTGGAGTGACCCTAGTCGCCCGCTTGTTCGGTCGGAGATTGACCGCTGCGAAGGGATTGAGCCCGGAGACGTCGGCGGGATCAAGAGTTGCCACGAACGTCGGTTGCTGGCCGTTTTCTCGGAGATAGAGGTTGGGTTGGCCTCCGATTGCTCCCTCGGCGAGGTCTTCGGTCGATACGAAGTAGATCCGCGAGAGGTCCTCACTGGCGCCGGGGACGCCGAGAATCCCGTCCGCGATGGTCGTCGGCTGGCGCGTGTCGACGTCGAATTCGACCAGCTCTTGCCCGGGGGTCCTGAAAAGCGTCGTCGCGCCGGTGGGATCAGCGGTGACGAACTCGGCTGCCGGCGCGACCGCGATGGTTTCCTGGCCATCGATACGCGCGAAGAGCTGGCCAGGCGAGCCAAGCGGTTCGCTCCAGAAAATCCTCGAGCCATCAGAGGAAACCGCGTGCAGCAGACTTCCCGAGCGCCCTTGAGGATCGAAGAGATCTGCGGTTCCAACCCCGGCGGGTTGCAAGGCGGGCGTGTTGGTCGTCCTCAGGCTGACGAGCTTGATCGATCCGTTCTCCGATTCATACACTTGGCTCTGGCTTCTGCCCGAAGCGTTCGCGGTCAACTTCCCTTTTGCGCGGAAGATCGCCGTCTCGCCATCGGCGGAGAGCCCCTGCAGTTCGACTTCGTAGGTGCCGGGACCGGCATCCGAAGGCTCTTTCGTGGTCACAGCCTCGTACGTGTCGGCCGCGGTATCGAGCCGGTAGATGTTGGAGAACCCGGCGATCGCCTCGGGAGCCAGAACAGGTTCGGTGGAGTGGGTGAACCATGCTTGGCCGAGATCGGGCGAGAAGGCCCGGAACTGGACGTCGAGCACCAGCGACTGGAGCGGCGTCGCTCCCTCCTGGACGGGGCTGATCCCGTGAGTCGACCAGCCATTCGGACCACGCTTCGCGAGGTACTGACTGGAGTACGGGCTGCTCTGCGCATCGCCGAAGGCGCGGAAAGCGGAGTAGGTGAGCCCGCCCCCCGATTCGGCTGCCTGGTCGAGCCTCGCCGGGATGCAGCTGATGTTGCACTGGACGATGATGTCGCCGCCGGCTTTGTCGACCGGCGAGACCATCTCATAGGCACGGCAGTCGGGGAGGAAGGCTGCCGACCCGGCGCGGAGCTCCTGGTTCGGGCAGTTCGCCGCGGGCTCGAAGGGCACCGGGGTCCGGAACGTGCCTTCGAGTTCGTCGTCGCCCTGGCCGACGACCGGACCGCCGCCGGTGCTCTCGGAAACGAAGCGGAAGAAGTAGGTGGTCCCGGGCTCGAGATCGTCGAGCTCAATCCCCGACGTCGTGATCGAGTCGTTGACGATGCCAGCGCCGAGCAGATCGCCCGGAGGGGCTGGCAGCTGGGTGCAATCGCCCTCCGAACAGGGCTCGGTGCCGTATTCGACAAAGAACCGGGTGTCGGCCCAGAAGCGGGGGTTGATTTCCGCCTTGACGACGGCGCTGTCGGCGTCGACCGCGCTGGCGAACTGGGCGTCGATCCTCGGCGGAAGAAGGGGCGCCGGCCACTTGTCGGGCGGTGGTCCGAAGATGCTGACAGCGGTGCTGACGTTGGCGTTATTGAAACCGACCAAGAGGTCGACTCCGCCGCCCGCCGTCACCGTGTTCGTCGCCAACGATCTGATCGCGCCGCCGGGCGATGGCGGCATCGGGGTGAAGTTCTCCTCAGCAGAAATCACCGGGGCGCCCAAGGAGTCGAACTCGACAATCCTCTGCGATTCCCCGACGGGCCAAAGTACGACGTAGACACTCCCCAAAGGATCGGTCGCCAACGCGAGCGGCTTCGCCACCGGCAGTTCGTCGATCACGTTGCCGGTGTCCGGATCGAGGCGATACACATCCGGCTGAGCAGACGGGATGGCTTCAACCGCTTCCTGCGCGAAGGCGAAGTAGAGGTCACCGGAGGTCGGATCCAGCGCCATCGCTCCAGGTTTACCCGGCTCCGGGAGCGGAATCGAGTCGACGAAGGCGCCGCCGGTCTCGAACCGCTGAATCCTGTCGGTGTCGCCGACGTATATCTCGTCGGACGGACCTACGGCAATGTAGTTGCCGAGCGTTTCTTCGCGAAATTCAACCCCGAACTGGCCATCTCCGCTGCCGAAGACCCCCGCCTTGCAGGTATCGCCCGATGCGGCGGTGCAGACATCCCCCCCCGTGGCCTCGTTCACGCCCTTTCCGAAGGTGAGGATGAAGTCGCCATCTTCCGAGAACTTCTGAACCCGGGAGTTTCTGAGATCGAAGACGAGGAGGTCGCCGGCCGAATCCATGGCGATGCCGGCTGGCCGGTCGAGCTGCCCCGCTCCTCCCCCCGCCAGACCAGGTAAACAGCCCACGGTCGGGGGCGTTGCTCCTGGACCGCAGGTCTGCAGTTCCGCCGAGCCATCGCTGACTCCCCAGCCCCAGGCCTTGACGAACTCCCCAAACGCGGTGAACTCGACGATGCGGTTGGTCGCGACGCCGACGCCCGAATCCACCACGTAGATGTGCCCAGTGGTTGGGCTTGCAACCAGCGAGAGTGGGAATTCGAACTCGCCCGCACCAGAGCCCTTCTCCCCGAATTCGGTGAGGAGAGACGGCGCGCTTGCCGCCGTGGCCACCGAGGAACAGGCCGCCAGCGAGGCGACCGTCACCACGAGCCAGAGCAGCAGCGTGCGCCTCAGATGCGATCCGGCTTCCACCGACTTTCCCCCTGTAGTCCCGTTGATCCCTGTTGAACGGCCCACTCGCGCTGTCGGCCCCGCTTTGATCTCGGGACCGTCAGCTACGAGCGCCCAGCGATAATAAACACGCGGGGATTGTAATGTCAAACGTTTGGTACGTCAGGAGTTTCGCCTGGCCTAACGCGACTTAGAAGTACTCATACAGTACGGTCGCGTTCGCACGAATCGATCAGCTAGCCGACGGAGACTCCAATGCCACTCAAACCTTCGACCGTGGAGGTCCCGGAGTATTCGCCAGTTTTAACCGTTCCGGTGCCTTTCAGCGGGCAGAGGCCCGTATCTTTGGTCTTTTCCGCGGTGATGCCGGTGACAACCGCAGTCACTTTGACCGTGGTCGGTGAGGTCGCTTCGTTTTTGTAGCTAACTTTTTCGAGGTTCGTGTTGCCGGCTTCGCCGAAGAACACCTCGCACTGCGAGCCGAGGAACGCAGTGGACAACTTTACCCGAGCTTCTTTCGGGCACCTGAGCGCGAGGTTGCCTACAAGGGAGCCGTTTGGTTGAAGGAACTCGTACCGGCAGCCGTTCATTTCTATTTTGCTGCTGATGAACCCAAATGCCGAGCATTCGCTGTAACCGGGCGTGATCGTGACCGTTTTCGACGGTGCGGCGACCCCGTTCGCTTCGAAGGTGGTGGTTCCGCAGGTGACTGCGCTGCCGTCGAGGGTCAGCGTGTGCGTGGTGTCCTGGCCCGCGAGCAGGTTCACAGGACTGCTGGTTGCTTTGAATTCAGCCGCCGATGCAGTCGGGGCCGCGAACGCCGAGAGCGCCAGCACTACCACGATGGCGGTGCCGAGCATCTTGGTCAACTTCATCTCTTTCTCCCTTTGTGGTGAAGGTTTGAGAAATGTCCAGGGCCGGGATCTCTCCCGGCCCTGGGTCATCAACTGTGTCGCTATATGGGGCCGACACAGCGGTACTACTTTCAGGAACGACTAACCGACGGAGACTCCGACGCCGCTCAAACCTTCGACAGTGGAGGTCCCGGAGTATTCGGCGGTGTTAACCGTTCCGGTGCCTTTCAGCGGGCAGATGCCCGTGTCTTTGGTCTTTTCCGCGGTGATGCCGGTGACGGCCGCGGTCACTTTGACCGTGGTCGGCGAGGTCGCTTCGTTTTTGTAGGTCACTTTGGCGAGGTTGGTGTTGCTGGTTTCGCCGATCAGGACTTCACAGGTCGAACCGAAGACCGAGGCGAAGATCCTGATTTTGTTTGCGCCGCACAGGAGCTTCACGTTGCCCACGAGCGAGGCGTTGGGTTCGAGGAATTCGTACTTGCAACCTTTCATTTCGACTTTCGCCCCAACGAAGCCGAAGGCGGTGCAGCCACTGTAGGAAGGCGTGACCGCGACCGTTTTCGACGGTGCCGTGACCCCGTTTTCTGCGAAAGTGGCGGTTTCGCAGGTGACTGCGCTGCCGTCGGTCGTGAACACGTGCGTGGTGTCCTGCCCCGCGAGCAGGTTCACAGGACTGGCGGTGGCTTTGAATTCAGCCGCCGACGCAGCCGAGGCCGCGAACGCCGAAAGCGCCAGCACTGCCACGATGGCGGTGCCGAGCATCTTGGTCAACTTCATCTTTTTCTCCTTAATCCGGTGCTGCGCACCGGCGTCAGTTGCACCCGGACCCCGGTGCCCGTGTCGGGCGCCATCCCGCTGGCCGGGTGAGTACGTCGCTACTCATAGAGGCGAGTCACCTCGCCGGTCAAAGAAGTCAGTCCATTTCACCGGCTCCGACCGGACGCGGTACCGGTGGCGCTCTCGATCTCCCTGCAAACCGCCTGCAACGAAAGATCGCGCGTGCGCAAATACGCGCCGCTCCGTCTGGTTCGAGCCCGCCCTCAGACCCGCTGAGGCACCTGAAAGAGCACCCTGTGAAGCCCCTCCAGGAGGCCAAGAGCGAGATCGCCGGCGCCGCCGACCTCGAGCAGCCCGGTCTCGCGATCCATGATCGTGCTGGTCCAGCTGCTCGGGCTGCCCGAGGCCCAGGCCTCGGCCCGCCCCTCGAGGCGGGACGTGCACGAGGAGATGGTGCCCTCCTGGACTCCGACCATCACCCCGCCGAGCCGCGGCTCTCCGGCTCCGTTGCGGATCTCCACCGTGAGCCGGCAGAAGCCCGAGAGGTCGCTCGGCAAGGTCAGGAGGGGGACCGCGAGCAGGAAGACCGCCTCGGCATCTATGCGGCCGGGCGGAGCGGTGGCGGACGGCAGATGGCGGCGCTCCCACTGCACGGCGGCCGCGATCGGGGCGACCGCAAGGCGGAGCCACTCGGAGGCCCCGTACGGGGTGCCGCGCGTGGCGCTGGGACGTGCCTCGATCAGCCCGGCGAGCCGCAGGGCCCCCAGCCGGCGCTCCAGAGACGGATAGTTGAGGCTCGGGATCAGCCGGCTAAGCTCGGTGAGAGAGAGCGGCCGCGCGGCGATCGCCCGGACGATGGTGGAGGACCAGCCCGCGACCAGGGCGTTGATCGCACTCTTCGCGGCAATCGACCCGAGCTCGATCTCTCCCTGGGGGGAAGCGGCCAGCCAGGCCTGCAGAACCTCGGCGACCCGCAGCAGCTCCCGACCCGGTCTTGCGAGCACGTAGTCGACGGACCCGGCGAAGCCGTCCTGCCGGCGGCGCTCGATCGCGCCGATCTCCACCAGGGTGCGGAGGTGGCCGCGCATCGTCGTCTGGGGCGGGGAGCCGATCTCCCGGCGCAGCTCGATCAGCGGCTTCGATTCCTCTCCCAGCGCCTGCAGGACGTGCACCTTGAGCGGCACCGAGAGCAGCGACAGCGCAGATCCACCTGCTCTCAACTCGGGCCCCCTCGCCGCTCGATCAGCAGAAACACTCAAGTTCTTTCGTTTATATCAGCCTGTTTGCCAAGAGCTCAAATTTGGCTGATCGGCCAGGGCACGCCAGGCGTGGGCCTTCGCATTGACATGGCCGTTTAATCGATTATTCTTGCGCAACGGGATGAGCCTGGAGACGGACATCGGGAGATGACGACGCTCGTGACGCTCGGGCCGACGGGGACCTGCCACGAGCGGGCCGCGATCGAGTACATGAGATTCCAGGGCATCGAGGAGTTCGAGATCGAGCTGATCGGCGACTTCTTCGACGGCCTGGACAGAATCCGCGGGCACGACGACGCCTTCCTGATCCAGTGCAGCGCACATCCAAAGGTGCATGAGGTCACCGAGCGACACTGGACGGAGGTCTTCGTCGTCGACACCTTCATCTACCCGACCAAGGCTCTGGCGGTACTTACCCGCCGCGAGGTCGAGCGGCCCAGGACGCTCGGCCTCGTTCCCGCTACTTCCGGCTACATCAACCGCGACGATTGGGAGGAGATCATCGATGTGCAGTCGAAGCCGATCGTCGCGGAAGAGCTTCTGCAGGGCGCTTACGACTCTGGCCTCACCCACCTCGAGCACCTCGCGAAACACCCCGAGGAGCTGCGGCTCGACCTCGAGATCGGTGAAATCGACACCACCTGGGTGGTGTACGGGACCGAGAAGCGGTTCAAAGGCGAGGTAATCGGTATCCCTTCGGCGGAGTTGTTCGGCGCGCGCTCCGAGCCGGCCATCGTGTAACTAACTATTTGTATTCTCTGAACCATGGCGAAGAGGCGAGGGGGCAGGGGTAAGGACACTTCGGCTGCCGAGCCCGAGGCGAGGGAGCAGGCGAAGGTCGAGAAGCAGCTGCCTCGCGCACTGCCGCCCCCGGCGGCGGCGGCGCTGGTCTTCGTCGCCGCCGGCGCGGTGCTGATGCTGGAGATCCTCGCCGTACGCCTGCTGGCGCCCTACGTCGGCCTGACGCTGGAGACGACGACCGCGATCATCGGCGCTGCCCTCGCCGGGATCTCGATCGGCGCCGCCGTCGGCGGGTACTTCGCCGACCGCACCGATACCCGGCGGCTGATCGTCGGGCTCTTGATCGGGGGCGGCCTGCTGACTCTGCTGACCGTCCCCGCCGTGCGCTGGCTCGGTCCCGGGGCCCGTGGAGAGGGCGACCTCGCCGCGCTTGGGATCACGCTGGTGGCACTGGTGCCGGCCGCCGCGGTGCTGAGCGCGGTTTCCCCCGCCGTCGCCCACCTGCAGTTGCACGACCTCAAGGTCAGCGGCACGATCGTCGGGCGGCTCTCGGCCTGGGCGACCGCGGGCGCCCTCCTCGGCACCTTTGGGACCGGCTTCGTGCTGGTGCCGTTGGTCTCGGTGACCACGTCCGTGCTCCTGATCGGAGCGGTGCTGATGCTCGTCGGCCTGGGGCTCGCAATGAGCTCGTCTCTGCTCTCGCCGGCAGGGGTGGCCACGGTCGCGATCGCGGCGGTCGCGCTCGGGGCCCTCTCGGTGACCCAGGACTCCCCGTGTACGCGTGAAACGAAATACACCTGTGTGCGGGTGCAGGCAGACCCAAAACGGTCGACGGGGTATGAACTCATACTCAACGACACCTACAACTCCTACGTGGACCTCGAGGACCCGAGCTACCTCGGCTATCCCTACGTCCGCTGGATCGCCGCGGCGATAGACGCGAAGACCCCGCCTCCCAAACCACTCGACATGGTCCTCGTAGGTGGCGGGGCGTTCACGCTCCCGCGCTGGCTCGAGGCGACCCATCCGGGCTCGGATTCCGAAACGCTCGAGGTCGACGCCGGCGTGGTCGACATCGACGAGGAACGGCTCGGCCTGCGCACCTCACCGGAGATGCGATCGGTGGTCGGCGACGCGCGGATGACGATGCGCGACGTCCCCAGCGAGAGCGCCGACGTCGTCGTCGGCGACGCGTTCAGCGGTTTCACGGTGCCCTGGCACCTGACCACCAAGGAGTGGATCGAGGAAGTCGAGCGGGTGCTGCGGCCCGACGGGCTCTACGCGCTCAACGTGATCGACGAAGGACCGCTGGACTTCGCAAGGGCCGAGGCCGCGACGCTGCTGGACACCTTTTCCCATGTGGTGTTCGTCACCTACCCCAAGGAAAACGGAGAACCGTTCGGCAGCAACGTGGTGATGCTGGCCTCCGACCGTCCCATTGCCAGTCCCAGGGGGACCCGGCCGGAAGGAGGGTTCATCTACCGCCAGCCGGTGGTCGAAGCGCTGGCGGGGGGCGCGGACCTGCTGCGGGACGACTACGCCCCGGTGGACCAGCTGCGGACGGTGGGGTCCTGATCCTCGGCCCAGGGTCGGGCCTCTTCGAGCTGGGACCCCAGGCGCACCAGGGTCGCCTCGTCGAACGGGCCGCCGGTGAGCATCGCGCCGACCGGAAGGTCCTGCTCGGTGCGATGCAGCGGCAGTGAGACCGCCGGCAGACCGGTGACGTTGCCGAAGGCGGCGAAGGCGACGGAGGCGACGACGTCGACCACGGGCTGGTCGGGAGTCGCGTGCTGCGCGGCGAGAACGGCGCCGGCCTGGGGCGGCAGGATCGCCGAGGTGGGGGTGAGAAGGACGTCGAAGTCGCGCCCCCAGCGGGCGACCTCGCGGCGCGAAAGGCGCTCCAGCGCCTGTGCCGCGACGACGTAGTCGAAGGCGTTGATCTTCGTCGTCGCGACCTCGTGGGCGTGGCGGATGTGGGGCTCGGTCAGCTCCCAATCGATCCCGATGAAGTCGGCGAGGCCACCGCTGGTCATCACCACGAAGGGCGGGATCATCTCCTCGGAAACCGTCGGCACCTGGACCT
This sequence comes from uncultured Solirubrobacterales bacterium, assembly GCA_963799835.1. Taxonomy (GTDB): domain Bacteria; phylum Actinomycetota; class Thermoleophilia; order Solirubrobacterales; family 70-9; genus VAYN01. The sequence continues at coordinate 930,663 of CAWCYE010000002.1, forward strand.
CGGCGACCTCGTGGCCGAGCTCCTCCAGCAGCGCCGCGGCGTCGCGGGCGGCAGCCACGCAGGCCGGGTCGGTCGGGATCCCGAGGGGGGCCTCGGCCATCAACCCGATGCGCAGGCTGCCGGGGTCGGCGCCGACCTCCTCGGCAAACGGGCGCTGCGGCGGCAGGGCGTTGTTCCAGGCCAGCGGGTCAGGGCCGGCGATCCGGTCGAGGACCGCGGCGGCGTCGGCGACGGTGCGGGTGACCGCCCCCTCGACCACAGCGCCCATCCAGGTCTGCGCCCGGCGCGGGACCCGGCCCCGGCTCGACTTCAGCCCGACCAGGCCGGTGTAGGCGGCGGGGATGCGGATCGAGCCTCCGCCGTCGTTGGCGTGGCCGATCGGGAACATCCCACCGGCGACCGCGGCGGAGGCGCCACCGGAGGAGCCGCCCGGCGAACGGCTCGGGTCCCAGGGATTGCGGCTGGCGCCGTAGCGGCTGTTCTCGGCCACGGTCAGGGGACCGAACTCGGGAGTGTTGGTGCGGCCGCAGAGGACGAAGCCGGCGCGCTGCAGCGCTTCGACGACCAGCTCGCTCTCCTCGCTCGGGCCCTCGGGCGCGCCGTTGGAGCCGTAGGTGACCGGCCAGCCGGCGACCGGGGTCAGGTCCTTGATCGGGATCGGCACGCCGAGGAACGGGGCCTCGTCGCCGGCCGCGAGGCGGGCGTCGGCGTCGCGGGCAGCGGCGCGGGCAGCCTCGTCGTCGCGCCAGACGATGGCGTTCAGCTCCGGGTTGCGCTCGTCGACGGCGGTGAGGCAGGCGTCGGTCAGCTCGAGGGAGGACAGCTCGCGAGCTCGCAGCGCAGCTGCGAGCTCCAATGCCGAAGCAGACGGTCCCAGGCCTCCCACCGGTCAAGCATATTCGGACGCCTCAACGCTTGTCGTGCTGGCGCTCCTCGCGGCGGTGGCGGCGCAGGACCGGTGCCACGTAGCCAATCGCGGCGCCGATCGCGACGGCGGCGAGCAGGATGACGATCAGCGGCGCGTCGACGTTGACGAAGAGGACGTCGACCCGCACCTGCTGGGAGTTCTGCAGCGCCACGATCGCGACCAGGGCGAGGAGACCGCCGACGAGCCAGGCGCGCCAGTTGATCGGCTTCTTCTCCGGCCCCATCGGCTCAGTATGCGGTGTTGCGGCTGCGCGGGCGAGGGAGCACCTTGTAGCGGGGGCCGCTGCCGCGCAGCCAGAGCGCGGCGTCGATCTCCACCGGCGGCAGGTCGGGTGCGGCCCTGGAGAGCAGCTCGACGGCGTGGACCGCGCAGGCGCGCAGCTCGACCTCCTCGGGGGAGCCGTGCTCGAGCAGCTCGCCGTCTTCGATCCTCGAGGTAAGGCCGGGGTCGAGGCGGAGCACTCCGTCGACGCGCAGGACCTGGGGGATGAGGTTGTCGGCGAAGGCGGTGAGCCGGTCGAGGTCGGCCAGCCCGGCCGCGCCCGAGCGGTCGAGGTCGGCAGCGGCGAGCTGGGCGCGCTTGTAGAAGGGGATCGTCATCCCCTCGTAGATGGAGGTGTCTGTGAAGGCGTCCCAGCGGGCGATCAGGTCGGCGAGCGCGACCGCGGAGCCGCCGGCCGCGTCGACCACGGCCTCGAAGCTGCCCCCGTGGTCGACGAGGAGATGGGTGCCGACGTTCCGCAGGGAGGCGGCGAACTGCGGCATCAGCGGGTGCGCGGGGTCCTGGCCGACGACCCCGGCGATCGTCTCCGCGTCCATCGCGGTCAGCTCTTCGACCGACCAGGGACCGCGGAGGCTGAACAGCTCGGTGACGCCCGCGGCGATCGTCAGGTAGCCGCTGAGGCCGGGGCGTTTGCGGATCGTCGGCCACCAGCCCGAGCCGAAGTTGATCGCGTTGAGGCAGATCGCGAACGCCGCTTTGCTCTCCCGGTCGGCACCGATGAGCTCGGGCGCCGGAACCGCGTCGCCGGCGCCGCGCGGCAAACCCGCCGCGTAGGCGGGGATTACGGAGTGGTCGATCTCCACGCAGTCGGCTCGGGTCGCGACCCAGGCGACGGCCGCACGCACGCGTTCGGGCACGGAGCTCCGCTCCTCGGGTGGCATACGCGTAGCGTTGCAGGCGGCGACCCCATGCGGCGTCTTCCGCCCGGATAGCGTGGACGCACCCATGGAGGGCCGCGAGATCCTGATCCGTTTCGCCGCGAGCGCCGATGCCCCGGTGGTGGCGCGCCTCCTGCACGACTTCAACACCGAGTTCTCGGAAGCGACGCCGGGCGTCGCGGCGCTGGCCGAGCACGCCTCGCGCCTGTTCGAGAGCGGCGAGATCACCGTGCTGCTCGGCGGCGAGGGGCCGGACGGCATCGCCCTGCTCCGCTTCCGTCCCTCGATCTGGACCGGCGCGCGCGAAGCACACCTGCAGGAGCTCTACGTGGTGCCGGCGATGCGCGGGCGCGGGATCGGGCGGGCGCTGCTCGAAGCGGCGATCGGGGCGGCCCGCGAGGCGGGCGCGACCGGGATCGACCTCAACACCGGCGCGACCGACACCGCGGCGCGTGCGCTCTATGAGAGCTGCGGCTTCACCAACCGGGAAGGGGCGCCGGACGGCCCGGCGATGCTCTTCTACGAGCGCGAGATCTGAGCGGAGAGGTCGGCGAACTCGATGCCGGCGGGCGGATCGGCGAGGCCGGGATGGAGAAGGTGGGCGAGCAGCTCGACCCCGTCGACGAGGCGAGGCCCCGGGCGCGAGTAGGTGGATGCGGCGTCGACGGCGAAGACGCGCTCGGCGCCCAGCGCCTCGATCCGGTCGCGACGCTCGATCGCCTGGGCGCGCGAGTCCTCGACGTACCAACCGCAGGGCATGACGACGACCAGGTCGGGGTCGAGGCCCCCGAGCCGCTCCCACTCGACCTCGGGCGACTTCTCGCCGGGCCGGCCGGCGACGTCAACGCCGCCGGCAATCTCGATCATTTCCGGGATCCAGTGGCCGCCGACGAAGGGAGGGTCGAGCCACTCCAGGGCGATCGCGCGCGGCCGCTCGGCACCGTCGACCGCCGCGCGGACGGTGACGAGCCTGCCCTCCAGATCGGCTCGCAGCTCGCTGGCCTGGTCGGGGAGTCCGACGGCCTCGCCGAGGCGGGTGACGTCCTCGAGCATCTCGCCAAGCGTGCTCGGGTCCTGCTGGAGCACCCGAGGTCGGCCGGGGAGCCTCGCCGCGACCTCGACCACGTCCTCGAAAGAGACCGCGCAGACGTCGCAGACAGCCTGGGTGACGATCAGGTCCGGCGCCAGCTCGGCCAGCCGCTCCTCGTCGAGGCTGTAGAGGGCCCGGCCCTCGCCGACGATCTCCTTGACGGCGGCATCGATCCCACCGGCGTCGAGGTCCTCCGGCATCACCGTGGCGGTCAGATGGGGCAGCTCTCTCGCCGCCGGCGGGTAGTCGCACTCGTGGGTGACGCCGACCACGCTCTCGCCCACCCCGAGGGCGAAAAGCATCTCCGTCGCCGACGGAACGAGGCTGGCGATACGCATACCGCCAGCCTACGCTCGCGTCGACTTCAGTGGACTATTTGGCTGCCGTTACGACGAGGTTCGCCGCTCCCTGCATCCCCGCTTTGTTGGGATGGATCGGAGCCGCGAGTTCGCCCGGGACGAGTGGTTCGACCCACCGTTTCGAGCTGCTCTTGCAGGCATCGTGGCCGATGCTCGCTTTGTACCAGTCGACGAGCGTGGCGCCATGGGCCGAGGCCTGGGTCGCCAGCATCGCGTTCAGGCCCTGCTCGGTTTTGCGCAGGTACGGAACGTCCTGGAACCCGATCGGCATCTGCGGCCAGCAGCCGAAACCGGTCTCCGGGAAGATCGCCGGGTAGTTGAGGACGAGGACTTTCGCCGCCGGCGAGCGTTCGTGGATGCCGTCGATGACCGCCGCCACTTTCGGCGCCGTCGCGACGATCCGTTCCGCCAGCTGGTCTTTGCCGCCGGAGTTGTATTTGTCCAGGCATGGATGGCTGAACGGGTTCAGCGTGATGCAGCTCTGGGCGACTTCGGAGAAGCCGATGTCGTTGCCGCTGATGCTGATCGAGACCACTTTGGTTTCCGCATCCAGCGAGTTGAACTGGGGCGGGTTGGAGCCGAATTCGATGCTCTGCGATTCGGTCATGTGCACCGTCCTGGCGCCGCTGCAGCTCGGGTCGCGCAGGGTAAGCCCGATGCTCGGTGCCGCCAGGTGGGCGTAGTTGTTGTCGGACTTCAGACACCCGAGCGGCGCGATCTGGTTCGGGATCAGCGGCCCGGCGGCGTAGGAGTCGCCGAGGGCGACGTAGCTGGGCGCCGCGCTCGCCGAGGCGGCCGCGACCACCGCGTAGAGCGCCAGCGCCGCGACAGCGACGACCAGGGCCCACATGCGCCGCAGTTGTTTCACGGTTGAGCGGTTCATGTACTTCTCCTTCCGTGTTTGGCTCCCCGCCTGCTCCCTGGCCTTCAATGCTCAAATTATCTCGAAGTAGACTGCCGGTCAAGGTACCCAGTCGTACCTAAACCAAAAAGCGAAAGGACGGAGACGAACATGCTTTCCAAGCTCAAGATCGGCGGGCTCGCCCTGATCGCGGTCATCGCGACCGGCGCCGTGGGGGCGTCAGCCGCCCAGGCCGGCGAATTCACAGCCGACGAATACCCGGCGACAATCACAGGCAGCCAGACCGCCAAACACGAATTCAAATTCCAGACCGGGACCGTCGTCTGTGCCAAAGCGGCGTTCGACGGCACCCTGGAAGAAGCGTCGGAAACGCTGACAGTCAAAGCCGACTACAAAGAATGCAAAACACCGAACGGTGGCGTCAACGTGAAAATGAACAGCTGCGACTTCCTCCTCCACGCAGGAGAAACACTCGAAAACGGTCGGGTCGACGGCTCACTCGACGTCCAGTGCAACGAAGCAGGGGACGAGATCGAATTCGTCGAGCCAGCCAACGGCTGCACGATCAAGGTCCCCGCCCAAGAAAGCCTGGGGACAATCGTCTACACAAACAAAGAAATGGCCAAAGACTTCGAGATGGACATCGGCTTGACTGAAATGACCTACACACAGAACGAAAAATGCAACATGAAAGGCACCTTCGAAGACGGTCAGTACCTCGGTAAAAGCACAATGCTGGGTGACGAAGAAATCGGCGTCATGGTCTCTTGACCGCTTTCCAGTGAACCCTTGGGCGAGACGGGGCGATCCCCGTCTCGCCCTACAACCTAGGAGGTGAAGGATGAACGGACGTAGAGCGGCCATAGCCCTCTCGCTGATTTGCGCGCTGCTCGTCAGCGCGTGGGCAGCGTCGAGCACCGCGGCCGGGGAAGCGAAAATCATCACAACATTCTTCACATGCAAAGAACAGACGAACCCCGCCGGGGACGCGGAGGGGTTCTCGGACGAGCACTGCAACAGCGCGGCCACTGGCAAAAACGTGAAATTCGAACACACTCACATCTTCCCCAACAGAGCCATAGAAATCACAGCGACCAATGAAAAAACGGCCGACTCGACAAAAAAATCGACCGAACTTCTTTTGACGGGGAAAATCGGGGGAGTCAACGGAGAAATCGGGTGCACCACGGTGCATCACGAAGGGATCATCGCCAACCTCCCGGGCCCGCCGATGCAGGCTTGGGGTCAGGAACTCAAAACCAAAATCACCGGTTGCACCACCAAAGGGTTCATGGCGGCTATCAAATGCAAAGTCGTAGGTGAAGAAATCGTAGTCAAAGACCTGACCAGCGAATCGAAAGAAAACTCGATGGAAGTGTTTTTCAAACCAGAAGGTAAAAACGTCGGGTTCTTCACCATTGCGGGATGCGGACTCGAAAACGAATATGACATCGACGGAGAACTGGCCGCGATTCCGAACGGCGCGACACTCGAATTCACCAAAGCAAGCACCAGTGGGCTGTCGATGGCAGGCGCGCAGGCCAACCTGACGACCAAGCTCACAACACGAGCGACAGAAGAACAGGGGAAATTCAAAGATCCGATCGCGACAACAACAAAAGTGGTCTCCTAGCACCGTGCCGGAAGGGTCGATACCGACGAATCCTCGGAGTGCCGGACCGGGGGGAATACCCGGTCCGGCATCTGCTCGCGGTCGGGCCGGGGCTCGACGGGAGCGGTCCAGGCCGAACTAGTCGCCGCCGCGCTTGAGCTCGAGCATCCGCCCGTCAGCCACCTGCATCAGGGTCTCGAAGTCCCGACCGTCGTCGGGGAAGACCGCCCAGCCGATCGAGGCGCTGAGGGTTGGTGCCTCCGAGGTCGGGTCGCCCTCGGCGACCGCGGCGCCGATCGCTTCCGCCATCCGCTGAGCGCCCTCACCCTGGGCTCCGGGGGCGATCACCGCGAACTCGTCGCCGCCGATCCGGGTGAGGGTATCGCTCGAGCGCAGCATCGTCTGAGCGCGAGCGGCCGCGTCGCAGAGCACGGCGTCGCCGACCTGGTGGCCGTGGCGATCGTTGACCCCCTTGAAGTCGTCGAGGTCGAAGATCAGCAGCGCCAGGGGGCTCTCGTCGGCGGCGCGGCGAGCGCCGCCTGGGCCTGTCCGCGAAGCCAGCTCCCGATGCAGCGTCGCGTCGAAGTTGCGGCGGTTGCCGACCCCGGTCAGCGGGTCGCGGTTGGCGAACTCACGCTGGCGGGCCTCGGCATCGACGAGGCGGTGTTTGAGACCGACCATCACCCAGGTCGCGGCCAGGTAGGCGGTGGCGAGGGCGAGATAGCGCGGCAGGTACGCATTGTCGATCGCGTCGGCGTCATAGAGGAGCGGGGTGCCGGCGACCAAGACCAGCTCGAGCGCCAGCGGCCAGGCCCACCTCGGCGGGAAGAAGAAGGCGATGTAGAGGAGGGAACAGACCATCAGCGGCTCGATGTAGCTGAGCGAGCCGCCGGTGAGGTAGAGGGCAAGGCCGACGACCGGGATCGTCACCACCGTGCCGATCGCCAGCGCCGTCACCGAGGCTCGCTGCCAGGGGATCAGGCCGGTGACGCTGCCGTAGCCGTAGGCGAGCACCAGCGCGCACAACCCCAACACCCAGCCGATCCCTGCGTGCTGGGCGCCGGGGAGGAAGGTGGCCACCGCGGCGACGATCGCGGACACGAACCAGAGGACGCCGGAGATCCTCCCCATCCGGGCGCGCTCGTCGGGAGCCTCGGCGTAAGCCGCCGCTGCCCTCACATCAGAAGGCCGGTGCGAAGCCATTCCCTCTCTGATCGACCAAGCCGGTCAGACTAGTAAACGGCGATCCGGCTGCTCAACCAATTTCCGAGTAAGCGGGCTCGCGCTCCCGTTCGCGCTCGCCCTCGGCCTGCGCCTCCGGGGCGGGGACCGGTGCCGGCGAGCGCAGGACGAAGATCGCGATCGCCGCCGAGATCGCCGCCAGACCCGCCCCGATCAGCCAAGCCAGGTGGTACCCGGAGGTGAGCGCGGAAGCCCGCGAGGCGCCGTCGTCGATTAGCGACTGGGTGCGCCCATCGGAAAGGGTCGCGAGCAGCGCCAGGCCGATCGCCCCGCCAACCTGCATGCTCGTGTTGACGACGCCGGAGGCGAGGCCGGAATCGGCTTTGGTCGCCCCGGACATGGCCAGGGTCATGATCGCCGGGAACGCGGTGCCGACCCCGGCTCCGATCAGGAGCAGCGGGGGAAGCAGGTCGGTGAGGTAGTTGCCGTCGACCGGGGCGCGAGCGAACAGCAGCAGCGCGACGGCGACAGCGCAGACGCCTGGGATCAGGGTCGTGCGGGGACCGAAGCGCATGATCAGCTTTTCCGAATAGCCGAGTGAGAGGGTCCCCATCACCAGCGTGGTCGGCAGGAAGGCCAGCCCGACCTCGAGCGGCGAGTAGTCGAGCACCCGCTGCATGTAGAGGGCGCCGAGGAAGAACATCCCGAACATCCCGGCGACCAGCAGCGCCTGCAGGACGTTGGAGCCGGCGACGTTGCGGATGCGGAAGAGGCGCAGCGGCATCAGCGGGTTGGCGATCCGCGCCTGGCGGTAGATGAAGGCGGCGAGCAATGCCGCGGAGACGGCGCTGAGGGCGAGCGTGCGGGTGTCGACCCAGCCCCACTCGGCGATTTGCAGGATCGTGAACACGCCGAGCATCAGCGAGACGGTGAGCAGGGCGGCGCCGGGAAAGTCGGCTCCCTCGCCCAGGCCGATCCCCTCGCGGCCCTCGACGTAGCGCAGCGCCAGGTAGGCGGTCGCGATACCGATCGGCAGGTTGATCAGGAAGATCCAGTGCCAGCTGATCGCGTCGGTGAGGACACCGCCGGCAAGCAGGCCGATCGAGCCGCCGGCGGAGGCGACGAAGCCGTAGACGCCGATCGCCTTCGCCTGGTTCCCCGGCTCGGGGAACATGGTCACGATCATCCCCAGGATCACGGCCGAGGAGAGGGCGCCGCCGAGGCCCTGCACGAAGCGGGCGCCGACGAGCATCTCCTGGCTCTGGGACACGGCGCAGACGAGCGAGGCGGCGGTGAAGATGGCGAGGCCGGCGAGGAAGACGCGTCGCTGCCCGACCAGATCGCCGACCCGGCCGGCGAGCAGCAGCAGGCCGCCGAAGGGGATCATGTAGGCGTTGATCACCCAGGCGAGGTTGTTCTGGGAGAAGCCGAGATCGTCCTGGATCGAGGGCAGGGCGACGTTGACGATCGTCGCGTCGAGGACGATCATCAGCATCCCCGCGCAGAGGACGTAGAGGGCGATCCAGCGGTTGCTGTCGTTCGTGTGGGTATCCGTGTTTTCGGTCGAGTTCATGCTGGTAGAGACTCCCTCGTGGGCTGGGACTATTCGGTGCCTCGCGAACTTCAGTCGAGGCGATCTGGGAGGCCGAAGCGCTTGAAGACGGACTGGACGCGCTGTGGGTCGACCTGATGCTCTGGCCATCGAGCATACCCGTCTGGGACCTCGGCCAAACGTACGACGATGGCGGTCACTCGCCCTCGAAGTACTCGACGCCGCTGTGGCGGCGGACGACCAGGTCGGTCTCGGGGTCGCCGGTCCAGATCCCGACCTTGTCGCTGTCGGGGTAGACGGTCGCGGTGGGGAGGATGACGTCGGAGAACATCAGCACCCGGGCGGTCTGCTCGGTCTCGTTCCCGATCCGGTGCGCGCCCTCGGGCCCGCGGGGGAAGAGAACGACGTCCCAGGGGTCGAGGCGATCGGAGCCCTCCGGGTGGCGCAGCGTCGGCGTCCCCTCCAGGACCAGCAGCCACTCCTCCTCGCCGAGCTCGTAGTGGTAGGGGCAGATCGACTGACCCGGCGGTATCTCGTAGACGCTGACCCCGGTTCGCTCTGCCCCGAGCGCCTTGCCGAGCCGCGCCATCCCGGCGCGAAAACCCTCAGGATCCTCGCCGTCGTACTCGAACTCGGGAGCGGAGATGTTGACCCGCTTCATGGCTCGAAGCTAGCATCGTAGGTATCTAGCTAAGTAGCTAGCTAGATCTTTGGTAAGGTCAGGCGCATGAACGTGGGGATGCATGAAGCCAAGACGCACCTCTCCCAGCTCGTTGAGCGTGCGCTCGCGGGAGAGGAGATCATCCTGACCCGCCGGGGCGAGCCGGCGGTGCGTTTGGTCCCGGAGCGCAAGGGAGGTTTCGCGTCGCTGATTGGCGTCTGGGAGGGGCGGGGGTGGATCGCCGACGACTTCGACGAGCTGCCCGACGACATCGCCGAGCGCTTCGGCATGCTCGATTGAACGTCCTGCTCGATACCCACCTGGTGCTGTGGGCGATGCTGAGCGAAATGAGTCGCATCAGCGAAAAGGGCCTCGCCGCCCTTGGATCGGAGGAGTTCGAGCCGGTCGTCAGCGCCGTCACGATCTGGGAGGCGGCGATCAAGGGAGGGCTGGGCAAGCTCAAGGTCCCGGCGGATCTCCTGTCGCAGATCGAGGGCGCGGGCGTCGAGTTGCTCCCGGTCATGCCCCGCCACGCCGACCTCGTCGCCTCGCTCCCCCTTCACCACCGCGATCCCTTCGACCGTCTGCTCGTCGCCCAGGCGATGAGCGAGGGGCTGCCGCTCGTCTCCGACGACGAGTCGCTGCGGCGGTACGAGATCGAGGTCATCTGGTAGCGGTCCAACGCACTGACCCGGACACAGGGTCCGGGTCAGTGCGCCTTTCGTCAGGCTGTAGCTACCTACCTGACCATTCCGCGCCTACGATTCGGTTGTTGTCATTGAGATGCCAGGTCCACCTTCTGACATCGTCACTGTTGTCTGAGTCACCAGGGAGGCTTGGTGGCCCCCGCTTTTCAGTTTGCTGGTTTCAACCGTCGTTGCCCATGTCGTACCACTGGGTATCGCCGAATACGATCCCGTCATTTGGTATTCGGTGTTGAATGCTTCAGATTTGCATTTAGCCAGTTTGAAAGTCGTAAATGGTCCATCGTCTTCTTTGAAGTCGATCTGCATGGCTTCGGCTGAGCTCGAAACCGAGGCTTTGGTGACGATGGTGGAATTTTCGAGCACGCATCCTGGAAATGTTCCTCCCGCTTGGAGGGCGCATTCCGAAAGCGTGACAGTGACTGTGCCGCTGACGTTCATCGGAGTCCCGGCATTGTTAGTGAGCGTGCCTTCGCCTTTGACGTTCGGGCAGACGAATTCCCCGTCCATGGGCCCGATAAAGAATTTCAAGACCGCAGGGGTCGATTCGGCTGTGTTGTTTTTCGTGTTTTTGTTGGTTATTTCGATGTTTGTCGCCAGACCAGGGGTTATTTCTTCGTGTTTATAGCCTTCGCCGGATCCTTCTTTGGTGCAGTGTGCATCCGAGAACTGCGCTTCTTTGGCTACTTTCGTACATGCATACGCTGTTGTGCCTTTCGCCCCCAGAGCGCTCGGCGCCGTAATGGCGCAGAAGACAAGCGTGCAAAGCAGCGAGAGGCCGACAATGGCTCTACGTCCGTTCATTCCTTCACTCCCTTAGTTCCGCATTGACGGATAACGAGACTTGACCTTCCGGGAGATGGTCCAGTGAGATCGGGATATGTCAATTAATTCGGCGCGATGTTTTCTATCTCCGGCGGCCGAAGCTGTGGCCGGCGGGGGCGACTGTGCGGAGCTCGGCTACCGCGAGGTGGCGGCGTTCGCGGCGGGAGGGTGGGTCCGCTCGCGGCTCGGAGCGCTGCTTGACCTCGCCGGGCTCCAGCGCCTGGACCTCGCAGACGAGGACGTTGGTCGTGCCTTCGCGGCGCTCGAGGCGACCCTCGGCGCGCAGGAGGGGGGCGGTGCGGACGAGGGAACGATGGCGGTCGTAGACGCGGGGCGGGACGATCAGGTTGACGGTGCCTCGCTCGTCCTCCAGCAGCATGAAGACGATGCCCTTGGCGGTCTCGGGACGCTGGCGGGCGACGACCATGCCGGCGACCTCGACCGTGGCGCCGTCCTCGATCCGCGCCAGGTCGGTGCTGCGGGAGATCGCCGGGTCGAGGCCGGGGCGAAGCAGCGCCATCGGGTGCTTGCCGAGGACCATCCCGGTCGAGCGGTAGTCGGCGATCAGCCTGCCCCAGTCCCCGAGCGGCTCCAGCGCCGGGGGCGGGGGCGGCTCGACCGGCAGCGCCAGCTGTGTGCCGCCGTGGACCCCGTGCCCGGCGGCGGTGACGCCGACCCGCCAGAGCGCCTGCCGGCGCTCGCTCCCCGCCCCGGCGGGGATCCCGTCCAGCGCTCCCGCCCAGGCCAGCCGTTCCAGGCTCCTCAGCCCCGCCCCCGAGCGCGAGGCCAGCTCCGCCACCCCCTCGTACGCACCGCCGCGCTCCCGCTCGGCCACCAGCGCCTCCATCTCCTCCCCGCGCACCCCCTTCACGTATCCCAGCCCGATCCGCACCTGCAACCCACCCCGCAGTGGTGTCGACGGGCCGATTTCCCTCGATATAGGTGTGTTTGAGGCCCGTCGGCGGTGGGGCTCATGGCGAAAGGGGGATTCGACGTGGCAGAGGACACGGCTGCGGTTGGCGTCGGGCGGGGCGATGCGGATGCCGCGACGCTGCGCCTCGTGGACGAGGGAGTCGGGCGGGTAGAAGCCCATCGGCTGCTCGTTCAGCAGGGAGCAGAGGAACTCGGGGCCGTAGTGGACCCGCAGCCAGGCGGACTGGTAGGCGAGCAGGCCGAAGGCGGCCGAGTGCGCCTTCGGGAAGCCGAAGCCGGAGAAGCCCTGGATCTTGTCCCAGATCCGCTCCGCCAGCTCGACCGTCACCCCGTGTTCGCGAACGGCGCCGACGAGGAAGCGCTGGTGGTGCTCGTCGATCGCCTGCTGGGAGCGCTTGCGGCTCATCGCCCGGCGCAGGCCCTCCGCCTCCGAGGAGGAGAAGCCGGCGAATGTGATCGCCACCTCCAGCACCTGCTCCTGGTAGACGATCGTGCCGAGAGTCTCCCCGAGCACCGACTTCAGCGACTCGTGCTCGTAGGGGACCTCGTATCGGGGGTTCTCGCGCAGGCGCTTGCGGCGCTCTATGTACGGATGGACGGCGCCGCCCTGGATCGGCCCGGGCCGCACCAGCGCCACCTGCACGGTGAGGTCGTCGATGTCGCGCGGCCGGGTGCGGGGCAGCATCTGCATCTGCGCCCGGCTCTCGATCTGGAAGACGCCGGTGGTCTCGGCGGCGCGAATCGATTCGAAGGTCTCCTCATCGTCGAGCTTGAGGCGGGAGAGGTCGAGTCGCTCCCCCCGCGCCGCCTCGACCTCCTCGACGCAGCGCTCGACCGCGGAGAGCATCCCCAGCCCGAGCAGGTCGATCTTCAGCAGGCCGGCGTCCGAGCAGGAGTCCTTGTCCCACTGGACGATCTGGCGGCCCTCCATCGCCGCCGGCACGACCGGGCAGACGTCGATCAGCGGCTCGGTCGAGATCACCATCCCGCCGGAGTGCTGGGAGGCGTGGCGGGGCAGGCCCATCGCGTCCTCGCAGAGCCAGAGCAGCGCCCTCCAGCGGGGCGAGGAGGCGCGCTCGCCGCCGATCGCAGCGACGACGTCGCGCTCGATTTCCCCCCGGGACTCGTGGAAGCCGACCGTCCCCGCGACCTTCTCGATCTCCTCCGGCGGCAGGCCCAGGGCTTTGCCGACGTCCCGCACGACCCCTCGCGGCCGGTAGGTGGGAAAGGCCGCGACCAGGGCCGAGCGATCGGCTCCGTACACCTGGTGCACGCGCGGGATCAGCACCTCGCGGATGTCGCGGGGGAAGTCGAGGTCGATGTCGGGCATCGACCCTTCCACCTCGTCGTTGAGGAAGCGGCCGGAGAACAGGTTCGTCGCGACGGGGTCGATGTGGGAGAGGCCGGTGAGGTAGCAGACGATCGAGCTGACGCTGGAGCCGCGGCCGCGGCCGGGCGGCAGCACCGCGCGGGCCGAGGCGCGACCGCGCACCTCGACCGCGACGTCGCGGGCCAGCTCCAGCAGCTCGTGATGGAGGAGGAAGAAGCCGGAGAGGCCGAGGTGGCGGATCGTCCCCAGCTCTTCGGTGAGCCGCCCTTCCGCATCGCCGCGGCGGCGATCGCCGCCGTAGCGCTCGGCGAGGCGATGCCCGCAGAGCTCGGCCAGCTTGCGGTCGGCGTCGTCCTGCTCGGGGTAGCGGTAGCCGAGCTCGGTGGTGAGGTCGAACCGGAGGCGCTCTCCCAGGCGAACGGTCTCCGCGACCGCCTCGGGGTGCTCGGCGAAGCGAGCCGCCATCTCCTCGGGTGAGACCAGCGCCGAGCTGCGGTTGCCGCGGCGGCTCGGCTCCGACTCCTCCAGGGTCTCGCCGAGGCCGACCGCGACGAGGGCGTCCTGCAGGCGCGCCCGGCGAAGGCTGTGGGCATGGACGTTCCCGGTCGCGACGCAGGGGACGCCGAGGCGGGAGGCGAGCAGGCAAAGCCACCTGTTCCGAGCCCGGTCGTGGCGCCAATACGGCCGCTGCAGCTCGACCCGGAACCGCTCACGGCCAAAGGCAGCAAGGAGCCGACGGCCGAGTTGCTCACCGGCCGCCGTGTCGTCCCGCTCCCAAGCTCCCGCCAGCGCCCCATCGCGAGCGCAGCCTGAGAGACAGACCAGCCCCTCCACATGCTCCTCCACCTGCTCAAGGGTGGCCCACGGCTGTTCCGCGGTGCGGCCGGTGTTGCTGCGCGTGTGGGAGTGCGCAGCAGTCAGCAAGCGACAGAGGTTGCGGTACCCGGTTGCGTCTTCGGCCAGCAGAGTCAGATGGACGAACATGGCCGGGGGTGGCGCGGAATGGGACGGACCAGTCCGAGGAGCAACTGCACCGCAGGACTGGTCCGTCCCATTCCGTGACAGGACCCGCGGCCCTGTCCGCACAGTCAACTCAGCTCCCGTAATCGCCCGTACCTCAAGCTCCCTGCACGCCTCCGCAAACTCCCGCGACCCCCACACCCCGTCGTGGTCGGTGAGGGCAAGGGCGGAATAACCCGCCGCGTTCGCCGCGGCCGCCAGCTCCAGCGGGGTCGAGGCGCCGTCGAGGAAGGAGAAGGCCGAGTGGGCGTGCAGCTCTACATATGGGGCGGCAGGCATGGAGCGCGCCTCAGGCTCTCTGCCGATACCAGCTCTTGGTGAGAACGCAGTGGAAGACGACGAGCACCCGGCCGTCCGCCAAGGCCAACTCGAAGTAGCGGCGGCGGAGCTGTTCCGGCGTCCACCAGCGATCTTCCACCTGCCACGCCTCGCGGACCGAGTCGACGGCGACGCCATCGACTGCCAGCGGTGTGCCGTCAGGGCCGACCCGCACCGTCACCGGCCTGGGCGCGTAGAGACGGCGAAGCCCCGGGGTCATAGCTCCGGGAAGGGCGTCAGCATTCCCCAGCGCTCCGGCACCCGCGAGGTGGAGTCGACGGGGAGGACCCTCAGCAGCGCTTCGGGGCCCTGGGCCGTGCGGACCTGCCGAACCGCCTCGCCGAGACGGCGGCGCCGGGGCTCGGAGCCGCCGACCGACAGCTCCATCTGGTCGCCGACCGGGGGCCCGAAGCCGAGCGCCCGCAGCCGCAGCGCCTCCGCCGGACCGGGCAGGTCCCCGAGGCGGGGGGCGAGCAGGTCCCGCAGGACCCTGGCCGAGGCGCTCGGCCGTCCCAGCCCCTGCTCGACGCTCCAGCTGCCACCGCCGCTGAGCAGGGCACCGAGGCGAAGGGCGAGCAGGGTCCGGCCGCGCCGCTGGGGCGCCGCGAGAAGGCGGTCGACGAGCAACTCCAGAGCGCGATCGAGCTGGCGCCCCGCGGTCCCCTCCGGCAGATCGATCTGCTCCGCCAGCTCCTCGTGGGGGGTGCGCGGCCGCAGCGGCTCCTCCTCGCCGCGGCAGAGCCGCAGCGCCCGCAGCCCGGTCGGGCCGAAGCGGTCGGCCACCTGGTCCGGCGAGAGACGGGCGAGTGCCCGCAGCGTCCCGATCCCCAACCGCTCCAGAGCACCGACGAAGTCCTCGGCCTCGCGCTCGGGGACCTCGAGCCTGGTCCTCAGAGCGGCGACCGGGACCGGGCGGCGCCAGCCGCCCGCGGCGACGAAGGCAGCGAAGCGCGTCCGTCCGGTCGCGATCTCCGCCGGCCCTCCCAGCGCCTCCTCCACCGCCGCCCGCACGGCGGCGAGGACGCCCGCGCTCTCGCCCCCGTGGAGGCCGCGCAGCCCGTCGACCGCGAAGAAGGCCTCACCCGAGCGCTCGGACTCGACCGCGGCGCCGATCGCCTCCAGCGCCCTGACCATCGCCTCCGTCGCCTCGGCGGCGGCAACCGGATCGGAAAGACTGACGCGCCCGGGCCGGAGCCCCCCGGAACGACCCGAGCGCGATGGAGACCACGAGCGACAGTCGATGGCGCAAGCGATCTCCATACGAACATATGTTCGTATATCGCCCCGGGCAAAGTCAAGGCGAATTTCCGATCGGCCCCAGCTTTTGCGCGCAACCTGCGGTGCCCTTTACGTACCGCGGTGTTTACTCAGAACTAGTTGCGCGATGGCGATCGGAGTGCCACTCTGCGCGCCATGCCGACCCTTGCGACCGAGGACGGGCTGCCCGAGATCCTGGGACCGGTGCCGGCGGCGGTCGAGGCGGAACTCACCGCATTGCGCAAAGCGCTCGACGCCAAGGTCCCCGCCAAGAAGATGGGCAAGAACGTGCTCGTCGGGACCTGGAACATCCGCGCCTTCGGCGACATGAGCGAAACCTGGAAACGGGGCGAGAAAGACTCGCCGAAGCGCAACATGGCCGACGTCCTGGCAATCGCCGAGATCGTCTCCCGCTTCGACGTCGTCGCGATCCAAGAGTCGAGGGCCAACCTGAAGGCGCTGCGCCACATGCTGAAGGCGCTGGGCCCGGAGTGGGGGTTGATCCTCACCGATGTCAACCCGCCGCCGGCCGGCAACGGCGAGCGGCTGGCCTTCGTCTTCGACACCCGCCGCGCCCAGGCGTCCGGGCTGGCCGCCGAGCTGGTCGTGCCCGACGAATGGCTGCAAAAAGGCGAGATCGCCGAGGGGGCGCTGCGCGAGCAGTTCGTCCGCACCCCCTACGCGGTCAGCTTCCTCGCCGGGTCGCAGACCTTCATCCTCACCACCCTGCACGTGATCTACGGCAAGGACGCCGACGACCGCACCGGGGAGCTGCGGGCGATCGCAGAGTGGCTGGCCAGCTGGGCGAAGCGGACCTCGGAGGACTACAACCAGAACCTGATCGTCCTCGGCGACCTCAACGTCGACCGCGAAGGCGACCCCAACTACGAGGCCCTGACCTCGACCGGCCTACAGCCGCCAGCCGAGCTGAAAACGCAGCCGCGGACGATCTTCGACACCGAAGACGACCGCCACTTCTACGACCAGATCGCCTGGTTCACGGAGAAGGGCGCCGCACAGCTGACGCTCGGCTACGAGGGCGTCGGGCACGCCGACAGCTTCGACTGGACCGACCACCTGCTGACCGGGATGACCTCGACCGAGAAGTCCTGGCACATCTCCGACCACTTCCCGCTCTGGGTCGAGTTCTCGCTGGCGCCAGCCGCGTAGGCCGGACGGTGCGGCGCTAGCCCTCGCGAGCGACCTTCGCGGCCTCGGCGCTGCCGAGGTAGGGGGTCAGTGTGAACTCGACCAGGTCCGGCAGCAGGGCCTCGAGCTCCTCTGTCCGCCCGGCGAAGATGCGGCGCGAGATCAGCGAGACCATGCCGCCGACCAGGGCCTCCTCGGTGGTCGGCGAAAGGCGGGATAGGACCTCGGGCGAGCAGCCCTCGCGGCCGGCCCGGAAGTAGGGGACGAGGCTCTGGATGGCGGCGTCGTAGCGCTCGACCACGACCGGGCCGGCGACCAGCGCCTCGACCATGCTGAGGCGGGCGAGGTTCGGCTCGGCGGCGAGGAATTCCAGCATCGCCCCGATCCCGGCCCGCACTGCCCGTGGCCACTCCTCCTCCTTGTCGAAGGCCTCGGCGACGCGCTCGCGCAGTTCCGCCATCACCGTGTCGTAGGCGGCGACGAAGCACTCGTCCTTGCTGGAGAAGTGCTCGTAGAAGGTGCGCCGTGAGACCGCGGCGTGGCGGGTGATGTGGGCGATCGTGGTGCCGCTGTAGCCGTTTTCGGCAACCGCCTCGGCGAGCCCGGCGATCAACCGCTCGCGCTGGTTGTGGACGACGAACTCCCGCGGCAGCCCGTGCCGGCCGGGAGGAAGGCGGGAGAGCTCGGGGGGATAGTCGTGGGCCGGCTCGACGGAGGTGTTGGCGGGATCCAGTGCCATGGGGGCGACGATAGCGGTCCGATGATGTCGGCCCAATGTCTTGGACGTTCGTCCGGACGAGAATTCCACTCGGTCGGGGGGGTCGGACTACTCCGAAGCGGCTCGTTTCGCCGCCTCGGCGCCCAGATAGGGGGTGAGGGCGAACTCGACCAGTTCCGGGAGCAGCTCCTCGATCCGCTCGGTCTCGCCGACCGTGAGGCGGTGGTAGATAACCCAGAAGATGCCGCCGATGATCGTCTCCTCGAGAGTGTCCGGGAGCTGGTCGCCGTGGCGGGAAACGGTGCGGCCGACGCGGAAGAGGGGCACGAAGGCCTGCAACGACTGCTCGTAGCGCTCGACCGACGCCGGGCCGGCGGAGAGCGCCTCGACCATGCAGGTCCTCGCCAGTGCGGGCTCGCTGGCCACGTAGCGCAGGAAGGCCGCCAGGCCCGCGTTGACTCGCTTCGGCCAGCTCTCGACCTCGGTCGCCACCTCTAGGACCCGACCGAGCGCGGTATCCACCGCGTACTGCTGGGCGGCGAGGAAGCAGTCCTCCTTGGAGGAGAAGTTGTCGTAGAAGGTGTTGCGGGCGATGCCGGCCCGGCCGACGATGTCGGCGACGGTGACCGAGCCGTACCCGCGCGCGGCGGTCTCCTCGGCGAGGGCGGCGATGATCCGCGCCCGCTGGTGCTTGCTGATGAACTCCTTCGAGAGAGGCTGGCGACCCGGGGGAGGTCGCATCGTCGACGCGCGTTGCACCACGAACGTCAGGGTACCTGAACCATGGTGCTTTCCAAGCGCCCTGTGACGTGGGATACCGATAAGGTACCCGAAGGCAGACAAGTTGTTCCCCTGATCGAACTCGAAGGGCGCGGGACCCTGACCCGATCAAAGCGTCAACGGATCCTGGACGGAATGCTCGAGGCTGTCGGGGCGGACGGCTATGAGGCGACCTCGGTGCGCTCGGTGCTGGGCCGCACCGGCCTCTACCGGCAGGCGTTCTACGACGATTTCGAGGACAAGGCGGACTGCTACCTGCAGGCCCTCGACGCCGGCGTCGCCCGCGTCGAAGAGCTGATGCGAGCCGCGGCACGCGGCGAGCGGGACTGGCCGGCACAACTCCGATCGGGACTGCAGGCGCTGCTCGACCTCCTCGATGCCGAGCCGAACGTCGGCCGCGCCCTGATCGTCGAGGTCCACCCGGCCGGCCCGCCGGCGCGCGAGAAGCGGGCCGTGGCGATGCGCCGAGCCGCCCGCTACCTGGACCGGGCGCGGCGCGAGGAGGGATCGAAGGAGGCTCCGGCGATCGCCTCCGAAGCGGTCGTCGCCGGGATCGTCGCGGTGCTCCACTCCCGCCTCGCGAGCCGTCGCGACAGTGGCTTCAAGCAGCTCCTCCCCGAGTTGATGTACGTGGCCGTGCTGCCCTACTTCGGACCGGAGGCGGCGGCCGGCGAGCTGCGATCCGTGGCGTCCTGAAGCCGGGGAAGCGCGGGATCGGCCGAGGGGTTGCGCGCCGCGCGTGCCCTGCCGTACCCTGCTTCTAGATGGGTTCGTCAACGGCACCGGGTAGGTCCGCACCCGGCTTCAGTCCCGAGTTGCCGAGGGCGTACGCGGTCCGCTCCGAGCGCGAGCGGATGCTCGAGGCGATGGTGCGCGTCGCGGCGGGCAAGGGGTACCAGGCGGCCTCGGTGGATGACGTCGTCAATGCCGCCGGGGTCACCCGGGAGGCTTTTCACACCACCTTCGGCGATAAGGAAACCTGCTTCCTGGAGGCCTACGACGCGGTCTCCGACGTCCTCGTCGCACACGTCACCGCGGCCTTCGAGAGCGTCGCGGGGGAGCCCTGGCCCGACCGGGTCGTGGCCGCTCTGAGCGCGATGGTCGAGCTGCTCGCGGCGGAGTCGGACATCGCCCGGATGACGATGGTCGAGGTGACCGCCGTCGGCGAGGAGGCGCGGGTCCGCTACCGGGCCAACCTCAACCGCTTCGTGCCCTTCCTCGAGGAAGGGCGGGCGCTCTCGCCACAGGGCAAGGACCTGCCGGAGGACACGGCCGGCTTCGCGATCGGCGGCGCGATGTCGCTGATCTTCGACGAGGTCCGCGCCGGCCGCGGACCGGAGCTGACGCGGCTGATCCCCGAGCTGACCTTCGCGGTGCTGATGCCCTACCTCGGCGCCGAGGCCGCCGAGGACGAAATGCGCCGGCTCTCAGCCGAGTCCTGAGCCGGGTCGGGGCTTAGGGGCAGGCCCTCAGACGCCGGCGCCGTGGCGGCCCTCGCCGCCGGCGAACCGCGCCGCTCCCCGCACCGCCACCTCCAGCACCTCGCGGCCGAGGCGGTGCTCCAGGGCCAGGCCCTCGGCGAGCGGCAGCCCGGCGCCCTCGATCGCGCCGCGGCGGTCGGCGAGCATCGTCTCCTGCGGGAAGGCAGCGATGATCTCGGCCAGCTCCAGCGCTCGCTCCAGGTGCTTGCCGGGCTCGACGATCTCGTTGACGAGCCCGATCCGGTGCGCCTCCTCCGCCTCTACCCGGCGGCCGGTGAGGATCAGCTCCAGTGCCCGTCCCATGCCGACCACGCGGGGCAGCCGCTGGGTGCCGCCGTCGAGGAGGGGAACGCCCCAGCGGCGCTCGAAGAGGCCGAAGGTGGAGCTGGGGGTTGCGATGCGCATGTCGCACCAGAGCGCCAGCTCGACCCCGCCCGCCAGGCACCAGCCGTCGATCGCGGCGATCGCCGGCTTCGACGGGGTGAGGCGGGTGGGGCCCATAGGACCGGCCTCGTGGTTGACGTCGAGGTCCATCGCCTTCAGGTCGGCCCCGGCGCAGAAGGCGACGCCGCCGGCGCCGGTGAGGACGAAGACGCGCGCGCCGTCGTCGGCTTCGAAGTCGCGCAGGCCCTGGCGGAACGCCTCCGCGGCGGCGCTGTCGACCGCGTTGCGACGCTCGGGCCGGTCGATCGTCAGGACCGCGGCCGCGCCGACGCGCTCGTAGCGAACTTCCCCGCTCATCGCCGCCATCCTCGCACAGGCCGGCGAGCTCAGCGACGTATGCCGAGTCGCCGTCCCGGCTTCAGCGCCGGCTGGTGCGGGAGCGGCGCTTTGCGGACTTCTTCTTGCCCTTCCGGGTCTCGATGCGAGCGGTGATCCCATCGTTTTGATGCTCCCGCAGGCATTCCCTGAGTCTTTGCAGCGCTGCGTCCTCCTCTGGACCCTTTTTCGCGCTTGCGAAGGCGCGAAAGAGGTTGTCGCAGGGGCGCACCGGCTGCCCGCCTGGCCCTTGAAGCGTACCCGCGGGCGGTTTTTTGCCCAGCACCTCGTCGGCGGCGTCGGCCTCCTCATCGTCGGAGGCGTCCCAGCCGCCTTTCGGATTCGAGCCTTTGTCCGAGTCACCCCCGCAGGCGCCGCCGTACGCGCAGTCGTCGAGATCGTCGTAGTAGTCGTCGCCGTTCTCGAATCCGTCGTCGTCGCAAAGTCCGTAGTCCAGGCAGGGGTCGCCGGTGTGAAAGCGGTCGGGACCCTCAGAGCTGCCGCCGGAGGAGTCTCCGCCGCTGCCGCCACCGGAGCCTGCTTCCCCTCCTCCCGAGTCCTCCATCGTGCAGAAATTTCCGTTGTCGTCCAAGCCCATGCCCGGCGGCATGAAGCCGAATCCGGGCTGGCACCCCGACCCGTTGTTCTGGTCGTCCATGGCTGCAGCGGAGCTGGGCGCCAGCAGCTGGGCGCATCCGATCAGTGCAGCCGTCGCAGCCAGCATGGCGAGCGCCGTCTTCCAATTCCGGCCCTGCTCGCGGTCGTAAAAGGCGATCTCCATCGGGTGCGTCTCCCTGGCTCGAGGATTGGCTGCGAATAGTCGAAGTCTGCGGCGCAAATCCTAGGTTGCTCCACCTCATCCGCAACTGCCACCGGACGAATGTCTGGAAGTGAAGTTCCGCGCGGCGAGCGAGACTCGGGCGGGCGGGTAGGAGCGGGCGGGCTAGTCGCGGCGAGGCTCACGGGGTTCGCCATCGACGCCCGACTCCCGATGCGTGCGCCCCGGTCGCCGGCCGCGGGAAGGGCAGGTCTCCCAGGGCCGCCGCCAAAGCTAGGCGGGCGGTCGGACGGCTCGGCCGGGGATCGGGCGCCGCCAGGACCGCCCCACGAAAAAACGACCGGCGATGGTGCTCGTGGCCTGCCTCGCGCGTAGCCTTCGCGCTTAGAAGCTCGTAACACCACCTTCGAGACCTTCTTCCGCTTGGCTTCCGCGGTGCCCGGTCTCTCCCGGTCGCAGATTTGAACTTAGCGCCTTCCCCACGGGTGCGCCAGGGGTCGCGTGGAGGCGTTCCCGCAAAGTCCGCAGGAAAGGAAGCGGATCGAGCCGCGGCGCCCGTCCGCGTACCGATGTAGGCGCGGGTGGGCCGCAGCGAAGCGTAGGGGGCGGCTACGCTCCCCGGATGCGAATCGACGAGATCATCGCGGCGCGGCGGCCCACCTTCTCGGTGGAGTTCTTCCCGCCGAAGACCGAAGAGGCCACGGAGCAGCTCTACGCGACGGCGCGGGAGCTGGCACCGCTGGAGCCGGACTTCGTCTCGGTCACCTACGGGGCCGGCGGGTCGACCCGCGACGGCACCGTGGAGATCACGACGGCGCTGAAGGACGACCACGGGTTCGAGACGATGGCCCACCTGAGCTGCGTCGGGGAGACGACCGAGGGCCTGGCGACGACCCTGGACCGGATCGCGGCGGCGGGGATCGAGAACGTCTTCGCGCTGCGCGGGGACCCGCCGCGCGGGCAGGAGGACTTCGTCCAGCCCGAGGGCGGGCTGGCCAGCGCGGCCGAGCTGGCGGCGTTCATCGGCTCGGGGTGGGACTTCTCGATCGGCGGCGCCTGTTTCCCCGAGGTCCACCCCGAGGCACCGGACCTCGAGACCGACCTCGCCTACCTGAAGACGAAGGTCGACGCCGGCGCCCGCTTCCTGATCACCCAGCTCTTCTTCGACAACCAGGTCTACTTTGACTTCGTCCGCGCGGTGAGGGCGCAGGGGATCGAGGTGCCGATCGTCGCCGGGGTGATCCCGGTCGCCAGCTTCGCCCAGACGAAGCGGATCTGCGAGCTGTGCGACGCCTCGATCCCCGCGCCCCTCGAAGCGGCCTTCGCGGCCGCGGGAGCGGACCCGGACCGTGAGTTCGAGCTCGGCGTCGCCTACGCCTCCCAGCAGTGCGCCGAGCTGCTGATCGGCGGCGCCCCCGGGATCCACTTCTACGCGCTCAACCGCGCCCCCGCGACGCGGGCGGTGCTCGGGGCGCTGCGCGCCTCTCGGCCCTGGGAGCGGGTTCGCGGGTCGGCCGGCACCCTGGCCGGCAGCGCCGAGTAGAAGCTGTCTAAGCTGCCCGGCCACAGATGGCCGACCAGGGGGACGAGAGGGAGAAGCTGCGCCAGGAGCGGATCGAGGCCGAGCAGGCCGAATCGCGCTCGCGCAACCGGCTGATCGGCGGCTACTCGGTTGCCGCGGCGGTGGTGTTGGCTGCCGCGGTGGCGGTGATCGTCGTGGCCGGTGGCGGGGAGAGTGACGCCGCCGGGGGCGACGCCCACATCAACCCGAACCTCAGCTACGGCTCGACTAACGGCGTAACGCCCGACGACCGGGCGGGGACGCCGCCCCCGCCGGTGAAGGTCGCCGACCTCGCCGCCGCCGCCGAGCAGGCCGGCTGCGAGTTGCGCCTGCGGCTCCCCGACGAGGGGCACCAGCACATCCCGCCCGGCTCTCCGACGCCGAACTACCGGACCAACCCGCCGACCTCCGGCCCCCACGTCGATCCGCCCTACCAGCAGGCCGACGGCGCCTACTCGGAAACCCCGGTGGAAATCGACTTCGTGCACTCGCTCGAGCACGGCCGGATGGCGATCCAGTACTCGCCGGAGCTGTTCGAGGATTTCCAGCTTTCCCTGAAGGGCCTCTACGACACGATGTACGGGGCGACGCTGCTCTTCCCGAACGAAAACATGCCCTACGAGGTCGCCGCGACCACCTGGACCAACCTCCTCGGCTGCCCCTACTACGAGGGCGCGATAACCCTCGACGCGATCCGCGCCTTCGGCAAGGCGACCTGGGGCAAGTTCGGCGGCGAGCGACCGACGTATTTCAAATTCACCGGGCCGACGCCGGCTGAACCGGCGGAATAGGGAGCGCTAAGCGCGGTAGGCCGGG
Source organism: uncultured Solirubrobacterales bacterium (assembly GCA_963799835.1). GTDB lineage: Bacteria > Actinomycetota > Thermoleophilia > Solirubrobacterales > 70-9 > VAYN01. The sequence continues at coordinate 954,498 of CAWCYE010000002.1, forward strand.
AAGAAGCCGGCGGAATCGCGGCCGGCGCTTAGACGCTCGTACCTCTCGGAATCGCAGATCAGCTCGGAGGTGTGCCAGGGCTGCTCGCGGTTGGCGAAACCGCGCTTGAACTCCTCGAGGGCGTCGCCGCGGGCGATGCCGCCGCCGAGGTTGAGGGGGAGGCCGAGGTCGGCGGAGTGCTCGACCAGGCGGGCGACGACGTTCTTCATCGGCGAGTCGCGCAGGTGGGAGTCGGCGCTGCCGCTGAGGTAGTAATGGAGGTAGCCGTCGCTGACCGCGGCGAGCGACGCGGCGGCGAGCGCGCCGCCGGGAGCCCGGGCGAGGGCGAGCCAGGTGCGGTCCGCCTCGAGGACGCGGTCGAAGTAGGCGGCGCCGAAGAAGTAGTGCTCGGCGGCGTCGGCGCGGCGCATCGTCTGCTCGTAGAGGTCGAGGAAGCCGGTTCGCTGGGCGGGGGACGTGGCGGGCCCCGGGACCAGCTCCAGCTCGTAGCCGGCTTCGAGATTGCGGCGGACCTGGCGCCGGTCGGTGGGGCGGCTCTTCGGCTCCAGCGCGGGGTCGGCGATCTGAACCACGTTGCGCTCGGTGACGTCGGCGAGCGGGGGCGAGCCGAGGCGATGACGGAGGAAGACGCTGACCAGGCCGGTGGCAGAGAGATCGAGCGGCGCGTCCGGTGCGAACGCACTTTGTCCCGCAGGGCGGGAGGAAGTGCGTTCGTGCTGCGTGGGGACCAGCCCGGGGTAGCCGTAGGGGGAGATCGCGTCGCGCTCGGGGCCATCGCCGATCTGGCGGACGATCAGCGGGGCCACGAGGACCTCTTCCTCGGCCTCGATCCGCAGCGTGTGGGTGACGCCCTCGGCGTCGAGGAACGGCCGGGAGCGGAAGAAGTCCTCGCCGGCCGCGGCTGCGCCGCGGTCCTCGATCAGCTCGGCCTTGGCTAGTGGCGAGCTCACCCGAGCAGGCCCGCCGCGGCGGCCCGGAACTCGTCGGGGAGCACGCCCCAGACCTCGCAGTCGTCGGCCGGTGCGCCCTCGCGCCGCAGGTGCGCGCGCATCGTCCCCTCGTGCTTCCAGCCGAGGCTCGCCACGGTCTTCTTGGCGACCTCGTTTCGCGCCGGGATGCGGCCGTAGACGCGGTGGGCCCCGTACTCGTCGAAGGCCTTGGCGATCGTCAGCGCCTCGGCCCGCGCGCCGACGCCCTTGCCGCGCACGTCGTCCCCGATCAGCGCACCCAGCTCGGGCGCGGTCTGGCGGAAGAGGCCGTAGAGGGCGGTGAAGCCGACCGGCTGGTCGTATCCCTCGACGACGATCGCGAACTTGCGGTCCTCGCCGGAATCGTCCATCGCCCGGGCGGTCCAGCCCTCGGCCTGCTCGATCGAGAAGCCGTCGCGCTGCTCCATCAGCGTCTTCGTCGCCTCGGGATTGTTGAACCAGCGGTGCACCGCCGCCGCGTCCCCCGGCTCGAACCGCCGCAAGCTCACCTGTGGCCGATCCGTCACGCCGCGAACCCTATCCCAGTGCCGACGGGCCGAAAACCCACGTATATAGAGGGAAATTGGCCCGTCGGCAGGGGGATGCTCAGTCCGGAGCGAGACCCTGGCCGGTGAGGACGAGCCAGGCGGTGCGGATGAGGATGCGGGCGTCAAGGGCGGCGGTACGGTGCTCGACGTACCAGACGTCGAGCTCGATCCGCTGCTCCCAGGGGATGCCGGCGCGGCCCTGGACCTGGGCCCAGCCGGTGATCCCCGGCAGGACCTCGTGGCGGCGGCGCTGGCGCGGCGTGTAGTCGTCGACTTGGGCCGGGATGGTCGGGCGGGGGCCGACGATCGCCATCTCGCCGCGGAGGACGTTGACCAGGTTCGGAACCTCGTCGAGGGAGGTGCGGCGCAGGAATCGTCCGGCCCGCGTGACCCTGGGATCGTCGCGGGCGACGACCGTCCCGACCCCGACCGGGTCGGAGCCGCGCACCATCGTCCGCAGCTTCAGCATCTCGAACTCGCGGCCGCCGAGCCCGACGCGGCGCTGGCGGTAGAGGACCGGCCCGGGGCTGCCGAGCTTGATCGCGATCGCGGCGACGAGCAGGAACGGCGAGAGCACGACCAGGGCGAGGGCGGCGATGAGGAGGTCGGCGGCGCGGGGCATCAGCGGGTTCCCTCCGCCTTCTCCCACCGACCCGGGGCACCGCGGCGCCAGCGGTCCCAGAGCCCCGCCGCGATCGAGGCGGTGGTCATCACGTAGTAGCGGGCGACGCGAAGCGGAGCGAAGGGCAGGGCTCGTCCGAGCAGGGCGGCGGCGATCAGCGCCAGCTGGGCCGCGAAGGTGACGGTGTAGACCCAGCCGTCGCCGAGCAGGACGGCGTTGGCAAGCAGCGCGATCGCGTGCAGGAAGGGGCTGAGGTAGCGCAGCAGCCGGTGCGAGACCAGCTCGAAGGCGAACAGCGGCGAGTAGCCGCGCGGCTTGAGCATCCCTTCGCCGACGACGATGTCCCAGAGCCCGACCATCATCCGCCGCTTGCGGGCGAACTCCCCCTCCAGGGTCGGGACCATCTTCTCCTCGGCTCGCGCCCACGGTGCGTAGAGCGAGCGCAAACCCCGCTTCGCCAGCTCGAAGGGGAAGCTGAGGTCGTGGCTGCCGGACGCGGCCAGCGGGACGTAGGCGTCGCGGCGGACCGCGTAGATGGCGCCGTTGCCGGCGGTGACGCCACCGAGGGCGGACTCCATCTCCCGAACCGCCATCTCGTAGCGCCAGTAGGCACCCTCGAGGTTGCCGCCGCCGGCGTCGGTGAAGCGGACCTGGCCGCAGACGTAGCCGACCGAGGGGTCGGCGAAGGGCTCGACGAGGCGGGAGAGGGCATCCGGCGCCCAGACGCTGTTGGCGTCGGAGAAGGCGAGCAGCTCGCCGCTCGCCCGCTCGACCCCCGCGTTGAGGGCGGCGACCTTGCCCCCGGGCGGCAGCTCGAGGACCAGGTCGGCGCCAGCGGCGCGGGCGCGCTCGACGGTCGCGTCGGAGGAGCCGTCGGAGGCGACGATCACCTCCAGCAGCTCCCGCGGGTAGTCGAGGGCGAGGGCGTTTGCGACCTTGGCGGCGATCACCTCCTCCTCGTCGTAGGCGGGGACAATCAGGGAGACAGCAGGAGCTCCGGCGGCGGGTCCTGTCGCCGCAGTCCGACCTCGCAGACGCACCAGCACCCACAGGACCAACGGGTAGCCGAGGTGCGTGTAGACGATCAGGCCGGCGCTGAGCCAGAAGAGGATCGCGGCGGCGTTCACGCGCGGGCCTCGATCAGGTCGCGGTAGAGCTCGAGGGTGCGGCGGGCAGCCTCGTCCCAGGAGTAGGGACCGGCGGCGGCGCGGCTGGCAGCCGCGGCCAGCTCCGCGCGGGCGGTCTCGTCTGTGATGAGGTCCTCCAGGACAGCGGCAAGGGCATTGACGTCTCCCGGTGGCACCAGCCGTGCGGCGCCGGTCTCGGCGACCTCGGGGAAGCCGCCGACCGCGCTCAGCACCAGCGGCTTGCCGAAGGCGAGGCCGGTGTAGAGGACGCCGGAGTGCTCGGCGTCGAGGTAGGGAAGCGCGACGACGTCGGCGCGGCGGAAGATCGCCGGGACCTCGGCGTCCTCGACGAAGCGGTTGACGATGCGGACCCGGCCCGGCGCCTCCTCGGCGAGTCGGCGTAGCGGCTCGACGTCCATCCGCGGGTTGCCGACGATCCACAGCTCCGCGCCGCGGATGCGGCGGAACGCGGCGAGCAGGTCCTCGATCCCCTTGTAGGGACGCAGCAGTCCGAAGCAGAGGATCACCGGGCCCTCCGCTCCCTCCAACTCGACCGGCAACGGCTTCTCCTCCGGCAGTCCCGTCAGGTAGTCGAAGGCGCCGTGGGGGATCACCCGCACCCGGTCGGGGTCTAAGCCGACCTCGTCGCGCAGGCGAGCGGCGCTGTGCTCGGAGTGCGCGACGACCGCGTCCATGCGTGCGAAGACACGGCGGGCGGAGGCGACCTGACGGCGACCGGGCCGCGGCGGCAGGATGTAGTGGGCGGTCATCGCCCGCGGCTGCAGGGGCGGCAGCAGGTGGGAGTCGAGGCCGGGGAGGGTGAGCCACTGGTAGTGGAGGACGTCGGCGTCGGCGGTACGGCGGAACCGCAGCATGTCGGGGACGTGCTCGGCCAGCTTGAACGGGCGGCGGGCGGAGGCGTCGAGGCCGCGGGCGGCGCTGCGGCGGTAGAAGCACTCCCGCACCCGATAGCCGTCGGGAGGCGGCACCGGGCCGTAGAGGAAGCGGGTGGTCAGCAGCTCGACCTCGGTGCCGGCGCGGGCCAGCGCCGCGGCGAGAGCGCGGTCGTAGGGCGGCGTGAAGGCCGACGGGTCGACGAGCTGGACTTTCATATCGGGCGTCTAGGGCGTCTTCCGTTCGCGCAGCATTTCCTGGGCGGACGGTATTTCCCGGGCGGACAGGATTATCGTGACCTGCCTGGCGCCCACGCTCTCCTACTGCGTCGTGAACACGAACGGCCGCGAGCTGCTGCTCGCCTGCCTGGCCGCGATCGAGCGCACCCACCCGGCCGGTGTGGAGCGCGAGGTCCTGGTCCTCGACAACGCCTCGGAGGACGGCTCGGCCGAGGCGGTCAGGGCACTGGGGGGCGATATCCGGCTGATCGCGCTGGAGCGGCGCACCGGCAAGGCAGCGAACGACTCGACGCTGATGCGGGAGGCAAACGGCCGCTATTGCCTGCTGCTGAACGAGGACTCCGAGCTGCGGCCCGGCGCGGCGGCGGCGCTGGTCGGGGCGCTCGACGCCGACCCGGCGGCCGCGGCCGCCGGGGCGCGGCTGCTCGCCTCCGACAGCCGGCCGGTTCCCTGCGCCTGGCGCTTCCCCGGCGTCGCGACCGCCGCGGCGGGGGCGCTCTTCCTGCACCGCCGGCTCACCGTCCAGAGCAGGGGCGAGGAGGCCCGCCAGGTCGACTGGGCGCAGTCGAGCGCGCTTCTGGTGCGCCGCGAGGCCGCCGCGGAGGTCGGCTACATGGACCCCGACTTCTTCGTCTACTACGACGAGTGCGACTTCGCCAGGCGGCTCGCCGATGCGGGCTGGCACTCGCTCTTCGTCCCCGCCGCCAAGGCCGTCCACCACGACCAGCTCTCCACCGACCTCGCCAAGGGCCTGCCGCGAATCGTCGAGTTCCACCGCAACCGCGACCTCTACATGCGCAAGCACCACGGCCGCGTCGCCGCCTTGGCCGTGCGCGTCCTCACCGCCTGGGCCTACGCCGTGCGAGCGATTGCCGCCAGCTTCATCCCGAAGCAGCCGGCTTCGGTCTACTGGGCCCACGCCCGCCAGGCGCTGCTGCCGGGGCGGGGCGAATCGCTCCGCGATCGGGCCGGCGCCTAGGGTCTGGCGTCCTCGTCCATTCGCTCGGCCTCGTAGACCTCGGGGACCTGGCCGTCGACCGCGCTGGGCTGGGCGCGGAGGGAGGCGATGCTCGCGACCAGCGCGCCGGGGTGGCGGAGGCGGCCGAGCAGGGCCCGCTCGGCCGGGGTGAAGAAGCCGGTCGCGAAGAGGGCGAGTGGGTAGGCGGCGAGGAGGGCACCGCGGCCGAGGAAGCCGGCAAGGCCGGAGGTCGGCATCAGCAGCTCGGCCGCGCCGACCAGCACCGCTACCGTCAGCGTCACCCGGGCCAGGCGGCCCCACTCGTAGGGGACCCGGAAGAGGCGCTGGGTGAACCCGTACATCAGCACCAGCACGACCATGTAGGAGGCGACCAGGGCGAGGCCCGCGCCGACGATCCCCAGCGGCGGGACCAGGATCAGGTTGAGGGCGACGTTGGAGACGAGGGCGCCGATCGCGGCGGGGAAGTTGAACTCGGTGCGGCCGGTCCTCCCGAGGATCACCACCAGCACCAGGTAGAGGGCATAGAGGGTGACCGCGGTGGAGATCAGCCCGACGGCTTCGTAGGAGTCGAAGAACTCCGGGGCTGCCAGCGCCCGCACGATCCAGCGCGAGAAGATCCACATCCCGGTGACGACGAACGCGCAGCCGGCCACGAACAGGGTGACGACGGTCGCGTAGGCGTTGCGGGCCTCGTCGTCGTCCCGGATCGAGTAGGCGAGCGGTGGCCAGGCGAGCTGGAAGCCGCGGACCAGGACGTTCACCGCCTGGGCGAACTTGACCGCCAGCGAGTAGAGGCCGGCCTCGGCGAGGCCGACGGTGCGGACGATGATCAGCCGGTCGACGAAGTTGAGCAGGTAGAGGGAGGCCTCGGCCGGCATCGTCGGCAGCCCGAACCGCAGCAGCCGGCGCAGCAGGCCGCGATCCAAGCGCAGGCTGAGCCGGCGGAACTGCAGCGCGATCAGCCCGAGCACGAATGCCGCACCGGTCGCGTAGCTGCCGAGCAGGAGCCCGCGGGCGCCCTCGTCGGCCCCGACCACGAGAACGACGGTGAGGCCGATCGAGGCGAGCACGTTGAGGATGGTGGTGACGAAGAACGCCCGCGCCCGCTCCTCGAGCCGGAACAGCGTCAGCAGGAACTCGTACATCGTCAGCACCCAGAGGCCGGCGATCGAGATCCGCGCCAGGTCGGCGGCGGGACGGTCGAGCAGTAGTTCGGAGATCGGCTCGGCGAACGGCAGGGCGATGAGCGCGCCGATCGTCGCGAACCAGAAGAGGCCGGCGAAGGTGCTGGCGACGACCTGGTCGGGGTCCTCGTCGTCGCGGTAGTAGAAGCGCAGCACGGCCTCGATCAGGCCCAGCCGGACGGCGATGCTGGCCGAGACGATGGCGGCGAACATCACCTCTGCGGCGCCGTAGTCGGCGGGGCTCAGGTAGCGCGTGTAGAGCGGCAGCAACGCGACCGCGATGACCTTCGAGAGGATGCTCGCGGCCGTGTAGGCGGCTCCGGTCGTCGCGAGGCGGCGCAGGTATCCCGACACGGAGCGACCCTACGTCGAGTCTCGGACCGCGGCCAGCGAAGCCCCGACTGCCAGGAGGACCCACGTAATCGGATCCTCAAAAAACCCGGCATAGGCGAGCGTGTGAAGGAGCAGGGCTACGAAGGATGCGAGAACCGCCGCACGTCCAACCGCCAAGCCGGCGGGTCCTGTCGCGAGGGTGGGGCCTTCGTCCTCGCAAGCTGCGGGCGAAGACCCCACCCTCACACCACCCGCCGGAGGGGCGTTTGCGAGGCCGGGCATCAGGCCGCGTAGGCCTGCCGTCATCGTCCACAGAGCGACGACGATCAGAGCTACATAGAGCGCGAGACCGAGAAGTCCTTGCTCGGCGGCGACAGTCACGGGCTCCGTATGCGAGATGGAGACGGGGACGTCCTTGTTCTCAGCTTGGTCGCGGTACGCGCGTTGGAAGGAGCCCGAGCCATATCCCCAGATGGGGCGTTCGGCGAAGAGGTCTAGGCCTCCCGAGACCAGGTTGGCGCGGCCGCTGGTGTCGATGTTGAGGCGGATCTTGTCCGAGCCGCCGACCAAGAGCACCACCAGCACAGCGCCAACCGCCCCGACGGCAACCGCGGCCAGGGTCCACTTCCAGCTCCAGCGAAGCGCAGCAAGCACGGCGAGTCCCGCCAGCAAGGCAACGAAGCTCGACTGCGAGAACGTCTGCGCCAGTCCGAGCCAGAGGATCCCCATCAGCACCGTGAGCAGGGCGAACTCGCGTCGCTCCTTCACCCACAGCAGCGCCGCCGTCGCGACCACGATCACCAACGCGAGATAACGCCCGTACACATTGGGATCCCAGAACACCGAGTTGACCCTGAAATAGGTGTGGAATTCATTCGACCGAATTACCTGGTCGTTCCAGAAGAGATCACGCATCACGTACTCCACGCTCCCGATCAGCACGAACACCGCCGCCTCGACCCCAACCACGATCAGGACCCACGTCAGCAGCTTCCGATCCCAGCTGACGTCTCGCAGCAACCCGTACGCCACGGTGAACGGCACGAGAAAGAAGCAAACGTTCTGCAGCCCCTTCGAGAAGTCGTCTGAGTACAGCGTCTGCACCGCATACAGCACAACCACCGCGGCGAGAACCCTCGGCAGCCAGAACGCGGGTCCTCCGGGGGGTGGCGCGGGGGTGGGGTCTTCGCCCGCAGCTTGTGAGGACGAAGGCCCCACCCCCGGGACAGGACCCGCCGGCCGGCCCCGCCAGTCCCTTGCTGCCACAGCCACCACGCCCGCAGCAATAACCAAGTACAGCGGCACCAACAGGTTCGCCGTATCTCCACCAGCATGGAGCGGCACACGAAACGGCAACGCGAAGACGATCGCCAGCGGCATCACGACGGGCCAGCGACGGAACACGTACGCGAGGACACCGATGGCCGCCGCGGCGATCGCCAGCAGAGCGACGATCCGCCCGGTGTCGTGCCGCAGGTCGACGATCTGCGCGGTGTGCCACTGGTCGCCGAGGATGAGGACCGGGAAGAGGGCGATCGCCAGCAGCATCGTCGCCGAGCGCAGGCGCCCCGGCGGCAGCAGGATCGAGGCGGCGCTTGCGCCGGCCGCGACGAGCAGGCCCGTCCCCGCCAGGAACTCGCTCAAGGAGCCTGCCCCTCAAGCCGGGCACAGGCGCCGCCGTCCTGCTGGGTGGCCCGGTGCAAGCGGATCACGCCCGGTGCCACCAACACTCGTTCCTGGCCCAACAGTTTGACTCGCAGCTTGTAGCGCCCCGGGTGCGCAATGCCGCCGCCGCGCTGGCGACCGTCCCAGTAGTAGGTGAAGAAGTGGTAGCGCTTGAGGAATTCGTCGCGGGCGAGGGTGACGACCACCCGGCCCCCCGGCTTGACCACCTGAACCGTGGCGTCGTCGGTTTGCGTCACCCGGAAGCGGATCCGCACGCTGTCGAAGCGGCAGTCCCCGTTCGGCGTGAACGCGCGACTCGCCGGCTTGCCGAAGGTGACCCGGTCGAGGACCAGTGGGTCCCGCTTCAGCCGCTGCGCCCAGGCGAAGGCGCCGACGGTCGCCAAGACCAGCAGCGCGAAGACCAGTGCCGCCGCGCGCGCCTCAATCCGCCGCCGCGGCATTGTCCTCGCCGACGACGACCGCGACGTTGGCCCCTTCGGAGTCAGCCTCGATTTCCCCGCTCATCGGCCGCAGCGTCGAGATCTGCACCCGTTTGCCCACCATGCGCGCTTCCCGCGCGTGCCCTGGCTGGAACATCACGACGCTGTCGGTGAAGCTCGAATCGCTGTTGGTTATCGCGAGGAGTTGGAACCCTTTGGCCTCGAGTTTGTCCCCGTAGAGTTCGGCCAGACCCGCCACGGCGGTGCCGTTGAACACGCTGACGTCGACGTCGCCGGGCGAGACCTTGGCGGCCTGCTTGCCGTTGCGCCCCTTGCTTTCGCTGGAGTCGCTGGTGACCAGGTAGGCCGCGCCGCCGGCCAGCACCAGCACGACCACGAACAGGCCGACCAGGTAGCGCGGTTCGGCGACCCGTTCGCCGAACCCGGAGAGCCCTCCGCGGATGCGCTCGCCGCGGGTCAGTTCCGGCAGGCCCGCCTCACGCCTCTGCCGCCGCTCCTCCCGCTTGTTCACCGCCTCCATCTCCGCCGTGCGGCTCGCCTCCAGCGCGCGCAGCTCCTCAGCCCGCTGCGCCGCGACCGTCGAGGTCGCCTCCTTGCGCTCGGTGTCGCGCTCCGGTGCCGAGCCGGCCCACTCGCGCAACCGGCGGATGTCCCGGCCGTGGGCGAAAGAGAGCAGCGCCAGGATGGCGAGGCCGATGAACGCGGCAAGGCCTGCGAAGGCGCCGATCTGTTCGATCACCCGAACCAAGTGGCTGCGAGAGGCTACTCGTCGTAGACGACCGTCGCGGCGTCGCCACCCGGCGCGGCGATCATCTCAACCACCCGAGCCGCCAGATTGGCCTCGTCTCCGGCCAGGACCAGGTGTTCGAGCGAGTTCAGCGTCGACTCCACCCACTCGGAGTCGAGCTGTGTCTCTCGAACCGCGCGGCTGATCCGTTTTGCCGCCGTCGGCTGGGCCTGCTCGACGCTCCCGAACAGCTCCTCGTGCAACTTCTCGCCAGGACGCGGCTGGGTGAACTCAACCGCGATGTCCTGCTCCGGCTCATAGCCCGCGAGGCGGATCATGTTGTGGGCGAGGTCGACGATCTTCACCGGCTCGCCCATGTCGAGGACGAAGACCTCGCCCTTGCCGGCGCCGATGTCGCCGGCCCGGATCACCAGCTGCACCGCCTCGGGGATCGTCATGAAGTAGCGCGTCATCTCCGGGTGGGTGACGGTGACCGGGCCGCCCCGCTCGATCTGGCCGCGGAAGATCGGCACCACGCTGCCGGAGGACGCGAGGACGTTGCCGAAGCGGACCGAGGCGAAGCGGGTGCCGGGGTGGGCCTTGCCGGCGGCCTCGACGATCCACTCGGCCATCGCCTTGGAGGCGCCCATCACCGTCTTCGGGTTGACCGCCTTGTCGGTCGAGATCAGGACGAAGCGCTCCACGTTCGAGGCGGCAGCGGTCTCGGCGGTGATCCGCGTCGCGATCGCGTTGTTGCGGACCGCCTCCAGCGGGTTGGCCTCCATCAGCGGCACGTGCTTGTAGGCGGCGGCGTGGAAGACGACTTCGGGCTTGAAGCGCTGCATCGTCTCCAGCATCCGGTGCGGCTCCTTGCAGTCCGCCAGCACCGACTCGACGTTGGTGAAATGGCGCTCCTCGACCATCTCGCGCTCGATCTGGAAGAGGTTGTCCTCGGCGTGGTCGAGCATCACCAGGAGGCGCGGCCCGACGCGGGCGATCTGGCGGCAGAGCTCGGAGCCGATCGAGCCGCCGGCGCCGGTGACCAGGACGATGCGGTCGTTCAGGTAGGCGCCGACGCGGTCGAGCTCGACGACGATCGGGTCGCGGCCGAGCACGTCCTCGACCTGAACCTCGCGCAGCTGCTTGTTGAGCTGGACGCCGCCGCGCAGGAGCTCGAAGACGGTCGGCAGGGTGCGGACCCGGATCTCCCGCTCGCGACAGGCGGCGACGACCTTGCCGCGCAGGGTCCCGGGGGCCGAGGGGATCGCGATCACCACCTCGTCGGGCTCGGTCTCGTCGAGCACCTCGGCGATCTCCGAGGTCGATCCCAGCACCTTCAGCCCGAGCATCCGCATGCCCCGCTTGCGCGGGTCGTCGTCGAGGAAGCCGATCGCGGTGGCGCCGAGGTTAGGGTTCAGCTGCAGCTCGCGAACGACCATCTGGCCGCCCGAGCCGGCGCCGATCACCAGCACCTCGTGCTTGGGCAGGCGGGCGCCCCGCGAGGGCCGCTCGACGATCAAGCGGACCGCGAGCCGGGCGCCCGCGATCAGCATCATCGTCAGCACGAAGTCGGTGACCTCGACCGAGCGCGGCAGCGTGTGCGCGAACGGCTGGGCGACGGCGAAGACGACGACCAGGATCGCGCTGGCGACGGCGACGGCGCGGAAGATCAGCCAGAAGTCCCGGCCGCTGACGTAGCGCCACCACTTCTGGTAGAGCCCGAAGGCGGCGAAGACGGCGAGCTTGCCGACGACGACGAAGCCGACCGACTGGGCGAACAGCACCTCGTAGCGGTGCGGCCAGCCGTTCGGATCGTCGAGGAAACGCAGCTGGAAGGCGAGGAAGTAGGCAAGCGCCACCAGGCCCGCGTCGGCTGCCACCTGCAGAACCCGGTTGCGATATACGGGGTGGTTCAACCGGCTCATCGGAGAGGGCGAGTTTAGACGCTGCCTGGCCTCATCCATACAATCCGCCGCTCACGATGCCGATCCTCCTCGCCAGCGTCACCGACTTCTTCCTCGACCCGATCGTCAACGCCGGGACCGATTTCATCAGCACGACCGGACTGCCCGCGGTCTTCGTGCTGATGGCGCTGGAGTCCGCTTGCCTGCCGGTCCCCAGCGAGGCGATCATGCTCTTCGCCGGCTCCAGCGTCGCCGCGGGCGAACTGACCCTGTTCGGCGTCGTCGCGGCGGGCGTCCTCGGCAACCTGGTCGGCTCCTGGATCGCCTACGCAGCCGGCTACTACGGCCGGCTCGACCTGCTCGAGAAGAACAGGCTGATTCACGTCAGTCCGAAGCACCTGAAATGGGCCGACGAGTGGTTCGCCCGCTACGGCGACGCAACCGTCTTCTTCTCGCGGATGCTGCCGATCGTCCGCACCTTCATCTCGCTGCCCGCGGGCGTCGCGAAGATGCCGTTCTGGCGCTTCACGGTGCTGACGCTCCTCGGCTGCATTCCCTGGGTCCTGATGCTGGCGCTGATCGGCCGCAGCGTCGGCGACAACTGGGAGGAGTGGCGAGACCACCTGCACTACCTCGACTACGCGGTCGTGGCCGCGGTCCTGCTCGGGATCGCCTACCTGGTCATGAGGCGGCGGCGCGGCGGCGGGTCGGGCGGGGACAAGGCCGCCGCCGGCTCCGAGGCGACCGACCCGAGCGGCGCTTGAGCGAGGCCGGCGAGGGACGAATCGCCGCTCGGCGCGCGCTGGCGCTGGGGATGGTCCAGGGGCCGGCTGAGCTGCTGCCGGTCTCCAGCTCGGCCCACATCGTCCTCGTCCCGTGGCTCGCCGGCTGGGACTGGGAGGCGATCGACCCGGAGGTGCGAAAGAGCTTCGAGGTCGCCCTGCACAGCGGCGCCGCGGCGGCGCTCCTGATCGGTCAGCGGCGGACGATCGTCGAGGAGCTGCGTCATTTCGACGCCCACCGCGCCCTCCTGCTCGGTCTCTCCTTCCTGCCGGCGGCGATCGTCGGCTACACGCTGGAGCGGCAGATCGAGCGCCGGCTCGGCGGTCCCCGGGCGACCGCCTACGGCCTGCTGGCGGGAGCGGCGGCGATGCTCGCCGCCGACAGGAGGCCGCAGAGCCGGGGGCGCGGCGATGCGACTCCCGCCGACGGCCTGGCGCTCGGCGTGGCCCAGGCGGCCGCCCTCGCCCCGGGCGTCTCGCGCAACGGCATCACCCTCGCCGCGGCCCGCTGGCGCCGCTTCTCGCGCGACCAGGCAAACCTGCTCTCGCGGACCGTCGCGCTGCCGATCATCGTCGGCGCCACGGCCCTCAAGGGCGTCCGCCTCTCCCGCCGCGGCACCTCCCCCGAGCTGCGCCGCTCCCTCGCCCTCGGGGCGGCGTCCTCCTTCGCCTCCACCCTCGCCTCCCAGCGCCTGATCGGCCTGGTCGAGCGCGACCGGGCGCTGTGGCCGTACGCGGCGTACCGGGCGGGGCTCGCGGCCGCGGTCCTTGCGAAGTTGGGGAAATAAGTCCAAATCTAGAACCGAATTTGGATATACTCCAAATCCTTGGACAGATTTGGACAGATTTGGATTAGCCCATGTACGTAGCGCCACCGCCGCCAACGAGCGGAATATTCGGCCTGGGGGCAGGGCCCAGCGAGCGCATGTACAAGGCCCTGAACGCCCCCACCGACCCGAGGTCGGCCGAGAAATATCTCCATTGGGACAAGCTGCGGCATCTAGAGCCCGGCCATGGCCTGACCTCGGAGGAGTGGTGGTGGCGAATCAAGGTTCTGGAGCGGGGACCCACCATGCGGAGTCTCCGTCTGCGCGCCGTGAACGGCGAGCCCTTTACGTACGGCCTTCCGGATCCCCTTCTGCGCTGTCTCCACCACATCGACCAGCACTGCGCGGGCGAGGTCGCGATGGAGGAGGTCGTGACTTCGGACCGCCAGGCGCGCCAGCGCTATCTCGTCAACTCGCTGATGGAGGAGGCGATCCGGTCCAGCCAGCTCGAGGGGGCGACGACCTCGCGGCGGGTGGCGAAGGAGTTGCTCGCAAGCGGGCGGGAGCCGAAGGACCGCAGCGAGAGGATGATCGTCAACAACTATCTGGCGCTCCAGTTCATGAGAGACGAGATGGGGGGGAAGCTGAGCCCGGGCGCGGTTCTGGAGCTACACCGGATCCTCACCGAGGGGACCCTCCGCCATCCGGATGCGGCAGGGCGGCTGCAGCTCCCCGGTGAGGATCGCGTCGCCGTCTACGACCGCGACGACGAGCCTCCGGTCCACAGACCCCCTCCCGCAGAAGAGCTTCCTGAGCGGCTGCAGGCACTGTGCGACTTCGCCAACGAAGAAGATAGTGACGGAGCATTCGTACATCCCGTGATCCGCGCGATCCTGCTGCACTTCTGCCTCGCCTACGACCATCCATTCGAAGACGGCAACGGTCGAACCGCCCGGATCCTCTTCTTCTGGTCGATGCGCCAGAGCGGGTACTGGCTGGTCGAGTACCTCTCGATCTCCACGATCCTGAGAGAAGCGCCGGGGAAATACGGGCGCGCCTTCCTGGAGACCGAGACCGACGAGGGCGACACGACCTACTTCCTGCTTCACCAGGTGCACGCGATCGAGCGGGCGATCGAGCAGATGCGGCTGTACCTGCAGCGAAAGACCCGGGAAGTGCGCGAGGTCGAGGAGCTCCTTGACGGCGCCGACGGGTTCAACCGCCGCCAGCTGGAGGTGCTGACCGACGCCGTCCGGCACCCCGATGCCTCCTACTCCTTCTCGGGCCACGCCGCGAGTCACCGCGTCACCCACGAGACCGCCCGTGCGGATCTCTCCAGCCTCGCCGAGCGCGGGCTGCTGACGCGCAGGCGGCTGGGCCGCGAGTACTTCTTCGAGCCGGCACCCGACCTGCCGGTACTGCTGAGAGAATCGGGGTCGTGAGCGACGCTTACGCGAAAGCCGGGGTCGACCAGGGAGCCGCGGACTCGGCGGTCGCCGGGCTGGTGCGAGCGCTTGGAGCGATCGAGCTCGGCCGGCCCTCGGCCCAGGTCCCCCTGCCCGGCCACTACGCGAGCGTGATCAGGATCGACGAGCGGACCGGGATCGCCCTCTCCACCGACGGGGTGGGAACCAAGCTCGTGCTCGCCGAGGAGCTGGGGCGCTTCGACACGGTCGGGATCGACTGCGTGGCGATGAACGTCAACGACGTGATCTGCGTCGGCGCCGAGCCGCTGGCGATGCTCGACTACATCGCGATCGAGAAGGCCGACCCGGAGGTCTGCGAACAGATCGGCGTCGGCCTCGCCCGCGGCGCCGAGCTGGCCGGGGTCGAGATCCCGGGCGGCGAGCTGGCGCAGCTCGGCGAGCTGGTCCGCGGTGTCGACGTCTCCGGCGCCTGCTTCGGCACCGTCGTCCTCGACGAGATCGTCGACGGGTCGGCGGTCGAGCCGGGAGACTCGGTGATCGGCCTGCCCTCCAGCGGCCTGCACTCCAACGGCTACACGCTGGCTCGCTCGGCGCTTACGGGCATCCCCCTCGACGACGATCGCCTCGGCCGCCCGCTCGGCGACGTGCTGCTGGAGCCGACCGAGATCTACGTGAAGCCGGTGCTCGGGCTGCTGCGCTCCGAGGTCGAGGTTCGCGGGCTCGCCCACATCACCTCGGGAGGGACCGCCAACCTGCTCCGGCTCGCCGCCGAGGTCGGCTACGAGATCGACGACCCGCTGCCGGTGCCGCCGATCTTCGAGCTGATCCGAGAGCGCGGCGAAGTCTCCGACGAGGAGATGCACGAGGTCTTCAACATGGGCTGCGGCTTCTGCGTCGTCGTCGGCGCGAGCGACGAGGCCGCCGCCCTCGAGCTGCTGCGCGCCCACTATCCCGCCGCCAAGCGCATCGGCCGCGCCGCCGAGGGCCCGCCGCGGGTCGAGCGGCGCCGGGCCTGATGGACCCGGCCTCGACCAGCTCGCAGATGATCGGCACCGTGCTCTCGGGCCGCTACAAGCTGGCGGCCAAAATCGGCAGCGGGGGCATGTCGACCGTGTACCTGGCCCGCGACGGCACGCTCGACCGCGACGTCGCGGTCAAGGTCATGCACCGGGAGATGTCCGAGCAGCCCGACCAGCTGGAGCGCTTCCGCCAGGAGGCGAGGGCGGTGGCGAAGCTCTCCCATCCCAATGTGGTGGCGGTGATCGACGCCGGCGAGGACGGCGGCTACCCCTACATCGTCTTCGAGTACGTGGAAGGGGAAACGCTGAAGCAGAGGGTCGCCAGGGTCGGGGCGCTCGACACTCAGGAGGCGCTCGCCTACGCGATCGAGATCGCCCGCGGGCTGACCGTCGCCCACGCCCGCAAGATGGTCCACCGCGACATCAAGCCGCAGAACGTCCTGATCGACGCCGAGGGACGGGCGAAGCTGACCGACTTCGGCATCTCCCGCCAGCTCGAGCAGGACGGGATGACCGCGACCGGGCGGGTGCTGGGGACGACCGACTACGTCGCCCCCGAGCAGGCGATGGGCCGTGGCGCGGACCAGCGCTCCGACGTCTACTCGCTCGGCGTCGTCCTCTACGAGATGCTGATCGGCCAGGTCCCCTTCCATGCCGACAGCCAGGTCGGGGTGGCGATGAAACACGTCAACGAGGAGCTTCCCGACGTCCAGCAGCGCCGTCCCGAGATCTCCGCGGCAACGGCCCTGGTGGTCGAGCGGGCGACCGCCAAGGACCCCTCCCAGCGCTACCAGGACGTCGGCGAGATGATCGACGACCTCTCGACCGCGCTGGAGGTGGAGGCGGCGCGGGCGGGGTCGACCACCGGCGAGGCGACCAGCGTGCTCGACGCCGTCCCCCGCGAAGCGCAAGCTCTCGGGGCCCGGCCGGAGGTCCTGGGCGGCGATCGCGCTGCTCGCCGTCGTTGCCAGCGCTGCCCTGTTGGTGGTGCAGTTCATCAGCAGCGGCGACGGTGGAGGCGGCGGGGCCCTCAAGGGCGAGGGCTCGACGGTGGGGCTCTCCTCCGCCGCCGACTACGACCCCCAGGGGGATGGCGAAGAGGACCCGGACATCGTCGAACTCGTGGTCGACGGCAACCTCACGACCGCCTGGAGCAGCGAGCACTACGACTCGGAGACCTTCGCCGGGACCAAGAGCGGGCCCAACCCGGGGGTGGGCCTCTACGTCACCGCCAAGTCGCCGGCGACGCCGGCGGAGATGGTCGTCCAAACCCCCTCCCCCGGCTGGGACGCGGAGGTCTACGCCACCGCCTCCGGCCCCCCCGAAGAACTCTCCGAATGGGGAGAACCGGTCGGCACGGTGACCGAAGCGGAGGAGATGGAGGAAATCGACCTTCAGGTATCGACCCCTGCCAAGTACTTCCTGCTCTGGTTCACCCAGGCCGCCCCGTCCCGCGACCAAGAAGGCCGCTACCAAGTCGAGATCTCAGACGTCAAGCTGATCGAGTGAGCCCTCTCAGAACTCGAAGGAGCGGGCTTGCTTGTGACGGTCCAGCGCTAGGTGAACCAGACGGTCGCAGAGGTTCGGGTAGCTGATGCCGCTGGCCTCGATCAGCTTCGCGTAGACGCTCGTCTGGGTGAAGCCGGGCATGGTGTTGATCTCGTTGACGAGGACCGTGCCGTCGTCCTCGACGAAGAAGTCGCAGCGGGCGAGGCCCGAGCAGCCGGCGAGGGCGAAGACCTCGACCGCGAGCTCGCGCACCCTCTCTGCGGTCTCCTCCTCGAGCGAGGCCGGCACCTTCAGCTCCATCCCGCCCTCGGTGTACTTGGCCTCGAAGTCGTACCAGTCCGAGAAGGCGACGATCTCGCCCGGCGGCGAGGCCACCGGCTGCTCGTTGCCGAGCACCGAGCACTCGACCTCGCGGCCGCGCGCCGAGGCCTCGACGATCACGCGCGGGTCGTGGCGAAGCGCCAGCTCGACCGCCTCGTCGAGCTGGCCGAGATCGTCGACCCGGCTGATGCCGACGCTGGAGCCGAGCCGCGACGGCTTCACCCAGAGCGGCAGGCCGAGGCGCTCGCAGCGCCCCCACCACTCCGAGCCTTCGACCGCGGTGAAATCGACCTGGGGGACCCCGTGGACGGCGAACAGTCGCTTCAGCGTCAGCTTGTCCATGCAGACCGCCGAGGCGAGGACGTCGGAGCCGACGTAGGGGACGTCGAGCCACTCCAGGAAGCCCTGGACGCTGCCGTCCTCGCCGAAGGGCCCGTGCAGGGCCGGGAAGACGGCGTCGGCGCCGAGCAGGCCGCCGCCGGGCATCAGCTCAACCGAGCCGCCCGCATGGCTCCAGCCGCCGCTGCGGCCGATCGTCACCTCGACCGCCTCGTGCCCCGCCTCGCGCAGGCCGGCCGCGACCGATGCGCCGGAGCGCAGCGAGACGTCGTGCTCGGAGGAGCGGCCGCCGGCAAGTACGACGACCTTCATCGCAGCGTCTCCGTCATTCGCCTTCTTCTTCCAGTTCGGGGGTTGGGCTGGCCGGCGCCTGCTTGCCGACGACGATCGTCACCTCGGTCGCCCGGTTCCAGTTCCGTGCCGGGCGGCGGGAACTGGTCGGTGGCGCGGCCGACCTGGCCGGGTACTTCGGTTTCCTCTTCTTCCACGCTCGGCACCAGCCCGGCGTCCCGCATCGCCTGCACCGCTTCGGAGCGGAGCTTGCCGATCACGTTCGGGACCTTCGCTTCGCTCACCCCTCTGGCGACGACGATCGAGACGGTCGAGCCGAGCGGCACCTCGCTGCCAGCACTCGGCGACTGGCTGATCACCTGACCGGCCGGCGAGGAGCTTTCTTCTTCGGAGACGCTCGGGACGAGGCCGCGGCCGCGGACCTGCTGCACCGCGAGCCGCCGCTGAGCCCCGACCAGGACCGGCACCTTCGCCTGCCTCGGGCCCTTGGAGACGAAGATCGTCACGGTCGAGCCGCGGGTCGCGGTCGAGCCACCCTTCGGTTCGGAATAGATCACCGCGCCTTCTTCGACCGATTCGGAGTTGGTTTCCTCGACAGCGGCTTCGAAGCCGGCCGTTTCGAGCCTTTCGGTCGCTTCTTCAGCGCTGAGGCCGCTGGTCGAAGGCACCTCGCCCGTACCGGGGCCCTTGCTGACCGTCAGCGCGACCTCCGGCTTCGAGCAGAAGAAGGAGATGAAGGAGCAATCGAGGGAGGTCTCGCCTGCCGCCGGGTCCTGCTCCAGCACTTCGTCGAGTGGGGCCTCGCGATTGACGCGGGTGATCCCGACCGAGAACCCGTCCTGCTGCAGCAGTGCCACCGCGACGCTGAGCTGGCTGCCGGTCACACCGGGGACGTCGGTGGAGGTGTCGCGGGTCAGCGCCAGGCCGACCAGGATGCCGACTATCGCCGCCGCCGCGAGCGCCGCCCAGAGCAGCCGCCTGCGTTTGCGCTCGTCCTCCTCCTCGGCCTCGGCGACCTCCTCCGGGGTCGCCACCACCGGCGGCAGCGGCGCGAAGGCGGCGGTCCCGCCCGGCGGTCCCGGGTCCTTCATCGCCTCGTCCAGCGCCGCGACGAAGGCGTCGGCGCTCTGGAAGCGCTCGCCGGGGTCCTTCTCCAGCGCCCGCATCACCACCGCATCGAGCGCCGGCGAGACCCGCGGGTTGATCGAGCTGGGCCGCTGCGGGGTCTCCGAGACCTGTTTCATCGCCACCGCGACGGCGCTTTCGCCCTCGAAGGGCACCCGGCCGGTGAGCGCCTCGTAGAGGATCACCCCGATCGAGTAGAGGTCGGAGACCGAGGTGACGTCGAGGCCCTGCGCCTGCTCGGGCGAGAGGTACTGGGGGGTCCCCATCACCGAGCCGGTCTGGGTGATCTCCGAGAGCCCGGCGCGGGCAATGCCGAAGTCGGTGACGACCGCCTGGCCGTCCCCGTCGAGGATCACGTTCAGGGGCTTCAGGTCGCGGTGGACGACGCCGTGGCGGTGGGCGAATCCGGCGGCCTCGAGGACCTGGCGGATCGGCGCCACCGCCTCCGCCGGGCTGAGGCCGCGGTCGATCAGGTCCTTCAGCGTCGGGCCCTCGATGTAGCGCATCGCGATGTAGTAGGTGCCATCGAGCTCGCCCCGGTCGTAGACGGAGACGATGTTCGGGTGCTGCAGGCCCGCCGCCGCCTCGGCCTCGCGCCGGAAGCGCTCGACGAACTCCCGGTCCTGGACGAAGTGGCGGCGCAGGACCTTCAGCGCCACCTGCCGCTGCAGATGGGTGTCCTCGGCAAGCCAGACCTCGGCCATCCCGCCCGAGCCGATCCGGCGCAGGACCCGGTAGCGGGCGTCGACGACGCTCCCCTCCCCCACCTCAGCCACCCGCGCCTCCTCCGCTCAACTCATTCCCCATTCAGGATCGATTCCGCCACTTCCCGGAAGATCGGCGCCGCGACGTCGTTGCCGAACGCAAGCGTGCACTCGATCGTCGCCGCGATCGCGATCTCCGGGTCGTCGGCAGGGGCGAAGCCGATGAACCAGGCCTGGTTCTCTTCGGTGCCACCGCCGCAGGCTGCGTTGCCGGGCGTTTCCGCGGTCCCCGTCTTGCCGGCGACTGCGACGCCGGAAATCGCCGCGTTGGTCCCGGTGCCTTCGTTGACCACGCCTTCCATCGCCGTGGTCAGCTCCGCCGCGTTCTCGGCGCTGATCGGCTGGCTGTACTCGGAGGGGTCGAGCCGCTCGACGACGCGACCGTCGGGGTCGACCACCCGGCTCCAGATCTGCGGCCTCATCAGCTTGCCGCCGTTGGCCACCGCGGCGGCGACCTCGGCCATCTGCAGCGGGAGTCACCAACAGGCGCTCCTGGCCGATCGCCAGACGGGCGAGGTCGACCGGGTCGTTCTTGCCGAGCAGCTCGCCTTCGGAGAAGACGCCGCTCTGGGAGAGCTCTTCGGAGGGGAGGTCGATCGCCGGGGTGGAGCCGAAGCCGAACTGTTCCATCGTCTCGAAGAGGGTGTCCTCGCCGACTTTCTGGCCCAGTTGGCCGAACCAGGTGTTGACCGAGTTGGTCAGCGCGGTGTCGAGGGCGATCGGGCCGAAGTCCTCGGTGAAGTCGTTGTTCAGCGGCTGGCCTTCGACCTCGAGGGTGCCCGGCGCGTCGATCATCGTCTCCGGCGTGATCGTCTCGCTCTCCAGGCCCGCCGCCGCGGTCACCACCTTGAAGGTCGAGCCGGGCGGGTACTGGCCCTGAGTTGCGCGGTCCAAGAGCGGCGCTTCGATTTCGTTTTCGTTCAGTTTCGTGAGTTCGAACGGCACCCGGTTCGGGTCATAGGACGGGTTGGAGGCGAGGACCTTGACCCGCCCGGTCTGCGGCTCGATCGCCACCACCGCCCCGAAGCCGGTCGCCTCCAGGCCTTCCAGCGCCGTTCGCTGCGCCTCCATGTCGAGGTTGGTGACGACGTCGTTGCCTTCCTGGTCGCGCCCGGTCAGCTGGTCGAGGATCGAGCCGAATTCCGATTCGCTGCCGATCAGCTCGTCGTTGTGGAACTGCTCGAACTGGGTGTCGCCCTCGCGGACGAAGCTGTAGCCAATCGGGTGTCCGTAGAGCTTGCCTTCGGGATAGCGGCGGACGAAGCGCAGCGAATCGCCGCGGCCCTTCGGTACCGAGCGGGCGATCACGGTGCCGTCGGCGGCCAGGATGCGGCCGCGGCGGATCTGCTGCTGCTCCAGCAGCGGGCGCTTGTTGGCTTCCTTTTCCTTCAGCGCCTTGGCGTCGAAGACCGCCCAGTAGGACGTGAACCCGACCAGGACCCCGAAGAGGACGACGACAAAGGCGAAGAGTTTGACGATCTGGCGGTTCACTCCGCCCCCATGGCCAGCACCCGGCCCCCCGGCTCGACCGCCTCGCGGCGGGCACGGTTCGAGATCAGCAGTAGCAGGGCAAGCAGGACGAAGTTGGCGAGGATCGAGCTGCCGCCGTAGCTGACGAAGGGCAGGGTGACGCCGGTCAGGGGGATCACCCGGGTGACGCCGCCGATGATCACGAAGGCCTGGATCGAGAAGACTGCGGTCAGCCCCACCGCCAGCAGCTTCGAGAAGCCGTCGCTGGCGAGCAGCGCGATCTTGAAGCCGCGGGCCGCGACCAGCAGGTAGATCGCGATCACGCCGCAGGCGCCGAACAAGCCCACCTCGTTGACGATCAGCGCGTAGATCGTGTCCGTCTGCGCCGCCGGCAGCAGCGCGTCGTCGGTGCCCGGGATCGTGATCAGACCCTGGCCGAAGCCCTTGCCGAAGAGGCCGCCGTCAGCCTGGGCGAAGATCGACTGCAGGATCTGGTACCCGTTGCCGGTCGGGTCGTCGTAGGGGTTGAGCCAGACCTCGATCCGGTCGTGGACGTGCGGCACCGTGGAGGCGAAGAACCAGGCGCCGACGAGGAACATCGCCATCCCGATCACGACGAAGGAGAAGCGGCCGGTGGCGACGTAGAGCAGGGCGAGGAAGGCGGCGAAGAACATCAGCGAGCTGCCGAGGTCGCGGATGAAGACGAGCATGAACATCGACGCTCCCCAGACCACCAGCATCGGCCCGAAGTGCTTGAGCGGCGGCAGGGTAACTCCGAGTACGCGCCGGGCGCCGACGATCAGCACCTCACGGTGCTCGCGCAGGTAGCTGGCGAGGAAGACGACGATGCAGATCTTCGAGAACTCGGCCGGCTGGAAGGCGAGGGGGCCGATCTTGACGCCGAGGTAGGCGCCGTTGACCTGCTGACCGATCCCGGGCAGGCGCGGGGCCAGCAGCAGCAGCAGTCCCGCCCCGGCGATCGTGTACCGGTAGCGCTCGAGCACGTCGTAGTCGCGCAGGAAGTGGATCGTGATCGCGAAGAGGACGAGGCCGAGGACGAACCAGTTGGCCTGGTCGCGGGCCAGGTCTTCGTCGATCCGGTAGACCATCACCAGCCCAAAGGCGGTCAGCAGCGCAACCAGCGGGAACAGGTAGGGATCGGCATCGGGAAGGCGGATCCGCAGGTAGATGTGGGTGGCGAGGCAAACGGCGAGGAAGTAGGCGCCGTAGATCAGGCTGAGGTTGCCGAGCCGGGCCTCCTCCTGGGCGAAGACGGCGGCGAAGCCGGCGGTCAGCAGGAGGGCGACCGGAACCAGGGCGCTCAGCTCCCGGTTCCGGGCGGAGGTCAAGGAACCCCCTGGCCCCGCTGGATTTCCTCCAGCAGGGAAACCGCGTCCTCGCGCGAGCGCAGGTCGTGGCCGGTGACCGCGTCGCGGCGGCGGGTCGGCAGCGCCCCGGTCTGGATCGGGCTGGCGTAGCGCTCGTCGTAGAGCTTCACCCCCAGCGGCAGCTCGTAGGGCAGGCCGCGGTAGAGGGAGACACGGCCGGCCGAATCGGTGCCGAGGAACCAGACCTGGCGGTTGCCGTACCAGGCGCCGAAGGCGACCGCGGCGATGACGACGATCGCGGCGAGGGCCTTGGCGACCCTGCGCAGGCCACGGCGGCGCGGCTTCCCGGCCAGGTCCTCGCGGCGCTTGCGCGCGGCCTCGCCGGCGGCGCGGCGGCGGACCTCGGTCGCGGTCAGGCCGGCCTCCTCGGCCGAGGGGCCGACCAGGGTGGCGCCCTCCTCGGCCCGCGCCGGCGCGGCGGCGTCCTCGAGCCGGAAGAGGACGACGGTGATGTTGTCGCGCCCCCCGGCCCGGTTCGCTTCGTCGACCAGCGCGCGGACCGCTGCCTGCATCGAGGACGCGCGGCTCAGCAGGCGGGCGATCTGGTCGTCGTCGAGCATCGTCGTCAGGCCGTCGGAGCAGATCAGGAAGACGTCGCCCGGCTGGGCGGGGACGGTCTGCAGGTCGACCTCGACCTCCGGCTCGGGGCCGAGGGCGCGGGTGATGATCGAGCGCTGCGGGTGGTCCTCGGCCTGGGCCTCGGTCAGCTGGCCCTTGCGCCGCATCTCCTCGACCAGCGAGTGGTCGCGGGTGAGGCGCTCCAGCTTGCCGTTCCTGAACCGGTAGGCGCGGCTGTCGCCGACGTGGCCGATCGCGACCTCCTCGGCCTCCGGGTCGACGATCGCCGCGGTGATCGTCGTGCCCATCCCGGCCAGGCCGGGATCGTCGCGGGCGTGGTCGTGGATCGAACGGTTGGCGCCCTCGATCGTCTCCCGCAACAGCCGCTCCGGTGGCGCCGAGGCGAGCTCGGCGGCGAAGGCCTCGGCGGCGGCTTTTGAAGCGACCTCCCCGGCCTGCGCGCCGCCCATCCCGTCGGCGACGACGAACACCGGCGGCCTGGTGAAGAAGGAGTCCTCGTTGGCGTTGCGCTGGCGCCCGGTATCGGTGCGGAACGCCTGGTCGTCGATCCGCAGCATCAGCCGCCCCCGGTTCCCGGCTCGCGTCTCACGTCGCCTCGAACCTGAACACGGTGTCGCCGATCTGGACGCTGTCGCCGTCGATCAACTCCGCCTCTCCCTTCAGCGTGGCGCCGTTCAGCAGGGTTCCGTTGGTGGAGTTCATGTCCTCGACGAAGAAACGCCCTCCGCGGGAGAAGACGCGGGCGTGCACGCCGGAGGCGTAGCGGTCTTCGATCTGCACGTCGGCCTCCTTCGAGCGGCCGATCGAGAGCCCCCCGATCAGGTCGAAGCGGCGCTCGGCCTCGAGGCCGCCGCCGCGCTCGGCGATCAGCCATCCCTCGACGTCGCGAGGCGCCCCGGTGAAGTCGGGCGCGGCATGGAACCCGGTCGCGTCGGGCGCCGGGGAGATGGTGCGCCGCAGGTCCTTGATCGCGCTCCGCGCGATCACCAGCAGGAACAGGTAAAGGACGGCGAGGAAGCCGAACTTGAGCGCAACGGATATTGGGTCGTAAGCCACGCGCCCAGCACCTTAATGACGGGCTCAGATCGCCACAGACTGCGGCGCCGGCGCTACTGCTCGATGTCGAACTGGAAGGTCGTGGTCCCGACCGTCACCTGGTCGCCGGGGCTGAGCCGGGTCGAAGAGACGCGGCGGCCGTTGACCTTCACCCCGTTGGTCGAGCCGAGGTCGACGATCTGCCAGTCGCCCGATTCCGAGCGGCGCAGCTCGGCGTGGCGACGGGAGACGTTGGGGTCGGGAAGCACGCACTCGACCGACTTCGAGCGGCCGATCGTCGCCCGCGGCCCCTCGAGCACGTAGCGGCGGTCTTCCAGGGACACCACCGCCCTGGTCGCCACCAGCGCGTCCATCCCTTGCTCGGCCCGTTTCGGCTTGGAGCGCTCGCGCTCGCGCACCGCCGAGTAGACCATCGTGTGGCCCTCTTCGCCCTGTTTCGGGGCGTCGCCCTCGTGAGCGGGCGGCTTGACCAGGCGGGCCTGGATCCCGAACTCGCCGAGCCGCAGGCGCTCGTCGGTGCTGAAGTCGACGGCGGGGCGGGTCAGCAGGTCGTAGCCGCGTCGCCGCGCGTGGTCGAGCAGGTAGCCGGACAGCTCCTGCTCCAGAGAGCGCTCGTATCCCTCCAGCTTCCCCCGGTCCTGCTTGGAGAGGTAGACCGTGTACTCGTTGGGGACGTAGACCCGCTGCACCGAGGCGGTCTTGTGAGCGTCCATTTCCTTCGCCAGTTTGCGGGCCAGTTCGACCGGCTGCACCTCGGAGCTGAAGGCACGGCTGAAGACGCCCTCGACCAGGCCTTCGATGCGGGACTCGAGGTTGCGTAGAACGCTCAACGTGGAAAATCCTAGATGGTGGGATCCGCTGGGTCGGGGCCGTCAGGGGAGCGCGAGCCCGTGGCCGATCGCGAGGAAGGCGCCCAGCGCGGCGGCGAAGGCGAGGGCACTGAGGCGGCCCGCGAGCGGATGGCGGCCGCCTCGCGGGCGATCGGCGAGGAGCTCGAGCGAGTCCTCGATCGCTTCGCCCAGGTCCTCCAGCGAGGGCCGGTGGCTCGGGCGGGGCGCGAGGCAGGCGTCGATCGCGTCGCTCAGCTCGCGGGGGAGGTCGGGGCGAACCCGGCGCAGGCGGCGGGCGCGGGCGCCGATCGCGCGGGCGGTGGCCGCCGGGTTGGCGCGGCGGTTCGGGTTCTCCCCGCTCCAGCACTCATACAGCGTCAACGCCAGCGAGTAGACGTCTGCCTCGGGGCCGGCGGGGCGGCCCTCGGCCTGCTCGGGCGACATGTAGGCGAGGGTGCCGATGACGTCGCCGGCGGCGGTCAGCGGCGCGTCGTCGGCCAGGTGGGCAACGCCGAAGTCCATCAGCTTGGCGCGCGGCTCCCCGTCGACGACCTGGACGTTCTGGGGCTTGATGTCGCGGTGAACGACGCCGCGGGAGTGGGCGTGGTCGAGCGCCTCGCAGAGGTCTGCGCCGATCTCGCCGATCTCGCGGTCCGACAGCTCGCCTTCGTGGGCGAGTCGGGCCAGGGTCGAGCCCTCGACCAGCTCGGTCACGAGCAGGGCGTTGCCGTCCTCCTCGCCCATCTCGTACAGCGTGACGATCCCGGGGTGGTTGAGGCGGGCGGCGGCCTGGGCCTCGCGCAGCACGCGGCGGCCGGCCTCGCCACGCTGTTCGATCGCCTTGACCGCCACCGGGCGCTCCAGCCGCCCGTCCCAGGCCTCATAGACGACGCCGAAGCCGCCGCTGCCGATGCGGCGCTCGATCAGGAAGCGGTTGAGGACGAGGGAACCGACCAAAGCCCCTTCGATTTCGCCGCTTGGACCGGCTCTCCTGCGCATGGGACTGGGAAAAAGGCACCGTTTGCCGCACTTTCTGGCGCAGCGACCACGCCAGTGTTCATACTTCCGCCCCAGCAATCGAGCCCCGGGAGCGCTTCTTGGAGGATTCCGCCCCACGCCGCCAGCTTCGACGCAGGCGGTCGCAACGCCGCCCTGAACGCCAGCAGATCCTGCTGCGGCGCGCCCTTGCCCTCGGCGGCGGGCTGATCCTGCTGATCCTGGTCGTGCTCGGGGTCAAGGGATGCCTCGACGCGCGGGCAGACCGGGCCCTCAGCGACTACGCCCGCAACGTCACCCAGATCGTCGAAGAAACCGAGCAGACCAGCGAAGCCTTCTTCGGCAGGCTCGAAGACCCCGGCAGCCTCTCGGTGACCGAGTTCGAGGGCGAGGTCAACGCCGACCGCAGCGCGATCGACAACCAGGCTTCGCGGGTCGACGGCCTGAGCGCCCCAGGCGACATGGGCAGCGCCAACGAGGCGCTCGAACTCGCCTACGAGCTGCGCAGCAGCGCGATGGCGCAGATCAGCGCCAAGATAAGCACCGCCCTCGGCGACGCCGGGGCCGAGCAGGCGGTCGCGGCGATCGCCCGGCAGATGGAGAAGTTCCTCGCCTCGGACGTCCTCTACGAAGACGTCGCTCGCCCGAGCATCGACGGCGTCCTCGCCTCCAACGGGATCGAAGGCAAGGACGTGCCCGAGAGCAGCTTCCTCCCGGACGGGACCAAGTGGCTCGACGAGAGCGAAGTCAGCACCGCGCTGGGCTCGATCAGCGGCTCCGGCGGCACCGCTGCGCCGGGCGTGCACGGGCTCGGTCTGCTCGGCGTCAGCATCAACGGGACCGAACTGGGCGAAGGCCTGATCTCGGTCAGCGGCGAAGGCGCTGTCGAAGTCGAAGTCCAGGTGCAGAACCAGGGCGAATCGACCGAGAACGGCGTCTCGGTCTCGGTCTCGGTCGACGGCGGCAACACCCTGGAAGAGACGATCGACACCCTCCCCGCGGGCGAAATCGAAACGGTGACGATCCTTCTGACGCCGACGCCGAAAGGCGAAGTGACGCTGGAAGTCGACGTCGAGACCGTCCCCGGCGAGCAGGTCTCCGAAAACAACGAAGCCAGCTACGTCGTCAACTTCGAATAGGTGACGCCTCGATGAGGATCGCCTACCTCGGCCCGGCCGGCACCTTCACCGAGGACGCGCTCGGGGAGGCCGGCGCTCCGGAGGACTTCGAGGCGCTGCGCACCGCAACCGTCCACGACGCGATCCTCGCAGTCGAGCAGGGCAAAGCGGACCGCGCCCTGGTTCCGTTCGAGAACTCGATCCAGGGCTCGGTCCGCGGCAGCCTCGACGCCATCGCCTTCGAGGCGCAGGCGGTGACGATCGTCGGCGAGCACGACTACCGGGTTCGGGTCCACCTGATCGCCCGCGAGGGCGTGGGGCTCGATCGGATCGAGGCGGTTCTCTCCCACTCCCAGCCGCTGGCCCAGTGCGCCCATTTCCTGCGCGACCGTTTCCCGGAGGTCGAACTGCGCAGCGTCAGCAGCACGGCCGCGGCCGTGCGCATGGTCAGCCAGTCCGAGCGGCCGTGGGCGGCGCTCGGCGCCCGCGCCGCGGCCGAGCTCTACGGCTGCGAGCTGCTGATGGAAGGCGTGGAGGACCAGAGCGACAACATCACCCGCTTCGTCTGGATCGCCCCGATCGGCACCGAGGCCGTCGGCGAGGGCCCCTGGAAGACCTCGCTGGTCTTCTCCGAGCTGGGCCAAGACCATCCCGGTGCCCTGGTCAACGCGTTGAGCGAGTTCTCCTCCCGGGAGATCAACCTGACCAGGATCGAGTCGCGCCCTCTGCGCAAGGGCCTCGGCCGCTACATGTTCTTTTGCGATCTCGAGGGCGCGGCCGACGACCCCGTCGTCGCCGAGGCGATCTCCGAGGTGCGGCGGAAGGCGGCGTCGGTGCGCATCCTCGGCACCTACCCGACGACTTAGATGGTCGTGGAAACGACTATCTGAACATCCACCCAGGCCGAGGTGCCTACAATCCCGAGCACGATGGCTAGGGTTCTCGTGCTCAATGCGACCTATGAGCCCATCAACGTCTGCACGTTGAGACGCGCCGCTGTGCTCCTGCTGAAGGAAAAGGCCGAGCTCCTCGAGCAACGCGAAGGAGCCCTGCACTCCGAGCACATGACCCTCGAGCGCCCCGACGTGATCCGCCTGGTCAGCTACGTGCGGATCCCCCGCGAGGCCCACCGCCGCAAGATCACCCGCCGCGCCGTCCTCGCCCGCGACTCCTGGACCTGCCAGTACTGCGGCTCGACCAAGTCCGGCCTCACCGTCGACCACGTGATCCCCCGCAGCAGAGGCGGCAAATCGGTCTGGGAGAACATCGTCGCGGCCTGCGCCACCTGCAACCGCCGCAAGGGCAACCGCCTCCCCCGCGAGATCCACATGCACCCCAAGAAGTCCCCGAAGGCCCCGCCGCCGACTGTCTTCATCCAGGTCGCGAGCCCGAAGATCCCGCGGGCGTGGCAGCAGTACTTACCTCAGGCGGCTTAGAGGTTCTTCTTGATTCACCTTGGGGTGGTGGCATCTCCCTCGTGAGTGCCTAGGTCCCTTCGGGACAATCTTGATGGCCCTTCGGGCCAGATATCACTCCGCGGTGCCGAACAGATGAGGCACTCACGAGGGAGATGCCACCACCGAAACGAGTACCGGAAGCTCCTACGCAAGCTGGCTTATGAGCTGGAACCCGCGGGGTCTTCCTTTCGCGGGAGCTTCCGGCTGGCGCCGTGGAGTCATGAAGCTCGTAGCTCCGTACGGGTGTCAAGTGGTGAGACTGCTGGGTGTTTGGGTTGGCGGAGTTCGCTGGTGGGCAGGCGAGTAGGGGTCTGAAAGGCTCCACGACTCGTCGCATATATCTAGCGCCGCCAGGCGCTATCCAGATTGCACCGGCTTCGCCGGTGCTGCCTTTCCAGACCCCTACTCGCCTGCCCCATCTGCAGAAGCCCCGTCCACAGCAGCACCGTCTGCACTCGGCAGTTCGTCTGGTTGCGGCTCCTCCTCGACCGCCGCTCCCTCGCTGCTCTCCACCACCAGCGCAACCGCACTCACGCGGTCGTCGTCCTTGATGTTCATCACCTTCACCCCCTGGGTCGAGCGGCCCATCTGGGAGATGCCGCTGACCGAGGTGCGCTGGACCATCCCGTTCTGGGAGATGAAGAGGAGCTCCTGGTGTTCGCCGACGATCAGGGCACCCGCCAGGCCACCCTTTTTCTCGGTCAGCTTCGCGGTCAGCACGCCTTTCGTCCCGCGCCCCTTGACGGGGTAGTCGGCGACCGGCGTCCGCTTGCCGTAGCCGTTCTCGGTGACGACGAACAGTTCGGTGTCGTTGCGGGCGATGTCCATCGCCAGGACCCTGTTGTCCTTGGCGGAGACGTTCATGCCTTTGACCCCGCTGGTGTCGCGCCCCATCGGCCGGGCGAGCTTCTCGGAGAAACGCGAGGCGTGGCCGGAGTGGGAGACCATCAGGATGTCGTCTTCCCCCGAGGTCAGCCGCACCTGGACCAGCTCGTCGCCGTCGCGGACCTTGATCGCGATGATCCCGTCGGCGCGGATCGGCGTGTTGTAAGCGAGAAACTCGGTCTTCTTGATCAGGCCCTGAGCGGTGGCGAAGGCCAGGTACTTGTTCTCCTTGAAGTCCCGCGTCGGGATCACCGCCATCACCTTCTCGCCTTCGCGCAGCGGCAGCAGGTTGTTGAGCGAGCTGCCTTTCGCCGTGCGGGAGCCCTCCGGCAGCTCGTAGACCTTGAGCCGGTAGATCTTGCCCCGGTTGGTGAAGAAGAGCAGGAAGTCGTGGGTGGAGCAGATGTGGAGGTGGGCGATGTAGTCGTCGTCTTTGAGGTTCATCCCCATCACGCCGACGCCGCCGCGGTGCTGCTGGCGGTAGGTGGCGAGCGGCAGCCGCTTGACGTAGCCCGAGGCGGTCAGCGAGATCACCATCTGCTGGTCGGCGATCATGTCCTCGATCCCGACGTCGCCCTCGAAGTGGGCCAGTTCGGTGCGTCGCTCGTCGCCGTAAGACTCGACCACTTCGGCGAGCTCCTCCTTGACGATCGCCATCACCTTCGCCTCGTCGCCGAGGATCGCCCGTAGCTCGCCGATCCGCTCCATCAGGTCGGCGTGCTCGGCGCGCACCTTGTCGGCTTCCAGTGCGGTCAGGCGCTGGAGGCGCATGTCGAGGATCGCCTGTGCCTGCTCCCGCGACAGCTCGAACTCCGACATCAGGCCGTCGCGGGCGGCGTCGGGGTCGTCGGAGCCGCGGATCAGCTTGATCACCGCGTCGAGGTTGTCGAGCGCCACGAGCAGTCCCTCGAGGATGTGGGCGCGGGCCTCGGCGCGGCGAAGTTCGTACTGGGTGCGGCGGGTTACGACCTCGCGCTGGTGGTCGACGTAGTGGTGGATCAGCTCCAGCAGGCTCAGCGTCCGCGGCACGCCGTCGACCAGGGCCACCATGTTGGCGCCGAAGGTCGTCTGCATCGCGGTTTTCTTGTAGAGGTTGTTGAGCACGACCTTGGCCGGCGGGCCGCCGCGCTTGAGCTCGATCACCAGCCGCATTCCCGAGCCATCCGACTCGTCGCGGAGATCGGAGATCCCCTCCAGTTTCTTGTCGCGGACGAGGTCGGCGATCTTGGTGACCAGGCCGCCTTCGCCGAGCTTCTTGACCGTGAACGGCAGCTCGGTGACGACGATCGCCTCCTTGCCCCCCTTCAGCGGCTCGACGTGCGCGCGAGCGCGGACCTTGATGCTGCCGCGGCCTGAGGCGTAGGCGTCGCGGATGCCCTCCCGGCTCATGATCCCGCCGCCCGGGAAGTCAGGTCCCTTGACGTGCTCCATCAACCCGGCCAGATCGATCTCCGGGTCATCGATGTAGGCGGCCACGGCACCGGCCACCTCGCGCAGGTTGTGCGGCGGGATGTTCGTCGCCATGCCGACGGCGATCCCCGAGGTGCCGTTGACCAGGAGGTTCGGGAAACGCGCTGGCAGCACCAGCGGCTCCTGGGTCGATTCGTCGTAGTTGGGGCCGAAATCGACGGTGTCGGCGTCGATGTCGCGCAGCAGCTCCGTCGCGAGCCGGGTCAGGCGAGCCTCGGTGTTGTGACTGACGAAGCCGTTGGTCAGGAACGAGTGGTCTTCGGACTCAACCCGGATCGAGTAGACGGGTTGCACGCCCGCGTCATCGACCGACTGAACCTCTGCGTAGAAGTAGTCGCCGCTGACCAACGGCGAAACCACCTCGCGAACCTCTTCCGACTCGATCCTCTCGAGAATCGCGGCGCCGCCGCGCTCCCAACGCTCGACGCGGTTGACGTTGTGGCGCCGGAGCCACGTCCCGGACTCGCGGCCGGACCCGGACTCAGCGCGGATGTACTTGGCGACAAACGGGACGTGATCGTGGCTCAGGGCCCGACTGCTCTCCGGAATCGTCGCCAGGTCCGCCAGCAGCTTTTCCTGCTTGACACCCAAGAATCCGACGTTTGCTGCGAACAGCCGGGCGTCGCGACGGTTGGAGACGACGACCTTGAACTCGCCCTTCTCGTAGCGGCAGATGCGGGAGACGACCCCTGCCTCGAGCAGCAGGATTTGCACGTCACGCGCGAGCTGCTCGCTGTAGGTCGAGTAAGAGACCTGGATCGTGTTTCGCGGCAGCAACGACGAGGATCCGTCCCCGGTAAACAGGGCCTGGAGGAAGACCCGCTTTGCAGCGGGACTCGAGCGCCAGACGAACTCCGGGACCGCCTTCTCACGAGCGGGCCCACGCACTTCGGCCAGAGGACTCTGCCCGAAGTGCTCGAGGTTTTGAACGTCCAGCTCGTGGATGACGTTGCCCGAGGCGAGCGTCCTCGAGTACACGTACCTCGGCCCGCCCACAATCGCGTCATATGCCGCGACCACCTGGCTGAAGTAGTCCTCGTCCACGTTGTTGAAGCCGACTCGAGACGGCCCGACCCATCCCTCTGAGACGAGGCCGCCGGCAAGAACCGCAAGCTGGCGTTCCTCATCGGAGAGAGCCTGATCGGCTGCTCGTGCCGTGCGCGAAATCAGCACGCGGTCGCCCGGCTGCACCTCCTCCAGAAGTTTCCAGAGCAGGAGCGGGACGCCCATCATGTCGACCAGACAGAGCACCGGGTGGTTGTGGGTTCCGGTCAGCTCGTGCCCCTGCGCGGTCCGCAGCCGCAGGGTCGGGTGCTCGCCCGAATGGAAGAGCTTGCTGGCTTGCACGGGGCGGCCCAGTCGGTCGAACACCTCGAGGTCGATGTCCGCGTCGGAGTCAGGTTCGATGCCATCGACGATCGCGTCGATCCGAACGGTCCCATCGGCGGTCGCCACCCGGGTGTCCCCGGTGACGCAATACCTCATCGCCGCTGCCGGATCGTCGTCGATCGAGCCGAAGTTGCCCTGTCCGTCGACGAGCTGGTAGCGCAGGGAGAAGTCCTGCGCCATCCGCACCAGGGTGTCGTAGATCGCCGAGTCGCCGTGGGGGTGGTACTTGCCCATTACCTCGCCGACGATGAAGGCGCACTTGCGGTAGGCCCGGGTCGGCTGCAGGCCGACGTCGTGCATCGCGTAGAGCACCCGGCGGTGGACGGGCTTGAGCCCGTCGCGCGCGTCCGGCAGCGCCCGTCCGACGATCACGCTCATCGCGTAATCGAGATACGACGAACGCATCTCCTTCTCGAGCTCGCGCTCCTCTATCCGCCCGGTCAGGGCATCCAGCGCCACTAGAGCCTCACCCCATCAACCGCACGGGCGCGAAAACCAAGCAGGTCGGTGGACACAGGAAGGCTGGTGAGGGGAGCGCACTTTTCGTGCGTGACCCGATCCAGCCGACCGAGGACACCGAGATGCGCCGGTTTGCAGCGTCCGCCCCTAGACATCGAGAAACCTAACCTCCTTGGCGTGGGCCTCGATGAAGTCACGCCGAGGCGCAACCTGGTCGCCCATCAGCATCGAGAAGATCTGGTCGGCGGCGGTCGCGTCTTCGAGGGTGACCCTCGCCAGCGTGCGACTGGCGGGATCCATCGTCGTCTCGCGAAGCTGGTCGGCGTTCATCTCGCCCAAACCCTTGAAGCGGGTCAGCTGGACACCGTGGCGGGCCAGCTCCAGCACCGCTCCGCGAAGCGCCTGGAACGAGAGCGCCGCATTGCGCCGCTCGCCGAGCTGAACTTCGAACGGTGGTCGTCCGACCTGTTTCAGCAGCGCCTCGTGGACCTCGACGAACTTGCGGTAGTCGAAGTGGGAGAAGAGCTCCGCGGGGAGGCGATGGGTACGGGCGAGGCCGGTCTTGCGCTCGATCGCCTTCACCACCAGGAGGTCCTTCGATGCCTCCAAGACCTCGGTGTCGAAGGGGGTCCCCTCCGCCGCCTTCTGCGAGAGCAGCTTCGCGGCGGCATCGATGCTGGCCACCTTCTCGTCGAGCAGGTTCGACTCCTCGAGGAAACGGACCGCGTCGTGCCCGAACTCCGCCTGCAGCGAAGAACCCCAGCCCTCGTACTCCTTCGAGCGCCGCACGTATCCCTGCCATCGACTGGAGGTCAGCTTCTTCTTCTCGCCGTTGACGTCGATCAGCTCGAAGTCCTCGAGTTTGTCCCGCAGCAGCAGCTCCTCCAGTTCGGACTCGCGCTCCAGGTAGGTCTCCTGGTTTCCCTGTTTGACTCGGTACAGCGGCGGCTTGGCGATGTAGACGTAGCCGGCGTCGATCAGCTCGGGCATCTGCCGGTATAAGAAGGTGAGCACGAGGGTGCGGATGTGAGCACCGTCGACGTCGGCGTCCGTCGCCATCACGATCTTGTGGTACCGGGCGCCCTCGAGGTTGAACTCGTCGTGGACGCCGGTCCCGATCGCCGTGATCAGGGCCTGGATCTCGTTGTTGGCCAGGACCTTGTCGATGCGGCTCTTCTCGACGTTGATGATCTTCCCGCGCAGCGGCAGCACCGCCTGGGTGTTGCGGTCGCGGGCCTGCTTCGCGGAGCCGCCGGCGGAATCGCCCTCGACCACGAAGATCTCGGCCAGGCTGGGGTCCTTGACGGTGCAGTCGGCGAGCTTGCCGGGCAGGGTCGAATTCTCCAGCGCCGACTTGCGGGTCAGGTCGCGGGCCTTGCGCGCCGCGGCACGCGCCCGCGAGGCGTCGATCGCCTTGCTGATGACTCGGCGCGCGTCGGCCGGGTTCTCCTCCAGGTACTCGCCCAGCTTGCGATTGACCGTCTCCTCGACCAGGCCGCGGATCGGCGGATTGCCGAGTTTGGTCTTGGTCTGGCCCTCGAACTGGGGGTCGTGCAGCTTCACCGAGATCACCGCGGTGAGCCCCTCGCGCACGTCCTCCCCGGCGAGGTTGTCGTCCTTCTCTTTGAGCAGGCCTTTGTTGCGGGCGTAGGCGTTGAGGGTGCGGGTCAGCGCCGCGCGGAACCCGGAGAGATGGGTCCCGCCCTCGTGGGTGTTGATGTTGTTGGCGAAGCTGAAGATCGACTCCTGGTAGGAGCTGTTCCACTGCATCGCCACCTCGACTTGGCCCTCCTCTTTGCCGCCCTCGAAGTAGACGACCTTGCGGTGCACCGCGTCCTTGTTCTCGTTGAGGTAGCGGACGAAGTCCTCGATCCCCCCCTCGTACTGGAAGGTGACGCTGTTGGTCTGGCCGCGCTCGTCGACCAGCTCGATCTTGAGGCCACGGGTGAGGAACGCCGTCTCGCGCAGCCGCTCGGCCAGGGTCTGGAAGTCGAACTCGATCTCTTCGAAGATCTCGAGGTCGGGGAGGAAGGTGATCTTGGTGCCGTGCCCTTTGGTCGCCGTGCCCTTGGCCAGCTCGGTCATCGGTTTACCGCGCTCGTAGTCCTGGGACCAGACGTGCTCGTCGCGGCTGATCTCGAGATGGAGGCGCTCCGAGAGGGCGTTGACGACGGAGACGCCGACGCCGTGCAGGCCGCCGGAGACCTTGTAGCCGCCGCCGTCGCCGAACTTGCCGCCGGCGTGGAGGACGGTCAGGACGACCTCGGCCGCCGGTTTGCCCTCCTTGGCCATCGTCTCGACCGGAATGCCGCGCCCGTCGTCCTCGACCGTGCAGGAGTTGTCCGGGTGCAGGATCACGCGGACGCTGTCGCAGTGACCGGCCAGGGCCTCGTCGACCGAGTTGTCGACGACCTCGTAGACGAGATGGTGGAGGCCGCGTGGGCCGGTCGAGCCGATGTACATGCCGGGCCGCTTGCGGACCGCTTCCAGGCCCTCGAGGACGGTGATGTCCTTGGCGCCGTAGGAATCGGCTCCGCTTCCGCCGCTGGCTTTCTTCTCAGGCAATTAGTCCCTTCCGGTTGGCACAGAAAACCCCGACGCATGGACGGCTCGCTCCACACGGTCGGGGCGTAATGCGAGTTGCCATAAGAATACCAGTTCGGCCTCTCGGAAGGCCGGGTCGGAAAACAGAAATTACCTGCAAATCGTGCATAAACTGTAACTAGAATTTGTCGGAATCGACACGGAACCGCAAACCCCCCGGAGCGCGGTCGCCGAGTTGGGCCCGCAACCGCTCCAGCAGCTGCTCCTGCATCAGGTCCAGCTCCTGGGCCCAGACGGCGTCGGCGCACTCGATCGTCAGTGTCCCGGCACGCTCGGAGACCGGCGTGGCGACCGCCGCCAGCTGCTCGCCGACGACCTCCGCCCAGCTCCCTTGAACCGCTGCCAGGCCGGTCTTCGGCGCGGCCCGGTCGCGAGCGGCGCGGATCGCCGCGGAAGCCTGGCGCGGGGCGGGGCGGCGGCTCATGCCGCGGCCGCGATCGGCATCTGCGGGGGAGGCATACGAATGACCGAGCCCAGCGCAGCCGGCGGCACCGACTCCTCGTCGGCGGCAGTGATCAGGATCTGACCCCCGTCGCCGAGCCGGCCGACCAGGCGCTCACGCCGGCCTGGGTCGAGCTCGCTCATGACGTCGTCGAGGAGCAGGAGCGGCGTCACCCGGCGGGCAGCGAGCAAGACCTCGCGCTCGGCGAAGAGCAGGGCCAGCAGAGCGGCGCGTTGCTGACCCTGGGAGCCGTAGCGGCGCAGGGAGCGGCCGGTGGTCGAGATCTTCAGCTCGTCGAGGTGGGGCCCCCAGGAGCTGCGGCCCATCCGGAGGTCCTGCTCCCGGCGCTCCTCCAAGCCGGCCCGGATCTCCTCGGCGGAGCCGCCGGCGCGCGGCGCGTACTCAAGCGCGGCCCCGCCCTCCAGGCCAAGCTCGGTGGCGGCGGCCGAGAACGGTGCAGACAACTCGTCTACAGCCTCCTCGCGGCTGGCGACCAACGGCGCCGCGGCCTCGGCCAAGCCGGCGTCCCAGACGTCGAGATCGGATTCGGCCGCGTGGCCGGCGGCGATCCGCGACACCAGGGCGTTGCGCTGCGCCAGGGCCTGGCCATAGCGCTTGCGCAGCTCCGTCCGCGAGGGCCAGCGTGCCGCGGCGAAGCCGTCGAGGTGGGCGCGGCGCTCGCCCGGCGGGCCCTTGATCAGGGTCAGCCTGTCCGGGGCGAAGACCGCGACGGGGGGGCGGCTGCGGGCCAGGGTCGGCGGGTCGGCGGGCGACCCGTCCAGGAGGTGCCGCCTCCCCTCGGTGCGGCTGACGGAGGCGAGCAGACGACGCTCCAGCCCGTCGCCGTCGCGGACCGTCGCCTCCGCCCGCGCCAGCTGACCCCCGAACGGGATTAGGTCGCGGCGGTCGGAGGTGCGGAAGGAGCGCCCGGTGAGGGCGAAGTAGAGCGCCTCGACCAGGTTCGTCTTGCCGACCCCGTTGGGGCCGACGACGCTGACGATCCCGGGCTCCAGCTCGACCCGCACGCGGTCGAGGCTACGGACCGGGCTCGCTTCGATCGCGGTGACGAGCACCGGCCCTCACATCTCAGATGACCGACCCCACGACCGCGTGTGACTGGGGGCGGGCGTGGCCAAGCAGATCAAGGACGCAGGGCGCAGCCTTTGGTGGTGCCAAAGGCAAGCCCGAGGACGCAGAGATGCGCAGTGCCACGCACGTCATCCAGGTGTGCGGGGTCGTGGGGTCGGTCATCTAAACGTTGAGGCGGATCGGCATCACCAGATAGCGGAAGTCGTCTCCCTCGACCGGCTGCAGGAGGCCCGGCCGCAGCGGCGAGATCAGCCGCACCAGGATCTCGTCCCCGGCGACGCTTTCGATTCCCTCCTTGAGGAACTCCGGGTTGAAGCCGATCTCGAGCGGCTCGCCCTCGAAGGCCGCCGGCATCGTCTCCACGGCGTCGCCGACGTCCGGCGTCTCCGCCGCCACCGTCAGCTCGCCGGAGGCAAAGGAGAAGCGGAGCGGAGCGTTCCGCTGCGCCAGCTGGCTGACCCGCCGGGCGACGTCGAGGAGGTCCTCGCGGGGCAGGCGCACGTCGTGCTCGTAGGACTCCGGCAGGAGCTGGCGGAAGTTCGGGAACTGGCCATCGATCAGCCTCGTGGTGAGCGTGATCGAGCCGGCCTCGAACACCGCCTGGTTGGAGAGCAGCGAGATCTCGGCCTCCTCGATTCCCTCTGAGGTGAGGATCCGCGCCAGCTCGCGCAGCGCCCGGGCCGGGATGTTGGCCTCGATCTCGCCGCCGAGATCGCCCTCGAGCTCCGTTCGCTTCACCGCCAGCCGGTAGGAGTCGGTGGCGACCATCGTCATCTCCGAGCCGGACCCGGTCACGAACACGCCGGTGAGCACCGGGCGCATGTCGTCCCGCGAGGCGGCGCGGGCGACGAGGTCGATGCTGGCCCCGAGTGCCGCGGCGGCGATCTTCAGCCTCGACTCCGCGCTCGCCTCCGGGAGCTTCGGGAAGTCCTCGGCCGGGAGCACCCGCAGGTGGAAGCTCGAGCTGCCGCTGCGGATCTCCACGTCGTGCTCGGCCTCGCGGGTCTCGATTTCGACGGTCGGATCGGCCAGCGAGCGGGCGACTTCGGCGAACAGCCGGCCGGGTAGGAGGACCGAGCCCTCGCTTGCGACCTCGGCGTCGAGCGCGGTTTCGAGGCCCATGTCGAGATCGGTGGCGGAGAGCGTGACGCGGCCGTCGGCTGCGCTCAGGAGCACGCCTGAGAGAGCCTGGGTGGCGGCGCGGGTCGATACGGCGCGGGAGACGATCGAAAGCTTGGAGACGAGATCTTCTCGTTTGGTCGTGAGCTTCAAGTGTCTGATGCCTTCTTGAGTTGGAGTAGGGCTTGTGGAAAGAGTCGGAGCCATCGGCGATTCGGCGTTGGGCCGCCGTTTCAGGCCTGTGGAAGCGATTGTGGAGAAGGGGCTGATTCTTGCAGCGTCATCGGCCGTCAGGGTCGAGGGTCGGTTGGGCTGTGGATAGCGCCGCGCAGCTCTTGGACCCTGTCGGCGAGCTCGCCGTCGTCGGCGAGGTTGGCTTCGAGGCGGCGCAGGGAGTTGAGCACGGTCGAGTGATCCCGTCCTCCGTAGAGGCGGCCGATCTGGGGCAGCGAGAGGTCGGTCGTCTCGCGGGTGAGGAAGATCGCCACCTGCCGGGCTCGCAACGGCGTGGCGGCTCGGCTCGACCCCACGAGCTCGGCCCGGGAGATGCCGAAGCGCTCGGAGACCAGCTGCTGGATCTCCTCGACCGAGGTCGCCTGGGTGGACCTCCCGCGCGGGATCACCTCGGCGATCAGATCGGAGCTGAGTGGGCGCGCCATCAGCGAGGCGTGGGCGAGGACGCGGGTCAGGGCACCGTGGAGCTGGCGGACGTTGGCGTCGATCCGGTTGGCCAACTCCGAGAGGGCGCCCGCGTCTGCGATCTCGACCCCGGCCTCCTCGACCAGGCGGCGCAGGACGGTCAGCCGGGTGGCGAGGTTCGGCGGCTCGACCGGGACCGTGAGGCCCCACTCGAAGCGGTCGCGCAGTCGCGAGGCCAGCGTCGACAGCTCGCTGGGAATGCGGTCGGCGGAGAGGACGAGCTGGCTTCCCGACTCATACAGGGCGTTGAAGGTGTGGAAGAACTCCTCCTCGGTTGCGGGCTTGCCCTCGAGGAACTGGACGTCGTCGATCAGCAGCACGTCGATGTCGCGGTAGCGCGCCTTGAAGGCCTCGGCGCCTGTCGACTTGAGCGCGGCGACGAACTCGTTGGTGAACGACTCCGCGGTCGTGTAGCGGACGATCAGCCCCGGGGCGTTCGCGCCCAGGTAGTTGGCGATAGCTGCCAGCAGGTGGGTCTTGCCGAGGCCCGGGGGGCCGTGCAGGAAGAGGGGGTTGTAGGCCTCCGAGGGCGCCTCCGCGACGGCGAGGGCGGCGCCGTGGGCGAGCCGGTTCCCGGCCCCGATCACGAAGCGGTCGAAGGTGTAATTGGGGTTCAGCTCGGGCCCGGGCTTGTCCTCGGGCGCCCCCTCCGGAGCGAAGCTGACCCGGCTCAGCCCGGTGCCGGAATCCACAATCGCTTCGGCGATCAGCGACGAATACCGCCGCTCCGCCCATGCACGCACCCCCTCGGGAGCGCTCAGGCGCAGGGTGTCGCCGTCAGCGGCGACCGCTTCGAGCGGCTCCAGCCAGAGTCGGTAGGTCGAGTCCGGGACCGAGGCCCGAAGCCGGTCCTGGGTCGCCCGCCAAAGGGCGTCGGGGTCGGGGCTGGAGGAGTCATCTGGCACCTGGCTGGCGACCATAGCGGCGCGCCTGGGCACGGGCCCGAGGCGCTCCGCAAATCCCGCAGAAAAGATTTCCCGGCCCGTCCGTATACTCCCGCCGCAATGAAGCGCACCTATCAGCCGAAGAAGCGGAAGCGAGCCAAAACCCACGGCTTCCGGGCGCGGATGAGCACCCGCGGTGGCCGCGCGGTAATCAGGCGCCGCCGGCGCAAAGGGCGGAAGCGCCTCACCCCCTAGATGGCGTCGAAACGACGGCGCCTATCGCGTAGCGGCGAGTTCGACCGCGTCTATCGCGACGGCTCATCTCATGCGACCCGCTACCTCGTTCTCTACACCTTCCCCCGCCGCGACGAGGAGCGGGAGGACGTGAGGCTTGGAGTGTCGGTGAGCCGCAAGGTGGGCGGCGCCGTCGACCGCAATCGCGTCAAGAGGGCACTCCGGGAGGCTTTCTGGGGCCTTTCGGACCGGCTTCCGCCCAGGCACGACTTCGTCATCGTCGCGCGGGCGGAGATTTCCGACCTGATCGCCCGCGAAGGAAGCGGAGGCGTGGCAAAGAGCCTCGAAGAGGCCCTTGCCGGAGGGCGTTCCACGTGAAACGGGTCCTCCTCGGCCCGATTCGGGCCTATCAGCGCTGGATCTCGCCTTCGCGCCCCCGTCGCTGCCGCTATGAGCCGACCTGCTCGGCCTACGCCGTCGAGGCGATCGAGCGCTTTGGCCTCCTACGGGGCTTCTTCCTCGCCTGCTGGCGCCTTCTGCGCTGCAACCCCTTCAGTCACGGCGGCTTCGACCCGGTCCCCGACCGGTTCACGCTGCGGGTCGGGCCTGTGCACCCGGCCGACTACCACGGCGAGGCGCGCCCGTGATCCTGCCGGTCGCAAACGTCCTTCAGCCGCTGATCGACATCGCCAACTCGGTCCTGCTGTTCTTCCACGACGACGTCGGCCTCAGCTGGGGCGGCGCGATCATCGCCCTGACCGTCTGCACGAGGACGGTCCTGATCCCGCTCACCTACAAACAGCTGAAAGGGATGCGAGCCCTGCAGGCCCTGCAGCCGCAGATCAAAGAGCTGCAGGCCAAATACAAAAACGACAAACAGCGCATGCAGCAGGAAATGATGCGCTTCTACAAAGAGAACAAAGTCAACCCGTTCGCCTCCTGCGTCCCGCTGCTGGCGCAGCTGCCGGTCTTCATCACGCTCTTCTACCTGCTGCAGAACGAGCTCCCGGACGACATCGGCTGCAAGGCGGGCGAGTGCGGCGCGGAAGCCTCCTTCCTCTTCATCAACGACCTCACCGCGAAGGCGACCGGCGGGGAACTGATCGCGCTGCTGATCATCTACGTCGGTACGCAGCTGATCTCAGGACTGGTGATGGCGGTGACGGCCGACAAAAGCCAGCGCATGCTGATGTTCGCCCTGCCGCTGATCTTCGTCCCCTTCATCCTCAGTTTCCCGGCCGGCCTGATCCTCTACTGGATCACGACCAACGTCTGGACGATCGGCCAGCAGTTCGCGATCCAGAGAATCATTCCGGCGCCGAAACCGCCGACGCCTGAGGAGGTGGCGGCGGCCAAACCGCCTCCGCCTCCGCCGAAAAAAAAGCGGAAGCGGCGCTAGACACGCGGGCGGGCAGGGGGACCTGGAGCCACTCCCGCTGAAGCCGTTGCGCAGCTGATCGTTTTCCGCGCTTCGGGTTGTTTGTCCTTGAGCTTCATCGGGAGTGGCTCCAGGTCCCCTCCACGTGCGGTTGCCTCGCGAGCCTGAGAGCAGCTAGCCCTTGGGGCGCTTCTTGGCGATGCCGGGGCGTCTGGGGAGGTTCTGGGGGGTTGCGCCTAGCTTGCGGAGCACGTGGAGGTGGCGGTGTTTGCTGCCGGCTCTGTCGCCAACGTCGAGGATCGATTCGGGGCGCATGGCTAGGGACGCGGAGGCTCTCTCTAGCTGCTGCTCCTCGTCGGGGTCGCGTTTGCCCTTCCAGGCGATTAGGACGGCATTTGGCTTGAGAAGTGGGGATGCGAGCTCGGCTAGGGTCGAGAGGCGGCCTACGGCTCGGGCGGTGACGGCGTCGTAGGCGTCGCGGCCGTCCGCGGCGGCCCAGTCCTCCGAGCGGGTGTTGCGCACGATGGCGTTGGGAATCTCGGCGGCCTCGATCGCCCGCTGCATGAAGTCGCACTTGCGCCCAACCGACTCGATCAGCTCGACTCTGGCCTCGGGAAGCGCCACGGCGAGCGCGAGGCCCGGGAACCCGGCCCCCGCTCCGACGTCGGCGATCCGCCCGGCGGAGCGCAGCTCCGGGACCTCGAGGCCGGTCAGGCTGTCGGCGACGTGGACCTTCCAGGCGCGCTCGTCGACGACCGAGCTGACCGAGGCACGCTCATCGGCGAGCAGCTCGAGCACGATGCGCAGCCGCTCGCGGCCCTCTCGGTCGAGCGAGGCCGTGGGGTCGGTGCTCACTCGGAGACGAGTGGGGCGACGACCACGCAGCGGTGGGGCTCGTCGCCCTCGCTGTAGGTCTCGACCCCGGCGCGCTCTTTGAGCCGTTCGTGGACGACCCGGCGCTCCTGTGCGCTCATCGGGTCCATCTCCACCACCCGGCTGGCGGAAAGGGCCTGCTCGGCGGCGCGGTCGGCGCGACCCTCGAGCGTCTCCCGGCGCCGGGCGCGGTAGCCGGCGGCGTCGAGGACGACGCGCTTGCGCTCGCGCAGCCCGCGAAAGGCGGCCTGGTAGCAGAGCAGCTGCAGGGCGTCGATCGTCTGCCCGCGTTTGCCGATCAGGAGGCCGTAGTCGTCGCCTCCGTCGACCGAGACCGAGATCCGGTCCTCGTCCTCCTCGACCAGGACCTCGCCCTCCAGGTCGAGTTCGTCAAGCACGCCCTCGACCAGGTCGCGAGCGCGCTCGGCGGGGTCCTCGGGCCAGTCGGCGGTCTCGGTCATCCGCCGCAGCCTAAATCACACGCCCCCGTCGTGGGGCGAGAATCTTTGACCGCCCACTCGCCGGGGCGGGTAACTAGGGTGACGGCGACATGGGCACGGTGTACGCGGTGGCGAATCAGAAGGGCGGCGTCGGCAAGACGACCACCGCGGTGAACCTGGCCGCCTGCGCCGCCGCCGAGGGCCGCCAGACCCTGCTCGTGGACCTCGACCCGCAGTGCAACGCGACCGTCGCCCTCGGCGCCGACAAGGAGATGCATCCCTCCTCCTATGACTGCCTCACCGGCGAGGTCTCGGTGGCCGAGGCGGCCCGTCCGGCGGGTCCCGACAACCTCTGGCTGGTCCCGGCCAACCGCGACCTCGCTGGCGCGGCGGTGGAGCTGCCGCGGATCGACGGCTCGGAGACTCGCCTGCGCGACCGCCTGGGGCCCGTGCGGGAGCGCTTCGCGGTCAGCCTGCTCGATTGCCCGCCCTCCCTCGGGCCGGTCAGCGTCAACGCGCTGACCGCCGCCGACCGGGTGATCGTCCCGGTGCAGGCCGAGTACTTGGCGCTGGAGGGCCTGGTTCAATTCCTCGAGACGCTCGGGCTGATCCGGCGCGAGCTGAACCCTCGACTCGAGGTCTCGGGTTTGCTGATCACCATGCACGACGAGCGCACCAGGCTGGCTCAGGACGTCGAGTCCGAGCTGCGCGACCACTTCGGCGAGATGGTGTTCGAGACGGTCGTCCCGCGCAGCGTCCGAGTCGCCGAGTCGCCGAGCTATGGTCTGCCGGTGACCGAGCACGCCCCCTCCTCGCACGGCGCCGTCGCCTACCGGGCGCTGGCGAAGGAGCTGGTCAGCCGTGGCTAGCGGCACCAAACGGGGGATCGGCCGCGGCCTGGCGGCGATCCTGCCCGAAGCCGACGGCGCGGCCGCCGGCGAGCTGCTGGAGCTGCCGGTCGACCTGATCAAGCCCAACCCCGACCAGCCCCGCAGCAGCTTCGACCCCGAGGCCCTGGCCGCCCTGGCCGCCTCGATCGAGACCAGCGGCATCGTGCAGCCCCTCCTCCTCCGGCCGCTCCCCGACGGCAGTTACGAGCTGATCGCCGGCGAGCGACGCTGGCGCGCGGCTCAGCAGGCTGGCTTGGAGAAGGTCCCCGCGGTGGTTCGGGACCAGGCCCAGGCCGAGCGCCTGCAGGCGGCGCTGATCGAGAACATGGTCCGCGAGGACCTCAACCCGGTCGAGGAGGCGCGCGCCTGCGCGGCCCTGGTCGACGAGCTGGGACTGACCAAGGAGGAGCTCGCCCGCCGGGTCGGCCGCAGCCGCCCCGCCGTCTCCAACCTGATCCGCCTGCTCGAGCTTCCCGACGAGACCCTGGAGCTGCTCGAGGCCCGCGAGCTCAGCGAGGGCCACGGCAAGGCGCTGCTGACGGCG
Organism: uncultured Solirubrobacterales bacterium; assembly: GCA_963799835.1. Lineage (GTDB taxonomy): Bacteria > Actinomycetota > Thermoleophilia > Solirubrobacterales > 70-9 > VAYN01. Next base: position 998,786 of record CAWCYE010000002.1, read on the forward strand.
AGCGGCAACGACGTCCGCCGCCGTCTCGCACGCGACGCGGTGCGGGGGGGCTGGTCGGTCCGCGAGACCGAGAACAGGGTCCGGCTGGCTAGCCAGCCAAAGGCAAAGCCAAGCAGGGCAGCGCTCGATCCCGACGCCGAGGCGGCCCTGCGCGCCGTCGCCGACGCGCTCGAGGCGGCCCTCGGCCATGAGGTCAGGGTCCGGCCGAAGGGCAACGGGATCGCCGCCGAGCTTCGCTTCGAGAACGTCGCCGAGGCACAGGCGCTGGCCCGCAACCTCGGCCGCCAGGCGGGTCGCGCCGGCTGAGCCGGGAAAGCCGCCGTCGCTATCATCGCCGTCCCCGGGCGATTAGCTCAGTTGGTTAGAGCGCGTCTCTGATAAGGACGAGGTCCCTGGTTCGAATCCAGGATCGCCCACTTCCCGCTGCTGCCTCAGCCATGGAGCAGCTGGATTTCGGGATCAGCGGACAGGTCATCGGTTGGTTGAGCTTGAATCCAGCCCAGCATGTTGAGGCTCCTGACGGCCTCGGATACAGCAGACTGATCAAATGCCGGCTTGCGCAACTGCTTCCAACGCATAACGGCGTTGACTATCGTGCCCTCGGACGGCTTGGTTCCCCGATCAGCCGATAGCTCACTAGCGACGAAGTGAACGGTCGCCGCAATCTCGGCGTCTCTCGTCCGCATCCGCGCGAAGAGATCAACGAGGCGAGATATCTGCGACTCGTAGCGAACTAGGTCGTGGGGGAACGCGCGCTTTGCTGCGTCGAAGGTTCGCCCGAGCCGGACCTCGAACATCTGGCCTCGCCTGACCTCCTCGATCAAGCCGTTGTTCAGCAAATGCGAGATGTGCTGCTTCAGCTCCGGCGCAAACGGGCCGTAACTGCTTCGGGAATAGCGTAGTCCGAGTTGCAGGCCGGAAACGGTTGCGAAATATGCCAACTTTTGAAACAGGGTTCTTCCAATAGAGGGATGGTAGGTGTGCTCGAGTTCCTCCAGAACCCGAAGAAGGGCAACCCAGTCGGGACTAATCTGCCTGAAGTTTGCTGAGGTGGTTTCATCTAAGAAAGAGTGCTGAAAGTAAGCGGGCCTGAGCTCGTCGTGGGGAGTACCAAATGGCGCGAAGAGCTCGACAGGAATATCTAGCCGACTAAGGTGAGAGTACAGGGTTGGTCCTACAACCTGCCACTCGAGTCCACCTAGTCCAGACCCAAGGGGTGGGACGGCGAGAGACTCAATTTGCCACTGGGAATAGTGGCTCTCTAGGTATTCGAGCCCAGCCTCGATATCGGCTAAGCGCGATACTGACCGCCAGTGGTCCTTGGTAGGAAAGTTAAGAACCCACGGCCCGCTCGACTGCTTGTAGAGGTACGGTTTCCCCAGCTCCACTTCACGGCGTTTGCACCTCTGGACATAGTCGTCGTGCATGGCGGGGAAGCGCTTTCTGAAGCCGAGCGCAATCCCTTTGCCCATCACGCCGACGCAGTTGACGGTGTTGACAAGGGTCTGCGCCCCTGATTTGAAGATATCGCCTTCGCGGACTTTGACCGATTCGCTCATGGGTTAAAGAAAATTTCGGTGTCTTTGGTGATCTCTAGATCTCCAACTCGCGCTTTTAGCGCACTCTGTGCAGCGTCCGTACCTACGTAAATACCCGTTAGGAACGACGGCTCAACCAGATTGGGAATCAGCACCTCCGCACACTTCGCCTTCTTGCATTGTTCCCGCTCAATTGCATCTCCGTCAGTCCAGTAGTGGCGAAATACACGCCCGGCGTCAACGTGCTCGAGGCCCTTCCCAGCGGCGTAGAAGCGACAATACGCCGCCGCAGCGTTCATATCCGATACCACCACTCCTGGGAGGTCGAGGACGTCATCGGACACCCGGAGCACGCACAGTTCGTCCGCCAGTTCCTGAACTCTCGCGAGCTTGTAGAGCATCGGATTACGGGCCGTCATATACAGATTGGCGTAGTCATGAAGCAGCATCCCACCCGGGACTCGCTTGCCTTTACGGCGGTCCTGGACTTCAGGGTCAGCGACCGACTCGTGTGTGATCCGCTTCGCGCGTCGATGGGATAGGAGTCCAACTGCACAGATCGACGGAACGTTGCTGACGTGCGCGATGTAGTGCAGTTCCTTGAGTTCCTTCCGCAGCATCCCGACCCCTGTTCGAGCAGCCTTCGGACGCGCAGGATAAGGCGTCGGCCGCCGCCACCCCGGATCTTGACGCTATTTTTGTCCATAGCTTGGACAAAAATAGATGGAGCCCCAGACGCGACAACTGCTGCGAATGCTCGGCGACGACCTTACGGACGGGCTGATCGCCGCTCTCTCTCGAGGAGAACTGCTCGAGACCGAACTGCACCAGCGGATGGCCAGCAGTCGCCAGACGATCGCCCGGCGACTGGACGAGCTGGAGTCCTGGGGAATAGCGGTTAGTGAGGACCAGCGAACCCCGGGTCGGGGACGGCCAACTCGCACCTGGCGGCTCGCAAGCCCAGTGGTCACCAGATTCCTTGGGGACGCCGACGAGTTCCTGCTGCGTCTGCTCGAGGACCGAGCAAGCCGCCACCGCGAGGCGATTCGTCCGCCGGCGGACGAAGGCCACGTCAGACGACTGCGCCCCCGATCTTGAGCCCCAATGGCCATGCCTTCATCGTAGGGAGCTACCTGTGCCGGGAATACCCCACTTCGTGCCATATCTCGCGAGAAGCGGCCATTTTTCTGGAACATCGGGGCCGGGTGGATAGGAATCGGCCCCGACCTATAATTGGCCGCCTACCCACGGCCTGGAGCGTTCTCGTGCAGCAGATGCAGATCTACGGCGTCAGCTTCGACATGGTCGGCAAGCAGCCGATCGTGTTGCTGAAGACGGTTGAGGGGAACCGTTTCCTGCCGATCTGGATCGGTCACCCGGAGGCCGCGGCGATCCTGATGAAGCTGCAGGGCGCCTCGACGCCGCGGCCGATGACGCACGACCTGATCTCCGACATGCTCGAGAACCTCGACGCGAAGTGCGAGCGGGTCTCGGTCACCGAGCTTCGCGACAACACCTTCTACGCCTCGATCACCGTCTCGGTGAACGGGTCCGAGATCGAGATCGACTCGCGGCCCTCCGACGCCCTCGCCCTCGCGGTCCGGGTCTCGGCGCCGATCTTCGCGGCGGAGGAGGTGATCGAGGAGTCGGCGATCGAGTTCGAGCACGAGGTCGAGGACACCGAGGAGGTCGTCGACAAATTCAAAGAGTTCCTCGACGAGGTCACGCCGGAAGACTTCGCCCAGGGCGAAAGCTAGGCGAGCTGCCTTAGGCGGCAGCGCGCCGCGGCACCAGGTCGAGGATCCGCTCGACCATCCGCTCGAACGACATCCCCGCCGCCTCCGCGGCCTGGGGGAGCAGGCTGGTGTCGGTGAGGCCGGGGATCGCGTTCGCCTCCAGCACCCAGGGCCCATCGGCGGCGAGGATCAGGTCGATCCGGGCGAAGCCGGTGCAGCCGAGTGCCCGGTAGGTCGCCAGCGCGACCTCGGTGACCGCGCCCGCCGCCTCGTCGCTCAGCTCGGCGGGACAGACGAACCGGGTGCGACCGATCTCGTAGCGCGCCTCGAAGTCGTAGCGGTCGCCTTCGGCCGGGATCGCCTCGACGATCGGCAACGCCTCGTCGCCGAGGACGCTCACCGCCAGCTCGCGACCCTCGACGAAACGCTCGAGGACCACCCGGTCGTCATAGCTGAAGGCAGAGACCAGCGCTTGGGGCACCTCGGCCGCCGCGGCGGCGAAGCGGACGCCGAGCGAGGAGCCGCCCCGACTCGGCTTGACGACCAGCGGGAAGCCGAGGTTCCGCTCCAGCTGGACGAGGGTGTCGGCGGCGCCCAGCTCGCGGAAGGCGGTCTCGTTGAAGGCGAACCAGTCCGGGGTCGGCAGGCCGGCCTCCCGGATCGCGTTCTTGGCCAGGGCCTTGTCCATGCAGCGCGCACAGGCGGCGGCACCGGGGCCGGTGAAGGGGATCCCGAGGATCTCCAGCAGCTCCTGCGCGGTGCCGTCCTCGCCCCCGACCCCGTGCATCGCGACGAACGCGAGGTCGGGTTCTTCGGCGATCAGCCGCTTGACCAGATCGGCGCCGACGTCGATAGCGGCGACCTCGTGCCCGAGCCGCTCGAGCGCGTTCTCGACCCGGGCGGCGGAGCGCAGCGACACGCCGCGCTCCAGCGAGCGGCCTCCCTTCAGCACCGCGACCTTCATCCCCCCGCCTCGCCCGACTTGCGGAACGGCACCACGTTCTCCTCGTCGGCAGTTTCCTCCTCGGTCGCACCCGACGGGCGCTCCGGCAGCCGCTGTTCCCCGGTCAGCGCTCCGTACAGCTCGACCTGCTCGGAGATCACCTTGCCGATCCGCCGGACACCCTCGGCGATCTCGCTCTCTTCGACGCCGGAGAAGTTGAGCCGCATCGAGTTGCGGCCGCGCTCGTCGACGTAGGCGGCCTGGCCGGGGACGAAGGCGACGTCGGCCCGCAGCGCCTTGGCGAGCAGGTCGCCGGTGTCGATGTAGGGGGGGAGGGTCGCCCAGATGAAGAGCCCGCCTTCGGGCTCGGTCCAGGTCGCCTCGGCGGGAAAGTGGGCCCGCAGCGCCGCCAGCATCGCGTCGCGCCGTGCCCGGTAGATCTCGACCAGGTCTTCGATGTAGCTCCGCCATCGGCCTTCGGCGAAGTACTCGCGGACGAAGTACTGGGTCAGGGTCGAGGTGCAGAGGTCGGCGGCCTGCTTGCCGAGGACGATCTTCTCCAGCACCGGCGGCGGCGCCACCGCCCAGCCGAGGCGGATCCCGGGGGAGAGGATCTTCGAGAAGGTGCCGATGTAGATGACGAAGTCGCCGCCGTCGAGCTGGTAGAGCGGCGGCAGCGGCTCGCCGCCGTAGCGGAGCAGGCCGTAGGGGCTGTCTTCGACCAGGAGCAGCTCGTGCGTCCGCGCCAGCTCGACCAGCCGCCTTCTCCGCTCGAGCGACATTGTCGCTCCGCTGGGGTTCTGGAAGGTCGGCACCGTGTAGACGAACTTCGGCCGCCGCCCTTCGGCCGCGAGCCGCTCCAGCGTTTCCTCGACCAAATCGATCTGCATCCCGTCGTCGTCGCAATCGATCTGGATCACGTCGGCCTGGTAGCTGCAGAAGACCGGCACCGCCCCGGGGTAGGTGGGGGCTTCGCAGATCACCACGTCGCCCGGGTCGACCAGCGTCTTCGCGACCAGGTCGATCGCCTGCTGGCCACCGGTGGTGACGATCACGTCGTCGGGGTCGACCAGCATGCCCTCCGCGCCCATCACCTCGAGGATGCAGTCCTTGGTCTCCTCGAAGCCCTCCGTCGGCCCGTACTGGAGCGCCTCGGCGGCGGACTCCTGGGCGATCCGCGTCATCTGCGCGGCGAAGCTCTTGGCCGGAAAGGTGGAGGTGTCTGGGAGGCCGCCGGCGAGCGAGATCACTTCCGGCCGGGCGGTGATCGCCATCAGGTCGCGCATCGCCGAGGAGCGCATCACACCGGTCCGCTCCGCGAACAGGCCCGCGTAGCGCTCCAGGTCCCTGGTGCTGGTGTGGGCGCGCCGCCGGTGCGGCGGCTGCGGCTTTTCGCTCATCCCGGAAGTGTGGCGGATCGACGCTCATGCGCCAGGGAGGTTAGGTTTCGCACGTGGACATTCTCACCGAGCTAGGCATCGGCATCGCGATCGGGATGCTCGCCGGCACCACCGGCACCCACGGCTCCGCACGCGGGCGCATGACCCTGCTCGCCGCGGTGATCGGCTTCGCCGTCGGCTTTCTGCTGGAGGGGCCGCTGGGGGCGCTGCTGGGACTCATCGGCGGCGCGGCGGCCTGCCTGGTGATCAGCGACCTCGTGTTCGGGGCGAGCAGGCGCGAAGGCAGCGGCGCCGGCGCGCTCGGGTTCATCGTCGCCCTGGCGGCGTTGATCGTGGTCGCCCTGGCCCTGCTGGTACCGGTGGCGGTCCTGGTCGTCGCGGTCGCCCTGGTCTGGCTCGGCTTCTCCCGGCACCGCCGGGCGCAGCGCAAGCACGCCGGCCTGCGCGTCCTGCGCTAGCCGACCGCCGCGGTCGAGCATCATTCGGCGATGGCGCCGGCCAAGAAGCTGATCCTGACCTACGTCGACTCGCTGCGCGGGGACATGCTTGCGCGGGCGATCGAGGAGGGGCGGGCCCCGACGTTCGCCGCGCTGCTGGAGCGGGGGACCTATGTCCCCGACTGCGTCTCCAGCTTCCCCTCGGTGACCCCGGTCGCCTGCTCGGAGATGGTCACCGGGGTCGGCTCTGACCGCCACTGGATCAGCGGCATGAACTGGTACCACCGGCTCGAGCGCCGCTACGTCGAGTACGGCTCCTCGCTCGAGGCGACCCGTGCGTTCGGCGTCTTCCGCGCCCTCTACGACCTCGTCTACAACATGAACCTCGCCCACCTCAGTCCCGAGGTGGAGACCGTGTTCGAGCGACTCGACGACGCCGGCGCCCGCACCGCCTGCACCCCGTTCCTGATCTACCGTGGCCGCCACCGCCACCAGGTATCCCTCGAGGGGCTGCTGCGCCGCGCGGTCGAGGCGACCAAGCTGAAGTTCCGCCACCACACCTGGGGGCCGACCGACCTCTTCTACGGCGATCTCTACGCCAGCCGGGCGGTGCCCTGCAAGTCGACCTCGATCCCCGGCAATCGCGACGGCTACGCGGCCTGCTGCGCGGTCGAGCTGATGAACGAGGATCGCTTCGACTTCCTGCTGCTCTCCCTGCCGGACAACGACAACTACTCGCACCGGCACGGTCCCGGGGCCTCGGTCGAGTCGATCGCCAAGGCGGACGCCTGCTTCGCGACGCTGGTCGAGGCGGCCGGCGGCCTCGACCCCTTCCTCGCCGAGCACGCGGTGATCCTCGTCTCCGACCACGCCCAGACCGACGTCCGCCGTGGGCTGCCGCTGGCGGAGCTGCTGGCGACCGAGTGGTCGGTGCTGCAACCTTCCGACGACCGTCCCGAGCTGGCCCAGCTCGCGGTCAGCCCGACCGGCCGCGCCGCCCACGTCTACCTGCTGCCGGGGGACGGCGAGCGCCCCGAGCCGGCCGCGGTCGGTGCCCGGCTGGGCGTGATCGAGGGCGTCGACCTGGTCTGCCGGCTGGAGGGTGCCGACGGGATGCCGCTGCGCCGCGAGGAGCCGGGGATGCCGGCGGCGGGAGATGAGTGGGCAGTGGTGGAACGGGCGGGAGAGGCGGTTCGCTTCCGGCCCGGGGGGGAGGTCGGCGATCTGCGCGACGGGCGCTGGGAGGTGGAGGGGGACACCGCCGCGGTGCTCGAGGCCAGCGTGGAGGACGGTCGCCTGCGCAGCGAGGCCTACCCGGACCCGCTCGCCCGGGTTTGGGCGGCGCTGACGGCCCCGCACTCCGGCGACTTCGTCGTCTCCCTGGCCGAAGGCTTCGAGGCGGTCGACTGGGGAGGCGTCAGCCACGCCGGCGGCGGCAGCCACGGGTCGTTGCTCGCGGGCGACTCCCTGGGCCCGCTGCTCTTCGTCGGTTGCGGGCCGGAGTCGGCCGCGGCGAAGGAGCAGTGGACGCTGCGCGACGTCGCGCCGGTGGTGCTCGAGCACTTCGGGTTGGAGTGACCGTGCGGCGCGGCACCCTCGTCTGCGCGCTCCTTCTGATCGCTGTGTTCTCGGTGTCGCCGGCGCAGGCCGCTTCCGCCGGGCAGATCTCCGAGCAGCGGGCGGTGGCGATCGCCGACCGGGACCCGAAGGTGGTGGCGCAACGGCAGGAGCACCCCGGGCTGGGGTCGAGCGCCGACATGGTGGACGGCAACTGGGAGGTCGCCTACTTCGCCGGGGGAGAGGAGGTGGCGCTGGTGATCGTCGACCCGGCCAGCGGCGCCGTCCGCGAGTCGTGGACCGGCTACCAGGTGGCATGGAAGATGGCCCGTGGTTACTCCGGCGCCTTCGGCCACGCGCTCAACGCGCCCTACGTCTTCCTGCCGCTCTGCGCCCTCTTCCTCGTCGGGCTGGTCGACTGGCGTCGGCTGCGCCGCGTCGCCAACCTCGACCTCCTGGTGCTGCTCGCCTTCGGGGTCTCCCACTTCTTCTTCAACCGGGGGGAGATCGGGGTCTCGGTCCCGCTGCAGTACCCGGCGCTCCTCTACCTGCTCGGACGCTGCCTGTGGATCGGCTTCCGCGGCCGCGGCGAGGGGCTGCGCCCGGTCTGGCCCGCCGCCTGGCTCCTGGTCGCCGCCCTCTTCCTGATCGGGGTTCGGGTGGGGCTCAACGTCGCCGACTCCGGCGCCATCGACGTCGGCTACGCGAGCGTGGTCGGGGCCGACCGGATCGCCCACGGCGAACCGGTCTACGACAACTTCCCCGAGGACGTCTCCCAGGGCGATACCTACGGCCCGGTCACCTACCTCTCCTACGCCCCCTTCGAGGCGATCTGGCCGTGGTCGGGAACCTGGGACGACCTCCCCGCCGCCCACGGCGCCGCCGTCTTCTTCGACCTCGCCACCTTCGCGCTCCTCCTCCTGCTCGGGACCCGGATCCGCCCGGGACCGGCCGCCCGCCACCTCGCCGCCACCCTCGCCTTCGCCTGGGCCGCCTACCCCTACACCGCCTTCGCCCTGGAGTCGAACTCCAACGACACGCTCGTGGCGCTGCTGCTCGTAGCAACCCTGCTCGTTCTGGCGAGACCGGCGGCTCGTGGGGTGCTCGCCGCCTTAGCAACTCTCGCCAAGTTCGCCCCGGCCCTCCTGGCTCCGATGCTGATGACTTACAGGTCTGCCGAAACGACCGATGAGGGGGTCCTGCGAGCGAGGTTTACGTTCTCGAACCCCCTCATCGGTCGTCCCACGGTCCTGTTCGCCGGGACCTTCGCTGCCGTATCCGTTGCAGTCTTGTTGTGGCCGGCAATCGACCCAGGGCTCGGGACCGTCTACGAGAGGACCATCGCTTACCAGGCAGGTCGCGATTCTCCGTTCAGCTTCTGGGGCCAGGTACCGTCGCTTGAGCCCCTACGTATTGCCCTCCTCGCCGCTACCGGAGCGCTATCCATCTACCTTGCGTTCCGTCCCAGACGAAAGTCCCTCATCCAGGTCGCCGCATTGGGGGCCGCGGTCCTCATCGCTCTCCAACTGACGATGCAGCACTGGTTCTACCTCTACATCGTCTGGTTCTTCCCCTTACTCCTGGTCGCGATCTCCTCGCTTCCGGTTAGGAGCTCTGCGGGGGAGCCGGGACCATCACCTGCTCGTAGGAGTCGGCCAGTCCCCGCTCGTTGACCTCGACCGCTGCTCCCATCACCCAGACGTCCTCCTCGGCGGTTTCGAACCTGGTCGGCATCTGGGTGATCAAGGAGGCCAGCGCCTGCTCGGGCTTCACCCCGAGCACGCTGGTCCGCGAACCGGTCATGCCGACGTCGGAGACGAACGCCGTCCCCTTCGGCAACACCCTCCCGTCCGCCGTCGGGACGTGGGTGTGGGTGCCGAGGACGGCGGCGACGCGACCGTCGAGGTGCCAGCCCATCGCAACCTTCTCGCTGGAGACTTCGGCGTGGAAGTCGACGATCACGGCGTCGGCCTCCAACCGCTCGAGGATGCCGTCGACGGTGTCGAAGGGGGAGCGGGCGACCCTGAGGCCGACGCCCCCGCTGAGGTTGACCACCCCGACGCGCATCCCCCCGGCCTCGACCACGGTGTGGCCGCGGCCCGGGTTCCCCTGCGGATAGTTGGCCGGCCGCACCACCAGCTGCTCGCGTTCGAGGAACTCATAGGCCTCGCGGTGGCGGTAGACGTGGTTGCCGGTGGTGATGACGCCCGCCCCGGCGCCGAAGAGGTCGTTGGCCGTGCGCTCGGTGATCCCCATGCCACCGGCGGAGTTCTCGCCGTTGACGATCACCAGGTCGGGAGCGTGGCGCTCGCGCAGCGCCGGCATCGCGTCGCGCAGCCCCCGCCGTCCCGGGCTGCCGACCACGTCGCCGATGAAGAGCACCCGCATTGCCGGCTGACCCTATCTACGATCCCAGCAACGGTGCCAGCGTGAGCGAGCGAAACGAGATCGTCGAGCGGGCCATGGCCTATCCGTACCAGGTACCGACGCGGTCATTTCTTCAGGTCGGCGACCAGGCCAATGAGCTTCCCGAGAGCGAGTTCTCCCCCTCGGGACGCACCACCCTTCTTGCTTTGGGATCCAACGCCGCGCCGACGGTGCTGGCGCGCAAGCTGGCCGCGGAGGCGGCCGCCGATCCGATACCAGTCGTGCGCGCGACCCTGAGCGATTTCGACATCGTCTACTCGGCTCACATCTCCGCGTACGGGTCGATCCCGGCCGCGATCCAGGCCAGCCCCGGCACCGAGGTGTCGATCCACGTCCTCCACCTCACCGACAGTCAGCTGAAGCTGATGTCAGAGACCGAGCCGAACTACCGGCTTGCAGTTCTGCACGGGGTGTCATGCCAACTCGAGTCTGGTGCGCACCTGAGTTCGGTGGCGTCATACGTGAGTCGGCACGGGTGCCTCGCCATCGATGGCTCAGAGGTGGCGCTCGAAAGCGTTAGCGCCCGCGACCGGAGGTTTCGGGCCATGCCGGAGCGGGCGGTACTGGAGTACGTTCGGTCGTTACTGAGTCCCGACCAGCCGATGGCGGAGTTCATCGAAGAAAACGTTCGGAACGACAAACTCGCCAGCGAACGTACCCGTGTCCTCAAAGAGGCCGCTAACCCACTGTCGTGGACCAGCCTGGACCTTCTGGAGAATTGACGAGGACACATACACCACCGGATCAGACGGTTGCGAATCGGCGTAGCGCCAGCCGGGCCAGCAGTGCGTAGGCGACGGTGAGGATCGCCAGGTGCAGCAGCGGTCCGCCGATCCCGGGGCCGGCGGAGTCCAGGGCCGAGGTCATCGCCTGCAGGGCGGGCTTGAAGGGGAAGACGGCGGTGAGGACCCGGATCAGGTCGTAGAGGCCGTCGCCGACCGCGCCCGAGGGAACGAGGGAGAGAAGGGCGACCGGCAGGGTCACCATGAAGGCGAGCAGGGAGACGGCGCGCACCTCGCGGGCCGCCGCGCCGAGCGCCGCGCCAGCCGCTCCCAGCGCCGCTCCGCCGAGCAGGATCGCGATCAGCCAGAGACCGATCCGGCTCCAGTCCAGGGGGGCGAAGACCTGCATCCCGGCCAGCATCAGCATGGTCACGACGAGGCCGACCCCGACTCCCAGCAGGACCTTCTCGGCCAGGAGCGCCTCGGGGGAGACGAGCCCGCGGGTGAGCCGCGGGAAGGCGTTCTCCTCGCGCTCGAGCGCGAGCGACCCGGCGACCAGGAGGACGACGACGAAAGCGAGGGTGAGGACGGCGGCGACGGCGATCGCAAAGATCTCCAGCGGGGGGCTGGAGCCGCCGACCGCCACCCGTTTCACCTCGATCGGCTGCGCCACCCGTTCGAGCAGCGGCCCGGCGATGTCGAGGTTGTCGCGTGCCTGGGTGGCGAAATCGATCACCTGCCGGAGCGAGGACCGCAGGGGTCCCCGGGGCAGGGCCGGTTCCAGCGCGGTGAGGATCTGGGCGGTCGCGCGCAGGCCGAGGATCTGGACCGCCCGCCCCAGCACGGGGAACTCGCCCCCCTCGATCAGCAGGTTGAGGTATTTGCCGCCTTCGCCGGCGATGCGGCGGGCGATCGCCAGGTTCGCCTGCGCCAGCAGGGTCGAGATGCGTTCGTCGACCAGCTGCGCCTTGACCGGGTTCTCCTGGTTGACGAGCACTTCGACCTTGGGCGTGCCCGGGGTCAGCGTCGAGAGCGAGTTGATCTTGTCGACGAGGTCGGCGGGGAGGATCAGCGCCGCGAGCACGTCTCCCGAGTGGACCTTGGCGACCGCTTCGTCGCGGTCGGCGACCTCGACGCACTCCACCCTGCGGCAGATCCTGTCGTTGACCCCGACCGCCGGCAGCTGCGCCCCGCCGACCCGGACCCGGCTGTCGGCCGGCACCTCGTTGAGGAACGCCACCCGCGGCTTCTCGGGTCCGCGCGAGATCGCGAAGCCGACCAGGACCGCGATCAGGATCGGGTAGGCGACCAGGAGCACCGCCTGCAGCGGCGAGCGGCGCAGCAGCTGCAGGTCCTTGAGCAGCAGCCAGCGCACGGCGGTCAGTGCCCCCGGTGCTGCAGGTAGGCGACGAAGGCGGTCTCGAAGTCGCGGTCGGCCTCCTCGGGAGCCTCCCGCCGGACCGCCTCGCGCAGCCCCTCGGCCGAGCCGTCGAACAGCGACTCGCCGTCGGCGAGGACCAGCACCCGACCGCCGTAGCGCTCGGCCTCCTGGATGTCGTGGGTGGAGAAGATCACCGTCGTGCCGCCCCCGGCGAGGCCGGAGACGAACTCCCACAGGCGCGCCCGCTGGCGCGGGTCGAGCCCGACGCTCGGCTCGTCGAGCAACAGCACCCGCGGCCGTGAGAGCAGGCCGATGGCGATGTTGATGCGCTGCTGGTTGCCGCCGGAGAGGCGGGCGACGATCTCACCCCGGCGCTCGCCGAGGCCGCACAGCTCCAGCATCTCCTCGGTCGAGGCGCGCGGGTCCTCGTGGCCCTCCAGCCGGGCGAACAGCAGCAGGTTCTCCTCCACGCTCAGCCGCCGGTAGAGCGCCGCCTGCTGCGGCACCCAGCCGACCTCGCCCTCCGGCACCCGGACCTCGCCCGCGTCGGGCTCGAGGATCCCGGCCAGGATCGAGAGCAGGGTCGTCTTCCCGGCCCCGTTGGGCCCGATGACCGCCACCAGCTCCCCGGGCCCGGCCTCGAAGCCCACCCCCCGCAACGCTTCCCTGCCGCCGTAGCGCTTGACCAGCCCGCGTGCCTGCACCGGGAGAACGCTACTGGCCCGTTGGGGAGGGACGGGGACACCCCGAACGGGCGGATACTCAGAGCGAGCGAAGCGAGCGAGTCCGGGCGGGGTGTCCCCGTCCCTCCCCTAAACTCGCCTGGAATGCCCTTTCCGAGCACTCGTCTGCGCCGTCTGCGCCGCACCGACACGCTGCCGTCGCTCGTGCGCGAGACGGAGCTCTCGCCCGCGCACCTGATCCAGCCCGCCTTCGTGGTGGCCGGCGAAGGGGTTCGCGAGGAGGTCGCCCTCGATGCCGGGGATCGAGCGCTTCTCGATCTCGGGCCTGGTCGAGGAGGCCGGGGAGATCGCCGCCGCCGGGGTCGGCGACGGTCCTGCTGTTCGGGATCCCCGCCAGCCAAGGACGAGTCCGGCTCCGGCGCCTACGACGACGAGGGCGTCGTGCAGATGGCGGTCCGGGCGCTGAAGGAGGCGCACCCCGACCTGGTCGTGATCACCGACGTCTGCCTCTGCGAGTACACGTCCCACGGCCACTGCGGGTTCGTCCGCGAGGCCGGCGAGGTCGACAACGACATCAGCGTCGAGCTGCTCGCCAAGACCGCGATCTCCCACGCCGAGGCGGGCGCCGATGCGGTCGCCCCGAGCGACATGATGGACGGCAGGGTCGGCTCGATCCGCTTCCAGCTCGACGAGGAGGGCCACCCCGGCGTGCCGATCGTCGCCTACAGCGCCAAGTACGCCTCCGCCTTCTACGGCCCCTTCCGCGACGCCGCCGAGTCGACCCCCGAGTTCGGCGACCGCCGCGGCTACCAGATGGACCCCGCCAACGCCGCCGAAGCCGTGCGCGAGGCCGAGCTCGACCTCGACGAGGGCGCCGACATGCTGATGGTGAAGCCGGCGCTTCCCTACCTCGACGTCGTCCGCCGGGTCAAGGACGCGACCGGCGCCCCCGTCGCCGCCTACCACGTCTCCGGCGAGTACTCGATGCTGAAGGCCGCCGCCGCCAACGGCTGGATCGACGAGCGCGCCGCGGTGGTCGAGACGCTGACCTCGATCCGCCGCGCCGGCGCCGACGCGATCGTCACCTACTACGCGAAGGAGGCCGCGCGTTGGCTTCGGTGAAAGTGCCCCAGTCGAAGGCCCGCTCCCGCAAGGACGGCTCGGCGATCCCGCTGGACGAGACCGACAAGCGGCTGATGAACCTGCTGCAGTCGAGCTTCCCGCTCGACCCCGAGCCCTTCGCCCTGATCGCCTCGGAGGCCGAGCTGGAGCTCGACGACGTCCTCGCCCGCACCCAGCGCCTGCTCGACGGCCGGATCATCCGCGAGATCACGCCGATCTTCGACACCCGCGCGCTCGGCTACGAGTCGATGCTGGTCGCCGCCAAAGTCGACGCCGAGAACCCCCAGCGCGCGGCCGGGATCGTCAACTCCCACCCCGGCGTCTCCCACAACTACCTGCGCACCCACGACTTCAACCTCTGGTTCACGATCGCCACCCCGCCGGACTCCGAGCTCGGCCTGGCCGGCACCCTCGAGGTGCTGATGCGGGAGACCGGCGCCGAGTCGATGCGCCAGCTGCCGACCCTGACCCTGTTCAAGATCAACATGAACCTGGAGATGGAGAAGGGGACCGAGGCGCTCGCCGCCGCGGTCGACGCCGCCCCGCCCCGCGAGCTCGACGCCCAGCCCTACGACGAGGGCGACATCGCCCTGATCCGCGCCCTGCAGGGCCCGATGGCGGCGGTCGAGCGGCCCTACGACGAGGCGGCCGCGGAGCTCGGAATCGACACCGACGAGCTGCTGGAGCGCCTGCGGGACATGGTCGACCGCAAGATCCTGCGCCGCGTCGCCGCGATCCTCTACCACCGCCGCGCCGGCTTCTCGGCCAACGGGATGGGCGTCTGGAAGGTGCCCGAGGGGGAGATCATGGAGACCGGCGCCCGGATGGCCTCCTTCCGCGGCATCTCCCACTGCTACCAGCGGCCGACCTATGAGGACTGGCCCTACAGCGTCTTCACCATGGCCCACGGCCGCTCCAAGGAGGAGTGCGACGCGATCCTCGACTCGATCGCCGAGGAGTGCGGGATCGGCGCCGAGGGCCGCGCCACCCTCTACTCCTCGACCGAGTACAAGAAGATCCGCCTCCACTACTTCACCGACGACTATGCCGCCTGGGAGGCCGAGCATTCCTAGTTCGGAGGGGCTGTACGAGCGGGCGCAGCGGGTCCTGCCGGGCGGCGTTAACTCGCCCGTCCGGGCGATGCGGCAGATCGGCCGCGAGCCGATCTTCGTCGAGCGCGGGGAGGGCTGCGAGCTGGTCGACGTCGACGGCAACCGCTACCTCGACTGGGTCGGCTCCTGGGGACCGCTGATCCTCGGCCACGCCGAGCCCGCGGTCGTCTCGGCCGTGATCGAGGCGGCGAAGCGGCGGCACCAGCTACGGCGCCGCGACGGCGAAGGAGGTCGCACTGGCCGAGGAGGTCGCCGCCCGCGTCCCCTCGGTGGAGATGGTGCGGATGACCAGCTCCGGGACCGAGGCGGCGATGAGCGCGGTGCGGCTGGCGCGGGCGATCACCGGCCGCGAGGTCGTGGTCAAGTTCGCCGGCGCCTACCACGGCCACTCCGACGGCCTGCTCGCCGAAGCCGGCTCGGGCCTGGCGACGCTCGGGGTGCCGGGCAGCCCCGGCGTCCCCGCGGCGCAGGCGGCGGCCACCGTCGTCGTTCCCTGGAACGACCGCGAAGCCATGTCGCCGGGCGCTCGAAGAGCACAGCGTCGCCGCGGTCCTGGCCGAGCCGATCGCCGCCAACATGGGCGTCGTCCCGCCCGCCGAGGGCTTCCTCGAGTTCCTCCGCGAGACGACCTCGCGCCGCCGGCGCGCTGCTCGTCTTCGACGAGGTGATCACCGGCTTCCGGGTCGCCCGCGGCGGCGCCCAGGAGCTCTACGGGGTCGAGCCGGACCTGACCATCCTCGGCAAGGTGCTCGGCGGCGGCCTGCCCGCGGCGGCCTTCGCCGGCCCGCGCGAGGCGATGGAGCGGATCGCCCCGGCCGGCGACGTCTACCAGGCGGGCACGCTCTCGGGCAACCCACTGGCCGTCGCCGCCGGGCTGGCGACCCTGGCCCAGCTCGACGCCGCCGCCTACGAGCGCCTCGGCGCCCTCACCGACCGGCTCGCCGGGGGCTTCGCCGCCCTGGCCGAGGGCCGGCCGCTCGCAGGTCGCCTCGGCCCCCGGCCTCACCACCCTCTTCTTCAGCTCCGAGCCGGTCGCCGACTTCGCCGCCGCGAGCGCCTGCGACACCGACGCCCACGCCCGCTTCTGCCGGGCGATGCTCGACCGCGGCGTCTACCCGCCGCCCTCCCAGTTCGAGGCCTGGTTCGTCTCGCTCGCCCACGACGAGGGGACCGTCGACCGCACTCTCGAAGCCGCGGCCGAGGCACTCGAGGAGGCGCTCGCGTGAGTCGGGGCGACTTAGTCTCGGATAGCGACACCAAGTCGCCCGGCCCGGCCGAGGCTCTGCAAACGCTCGCGATCAAGCTGCGCAACGAGGAGACGCCGATCTCCGCCTACGTGGTCGAGCCCGCCGAGCAACCCGAGCTCGGCGTCCTTGCCGCCTCCGGCCCGCGCACCGCATCGGCGCCCGCGGAGTACGCCCTCGTCGTCGAGGCGGTCCGCGAGGGCTACCTCCTCCACTACGGGGAGCCGCGCCTGCTGGCGGGCCACGATTCCGACCTGGCGCTGCTCGCCGGCGACTATCTGTACGCGCTCGGCCTCGACCGCCTCGCCTCGCTCGGCGACACCGCGGCGACGGCGGTTCTCTCCAACTTGATCAGCACCTGCGCCCGGCTCCACGCCGAGGGCCGGCCCGACTCCGTCCCGGAGCTGTGGCCGGCCGCCGCCCGTGAGATCGCCGGCCTGGGGTCGAGGCCGGACAGGTGGCCGAGGGAATAAACTTCGGCGTCGAGCGCGAATCGACTGTGGCTGAGGACGCGGAAAAGACGAACGGGGCCGAGGCCCCCCAGCAGCAGCGGGTGAAGCCCGACCCTCCCGGGTACTTCGAGGGCGAGTCGATGACCCGCCGCCGTGCCTTCACGATCGCCGCCCAGGGCATCGGCGGGATCGCCGGCGCCGCCATCGTCCTGCCCGCCGTCGGCTTCGCCGTCGCCCCGATCTTCCACCGCGGCAAGGAGCGCTGGGAGGCGGTCGGCCCGGTCTCGCGACTTCGTCGAGGACACCTACCGCCAGGTCGTCTTCACCGAGACCGAGGGCATCGGCGACGCCGGCAAGACCACCGCCTACGTGCGCAAGAGCTCCGCCGACCTCGACGAGGAGCCCGGCAAGATCGTCGCCGTCTCCAACCGCTGCGTCCACCTCGGCTGCCCGGTCCGCTACGTCGAGGCCGCCGGCAACTTCATCTGCCCCTGCCACGGCGGCGTCTACGACTTCCAGGGCAAGCGGATCGGCGGCCCGCCGGTGCGCCCGCTCGACCAGTTCCAGGCCCGGGTCCGCGGCGGCCAGGTCGAGATCGGCCCCCGCTACAGCGTCACCTCGCAGATGGAGCCGGTCCGCGCCCGCGACCCCGGCGAGTTCACCGGCGGGATCTGGGAATACCTCTACCCGCCGCGTCCCTCTACCTTCCCACCGCCCTGATGCCGAAGATCCCAGACATGATCGTGCCGCCGCCGCTGCGCAAACCGGCCAAGCCGGGGACCGCCGGCAACGCCAAGGGGCAGGCGCCGTCCGACCTGAAGACGCCGCCGGAGCGCCAGACCCACGGCGAGCGCCTGCTCGAGCGCGGCAAAGAGGCGCCCGCCGACGTCCTCGCCTGGGTCGACCAGCGCACCGCCGCCAGCGGCTTCCTCACCGGGATGCTCTACCGCAAGGTGCCGAAGGGGACCAACTGGTTCTACACGCTCGGCTCGGCGACGCTCTTCGCCTTCATCGTCCAGGCCGTCACCGGCGTCTTCCTGGCGATGTTCTACACGCCCTCGACGACCCAGGCCTACGCCTCGATCGCCCACATCAACAACGAGGTCCCACTCGGCCAGCTGGTGCACGGGATGCACAAGTGGGGCTCGAGCGTGATGGTGATCCTGATCTTCCTCCACATGGGGCGCACCTTCTTCTTCGGCGCCTACAAGTACCCGCGCGAGCTCAACTGGGTGATCGGCGTCGTGCTCCTGATCCTGACGATGACGATGGCCTTCACCGGCTACCTGCTGCCGTTCGACCAGCGCTCCTTCTGGGCCTCGGTCGTCGGCATCAACATCAACGGCACCGGGCCGATCGTCGGTCCCTACCTGAGCGACTTCCTGCGGGCCGGGCCCGAGCTGGGGGCGACGACGCTCTCCCGCTTCTACGCGATCCACATGCTGCTGATCCCGGGGGCCCTGATCGCGCTGATCGGCGCCCACCTCTACCTGGTGGTGAAGCTCGGCACCACGGCGCCGCCGTGGGTTAAAGCGGAGCGGCCCAAGGTCGCCGCTCCGGTCGAGCAGCTGGACGCCGGCGTCGAGAGCGACGGGACCGGCAACGGAGCGGGCCCCGCATGAAGCCCCAGGACAAGCAGGCATACCTGGAGGAGTACGAGCTGCTGAAGAAGAAGGGGAAGCCGTTCTTCCCCTACGCGGTGCTCAAGGACTCGACGATGGCGCTGATCGTCGTCGCCGTGATCATCGCGATGTCGGTGATCCTCGGCGCCGAGCAGGGGCCGAAGGCCGACCCGACCAGCACCACCTACGTGCCGCGGCCGGAGTGGTACTTCTTCTTCCTCTTCGAGGTCCTGCGCGTGATCAAGCCGCCGGAGCTGGTCCCGATCGCGACGATCGGGATCCCGACCATCTGCATGGTCCTGCTGATCCTGCTGCCGTTCTACGACCGCGGGCCCGAGCGCCGTCCCGAGCGGCGGCCGATCGCCACGACCGCGGGGATCATGACGATCCTGGCGATGGGCTACCTCACCTACGCCGGTGCGGTCGCCGGGTCGCCGACGCAGATCGACATGGAGGTGGCGTCGCAGTACGAGGCCGGCAAGGACGTCGCGGCCAGCGCGGGATGCCTCGCCTGCCACAAAATCGGCGAGAACGGCAACAACGGCCCGGGTCCCGAGCTGACCCACATCGCCGACCGGATTCCGCGGGCGGCGATCGAGCGCTCGCTGGAAATCGGGCCGGGTATCATGCCCTCCTTCCGGGACCTGCCGCCGAAAAAGCTCGACGAGCTGGCCAACTTCCTTTCCTCGCTCGATTAACGCGGGGCATTCAGGCGGCGGTCGAGCGCGCTGAACCCTGTGGACACGATCAACGACAACCGTCAGTCGCCCGACTTCGCGGGGCAGGTCAACCGGATGTTCGACCGGGTCGCGGGGCGCTACGACGCGCTCAACTCGGTGATGACGGCGGGCCTGCACCACCGCTGGCGCGAGCGGGCGGCCGAGCGGACCGGGCTGGGAGCCGGGGACTCCGCCCTCGACGTCTGCTGCGGGACCGGCGACCTGGCGCTGGCGCTGGCGGGAAAGGTGGCACCCGGCGGGCACGTGGTCGGCTGCGACTTCTCCGAGCCGATGCTCGACCTGGCCCGGGAGAAGGCCGCCGAGCGCGGCGCCGGCGGCGTCCGCTTCGAGTGGGCGGACGCGCTGCGGCTTCCCTACGACGGCGGCCGCTTCGACGCCGTCAGCGTCGGCTTCGGCGTCCGCAACCTCGCCGACCTCGATCGCGGCCTGGGGGAGATGGCTCGCGTGCTGAAGCCCGGCGGGCGCCTGGTCATCCTCGAGATCACCCAGCCCACCCGGCCGCCCCTCTCGACCTTCTACTCGCTCTGGTTCGACCGGATCGTGCCTCTGCTGGGGACCTTCTCCGGCGATCCCGAGGCCTACTCCTACCTGCCGGAGTCCGTGCGCAGCTTCCCCAGCCCCTCCGGGCTGGCGGCGAAGATGGACCGGGCCGGCTTCGGGCGGATCCGTTACACGGTGCTCGCCGGCGGGATCATCGCGATCCACAGCGGCGTTCGTAAGTGACCCGGCCCTCGGAGGTGCCGCCGCCGGTGACGGCGGTCCTGGA
The DNA here is from genome assembly GCA_963799835.1 of uncultured Solirubrobacterales bacterium. Classification (GTDB taxonomy): domain Bacteria; phylum Actinomycetota; class Thermoleophilia; order Solirubrobacterales; family 70-9; genus VAYN01. Next base: position 1,018,668 of record CAWCYE010000002.1, read on the forward strand.
CGCCTCCAGCCGTTGGCTGCCGGCCCAGCTGGGCGAGGTCGAGACGCGACTGCGCGGGGCGATCGCCGGCCACGGAAAGACCCTCGGGGAAGACGCCGCGGCGACCCTGGCCGCGGGAGGCAAGCGATTGCGGCCGATGCTGGTCCTGCTCTGCGCGGGGGAGAAGGGCGGCGACGCTGCGGTGCGGGCGGCGACTGCGATCGAGCTGGTCCACATGGCGACGCTGGTGCACGACGACGTGCTCGACGAGGCGCCGCTGCGCCGCGGGCATCCGACGGTGGTGGCGACCTCGGGACGAGGCCGCGCCGTGTCCACCGGGGACCTGCTCTTCTCGCGCGCCTTCGCGCTGCTGGCCGACGCCGGCGACGCCCGCGCGGTGGCGCTGCTGGCCGACGCCTCCGTCGCGCTCGCCCGCGGCGAGCTGGCGCAGCGCCACGACGCCTTCGATCTCGGGGTGAGCGAAGAGCGCTACCTCGCCCGCTGCCGGCTGAAGACCGCGCGCCTTTTCGAGTGCGCCTGCCTGCTCGGCCACGACGGCGAGCACCTGCGCCGGTTCGGATCCGAGGTCGGGCTCGCCTTCCAGCTGCTCGACGACGTGCTCGACGTCACCGGCCCTCCGGAGCGCACCGGCAAGGCCCGTGGCACCGACCTCCTCGACGGCACGGTGACGCTGCCGTTGATCGAGGCGGCCGCGGTGGACGCCGGGATCCGCTCCGTCGATCTGCACGGGCTCGACCCCGCCGCCGCAGCAGCGCTCTGCGACCGGATCGCCGCCACCGGAGCGCTGGAGAAGGTCCGGGGCCGGGCCCTGGAGATGGTCGCCGAGGCGAAGCGGCAGCTCGGCGGCGCGAGCTTCGAGCCCGAACAGCGAGAGCTGCTCGCCCTCGTCGCCGACGGCGTCGTCCAGCGCTACAGCTAGCGGCGCCCGGCGAAGTCGTCCGCGGTGATCAGGTCGGACTCGAGCGCGATCACGAAGGCGTCGGCCATGCTGGCCATGTTCTCGTGTTCGAAGGACCGCAGTTCGTCGGCCAGCTCGTGGGCGCCGAGGTCGAGCTGCTCGTCGAAGGCGTCGATCTCGGGCTCGCCGTAGACGTCCTCGGAGGACCACTCGCACTCCGGGCAGCGGCGCCAGACCCGCCAGTGGGTGCGGTCCCCCGCCTGCTCCCAGCAGAGCGGATGGACGAGGCAGGAGCCGCAGTCGGGGCAGACGTGCAGCTTCTCAGCCTGTTGCGTCGTCCTCTTGTTGCCCAGATCCTCCATGCGTTAACTATCGAACCCGATCAGGCCGTGGGTGATCCGGACATTTCCACATCGAGAGGCCCAAAAACCCACTACCGAGTATCTAAAAGCCCGAGTGCGAGTGATCCGGCCGGCCATCGCCCCCGTTACCATTGGCTAGATGCCCGGAAACATCGGACCCCTGGAGATCATCATCGTCCTCATCATCGCCCTGGTGGTGTTCGGACCGAAACGGCTGCCGGAGCTCGGCAGCAGCCTCGGACGCGGCATCCGCGAGTTCCGCAACACGGTCACCGGCAGCAAGCACGAGGACGAGGACGAGGACGCCAAGGCGCTGAGCGCCTCCCCGGCAACGGCTCCCCCTCCGGCTGAGAAGCCGGCCGAGGCCGAGGTCGCCCACGACAAACGCAGCTGAGGCGGGCTGGGATGCCCCGCCGCGTCAAGGCGGTCTCCCATGAGGATCGTCTCAGCCTCGTAGAGCACCTCGACGAGCTCCGCAGCCGGGTCGTCGTCTGCGCTGCCGTCTTCGCCGTCGCCCTGGCGCTCTGCTTCTGGCAGAACCACCTGCTGCTCGAAATCGCCGCCGGGCCGCTGCCGGGAGACCGCAAGGAACTGATCACCTTCGGCGTCACCGAGCCCTTCTCGACGACCCTCACGGTCGCCGCCTACGGCGCCGTCGTCCTCTCGCTGCCGATCGTCCTCTACCAGCTCTACGCCTACGTCCTGCCCGCCTTCAGCCCCGCCGAGCGCCGGGTCGTGCTGCCGATCCTGCTGCTCTTCCCGGTCCTCTTCGTGGCCGGGCTCGCCTTCGCCTACTTCGTCGTGATGCCGGCCGCGGTCAACTTCCTGCTGGGATTCAACGACGGCCAGTTCAACATCCAGGTCCGCGCCCGCGACTACTACAGCTTCTTCTCGACCACGATGGTCGCGGGCGGCTTGGTCTTCCAGCTGCCGCTGGCGATCATCGCCGTCGTCCGCCTCGGGATCGTGCGGATCGAGCAGCTGACGGCGAACCGCCGCTACGCCTATCTGGCGATCGCGATCCTCGCCGCCGCGCTGCCCGGCGTGGACCCGGTGACGATGGTGATCGAGATGGTGCCGCTGCTTGTTCTGTACGAGTTGAGTATCTTGCTCGCGAGGGCTTTCGGTAGGCCGGGAGATTCGAGGCGAGTGGCTGAGCCCTCCACTCAGGAGTAGAGAGGGACTGGATGGCTGGTGGCGGAGACAAAGAGCACAGGATGTTGTTCGACATCCGCGGACGGCGTGGGAACGTCGTCAAAGTCATCTACGCCATCCTCGCCGTGATGATGGGGCTGAGCCTGTTCCTGCTTGGCGCCGGCGGCGGCATCGGCGGCATCTTCGGCGACGGTGCCAACAGCAACCCGGGGTCCGAGATCGCCGAAGAACAGGCGGAACGGTTCGAACGCAAACTGGTGAAAAGCCCCGAAGACCCGAACCTCCTCCTCGGCCTGACCAGGGCCCGGCTCTCCGCCGGCAACGCCACGCTCAGCGTCAATCCCGAAACCGGCGAATCGGCGCCGACGCTGGAAACCCGCCAGCAGTACGAGAAGGCGAGCGAAGCCTGGACCAAATACCTCGAGGCGACCGACGAACCCAGCGTCGGCGCCGCGCAGTTGGTCGCCTCCGCGCTGTTCACGCTGGCGCAGATCTCACGCACGCCGATCGAGATCGAGGCCAACATGAAGGCCGCTGCCGACACCCAGCAGATCGTCGCCGAAGAGAGGCCGAACCTGAACTCGCTCAGCAACTATGCCCTCTACAAGACGTTCGCGTTCGACTACGCGACCGCCGAAGAGGTGGCCGAGAGAGTGAAAAAACTGGCGACCAGCAAGTTCGAACGCGAAAACTTCGAAAACCAGCTCGAGGAATCGACGAAATCCGCCAAGGAATTCCAGAAAGAACTCGCCCGGGCCAAGAAAGCCGGCCAGGGCAACGGCAAAGAACAGCTTGAAAATCCCGTGCCCGGCTTCGGCGGCGGCGGGCTCGGCGAATAGTCGCCCGTCAGGCGGCTGAACTCCTGCGCCGTCGCGCGCGTATTGCGTGACGACAGGGCATGAATCTGGCAGGAGGAGACTGAGATGAGAGCACGGCGGACTTTGGCATTGCTGGTGGCGAGCTTGGCGGCGATCGCGATCGCGCTTGGCGGCTGCGGCGACTCCCCGAGCGACGATGGGGGCAGCGGATCGGCGAGCTCGCCGAGCACCGAATCGCCTTCCGACTCGGGTGGCAGCGGCGGCGGCTACGGATACTGATTACTGAGGCTTCGCGGTCCGGCCCTTTTGGCCTCGGTTATCCGTTTAGGGGCTTGGGTGGCGGCATGCGCCCGCCCCGCACGCGCCAGCGGTTTCGCGCCTCCCCGGCCAACGGAGCCGGCGAAATTGTGTACGCGGAGGCAATAGCGCTGCGGCGCTGAGACTGCGAGCGTCGCGGCGTTCTCGAAGGTCGGCAACGCTGGCCACCCGTCGCACCGAAAAGGAAGGGCCGTTCGTGATCGCTCGTTGGAGATTGGCATCGCTGCTGGTGGTGATTGGAACTCTCGTCGCAGTGCCTGCGGCGAACGCCGCGACGCTCGCCGTCGACGACGACCGTGCCCAGTGCCCCGCGGCGCAGTTTGCCTCGATCCAGGCTGCGGTCAACGCCGCCGATCCCGGTGACACCGTCGCGGTCTGCCCCGGGCGCTACGTGGAAGGCAGCGGCGCCCCCGGCACCAACGCCCTGACGATCACCAAGGACCTGACGATCCGGGGGGCCGGCGCCGACGTCGTCGTGATCCAGCCCCGCCGCAGCACCCCGACCGGGGGCCAGATCGCCGAGGCGCGGATGGACATCCGCAACGCGGTCGGCGACATCGTCTCGATCCAGGGCGGCACCGCCTTCCCGATCACCGTCAACATCTCCGGCGTCACGGTCGACGGCAACGGCGTCTTCGCCGAGGCCGGCATCGTCTACCTCGACGCGCAGGGGTCGCTGGTCCGCAACCGGGTGACCAACATCGTCACCTCGATCTCCAACGGCGCCGACGACATCCCCGGCGGCTACCGCAGCAACCAGTTCGGCTTCGGCATCGCCCAGGTAACGGCGGCCGACAGCCGCCCGGCCGGCAGCAAACCTCGGACCCTGACCATCGACCACACGCGGGTGGAGCGCTACAACAAGATCGGCATCCTGATCGACGGCTCGACCGGCGGCACTCTGCCGCTTGCTCCCTCCGGCGTCGTCAACTCCGGCGTCCTCGTCGGCAACCAGGTGGTCGGCAGGGTCCAGTGCCGCTCCTTCCACACGCCGACGCCCCCGCCCTTCATCCTCGGTGGCGCCGGCGCGACGCCGGTTCTCGACCTGCCGGGCAACTGCGACGTCATCAGCGCGACCACGGTCGGCCCGACGTTCGGCCAGGATGGCGTCCGGGTGACCGCCGGCTCGACGCTCTCGGTCACGGACTCGACCATCTCCCAGAACTACGTCAACGGGACCGGCGCCCCGCTGTTCAACGCGGCGACCAACAACGCCAACCTCTCGCTCGGCGCCGGGGTGCGGCTGCTCGGCGCCGGCCCCTCGACCGTCGTCAACAGCAACCTCACCGCCAACGCCTACGGAATCTTCAACGTCGGGCTCGACGGCGCGACTCCGAATACGACGATTCCGGTCAAAGCCGAGTCCAACTGGTGGGGCCTGAAAATCAACCGGGACACGACCCCGACCGCCAAAAACAACGGCCCGGCGATCTCGCCGACGATCAACCCCTTCCTGCTGGAAAACCCCGTCAACGGGGCGCCGACGCCGGACGGCGCCGGCACGACCTCCAACGCGGTCGACTTCTTCCCGTTCCGCGATGGCAATCAGGCCGACCCCGACGCCGGCCAGTGGCCGGTTATCTACGCGCCGCTGCCGGTCAACGACGCGGGGCCGAGCGTCGATCTCAGCACCGACAAGGCCGAGTTCAACCGTGGCGAGCAGGTGCGGCTGAAGGCGACCGCGGCCGACGACTTCGGGGTCACCTCGATCGCCTTCTTCGACGGCACCGAGCTGGTCGGGCAGGTGACGCCCCCGGCCGACGCCGCCAACTTCGCGATCCCCGCCGGTGCCCTCTGCGACTCGCGCGCATTGAGCGCGGTCGCCACCGACTACCTCGGTCAGACGGCGAGCGACATCGTCGAGATCGACGTCGTCGGCCCGAACGAGTGCAAACAGGTGCCACCCGGGCCCCCGGACAGGGCCCTGCCACCCGGGCCGCCCAGCGTCGCGCTGACCGCCGTTCCCGCGGAAATCGGGCAGGCCGGGGCGATGGCCTCCGCCAACCCCACCGTGGACACGGCCCGCGGCGCGTCCGTGGTCAAGGTCGATCTCTACCTCGGCGAGCGGCTTCTCTGCACCGTCACCACCGCGCCCTACAGCTGCCCGGTGATGCCACTGGGCAGGGAGGCCGGCGCCCAGGCACTGCGCGCCGTCGTCACCGATTCGGCTTCGCAGACTGCCGCCGCCGACACCGCGGTCACGGTCGCGCGCTTCCAGGCGACCGACCTCTCCGTGAAGGTCGCGGGCAAGGGCGGCAAGAAGAGGCTCGCCCGCACCGTCAAGGGCACCCTCTCGCTGCCCGACCGCGTTTCCCCGGCGGAGGGGTGTGGCAGCGGCACCGTCAGCGTCACCGTCAAGCGCAACGGGAGCACGGTGTTCCCGCTCACGCAGGTGCCGCTGGCTAGCGACTGCACCTACAAGCTGAGGTTCACGGTCCCGAAATCTAAGAAGAAGAGCAGGTTCAGGGCGAGCGCCCGATTCGGAGGGAACGCCGTGCTGATGCCCGTATCGAACAACCGGAGGTCCCGCTGATGACGCCGTTTTCCCCGTCCGCGCCGAGCGCCGTGAGGACTGCCCCGCAGTCGCGAGCGGCACGGTTTGCGCTCTTCGCGTTCCTCCTGGGGCTCATGGGCCTGCTGGCGGCCTCCGCACCCCGCACCGCGGACGCCGCGGTGGATCCCCCCAACTGCACGGCGACCCTCCAGTACGACCCTTCGATCCCGACCTTCACGCAATTCGCCACCCAGCAGGGCTTTCCGATCAAAGTCCTGGGTGGGTTCGGCAGGGAAAACGATGAACGCCACCGCACGACGGAACTGTACGCCTATCAGGACGCGATCGCCGCCGCGACGGTGAATAACCCACGGGTCCGGCTGATCAGCCGGACGATCGGCCAGACCGAGGGCGGGCGCACCTTCACGTACTCGATCCTCGGGACGCCGGAACACATCGCCGAGGTCGAGACCGACGCCGCCTTCTACCGCGACGTGCGTGCCGGCACGATCTCCAGAGACTCTGCGCTCGCCTCTCTCAAGGCCAACCCCCGTCCTGCCTTTGCCTGGATCACCCAGACCCCGCACGGCGACGAGCCCGCGGGAGGCGAGGCAAGCCTGAGGATGATGTACGAGCTGGCCGCTCGAACGGACTGCGCGAACATGCGTCGCCTGCAGGAGCTGACCGTCTTCTTCGACGTCAACCGCAACCCCGACGGACGGGAAAACAAAACCCGCACCACCGCCTGGGGCTTCGACCCGAACCGCGATCTGATGTACCAGACGCAGGACGTCAACAAAGAACCGCTCGACACCATCTTCCAGTACCCGAGCCTCTTCTACATCGACGCCCACCAGCAGGCGCGGAGCTACTTCTTCCCGCCCAACGAGGACCCGGTCCATCACGAGATCTCCCATTTCTCCCTGGACCAGATGTCGAACGTGATCGGTCCCGCGCTACAGGCTCGACTCAACGACCAGAGCCTGCAGTACCGCAGCTTCAACGCCTTCGACCTCTTCGTCCCCGAGTTCGGGGACACCGTGCCCTCGCTGATCCTCGGCGCCGCCGGGATGACCTACGAGAAGGGCCGGGAAGAAGCGTACGGTAAGCAGGTCTACGACCACTACCTGGCGATGGACGAGACCCTTAACGTGGTCAGCAAACAGAAGGACGCCCTGCTCGAAGGCTGGATCGCACAGTGGCAGGAGGCGACCGAACAGGGCAGGGATTGCAAGCTCCAGGAGAACGTCCTGGTCAGTCCGCTGCACGACACGATCACCCAGCAGCCCGACGTCGACATCTGCGGCTACTACTTCAAGCCCCGCAACCACTCGGGCGACACCGCGCACATCCTCGAGCTGCTCCAGAACCGGGGCGTCAAGGTCTACAGGCTCGACCAGCCGGTGGCGGTGGAGGGTGCTTATGACTGGGGCCGCGGTGAGGCTCGCACCCAGATCCTGCGCGCCGGAACGCTCTGGGTCCCGACCGACCAGACGATGAAGCACTGGATCAATGCGACGCTGGAGGAGAACCCCTTCATCCCCTTCCCCTTCCTCTTCGACGTCGTCAACTGGTCCTTCTCGGAGCTCAGCAGCGCCGGCGGGAACGGCCAGCTGCAGAGCCCAATGCCGGTCACGCCGATGACCGAGGTGACCGGCAACATCCGGCTCGGCACCGTCAGCTCGCCGGAGAAACCGGTGTTCGCCTTCCCGACCGACTCGATGGAAGCGCTGGCCCTGGTGACCGAGCTGCTGGACAAAGGCGCGGCCGTGTTCCGCGCGCCGGAGAAGTTCCAAGCCGCCGGCCTCCAGTTCCCGACCGGGACCGCGCTCGTCAACGCTGCCTCCCTCGGGGGCATCGACCTGGCGGCCCTGGCCCTGGCGCGCGAAACGCCGATCGCCGGGCTCGACAGCTTCCCGGTGGAGCGCTTCCCGATCGCCAAGCCGAAGATCGCGGTCTTCACCGGCGGGGCGAATCTCCCGCCCAACCCCCTCGAAGGGGGCCACTGCAACGGAGGGGACGCCTTCTGCGAGATGCTGTTCACCTTGGCCAAGCAGGTCCGGGTTCCCACCTCGCTGCTGACGCCGGTGACGAGTACCCAGATCACCAATGGCTTCCTCACCGCGAATAACTTCACCGCGCTTGTCTCCGCCAACGCGACGCTTGCAGCCGCCCCTGCAAACTCCCCCATCGGGACGCCGAGCCCGGCGTTGGGCCTGCAGCAGTTCGTCAACGGCGGCGGCAACTACGTGGCCTTCGGTTCAAACGGCGCCACCTCCATGCGCAACGCCGGCATGAGCAGGCTGAACGTCGCCCCCACGGCTGAAGTCAGCTCCTGGAACGAGCACTGCCCCGATTCCGCCAACCCTGCCGCGGTTGGCCAGTTCAAAACGCCGGGCACCGCGCTCAGCGCCAGGTTCAACACCAGCAGCCCCGCGGCCTGGGGCTTCGATCAGGGCGGCTACATCTTCCGCGACTCCGCCGGCACCAATCTCAACAACAACCCGGTCTTCGATCCGACCACCGTCGCCGGGAACGGAGGGACGATCCCCAACCCGACCTCTGCCGTCTCCTACGCGAAGCCGCTCGAGGCCTACGGCTACACGTGCAATGCGCTCAACTCGGGCCGACTCGAGGGACGCCCCTACTTGGTCAACCAGCCGTTCGGCGCCGGGCACAACACGTTGATCGGCTCGAACCCGTTCTTCAGGGCGTGGAGCGCGAGCACCCAGCGGCTCGTCCTCAACGGCATCCTGTACCCGAACGCGGCCCCAATCCCGCCCGCCGCTCCCGCTGCCGCCAGCGCCACGCCGAAGGCCAAGCTCGCCTCGGCGCCGCTGCCGCGCAAGCGCCTGCCGAAGGTGCGCACCCGGCCGGTCAACAAGCTGCCCCACAACGCGATGACCGATGCCGTCGTCACGGTCAAGCGCGACAAGGTGCCGGTGCTGAAGCGGATCGTGCGCCAGGCCAAGCTCCCCAGCGCCGTGCAGCGCCGGGTGCGCTGGGTCAAGGGCCCGGGAACCGGAGAAGTGTCGATGCGAATCGTCGGCGCCTCGGCTTACGCCCATCGCCACCGCGGTCCGCGGTCCGCGGGCCAGGCTCTCTGGACCTACACCGATCTCGAGGAACGGCCGGCGTGGGCCTGGCGGATAATCGACGGCCTGATCAAGCACAGGCTCCCGCAACAGGATCAGATCTAGGCTCCACATCCGGCCAGCAGGGCGAGCGTTGCTCGCCCTGCTCTGCTGTGTCGCACTGTCACCGGCAACGGCGGCGGCGTCGCAGCCGGGCGGGATTCAGTTCCGGGGGTGCGTCTCCCAGTTCGCGGCGGGCTGCGCCGCGTCGCCCGGCGGCTCGCTGGTCGGCACCGCCGGGATCGCCGTAAGCCCCGACGGCCGCAGCGTCTACGCGACCTCCTACGGAGGCGACACGGTCAACGCCTTCAGGCGAGCCGGCAAAGTCGGGCTGCGCTTCCAGGGGTGCATCGCCAACGGCGGCCTCGGCGGTTGCCAGGCGGCACCCGGCGAGCCGCTGCGGGGGGCGGCGGGAATCGCCGTCAGCCCGAGCGGTGGCGACGTCTACGTCGTCTCCGGCCTGAGCCAGTCGGTGACGCGTCTGAGCCGAGCCGCCGACGGCCAGGTCTCCTTTGGAAGCTGCACCGCGCCCGCATCCGCCGGCTGCGAGCCGCTTGGAGGGGGACTGCTCGCCGGGGCGGCGGGGATCGCGCTCGGGCCCGGCGGTACCGACGTCTACGTCGCCTCGACCGACTCCGGGACGCTTACGCATTTTGCCCGCAGCGCCGACGGCGACCTCGAGCTGCGTGCCTGCTTCTCCGGCGGAGGCGTCCCGGGCTGCCGGGCGTTGCGCGGCAACTCCCTCGGGGGAGCCGACGCAGTCGCCGTCTCCGCAGACGGCCGCGACCTCTACGTCGCCTCCTACTCCAGCGCCGCCGTGGTCCGGTTCCGGCGCGGTCCGAACGGAGGCCTGGCCTACCGCGGGTGCATCGCCGACGGCGGCGCCAACGGCTGTCGCCGGCTCCCGGGCGGGTCGCTCTCCGGCGCGGCCGGGATCGCCGTGTCTCCCAGCGGCCGCGAGGTCTACGTTGCCGCCCAGGTCGGCACGGTCACCCGGCTCCGAACGGTCGAGCGGCGCGGGCTCGTCTTCGCCGGCTGCATCTCCGACCGCGCCTCGAAGGGATGCGTGCGCGCTCGGCGCTCCGCCCTCTCGCAGGCGACCGGGATCGCCGCCTCGCCAAACGGCCGCGATCTCTACGTCACCGCCCAGGAGGACAACTCGATCGTCCATTTCCGCCCGGGGCGTCGCGACGGGCTGGAGTTCGCGGGCTGCTTGGCGGCAGGGCGCGCGCGTGGCTGCGGCCGGGCTCCCGCTACGGCCTTGCGCGGCGCCTACGGCCTCGCGTCGGCCCCCGACGGCCGAGCGCTCTTCGCGACCGCCGCCCGCGGGCGAGCGGTCTCGGTCTTCTCTCGCCGCCGCTAGGTCAAGCTCAGCGGGCAAGCTCGCGGGCGCGCAATGCCAGCCAGAACTCGATCCGGTCGTTCGCCTTGGAGAGGTCGCGGCCGGTCAGCTCCTCGACCTTGCGCATCCGGTAGCGAAGCGTATGGCGGTGGCAGAAGAGCTCCCTCGCCGCCCGCTCCCACTGGCCGTGGTGCTGGATGAAGGTCTCCAGCGAGCGCAGCAGTTCGTCGCCGTAGCGCGAGTCGTCGGCGATTCCCCCCAGGACCCGCTCGCTGTAGAGGCGCAGGGCGTCGTCGTCTCGCATCGAGAGCAGCAGCGTCTCCGGTCCCAGGTCGTGCCAGCTCGCCACCGGCGTCTCGCTTGCCTCCTCGATCGCCTCCAGCGCCCAGCGCGCCTCGTGGAAGGAGCGCCAGAGCAATCCCAGCGGCCCCGGCCGGCTGACCCCTGCCCGAGCCGGCCCGACCTCGGCCTGCAGCCGGGCGCAGGCGGCGCGCGCGACCTCGATCGGGTCGCGACCGGTGGCGTCGACGATCGCGCAGAGCAGCTCCGGCCCGTCGATCCGCTGAGCGGAAAGCGCAGCCGGGCAGCCGGCGGCGTCCAGCGCCTCCTGCAGGACGCCTTCGCCCAGCCGGACGTCGCCGACCGAGAAGACGAGGATCGACGCCTCCTCGCCGATCCCGAAAGGCTGCAGGCGCCGCGCCAGCTCGGTCTGATCGGCGTCGCGGTCCAGGGCGGCGCTGAGCAGGTCCCCGGTCAGCCGCCTCTCGGTCTCCTTGGCGACGCCGGCGCGCATCAGCTCGAGGCCGACCGCGGCGACGGCCTGCTGCACGATCAGCCGCTCCAGGTCGCCGAGCCGGCGCGGCCCGCCGGCGATCACGACCCACGCCTGGGGACGACCGCCGCGCGGTGGCACGATCGGTCTCGCCAGGGCGTCCTCGCCGAGCCGTGGCTCCGTGGGGATGAAGGGCTGGGAATCCTGCCGGGCCGCGGTCTGGGCGCCGATCGCGGCAATTGTGTCGGCCGAGAGGACGTCGGCGGGGTCGTGCCGCGCCAGCACCTGTCCGGGGCCGCCGAGGACCAGGACGCTGGCCCCGACCGCTTCGGAGATCGCCGCGACGATCTGCTCGAGCCCACGGTCCTCGAGGACCATGCGCTCGAGGCGCTGCTGGACGAGGACGCTTCGCCGCAGCACGTCGTACTGCTCGCTCACCAGCCGCTCCAGCGCCAGCTTCGTCACCTTGATGAACGACATCGAGGGCGGCACCTCGAAGAGCGGGAATCCCAGCTTTCGCGCCTCCTCCACCAGCGGTTTTGGGGTGCGCTGCCGGTGTTTGGTGAGCCCGAAGCCGAGACCGGCCAGCTCGTGCTCGGCCAGCCGGCGCAGGAAGGAGCGTTGCTGCGCCGGCGTGTCGAGGGAGAAGCCGGAGGTGAGCAGCAGCTCGCCGCCGGTCAGCCACGGCGTCGGGTCGTCCTCCTCGGAGATGTGGACCCAGCGGACCGGCTGCTCCGCTCGCTCGGCCCCGGCCGCGAGATCGAGGCCGAGCTCGTCAACGATGCTGCGGACGGTGGTCATGCGAAGGCTTCGGGACTCGGGGCGATGGCAGGTGTACTGCGGCGGCCCCGAATCGGTTCAACTATCCGTCCGGGCCACGCCTGCGAGCGGGGAACATATGAACAGAGTTGTCTGCACAGACGGCTCGTTTCTCTATCAAGACAACCGAGCTCCGTAGATGCTTTGGCGGAGTCGAAAAGGAGCACCTCTACATGACGCAACGCATGCTCTCCCTCGTATCCCGGCACCGCAAGCTCAGCACCGCGCTTCTCGCGGCCGGAGCGCTCATCGCGCTGGTCGAGCCCGCAGCCGCCAGGATCGGGGCCAACCACAACGAGACGCTGCTCAGCGACGAGAGCTGATCCGGTAACCGGCGACGCAGGTGCGGCGTTCCCAGTGATGCCGCACCTCGTCCGCCGGGTCCTCGTCGATGCGTTCTGTGCGGTCTCCGAGCGCCGTCTGGACGGTGGCGATCTCGGACCCGCCGAACGTGCATCGAGGCGGGCGCTCGCGCACGGCGAAAAGCTCCCCGCCGGCCCCGCCACCACTCGCCGCAGGCTTCGGGCGCTTGCCGGCCTCGGCGAAGCTCAGCGCCTCGCCGCCCGCTATCCGGAGGCCGAGGAGACCCTGGTCCAGGCCCTCGAGCTGGCCGAGGCCTCGTTCCCGCCGCATGCACCGGAGCGGCGGACCGCGCTGAACAATCTCGGCGTCCTCTACAAGGGCACCGGGCGTTTCGACGATGCCGAGCGCCTCTACCGGGACGCGCTGGCCGGGGCCGAATGCGCCATTCCACCCGACGACCTGGAGCTCGCGACCCTCTTCCACAATCTCGGGGGCCTCGAGCACGCTCGTGGCCGGCACGCGGAGGGAGAGCCGTTTGCCCGCCAGGCCGTGGCCTTGCGGGTCCGAAGGCTCGGAGAGGACGATCTCGCCGTCGCTGCCGACCGCGCCGCCCTGGCCGCGATCCTCGACGCTCTCGGAAACAGCGGCGAGGCGCAATCGCTTCTGCAGCACGCGCTCGGTGCATTCGAGCGCGTTTACGGGCCAGAGCATCCCGATGTCGCGGTCACCCTCAACAACCTTGCGGCGATTGCACAGCGCCGCGGCGATCTCGACGAAGCCCAGGCTCTCTATCGCAGGGCGCTGAGAATCAAGGAACGCCTGCTGGGAGAGGACCACCCCGACGTCGCCACGACACTGAACAACCTCGCCACAGCCCTCCGGGCGGGCGGGAGGTCGGATGAGGCCGCCGCGACCTACGAGCGGGCGCTGGGAATCTTCGAAGCGCACCTGGAGCCGACTCACCCGAGCATCTCGACGACTCGCCGCAACTACGCAAAGCTTCAGGAGGTTGCCACTGTTCCGGACATACGAACCTTGTAACCTGGACATATGGCACGCGGACTTGCCGAGACCGCTCGAGAGCTCAACTGCAGTGAGCGCACGCTGCGTCGCTATGTCAACGAGGGAACGTTGCAGGGGGAACGACGGGGGAGGCAGGAGATCCGCCTATCGCACGCCGAGGAGCTTTACCTGCGGCGTCACTGGGAGACGCTGAGCACGCTTCGGCGGGCGCTGCGCACGGAGCCCGGTGTACGTCTCGCCGTGCTCTTCGGTTCCACGGCGGTGGGCGAGGACCGTGCTGACTCAGACGTGGACTTGCTGATCGATCACGCTGGCGGCGGCTTGAACGACGTAGTGCGGTTGCAGCATCGACTTGAAACCCGGGTCGGCAAGCCGATCCACCTGGTCCTCCGCGAGGATCTCGAGCAATCGCCAGCGCTGCTGGCCGATGTACTGCTCGAGGGCCGTGTGATCGTCGATCGAGCCGACGGATGGCGGCGGCTTGCGAAACGACGACGCCGGGTCCTGCGTGAAGCGGCGGATGAAGAAGCCGCAACTCGCGATGCCGCATGGCGCGGGGTCGCCGAAGCGCGCAAGCGGCTCGAGGCCTGATGGGGCGCAGCAAAGGGCAGAAACGCCTCGAGCGCCTTCTTCAGGAGATTCCCTCGGCCCGCGAGCAGCTGTTGGTGGCGATCGAGGACCTGGCTCCGCGGTTCGACCTCGCCGCGATCCAAAGCGCTATGCAGTCCGGTGACCCACGGGAGAGGAACAAGGTCGCCGTGATCGAGCGCGAGCTCGATGTGCTGATCGCCTATCTCGAGGAGCTGGCTTCACGCGGGCTTTCCGAGGGCCAGCGCCTCGACCTCGTCGAGCGAGGACCCGGCCCTGCGATCGAGCGCTTGGCTGAGCTCGAAGTGATCTCCCAAGCCGCCGCTCGACGGCTGCAGGACGTGAAGGACATGCGCAACCAACTCGCCCACGCTTACCCTCCCGCCTCATGGCGAGCCCTTCACCAAGCCGTCGAAGCCCTCCTCGCCGAGCTTGACGGCTACAAGGTCAACGTCGCCGACTGGCTCAAATCCAGCGGCATTCTCAGCGAGTAGCACCGGAGAGCGATGGGCCGCGAGGGACTCGAACCCTCAACCTTGAGCTTAAGAGGCTCCTGCTCTAACCAGTTGAGCTAGCGGCCCGGGCCGGGGAAGTATAGGAAGCCTCGGTCGGCGGTTGCCGAGTCGTGAGCTAGCGGCCGCGGCAGAATTTTTCGACGGCGCCTTCGATGATCGTGCCGTCCTCGAAGGTGAAGCCGCCGAAGGTGCGGAGGATGCCGTCCGAGCAGCGGGCGGAGACGTAGCTGCGGCGCTGCCCGTCGACCTTGAAGCGGCGGCCGACTTCGACCTCGACGCGGGTGATCGCGCCGAGGCCGGCGGCGATCGGGGGCACGTCGAGGGTGGCGCGGTAGCGGAATTCCCCTCGCTGCCGTTCGATCGGGACGAGGATCGCGTAGGTCTGGATGCCGGGGACGGCGGTGCGGGCGTGGAGGACGACCGTGGGGTTGCCGGCCTGCCTCGGGCCGTTGAAGATCGTCAGCGGCGACGAGGCGGGAACCGGGCCGCCGGCCAGCGAGATCAGCGCCTCGACCTTGCCCTTGCCGACGATTGCCCCGCGGCACGCCTGCCGCGCTTCCTCCGTGGTCGCGTTGGCGATCTGCTCGGGAGCACAGCTGGGCAGGCCGCCGGCGCTGAGGCGGCCGTCGCGGTCGAAGCTGACGACGACCCGGTCGAGCGCCACCGGCACGCCCCCGCTTTTGGCGCCGATCTCGAAATAGCCCTCGAATTCGATCGGCTCGAAGCGGTGCTTGGGCAGCGCCCGCGGTTCGAAGGAGCCGTCGGCGTGCAGGACGATGTTGCCGGTTTCGACCAGCGCCGCCCGGGCTCCGCCCGCGACCAGCAGCGCCAGCGCGACGCAGAGGAGCGCGGTTCGTCTCAGCCGGGCGTGTGACACGGCGAGGTCAGGGTCGCCGGGAAGAAGTCGCCGTTGCTGAAGCTGAGCGTGCCGTAGACCTGCAGCCGCCCGCCCGCGCAGTGGGCGTTCAGGTAGCCGACGGTCTTGCCGGCTCGGGTGCGGGTCCGGCCCAGGTTCGCTTCGGCCAGGGTCGGCGCGCCGAAGCCTTCGGCGATCTCGGGGATTTCGATCTTTGCCCGGTACCCGTAGCGGCCGTGCTTGATCCGTTCGATCGCGATCGGCACCACCAGCGCCTTCGCCGTGGGCACGGTCTCATAGGCGTGGGCGAGCAGGGTCGGCTTGCCCCCGCTGGGTGGGCCGTTGAAGAACGAGAGAGGGGAGCTGATCGTGATCGCCGCCTTGCCCGGGAGTTCGACCCGCGCTTTGGCGGCGCCTTCGCCGACCATCGCGTCGGCGCAGCGTTTCCGCGCCTGCGCCGGGGTCGCGTCGGCGAGCTTCGCGACCGTGCAGACGGGCAGCCCCTTGGTGTCGACCGTGCCGTGCTTGTCGAGCTGGAAGTTGAGGGTCTTCAGGATCGGTGGGGGCGAGCCGTCCTTGGTCCCGATCCGGGTCACGTTGCTGAGCGTCACCGGCGCGTTCCCCTTGGCCGGCAGCGCCCGCGGCTGAAGCGTCGCGGTGGCGCTGACGAACGTCTCCCCGATTTCGGCCGTCAGCGCGTAGGCGGTGCCGGCGACGGACAGTGCGGCCAGGGCGGCGGCTGCGACCGCTCGACGCAGCCCCTTCCTCATCCAGTCCCGGTGCATCGTTTCAGCAGGCCGCCGGCGAGGACCGTGCCGTCTTTGAAGACGAAGCGGCCTTTTGCCTGTAGGCGCCCGTCGGGACAGCCCGCGTTGACGTAGCTGAGCGTTTTCCCTTTGTACTGCCAGGTGCGACCGATCTTCAGCCGACCGTAGGTGGGAACCCCGTAGCCGCCGGCGATTTTGGGGATCACCGCGACCGTCTTGAAGCCGAAGCGCCCGGCGTTGACGCGCTGGATCTCGATCGAGACGACGAAGGTGGTCGGCACCGGGATGGTCAGATGCGCGTGCGCGAGCACGGTCGGGTTGCCGTGTTTCTCCGGCCCGTTGAAGAGCGTCAGCGGCGAGGTGGCGGGAATCGGGGCCGATTCGGGGAAGTGGACGACTGCCGTGCCGGTGCCCTTGCCGACGATCGCCCCGGGGCAGAGCTTGCGCGCCTGCGAGGTTTTCGTCGCCGCCAGCTTGCCGGCGGTGCAGACCGGCAGCCCGCGGGTCTCGACCGAGCCGTGCTTGTCGAACCAGAGGATGATCTGTTCGAGGATGGGGGGCGGAGTGCCGTCCGCGGTGCCGATCCTGCCGTAACCGAACAGTTTGATCGGCGCGAACCCCTTCTTCGGCAGCGTCGTCGGCGTGAAGCCGCCGTCGGTGGTGACGACCACGTTGCCGACCTGCAGCCGTAGGGCCAGGGCGGAACCGGCGATAACGAGCAGGGCCACCGCGCCTAGCGCGACCGCCCTTAACAGAGTCTTTTGCATTCGCCTCCTCCTCCCGGTTCCCTACCCGCCAAACTACCATGCGTGGGAAGGAGCAGGAGCAGGGAGGGGGCAGGCCCCGATGACGCCGGCATCGGCCGGCGGTATCCGTGGACGATGCGGCACCCGCGCGCGGTGCTTGCGATCGCGGGCCTGGTGCTGGTCGTGCTCGGGGCGTTCGGGACCGGCGTCGAGGAGCGGCTGAACCCGACCACGCTCAACGTTCCGGGGACCGAGTCCTCGCAGGCCAACGAGATCCTCCGCGGGCACTTCGGCGAAACCGCCCCCTTCGCGATCCTCCTCCGCGGGCCGGCTGCCGCCATCGACCGCCAGGGCCCCGCGCTGATCCGCACGCTCCGCCAGGACCCGGAGGTCACCACCCTCTCGCCGTGGGACCGAGGGGTGGTCGCTCCGCTGCGCCCGAGCCCCCGCCGGGCGCTGATCCTCGCTGACTTCCACGTCGACATCAAAACCGCGGTCAACGACACCGTCCCCCGGGTCGAAGAGATCCTCGAAGAAAGCATCCACCCGCCGGTTCGGGCCACCCAGACCGGCTTCGCGACCCTCTCGCGGGCGATCCAGGAGGACTCGATCGAGGCCAGCGAGCGGGGCGAGCTGATCGCCCTGCCGTTCCTGGTGATCATCCTGCTGCTCGTCTTCCGCTCCCCGGTCGCGGCCGCGATCCCGCTCGTCTTCGGCGCGATCACGGTGATCGCCTCGCGGGGCCTCCTCTACTTCTTCACCGGGTGGTTCGACATCGACGCCTTCGCCCTCGTGGTCTGCTCGATGATGGGGCTGGCGCTGGGGGTCGACTACTCGCTGCTGATGGTCTCCCGGTTCCGCGAAGAGCTGGCGGCCGGGGCCACTTCGCTCGACGCCGCCCGCGAGACCCGTCGCACCGCCGGGCGCACGACGGTCTTCGCCGGCAGCACGCTGCTGTTCTCGATGCTGGTCTCGCTGTTCATCCTGCCGGGGTCGCTGCTCGCCTCACTGGCCGGGACGGTGTCGCTGGTCGTCGTCCTCACGGTCACGGCGGCCACCATCGTCGGCCCGGCGGTGCTGATCCTGATCGGCCCGAACGTCGATCGCTGGCGGATCGGAGCCCCGGCCGGCGGTCGCTCCCGCCTGATGGACGTGGTTGGCGCTGCGCTGAGGCGCCCGGCGGCGGTTGCCGCCCTGATCGGTGCCGTGCTCCTGGTCCTGGCGGCGCCGGCGCTGGGCTTGAAGACCGGGCCTCCGAGCCCCGAACAGCTGGCCCACGACTCTCCCGCCCGCGAGGATGCCGAACTGATCTCGCGGACGATCGGCCCCGGCTGGGACGCGCCCTTCCAGGTGGTGGCGCTGAACCACGACGGCCCGATCACGGACGCCGAGAGCCTCGCCACGCTCGATCGCTTCCAGGACCAGCTCGCCGCCCTGCCCGGCGTGAAGGCCGTGGTCGGCCCGGGCCGGCTGGCGAAACGCGTCAAACCGCTGCAGGACCTCGGCAACGCCGTGCTCACCAGCGAAGGCAACGTCGGGCCGGTCAGGCAGCTGGGACGACTGGGCCGCAGCCTCGCCGTCGCCGCGGGCGGCGTCGGTCAGCTGCGCTCCGGCGTCACCGAAGCGAGCGAGGGGGCAGGCCTGCTCGCGCTCGGCGCCGACCGTGCCGCAGAGGGGGCGGGGATGATCGCCGGCGGCTTGAGCCGCGCGGCCGCGGGCAGCCAGCGCGCGATCGGGGCGCTGGACAGGTTCGCCGCAGCCACCGAGCGCCTGGCCGACGCGCAGGAAACCGCTGCGATCGGCGCCCTGCAGATCAAGCTGGCGCTGGTCCAGACTCTCACCCCGACCCTGCGCGCCAACACCCTGCGCCGCTCGCAGGAGCTCGAGAAGCGCCTCGGGGAAGAGGCCGACGTGAACGTGCCGAAGTTGATCGGCCCGGCCCAGGTGGCCCTGGAGCAGCTGAACCAGGCACTCGCCCAGCTGCAGGGGATGACGGTCGGGAAATCGGACCCGAACTACGCCGCAGCCCTGGAAGCCGTCCGTCGCGCCACCGCAGCGGTGGGGGGCACCGATCCCGTCACCGGGGCTCCCTACGCCGCGGGCTACGCGGGCCTGCCCACCGAACTCACCGCCCTGAATCAACGACTCCTCGAGGACCGGGACGACGCGAAGGAAGTCACGAACTTCATCGAGACCACGCTGGAGAACCTGGAAGACGTCGGTAAAGGCGCCACCACGCTGACCGATGGCCTGGAAAAACTTCAGCGCGCGGGGACCAGGCTCGTGGACGGCTCGGCGCAGCTCGCCAAAGCCGGCCGCACCATCGGCGATGGGCTGAGTCGTCTCAGCATCGCCACCGCAGCCCTGGTCGGCGGGGTCGACCGCCTCGGCGGCGGCGCCGAAGCGCTGCAGGCGGCCCTCGCGGAGGGTGCGGAACGCTCCGCCCCGCTGCAGAGCGGCCTGCGCCGCGCCAGCATCCGCATCGTCGACGGCAAGGCGAGGATCAAAGCCCGGGCGCGGGGCGTGCGCCGCGCCACGCCCGGGATCTTCAACTCCGGCTACTTCGTGCTCTCGGCACTCGACGGGGCGCCGAAGAAGGTGCGCGAGGCCGCGGCGGCCTCGATCGACCTCCAGAGCGGCGGCCAGGCGGCGACGATGCTGGTGGTCTCCGACTACTCCTTCAACACGCCGGGCTCGGAGGCGCTCAACCGGACTCTCGACGAGCGTGCGGTGACGCTGGCCGAGGAATCGGGTTTCTCGACCGGGGTGGCCGGAGGTGCCGCCCAGCTGAACGACTACAACCAGGTCACCCGGGCCCGGATCCCGCTCGTAGTGCTGGCGATCACGCTCGTCACCTTCCTCGTCCTGGTCGTGATCCTGCGGGCGCTGCCGCTGGCGGCGATCGCCGTCGGCCTCAACCTGCTGACGGTCGGAGTCGCCTTCGGGATCCTGACCCTGCTCTTCAACGTCCCGGACGACCTGCCGCTCGGCGGCCACAGCTACGTCGACGCGGTCGGGGCGACGATGATCTTCGGGCTGGTCTTCGGCCTCTCGATCGACTACGCGGTGTTCCTGCTCAGCCGCATGCGCGAGCACTACGACCGGGAGGGGGACAACGCCGCCGCGATCCACTTCGGGCTCGAGAAGACCGCCGGCGTGATCACCGGCGCCGCGGCGATCATGACGGCGGTCTTCGTCGCCTTCGCCGGGGCGCCGTTCGCGACGGTCAGCCAGCTCGGTGTCGGCCTGACCGTCGCGGTGATCCTCGACGCCACCGTGGTCAGGATCGTCCTGCTGCCGGCGCTGATGCTGCTGATCGGGGACCGGGTCTGGTGGCTACCCGGCCCCCTGAAGCGGGCGATCCCGAAATTCAGCGTCTGAGACGCCCGCCTATTTCAGCTGTTTGCAGCTCTGGGTCGAGACCGCGGTCAGCACTTCGCCGTCGAGATAGGTGAAGGCGGCTCGGGCCTTCAGTTTCTTCGAGTTCGGGCATTTGGCGGAGACGAAGCTGCGTTTTTCGCCTTTGAACCTGTATTTCTTGTTGATCGTCACCGTGAAGTCGGTCAGCGCTCCGGTGCCGCCGGCGAGCTTCGGGATTTCCACGTCGAGGCGGGGCCCGAAGCCTTCCTTGTTGTAGTTGCTGACTTTGCCGTTGAGGACCTGCGTGGTCTGCACCGGCGAGGAGCCGTAGGCGTGGAGCAGCACGACCGGCCTGCCGCCCACCGGGACGCCGTTGAAGGCGGTGATCACGACCGGCTCGGGGAGCACCCTGGAGCCGACCGGGAGCAGCGCAGAACCGCTTCCGGTGCCGATTTTCGCGTTGCCGCAGGCAACCAGCGCGGTTTCGGTCGAGGTGCTCTGGAGTTTCGCCGGATCGCAGGTCGGGATGCCTTTGGTGTAGAGCGAGGCGTTTTTGTCGAAGTCGACCACCGCGCGGATCGCCGGCGAAGGCACGCCGTTGGCGGCCGTGGTCGAGGTCGTCTTGGTCGTCACCTTCAGCGTGACCGGCGTCGGTTTCGTTTTCGAGAGGTTTTTCGGGATCACGACGTCGACCGACTGCGTGTTCCCGTCTTTCCCGACCACGGTGGGCCCGGCGATCGCCACCGAGGCCGCGATCGCGGCGATCAGGACGGCGCTCAGGCCGACGATCAAAATTGGACGTCTTTGCATTGCTGGCTCCTCAGGTCGGATCTGATTTCGAATTGAGGCGCCTCCCTATTACTTAACCGCTCCCATGTCGCAGAGTATCGCGTTGATTTCCAGTTAAGTCCCCGCTGCGGGCGCACTTGGCGGGGAGTGGCTCGGATACGATTCGGCCCGCCGTTCCACCGGGTCGGAGGGGCCGGGGGGCGAGCGAGTGACGACCCGTGGCTGCCAATCCCTTAGGCGAGGAGAAAAGCCCGGCGGCTGGCCGGGGGGTCACCCGCGTCCGAATCGCGGTCATCGCCGCCCTCGGCGTCGCGGCGATCGTCCTCGCCTGGATCCTCTTCAGCGGCAACGGCGGCCATAAGTACACGCTGGTTTTCCAGAACGCCGGCCAGCTTGTCCCGGACAACCAGGTCCTGATCGGCGGCTCCCCGGCGGGCACGGTCGAAAGCCTTGGGCTCACCGACGACAACCTGGCCGAGGTCAACGTCGAAGTCGAACAGCAGCTGCACGAGGGGACGACGGCGGTGATCCGCGCCACCTCGCTCTCGGGCGTCGCCAACCATTACGTCTCGATCAGCCCGGGGCCGAACAGCAACCCGGCGCTTGAGGACGGCGCCGAACTCGGCCTCTCCTCGACCACGACCCCGGTCGACATCGACCAGCTCTTCAACACCTTCCCGCCGGCTGTGCGAAAGGGCCTTGCCAACTTCATCAAGGGCAACTCGACCCTCTACACCGGCCAGGCCGAGGCCGCCAACGAGTCCTACGAATTCTTCGGCACCGCGCTCGACCGCGCCAGCGCCTTCGCCGGGGAACTCAACGCCGACCAGCGGCTGCTGGCGCGCTTCATCGTCAGCTCGAGCAAGCTCTCGACCACGGTCGCCGAGCGCGGCGAGGAGCTCTCCAGCGCGATCTCCAACGCCAACACCGCCTTCAGCTCGATCGCCTCCGAGAACGTCGCCTTCGACCAGACGCTGCGCCGCCTGCCGCCGGTGCTGCGGCAGAGCAACACCACCTTCGTCAACCTCCGCGCCGCCCTCGACGACCTCGAACCGCTGGTCAACACGGCGAAGCCGGCGACCAGGAACCTGGCCCCGTTCCTGGCCGAACTGCGGCCGGTCTTCTCCAAACTCGTGCCCTTCACCCGCGACCTGCGCCTGACCGTCGCCAGGCCGGGCAAGGCGAACGACCTCGGCGAATTGCTGGCGACCCTGCCAAGGACGCAGCAGCTGGTCTCGAAGACCTTCCCGCACGCCGAAGAATCGATCGCGGCCTTCCAGCCGAACCTCAACTTCATCCGCGCCTACACGCCCGACTTCTTCAACGCGATCGGCAAGATCGGCCAGATCACCGGCTACTACGACGGGAACGGGCACTACGCGCGGGCTGCAACCTCGGCTCAGAACATCTTCTCCTACGACGGTGGGACCCTCAAACCGATCTCGAAGGGCGAACAGTACGACGCCTTCGGGCCGTCGGCACCGGTTCGTCGTCGCTGTCCCGGCGGGGCCACCCAATCCTCCCCCGACGGCTCCAATCCCTTCGTCGGACCCGGGAGCGTTAGTGCCTCCGAATGCAACCCGGCCGACGCACCCCCCGGACCATGATCAGGCGGCTGATAATCGCGGCGGGGCTGGTAGCGGCGGTCGTCGTCGTGGTTCTGCTCGCTTCTGGCGGCGGCTCGTCCTCCAACGGCTACGTCGTCCGCGCGATCTTCGACAACGGCGGCTTCATGGTCAACGGCGAGGAGGTCCGGGTCGCCGGCGCCAACGTCGGCACGATCGAGTCGGTCGGCGTGACGATGCCGGGCGAAACCGTCGCCCGTCGCGACGGTGAGCCCGTCTCGGTCCCGGGCAAGGCAGTGATCGTGATGAAGATCACCGACCCGAGCTTCCAGGACTTCCGCAGCGACGCCAACTGCCTGATCCGCCCGCAGTCGCTGATCGGCGAGAAGTTCGTCGATTGCCGGCCGACCCTGCCGAGGGCGCCCGGCAGCCAGCCGCCGCCACCGCTGGAACAGATCCCCGACGGCGAGCCCGGCGCCGGCCAGTACCTGCTGCCGCTCGGCAACAACAGCACCAGCGTCGACCCGGACCTGATCAACGACATCCAGTCGCTTCCCTACGCGCAGCGCTTCCGGCTGATCTTCAACGAACTCGGCGCCGGCCTCGCCGGCCGCGGCGAAGACATCGAGGTCCTGGTCAAGCGCGCCAACCCGGTCCTGCGCGACGTCGACCGCCTCTTCGGCATCCTCTCCGCCCAGCGCGACCGGCTGGCCCAGCTCGCCAGCGACTCCGATGCGATCCTGGGCCCGCTGGCGCGCGAGCGGGCCCACGTCGCCGGCTTCTTCACCAACGCCGGCGCAGCCGGGCAGGCGAGCGCCGAACGCGGCCCACAGCTGGAAGAAGCATTCCGAAAGTTCCCCACCTTCCTGGTCGAGTTTCGCAAGACGATGCGCAGCCTGCAGGAATTCTCCGATGCCGGAACCCCTGTGGTCGAAGACCTAGGAACGGCGGCACCCTCGTTCACTGACGCGACCCGCACCCTGACCCCGTTCTCTGAGGCGGCCACGGTCGCTCTGAAGAGCCTGGGCAACGCCGGCGAAGCATCCGGGCCGATCTTCGCCGAAGCGGATCCGGTCGTCCGCAAGGCAGCGACTTTGGCGAAGTCGGGCGTCAAGCCCACGACCGAACTGGCGAAGCTGTTCACCAGCGTGAAAAAGACCAAGGGCTGGGACGCGCTGGTGGAACTGATCTACACCACCACGGCCGCATTCAACGGGTTCGACCAGTATGGCCATTTCGGCCGCACGCTCGTCACGCTTACGAATTGCGTCGACTACGAAGCCAACAGGAGCGGTCAATCTGGTTGTACTTCCCGTTTCAACGGACCGAATGCGGCTGCCGCTGCAAGCGTAAGCCTGGCCTCTCTCTATCGCCAGCTGCTGCGTGAGCAGACTGAACAGAGCGGAGGGACGAATGCCGAACCGGGGCCCGCAACCGGCATAGGTCAGGCCGGCGCCGCAGCGGCCGGTGGCGAAGCCGGCATTGGCGAGGCCTCCAAGACCGGGGGCACCGCCCCGCTCCTCGACTACCTCCTGGGACCATGAGGAACCGCAGCGGCATACAGGGAGTGGCGAGCAGCCCGATCCTGGTCGGGGCGGTCACGGTGCTGGTCGTGCTCGTCGCCGTCTTCCTCGCCTACAACGCCAACAACGGGCTGCCCTTCGTCTCCACCTACAACCTCAAGGCGCAGGTGCCGAACGCCGACGCGCTGGTCAAAGGCAACGAGGTGCGGGTCGGCGGCGTCCGCGTCGGCATCGTCAGGTCGGTCGTCCCGGTCCAGATGGGCGGCGGCGAGGTCGCCGCCGAACTCGAGCTCCGCCTCGATAAGAACGTCGAACCGCTCCCGGTCGACTCGACGATCACGATCCGCCCGAAATCCGCGCTCGGCCTCAAGTTCCTGCAGGTCACTCCGGGCAGCTCCAGCGAGGGCTTCGAAGCTGGGGACACGATCCCGCTCGCCGCTTCCCGTCCGGAACCGGTCGACATCGACGAGTTCTTCGCCATGTTCGACAAACCGACCCGGGACGCGATCCGGCAGACCCAGGCCGGCTTCGGCAACGCCCTCGCCGGCCGCGGGCCGCAGCTGAACGAAGCGCTCGGCGCCCTCCGTCGCCTGGTCGTCAACGGACAGCCACTGCTGCGGAAGATCGTCGAACCCACCACCGACTTTGCCGGCTTCTGGCGCGCCCTCGAGGACCTCTCGGCCACCGTCGCCCCGGTCGCCGAGGAGCAGGCGACCCTCTTCGTCGCCCTCGACCGCACCTTTGCCGCCTTCGCCCGCGTCTCCCGGCCCTTCATCCAGGAAACGATCGAGAAGAGCGCGCCGACCGAGGACGTCGTCAACGACGCCCTGCCGGCGTTGCGCCCCTTCCTGCACAACTCGGCACGTTTCTTCACCGCGCTGCAGCCAGGGGCGAAAGCGCTGGCCGAGACCTCGCCGGTGATCGCCGAATCCCTCCGCGCGGGCGTTCCGGCTCTCAACACCTCGCCGGTCCTGAACGCCCAGCTGCAGCCGACCGCCGAAGCGCTGGTCGACTTCCAGAACGCGGACGGGGTCTTCAACGGCCTCGAACTGCTCACCGACACCAATAGGCTGCTGAAGCCGTCGCTCACCTTCATCACCCCGGCACAGACCACCTGTAACTACGTCACGCTCGCTTTCCAGAATCTAGTCCTCTCCACCAGCGGCGGAAATGAAAACGGCAATTGGCTGAATTTCATCTCGTTTACCCCGCCTGAAGGACCCAACAGCGAGGCGGGCCCGTCGTCCGGTGTCGCAAACGGCCCGGCTGGCAACAATTTGCATTTCAACCCATACCCGAACACGGGCGCTCCCGGTCAGCCGAATGGCTGTGAAGCGGGCAATGAGGAATTCACGCCCGGCAAGACCGTGATTGGGCGGGCACCCGTGTTCAAAACCACGACTCGCGGGCTGGGGGAGAGCAAATGACCAGGCTCCCCGAGCGCGACACCAGGCAGGGTGCGACCAACAGCCGTTTCAGGTGGCGGCCGAGCAACGTGATGATCGCGATCGTCTTCATCCTCATCTTCACGATCGGGCCCTACCTGGCCTTCACCGGCCACGTCCCCTTCACCAGCTACGGCTACCAGCTGAACGCCACTTTCTCCAACTCGGCCAACGTGGCGCTCAACTCGCCCGTCAGGATCGCCGGGGTCGACGTCGGCAAAGTGATCTCGACCGAACGCGACGGCAACGCGACCAAGGTCACCTTCACCGTCGAAGGCAGCGGTCGCCCCATCCACGACGACGCCTTCGCCGCGATCCGGCCGCGGATCTTCCTCGAGGGCAACTTCTTCATCGAACTCGACCCCGGCAGCCCCAGCGCGTCGGAGATGGACAGCGACGCCACGATCCCGGTCAGCCGTACCTCCACCGCGGTCCAGCTCGACGAAATCCTGACCGCCCTGCAGTCGCCCGTCCGCGCCGATCTCAGCCGCCTGCTCGAGAGCTACGGCACGGCGCTTACCCACGAACCAACGGCGGCCGAAGATCTGACTCAGCTGCCGGAGGTGAAAGGTCTGAGCGGCGCCCAGGCGCTGAACCTGGCCTTCAAATACGGCGGCGATGCTGGCCGCTACAGCGCCCAGGTCACCAACGCCCTGCTCGGCACCCAACAGCGCGACCTCTCCCGCCTCGTCGCCGGGGCCGGCCGCGCCTTCGGCGCCTTCGCTAGCCGCGAGGCCGACCTCAAAGGGCTGATCGACAACTTCAACGTCTTCACCGGCGCCCTCGCCGCTCAGTCGACCAACCTCTCGACCACGATTCAACTGCTGGCGCCGACCCTTCGCGTCGCCCGGACCTCGCTGGTCAGCCTCAATGCCTCACTGCCACCGCTGCGCGGCTACGCGATCGAGCTGACCCCGGCCGTCGCCGAGCTCCCCGACCTGATCAGCGCCTCGAAACCCTTCATCGCCCAGATCCGGCCGCTGCTGTCGGGCAAAGAGGGCGGCGGTCTCGCCAGGTTGCTGCGCGAATCGACTCCGGGCCTTGCCGGCGCCAACCAGGCGAGCAAGGAAACGGCGCTGCCGCAGCTCAACCAGCTCGGCCTCTGCACGACGAAGGTCCTGGTGCCGACCGGCAACCAGGTGATCGGAGACCAATTCAGCACTGGCGGGCCCAACTACCGCGAGTTCCTTTACAACCTTGTAAATCTCGCCGGGCAGGCGCAGAACTTCGATGGCAACGGTCCTTATTTCCGCGTACAGGGTGGTGGAGGAGCGCAGCTGGTGGGCGAAGTCAACCCGGCCGCGACGCTCAAGAGCGACGAAGTCAACTTCGCACATACCGTGACCCCGCCGATTGGTACGCAACCAAGGCTTGGTGGCAAACCACCGCTTAAGCCCAACGTACGTTGCTACACCAACCCGGTTCCCGACGTGAATGGCGCCCTGGGACAAGTCGGTCCCCCCTCGCCCGTGGCGGTGACTCCATGAGCGCACAGACGCCACGTCCCAGCCGCTGGAGGCACTTCCATGCATGGCTCAGCCGCCAGGCCCGCGGCCGCCGCACCGACACGATCGCGATCGTCGTCCTGGCGTTCGCCGGCATCGTGATGATGCTCGGTATCTTCACCCAGCAGAAAGCGTCGCTGCCCTCGTGGCTGCCGCTGGTCGGCGAAGAATTCGACCACATCACCGCCGAGTTCTCGACCGCACAGGCGGTCACGCCGGGCCAGGGACAGGCGGTGGACATCGCCGGCATCCAGATCGGCAAGGTCGCTTCCGTCGACCTCGAAGACGGCCACGCGGTCGTCGGCATGGACATCGAGCCGAAGTACATGGAGCTGATCCACCCCAACGCCACCCTGCTGCTACGCCCGAAAACGAACCTCAACGACATGATCGTCGAGATATCCCCGGGCACCGGCACCGAGCAGGTTCGAGGACGGTGCCCACTTCACCCTGGCCCAGACCGAACCGAATACCAACCTCGACGCCTTCTTGGCGACCCTCGACGCCGACACCCGGCAGTACATCCAGCTGCTCGTCGCCGGCGGCGCCCAGGGCATCGGCGGTCGCGGCGTCCAGCTCGGCAACGCCCTCCGCCGTTTCGAGCCCTTCGTCCATTACACGGCGAAGCTGAACCGGGCGGTTGCGGAGCGCCATGTTGCGCTTGCCCAGGTAATCCACAACTTCCAGCTGCTCACCAACGAACTGGGCCGCCACGACGCCGAGATCAAGCGCTTCGTCACCGCCTCCAACGACTCGCTCGGCGACTTCGCCAATGTTCAGGCATCGATCCAGGATGCCCTGCGCGAATTCCCCGCGGCGCTGCGCGCCGGGCAGGCCGGGCTCGCGAGCTCCAACCGCTTCTCCCAGGCCGCCCGCCCGGCTTTCACCGGCCTGATCCCCCAGGCGCAGGCGCTGACGCCGGCCTTCAAAGCGACTGAACGCTTCTTCGCCCAGACCACGGCGCCGATCCGCGACCAGATCCGGCCCTTCACGCGCGAAATCCGCCCGGTTCTGACCCACGGCGCCGAAGCCTCCGGTCCCTTCGAAAAGACGGTCAAAGGTTTCGGCAACTCGATCAAGGCTTTCAACACCTTCTTCAACGAGCTCGCTTATAAGCCGAAAGGCTCAAAGCAGAGTTACCTCTTCTACCTCCCCTGGCTCAATCACAACTACAACGCCAGCTTCAACCTTCAGGACGCTGGTGGGCCCATACAGCGGGGGCTGGTGATGCTCACCTGCAATGCGTCAAACCTTGGTTTTGGCTTCGCGAACACCCGGCCCTTCCTCAAGACCTTGCTCGAAGTCGCGAATGTCCCGAACCCGAAATCGCTGCCGGACATCACCGACCCCAAACTACCTAGCGCCGTCTGCGGTTCGAAAGCGGAACTGTGAGCAAGCGAGCCCCCAGCACCACGCAGCTCCTGGTCATCGTCGGCTTTGCGCTGTCGTGCTTCGGGATCCTGCTTTTCCTCTGGGTCACCTTCGGCGGGCCGACCCCGTTCCGGGCGAAGTCCTACCAGGTCAAGGTCCCCTTCAACGAGGCGACGCAGCTTGCCGAACAGTCCGACGTCCGGATCTCCGGCGTCAACGTCGGCAAAGTCCAGAGCATCGAGCTGGCGCCGAACGGCAAGCAGGCCCTGGCGACGGTGGACATCGACGCCCAGTACGCGCCGCTGCCCACCTCGACCCGCGCGATCCTGCGCACCAAGACCCTGCTGGGAGAGACCTACATCGAACTCACCCCCGGCTCGGGGGACGGTCCGGAGCTGGCCGATGGTGGCAGCGTGCCAACCGCCAACGTCGCCGAATCGGTGCAGCTCGACGAGATCTTTCGCACCTTCGACCCCGAGACCCGCGCGGCCTTCCAGAGCTGGATGCAGGAAGCGGCGATCGCGATAAACGGGCAGGGCCAGAACCTCTCCTACGCGATCGGCCAGTTCGAACCCACCTTCACCGAATTCGACAAGCTCTTCCGCATTCTCGATACGCAGCGAGTTGCGATCGGCCAGCTCTTCCGCAACGGCGCCACCACCTTCCGCGCCCTGCGCGGACGCGAAGGGCAGCTCGCAAGCCTGATCCGCAGCTCCAACACTGTCTTCCAGACGGCGGCCCGCCGCGACCGCGACATCGAAGCGCTGTTCCGCGCCTTCCCCACCTTCCTCGACGAGTCGAAGCTGACCCTGACCCGGCTCAAAGGCTTCGCGATCAACGCCAACCCGCTGTTCAAGCAGCTGGTCCCGGCCGCCGAACAGCTCTCCCCGACCTTCATCGCGCTCGGCAAGCTGGCGCCGGAATCGAAGGGTTTCTTCGAAGGCTTGAAGCCGGTGATCGCCCGCGCCCCGACCGGCTTCCCGGCCTTCCGCAAGATCTTCCGCGACGAGTTCCCGCCGCTGCTGCGGGCGGTCGACCCGTTCCTGCGCAACCTCAACCCGATCCTCACTGGCCTAGACCTCTACAAGCATGAGGTCACCTCCTTCTTCGGCAATGTCACGGCTGCTTCGAATGCCGTCCTACCCGTCGAAAATCCGAAGGGGGAACGCCTTCACTATCTCCGGGCAATGGGTCCCCTCAATCCTGAAACGTTGTCGACGTACAACAATCGCTTGGGCATCAATCGAAATAGCGCCTACAGTCCACCTCAGTGGGCTAAGGGGGTGGGTTCCGGGCTCCCGGGCTTCGACACTCGTCAATGCAGCACGGGCATCACGGCGAGTCTCGATCCTGAAACCCCCAAAAGCCCCGCCTTCCAAGAACTCACTAAGAAAGGCACGCCCGAGGCGGCTGAAGATCTATTCGCGCGAATCAAAAAGTTCGCTTTCGCCGAACAGTCCAGCACCGCGTCGGTGCCAGCACCTGCCTGCACCCAGCAGGCCCCGTTCGAACCGATCTACGGCAGCGGCCCCGCCACCGCCTACCAACGCACGTTCGAACAGCCAAACCCCTGATAGCTGATGGCGGTCTGGCGTCCCGCATGAGAGTTGAGCGGGTGCTTTGCCCGGGGCTTTGGCAATCTGCCAAATGATGGTAGACGCGATTTGACACATTAACTAGGCAGCGGTCTCTGGTTGGTCGTAAGACTCACGATCACTAAGCCGAGCGAGTTGGTATGCAGGTTCTCGGCCATAACCGAAAGGGAGACCCTCAATGGCTGAAGTACTCAGTCGTCGCGCAAGAACGATCCTTGCATTGGCAGGCGCGGTAGTCACAACGCTTATCATTTTGCTTGCCGCTCCGCCACCAGGAGCGCAGGCCGAAGGTTGGACGCCCTACTGTAATAATCACAACCTGGCACCAAAAAACTCGGGCGTGTGGTACTGCGTTGGGGCGAACCGGGTGCTCAACGCAACGACTGGTTGGGGCGATCAGCATTCGGTATGCGTCTATAACTCAGCTGACTTCCGCAGCATGTGCTCTTCTGGGCCTGGTGTCTACGTATACAACCCCGGCCTTTATGGCTGGCAATGGGCAGCCCCATACATCATTAACAATGCACCGGGGTGGAACGTCGTTCATGCTGCTGCGTGGACTCAGTGACCACGCATTTCGTTTGCCCCTTGATCGAAATATGCCCGGCCTGACTGGGTAGCGCATCGTCCGGGAAAGGGGACGATGGCACTAGCACACACCATCGTCCCCTTCCTATCCACTCTGTTGAGATCATCCCGAACATCCCAGTTCACGAGAGTTGCTTTGATTGGGTTGAGCGTTGCATGCGTATGGTATGCGCTTGTTAGTAGTGGCCAGGGCGAGCCCGGCGGCTCCCCTGGTGCTGAGAATGGGGTGGTAGCCATCCCCTCCTCTATCTGGAGTGCACTGGAGAGAAGGGCAAAGGCGGGGCCCTCTCAAGCGGCAACTAGGCGGAGGCAGCTGCGCAACTTTTCCATCATGCGCAGCGCCCCTGAGCGGATGCCGCCAAGCACGGGTAGGCACATCGAGTCAATAACCGGTGTGCCGCCAAGCAGCCTCGATCTAGGTAGTGCCCAGTACGCGTACTCAGCAAGTGGCGGTATCTGGCTTGTAAACGGACGGAAAATTACCTGCATGGTTCAGGGGCGGCGAGGGTCCTTGGCATGCGCCACTACCGCAGACTTTGCCGCGCGTGGCCTAGTCCTAGGCACTGCGAAGGCGCCCAAGAAGGACGGCGGTCCTCCCAGAAGCTTTCGGGTTCTGGGAATCGCGCCCAACTGGGTCGATCTGGTGCAGGTGAGAATCGGCATCCGAAAGGCCCGGAGCATCCCTGTTGTGGATCATGTCTACGCTTTACATGCATCCGTGCCCATTTTCGTAGAGCGCTTCTGCGGGCGACCGGATCAGTCGTGCCGAAGCGCCTCAATTCGCTGATCTGCTGGAAACGTCAGCCCGCGGCGCGTCGCTGAGTTCCTCGAGACGCAGCGCGACCTCTAGGTCAATCGCACACGCGCTCAGTGGCCTCCCAAGCTTTTCTTCGACTGCTTGGAGGTGATTCGCGATGGTTTGCCGAGTCACTCCGAGCTTGGCTGCGGCAGAGACCTGGTTGCGCTCCGCAGCAAAATACGCACTGAGCGTGTCCCGCAATCTGAGGCCGCCATTGCGCTCATGCTCCAACGGCGTCAGGTAGAGGATCCGCAAGGACGTCGAGAGAAGCTCATCACCCACAACCGAGGCGACCAGCGCGACATCCGCGTAACGACAAAAAGTGGAAGACGTCCGAAGTGCGATCACCAGCGCAGCTGTTGCCTGCCGGTGGGTCAGCCGCCAGCCGTTTGGGCCCGCTCCCGGCTCGCCTAGAGCAAGAAAGACATCTGGGGACCGACCTACTTCTACGCACTTGTTGAGCTCATCGGCCCCAGGCGGTTCCCGTCTACCTATCCAAGCCCAGATGGTGTCACTGTTGGGGCGGATAAGCAGGAGGCGGCCCTCGAGCGCCGCTGCCAGCCGGCGAATTGCGGTCGATGCATCGAGCCCTTTGGCGACCACACCGACATGGTGGGCGTCGAAGTCGTAGTGGAGGTCGGACGTGTCGATGAGTTCGCCAGCAAGAAGCCCTCTTACTTGGGCAGCCCGACGTGCGTCCGGGGAGTTGAGGCGGATCTGCGACTCTTGGGAATATTCCTTGCCGAGGGCGGTGAGTAGCTGATCGAATATCACCGCCTGAGACCTCAGGAGGGCGGCAAGCCCCTCCCTCCCAAGCTCCCCGCCCTGCTCTACCTCGTGGATCAGGAAGCTACTGAGCAGGGTGTAGCCGGCGAGATATCGACGCATGACCGTGTCGAGGCCGACTGTGTGGCGTGCTGCCAAGCGAGCCTGAGAGAGGAGCGTGAGCGGAATTGGCGGCGGGTGTTTCTCACCGCTCTCAATAGCCAAGAGTCCATACTCGATAGCTGAACGTACTGCCGCTTGGAGACCGTATTGGTAGTCGGGATCGTCTGGTTCAGTCGGAGCTGAAACCGCGTAGACCCGCGTCCGGACCGCATCCTCGATCTCGAGAAAACGGGCGTTCAGACGCTGGACCAGGATGGCGCGCGACTGCCTTGCAGGACTTTGAGAGCGCCGAGAAGAGCGCGTCACGATCGAGCAAGGACGTTGATGTGAGCTCTACGAACCACCCCATGCCTGCCAACGCGGTTAGGTGAAAAAAAGGATGGTCAATGCTACTGAAACATTACGGAAGTATGCAAACAGAACAAAAGAGATAAACCGAATGGTGCGCTGCCTTGAATCGGACTCTGCTGGAGGACGGAAGAAGCGAAGCGAGCCCTTCGAAGACGTGCGCCGATCCGGTCTATGCCGTGGAACTCAACTATTCAAAAGCGGCGACTACCGGGCAGGCCATCCCAGGAGGCTTTCGCCCGCCCTACCCGTTCTTGGCGATGGAGTTCAGTGGCAGAACTGCGCTCGTCTCTCCGAGTCTCATTCCCACCTCCTAGTCGAACCTTACAGAGACCACTCCCATTGTTAACGAATTTCCAGCGGTAAGTGAATTGTCCTCAAATCGGTCGCACAAAACCCTCTGGAGGCAATAGCCTCGAGCCTAATGTTTTAGGTGGGTTGACCAAAGGGAGGCTGGGGTGGCAAACAAGAGGGGGGAGATGTCCGGTGCACGTAAGGAGGGGACGCTGGACCACCTGAACTTGCTGAAGGCCCTCGCTCACCCGATCCGCCTGCATCTCCTCGGTGTGTTGAGCCACCGGAACGTGAGCCCCGCGGAATTTGCCAGAGAGCGGGACGAACCGATTCCCAATGTCTCCTACCACTTCCGAGTCCTGCAAAAGCTGGGGTGCATCGAGGTGGTCGGGACCAAGCCGGCTCGGGGTTCGGTCGAGCACTTCTACCGACGCACCGGCAGTGTTGTATTCGACGACGATTACTGGTTGCAAATACCGGACGACGCGCGCCGGGTTGTGGCCTCAACGATCCTCAACGATTTGGTCGGCCGGATGACCGAGGCAATTCAGGCCGGCACCTTCACCGCCCGCCAGGACGTCCACATCACCTGGAGGCCGGCCAGGCTCGACGAGAAGGGCTGGACCGAGGTGACGCAAATTCTCGGCTCGGCCTTCGACGAAGTCGGCGAGGCCGAGGTGCGAGCTGCAAAGAGGCTCGCCGAATCCAACGACGAGGGCCTTATTGCAACGGTCGCCCTCACCGGCTTCGAGTCCCCGCGGACTTAGTCGCTGTACTTCACGACCAGCTTGAGCTGGGATTCGGGAACCTCGAAAAGGTCGAGCATCTGGCCCCGATCGTCGGAGACCTCGATCAGCTTGGAGGCGCCATGATCGCTCAGCACCGTACCGCCGGTTCCGGCAGGCCACTTGCCGACGGAGTCGACTAGCTGAACACAGTCGTGCTCGCCGATTCTGGTTTTCGCAATGGCCATCTATGTTCTCCCATCGCTCTTCAGAAATGCGTTCACGAGTCTCGGGCGGGAATCCGTCGAGACCAACTCCCAGATGGTTCTGAGAGGAACGCTGCGTCCACTGTAGCGGCCAATACCTTGAAGCGGGAACTCGACGACGCAGTTGATGCCGTGAGGTGGATTGGGTCGGGTTGAGGTGATGGGCACGCGAAGAATGCTGGAATGGATCTCAGCCTCCACGTGGTCGACTGAGTCGATGGTGATGCCAAGAATCATGGCGAAGCCACGGGCCTTGGGGCCGCCGTAGAGGTGGCTCGGATCCAGCGAGTAGAAGCAGAGCTTTTCCCGCACGCCGACCGGTTCATTGGCGCGCGGCAGAAGCTCTCCGACTCTTGGGGGCCAGTCCATTGGCCGACCCTAGGTAGGAACCGCGCGCGTGTGGCGCGCAGAATGTCAGGGCTTTGAGCGGTGTGTGTGACGACACCGAAACGGTGTCGGCTACCGCTCAGGCCCGCTCGTAGGTGAGCACCGCGATGCCGTCGCCGACGGTCTTGGAGTCGACCAGATTCATCGGCTTCTTGTCCTCGGTATCGCCGAAGAGGCGCCTGCCGGAGCCGAGGGCGACGGGGAAGACCATCAGGCGCAGCTCGTCGATGAGGTCGTGTTCGATCAGGCCCTGGACGAGGGTGGCGCTGCCGGCGACGAGGATCACGCCGTCGACCTCCTGCTTGAGCTTCGCAATCTCCTCGGCGAAGTCGCCGCTGAGGATCGTCGAGTTCTCCCAGTCCGCCGTCTCCAGGGTCGAGGAGACGACGTACTTGGGCATCGAGTTCATCTTCTCGGCGAAGCCGGCCTCGTCTTCCCTGCCCGGCCAGGCGGCGGCAAAGCCTTCGTAGGTAACCCGGCCGAGCAGCTGCGCCTCGGCCTCGACGAGCTCGTCCAGCTTGAACTGGTTGCCCTCGTCCCCGCGGTCTATCTCGAAGGTCCATCCCGTGTGCTTGAAGCCTTCCTCTCCACCCGGAGCCTCGATCACTCCGTCCAGCGAGATGAACTCGGTTACGACGATCCTGCCCATTTGCGGGCCTCCTTTGGTCGCGAACCTGGTCGGTTTCCAGGCCTTATACCCGGATGACGAACGGGCGAGCACGAAATCGACATGGCCGAGCCCGATTGCGCACTGCATCGCCAGTTAAAAAACCTCGCTGACCGATGAACTCAGGCGGGTAAATCCTCGTAAGACAGGGCGGTAGTCAGGGAGAGAGCCACACGGCTCTCGTCTTTTCCCGGTGCTTCCTTCACTTCCGCTCAGGCGCCAGCTGGGGCGCCTTTGGCTCGGGCGGGGGGTTGTTGAAGGAAACGGAACGTTTGGGGGCCGGCAGAGGGGCCGGCCCCCGACGCTCCTGGCGCTACGGTTCCGATCATGGAACGGGACGTAGCGCTGCAAGCGGTGTTCATGCCCGTGCGTCCGCCGAGCACCTTCGAGGAGACCGTCGAGCGGCTCGGGACGGCCATCCGGCTCGGGTTGCTCTCTCCCGGCAGCCGTCTCCCTCCCGAGCGCGAGCTGGCGGGTGAGCTGAAGATCTCCCGCTCGACCCTGCGCCAGGCGCTGACGACCCTGGTCCAGAGTGGGCACCTCGTTTCCCTGCGGGGCCGCAACGGAGGGACCTTCGTCTCCGAGCAGCCGCCGCTCGCCGAGCAGGGCGCGGGGGCGCTCGACCAGACCGCCTGGGCCGTGCTCGACTACCGCGTCGCGATCGAGTGCGGGGCCGCCCTCCTCGCCGTCGAGCGGGCGAGCGAGGACCAGCTCGGACGCCTCGAGGAGCTGGTCGCCAAGATGGACGAGGGGGCCGAGGACTTCGACGAGTACCGCCGCACGGACATCCGCTTCCACATCTCCGTCGCCGAAGCGGCGAGCTCACCGCGCCTGGTCAGCGCGATGACCGACGTGCAGGGGCAGATGACGGAGCTGATCGCGCGGATCGCCCATCCGGCCGAAGTCCTCGCGCGCTCCAACGACCAGCACCGCCGCCTGGCGAAGGCACTGCGCAAGGGCGACGCTTCGCGAGCGGTTCGCGTGCTCCGCGAGCACATCGAGGGCACCGAGCACATCCTCGCCGGCCTGATGCCGGCGTCGTCGCTGCCCGCCTCCCGCTGACCGGGTCGGCCCACATTGTGCGGCTTGACACCACTCCGATCTGGGCTTAAGGTCGCACCAGCCAACCATTTACGCGCCGATGCGCACAAGGAGGTTGCGGAGTGGCTGAGAAACGCAAAGTAGGAGCGATCACCTACCGCGACGCCGACCACGACTACTTTGCGAAACGGACGCTTCGAAGGCATGCGGGCGTCTGGTCGTTGTGGGCACTCGGCGTAGCCGCGGTTATCTCCGGGGACTTCTTCGGCTGGCAGTTCGGCCTCGCCTATGGGTTCGGCGGGCTCTTGGTCGCGATGGTCGTGATCACGGTCATGTACTTCGGCCTCTGTTACTCGATCGCCGAGATGTCGCCGGCCCTGCCGCACACCGGCGGTGCCTACTCCTTCGCCCGCTCGGCGATGGGCCCGTGGGGCGGATTTGCGACGGGAGTGGCGGAGACGATCGAGTACGTGGTGACGCCGGCGGTGATCGTGGTCGGGATCAGCAACTACATGAACTCGATCACCGACGACCTCTTCTCTTTCACCCTGACGCTGCCGTGGTGGTGGCTGATCTTCTACGTGATCTTCGTCGGGCTCAACTACGTCGGCGTCGAGGCGAGCTTCCGCTTCACGGTGATCATCTGCTTCACCTCGCTGGCGATCCTGCTGGTCTTCTTCATCGGCGCGATCCCCAACCTCGACTTCCAGAAATGGGCCATCGACACCAACGGCGGCTGGTTCATCGACGGGGTACCCGGTGTCTTCTACGCCCTCCCGTTCGCGATCTGGTTCTACTTGGCGATCGAGGAGTTACCCCTGGCCGCGGAGGAGTCGGCCGACCCTGAGAAGGACATCCCAAGCGGAACGATGTGGGGCTTGCGGACCCTGGTCGTCACCGGCTTCCTCGTCCTCTTCCTCAACTCGGGGATCGAGCCGGGGTCCAAAACGCTGGCCGAAAACGAAGAACCGCTGCTGGAAGGCCTGCAGACGATCTTCGGTTCCGGCACCTCGGCCTCGATCCTCGGGCTGGTCGCCGTCGCCGGCCTCGTCGCCAGCTTCCACACGATCATCTTCGCCTACGGCCGCAACATCTTCTCGCTGTCGCGGGCGGGCTACTACCCGCACCCGCTTTCGGTCACCGGCGGCAAGAGGCAGACGCCGCACGTCGCGCTGCTTCTCGGTGCGGTCCTGGGCTGGGGCGCGGCCTACATCATCTGGAAGAACAGCGAATCCGACCTCGGCGCATCGCTCCTCTACATGGCCGTCTTCGGCGCTGTCATCTCCTACCTGATGCAGTGCGTCTCCTTCGTCCTGCTGCGGCGCAATCGCCCGAACATCAAGCGGCCATTCCACAGCCCGGTGGGCGTGCCCGGGGCGGTCGTCGCGGGCATCATCGCCCTCCTCTCGCTGGGCGCGATCCTCTACAACGACGAATACCGGCCCGGCGTGTACGGCGTCGCGATCGTCTATCTGGTCGCCCTCGCCTACTTCGGGATAGCCGGCCGTCACCGACTTGTCCGCTCGCCGGAGGAGGAGTTCGCGATGACCATGGGCGAACACGCCCAGCATCCCGAGGAGGTCTACGCGCACACGCGGATGGAGGGCCTGGAGCATCCTGCCCCGCCCGACGTCGATCCGGGGGCTGTGCCGCCGCCGGAAGAGCGGCCGCCGCCGAAAGACACCTGATCGGTGCTTAGCTGCATGTCGTGACGATCGACGAGCTGAAGCAGGCGGTTGCGGATGGCACGGTCGACACCGTGCTGCTCGCGATCGCCGACATGGAGGGGCGGCTACAGGGCAAGCGGCTGACCGCCACCCACTTCCTCGGCGACGTCCTGGAGCACGGTGCCGAGGGCTGCAACTACCTGCTCGCGGTCGACGTCGACATGGAAACGGTCGGCGGCTACGCGATGTCCTCCTGGGACACCGGCTACGGCGACTTCGAGATGGTGCCGGACCTCGAGACCCTGCGTCCGGTCCCCTGGCTTCCCGGCACGGTGTTGCTGATGGCCGACCTGCAGTGGGAGGACGGGCGCGAGGTGCTCGCCTCCCCGCGCCAGATCCTGCGCCGCCAGCTGGCCCGTCTGGCCGAGCGGGGGATGAGCGCCAACGCCGCCACCGAGCTCGAGTTCATCGTCTTCCGCGACACCTACGAGGAGGCCTGGAAGAAGGGGTTCCGCGACGTCGAGCCGGCCAACCTCTACAACGTCGACTACTCGCTGCTGGGCAGCGCCCGGGTCGAGCCCCTGCTGCGCCGCATCCGCAACGAGATGGCGGCGGCGGGGATGGCGGTCGAGAACTCCAAGGGCGAGTGCAACCTTGGCCAGCACGAGATCAACTTCCGCTACGACGACGCCCTGCGCAGCGCCGACAACCACGCGATCTACAAGAACGGCGCCAAGGAGATCGCCGCCCAGGAGGGCCGCTCGATCACCTTCATGGCGAAGTTCAACGAGCGCGAGGGCAGCTCCTGCCACATCCACTGCTCGCTCGCCGGCGAGGAGGGCGCTAACGCCTTTGCCGCTGACCAGGAGCTGTTCGAGCGCTTCGTCGCCGGCCAGATCGCCTGCATGAACGAGATGACCCTGCTCTACGCGCCCCACGTCAACTCCTACAAGCGCTTCGTCCCTGGCTCCTTCGCGCCGACCGCGATCGCCTGGGGCCGGGACAACCGCACCTGTTCGCTGCGGGTGGTCGGGCACGGGGAGGGGCTGCGGGTGGAGAACCGGCTGCCGGGCGCCGACGTCAATCCCTACCTGGCACTGAGCGCGATGATCGCCGCCGGCCTGCACGGGATCGACCGCGAGCTGGCGCTGGAGCCAGTCTTCGAGGGCGACGCCTACAAGTCCGACAAGCCGCGCGTGCCCCACAACATCTACGACGCCCGCCGTGCCTTCGCCGACAGCGCGGTCGCCGCGGAGGCGTTCGGCACCGAGGTCGTCGACCACTACCTGAACCGCGCCGACGTCGAGATTGCGGCCTTCGAGGCGGCCGTCACCGACTGGGAGCGGTACCGCGGGTTCGAGCGACTGTGAGCGCCCCGGTGGTCGGCATCTGCGCCGGGATCGAGCGGGTGGCCTGGGGAGTGTGGGAGGCCTACGAGGTGACGCTGGCGCCTCGCAACTACGTCACTGCGGTGCAGCGGGCCGGCGGCCTGGCGATCGTCCTGCCGCCGGACGAGGCCGTGGTCGACGACCCCGACCTGATGCTCGATCGGGTCGACGCGCTGATGCTCGCCGGCGGCGCCGACATCGACCCGGCCAGCTACGGCGCCGAGCCGCACCCCGAGACCGTCGGCACCTGGCCCGACCGCGACCGCTTCGAGGTGGCGCTGGCGCGGCGGGCGCTGGAGCGCGAGATGCCGGTGCTGGGGATCTGCCGCGGCATGCAGCTGCTCAACGTCGCCCTCGGTGGGACCCTCGACCAGCACCTGCCGGAGTCGATCGGCAACGAGGTGCACCGAGCCGCCGCCGGCACCTTCGGCGACCACCGGGTGCGCCTGCGGGCGGGCACGCTCGCCTGCCGCGCCGCCGGCGGCGAGAACATCGCCGTCCGCTCCCATCACCACCAGGGGGTCGATCGTCTCGGCGAGGGCCTCGTGGTCAGCGGTTGGTCTGCGGACGACGACCTGGTGGAGGCGATCGAGCTGCCGGAGCGGCGCTTCGCCCTCGGCATCATCTGGCACCCGGAGGAGGACGAGGGGAGTCGGGTGATCGAGGCCCTGGTCGAGGAGGCGCGAGAGAGCGAGCCGAGCCGCAGCGACGAGGGGGTGAAGAGTTGATCGAGGTGATCGAGCCGGCGACCGAGCGGGTGATGGCGGAGCTGCCGCGCGCCGGTGTCGGGGAGGTCGACGATGCCGTGGCCCGCGCCAAGGCCGCCTATCCGGCCTGGCGGGCGGTGGCGCCGGCGGACCGCGCGGCGGTCATGCGCGCCCTCGCCGAGGCGATCGCCGGCCGCCACGAGGAGCTGGCCCGGCTGGAGGCCCGCAACGCCGGCAAGCCGATCGGCGACGCTCGCGGTGAGATCGGCATGGTGGTTGAGACCTTCCGCTACTACGCCGGCGCGCCCGAGCGGTTGCTCGGGCAGACGATCCCGGTTGCCGGTGGCGTCGACATGACCTTCCGCGAGCCGCTCGGCGTGGTCGGCCTGATCGTGCCCTGGAACTTTCCGCTCACGATCGCCTCCTGGAAGGTCGCCCCCGCGCTCGCCGCCGGCAACACGGTCGTCCTCAAGCCGGCCGAGCTGACGCCGCTGAGCGCGATCGAGCTGGAGCGGATCGCCTTGGAGGCGGGGCTGCCCGAGGGCGTCCTCAACGTCGTCGCCGGCCCCGGTAGCGTCTGCGGCGCCCGCCTGGTCGAGCACCCCGACGTCGCCAAGATCGCCTTCACCGGCTCGACCGAGGTCGGCCGCGGGATCGCCGCCGGCGCCGCCGCGACGATCAAGCGGATCACCCTGGAGCTGGGCGGCAAGTCGGCCAACCTCGTCTTCGCCGACGCCGACCTGGAGGCGGCCGCGGCGGCAGCGCCCGGCGCGGTCTTCGGCAACGCCGGGCAGGACTGCTGCGCCCGCTCCCGGATCCTGGTCGAGCGCTCCGCCCTCGAGGACTTCCTCGCCGCGCTCGCTCCCGAGGTCGAATCGCTGCGGGTGGGCGATCCGCTCGACGAGGCGACCCAGATGGGGCCGCTGATCTCCGCCAGTCAGCGGCAGGCGGTCGCAGGCTACGTCCCCGACGACGCCCCGGTGGCGATCCAGGGCGGGGCTCCCGATGGCCCCGGCTACTGGTTCCCGCCGACGGTGCTGTCCCCGGTCTCCAACTCCGACCGACCGGCGCGGGAGGAGATCTTCGGCCCGGTCGCCTGCGTCATTCCCTTCGACGGGGAGGAGGAGGCGGTCGCGCTGGCCAACGAGACGATCTACGGCCTGTCCGGCTCGATCTGGACCGGCGACGGTGCCCGGGCGCTGCGGGTCGCCAGGGCGGTCGAGGCCGGCGTGCTCTCGATCAACTCGAACACCTCGGTGCGGGTCTCGACCCCGTTCGGCGGCTTCAAGCAGTCCGGCGTCGGCCGCGAGCTGGGCCCCGACGCGCTCGAGCGCTACACCGAGCTGAAGAACGTCTACTACGCGACCGGGGAGGGTTGATGCCGGGACGGCTGGAGGGCAAGGTCTGCGTCGTCACCGGCAGCGCCAGCGGGATCGGCGCCTCCTCGGCGCGGCTGTTCGCGGCCGAGGGCGCGCGGGTGGCCGGGATCGACCTCGAGCCGGGCGCCGAGGGGGAGCTCGCGATCCAGGCGGACGTCGCCGACGAGGACCAGGTCCGCGCCGCCTACGCGCGGGTCGCCGAGGCGATGGGCCGGATCGACGTGCTGATGAACAACGCCGGCATCAACCCGACCGACGACGGCTCGGTGCTGGAGACCTCGGTCGAGGCCTGGCAGCGGGTCCAGGACGTCAACCTGCGCAGCGTCTTCCTCTGCTGCAAGCACGGCATCCCGCACCTGCTGAAGGCAGGCGGCGGTTCGGTGATCAACGTCGCCTCCTTCGTCGCGACGATGGGCGCCGCCGTCTCGCAGGGCTCCTACACCGCCTCCAAGGGCGCGGTCCTCTCCCTCTCCCGCGAGCTGGGGGTCGAGTTCGCCGACCGCGGCGTCCGCGTCAACGCGCTCTGCCCGGGACCCGTCAACACGCCGCTGCTGAAGGAGCTGTTCGCGAAGGACCCCGAGCGGGCGGC
Organism: uncultured Solirubrobacterales bacterium; assembly: GCA_963799835.1. GTDB lineage: Bacteria > Actinomycetota > Thermoleophilia > Solirubrobacterales > 70-9 > VAYN01. The sequence goes on from CAWCYE010000002.1 coordinate 1,060,464, forward strand.
GAAGCGGCTCGTCCACATCCCGATGGGCCGGTTCGGCGAGGCCGATGAGATCGCCAAGGCGGCGCTGTTCCTGGCCGGAGACGACTCGAGCTTCGTCACCGCGACCGCCTTCATGGTCGACGGCGGCATCTCGAGCGCCTACCTGACGCCGGGTCAGGCGGACTCAGGCGGGAGTTCGGGCGGCCTGGGATAGCCAGCGGGCGCAGAGGTCGCGGCCGAGGCGGTTGAAGGCGCCGATCTTCCGGTCGGTCTCGGCCTTCAGCGCGACCGGGTCGAGGCCGATCCGCACCGCGTCCTCGTCGGAGCGGTAGTCGTCGGTCCAGCTATCGGCGTCGGCCGCGCTCACCTCGGGGTGGAACTGGAGCCCCCAGGCCGCCTCGCCGAGGCGGAACGCCTGCAGGCAGACGTCGGTACGAGCGAGCGGGACCGCGCCGGGCGGTAGCGGGAATTCGTAGCTGTGCCACTGGAAGGCCTCGAACTCGGGCGCGAGCGGGCCGAGCAAGGGGTCGTCCCGTCCCTCCGGCGTCAGCTCGACCGGGAACCATCCGATCTCCGGCCGGGATGCCCGTCGCGGGGTCGCCCCCGTCGCGGCGGCGAGCATCTGGCCCCCGAGGCAGAGGCCGAGCAGCGGCACCCGGCGATCGACCAGCTCGCGCAGCAGCGCCTTCTCCTCGGCGATCCAGCCGTGGCGGTCCCCCTGGTCCACGTGCATGGCGCCGCCGAGGGTGAAGACGGCGTCGTAGCCGAGCGGGTCGGCCGCCGGCTCGGCCTGTTCCGCGGGCAGCCATTCCTCCAGCGTCGCGCCGCTCTCCTCGATCGCCTCGGCGAAGACGCCGGGGCCGGCGTCGCGCTGGTGGGTGATTGCCAGGACTCGCACCCATGGCAGTTTTCCAGAGCAGGCGATCGGCCCTAACATCGCCCGATGGGGTCGGACCACGGCAGCCGCGCCTATCGCCTGGAGAGGGAGGAGCAGGTTGCGGACGGCGTGCGCCGGATCGCGACCGGCCGCGCCGAGAGTGCACTGGAGCGTCTGCGAGGAGTTGCGCCTGGCGACGAGGGGTTCGGGGACGCCGTCCACGGAGCTCGCAAAGACCTGAAGAAGCTGCGCGCGATCTTGCGACTCGTGCGCCACCGGCTCGGCGAGAAGGAGTACGAGAAGCAGAACCGGTGCTACCGCGATGCTGCCCGGGCGCTCTCCGAGAGCCGCGACGCGAAGGTCAAGCTGGAGACCCTCGAAGCGCTCGCGAAGCGCTTCCCTGACCTTCCTCCCGGCACGCTCGCCGCTTGGCGCGAGGCCCTGGAGCGCGATTGCGACCGGACCTTGGAGGGGACCGATGAGATGACCGTCTTCGAGGCGATCGAGCTGATCGAGGCGGGGCGCGACGGGATCCGGGACTGGGACCTCGGTTCCGGGTCATGGAAGCTGATCGACCCGGGCCTGGGCTGGACTTACAAGCGGGGCAGGCGAGCGATGCGCCGAGCCGAATCGGAGCCGAGCGAGGAGAGCTTCCACCGCTGGCGCAAGCGCGCGAAGGATCTCTGGTACCTCCTGCGCATCCTGCAGCCTGTCTGGCCCGAGGTCCTCGACGCAAGCGTCGACGAGGCACACCGGCTGGCCGACCTGCTCGGCGACCATCACGACCTGGCCGTGCTGCGCGGGGACCTCGCGAGCCGCTCATTCGCCGGCGAGGACTCTGAGGCGCTCGCCGCCGCGATCGCCACCCGCGAGAGCGAGCTGGCAAACGCCGCGTTCGAGCTCGGCCACAGGCTCTACGCCGAGAAGCCGAAGGCTTTCCGCGCGCGGCTTCGCGCCTACTGGCGAGCCTGGCGCGACAGCTAGCGCCGGCAGCTTCAGCCCCGACACCCGTCAGCCCTGCCGTACGAACAAACGGTCGCCGACGTTCGTCCACTTTGGATAGAGACGTTTGTCCAACCGTGAACCCGCTCCCTCTCGCAACCGTAGGCCGGGCGCATACCGACGGTGCGCTTTCGCAACCACCGACGGTCCCCCTCAACCCCTGCGAATCGAAGGAGCACCCAAGATGCCCGTCGGATCCCCCCTCAGAAGTTCGCTCCGCACGTGGCGCCTGCTCCCTGTCTTGGCTGTGCTCGCGACCATCACCGTGGTCGAGCCAGCGTCGGGGGTGGTTGGACCCCCGCTGGCCCACCCGACCGCCATGGAGGTCAGCTGTCAGTCCCCGGTCGCCGTGGGCGACCCCTCGAGATGCACGGCGAGGGTCGTCGATCTCCTCGAAGAAATCGCCACCACGCCGCGTGGTGGCGTCTCGTTCTCCAGCAACAACACGGGGTCCTTCCCCAACGGCAATACCTGCAGCCTGACCGAGGTGGTCAAAGGGGAATCCATATGTCAGGTCCAGGTCACCTACGTCCCTGGGACGACCGGAACCCACGTGATCAAAGGCTCTTACGGCGGCACGCTCGAAAAACACACTCCGAGCGACGACACCGGCACGGTCGTGGGCATCATCGTCTCGCCCACCACGACCGCGGTGTCGTGCACGCCGAGCACGGTCGCGCGGGGAGTGCCGACGACCTGCAGGGCGACGATCACCGACGCCTCCCCCAGCTCGCAGCCCAGCGGACCGATCAGCGTCTCCTTTGCGAGTGACGGACCGGGCGCATTCAACACCAAATCGTGCAGTGTCTCCTTCAGGGGCGGAGTCGCCAACGAGCAGGTCTCCTGCACGGTCACCTACACCACCTCACAGGCCACCGACGCCCCCCATAGGATCTCCGCCTCCTTTACGGGCGGCTCCAACCACACCCCGAGCCAGGGCAGCACCGAGGTACACAGCGAGAGAGCCGCGGTTCAGCTCGTCTGCGAGCCGGCCGCCCTGGTGCTGGACGAAGCCTCGACCTGCACCGCGACCGTCACCGACATCGCCAGCCCCGCAGCCGCCCCGCGTGGAAAGGTCGAATTCTCGACCGATGGCGTCGGAGCTTTTCGCAGCAATACGCCCACCTGCAGGCTCGGTCCCGTCGGCGACGATCGAGCGAGCTGCGCGCTTGTCTACGTTCCCTCCGAGGTCGGCTCTGGGCACCACCGGATCGAGGCGGCGTACCTGGAAAGCGCCTCCCAGCCCCCCAGCGTTGACGACGCCGTGATCGACGTTCTCGTCGAGAATCCCGAAAGGGAGCGGACCGGGATGACGGTGGTCTGCGATCCCGCCGAGGTCGTGGCCGTCAGCGCCACGACCTTCTGCACCGCGACCGTAGCCGCCGAGACCACGCCGACCGGTGTCGTCCAATTCAGCACCGACGGGCCGGGCGGCTTCGCCGGCAACAACTCTTCCTGCATCCTCCAACCCAGCGAGGAGTTCGAGGGCGAGGCGAGCTGCGGCATCGGCTATGTGGCGAGCGGGGTCGGCACCGGCTCGCACCGGATCGGCGCCTCCTACCAGGGAGACGGAGGCCACCGCCCGAGCAGGGCCTCGACGCTTCTCCTCGTCGCCGCCTCGATTCGGTATGCCGCCCCCCAGGGAAGGGGGGTCGACCCCTGCGCCGACCCGGACGACCCCTGCACGTTCTTCACCGCCGCGGACAGCGGCGCGCCTGGCACGACCATCAAGGCCGGTGACCTGGTCGTGATGGAGCCGGGGAGCTACTCCGACAGCGCCGGCGACCTCGGGCCTCTCAAAAGCGTAACCCTCAAAGCGGGAGCGAGGCTCAGGGGCGCGGGTGGTCAAGCGCGGCCGGTGATAGCGCTCAACGAACCGATTCTCGGACCGGTGCCTTCTATGGGCCTGACGGTTCTCCCCGGCAGCACCGCCTCCCATCTGGAGTTCAACAGCGCGACCGCGCCCACGGCGATTTTCATCGAGGGCGGTGTCGTCGAGGACGTGATCGCTCGGTCAGCGGCATCGGGCCCTATTACCGGGCCCGGAGCCTTCCCCGTCGTGTGCAACCAGACCGGAGGTCTGGTTCGCGACAGCGTATGTCTCGCCAGCGGCGCCCAGGCCGCCGCCTTCGGGACCAGGCTCGCGAGTGACGATGATTCGGTAATCGAGTTCCAAAACGTAACGGCCATATCCACCGGTCCAGGGGGGAATGGCGTGCAAATCTCGGTCAGGAGCACGGGTAGTGGGCCGCAATCATTTGATGCTCACGGCGCCGGCGTAATTGCCGCCGGAAGCGCGGCGGATGTGTTCGTCACCGCGGAAAGCGGCAGCACCAACGTCGATTTGGAGCTCGAGCATTCCGACTATGGGACGGCCCCGACTGCAGCGGTGGCAGGAGCTTCCGCGAGCGTAACGCCGGCGGGCTCCGGCACCAACATCACCGCCGAGCCTCTGTTCGCCGAGGACGGCTTCCACCAGCTTGCCAACTCGCCGACCGTGGATGCCGGCTTCATGGACGTGCTCACCGGCGCACGCGATATCGATGGCCAGCGGCGGCCCCTCGGCTCGGGCCCCGACATCGGTGCCGACGAGCGACCGGCGGCGAGCGTGACCGAGCTCGTCTGCGATCGCCTCGACCTGCGGCTCGGGCAGACCAGCACCTGCACGGTGACCGTGGAAGACACCTCCCTCGTCCCGAGCAAGCCCACCGGCCCGGTGAGGCTTTCGGTCGACGGCGGAGAAGGGGAACTTCGAGATATCTGCACCCTGGCCCCCACCGGGCGGGCGAAAGCACGCTGCGAGGTCCACTACACCCCCACCACGGCGGGGTCGGGCACCCATGAGCTCACCGCGCTCTACGAAAGCGACGCCGACCTCGACCTGAGCCAGGACACGGAGGCGATCGGTGTCACCGATGTCCCTCCAAGCGTGACTCAAACCGCTCTCCGCTGTGAGCCTGCCGCGGTCAAGCTGGGCGACGCCTCGACCTGCACCGCGACCGTCGAAGATATCTCGGGCACCCCGAGCACTCCGACCGGCATCGTCGAGTTCGCGGTTCTCAACGGCGACGAAGGCACCTTCGCGCCGGACGACGACTGCCTGCTGAACGGGCCCGAGAACGGGAGAGTCGCCTCCTGCTCGGTCACCTATGGGCCGGCGGCCGTCGGCAGCGCGATCCACGAAGTCCGTGCTGCCTACGAAGCTGACGACGAGCACGAGAAAAGCCAGGGCATCGATTCGATCCTCGTCTCGGACGGTATTTCGAACGAGACCAGCACCACGTTTGAGTGCGAGCCTGTTTCGGTCGAAACCAGGCGGCCGACGCACTGCGTCGCGACGGTCAAGGACGTAGGCGGGCCGGACTTCACCCCCCCCGCCGGCAAAGTGGTCTTCGATACCGACGGCCCGGGCAACTTCTCGGTGACGGAATGCGAGCCGATTCGGACCGGCCGCGATAGCTCGGCCTGCGAGGTCGACTACACCCCGAGCTTGGCCGGGGTCCACACCCTCGAAGCCGGCTACTTCTCCGCCGACGACGAGCACATCGAATCGACCGGCTTCTTCGAACTCGAAGTCACCGGAGACGGAGGGAACCTCCCCGTCACCACCGTCGAATGCCTGCCGTCACCGGTGGAACTGAACCATGCCTCCACCTGCGAGGTAACCCTCGAAGACGTTTCAGACGCTCCCATCGCTCCGACCGGGGTCGTCTCCTTCGAAGCCGAGGGCGAAGGCGACTTCTCGGGCGACGGCACCTGCACCCTCGCCGTTCCTCCGGAGGACCCCCCCGCTGCAGCGCCCGGCGACGAGCCGACGGCGAGCTGCCAAATCGCCTACACGCCGACCGCAGGATTGGGCGCACGGGCAATTACCGCCCTCTACGAAGGGGATCTCTCCCACAGCCCCTCGTTCGCGACGACGGAGCTGAACGTCATCGAAGAGCCCGGCGAGGACGAGCCGAACGAGACCACCACCGAGCTCACCTGCCTCCCCGACCCGGTCGAGGTCGACAACCCGACCGCCTGCACCGCCGAGGTCACCGGCATCGGCCCCGACCCGAGCGCCCCCGAGGGCGAGGTCGAATTCACCACCGCCGACCCCGGTGCCTTCACCCCGATCACTTGTGATCTGGAGGACCCGGTCGGCAACACGGCCAGCTGCGAGGTCGACTACACCCCGGCCGAGGCGACCCCCGCTCTTCACACCCTGAAGGCCACCTACAAGGGCACCGTCGAGCACAAGACCTCCGAGGGCACCTTCGACCTCGACGTCACCGAAGAGCCCGGCGAGGACGAGCCGAACGAGACCACCACCGAGCTCACCTGCCTCCCCGACCCGGTCGAGGTCGACAACCCGACCGCCTGCACCGCCGAGGTCACCGGCATCGGCCCCGACCCGAGCGCCCCCGAGGGCGAGGTCGAATTCACCACCGCCGACCCCGGTGCCTTCACCCCGATCACTTGTGATCTGGAGGACCCGGTCGGCAACACGGCCAGCTGCGAGGTCGACTACACCCCGGCCGAGGCGACCCCCGCTCTTCACACCCTGAAGGCCACCTACAAGGGCTCCCCCGAGCACAAGACCTCCGAGGGCACCTTCGACCTCGACGTCACCGAAGAGCCCGGCGACGGTGGCGACGAGAACCCCACCGACACCACGCTCAATTGCCAGCCCAGGACTGTGATCCTCGGCGGCGGTTCGGTCTGCACCGCGATCGTCGAAGACACCGCCCCCCTCGATCGCAGCGCGCCCACCGGCATCGTCGAACTCGAAAGCGACAGCGGCACCTTCGCCAACGTCTGCACGCTTACTCCGAGAGGGCAGGAGAGGGCTCGCTGCCAGACCGTCTACAACCCGGCTGACCCGGGAGACCAGGAAGTCCTCGCCGTATACGACGGCGATGAGGACCACCAGGGCTCAGACGACTCGAACGAGATCACGGTCGACGGCCCCAACGGCGGCCACAAAACCGCGACCGCGCTCGAGTGCGAGCTCTCTCCCATGATCCTCGGCGGCGTCTCGATCTGCACGGTGAACGTCAGCGACCTCGACGCCAACCCGACCACCCCAGGCGGCGGCGTCTTCTTTGCCTCCGACGGCGACGGTGACTTCTCCAGCGGCGGCTGTCTGCTCTTCGCGGTCGCCCGCGGCGAAGCTCGGTGCCAGCTGATCTACACGCCCTCCCAGGCAAGGATTCACAGGATCACCGCGATCTACACCGGCGCCCCGGGCCACGAACCGAGCCGGAACACCGATCTGGTCGACGTCGATCCGCCGAATGGCGGCCATGAGACCACGACCGCGCTCGAGTGCGAGCCGGCTGATGTCCCCGTCCGCGGCGCCACCACCTGCACGGCGACGGTGACCGACGAAAGCGATGTCGGCCCGACCGACCCGACCAGCGCGGTCGTCTTCGCTTCGGACAGCCCCGGCACCTTCGGGATAGGTGGCTGCCAGCTCGGGCAGCCCGACGGCGACGGCGAGGCCACCTGCGAGTTCACCTACACGCCGTTGCAGATCGGCTCCGGCACCCACAGGATCGCCGCTGCCTACGTAGGCGATGCCGGGCACGAACCGAGCCCGCTGACCTCCGATCAGGTGACCGTCACCGCCCCGGCCCCCCCGCAGGATCCGCCGCAGCAGCCTGAGCCGCCCCAGCAACCCAAACCGCCGCAGCAGCCTGGGGTCACGCCTCCGGCGGCGGTCCTCGCCGCCCCCAACACGGTGCTCCGCAAAAAGCCGCGTAAGAGGACCGCCAGGCGCAAGGCCATGTTCAAGTTCGTCGCCGACCAGCCGGGCTCCACCTTCCAGTGCAAGCTCGACAAGAAGCCCTTCAAGCCCTGCCGCTCTCCCTGGAAGAAGAAGGTCAAGCCCGGCCGCCACACCTTCCGGGTGCGGGCGGTCAACGCCCGAGGCGCCGCCGACCCCACCCCCGCCGTCTTCAAGTGGAAGGTCGGCGGGGCCGCGAAAGCGAGCAAGAGCAAGCGCTAGCTCAAACGACGCCCTGAGCGACCAGGCTCCGGGCGCACTCGACGACGGTGTTCTCAGCCGGTCGCGGTGACCAGTCGAGGAGCCGCTCCGCCTTGGCGCTGGAGTAGGTCAGCTTCTTGCCTAGCTGGTTGACGATCGACCGCACTCCTGGGTCGAAGAGGCCCATTCCCCTCACCACCAAGTCCGGCACCTTGCGCGTCGGCACCTTTGCGGCGTCATCTCCCAGCTGAGCGCGGAGCACCTCCGCCACCTCGGACATCCACTGGAACTCCCCGACCGCGACAAAGCGCTCGCCCGCGGCCGCGGGAGCGGTCATCGCCCGGACCTGAAGGTCGGCGACGTCGCGGACGTCGACGATGCTGAAGCCGATCCGCGGGATGCCCGGCGTCCCCTTCAGCAGCCGCTCGACCAGCTCCAGGGAGAAGGAGCGGTCGTTGCCGAGGACGGGGCCGACGATCGCGCCGGGGTTGACGACCGCCAGGCGCTCCTCGGCTCCCGCCTCGCGCACCAGGTCCCAGGCCGCCTGCTCGGCGATCGTCTTCGAGCGCACGTAGGGGCTCAGCTTCGGGTTGGCGAGGTCGGTCCAGTCGTCCTCGTCGAGGGGCTTGGCGGAAGGCTTTGCCCCGCCGCTGACCGCGGCCACCGAGGAAGTGACGACGACCCGCTCGACCCCGGCGGCGAGGGCGGCTCGCAGGACCCGCAGGGTTCCCTCGCGCGCCGGCACGATCAGCTCGTCGGGGTCCTTCGGCTGCGCCGGTGGGAAGGGGGAGGCGACGTGGAGCACGTAGTCGCACCCCTGAACCGCTTCCTCCCAACCCTCGTCGGCCTGCAGGTCGGCGGCGAGGACCGTGAGGTCGTCGGCGATTGACACCTCCGAGCCGACCGCCGCCCGCACCTCCGGCTCGCGCGAGAGGTCCCGCACGGTGGTTCGCACACGGTAGCCGCGTCGCAGCAGCTCGACCACACACCATCCACCGAGGAACCCGGAGCCCCCGGTCACCAGTACGGTCTTCGGCCCTGCCTCCATCTCCACCTCAGACTAGAGTCTCTTCCGTGCACTGGTCGAGACGAGGGAGGTACCGGTCACCTACGAGCCGTGCGGCCCTGCCCTTCCTGCTCCTGGCTCTCCTCCTGCTCGCGCCCGCCGCGCAGGGTGCGTCGTCTCCACACCCGGCGCGCGGGATCCACGTCACCGTGCTCTCCTGCATCACGGCGAACAGCATCGTCGCCGCGCGGCGGGGCTGCGGGACGGTCCCCGGAACGGGCAACGAAGGCTCGCAGCAGTCCGGGATCGACGGGGTGACGGCGCTGGCGGTGGGAGCAAACCGAACTTCGCTCTACGCGGTGGGCAACGAGAACAGCGCTCTGACCCTGCTCACCCTCACGCAGCCCTCGCAAACGTTCTCGTTCGGTGGTTGCCTGACCGGCAACACCTTCGTCGACGCGTGCACGGCGGTCCCCGGCGCGACTGCGAACGCGCCGGAGGCGCCGATCTCCTACCCGACCGCGGCCGCGATCAGCCCGGACGGACGGTTCCTGTACCTGGTCAGCGGTAACTTCCACGCCTCCGTCATCGCCCGCTTCGCCCGCGACCCGATCGCCGGCACCGTGACCTACAAGGGCTGCCTCACCGGCGACCTCGCTGCCGGGCTGGCCGGCCCGGGCGGCTGCTCACAGCTGGCGAGCGCCACCGGGGAGGGGTTCGGGTCCGGGCTCTACGAACCGAGCGGCCTGGCGATCAGCCGCGACGGCACCCACCTCTACGTGACCGCCGCCGGCGACTCGAGCGTCTCGGCGTTCGACCGGGACCCTGGGACCGGCGCCCTCGCCTTCGTCGGATGCGTCAGCAGCAATCCGAAAGCGAGCGCCTGCGCCAAGGTGCCGGGAGGGAGCCACCGGGTACTCGAAGGCGTCGCCTCTCCCGTCATATCCGCCGACGGCAGGCATTTGTACGCGGCGGCAAGCCGGGCCGCGACCGTCGACACCTTCACCCTCGGCTCCTCCGGAGCGATCCACTTCGCCGGCTGTGTCAGCGCGGACGAGGATCGGCCGCCGTGCCGGCGCGGGCGCCTCGCCGGACCGGTCTCCGCAATCACGAACCCGACCGGGGTGATCGAAAGCGCCGACGGGCGCTTCGTCTACGTGACCTCCACCTACGGCACGATCGTCGCCCTGAAGCGAAACCGCGGCAGCGGCGCTCTCACCCCCGTCAACTGCATCAGCGGCAACCTCCAGGACCGGGGCAGGTGCACGCTGGTCCCGCGGCCCTCGGTCAATGCCGAGGATGCCTCGATGCTGTCGGGGGTCCAGACCCCGGTCCTCAGCGCCAACGGCAAGCTGATGATCGCCCCGGTTCGCACCCCCGACGGGATCGTCGAGCTGCGCCGCAATCCCAAAACCGGCGCCCTCGCCTTCCGCGGCTGCGCAACCGGCGACCTGCTCGTCAGCACCGCCGGGAACGGCATCTGCCAGCGCCTTCCCGGCGCGACCAGAAAGGGCGTGGGCAGCGGCTTCGACAAGACCACCGCGCTCGTCCCCGGCCCCGGCAACCTGCTCTACGCCGCGGCTTCACGCGACGCGACGATCACGCTGCTTCGGCCCTAGGACGTTCTGAGCCGGCGCTACGGCTTGCGTCCCTCGAACACCGCGTAGCGCTCGCCGGTGACCTCGGCCTTGCCGACGTCGACGAGGCCGCCGCTTTCGAGCAACTTCGCGAACTCGGTGTGCGGCAGGTAGTGCGAGTGGCGCTCGAAGTCGAAGGAGGCGTCGTCGATGCGGAGCTGGACGTTCCAGCGCCGGCGGCCGGCCTCGGGGTCGGCGATCACCCGTTCGTCGATTTCGATCCGGTGGCCGTCGATCGTGCGCGGCGGGTGGGAGCTCCACTCCTCGCCGTCCAGATGCTCCTCCTGGGTGGTGTCCACGTAGAGGCGACCGCCGGGGCGAAGGCAGGCGACCATGCTCCTCAGCGAGGCCTCGAGCGCTCCCCGGTCCGGCTCGGCGTCGGTCTCGAAGGTGCCGGCGTAGATGAACGAGCAGCCGCGGCAGATAACGGCGTCGAAGCTCGCGGGGTAGAGCCCGTCGAGCTCCTCCCAGAGGGCCTGCCGCGGCTCGATCGGCACCCCGGCCGCCTCCGCGTTGCTGCGGAACCGTTCGAGCATGAAGTCGCTGCCGTCGGTGCAGGTGACGTCGTAGCCGAGCTTGTGCAGGGTCAGCGCCGGGAAGCCGCTGCCGCAGGCGCAGTCGAGCACCTTCAGGCCGTCGGGAGGGCCGAGCCAGTCGGTGATCCCGCCGACGAGCCGGTCGCGGTCGTATTCGGAGGAGAGGCAGAGGTCCCAGAGCGTCCCGACATCGGGTTCGTCGAGGTCCGCCGTTATCAACTGCCATGCGTCGCTTTGTCCAGAGCTTCCTACGCCGATCACTGAGCCACCCCCGGGCCCGTGGGCCCCATCCCGATTGCGTGGCGGCGATGCTATTGGAACCGCGTCAAAAAATCAAAGTATTCAAATAGGCTGGGGCAGCGGGCGGCCCGGCGCCAGTCGTGGTGCCAGTTAGACCGTTGCATTATTAAAAACTGCCTATACGCTTTCGCCCCGTGCCACGGTCCTATGACGCGGTGGTTGTCGGCTCCGGCTTCGGCGGCGGGATAGCGGCCTGCCGGCTGGCCGAGGCCGGGAAGCGGGTCTGCGTGCTGGAGCGGGGCCGGCGCTTCGGCCGCGAGGACTTCCCCGAGGAGCCGAGCGAAGCACCGGGGATGCTCTGGCACAAGTCCCTGAACCCGGGCGGCATGTTCGACATGCGGATGATGCGCGACGTCTCGGTGATCACCGCCGTCGGGGTCGGCGGCGGCTCGCTGGTCTACGCCAACGTGCAGCTGCGGGCGCCGGCTGCGGTTTTCGACCGGGACTGGCCGGAGGCGCTCGACCGCGGAGCGCTCGACCCCTGGTACGACCGCACCGAGGAGGCGCTGCAGCCCCGGACGACCCCCACCGACCCGGCCCTGCCGAAGGTCCGCGCCTTCGCCGCCGCCGGCCGCCTCGCCGGCAAAGAGGCCGAGCCGCTGCCGATCGCCGTCCACTTCGGCGAGGCGCGAAAGCACCCGTTCAGCGACGTCCCGCAGGAGGGATGCCAGAACCTCGGTCGCTGCGACCTCGGCTGCCCGGTGCACGCGAAGAACACCATCGACATCACCTACCTGGCGCGGGCCGAAGCCCACGGTGCCGAGGTGCGCCCGCTGCACCTGGCCGAGGAGATCGCGCCGCCGCCGAGCCCGGGCGGCAACTGGACGGTGTCCTTCAAGCATCTGGGCGACGGCGAGGACGGCAGCGTCGAGGCGCCGACCCTCATCCTCGCCGCCGGCACGCTCGGCTCCTCGCGCCTGCTGCTGGAGAACCGCCGCCGCCTGCCCGCCCTCTCCGCCGCCCTCGGCAGCCGCTTCTCCGGCAACGGCGACGCGCTGGCGATGGCGTTCGACCCCACCGCCGCCGAGGTCCAGGGCGCCCGCAACGACTACGGCCCGGTGATGACGAGCAAACTGGACTACATGGACGAGCGCGGGCTGATCGTCGCCGACGGCGGCCTGCCGGCGAACTTCGGCGTTCTCCTCGACGTCGCCCGCGGCGTCAACGTCATCCGCGGTTGGCGCCGGGCCCTGCTGCGCCTGCGCTCGGCGCTCGTCCGCCTCGGCTGGAGCGACCAGTCGGTGCCGCCACGCGACCTGCGCCTGCGGTCCAAGTCCAACACCGACTCGCTGATCTTCCTGATGATCGGCCGCGACGCCGCCGACGGCCAGATGCGCCTGACGCCGCTCTTCCGCCGCTTCGACATCCGCTGGAGCAAGGACGCCTCCGCGAAACTGTTCGAGGACCTCGAGCGGACCGCCAAGGAGATCGCCGAGGCGAGCGGGGCGACGCCGTTCTACGCGCTCGAAGGCGGGCCGCTGAGCAAGTTCGCGACCGTGCACCCGCTCGGCGGCTGTCCGATGGCCGACGACCCAGCACGTGGTGTGGTCGACGACGCCGGCCGCGTCCACGGTTACAGCGGCCTCTACGTACTCGACGGCTCGATCGTCCCGACCGCGCTCGGCGTCAACCCCTCGAAGACGATCGCCGCGCTGGCCGAGCGCGGCGCCGCGAAGCTGGTGGAGGACCTGGCGTGAGCCCCATCTGGAAGAACCAAACCGGCGTGCAGAAGTGCAACCCGGTGGAGATAGCCCGCCCGGGCACGCTCCAGGACCTGATCGACCTCGTCAGGAGGGCCGAGCACGAACGCAAGACGGTCCGAGCCTCCGGCGCCCGGCACGCTTGGTCCGACATTGCGCTGACCGACGGGATCATGGTCGAACCAGACAACCTCAGCCGGGTCGAACGCCCCGATCCGGGGGCCCTTCGTCCCCAGCCGGACGGAGTCAACCTGGTCTGGGTCGGCTCGGGCACCCACCTACGCACCCTCAACCCCGAGCTCGAACGGATGGGGCTGGCGCTGCGCAACATGGGCGGCTACGACGCGCAGACGATCGCCGGCGTCATCTCCACCTCCACCCACGGCTCCGGACTCGCCTACGGCCCCTTCCCCGACGCCGTGCGTTCGCTCGAGCTCGTCGTCTCCGGCGGCCGGGCGCTGCGCATCGAGCCCGCCGACGGGCCGACCGACCCGGCGGGATTTGCCGAGGAGACGCTGGAGCTGGTCCAGGACGACGACCGGTTCGCCGCGGCGATCTGCGGCCTCGGCACGCTCGGACTGCTCTACCGGGTGATGCTCGACGTGCGGGAGAAGTTCTGGCTGAAGGAGGTGCGCACGCTCGACACCTGGGAGAACGTCCGCTCCTCACTCACCGCCGACGGTGTGCTCGGCGGGCCGGGGCACTACGAGCTGTTCGTCAATCCCTACGCCGGGGAGGACGGCGAGCACCGGGTGCTGGTGACGATGCGGACCGACGCCGAGGAGCCGATCGGCGAACCCGACGACAAGCTCGAACGCCATCCCCTGACCGAACTGCAGGCCTCGTGGAAGTTCACCGGGGTGGTGTTGAGGTTCCTCGCCAGGCACTTCCCGAAGCTGATGACCAAGCGCTTCGACTCGGTACTCGGGGAAATGTGCGACGACGGCTACACCAACGTCTCCTACAAGGTGTTCAACATCGGCGAGGCGAACAAGCTTCCCGCCGACTCGATGGAGCTGGGGATCGCGGTCGACGGTCGCCACGTCGAGGCCGTCGACAGGATCCTCGCGATCGCCGCCGAGCGCGCCGCGGAAGGCATCTACCACACCTCACCCTTCTCGCTGCGGTTCGTCGCACCGTCCAGGGCCTATGCCTCGATGATGTACGGGCAGCCGACGATGATGATCGAGCTGATCATGGTCACCGGGAGCCGCGGCAACCTCGCCCTGCTGCTGGGATACGAAGACGCCCTGGCCGGCCTCGACGTGCGCCCGCACTGGGGACAGATCAACGCGATCGAACCCGGGCAGCCGCAGCAGCTCTACCCGAGGTGGGATCGGTGGATGGCGGTCGAGGAGGACTACAACGTCACAGGCACCTTCGATTCGCCCTTCACCCAGCGGGTGGGGATCTCGTGACCTCGGGCGCGGAGCTGCTGACCCGCTACTCGCCCTACGTCCAGTACGACTCCATGGAGAGTTTCGCGGCCGACTCGGCGGCGACGATGACGGACTGCATCCCGTCGGGATTTCCCCACGGTAACGCGCTCTGCCAGGAGAGCAAGAAGGTGCTGGCGGCGGTCAAGCCGGCGGCCGGAGGGTCGAAACTCGACCTCGGCTTCCTCCGTGCCGGCAACTACTCCGACCCGGCCGAGACGGCGGTCAGCGCCGACGACTACATCGACGCGGTCGGCAAGAACTACGTCGAGGCGTCCCGCGAGGTCCACACCCGTCCCGGCTACGCCGACCAGGTTTACGGCCACGCCAAAAAGGACGGAAAAGGCTCTCTCTGGCTTCAGTACTGGTTCTTCTACTACTACAACGACAAGGCCCTGCTCGGCATCGGCCTGCACGAGGGCGACTGGGAGATGATCCAGCTGCGGCTCGGTGCCGACGGTACGCCCGACGTCGCCACCTACGCCCAGCACGCGCACGGCGAACGCTGCAAATGGGAGGAGGTCGAGACCGAGGACGGCCCCGAGGGGCCGGCGCCGGTCGTCTACTCGGCTCGCGGCTCCCACGCCGCCTACTTTCGCCGGGGGACCTATCCGCAGGCGCCGATCGTGCCCGACCAGAACGACGCCGGCGGCCCCCGCGTGCGCCCGCAGCTGAACCTGATCGAGAACAAGGAGCCGGCCTGGGTCGCCTGGCCGGGCCGCTGGGGCAGCAGCAGAGCGCTGATCGGCCCGATTGGCTCCAACAGCCCGCCCGGCCCGCGCTGGCATGGCTCCTGGCGCGATCCGCTGTCCTTCCACGAGGAGGCGCGACCGGCGCGGGAGCTCGGCCCGGTGGGGGGCGCCAGGCTGGCGCTGCCGCCGGCCCCGGAGATCGAGGCCCGCCGGGAGGGCGCGCGCGCCGTCATCACCTACAGCTTCCCCAAGCCCGACCCCGCGGCGCCGAAGCCGAAGGGGATCCTGGTCAGCCTCGACGGCCGCAAGGACGGCCGGCCACCGGCGACCAAGGCCTTCGACGTCGCCGCCGAGCGCGGAGAGATCGAGTTCCCACTCGACCTCGAAGGCCGCGCCTACACGGCTCGTGCCGCCCTGGTCGGCGAGAACGGGATCACCGGCCCGGTGACCGCCGTCGACCTGCCGCCGCGGGACTGAGGCAATGGCGGCGAACTGCGTCCGCGGCGAGACCTACCTGGACCTCGATCGCAACGCGGACGCGATCGAGGCCTTCAAGGCCGAACTGGACAGCCACCCCCTCTCGGGATGCGCGATCGAAGGGCTCGAAGCTGCCGGCCCGAGCGAGGCGACCCAGCTCGCCGGGGAAATCACGGGATCGATCCCGGACGTGCTGGTCTTCGCCGGGCTCGCTTTGCTGCTGGGCTTCGGTCTCCTGCTCTTCGGATACCAGCGGCACCTGGGACGGTGGATGCGCCGGATCTGGGGAGTGCGCCGCATCCTCGGGCCTCGCCTGACCATCGAGGTGCTCGAAGACGAAGCGGTCGAGGGCAAGCCCGGCGCGCCGTTCACCGCCCGGGTCAAAGACCACCTGAGGCGGGCGCGCGACGAGGCCGAATCCGAGCGTGCCTCCGAATACAGCCTCGATTTCGGGACGCCGGAGCAGGAATTCGCCGACGTCGTGTCAGGCAGCGGGGGCCTGAAAAGCTCGCTCGAAAAGGCATCGGAGATCTCCGACCAGACCCAAGTCGTGGGTGCGCTCCTCGACGTCGTCTACGCGCTCCTGCCGATCCCCCGGTTCGAGATATCCGGGGCGGCCGAGCCGCCGGCGGACGGGGCCGCCGGGGCGACGCTGCTGCTGGAGAGCAACAAGACGCTGGAGGCCGCGATCACGGTGCGCGACCGGGTGCGCGGGAGACGCACCCCGGCCGCCGGCGACTACGTCGACCTGGCGGACCTGGCGGCGGTCTGGATCCAGTACGAAATCGCCCGCGTGCTGGACTCCAAAGCGGTGGAACTCGACGCGGCGGAATCGTGGCTCCTGGTTCGCAAGGGCCTCGACCACTACGCCAGGGAAGAGGTGAGGCAGGCCCGTGCCAGCTTCGGCGAAGCGATCCGGTGGAACCGGCGCAACTGGGCCGCCGTACTGGGCGTCGCGATGACCGAAGCACGGCTGCGGGGCCGCTTCGATCGAGCGATAGCGCTCCTGGAGCAGGCACTGGTCGATATGGAAGAGCGCCGGATGGCCCGGCGACCCGCAGCTTCGCGGCCCCCCAACGTGGTTCGAAGCACTTTCTCCAGGACGCGCCTGGGGGCGCGAATGATCCTGGAGGATCCGACGGAGGGGGCGCCGTACCTGGCGGAACCCGACTACTACCGACTCGGTTATCAGCTGGTGGCCCAGCAGCTGAACAGCCTCCACGCGGACTCGCCGGAGGAGGAGGGGTCGAGCGCCGACGGAGACGGCGCCGGCGTCCTGCGGAGCGCGAAGAAACTGCAGAGCCAGTCCTTCGAGGTGAGGAGATGGCTCTGGCGGCGGAGCCGGGCACCGGGGTGGCGGCTCTGGAATTCCAAGCTGACGCCGAAAGAGAAGCGGCTGTCCCGGTTCCTGTTTCGGACCGTCGAGCCGTGCCTGGCGATCGCGATCGCCGCCGAAAGGCACCAGGATCGGCGACCGAACGAGCAAGCCCTCAAGAGACTGCGCCGGCGGGCCGAGAGGGGGAGCCTGTCCTACCGGGCGCTGTACGGCCTCGCCTGTTACGAAGCCAGCGCCACGCGCAACGAGAAGAGGGCGCTCTCCTACCTCCGCCAGGCCCTTCGCGAGGCGCCCGGAGATCGGGTTACCGAGCTGCTGCGCTGGGCCCCCAAAGACCCCTCGCTTTCCGGCCTCAGCAGGTCCAGCGCCTTCCAGGATCTGCTGAGCAACTACGGCGCCTGAGCACAGAGATAGAAAACATCGCATTAAAAAACTTGACTGAACGGCAGGAACGCTGGGAGTCTGCGCGGCTGACGGGCTTCTTTCGAGCCCGTCGTGCTAGATCGGGGGAGGCTCTGGCCTGATTGTCCTTGGACGGGGTGCCCCTGGTAAACACGGATTACCAAGGAGAATCAGAAATGATTGGACGTAGAGCGGTTGTTGGTCTCTCGCTGGCCTGTGCGCTTCTCGCTTGCGCCTTCGTCGCGCAGAGCGCCTCGGCAGCGGTGGCCACCAACACAACAGCGTTTACCTGCACGGAAAACGGAGGCGCGAAAGATTTCACCGACGCCCACTGCGATAGCAAAGGCGCAGGGAAATTCGGCCATACGGTACTCGCTGGAAAAGTCGAAGTGTCGGTGACCAACGCGAAAACCAAAAACAACACAACCGAATCGACGCCGGCAATTCAGAAAGGCACGATTTTCGGACTGAAATCGGAAATCGTCTGCACCGTGGTCAGTGGATCGGGGACCCTCGAAAACACCGAACCTGCGGCCAAACAGCATCAGGTCAAAGGCTCGATCACGGCTGAATTCACCAAATGCACGGCTGTCAAACCGGCCATTGGCTGCAAAGTCAAAGAGCCGATCAAAGTGACCTCCAACGTCGAAGGGGTCGAAGGACTCGGCGCCGGGAAAAACGAGATGGGGCTGGAATTCAAACCGGCCGTAGGCGAAACCTTCGCCGAAATCGTCCTCGAAGGCTGCTTCGCTGCAGGCACTTACAAAGTCACCGGTACGGCAATCGGGACAGGAACCCCAGCGCCAACCGAAAAACACAGTGGCGCGACAAACGTGTTCACGAACGCGATGACCAAAGAAACCCTGAAACTCGCCGGTAACCCGGCTGAAATCTCGAGCTCGACCACAGTGACGACGAAAACCGGCGGCAGCCCGGTAGCGCTCACAACAGCTACATAAGTCTCGTTTCGCAGCTGTGACGCGGTCTAGCTCGTAGTTCAGAGCAGAAGCAAGCACGGGGCCGGGCCAATTGGCCCGGCCCCCGTCGTCTCGACAGCGCTCGCGGGGGATCGAGTTCTACGCTTAGAGCGATGACGATCGTCAACTGCGCCCTCTACGAGAGCGGCCATCGCCGCGACGGCGAGCTTCCCTTGGAGCGCGCGGGCAAGGCCGTGCGCGACGAGGGGGCCTTCGTCTGGCTCGGCGTCTTCGAGCCGACGGCTGAGGAGTTCCAGGCGATCGCCGACGAGTTCGACCTGCACGAGCTGGCGGTCGAGGACGCGATCAAGGCCCACCAGCGACCCAAGGTCGAGCAATACGGGGACACGCTGTTGGTCGTCGTCAAGACCGCCCACTACGTCGACCCGGAAGAGGTGATCGAGGTCGGTGAGCTGCTGCTCTTCGTCAATCCCGCCTTCATCGTCACCGTGCGCCACGGGGAGGGCGAGCTGAGCGACGTCCGCACAAGGATCGAGCGCCGTCCCGACCTGCTCGAGCACGGCGTCGGCATGGTGCTCTACGCGATCCTGGACCATGTGGTCGACGGCTACGAGGCCGCGGCACAGGGAATCGACGTCGACATCCAGCAGGTCGAGCGCCAGGTCTTCTCCGACGACGGAGACAACCCCGCGGAGCGCATCTACAAGCTCGAGCGCGAGGTACTCGACTTCAACGCCGCCGTCGCACCGCTCTCCGGGGTCGCCGACGAGATCTCCCGCGGTCACTTCGAGATCGTGCCCGACGAGCTGCGCGAGTACTACCGCGACGTCCACGATCACCTGCGCCGCGTGAGCGGCCGGATCTCCGGATTCCGCGAGCTTCTCGGCAGCGCCCTGCACGCCAATCTCACCCAGGTCTCCGTGCGCCAGAACGAAGACATGCGGAGGATCTCCGCCTGGGTGGCGATCCTCGCCGTGCCGACGATGATCGCCGGCATTTACGGGATGAACTTCGACCACATGCCAGAGCTGCGCTGGCGCTTCGGCTATCCCCTCGTCCTGGCGATCATCCTCGTCGTCTGCGCCACGCTCTACCGACGCTTCAAGCGGTCCGGCTGGCTCTAGACGCGGACCCTACGGGAGGCCTCCTCCTGCTTGGCCGGACTCGCGAGCGCGGAGGGCCACCAGAACTTGTCGCCGACGGTCAGCGCCGCGGCGGGGACGAGCACGCTGCGGACCAGGAAGGTGTCGAGCAGGACGCCGAAGGCGACCACGAAGCCGAGCTCGGTGAGGAAGGTGAGGGGGAGGACGGCGAGCACCGAGAAGGTGCCGGCGAGGACGATGCCGGCGCTGGTGATGACGCCACCGGTGACGGCCAGCGCTCGCAGCATCCCCTGTTCGGAGCCGTGCTTTTCGGTTTCCTCGCGCGCGCGGGCGACGAGGAAGATGTTGTAGTCGACCCCGAGCGCGACCAGGAAGACGAAGGCGAACAGCGGTAAGGACGGGTCGGAGCCCGGGAAGCCGAAGACGACGTCGAAGAAGAGGTAGCCGACGCCGAGAGCGGCGAGGAAGCTGATGATCACGGTGCCGACCAGGATCAGCGGCGCGACCACCGCCCGCAGCAGGCCGATCAGGATCAGGAAGACGACGAGGAGGATCAGCGGCGGGATCACGATCGAGTCCCAGCCGGCTGCGTCGCGGACGTCGAATTCGATCGCGCTTGGGCCGCCGACGATGGAGTCGGGTTCGGCGCCGTGGGCGGCATCGCGAATCGGTTCGATCAGGTCGAAGGCGTCGGTCGAGTAGGGGTTGGGTTCGAGCGTGGCCTGGACAAGGGTGCCCGGGGGGCCGGTGGCGACTGGCGGTGAGACCGCCTCGACGCCGCCGACGCTTTCCACCGCCTGCGTCACCGCCCCCACGTCGGCGCTGTCGGCGACGACGATGTCGGTCAGCGCGGTCGTCCCGGAGGGGAAGCTCTTGTTGACCAGGTCCTGGCCTTCGACCGATTCGACTTCGTTGCGGTAGGTGTCTTCGCTGGTCAGTTCGGTCGAGAAGAAGGCGAAGCCGGCGCAGCAGACCAGCAGCACGCCGATCGTGCCGAGCATCACCCTGCGCGGCGACACGGCGATCCGTTTGCCGAGCCGCGCCCAGGCCCCGTGGGTAGCGTCGGCGGCGTGCTCGAGCTTGTGGCGGCGCATCTCATACGGCGTGAACACGGCGCGGTCGAGCGGACCGACGATCAGGGACGGGATCCGCCCGCCGCTGATCCTGCGCAGCACCCAGTTGAGCAGGACGAGGGGCAGCAGGAGCAGGACGACGATGCAGGCGAGGACGACCTGGAGCAGGGCGAGGACGCCGGAGCCCTCGACGACCCGCCGGCGCGCGCCCTCGGAGACGGCTTCGGCTCGCGGCGCGGTCTCAGGCGTGTGGGGGACGAAGGGCCAGAAGGCGCGGCGGCCGAAGATCGTCAGCAGCGCCGGCAGCAGGGTCAGCATCGAGAGCGCCGCGCAGGCGATCCCGATCGCGGCGATCGGCCCCAGCCCGGCGGTGCCGTTGACCTTCGCGAGCGTCAGGCAGAGCAGCGCCGCAATCACAGTCAACGCCGAGGCGAAGATCGCCGGCCCGGCGGATTCGAGGGCGGTGCGCATCGCCCGATACTTGTCGGCGGTGTGGTGCAGCTCCTCGCGATAGCGGGCGACCAGGAGCAGCGCGTAGTCGGTTCCGGCGCCCAGCACCAGCACCGACATGATCGAGCTGGACTGGCCGTTGATCGTCACCCCCAGCTCGGAGACGCCGTAGCCGATCGAGCGCGAGAGGATCTCGGCGAAGATCACCGCGATCAGCGGGATGAAGAGGAACATCGGCGAGCGGTAGATCACGATCAGCAGGAAGATCACTAGCGACAGCGCCGCCAGCAGCAGGGTGCCGTTGATCCCTTCGAAGACTTCGATCGCGTCGGCGGAGAAGCCGGCCCCGCCGGTGATCTTCACCTGGAGGTCGCCGCCTTGGTCGGTGATCTCGTCACGCCAGAACTTGACCGGGTCGACGATCCGGTCGCCCTCGCCTTCGGCCTTGATGTAGGCGGTGACTATCGCCGCCTTGCCGTCCTGCGAGCAGACCGGTCCGACGAACGGGGCGTAGTCGCCGGGCTGGCCGGGGATCGTGGCGGTCGGCCCGCCGCAGCCCGGCGGATTGCCCGCTTCCGCGCCCGGCCCGCCGCTCGGTTTGCCTCCCGCCGCGGCGGTTTCGCCGTCGGGGATGACCCCTACGTACCGCTTCGAGGTCATCTTGCCGACGTCCTCTTCGATCGTCTTGAAGTCGGCCGGGGTGAGGCCGGACTCGCGTCGGTAGACGATCACGGCGGGGGCGATTTCGCCGTTCTGCAGTTCCTCGGTGGCGCTCAGCGCCTTGGTCGATTCGGCCGAGCTGGGCAGGTAGGAGGTCGCCTCGTTGCTTTCGGCGTCTTCGAACTTGCCTGGCAGGTTGGCCGGGCCGGCGGCGATGAAGATCGCCAGGAACCAGAGCGCGAAGACGATCCACTTGGCGCCCCGACCGGCCGGGAACGTGAAGAGCGAGCCGCGCATTGCGGCCGATACTGACAGACCCTCGGCCTCGGTCCGCCCGCCCGGGCCTGTAGAAACCCGTGGACAGCAGACCTGACCGGGCTTGTGCCCGCCACTTCAAGGAGATGAGATGTCGATTACGACCAAGGATGAGTTGGCAAAGCAGGTTGCCGAGCGGACCGGGCTCGATACGGGCCAGGCGAAGCGCGCGGTGGAGGCGACGATCGAGGAGATCACCGCTCAGCTCGCGGCCGGCAACGAGGTCAAATTCACCGGCTTCGGCAAATTCTCGACGGCCGCCCGGCCGGCTCGGGAAGGCCGCAATCCGCAGACCGGAGAGTCGATCCAGATCGCCGCGAAGACGGCGGCGAAGTTCAGTCCCGGAGCGGAGCTGAAGAAGGCCGTCAACCGCTGAGGTGTTCCTCTGGAGGCGGCGGTCCCGCCGCCTCCAGGTCGCCGAGTACTTGTAGTGACAGGCGAACAAGTAGCCCCTACCCACTGGACAGCTTTGTCCGAACTTGCGAGTATCACCGATTACTGAGGACTTACTCGTAACAAGCTATTCGGGAGGAGGCTTACGTTGCGCTACCGACCCATCGATCGTGACCCCGAGGATCCACGCCTCGGTCGCTTTATTCCCGACGACTGGCGCCACGTCGAGAAGTACCCGCTGGCGGCGTTGCCGGTCGAGGAGCGTCCGGAACAAAGGCCAGTGGTGATCGGCGTCAACTGGTATGTCGAGATGGACGCCCCCACGCAGGATGGCGACACGGGCGAGTACTTCGTCGCACGCGGCGGCGCCAGCTCGCTGACCCAGGTCCGCGGTGGCCACTGCGTCTGCCTCGAGCCTGGCGGCGACCGGACGGACCACGATGAGTGGCACTCCTTCTACAACCAGGGTGGGGAGGGTGCCTGCGTCGGCTTTGGCTGGTCGCGGTGCATGTCGATCCTCAACCAGGACTCGGCTTACGCGGCCCGGTGGCTGTGGGATCGCTGCAAGGAGCGCGACCAGTGGCCGGAAACCAACCCCGGCGACGACAATGGAACCTCGGTCCGCGCCGGCGGCGAGGCGCTTGTCGCGCTAGGGCACGTGCCGTGGAGTGAGCCCTACGCCGACGACGACTACACCGAACGGGCCGACTATCAGCCCAACCTGGACACGGGCCTCACCACCTTCCGCTGGGCCCAGTCGGTCGACGAGGTCCACGCCGTCCTCGGCAACGAGCAGGCCGACAAACTCGGCGCAGTGCCGATCCTCAACTCATGGGGCACCGGCTACCCCCACCGGGTCTGGCTACCCGACGACGTCCTCGACGTGCTGATGCAACAGGAAGGCGAAGCGGCGATCCCCACCGACCGCTAGGCGAGGGTCGGAGCGCTAGTCGAAGGGTCGGCGACGGTACGTCGCGAGATCCTTCGACTCGACGTCGTTTCCTGGCACCAGCCGATAGTGCTTCTCGCGAGCAAGCGCGATTTCGCCGTCCGAGTCCTCCTCAAACTCGAAGAGGGCCATCCGAGGGTTCGCCTTGCCGTCCTTGACGAACTGTGCCCCTATGCACCGGGGAATCAGGTTCTTGAACTCGCGCTTCCGAGACAGCGCGAAATCCTGCTCGATCTGCACAACTCCCAGATTGTCGGAGCCGCCCTTCGCCTGAATAGGCAGTAGGTAATGCGCTCCTCTCATATCGACGCCAAGGTAGATCTCATCGGTCTCGATTTGGCCAATGTTTGGAACGGTCGTGCGTAGGTGGTTTTGAAGCGAGTAGCACGCAACGCCGCTAAAAACGTCGATGAGGCGGTTGTAGCGCAGAATCGCCAGCAAGGCCTGCTCGTCGCTCAACGCATACCGGCTGATAATCCCAGGCGTCGCGTCGGGGACCTTCGTGACAGTAAGAGAGAGATTGGGGAAGAACCATGCTTGCTTGACCGGTTCGAAGACGTATTTCGCGCGGCCCGCTCCTCGAATCACCCACTGCATGCCTTCGGGAGCGCATTCCATAATCTCGTCGGGCAGCGGCCTTCGCATCCGAAATGCATAAGGAACATCTCCGAGGTTTCCTGGTCTCGGCATGCCTAACGCTTGGGCAGCTTCCTCAATTTCCGGGCGATTGAACGGTACCCGCGTCGCACCGGGACTGTAGTTATCGTCGAAGACTTTCTTGATGATCGGGACGTACTGCTCTTCCTTCTTGGCCATAGCTAGACGAGCGCTGCCCGTTGGGGGTGACTAGACGCCGCCGTGACAGCCGTCGCTTTGTCGGGGCGGCGACTTGCTGCGACGGGGGTCGGAGTACGGGTACGCTGAGCGGGAATGTGAGCTCGATCCGCATCGAAATGTTGTGCCGCCTGCGACATGTTCATGCTGAGCAACTTGCGGTCGCCGAGATCGATGCGTTCTTCGGGACGCAGAACCTCGATGGCTAGGGCAGCGAAGATTTGCATTCCAACATTGCGACCGACGAGCGGCGCTACAGAATTCCCGATTTGGCGAAACCCGTGCCACTTGGTTTCGTGCAGACGAAACCAATCGGGAAACGAATGCAGTCGCGCGGCCTCTCGGTTTGACAGAACCCGTGGCAGCGTTGGGTGGAGCGGCCGAGGCGAAGTAAAAGCGCCTCTCTCGCTCCCGCTTCCCGCTCGCAGCGTGTTGCACAGTCCCTGCGGATCCAATCGATAGAAGCGACTGACCGGCTCCGTTTCTCCTGGTTGGGTTGCCTTGAAGCGGCTGATCGATTCTGCGGTGTGGACCGTTCGCATTGAACCGGTCAGAAGGGACCGGTTCCAGTTGCGCGGGTAGGATCGGTCGTTGGGATCCTTGGCGATTTCGCGAAGCCGCTGTGCGTAACCGCTCGCTTCTCGCTCCAGCCGTGCCAGATTCGCCTCCGACAGCAAGACTTGATCGGAGTTCAAGAGAGAGGGGAAGCGGTTCAGGTTCGGAATATCCCCGATGGCGTCGGCTACGCTCGGTCCCTTCGGAAGCTCCTCGTCGGAGTCGATCGGGTCGCCCGCTCTCTTGGGCACCGGCGCGGCCGTCGGTTGTGGTGGAACTGCGACGGTCGCCTGGTCTTCGCGAGTGCCGATAAGAAAGAGGCGATGTCGCTCTTGTGGCACGCCGAAGTCCGCGGCGTTGAGAATGCGATATTTCCGCTCATCCGGAAAGCGATAGCCGACCTTTTCGAATTCGGAGATCAACCGGTTGAGGATGCTTACGTGACCGCCGGCCGCCATTCCCGGAACGTTCTCCATCACAAAGTAGCGGGGTTGCAGCGCCGCTACGAGGCGGAAAAAGTGGAAGACGAGTCTGTTGCGCTGGTCGTCCTTGAGTCGTTTGCCAATCAAGGAAAAGCCCTGGCACGGCGGTCCGCCGGCAACTAGATCGATCTCGCCATCCCACTCCTCGGCATTGCGCCCGTGCGCTTCGATGCCCCGCTTAGCCGCCTGAAGTAGTTCATCCGCTTCGAGGGGCGCCGACACGTCAGCGCATAGCATTTCCGTCCGGGGAAAGTTGAAATCGTGGGTTGCTGCGTGGACCGGGTCGTACTCGACCGCCGCGACGACGTCGAAGCCGGCTTGCTCAAGGCCCAGGGAAAGTCCGCCGGCCCCGGCGAACAGATCTACGGCAAAGGGTCGGCGCATGGTTCTACGCCCGCCCCATCGGACTGAGAGTCAGCCATTCTGAGCGGAGCGTAGTCCGGCCTTCGGATGCCGAGGCCAAGACGGTTTAAAGTTGCCGGGCGGTGGCCGATACTCGGACTCCGGAGCAGAGGAGCCGCATCATGGCGGCGGTCAAGGGCAAGAATACGGCGCCCGAGTTGACCCTCCGTAGGGCGCTCTTCGCGGCGGGACTGCGCGGCTGGCGAATCCACTACAAGCGGGTCCCGGGGACCCCGGACCTTGCCTGGCCCGCACTCAAGGTCGCTGTCTTCGTCAACGGCGCCTTCTGGCACGGCCATCCCTCCAGGCACAAGCCAGGGCGGTCTGGCGAGTATTGGGACCGCAAGATCGAGCGCAACATGGCGCGTGATCGGGAAGTCGAAACGACGCTCCAGGAAAGCGGCTGGAAGGTACTGAGGTTCTGGGACTTCGAAGTCCGCGGCGAACCGCAGGCGACGGTTCGGCACATCGAGAAAAGCCTCGCGAACCGGGTGCGCAAAATGCCGGGCAAGGCTCGCTGGCGGGATCGTTTATTGAGCCGCGCCGACGGGGCACCCACCTTGGGCAGAGACGAGGAATGAGTCGGCCAATCGACCGGGTGCTCGTTCTTCCGCAACTTGGTGATGCTGCCGCTGATCGCCGCCACGGACTGAAAGTCCAAGCCGTCGATCAGGACCCCCTCCCGCCACAGCCCAAGCATTCGAACTCCACCCATTCCTATTGGTGACCTTACTGGTAAGTTCGCGCGTATCGCTACGAAGAAGCGCAAACCGACGGCGGTTGCCAAGCGCCCGAAAAAGCGAAAACGCCGCGCGGACGCAAAGCCGATCAAGGCGTTCTTTGCCCGGATGCTGTCGAAGGACATCACGCTCAAAGCTGCGATCTTCGACCTACTAGACAACTCCTTGGACGGCGCCCGTCGTATGCGAGGAGAAGACCTCGACGGCCTGTGGGTCAAAATCGTCGTCAAACCCTCAGGCTTTGCGATAGAGGACAACTGTGGCGGGATCCCGATCTCGATCGCCGAGCGTTATGCATTTCGATTCGGGAGAACCGACGAGGCCAAGGAGCTGCTCGACTTCGAGCATTCGACCGGTCAATTCGGCATTGGTATGAAGCGCGCCTTCTTCAAGCTTGGGACGAGGTTCACGGTCGATAGCAAATCTGTGGAGGGCCGGTTCAAAATGGATGAGGACGTCTCCGACTGGTTTGCCAGCCGGGACGAGGGTCTGGACTCATGGGGCTTCGGCATGGACGTAGTAGCGGAAGACGAGGTTCCCGTAGGAAAACGGGGAACGAAGATAGCGGTGCGGCCTTTGCACGAGACCGTTGCCGAAGACTTTTCCTTCGCCGATTTCACGCGAAAGTTGCGAGTCGAGATCGGCGAAAGGTACGTCGTCCCCCTGGAAGAAGGACTGAAGGTGTTCTCCAACGGGGCCTCGGTGCACGCGCACGCTCCGGACATCATCGTCTCCAAGAGACTCGACCCGACGGTGCGGGCGGTCTACATGGACCGGGAAGGGAACGACGTCCAAGACGGGGACGAGGCAGCGGTCACCTTGCGGTTGCTCTGCGGGGTCGCGGGCACCGAGGCGCCCAAAGCTGGATGGTCGGTTGCGCTCAACAGCCGCATGGTCCTGCTTGCCGACAAGACCGAGACGGTCGGGTGGAATACGCAAAACGGCACGCGGATTCCCGCATTCCACAATCAGTACGGCCGCCTGAGGGGCCTGGCCCTGCTCGATGCGGCCGAGACGACGGCACTGCCCTGGAATACGACGAAGAGCCAGCTCGACGTGAACCAAGCCATTTATCGCCGCGCAAGGCGAGAGATGGTGCTCGCGATGGAGCCGGTCGTGAAGTTTCTCAACCGAGTCAAAACGGAGGGGGACGAAGCCCGCAGACTCGAACTAGACGCAGAGAGCCGCCCGTTGCATCGCCTCTTCGAGGGCGCAAAGGAAAAGTCTGCAATTCGCCGGTTGATTGACGGCGTGCCCCACGAGTTCTCGGTCGAGGCAAAGAGGGCCAACCGATCGCGTAAGCCGACCACGTCGATCCAGTACGACGTCGACCGCCGTCGTGCCGAACAGGCAAAGAAGGCTCTGGGAGTGCCCAGCAACGCTCGGGTTGGCGAGGAGACGTTCGAGTTCTGGTGGCGTTCGCAGTTCGACTGAGATGGAACCCGACGCTCCCAGCTTCGAGAAGATCGACTATTCGCTACGACCGGCGAAGAGCACCGAGCGGTGGATGTTGATCGAGGCTTTGAATCGCCTTTCGTCGTTCTCGCCGGTTGCCGACTATCAGTACATAGGCTTCGGCTCGCCCTTTTTCGTCGATTTTCGACTATTCCACCGCCGTCTTGCGATAACCGAGATGACCAGTATCGAGCGAGAAATAGATTACGAACCGCGTTTTGTGTTCAACGCACCGTTCGACTGCATCAAGCTCAAGTGGGGAACGGCGGGGGACGTGCTCCCAGAGCTCAACTGGACCTTGCCGACGATCGCCTGGCTCGACTACGACTACCGGCTAAAACAGTCGGTACTGGCGGACATGAGTCAGGTTGGGGATCGGGCTAAGCACGGCGATTGCCTCGTCGTCACCGTCGATGCCAACCCACCCCAATCGGTCCAAGAAGTGAAGGAAATTGAAGTCGATCTCGGCAGGGAGGGAGGTCAGATAGGTTCGCCGGAGGCGCTCTCGAGCTGGAGCCTCGCCGAGTTCTTCTACGAACTGATGCAGAGCAGAATGCGGGCCGCTATCCGCGACCGGGGAGCCGCTCTGGAATGGGTGCAACTTTTCCGTTTCCACTACAAGGATTCCGCAAGGATGCTGACCTACGGCGGCATTTTCGTTGATCCTAGAAAGATCGAAGATCTAGCAGGCGCAGGTTTCGAAGACCTCGATTTCGTGGTTAAGGAGGCCGATGTGCCTTTCTCGATCCAGATGCCAATGCTGACGATTAAGGAGACCCAAGCGGTAGACCGGTTCATGCCAGGGAATCTCCCGAAAGCTCTCGAAGCACTCAGCGAGCTCAGTATCGAACCAGATCAGGTCGAGCGCTACGCCCGAATCTACCGGCACGCCCCGAGCTTCCACGAGTCGCAGTTCTAGCCAGCCCCTGAGGCGTTCCAAGCGAACATAGGCCAGCAAGTTGACAGCAAGCGCTGATGCAGTTGCAGCGCAGACGACGAAGCCGTCATCGTAGTCGTCCAACTGTCGCGGTCCCTTGCAAGCCAACCCGAAATCCCCGCGATTCCAGGCACTAGCTGTAATTCCTAAGCACGTTGTTCATCCGGCCCTCCTTGGAGGCTGGAGGTGTCGAAGCCACCAGCACCAAGGAGATGACCGGATGAAGATTCACGCTAACGCGCCCCTCGGCCCGAAGGGCAGGGAGACCATGGTCAGGCGCGTTCTCGAGGAGGGGATCGCGAGGACCGCTCGTAAGTGGCTGGGGCGCTATCGCGCCGAAGGAGAGGCTGGTCTGTTGGATCGCAGCTCGGCGCCCAAGCGCGTCCACAACGCCACACCACCCGAGCGGGTGGAGGCAATAGCTGCCCTGCGGCGGCTGCGGATGACGGGGCCCGAGATCGCCGAGACCCTGGAGATGGCGACCTCGACCGTTTCGGCGGTGCTCGAGCGGATCGGCCTGGGCAAGCTCAGCCGCCTGGGCGCCGAAGAGCCGATCCGCCGATACGAAAGACGCCGGGCAGGCGAGCTGATCCACATCGACGTCAAGAAGCTCGGCCGGATCGGCCCTCATGGAGCCGGTCATCGGGCGCTCGGGCGCAGCTGGGCAAAGAGGGCGGTCGCCCGGACCGACGCAGCCGGCGTGCGACGCTTGCAGACCGGCTGGGACCGGGTCCACGTCTGCGTCGACGACGCCACCCGCCTGGCCTAGGCCGAGGTGCTGCCCGATGAGAAGGCGAAGACCGTCATCGGCTTCCTGAGGCGAGCGGTCGCCTTCTACCGCTCCCACGGGATCGCGGTCGAAGGCCTAATGACCGACAACGGACCCGCCTACTGCTCCGCCGCACATTCGCTTGCCTGCAGGGCGATGGGCATCAAGCACATCCGCACCCAGGCCTACCGGCCCCAGACCAATGGCAAGGCCGAGCGCTTCATCCGCACGATGCTCCGGGAGTGGGCCTATGCCGCGGTCTACGGCTCTTCCCCCGAGAGGGCCGCGGCCCTCTCGGGCTGGCTCGAGCGCTACAACTACCGGCGACGACACGGCGCCCTCGGTCACCGGCCGCCGATTCAGCGGCTACGGGAGCTGACCGGGAACAACGTTGCTGGCATCTACAACTAGTGCCTGGAATGGTGCGCGATTTTGGCTACGGTTCGAGTACGGCCAAAACAGAAGCCTTCCCACTTGCAGGCACTTCCCCCGATGGGCTAGGCGGATTCGAACCGCCGACCTCCTGGGTGCGATCCATAGGGGTCGTGCAGTGCGGGAGCAAGAAAGAGGTCTATTTCCAGGACTTTCTATGTCCGCTGATTTGCGCAGGTTCTCTAGATGAGCAGGGATATGCGGCGATATGCAGGGAGTCGGGCACTTGTGGCGAGAAGTGCCCGAAATGAGCGCAGGGCGGTTGGAACCCATCCAGGCTCCACGGCATCGAGCGACGCCTCCGGCGGACCTGCGATCTCAGTCTCGCCCACCTTCGGCCAACCGCCCGAAGAGCGCTGCGATCTCGCGGTCCTCTCCGTCGCGCCGATCCGGCCGCCGGCCCTCCCTGTCTTCCTGTTGGGCCTCCAAATGGTCTTCGATCTGGCCTATCCGGCGCCCCACCTCCTCACGCACGAACTCGATCTCCATCGACTCGAGGTTGAACGCCCAGCGTCTCGCCGAGCGAGATCAGCACGTCGACTTCCTCGACCCTGTCGATCTCGTCGTGGTCGTTGGTGAGGTCCTCCGCGAAGCCCTCGAAGCGGTTCTGCAGATTGGCCCAGTCCGCGATCGGGAAGATGTCGGGCTCGATCTCGCGCAGGGCGATCAGTTGTTCCCACTCATAGACGCTGCGGAGACCTCCCAGCAAATGGTCCTTCGCGCGCTCGGCGACCGTCCGAGTCCGACGCCCGGCATCCCGGAGCGCGCGTACCAGCCCGACAGGTTCGGCGGAATTGGTGACTGAGCGCTCCCCCCAGGAGGCACTCTCTGCCTCGATTCGCTCCTTGAGCCACTCTCCCAGCTCCTCCTCGAGCTCGGGCGTCTCCCGGGTCAGCTCGGTCACGAAGACCAGCCGCGCGCAGGGTGCGTTACCGACCGGGGTCAGATGGGCGGGCGAGCGAAAGCTGCCGAAATGCATCATCTCCCAACGGGGGTCGGATCCCGCGAATAGTCGGCGCACAGCCGCCGCGAGATGGGCGAGCTGTTCGGTGCGTACGGAGCTCGGCCCGAGATGCCGGAGGACTGACCGGGAAGCCCATTCGAGCTGGGCGAAGAACGCCGCACCCTCGTATAGGGCGGGCGCCTCGGCGGGCGCCTGGCCGAGCCAGGCGGCGACGAAGTCGACGATCGAGGGGTTGGCGGGGACGACCAGGCTCTTGCCGTCCTCCGGGCGGATCTCGGCGAAGGTTCCCTCCAGTACCCTGAGCGAGCGGTGGAAGAGGGTCCCCTGGAGGGTGATCCCGGCCGCCGCGCAATAGGCTCTGAACCCGGTCTCCAAATCGGCGGCGGTAACCTCGGTCTGCATCGAGGCGAGAACGACCAAGAGTCCTCGCTCGGCGGGTTCGAGCTGGTTCTCGAAGGCCTGGCGCCAGATGCGTTCGGGGTCGTCGAGCACCCCGACGGCGAAGCCGAGGAAGTCGCTGTTCTCTCTCTCACCGAGCTCGAGCGACCCGAGGCCGGTGATGTACTCGATCAGCCGTGGGTTGTATTCCGGGTGGTCGATGATCCGCGCGTAGGCCGCGTCGTTGATCAATGAGGCGGCGGCCACCTGGTCGAGTTGCCCTGAGGCCCAGATGTGGTTGTAGAGGATGTGGGCGCGGTCGAGCCGCGTGTACTCGGAAAGCTCCAACAGGTAGCGGCGCGCGTCGAGCCGCTCGCGCTCGAGCTCCTCGTAGAACTCCAGCGCCTGGCGCAGGATGTGCTCGCGGGTGCTGAGCAGGAAGAGACTCGTCTGGCTGCTGGCGACGCGGCGCATCAGCTGGGTCAGGCGACGGTCCTCGTTCTTGGCGAGGCGCTGTTGAAGGAAGGTCGACCCGAGGAAGTCGTCGTAGTAGAAGACTTGGCGCTCGTCGGCTCGGTAGGCCTCGTTCGCCTCCTCGGCATCAGCGGAGATCTCAATGGGTTGGTAGCCATCGACCACGGCGTCGGCGAGGAGCATCTGGGCGAGGGTCGTCTTGCCGACCCCCGGCTTTCCGGCGATGATCAGGACGTGCTCCTCGCGCAGTCGCTGACGGGCAATGTGGAAGGCGTCGGTCTCCACGTAGCGCGAGAGCGCGTGCTTCGTCTCCTCAAGCAGCTGGCGCGAGCGGTTATAGACGCCGGCGTTCAGAATCTCGTCGAGATGGGTGCCGCCCGCCAGCCAGAGCTTCGGGTGACGGCGCTCGACCTCGGGGTTTCGGTCGAGCATCGTCTCGAGATCGTCGGCGCCGAAGATGTCACCGTCGGTTCTGGCAAATCCACGGAGGATCCCCGCCAGATCGCTCTTCCGGTCCGGGGTGAGCGGCAGGGTGGTGACCAGGCGGTAGCTCCGCGGCGCCGGCTCCATCGCCGCCAGTGCCTCTGCCTCGGCGCGCGCCGCCCGTTTTAGGTCCGACCAGCTGCTCTCGATGTAGCGCTTGCACTGCACGATGTCGGCCCCCTCCCCCTCAGGTAGGAAGTGGCGTAGGTCGATCCCCCGGTCTGCGCCACGCGCGAAGACCTCATAGCGCACGCCGTCGATCTCGCCGAGCAGGTCGGCGACGAAAAGCTCGAAGTCGTGGTCGGAGAAATCGGCGAAGGATCTCATCGCGCGGTTGAGGCTAACCGGCCTTTGGGACTTTCTGATGTGGAGTAGAGGCCGCTTAGAGGATTCAGCGGAATACGCGCGAGTGCGATCTACACGGGTCGTGCGGCGTGGAATGCGAAAGCTGGTTGTTTCAGAGCTTCTGGGCAGCTGGGTTGGCAGGCCAAATTGGTTGAACTACCAAGCATGGGCAATAAAAAGATGCACCTTCGAAGTGAACCCAACATTCTGGTTCCCAAAGAACGGCAGCTCGTGCTCCTGACGCCAATACTCATCCACCCATCGCAGGCGCTCCTACAGCCATCCAGTTTTGCGTGTGTTCGGCCGCTTAGGATCTCTCCACCATGGGTTTTCTCGACCGCTTCAGGAAGACATCGACCGAGTTGGCACCGGCCAACGTCGGCACCAGTTGGACCGGTACCGAGGAATGGCGCGAGTGGGATGCCCCAGGCAACTTTATTTCGGGAGAGAGTCACTACATGGCTGCGCTGACGGCGCTTGCTGGCCCACCCCGCCACGAGGGGTACCTGATCCCTGTAATGGTGACGATCATTCGCGAGGCGACCAACACCTACGACTCCAATGCCTTCCGGGCAGAGGTTGACGGTCGCCACGTCGGCTACCTCGCGCGCCACATCGCCGCGCAGCTCTCGGGCCCGCTCGATGCCGTTGGCTGCGGTCGCTTCGAGGTCTGCGGCGTCCTCCGTGGGGGCTCAGTGGACGCCCCCAACATCGGCATTCACGTCTGGCTCGGCCGCCGGCTCTCTCCAGGTCCGGAAATCATGCAGCGCGATGTGGGCGGTCTTGTGTCCTGGCCTCCGTACGACGACGAGGGCAAGGAAACCGCGAGCAATTCAGGCCGTCGGCGCGCAAGCCCAGGGGTGAGCACGGATCCATCGAGTCACTCGATCGGGACAGGCCCCGGCTATCTGCGCGGCAATCACTACACCGAGTACACCGACCAGGTGAAGGAGCTGCGTCGGTCGGGCCTCACCGACGAGGCGGAGGAGTTGCTGCTCGAACTGATTGCCGAGGCCGAGGCCGAGGCGAAGGCGAAGGACTGGGGAGTCGCCCCCTGGTACTACGAGCAGCTGGCGATCCTCTATTCAAAGCGCCACGAAAAGAACCGCGAGATTGCCATCCTCGAGCGCTTCGCCCGCGCCCCGCACGCACCTGGCGCATCGGTCTCGAAACTCCTCGCTCGACTTTCGAAGAAGACGGCTCGCAATGGCTGATGCCGACTCGGTCATCGCATCGATCTTTGCCGCGGCCCGCGAGGACGAGCGCTGTAGCCCGGCGGCCGAGGGCTTGCGCAAGCTGTACTCGGAAGGGGCCTGGGAGGGCCCGAAGATCGTCGAGGCGATCAGGACGGTGGGGGACGATGAGGCTGACCAGAGTTGAGATCACCGGCTTTCGCGGTGCACTGCCTCCCCTTCCGATAGAGCTCAACGAGAAGAGCTTCTTTATCTACGGCGAGAACGGGCGTGGGAAGTCGACGATCTCCGACGCGCTCGAGCTCTGGTTGACCGGAAAGCTACAGACCTTCCGCCGCGAGAAATGCGGCCTCGATGCGGCGATTCACGTTGACGCTACGGAAGCGACGATCGAGGTCCTGCCGGAGGGCTCCGGCCCGCTGAAGCGCACTTTGCGAGGGTCAAGCGTCTCAGACCCGAAGCCCCGTGATGACAGCGGAGACCCGAGCCACGCACTCGGCCTCCCCCTGCTTCGCCACGAGACGGTCCGCGACTTCATCGAGAAGTCCCCCGGCGACAAGAAACGCGAGATCCTCGCCCTCGTCGGCCTTGAGGGGCTGAACGACTTTCGCGACGCGATCCGTACGGCTAAATCGGAAGCCAAGAGGGCCAGGGAAGAGGCCGTGGGGACGACCAAGGCTGAGGAGGCCAGGCTCTCCGATAAGGCCACCGGACGCGACACGGTGGAAGTCGCCGAGGAACTGCGAGTGGGGGCGAAGTTGCCGAACCCGATCACGGACCTTGATGAGCTGCGGAACCGCGATCTTCACACGGCCTCTGCGGCGACGACTCCCGATAGGCCGGGTGAGGTCGAGAAACTCACACGGGTGCTAGAAGACGCGCTCAAGGTCAACCTCCAGCCCTGGAACGATTTGATCGCCGACCAGGAGTCGGTGACTCGCAAGGCGGTTGCGACGCTCGTCCGCGAGGGGCGAAGCGTCCTTCCGCATTGGCGGGAGGAGTCGTGCCCGCTGTGCCTCCAGGGATACCCGGGCGAGCGCCTTGCCACCGAGCTCGAGGAGCGAATCGCAGAGCTCGCTGACATCGAGGAGCGCTTCTCGGACGCTGAGGCGCCGCTTGTTGCCTCGATCGCCACGTGGCGATCGCTGAAAGGAGCGATCGAAGCGGTTGCGCGGATCGCTCCGGAGGGAGGTTGGTCTAACAGCGATTCCCTCGAGGCCGCCCAAGCCGCAGCGAGTGATCATGCCGATGCCCTCGAGGCAGCTTCCCGGGATCTCTCCGCCGCGCCGCCCTCGCCGACGCTCACGCTTTCCGGAGAGCTGGACTCGATGCGCGGCGAGGCAAGCACCGGCGTAAGCCCCGAGCAGGCCGCGCAGACCAGTCTCGCGTTGCTCAAGGAGCAGCAGGAGCGGGTTGACGAAGCCTCTGCCAAGTTGGCCGCCGCCGTAGCTACCGAGAAGAGCGCAGATGCCCTGCTTGAGATCGCCGAAAGAAAAGTCGGGGCGGCAATAACAGAGGCGATCAGCGGCCTAGGGGACCTCGTCGCCGCCTATTACCTGAAGGTGAGCGGCAGCAAGCTCTACTCGAACGTAAGACTCGAGTACGACAGCACTCACCGCGCTGGCGGAACCGAGTTCTCCATTCGCTACGACGACCGCGAGGATTTCTCTCCGCCTCAGCGGATCATGAGCAACGGGCAGCTCAATGCGCTGGCTCTGGCGTTTTTCCTAGCTCGCACCAAGGTCGAGGGCGGCCAATGGCGCACGATCGTCCTCGACGACGTTGTTGGCTCCTTTGGCGGCATACACCGACAAGGCCTGCTCGGCTTGCTTGAGGCGGAGTTCTCGGACTGGCAGATCATCCTTCTGACTCATGACCGCACCTTCGCCCGCCACGCGCTCGTGCGGCTCGGGTCGGGCTGGGAGCACCAGCGGATCGATGGCTGGTCGCCGAAGGGTGGCCCCGTTCTCGTTTCCGGCGACCCGCTGGAGTTGCTGCGCAAGCGGCTTGCTGAGGGCAAGGGTCCCGATGAGCTCGGCGGAGTTGCCCGACAGGCATTCGAGTTGGAGCTCTCGCGGCCACTGGAGAAGCTCAAGTATTCGATTGAGTACCACTCGAACGGTCGCTACACGGCCATGGAGTACCTGATCGCCCTGCGACGGGGACTGAAGGCGGCTAAGTCTCCAATCGCCGACGCGGGCGTTTTCGCCCGACTCGAAGCTGACAGTTTCGTGATCAATCTCACCGCTCACGACCAGCCGATTCTGGGCGGAGCGGAAACCGCTGACTTCGACCAGTTGGTCAAGGACCTCGCGGAGGTTTGCTCACTTTTCAAGTGCGAGAAGTGTGGCGATCCGGCTTGGACGCAAGGTGATAGGGCAGGCAAGCACGCATGTGGCTGTAAGGCGCTGTCAGCCTGAGTTCAGACTCGGGCTGGCTTGCGTCGTTCTACTAGCTCTGGGTGTCGCTGAGATGCAAGTCGGAAACCAGAGCAATCGCCGCTAATCCCTTCGCATCGCCGCGATTTCGGGCACTCGTGCCCGAAATGGAGCGCAGATTCAGCGCCGGTTGGAAAGGGCTTGAGAAGCGAAGATGCCCACGTGCAGGGACATGGGGCGATGGAGCTAGGCGGATTCGAACCGCCGACCTCCTGGGTGCGATCCAGGCGCTCTGCCAGCTGAGCTATAGCCCCGAGGGCGTGGCTGGGAAGTTGATCCCACTGCCTCGCAAGCGCAAGGATAACCGCATAGTCTTTGGCAGCCTCATTTCCGGAATGGCCACATGAGCATCCTCGACGACGCAATTCGAGAGCATCTGGAGTTGAAGCGTGCCCACGGCGCGGACGCGTCCGAGCTGAAAAAGCTCGAGGACGAGGCCTTTGGGCCTCCGGCGCGTCCTGACGAGCCGGATCCGCTCGCGGAGGCGCCGACCGAGTTCATGGCGACCGAGGGCGCTGTGGCCGAGGCGGAGCCGAGCGGGCGGCGCGTCCCGAACATCGCCGACCTGCAGGAGGCTCCTGAGCCGCCGAAGGAGGAGGCGGAGCAACCTGGCGAGGAGCCCCTGGAGCCCGCCGAAGAGGAGCATCCGGCAATGGAGCACGAGGCCGTGCCCGAGCCCGAGCCCGAGCCGGAGGCCGAGCCGAGCCACTCCACCGGAGAGCGCGAGGCGATCGCCGAACAGCCGACGCAGAACTTCGACGTCGAGGCCGAGATGGCGAGCGGCGGGCGAGGTGAGCAGCCCCTCGGACGAGGAGCTGATCGACGCTGAGATATCCGAGCCTCGCCTCGCCCCGGTCGACCCGCTCGCCGGCATCGAGGCCGCGCGCGCCGAACCGGAGATCGCCGAGGAGCCGGCCGCCGAGGAAGAGGAGGAGGACGACTTCTTCAGCGAACAGCGCCTCTCCGACGAGCTGAGCCAGGCGCTGGAGGAACCGATCGAGGGCGAGCCCGAGCTCCCGCAAACGGACGAGCACGCCGCGCCCCCGGCCCAGGAGGGCGAGCCCGACCAGGCTGAAGAGGAGTACGAGGAGGAGGACGACGAGCCCAAACCGGCGGCCCCCGCCTCCGAGGACGTGCTCGAGGACACGCCGGACTTCCTCGAGGACACCCCCGAGGACGACGACCTCTGGTTCGAGCAGACGCCCCCCCAAGGACTTCGACTTCGACGACTGATTCGCGGTACGCCGGCGTTCGTCCGCCGCGCCCTCAGCCGGCACCCGCCACTCGGTAGGTTGCCCCGATGCCCGCCGACGTAGCGATCGAGGCCGAAGGCCTGCGCAAGTCCTACGGCGACGTCCGCGCGCTCGAGGGGATCGACCTGAGCGCCCCGGCCGGCACGGTGCTCGGCCTGCTCGGGCCCAACGGGGCGGGCAAGACCACCGCGGTCCGCATCCTCACCACCCTGCTCCCGCCGGATGGCGGAAGCGCCCGGGTCGCCGGCCTCGACGTCGTCCGCGAGGCGTCCGAGCTGCGCACCCGGATCGGCCTCGCCGGCCAGTACGCGGCGGTCGACGAGAACCTGACCGGGGCCGAGAACCTGGAGATGGTCGGCCGCCTCTACCACCTGCCGAAGGGGGAGCCGCGCGCCCGCGCCGCCGAGCTGCTGGAGCGCTTCGACCTCAGCGACGCCGCCGACCGCCTGGTCAGGACCTACTCGGGCGGGATGCGCCGCCGCCTCGACCTCGCCGCCGCGCTCGTCGCCCGCCCGCCGGTCCTCTTCCTCGACGAGCCGACCACCGGCCTGGACCCGCGCAGCCGCATCGGCCTCTGGGAGATGATCGAAGCGCGGGTCGCCCGCGGCACGACCGTGCTCCTCACCACCCAGTACCTGGACGAGGCCGACCGCCTCGCCGACCGCATCGCCGTCATCGACCGCGGCCGCGTCATCGCCCAGGGCAGCTCCGACGAGCTGAAGGGCCAGATCGGCGGCGAGTGGCTCGACGTCACGCTGGAGGCCCGGGGCGAGGCTGAGGCGGCGATCGCGGCGCTGGAGCCGATCGCGGCGGAGCGCCCCGAAACGGTCGACGGCGTCCTTCGGGTGCCGATCCGCCAGCGCAAGGGGACGATCGTCGAGGCCGTACACCGGCTCGAACGAGGTCGGGATCGGCATCGACGACGTGGCGATGCGCCGGCCCACCCTCGACGACGTCTTCCTCACCCTCACCGGCCACGCGGCCGAGGAGGATGGCGAGGGAGAGGGGGAGGGGCGAGAGCGATGAGCGGCCTGCGCAACGGCATCTCCGACACGCTGGTGCTGGCCAAGCGCAGCCTCATGCGCATCCCCCGCGCGCCCGACCTGCTGATCTCCTTCACCGTGCAGCCGATCATGTTCGTGCTGCTCTTCGTCTACGTCTTCGGCGGCGCGATCAAGACGCCGGGGTACAGCTACGTCGACTTCCTGATGCCGGGGATCATCGTCCAGACGATGTCCTTCGGCGGCTTCGTCACCGCCCTCGGCCTCTCCGAGGACCTGAAGAAGGGCCTGGTCGACCGCTTCCGCTCGCTGCCGATGGCCCGCTCCGCCGTGCTCGCCGGCCGCACCCTCGCCGACGTCGCCACCAACTCGCTCTCGATCGCGGTGATGATCGCCGTCGGCGTCATCGCCGGCTTCTCCTTCGACGCGCCGCTCGCCCACATCGTCGCCGGCATTCTCCTCCTGCTGCTGTTCGGCTACGCCTTCTCCTGGGTCTTCGCCTTCGTCGGCATCACCTCGTCCTCGCCGGAGTCCTCGCAGGCGATCGGCTTCATCGTGATCTTCCCGCTGACCTTCGTCTCCTCGGCCTTCGTCCCGGTCGACTCGATGCCCGCCGCCCTGGAGGCGTTCGCCGAAGTCAACCCCTTCACGATCACCGTCGACGCGATCCGCGCCCTCTTCCTCGGCGCGCCCGCCGGCAACGACGTCTGGGGCGCCGTCGCCTGGTCCCTCGGCATCACCGCCGTCTTCGCCTTCCTCTCGGTCAACCGCTACAAACGCGCCGTCGTCCGCTGAGCCCCGCAGCCGGCGCTCCCCCTGCCTAAACTGGCCCAAAGGGGCCATAGCTCAGTTGGCAGAGCGCCTGCTTTGCAAGCAGGAGGTCGCCGGTTCGAACCCGGCTGGCTCCATTTAGCGTGTCGAGCCCAGCGAGGAAAGCGCGCAGCTAGGCATCGAGGGCGAGGGACGACTTGCCTACGTTGCCTTCAGGCGGGCACAGCCCGAATCTTGCGACAACTTCGTCCTACTGGCGCCGCTGAGTGGCCCCCAGGAGATGGTCACGGATAGAACGTTATTGGCTAAACTACTCGGGAAGATCTGAGCGACCGGAAGGGCCACCCCATGTCCGACGATGCGCGGCGAGAACGAGAGAAGAGTCTGAGGCACAAGAGAGAACGGGCTGGCCTGCATCCGATCAGGATGGCGATCCTGAATCTGCTCTCCGGCGGAAAGCGAGAGTTGCCGGCGACCGCGCTGTGTCATGAGCTGCCCGACTCACCCCCTCTCTCGGTGGTCACCTATCACCTGAAGGTGCTCTTGGACGCCGGCTTGGTGAAGACGAACGGGGAGGACCCTGCGGTATCCGCGTATTTCCTGCCCGCTCTAGTCTCCCCCGCCGATTCCGGCAAGTAGCTCGCCAGCCGGGACGTTCAGCCCTTTGGCGATCTTGGCGACGGTCGATACACGCATGTCGCGGGTGCCCCGCTCTGCTCGTGCGAACTCGACAGGGTGGACGCCGCAGCGTTCAGCCGCCGCCTCTTGCGTCAGCTCCTGCGCTTTGCGGTAGCGCCTGATGTTCTTCCCGACGATGACTTGCGGCTTTGGCACCGCCGCGATGCTCTGCGCCTGAGCCGATCACGTCCAGAGCCAAAAGGGTACGGTTGAGGTCTGCCATCCATACGTCCATCACCCCGATGGCGCTAACACCGGGGGCACTCGCTGATCATGGGACAACGAGTGCCCCCGGAACGCCCGGCGTAGGCGACCATACCGGCCTTGAGCTGACATATCAGGGTTTTTTGAGGAAATGGCAGCTGACCGCGCCTTCGGAGCTCGCCGACGAGATCGGCATCTCGCCAAGCCAGGTGCACGGCTTGATTCGCAAAGCCCGCGCCGAGAAGCTGATCGCGGTAAACAGCTCAAAGCATCATGACGAACGTATCCTTTGCCGTCGTATGAATTGCTTCAGAGCCGTCGGCTTCGGCTCCTTACTGTTACTTTTCTGTAACTGTCCTGCAACGGTAACGCCGCCCAAGCCCACCGCTCTGTCCACAGTTCTCTCTTCTGGCTAGGTGCGACCCAAAGCACACTGAGGACTCTCTCTGTTTATGTGATTAAGTTTCACTTTTCGGTATTGACAGAGTGTTCGGTTGTCCTAGTCTTCTCTCGATAGGCGGGCAGCAAAGAATTCTCGATGAGCAAGCAGGAGATCCAGACGGAGGGTGCGGGTGCCGATCAGGTCTGCCCACCTGCCGGCCAAGTTTCCGACCTTCCCGAGCCCGCACCACCGCCAACCAAGCTGCTGACCGAGGACGACATTCGGACCGGCTTGGCTCTGGCGCAGACGGTCTATGCGGTCATCATGACCCTAGGGCTCAAAGTCGCAGTCGAAGCCCTCTATCCGACCCTATTTTCTTCTGAGCGAGCAGCAAATGGGAGCCTGTCTCCAGTCTTGCTCACCCTGACTTTCATGGTCATTCTCGTGCTCGCCATTCGCTTCTTCTGGGTACCCCGCAATTTGTATGCCTACGTTCGCCGCCACTTGTCCGACAAAGACGAGGACGAAATGAAGGATGTCTTCCGTCCCTTGATGCTTTATCACTTTCCCATCGCCCTAGTTCACACTGTTCTGTTTTTTGGAATCTGTGAGGCGTTTGCGGAAATGAATACGAGCACGCAGGCATCACACGCACCAATCGTCCATTTTGTTTGGATCTATATAAGCCTCCTAGCCTTGAATGCGGGGTGGTTATTCGCTTTGGCTCCATCCGGCGGTGACGGACCCGAGCGAGCGGTGTGGGCAAGGAGCAACGCAATCTGCACCCTCGTCGCCGGAGGCGTTCTAGCCGGCTTCTATCTAGCGGACTTTTCTGTAATTGCGTTGCTTCTTGGCACCGGAGCCGTCTTCATGGCAAACAGCGTTCTCGATTTGCGCAAGGCTGCCGACAAGTACATCTTGTTCGATCGTTGAGCCTCTCGGGATTCGCGGCAGCGACTGGCGATTGACGATCGTCGCCGCGCTCGCGGCAGCGCTGATCGCCCTGGTCATCACCGCGATCGTCTCCTGGGTCAACCGCGACCATTCCGACTGACGACCGGCTTGCGGCCCCTCAGCCCTCTACGAGCGCCTGACGATGTTGTGGATCTCCATCAGCTCGGGCTCGCCGGGCTCGATCCCGACTTCGGCGAGGACCGGCATCAATCGTTCGCCGAATGCGTCGAGCTGCTCCTGGGAGTCCCAGATCTCGCTGACGCGAAGGTTGCCGTCGGTGCCGAAGCAGACGTGGTAGTCGAGGCCGTCGGGCGGAAAGACTCCGGCCTCTTCGAGCTTGCGGACGCTCTCGTCGTACTGTGCCGCGGTCAAGGATGCGGGGGCAAAGCGGATGAGCACGCTCATCGGTCCCTCCTCGGTCGGGTTCCTACCGACCCTAACCGACTACTCGCCCTGGTCTCGCTTGATCGGGCTATCTCGTAGAGCAGAGACGCTCGCGGGCGATCCAGTCGGCTCCGTGTGGGGGCTTGCGCATCTCTCTCCGGCCCCCGTTGCACTCGAGTGGACGCAGCCGGCCGTCGGACCGCAGGGGTCTGCCGAGCGTGGCCGGGAGCAGCAACGGAACGGGGTCGATCGGCGTGTCGTAGCGGCGCACCTCGAAGTGGAGGTGCGGCCCGGTCGAGTATCCGGTCGAGCCGACGTAGCCGATGCGGGTGCCGCCTACGACATGCTCGCCGACCCAGCTCGTGATCGAGGACAGATGTGCGTACCAGGTGGTGAAGCCGAGCCGGTGCTGGATCACCACCAGGTTGCCGTAGCCGCCGTAGTTGTAGTCCGCGTAGATGGTCGTGCCGCGACCCGCGGCGCCGACGCGCGTCCCGTAGGGAACCGGGAAGTCGAGGCCCTCGTGCCGGCGACCTCCGCTCCGCGGGGCGCCGAACCCGTCGCCGATCGGGCCCTGGACGGGCCGCAGGAACAGCACCGGGTCACCCGTGGGTTCCTGCGGTTGCTCTCCACTGCGCAGGGAGCCGATCGTGGCCGGCCCCGCGAGCCCGTCGACTCCGATGCCCGCGGCGCTCTGCGCGCGCCGCACCGCTCCCCGGGTCAACGGCCCGAACAGGCCGTCGGCCCTTCCCGGCCCGTGGCCGGCGCGCTGGAGCAGGAACTGCAGCGCCGCGACGTCCCAACCCCGGTTCCCGACCCGCATCGTCCGGCTCCCGAGGCCCGGCCTTCCCCGCCACCCGAGGGCCCGCCGCGTCTGCGGCCCCGCCACGCCGTCAACCCGTAGGTCGCGGCGCCGCTGGAAGGCGATCACCCCACGCCGGGTCAGAGGGCCCCTGATCCCGTCGACGAAGCCTGCGTAGAGGTGCAGCGACTTCAGCGCCGCCTGCAGGGCGGCCACGTTCACGGGTGACGTATCGGCACGCGCGGGAACCGCGATCATGATGACGATCAGCACCGAAGCGCCGATTCCTCGGATCGGGCGCATTTCCCAATGTTGAGTATTTCCGACCCCGCTTACAACCCCCGCAACGATCCATTCATCTGACGCCCATGCCCACTCCCCACTCGATCCAGCGCACCTACCTGACGCTTCTGCTCGGCAACACCCTGGCGGCGTCGTTCATCTGGGGGATCAACACCATCTTCCTGCTCGACGCGGGCCTCTCGAACCTGGAAGCGTTCGCGGCCAACGCCTTCTTCACCGCCGGGATGGTGTTGTTCGAGGTTCCCACCGGGATCGTCGCCGACACCATCGGGCGCCGTGTCTCCTACCTGCTCGGCACCCTGACCCTGACCGCGTCGACCTTCCTCTACGTGCTCCTCTGGCAGATCGAGGCGCCGCTGTGGCAGTGGGCGATCGTCTCGATGCTGCTCGGGCTCGGGTTCACGTTCTTCTCCGGCGCGGTCGAGGCCTGGCTCGTCGATGCCCTCACCGCGACCGGTTTCACCGGAGAGCTGGAGTCCGTGTTCGGACGCGGTCAGGTCGTCACCGGAGTGGCGATGCTCACCGGCTCCGTCGCCGGAGGGTTCGTCGCGCAGCAGACCAGCCTGGGAGTGCCGTTCGTCCTCCGCGGCGCCATTCTGATCGCGATGTTCGGGGTCGCGTTCAGGCTCATGCACGACGTCGGCTTTACTCCCGAGCGCGGGGGCCGGCCGCTGGCCGAGATGCGAAAGGTCGCCTCCAACTCGATCGAGTACGGCTGGCGGGTCCCCGCGGTCAAGTGGCTGATGGTCGAGGCCCTGTTCACCGGCGGCGTGGGCATCTACGCGTTCTA
Organism: uncultured Solirubrobacterales bacterium; assembly: GCA_963799835.1. Classification (GTDB taxonomy): domain Bacteria; phylum Actinomycetota; class Thermoleophilia; order Solirubrobacterales; family 70-9; genus VAYN01. The sequence continues at coordinate 1,104,099 of CAWCYE010000002.1, forward strand.
CGCTCTGCAGCCCTACCTGCTGGAGCTGTACGGGGATCCGCAGGCCTACCAGGTTGCGGGCCTGGTGGCGGCGATCGTCGCCGGTGCGCAGATCGCCGGTGGGATCGCGGCGCCCCGGATCCGCCGCCTCTTCGCCCGTCGCACCTCGGCGCTGATCGCGATGGCGGGGCTCAGCGTGGTGACGCTCGGGCTGATCGGGATCGTCGAGAGCTTCTGGGCGGTGATCGGGTTGATCGTGGTCTGGGGACTGCTGTTCGCGGCGACGATGCCGATTCGCCAGACCTACCTCAACGGCCTGATCCCGTCGCGCCAGCGAGCGACGATCCTCTCCTTCGACTCGATGATGAGCTCCAGCGGCGGCGTTTGGACCCAGCCGCTGCTCGGCCGGGCCGCCGACGTCTGGGGATACGCGCCGTCCTACCTGATCGGGGCGGGGATCAGTGTCCTGGCACTGCCCTGCCTCGCCCTCTCACGGCGCGAGAACGCCGCCGCGGACACCCTCGACCTCACCGAGGCTGAGCCCGCGCCGCAGCCCGGCTGATCGGGCACCGGCCTTACCCGGGCCGGTAGCGCAGGTGGACGACCCGAGAGCCGAAGGTCTGCGTCCCCACCAACTCCAGATTTCGCCGCTCGCCCCCGGCGGGGAAGAAGGGCGTGCCCCCGCCGAGTACGACCGGACTGACGAAGAGCTGGTATTCGTCGACCAGGCCCAGCTCGATGAAGGTCGAGGCGAGGCCGGCACCGCCGACCGCCAGGTCCTTGCCCGGTTGCTCCTTCAGCTTGGCGACCTCTTCGGCGACGCCTTCCCTTGCCAGCCTGGCGTTACCCTCGACCTTCTCCAAGGTCCTCGAGAACACGATCTTCGGCAGCTCCTGCCAAATACGGGCGAACTCCAGCTCCGTCTCTCCGGCCGACGGGTTCTCCTCCACGGTCTCCCAGTAGAGCATCTCCTCGTACAGCCGCCGCCCGCAGAAGTGCGCGTCCAGCTCCCGCGTCTGCTGGTTGTGGAACCGGTGCAGCTCCTCGTCCGGGGCCGACCAGTCGATCTCCCCGTTGGGCCCGGCGATGAAGCCATCCAGGGAGACCCCCGTTGCGTAGATCACCTTCCGCATCGGCGATCCAGGGTACTTAGCCCGCTACTGCCGCCTCGGCCAGGAACTCGAGCGTGGCCGCGTTGAACTCCTCGGCGCGCTCGAGGTTGACGGCGTGGCCGCCGCCGATGAGCGTCAGGCGCGCGCCGGGGATCAGGTCGGCGAGCTCGGTCGACTTCCAGACCGGCAGCAGGGTGTCCTGTTCGGCGCCGATCACGTGGACCGGCATTGAGAGGCCGGCGAGACGGTCACGGGTCTCGTGGCGCGAGGTGGAGAGCAGCTGGCGGACGAAGGCCTCGGGCTCCTGCGGGTGCGGATTTGCCAGCAGCATTTGGCGCATGTAGGCGACCATCTCGGCGTTCTCGAAAGCCTGCTCGGAGAAGCAGAGCAGCATCAGCTCGTCGACCCGCTGCTCGGGCGTCATATTCATCGCTCGCTCCGCCCAAACCTGTCCCTGCAGGCGACCCCAGGCCCCGCCGCCGCCGAAACTGACGCACAGCGTCAGCGTGCGCGCCCGCTCGGGCACCGAGAGCGCGATCTCCTGGGAGATCGCGCCGCCCATCGAGAGGCCGAGCAGGTGGAAGCTCTCTAGCCCCAGCTCGTCGGCGAGCGCGAGCGCGTCGGCCGCCATGTCGGTCACCTCATAGGAGCCCGTCGCCCGCGAGGACTGGCCGACGTCGCGGTTGTCGAAGATCACGGTCCTGTGCCGCTCCGACCACGCCGGCACCTGCGGGATCCAGCCCAGGGTGTCGGCGCTGAGGCCGTGGACACAGAGCAGCGGCTCGGCGTCGTTGTCCCCGTGGACCTCGTAGTAGAGGCGCTGGCCGTTTGCGTCCGCGAAGGGCACGGGCGGAATCTACCCCGTCCTGGCCTACGCGGTCAGACTTTCGGCCCGGGCGGCCTCCGGCAGGTTCTGATCGGCGTGGTAGCTGCTGCGGACCAGGGGGCCGGCGGCGACCGACTCGAAGCCGAGCTCGTAGGCGGCCTTCTCCAGCGCCTCGAACTCGTCGGGGTGCCAGTAGCGGACGACCGGCAGGTGGTTCTCGGTCGGTCGCAGGTACTGGCCGACGGTGAGGACCTGGACGCGGTGCTCGCGCAGCAGGCCGAAGGTCTCGACCATCTCCTCGAAGGACTCGCCGAGGCCCACCATCAGTCCCGACTTGGTGATCACCTCCTCGCCGCCCATCTCCTTCGCCATCCGCAGCACCCGGGCCGAGCGCATGAACTTGGAGCCGCGGCGCGCGATCGGATACAGGCGCGGCACCGTCTCGACGTTGTGGTTGAAGACGTCGGGCCGCTCGTGGATGACCTTGGCCAGCGGCATCTCCTGGCCGCGGAAATCGGGAGTGAGGATCTCCACCTTGCACTCCGGGGCCAGCATCCGGATCGAGCGGACCACACCGACGAAGGCCGAGGCCCCGTAGTCGGGGAGGTCGTCGCGGTCGACCGAGGTGACGACGGCGTGCCGCAGTCCCATCGCCTTCACCTGGTTGGCGACCCGCAGCGGCTCCAGCGGGTCGTTCCAGGTCGGCTTGCCGGTTTGCACGTTGCAGAAGCCGCAGCGCCTGGTGCAGACGTCGCCGAGGATCATGAAGGTCGCCGTGCCGCGCTCCCAGCACTCGCCGACGTTGGGGCAGTTGGCCTCCTCGCAGACGGTGTGGAGGTTGTCGGAGCCGATCGTCTCCTTCAGCCGCCGGTAGTTGGGACCCCCAGGCGCCGGCACCTTCAGCCACGGCGGCTTGCGGGCGCGACGGAAGGGCACGGTGCCGTCGGCGTTGGCGGCGGTGCCACCCGGCTTGGCCCGGGAGCGGGTGACGTGGGTGCGCTCGGTGGAGTCGAGGGTCATCGGCTCGCCCCGAGCGTATCGGCCGCCGGCGCCAGGCCGAGGTCGGCGAGATCGGTGGGGATGGGAGTGCGCTCGAAGACTTCGCCGAAGCGCTCGGCGAGCGTGCCGGCGAAGGCGGCGAGGTCCTGCTCGGCCCCCAACTCGCGGCTGAGCGAGGTGACGGAGCAGCCCTCGATCCCGCACGGCACGATCCACTCGAACGGCTGCAGGTCGTTGTTGACGTTGACGGCCAGCCCGTGCGTGGTGACGCCGCGGCTGACGTGCAGCCCGATCGAGCCGATCTTGCGGGCCGCCCCCGGCGCCTCCCCTGCCGATGGGCCGATTTCCGTACATATAGGTGCGTTTGAGGCCCGTCGGCCGCCGGTTCGGGGGGCCGGCTCGACCCAGATGCCGGTTTGGCCCCTGATGACGGTGGCGGGGACCCCGGCCTCGGCGAGCGCGCCGATCGTCACCCGCTCCAGGCCCCGCACGAACTCGTGGACGTCGTCGCCATAGGCCGCCAGGCTGACGATCGGGTAGGCGACCAGCTGCCCCGGCCCGTGGTAGGTGACGAGACCACCGCGGTCGGTGTCGAGCACCTCGATGCCCTGGGCTTCGTACCACTCCGCCCCCCTCGGCAGCTCCTCCGGCTGCGAGCGGCGACCGCGGGTGTAGACCGGGGGATGCTCGAGCAGCAGCAGCACGTCCGGGATCTCATCCGCCTGGCGCCGCGCCTCGAGGCCGCGCTGGAGCTCGCGCGCCTCCTCGTAGGGCACGGTTCCGCAGCGCACGACCAGGATCTCGTCGCTCATCCCACAATGGTCGCAGGCGGCGCCCGTATCCTTGCCGGCAGATGGTCCAGTCCAAGGCTCTCCGCTTCGAGTGGCTACCGGCCGTCGCCCTCAGCTCGGCGCTGTGTCTGCTGATGATCGCCTGGAGCCCGCCGGTCGGCGACCTCGCCGCGCAGGTCTTCCGCACCGAGCTGTTCCACCGCGCCGGCCTGGCGATCTGGAACAGCAGCTGGTACGGCGGCCACTACACCCTCACCTACAGCGTCCTTTTCCCGCCGTTGGCGGCGCTGCTGGGGCCACAGGTGGTGGGGATGCTCGCCGTCGTCTCCTCCTCCTACCTGTTCGACCGGCTGGTCCGCGACCGCTGGGGGGCGGAGGCGCGCTGGGCGACGCTCTGGTTCGCCGCCGGCGTGGTCACGCTGCTCGCCGACGGCCAGCTCACCTTCGCCCTCGGCGTCGCCTTCGCCCTCGCGGCGCTGCGCTGCCTGCAGGTGGGGCGCGGCAAGCTCGCGGTCCTCGCCGCCGCGGGGTGCGCCCTCGCCAGCCCCGTCGCCGCGGTCTTCCTCGCCGGCGTCGTTCTCGCCGGCGCGCCCGAGCGGGGGAGGCGCGTGAGTCGCGCCGCGATCGCCGTTGGCGGCCTCGCGCTCGCCCTCACCGTCGCCCCCAACCTCGCCTTCCCCGAGCCCGGCCAGTTCCCCTTCGTCTTCTCCTCCTACGTCGCGATCCCGGCCTGGTGCGCGGCGGCGCTCCTCCTCACCCAGGGCGCTCGCGCCGAGGAGCGCCAGCTGCGCCGGGTCGTGGTCGGCTACGCGCTCGCCGCGACCCTGGTCTGGCTGGTCCCCAACGCCCTCGGCGGCAACGCGGTGCGTCTCGGGGCCCTCTTCGGCGGGCCGGTGCTGGCGGCGGTGCTGCTCTCCCGCCGCCCGCGCGCGACAGTCCCGGTCTGGTTCTTCGCCCTGCTGCTGGCGGGGACGATGGTCGGCAGCCTCTACTGGCAGGTGACGGCCAGCGTCAGCCAGATCGCCCGCACCGTCGGCGACCCGGCGACCGCGCGCGCCTACTTCGAGCCAGCGACCCGGTGGCTGCGCGCCCACGGCGCCGAGGGGACGCGGATCGAGGTGCCGCCGACCGCGAACCACTGGGAGGCGGCCTACCTGGCGCCGAGCTTCGAGCTGGCCCGGGGATGGCTGCGCCAGCTCGACACCACCCGTGACGACATCTTCTACGACCAGGGAGAGCTGACCGACCCCGCCTACTCCGCCTGGCTGCGCAGCAACGCGATCTCCTACGTGGCCCTGCCCGACGCCCGGCTCGACTACTCCTCGACCGCGGAGCGCCGCCTGATCCTCGGCGACCCCTCCTACCTCACCCTGCGCTTCCAGTCCCCGCACTGGCGGATCTACGAGGTGCGCGACCCGAAGCCGCTGGTGGCGCCGATCGGCGCGGCCCGGGCGCAGACGCTGTGGGTGGGACGGCAGGGCTTCGCCCTCGACGTCACCCGGCCGGGCGAGTTCCTCGTCCGGGTCAACTTCACCCCCTACTGGTCGATCGCCCGCGGCTCCGGCTGCATCCTCCGGCGGGGCGACTGGACGGTGGCGCGGGCGTCTCACCCCGGCGTGTTCAGGGTTGCCGCCGACTTCTCGCTGGGACGAGCGTGGAACGCGGTCACCGGCGCCCGCAAGACCTGCTGACTCACGCGAGTGATGAGTTAATCCGGCTATAGCCGGATTAACTCATCACTCGGTGAAGTCAGAGGGCCAGGCCGACTGGCTCCTCCAGGAGGGCACGGATGCGGGCGAGGAGTTCGGCACCCTCGGAGCCGTAGAGGATGCGGTGGTCGCAGGCGAGGTTGAGGGCCATCAGGTGGCCGGGGACGATCTCGCCATCTTTGACAACCGGCGTCTCCCGGACCGCACCCACCGCGAGAATCGCTGCCTGAGGAGAGTTGATCACTGCCTCGAAGGAGGTGACGCCGAACATGCCCAGGTTGGAGACGGTGAAGGTCGCCCCCGACAGCTCCGGCGGAGTGATCTTCCCCTCCCGGACTTTGCCGGCGAGCGCCCTTGAATCGGAGGCGATCTGCCGCAGTCCCTTCCTGTCCGCATCGATGATCGTGGGAACGACCAGCGCTTCCTCAGCCGCCACCGCGATCCCGACGTTCACCCGCGAGTACAGCTCGAAGCGCCCGTCTCGATAGGCCCCGTTCGCTTTCGGGAACTCCCTCAAGGCGATTGCCGCGGCCTTCACCACCATGTCGTTCAAAGAGGGCACGATCTCCCCCTCCTTCGCCGACCCCTTCAGAGCCGCCCGAGCCTCCACAGCCTTCGACATCTCCACCTCGGTGGACAGATAGAAGTGGGGGGCGGTCGCCTTGGACTCGGACATGCGGCGGGCAACCGTGGCCTGGAGTTTGGTGAGCTCCTGAATTCGGACGTCGCCTTTGGCACTCCGGCCAGCGGGTCCTGCCACGGGGGAAGGGCCTTCGTCCTCACGAGTTGCGGGCGAAAACCCTTCCCCCGTGTCACCCGCTGGAGGAGCGGCAGACTCGACATCGGCCTTGACGATCCGACCTCCAGGCCCCGACCCGCGAAGCTCCCCCAGCTCGACCCCTCGCTCCTTCGCAAGCCTTCGAGCCAATGGCGACGCTTTGACCCGCTCGCCGTTCTGAGCTGCAGATGAGCTGACCGGAGATTCCTTTTGCTCGGTTGGAGCTGGTGAGTCCTCCTGCGCGACAGGATCCGCGGGTGCGGCGCCAGGTCCCTCGCCGTCCTCGCCTCCAATCCGCGCAATAGGCGTCCCGATCGCAAGCGTCTCGCCCTCCTGGGCCAAGATCTCCGTCAGCGTCCCTTCCAGGTCCGACTCGTACGCCATGTTCGCCTTGTCCGTCTCGATCTCCACCAGCTCTTCGCCGACCGAGACCTCGTCCCCCACCTTCTTCAGCCAGCTCAGGATCGTCCCCTCCTCCATCGAGTCCGACAGCCGCGGCATAACGACGTCGGCCATCAGCGCGCTCCCTCCAACGTCGCCAGTGCGGCACTCACCACGTGCTCCTCGTGCGGGATCGCGGCCTGCTCCAGGCGCTTGGAGTAGGGCATGTGGACGTCGGCGCCGGTGACCCGCTGGACCGGCGCGTCGAGGTCGTCGAAGGCCTGCTCGGTGATCAGCGTCGCCAGGTTGGCGCCGACGCCGCCGTGCGGCCAGCCCTCCTCGACGATCACCGCGCGGTTGGTCTTGCGGACCGAGGCAAGGATCGTGTCGAGGTCCAAGGGCCGCAGCGTCCGCGGGTCGATCACCTCGGCCTCGACGCCGTGCTCGTCGGCAAGCTTGGTCGCGGCCTGCTCGGCCACTTGCGCCATCTTCAGCACCCCGACAATGGTCAGGTCGCCGCCCTCGCGCCGGATCGCGGCTTCGCCGAAGCGCAGCGGCTCGACCTCGCCGTCCGCCACCTCGCCGCGCGCGCCGTAGAGACTCTCGTGCTCGATGAAGACGACCGGGTTGTCGTCGCGGATCGCCGCCTTCAGCAGCGCCTTGCCGTCGGCCGGGGTCGAGGGGCAGGCGACCAGCAGTCCCGGCACCTGCAGGTAGAGGGCCTCGAAGCTGTGGGAGTGGGTGGGGCCGAGCTGGTGGCCGCCGCCGCCCGGCATCCGGATCACCATCGGGACCTTCGCCTGGCCGTTGAACATGTAGGGGATCGCGGCGGCGTGGTTGACGATCTGGTCCAGCGCCAGCAGGGAGAAGTTGACCGTCATCAGCTCGACCACCGGCCGCAGCCCGCCCATCGCCGCGCCGACCCCGGTGCCGACGATCGTGTTCTCGGAGATCGGCGTGTCGCGCACCCGCCGCTCGCCGAACTCGTCCAGCAGTCCTTCGGTCACCTTGAAGGCGCCCTGGAAGACGCCGACGTCCTCGCCCATCACGAAGACGGCCTCGTCGCGGCGCATCTCCTCCGCCATCGCGTCGCGCAGGGCCTCCCGCATCCGCACGGTCGCCATCAGCCCTCCGCCTCCTCGTGGGCCGGCGACTCCTCTGGCTCGCTGTCCGGCGTGCGCTCGTCCTCCGACTCTGCCCTGTCCTCGCGTTGGGCCGCCACCCGTCCCTCGACCCCGTCTTGGGCGTCGCCGTCTATCGCCGGGTTGGGACGCGACCCTTCCTCGGGCTGCCCCGCATAGGCGGCCCCGGCTTCGGCCAGCTGGCGCGCCGCGTCAGGCATCCGGCTCTCGTCCTCGCCGCGGTGCGGCTCGGGGCTGCGCTCGTCGACCGCGTACCAGCCGCCGGGATCGGTGGTGGCGTAGAGGTTCTCGTACATCGTGTCGAGCGCCGGCTCCGGCGACGCTTCGGCGAACTCGACCGCCGCCGCGACCTCCTCGTCCGCCTTCTCCCGCGCCTGCGCCACCTCGCGTTCGCCCAGCACGCCCGCCTCCACGCAGCGCGCGGCGAAGGTCTCGATCGGGTCCCTCTCGCGCCACTCCTCGACCTCCTCGCGCTCGCGGTAGACCTCGGGGTCGGCGGCCGAGTGGCCGCGGTAGCGATACGTGAAGGCCTCCAGCAGCGTCGGCCGGCTCTCCTCGCGCGCCGCCCGTAGCCCCTCCGCGACACCCTCGCGCACAGCGACCACGTCCATCCCGTCCAGCCGCGTCCCCGGGATCCCGTACCCCTCGGCCTTCTTGGAGAGGTCGGTCTGGGCCGAGTGGCGCTCGACCGAGGTCCCCATCCCGTAGAGGTTGTTCTCGACCAGGAAGAGGACCGGCAGCTTCCACAGCGCCGCCAGGTTCATCGTCTCGCCGAAGTTGCCGGCGTTGGAGGCGCCGTCGCCGAACATGCAGACGGTGACCGCGTCTTCGCCCTTGTACTGGGAGGCGAGGCCGAGGCCGGCGGCGATCGGCAGGTTGCCGCCGACGATCCCGTAGCCGCCCATGAAGCGGCGCTCGGCGTCGAAGATGTGCATCGAGCCGCCGCGGCCGCCGCTGGTCCCGTCGACCTTGCCGAACAGCTCCGCCATCACCCGTTTGGGCTCGGTGCCGCGGGCGATCGCGTGGCCGTGGGTGCGGTAGCTGCCGATCAGGAAGTCTTCGTCGCGCATCACCGAGGTGGTGCCGACGATCGTCGCCTCCTCGCCGATCGCCAGGTGCAGGAAGCCGCCGGCCCTGGCCCGCTGGTACTGGCGGCCCGCCTCCTCCTCGAAGCGACGGATCAGTGCCATTCGCGCGAGCAGCTCGTAACAGGTGGCGGCGTCGGGCAGATCGGCCATCGAAGCCACCTTAGATCATGGGCCGCGCGTCCTAACCGGCCTCGCGGGCGGCCTCGATCCCGTCCTCCAGGCGGTCGTCTCCCCAGAAGACCTCGCCGTCGACCAGCAGGCTCGGGACGCCGCGCACGCCAAGGTCTCCGGCGCGGTCGGTCGCCTCCCGCAGGGCGCTTTTGACCCCGTCGGTCTGCACCGCTTTCAGCAGCGCCCGCGGGTGCAGCTCGCAGGCGGCACCGGCGATCACCACGTTGTCGGGATCGCCGAGGTCGCGGCCGGCGGCGAAGGCCTGACGGAAGGCGGCGAGGGAGAAGGAGACGGCGCGGCCGGTCTGCTTGGCGAAGGTCGCCACCCGCATCGCGGTCAGCATGTTGCCGGGCCAGGGGTCCGGCCAGGCGATCGGCGGCAGCCCGTAGGCGGAGGCGCGCCGCTCGACCTCGGCCATCCCCTCTTCGCGTCCGGGCCCATTGCCCCAGGAGTCGCGGTCGAAGCGCTGGAACAACCCGCCGAGCAGGATTGGCTGCCACTCCGGCTGCTCCAGCTCGGCCTCCGTGAACAGCCCGCTAATCCGCTCGGCGGTCAGGTACGCGTAGGGCGACCCAAGGTCGTAGTAGAAGATGGCACGACTCATCGTGATCGGAGGTGAACTATGCCGGATACCTACAGTGTCATCCTGACGACCGCCAGCTCGACGGAGGAAGCGGAGGCCCTCGCCGCCGGTCTGGTGGAACGGCAGCTGGTGGCCTGCGCGCAGCTCCTGCCGATCGGCTCTATATACAGGTGGGAGGGCCGGATCGAAAAAGACTCCGAGGTGCTGCTCCTGCTCAAGGCCCGCGCCGATCTTTACGAGCAGATCGAGTCCCACATCCTCGACAACCACTCATACGACACCCCCGAGGTATTGCAGCTCGAGGTGAAGCGGGGAAGTGAGGGGTACCTCTCGTGGATCGACAGCGTCTCGGCGCCGCCGGAATAGCACGCTGCGATCCAGCGCTCAGGCGTGAATCGCCCAGCCGTCGACCGCTCGCGCCGCTTCGGAGATCGCCTCGGAGATCGTCGGGTGGGGATGGACGATCCGCGCCAGCTCCTGGTAGCCGCCCTCCAGCGCCATCGTCGCCACCAGCTCGGCGATCATGTCGCAGGCCCGGTTGCCGACGATGTGGGCGCCGAGGATCTCCCCGTAGGAGGCGTCGACGACCAGCTTCACCAGCCCGTCTTTGTCGTCGTAGACGGTCGCCCCGCCGACGCCGCCGAGCTTCTGCTTGCCGACCTTGACCTCGTGCCCGGCCTCCTTGGCCGCGGCCTCGGTGAGTCCGACGCTCGCCACCTGCGGGTGGCAGAAGGTGGCGCCGACCATCAGGTTCTGGTCGACCGCGTGGGTCTCTGCGCCGGCCGCGGTCTCGACCGCGACGATCCCCTCCTCGGATGCCTTGTGGGCGAGCGCCTTGGCGCTGACCAGGTCGCCGATCGCGTAGACCTTGGGATTCGTGGTCCGTTGGTAGGGATCGACCTTGACCTTGCCGTTCCCCTCCAGCTCGATCCCGGCCTCCTTCAGCCCGAGGCCCTCGACGTCCGGCGCGCGGCCGCCGGCAACGCAGAGGTAGTCGACCTCGGTCGAGTTGTCGCCGTAGGTGAACTTGACCGAGCTCTTGCCGGCCTCGACGTTCTCGACCGGGGCGCCGGTGGCGATCTCGATGCCGCCTTTCTTGAAGATGCGTTCGACGACTTTGGCGATGTCCTTGTCCTCCGCCGGCAGGATCTGGTCGAGCATCTCGATCAGGATCACCTCGGTGCCGAAGCGCGCGTAGGCGGAGGCGATCTCCGAGCCCGACGCGCCGGCGCCGACCACGGCGATCTTCTTCGGCTGCTCGGGGAGGGACCAGGCGCCCCAGGTGTCGACGACGCGGTCGCCGAACTCGACCCCGGGGATCGGCAGCGCCACCGAGCCGGTGGCGAGCGTGACCGCGCCGGCCTCGTAGATCTCGTCGCCGACCTTGACGTTGCCGTCGGCGGTCAGCGAGCCGTCGCCCTCGATCACCGTGATCTTGCCCTTCTTCCAGAGCATCTCGACGCCGCCCGAGAGCGAGGCCGAGACGTCGGCCCGGCGCTTTCCCAGCGCCTCCCAGTCGACCGACGCTCCCTTCACCGTCACCCCGAGGTTGGCGCTGTTGCCCGCCTCGTGGAAGATCTCGGCGCTGCGCAGGACCGTCTTCGCCGGGATGCAGGCGTAGTTGAGGCAGCGGCCGCCGGCTTTGTCGCGCTCGACCACGGCGGTCTTCTGGCCCAGCTGGGCGGCGCGGATCGCGGCGACGTAGCCCCCCGGCCCGCCGCCGATGACGATCTGATCGAAGGATTCGGCCATCGCCCGTGAGCCTATATAAGGACCGCGCCCGGCTACCGGCGCGGCCCGCGCTCCGGCATCTGGATCCGCGCCATCGCCTTGACCATGAAGAAGAAGAAGGTGCCGGCGACCGCCAGCAGCCCGAGCGTGACGGCGAACTGGGCCACGGTCGCGGCCTGCACCGCGAGGCCGAAGACGGCGCTGAAGATGAGGAAGACGAGGACCAGCTGGAAGCCGAGCACCGCCCAGTAGCGGGCCCGCCACATTCCCCAGGCCATCACGCCCATCAGCAGCGCCGGCGCGATCACCTGCACCAGTTTCGGTTTCTCGCCGTCCGGTTCGATGCCGGCGAGGTAGCCGGCGATGATCGAGACCGCGATCAGGCCGGAGATCGCCGCGCCGATCGTCACCACGGCCGGGCGCTCGCCCTCGGCCAGCGGCTCGAGTGCCTCCCGCGCTTCGCGGTTTCGCTCCTCCGCCTTTGCGTAACCGCGCGTCATCGCGTCGGCCCCGCGCTGCTTGCGCTTCGCCCGCTCCTCAGCCACCGGGCGCCACGCCCCTCCAGGGCGCCGGCTGGTCGAGCAGCGCGTCCTGGCTGTTCGCGCCCGCGCCCTCGGCGGCGGCGAAGGCACGCCGCAGCGCTTCGACAGCCGCGGCGGGGTCCGCGGCGTCGCGGATCGCCCGCACCGCGCAGAGCCGCCGCGCTCCGGCGCGCACCACCTGCTCGGCGTTCGAGGGATCGATGCCGCCGATCGCGAAGAACGGCCGCGCCGCGTGCTCGGCGGCATGGGAGATCAGCTCCAGGCCGACCGCCGGCCGGCCCTCCTTCGTCGGCGTCTCCCAGATCGGGCCGACGCTGATGTGATCGACGGGGCGCTCCGCGGCGGCCGCGATCTGGTCCTCGGAATGGGTGGAGAGGCCGATGATCGCGTCGGGGCCGAGCAGCGCCCGGGCCTCCTCGACCGAGCCATCGTCCTGGCCGAGGTGGACGCCGTCGGCGTCGCAGGAGCGGGCCAGGTCGGGATCGTCGTTGACGATGAAGAGGGCGCTGTAGGTGTCGCAGACGCGGCGGAAGGTCGCGGCGGCCCGCTCGATCTCCGCCCGTCCCAGCTCCTTCTCGCGCAGCTGCAGGATGTCGACGCCGGCGCCGAGCGCCGCGCGCACCAGCGCTTCGGGGTCCTGACCGCCGGGGCGGGCGTCGCAGACGAAGTAGAGGCGCGCGGTTCGCAGGCGCTCGCGCCGCAGCGCCCCGTCCCCCTCTGGAAGCGAAAGGCTCATGCGTCGATTATGGACCTGTTTCTGGCTCGCCGCCCCCGCCGGAGGGGTAGCATCTGAACGTACGGGAGCCCGAAAGGGCTGAGAGGGTGGCACCGAGGCCACCGACCGTCTCGACCTGATCCGGGTAATGCCGGCGGAGGGAATGGTTTGACCGAGAAGCGCAGTTTCGACGCGATATTCGTTGGCGGTGGTGTGATCGGCCTCTGCTGTGCCTGGTACGCGGCGCGGCGCGGCGCCCGCGTGGCGGTGCTGGAGCGCGGCGAGCCCGGCGCTGGCGCCACCGGCGTTGCCGCCGGGATGCTGGCGCCGGTCGGCGAGCTCAGCTTCGGCGAGCCGGAACTGCTGGAGATGACGCTGGCGTCGGCGCGGCTGTACCCGGAGTTCGTCGCCGAGTTGGAGTCGGAGACGGGGATGCGCACCGGCTACGAACAGCTCGGCGCGCTTCACATCGCCCTCGACCGCGACGAGGCCGCGCAGCTGCGCCGGGTCCACGAGCTGCAGCGCTCGCTCGACCTCGAGGCCGAGTGGCTGGCGCCGCGTCGTTGCCGCGAGCTGGAGCCGGGGCTGACGCCCTCCCTCAACGGCGGCGTGCATGCGAGCGGCGAGGCGGCGGTCGACCCGCGCCGGCTGACCGCAGCGCTGCTGGCGGCGCTTGGCCCCGGGGTCGAGGTTCGGAGCGGGGTGGAGGTGGTGGACGGATTGTTCGAGGGCGAGCGCCTCTGCGGAGTGCGGACCGCGGCAGGCGAGGAGCTTCAGGCAGATGCCGTCGTCCTCGCCGCAGGAGCCTGGTCTGGAACGGCCGCTTGGCTGCCAGAGCACGCCCGCCCGCCGGTACGGCCGGTCAAGGGCGAGGTGCTGGAGCTGCGGACGCGCGAGGGAGCCACGCCGCCGACCAGCCGGATCGTTGCCTCCGAGCGCGTCTACCTGGTCCCCCGCGACGACGGCCGCCTGATCGTCGGCGCGACCGTCGAGGAGCGCAGCTTTGACACCAAGGTCACCGCCGGCGGCGTGCTCGAGCTTCTGCGCGAGGCCTACCGCCTCCTCCCCGAGGTCGCCGAGATGGAGCTCGTCGGCTCGGCCGCCGGTCTGCGCCCCGGCACTCCCGACAACCTGCCGCTGGTCGGCCCCGGCACCGTCCAAGGCCTCCTCCTCGCCACCGGCCACCACCGCAACGGCATCCTGCTGGCGCCGCTGACGGGCGAAGCAATTGCGGAGCAGCTCGCAGGCACTCCGGCGGAGGTGCCGGGATGACGATCGAGCTCAACGGCGAACCCCGCGACCTGCCCGCCGGCGCAACCCTCGCCGACGCCGTGCGCGAGTCGGGTGCCGAGGACCCGCGAGGCGTCGCCGTCGCCCTCGACGGCGAGGTCGTCCCGCATGGCGAGTGGGACGGAACGCCACTGCGCGATGGCCAGGCGGTCGAGGTTCTCGCCGCGATCCAGGGCGGCGCCGAAACCTGGGAGCTGGGCGGTCGCGAGTGGTCCTCGCGGCTGATCGCCGGGACCGGCGGCTTCCGCTCCCTTGACCAGATGGAGTCGGCCCTGGAGGCGGCCGGCACCGAGATCGTCACCGTCGCCCTGCGCCGGATCGACCCCGCCGCCGAGGGATCCGTCCTCGACGTCATCGAGCGCCTCGGCCTCTTCGTCCTTCCCAACACCGCCGGTTGCTACACCGCCCGCGACGCGGTCCGCACCGCCCGCCTCGCCCGCGAGGCCTTCCAGACCGACTGGATCAAGCTCGAGGTGATCGGCGACGACCGCACGCTCTACCCCGACGCGGTCGAGCTGCTCGACGCCGCCGAGCAGCTGGTCGGCGACGGCTTCACCGTCCTCCCCTACACCAACGACGACCCGATCCTCGCCCGCCGCCTCGAGCAGGCCGGCTGCGCCGCGGTGATGCCGCTGGGCTCCCCGATCGGCTCCGGCGCCGGCATCCGCAACCCGTACAACATCGCGATCATCACCGAGCGCGCCGAGGTGCCGGTCGTCCTCGACGCCGGCATCGGCACCGCCTCCGACGCCGCCCTGGCGATGGAGCTTGGATGCGACGCCGTCCTCGCCGCCAGCTCGATCTTCGGCGCCGAGGACCCGGTCGCGATGGCCCGCGCCCTCCGCGGCGCCGTCGACGCCGGCCACACCGCCCGCCGCGCCGGCCGCATCCCCCGCCGCACCCACGCCGAGGCCTCCACCGCCTACGAGGGAATGCCAGATCTCTCCTGACCATTTCCCTGCACCGGCGGCCCAAGCCTCTCTATACGATCCAACCTCGCCCCTGTAGCTCAGTTGGTTAGAGCGGCGGCCTTTTAAGCCGCGCGGCGCGGGTTCGAATCCCGCCGGGGGCACTTCGTGGCTCAAACGGAGCAAAGGGGAAGTAGCGGCTGCTTCGCGTGCCGGGCGACGTCGAGGCGGATGACGAGGTTCGCCTGGGAGGCGGATCCAGGCCGAAATAGATCCCGTCACCACCCCGAGGGGTCTGCGACCACGTCCGCCGAGCAAGCGCCACGCAGAAACACTCTGCACAGCGAAGAACGGCCCGCCGAAGCGGGCCGTTCTCAAACAGAATTTGAAGGTCTCTCTATGTTTTAAAAACGATCGGGTTGCCATCTTTCATCCGCAGTGTGATGGCTCCCGTGAGGGTGTAGGGAGCAGTGCCCCATTTCAGGTTTTTGCTCGTTTCTTCGGTGATCGTCAATGTTGCACCTTTCCCCTGGCTGGTCCCCCCCGGTGTTGCCTGGAACGATCCGGAGATGGTGAAGGTGTTTTTGATCGCGCATTCTGGCCCAGTCAGGGTCCAGGATCCGAATACGGTTTTTCCCGTTGTGGGGGTGAATTCGATACCCATCGCGGTTTCGTTTCCGTACGTTTTAAATTGAGCATCCCAGGTAATGGGCTCTTTTACCGTGCATTTCGGCTGATCTATCGTGCATTTCGAGGTTTCGATCAACGCCGTCCCAACTGCCTGCATACTTTTTTCAACTTCTTCGTTGGTCAGGGTGCCTTGGCCAGTGACAGCTTTGCATTCTATTTTAACTTTGATGCCGCCAAGCACTCCACTCAAAATGAAGGGCTGGGCTGCTTTTGTTCCTTCGGCGGTTTTTTCGTTAGTGATGGAAACTTCTGTTTTTTCTCCCGCGTTGATTGATGCATGTACAAATCCTTCTCCACTTCCGGAGGTGTCGCAGTGTTCATCGGAGAATTCCGCACCTTTGGAAGCCGGTGCGCATGTAAACGCTGTTGTTCCAACTGCCGATGCGCTTTGCGCCGCGAAGGCGCAGAAGGCAAGCGCACAAAGCAGCGAGAGGCCGACCTTTTCTCTACGTCTAGTCATCTGGTGACGCTCCTTGCGTTGTGAAACGGGCTATTGCGCAAGAAGAGTCCATCCATTTGGCGATGGGGTCAACTAAATTGCCAGCATGTTTTCTATCTCCGATGACTGTTCAGTAGGAGTCGCGGGATCGCGCTAGTGCCGAAAGTGCCGGTGCTTCGTGAACACCATCGTCACGCCAGCGGCGTCGCAGGCGTCGATCACCTCGGCGTCGCGTTTGGAGCCGCCGGGTTGGATCACGGCGGCGGTGCCGGCTTCGATCGCCAGCTCGGGGCCGTCGGCGAAGGGGAAGAAGGCGTCTGAGGCGAGGGCGGAGCTGCCGAGGAGGGCGTCGGTGTCCTCGCCGCGGGCGTCGCGGCACTTCTCGACCGCGAGACGCACGGAGTCGACGCGGCTCATCTGGCCGGCGCCTATCCCGAGGGTGGCACCGTCCTTGGCGATCACGATCGCGTTGGAGCGGACGCGGCGGCAGACGGTCCAGGCGAAGCACATGTCGTCCCACTGTTGCTCGGTGGGCTGCGTCTTCGTCACCGTTTCCATCAGCTCGCGCGGCTCGGGGTCGCCGTCCCGGTCCTGGATCAGCAGGCCACCGAAGACGCCCTTCACGTCGCGTTCGGTCGGATTGGCCTGGCGGCGCTCCTCCTCGCTGAGGATCCGGATCGCCTCCTTCTGCTGAAGGACCTCGAGCGCCCCGTCCTCATATCCCGGCGCGATCAGCACCTCGACGAAGTTCTCGTGCAGCTCCTCTGCCAGCTCGGCGCCGATCGCCCGGTTGATCGCGATCACGCCGCCATAGGCGGACATCGGGTCGCAGGCCAGCGCCTTGCGGTAGGCGTCGAGGGCGTCCTCGCCGATCGCCACCCCGCAGGGGTTGTTGTGCTTGACGATGACGCAGGCGGGCTCGGCGAAGTCGCCGGCCAGGGCGCGCGCCGAGTCGAGGTCGAGCACGTTGTTGAAAGAGAGCGCTCTCCCGTGCAGCTTGGCGACGCGGGAGAGGATGTGGCTGCGCGCCCCGGCCTCCGAGTAGAGGGCCGCGCGCTGGTGCGGGTTCTCGCCGTAGGTGAGGTCGAGCACCTTCTCGTAGGCGACCGCCAGGTGTTCGGGGAAGTCCTCGTACTCGGTCGAAAACCAGCGGCTGATCGCGGCGTCGTAGCGGGCGGTCTGGGCGAAGGCCTCGTTGGCCAGCCAGTGCCGGGTCGAGGCGGAGATAGCGCCACCGTTCTCCTCCAGCTCGGCGCACACCGCGTCGTAGGCCTCGGGTTTGACCACCACGGCGACGCTCTCGTGGTTCTTCGCCGCCGCCCGAATCATCGTCGGCCCGCCGATGTCGATGTTCTCGATCGCCACCTGGGCGGCGACGTCGCGCCCGGCGACGGTCTGCTCGAATGGGTAGAGGTTGACGCAGACCACGTCGATCGGTTCGATCCCCTCGCGCTCCAGCGTCGCCATGTGCTCGGGGTCGCTGCGCCGCGCCAGCAGCGCCGCATGAAGCCGCGGGTGCAGGGTCTTCACCCGTCCGCCGAGAATCTCCTCCTGACCGGTGAACTCGGAGACGTCGGTGACGTCGAGGCCCGCCTCGCGAAGCGTGGTCGCGGTGCCGCCGGTGGAGAGGATCTCGACCCCGAGCGCGGCGAGGCCCTTGGCGAAGTCGGCGACCCCGGTCTTGTCGGAGACCGAGATCAGCGCCCGGCGCACCGGGATCGCGCCGTCGCTCGCGGCCTCGGTCCCGGTGTCTGCGGCTGCTTCAGTCATCGATCACGACCACACGCGGGCCGTTCCCCTCGATCCTAACCCGGCCCTCCGCGAGCATGCGGATCGCCTCCGGATACAGCTCGTGCTCGACCGCGTGGATCGCCGCCTCGAGCGTCTCGCGATCGCCGTCCGCCGGCACCGGGATCTCCCGGCTGAGGATCACCGGTCCGGTGTCGACCCCCTCGTCGACGAAGTGCACGGTGACCCCGGTCACCTCGACACCCGCGTCCAGCGCCTGCCCGATCGCGTCGAGCCCGGGGAAGGAAGGCAGCAGGGCGGGGTGGATGTTGACGATGCGGTCACGGAAGCGAGCGACGAAACCGGCGCTCAGCAGCTGCATGTAGCCGGCGAGGACGACTAGATCCGCCCCCAGCGATTCGATCCAGTCGCCAAGCGCCGTGTCGCGCGCCTTGCGGTCGGCGAACTCGTTCGTAGGAAAGACGGCCGTCTCCACCCCGGCCACCCGCGTCCTCTCCAGCGCCCGCGCCTCGGCCTTATCCGACCCGACTCCGACCACCTCGATTCCGCCTTGTCCGTGCAGCTCATCAAGGATTGCCTGGAGGTTGGTCCCGCTCCCGGAAGCGAGCACAACGATTCGAAAGCCGCTCACCCCCGCATCTTCGCGCAACTCGACAGATACAGATCGGGCCGGGCGAGTGGCCCGGCCCGACGCTCTGCGCGATACTCGATCTTGCAGCCTCGACGACTACGGGTCGATCACTGTTGTAAAGCTAATCGACGTATTCCCTTTTTCGGTTTTGATTGTTGTGTTGCCCCCTAGGCCGGCTTTTTGGCCGCCGAGGGTCAGGGTTCCGTCTTTTGTCGTTTGTTCCTCGGTAGTCGACAGTATCGATCCTTTGATTGGCGCGATAACACTGCCATTAAGAGGATATTTTCCCGCAATGGCGCATTTTTCCAAGGTGATGGTAGCGATGGTTGCTCCAGCTTCTGGTTTGAATACCACCGCTTCGGTTTCTTCGAGATGTTCCCCTTCGAGTTCGTTGGATTCGATTTCGCCGCCTTTGATCAGGCAGCCCACCGGTTTAGGTACCGTACAACCGGTGTATGATGTTCTGAGTTTTGTAAACCTGGGCGTCATCTTTTCTTTGACTGTTATGTTCGTCAGGTGTCCTTTTGCGGCAGCGCCAGTGCAGGCGATTTCGACTGCAAGTCCGGCGATCGTGCTTTTTACAATGTGGTTGGTCGTTCCAACGGTTTGGATGAATGTTGTTTCATCCACTTTGATTTCTACGTGACCATATTCTCCAGTGCCACCCCCCACTTTTTCAGTGCAATGTGCATCCGTGAAATCTTTGTTCCCGCCTCCTTTTACGCATGTGTACGCTGTTGTTGTTTTTTTCGCGGCCGTTGCGTTCGGCGCCGCGAAGGCGCAGAACACAAATGCGAAAAGCAATGAGAGGCCTATGACTCTTCGCCCTAGCATCTCTACATCTCCTTAGATCGCTGGCGAGGCGATATTGCCCCGTCCAGGAAATGATCTATCCAGAGGACGTAGGAGTCAACTCTTTGGCTGTAATGTTTTCTATCTCCGACATGACAGTTCGCTAGTGCCGCAGGGTAGGTGGAGTTCGCTAGACCGTGATTGTGTGGAGTGCACGCATGGCAGCGGCTTAGCATTTGGCGCACCGCGCGATCTCGCCAATGTCGCCGCGCCGTGCAACTAGCGAGGATCGCTTGCAGGTTGGTGCCGTTGCCCGAGGCGAGAACGACTATGCGAAAGGCGCTCACCGCTGCGCCTCTGCGCAACAGCGAGCACCTCCGCGTACTGGCTATGTGGCTGTTGTGGAAGACAGGGGATTACCTACTTTGCCTTCGATCACTGGGCGAACTGTGGTCGTCCCTGACACTTCAACCGGACTGCCGCCGATCGACAGGGTTTCTTTGGTCATTGCGTTGGTCAAGACCGCTGTGGCTCCACTGTGTATTTCAGTGGGCGCCAGGGCACTTGTTGCGATCGCCGTGCCTTTGACTTCCAACGGTTTACCGGCGAGGGCGCATTTTTCTTCCCCTTTGTTTTCCAGGGTGAGCGAGGTGAAGATTTCCCCTTTCGCCGGTTTGAGTTCTGCGCCCATCTCGTTTTTACCAGCGCCGAGTCCTTCGACAGGGCTACCTATACCGGGTATTTCGAGCGGCTCTTTGACGGTGCATTTCGCTGGTTTGTCCACTTTGCAGTTCGTTGCTTTGATCGTGCCCGTGCCCGACCCCGTGTGTACGCCGGGTTCTGGTTCTTCGTTTTTGAAAGTCCCTTCCCCAGTTACCGTCTGACAACTGCCTTCCAGTTTGACCCCAGCCAAGATGCCTTTGAAGGTGGTCGGGGTCGATTCAGTTGTGTTGTTTTTGGTTTTTTCGTTGGTTATGACCACGCTTGTCGTTTTGCCTGGTTCGATGGCAACGTGCCCATATTCTCCTTTTCCTGCCCCCACTTTTCCGTCGCAGTGGGCGTCGCTGAAATCGCTCGCACCGCCGCCTTTCACGCATGTCACAGCTGTTGTGTTGACCGCTTTCGCCGCCGAGGCGCTCTGCACAGCGAAAGCTGAAAAGAGGAGCGCAAGCAGCAGCGAGAGGCCAGCGATGGTTTTACGTCCAATCATCATGAATCTCCCTTGGTTGTGTTCTCGGACGAGCACCGAGCCCGTCTGATCCACGGTCCCAAGGGACGAGGCGCCGGTCAATCTTTGACGCGCAATGTTTTCTAACTGCTGGTCGAGCTAGCCGCTGGCCGGGACCACGGCGATGTCCTCGAGCGCGAACTTGCCGTTTGCCTCGTCGGGATCGCCCAGCGGGTAATCGCCGCTGAAGCAGGCATCGCAGTGGTCCGCCGGGTCGCCGCCGATCGCCTCGTACACACCGGCCATCGAGAGATACGCAAGCGAGTCGACGTTGAGCTCGTCGGCGATCTCCTGGACGGTGCGGTTGTGGGCGATCATCTCCTCGCGGGTCGACATGTCGACGCCGTAGTGGCAGGGGTTGCGGATCGGGGGGGCCGAGATCCGCAGGTGAACCTCGCGCGCGCCGGCATCGCGGAGCATCCCGACGATTTGCCGCGTCGTGTTGCCGCGCACGATCGAGTCGTCGACGACGACGATCCGCTGCCCGGAGACGATCTCGGGCAGCGGGTTGAACTTCAGTCGCAGGCCGTGCTTGCGCAGCTCCTGGCCGGGCTGGATGAAGGTCCGGGCCACGTAGCGGTTCTTGATCAGGCCGTCGTCCCGCGGCAGCCCCGAAGCGCGCGCGAACCCCGCCGCCGCCGGGTTGCCGGAGTCCGGCACCGAGATCACCAGGTCGGCGTCGACCGGCGCCTCGCGCCAGAGGATCTCGCCCATCCGCCCGCGCACCTGCTGCAGCACCTTGCCCTCGATCCGGCTGTCGGGCCGGGAGAAGTAGATGTGCTCGAAGACGCAGGTCGCCTTGCGGTCGCTCTTCACCACCTGCCGGGTCTCGAGGCCTCGCTCGGTCAGGGAAACCATCTCGCCCGGATGCACCTCGCGCATCAGCTTGGCGCCGATGATGTCGAGCGCGCAGCTCTCCGAGGCGACCACGAAGCGGTCCTCGAGCCGCCCGAGGGAGAGCGGCCTGATCCCGTGCGGGTCGCGGAAGGCGACGATTGCCCGCTTGGTCATCACCACGGTCGAGTAGGCGCCCTGCAGGCGCGGCATCACGTCGGTGACCGCGTCCTCGATCAGCTTGCCGCTGTTGGACGAGAGCAGCGCGGCGATGATCTCCGAGTCGGAGGTGCCGCGGAAGTCGATCCCGCGCTCCTTCAGCTCCCCCCACAGCTCGACCGCGTTGGTGAGGTTGCCGTTGTGGGCCAGGGCCACCTCGCGGCCGTCGTCGCGCCAGACCGGCTGCGCGTTCTCCCAGGAGCCGCCGCCGGTGGTCGAGTAGCGCACGTGACCGATCGCCATGTCGCCCTCCAGCGCCCGCAGCTTCTCCTCGTCGAAGACCTGGGAGACGAGGCCGGAGTCGCGCAGGGTGGTGATGTGGCCGCCCTCGCAGGTGGCGATCCCGGCCGACTCCTGGCCGCGGTGCTGGAGCGCGTAGAGGCCGAAGTAGGCGAGGCGGGCGACGTCGTGCCCCGGTGCGTATACGCCGAACACCCCGCATTCGTCGCGGGGGCCGTCGCGGTCGCTCAGTACCGGCTCTGCCGAAGTCAAGATGGCGCGCTTTCCTCGCTGCAATGGGAAACGGGACGCGCAGGCAGACTGCCTACCCCGGCAGGGTAGCAACGGGGCAGGACCGCGCCGACCTCGGCGGACCGGCCCCCTTCAGAGCTGCGTCGCCACGAGGCCGATGAGAGCGGCGAGCATCGCCCCGCCCAGCTGGATCATCAGCCGGTACATGGCGTCGAAGCCGCCTTTCATCTCCGAGCGCAGAGCGGCGAATTCGGCCCTCGATTCGGCCCGATGCGCCTGCAGGTCTGCGTCGATCCGCTCAAAGCCCCGATCGACCTTCACATTGAGATCGTCGAGGCGCTCGTCGGTCCAGCTCTCTCGCATCGAAGCCATGATGGCAGTTTTGCAGACAACCCGTTACGTGTGGCGCGCAGAATGCAAAATCTTTGCAACGTCCTGCGCAGCGAATTGTTTCGTCATCATGACGTCCGTGGGAGACGGGGGCTACACGATCGTGTTCTTCCCCGAGGGCGCCTTCGGGCCGACCAACAATTGCGTCGGCATCGGCGACGTGCTCCGCAAGCGCGGGCACCGGGTCGTCTTCATCGTCGAGGAGTCCTTCGAGGGCACGCTCGAACAGAAGGGGTTCGAGGAGCGGTTGATGCGGCTTGCGCCGAGGCCTCCGGTCCCCGAAGAGCCAGGCCAGTTCTGGATGGACTTCATCCGCGACACCGCGCCGGTCTTCCGCAAGCCGACGATCGAGCAGCTCTCCGGGTTCATCGCCCCCACCCTCGAGGCTCTGATCGACGGCGCCAAGTACGTCGACGGCCGCCTCCACCAGATCATCGAAGAGGTCAAGCCCGACCTGATCGTCGAGGACAACGTGATCGCCTTCCCGGCGCTGCCCGCCAGCGGGCGCCCGTGGGCGAGGATCGCCTCCTGCAGCCCGACTGAGATGAAGGACCACGAGGTGCCGCCGCCGTTCTCCGGCCTGGCGATCGACGCCTTCCGCCCGACCTGGGATGAGTACTGGGTCACCTACCGCAAGGCGCTGAAGGAGGTCCACGACGACTTCGACGACTTCTGCCAGGACAGCGGCGCTCCGCCGCTGCGTCCCGACGATTTCATCCACGAGAGCCCCTGGCTGAACCTCTACCTCTATCCCGAGGAGATCGACTACCCGCGGGCCCGCCCGCTCGGCCCTCACTGGCACAACCTGGGGGCCTGCGTTCGCGACACCGACCCCGCCTGGGACCTGCCCGAGCAGCTGGTCGGGCGGCCCGGGCCGCTGCTCTACCTCAGCCTCGGCTCGCTCGGCTCAGCCGACGTCGAGCTGATGCGCAGACTGATCGCCTCGCTTACCGGGGACCGCTACCGGGTGATCGTCTCCAAGGGCCCCCAGGCAAAGCAGCTCGAGCTCCCCGACAACATGGTTGGGGCCGGGTTCCTCCCACAGACCTCGATCCTCCCCGAAGTGGACCTGGTGATCACCCACGGCGGCAACAACACCGTTACCGAGTCCCTCTACTTCGGCAAGCCGCTGGTCGTCCTGCCGCTGTTCTGGGACCAGCACGACAACGCGCAGCGCCTGGACGAGATGGGGTACGGGATCCGGCTCGACACCTACGGTCATGAGCCCGAAGAGCTAATCGGCGCGATCGACCGCCTGCTGGGCGACCGGGGCTTGGCCGAGCGCCTCGAGAAGGTCTCAGCGCGCCTGCAGGCCTCCCCCGGAACCGAGCACGCCGCCAACCTGATCGAACGGGCGGCGCTGGAAGGCTGACTAGTCCATTGATGCGTTCAGCGAGCGCCAGGCGGTCTCGACCCCGTCGAGGCCAACCGTAAGGCTGCGGTCGCCGGCGGCAATCTCGACTTTGGTGCCGCCGACCTCGCCGAGCACGGTCGCGCCGAGAGCTTCGAGCTCCTCGCGATCGCCGCTGAGCAGGAAGCCGCCGCTGCCCTCGCCGAAGAGCGCCTCCTCGGGGGAGCAGCCGCGGTCGCGCAGTGGCTGGACGTCGACCCGACAGCCGATCCCGGAGCCGATCGCGCACTCGGCCAGCGCGCAAGCGAGCCCGCCGTCGCTGACATCGTGCGCCGATGCGACCCGGCCGGCGCGGACCGCGTCGCGGACGGTCGCGCAGGCGGCGGAGACCGCGGCAATGTTGGGGTTGGGAAGTCCGGCGCATAGCTCACCCCGCTGCTTCGCAAGCTCCGATCCGGCAAGCGTGGGGGAGAAGGGACCGAGCAGGGCGATCGCGTCGCCCTCCCGGGCGAAGGCGCTGCCGGCGACCCGCGCCGGGTCGGGCAGCTCGCCGACCATACCGACGACCGGGGTCGGGTAGATCGGCCCTTCCGGCCCCTCGTTATATAGAGAGACGTTGCCGCCGACGACCGGCACGCCGAGCGCGTTGCAGGCGTCGGCCAGGCCGCTCACCGCGCGGTCGAGCTGCCAGGCCGGGGTCGGCTTCTCGGGGTTGCCGAAGTTGAGGCAGTTGGTCAGGCCGAGCGGCTCGGCACCGGCGCAGGCGAGGTTCTGGGCGCACTCGAGCACCGCCTCGACCGTGCCCGCGTAGGGGTCGCAGGCGACCCGGCGGCCGTTGCCGTCGATCGAGACGGCGATCGCGTTGCCCGCCTCGGGCAGCGCCAGGACCGAGGCGTCGGCCGACTCGGGCCGGCGCACCGTGCGCGACCCGACGACCGAGTCGTACTGCTCGAAGGCCCAGCGCTTGGAGGCGATGCTGGGGGCGGCGAGCAATGCCAGCAGCTCCTCCTCGGCCGAGGCGCCCGGGGCGAGCGTCGCCCGGTTGCCATAGATCCAGCCGTCGGGCTCGACCGGGCTGAGGTCGTAGAGCGGGCAACCGTTGACCAGGGCCTCGACTGGCATCTCGCCGACGACCTTGTCCCCACGCAGCACGCGGACCTGGCCGTTGTCGGTGACGACACCGATCTGCGCTGATCCCGTCTGCCATTTGTCGCAGATCGCCCGCACCTCGGCCACCCGCGTCGGCTCGACCACCGCCAGCATCCGCTCCTGGGACTCAGAGACCATGATCTCGAAGGGCTCCATGTCGGCCTCGCGCAGTGGCACCTTCGCGACGTCGATGTCAATCCCGACGCCGCCGGCCGAGGCCATCTCCCCAGCTGAGGAGGTCAGCCCGGCCGCCCCAAGGTCCTGCAGCGAGACCAGCAGCCCCTTCGCCAGCAGCTCCAGGCAGCACTCGAGCACCTTCGACTCCTCGAAGGGGTCGCCGATCTGCACCGTCGGCCGCTTGGCGTCGTCGCCGTCGCCGAGCTCCGCCGAGGCCAGCACCGACGCGCCGCCGATCCCGTCGCGCCCGGTCGAGGCGCCCATCAGCACCACCGCGTTGCCGACCCCGGCCGCCGCCGCCCGGACCATGTCCGCCTGCTTCGCTAGCCCCAGACACATCGCGTTGACCAGGCAGTTGTGCTCGTAGGGCTCCTCGAAGTAGATCTCGCCGCCGACCGTCGCCACCCCGATCGAGTTGCCGTAGTGGCCGATCCCGCGCACCGCCCCGTCGAGTAGGTGGCGGGAGCGGACCGAGTCCAGCTCGCCGAAACGCAGCGAGTCGAGGATCGCGATCGGGCGGGCGCCGATCGCGAAGACGTCGCGGAGGATGCCGCCGACCCCGGTCGCCGCTCCCTGGAAGGGCTCGACCGCACTGGGGTGGTTGTGGGACTCGACCTTGAAGGCGACCGCGTAGCCGTTGCCGACGTCGACCGCGCCGGCGTTCTCGCCCGGGCCCATCACCACCCGCGCGCCCTCGGTCGGCAGCCGCCGCAGCAGCTTGCGCGAGTGCTTGTAGGCGCAATGCTCGGACCACAGCAGGCTGAACATCGCCAGCTCGACGTCGTTGGGCTCACGGCCGAGCTTTTCAACGATCAGCTCGTTCTCGGCGTCGGTTAACCCCAACTCGCGGTGCTTCGCGGTGCCGACGTTCACGCGGCGAGCCTGCTCATCGCTTCGAAGACGCGAAGGCCGTCGGTGGAGCCGGTCAGCGGGTCAACCGCGTGCTCGGGGTGCGGCATCAGGCCGAGCACGTTGCCGCCCTCGTTGGTCACGCCGGCGATGTCGCGCGCCGAGCCGTTCGGGTTCTGTCCTGGCGCGTAGCGGTAGGCGACCTGATCGTTGGCCTCGAGTGCGTCGAGCATCTCGTCGGGGGCGTAGTAGCGGCCTTCGCCGTGCTTGGCGGGGATCGACAGTCGGTCCTCCCCGGCCACCAATTCGACCTGCCGGCAGACAAACCGAAGGTTGTCGTTGAGCAGCAGCGCTCCGGGAAGCAATCCCGCCTCACAAAGAACCTGGAACCCGTTGCAGATCCCCAGCGCCGGCGCGCCGCCCCCGGCCATCTCCGCCACCGCCTCCATCGCCGGGGAGAAACGGGCGATCGCCCCGGCACGCAGATAGTCGCCGTAGGAGAAGCCGCCCGGGACGACGACCCCGTCAACGCCGTCGAGGTCACGACTCTCGTGCCAGACCAGCCGCGCCTCGCCCACCAGCGAGCATGCGTGCAGCGCATCCCGCTCGTCGCAAGACCCTGGGAACTGAAGAACCCCCCAGATCACAGCGTCTGGATCTCGTAGTCCTCGATCAGGGGGTTTGCCAGCAACTTCTCGCAAAGCTCCCCCAGCCGCTCGGGGTCCTCCGCCTCTAGCTCGACCATCCGCCCGACCCTCACGTGCTCGACGCCCTTGAACCCAAGCGCCGGCAGCGCCCGCTCGACCGCCTTGCCCTGCGGATCGAGGATCCCCTCCTTCGGCCGGATGAGCACCCTGGCTTTCGCCATCAGAAAGACGTTCCCGTGATCGACTCCATCGAGTTGATGCTATCCGTCGCCGCAGGCGGACGATCACGCCAGCAATGGGGCTGTGGTGGGCACGACGCAGAACGCGACGGGGCGCCGCCTTCTGCGCATCCCGACGGCGTCAACTGGCGGTAGTTGTCAGCGCAGGCGAGCTGGCCGGCCCAGCCTGGCGAGCGCAACCGCTGCTCCCGGTGACCCGAGGGCAGCTAGTAGTCACCAATCCCGCCCGGGAATCTGGCAAGCAACTCGCTCTCGGTGCCGAATTCTCCCAGATCTTGATCCTTCCGTCGACTGTCAGCGCCAACGGCGGGAACAACACCGTCACCCGAGACCTCTTACTTCGCTGACCGGGAGAAGTTGGTTCTATCGAACACACAGTGCGACTATGGCTCGATGCCATCGTACCCGGAGCGGAGACCGAAGCAACGTTCAGTGCGGTATCGCTCTGGATTGCTCGATTTGTCAGCAGTGCGGTCAAGGAATTGCAGGGCTAGCCGATGACGCAGTCCCCATTCACCAGCTTCGAGCGTCTTACCGGAGTAGTCGAACGCTCGGCTACTTACGGCCACCGGCGGTTCCCCACCCGGACTGACTACGAGAGAGCATTTGCAACAGTGAACCCTCGGGACCGTGATCCCTGGGGGCAGTCGGCCTTTGCCGTGGCAGCGATGCGTCATTGGCATACGAGGGGTCAGACCGGCTGTTTGTTCGCACGGCGGCTTGCCGCCATCGCCACGGAGACGCAATGGGCCTCCGCGGTCTATACGAGCGAGGACGAGCGAGGGCTGGCGGAGGAAATGGCAAGGACGCTCGACCCCGCCTTGAATCAAGCTATCTCAGCCCCCGACTGCGAAATCCTCAGCTTGATCTTCACCCGAATCGTCACCGTTGGCGGCCTCAGGACGGTCTGCCAGTTGCTGACGGAGACATCACAGATCACCATGAGCGAGCTGCCGTCGCAAGCGGATGCGGTTGTTACCGCGTTGAGGCTTGACATTTCCGGCACCGGTACGCTCTCTTGGCTGATGGCGTTCGGACCCTTCGACTCGTGGCCGCCGACGCGTCGTGGACCGGTATTGGAGATTGCCATTCGCGTGAAGCCAAAGCCCAGAGACCTCTTTCACAAGCTCAGTCAGGATCCTTCGGCTGCTCACCTTGCTGACATTGATCCGTCGCTAACCGAGGCTCAAATGGAGAAGGTCTTTGATCGTACTGAGGGGTTTACGCGAGAGATCCTCGGGGGGGCTCCTGACTACCGGTCCGCTGCAAAGGCAAGCTTTAGTTTCCCGGCAGCCGAGTGGAAGGATTCAGAGAGTGGCCCTCGGATGGCAGCGGATCGACCTTCTTCTTTTTGAGTTTCTCCCTGGGCCTTGCTGAACTCACTAGAGGCTTCGAATCTAGGCTCATGGTTAAAAGGATTATCATCGTTTCAGGGCGCATCGCCTCCGGGAAGAGCAGTCTCGCGAGAGATCTATGCGATGCATTTAACGGGAAGCTCTTCAGCACCCATGCAATGTTGGCCAAACAGTTGGGCAGCGAGCCCGACCGCCGTGCTCTCCAGGAGGCGGGAGAAGCGCTCGATAGGAAGTCCGAAGGCTCGTGGATACGCGATGAGCTCTTGCCCGAGATCCATTCGATGGAAGGCTATGACCTAGCTGTCGTCGACTCTGTTCGTATCGCTGATCAGGTCGAGTTCCTGCGCAAGTCATTCGGCCGTCTTGTTACCCATATCCACACCTCTGCCTCAGAGGAGAACCTGTGTAAACGCTATGTCTCGCGTAGCCAACGGCAGGATGGAGAGGCTCTGTCCTACGAGGAGGTGACGAACAACCCGACCGAGACACGAATCGAAGAGTTGCGCGAGCATGCTGATCTTGTCATTGACACCGATAGATGTTTGGCCCGCGACGTCTTCATCCGCGCCGCAAGGGCGCTTAATCTCTTCAGTGGCACCCCCGTCCAATGCGTTGATGCGATCGTCGGCGGCGAGTACGGCTCAGAGGGAAAGGGCAATGTCGCCTTCTATTTGGCGCCTGAGTATGACCTGCTGATCCGAGTTGGTGGCCCGAACGCTGGCCACAAGGTCTTCCTCCACAGCGGCGAGGCCTATACGCACCACCATTTGCCGTCGGGCACGCGTGCTGGCGAGGCACAGCTACTGATTGGGCCAGGCAACGTGATCAATCCCAGGAAGCTGTTGCAGGAGATCGCGGAGTGCGAAATTGACCAAGAGCGGCTCGCGATCGATCGCCACGCGATGGTGATTGATGAGGTCGACATCCGTAATGAGGAGCGCCTCGAGAAATCGATCGGATCGACCAAGCAGGGAGTCGGATGGGCTACTGCGCGTCGTGTCCTTCGAGGCGCAGACCCCGGAATGGCCGAGGTTCGGATGGCGAAGGATATCTCGGACCTTGAACCTTTTCTCTGCAATGCCACCGACGTCCTCGAGGATGCCTACTCGCGTGGTCTGAGGGTCATGCTCGAGGGAACGCAGGGCACCGGTTTGAGCCTCTACCATGGTTCCTATCCCCATGTCACCTCTCGTGATACGGGCGTTGCCGGAACTCTTAGCGAGGCTGGCGTGGCACCACATCGTTTGCGTCGCTGCATCTTGGTCTGTCGCACCTATCCGATACGCGTCGAAAGTCCGTCCAAAGAGAGAACTTCCGGCCCAATGTCAATCGAGATCTCCTGGGCGGAAGTAGAGCATCGGGCTCAAGTGGCGCAGGGGAGCCTGCGCCAATCTGAGAAGACCTCCACCACCGACAGACAGCGCCGTGTGGGCGAGTTCGAGTGGGACCTGCTGCGCCGCTCTGCGCTGATCAATGGGCCGACCGACATTGCTCTTACCTTCGTTGACTACCTTGGCAAGGAAAACCTCAACGCCCGCCAGTTCGACCAGCTCACGCCAGAGACCCTCTTCCTTATTGAGGAGATCGAGCGCGTTGCCGGGGCCTCGGTGAGTTTGGTTTCTACGGGCTTCACTGAGCGGCCCGCTATCGTCGATCGGCGGACCTGGTGAGGGCGGGAGGTCGATCAGGCGAAGCGTTCCACCTCAGCGGTCGCGTGGGCTTGGCCGTTGGGCCACTGGGTGCCTGTTCGCACGAGTCTCCCGGGCAGCGCAGCGCCTGCGCGGTCTTCGACCCGTCGCGGTAGATCGCCAGCGCCTTCAGCCCGCCCTTCCAGCCCCGGGTGTAGGCGTCGGCGATGTCGGCGACGGTGGCCGACTGGGGCAGGTTGACGGTCTTCGAGATCGCCCCGGAGATGAAAGGCTGAGTGGCGGCCATCATGTCGATGTGGCCGGTGTGGGCGATCGCCCGCTCGCCGACCGCGACGTCGAACACCGGCAGGTGCTCGTCCTTCAGCCCCGGCGCGCCGACGATCGTGTTCTTCTCGGCGATGTGGGCGTTGATCTGGTCGACCTCGGAGTCGGAGTAGCCGAGCGTCGCAAGCGCCAGCGGCACCGATTTGTTGACGATCGTCATCTGCCCGCCGCCGACCAGCTCCTTGAACTTGACCAGGGAGAAGTCGGGCTCGATCCCGGTCGTGTCGCAGTCCATCAGGAAGCTGATCGTCCCGGTCGGGGCCAGCACCGTCGCCTGGGCGTTGCGGTAGCCGTGCTCCTCTCCGAGCTCGACCGCTTCGTCCCAGGCGCGCTGGGCGGACCCCAGCAGCTCTCCCTTGATCCCGGTCTCCTCGGCGTCATAGGCGGCGTCGCGGTGCATCCGCATGACCCCGTTGTGGGGCTCGCGGTTGCGCTCGTAGGCCTCATAGGGCCCGGTCGCCCCGGCGGCGATCAGCGCCGACTGGCGGTAGGCGCGGCCGGTCATCAAGGCGGTGATCGCGGCGGCGACGTTGCGGCCGGTGTCGGAGTCATAGGGCAGCCCGTCTGACATCAGCAGGGCGCCGAGGTTGGCGTAGCCGAGGCCGAGCTGGCGGAAGCGGTTGGCGTTGGCGGCGATCTCCTCGGTCGGGTAGCTGGAGAAGCCGACGACGATCTCCTGCGCGAGGAAGACGATGTCGACCGAGTGCTCGAAGTCGGCGACGTCGAAGCTGCCGTCGGAATGGCGGAACTTCATCAGGTTGAGCGAGGCCAGGTTGCAGGCCGAGTCGTTGACGTGCATGTACTCGCTGCAGGGGTTGGAGGCGTTGATCCGGCCCGACTCCGGGCAGGTGTGCCAGCGGTTGATGATCGTGTCGTACTGGACGCCGGGGTCGGCGCAGCGCCAGGCGGCGTCGGAGATCTGGTTCATCAGCTCGCGGGCCGGCAGCGTCTTCGTCCTCGCGCCGCCCTTTCGCGCCAGCAGGTGCCAGTCCTCGCCGGCCTCGACCGCCTCCATGAACTCATCCGTCACCCGGACCGAGTTGTTGGCGTTCTGGTACTGGATCGAGGTGAAGCCCTCGCCGTCGATCGACATGTCGAAGCCGGCGTCGCGCAGGGCGGCGGCCTTCTTCTCCTCGTCGGCCTTGCACCAGATGAAGTGCTCGATGTCGGGGTGGTCAACGTCGAGCACGACCATCTTCGCCGCACGCCGCGTCTTGCCGTTGGAATTGATCGTCCCGGCCCAGGCGTCGGCACCGCGCATGAAGCTGATTGGCCCCGTCGCCAGACCCCCCTTGGACAACGGCTCTGAGGAGGCCCTCAGTTTCGAGAGGTTGATTCCGCACCCCGACCCCCCGCGGAAGATCTTGCCCTCCTTGGTGTTCCACTCGAGGATCGACTCCATCGTGTCCTCGACCGAGAGGATGAAGCAGGCCGAGCACTGCGGCGTCTCCTCGAAGCCGACGTTGAACCAGACCGGCGAGTTGAAGGCCGCCTTCTGGTTGAGCAGGATCGAGGTCAGCTCCATCTCGAAGGCCTCGGCGTCCTCGGAGGAGGCGAAGTAGCCCCCTTCGCGACCCCAGTCGGCGATCGTCCCGGCGACCCGCCCGATCATCTGTTTGACCGAGGACTCGCGCTCGGGGCTGCCGAGCTGCCCGCGGAAGTACTTTTGGGCGACGATGTTGGTCGCGTTCTGGGACCAGCTCTTGGGGAACTCGACCCCCCGCTGCTCGAAGGCGGGGTTCTCGGGATCGCCGATCACCGCATCGCGGACCTCCCACTCGATCTGGTCGAAAGGATGGATCCCCGGAGAGGAGAAACGGTGTTCAATTGGAAGGCTCATCGTGGTCTAGGCGCACTTTACTTCGCCAAAAACGAATGGTAAAAATTCCTCATACCATTGTTGGCCAGACCACCTAGAAGTCGGGTGCGCACCTAGGAAGTTGGTGCGCGGGAATGCGGCTACAGATTCAGGGTCGCGGAGCCAATCGCGGCAAAATCCCAAGCATCGACAGTCGCTGGGTCGATCATCGACGTCAGCTCATCCCAGCTCAACTTCAGCCCTCGATCGGCGGCATCGACGAGACGCCGCCGATTCTGGTACCCAAGCGACTGCACACGATCCACCCGAGCCACCGATCGCATAAAAGAGAGGTCATGCGATGGACTGGATCGCTCCAAGACTAAAATCGCGGCCTCTGCTGTGCGAAGAACAGTCCCATACTCTCCGGAGACAGTCACCTGGCGGATCAGAGTTCGCCGCGCTGATCTATCGAGGAGGAGTCCGATCTCGCGTACCAGGTCGGCAGGCTCATCTGGGCTATGCACGAAGTTCAAAGCTTCGTTAGGTGAGCGAAGGAGGTCTCGCAACCCCTCTGGTCGTCCCTGCTCCGATCCAACCTTCAGATGCGTCAGTCGTCCGGACGCGTCGCTCAACTCCTCCGGTCCGTCGTCCCGCAACGCCAACAGCAGCGTGTCCATGGAGGGGTAGATCATATTCGCGAGCCGCATCCAATTTGGAGAGTATTTTCGCTTCGACGAATACGTCCTGAGATTTACCACGGTATGGCGCGTGTGCCTGAATTGGGCCATACCGACCGGCTGGAGATGGTGCCCCTCAAGAAATCGAAGGGTTGTTCTCATGCGTCGCCCCACGATGGCCTCCGGCTTGAACACGAGAAGCGCATATCGCTTCAGACATCGGACAGCCTCAGGGCCAGTCAGATCCAGGATGTCCGTCCAGCCCTCGTGGAAATAGGGGCTGAGTTCCAGCTCGCTTTGCCGCCCAGGATCTCTGGACATGGTTTTCCATGCGTGTCGGTCAGGCGTTTCGTACCCGGCTGCGCGCAAAGCTGGTTTCACGCCAGTCCAACCTTGGCGTCGCTGAACCGAAAGCGGGCTAGTGCAACGAGTCCAGAGAGAACTGAAAAGCTAAAGAGAATGAGAATCGGGCCCACGGTGGAACCTTCTCCGAATATCGCATGCTTGTATCCCTGCATGGCCCAGTAGCTTGGGATTACCGGAGAGATGTCCTGCGCCCAGTGTGGCAGCAAGCTGTATGGCACCAGTGCACCAGCGAAACCAGCCAGCAGTAGCGCCCCGATATTGACCACTGCGTTGGCCTGCATGAAGGTTCGGCATAGAGCAGTGAGAGCAAGACCGGTGGTCACCAGGTAGAGGCCGAAGACTAACCCGACGGCACAAAGTGCTAACCACGATCCCTTCACATGGAGGCCCAATAGGATTCCACCGAGTCCGAAGAGAAAACCGAACTGGGCGGTTGCTTCCAATAGTGGAGTTACCATCTTTCCAATCAGGATTTCGCCGGCGCCCGCTGAGCTTGACCGGAGCCGCTCCCAGGTTTTCCAGGCATGCTCGCGATAAAAGCGGATGCTGACGTTCCCAACTAGAAAAAATCCAAAGGTCACAGCCATACCTGGCACAACGTGCTCGGCACCCGTGGCTCCGGGAAAACCTTCTACACGTAGAGCCACGGCGGCGGCTGGCTTCAGGAACGGCATCAGAAGAACGGGCATGACGATAAGCAGCATTACCGGGATGAAATCGGTACGAGCCACCCTCAGATCCTGCCGGAAGATCGTGACAATGCGCCTCAGGCCTCTCATCGGAGACCGCCTCCTTCGCTCGTGGGTTTGGTTACGCCCAAGAAAACACTCTCTAGGCTCGGCTGGTGCAGCTTGATCTCCCTCAGCTCACTACCGGCTCCATCCAGTTTCTGCAGCAAGGAGGCGGCGGAGATCGCCGGAGAGCCCTCGACGGGGACTCGCAAAGCATCATCTCCCACCAGGACGGTCCCTTCGGGAAAATCAACCCCTGGAGGGCGACCGTTGAAGCGCAGCTCAACGGAGGCACCACCCAGCGTACGAATGAGGCTTGGTATGGAGCCGGAAGCAGCAACCTGCCCATCCACGAGAATCAGAACGGTTGCGGCGTTGATCTGTTCGACCTCTCGCAAATAGTGGGTTGAGTAGACAACCGCGCACCCTTCTTCCGCGAGGGATTTCACAAGCTGAAGGAGCCGATTGCGGGTTTGCACATCCACCCCGGCGGTAGGCTCATCAAGTAGTAGAAGAGACGGGCGATTCAGCACGATCATCGCCGTATGCAGCCGTCGTGCCTCGCCGCCCGAGAGACTCTGGCCCCTTCGATCCAGGAGACCCTCGAGTGAAAAGATCTCGGCAACCTCAGCGATTCGCTCCCGAAGGCGCTGCCGACGTAGGCCATTGAGTTCGCCAAAAAAGCGCAGGTTATCTCGTACTGAGACGGTGGGGTAAATACCAGTCTCCTGTGGTATGAGGCCAAGATGTCGGCGAGCAGTTTGCGGATGGAGGGTCACATCGACGCCGTTGATCCATACGTGCCCGCGGTCAGGCTTGAGGAGGCCCGCGACAATCGAGACGAGCGTGGTCTTGCCCGCACCGTTTGGTCCAAGCAGAGCAACGATCTCCCCGCCTTCCACGTCGAGGTTGATGTCCGAAAGGACTCGGGTGGCTCCATAGCGCTTGTACAGACCCCGTATGCCCAACCCGGTTGGAACGGCCGTCCGCTCGTCGCCTGTCATATCCAGCCCCCTCCCTTTCACCCGAGTGCTAGCGAGGAAGCTGGCGAAATATGCGGTTCTCGTCGCCGCTATGAGGCCAGTACTCCGATCAGGACTCCTGCCTCTACGGCGACCGGAAACGGCAGTCCGCCCCAAGAGGCACCGATGCGCTCCGGTTCTTGAGCCGGGAGCCGCGACCACCAACGTAGGATGATCGTGCCGAACGCTAGAGAGAGAGTGAGGCCGTAGAGCAGGTAGCCGACATGAAGGTCGGCGTAGTGGGAAACCAATACATTGAAGCTCGCCGCAAGGGCAAGAAGTGCAATCAGAACGGGGCGCGTCTCATGCAAAGTCAGTCGCCAGGGAGGCCCGCCGTCGATGCCTATCTTCCGCGTGAAGTTCCAAAACTGGTAGGTCGTCCAGAAAAGGCCGACGATGGCGACTACGGCGATCGGAGGGAGATTGTCGCCGGCCGTTTCGCTCCAGACCACATAGCCGTAGAAGAGAACTGCAGCGGGACAGCTCTCCACGATGATGAACATCATGGGACCGGACCGGGCGACCATGGCCTTGTCCTTGATCATCATTGCCAATGGGAACCATGCTGCGATGCCAACGCTGACCGCGAGCAGGTTGGGACTGCAGGTCGCATTGAGAACGCCGGCCAACGTCGCGGCTGCTAGCCCGCCGAGCACCAGCCCACGAACGTGGCGACGGTCGCCGTCAACGAAGGAGGCCCGCCCGTTGAGGATGTCCTCGGGCAGATCCTCGACGTCATCGACAATCCGGCGGACCAGAGCCAGCAGCACGATGGTCATGCCACCAACCACGGTCGCCCAGCTGAACACCTGCTGGCCATGGGTCTGCCCGTAGAGCATGTAACAGCACGCATATCCCGAGAGCAGCGGAACACCCTGCGAGACGACTGGAAAGCGCTCAGAGAGGTAGGTGCGAACAGCCCGAAGCCCACCCTCCAGGCCGATTGATCTCTCGGTCCGTGCATTTTCCTTCAAGCCGGTCACTTTCTTCGCGGAAGGAATCAGAGTGGACCACTGCTGTCAAAAAGCCGACCACTACCGAACCGTGCATTACCGGGATCAGGAGAGATAGTGCTATTACCTTAGGTGTGAATTCAGGCCTCGGGGAAACGACGCAGGGGACCGACGCGCGTACAGTCGTACTTGAGATAGTCGCGGAGCTGTCGCCCTTTGTCACGGCTGAACTAAGGCCCGATACTGAACTCGTGGGAGAGCTCGGCTACGACTCGCTGGGCCTTTTGGAGCTCATTGTCGCGCTTGAGGATGCGCTCGATCTGCCGCCGATCGATTCCGAGGCGCTGGCCGGTATCGGCAGAGTCGCCGATGTCGAGCGCATTGTGAACGAGGCTCGAGCCCGGATACCTGCGACGAAGGAGCCAGAGTGAAACCGTCCAGCTTCCGGAGTTTTGCGGAGCCCCTCGCCTTCAACGCCGAGGTGGTGCCCGAGTACCTGGCGTTCATTTACCTCGACGATGGAGAGGATGTAGAGCACAGGGTCACCTTCGGTGAGCTCCACGAACGGGCGCTCGGGGTGGCCCATGACCTGCTGGCCTCAGCTCAGCCCGGCGACCGGGCCCTCCTGCTGCTGCCGCCGGGTCTCGACTACGTCGCCACTATCTTCGGCTGCTTCTACGCGGGAGTGATCGGCGTCTCGGCGCCGCCGCCACAGCCGCGCCGACTCGAGCGAACGCTTGGCCGCTTGCTGAAGATCGCCGAAAGCGCCGGGATCTCGACCGTTGTAACCACGACCCCGTTCGCTGACGCGGCTCGCGCGGTAATCCCGGCTGGGCATCCTCTCACCAGCGCCCATTGGCTGACCGCGGATACCAGCCCTCCAAGTACGGACACGTCGGTCATCGCGAAGCCGATGCCCAACGATGTCGCTTTCCTTCAGTACACCTCCGGCTCCACCGCCGACCCACGAGGCGTCAGGCTGACTCACGCCAACCTGCTCGACAACTCACGCTTCATCGCCGAAACCTTCGATCATGACCCCGAGTTGAGCCTCGGCTTCAATTGGATCCCGCCCTTCCACGATATGGGTCTGATCGGAGCAATCCTGCAGCCAGTGTATTTCAGCAGTTTTCACCATGATGTAGCGCCGCGCAGGGATCCAGATCGAGCAACGTCGGTGCTCGCGTCGCCACTGGCAATAGTGAAGCGCCCAATTCGTTGGCTGCAGGGCGTCAGCCGCTACCGCGCCACGACCAGCGGTGGCCCGAACTTCGCCTATGACATGTGCGTCGAGCGCGTCAACGCGGAGGACTGCGAGGGGTTGGACCTCTCCTCCTGGGAGGTCGCCTTCAATGGTGCCGAACCGATCCGCGCCCAGACGATGAAGGCCTTTTCTGAGAAGTTCATCTCCAACGGCTTCCGCTCCACCGCTTTCTTTCCGGTCTATGGCCTCGCCGAGGCCACCT
Organism: uncultured Solirubrobacterales bacterium; assembly: GCA_963799835.1. Classification (GTDB taxonomy): domain Bacteria; phylum Actinomycetota; class Thermoleophilia; order Solirubrobacterales; family 70-9; genus VAYN01. The sequence goes on from CAWCYE010000002.1 coordinate 1,141,043, forward strand.
TGATGGTTACCGCCCCGTCGAAGTTAGGGGCTCCGGAGATACAACGCTTTGAGACCGAGCCGCTGCTCGCGAACCGGGCCATCCCGAGCAACGCGCATCATGACCCGTTGCTGGTGGGCTGCGGCTCGCCGGATCAGGGCCACCGGCTTGAGATCGTCAACCCCGAGACCGGCGCCCTCACGGCGCCGGGAGAGGTCGGGGAGATCTGGGTCAGCGGCCCGAGCGTCGCCGATGGCTACTGGAGTGGGGGCGCCGAGGGAAGCCAGCCCTTTGAGGCGACGCTAGACGGCATGGACGACCCCGACCGTTTTCTCCGCACGGGGGACCTCGGGATCGTCCACGATGGGGAGCTGTTCGTGATTGGGCGCCTGAGCGATCTGATCATCCTCAAGGGCCGCAACCATCATCCGCACGACATAGAGGCGCTCGCCGAGTCGATCGAGCCTCTGCTGATTCCGCACGCCAGCGCGGCGTTCGAGTTGCGGCCTGCAGATGGCGAACCCATGGTGGCGTTGGTCGCGGAGACTAGAAACACTGACCCAGGAACCCTGCAACGGGCCATTTCGAGCATAAGGAGCCGGGTCGCGGAGAGGTTGGAGCTGCCGCTGGCACTAACCGCGGTTTGCGAGCGGGGGGCAATCCCAAAGACCACGAGCGGCAAGATCCAACGCGGCCTGTGCCGCTCCCTGCTGCTGGCCGGCGAGCTCGAGATCGTTGCTGAGTGGCGTTCGCCACTCCTCGCCGGTGGCCCCAAGACCTCATGAGCGCTCCTCCGGCCTCCGTGACTCGGCGCGCCATCCTCGTGACCGGGGCTACCGGGCTGGTAGGCACCGAGCTGATCGACCAGCTACGAAGCCGTGACGCGACCGAAGTCGTCGGCGTCAGTCGACGCGGGTCGCCAACGGACCCGAACGTCGTCGCATGGGACATGACGCTTGAGCCGCCACCGCCGCCGCTGCAGCGAAAGTGGGACGCGATCGTAAACGCAGCGGCGAACACGCGTTGGACCATGAGTCCGGAGGAGGCCACGATGGCGAATGTCGGCAGCGTTTCCGCCCTTGAGCCGCTGGTGTCCGCAGACACTCACGTCATCCACGTCTCGACTGCGTACGCGCTGGGACTTCGAGAGGACACCGATTCGGCCAATTTGGGCGACTACCGAAATACCTACGAGTGGTCGAAGGCGCGCGCCGAGCGCCAGGCGCGAGAATCCTTCACGGACGTGACGGTGGTGCGCCCACCGCTCATCATCGGGCGCCGCAGCGACGGGCGGGCGGCGCGTTTCTCCGGCATGTACACGATGGTTCGCGGAGTCATCGTCGGCACTGTGCCCGCCGTCGTTGCCAATCCCGATGCGCTCTTCGACGCGATCCCGGTCAACGAGCTTTGCTGGCTCCTCGCCGATCTCGCAGAGGACCCGGCCGGGGGATCGAGAGCAGTGTTGACGATCGCCGCCGGCGCGGGTGCGCCCACGGTCAAGGAGGCCATCATCGCCGTGGTTGGCTCACTGAACCGATGGCGGAAGCAGCACGACCGGCGGCCGCTGGACCGGCCGCGGCTGGTTTCGCCCGAGAGCTGGAATCGATTCTTCCTCCCCTTCTTCCGGGACTACCTGACCACCCGGCAGCTGCAGATCCTGGAACTGCTGCAGAGCTTTGAACCCTACCTCGCGCTTGCGGATCCCCTGCAGCCGGACTACACAGTCGAAGATGTCCTGTCCTGCCTCGAAACCTCGACTCGTTACTGGGCCGAGACGAACCCGAGGATCGCCGCGCTGGCGCCGAGGCCCTGGAACGCGCGGGCCGAGGCGGCATAGGCGGACGAGAGGCGAAACATGCCTGAGGTGAAAGTGCACCTGCCGGTTCGAGCTCCGATCGAGAGGGTTTGGGAAACCGTTGTCGACGTCGAGCGCTACCACGAGTCGTTGGACAGCGTCCGCTCGGTCACGATCGTGGAGCAGCTCAGCGCGCACGTGCGACGGGCGGTTTGGTCCGTTCTGCTCAAGGGCTCGATCCTCGAGTGGGAAGAGGAGGAGGTCCTGGACCCGAACGCCCACACGATCGATTTCAAGCAGCTGCGCGGGGACCTCGAGTACCTCGACGGCAACTGGGCGCTGAAGGCCACCGAGCCAGAGCAGACGACGGTGGCATTCGAGGTCCGATTCGAGATCGGGATCCCACTGCTGGCTGACATGCTCAACCCGGCAGCCCAGCGCGCGCTGCAGGAGAACTGCACGGAGATGGTGCGCGGAATCGAGCGCACTACCGCTGTTGGCTGACTTGGAGGGAGCCGTTGGAGTCTCGGTCGGGCGAGATTCGCCAAAAGCAACCCTCGCACGCCTCAAGCGGCACATCTCTCCAGGGGCGGCTCTGGGTTTCAAGATCCTCGGTGGCGGCGCGACCGAGGAAACGGCGAGTGGGGCCACGGTTGTCCTCGCCGACGGCCGACGGCTCCTCGACTTCGGTTCCTACGGGGTCACTCTGCTTGGCCATCGGCACCCGGCGATCCTCGCCGCGCTGGCCGACGAGTTGGAACAGATGCCGACCGCGACCAGGAGCCTCGCAAACCCCACGGTGGCCGCCTTCGCCGCCGAGCTGGCCGAGCGATGCGGTGACCCGCTGCAGCGAGTTTGGCTTGGCAGCAATGGCAGCGATGCTGTCGAGGCGAGCCTGAAGCTGGCCCGTCGCTGCAGCGGGCGGATGCGGATACTCGTCGTCGAAGGAGCCTTTCACGGCAAGACGCTGGGGGCGCTTTCGCTGACGACCAATCCTGTTTTCCGCGCCGGCCTCGAGCCGCTCCTCGGCGACGTTTCCGAGCTGCCTCGAGAGGATCCCGAGGCTGTACGCCGGGAGACGGCCCGCGGCGACGTCGCGGCCTTGGTCTTCGAGCCGATCCAAGGCGAGACCGGCGTGCGCCCGCTCGACCCAGCCGTCCTTCAACGCTGGACGCTGGACGCCCGCTCCGCCGGCTGCTTCGTGATCAGCGACGAGATCCAGGTGGGCCTGGGGCGTTGTGGACCCTTCTCACCCTCGATCGCGGCGGGGCTCGAGCCCGACGCCATTTTGTTGGGAAAGGCGCTGGGCGGGGGTCTGATGCCGCTGTCGGCGATGGTCGCGACTGACACCCTCGCCGCGCCGCTGGTAGCTGATCCGACCTGGCACACGATGACCTTTGGCGGCCATCCACTCAGTTGCGCGGCTGGGCGGGCGGCGTTGGTTGCACTCGAGGAGGCGGCGGTGCACGGGGCGAAGGTAGGTGAGCTGCTCCGCGCGGGCCTGGGGGCGCTGTCCGCCGAGCACCCGGACACGATCGTCGAGGTGCGCGGCACCGGGTTGATCTGGGGAATCGAATTCTCTACCGCGGGGGCAGCGGGAGGGGCGCTCCTCGAGCTCGCCCAGCGTGGCTTGCTGGTTTCGCCCTGCCTCAGCTCGACCTGCACGATCAGGCTGTTGCCGCCGATGGTGGCCTCGACCGAGCAGGTTGACCAAAGCCTGGAGATCCTCGCCGCGACGCTGCCTTCGCTCAGAAGTTACCTCTAGCTCAGCTGCATCCAGTTGCTGGGCATCGGGCTCTGCTCGCCGACCGCGTCCAGCAGCTTGAGCCAATCGCGCGCCATCGCGATCGCCGGGTAGTACCCGTCCGGAGTGATGATGTTGGGGATCTCACCGAGGATCATCCGTACCTGGGTGGTGAGGCTTTCACAGCGCTCGACGATCTCCTCGGTGGAAGCATCCTCGACCCCACGAATCAGCTCCCAGCATGAGTCCCAGAGCTCGTGCCCCTGCAGCCGCTCGAATGCCCATGAACCGCGCATGGAGGGCGGAGGGATCGGCCGCGCATAGTTGATGGCGAGGTTGAGCGCGACCGCGCAGGTCTCCCCGATCATCCGGGCGGTGTAGCGCAGGAGCCCGTCCTGCCCGGCTCGGTGCGCACCGTGAACGTCCTCGAGGAAGCCATGAGTTGGCATACCGATGATCCAGAGGGCGTGGCTCCGACACCAGGCATAGCGGCGGGCGTCGACGTCAATCGTTCGCATGCTCGCGCTGTCCGAATCGCTCGAGTTCCTCGATCGGCACTCCCTCAGCCCACTGCAGATCCAGCAGTCCGTTCTCGTACAGGCGCAGACACAGGGTGAGCAACTCGGCGCTGCACTCCTCCAGGGGCCAGGTCGCGGCCGGCTCTCCTCCCCCTGCGGTCGAGATCAGCGCGCGCCAGGCCTCCGCCTCGCTTTCGTTCAGGTTCCAGAGAGCGCCGAATCGGGCGGAGAGCAGCAGCCGCTCATCGCCGATCTCGGAGAGCTGCAGGTCGGCGTTACGCCAGCTGGCCGCCCGCGCCAATGCCTCGAGCCCAAGGTCGAGGCCCCACATCTCCGTGCAGGCGGCGAGCGCTCTGTCCAAGAACCGCGCGGATTCTCGCGCAGGGTTCCTCGGCAGTTCCCGGAAGGGCTCGTAGACGGCAGCGAGGTCGACCGTCTGGTTGTCGAGTCGCTCGCGCAGCCACTTGTCGCCGCTAAACGGCAGCTGGCGGTGGGCGACGGTGGCGTTGAGAGCCTCCTCGACTGCCTGGCGAGCGTTGATCAAGGCGGCGACCGGGCGGTCGGCCCGAAGCGCCAGCTGTGCCACCAGGGCTGAGGCCCGCATTCGCTCGGCGTACTCGCGGACGACCAGGCGCGATGCCACAGCACAGTAGTCACGTCCCTCCGGTGGCTCGAGTCCCTCCCCAGCGAGGACGACGCCGAAGGCGACTCGGTGCAACAGCTTCAGGTCAGTCTCGTGGTCAACGTCACCGAAAGAACCGTGCAGTGCCATCTTCTTTGCGAGCGCTTTTTCGGCGCGGTCGAAGGTCTCCTCGATCAGCCCCTGGGCGAGCTTCCAGACGTCGACCCGCAGCGAGCCGACGAAATGCTGGAGCGGGACTCGCGAGGACTCAATCGTGGTGGGGCCGGCGATGAGCAGATCCAGGTCGCTGAGCTGGTTACCGAGCCCGTATGGGAGGGAGCCGCCGGCGATCACCGAGTCGCCGGCGTCGCGCAGGTACTCGATCTCGCTGAGCACTTGCTCGAGCGATACCTCGTGGTACTGCCAAACTCGCCTCCGGAGATCCTTCCTGCGCTCGGCTTCGTCTCCCATCCCCTACTCCTCTACCTGGCCGGCCAGTTCAATCGTTCCGGTGCCGCCGTCGACCCTGACCTCCATGCCGCTGCGAATCCGACGAGTGAGTTCGGGGATCTGGACGATGGTCGGAATTCGCAGCTCCCGGGCCACGATCGCGACGTGGGTCAGGGGACTGCCGCGCTCGATCAGCAGCGCCGAGGCGGAGGGCAGGACGCTGACCCAGCCAGGGTCGGTGCGATAGGCGACCAATACGCCTCCTTCCACGTCAACCGGCCGCTCCACAACCTGGGCTTCGCCGCTGGCGACGCCGGGACTGCAGGGGGTGCCCCGCAGCCTGCCGTTGGAAAAACGAGGGCCCTGGGGGGCTGCCCAGGCCTGGTCCAACGCCCCCCAGTAGACGCCACCCCTGGTCAGGAAGCGTGGCGGCACCTCACGGTGCCGATTGCCCTCCTCCTGCTCCTTGCGCAGAGCGACGAGCGGCCTCAGCTCCCGGTGGGCGATGGTGCCCTCAAAGCAGCCGCGCAGCTCCTCGAGCCGGAGGTAGAAGATGTCACCGGCCTTTTCAAGGGCTCCGCTTAGTACCAGGTCCTCTCCCGCCGCCCGGAACATCCGTCGCGTGAGGCCGAAGATCCGAGTGCGGCAGAATCGCACCCGCTCACGGTCGGCGAGACAGCGCTGAACACGCCGCCGCACCAGCTCATAGACGAACCGCCGCCAACCGCGAAGGTGATCGTCCAGGTACCCGTCGGCGCTGGGCCTCTCCTCGCGCGCCGCCGCGACGTCGGCTTCGACTCGAGCGACCGCCCCCTTCAGCAGCGTGAAAAAAGTCGTCCGATCCTCGCGCAGGTCCGGCTCCTCGAGCTTCAACTCGTTCGCGTTGCGGTAGCCGAACTCGTCGAGGTAGGCGTCTACCTGCTGCGCCACGGCCCGATGTGGATTTGCCACCGCCGTGCGAAGGACGTCGTCGAGCCGTTCCGGTGCCAACGTCCGCACTTGCTTGCAGAGGGCGGGGTCGGCGATGATCGTCTCCGCGATCTGGTCGAGGCGCCGCAACTGCTCGATGGACTCGATGTCCGGCGAGGCTTTCACCGCGTCATAGAGAAACCATTCAGGCGCCCCCGGCAGCCACCGCCGCGTCAACGCGTAGAGCGCTCCGAACGAGAGTCCAACCGACGCTTCGAGCGCGATCATCCGGCCCCAACGAACCAGCAGTCGCCGCTCCATGTCCACGAACATGGAGTAGAGCTCGTGCGCTTCGCGCCCGGGGTACTCGATTGCATCCAGTTCGTTGTAGACGCGATAGAAATGATCAATAAAGCCGTCGACGAGACGATGGATCGTGGCGAAGTGTCGAAAGAAGTGAAACGCGACACGGGTCCTGACGAATGCTCCTTCGATTCGGTTGCGGAAGACAAACGGCTGCTGGCGGGCGGCGAGCTCCTCATCGAGCGGTTCGGCGCCAATCGATATCTCCAGCACGCGACGGTTGACTCCATAAAACGGAATCAGCCTCATAAGGCGGTACCAGTGCAGGAGGTTGTAGTACACGCGGCCGTCGAAGTAACCGAGGAGATACGGAAGCCACTCCTCCATCGCCGCGAGTTGACGCGTTGGCACCCCAAGCAGCTCGCAGTACTCACGGTAGACCCGGTGATATACGTATTTGGCGAAGCTATAGGTGAGGGGCGCAACGATCTCGCCGTAGCTCTCGATGATGTTCGAGTTGTCCCAGAGGCGAAGTTCCCCGCCCCCCTCAGGCGCACACCCCGTCACCGGCCGACTCTGCAGGATCCATATCCGGCCGTCGGCCAGGGCCCACTCGACGTCCTGTGGACCGCCCATCAGGTCCTCCAGCATCGTGCCCTGGCGGTGCAGCTCGTCCAGCTCTGCCGCGGAGAGGACCTGCACTGTGCGTTCGGCTGCGGAAACAGCGCGAGTCTCGCAACCGCCACCCGGCCGCGGATCGAGCCGCTCCTCCTTGGCGCCGAGCGTCGTCTTTCGCACCGCTCCGCTAGACCGCTCCAGGACGACAGTATCTGGGTCGACCCTCCCTGAGACCACTGCCTCCCCGAGGCCGTACGAGGCGCTGATGAAGAGCTCATCGTCGCTGCCGGTGACTGGATTGACAGTGAACAGCACGCCGCTCTTCTCGGCGGCGACGATCCTCTGGACTACGACAGCCATCTCGGTTCTGCGCAGCGTCAGGCCATTCAAGAGGCGGTACCGCAGGGCCGGAGCAGACCAGGCGGACGCCCAGCATTCCTTCACAGCTGCGATGACGGCATTGAGCCCGACCACGTTCAGGACCGTCGCATGCTGCCCCGCGAAGGAGAACCGGGCGCTGTCCTCGCCGACCGCCGAGGAGCGAACCGCCACTGCGCCCTCGCCTACCTCGGCGTAGGCGTTGACCACCACCGCCTCGGTAACGGCGTCGATGCTCGTCCCGGCGATCGCAGCGCCGATCCGGCCGGCCGCACCCTCGAGCTCCTCCTCGGGGGACTTCGCCGTGAGGTCTCTCATCTCATGCTCCACGACCGCATCGAGATCCGCCGCAGAGCGGAAACGGCGCAGAACGTTCTGCCCCACGACGGCCCAGGGGGGAACCGATACCCCATGGGCGGTGAGCTCGAAGAGGCCGCGCCCCTTGCCGCCCGCCAACTCCTCCACGGTTGTGCGCGGACTCCGAGGGGTGAGAACCGTCATACGCATCCATCGCCCGCCGGGTGGAACTGGTGACCACATTCGGGGCACACAGTCGTGTTGAGGTCGTCCCCTGCGGGTTTGCCTAGCAGCGACTGCTCGCGCTTCTCTCCTGACCGGGCTGCTCGCAGCTCGATTCGCAGGTCGGCAACGGAGAGCCGCTCGGCGTTGGCTCGCTTCAGCCAGTACACTTTCTCGTCGATCTCGAGGGGAGCGAGCAGGGCGTGGTGACTCCAGCTGAGATTGTCACTACGTAGTGACAACTCGAACTGTGAGGCGACCCACGCGATGTTGCGGAGACTGGCTACATCGTAGCCCGTTATGCGTGCGGCCTGAACGTACTTTTCACCCCACTTCTGGGTACCGTAGCGAATCCAATCGCCGATCCACCACTGGCTGCAGCGGCCGATCATCCCGAACCGCCGACCGATTGCCGCCCATTCCCGCGGATCGAGGTCTTCCTTGGGGATCCAGGCGACAGCCGAAACCTGACCTGGCACGCGCTTCAGTTGCCAGCGGGCCAAAGGACCCTCCAGTGGACGTATGTACGGTTGTACGTCATTTGATCGCGTAGGCATGGCGAGAAACAGTCGGTATCCCTCAAAATCCGCTGAGTGATCCCAAACCTAGGTGACCTTGGTAGCCCACCGCTACCTCAATATGGGGCACGAAGTGGGCTGGATCCCTCCGTTCCCACCGAGTTGCACGTTGCAGGCACCAATTTTGATTGTTAGAGATCTTTAGGCTAATCATGTCGTCCGACTCAGCGGTCATAGGGTGAGGAGATCAGTTGTCATCAGGTACACGTCCGTCGGCAGTACTCGTCGCCGAACGAGTTGAGCATCTGCTCGCCGATGAAGGCATCCTGGAGGTCGATGACCTCAACTACCGGTTCGATGCCTGGCACCTGGGAGTGATTCTCAAAGGTGGAAGGGCCGGCGAGGCTGTGCGGCTAATGGCTTCCGGACTCGACCGGATGGCCCTGAGTGTTCCTCGGGTCGACGGGATCGTTTGGGCGTGGATGGGAGGCCGTCATCCTCTTGCGGTTGCGGATGTCGAATGCTTCCTTGCGACTCAAGCTCCAGATGACGTCTCGTTTGCAGTCGGGGAGCCCCACAGGGGAATCGATGGATGGCGCCTGACCCATCACGAGGCGCAGGCAGCCCTCCGCGTCATGCTGCGCAGACCGCAAAGACTTACGCGGAGCAGCAATGTCCTGTTGTTGGCGGCGCTGCTCCGTGACCAAGCGCTTGCGGAGTCCCTACTGGAGACCTACCTGCGTCCTTTGGACGACCACGATTCCAAAATGGCGCTGTGTAGGACGCTTCGAACCTATCTCGCCACCGGGTTCAATGCGGCATCGACCTCCGCGATCCTTGGGATCGATCGCTCTACGGTCCAGCGTCACCTGCGTAAAGTCGAGGAACAACTCGGTCGCCATCTTCACACTTGCCATGCGGAGTTAAAAGTGGCCCTGGAATTCCGCGAACTCGTGGATCGAACCGAGGCGAACGCCTGAGTCCGGACTCCTGACTACCGCAAATCGGTGTGGCGCCAGCCAATGAGCGGGCTCTATCGTCGGGCAGCATGACTTCTGTGCTGGCCGCAAGAACCGCCACCCCGGCGAGGAAACGCAGGACTGCGACGATCACCCCTGTGGCGTGGACGGCGAGCAGGGAGATGGACCTTACGGAGTGGGTTGCCGCCGGCCGAAGCCTCGGGGCGATTGGACGTTGCAGTCAGTGGTGGCTCGCCGATTGGATCCGGTACGGCAATGCACGGTTTGGCGAACGATACGCGCGAGCAGCCGCGATAACCGGCTACGACCCCCAAACCCTGATGAACATGGTCTACGTTGCGTCCAGGTTCGACTTCTCCCGACGTCGGGAGAAGTTGTCATGGAGTCACCATGAGACCGTAGCTGCGTTGGAGCACGACCAGCAGGAAAGGTGGCTCGACCTGGCAACTGAGAAGAAGCTCTCCGTGGCCGATCTTCGCTTGGAGCTACGCTCTCGGAAAGGCCCCCATGCCAAGGGTCCGGAGAGCGACCTCGCACCGGTTGATGAAACGACATTGGTATGTCCGAATTGCGGTCAGGGCGTGTCGGTCGTCAGCAGAGCGCGATAGCGATTTATCACGGCGTCGGCGGTTACGTTCAACAGGTCAAAGGTATCTCTCAGACCGACGACGCTGGAGATCGTCAGAAAGAGACTGGAACCCTCTCGAAGAACGGCGATCTTGGCGGACACCTCTACTTCTCCGACCGCGGTTACCGCGGTCGTCGCTACCTCATAGACCGTGGCGTCTGCGGGTTGAGTAAGGCGCTTTTCGACCAGCGTCGAAGGGCGGCTCGGTACCGCTTGCTTTCGAATCTCCGCCCGAACAAGCCGGGTGTAACAGTCCCCCTGTCGACTGGCGGTGAGCGCCGAATATGCCCGGCTTGCTGGCTCGCGGCTGGCGTATACGCCAACGATTCCCGAGAAGGTGGCGGTTCCAACCTGCAGTAGCCGAGTCGCCGCATGTGCGACCGCCTCGGTCAAAAGGGACCGTCTGACATCGCAGGCGACGGGTATGGTGGCTGGTGGCGGGTTGGGGGTGTTCTTTGCGCCGTTCCCGACGTCCGCCGGTTTTAGGGCCAGTAGGCGTGCTAGGCGCGAAGGCCGTTTGGTCAGATGCGGCGGCAATGGGCGCCGCTCCAACGCAACAAGCGATCGTGCCAGCGCCGTGATCGGTGCCCCCTCATCCTCGCCGCAAGACGCGGTCGTTGCGACGAGGATCCCTACGACTACTCCAACAATTGCCTGCCACGATCTATTTGGGTGGGGTGACATTCAGACCTCGCTCGCAGTGGTACGTCCCGACATTCGTACGAGCATGGCCGAAAACGCTTCTCCCACCAACTTGATGCTGCGTCTACGAGCCGACCTCTATGCGCTGATGAGCAGCCTGGCTTTCGCCATCAGAACGACGTTCGCGTGATTCGCTCGAAGGCCTCGACGTATTTGCCTCGGGTCTGCTCGATCACGTCGGGCGGCAGCTCCGGTGCCGGCGGGGTGTGGTCCCAGCCGGTCTCGTTGGCCCAGTCGCGGACGAACTGCTTGTCGAAGGACGGTGGCGTCACGCCGGGCTCGTAGCGGTCGGCGGGCCAAAAGCGCGAGGAGTCGGGGGTCAGCACCTCGTCGCCGAGAACGATCTCGGCGCCGGCGTGGCGGCCGAACTCGAACTTGGTGTCGGCGAGGATGATGCCGTGCTCGGCGGCGTGCTCGGAGCCCCGCCGGTAGACCTCGACCGATACTCGCCGCAGCTCTTCCATCAGTGCCCGGTCGCCGACGATCTCGGCCGCGCGCTCGAAGTCGACGTTCTCGTCGTGGTCGCCGATCTCGGCCTTGGTCGCGGGGGTGAAGATCGGCTCCGGCAGCTTGTCGGACTCGATCAGCCCCGCCGGCAGCTCGATCCCGCAGACCGCCCCGTGATCGCGGTATTCCTTCCATCCCGACCCGGAGAGGTAGCCGCGGACCACGCACTCAACCGGGTACATCTCCAGCCGCCTCACCCGCATTGCCCGCTCGCTTACGTCCTCGGGCACGTCGTCGGAGAGGAAGTGGTTGGGGACGATGTCCTCGGTCAGCCCGAACCAGAATTCCGACATCCGGTTCAGCACCTTGCCCTTGTCAGGGACCGGGGTCGGCATCACCACGTCGTAGATCGAGATTCGGTCGGAGGCGACCATCAGCAGGTCGTCCCCCCACTCGTAGATCTCGCGCACCTTGCCGGAGGAGTGGAGCTTCAGATCCGCGAGGGCAGTCATGGCCTGCCATGCTATCCAGGCAAATGACGCTGCCGCCGGAACCGAGCAGCAACCCGCTCATGCAGACGCTGCGGTGGGCGTTTCGGCCCCTGGCATTCATGCAGGAATGCCGCGAACGCTACGGGGACTCCTTCAGCCTTCGTTTCATCGGCTTCGAGCGCCCGATGGTGATGATCTCCGACCCCGCCGCGGTCAAGGCTCTCTATATGGAGCGCTCCCACGGGTTGCCGGCCGGCCGCGAGATCGTCCTGGAACCGATCCTGGGATCGCGCTCACTGCTCCTCCAGGAAGGCACCGAACACCTCGCCCGCCGCAAGCTGATGCTGCCGGCCTTCCACGGCGAGCGGATGCGCTCCTACGAAGCGGCGATGCAGGAGATCGTCAGCGCCGAGATCGATTCCTGGCTACTGCATGAGGAGTTCCCGATCCACTCGCGGATGCAGTCGGTCACCCTGGAGATCATCCTGCGGGCAGTCTTCGGCGTCTCCGAGGGCCCGCGCCTAGAGCGCTTGCGAGAGATGCTCGCCACGGTGCTGCAGGAAACGGCCTCCCCACGTGCGCAGCTGGTCGGCCTAGCAACCCGGCGCTTCGGGGGCCGTGGGCCGTGGGCAAGGTTCGAAGGCCAGCTGAAGGCAGTCGACGAGCTCCTCTACGCGGAGATCCTCGAGCACCGCGAAAAGCCCGATCTCGAGGATCGCGACGACATCCTCTCGATGTTGATGCTGGCCGAGTTCGAAGACGGCGAGCGAATGAGCGACACCGAGCTGCGTGACCAGCTGATGACCCTGCTGCTCGCCGGACACGAGACCACCGCGACGGCGCTCGCCTGGACCTTCGACCTACTGCTCCGCCACCAGGGTGCGCTGAAGCGCCTACGCGACTCCCTTGAGGCCGGGGAAGAGGATTACCTACGGGCGACGATCACCGAGTCCCTCCGCCTGCGCCCCGTGGTCCCGCTTGCCGGCCGTCGCCTCTCCAAGGAGATGAGCGTCAACGGCCTCACCCTGCCGCCCGGGACCGACGTCACTCCGGCGATCTGGCTCACTCACACCCGCGCAGACGTCTATCCCGAACCCTTCGCCTTCAAACCCGAGCGCTTCCTAGCGGACAGTCCCGACACCTATGCCTGGATTCCCTTTGGCGGCGGCGTCCGCCGCTGCCTCGGCGCTTCCTTTGCCGAGTTCGAGATGCGAATCGTCCTGCGCGAGGTCCTCACCCGCTGCGACCTTCGCAAGAGCAGCCCAGCCCCCGAGAGCACGGGCCGCCGCAACATCACTCTCTCGCCCAGGGACGGAACGCCAGTTGTCGTCACCGCTCGCCGGCCGGTGGCTGGCCGAGACCTCGCTGCCGTTTGAGCGAACTCAGCTACTGCAGGACAAGAGCAAGTAGTCACAAAGCTACCTGGCAAAAGTGAACTACTTTGCTGGGAACAGTAACTCCTGGCAAAAATTGACCTCGCTGGCCATCGCGTGGAACTCTCCTCCCAGGCGGGTGATCCCGCCATAAACAAACACAAAGGAGAGTCATCAAGATGAACGGACGTAGAGCCGTTATCGGCCTCTCGCTGCTTTGCGCACTCCTGTTCTCCGCCTTTGCGGCACAGAGCGCCTCGGCAACGGTGGGCACAACAGCGTTCACATGCGTCAAAGGCGGCGGCAGTGAAGACTTCGCCGACGCGCATTGCGACGAACCGAAAGCCGGAGGAGGCTTCGGTCACGTCGCAATCGGGGAAGAAGCAACAACAGTCGAGGTGACCAACGCCAAAACCGCCAACAAAACAACCGAAGCCAAACACGCGCTTTTCAAAAGCACCTCCGGCGGAATCGCACTGGAAGTTACATGCACGACCGCGGGAGGAGAGGGCAGCCTGAAAAACATCGCCAAAGGCCCAGATGGGGGAATGGCGGTCGAAGGCGCGGCTGGAGGTACTATTACCATTTCGGGCTGCAAAATGCCGAAACCGATCAACGGGGCAAAAGAAGAACTCTGCAAAGTCGCAGAGCCGATTGTTGTAGGCGGCAACAGCATGACCAGGGTCCTACAGGGACCGGAAAAAAACACAATGGGCACCGAACTCAAACCGGAAAAAGAAGCGCCGTTCTCCGAACTCAATTTCTCAAGCATCGCGGGGAAAGCCTGCTTCCTCAACGGCAAAACCGTTGCAGTCACCGGCACGGCGATGGCGACAGGCGCTCGCGGACCCAGCAACAGCGTCAACTCGAGCGGCGGGACACTGCTGTTCACCACAGCGATGACCAAAGAAACGCTGAAATTCGGGGCTGCGACTGCCGAATTGGAAGCCACGATCACAGTGTCGATGACAAACAAAGACGGCAAAACCACAGAAAACCCGGTCACCCTCACAACAACCGAAACCTAATTGCCAATACCTGCTGTGGGGGCCCGGCCCCCACAGCAGAGACTTAGGCGATCGGGCCATGGCCACGGCCGGCTGTCACAGACGACCTGCCGCCTAAAAGTTGTGATGCCGAGCAGTAACTCCTAGGGATTATTGACCCAACTGACCATCGCGTGGAACTCTCCTCCCAGGCGGGTGATCCCGCCATAAACAAACACAAAGGAGAGTCATCAAGATGAACGGACGTAGAGCCGTTATCGGCCTCTCGCTGCTTTGCGCACTCCTGTTCTCCGCCTTCGCGGCCCAGAGCGCCTCGGCAACGGTAGGCACAACAGCGTTCACATGCGTGGAAGGCGGCGGCGAAAAAGACTTCGCCGACGCGCACTGCGACGAACCGAAAGCCGGGGGAGGCTTCGGTCACGTCGCAATCGGGGAATCGACAACAAGTATCGAGTTGACCAACGCCAAAACCGCCAACAAAACAACCGAAGCCAAACACGCGATTTTCAAAAGCACCTCAGGCGGGATCGCACTGGAAATCACATGCGCGACCGTGCAAGGAACCGGCAGCATGAAAAATATCGCTAAAGGCCCAGACGGCGGGATGGCGGTCGAAGGCGGTGAAAGTGGCACCATCACCCTCTCGAACTGCAAAATGCCTAAACCGGTCAACGCAGGAAAAGAAGAACTCTGCAAAGTCAAAGAGCCGATCACCGCGACCGGCAGCAGCATCACCAGAGTCCTACAGGGACCGGAAAAAAACACAATGGGCGTTGAATTCAAACCGACAGTGAAAGAAGAAAAAGCGCAGCCGTTCACCGAACTCAGCTTCGAAAACGTTCCGGGCAAAGCCTGCTTCCTCAGCGGTAAAGTTGTTCCCGTCACCGGTACGATGATGGCGACAGGCGCTCGCGGGCCCGACACCAAAGTCAACTCGAGCGGCGCCACAGTGCTACTCACCACAGCGATGACCAAAGAAACGCTGAAATTCGGGGCTGCGGCTGCCGAACTGGAAGGCACGGTCACAGTGTCGATGACAAACGCAGACGGCAAAACCACAGAAAACCCAGTCACCCTCACAACAACTGCAAGCTAATTGCCAATACCTCTGCTGTGGGGGCCCGGCCCCCACAGCAGAGACTTAGGCGATCGGGCGATGGCCACGGCCGGCTGTCACGGACGACCTGCCGCCTAAAAGTTGTGATGCCGAGTGGTACTCCTAGCGATTATTGACCCAACTGACCATCGCGTGGAACTCTCCTCCCAGGCGGGTGATCCCGCCATAAACAAACACAAAGGAGAGTCATCAAGATGAACGGACGTAGAGCCGTTATCGGCCTCTCGCTGCTTTGCGCGCTTCTGTTCTCCGCTTTTGCGGTGCAGAGCGCTTCGGCAACGGTGGGCACAACAGCGTTCACATGCGTGAAAGACAAAGGCAATGAAGACTTCGCCGACGCGCACTGCGACGAAGGAATCGGCGCAGGTAATGGGGACTACGGTCACGTGGCAATCGGGGAAGAAGAAACAACAGTCGAGGTGAGCAACACCAAAACCGCCAACAAAACAACCGAAGCCAAACACGCGATCTTCAAAAGCACCTCGGGCGGGATCGCACTGGAAATTACATGCGCGACCGCGACCGGAGAGGGCAAACTGAAGAACATCGCGGCAGGCCCAGACGGCGGCATGGCAGTCGAAGGCAAAGCAGGCGGCGTCATCACCCTCTCGGGCTGCAAAATGCCGAAACCGCTCAACGGGGCAAAAGAAGAACTCTGCAAAGTCAAAGAGCCGATCACCGCGACCGGCAGCAGCATCACCAGAGTCCTACAGGGACCGGAAAAAAACACAATGGGTGTTGAATTCAAACCGGAAAAAGAATCGCCGTTTGCCGAACTCACCTTTGAAAACGTGTCGGGCAAAGCCTGCTTCCTCAATGGGAAAGCCGTCGGTGTGACGGGTACGATAATGGCGACAGGAGTTGGGCCCGGTGTCAGCCCAAGCTATAGCGGCGCCACAGTGCAACTCACCACAGCGATGACCAAAGAAACGCTGAAATTCGGGGCTGCGGCTGCCGAACTGGAAGGCACGGTCACAGTGTCGATGACAAACGCAGACGGCAAAACCACAGAAAACCCAGTCACCCTCACAACAACCGCGACCTAGCCAGAGCCTACTCTCGCCTATCTCTGCTGCGGGGGCTGGTCTCCCGCAGCAGAGATAGAAAACATGGCGGTAAAAAACTTGACCATTTAGCTGCGCAGTGCGAGGCTGAACTGGGATGGGTGCCTGCCGGGCACCCGGCCAGACCTGTCGCGGCACCTTTCGAGCGACTGAGCGCGGGAGGTGCCCGCGGCCAAGAACGACAAGAAGGAGAGTCATCAAGATGAACGGACGTAGAGCCGTTATCGGCCTCTCGCTGCTTTGCGCGCTTCTGTTCTCCGCTTTTGCGGTGCAGAGCGCTTCGGCGACGGTCGGCACAACAGCGTTCACATGCGTGTCGGGCGGGGGCGAAAAAGACTTCGCCGACGCCCACTGCGACGAACCGAAAGCCGGGGGAGGCTTCGGTCACGTCGCAATCGGGGAATCGACAACATTGGTCGAGTTGACCAACGCCAAAACCGCCAACAAAACAACCGAAGCCAAACATGCCCTTTTCAAAAGCACCTCGGGCGGAATCGCAATTGAAATCACATGCACGACCGCGCAGGGAGAAGCCAGCCTGAAAAACATCGCCAAAGGCCCAGACGGCGGGATGGCTGTCGAAGGCAAAGAAGGCGGCACTCTCAACTTCTCCGGCTGCAAAATGCCTAAACCTGTAAACGCAGGAAAAGAAGAACTCTGCAAAGTTGCAGAGCCGATTAAAACGACCGGCAGCAGTATCACCAGAGTTCTGCAGGGACCGGAAAAAAACACAATGGGTGTTGAATTTAAACCGACAGTGAAAGAAGAAAAAGCGCAGGCGTTCGTCGAACTTGCCTTCGAAAACATCCCGGGCAAAGCCTGCTTCCTTGCCGGTAAAGTTATCCCCGTCACCGGTACGGCGATGGCGACAGGGGCGCGTGGGCCGAGCAACAGTGTCAACTCAAGCGGAGGGACACTGCTGTTCACCACAGCGATGACCAAAGAAACGCTGAAATTCGGAGCTGCGGCTGCCGAATTCGAAGCCAGCATCACAGTGTCGATGACAAACGAAGTAGACAAAAAAACCACAGAAAACCCGATCACCCTCACAACAACCGCAACCTAGCCAAGGTGGTTGATCCATCTCGCTAGTTGAAGCGGAAGCGGACTGGGCCGGGCCGGGATGGCCCGGCCCAGTGCTTTCTCTGCGAGCCCTCGGCTACCTACTTTTGGGACTGGTGATGCACCGCCCCTTGACGGCCGGAGGAATCCGTGATCCACTGGGCTTGGGCCATTTGCCATCGTACCCTGAGCAATACCGCTATGTACCCAATGGCCCATGCCCAGTGGATCACGGATTGAGGGGAAAGCCGGGGACCAAGCAAGCAGGTTATTAAGAGGAGAGGCAGGCGAGGTTGCCGAAGCAGAGGGAGCGTGGAGCGCAGCGGGCGAGGGAGAGCTCGCTCGGTCTTTTGATCGGGCTGGTGGTGGGCGCGGGAGCACTTTTCCTTCCCGCCGCCTCGGCCTCGGGCGCCTATGTCCCCAATGGTTCCTTCGGCTCCCCCGGCGCGGGGGACGCGCAACTCAACCTGGTGGCTCCCAACCTCTCGGCGCCGCCGATAACCGCCGGAAGTGGGCTGGCGGTCAACGAGACCACCCACAACGTCTACGTCGGCGACACCGGCAACCGCCGGGTCACCGTGTTCGCCTCAGACGGCGACTTCATCGGTGCCTTCGGCGCCGACGTCGGCGGTTCCGGCATCGATGTCTGCTCGATCGGGTGTGTCGCCGGCACCTCTGGGACCTCGCCAGGGTCCTTCGAAACCCCCACCTTCGTCGCCGTCAACAACTCCCCCAGTCCCTCCAACGGCGACGTCTACGTGGTCAACAGCAGGACCACGGCCACCGACGACGTGGTCTCCAAGTTCGAAGCCGACGGCACCCTGATCGCCAGCTGGGGGTCCGGCGGGCAGCTCGACGGCTCGACCGCGACCGAAGGGCCGTTCGGGGAAATCGGAGGGATCGCGGTGGACTCCGCCGGCACCCTCGACGTGTTCAGGTTTGAACCTCCACTGATCTTCCAGTTCGACGAGGATGGAACCTTCAGCGCGGAACTCGAAGTTACTAGCCCATCTTCCCCCGGCGGCTTCGCCGTCGATCCGAGCGGCAACTTCTTCAAGACCAACGGAACCCCTAGGGTGCAGAAACTCGACCCCAGCGGGGCCGATACCGCACCCCCCTTCGGCCGGGTCAGCGCTCCGGAATCGAGCGCCGGCCTCGCCGTCTACCGCTCGACCGGGGAGCTCTTCGTGGTGCTCACGGATGGCTCGATCAACCGCTACGAATTCGAACTCTCGGGCGAAGTGAGCGGAACCGGCTGCACCCCGGCTCCCGCTCCCTTCGAAGGCTGCCCCCCCACCGAGACGATCAGCGAAGGCGTCCTCGGCGCCGGCGGCGGCCTCGCCGTCGACAGCACCCTGAAAACGGTCTACGCCGCCGACCCGGGCGTGGACAGCGTCTTCATCTTCACCTCGGTGACGACCCCCACCCCGATCACCGAAGCGGCGAGCGGGCTGGGGACCGAAGAAGCGACCCTGAACGGCAGCGTCAACCCCAACGGGGTGCCGCTGACCCAATGCTTCTTCGAATACGACACCGTCGAATACGAGGAAGGCGAAGACCCACACGGGGAAATCGCCCCCTGCGAGGACCCCAACGCCACCGAAGTGGGGTCAGGCACTTCGCCGGTGCCAGTGCACGCGGATATCTCAGACCTCGACCCCGGCACGATCTACCACTACCGCTTGGTCGCCGCGAACACCAGCGACCAAGCCGAGGGGGAAGACGAAGAATTCGCCACCCTGGGTCCGATCGTATCGCCCGCCTCGGTCTCCCAGATCACCGGCACCGGGGCCAGGGCCAGCGGGACGATCAACCCCAACGGCGAGGCGACCAGCTTCGTGGTCGAATACGTAACCGAGGCCCAGTTCGACGAAAGCGAATTCGATGAAGCCGAAAGCGCGCCGGCGGTCCCCCGGGAACTGGGCTCGGGGACCGAAGCGGTGGAAGTCTTCCAGCAGCTGAGCGGCCTCGCCCCGAACACCACCTACCACCTGCGATTTGCGGCAAGCAACGGGTCGGCGAGCGTGGTGGGAGAAGACCGGACCTTCACCACCTTCGCGGCGCCGACGGTGCTGCCCGACGGGCGCGCCTATGAGCTGGTCTCCCCGGCGCAGAAGACGGGGGAGGTGTTCGCGCCGGAACCGCTTTCGAGCCTGGGCGGCAGCTGCAGCCAATGCCTGCCTGGGTTCAACAACTGGATGATGCCGATGCAGAGCGCCCCCGACGGAGAAGCGGTGCTCTACATGGGCCAGCCGTTCTCGGGCGGCATTGCCTCGGGACCGAACCAGTACCTCTCGAACCGCTCAGCGAGCGGCTGGACGACGCAGAGCCGCAGCGGGCCGCTGTTCGGCACCAACGGCGGCCAGGGCTACGTCGCGACCTCGACCGACCTCTCGCGCGAGGTCTACTACCAGGCCGAAGCGGCGCTCTCGCCGGAAGCGCCGAGCCTGGGGGGCGATGCCTACGCGAACCTCTACCTGCGCGAAGAAGGCGGCACGCTGCGGGCGCTGGTGACCAAAGAACCGCCGAACCGCGTTCCGGGCTCCCCATCGGAAACCGCCGGCGAAGGGTTCCGGATCTTCTACGCCGGGGCCAACGCCGGCACCGCCCTGGCACCGCCGCTCGGCCACGTGATCTTCGAAGCCAACGACGCGTTGACCGCGGCGGTGGCGAGCGCGCCGGCGGCGCCGGAAGTGGAAGCGCCGGGGCTGTGCAGCTTCGCGGGGACCGATTGCAACCTCTATGAGTGGTTCGACGGGGCGCTGCGGCTCATCAACGTCTTGCCGAACAACATCGCGGCGAGCACGAGCGCGGCGATCGGCTCGGGGCGGCTGCTGCTGAGCTCCTCCGCTGTCGCCCCCAACGTCGAGCAGGCGATCTCCGACGACGGGCGGCGGATCTTCTGGAGCGAGGAAGGAAGCGGCCAGGTCTTCGTCCGCGTCGACGGGACCGAGACGCTGGAAATCCCCGGCCCGGGCAAATGCAAAGAAAGCGTCGCGCCGGACGAAAGGGTCTGTTTCCTGACCGCCTCGGCGGACGGCACCTCGGTACTGCTCTCAGACGGGCAGCTCTATGAGTTGAACGGAACCGAAACCGCCTATGAAGAGGGCCCGGACCTGGCCGGGGGGCTGGGCGGCTTCGAAGGGATCCTGGGGGCGAGCGAAGACCTCTCGCGGGTCTACTTCGTCGACACCGCGGTCCTCTCAGGCGGGGAAGAAAACGAAAACGAAGAAGAGGCCGAAGCGGGCAAATTCAACCTCTACGCGTGGAGCGGGGGGGCGCCGGAGTTCATCGGCAGGCTGCGGGCGGGCGACAACGCGCTTGGTGAAGTCGGGCGCTACGGGGCGTGGCGCTCCTCGCGGCCGAACCGGACCGCGCAGGTGAGCCCCGACGGGCGCTTCCTCGCCTTCATGTCGCAAGCGCAGCTGACCGAGTACGACAACAGCGGCGGGCCGGGCCGCTGCGGGAACGAACCGTGCTTTGAGGTCTATGAGTACGCGGCGGACGATGGGGGCAGCCTCAGCTGCCCCTCCTGCAACCCGAACGGGCAGCCGCCGCTGGGTCGCTCGAACCTGAGCCTGATCGCCCAACGAATTCAGCGCTTCCCCCCCCTCCGCCAGCCGGGCAACCTGAGCGAAGAAGGCGAAGGAAGGCTGTTCTTCGAAAGCGCCGACGCCCTCGCCTCGCGCGACACCAACGGCAAAGTCGTCGACGTCTACCAATGGGTGCCGGAGGGACTCGGCGGCTGCGAAGAAGCGGGCGGCTGCGTCTCCCTAATCTCCAGCGGCCACAGCGGCAACGACTCGATGTTCCTCGACTCGAGCCCGAGCGGCAAAGACGCCTTCTTCGTCACCCGCGAGAAACTGCTGCCGCCCGACCAAAACAGTCAGCTCGACCTCTACGTCGCCCGCGCCCCCCACACCCCCGGAGAAGTCGTCGGCTTCCCCGAAGGGGGAACCCCGGCGCCCTGCATCGGGGAAGCCTGCAAGGGCCCGCTGCCGATCGCCCCGCCGCTGAGCGGTGTCGCCAGCGGCGAAAACAGCGGCCCCGGCAACCCACCGCAGCAGCCAGCTAAGAAGGCGAAGCCGAAGAAGAAAAAGAAGAAGCACAAGAAAAAGAAGCAGGCCAATCACAAGCGGGGAGGCCAGAAGTGAGGGCGCGTAGGCAACTGGGCGCCTGTCTCGGCCTCGCGCTCTTCCTCGTGGCGCTCCTCGCTCCCGCCGCAGCGCAGGCCGGCTTCGGGATAACGAGCTTCTCCACCTCAGCCCTCAATCGCGACGGCACGGTCAACCTGCAGGCCGGCACCCACCCATATGAATTCCAGGCCAGCTTCGCCTTGAACCAGACCGCAGAAGAACCGGAAGGCACGCTCAGCGCCTTCGTCGCCGACCTGCCGCCGGGCATGGTCGGCAACCCCCGGGCGGTGCCGCGCTGCACCGCGGCGGACTTCGAGGGCCAGACCCCGAAATGTCCCGGCAACACCCAGGTCGGCATCGCCAACGTCCAGCTGCTGGGCAGCGGGACCGAAATCCCGGTCTTCAACCTGACCCCGCCCCAAGGCGTCGCGGCCAGCATCGGCTTCACCCTGGCCAGCGTCAACAGCTTCCAGGAAGGCTCGCTGCGCGCCAGCGACTACGGGATCAGCGTCTCAGACATCACCCTTCCCACCGACATCGACATCTTCGGCGCCACCGAGACGATCTGGGGGGTGCCGGCCGACCCCGCCCACGATGACGATCGCCAGTGCATCGTCAACGAATCGATCGAATTCGGCTGCGCCTCTGACGTCGATCCGGTTCCCTTCCTCACCCTGCCCACCTCCTGCACCGGGCCGTTGCAGACGACCTTCACGGTCGAATCGCTGGAGGAACCGGGGGTCCCGCAGTCGATGACCGCCGAATCGCTCGGCGAAGGCGGCACCCCCGAAGGCCTGAGTGGCTGCGAGCGCCCGGACTTCGACCCGACGATCGTCGCCCAGCCCGAAACGAGCGCCTCCGATTCGCCCACCGGGCTTCACTTCGGCCTCCACCTCCCCCAGAACAACGAGCTGAGTAAAGACGTCGAAGGGACCCTGGAAGGGACCGCTACCGCGCACCTAAAAGACGCCGTCGTCACCCTGCCCAAGGGCCTTGCCCTAAACCCCTCCACCGCCGATGGCCTCGGCGCCTGCTCGCTTGCCCAGATCGAACTGAAAGGCCCCCAGCCCGCGCAGTGCCCGCCCTCCTCCAAGGTGGGCAACGTGGTCGCCGAAACGCCACTGCTCGATCACCCCGTCGCCGGCTCGGTCTTCATCGCCCGCCAGAGCGAAAACCCCTTCGGCTCCCTGCTAGCCCTCTACATCGCCCTCCATGACCCGGTCAGCGGCGTCGTCGTCAAGCTCGCCGGCAAGGTCGAACCGGACCCGGTCACGGGGCAGCTGCGCACGAGCTTCAAAGACAATCCCCAGCTGCCGGTCGAAGACTTCGACTTCGACTTCTTCGGCGGCCCCCGGGCGCCGCTCACCACCCCGCCCACCTGCGGTTCCTATGCCACCACCGCCCAGCTCACCCCCTGGACCGCTCCCGAAGGCCAAGACGCCTCCCTCTCCGCCCCCCTCCACATCACCAGCGCTCCCGGCGGCGGCTGTCCCAGCTCTGAAGCGCAGATGCCCCACGCCCCGAGCTTTGAAGCGGGGACGGCGATGCCCCTGGCCGGCGCCTACTCCCCCTTCGTCCTGCGCCTCAACCGCGAAAACGGCTCCCAGCGCCTCGCCGCCTTGAACACCACCCTGCCGGCGGGGGTGGCCGCCAACTTCACCGGCGTCGCCGAATGCTCCGAGGCGCAGATCGCCCAGGCCGCCGCGCGCTCCAACCCCGGCCAGGGCGCCCTTGAGAAGGCGAGCCCCTCCTGCCCGCAGGCCTCCCAGATCGGCGTCGTCAACGTCGGTGCGGGCTCGGGCAACCCGCTCTTCGTGCAGGGCTCGGTCTACCTCGCCGGCCCCTACAAAGGCGCCCCCTTCAGCCTGGCGATCGTCACCCCCGCGGTGACCGGGCCCTTTGACCTCGGCGCGGTGGTGGTGCGCGCCGCCCTCTACGTCAACGAGGAAACCGGCCAGGGGACGGTCAAGAGCGACCCGCTGCCGACGATCCTGCAGGGGATCCCGGTCGACGTGCGCCAGGTCGCGGTCAAGATCGACCGCTCCGGCTACGTCCTCAACCCGACCTCCTGCGAAGAAAAGGCGATCACCGCGGAGGCGATCTCCACTACCGGCGCCCTCGCCCCGCTTAGGAACCGCTTCCAGGTCGGCGGCTGCAAGGGCCTCGATTACACCCCCAAGCTCTCCCTGCGGATGAAGGGCGCGACCAGGCGAAGCGGCCACCCGGCGCTGAACGCGGTGCTCACCCAGCCCTCGGGGCAGGCCAACAGCCGCCGCACCGTGGTGATCTTGCCGCCGACCGCCTTCATCGATCAAAACCACATCGCCAACCCCTGCACCAGGCCCCAGTTCGCCGCAGGCAACTGCCCGCCGGCCTCGGTGCTCGGCAAGGCCAGGGTCTTCACCCCGCTCTTCGAGAACCCGCTCGAAGGCCCGGTCTACTTCCGCGCCAACGGCGGCGAACGAGACCTGCCCGACGTCGTCCTCGACCTGCACGGCAAGGTCCACGTGATCGCGGTCGGCTTCGTCGACGCGGTGACCAAGAAGGGCTCGGAATCCTCGCGGGTGCGCACCACCTTCGCCGCCCTGCCAGACGCGCCGATAACGAAGGCGATCTTCGAATTCAAGGGCGGAAAGAAAGGCGTCTTCGTCAACTCGGCCAACCTCTGCAAGGTCGCCAACATCGCCACCGTGAAGATGACCGCTCACAACAACAAGACCAGCGTGACCGACAAGCGGATCGCCACCAGCTGCTCCAAGAAGAAGTAGCAGGCGCCGGTTCTTCACCGACTGGTCACCCGAAGACCACCCCCCCAGCGCCACAGTTTGCACTACCCAGCTTATTGCCACCTACTCAAGCTCACTCCCACAGTCAATTGGTTGACTAACCAGTCAAAAACGAGATGAAAGGACCACCATGAGGTTCTTGAAGCAAAGGCGCCGCGCCAAGGCGCTTCTATCGGGAGGCATAGTGGTTGCACTGGGGGCTTTGGTTTTCTCCCCCTCGGCCCTCGCCTCCTCACACAACCCGAAAGGCGAATACAAAGACTTCGCCGAGTGCCCGCTGAACCGGGCGACGATCACCGACTGCGTCTTCTCGGTGTCGAACGGCGGCTCCTTTACGGTCGGCAAAAAGACCGTGCCGCTGGTCAACCCGGTCACCCTGCAGGGTGGCTTTGAAGGCTCCGGCTCCGAAGTCAAATTCTTCGGTGCCGAGAACGGCAACACCCTCTCGAAAACGCCGCAGCCGGTACCCGGCGGCCTGCTCGGGATCAAAGCGCCGACCTGGTGGCCGAAATTCATCCAGGATTGGTTCAACGACCAGATCAACAAAGGGTTCACCGGGGTCACCGCCACGGTCGAACTGGCCGCTCCGGCGACCTCGATCAAACTGAGCACGGAAAACCTGATCCTCGAAGAAGGCGTCGCGCTCGGGCTGCCGACCAAGATCAAGCTCGACAACGCGATCCTCGGTAGCAACTGCTACCTCGGGTCCAACTCCAAACCGGTCCAGATCGACTTTACGACCGGGACCAGCGGCTCGCTGAAAGGCGCCGCCGGCGAACTGACGTTCAACGAAGCGTTCACGATCATCACCCTCAGCGGTGGAAAACTCGTCAACGGCACCTTCGCGGCGCCGGGGGTGAGCGGATGCGGAGGGATCTTCTCCTTCTTCATCGACCCGCTGGTCGACTCGATTCTCGGGACCCCATCGGCTTCCGGGAAAAACACCGCAATCCTCGAAGGCACGCTGAAGGACGCCCAAGCGGCTGCGGTTAAAGCGAGCGAATAGCTCCAAGGTAGGTATTGAAGTTGCAGTCAAGCGCCGGATGCGGGCTTCCACAGCCGTATCCGGCGCTTTTTTCATAACACGGACGAAAGGACAGCATGAGGTTTTTCAAGAGGCTTGCCGCGGCAAGCACGGCGACGGCGCTGGCGGTGCTGGCGTCCGCCTCGCTTGCATCTGCGGCATCGCATAACCCGACCGGCGAATTCAAACAGTTCGCCGAGTGCCCGCTGAACCGGGAAACGATCACCGACTGCGTCTTCTCGGTCTCAGACGGCGGTTTCTTCACCGTCGGCAAAAAGACCGTGCCGCTGGTCAACCCGGTCACCCTGCAGGGCGGCTTTGAAGGCTCCGGCTCCGAAGTCTCCTTCTTCGGCGCCGAGAACGGCGACACCCTCTCGAAAACGGCGCAGCCGGTGCCCGGCGGCCTGCTCGGGATCGTCGCGCCGAAATGGTGGCCAGAATGGCTGCAGGAATGGTTCAACGAATTCATCAACAACGGGTTCACCGGGGTAAAAGCGACGGTCGAACTGGCCGCTCCGGCGACCTCGATCAGCCTCAGCACGGAAAACCTGATCCTCGAAGAAGGCGTCGCGCTCGGGCTGCCGGTCAAGGTCAAGCTCGACAACGTCATCCTCGGTAGCAACTGCTACGTGGGGTCCAACGAAGCACCGATCCAGATCGACTTCACCACCGGCGTCGATGGCGAACTGGACGGCTCTGCCGGCGAACTGACGTTCAACGAATCGTTCACGATCATCACCCTGAGCGGTGGACGTCTGGTCAACAACTCGTTCTCCTCACCGGGAGCGAACGGATGCGGAGGGATCTTCTCCTTCCTGATCGACCCGCTGGTCGACGCGATCCTCGGCATTCCCTCCGGACCCGGGGCAAACTCAGCGGTCCTGGAAGGCAAACTGCAGGACGCCCAGGCGGCTGCGGTGAGAGCAAGCGAACCGTAGGGCAAGCAGTACAGCTCACGCGGATCTCAAAACGCCCGCCGCTCACGCGGCGGGCGTTTTCTTTGCCCCGAGATAGAAAACATCGGGCGGGAAAAGTTGACCCGAGCGCTCTCTCGCAGGACCCTCCTTTCAGGCGGGACAAACCCGCCAAAGCCACTACCTAAGGAGAGTCATCATGAACGGACGTAGAGCCGTTATCGGCCTCTCGCTGCTTTGCGCGCTTCTGTTCTCCCCTTTCGCGGCACAGAGCGCTCAGGCGACGGTGGGCACAACAGCGTTCACATGCGTCGAAGGTGGAAATAAAGACTTCGCCGACGCGCACTGCGACGAAGGGGTAACCCCAGGCACCGGAAAATTCGGTCACGCAGAACTCCCCGAAAGCGGCAAAGCGACAACAACAGTCGAGGGGACCAACGCCAAAACCGCTAACAAAACAACCGAAGCTAAACACGCGCTGTTCAAAAGCACCTCGGGCGGAATCGCGCTGGAATTCACATGCGCGACCGTGCAGGCAGAGGGCAGCATCAAAAACCTCGCGGTAGGCCCAGACGGCGGGATGGCGGTCGAATCGAACGGTACGACCACCTTCTCGAACTGCAAAATGCCGAAACCTGTCAACGGCGCCAAAGAAGAACTCTGCAAAGTCGCAGAGCCGATCAAAACGAGTGGCAGCAGCGTGACCAGGGTCCTGCAGGGACCGGAAAAAAACACAATGGGATTCGAAACACAACCGACAAAAGGATCGCCGTTCACCGAACTCACCTTCGAAAACGTCCCCGGCAAAGCCTGCTTCCTCAACGGCAAAGTGATCCAAGTCACCGGCACGGCGATGGGAACAGGGGCTCGTGGACCCGACAGCAAAGTCAACTCGAGCGGCGCGACAGTGCTGTTCACCACAGCGATGACCAAAGAAACGCTGAAATTCGGCGCCGCGGCCGCCGAAATCGAAGCCACCATTACAGGATCGATGACAAACGCTGACGGCAAAACCACAGAAAACCCGATCACGGCGACAACAACCGCAACCTAGCTCGGCAATTCTGCCTTGTGGATCTCAAACGCCCGCCGCTCTGCGGCGGGCGTTTTCTTCCGGCGCCCGAGATAGAAAACATTGGAAGAAAAAACTTGACCATCGCGCGAGGCGATGCGAGGCTGCGCCGGAACGGGCGCCTGTCGGCGCTCGGCAAGACGAAAGAACGACACAAGGAGAGTCATCAAGATGAACGGACGTAGAGCCGTTATCGGCCTCTCGCTGCTTTGCGCGCTTCTGTTCTCCGCTTTTGCGGTGCAGAGCGCTTCGGCGACGGTCGGCACAACAGCGTTCACATGCGTGAAAGACAAAGGCGATGAAGACTTCGCCGACGCGCACTGCGACGAAGGAGTCGGCGCAGGTAATGGAGACTACGGTCACGTGGCAATCGGCGAATCGGAAACAACAGTCGAGTTGAGCAATACCAAAACCGCTAACAAAACAACCGAAGCCAAACACGCGCTGTTCAAAAGCACCTCGGGCGGGATCGCACTGGAAATCACATGCGCGACCGCGACCGGGGATGGCAAACTGAAAAACATCGCGGCAGGCCCGGACGGCGGCATGGCAGTCGAAGGCAAAGCAGGCGGCACGCTCACCTTCTCGGGCTGCAAAATGCCGAAACCGCTCAACGGGGCCAAAGAAGAACTCTGCAAACTCAAAGAACCAGTCATCACGACCGGCAGCAGCATGACCAGGGTCTTGCAGGGACCGGAAAAAAACACAATGGGTGTTGAATTCACACCGGAAAAAGCATCGCCGTTCGCCGAACTCACCTTCGAAAACGTACCGGGCAAAGCCTGCTTCCTCAACGGGAAAACCATTCAGGTAACCGGTACGGCGATGGCGACAGGAGTTGGGCCGGGTGTCAGCCCAGGCTATAGCGGCGCCACACTGCAGTTCACGACAGCGATGACCAAAGAAACGCTGAAATTCGGGGCTGCGGCCGCCGAATTCGAAGCGAGCATCACAGTGTCGATGACAAACGCTGACGGCAAAACCACAGAAGAACCGGTCAGCCTCACAACAACCGCAACCTAGCCAAGGTGGCTTGATCCATCTCGGCAGTTGAAGCGGAAGCGGCACTGGGCCGGGCCGGATGGCCCGGCCCAGTGCCCTCTCTAGCCAGCCCCCGGCTACCTACTTTTGGGACTGGTGAAGCGTTGCCCCTTGACGCCGGGAGGAAATCATGATCCACTGGCCCTGGCCAGAGGAACACAGGGGTATCGGCCAGGGTACGATGGGAGTGGCCAAAGCACACTTGGGAGAGCAGCGGGGCGCGCGACGGGCGAAGCACCGTCGACGCTGCGTGTTGGCCGGGCTGGCAGTCGCCCTGGGGGCTCTTTTCCTTCCCGCTGCCTCGGCCCAAGGCGCCTACGTCCCCAATGGCTCCTTCGGCTCGCCCGGCACCGGCGACGGTCAGCTCAGCCTAGTGGCTCCCAACTTGGGAGACAGGACGGCAGGAAGCGGGCTGGCGGTCAACGAGACCACCCACAACGTCTACGTCGGCGACACCGGCAACCACCGGGTCGCGGTGTTCTCTTCAAACGGCACCTTCATCCGCGCCTTCGGCGCCGACGTCGGCGGCCCCGGCGTGGATGTCTGCACGATCGGCTGCGTCGTCGGCACCTCCGAAAGCTCCCCGGGAGCCTTTCAAACGCCCACCTTCGTTGCCGTCGATAATTCCGCCAGCCTCTCCAACGGCGACGTCTACGTGGTAGATAGCGCCGTCAACAAAGTCTCCAAGTTCGAAGCCGACGGCGCCCTGGTCTCGAGCTGGGGGGTTGGCGGGCAGCTCTCGGGCGGCGGTATTCCCTTCGAAGCCTTCGATCAAATCGGCGGGATCGCGGTGGACTCCGCCGGCACCCTCGATGTGTTCAGGTCGGCTAGCCCCCGCAAGATCTTCCAGTTCGATGAGGATGGGACGTTCGATGAAGTACTCGCCGTCTCCGGCGCATATTCCCCAGGCGGCCTCGGCGTCGATCCGAGCGGTAATTTCTTCGTTACTGGAGGCACCCCCAGGGTGCTGAAACTCGACTCCACCGGGGCCGCTACCGCACCCCCATTCGGCCGGGTCAGCGCTTCAGAATTGAGCGCCGGCATCGCCGTCGATCGTTCGACCGGTGAGCTCTTCGTGGTGCGTACGACCGGCGAGATCGACCGCTACGGGTTCGAACCCTCGGGCGAAGTGAGCGGAACCGGCTGCACGCCGGATCCCTCCGCAGGCTGCCCGCCCACCGAGACGATCAGCGAAGGTGTCCTCGGCGAAGGCGCCGGCCTCGCCGTCGACAACACCCTGAAAACGGTCTATGCCGCCGATCCGGGCGTGGACAGCGTCTTCGTCTTCACCTCGGTGACCAGTCCCACCCCGATCACCGAAGCGGCGAGCGGGCTGGGTACCGAAGAAGCGACCCTAAACGGCAGCGTCAACCCCAACGGGGTGCCGCTGACTGATTGCTTCTTCGAATGGGGGGAAACCGAAGCCTATGGCGAAATCGCCCCCTGCGAGGACCCCAACGCCGCCGAAGTGGGCGCAGGCACCTCGCCGGTGCCAGTGCACGCGGATATCTCAGACCTCGACCCCGGCACGATCTACCACTACCGCTTGGTCGCCGCGAACACCAGCGACCAAGCCGAGGGGGAAGACGAAGAATTCGCCACCCTGGGTCCGATCGTATCGCCCGCCTCGGTCTCCCAGATCACCGGCACCGGGGCCAGGGCCAGCGGGACGATCAACCCCAACGGCGAGGCGACCAGCTTCGTGGTCGAATACGTAACCGAGGCCCAGTTCGACGAAAGCGAATTCGATGAAGCCGAAAGCGCGCCGGCGGTCCCCCGGGAACTGGGCTCGGGGACCGAAGCGGTGGAAGTCTTCCAGCAGCTGAGCGGCCTCGCCCCGAACACCACCTACCACCTGCGATTTGCGGCAAGCAACGGGTCGGCGAGCGTGGTGGGAGAAGACCGGACCTTCACCACCTTCGCGGCGCCGACGGTGCTGCCCGACGGCCGCGCCTATGAGCTGGTCTCCCCGCCGCAGAAGGGGGAGAGGTGTTCGCGCCGGAACCGTTCTCGAGCTTGGGCGGCAGCTGCATCCAATGCCTGCCCGGGTTCAACAACATGATGATGCCGATGCAGAGCGCCCCCGACGGGGAAGCGGTGCTCTACGGAGGCCAGCCGTTCTCAGGCGGGCTGGCGGCGGGGCAGAACCAGTACCTCTCGAACCGCTCAGCGAGCGGGTGGACGACGCAGAGCCTCAGTGGGCCGCTGTTCGGCACCAACTTCGGCCAGGGCTACACCGCGACCTCAGCCGACCTCTCGCGCGAGGTCTACTACCAGGCCGAAGCGGCGCTCTCGCCGGAAGCGCCGAGCCTGGGGGGCGATGCCTACTCGAACCTCTACCTACGGGATGCAGGAGGCACGCTGCGGGCGCTGGTGGCCAAAGAACCGCCGAACCGCAGCCCGGAAGGCGTCGGCGAAGGGTTCCGGATCTTCTACGCCGGGGCCAACGCCGGCACCGCCCTGGCACCGCCGCTCGGCCACGTGATCTTCGAAGCCAACGACGCGCTGACCGCGCTGGTGCCGATGATCGCGCCGGCGGCGCCGGAAGTGGAAGCGGCGGGAGAATGCGGCTTCGCGGGGACCGATTGCAACCTCTATGAGTGGTTCGAGGGGCAGCTGCGGCTGATCAACGTCTTGCCGAACAACATCGCCGCGAGCACGAGCGCGGCGATCGGCTCGGGGCGGCTGCTGCTGGATTCCGAATCGCTGCCGAATTCCAACGTCGTAGCCCCCAACGTCGAGCAGGCGATCTCCGACGACGGGCGGCGGATCTTCTGGAGCGAGGAAGGAAGCGGCCAGGTCTTCGTCCGCGTCGACGGGACCAAAACGCTCGAAGTCCCCGGCCCGGGCAAATGCAAAGAAAGCGTCGCCCCGGACGAAAGGGTCTGTTTCCTGACCGCCTCAGCAGACGGCACCTCGGTGCTGTTCTCAGACGGGCAGCTCTATGAGCTGAACGGAACCGAAACCGCCTATGAAGAGGGCCCGGA
This sequence comes from uncultured Solirubrobacterales bacterium, assembly GCA_963799835.1. Lineage (GTDB taxonomy): Bacteria > Actinomycetota > Thermoleophilia > Solirubrobacterales > 70-9 > VAYN01. The sequence goes on from CAWCYE010000002.1 coordinate 1,172,227, forward strand.
CCTAGCCGGAGGACTCGGCGGCTTTCAGGGAATCCTGGGGGCGAGCGAAGACCTCTCGCGGGTCTACTTCGTCGACACCGCGGTGCTCAGCGGCGGAGCAAACGAAAACGAAGAAGAGGCCGAAGCGGGCAAACTCAACCTCTACGCCTGGAGCGGGGGCGCGCCGGAGTTCATCGGCAGGCTGGTGGCAAACGACAACTTGCTCGGCTCGATTAAACGCTACGGGGCGTGGCGCTCCTCGCGGCCGCACCGGACCGCGCAGGTGAGCCCCGACGGGCGCTTTCTCGCCTTCATGTCGCAAGCGCGGCTGACCGAGTACGACAACAGCGGCGGGCCGGGGCGCTGCGAAGGGGACCCGTGCTTTGAGGTGTTCGAGTACGCGGCGGACGATGGGGGCAGCCTCAGCTGCGCCTCGTGTAACCCGAACGGGCAGCTGCCGGTGGGGGCCTCAAACCTGAGCCTGATCAAGTCAGGGGAACCGCGCTTCCCCCCCCTCCGCCAGCCGGGCAACCTGAGCGAAGAAGGCGAAGGAAGGCTGTTCTTCGAAAGCGCCGACGCCCTCGCCTCGCGCGACACCAACGGCAAAGTCGTCGACGTCTACCAATGGGTGCCGGAGGGACTCGGCGGCTGCGAAGAAGCGGGCGGCTGCGTCTCCCTAATCTCCAGCGGCCACAGCGGCAACGACTCGATGTTCCTCGACTCGAGCCCGAGCGGCAAAGACGCCTTCTTCGTCACCCGCGAGAAACTGCTGCCGCCCGACCAAAACAGTCAGCTCGACCTCTACGTCGCCCGCGCCCCCCACACCCCCGGAGAAGTCGTCGGCTTCCCCGAAGGGGGAACCCCGGCGCCCTGCATCGGGGAAGCCTGCAAGGGCCCGCTGCCGATCGCCCCGCCGCTGAGCGGTGTCGCCAGCGGCGAAAACAGCGGCCCCGGCAACCCACCGCAGCAGCCAGCTAAGAAGGCGAAGCCGAAGAAGAAAAAGAAGAAGCACAAGAAAAAGAAGCAGGCCAATCACAAGCGGGGAGGCCAGAAGTGAGGGCGCGTAGGCAACTGGGCGCCTGTCTCGGCCTCGCGCTCTTCCTCGTGGCGCTCCTCGCTCCCGCCGCAGCGCAGGCCGGCTTCGGGATAACGAGCTTCTCCACCTCAGCCCTCAATCGCGACGGCACGGTCAACCTGCAGGCCGGCACCCACCCATATGAATTCCAGGCCAGCTTCGCCTTGAACCAGACCGCAGAAGAACCGGAAGGCACGCTCAGCGCCTTCGTCGCCGACCTGCCGCCGGGCATGGTCGGCAACCCCCGGGCGGTGCCGCGCTGCACCGCGGCGGACTTCGAGGGCCAGACCCCGAAATGTCCCGGCAACACCCAGGTCGGCATCGCCAACGTCCAGCTGCTGGGCAGCGGGACCGAAATCCCGGTCTTCAACCTGACCCCGCCCCAAGGCGTCGCGGCCAGCATCGGCTTCACCCTGGCCAGCGTCAACAGCTTCCAGGAAGGCTCGCTGCGCGCCAGCGACTACGGGATCAGCGTCTCAGACATCACCCTTCCCACCGACATCGACATCTTCGGCGCCACCGAGACGATCTGGGGGGTGCCGGCCGACCCCGCCCACGATGACGATCGCCAGTGCATCGTCAACGAATCGATCGAATTCGGCTGCGCCTCTGACGTCGATCCGGTTCCCTTCCTCACCCTGCCCACCTCCTGCACCGGGCCGTTGCAGACGACCTTCACGGTCGAATCGCTGGAGGAACCGGGGGTCCCGCAGTCGATGACCGCCGAATCGCTCGGCGAAGGCGGCACCCCCGAAGGCCTGAGTGGCTGCGAGCGCCCGGACTTCGACCCGACGATCGTCGCCCAGCCCGAAACGAGCGCCTCCGATTCGCCCACCGGGCTTCACTTCGGCCTCCACCTCCCCCAGAACAACGAGCTGAGTAAAGACGTCGAAGGGACCCTGGAAGGGACCGCTACCGCGCACCTAAAAGACGCCGTCGTCACCCTGCCCAAGGGCCTTGCCCTAAACCCCTCCACCGCCGATGGCCTCGGCGCCTGCTCGCTTGCCCAGATCGAACTGAAAGGCCCCCAGCCCGCGCAGTGCCCGCCCTCCTCCAAGGTGGGCAACGTGGTCGCCGAAACGCCACTGCTCGATCACCCCGTCGCCGGCTCGGTCTTCATCGCCCGCCAGAGCGAAAACCCCTTCGGCTCCCTGCTAGCCCTCTACATCGCCCTCCATGACCCGGTCAGCGGCGTCGTCGTCAAGCTCGCCGGCAAGGTCGAACCGGACCCGGTCACGGGGCAGCTGCGCACGAGCTTCAAAGACAATCCCCAGCTGCCGGTCGAAGACTTCGACTTCGACTTCTTCGGCGGCCCCCGGGCGCCGCTCACCACCCCGCCCACCTGCGGTTCCTATGCCACCACCGCCCAGCTCACCCCCTGGACCGCTCCCGAAGGCCAAGACGCCTCCCTCTCCGCCCCCCTCCACATCACCAGCGCTCCCGGCGGCGGCTGTCCCAGCTCTGAAGCGCAGATGCCCCACGCCCCGAGCTTTGAAGCGGGGACGGCGATGCCCCTGGCCGGCGCCTACTCCCCCTTCGTCCTGCGCCTCAACCGCGAAAACGGCTCCCAGCGCCTCGCCGCCTTGAACACCACCCTGCCGGCGGGGGTGGCCGCCAACTTCACCGGCGTCGCCGAATGCTCCGAGGCGCAGATCGCCCAGGCCGCCGCGCGCTCCAACCCCGGCCAGGGCGCCCTTGAGAAGGCGAGCCCCTCCTGCCCGCAGGCCTCCCAGATCGGCGTCGTCAACGTCGGTGCGGGCTCGGGCAACCCGCTCTTCGTGCAGGGCTCGGTCTACCTCGCCGGCCCCTACAAAGGCGCCCCCTTCAGCCTGGCGATCGTCACCCCCGCGGTGACCGGGCCCTTTGACCTCGGCGCGGTGGTGGTGCGCGCCGCCCTCTACGTCAACGAGGAAACCGGCCAGGGGACGGTCAAGAGCGACCCGCTGCCGACGATCCTGCAGGGGATCCCGGTCAACGTGCGCCAGGTCGCGGTCAAGATCGACCGCTCCGGCTACGTCCTCAACCCGACCTCCTGCGAAGAAAAGGCGATCACCGCGGAGGCGATCTCCACTACCGGCGCCCTCGCCCCGCTTAGGAACCGCTTCCAGGTCGGCGGCTGCAAGGGCCTCGATTACACCCCCAAGCTCTCCCTGCGGATGAAGGGCGCGACCAGGCGAAGCGGCCACCCGGCGCTGAACGCGGTGCTCACCCAGCCCTCGGGGCAGGCCAACAGCCGCCGCACCGTGGTGATCTTGCCGCCGACCGCCTTCATCGATCAAAACCACATCGCCAACCCCTGCACCAGGCCCCAGTTCGCCGCAGGCAACTGCCCGCCGGCCTCGGTGCTCGGCAAGGCCAGGGTCTTCACCCCGCTCTTCGAGAACCCGCTCGAAGGCCCGGTCTACTTCCGCGCCAACGGCGGCGAACGAGACCTGCCCGACGTCGTCCTCGACCTGCACGGCAAGGTCCACGTGATCGCGGTCGGCTTCGTCAACGCGGTGACCAAGAAGGGCTCGGAATCCTCGCGGGTGCGCACCACCTTCGCCGCCCTGCCAGACGCGCCGATAACGAAGGCGATCTTCGAATTCAAGGGCGGAAAGAAAGGCGTCTTCGTCAACTCGGCCAACCTCTGCAAGGTCGCCAACATCGCCACCGTGAAGATGACCGCTCACAACAACAAGACCAGCGTGACCGACAAGCGGATCGCCACCAGCTGCTCCAAGAAGAAGTAGCAGGCGCCGGTTCTTCACCGACTGGTCACCCGAAGACCACCCCCCCAGCGCCACAGTTTGCACTACCCAGCTTATTGCCACCTACTCAAGCTCACTCCCACAGTCAATTGGTTGACTAACCAGTCAAAAACGAGATGAAAGGACCACCATGAGGTTCTTGAAGCAAAGGCGCCGCGCCAAGGCGCTTCTATCGGGAGGCATAGTGGTTGCACTGGGGGCTTTGGTTTTCTCCCCCTCGGCCCTCGCCTCCTCACACAACCCGAAAGGCGAATACAAAGACTTCGCCGAGTGCCCGCTGAACCGGGCGACGATCACCGACTGCGTCTTCTCGGTGTCGAACGGCGGCTCCTTTACGGTCGGCAAAAAGACCGTGCCGCTGGTCAACCCGGTCACCCTGCAGGGTGGCTTTGAAGGCTCCGGCTCCGAAGTCAAATTCTTCGGTGCCGAGAACGGCAACACCCTCTCGAAAACGCCGCAGCCGGTACCCGGCGGCCTGCTCGGGATCAAAGCGCCGACCTGGTGGCCGAAATTCATCCAGGATTGGTTCAACGACCAGATCAACAAAGGGTTCACCGGGGTCACCGCCACGGTCGAACTGGCCGCTCCGGCGACCTCGATCAAACTGAGCACGGAAAACCTGATCCTCGAAGAAGGCGTCGCGCTCGGGCTGCCGACCAAGATCAAGCTCGACAACGCGATCCTCGGTAGCAACTGCTACCTCGGGTCCAACTCCAAACCGGTCCAGATCGACTTTACGACCGGGACCAGCGGCTCGCTGAAAGGCGCCGCCGGCGAACTGACGTTCAACGAAGCGTTCACGATCATCACCCTCAGCGGTGGAAAACTCGTCAACGGCACCTTCGCGGCGCCGGGGGTGAGCGGATGCGGAGGGATCTTCTCCTTCTTCATCGACCCGCTGGTCAACTCGATTCTCGGGACCCCATCGGCTTCCGGGAAAAACACCGCAATCCTCGAAGGCACGCTGAAGGACGCCCAAGCGGCTGCGGTTAAAGCGAGCGAATAGCTCCAAGGTAGGTATTGAAGTTGCAGTCAAGCGCCGGATGCGGGCTTCCACAGCCGTATCCGGCGCTTTTTTCATAACACGGACGAAAGGACAGCATGAGGTTTTTCAAGAGGCTTGCCGCGGCAAGCACGGCGACGGCGCTGGCGGTGCTGGCGTCCGCCTCGCTTGCATCTGCGGCATCGCATAACCCGACCGGCGAATTCAAACAGTTCGCCGAGTGCCCGCTGAACCGGGAAACGATCACCGACTGCGTCTTCTCGGTCTCAGACGGCGGTTTCTTCACCGTCGGCAAAAAGACCGTGCCGCTGGTCAACCCGGTCACCCTGCAGGGCGGCTTTGAAGGCTCCGGCTCCGAAGTCTCCTTCTTCGGCGCCGAGAACGGCGACACCCTCTCGAAAACGGCGCAGCCGGTGCCCGGCGGCCTGCTCGGGATCGTCGCGCCGAAATGGTGGCCAGAATGGCTGCAGGAATGGTTCAACGAATTCATCAACAACGGGTTCACCGGGGTAAAAGCGACGGTCGAACTGGCCGCTCCGGCGACCTCGATCAGCCTCAGCACGGAAAACCTGATCCTCGAAGAAGGCGTCGCGCTCGGGCTGCCGGTCAAGGTCAAGCTCGACAACGTCATCCTCGGTAGCAACTGCTACGTGGGGTCCAACGAAGCACCGATCCAGATCGACTTCACCACCGGCGTCGATGGCGAACTGGACGGCTCTGCCGGCGAACTGACGTTCAACGAATCGTTCACGATCATCACCCTGAGCGGTGGACGTCTGGTCAACAACTCGTTCTCCTCACCGGGAGCGAACGGATGCGGAGGGATCTTCTCCTTCCTGATCGACCCGCTGGTCAACGCGATCCTCGGCATTCCCTCCGGACCCGGGGCAAACTCAGCGGTCCTGGAAGGCAAACTGCAGGACGCCCAGGCGGCTGCGGTGAGAGCAAGCGAACCGTAGGGCAAGCAGTACAGCTCACGCGGATCTCAAAACGCCCGCCGCTCACGCGGCGGGCGTTTTCTTTGCCCCGAGATAGAAAACATCGGGCGGGAAAAGTTGACCATCGAGCGGGGCGATGCGACCCTGGGAGGGTGGGCGCCTCAGGTGCCCGCAGACCAACACCCCAGTACCTAAGGAGAGTCATCATGAACCGACGTAGAGCCGTTATCGGCCTCTCGCTGCTTTGCGCGCTTCTGTTCTCCGCCTTTGCGGTGCAGAGCGCTCAGGCGACGGTGGGGACAACAGCGTTCACATGCGTATCAGGCGGCGGCGAAAAAGACTTCGCCGACGCCCACTGCGACGAACCGAAAGCCGGAGGAGGCTTCGGTCACGTCGCAATCGGGGAATCGACAACAACAGTCGAGTTCACCAACGAAAAAACCGCCAACAAAACAACCGAAGCCAAACACGCGCTGTTCAAAAGCACCTCGGGCGGAATCGCAGTCGAAATCACATGCACGACCGTGCGAGGAGAGGGCAGCATCAAAAACATCGCCAAAGGCCCAGACGGCGGGATGGCGGTCGAAGGGAACGGCATGTTCCATTTCGAAAACTGCAAAATGCCGAAACCTGTCAACGGCGCCAAAGAAGAACTCTGCAAAGTCGCAGAGCCGATCACAACGACCGGCACGAGCATGACCAGGGTCTTACAGGGCCCCGAAAAAAACACAATGGGTATCGAATTCAAACCGACAACGAAAGAAGAAAAAACGCAGGCGTTCGTCGAACTTGCCTTCGAAAACTTCCCGGGCAAAGCCTGCTTCCTCAACGGCAAAGTTATCCCCGTCACCGGTACGGCGATGGCGACAGGGGCTCGTGGACCGGGCAGCGTGACCTCGAGCGGCGCGACACAGCTGTTCACCACATCAATGACCGAAGAAACCCTGAAATTTGGGGCAGCGGCCGCCGCATTCGAAGCCAGCGTCACAGTGTCGATGACAAACGAAGTAGACAAAAAAACCACAGAAAACCCGATCACCCTCACAACAACCGCAACCTAGCCAAGGGCCTGACCATCTCGACAGTCAGCAGTTGAGACGCTAGTGAAGCTGGGGCCGGACGGTCCGGCCCCAGCTTCTTGTTCGCCATGGTGGGGGCCCCTCCGCCACCGACTTGTGGCACTTCGGAGCGCCCGCCCTTGCGACTGGTTGACGCGACCCTCGGCACTCCCTACGGACCCGGGGAAACTCGGCGGTCCTGGAAGGCAAACTGCAGGACGCCCAGGCGGCTGCGGCGGGCATTTTCTTTGCCCGAGATAGAAAACATCGGGCTGGAAAAGTTGACCCGATCGCTCTCTCGCAGGACCCTCCTTTCAGGCGGGACAAACCCGCCAAGGCCACTACCTAAGGAGAGTCATCATGAACGGACGTAGAGCCGTTATCGGCCTCTCGCTGCTTTGCGCACTCCTGTTTTCCGCCTTTGCGGCACAGAGTGCCTCGGCAACGGTAGGCACAACAGCGTTCACATGCGTGTTAGACGGAGGCAGTGAAGACTTTGCCGACGCGCACTGCGACGAACCAACGGAAGCAGGAAAAGGAGAATTCGGTCACGTCGCAATCGGCGAAGAAGGAACATCCGTCAGACTAAGCAACGAAAAAACGGCCAGCCTTACAGGCTTCGCCAAACACGCGATCTTCAAAACCACCTCAGGCGGGATCGCACTCGAAATCACATGCCAAATCGCGGAAGGGACCGGCAGCATCAAAAACATCGCCAAAGGCCCCGACGGGGGGATGGCGGTCGAAGGCTTTGGGGGCAGCTCCCTAACGTTCACCTTCTGCACAATGCCGAAACCGGTCAACGGAGCCAAAGAAGAACTCTGCAAAGTCAAATGGCCGATTACCGCAACGGGTACCAGCATGACCAGGGTCAATCAGGGGCCAGAAAAAAACACAATGGGCGTCGAATTCAAACCGAAAGAAGGATCGCCCTTTACCGAACTCACTTTCGAAAACGTGTCGGGCAAAGCCTGCTTCCTCAATGGCAAAAAAGTTGCTGTCACCGGAACGGCGATGGCGACAGGCGCTCGCGGGCCAAGCAACAGCGTCAGCTCAAGCGGCGCGACACTGCTGTTCACCACAGCGATGACCAAAGAAACGCTGAAATTCGGCGCCAATGCGGCGGAATTTGAAGCCTCACTGACAATGACGATGTTTGCCTCGTTCAATCCGATCACCCTCACAACAACCGCAACCTGACGAGAGGTGACTTGATCCATCTCCGTTGATGAAGCGGAAGTGGCACCTGGGCCGGGCCAGATGGCCCGGCCCAGTTCTGCGGCCTACGCTTTCTGAGATAGAAAACATTGCGCTGGAAAAGTTGACTATCCGCTGGGGCGATGTGACCCTGGGAGGGTGGGCACTCAAATGCTTCGGGTGCCCGCAGACCAACACCCCAGTACCTAAGGAGAGTCATCATGAACGGACGTAGAGCCGTTATCGGCCTCTCGCTGCTTTGCGCGCTCCTGTTCTCCGCCTTCGCGGCCCAGAGCGCCTCAGCAACGGTAGGCACAACAGCGTTCACATGCGTGTCAGGCGGTGGCGAACAAGAGTTCGCCGACGCGCACTGCGATACCCCGAAAGCGGGGGGAGGATTCGGTCACGCCGCAATCGGCGAAGGAACAACATCAGTCGATCTGACCAACGCCAAAACGGCTAACTCAACAACCGAAGCGAAACACGCGCTTTTCAAAACCTCCGCGGGCGGGATAGCGCTTGAAATCACATGCGCGACCGCGCAAGGGACCGGAAGCATCAAAAACATCGCCATAGGTCCGGACGGCGGCATGGCGGTCGAAGGCTCTGAAGGGGGGAGCGTCACCTACTCGAACTGCAAAATGCCGAAACCGAAAAACGCCACAGGAGACGAAATCTGTGAAGTCCATGAGCCAATTGTCGTGAGCGGCAGCGCCATCACCAGAGTTAATCAGGAGACGGCGGGAATAAAAGACACAATGGGCGTGGAATTCAGACCGAAAGCGACGCAGCCCTTCACCGAACTCAAATTCACAAATCGAGCGCCCTTCGCCTGCTTCCTCCACAACAAAACCGTTGCGGTGACCGGCACCGCGATGGCGACAGGCGCCCGTGGGCCGAGCAACTCCGTTAACTCCAGTGGCGCCACACTGTTGTTCACCACAGCGATGACCAAAGAAACGCTGAAATTCGGCGCTGCTGCCGCCGAATTCGAAGCCAGTATCACAGTGCCGATGTCGGGCGGAGGGAACCCGGTCACGGCGACAACAACGGCGAGCTAGTAGTGCTGCTGACCTATCCCTGCCGTGGGCGTCGAGGCCCGCGGCAGGGATCAGGTGCTGCGGAGGGGCAATAACACACCACTAACCCAAGGAGAACGATTGAAATGACCGGACGTAAAACTGCTATCGGCCTCTCGCTGCTTTGCGCGCTCCTGTTCTCCGCCTTCGCGGCACAGAGCGCCTCGGCAACGGCAGGCACAACAGCGTTCACATGCGTGAAAGGCGGCGGCAGTGAAGACTTCGCCGACGCGCACTGCGACGAATCCGTCGGCACGAGCAATGGAGAATACGGTCACGTCGCAATCGGCGAATCGGAAACAAAAGTCGATCTGACCAACGCTAAAACCACCAGCAAAACAACTGAATCCAAAGGCGCGATTTTCAAAAGCACCTCAGGCGGGATCGCGTTGGAAATAACATGCGCATCCGCGGAAGGAGCTGCCAGCATCAAAGACATCGCCAAAGGCCCGGACGGCGAGATGGCAGTCGAAGGCGCTGAAGGAGGCCAAATCACTTTCTCAGAATGCAAAATGCCACTACCTGTCAACGAATCAAAAGAACCTGTCTGCAAAGTCAAAGAGCCGATTCTCACGACCGGCAGCAGCATGACCAGGGTCGAACAAGGATCGGGAAAAAACACAATGGGTGTGGAATTGAAACCGCCAGTGAAAGAAGCAAAAACTGAACCGTTCACCGAACTCACCTTCGAAAACATCGCGGGCAAATCCTGCTTCCTCAACAGCAAAACTGTGGCAGTCACTGGTACGGCGATGGGGACAGGCGCTCGTGGGCCGAGCAAAAGCGTCAACTCGAGCGGCGCCACACTACTGTTCACCACAGAAATGACCAAAGAAACGCTTAAATTCGGCGCTGCTGCTGCCGAATTCGAAGCCAGCATCACAGTGTCGATGACAAACGCAGACGGGAAAACCACAGAAAACCCGGTCGCCCTCACAACAATCCCAACGGTGGGCAACACAGCATTCACCTGCGTGAAAGAAGGCGGCAGCTCGGACTTTGCCGATGAGCACTGCGACGAAGAAGTCGGCGCAGGCAAAGGAAAATACGGTCACGTGGCAATCGGCGAATCGGAAACAACAGTCGAGTTGACTAATGCCAAAACCACTAACAAAACAACTGAATCCAAAGGCGCGATTTTCAAAAGCACCTCAGCCGGAATCCCAATCGAAATCACATGTGCGGCCGTGCAGGGAGACGGCAAACTGAAAAACATTGCGGTAGGCCCGGACGGCGGAATGGCGGTAGCAGGTAACGAAGGCGGCACCCTCACCTTCTCGAAATGCAAAATGCCGAGACCTTTCAACGCAGCAAAAGAAGAATTCTGCAAAGTCAAAGAACCGATCCTCACGACCGGCAGCAGCATGAGCAGGGTCGAACAGGGACTGGAAAAAAACACAATGGGCGTCGACTTCAAACCGACAGTGAAAGAAGAAAAAGCGCAACCGTTCACCGAACTCAGCTTCGAAAACTTCCCAGGCAAAGTCTGCTTCCTCAACGGCAAAACCGTTCAGGTCACGGGAACCGCGATGGCCACAGGCGCTCGTGGACCAGACACTAAAGTCAACTCGAGCGGTGCGACACTGCTGTTCACTACAGCGATGACCGCTGAAACGTTGAAATTCGGGACCGCTAAAGCCGAATTCGAAGCCAGCATCACAACGTCGAGGACAAACGCAGACGGAAAAACCACAGAAAGCCCGGTCACCCTTACAACAACCGCGAGCTAGCCCAGAGGTGAGCTTCATCAGCTAATCGAAGCGGAGTAGCGATGCCGGGCCGGACCAGATTTGTTCGGCCTGGCATTAACTTGACAGGATCTTCTAGACTAATCGAATGCAATTCGAGCAATATCGAGGAAAGATCCTCTTAGCCTTGGTACTGTCGGCGAGCGGTCTCGTTGGGTTCGCGTGCGGTGGCTCGAGCTCTGCGGAGCCGCTGGCGAAGCCTCAGTTCGTTCGGGAGGCTGATGCGATCTGCAGGGATGCAGAAAGCGAGCGAGACGAGGCTCTGAAGGAAGCGGGGGTGGAATCCACCCCCGTTGACCTCCTTTCCGACTTAGCGCTCCCGCCCGTCCAGGAGATGATCGAGGAACTGGGTGACCTCGGACCCCCCGCGGGCGACGAGAAAAAGGTTCAGGCAATCATCGAGGCCTTTGAAGACGGGGTCGAAAGACTGGAAGCGAATCCGGCGAATGTGAGCGCGGGCGTCGCTGCGTTCGAGAATGCCAACAAGCTCAGCGAACAATACGGACTGGTGGCCTGCCGGATTTGAGAAGGGCGGCCATTGGCCGCCCTTCTCGTTACTTCGCTCCTAGGAACGCTTACTCAATCGGCAACTCAGCCCTTGCCCGTGCAGGTGCGGACGACGCCCGCTGAGGCCCGGGTGCCATCGGCGAAGACGGCGGTGCCATTGGCCTGGAGCTTTCCGTCGGGGCATTTGGCCGAGAGGATGCTCATCTTTTTGCCTTTGTAGGTGTACGTCTTGCCGGCCTTGAAGCTGAACGAGGTGACCGAGCCGCTGCCACCGGCGATCTTCGGGACCGAGGCGGTGGTCAGCAGGCCATAGCGACCTTTATTGATCTTCTTGATCTTCACCGTGGTGACGATCGCGGCCGGTACCGGAATCGTGATGTAGGCGTGGACGAAGAAGGTGATTACGTTGCCCTTCTTGCCGCCGTTGAAGATGAGCAGCGGAGATTTCACCGGAACGACTTTCGATTCCGGAAAGGCGATCTCGACGTCGGTTTTGCCTTCCCCGACGATTGCGCTTTTGCAGATCGCTTTCGCGTGAGCGCTGTCCTGCGACTGCAGTTTGCCTGAGGTGCAGGTCGGGAAGCCGGTGACGTTCACAACGCCGTTCTTGTCCGTTTCGATGATGAATTCTTTCAGCGCCGGCGGGTGGGTTCCATCGAGCGTTTTGATTTTGCCGGAGCCGGTAAACGTGATCGGAGCGAGCGTTTTCTTCGGCAGCGCGGTGGGGCTGAAGCCACCGTTTACGGTGAGTTCGAGGTTGCCCGAGCGAACCGTCACCGGTTTGTTGTTTGCCGCGGTGGCGATGCCAACCACGGTCAACGCGATGACGGCCATAACGGCCATCGTCAAGATCGAGTACTTGCGCATATCCCTATGTCTCTCCTTTGCGGCCCGCCCGTCCTCGAGCCGAAGCCGTCGAAATTGGGTAGTCCATTCCCTGCAGCAGCAAATTACCACCTGCGCTATTCCATAAACCCCCTCATACACGAAAAGACCGGCTTAGCTGGCCAGAGATCGACGAACCCGCTCCCGCTCGGCGGCGGCGCCGTCGGAGCCGAGGAACGGCAGGACGATCCAGAACATCAGGTCCGGCAGGCGGCTGGGGAGCTGCGCGACCGCGCCGTGCAGGATCTCGCTGTAGAGCAGCTCGTTGATGCCGCCGGCGACCGACAGGGAGGTGATGCCGGGCAGCTCAACCGAGGTCTCCGACCGCCCCGACTCGAGAAAGCCGGTGAACTGGCGCAGCGCAGCGTCGCGCCGAGCCAGAGCCTTCGGCCCCGCCGCCAGCACCTCGACGACCGCGAAGCGGGCCTCGTCCGGGTGCTCGGCGAGGTGCTCCAGCAGGGCCTGCATCCCGGCCGTCATCCGCTCCGCCCACGGCGCCCCTGGCTTGGACTCGAACCCGTTGCCGGTGTCGCTCAGCAGGTTGCCGACCAGGACGTCGTAGGCGGCGAGGAAGCAGTCCTCCTTGCTGTCGAACAACTCGTAGAAGGTCTTCCGCGAGACGCCGGCGACGCCGATCACGTCGACCACTCGCGTCTCTGGATAGCCCCGCTCGGAGACGACCTCGATCATCGCCTGGTGGATGCGGTTGCGCTGGGATTCGGTCACCGCCTCCCTCGGCAAGCCGTGTCTTCCCCGTGGCAGCCGCTCGTTCAGCTTGACCGCGCGTTTGCTGGAAGCCACCCCAGGACTGTAGAGGAATGCGAGAGTTTGCTGCTTCGAAATGCCTCGTACCAAAGTCGGGGAAATATGGTTAAGATCCCCTGAGTTATGGGATTCGGGGGAAGAGTCGAGGGGGCGATAGCGACTGCGATGACGATCGCGATGGTCGCGGTGGGGTGCGGTGGCTCGAGCGCAAACTCGAGCGACGGCGAAGCGAGTCGCTCATTCTTGACGCCCGGCCAGAAGAGCAATTTCGTGGCATTCGGTGAGGAATCGGACGAGGACGAACGCGAAGCCGCCTCAGAGGTTCTCGAAGGCAATCTGGAGGCGCGCGCCGTTGGTGAGTGGGCGAAGCAGTGCGCTTCGCTGACGAAGGCGATTCGCAAGGAAGTCGAAGAAGAAATCTCGTTCTACGGCCCGAAGAACCAGAACAGCTGCGCGAGGTCCCTCAGTGCCCAGGCGCGGCCAGCAAGCGCTACGAGGGCCATCCGATCCAACACTCTCACCGGGCCGATCGACGCCTTGCGGGTGAAGGGGGAGCGTGGCTACGCCCTCTATCACGGCACCCAGGGAAAAGACTATGCAATGCCAATGGAAAAGGAAGACGGCGAATGGAAGGTTGACGCTTTGACGACCAAAGAATTGCCTTAGGCCAGAAGACCGTGCGACTCAAGCGAGGGATTGCGTGGGTCGCTCTCGCGACGGCGGTCATAGCGATGGTGGTCGCAGGCTGTGGGGGCAGCGGAGGGGACACCGGCTCCGCAACGACCTCCAGCTCCAGCGAAACGGAAAGCTCGGAAAGCTCAACGAGTTCGGACGGCTCGAAGTCCGAACCAAGCGCGGAATTCGCGGGCGAAGGCCCGAACGCCGAACTGGTGACGTTTGGCAAGGAATCGGACGAGGAGGAACGCGAAGCCGCCTCGGAGGTCATCGAAGAAAACCTGGAGGCGCGCGCTGCCGGAGATTGGGAAGCGCAGTGCCTCACGCTGGCGGAACCGATCATCAATGGGATCGAAAAGGCCTCAGGGGGGACCGGGGCGGGGTGTGCAAAGGAACTCGAAGCGCAGGCCTCGTCAGCGCCTGAATCCCTCCTCGCCAACCCGATGACCGAACCGATCGCTGCCCTGCGGGTCGGCGGCCCCCGCGGCTTCGCGCTCTTTCACGGCGCCAATAGCAAAGACTACGTAATGCCATTGCTCAAGGAAGGCGGCGAATGGAAGGTGGCCTCTCTGACGACGGAAGAAGTCCCTTAGGGCGCAATGGTGAGGTCGTTGTGAAAGAGATGCCTCTGATCAGGATCGCGGCAATTGCCGTTGTGCTGGTCGCCACCGCGGCCGGCTGCGGTGGAGGTGGATCGACGAGCTCGTCAGATGGGTCGTCCTCCAACTCTGGGCAGACCACGACTTCTGGAAGTACGGCGGGGAACACGACGTCGGAAGAATCCAAGTCCGAACCGAGCACTGACTTCGTGGGTAAGGGCGAAAATGGGAAACTCGCGACGATCGGCACGGTAGCGAACGCCGCCGAACGCGAAGCCGCCTCCCAGGTCCTCGAAAAAAGCCTGCAGGCGCGCGCAGTCCGTGACTGGGCAGGCCAGTGTGCATCCCTATCGGCTGCAGCGATCAACCAGATCGGGAAAGCCGGCGCGGCTCTGGGTGGCAAGGTCAGCTGTGAAAAAGCTCTCGAAGCGCAAGCCGAAAGGGCGACTCCATCCGCCCTCGCCAACACCCTGACCGGACCGATCGACGTTCTGCGGGTCTTTGGCAACAGCCGCGGCTTGGCCTTCTACCACGGTGCCGAAGGCAAGGACTACGTCATTCCCCTGGAAAAGGAAGGCAGCGGATGGAAGGTAGCCATTCTGGTGGAGCAGGAAATTCGCTAGGACCTGCTGCGAACCGCTTGGGAATCCGCTAGGCGCCGCGGCAAGCGGATTGAGCTCAATTGCCTCGGCTCGAGCTTGTAGCTGCCACCGGGGTAGCGGTGGCTGACCCGCTTCAGCTCGCTCTGTCCGGCGGTTGACCGCAGCCAAGCCGCGAGTGTTTCGGCCTGGTCTTTGACTGCGGGATAGATCCCGAAGAGGTTGTTCGATGGGATCGCTGCGACGCGGTTGACGACCACCTTGAACTCAGCCTTCGCAAGGGGCGAGATGAGAATCTCGGGGGGCGCTGGTGGGCTGATCGAGTACCAGGGATCTCGCTTCGAGGGGAGATACCGATGCTCGACCGCCTCCCGTAGGGACTCCACATATTCCGCCAGCCGACCCGATAGCTCGCGGTCGCGGGCGATCACCAAGAGCCACCGACGTGCCCCAGATCCTCCCCAGCTGGCGTGCGACCGCTCGTCAAGGACTTTCTCACCGAAACCTCGCAGGGAGGGAATTCCCGGCACGAGAGCATTTTCGGGCAACTCACTTGCCAGCGAGTCGTCGAGAAAGAACATCGAGTTGGCGCCCGTCGCGATACCCCTCCGCGTCCGAGCAATCGTTGAAAGCGGGACGGAGTCTCTGGCTGACGGTGGCTTGAGCCGCGCTTCCGACCAGTCTGCAGGTTCTCCAGTCTCGCGCACGAGCGTTCGGCGCTCGAGTACCTTCACCGATCCATTTTCGACGCCTACCGTCTCGATCCGAACGGGCTTGGCTTCTTCTTCTACCGCCCCAACCAAGAGGATCGCGGCCTGGACCGAGTGGCCGATGAAAGCTCGCTCGGTAGCAGCCCACCGGTGGATCTCGATCGCTCGCGTGGAGCGCCACAGGCGTCTACGCAGCTCGCGGCTGGCACGGGTGTAGGTGAACGAGGCGGGCAGGATCAGACAGGAGAGGTCTGACTCCTGCATTTGCGAGAACGTCGCTGCCTGGAAAAGTACGGCGAGATTGGCGTGGCCACTGTCGATCGTCCCGTTCACGAGGGCCTTGGCTTTGCGCCGGCTCGAGATCGGAAGCGACTGCACCCTCGTGTAGGGCGGGTTGCCAATCGTCAAAGTCGGCCCCGGGAGGCCCTCGCCGACGTGATCGAGGTAGTCCCCAAAGAGAAGCTCGATACCGGCTAGGGCCTCGTTCTCCTCGGGATTCGCATCCATCTCGAAGGCGATTCGACTTGCAAGCAGGCCAAGCGTCACCGGATTGAGGTCGATGGCCACGACGGAGCTTTCCGGCCAGCGGCGGGCGGCCGCCAGCGTGAAGGCGCCGACTCCAGCCCCGGGGTTGACGATGTGCCGCGGTGGAGCGCCGAGGTTTCGCTCGACTAGGCCCAGCATGTATTCGACAACGACATCGGGGGTAAAGACGGTGCCAAGCTCACGCCTGTTGGCAGCGGAGACGCAGGCGTTGTAGAGCACTGCAAGGACGTTGACCTCTCGACCCATCTCGAGCGCCACGGTCTCGGTGAGCCAGCCGGGCGGCTCTGGTCCCGCTTCGGCCCACTCTCGCGACGGGGTGGGCCAATCGGAGAGGTGCTCGCCCGCAATGACTGCGGCGACGCCCCCCAAGGCGCCTAGCAGCTGCCTCTCGAGCTCGGAGGCTCCGTGCACCTGCGGCGGCCTATTCACGGCGGCTGCCCGAGCCCAGCGGCGAAACGCCTGGACCAGGCCGGCAAGCGAGTTGATCGTCGGCTCACGCTTCGCCCGTCTCATAGCGGGGTCGATCCTAGCCACTCCTGCCTGTAGCTTCTTACGAAGCTCGCTCTCTACGCTACAACAACTTGTAGAAGTGTGCTACAATTTTTGTAGAGAACGGTGGAGGAACGATGATTTCTACAGAAGCACTCAAAGAGTCAATAGGCGAGGCGGTTGAGAACGTCCGAGGACGCGCGGAAGAGGTGACCCAGGCTCAGTCGGGCCTCGCCGATGCCGAGCGCGAGCTTCGGCTTCTGATCGAACTCGCCGAGATGCGAGGGATACAGCTGCCCGAGTCCCTCGGTCTGCCTACCAGCCAGGAGGAAGGCCGCAACGGTGCGCCCGAGTCGACCCGTCGCGGCACGCGCGGTAAGGCCAGTCTGCTTGCTGCTGTGATCGAGATCCTGACTGAACGGGGTGAACCGATGCAGATCCGCGAGCTGATGGCCGCCGTGCAGGAGAGGGACGTCACCATTCCTGGACGGGGCCAACAGGCGAACTTGATAGCTCATATCAGTCGCGACCCACGGATTTTCCGGCCGCGTCGGGGCTTCTATGCTCTCCGGGAGTGGGAGGGGGGCGAGTCACAGTCGCCCTCCCCGCCGCGTCCGAGGCGAGCCGGTGCTCGACGCAGGGGAACGTCGAAATGACCAAGGACGTCCTCGTTGACGTGACCAAGGACGATCTCGTCCTGGCGATGCTCGCCGTGCTCGGAGGCGAGACGAGCGACATCAACGAGCGCGACCTCTTCCTCGCCTGTTGGCACGCCTTCCCCGCCACGATGCGCTGGGTGGACACCGCGCTGCCGAACCCCGATACCTTCACCGCCTCGTTGCGGCGGCTTGACCAACGCGGCTACATCACCCGACGTGGAAAGCAAAAACGGCGGCCAAAACGGTCTAGGTCTCGTCGCAAGACTCTGGCTGACGCCGCCGGTAAGAGCACTGTGGTCAAAGCGCGTATCGCCGAGGGGGGGCTTGAGGCTGCCGGGGTGGACTCGGACGTGATTACGGCTGTTCGCCAACTGCGCCCCAACCCCGACGCTGCATCGACTCTCACCGACCCCAGGGCGATTGCGATCTGCATCGGCCTGCGCGAGCGAGCGGGACGTGGGGTTGACGAGGGGGCCTTGGTCGAGCTCGCATTCCACCGTTTCCCGGATCGGTTTGCATACTCGGAGAGGCCCGAGTTTCCCGACGTCGAACGGATCCGAAGCGCGATCGGGGCTGCTCGGCAGGAGGGCCTCATAGATAATGGGCTTCGGTTGAGCACTCAAGGACAAGGTCTTTTTGAGGGCAGCGAGATCGGAGAAGCCCGCGTCGATGCGTCGCAGGCGCCGGCGGTCGGAGAGCTGCGTTTCGCGGCGCGAATCGAGAACAACCCCGCCTATCTCGCCTACGTCCAGAACGGCACCTTGGCGACGACCAAACCCGACGAGCTCTATCGCGCCTTGCGAATTCCACCGACTGCAGATCCCCAGCCGATCGCGGACGCCCTGCGCACGCGGGTACGAGCGCTGCGGCGTATCGACAAGGCCGAGGTGGCAGATTTCCTGATTGCGATCGCGGCTCGACACAACCCCGACGTCTTTGCTTTGGTCGATCAGGTGGAAATGGACGGTGTTAACTCGAACCAGGGAGGAGGGGCCTGATGGCGGTTGACGGTTCAGCGCCAGCCGAGAAGCTCGAATTCGACTCCCGCTACTTCGTCCAAACCGCCAAGAATTCGATCGAGAGCACCCTCCAAATCCTCGAGGAGGCAATCTCGAATGAGGACGAGGCGATTTCGCGCCGCGCAAAACGCGATGGCGGCGAGGATCGCGGCACGATCACGGTGGCCTATTCCCCTGAAACAAGGATGTTGACCGTTACCGGTGACGGCGACGGTATGACCGCCGAGACGATGCGGGCACGCCTCAAGGTGGTTGGTGCATCGCCTCAGCAGGAAGCAAAACGTGGCTTTTTTCACCGCGGCATACGGGAGGTCTTCCTGGCAATGGGTGGCGGCGAGGTGACCAGCATCGGCTTGGACGACGACGGCCGGCAGCTGCTCTCCGTCGCGGTTTTCGCCGACGAGCCAGAGATGAAGTTCCAGATCGAGGATGCTGAGGCGAACCCTGAGCAACGAGCTGTTCTCGGCCTCGAGGGCACCGGGACCTCTGTACGGATCCCAGTCGCTCGCTTCGCGACTAAGAAGCCGACCAGCTTCGAGTTCCCCGCGCTAGAACGGCAGATTCGCCATTGCGTGGGTTTGCGGCCGGTGTTGGCGGACCCCAACCGAGAAGTGATCCTTCAATATGCCGACGCTTCTCCTAAGCGGCTTGTCTTCAACTACCCGGAGGGCGAGGACCTCGTTGCGCTGCGTGAGGTGGAGGTTGCCGGTCAGAAGGGGACCCTTTGGGTCGGCGTCGCTGAGAAACAGATCAAGCGCAGCCCGAGCAAGCGGGCGCGGGTTAACGGGATTCTCGTCCGTGGAGAGCGGGCCGCGTATGAAGCCACGCTTGGGGACAGGGTGGCTTCGCATCCCGCTATGGGCCGGATCTTCGGCGAGCTTCGGATCGACGGCATTGAGGAGATCCAGCGCGCCGCCGACGATGACTCCCAGCTCGTCTATAAGCCGGATCGATCGGGCCTCAATTCCGAGCACTCCCTCGTGGAAGAGATCATGGCGCTGATCGACGAGACCCTGGAGCCATTGATCACCGAGCTCGACGCGAAAGAGACCAAGAGCGCAGCAACGCCGGACATGCGCCGCGAACTGCAGAAGCTCGCGCGAGTGATCAACGAGGCAGTCGATGGGTCGGCTCCAACGGGCTTTGAAGACTCGGAAGGAGAAGAAGCCAAAGAGGTGGAGACTTCCGGCGATCCGCCCCAGCCCCCCGCCCCGCCGGAGTCATTCGTGCGCGAACTCGATCAGCCGATCGACTTTCCGCTTGCTCGCGCCTTTGTCTTGGCGGGCCAGACCAGGACCGTGCAGGTTTGGTTCAACTCCGAGGTTGTTGGCGAGGGCACGCCGATTGCGCTCGGCTTCTCGCCCAGTGAGATCCTTGGCTCTGCGACCCTTTCTTCCGATGCAGTTCCCGCTCCGGCTGAGGACGGTGTTTCCCAGTTGACGCTAACGATGAAAGGTGGCAACAGCGAGGGGCGCGACGAGGTGGTGGTGCGGGCCGGAGGCCATGAGGCCACGCTTCCGGTGCATGTCAGATTCCCTCGTGCCAGTGGCTTTATCAGCCAGATCCTTCCCAAGGATGTCGACTGGGCGACGGGAAGCGCTATCTGGCACCCCTCGAGTGGAATCGTCGAGGTCTTCATTGGACGCCCGGAGTTCAAGGATGCAGAGGCTCGGGCGCACCGGGGTGGAACGAGCGAAGCCTGGAAATACCCGGAGTATCGACAGCTCGTCGTCGAGAGTGTCCGTGAGGCTGCCCTCTGGGAAGCTGCCAGACGCCGGGCCGAGGTTGAGTGGGATGAGATGTCTCCCGAAGATCGAAGCGACCGGGATTCATTCCACAAACTGGTGCAGTTCGAATTTCAGGAACTCGACTATCTGCTTCGTGCAAAGTTACTGCGTGCGTTTGCACAGAGCTGAACCAAGGCAAGGGAAATGGACGTGAGGCGGTCGGCGTGTCCTCGTCAGTAGATCCGAAAGTTACCCACCGATGAAGTCAAGCCGGGTCGGACGTCATCCTGCTTGGACGCGTAAACGGTACTCCGACAAGGAGCTGATCGCTTGCCTTCGCAAGGCCAGCGAGAACCTTGGCGGCGTCCTCAGCGCGTCTGGCTACACCGAGTTCTCTCGGGCCCACAGCTTTCGGGATGGGAGGCCCTGGCCTACCCACCAAACCCACGCGAATCGCTTCGGGTCCTGGCGAAAAGCGCTGAAAGCCGCCGGCCTCCGCGCAAACCCCAGTTCGCCGATCACCGGGCAGCGAATCTTCGATACGGGACACTGCATCGACGCTGTGCGCCATGCCCAACGTGAGCTGGGCCGCACGCCCAGCGCGAATGACTACGAACAGCTCGCCAGGGCATCGGGTGGTGCACTGCCTAGCACTGCGACGGTACGAAACCGCTGTGGGTCTTGGGTCAAGGCCCTTCGCCAGGCCGGTATCGACGTGGCTGACAGCGAGAATCGAGGTTCAGCTTGATCGATGGCTCGGCTGGGAGCCAAGCCAAACCGTTTGATCACGGTCAGGCCCGACACCGACCAGCCGCACTGGCACCCCGACGAACTCCGAGATGAAGCCAAGGTAGTCGCGCGCCTCGGTCGGCAGGTCGGCCTCCTCGCGGCAGGCGCCGAGGTCGGCGTCGAAGCCGGGCAGCTCCTCGTACTCCGGCGTCGCCGAGTGGAGGATCGACTGGTGGTAGGGGAAGGTGTCGAGGACGGCGCCTTCGCGTGAGCGGTAGCGGACCGCCAGCCGCAGCGGGCCCAGCCCGCTCAGCACGTCGAGCTTGGTGATCGCCAGCGAGTCCATCCGGTTGAGCCGGACTGCGTAGCGCAGGGCGACCAGGTCCATCCAGCCGCAGCGCCGGCGCCGGCCGGTGGTGGTGCCGAACTCGCGACCGGCCTCGACCATTTGCTCGCCCACCTCGTCCTCCAGCTCGGTCGGAAAGGGGCCGGCGCCGACCCGGGTCGCGTAGGCCTTTGCGATTCCCCAGACCTCGTCGATGTCGGTCGGCCCGACGCCGGCGCCGACGCAGGCCGCCCCGGCGATCGGGTTGGACGAGGTGACGAAGGGATAGGTGCCATGGTCGAGGTCGAGCAGCGTCGCCTGAGCGCCCTCGAAGAGCACCGTTTGCCCGGCGTCGAGAGCCTCCCAGCAGAGGCGCGCCGTGTCGGCGATGTGCGGCTCCAGCCGGTGGCCGAAGCTGACGTGTTCTTCGACCATGGTGTGGAGGTCGAGGCGCGGGTCCGGCACGTCAACCGGCTCCTCGACCGCTTTGGCGTCCTCGCCGGCTTCCTTGAGGTGCTTGCGGCGCTGCACCGACAGTTCCCGCAGCGCCTGCTGCTTGGGCTCCAGGGCGGCGCGGATCTTGGTGCGGAGGATCTTCTCGTCGAGCAGGTCCTGGACCCGGATGCCCAGCCGCAGCGCCTTGTCGGCGTAGCAGGGCCCGATGCCCCGCCGCGTGGTCCCGATCGAGAGCTTCCCGAGCTTGGTCTCCCCAGCCGTGTCCAGCAGTACGTGGTAGGGCATGATCAGGTGCGCGTTGGCGGAGATCCGCAGGTTGCCGACCCCGATCCCGGCCCGTTTCAGCCCGTCGATCTCCCCCAGCAGGATCTGCGGGTCGAGGACCACGCCGTTGCCGATCACGGATGTCTTCTGCGAGTGCAGGATCCCCGAGGGGATCAGATGGAACTTGAACTCCTTGCCCTCCCGCACGATCGTGTGCCCGGCGTTGTTGCCGCCCTGGAAGCGCACGATTACCTCAGCCCGCTCGGCAAGCAGGTCCGTGACCTTCCCCTTCCCCTCATCGCCCCACTGGGCGCCGACTATGACCACTCCGGGCATCGGCCGGGGATTGTGACGGGGTTGGGGGACGCGCGTGGCCCGCCCAGGGCTTGACTTGCGCAGGAAATCGTGATCCACTGGCGAGATCTAGGAACGATTGGTATCTACCAGGGAACGTCAATGGTCGCGCTGTTCTAGTGATCTCAGTCGTTCTGGTGATCTCAGTCTTGGGGATGGGAAAGCTCAGGGGAAGGGAGCGGTTCGGATGAAAGGTCGAGGCAGAGCGGCGACCATGTGCATGGTCGCCGCCTTAGGACTTCTTTTTGTCGTGGGCAGTGTTGCCCCCGCCGCCGCTTCCGCCGCGAACGGGACCCTGGACGTCTCGATCGAAGGAAGCGGCTCAGGCGAAGTAGTCAGCCTCGGAGAAGGAATCTTTGAAACCTCTCCACCGATCGCCTGCGACTACGAATCCCCCGGACCCGCCACCGGCGTCTGCGAAGCCGAACTGGCCAACGAAGAAGGGGTCTTCGGCGCCTGGGTGAAAGCGATCCCGGACCCCGGTTCTGAATTCACCGGCTGGGTGGTCGTAGGGGCCATAAACCAAATCTTCTGCGAAGAACCGGAAGCAAAAGAATGCCTCGTAAACAACGAAGCTGAAGAAGAAACCGAAATCGAAATCACGGCGACCTTCGCCGCTGCCGCTGGCCCGAACGGGACCCTGGACGTCTCGATCGAAGGAAGCGGCTCAGGCGAAGTAGTCAGCCTCGGAGAAGGAATCTTTGAAACCTCTCCACCGATCGCCTGCGACTACGAATCCCCCGGACCCGCCACCGGCGTCTGCGAAGCCGAACTGGCCAACGAAGAAGGGGTCTTCGGCGCCTGGGTGAAAGCGATCCCGGACCCCGGTTCTGAATTCACCGGCTGGGTGGTCGTAGGGGCCATAAACCAAATCTTCTGCGAAGAACCGGAAGCAAAAGAATGCCTCGTAAACAACGAAGCTGAAGAAGAAACCGAAATCGAAATCACGGCGACCTTCGCCGCTGCCGCTGGCCCGAACGGGACCCTGGACGTCTCGATCGAAGGAAGCGGCTCAGGCGAAGTAGTCAGCCTCGGAGAAGGAATCTTTGAAACCTCTCCACCGATCGCCTGCGACTACGAATCCCCCGGACCCGCCACCGGCGTCTGCGAAGCCGAACTGGCCAACGAAGAAGGGGTCTTCGGCGCCTGGGTGAAAGCGATCCCGGACCCCGGTTCTGAATTCACCGGCTGGGTGGTCGTAGGGGCCATAAACCAAATCTTCTGCGAAGAACCGGAAGCAAAAGAATGCCTCGTAAACAACGAAGCTGAAGAAGAAACCGAAATCGAAATCACGGCGACCTTCGCCGCTGCCGCTGGCCCGAACGGGACCCTGGACGTCTCGATCGAAGGAAGCGGCTCAGGCGAAGTAGTCAGCCTCGGAGAAGGAATCTTTGAAACCTCTCCACCGATCGCCTGCGACTACGAATCCCCCGGACCCGCCACCGGCGTCTGCGAAGCCGAACTGGCCAACGAAGAAGGGGTCTTCGGCGCCTGGGTGAAAGCGATCCCGGACCCCGGTTCTGAATTCACCGGCTGGGTGGTCGTAGGGGCCATAAACCAAATCTTCTGCGAAGAACCGGAAGCAAAAGAATGCCTCGTAAACAACGAAGCTGAAGAAGAAACCGAAATCGAAATCACGGCGACCTTCGTTGCGGTCGGAGCTCCACCGACCGTCACCAGCGTCGCGCCCAATCAGGGCTCGACCGCGGGCGGCACTGCGGTGACGATCACCGGCACCGATCTGACCGGGGCTACCGAAGTCAAATACGGCACCACCGCAGTCACCTGCACCGGCGTGGTCGCCACCTGCAAAGTCGAAAGTCCGACCGAAATCAAAGCGACCACCCCGGCCCATGCCGCCGGCACCGTCAACGTCAGGGTGGTCACCCCGAACGGCGAATCCCCGGTCAACGCCCCCGGCGATCAGTTCACCTTCGTCGCCCCGCCGACCGTCACCAGCGTCGCGCCCAATCAGGGTCCGACCGCGGGCGGCACTGCGGTGACGATCACCGGCACCAACTTGACCGGGGCCACCGAAGTCAAATACGGCACCACCGCAGTCACCTGCACCGGCGTGGTCGCCACCTGCAAAGTCGAAAGTCCGACCGAAATCAAAGCGACCACCCCGGCCCATGCCGCCGGCACCGTCAACGTCAGGGTGGTCACTCCAGGTGGGGAATCTGCGGTGAACGCTCCCGGCGATCAGTTCACCTTCATTGCTCCGCCGACCGTCACCAGCGTCGCGCCCAATCAGGGTCCGACCGCGGGCGGCACTGCGGTGACGATCACCGGCACCGATCTGACCGGGGCCACCGAAGTCAAATACGGCACCACCGCAGTCACCTGCACCGGCGTGGTCGCCACCTGCAAAGTCGAAAGTCCGACCGAAATCAAAGCGACGACCCCGGCCCATGCCGCCGGCACCGTCAACGTCAGGGTGGTCACTCCAGGTGGGGAATCTGCGGTGAACGCTCCCGGCGATCAGTTCACCTTCATTGCTCCGCCGACCGTCACCAGCGTCGCGCCCAATCAGGGTCCGACCGCGGGCGGCACTGCGGTGACGATCACCGGCACCGATCTGACCGGGGCCACCGAAGTCAAATACGGCACCACCGCAGTCACCTGCACCGGCGTGGTCGCCACCTGCAAAGTCGAAAGTCCGACCGAAATCAAAGCGACGACCCCGGCCCATGCCGCCGGCACCGTCAACGTCAGGGTGGTCACTCCAGGTGGGGAATCTGCGGTGAACGCTCCCGGCGATCAGTTCACCTTCGTCGTCCCACCGACCGTCACCAACGTGGCGCCCAATCAGGGTCCGACCGCGGGAGGCACCGCGGTGACGATCACCGGCACCGACCTGACCGGGGCCACCGAAGTCAAATACGGCACCACCGCAGTCACCTGCACCGGCGTGGTCGCCACCTGCAAAGTCGAAAGTCCGACCGAAATCAAAGCGACCACCCCGGTCCATGTGGCGGGCGCCTTCGACGTCAGGGTGGTAACTCCAGGTGGGGAATCCCCGGTCAACGCTCCTGGCGATCAGTTCACCTTCGTCGCCCCGCCAGCTGTCACCGCCCTTGACCCGACCAACGGCCCCACTGCCGGTGGCAATGCGGTGGAGATCACTGGTTTGAGGCTGACCGCTGCCTCGAAAGTCGAATTCGGCACCACCGTGGTCGATGACTCCGAATTCTCCGAAAACACGGATACCACGATTCGAGTCAACGCCCCGGCCCATGCGGCCGGCACGGTCGATGTCCGGGTTACGACGCTCGGCGGCACCTCGGGTAACTTCGCCGAGGACAACTACACCTACGAAGGACCGGCCGCCCTCATGATCGGCAAAGCCGGCTCAGGTTCGGGCTCGGTCACCTGCGACGGCGGCGCCTGTGCCTCCACCTACGCCTTCGGCAGCAAAGTCACTCTCGCCGCCGCTGCCAGTTCCGGCTCCACCTTCGCCGGTTGGTCCGGGGCCTGCTCTGGGACCGGCGCCTGCGTAGTGACGATGGATGCCGCCAAGGAAGTCACGGCGACGTTCAACGCCGATCCGCCGTCGAAAGAACCCGAACAGAAAGGCACCCCCAAAGTCTTCCCCAAAGCCTCGTTCAGTGGCGGCAAGGCGGCGCTCAAAATCACCTGCGAGGGCGCGGGTCCCTGCGACGGCACCGTCACGCTCAAGGCCAAGGTCAAAGGCAAAATGAAGGTCATCGGCAAAGCGACCTTCAGCATCGGTGCCGGGGGGACGAAAACGATCAAAGTGAAAATCACCAACAACCAAGTCAAGGCGAAGCTGAAGGAAGGCAAGACGGTCAATGTCAAGCTCAGCGGCGGCCCGGGCTTGAACGGCACTACGGTGAAGCTGAAACTCAGTTAATAGGACCCTCTTCTATCTCCTGAGCGTGATTTGACGATATTCACGAGGCAGCTTTCTTCCGGTTCTTCGTAAGAGATTTTTTTTCGGCCCCTTCGACCACTACAAAAAGAAGTCCCAAGGCGGCGACCATGCATGGTCGCCGCATTTCTTCTCGACCTTTCATCCGAACCTCTCC
Organism: uncultured Solirubrobacterales bacterium; assembly: GCA_963799835.1. Lineage (GTDB taxonomy): Bacteria > Actinomycetota > Thermoleophilia > Solirubrobacterales > 70-9 > VAYN01. The sequence goes on from CAWCYE010000002.1 coordinate 1,198,411, forward strand.
CTCCCCCAGAGCTTTCCCATCCCCAAGACTGAGATCACCAAAACAGCGCGACCATTGACGTCCCCTGGTTCAGCTTCGCCTTGACTTGGCTGTTGACGATTTCACCTTGATCGTCTTCGTCCTCCGGCACCGATGCTGAAGGTCGCTTTGCCGATGACCTTCGAGGTGTCGCCGAGCGTCGTAACCCGGACATCGACCACAGTGGTGCCGAATTCGACTTTCAAAGGGCTTTGGCCAGTCTCAAACCAGTGATTTCCACCGCGTGCCACCGACGGCATGGGCCGGGGCAGCTTTTTTCTTCCGGTTCTTCGCAGAAGAATTGGTTTATGGCCCCTTCGACCACCCAGCCGGTGAATTCAGAGCCGGGGTCGGGGATCGCCTTCAGCCAGGAGCCGAAGGCTCTTGTCCAGTTCGGCGATCCAATTAACTGAGTTTCAGCTTCACCGTGGTGCCGTTCAAGCATTTTGCCTTTGACCTTGGCCTTGAGCGTGACGGTGCCGTCGCAAGGACCCGCGCCCTCGCAGGTGATTTTGAGCGCCGCCTTGCCGCCACTGAACCAGACTTTGGGGGGTGCCTTTCTGTTCGGGTTCTTTCGACGGCGGATCGGCGTTGAACGTCGCCGTGACTTCCTTGGCGGCATCCATCGTCACTACGCAGGCGCCGTGATTTGATTTCGGTTTCTTCTTCTGCTTCGTTGTTGACGAGGCAGTTTTTTCTTCCGGTTCTTCCCGGGAGGGCTTGATTTATTGCCCTTCGACCACCCAGCCGGTGATATTTCGGGGGAGTGCGGGGGTAGAGGGGCCGGGGCGCTGATGCGAGCGCCTAAGCCAGCTTGTGGTACTTGCCGTACCGCCGGTCGTCGCCGAAGACCGCGACCTCGTCGCAGATCTCCGTTAGGCGGGAGACGGTGCGGGGGCCGATCTGCTCCTCCAGCTCCTCGTGGGGAAGGTTGGTCGTGATGAGGACCGAACGCTGGGTCTCGTAGCGCTCGTTGACCAGGGCGTAGAGCTGCTCGAGCACCCAGTCGGAGCGTTTCTCCGCTCCGAGGTCGTCGATGTGGAGGAGGTCGACGGAGGTGAGGCGCTCGAAGAAGGAAAGGTAGGAGTCGCCGCCGGGCTCGGAGTCATAGGTGCGGCGGATCCGGGCTAGGAGCTTCGGGAGGGAGTAGATCGCGACGCTGCGGCCGGCTTCCAGGGCCGCCTTGGAGATCAGCATCGCCAGCGTCGTCTTGCCGGTGCCGGTGTCGCCGAAGAGCCACAGCCCACGGCCCTGCTCGAGCCGCTCGTCCAGCTCCTCGACGTACCCTCGCACCTCCGCCACCGCCCCTTTCGTCTGCAAGTCGCGAGCCATGTCGGAGACCGGCGGGCGATCGAGGGAGACGCCGCGGTAGCGGGCCGGGATCACCGACGAGATTCCGCGGCTGCGCCCGCGGTTGAGCCGTTCGGCCCGGCACTCGCACGGCCGCGCCACGTCTTCGGGCCCGAGGATCCAGCCGGAGCCGTCGCAGACCCCTTGCGGGCAGACCTGGTCGCGGAAGGGCTCGCTGCGGGCTATCGCCACCGGGGCTCGCCCCCCGCCGTGATCCGGGCCATCAGAACTCAGGCCCCGCGACGCTGGCATCGGCGAGCGGCGGCTCTTCCCCGGCCGGCTGCTCGATCGGCGCATCCTGGCCGGAGAAGTCGGCGAATTTGGGGAAGCGGTCGAGGAAGACCAGCTTCCTGGTCCCGATCGGCCCGTTCCTATGCTTGGCGACGATCAAGTCCGCCAGGCCGTCCGGCTCGTCGTCGGGATCGCGGTAGTAGTCCTCGCGGAAGAGGAAGGCGACGACGTCGGCGTCCTGCTCGAGCTGGCCGGACTCGCGCAGGTCGGAGAGCTGCGGCTTCGGCGGCGTGCGCTGCTCGGGCGCGCGCGAGAGCTGGGAGATCGCCAGCACCGGCACCTCCAGCTCGCGGGCGAGGATCTTCAGCCCGCGGCTCATCTGGCCGACCTGCTCGACCCGGTTGGCGCGGGGGTCGTCGGAGCGCATCAGCTGCATGTAGTCGACGATCACCAGGCCGAGCCCGCCGCGGTCCTGTTCCTGGGCGTGCAGCCGCCGCGCCTTCGCGCGGAGATCGAGGATGCCAAGGTCGGAGGAGTCGTCGAACCACAGCGGCGCCTCCTCCAGCTCGTTGCAGGCGCGGACCACCTTCGGCCAGTCGCGCGGGGAGACCTGCCCCTTGCGCAGCTTGTCCCCGGAAATCCGCGCCCGGCAGGCGATGAACCGCTGCGCCAGCTCCACCTCGGACATCTCGAGCGAGAAGAAGGCGACCGGCATGTCCCGCTTGACCGCGACGTTTTCGGCGATGTTGGCGACCAGGGCGGACTTTCCCATAGCGGGCCGTGCGGCGACGATGATCAGGTTCCCCGGCTGGAAGCCGCCGGTGATCGCGTCGATGTCGCGGAAGCCGGCGGGGGTGCCGGTCAGCTCGGTCTCGCCGGTGGAGAGCTTCTCGAGGCGGTCAACCTCGTCATGCAGGATCTCCGAGAGCAGCCGGAAGTCCGACGCCTGCTCTTTGTGGGCGACGTCGAAGAGCAGCTTCTCGGCCCGCTCAGAGAGCTCTCGCGGCTCTCCGGCGCGATCGTTGACCCATCCCTGGATCTCCTGCCCGGCCCCGAGCAGACGCCGCAGCAGCGAGTTCTGCTGGACGATCTCCGCGTAGTGCTTGGCGTTGCCGGCGGCGGGCACTTTCGCCGCCAGCTCGGAGACGTAGTGCTTGCCGCCCGCTTGGTCGATCTTGTTGTGCTGGGTGAGCGCCTCGCTGACGCTGAGCTCGTCGACCGGCTTGGCCGCCGCGTAGAGATCGTGGGCCGCTTCGAAGATCGCCCGGTGGCGGTCGAGATAGAAGTCCGCCGCGTTCAGCTTGACCTCGTCGATCACCCGGCTCAGCGCCGGCTCGGCGACCAGCATCGCCCCCAGGACCGACTCCTCCGCCTCGATGTTCTGCGGCGGCACGTGGCTGGTGGAAGGTTGCGGCATCGACTCAGTCTCCGGGGTCGGACGGCGTCAAACCCGAGCCGTCAACAAAACCACAAGACGCCGCTCAGCGAGAGAGGCCAATGCCGTTTTTGCGGCGTCGGAGTTAGAAAACATGGCGCAAGGAATATTGACCGGCCGATGCATCCCTGGGACCTTGGGCGGACGACTAGAGGCCGTCACGACACAACCAAGGGAGAGTGACTCGAATGAATCGACGTGGAGCAACCATTGGCCTCACGGCTCTTTGCGCGCTTGCCTTTTGCGTCTTCGCGGCGCAGAGCGCCTCGGCGGCGCCGGCCAAAAACACAACAGCATTCACATGTGTAGAAAACGGCGGCGCGAAAGATTTCGCCGATCCTCATTGCGACAAAAACGTCGGAGCGGGCGAGGGCAAATTCGGCCATGTTCCGATCCCGCTGAACCAGACAACAGAAATCACAGTGAGCAACGCGAAAACCAAAAACAAAACAATGGAATCGTCCCCGACAGTCTTCAAATTCAAATTTGCCGGGTTCGCGACTGAAATTTCCTGCAAAACCGTTCACGGCATAGGGACCATGCACAACGTGGAACCCATACTGAAAGAACACAAGGTCACAGGCACACTCACGATCAAAGTCACCGAATGCAAAGTCATAGCTCCGGCGAAATGCTTCGTCAAAGAACCGATCGAATTCAAAACTGAATTCGAAGGGGTCGAAGGGCTCGGACCGGAAGCAAACACACACGGCATTGAGTTCAAACCCCACAAAGAAGGCCCAATGGCCCTGATGGAAATCTTCTTCGAAGGCGCGGAATGCGTGCTCAAAGGGAAAGTCGCACCAATTCAAGGCACGATGATCGCCACAGGGCAACCAAGTCCCATAGAAAAACACAGCGGCGCGACATTGAACTTCTCCAACGAAATGACCAAAGAAACTCTGAAAGTCGACGGAATACCCGCCGAACACTCAGGCTCGCTCACACTGAGGATGGCACCTATAGGGGGCCAGGAACAGCGCCCGATCTCGTTCACAACATTCACATAGACGGCGGCCAGCGATGAGCGCCGGCTACGCCGGCTAGTTCGACGCCGACCGAGCAGGAGGGCCTGGGATCAGGCCCTCCTGCTCCTGGCGGCGCTCGCCGCGGCGGAGCATTCGCTGGGTGAGGATGGCGATGCTGAGGATCGCGGTGGCGCCGAGGCTGAGCTGGACGCTGAGCAGGCCCTCGCGGGTCCAGTAGACGTCTCGCAAGTCGAGCAGGAGCGCCGCCTCGTCGAAGGTGAGGCCGATGCCGGCGCCCATCGGTACGGCCAGGCGCTGCTCGAGCCGGTCGTCCTCGGTGAGGATGGCGACGGTGCCGGCGGTGAAGGCGATAACGATGCCGGGGACGAAGTGGTGGATGTGGCGGCCGCCGATGCGGACGTTGCGGAACGGGCCCCAGCGGTCTCGGATTCCCCAGGTGGAGAGGCGGACGAGGGCGAAGGCGCCGAGGAAGCCGCTGAGCAGGTTGAAGAGGACGGTCTCGCTGTGCGGCGTCTCGGCGTAACCGCGGACGGCGACGCCGACCGTGTCGGCGGCGGCGGCCGGGGCGGACTCGAGCAGGACCTCAGGATCGGGGTGCTCAGGCGCGCGGCGGCGAAGCATGCGGCCGAACTGGTCGACGAGGACGGCGCCGGTGCCACTGAGGGCGAGCGCGGCGAGTCCCACCGTCGCCCGCTCCGATCGCGCCCACCCGAACCGGGTCCGCGCCCTCGCGCGCCGCTTCAGCCGGGTCGGCAGACGTCGTGAACCCACGTGCCGAGCCTAACGGCGCGGGGCTACTTCTCCTCGGCGATGATCGTCTTGACCGCGGCGATGCTGCCGTCGGCAAGCTCGATCTCGACCATGAATGTGCCGATCTGGCGCAGTGGCTGGTCGAGCCTCACCTTGCGTTTGTCGATCCGCAGGTCGCGAGCCTCGCGAAGCGCGTCGACGATCTCCTTTGCACCGACCGAGCCGAACAGGTGACCGCCCTCGTCGGCCCGCTGGTGAATCGTCAGCACCGTCTTGGAGAGCAGGCCGGCGGCCTCGGCTTCGCGCTCCACCCGGGCCCTCTCGGCCCGTTCGGCGGCCTCGAGGCGCTTCTGCGCCTCGGCCAGCGCTCCCGCGGTCGCCGGCTGGGCCAGCTTGCGGGGGATCAAGTAGTTGCGAAGGTAGCCGGGGGCGACGTCGATCGGCTGGCCGCGCTCGCCCAGCGACTCGACGTCCTCCAGCAAGATCGCCTGGGCCATCAGCGCTCTCCGACGTAGGGAAGCAGGGCGATCTCGCGCGCCCGCTTCACAGCCACCGAGAGCTGGCGCTGATGACGGCGGGAAAGCCCGGTCACGCGGCGCCCGCGCGTCTTCCCCTTGTCGGAGAGGAAGCGCCGCAGCAGGTTCAGGTCCTTGTAGTCGACGACGTCGACGTTGACCCGCGTGTACTTGCGGGGACGCACCCGGTCGGCACCGCGACGACCGCGGCGCCCGCCGTTGCTCGAAGAAGAACTCTCTCTAGACCTAGCCATTGGACGCCGGATCCTACCGATCGACGCCCAATGGCCGTTCGCCGCCTAGAACGGGATGTCGTCCTCGGTGCTGCCGCCCCCACCGCCGCCGGCCGCGGCTCCTTCGAAGTCGGAGGTGTCGGCCGGGACGTCGCTGGTCGGGGTGAAGCCGCCACCGCCGTTGCCGTTTCCGCCACCGCCCCCACCGCCGGAGCCGTCGCGGGAGCCGAGGAACTGCACGGTGTTCGCGACGATCTGGACGGCCTGGCGTTTGCCGCCGTCTTTCGCCTCCCACTCGCGCCAGTCGAGCCGGCCTTCGATCGCCACCGGTCGTCCCTTCGCCAGGTAGGTGGCGCAGTTCTCTCCCTGCGCTCCCCAGACCGTCACGTCGAAGTAGTTGGGCTTGTCGACCCATTCGCCCGTCTGGCCGTCCTTGCGACGGCTGTTGACCGCCACGCGCAGCTCGCAGACGGCCGTTCCGCCACCGGTATGCCGCAGCTCGGGGTCCCGGGTCAGGTTCCCGGTGATGACCACTACGTTCACGTTCGAAGCTGCCAAAGCGCTCACTCCTCTGAAGTTGTTGTTGACTTCCCAGTCTAAGAGCGCGCGCGGCGCGACTTCTCCCCTCGCCGGGGCGCATTCCTCCTAAAGAGCGGCCGGAACGGCGCTACTCGTCGGCGTCGCCGGAGGAGTCGGCGGTGCTGGGCGCCGCCGCAGGGGCGGGCTCGTTGGCGCTTGGCTCGGGCTCAGGGGAAGCGTCGTCGGCGCTGGGCGTCGGTGCCGGAGCAGGGTCAGCGTCGCTTGGTGCCGGCGCCGGGGAGTCGGCAGCGCTTGGCGTCGGGGCAGGAGAGGGGTCGCCGGCGCTGGGCGTCGGCGCAGGAGTCGGTGCCGGGTGGGAGTCGCCGTCGTCCTCGCGGCCGCTGCGCTCGCGCGGCCCGGGGGCCGCGGTCGTGGCGGGGGGGACGATCACAGGCGCGCTGGGATCGACTTTGAAGATGCGGAAGCGAAGCACGCCGTCGGCGATCTTCAGGTTGTGGTCGAGCGAGTCGAGCAGCTCGTTGGAGGCCTCGAAGCGCATCCACCGATAGTCGGCCTCGGTGCGCCGGTCGATTTCGTAGGCCATCTTCCGCAGGCCCCAGCTGTTCTCGTGCTTGAGGGTGCCGGAGGCCTCGATCTGCCCACGCGGCTCCTGCGCCAGCGCGTCGCGCGCGGGGGCGTCAAGTTGGGGGTCCAGCATGAGGACCAGCTCGTATTCGCGTGGTGCTGCCAAACGGCGAATGACTATAGCGGCGAGTTGGCCCCAGGCGGGCGCCGGTCAGTGCGGCGCGAACTCGATCGAGCCGTCGTCGGGTGGAGGAGGGGGCGGAGGAGCAGGTGGGGGTGGAGGAGGGGTTGCGGGTGGAGGGGCAGGCACGGGGGCCGTTGGCGCGGGCGGCTGCGCGGGCGCTATCCGTTCCGTAGTTCCTGCCGGCGGTGGGGACGGTGGGGCAGGGGCTCGATGCCGATGCGTCCGCCTGACAGGCCTCGTCCCACCAAGCGCGACCCTGAGCGCGGCCGCCCTTTTGCCCGGTATGCGGGACAAAGGACGGCCGCGCTTGGGTAGCTCCGGCGCAGGCATCGTTGCCACCCGCGGCAGCCCCACGTCCGCGCCCAGCGGCGGGGGCTCGGGCGGCTTCAGCAGCCCAGGCAGCACCTGCAGCGCCAGCAGCCCGGCACCGGCCAGCGCCAGCACCTTCCCCAAGCCCTTCCAGCGAATCCGAATCCCGCTCACGCATGTTCAAGCTGCTCACGCCTCGAACTCACCCCCTTCGCGGATCGGAACTCCTACCGGGATAGGCGCTCAAGCAACCGACGAACGCGCCTCTTCGATGTCCCGCAGCTGGTCGTCCACCCAGTCCCCCGGGTTCCGCGCGAAGATGATCTCCTTCAGCCGCGTTGCCCGGATCCGGCGCTCCTCGGGGTCCATGGTCAGGGCCCGGTAGATCGCGTCGGCCTGCTCCTGGATGTCGAAGGGGTTGACCGAGAGGGCGCAGTCGGCCAGCTCCTGGTGGGAGCCGGTGTTCTCGGAGAGCATCAGCACGCCATTGCGGGTGTTCACGGCCGGCGCCTCCTTGGCGACCAGGTTCATCCCGTCGAAGAGGGAGTTCACCATCAGCAGGTCGAAGTGCTTGTAGCGCGCCACGGCGTCGGTGAAGTTCTCGTAGATCCGCAGGTCGATCGGCATCCAGTCGGTGGTCCCGTGGCGGTGGTTGACGACCGCCACCAGCGCCTCGATCCGCTCCAGGTACTCGGCGTACTCCGGCACGTCCTGCCGCGAGGGCTGCAGGTGGGCGATGAAGGTGACCTCTTCGCGGAACTCGGGGTGCTGGGTGAGGAAGATGTCGAAGGCGGTGAAGCCGCGCAGCACGTTCTTGGAGAGGTCGGCGCGGTCGACGCGGATGATCAGGTGCTTGCGCCGCCGCTCCACCACCTCGCGCTCGGCCGCGGCCACCTCGGGCGAGGCCGCCGCCCGCTGCAGCCGCTCGGCGTCGATCGAGAGCGGATAGGCCCGGGTAAGGGTCCGCCCCCGCGCGTGGCGCACTTCGCCGCGCACGTAGTCGACGTCGGCCTCCAGCAGTTCGTCGCAGCAGCGCAGGAAGTTGATCCCGTAGGCGTGGGTGTGGAAGCCGATGATGTCGTTGGCCAGCATCCCCTGGAAGATCGCCTCGCGGATCTTCCCCGGCAGGATCCGCCAGCTGTCCGGCTGGGCCCAGGGGATGTGGACGAAGTGGTGGAGGAAGACGTCCGGGCGCGCGGCCCGGATCATCGCCGGGGCGGTGTAGAGGTGGTAGTCGTGCAGCATCACCAGCGGCCGCTCCTGACCCTCGATCTGCCGCACCACCGCCTCCGCGATGTCGCGGTTGACCGTCTGGTAGCCGTAGTCCCAGGCGTCGAGCTCCTCCTGGCGGATGTCCGGCGCGTTGGAGAGGTCCCAGAGGTAGTGCTGGATGAACCAGAGGATCGGGTTGGCGATCACGTTGTAGAAGCGGTCGTAGGCTTCGGCGTCGCTGCCGACCAGCACCACCCGGTAGTCGATGCCGTCGACCGTCAGCTCGACCGGGCCGCCCTCTTCGGCGACCGCGACGTCCTCGTCGGTCATCGCCGAGGCGATCCAGAGCGCCTCCCGGTGGGAGACGAGGCCCGAGAGCGCGGTCACCAGCCCGCCGCCGCCGCGCTGCACCGTCCGCTCGCCCGCCTCGTTGCGCTCGAACTGGAGCGGACCCCGGTTCGAGACGATGATCAGTGGCGAGGGATCCACGCCGCAGAGGTTAAGGGGTGGGATCGGCCCGGGGAAAGGCCCCGCCGGGGACGGACCCGCCGGATCAGCTTTCGAGGCGTCCGAGCAGCTCGAGCCAGTCGCGCAGCAGCCTGCGGGGAGAGGAACTCGCGCCGGGCGTGCTCCTTGCCCGCGCGGCCGAGCCGCTTGCCCAGCTCCGGGTCGGCGAGGATCTCGATGCTGCGCTGCGCGCACTCCGACGGCGAGTTGACCAGGTAGCCGCCGACCCCGTCCTCGATCTGCAGCGGGATGCCGCCGACGTTGCCGGCGACGGTCGGCCGTCCCTTCCACAGCGCCTCGGTGACGGTCAGTCCGAAGCCCTCGCGGATCGACTTCTGCAGGCAGACGTCGGACTGCGACTGGAAGGCGTTGACCTCGATCGCGCCGACGTTGTTGAGGTTGCTGAGGATCTTGATGTCGGGATCCGCGTCGGCGTATTCGAAGGTCTGCTGGAAGTACTCGCGCCCCTCGGGGTCGTCGGTGGCCATCGAGCCGACCATCGCCAGCTGCGCCTCGGGCACCTCCTTGGTCACCTCTCGGTAGGCGTCGATCACGCCGATCGGGTCCTTCCAGGGATCGAAGCGGGAGACCTGGGTGATCAGCGGCCGGTCGACGTCGATCCCGAACTGGCGGCAGACGAAGGCGGCGTCCTCCGGCGAGAAGGCCATGTTCTTCGGCGAGAGCGGGTCGATCGCCGGCGGGATGATGTTGACGCCGTCCTTGCCGTGGTCGACCCCCGCGGGGACGTAGGTCGGCATGTGCCAGACGGTCGCGTCGTATTCCTCGATCAGCGGCAGCAGGCGCGCGATCGGCGCCGGGTTCGGGGTCGAGAGGTCGATGTGGCAGCGCCAGATCCAGTTCCGTCCCTTCTCCAGCGCCCCCCGCCGCAGCCCGATCGGCTGCGGATCGTGGACGATCACCGTGTCCCACTCGCCTTCCAGCCCGCCGGCGTTCAGCGCGTTGATCTCGTCGAACAGCCCCCACTGCTCCTCGCTCAGCGTCTCCTCGGCGCCCTGAAGCGAGTTGTGGAGGAGCTTGGTCGCGTTGAAGAACTCCTCTTTGCCGAAGATCACGTGCCAGTGCGCGTCGATGCCGACGTCGCGCATCATGCGGCACGATCGTGTAGAGGATCTCCGAGACGCCGCCGCCGAACGCGGTCGCGCTGACGTGGAGTACGCGCTTGTCCTTCAGCGGCTCGGCCAGCTCGCGGATCTGCTCCGTCAGCTCTTTGCCGACTATGTGGGTGTAGTCGGTGAGGGACTTCTGGCCGAGTGCGACTTCCTGAAGCAAGGCCGGAGTTCTACACGGCCGCGCGGCGAAGCGCCGCTTGGGGAGCGGTTCCTAGCCTTCGGAGGTGCTCTCCGGGCGCTTGCCGAGGGTCACGTCGAGCTGCTCGCGGTCGCCGTCGCGGAGGACCGTCAGCCTCACCTCGTCGCCCGGGCGATGGGAGGAGATGACGCGGGCGAGGTCGTTGGGGCCGATCAGGTCCTTGCCGTCCACCTGGAGGATGACGTCGCCGCCGGTGCGGTATTCGCCGGCCTGGAATTTCAGGTCTCCCGTCGCTCCCTCGAGCCCCGCCTCCTCCGCCGGTCCGCCGGGGACCACGGTCGAGATCAGCCCGCCGAAGCTCGTATCCAGCTCGAGCTTCTCCGCCAGCTGCGGGTAGAGCGCCTGGCTGGAGACGCCGATGTAGGCGTACTCGGCGACCCCGTCCTCGCGCAGCTGGGCCACGGAGCGTTCGATCGTCGAGATCGGCACCGCGAACCCGACGCCGTCGTTGGCGCCGGAGCTGGTCTCGATCTGCTGGTTGATCCCGACTACCCGGGCGCCGGCGTCGAGCAGCGGCCCGCCCGAGTTGCCGGGGTTGATCGAGGCGTCGGTCTGGATCGCGCCGTCGATCTGGAATTCGGTCAGCGAGGTGACCGAGCGGTCGGTGGCGGAGACGACGCCGACCGAGAGCGACTGCTGCTCGCCGAAGGGGCTGCCGATCGCCGCCACCGGCTGGCCGACCCGGAGCTCGGAGTCGTCGCCCAGCTCCAGCGGGTGCAGCGCGAACCCGTCGGGCTTGACCTTGAGCAGGGCGACGTCGGAGAAGGGGTCGAAGCCGACGATCTCGGCCGGCAGCACGTCGCGGTCGGGGAACTCGACGAAGACTTCCTCGGCCGGCTTGCGCGGCCCGGCCGATTCGTCGGTGACGACGTGGGCGTTGGTGACGATCTCCCCGTCGGCGTTGAGGACGAAGCCCGAGCCCTCCGCGGCACCGCCTCCGCTGGCGAAGATCGAGCGGATCGTGACCACGCCGGGGGCGGCCTCGCGGTAGACCTCGGCCGCGTCGAAGCCCGGGCTGGCGGCCTGGACGGCGAGCTGTGGCTCGGTCGTCGCGGCGGACGGCTGCTGGGCGGCCGTGTCCTCCGCGCCTTCGCCCGACCCGCAGCCGGCGAGCAGCGCCAGGCACAGCAGCAGCGCTGCGAGCGCCGCGGCCCTGCTCACGAGGATGCCCTGGACGGCACCCGCGACCGCGCTGGCCCGCTCGCTTCCCGCGAGGCCGGGGGCAGGTCGAGCGTGAAGGCGGTGTAGCGACGGCTGGAGCTGATCGTGATCTCGCCCTGCATCCGCTGCGCCAGCTCGCTGGCGATCGCCAGCCCGAGCCCCGAGCCACCGGCGGAGTCGGCGGTGTAGAAGCGCTCGAAGATCCGGTTCTGGGCGCGCTGGGGGATTCCCTCTCCCTCGTCGGAGACGGTCAGCTCGGCGCGGCGGTTTGCGGAGTTGGTGCTCACGGTGACCTTGGTGCCCTCGGGGGTGTGGGTGAGGGCGTTGTCAAGCAGGATACGGATGATCTGTCTCGTCCGATCCGGGTCGCCGAGGGCGATCGCCGGCTCGTCGGGGGTGCGCAGCTCCAGGCGTGAGCCGCGCAGGTCGGCGCGGGCGCCGAACTCCCGCGTCACCTCCCGCGCCAGGGCGCCGAGGTCGACGTTGCTGGCATGCATCTCGACCGCGCCGGCGTCGAGCTGGGAGAGGTCGAGGAGGTCGGTCGTCAGCTTGGTCAGCCGGGCGATCTGCTGGCGCATCGTGCGGACGAACTCGGCCCGCTCCTCCGGGCTCGGGTCCTCCTCTTCGAGCAGCTCGACGAAACCGCCGAGGCTGAAGATCGGCGTCCGCAGCTCGTGCGAGGCGTTGGCGATGAACTGCTTGCGGGCGCTGTCGAGCTCGGCCAGGCGTCGCTGCATTTCGTTGAAGGTCCGGGCGAGCTGGCCCAGCTGCCCGGCCGAGGCGACGGGGATCGTCGTTTCGAAGTTGCCGTCGGCTACTTTGCGTGCCGCCTCCTGGAGGCTGGCGATGTTGCTGGCGGCCGCCCGGGCGAAGTAGAGGCCGACGCCGGTCGCGACCAGGACCGCGATCAGGCCGCCGATCAGGATCTGCCCCTTCACCGCGCCCAGGCCGCTGGCGGAGCCGCCGATCGCGACCGCGTATATGTAGACGACGGCGACGGTGCCGAGCGCGATCGAGATCGAGATGATCGTGATCCGGCCGCCGAGCCTGCTCCGCCTGAGCCGGCGCATCCAGTTCCCGCCTGGCGGGCGTCGCGAGGCCAAGGCCTACTCCCGGAACCGGTAGCCGACCCCGCGCACGGTGAACAGGAACTCCGGCTGCTTCGGTTCCTTCTCGAGCTTCTCGCGCAGGTGGCGGATGTGGACGTCGACGGTGCGCGGGTCCCGGTACTCGGAGTCGCCCCAGACGTGCTCGAGCAGCGTCTCCCGCGTCAGCACGCGGCCGGGCGAGCGGGCCAGCGCGCCGAGGATCTCGAACTCGACGTAGGTGACCCGCACCTCCTCGGCGCCGAGCGTGACCATGCGGCGGTCGAAGTCGATCGTCAGCTCGCCGCACTCGATCGTCTCGTCGGAGGTCGCCTCGCCGCCCATCCGCGAGCGGCGCAGGGCGGCTTTGACGCGGCTGCGGAACTCGCGCATCGAGAACGGCTTGGTGATGTAGTCGTCGGCGCCGACCTCGAGGCCGGCGACCTTGTCGGTCTCGTTGGCCTTCGCGGTCAGCATGATGATCGGGACCTGGCTGCGCGAGCGCAGCTGGCGGCAGACTTCGACGCCGTCGAGCCGGGGCAGCATCAGGTCGAGGATCACGAGGTCGAACCGCCCCTCTTCGAAGCGCTGCAGCGCCTCACCGCCGTCGAGGGCAGAGGTGACGTGGTAGCCGTCCTTCCGCAGCGGATAGCTGAGCAGCGTCTGTATCGACTGCTCGTCGTCTACGAGGAGGATGCGTGGGGACCCATTCGCCACTACTCAAGGGTAGTCGCGACGCCCGTTTCAGCCGTCGAAGGCGGAGTTTGGGGCCAAAATTGGACGCATGTGCGAGTACTCAGAACTAAGGTAATTCGCCGTTTGGCCCGATATAAGGGAGCGATGCAAGCGGAAGAAATAAAGAGCCTGGTCGAATCCGGCGGCTACAAGCCCGATCCTTCGCAGATCGCCGTGGCGATGCTGCGGCGGCGCGGGGTTCGCGAGCTGCTCACGGGTGCGACTCCGGCGGCGAGAGGTGATCGAACCCCGCCGCCTCGAGCAGCCCGCCCCCGGGCAGCCTGATCTCGACCCTATCTCCGCCGACGACCGCGCCGACGGGCGTCAGCGTCGTTTCGGCTGCTTCGCCGATGCGGGTGGAAGCCTCAGCCAGCCGCTCCGCCGGCAGCGCCGCCAGAAGCTCGTAGTCCTCGCCCCCCGACGCGGCCAGCTCGAGCGGCTCGCGGCCGGCGCCGGCGGCGATCTCCGCCACCCCCTTCGCCAGCGGCAGCGAGGCGGCGTCGATCCGCAGGCCGACCCCACTGGCGCCGGCCATGTGCCCGGCGTCGCCGGCGAGCCCGTCGCTGAGGTCGATCATCGCCAGGGCACCGGCCGCCGCCAGGGCCCGGCCGGCACCGAGGCGGGGCGCGGGCTGGAGCTGGCGCGAGCGCAGGCGCTCGGCGGTCGGGTCGGGCACGAGGCCGCTCAGCTCGGGGCGGTCGAGCAGCAGCCGCCCAGCCGCGGCACCGCCGATCTCCCCGGTGAGGACGAGGAGGTTGCCCTCGCGGGCGCCGCCGCGACCGACCATGCGCGCCGCCGTGGGCGCGTGGCCGACCACGGTGACGGCGAGGGTCAGGACCGGCGCCCGGGTGACGTCGCCGCCGGCCACGGTGGTGCCGGTCTCGGTGGCGAGGCCGGCGATCCCGTCGACCAGCTCCAGGAAGTCCTCCTCGCCGAGGTCGGGCGGCGCGCCGAGCACGACGTAGGCCTCGCCGGGCTCGGCTCCCATCGCCGCCAGGTCGGAGAGCGCGCTCGCCAGCGCCTTGCGGCCGACCAGCTCGAGGGAGGCCTCGTCGCGGCGGAAGTGGACGCCCTCGACGAGAGCGTCGACGGAGGTCGCAGTGGCGCCGCCGGGCACGGTGACGGCTGCGTCGTCCCCGGACCCGAGCGCCACCCGCGGGCCGGGCTCGGGGAGTCGCTCACGCAGCCTGGCCAGCAGCTCGAACTCGCCCATGGAGTGACTATCCCAAACCGACCCGGTCACCGAGGGCTCCGACGGCCCGCCCACCGAGAGCTCTAAGGTGCGACCGAGCGTGGAGAGAGATCAGCCACTTCTTCACCGGATCGGCGCCGCAGGCGCGCGGTTCGGGACCAAGCCGCCGCGCAGCCGCCGAGTCCGCCTGGCGCTGCAGATCGGGCTTGCCGTCCTCGTCTTCGGCTTCCTCGTCCTGACCGTGATCGACCAGTGGGCGGAGATCCAGAACGAGGGCGTCCACTTCAAGGTCGGCTGGCTGGTCCCGGCGATCGTCATCCTGCCGGCGTTCTTCGTCTTCAGCGCGCTCGGCTGGGACTTCATCCTGCGCTTCCTCGGCTACCCGATCGGGTTCGGGCGGGCGCAGGTGGCGTGGGGGCAGCCGATGCTCGCGCGCTACGTGCCGGGCAGCGTCCTCTACGTGCTCGGCCGGGTACTGCTGTCGGAACGGGCTGGGATACCGCGGCGGATCACGATCGCCAGCATCGTCTACGAACAGGCGATCTCGGCAACCTCCGCGATCCTCGTCGCGTCCTACTTCATCATCAACCACCCCGATCTACAGGGGCAGCCGCTGCGCTGGGCGGTGCTGCTGCTGATCCCGGCGGCGATCGCGCTGTTGCACCCGCGGGTCTTCGGGCCGCTCGCCAACCGGGCGCTGGGTGCGTTCGGCCGCGAACCGCTGCCGGCGGTGATCTCGCTGCGCGGGGTCGTCTCCCTGATCGTCTTCTACTCGCTGAACTGGTTCGTGGTCGCCCTCGGCATCTACTGCGTCGCCCGCTCGGTCACCTACATCCCCTTCGACGACATCCTCCTGGTCGGCTCGGCCCAGGCGATCGGCTACTTCGCCGCGCTGGTCACCCTGGTCGCGCCCGCCGGCCTCGGCGTCCGCGACGCCGCCTTCGCCTGGGCCGTGAAGGCGGCCCTGCCCAGCAAGAACTTCGCCCTCGGCTCCCTGATCGCGATCGCCGTGCGCGGCGTGATGACGGTCGGGGAAATCATCTACGTGGCGGCGGTGACGGCGCTCGGTCGCCGCGAGGGCTGGAGCATCGCCACCGGGATCCTGCATGCGTCGCCTGAGGAGGAGGCGGCGGAGCGGGAGGCCGAGCGGGCCGCGACCTGAGTTCTCTGACGTAGCTGATTGTGTTCATCTCTCTGGTTCCATTCTGCCCTTGACGACAGGGGGGAATCGTGATCCACTTCGACAACGGATAGGAACCCAAGGGGTCGTTTCTTGGGTTTATCCAGTATTGCGGGAGAGGGATTCTGGGGTGGATGACCAGTCAACCGACGGCATGGCCATGATCGGCCGCCGAGAGTCCGGATGGTCGGTCGAAAGACACGTAACGCTCCTCATCGATGAACCCTCTGACGACCACTCAACGAATGAAAGGACCATCATGAGGTTCTTGACGAAAACGCGGCATTCAGCGGGAAACCGCGGCAGGATGCTCGTCGTAGGAGGCATCGCGATGGTGCTGTCGGCTCTGGTGTTCGCACCGGCTGCCTCGGCCTCCTCGCACAACCCGACGGGCGAATTCGCGCCGTTTGCCGAGTGTCCGCTCGATCGGGAAACCATCACCGACTGCATCTACTCGGTTACCGAAGAAGGATCGGTCACGATCGGAGCAAAGACCGTTCCGATTCAAAATCCCACCATCCTCCAAGGCGGATTCGAAGGGGCCGGATCGGAAGTCGAGTTCTTCGGAGCGGAGAATGGCGACACGCTTTCGAAAACGCCGCAGCCTGTTCCGGGCGGGTTGGTCGGAGTTACGGCCCCCAAATGGTGGCCGAAATTCCTCCAGAACTGGTTCAACAATGGCATCGAAGAAGGCCTAACCGGCGTCAATGCGATCGTCGAACTGGCCGCTCCGGCGACCTCGATCGACCTGAGCACGGAAAACCTCGCCATCGAAGAGGGGACCGCGCTTGGTCTGCCGGTCAAGGTCAAGTTGGAAAATGCCCTGCTCGGGAACAATTGCTACATCGGTTCGAATGCAAATCCGATTCAGATCAATTTGACGACCGGACCGAGTGGTGCCGAGGACGGGACGTTCGGTGAGATCAACTTCAACGACGATTTCACCCTGTTCACGATCACCGGCGGGCGCCTCGTAGACGGTACGTTCGCGGTGCCGGCAGCAAGCGGCTGCGGAGGATTGTTCGCGCTACTAGTCGATCCGCTTGTCAACTCGATTCTTGGGACGCCTTCGGCGTCAGGGAAAAACACGGCAATCCTGGAAGGCGTACTTCAGGACGCCCCCGCTAGCGTAGTCAGGGAAAGCGAATAGCCTGAGCGACAGATAGCGGAAGAAACTCTCCGGGACATCCTCCTGGGTCTCGAGAATGGATTGCACATTCTCGTGGCCTAGGAGGACACCCGGAAGTGACGCATGTAAATGCTGTTGTGCTGGAAGAGGCGCCCGCTTCACAGGGGAATTCGAGCGCCTAGTTGGTAGGCCGTCAGCGCGAGAGTTAGAAGCTGGAGGCGCTTGTCGCGGGAGATGGCGACCAGGGGCAGGGGCCAGATCACGTACCACGGGAGGAGCCAGGAGGTGGCCAGTAGGAGGCCGATGGCGGCCCAGGCGGCGGCGCGGACCCAATCGGCCCCGCGCCAGACCCAGGCGAGTAGGCCGGCGAGCGCGATGGCGTAGAGGAGGAGCGCGGCGATCCGCACCGGGTCGACGTCCACGCCGGTGAGGCGGGCGAAGGTGACCGGGATGCTCATGTAGCTGGTCCGTCCCTGGTTCTCCCCGGCCAGCCCGAACGCCTCCAGCCAGTCCCAGCCGAAGGCGAGGTACGCGGCCACCCCGATGACCACGATCGCCCCAGTCGCCCCGGCGAACAGCCGGCCGACGGGCCGATTTCCCTCCATATAGGTGCGTTTTAGGCCCGTCGGCGGGGATTTGACGGTGGCTAGGAGGGCGAAGGGGGCGATGAAGGCAGCGGAGGCCTTGAGCGTGATTGCCGCTAGGAGCGAGGCGCCGGCCGATGCCCAGCGGGCGGAGAGGGCCGCGGCGACGCCAAGCATCGCGATCAGCATCATCAGGGCGTCGTTGTGGGCGCCGCCGACGACCTGGACGAGCACCAGTGGGTTGAGGGCGACGAAGGCCGCGGCTTGTGCCGGGTCGACGCCGCGCCATGCCGCCAGTCGCGCGACGATGGCGGCGATGCCGAGCACGGACAGCGCCGCGACCGTCTTCAGCGCCGCCACCGCGAGCCCGACCCCAAGCCAGGCGAGTGGGTAGGTAACAAGGGTGAACAGCGGGCCGTAGGCGCTGGTCGCTTCGGGCCAGGTGACCTCGGCAAAGGCTGGGTCGGCGGGTTCGGTGTACGGCGGGTGGACGTAGGGATCGAGGTCGTGCAGGACGCCAAGCCGGGCGTAGTCGACGTAGCTGTAGACGTCGTGGGAGAGCAGCACCGGGCCGATCGCGAAGGCCGCCACGAGCAGCACGATCGCCGCCCAGATCACCCTGCCGCCGAGGCTCGGGGCGGCGACGAGGACCCCGAGGTAGGCGGCGAAGCCGGCCCACATCAGGCCATAGGCGAGCCCCGGGTCGATCGCCTACCCGCTGGTCGATTCGCCCGTGCCGACTCCGCCCTGGCTGGGCGGCGGCGGGGGCGGCAGCGGTTCCTGCCCGACACCCGGCGCGTAGGCGTCGGGGTCATAGCCGCCGACCGCGTCGGTCCCCGGCGGCGGCGGCTCGCCGCGGGCGTTGACTCCGCCCGCGTCGCTGCTCGGCGCGGCCTGGGCGAAGCGCCCGTAGAACGGCGCCCAGCTGATGGGCTGGCTCGGTTCGTCGAATTCCTCGCACGGGACCCCCGCGCCCGAGTACAGGCCGTTCCAGATCTCGGCTGGGAAGGTGCCGCCGAAGACGATGGTCCCGTGCACGCTCGACATCGAGATGTCGTTCGACTCCGGGTAGCCGACCCAGACCGCGGTGGCGAGGTTCGGCTGGTAGCCGGCAAACCAGGCGTCGGTGTATTCGTCGGTGGTCCCGGTCTTGCCAGCCTGCCCGGCGCAGCCGGTGTAGGCAGCGGTGCCGGTGCCTTCGGTGATGTTGTCGCGCAGCAGCCGCGTCACCTCCCAGGCGACCGCCGGCGAGAGCACCCGCCGCGGCCGCGGCCGCTCGGGTCGCTCCACGCGCCCGTCCGGGAACACGACCCGCTCGACCGCGACCGGGTTGCGGTGGACGCCGCCCGAGGCCAGGGTCGCGTAGGCATCGGCCAGCTCCAGCGGCGTGACACCGAGCCGCAGGCCACCGATCCCCTCGGCCGGGATCCCGTCGAGCTCGGTCGTGATCCCCATCGAGTTCGCCGTCCGCGCCACGTCCCCCGGCCCGACGTCGAGGTCGAGTTGGGCGAAGACGGTGTTGTCGGAGGAGACCGTCGCCTGCTGCAGGTTGACCGTCCCCTGGTAGCCCTGGTCGGCGGTGTGGACCTCCCAGTGGCCCCAGTACGGCAGGTCGAGATCGAGCGGTTTGGAGGTGTAGAACGTCGTGTAGGGGTCGATCCCCTGCTTGATCGCCGTGGTCAGGACGAACGCCTTGAAGGTCGAGCCCGGCTGGCGCCGCCCCTGGGCCGCGAGGTTGAACTGGGTGCTGTCGTAGCGGGAGCTGGAGACCATCGAGCGGATCTGCCCGTTGCGGGGGTCGATCGAGACCAGCGCCGAGGAGGGGTCGGTCGAGTAGGGGAGGCTGGAGCGCATCGCTTCGCTCCCGACCCGCTGCAGCTCGGGCTCGATCGTGGTGTGGACCCGCAGGCCCCCGCGGCGCACCGTGTCGACTCCGTACTCGGAGATCAGCCGGTTCTCGACGTAGTCGAAGAAGTAGGGCTGGCGGTGCTCGAAATAGCCGTCGGAGAGGTCCAGCCTGAGCCCGGCTCGCTCTGCCGCCCGCGCCCGCTCGCGGCCGGCGAAGCCGAGCCTGGCCATCTTCCGCAGCACCTCGTTGCGGCGGGCCAGCGCCGCGCCCGGGTTGAGGATCGGGTTGTACTGAGAGGGCGCCTGGGGAAGCCCGGCCAAGAGCGCGGCCTGCGGCAGGCTCAGCTCCCAGACCGGCTTGGAGAAGTAGAACCGCGAGGCGGCGCCGACCCCGACCGCGGTGCTCCCTTCGACCGTGCCGTATGAGGCGACGTTGAGGTAGGAGCCGAGGATCTCGCGCGGCGAGTGGCGCTTGGCGTACTCGATCGCCAGCTCGGCCTCGACGATCTTGCGCTCGATGGTCCGCTCGGGGTCCTCGATGCAGAGGTTCCGCACCAGCTGCTGGGTGATCGTCGAGCCGCCCTCGACCGCCTCGCCGGCTTCGAGATTCCTCCGCGTGGCGCGGAGGATGCCCTGGAGGTCGATGGCGCCGTGCTCGTAGAAGCGCTCGTCCTCGATCGCCACCGTCGCCAGCTGCAACCGCTTCGGGATCCGCGAGATCGGGACCTGGACGTGCGCCACCGGGGAGGAGACGAGCCCGAGCTTGGAGCCGTCGGCCGCGTAGAGCACCGTGTTGCCCCCTCGCTCGACGGGTTTGCAGGAGGCCAGGGAGGGCGCGTCGGCGGCGACGTCGAGCACCCAGGAGGCGATCGCGACCACGGCGATTGCGGTCGCCACGAAGATCCCGCCGAGGACTAAGAGGAGCTTGCCGCCGATCCCTCCCCGGCGCCGTTGCCGTCGCCGATTGCGCTGCGTCATCTCGGCAGAGGGTACTTCGCGCCGGCCGGCCCCTGGACCGTCAGGCCACGGTGTCTTCGGTCGAGTGGTTGTGGACGATCCCTTCGACCAGCATCTGGTTGGGGATCACCACCGAGCTGCCGTCGCCGGGGTCGACGTAGGTGTAGGAGAGGGTGATGTCGGTGACTCGGCCCTCTGTCTCTTCGAAGCTGATCCGGTCGCCGATCCGGATCGGCTGGGAGACCGCGATCTGGACCCCGGCGACCATGTTGCCGATCGTGTGCTGGGCGGCGAAGCCGACGACCAGCCCGATCACCGCGGTCGAGGCGAGGATGCCGGTGGCGAGCCGCTTCAGCTCGGTGAACTGACTCAGCGCGAGCGCCGCCAGGACGACGATCACCGCCGCAAAGAGGAGGCGCCGGAGGATGCGCAGCCGGGTCCGGGTGGACCGCGAGACCTGTGAAACTGCCGGCGTCATGAGCACCAACTTAGCCGTGGAGGCCGTCGCGGAGGAGCCGCCCGCCCGCTTCCCCTACGCGAACTGGGGGCCGGGGATGGCCGTGCTCGGCGTCTTCCTGGCGATCGGGACGGGGATCGTGCTGGCGAGCGTCGCGGCGTCGTTCGCCGGACAGGAGCCGAACGGCGACCCGACCACGCTGGCGAACGTCCTCGCCCAGCTGGGACTCGTGATCGGGTTCCTGATGGTGCCGATGGCGATCGTCGCCCAGCGCGGCGCCGAGGGGCTGCGCACGATCCTCAGCCGGCTCGGCGTTCGGCGGTTCGACCTCTCGGCGCTGAAGTGGATGGGGGCGACCGTCGTCGCCTACCTGGCGTTCGCCATCGCCTACACGACGCTGATCCTGCAGCCGGAGCAGGAGGACATCGCGGAAAGTTTCGGGTCAGTCCCGGTGCAGGTCCTGCTGATCGTGTTCGCGGCGGCGATCAGCGAGGAGCTCTGCTTCCGTGGGTTCCTCTTCGGGGGACTGCGGGAGAAGCTTCCGCGTGTGTCCGCCGCCTTGCTCTGCGGGCTCATCTTCGGCGCTCTGCACGCGGTCACCGGGATCAGCGCGGTGCCCCCGCTGATCGTCTTCGGGTTCGTTTTGGCCCTGCTCTACGAGAAGACCGGTTCGATCGTCCCCGGAATCCTCCTGCACATGCTGAACAACAGTGTCGCCCTGCTCGGCCAGTAGGATTTCGCCCGTGATCCGCCGTCTTCCCTCGATCCTTCTCGGTGCCGCCCTCCTGGTCCTGCCCGCGTCTGCGTCGGCGGCCGACAGCGGCAAAGGTGCGGCGCAGCCGATCCCGGACGCGACGGTCAAGGTCAAGGTCGGCCACCTGCACGACGGCCGCGCTCCGATTTACCACACGGTCCCTGTCACCGGGACCCTCTCACCGTTCGTGCCCGGGCAGCAGGTCGAGGTCACCTTCTACCTCGACGGAAACCGTCTGCTCAGCCGCAAGGTGGCGGTCAGCAAGGGCAAGGGCGACGCGGGGGTCTTCCGCTCCAGCGTGATCCTGCGGGAGAACGGCAAGTACGCGGTCAGCGCTCACCACACCGCTAACTCCGAGCTCGGCGCCGACACCACCGTCCGCAAGAGCTGGCGGGTCAGCTTCCCGGCCCTGCGGTCGGGCGAGTGCGGCAAGGTCGTCAAGGGCTTCAAAAAGGCGATGACGAAGATGGGGTACGCCTCTGGCGGCGGCTCCTGCTTCAACGGCAGGCTCGGCCGCGAGGTCCTCGCCTACCGCAAAGTCAACTCCATGGACCGCAGCCAGAAGGCCGGTCCGGGGCTGGTGAAGAAAGTGTTCAGCGGCCGTGGCGGCTACCACGTCCGCTACCCGAAGGCGGGCGAGCACGTCGAGGTCTCGATCGACAAGCAGGTGATGGTCCTCACCAAGGGCGACAAGCCGTTCGCGATCTACCCGATCTCCACCGGCAAGTCCTCGACCCCGACGGTCACCGGCCACTTCACCTTCATTCGCCGCGAACCGGGCTACAACTCCCACGGCATGTACTACTCGTTTTACTTCCACGGCGGCTACGCAGTGCACGGATATGCGGAAGTGCCCGACTACCCCGCCAGCCATGGCTGCGTGCGCACCTTCATCGCCGACCAGCCGCGGATCTACGAACAGCTCGAGTACGGCGAGAGCATCTTCGTCTTCTAGTGTTGCCCCGGACCGCCACTTGGATAGTGGAAACGGTCCAGGTGGGTAGAGGGACGCCATGAAGGTTTTCGTGGCCGGCGCGAGCGGGGCGATCGGGAGGCCGTTGGTGCCGCGGTTGCTGGCCGCTGGGCATGAGGTGGTTGGGATGACGCGGCGGCCGGAGCGCGCCGAGGAGATCCGCGCCGCCGGCGCCGAGGCGGTCGTCTGCGACGCCTTCGACGCCGAGGGGCTGAGCGAGGCGGTGAGGGCCGCCGAGCCCGAGGTCGTCGTCCACCTGCTGACCTCGCTGCCGCAGAGGTTCAAGCCCCGTACCGACCTCGGGCCGACCAACCGGGTGCGGATCGAGGGAACCCGCAACCTGGTCGCGGCGGCTCGCGCCGCCGGGGCACGCCGGCTGGTTGCCGAGGGCGTCGCCTTCTTCTACGCGCCCGAAGGGGACTTGGTCAAGGACGAGGGAGCGCCGTTGTTCGCCCAGGCGCCGGGGGCTTTCGGCGACGCGATGGTCGCTCTCACCGACCTCGAACGGCAGGTACTGGGAGCCGAGGGGATCGAGGGGGTGGTCCTGCGCTACGGCTGGCTCTACGGGCCGGGGACCTACTACGGCCGCGGCGGGTCGCTCGCCGAGGACGCGCTGAAGCGCCGCTCCCCCGTCGTCGGCGCGGGGACCGGCGTCTTCTCCTTCATCCACGTCGACGACGCGGCGGCGGCGACGGTGGCCGCGGTCGAGCGCGGCAACCCCGGCGTCTACAACGTCGTCGACGACGATCCGGCGCCGCTGCACGAGTGGGCGCCGGAGTACGCCAAGGCCCTCGGCGCCAAGCCACCTCGCCGCGTCCCGGTCTGGCTGGCCCGCCTGATCGCGGGCCCGGCGATGGCCGAGACCGCGATCACCCTGCGCGGCGCCTCCAACGCCAAGGCCAAGCGCGAGTTGGACTGGGCACCCGCCCACCCGAGCTGGCGCCAGGGCTTCCGCGACTCGCTCTCCTGACGCACCGCCCCACGCGGGGCATTCGCGTTTCATCCAGGGCGTGTCTGAGCTTCGGGGTGCATATAACCCCGGTTCCTCAGACACCCCTTGGATTTGGCCCTAGGATGCGGCCGGTGACCGACCTCGACGCCGCCAAGCGGACGCTGCTCGCGGAGCTGCGCAAGCACTCGCTGGTGCTCGGCGAAGTGACGCTTTCGAGCGGCGCCACGGCGCAGTACTACGTCGACGCGCGCCGTGCGCTGATGCGGCCGGCCGGGTTCCACGCTGCCGGCGAGCTGATCGCCGCGCTCGCCGGCGACCTCGGGGCCGAGGCAGTCGGCGGTCCCGCGACGGCCGCCATCCCACCTGCCTGCGCTGCGATCGCGGCGCCCGCCGGCGCCGGCCTGGTCGCCTTCTTCGTCCGCGGCGAGCGCAAGGAGCACGGGCTCCAGCGCTGGGTCGAGGGCCCGGTGGAGCCGGGCCTGCGCTGCCTCGTGGTCGAGGACACGGTGACCACGGGCGGCTCGACCGCGACGGCGATCGGGCGGGTCCGCGAGGAGGGGCTGGAGGTGGCCGGCGTCGTCGCGGTCGTCGACCGGCTCGCCGGCGGCGGCGAGCGGATCGAAGCGGCCGCCGACGCCCCCTATCGTGCCCTGGTCACGATCGACGAGATCTACCCGGACCGGCCGGACCGCGGCTAGCGCGAGTCATGGAGCCCGACGCCGCCGAGATCCGAGTCCTCGGTTGCCTGATCGAGAAGCAGCGGACGACCCCGGACGCATACCCGCTCTCGCTCAACGCGCTGCGCCTCGCCTGCAACCAGTCGACCAACCGCGACCCGGTCGTCGCCTACGAGGAGACGATCGTGAGCGAGGCCCTACGGCGGCTCGCCCTGCGCGGCTGGACCCGCCTCGCCAGCGGCGCCGGCAGCCGCGCCCGCAAGTACCGGCACCTGCTGCCCGAGGCCCTCGACCTCGATCCTGCCGAGCTGTCCCTGCTGGCCGTGCTGATGCTGCGCGGCCCCCAGACCCCGGGCGAGCTGAAACAGCGCAGCGAGCGCCTCCACGCCTTCGCCGGCCTCGCCGAGGT
This sequence comes from uncultured Solirubrobacterales bacterium, assembly GCA_963799835.1. Classification (GTDB taxonomy): domain Bacteria; phylum Actinomycetota; class Thermoleophilia; order Solirubrobacterales; family 70-9; genus VAYN01. Next base: position 1,222,670 of record CAWCYE010000002.1, read on the forward strand.
CCAGGAGACGCTCGGGCGCCTGGTCGATCGCGAGCTGGTCGCCCGCCAGCAGCGGCAGCCGGGCCAGAAGGAGGAGCGCTACGAGCAGCTGCTGGGCGGTGGGTCCGGCGAAGGGGGAGTGCCGGGCGTGGAGGAGACGGCGAGCCCTGCCCCGGAGACGGCGACCCCTGTTCCGGGCGAGGCCGTTGCCCGGGACGAGACTCCCGGCGAGGATCGCCTGACCCGCCTGGAAGGCGAGATCGCATCCCTCCGCACCGAGCTGGCGAGGCTTCGCGAAGCCCTCGGAGAGAGTTCCGAGGGCGCCTGAACCCGCGCCCGCTGCCCGCCGCGCAGGTTCAGCCGATGTCGATGACGCGGATTCGCCGCCCGCCGGGGATCGCGACGACGACGTGGGTCTTCAGCCGCCCGCGCGCCTGCAGCAGCGCCCGGCCGCCGGCACTGAAGGGAACGCTGATCGTCTGGGCCTGTTTTCCGCCGAGCCTGAACGCGGCGCGCCCGAGGACGTGGCTGACCCGGCGCGTCCGTGACCCGCTGGAGCCCGCGACCGCGACCCGGTAGCGAGTCCGCAGGACGATCTGGCCTGGGCATTCGACCCCGGCCGGCCACTGGCAGGTGAGCCGCGCGATGACCCGGTTGCCCTTCGCCCGGACCCCTGAAACCGAGATCGCGACCGGGATCGTCGCGCCCTTGCAGCCGAGCAGGCGGTCGGAGCCGGGGTCGACGTCGAGCGCGTAGACGCAGACCCGCTGCCTCCCCGACTTCACCGTGGGGAGGGTGACGTCGAAGCCATGCAGAGCGCCCGCTTCGGGGAACTCGGCGGCCACACCCCGGCGCGAGAGGGTGGCGACCGGACCCAGTTCGTAGGTCCCGACTTTCGGTTCGCCCGCCTTGCCGCCGACGACCACCCGGACCGAGAGCGGCACCGTCGGCGCGTTGGGGTCGAAGGCCCAGCCCCTCACCCGGACCTGGCCGGGGCTCGGCGAGCTCGCGAGGTCGAGGAACCCGATCGGGTCGTCGTCGGCCGCCAGCGCCGTGCCGACCGTCGCCCCGTCCACGTAGTTGTTGTCGATGTTGATCGTGACCCCGCCGTAGGTCTCGTCGTGGCCGCCGAGGTACTGGTGGATCCGCTGGTGCAGCGCCCAGCCGCTGGCCGGCACCACCGGGTCGGCGGTGTTCCTGACGCCGTTCCAGTTGGCGATCCAGAGGTCGTCGGGCTCGAGGTAGCCGCTGCCGAGTGCGCCGGCGAGGTCGGCGATGCCGGAGGAGCTGCTGCTGTAGACGCCCGAGACGTAGCCGAGCGCGTGCAGCTTCCTGGTCCAGGCTTCGAGGAAGGTCAGGGTGGCCGCCGTCGCCGAGGAGGTCCGCGTGTAGGACTCCATGTCGAAGTAGATCGGGCTGCCGGGGCCGATCGCGACCGCGGTCGCCTGTGCCACGGCGTCGAGCGCGGCGGCCGTGCCCTGGGCCGTCGCCTGGCTGGCGCTGAGCTTGGCGCAGCTGCTGCAGCTGCTGGTCGGCGCCTGCAGGCCGACGTAGGTCGGGATCAGGTGCCAGCCGGCGGAGGTCTGGGCGGTCACCCAGCTCGAGGTCAGGTTGGGCTGCGAGCAGGCCCGGTTGTCCCCGCCGATGTAGACGCCGATCGCCCGGTAGGGGGAGACGCCCCAGGCGGACATGGTCTTGGTCGAGGGGGTGGTGCAGGCATCGAAGCCGAGCCCGGTGAAGACCGCGCCCCCCGCCCGTGCGATCCGCCTCGGCAGGGTCGGGAGGGAGGAGGAGCGGGCGGCGGAGGCCGGATCGACGAGGATCGCCCGCCGCCGGCCGATCGCTTCGGCCGGGCAGTGCTGATTCGGTGCCGGCGCCCCCAGGTAGACGGCCCGGCGGTCGAGCCGGACGCACATCCCCGGATGCTCGGCGAGGCGGAAGACGGGCCACGACGCCGGCGCCTCGACCGAGCGCCCGGCGAACTCGATGGTCCTGCCGCTGGCGCCGCTCGTCGCCAGCGCGCCCTGCCAGGCGGCGAGCAGGGCAAGCGCTCCCAGCGCGCCCAGAAGCAGCGCGCGGGCGCGAGGAACTCTCCAGCCTTGGTTCACCGGCAGCACTCTCGATGCAACAAGTCCCGCCCGCAGAAAGTTGCACCCTCGCGGGCGAAACCATGCAGCCAATTTCGCCTCATATAGGCGTCCATCCCTGCCGAAAACGGCCTCGCGCGCGGGCCGAAACTGAAAGGGTGCCGCCCCCATGGCATCGGCATACGAGAGCAAGTTCGCGGAGGGTGCTCAGCCCTTCCTGGAAGGCGGCGAGGAAGTGCTCGCGTCGTGCATCGCCCAGGCGAAAGGCTTCAGCCGGATGGCCGTCAGCGGCATGGACCTCGGCAAGTCCGAGGTCGCCCGCTCGAGCGCCGCAGCCGGCGAGGGAGAGGTGAGGGTCGCCAACCCGATGGCGCTGGTGCTCACCAACCAGCACCTGCTCACCCTCGCGATCACCAGCCCGATCGGGTTCGGGATCGGCGGCACGGTCAAGAGCCTCCTCAGCGCGATCCCCCTCTCCGAGCTCGACTCGATCCAGGTCAAGAAGATCGCCCTGCGCCAGAACATCACCCTCACCGTCCGCGGCGTCGAGATCCCCCTCGAGACCAACGCCAAGGCCGACGGCCCCGGGCTGGCGCGGCAGTTCGAGCGGCTCAAAACCGCTGCGTAGTCCGGCAGCTTCTACGCCCCGAGCTGGATTCGAACCAGCGGCCTATCCCTTAGGAGGGGATCGCTCTATCCAGCTGAGCTATCGGGGCGGAACAAAGATTTTGTCTTAGATGAGGAATCGTTGTCGAAGTTGGTGCGAAGTGCGCACCACGCGGCACAGGTTGATCGGCAGGATTGCTTGCATGAGAGGAATGCAGATGGTCGACATGTCCGGGGCAGGGGTTAATGTGCGGGACATGTCCAAGATGATCCAGATCAGGAATGTGCCCGACGAGATGCACCGGGAGCTGAAGATGCGGGCGGCCGCGGCGGGGATGTCGCTGTCCGACTACATCAAGAAGGAGCTGGGCTTCCTCACCGACAGGAAGATGAGCATGGCTGAGATAGACGCTCGGATCCAGGCTCTTGGCCCGTCGCGGATGACGACCAAGCAAGTGGTCGAGACCATTCGCGAAGGCCGCGGTGAGTGATGCCCGTTGTGGACGCATCGGTTGTCGTCGAATACCTCGGTTCCGGGGAGCACGCCGCGGTTGCCCGCGGACGGCTGCTGACCGACGAAGAACCGCTGTGGGTGCCGCACCTGATCGACGCCGAGGTTGGCCAAGCGCTGCGCCGGGAAGTACGGCGGGGAGAGCTGGACGAGGATGCCGCCGGCCAGGCGCTGTGGATGTTCGATGACCTGCCGTTGCGACGGGTCCCGCATGAACACCTGTTCCGCTACGCCTGGACGCTGCGCGACAACTGCAGTTTCTACGACGCTCTCTACGTCGCCCTCGCCGAGATGATGGAGGAACCGCTGATCACCTTCGACGCCCGGCTCGCCCGCTCTGGCGTGCGCGCCAAGGTCGAGGTCCTGGCCTGAGCTCGCGGCGACCGCTCAGGCGTAGAGGCTCTCGGTGGCGAGCTCCAGCGCACGGCGGCTCCAGAGCTTCACCTCCATGAAGACGTCGTCGCCGTAGGCCTCGAGGGCGTCGAGGGCGAGCAGGGTGAAGCGGTCCTGGGAGACCACCTCCTGGTCGACGGTCTCGCCGTCGAGCTCGGCGGTGGCGGCGACGGCGCCGCGGACGAGAGGGCGGCCCCAGACCAGGGTGACGGCGCCGGCGCGCCCGTTCTCGCCGCGCCAGCGGCCGATCACGTCGTCGTTGAGGTCGATCCGCCAGTCCGGGTTGTCCTCGGCGAGGACGTCGGTGAAGTCGGCCTTGGCGGCGAACTCGGCGGGCTCGCCTCCGGGCGGCAGCACGTAGGAGACGTGGCCGAACAGCTCGAGCCTGCCCTCCTCGCTCTCGGTCAGCGCCGAGCAGGGGACCCAGACCCGCCCGCCCCAAGCGCGCTCCGGGAACCAGTCGACCTCGGCCGGCAGCTCGGCGCCCGCCGGCAGGTCCTCGATGCCCTTGCAGGCGGTCTCGAACTCCTCCCGCAGGCGCTCGGCGAAGCGGCCGTGCGGGATCCCCTCCTGGGTGGTGTCGGCGATGAAGCGCGGGATCGGGCGGGGATCTGGTGGCACGCGAGCACCCTACTCAGAGGCACTCTTTGAGGTCGGCGGCCGCACGCTCCGGTGGGTAGACGTTGATGTCGATCCCGGTGCCCAGCTCGAAGCCGGCCTTGACCGTCAGCCGGGGAGCGATGTCGACGTGCCAGTGGAAGGCCTCGGCGCCGCGGGGCGCGGTGCGGACCCAGAGGTTCAGCTCCGGCGGGCCGTCGAAGCGGGCCGCGAGCACGTGCAGGGCCGTGCGGAGCATCTCCGCCCCGCCCTCGTCCTCCTCGAAGCGCGGCTGCTCCCGGCGGGGGACGACCCGCAGCTCGAATGGGGAGCGCGAGGCCCAGGGGCAGATCAGCGCCGCCTCCTCGTCGATCGCGACCAGTCGCTCGCCGCGCCGCACCTCCTCGACCAGGACGTCGCTGAGCAGCCCACTGCCGGCGGTTCGTTCGCCATAGGCACCGGCCCGCTCGCGCTCGCGCGCCACCGCCGCGGGCACGAAGGGCAGCGCGTAGAGCTGCGCGTGGCTGTGCTCGAGCGACGCCCCGGCGCCGCCGCCCTCGTTGACGATCAGCTGCACGTAGGAGGACTCGGAGTGGGCGCGCATCCGCTCGCGCCAGGTCGCGACTGCGACAGCCGAACTGCTCTTCGTCCAGCTCGGCCATCGCGGTGACGTGGCCGGGGCCGTTGACGATCACCTCGTGGGCGCCGGTCGCCGGGCGCGAGGAGAAGAGGTCCGGTTCGCCGGCCCGGCGCGAGGCCAGCAGCGGGTCGCCGCTGCTGGCGAAGGCACCGGCCTCGGCCGCGGGCTCGCCTTCGCTTGTGCCGCCTCCATCCCCGCCGTCGACTCCGGCATCCCTCTCGCCCCCGCCCAGCGCCGGGTACAGGTTTGGCACCACCCGCGTCCTCCAGCCCGGGCTGTCGGCGTCGCCGCCGTCCGGCCGCAGCGCGTAGACCTCCGGCGGGGTGCGGTCCTCTCGTCCCTCGCAGAACGGGCAGTTCTCCGGCCCCTTCGGCTCGGCGGCCCGCGCCGAGAACCCCTCCGGACGGTCGGCCCGGCCGGGGGCGAGGATCGTCCTCAGCCCGCTCAGTTGGTCGATGCGTATCTCGGGCGCGCTCAGGACCGGGAGGGGGGCAGGTCGTCGGGCAGCGGCGGTGGCTCCGGCGGAGTCGGGGGTTTGGGCCGCGTGGACTTGCTCCCCCCGGTCTTGTGGTCGGCGCGGCCGATGAAAGGCTCGAGCACGTCCATCGGCAACGGGAAGACGACGGTCGTGTTCTGGTTGCTGCCGATTTCCAAGAGCGTCTGCAGGTAGCGCAGCTGCAGCGAGGCCGGGTTGGTGCTGATGATGTCGGCCGCGTCGGTGAGCTTCTGGGCGGCCTGGAACTCACCCTCGGAGTTGATGATCTTGGCCCGCCGCTCGCGCTCGGCCTCCGCCTGGCGGGCGATCGCGCGCTGCATCTGTTCGGGGATCTCGACGTCCTTGATCTCGACCGCGGTCACCTTCACCCCCCAGGGCTCGGTCGACTCGTCGATGATCGTCTGCAGCTCCTCGTTGAGCCGCTCGCGGTCGGAGAGCAGCTGGTCGAACTCGGCCTTGCCGAGCACGGAGCGCAGCGCCGTCTGGGAGATCTGCGAGGTGGCGAGAAGGAAGTTTTCGACCTCGGTGATCGCTTTGCGCGGGTCGATCACGCGGAAGTAGGCGACGGCGTTGACCCCGGCGGGGACGTTGTCGCGGGTGATCACCTCCTGCGGCGGGATGTTCAGCGTCACCGTCCGCAGGTCGACCTTGACCATCCGGTCCACCAGCGGGATCAGCAGGATCAGGCCCGGTCCCTTCTGGGCGATCAGGCGGCCCAGCCGGAAGATCACCCCGCGCTCGTACTCGCGCAGGACCCGCACCGAGGTCCCGATCGCGATCAGCGCGAAGAACCCCACCACGACGAGGATTCCGATCGCAACCTCCATCAACCGACTCCTTCCCTGGACTGGATGCTCTCCGACGGAACCGGGCGAACGACCAGCGTCAGCCCGTCCATCGACTCGACCTTGACTCTATCCCCCCGGCCGACCGGGGCCGCGCCGTCGGCGAGGCGCGCTCCCCAGATCGTCCCCTGCAGCCAGACCTGGCCCTCGGGGTCGATCTCGCTGCGCGCTTCGCCCTCGGCGCCGAGGATCTCCTCGGTGCCGGTGCGGACCGGTTGGTCGCGGTGGGCGGCGATCACCTTGCGGGTGACGAAGTAGAAGACCACGCCCGAGAGCAGGCCGAGCGTGATCAGCGCCGGGCCGACGTAGTCGGCGGCGTCGCTGTCGGAGCCCAGGGCGAGCACGCCGCCGGCGATCAGCCCGCCGATCCCGATCGCCGCGAGCACGCCGCCCGTGGGCAGCAGCAGCTCGGCCACCAGCAGGCCGAAACCGATGAGGGCGACGATGACGAAAGCTTCCATGCCCCGATTATCCGCTCTTCAGCGCGTAGCGGCGAACGTCGGCCTCCAGCTCGGAGTCCTCGGTGTAGGGGCCGATGTTTCAGATAGACCAGGTTTCCGGAGCGATCGTAGAAGGCCGTGTCCGGCAGCCCCCCGGCCTGCACCGACTCGCCGATCTCCTTGTCGGGGTCGGTGTAGCTGGGGAAGGGGACCGGCGCCTCTTCGAGGAACTCGGCGGCGAAGTCGTCGGAGTCCTGGGAGTTGACGCCGAGGAAGGCGACCCGTTTGCCGTAGCGCGCCGAGAGCCTCTGCAGGATCGGGAACTCGAGCCGGCAGGGACCGCACCAGGAGGCCCAGAGGTTGACGACGACCGGGTACCCCTCCAGCGCCGCGATCCGCCGCTCGTAGGCGTCGACGCCGCCGGGCAGCAGCTCGTCCGCCTGGGCGTGGAGCGCCGCCAGCGGCGCCGGCGCGCCGGCCAGGGCGGTGGCATAGTCGGGATGCTCGCCGCCGAAGTCTCCGCCGCTGGAGGCGCCGCAACCGCCTCCGGCCCAGGCCAGGAGCGCCGCCGCGCCGAGCAGGAGCGCTAGTCGTGATCGCGTGGTCATCGTCTCCGTGATTACAATACGTACGTTCGGTTCGCGGTTGGCGAACCTGAGATCTCCGGGGAAACGGGATACGAAATCCCCGGCAGCCTCGTTCACTACCTCCGCCGTGCATTTCGTACTCGGCGGAGGCGGGACCCAGAAGCCTTCCTATGGCCAAGACCAGCGACGTTGCCGCTAGCGCGGCAGTTCCCTCAGGCGCCGATATCGAGCGCGCAGCGGCGTTTGCCCGCGAGCCCTTCCTGCTCGACAGCGAGGGGCCGGAGGCGCTGGCGCCGGGCACCGCCCGCCGCCGTGCCCTGGACGCCGCCCTGAGCGAGATCGACGCGGGCGCCGAGCACCCCTCGATCGAGTGGCGCCGCGACTTCTCACTGCTGCTGGGGCTGGAGCGGCTACTGGCCGACGAACCGCCGAAGCTGCTCGACGGCGCGGAGCTCAACCCGCATCAGGTCGACGCGCTCTCCGGCACCCTGGCCGAGCTGATGGCCGAGCAGCAGGTCGTCTCCGACGGGGAGCTCGCCGCCGCCAACGGAGACGCCGCGGCGGAGGCCGACGGCGAGCTCGTGGTGGGGGCCGAGGAGGAGGAGATCCCGACGGATTCATCTCAGGACGACGACGACGCGGCCGGTGCCAACGGTGCCGGAGCCGAGCTCGACGAGGACCTGGAGGAGGAGGACGAGGACGCGGTGCTCGAAGACGAGGAGCCGGTGCTCGAGGTGGACGAGGAGCTGGCCCCCGACGAGGAGCCGCAGGACTGGGAGGTGACGCCCGAGGAGGACGAGGAGACGATCGAGGAGGCGCCCGAGGACCCCGGCGCCGCCCGCCGCTTCTGGTTCGAGCACGCCACCGGCGCCGGCAAGACCGTCGCCGCGGTCGGCTTCATCGAGGCGACGCAGGACCGGCGGCGTCCTCATCCTCACCCACCGCCGCAACCTGGTCGACCAGTTCATCGGCGAGATCTCCGACCGCGGCTACAAGGAGCGGCTGCGGCCGCCGCTGCTCGACGGCCGCGACGACCCCGAAGGTCCCGTCACGGTCGAGACCTACCAGTGGTTCGTCCGCAACTACAAGCGCGTCTCCGACGCCTACTCGATCGTAATCTGCGACGAGGCCCACACCGCGCTCGGCGAGAAAACCAGTGCCTGCATCCGCTCCTGGAACGGCCCCGTCTTCATCGGCATGACCGCGACCGGGGCGCTGATCGCGCGCCACGTCGCCGACCTCTTCCCGACCCAGACCTCGCGCTTCGACCTCGCCCAGGCGGCCCGCCGCGGCGTGATCTCGCCGCTGCGCTGCCTGCGCATCCCGCCCGGGCCGGGGGTGCGGACGATCGCCAAGGTGCCGCTGCGAAAGGGCGAGGTCGACCAGGACTTCGACCAGGAGGAGCTGGCGGCGCTGCTCGACCAGGAGCCCTTCAACGTCGCGATCGCCGACCTCTACCGCTCCCGCTTCCGCAAGGTCCCCGGCGTCCTTTACACCGCCGGCGTCCAGCACGCCAAGAACGTCGCCAAAGCGTTCCGCAACGCGGGCATCAACGCCCGCGCCGTCTCCGGCGAAACGCCGAAGCGCGAGCTGGCCGAGACCCTCGCCGGCTTCGAACGCGGCGACGTCGACGTCCTCTGCAACGCGATGCTCCTGGCCGAGGGCTGGAACTCGCCGCGGGCGACGATCTGCATGCACCTGGCGCCGACCGCGTCGCGGCGGATCTACCAGCAGCGGGTCGGCCGCGTGACCCGGCGGGCGCCGGGCAAGGAGGCGGGCCTGGTGATCGACTTCGTCCATCCCGCTACCACCCACGACGAGTCGATCGTCACCCTGCACAGCCTGCTCGACCGCGACGTCTACCGCGGCGGCGCGATCGTCGTCGGGCCGGTGCGGCGCGGGCGCGGGCGCAAGGTCCGGGTCGAGCGGCGGATCGTGCCGGTCTCCGACGTCGAGGAGAAGCGGATGGAGGTGCTGGAACGGGAGATCTGGCGGATCGCGGTGGAGAACCTCGACTACCCCGAGCAGCACGCCTGGGCGGCGCTTGCCGGGGCGCGCGTCAACACCCAGGGCTGGCGACGGGCGCGGGCGATGCTGCAGAACGACCGCACCAAGGAGCTGCGCCGGCGTTTCCTGCTGACCTGCGTGCAGCGCAACCGCAACGCCCAGCTGCGGCTGAAAGCGCTCGGCGAGATCGCCGACCTCGGCGATCCCGACGCCTTCGACGACGCGATCGACATCGTCGGAACCTGGAGCCGCGAGGACAAGCGGGCCGGGACCAAGACGCTGCTGCAGGCGCTGGTCGACAAGCGGATCGGTCGCCGCGACCAGGCGCAGGCGTGGGTCTGGCGCCTCGCCTCCTACACCCGCGAGGTGCACGAGGAGTACGCGGTGCAGCGCTGGCCGGAGACCAAGCGCCTGCTGGGGCTGCTGGTCAACTCTTCCGGCCGGGCCCACGGGCGGAACGCCCGCCGCCTCGTCCACGCGTCCCGCAAACACGACCGCCGCCTGGCGGTGGCGCTGCTCGCCGCCGCCGTCTCCCACACTCCCGAGGGCGAGGAGGTGCTGCGCGGCGCCCGCATGCGGATGGCCCGCAAACCCTCCGGCGTGGCGCGTGAGCTTCTGCGGAACTTCCCCAAAGGCGGAAAGCGCCGCCGCAAACGCAGCAAGCGCCGGGGGCCAGGCAAAGGCCTGGAGAAGGCCGAGTACAAGGCGGGCGGAAAAGGCGGGGCGCGCAAGAAGGCGCCGGCCCGCAAAGCGAGGGGCAAGAAGTCAGGAGCAGGTGAGGTGGACCTCGCCGGCGCCGACGGCGATGCGGTCGCCGGTGGGGGAGATGACGAGCAGGAAGCCCCGGTCGTCGACGCCGTCGGCGACTCCTGAGCCGCCGTCCCAGGCGACCTCCCGGCCGCGCAGGGCGTCGCGCTGGCGCCAGGCTGCGAGGATGGCGTCGGCCTCAGCGTCGACCCAGTGCTCGAGGCGGTGGTTGAGAGCTTCGGTTGCAGTAAGGGGGATCGGGGGAAGCCCCGCCGGAGCAACAGCGGGGAGGCTCCGTCGGGACTTCCCCCGATCCCGCATGCCGCGGCGTGACTCTCCCTGGCTCTCAGTGCTTGGGTCGAAGATCGAGGTGGCCGTGTCTCGCAGCTCAGGCGGAAATTCCTCCGGAGCTATGGACAGGTTCAGGCCGATGCCGAGGACGGCCCAGCCATCTTGGGGGCGGGCCTCGATCAGGACGCCGGCGAGCTTGCGGCCGTCGACTTGGACGTCGTTGGGCCACTTGACGCCGCATTCGATCCCGGGTTCCAGCTCCTCGGCGGCCTCGCAGACGGCGAGCGGGACCGCCAGCGGCAGCAGCAGGTGGCGCTCGTCGAGGGGGCGGACGATGGCTGAGTAGAGGAGGGCCTTGCTAGACGGTGCGGTCCAGGTGCGTCCCTGCCGCCCGCGCCCGGCGGTCTGCTCGGCGGCGGTGACGACGGTTCCATGCGGGGCGCCGGCCGCGGCCAGCTCGCGAGCGCGGGTATTCGTCGAATCCGTGCGGCTGAAGTGGCGATGCGGGTGCCCGATGCCCCCGCCTTCCGAGCGCGGTTGTCTTTTATCGCGCATAGCGCCACAAAGGACCACCGCGCTCGCCCTGCATCACCTCGAGAATCGACTCTCGGCATCTGCGAGCAGGGCGTCGAGGAGGCCGTCGATGTCGTGGCGCTCGGCTTCGACGTCGACCTCGAGGCCGGCGGCGCGGGCCGCCTCGCTGGTGACGGGGCCAATCGAGACAACGCGGGCGGAGGGGGGGAAGAGATCGCCCAGCGCGGCCGTCAGGTTGGCGACGGTCGAGGAGGAGGTGAAGGTGACGTAGTCGGCCGCCTGCGCGGCCTCGACTGCCTCGGCGGTTGGCTCCTCGCGGACGGTCTCGTAGAGAGCGACGACGTCGACCTCGGCGCCGCGCTCGCGCAGGGCGTCGGGAAGGACGTCGCGGGCCTCGGCGGCGCGGGCGACGAGCACCCTGCGGCCTTCGACCTCGATCCCCACCAGTGCCTCGACCAGCGCCTCGGCGACGAAGCGCTCAGGCACCACGTCGGCGACGATGCCCCGCTCGCGCAGGGCCCCGGCGGTGCCGGGGCCGATCGCCGCGACGGTCGCTCCGGAGAGCGCGCGGGCGTCGCGGCCGCCGGCCGCGAGCGCGTCGAACAGCAGCCGGACCCCATTGGGGCTGGTCAGGCAGAGGAGCGCGTACTCGCCGATCGAGGCGACGGCCGCGCGCACCTCGGCGGACTCGGTCCGCGGCTCGATCCGGATCGCCGGCAGCTCGACCACGTCGGCGCCGAGCGCGCGCAGGGTCGCCGCCAGGCCGCTCGCCTGGGCGCGGGCACGGGTGACGACGACGCGGCGGCTGTGCAGCGGCCGCCGCTCGAGCCAGGCGAGCCGCTCGCGGCGCGCGGCGACGGGGCCGATCACGATCAGCGCCGGCGCCCCGACCGCCTCGCGCTCGACCGCCTCGGCGATCGTCGACAGCGTCGCCGAGACCGTCCGCTGGCCGGCCATCGTCCCGCGTTCGATCGCGGCGGCCGGCTGCTCGGGGTCGCGGCCGGCGTCGATCAGCGCCGCCGCGTTCTCGGCCAACTGTTTCACCCCCATGTAGAAGACGAGCGTGCCGGGGAAGCGGGCGAGCGCAGCCCAGTCGAGCGCGGTCTCAGCCTTCTCGGGGTCCTCGTGGCCGGTGACGAAGGCGACCGCGGAGGCCTCGTCGCGGTGGGTGACGGGTATCCCGGCGTAGGCGCTGGCTGCAACTCCCGCCGTGACGCCCGGAACGACCTCGAACTCGACCCCGGCCTCGCGCAGCGCTTCGCCCTCCTCGCCGCCGCGGCCGAAGACGAAGGGGTCGCCGCCCTTGAGCCGAACGACGCTGCGCCCGGCGCGGGCGGCCTCGATCAGCCGCTGGCCGATCTCCTCCTGCGGCACCGAGGGCACCCCCGGCTGCTTGCCCACGTAGACCAGCTCCGCGTCCTCCCGAGCCCCGTCGAGCGCTCCCGGGGGGATCAGCCGGTCGTAGAAGACCGAGTCGGCGGCGGCGATCAGCTCCAGCGACCGCGCCGTCATCAACCCCGGGTCGCCGGGACCGGCGCCGACCAGGTAGACGACTCCCGCTCGAGCCCTCACGCCGCCCCCTCGGGCGGCCGACGGGCCGATTTCCCACGGTATACGCGGGTTTTCGGCCCATCGGCGGGTGGTTCGGCCTCGGCGCGGTCGAGCAGGTCGCGGGCGCCGGCGCTGAGCAGGCGCTCGGCGAGGGCGACTCCGGCGGCGGCGGGCTCGGCGGCCGCGCCGGCGACACGGTCGCGCAGCCACTCGGTGCCGTCGGGGAGGCCGACGAAGGCCTCGATTCGGAGGTCCTCGCCGTCGATGCGGGCGTGGACGCCGATCGGGGTTGCGCAGCTGGCGTCGAGCAGGGCGACGGTGGCGCGCTCGGCGGTCAGCTCGCGAAGCGCGTTCTCGTCGCTGACTCCCGCGACGGCCTCGGCGCTGCTCTCGTCAGCGACCCGTACCTGAAGCGCCAGTGCGCCCTGTCCCGCCGCCGGGACCATCGCCTCGGTCGGGATCGCGAAGCCGATCTCCTCGGCGCGGCCGAGCCGGCGCAGGCCGGCGGCGGCGAGGACGATCGCCTCGTGCTCGCCCTCGGCGAGCTTGCGCAGCCGGGTGTCGACGTTGCCGTGCAGCTCCTCGACCCGGAAGTCCGGGCGCGCCGCCAGCAGCTGGGCGCGGCGGCGCAGGCTGGCGGTGCCGACCCGGGCGCCCTCCGGCGCGTCGTCGATCGAGGCGCCCTCTCCGATCCAGACGTCAGCCGGGTCCTCGCGCGCCGGCACCGCGGCGATCTCCAGGCCCTCGGGCATCTCCCCCGGCAGGTCCTTGGCCGAGTGGACGCCGACGTCCGCCTCACCGGCCAGCAGCGCCCGCTCGACCCCGCGAACGAAGCGGGACTTGTCCCCCGGCTCGCCGTCGGAGGACGCTTCGACCAGCTCCGCCCCGCCGAGCAGGTCCGCGACCAGGCGGGCCTGGGTCAATGCGAGCTTGCTACCGCGAGTGGCTAGGCGCAGTGTGGCGCTGCGCATCTCAGCGTCCTCAGTCGCTCACGTGCAGAGCACGCTTCGCTCCCTGCGTCCTTGATCTGCTTGGCCACACGGCGCCTAGTTCGACTTTCGGCGCAGTTTCGTCACGTTGTCCTGCTGTTCGATCTCCGGCTCGGTCTCGACGTCGAGACCGAACAGCTCGCGCAGGGCGCTGACGTAGAAGTAGGCGTCGTCGTTGCCGGCCGAGCGCCGCATCCGCAGGGTCGGCTCGTGCAGGAGGCGCGAGGCGATCGCCTTCGCCATCGCGTCCAGCCGCTCGCTGTCGGCCTCGCCGAGGTTCTCCCAGCGGGTCTCGTTCTCGGCCATTACCCGCCGCACGACCTCGTCGCCGCGTTCGCGCAGCGCGGCGATCGTCGGCACCACCTCGAGCGAGGCGAGCCAGCGCTCGAACCGGTCCAGCTCCGCCTCGATGATCGGGTCGGCCCGCTTCGCCTCCGCCTCGCGGCCGCTGGCGTTGCGTTCGACGATCTGCTGGACGTCGTCGATGTCGTGCACGGCGACGCCGGGGATCTCCCGGCAGCCGGGCTCGATGTCGCGCGGCACCGCGAGGTCGATCGCCAGCAGCGGCCGGCCGTCGCGCGCCTTCATCACCTGGGCGAGGTCGTCGCGCTCGACGATGTGGTGCGGAGAGTTGGTCGCGGAGACGACGATGTCGGCGCTTTCCAGCTCCTCGGGCAGCTCCTCGAACCGGACGGCGCCGCCGGAGAAGCGCTGCGCCAGCCCGATCGCGCGGTCGTAGTGGCGGTTGGCGATGAAGACGGTGGAGACGCCGCGGGCGGCCAGCGCCTTCGCGACCAGCTCGGCGGTCTCGCCGGCGCCGACCACGAGCACGCGGCGCTCGGAAAGGTCGCCGAGGGTCCGCCGCGCCAGCTCGACGGCAACGGAGGGGATCGAGAGGCCCTTCTCGCTGACCCCGGTCTCCTCGCGGGCGCGGCCGCCGGCGGCGAGGGCGGCACGGAAGAGGCGGTTGAGGATCGGCCCGGTGGCACCCTCCACCAGCGCCAGCTCGTAGGCGCGTTTGACCTGTCCCTGGATCTCCGCCTCGCCGACGATCATCGAGTCGAGGCCGGCGGTGACGCGCAGCAGGTGACGGGCCGCCTCGGTCGAGCGCAGCGAGTAGAGGTGGCCGAGCAGCTCGGTCGGCCGGATCTCGGCCTGGCGGGTGAGGACGCCGAGCCCTGTCGACTCCGCCTCGACCGGGTCGGAGACGATCAGGTAGAGCTCGGTCCGGTTGCAGGTCGAGATCGCCGCCGCCTCATGGATTCCCGTGGCCGAGGTCAGCTCGCCGAGGACGCCGACCGCGCGACCCTCGGTCAGCGAGAGCCGCTCGCGCAGGTCAAGCGGCGCGGTCTTGTGGGAGACGCCGAGGGCGAGCAGCTCGGGCATCAGGCCCTCACCTCCTCGCGCTCCTCCTCCTGCTTGCGCTGCTCGGCGAAGCCGGCAAGCTCGCGCAGCTCACGCTCGATCCGCTGCACTTTCGCGGCCATGATCGCCACGTAGACGACGAGCAGGACGACGAACACGATGTAGGCGCCGGCGACGTACTTACCGGCCTCATCGAGCGGCAGCGCGGGCACGCTAATTCACCTCCGGGGCGATCCGGGAGGCGCCGCCGACGCTGGGCGCGTCGAGGGCGCGGCGCAGCCGCTTGATCTGGCCCGAGGCGCTCTTCGCCGCCAGCTCGAACTTGACCAGGGTCACCCAGAGCAGGGCGAACGCCGCCATGCAGCAGAGGAAGGTGAACATCATCGAGCCGGGCAGGCCGCCGTCGGCGGTGGCGAAGGTGCGCGGGTGGACGAGGCTCTCGGCCAGCCGCACGGCCATGAAGTTGAGCGGCACGAAGGCGCCGGCGGTGATCGCGAAGACCGAGGCGTAGCGGGCCTGCTGGTCGCGGTCCTCGATCGCGTAGCGGAACGGGTAGTAGGTCGCGTACATCAGGAAGACGATCAGGAAGCTGACCAGGGTCGGCTCGTCCCAGACCCACCAGTGCCCCCAGGAGGCCTTCGCCCAGATCGAGCCGGTGATCAGGACGGCGACGCCGAAGATCACCGACATGTGGATCGAGACGTAGGAGTAGGCGTCCCAGCGGCGGTCGCCGCTGCGCAGGTGGGCGATCGCGAAGATGCCGCCGATCACGAACCCGGCCAGCGCCATGATCGCCAGCGGCACGTGCAGGTAGAAGATCTTCTGGATGAAGCCCTGGTCGGCGTCGAGCGGCGCGTAGAAGAAGACCAGGGAAAGCGACACGGCGAGCATCGCCACGGTGGCGATCGAGAGTGGTCTAAGTCCTTTGCCGTACATGCTCGAGAGGTGGGTTGGGAAGGCCTTGGCGGCTCAGTCCTCCAGCAGGAAGTCGAACACCGCGTAGCCCACCAGGGCGAAGACCAGATCGTATAGGCCGAGCACCGCCAGCCAGGTCCCGAAGCGCTCGTAACCGGGACCGCCCAGGGCCAGAAGCGGCTCGGTGGCGCCGGTTGCGGCGATCATCAGCGGCACCACCAGGGGCAGCAGCACCAGCGGCACCAGGAGGTCGCGGGCGCGCGAGTTGACCGCCATCGAGGAGATCAGGGTGCCGGTTGCGGCGAGGCCGAGGTCTACGAGCAGGAGGACCGAGACCAGCGGCGCCAGGGCGGTGGTGGAATCGAGGAAGAAGAGGGCGAAGATCGGCACCGCGACCAGCTCCAGGGCGACAAGGTAGACGAGCAGCGCCGCCGCCTTGGCGGTGAAGAGGACGCTGCGGTCGATCGGGGCGAGGCGGATCGCGTCGAAACCGCCCTCCTCGCGCTCGGCGACGAAGAGCCGGTTGATCCCCAGCACCGCGGCGAACAGCAGGGTGGCCCAGAGGACGCCGGCGGCGAGGCTGCCGGAGAGGCTGGTGCGGTCGATCCCGAAGCGGAAGATGACGAAGGTGGTGACGGAGAAGAGCGCCATCGCCGGCAGCGACTGCAGGGTGCGCAGCTCCGAGCGCAGGTCCTTGCCGAGGATCGCCGCGAAGGCGGCGCGGGAGGAGGTCACGAGACCGCCGCCATCTCGCCGATGCCGAGCCGCAGCACCTGGTCGGCCTCGGGCAGGTGGCGGTCGGGGTCGTGGGTGACGACGACGCGGGTGGCGCCGGTGTCCGGCCCGATCAGCGCCTGGGCCAGCTCGCGCCCCTCCGCGTCGAGGTTGGAGTCCGGCTCGTCGAGCAGCAGCAGCTCCGGCCGGTGCAGGACGCAGCGGCAGATCGCCAGCCGCTGGCGCATCCCGGCCGAGAGCTCCGCGACCCGCTCGTCGGCGCGGCGCTCCATCGCGGTGGCGGCGAGCAGCTCGGCGATCCGGTTCTCCGCGCGCTCGCCGTCAATCCCGTGCAGGCGGGCGTGGAAGCCCAGGTTCTCGCGACCTGAGAGGTCGCGGTAAAGCAGCGGCTCGTGCCCGAGGTAGCCGATCCGCCCGCGCAGCTTCCAGGCCTCGCGCGGGAGCGAACAGCCGAGGACCCGAACCTCGCCGCCGCTCGGGCGCAGCAGCGTGGCGAGGATCCGCAGCAGCGTCGTCTTGCCGGCCCCGTTGGGCCCGAGCACGACCAGGGTGCGGCCGGCGTCGAGGTCCAGCCCGACCCCATCCAGCGCGGTGCGTTCGCCGTAGTCGCGGCGCAGGCCGCTCAGCCGCAGCGCCGGCTCGTCAATCGCCGGTCGCGGGTCGCGATGCTCGTCGATGGCCACGTTGGGATTGTGAACGTCCGGGCGCCACTGCACGATTCGGCGCTTGCCAGGTCGATAAACGAGGGGGTATGTCAATGCGCAGGAACAAGCTGGCCAGAGCGACTGCCGTCGCGGCGGCGGTGCTTGCTGTCGTTGCCACGGGGGCGGTCCCCGCGGGCGCGACCGGGATCATCCGTTCCTCGCTGCAGGTCAGTCCCGAGGGGGACCAGGGGATAGTCGAGTCGCCTGACGCAAGCTGCATTGAGGGGCGCACGGTGACCCTCAAGCAGAAGCTCTACGGCTTCCCCCTCAGCCGTGGGACCTCGGACGCCGAAGGCAGGTGGGAACTCGACCTCGACGAGGTGAGCGAGAACCTGCAGGGCCCCCGCCCCTACTTTGTCTACGCAGTCCTCAGGCCGAAGTACCAGGGTCCTCGGGACACCTGCATCGGATATGTCTCGAGGACGTTCAGGATCAACGCGAACACGATCAGGATCGAGGTCCGCTGAGGTAGCCGGGGCGCCTTTGTCACCCCGGGCTACAAATGCGCCCCGCCGGCGCTCAGCGGCGCTTCTTCAGGGTGCGCCGGCCTACCTGGAGCAGGGGGCCGGCGCCCTGGCGGAGGGCTTCGGTGCGGACGGCGCCTTTGCCGTAGAGGGCTTTGGCCGAGGCGCGGATGGCTTCGCCGAGGGTGCGGTCGTAGGGGTGCCACCAGAAGTCGCGGGTGAGGCCGGGCTCCCAGGCGTTCATCTTGATGTTGACGCACTCGTAGAAGCCGAACTTGGAGTGGGAGCGGCCGACGCCGGAGTCCTTGACGCCGCCCCAGGCGCACTGGCAGGCGCCGTGGCTGAAGGAGTGGTCGTTGATCCAGACCATGCCCGATTCGATCCGGCGGGCGATCCGTTCGCCGCGCTGGCGGTCCTTGGTCCAGACCGAGGCGCCGAGGCCGAACTCGGAGTCGTTGGCGAGGTCGATCGCCTCCTGCTCGGAGTCGACGACGACGATCGGCAGCACCGGCCCGAAGATCTCCTCGCGCATGACCGACATGTCGTGGGTGACGTCGGTGAGCACGGTCGGGGCGATGAAGCGGCCGGGCAGCCCGGCGACCTCCGTGGGGCCGCCGCAGAGCTTGCTCGCCCCGGAGGCGACCGCTTCCTCGATCAGCCGGACGACGATTTCGTACTGGCCCTCGGAGGTCATCGGCCCGATTTCGGTCTCCCACTCGAGCGGGTCGCCGAGGCGCATCCTCTCCGTCTCGCGGGCGACTCCGGCGACGAAGCGGTCGGCGATCTCGCGCACGACGTAGACGCGCTCGATCCCGGAACAGGTCTGGCCGGCGTTGGCGAAGCCGCCCCAGATCGCCCCGGAGACAGCGTTGTCGAGGTCGGCGTCGGCGCAGACGATCATCGGGTCCTTGCCGCCCAGCTCCAGCACCGAGCCCTTGAGCTGACTGGCGCAGACCTCGCCGACGCCGCGGCCGACCTCGACCGAGCCGGTGAAGAAGATCTTGCCGGCGCTGGAGCGGGCCAGCGCGTCGCCGACCGCACCACCGCCGTGGACGACCCGGACCAGGCCCTCGGGCAGGCCGCCCTTCTCGAAGACGTCGCGGATCTTCTCGCCCAGCAGCGGCGTCAGGCTGGCCGGCTTCAGCACGACGCCGTTGCCGGCCATCAGCGCGATCGCCACCTCGCCGAAGGGGATCGACCAGGGGTAGTTCCAGGGCGCGATCACGCCGACCACCCCGATCGGCTCGTAGGAGAAATGGCCGCTCTTGGAGAGCGTGAAGGCCTGGGTCATCCGCACCTTCTCGTCGGCGAGGACCTTCGGCCCGGCCTTGGCGCACCAGTGCAGCGCGTCGACCGTCGGCAGGAGCTCCATCGTGTAGGCCTCGGTCCGCGGCTTGCCCTGCTCGCGGACCAGCAGCCCCGCCACCTCATCGATGTCGTCGAGCAGCGCGTCGGCGGCGCGCTTCATGTACGTAGCGCGGGTCTTCAGTGGCAGCTCGGCCCAGGCGGGCTGGATGCGGGCGACGTCGTCAACGACCGCCTGCACCTGCTCCGGGCCGATCGTCGGCACCGTGCCGACCAGCTCCCCCGTGGCGGGATTCAGGGAGTCGAGGGTGGACAGGGACGGGGGGGACTGCGTCGCGATCTCCATCGGGCGATTGTAGAGCGGCTCAGTCGGTTCTAAGGGTAAGATGCGCGAATCGGAGCGACGGTGCGAGGAAGCCGGTGGGAATCCGGCGTGGTCGCGCCACTGTGACCGGGGAGCGATCCCTCATATGCCACGGGCCGGGTCGGCCTGGAAGGCGAGGGGAGCGAAGATCCGGAAGCCAGGAGACTCGGGCCGCCGCTGAGACCGCTGGAACCGGGACGCGCAATCCCAAAAGGAGGATCTGATGTCCGACATCACCGCCCCCTCACCGCAGTCCGTCGCCCACCCGCCGGCGATCGCGCTCGGCGAACTCTGGCCCTGGGCCCTGTTCGGCACCGTGCTGATGGCGCTCGTCTTCTTCATCGGGGTGGAGGAGGGTGCCGTCGCGCTCAACTCGGGGACGTTCGTCCACGAGTTCGTGCATGACGGGCGCCATCTACTCGGCTTTCCCTGTCACTGAGCGGGGGTCGGATCATGGTTAGAAACCTGCTGATCTGCGGGCTGTTGGCCGGCGCCTGCGCGGGCCTCTTGGCGAGCGGGTTCGCCCAGGTCGCCGGAGAGCCGGCCGTCGAACAGGCGATCTCCCTGGAGGAGGCGCACGGCGCGGCTTCGGGCCACCACGAGGCCGGGGCCCACGAAGAGGAGGCGGCGCCGGTGTCCCGCTCGGTCCAGCGCAGCGTCGGTCTGCCGATCGCGGCGATCGTCTACGGCCTCGGCATGGGAGGGCTGTTCGCCCTCGTCTTCGCCGCCGTCTACGGACGGGTCGGGGCGATGAGCCCGGCTCGGACCGCGCTCTGGCTCGCCGGGGCGGCCTTCGTCGTCATCTTCCTCGTCCCGTTCCTCAAGTACCCGTCCAACCCACCGGCGGTCGGCCATGCCGAGACGATCGGCGAACGGACGACGCTCTACTTCACGATGCTGGCGATCTCGCTCCTGGCCGCGGTGGCCGCGGTGCGGGTGCGCTCGATCCTCGCCCGCCGGCTCGCCGCGGGGCCGGCGACGCTGTGCGCCGTCGCCGCGTTCGCAGCGATCGTCGTCGCCGGTGGCGTCGCCCTGCCTGTGGTGAACGAGGTTCCGGCGGGATTCCCGGCGAGCACGCTCTGGGACTTCCGCGCGGCGACGGTCGGTACCCAGGCGGTGCTCTGGGCGACGGTCGGCCTGATCTTCGCGGCGACCGCGCCGCGGGTGCTGGCCGGCAGGCCGATCTGGCAGCGATGAGCCGCTGCGGCCCGCAGAGGAGTGGCGCGGACCGCTGCCCAGGTGTGCTTGCCCTCCACCAGGCCGAGGACGGGGGGCTCGCCCGCGTCCGCCTCGCCGGGGGCCGCGTCTCTTCCGGCCAACTGCGCGGGATCCTCGTCGCCGCCAAGCTGGGCAGCGGCCTGGTCGAGATCACCGGCCGGGCGAACCTGCAGGTGCGGGGCCTGCCCGGTGGGGTGGAGCCCAGGCTTGCCGAATTGCTGGGGGCCGTCGGGCTGCTGCCCTCGCCGCCGCACGATCGCGCCCGCAACATCCTCGCCTCCCCGGTTGCCGGCCGCCATCCCGGCTCCCTTGCGCAGACCGACGCGATCGTCGAGGCGCTCGACCGTGGTATCTGCGCCGATTCGGACCTTGCCGAGCTGCCGGGCCGCTTCCTCTTCGCCGTCGACGACGGCACCGGGATGGCGCTCGGTCGCGGTGCCGACCTGGCGCTGGTGGCGACGGGGGCTGGCGCGCCTGGTGAGGACGAGTTCGCGCTGGCGATCGCCGGGGTCCCGGTGCGGGAGCGGGTCGCTGCCGGCGAGGCCGCCGGCCTCGCCCTGCGCGCCGCCCGCGCGTTCCTCGGGCTGCGAGCGGACGACGGCACGCATGCCTGGCACGTGCGCGAGCTGGTGGACGGTCGCGAGCGCGTCGCCTCGACGCTCGGGGTTCGCCTGAGCTCTGAGGAGAACGCCGCCCCGCTCGCAGGCGCAACCGAGAACGGCTCGGCTTCGGCCCTCCGTCCCGGCCTCCTCGACCAAGACGACGGCCGCGTCGCCGTGACCGCGCTGGCGCCGATGGGTCGTCTGGAGCGGCCCGTCCTGGAGGGGTTGGCCGAGGCCCTGGCGGAGCGCGGGGCCGAGGCGCGGCTTTCGCCCTCGCGGACCCTGACCGTGGTCAACCTGCAGAGCGCCGAAGTCGCCTCGCTCGCGGAGCGGTTCGAGCGACTCGACCTGATCGTCGAGCCGGCCTCGGGCTGGGCCGGGCTCTCGACCTGTGCGGGGCCCGGCTACTGCGCCAAGGCGCGCCTCGACGTCCGCGCCGCCGCCCGGCGCCGCGCGTCGGCGAGAGGGCCGGGAGCGCCGGTCGAGCACTGGTCGGCCTGCGAGCGGCGCTGCGGGGAGCCCGCCGCCGGCGCCGCGGTCGCCCCGGACAACGGCTTCCTCGCGGTCACGCTCGACGGCCGGCGAAGGCGGGCTCGCGACGCCGAGGAGGCGCTCGAGATGCTTGGCCGGGGCACCTTTCTGGGCCCATCGGGGACCAAGTTGCCCCAGGAGGCGTCGTGACCACCTACCTGCGCGACGGCGCCGCGATCTACCAGCGCTCCTTCGCGACGATCCGCGCCGAGGCCGAGCTGGACGGGCTCGACCCGGTCCTCGAACGGACCGTGGTGCGGATGATCCACGCCTGCGGCATGGTCGACCTGACCGCCGACGTCGCTGCCTCCGGCGGGTTCGGAGAGGCCGCGACCGCCGCCCTCCGCGAGGGCGCCCCGATCCTCTGCGACACCGCGATGGTCGCCGCCGGAATCACCCGCGCCCGTCTCGATGCCGGCAACGAGGTGGTCTGCACGATCGCCGACCCCACAGTTCCGGACCTGGCGCAGCGCCTGGAGACGACCCGCTCGGCTGCGGCGCTGGAGCTCTGGCGTCCCATCCTCGCCGGGGCCGTGGTCGTCGTCGGCAACGCGCCGACGGCGCTGTTCAGGCTGCTGGAGATGGTCGCCGAAGGGGTGGGACGGCCGGCGGCAGTGATCGGCGTCCCGGTCGGCTTCGTCGGCGCCGCCGAGTCCAAGCGTGAGCTTGCCGGCAGCGACCTCGAGCACCTCGTCGTCGACGGCCGGCGCGGTGGCAGCGCAATCGCGGCAGCGGCGGTCAACGCCCTCGCCACGGACCGGGAGTGAGCGCGATGGCGGCCGAGGCCCAGGAGAGCGGACGCCTCTACGGGGTCGGGATCGGCCCCGGGGACCCCGAGCTGGTCACGATCAAGGCCCGCCGGACGATCGAAGCGGTCGACGTCGTCGCCTACCCGACCGCTCGCCACGGTCGCGGCGTCGCCCGCCGCACCGCCGACCCCTACGTCTCCTATCGCCAGATCGAGCTGCCGCTGACCTTTCCGGTGACGACCGAGGAGAGCGACCACCCCGGTGGGTATGAGGCCGCCCTGGCGGAGTTCTACGACGCCAGCGCGGCCGAGCTGGCGGCCCACCTCGACGCCGGTCGCGACGTCGCCGTGCTGTGCGGCGGCGACCCGTTCTTCTACGGCTCCTACATGTACCTGCACGAGCGGCTCGCGCACCGCTACCCGACCGAGGTGATCCCCGGCGTGACCTCGTTCAGCGCCGCCGCCGCCGCCGCGGGCACGCCCCTGGTCAAGCGCGACGAGGTCTTCACCGCGTTGCCGGGGACCCTCCCCGAGGACAGGCTCCGCAGCGCTCTGCAGGAGAGCGAGGCCGCCGTCGTGATCAAGCTCGGCGGCAACTTCCCCCGCGTCCGCGAGGCCGCGGAAGCGCGCCGGGGTGGCGGAGCGGGCCGTGTACGTCGAGCGCGCGAGCAGTCCCGACGAGCGCGTCGCGCCGCTCGCGGAGGCCGGGAACCAGGCGCCCTACATGTCGCTCCTGCTGCTGCCGAGCGCCGGTGCGGAGAGGGACCTCGGCGAGGTGGCCGGAGGCGCCGTCGCGGTCGTCGGCCTGGGGCCGGCGGGGCCGCAGTGGCTGACCTCCGAAGCCCGCGAGGAGCTGGCGGCCGCCGAGGAGTTGGTCGGCTACGGCCCTTACCTCGAGCGGGTCCCGCAGCGGGCGGGGCAGCGGCGCCACCCCAGCGACAACCGTGTCGAGGCCGAGCGGGCCCGCCACGCCCTGGAGCTCGCCGCCGCCGGCACCCGGGTCGCGGTCGTCTCCTCCGGGGACCCGGGGATCTTCGCGATGGCGACTGCCGTGCTCGAGGCCGTGGCCGAGGACGAGGCACGGTTCGGCGAGGTCGAGGTGCGGGTGGTCCCGGGGGTCTCGGCGATGCAGGTCGCAGCCGCTCGGGTCGGCGCCCCGCTCGGCCATGACTTCTGCGCGATCTCCCTGTCGGACCGATCTGAAGCCGTTTGAGGCGATCGAGCGCCGGCTCGACGCCGCCGGCGCCGCCGACTTCGTCCTCGCCCTCTACAACCCCGCCTCGCGCAGCCGGCGCGAGCAGCTCGAGCGGGCACGGGAGATCCTGCTTCGCCACCGCCTGCCCGAGACCCCGGTCGTCGTCGCCAGGGACGTCGGTGGCGCCGAGGAGTCGGTCGCCGTCTCGACCCTCGCCGGGTTCGACGCCGAGCGGGTCGACATGCGCACCCTGCTGCTCGTCGGGTCCTCGACCACGCGGGCGTTCGACGGCCGCAACGGCCACCCCCGTGTCTTCACGCCGCGCCGCTACCCCTGAGCGACTTCCAGTGCCCAGGCCAGGGCGCGCTCCACGGTGTCCACGGAGGGCACGCCCTCGGGCCGGGGCGGGCGGCGGACGACGAGAACCGGCAGCTGGCGCAGCCGCGCCGCCTCCAGCTTGGCGGCGGTGAGCTCGCCGCCGCTGTCCTTGGTGGCGACGAGGTCGATCCGGTTCGCCTCGATCAGCGCCAGCTCGCCCTCGAGGGTGTAGGGGCCGCGGTCGAGCAGGAGCTGGTGGTGTGGCGGGAGCGGCGGCTCGGGCGGGTCGACGCAGCGGACGAGGAACCATGCGTCCTCGACCCCGGCGAAGGCCGGCAGGCCCTGGCGGCCGGTGGTGAGGAGAACGCGGGACCCCAGCCGCGGAATCGCTGCCGCGGCCGCGGGCAGGTCCTCGACCCAGGTCCAGCGGTCGCCGGGGCAGTCGCTCCACCCGGGACGGGCGAGCCGCAGCAGCGGCGTGCCGGCGAGCTCGCAGCCCTGCGCGGCGGTGGCCGCGATCCCCTCGGCGAAGGGATGGGTGGCGTCGATCACTACGCCGGTGCCGTCCTCGCGCAGCCATCGCGCCAGGCCCTCGGGGCCGCCGAAGCCGCCGATGCGCACCTCTCCCGGCGGCAGGCGGGGACGTTTCACCCGGCCGGCGAGCGAGGAGGTGACCGGCACCTCCCCTGCGACCAGCTCGGTCGCCAGCCGGCGCGCCTCGGCGGTGCCGCCGAGCACCAGGACCCGGCGCCGCGTCATCCTCGTCGCAGCAGATAGGTGTCCATGATCCAGCCCTTGCGCTCTCTCGCCTCGGCGCGGAGGGACTCGATCCGGTCGGCGACCTCGTCCAGCGGGCCGGCGACCAGCAGCTCGTCCGGCGTGCCCAGGTAGGCACCCCAGTAGATCGCGAGCCCCTCGCCGAGGAACGCCGTGAAGGCGCAGGAGGCGTCGAGCATGACGACCACGTCCTCGCAGCTCGGCAGGCCCTCGGCGACCAGGCGCCGCCCGGTGGTCACCTGCAGCGAGCCGCCGACCCGGGTCAGCGAGATCCGGTGGCTGGCGGCGAGCGCCTGGACGCTGCTGATCCCGGGGATCGTCTCGTAGCTCAGCTCCATCCTGCCGGCGGCGACGATCCGCTCGAGCACGGCGAGGGTCGAGTCGTAGATCGCCGGGTCTCCCCAGACGAGGAAGGCTCCGCGCTGGCCGTCCTCCAGCTCGGCCTCGATCGCCTCCTCCCAGGCCGTCGCCCGCGCGTCCCGCCAGGCCTCGACCGCGTCGCGGTAGGCGGCGGCATCGCGGTCGCGCTCGGGGTCGGCGATCACCACGGTCCGGTAGGCGCCCTCGACGTAGCGGGCGCAGATCTCCTCCCGCAGCGTCGCCAGCTCGGACGTCTCCTCGCCCTTGTCGACGACGAAGACGACGTCGACCGCGTTCAGCTCCTCGATCGCCTGCACCGTGACCTGGTCGGGGTCGCCGGCCCCGATGCCGACCGCGAAAAGCTCCCTCATCGCGCCGATCCCTCTTCCGCCGGCCGCGCCGAGCGCTCGCGCGCGGCCGAGTAGAGGTGGCTGTCGGCGAAGCCGGTGGCGGCGAGCGCCGGTCCGACGACGATCGTCGCGCTGCGCCGCACCCCCGCCTTCTGGACGGCGCCGGCGATCGTCTCCAGGGTGCCGCGCAGCACCACCTCCTCCGGCAGGCTGGCGTGGGCGACGACGGCGGCCGGGCAGCTCTCGCCGTAGTGGGGAGCGAGCGTGGCGGCGATCTCCTCGATTGCCGAGGCGCCGAGGTGGACGACGAGGGTGGCGCCGTGCGCGGCGAGGGAGGCGAGCTCCTCGCCCGGCGGCATCGCCGAGGCCCGCCGCCCGAAGCGGGTGAGGATCACGGTCTGGGCGACCTCGGGCACGGTCAGCTCACGGCCGAGCGTCGCGGCGACGGCGGCGAAGGCCGGGACGCCGGGGGTGAGGTCCCAGGGGATGCCGAGACGGTCGAGGCGGCGCGCCTGCTCGGCGACCGCGCTGTAGATCGAGAGGTCGCCCGATTGCAGACGGGCGACGTCCTCGCCGCGCTCGTGCGCCTCCCGCATCGTGGCGACGATCTCCTCCAGCTCGAGGTTCTGGGTGTCGATCAGCCGGGCGCCGGGCGGGGTCTGGTCGAGCACCGCGGTCGGCACCAGCGCCCCCGCGTAAAGGCAGACCGGGCAGGCGGCGATCAGCCTCGCGGCCCGCAGCGTCAGCAGGTCGGGAGCGCCGGGGCCAGCGCCGATGAAGTGGACGGTCACGGCGCCTCCCTGCGCGCCGCCCAGTGGGTGACCGGACGGCGGGGGACCCAGCCGGTGAAGGAGCCGAGCGGCTCGGCGTCGGAGAGCTCGACCCGGAGCAGCTCGCCGCCGTGGGCCTCCCGGGCGCGGAGCAGCTCGCGTTCTCCCTCGAGCGTCACGGCGTGGGCGACCAGGCGGCCGCCGGGGCACAGCGCCTCCCAGCATCGCTCCAGCAGGCCTGGCTCGGTCAGCCCGCCGCCGAGGAAGACGGCGTCGGGCGCCTCCAGCCCGTCCAGTGCCTCGGGGGCCCGGCCGCAGCGGACCTCCAGCCGCGGCACCCCGAGCCGGCGGGCGTTGGCGGCGGCGCGCTCGGCGCGCTCGGCGCGGGCCTCGATCGCGACCGCGGCGGCGGTCGGCTCGGCGCGCAGCCACTCGGTGGCGATCGAGCCGCTGCCGGCGCCGACGTCCCAGAGCAGCTGCCCGGGCGCCGGCGCCAGTGCCGCCAGCGCCAGCGCCCGCAGCGGGCGCTTGGTCAGCTGGCCGTCGCTCTCGTAGGCCTCGTCGGGCAGGCCCGGTACACGCGGCAGCAGGGCCGCGCCCGGCGCCGCGCGGCACTCGATCGCGACGGCGTGGAGGCCGTCGGCGTGGCGCCCGCCCCACTCCTCGGCGGTGCTCTCGATCAGCCTCTCCTCGGGACCGCCGAGCCGTTCGAGGACGACGAAGCGGCTGGGCCCGAAGCCGTGCTCCCGGGCGACCGCGGCGAGCGCGGCGGCGCCCTCCTTCCCGCTCGAGTAGGCGACGACGCG
Source organism: uncultured Solirubrobacterales bacterium (assembly GCA_963799835.1). GTDB lineage: Bacteria > Actinomycetota > Thermoleophilia > Solirubrobacterales > 70-9 > VAYN01. The sequence continues at coordinate 1,249,497 of CAWCYE010000002.1, forward strand.
GCGGCCGGGCTGCAGCTCCCGCGCGAGCACCTCCGCCGGCCGGCCGACCGCGCTGACCAGCTCCACCTCGGCCTCGGGCCAGCCGAGCCGGGCGCAGGCGAAGGCCAGCGCCGAGGGGTGCGGGTGGACCGTCAGCGATGCGGCCGGCAGCCGCCGGGCAAGGGTGGCGCCGATCCCGTGCAGCATCGGGTCGCCGCTGGCGAGGACGCAGGTCGGGCGGTCGGCGCCGGCGACCAGCTCCTCGACGAGCGGGTCCAAGGGGGACGGCCAGGGACGAAGCTCGGCGTCCAGCGGCGGCAGGAGCGCGAGCTGGCGCTCGGAGCCGACGATCAGCTCGGCACTCGCGAGCGCCTCCCGGGCGGGCTCGCCGAGCCCGGCCCAGCCGTCGGCGCCGATCCCGACGACCGTGAGTCGCCGGTCCTCGGCGCTCACGCGAGCGCCTCCCCGAGCGCGCGCGCCAGGCGCTCGTTCTCCTCCGGGCCGCGCGCCGTGACCCGCAGGTGCCCCGGGCCGAGGCCCGGGAAGGAGGCCGCGTGCCGGACGGCGATGCCGCGATCGCGCAGCGCCGCCGCCGTCCCCGGGCCGTCGGCCACCTCGATCAGGCAGAAGTTGGCCGCGGACGGCCAGGTGCGGACGCCGGACAGCGCCGCCAGCCTCCCGGCGAGGTCCTCCCGCTCCCCCTGGGCCCGCTCGGCGAGGGCGGCGAGGGCGTCGGGCCGGTTCGCCGCCGCCGCCAGCGCCGCCAGCGCCAGCGCGTTCGCCGACCAGGGCGGGCGGACCGCGCGCAGGCGCTCGGCCAGGGCCGGCGCAGCCAGGGCGTATCCCGCGCGCAGCCCGGGGATCGCGAGCGCCTTGGTCAGGCTGCGGACGACGACCACGTCCTCGGCGCGCTCGCGGGCGAGGGTCGCGGGTTCCCCCGGCACCAGGTCCATGAAGGCCTCGTCGACGACGACGACGCGGCCGGGTTGGCGCAGGGCGAGCAGGGAGGCGGCGGGGTCGAGCGTGCCGCTCGGCGAGGCCGGGTTGCCGGCGACGACGAGGTCGGCCCCGGCGGGCACCGCGGCTGGGTCGAGCGCGAAGTCGCGCTCGGGGTCTCGCAGGGCCCGCGTCACCGCCACGCCGTGGGCGCGCAGGGCAGCCTCGGCCTCGGTGAAGGCGGGGTGGACGCAGACGGCGTGGGCGGGACGCAGCGCCGCCGGCAGCAGCCACAGCGCCTCGGCGGCGCCGTTGCTCGGCACCACTTCGTCTGGCTCGCGCCCGTGCAGGGAGGCGATTGCCGTGATCGCCTCCTCCTCGCTGGGATAGCACCCGGCGCCGTCCTCCAGCGCCTCGCACAGCGCCTCGCGCAACCACTCCGGCGGGCCGCCCGCCATCACGTTCACGGCGTGGTCGGCGTCGCCGGGGCGCAGTTCGCGATCGCCGTGGTGGCGCAGGCCCTCGGCTCCCTCCGAGTCGGATAGCGTGGCCGCGGCCCCGTTGTCGAGTCCTGCGGGGCCTCGGACGGGCCCGCCATCCAGGGATAGCGCGCGGCCGGCGACCACCAGCTCGACCCGGTTCGCCTCGGCGGCGAGCAGCTGCACCGCCTCGCCCAGCAGGTCGAGCCAGGCCCGCGATGCCCGGTCGGCGGGCAGGACCCCATGGCCGGCGTCCTCGGCGACGACGATCACCTCAGCGCCCTCCCCGGCGGCGTCGGCCACGCCGGAGACCTCGGCCAGCAGCTTGTCGCGGAGCCCGCTCAGGGTTCCCTCGTCGCACTCTCCCTCGAAGGCTCCGGCCCGGTGCAGGGCGGTTGCGATCCAGGGGCCGAGGCCGTCGATCATGACGCAGGAGCCCGACGCGGCGCCGCGGACGGCGGCGGCAAGCCCGTCCCCGGCCTCGACGGTGCTCCACTCCGGCGGCCGCCGCGCCGCGTGCTCGCGGATGCGCTCGGCCATCGCCGGATCGGCGGGGTCGGCGGTAGCGACGTAGAGCACGGGGCGCCCGCCCCCAGCGGCGAGCCGCTCCCCATGCCGGCTCTTGCCGGACCGGGTCCCGCCCAGGACCAGCGTCAGGCTCATGCCGCGACCGTGGCGCCACGCGCCGCGGCCACCAGGCGAGTTGCGATCTCGGGATGGGCAGCCCAGTGAAGGTGGAGATAGCTCGCGTGCACGCCCCCCTTGACGAACCCCTCGCCCCACTCGGCGCCACCCGCGGCGAGCCTCCAGGCCGGGGGGTCGCCCGCGGCCGGCTCGATCCCGGAGTAGTGGAACTCGTGACCGCGGAAGCGCTCGCCCACCCCGAAGCAGGGGCTGGCCGCTGACGCCGTCGCCTCGCGGTAGCCGAGGCTGAGGCGCCGCTTCATCTCCCCCTTGACCGGCAGCACGCCGCACATCTCCCGGCCGTCGAGCTCGGTGCCCAGGTACAGCAGCCCGCCGCACTCGGCCAGGACCGGCCGTCCGGAGCGGGCGAAGGCGGCGACCGCCTCGCGCAGCGCCGCGTTCTCGGAGAGCTCCGCCGCGAAGACCTCGGGGAAGCCGCCGGCGAGCAGCAGCGCACCCGTGCCCTCGGGCAGCGATTCCTCGCGCAGCGGGTCGAACGGCGCCAGCTCGGCGCCCGCTGCCCGCAGCAGCTCGAGGTTCTCGGCGTAGTGGAAGGAGAAGGCTTGGCTCTGGGCGATCGCGACGCGCGCACCGCCCTCCACCGGCTGCGCGGGCTCCGGGCTCCAGGCCGGGCCGCTCAGGGCCGGGGCACGGCGGGCGAGGTCGAGCACGGCATCGACCTCGACGCTGCGCTCGAGCGTCTCGGCGAGCGCCCCGAGCATCGTCCGGTTCTCCGCCGCCCGCTCTCCGGCCGGGACCAGGCCGAGGTGGCGCTCGGGCACGGCCATCCGCTCGTCGCGCCGCAGGCAGCCGAGGACGGGAACGCCGAGCGGCTCGATCGCCTCCCGCAGCAGCTGCTCGTGGCGCTCCGAGCCGACCCGGTTCAGCACCACGCCGGCGAGGTCGAGCGAGCGGTCGAAGTCGCGGTAGCCGTGGACGATCGCCGCTACCGAGCGGGACATCGACGCCGCATCGAGGACGAGCAGGACCGGCGCTCCCAGGAGTTTCGCCACCTGCGCCGTCGAGGCCAGCTCGCCCTGGCCGGAGGCGCCGTCGAAGAGCCCCATCACGCCCTCGATCACCGAGACGTCTGCGCCGGTGCTGCCGTGGCGGGCGAGCGGCGCGATCAGCTCCGGGCCGCAGAGGTAGGCGTCGAGGTTGCGGCCCGGCCGGCCGGAGGCCAGCGAATGGAAACCGGGATCGATGTAGTCGGGACCGACCTTGAAGCCCTGGACCGCCAGCCCGCGAGCGCGCAGGGCCGCGATCAGCCCCGTGGCCACGGTCGTCTTCCCGACCCCCGAAGCCGTCCCGGCGACGACGATCCGGGCGCTCACGCCACCGTCTCCGACGCGCGATTGTCCTTTGTGGCGCTATGCGCGACAAAGGACAACCGCGCGTCGTCGACTCGATTGTTCCCCGCGCGCCAGCTGAGCCAGGGGACCGGGCTCGGGTCATGGGCGCCGGTGCATGGATCGCAGCCGTGGTCGGAGCCGATGCGCAGGACCGCGCCGGCGTCCCGGGCCGCGCGAACCAGTGGCGGCAGCAGCTCGCGATCGACCCGTTCGAGGATCGAGATCTTGGCCGGGCGGTCGCGGCGGTGGGAGGCCTCGTCGGGACCGCCGACGTGGACGACGACCCGGGACGCGCCGGCCGCGACGGCGCCCACCGCAGCGTCCGCCTTCGCGACCAGGTCGGTGTCGGTGTCGCCGGTGGCGCCGGGGGGGACGACGACGTCCGCGCCGAGCAGGCGCGCCGCCCCGGCGGCGGCGCCAGCCGCAGCGATCACGACCGTGTCGGCGCCGAGCCGGCGCGGCGGGACGACGCCCTCCGGCCAGGGACGAAGCCCCGCGCCCTGCGCCGCGTCCGGCAGCGGCGACGGGCCGATGAGGAGCAGGCGGTGTCCACGCAGGTGGCGCACCCGGTGGCCGGCCAGGCGCTCCCGCAGGACCGCGGCCGCGCGCAGCGCATCCGCCTCTCCGGCGCACTCGCCGTCCTCGCCGAGGACGTCCACGCGCCAGGCTCGCTCTCCCGGCGCCGGCTCGACGCCGAGCGCCGCCGCCTCCAGGGCGCCGCGATCGACCGGGCCGGTGGGGCGCCAGCCGAGCAGCGCCGGGATCGCCGTCTCCGAGCCGACCGGGAGCCCCGGCGGCACGATCTGCAGCAGCGTCTGCGTGCCCGTCGCGGCGAGGCGGTCGAGCGTCGGCGTGTGCGCCAGCGCCAGGCTGGTCTCCCGGCCGGGCGGCTCGCTCGCCCCGTCGAGTATCAGCAGCAGCTCTACCACTCGATTCCCTGCTGGGCTCGGATGCCGGCGTCGAAGGGGTGCTTCACCTTGGTCACTTCGGAGACCAGGTCGGCGGCCTCGACCAGCGCCGGCGGGGCGTCGCGGCCGGTCATCACGACGTGCTGGAAGCCCGGCCGGTCGGCGAGGGTCGCCAGCACGTCGTCGATGTCGATCCACTCCCAGTTGATCGGGTAGGTGATCTCGTCGAGGAGGAGGAACTCGTAGCGCTCCTCGCCGATTGCGCGCTTGACCTCCTCCCAGCCCTCGCGGGCCAGGTCGGCGGAGTGCTCGAGGTCGCGCGAGGTCCAGGACCAGCCGTCGCCCATCTTCTCCCAGTCGATCCCGCCCAGTGCCGCGGCGGCTTTCGCCTCGCCGACCTTCCACTTGGCCGACTTGACGAACTGGAAGACGCCGCAGCGGTAGCCGCGCGCCCAGGAGCGCATCAGCATCCCGAAGGAGGAGCTGCTCTTGCCCTTGCCGTGACCGGTGACGACGATCAGGAGCGGGTGATCGCGGGGTTTGCGGCGCTTCGTTCCCTCGTTCTCGCTCATGCGGCTCTCCTTCCGTTCGCGGGGGCGGGCGCCAGCCGGTGGACCTGCCCGCCGGCCGCGTCGGCGAGCGCGCCGGCGAGGCCGATGCGGACCGTGCCCTCCTCGGTGTCGACGACGTGGACGGCGTCGGCCGCCTTGCCGAGCCGGGCGGCCGCCCTCAGGGCGCCGCCCTCGGGGTCGGCGACGCGGCCGTCGGTGAGGATGATCGCGATCGCCCGGCGCTGCCGCTCGCGCAGCGCCTCCCGGCGCAGCTGCTCGGTCGCCAGCTCGAGACCGGCGGCGAGCGGCGTCCGCCCTCCGGTCCGCATCTCCCGCACCGCCGCCGCGGCCCGCTCCAGCGGCTGGCCGGGCGCGACCAGTAGGTGCGCCTCGCTGTCGCGGAAGGCGACCACCGCGATCCGGTCGCGACGGGCGTGGGCTTCGCGCAGCAGCGCGATCAGCGCGCCCTTGACCCGGGCCAGCCGGCGCCGCGCGCCCATCGAGCCGCTGGCGTCGAGGACGAGGCAGAGCAGCACCCCCTCGCGGCCTCCCCGCACGTGCTCGCGCAGCTCGTCCGGGTCGGAGCCGAGCAGGCGGGCGCGGAGGGTGGCGACCGCGGCGAGGTCCTCGCTGGCGGGCGAGGCGAGACGGGTGTCGATCGCGCCGGTCTGGGCCGAGGCGCTCCGCGCTCGCTTCCCCGACGGGCCCTTCCCCCGCCCGGCCAGAGCGAGGGCCGCGTCGGGCAGCAGCGCCGGGACCGGCGCGTCTCGGCGCTCGCCGGCTGGCGCGTCGGGGCGGGAGGGCGCGGGCTCGGACGAGGGGCCCGTCGCTCCGCGCCCGTCGCCGCGATTCTCACCGCGGCCCGCCGCGGGCTCGCCGCCCCCGTTGCGCGGCGCGCCGCCGTCGCCACCGCCGGGCGGCTCGTCCTCGGGCCCCTCGCCGTCGAGCGCGCGTTCGATCTCCTCGGGGTCGGGCGTCGCGCCGTCGAGCGGATCGTGGCGGCGGCGATGGGAGAGCGCCAGCTGGGCGGCCCGGCGGATCTGCTCCTCGCCGACCTCCTCGCTTCCCTCCAGTGCGGCCAGCGCCCGCGCGGCCCGCGCGGTGACGATGTCGCCGCGAACGCCATCCACGCCGAGACGGGCGCAGGCTCCGGCGATTCGCAGCAGCTCGCGGTCGGCCAGCCGCACCGAGTCCAGCCGCTCGCGCGCGCCGGCGATCCGCCCGGCGAGCTCTCGCTCGCCCTCCTCCCAGGCGGCCGCGAAGGCCACCGGATCGCGCTCGAAGGCGAGCCGGCGACGGACGATCTCGGCTCGCTGCGCCGGGTCCCGCGGCGCCCGCGCCTCGACGCCGAGGCCGAAGCGATCGAGCAGCTGCGGGCGCAGCTCGCCCTCCTCGGCGTTCATCGTCCCGACCAGGAGGAAGCGGGACGCGTGGGTCACCGAGACCGCCTCGCGCTCGACCCGGGCCACTCCCGAGGCGGCGGCGTCGAGCAGCGCGTCAACCAGGTGGTCGGGCAGCAGGTTGACCTCGTCGACGTAGAGGATCCCGTTGTGGGCGCGGGCCAGCAGGCCCGGCTCGAAGGTGCGCTCGCCGTCCATCGCCCGGCCGAGGTCGAGCGAGCCGACGAGCCGGTCGAGCGTCGCGCCCAGCGGCAGCTCGACCAGCACCCCGGGGCGGGACGCCGCAGCCGCGTCGGTGGGCACCGCTCCCTGCGGGGCGAGCTCGCCGGGAGCGAAGGCGAACGGCTGCCCCTCGGCGGCCATCACCTCCGGCAACAGCGGCGCCAGCGCCCGCACCGCCGTCGACTTCGCCGTCCCGCGCTCCCCCCGCACCAGCACGCCGCCGACCTCCGGCGAGACCGCGTTGACGAGCAGCGCGTCGATCAGGTCCTCCTGGCCGACGATCGCGCTCAGCGGGTAGCCCGCCGTCATGCCCCCGCCTCCTCGAGCTCGCCCTCTAGGGCGAGGAAGCGCTCGCGGATCGCCGCCAGCGTCTCCTCCTCCGGCTCCGCCCAGAGGCCGCGGTCGGCCGCCTCCAGCAGCCGCTCGGCGATCGCCCGGCCTGCCCAGGGGTTGGACCGGGAGATGAACTCGGCGACGTCGGGGTCGAGCAGGTAGCGCTCCGCCACCCGCTCGTACATCCAGTCCTCCGCCACGCCCGCGGTGGCGTCGTAGCCGAACAGGTGGTCGACGGTCGCCGCCAGCTCGGCGGCCCCCTTGTAGCCGTGGCGGATCATCGAGGCGATCCAGCGCGGGTTGGCGACGCGGGCGCGGAACACCCGCCGCGTCTCCTCGGCCAGGGTCCGGGTCGCCGGCCGCGAGGGGTCGGAGCTGTCGCCGAGGTAGGCGGCGGGGTCGCGGCCGCTCAGCGCCCGCACCGTCGCCACCATGCCGCCGTGGTACTGGAAGTAGTCGCCGGAGTCGAGGATGTCGTGCTCGGAGGAGTCGACGTTCTTCACCGCTGCCTCGATCCTCGCATGGCAGTCGCGCATCGCCTCGCGCGCCGGAGCGCCCTCGAGGTCGCGGCCGTAAGCGTGGCCTCCCCAGGCCTCATACACCTCGGCGATGTCGCCGTCGTCGCGCCAGTCGCGCGCTTCGACCAGCTGCAGCAGCCCGGCCCCGTAGGCGCCGGGCTTGGAGCCGAAGACACGCGCCGTCGCCCGCCGCCAGGCCCCGTCCCCGAGCTCGGCGGCGAGCCGCTCGGCGTCCTCGCGCGCGTGGGCGGCGACGAAGTTCATCTCCGGCGGCTCCTCCAGCGCGGCGACCGCGGCCACGGCGTCGTCGATCAGCCGGATCAGGTGGGGGAAGGCGTCGCGGAAGAAGCCGGAGATGCGGACGGTGACGTCGATCCGCGGCCGTCCCAGCTCCTCCAGCGGCACGACCTCGAAGCCGCTGACGCGGCGCGACTCGCGGTTCCAGGTCGGTCGCACCCCGAGCAGGGCGAGGATCTCGGCGATGTCGTCGCCCTGGGTGCGCATCGCGGGGCTGGCCCAGGCGACCACGCCGACCATCCGTGGCAGCTCCCCGGTCTCGCTCCGGTGGCGGTCCAGCAGCGCCTCGGCCAGGCGCTGGCCGACCTCCCAGGAGAGTTCGGAAGGGACCGCTCGCGGGTCGACCGAGTAGAAGTTGCGCCCGGTCGGCAGCACGTCGAGGCGGCCGCGGGTCGGGGCGCCGGAGGGCCCGGCGGGCACGTGTCGGCCGTGCAGCGCCGCCAACACGTTGTCGATCTCCTCGCGGGTGCGGCGCAGCCGCGGCACCAGCTCGGTGCAGGCGAAGCCGAGGGCGCGCTCGACGCCGTTGTCCCCGCGGCCGAGGACCGCGGCGCAGACGTCAGGCACCGCCGCCGGGTCCCAGCCGCGCCCTTCGAGCGCCTCCAGCAGCGCCCCCTGGGCGTCCTCGAGACGGTCGACGACGTCGCCGGCGCTCGCCGCCGGCCCGGGGAACCGCTCCACCAGCTCCGCCGGCGGGGTCGCGATGCGCTCGCCGGGGGTCGCGACCAGCTCCGGCTCGTCGATCCCGAACGCAGCCCCGACCGCGCGCCGCAGGCCAGGGACGGAGCCCGAGCCGAGCCGCAGCATCGCCGCGGCAAGGCCGCGCAGCTGCTCCCCTTCGGGGGCGGCGCCGAGCACGTGGAGCCCGTCGCGGATCTGGATGTCCTTGACCTCGCAGAGGTAGCCGTCGATGTGCTCGACCAGCGCGCCGAGGTCGTCGGGCCGCTCGGTGACGCCGAGGTCGGCCTGAAGGTTCGCCCGCTCGATCGCCGACCAGATGCGCGCCGCCAGCGCCGGCAGCTTCGCCGGGTCGAGCACCTCGACCCGCGCGTGTTCGTCGAGCAGCGCCTCCAGTTCGGCCAGCTCGTCATAGACGCCGGCCCTGGTCATCGGCGGCACCATGTGGTCGACGATCGTCGCGTGCACGCGACGCTTCGCCGCCACGCCCTCGCCGGGGTCGCTGACCAGGAACGGGTAGACGAGCGGGGTGTCGGCGAGCGCCGCGTCGGGGGCGCAGCCGGCGGAGAGGGCGAGCATCTTGCCCGGCGTCCACTCCAGGGTGCCGTGCTTGCCGAGGTGGACGATCGCGTCCGCTCCCCAGACGCGGTCGATCCAGCGGTAGGAGGCGAGGTAGTGGTGGGTAGGCGGCAGCTCGGGGTCGTGGTAGATCGCCACCGGGTCCTCGCCGTGGCCGCGCGGGGGCTGGATCGCGACCAGCACGTCGCCCAGCTCGAGGCCGCCGATCACGAAGTCGCCGGAGTCGACGAAGAGCTCGCCCGGGGCCGGCCCCCAGCGCTCCTCGACCGACTCCCGCAGCGACGCCGGCAGCTGCCCGTACCACTCGATGTACTCGGAGACCGGGAAGCGCAGCGAGGCCTGCTCGAGCTGCTCGTCGGTGACCTGGATCGGGGTCGTGCCCGCCGGTCTCGATCAGCTCCCGCATCAGCTCGTCGCCGCTCTCGAAGCGACGCTCCACCCGCATCCCGTCCTCCGCCAGGGCGTCGAGCAGGCGCAGGGCGCTGGCCGGCGTGTCGAGGCCGACCGCCATGCCGACGCGGGCGTGGCGGGTCGGGAAGCTGGTCAGCATGATCGCCACCCGGCGGGCCGATGGCGGCGTGTGCCACAGGCGCGCGCAGCGAGCCGCCAGCCCCGCCACCCGGGCGCAGCGCTCGGGGTCGGCGACGTAGCGGGCGAGCGGGGTGGCGACCGGCGAGTCCTCGGCGAAGCGCTCCTTGAACGAGACCACGCCGCCGAGCACCCTGCCGTCGAACTCGGGGATCGCCACCTGGGTGGCGGCGTCGAGTGGGGAGAGGCCGGCGTCCGAGGCCTCCCACGTCGCCCGCGAGGCAGTCGCGCAGACCGCTTGGATTACGGGGACGCCGAGAGCCTCGAGCGCGGCCGAGTCCCAGCTCTGCCACTGCTCGCCGACCCCCTCGCCCTCGGCGTGCGCCAGGTCGGCGGCGCCGGAGCCGCCGCTGGCGAGCATCGTCACGATCAGCGCGTCGACCTGGCCGTCGAGCAGCTCGAACGCCGGCACCCGCCCCTCGCGGTCGGGCCGCAGGCTGTAGCTCCAGATCGCCAGCGGGTTGGCCCCGGCCTCCTCCACGGCTGCGCAGAGCTCGTCGACGAAGGCGGTGTTGCCGGTGATCCGGTGGGAGCGGTAGAAGCAGACGGCGACGGTGGGCCGCTCCGGGTCGTGCCCCGCCTTTGCCTCCTCCAGCGATACGTCTCCGCTTCCCGGCAGGTACACGCCCAGCTCGGGCAGCTCCCGCGGCGCCTCGAAGCCGTGGCCTTCGAGCAGGAAGGTGTCGGCGAGGAAGCGCAGCAGCTGCTCGACGTTCTCGACGTCGCCGTGGCGCAGGTACTCGCCGGCCTGGGCGACCGCGCCGGCGGGCGCCAGCGAGAGCGCCGTCATCTCGGCGTCGGGCTCGGCCTCGCCGCCGAGCGCCAGCAGGGCGATCCCGGCGCTCCTGGCAGCGGCCACGCAGCGCGTCGAACCCCTGCTGCCAGCCGCGGCGCCCGCCGAGGACGCGGCAGAGGACGACCCGGGCGCCGGCGAAGGACCTCGTCGAGGAGCGCCTCGTGGTCGGCTGCCCAGGCCGGGTTGGCGCAGCGCACCTCCGGGAAGTCCTCGGGCAGCCGCCTGACCGCTGCGGCGGTCGCCAGGATCTCGGTGTCGGCGGTGGTCAGGAAACGCAGCAAGGGGTCACCTCGGTAAGGGTTAGGAGGGCAAGCACGCGCTCACCTCGGTGTGGACGGATGGAAGGCCGGGCGGCGGGCCGCCCTCGATCAGCTCGGCGAGCCGGCCGGTGTCGAGGTGGTCGGCGACGAGGTCGCCGAGCGCGTCGAGCCGTTCCTCGCGGACCTCGGCGAACGGCTTGGCGCTGGGACGGAAGCGAAGCCCGCGTTCTTTTGCGACCCAGCCGAGCAGAGATCGCCGCAGGTCGTCGTGCTCGAGCAGGCCGTGCCAGGACGTCCCGAGCACGCTGCCGGCGCGGCAGCCCTCGGGCTCGCCCGCGTCGTCTGCGAGCAGCGGCTCGCCGCCGTGGCGGCGAGACCCGGCCGTGGCGGATCTCGTAGCCGCTGGCGGCGCTCTGCAGCCAGGCAGACTCGCCGGCGCGCCGGCGCAGCAGCTTGTCGGCCTCGAACTCGGTCGCGACCGGGAGCAGGCCGAGGCCCGCCGTCTCGCCGCGCCCGGACTCGACCTCGTCGTCGATCCGCTCGCCGAGCATCTGGTAGCCGCCGCAGATGCCGAGCAGCGGCGCTCCGGCAGCCGCGCGGGCGGCGAGCGCCGCGGTCGAGTCCGCCAGCTGCGCAGCGCGCTCGAGGTCGTCGACGGTGGCCTTGGTGCCGGGCAGGACGACGAGGTCGGCGCGCTCGACGTCGGCGGGCGAGCGGGTGTAGCGCACGCGCACGCCGGGCTCGGCCGCCAGCGCGTCGAAGTCGGTGAAGTTGCTGATCCAGCGCAGGCGGACCACGGCGACGTCGAGCGCGTCGTCCGCGGCGGGCGCCTCGACGCCCCGGCGGTCGCGAGGCCGAGCGAGTCCTCGGCGTCGAGCCAGAGGACGTCACGCCAGGGGAGCACGCCGAGCACGGGTCGGCCGGTCGGCTCTTCCAGCCGCGTCGAGGCCGGCGCGAGGAGCGCGTCGTCGCCGCGGAACTTGTTGATCGACGAAGCCGGCGACGTGGGCCTGGTCGTCGGGGTCGAGCAGCGCCAGGGTGCCGAGCAAGCGAGGCGAAGACGCCGCCGCGGTCGATGTCGGCGACGACCAGCACCGGCAGGCCGGCGGCGCGGGCGAGGCCCATGTTGGCGAGGTCGTCGCCGGCGCAGGTTGGTCTCGGCCGGGCTGCCGGCGCCCTCGCAGACGACCACGTCGAAGCGCCCGCGGAGGTCGGCGAGCGCGCCCGCGACCACGGGAGCCAGCTCGCGCTTGAGGTCCTGGTAGGAGCGGGCGTCGGCCTCGGCGTGGGGCCGCCCCATCACCACCACCTGGCTGCGGCGCTCGCCGGAGGGCTTGAGCAGCACCGGGTTCATCGCCGCCTCGGGCTCGACGCCGGCGGCCGCGGCCTGCATCGCCTGGGCGCGGCCGATCTCGCCGCCGTCGAGGGTGACGACCGAGTTCAGCGCCATGTTCTGTGCCTTGAACGGCGCCACGCGCACGCCCTGCCGTCGCAGCCAGCGGCAGATGCCGGCGGCGACGACCGACTTGCCGGCGTCGGAGTGGGTGCCGCAGACCAGCAGCGCTCCCTTCATCGCCCCAGCCTCCCCCGTCGCCGCTTCCGACTTTGGTCCCCCTGGGGTCCCAAAACTCCGATGCGGTGCACCCCGGAGCGAGCGCAGCGCGACGCAGACCGCGGCTCGCACGGCGCCCACCGCGAGCGAGAGCCGCACCGCGCGGGCCACGTCCTCGGGTCCGGGCGCACGGCCGTCGCCGAGCGTCGGGCGCGACTCGGTCCGGCCGCCGTAGGCGAGCGGGCCGCCGAGGCGGAGGCCGAGCGCGCCGGCGAAGGCCGCCTCGAGCCGGCCGGCGTTGGGGCTCGGGTGCGCGGAGCCGTCGCGCCTGACCGCGGTCCAGGCCGCGGCGGGCGAGCCGCCGGCGACGGGCGCGCAGAGCGGCGCCGAGCACGGCGCCGAACCGCGCCGGCCGGCCAGCTCATCGCGTCGTCGAGGCGGGCAGCGGCCCAGCCGAAGTCCCGGTAGCGCTCGCTGCGGTTGCCGACCATCGCGTCGAGGGTGTTGGCGGCGCGGTACGCGGCCACGCCCCCGGGGCCGGCCACCGCCCCCCAGAGCAGCGGTCCCAGCACCGCGTCGCCGGTGTTCTCGGCGACGGACTCGACCGTCGCCCTGCAGACCTCGGGCCCGTCGAGCCCGTCGGTGTCGCGTCCCACCAGGGCGGGAAGCGAGCGCCGCGCTCCGTCGAGGTCGCCCCGTTCCACCTGCGCCGCGACCCGTTCCGCCTCCCGCGCCAGCGATCGTCCGCCGAGCGCGATCCAGACAGTGACGGTCAGGGCGGCGCCGCCGCCGAGGCCGGCGCGGGCGCAGAGCCGGGCCAGCAGCTCCGCCGCCACGGCGGCGAGCCCCACCAGCGCGACCGCGTAGACGGCGCCGCGGCCGCGGCTCGGCGCGTAGGCGAAGCGCTCCAGCGCCGCCGCCGAACGCCCGAAGCCGGCGACGGGATGCCCGCGGCGCGGGTCGCCCAGCACCAGGTCGGCCCCGTAGCCGGCGGCCAGGGCGGCGCCGCTCATCCCGGGGCCCCGGCCGGCGGGGCGGCGTTGGCTCGGACCAGGTTCCAGCGCCCGTCGTGGGCGTGCAGCTCGGTTACCGCGAGCGGCTCGACGTCGATCCTCCAGAACGCCTCAAGCGGGGCGCCGAGCGCGCCGACGATGGCCGCCTTGACGACCCCGCCGTGGGTGACCGCGAAGGTGCACCCATCGCCATCGGCCTCCGATCCGAGCCAGGCGCCGACGCGGGCGGCGAAGGCCGTGAGGCTCTCGCCGCCATGGGGCCGGGCCTCGGGGTCCTTCATCCAGGCCTCGGCGCCCTCGGGATCCTCGCGGCAGACGTCCTCCAGCGAACGACCTCCCCACTCGCCGAAGTCGCACTCGGCGAGCGCCTCGACCGGGACCGGGTCGAGGCCGGCGGCCTTCGCCGTCTCGATGCAGCGCAGGGCCGGGCTCGAGCAGGCTTCGGCGCGGCGTGGGACGACCCCGACCAGCCGTTCGGCCATCGCCAGCGAGCGCTCGTCGGGGCGCTCGTCGAGGGGGAAGGCGGCGGCACGCGTGGCGGCGGTCGGCGCGTGGCGCACGAGGATCAACCGCTTCACGTTCCACCTCCTCGGGATCGAGCGCCCCTGATCGGAAGGATCCGCGGCGGGCAAGTGTCCTGACTCCCGGATCCCGGCTCTCCCAGCCTTCCCGGACCGCCGGTCCAGTGGCTCAGTTGGGGTCGCTCCCCGGTTACAGTGGCGCGACCGTCCCGGACTCACACCGGGTTCCTCGCGCCGCCGCGCTGGCTGACGCCATCCTAGCCGCTCTGCTGCAAGCGATGGGCCGCGCTTTAGTGTTGGCTGGAATGAGTCCCGAAGACCATCTTCCGCGGCCGCCGACCCCGGCCGGCTTCGACAGCTCGCGTGCCGCCGGGCGGGCCGCCGACCCGCGCGGATGGCGCTACGCCCCCGAGGAGCGCGAGGTCGTCTACCGGGTCATCGCCGAGCGGCGCGACGTCCGCCGCTTCCGCCCCGACGAGGTGCCCGACGACGTCCTCGATCGCGTCCTCGCGGCCGCCCACAGAGCGCCGTCGGTCGGGTTGATGCAGCCCTGGCGCCTGATCGCGATCCGCGACCTCGACACCCGGATCGAGGTGCGGCGGCTGGCGCAGCGGGAGCGACTGCGCCAGAGCGCCCGGTTCGAGGAGCGAGCGACCCAGTTCCTCGACCAGAAGATCGAGGGCGTGGTCGAGGCGCCGCTCGGCGTCTGCGTCTGCTGCGACCACGGCGAGCCCGACGAAGAGATCCTCGGCCGGGGGACGATCACCGAGACCGACGTCTACAGCACCGCCTGCGCGATCGAGAACCTCTGGCTGGCGGCCCGGGCGGAGGGGCTCGGCGTCGGCTGGGTCAGCTTCTACCGGCCGGAGGACCTGCGAGCGCTGCTCGGCATTCCCGAGCGGGTGGATCCGATCGCCTACCTGTGCCTCGGCTGGCCCGACGAGCGCCCGGTGCGGCCGAGCCTGGAGGCAGCGGGGTGGTCGTCGCGGGCTCCGCTCGAGCAGATCGTGATGAGGGAGCGCTGGGACTCGCGCGGGGAGGAGGCGCCCGCTCCCCGGCCCGCGGTCCCCGACCGCAGCGCGGCGATCGCGGCACGCGACCGCGCCGACCAGCTGGTCAAGCCCGCCGGGAGCCTCGGCGCGCTCGAGGACCTGGTCGAGCGCTGGGCCTCGATAACTGGCGAGGCCCCGCCCGCCGAGGTCCGCGCCGGCGTGCTGGTCTGCGCGGCCGACCACGGGCACGCCGAGAAGCGCACCAGCCTCTTCGACTCCAAGGTCTCGGCCCAGGTGGCCGCCGCCGCTGCGCGCGGGGAAACGGCGGTCGGGGTGCTTGCCCGCCACGGCGGGCACGAGCTGCTCGTCGCCGACGTCGGCCTCGCCGGGCCGACCCCGGCGGGCGTGCGGGACGCGAAGGTCGCCCCCGGCACGGCCGACATGTCGGCGGCCGCGGCGCTGACCGAGGCTCAGCTCAAGGACGCGATGCGCGCCGGTGCCGGTCTCGCCGGTGAGCTGGCCGAGGGCGGGGTCGACTGCCTGGTGCTCGGCGAGATCGGCATCGGCAACACGACGAGCACGGCGGCGCTCGTCTCCGCGCTGACGGGCGCGCCCTCCTCCCTGACCGTGGGACGGGGCACCGGCGTCGACGCCGAGGGACTGGAGCGGAAGCGCGCGCTGGTCAACGAGGCGCTGGAGCGCCACGGCTCGGGGCTGGAGCCGCGCCAAGCGCTGGCCGCGGTGGGCGGCCTCGAGCTGGCGGCCCTCGCCGGCGCGGCCGCCGAGGCCGCGCGGCGCCGCCTCCCGGTGGTGCTGGACGGCTACGCCGTCGGCGCCGCCGCCCTTGCCGCGATCCGGATCGAGCCGACCGTCGGGCAAGCACTGATCGCCAGCCACCGCTCGGCCGAGAGCGGGCACGAGCTGGTGCTCCGCGAACTCGGCCTCGAGCCCCTGCTCGACCTGCGCATGCGCCTCGGCGAGGCGACCGGAGCCATGCTGGCGCTGCCGCTCGTCCAGGCCGCCGGGGCCCTGCACCGGGAGATGGGCACCTTCGAGGAGTCCGCGGTCGAGCGCGCAGGATGAGGGGCGCGCGAGCGCTCGCCAGCGGCGTTTTCTCCAGCGCGGCCCTGGCCGTCTCCTTCCTCACCGTGCTGCCGGTCGCGCCCCGAGGACCGACGGCACCCAGCCGTGTCGAGAGCTCTGTCGCCTGGTTCCCCCTCGTCGGCGCCCTGATCGGCGCTCTGGCCGGAGGCGTGCGCGTGGCCGCCGAGCCCCTCCTCGGAGCTGGCGTCGCCTCGGTCCTCGCCCTGATCGCGCTCGTCGGCGTGACCGGAGCGCTCCATCAGGACGGGCTCGCCGACACCGCCGACGGCCTCGGCGTGCACGGCGACCGCGAACGGCGGCTGGAGGCGATGCGCGACTCCGCGGTCGGGGCCTTCGGCATGCTGGCCCTCCTCGCCTGGGCCCTCCTGTTCTTCAGCACCCTTGCCTCGCTCAGCGACACCCACGCACTCCAGGCCCTGATCGCCGCCTGCGCCCTCGCCCGTTGGTCGGCCCTCCTGCACGCCCGCGCGATCCCGGCTGCTCGCCCCGACGGCCTCGGCGCCGCTTTCGCTCCCACACCAGCGGCCCTCTGGATCGCGACCGCTCTCGCGATCCTCGTCGCGGGACTTTCCTGTGGCCTCTTGCCCGGCCTCGCCGCCATCGGCGCGGCTCTGTTGGCCGCAGCACTCTCCGCCGTCTGGGCCCGTCACGCCCTAGGCGGCCGCACCGGCGACACCCTCGGCGCGACGGTTGCCGTTGCCGAGTTAGCGGTTTGCCTCTCGCTCTTGGCCGTCTGGCAACCGTAAGCGCGGGAGCTCACATGGAAGGCTCGTCCCGTCATCAGCGCGCAGTCTTCTGTCTGCACGCCGGGCGCCAATGCGGCAGGATGGCGGCGTGCCAGAACGCCCACCGGCCATCAAACAACTCGATGCCTTTCTCAGCTCGGCGATGATCGCCCACGAGGTCATTTTTTCCACCAGGTGGGGAGAGCAGACCCTTCTCGATCCCGAAGCTGCGGAGGAGACGGCTGGTGAGTTGGAGGCCGAGCTTGGGCGCATCGACGCCGAGGTCAAGTCTCGTTTTGACCGGCAACGAGAGATAGCGGCGCGACTGCGCGAGATGCTGGGGCCGTAGGGCTACGCGGACGTGAGGCGAGCGGTCGCAGCCTGCTCGTACCGGCCAGCCAGAGCGAGGGCGGCATCGCGGTAGCCCTCGATCTCGGTCTGCGCCGCCTGGGCTCGAAGCTCCTGGGCGCGGGCAGAAAGCTCTCTCGGCGGCTGGGCGGTGCGGTCCAGGCGTTCCTCCATCAGCTCCAGCGCCCAGCGCTGCTCGTCAGGAATCTCAGGCCAAGGATGAACTGCCATCGAGATGAAGTGTAGCCACGGCCGCCGAGCCCTCCCCGGGGTCCCTCATACTCGCCACTGGTGGACAACCAGCTCTTCGACACCGACGAAGGCCGAGGTCCGGGCTCAGAACTTCCGGCTGCCGATGCCCCGCTGGCTGTCCGCATGCGGCCGCGGAGTCTCGACGAGCTGCTCGGGCAGGAGCACGTCCTGGGCCCCGGGTCCGCGCTCCGAACCGCGATCGACGAAGGCAAGCCGCACAGCGCGATCCTCTACGGCCCTCCCGGCTCCGGGAAGACCACGCTCGCCCGGATAGCCGCGGCCGGCGCCGAGGGAGCCTTCGAGGAGGAGTCGGCGGTGAACGCCGGCCGGGCGGAGATCCGGGCGGTGATCGAGCGGGCTCGGGAGCGTCGCAAGGGTGCGGGGCGGGGGACGGTGCTCTTCCTCGACGAGATCCACCGCTTCAACAAGGCCCAGCAGGACGCGCTGCTGCCGGCGGTGGAGGAGGGGCTGCTGACGCTGATCGGGGCGACCACCGAGAACCCCTACTTCGAGGTCAACTCGGCCCTGCTCTCGCGTTGCCAGATCTACGAGCTGCGGCCGCTCGGCCCCGCGCAAGTCGCGGAGCTGCTGCGGCGGGCGCTGTCGGACCCCGAGCGCGGCCTGGCCGACCCGCCGCCGGTCGCCGACCCCGCCCTGGAGATGCTGGCCCAGCGCAGCGGTGGCGACGCCCGGGTCGCCCTCTCCGCCCTGCAGCGCGCGGTCGAGCGCTCGCGCGGAGAGGAGATCGACGTCGCCGCGATCGAGGACGCGCTGCAGCGCAAGGCGCTCGACTATGACCGCCAGGGCGACCGCCACTACGACTTCGTCTCGGCCTGGATCAAGGCCACCCGCGGCTCCGACGTCGACGCCTCGCTCTACTATCTGGCGGTGATGCTGGAGGGCGGCGAGGACCCGCGCTTCATCGCCCGCCGGATGGTCATCCTCGCCTCCGAGGACGTCGGCAACGCCGACCCGCAGGCGTTGCTCGTCGCCGACGCCGCCGCTCGCGCTGTCGACCGGGTCGGCCTGCCAGAGTGCGCGCTGAACCTCGCCCAGGCCGCCGTCTACCTGGCGCTCGCGCCGAAGTCCAACGCCTCCTACAAGGCCCTTTCCGCGGCCCGCGCCGAGGTCCGCGCCAACGGCGCCAAGACCCCGCCGGACCACCTGCGCGACGCCCACTACCCCGGCGCCGAGAAGCTCGGCCGCGGCAGCGGCTACCGCTACGCGCACGACGAGCCGGACGGCGTCAGCGACCAGCCGCTGTTGCCAGAGGGCCTCGAGGGGCGCCGCTTCTACGAGCCCACCGAGCGCGGCTTCGAGGTCGAGCTGGGCCGCCGCCTCGCCGACCTGCGAGGGCGCCTGGGCAAGCCGTAAACGCGCGCGCAACTTCACTGGAATCGCGGTGTTTCTAGAAGCGGCTTTCCAAGCTAGAGCCAGGGAGAGCCGACACGGCCGGAGGCTCGGACTGGGGGCCTCCGGTCGGATTTCCACAGGGGGGAGAGGGCGCCGAGTTGACTGGGCTCGGCGCCCTCCAATCTTTCGGCGATGGCCTATCTTGGTTCGGTGGCCTCCGAGGATCCCCAGCACCTGCGGCTCGGCGGGATGGCCCTCCGCAACGGCCTGTTGGTCCACGGCCCGACCCACTGGGCGGCGGCGGTCCGCGACCGCGACGGGGGGATCCAGGTCGCCTCCGAAGGCAAGCCGGAACTGGCTCCCGCCCTGGTGGCGAAGGTCCCCGGCCTGCGCGGGCCGCTGAAACTGGCTGAGGCGATGGCGGTGCTGCCGCTGACCCGGCGGCGGCTGAGCGCCGCGCGGCTGCCCTTCGAGGACTGGCGGGTGGTGGCGACGGTCGGCGCGACCCTGGCGGCGAGCGGGCTGCTGCGCCGCCGGCTGCGGGCCTCGACGCTGCGCGAGGGGCTGGTGCAGGCGATCGGCGCGCTGCCGGCGATCGTCGCGCTGACCGACCGCGACCTCGCCGCCTACCACGGCGTCGAGCACAAGGCGATCGCCGCCTACGAGCAGGACGTCGAGGACGTCGCCGGCGTCCCCAAGGAGCACGACCGCTGCGGCTCCAACCTGGTCGTCCCGATGATGCTGCTCTCCGCCGCCGGCACCCTCTTGCTTGAGCGGATGGTCGAGCGGCCGAGCGCCTTCGCCCGCGCCGCCGTCGGCCTCGGCGGCGCCTCGATTGCGGTCGAGATGTTCGCCTGGAGCGATCGCCACCACGGCGACCCGCTGGCCGAGGCGTTCCACACCCCCGGGCGGGAGATCCAGCGCCGCCTGGCCACCAAGGAGCCGACCTCGGAGCAGCTCGAGGTCGGCCGCGCGGCGATGGCGGAGATCCTCCGGGTCGAGCACAGCCACGGCGACGAGCTGCCACCGGCCGCATAGACTTGCCGCCCTTGTTCGGAAGGATCGACCACATCGGAGTCGCCGTCGAGGACATCGACGCCGGCATCGCTCTCTACGAGCGTAGCTTCGAGATGACCCTCGCGCACCGCGAGACGGTCGAGTCCCAGGGGGTCGAGGCGGTCCTGCTCGACGTCGGCGAGGGCCACGTCGAGCTGCTCGCCCCGCTCGGCCCGGACACCCCCGTCGGCAAGTTCCTCGCCCGCAGTGGCGAGGGGCTGCACCACGTCGCCTACGCCGTCGACGACATCGACGGCGCCCTGCAGCGGATCTCGGCCGCCGGGATCGAGCTGATCGACTCCGAGCCGCGGACAGGCATCCGCGGCAGCAGAGTGGCGTTCCTGCACCCCCGCTCCACCGGCGGGGTCCTGACCGAGATCGTCGAACCCGCGGAAGGACACTGAGATGGCCGAAGCACAACGAGTCGAGATCGGATTCGAGGGCGGCCAGGTGATCTCCGCCCGGCTTGCCGACGACGACCTCAAGGACCTTCGTAAGCAGCTCGAGAAGGGCGGTTGGCACGACCTCCACACCGAGGACGGCGTCATCTCCCTCTACCTCGGCAAGGTCGCGTTCCTGCGGGTCGAGTCCGGAGCGCACAGGGTCGGTTTCAGCCTCGAGGACTGATGCGAGCCCGCCGCCTTCTCGGCCTGACCGCGGCGGCGACGCTGGGAGCGGCCCTCTGGTGGCGGAAGAACCCCTCTGCTTGCCCCTACGGCCAGCGGTTCTGGGTGCAGATCCCGCACCCGGTGATCACCAGGGAGCGACTGCGCGCGGTGCTGCGGCCAGAGCCCGGCGAGCGCATCCTCGAGATCGGCGTCGGCACCGGCTACTACAGCCTCGACCTCGCCGAGTGGGTGGGGCCGGAGGGCACCGTCGAGCTGTTCGACCTCCAGCAGGAGTTCCTCGACCACGTCTCCCGCGCAGCCGCGGAGCGCGGCCTGGAGAACCTGGTCGCAACCCAGGGCGACGCCACCGCGCTCCCCTTCGGGGACGCCACCATTGATGCGGTCGTCCTGATCGCGGTGCTTGGAGAGATCCCCGATTCCCTTACTGCCATGCGTGAGATTCGCCGGGTGCTGCGCCCGGAGGGCCGGCTCGTCGTCGGCGAGCTGTTCGGCGATCCCCACTTCACCACGCGCGCCAGCCTCGAGCGCCTCGGGGGCGCGGCAGGGATGCGGCTCCAGGAGCGCTCCGGGAACTGGTTTGGCTACTTCGGGCGGCTCTCGCCCGCGGCAGGCTGATCGCCGGGGTGGCAGCGATGGACCGCGAATGGCGCACCCCGCAGCTGCTGGCGCGGCCGCCGCAGCTCGACGACGAGGAGGGGTACCGCACGCTCTTCCTCGACCCCGCGGTGACCGAGTGGCTGCGGCCCCCGCCGATGAAGCCGTTCGACCCGGGCGAAGTCGCCGAGATGCTCGGCGAGGACCGCCGGCACTGGACCGAGCACGGCTTCGGCCCGTGGGCCCTGATGGCGCGGGATGACGGCTCGATGGTCGGGCGCGGCGGCCTGCGCTGGACCGAGATCGAAGGCCACCCGACGGTCGAGCTGCCCTGGGCGGTCCGCCCGGACCGATGGGGGAAAGGCCTGGCGACGGAGGCGGCCTCGGCCGCGGTCGAGTGGGCCGGGACGCTGGGCCTGGCCGAGGTGGCGGCACTGGTCCTCCCCGGCAACCTGCGCTCCCGCAGGGTGGCGGAGAAGGCCGGCCTCCATCTCGCCGGGGACACCCTCCACGCGGGAATCCCGCACCTCCACTACCGGCTGGTCCTGGCGGAGTCGGAGCGGCCCGGTTAGGCGGCGCGTGCGATGTAGACGGCCTTGGTGTGGACGTCTTCGTCGAGCGGCTGGTGGGGGACCGCGTCGTGGCCGTGGCCGTAGACGTCCAGGCACTCGAGGCCGGCACGCTCCAGCGCCGGCACGACGTCCTCCATCGGGAAGTGGCGCTGGCGGTGCACGTGTGGCTCGACCGCCGGGTCCGGCTCGCCGGCGAGCGGTTCGACCTCGAAGCTCGCCTCGTTGATCGAGCGTGGCTCGGCCTCGGCGCTCGAGCGGCCCTTCCAAAGGAGCCGCAGGCCGTCGCGCTCGACCGCCACCTCTTCGGTGAAGAAGGTGCGGTAGGTCTGCAGCGTGTTGAGGTCGAACATCAGCAACCCGGTCGGGGCGAGGTTGCGCCGCATCCCCGTCATCGCCCGCTCCAGCTCCTCGACGTCGAAGAGGTAGTTGACCGCGTCGTCGAGGCAGAGGACGAGGTCGAACTCCCCGTACACCGGCAGCTCGCGCATGTCCGCGACCGAGAGCGTCGCCCGCTCGCCCACCTTGGCCCGGGCCAGCTCCACCATCGAGGCGGAGATGTCGCACGCCGTCACCTCCCAACCCCGCTCCAGCATCGGGATGAAGCTCTTGCCGGTGCCGCAGCCGACGTCGAGCAATCGCCGGCCATCGAGCCCGCGTGCCTCCAGCTTCGGCAGGAGCTGACCCAACCAGAGCTCGTAGTCGTGGTGAGCGGTGAAATCGTCATAGACCGGCGCGATCGCCTGATAGGCGATCTCGGCCGCGCGCGGGTCCCGTTCCCCGGTCATCTCCACCGTCATCAAGGCCAGACCTTACCTATGGTCAAGACGGTTTCAACGATCTAGTACGCCCGTCCATTTGACACTTATGTAAGTTCGTTTGATCAACACTCCGCTGAAGCATCGCCGTGGGGACGACGATGGCTGGGAGTGGGGCGAGGCGCACAGGGTCTGTCTACGAATGGCATATCGCTACGCGAGCAATCCGAGCGAAGCCGAGGACATAGCCCAGGACGCGTTGCTTCGCGCCTGGCGTCGTCGCTCGACCTTGCGCGATGCAGACCGGCGCAAGCAGTGGCTGGCGACGATCGTCCGCAACGAGGCGTTCCGCCAGCACGCCCGGGTGCGCCCGGACCCGACAGCGACGATCGAGCTCGAGGGGGTCGAGGACGAGCGGGTGGTGGCGGCGGTCGAGCAGGCCGACCTCCACGCCGCCCTGAAACGGCTCAGCGACCGGGACCGGCGGCTGCTCGATTTGCGCTACCGGGAGGACCTGACCCAGGCCGCGATCGCCGACAAGCTGGGAATCCCGGAAGGCACCGTCAAGGTGAGGCTGCACCGGGCGCGCAACAAGCTTCGCCGCGCCTACGTGCTCCAGTAGCGCCCTGTACACGCGGGCGAGCGCCGCCGCGGGAAGTTCGGACCGGTGTACAACGACGGGGCGGCGCCGTGGGGCGACCATTCAACGGTGGATACCGTGGCGCGGCAGATAGTGGCCTTCGGAGGCGGCGGCTTCTCGATGGAGTCGGGCAACCCGCTGCTCGACGACTACGTGCTGGGACTCTGCAGGGCGGAGCGCCCACGCGTCTGCTTCCTGCCCTCGGCGAGCGGCGACGCCGACCACTACATCGTCCGCTTCTACCGGGCCTTCTCGGCCCACCGCTGCGAGGCCAGCCACATCTCCCTCTTCCGGCGCGAGCAGGGCCCCGACGACCTGCGCCGCCACCTCCTCTCCCAGGACCTGATCTACGTCGGCGGCGGCAGCGTCGTCAGCCTGCTCGGGGTGTGGCGGGCGCACGGCATCGACCGGATCCTCCGGGAGGCCTGGGAGGCGGGCGTGATCCTCTGCGGACTCTCGGCCGGCTCGCTCTGCTGGTTCGAGGAGGCGGTGAGCGGCTTCCACGGCACCACGCGGAGGCTCGAGGGGCTGGGCTTCCTCCCGTTCAGCAACTGCGTCCATTACGAGCCACGCTCGAAGCGGCGCGAGGCCTACCACCGCTTCCTGCGCGAGGGGATGCGGGCCGGGTACGCGGCCGAGGACGGCGCCGCGCTGCACTTCACCGGCCGGGAACTCTCCCGGGTGATCGCCTCCCGGCCCGAGGCCCGTGGCTACCGCCTCGACGTGTCGGGCGGGCGGGTGGTGGAGATGCGGATCGCGACCACTTTCCTCGGCGATCGAGGCGCCATGCTTGAGGCTCCTCTGCCGGAGGCGCTCTCGACCCCCGTCGCCGCTTGATGGCGGTGCGCCGGATCCTCGCCCTCGGCGGCCACGACTTCAGCTCGCGCCCGCCCGACCGGGCGGTCTGCGAGCTGCTGCTGCGGCTGGCCGGGGAGCGGGGCGCCGAGCGGCCGCGGATCTGCATCCTGCCCACCGCCAGCGGCGACACTTCCGAGCAGATCGGCCGCTTCTACGCCGCCTTCGGCGAGCGCGCCTGCGAGCCCTCCGACCTCTCGCTCTTCCGCCTCGGCCGCCGCCCGATGGCGCTGCGCGACCACCTCCTCTCCCAGGACCTGATCTACGTCGGCGGCGGCAGCATGGTCAACCTGCTGGCGGTCTGGGAGGCGCACGACATCGCCGCGATCCTCGGCATCGCCTGGCGGCAGGGCATCGTCCTCGCCGGCCAGAGCGCCGGCGCGATGTGCTGGTTCGAGGCCGGCGTCACCAAGTCGTCGGGCAAGCCGCTGGCGGCTGCCGGGCTCGGCCTCCTCTCCGGCAGCCTCTGCGTCCACTACAACAACGAGCCCGAGCGCCGCGCCGCCTACCTGGACGCGGTCGGTGACGGGATGCCCGGCGGCTACGGCCTCGACGACTACGCCGGCCTGCTCTGGGAGGGGGAGGGCACACCCTCAGCGGTGACCGCCCGCCGCGGCGCCCGCGCCTACCGCGTCGCCTCCGAGGAGGAGGGCGTCACCGAGTCTCCACTCCCCGCCCGCTTCCTGCCCGCGCCGGCGCCGGCGGCTTTGCGCGAGGACATAGCCGAGTTCCGCCGCATCAAAACGCTCAGACAACGCGCCGGCTGGCTCGGATAAGGGACGGAAGGCCCCTCCCCCGGAGGCTCAAGGACAGAGGCCTGGACCCTGACCCGCGATCCAGCTGCGCGACGGCCTCCGGGGGAGGGGCCTTCCGTCCCTACTCCCCAGCAGCAGGCGGCGCCGTCGGATCCTCGCCCTCATCGCCGAGGCTCTCGCGGGCGATGTAGTCCTCGGCCAGCAGCAGGTTGTCCTTCGAGCGCTCGACCACGTTCAGCAGGTCGCCCATCAGCGAGACCTCCTCGACCTGCTCCTTGACGAACCACTGCAGGAACTGCTCGGCCCGGTAGTCCTTGATCCCGCGCGCCAGCTCGAACAGGGCGAAGATCTCCTCGCTGACCCGCTTCTCCTGCTCCAGCGCCATCTTCACCGGCGAGATCCCGTCCGCGTAGGTCGTCTCCTGGGACTTGATGTCCGGGATGTGGACCTCCTCGTCGACGTCGAGCAGGTACCGGATCATCATCATCGCGTGCTCGCGCTCCTCCAGCGCCTGGCGGTAGAAGAAGCTGGCGAGGCGGGGAAGCGTCGCGGCGTCGTAGTAGACGGCCGCCCCGACGTACTGCTGGGAGGCGGCGAACTCGTTGGCGATCTGCTCGTTGAGCGCGTCGGCGAATGACTTGTCAGGCATCTCGGCTCCTTCTCGGGGCGGGCGTGGTCTGGCGCCCAACGTAGCCGAAACTCCGAGTTCGGTCGGCCGAAGCAGGCGTTAGGCCGCCCAACGAAATCCGAGCTCGTCGATCGCCGGCTCGAGCGGGCTGGAGGGCAGCCCCGGCCTGGTCGCGAGGTCGGGATCGTTGTAGCCACTGGGGGCGACGTCGTTGGGGGTGTCGGGATGGAAGATCGAGGCCAGGTACTGGATCTGGCCGCGGCCCTGGCCGAGCTCGGTCTGGCCGCCGCCGTAGGCGCCGATGCCGCGCTCCTCGCAGTAGTCGTAGGCGGCAAAGAGGTTGCGGATCGGCCCGAAGCGCGACGGCTTCACGTTGACCGTCTTCGGCGGGGACCAGGGCATCGCCTCGATGTCGGCGATCGAGTGGATCGGCGCGTCCCAGGTGACCCGCTCGGCGACCGGGTCGAGCAGCGGCCGGGTCTCCTCGGTGACGTCGGGGTCCTCGAGCCAGGCCTCGGGGAAGGCCTCGATCAGCTTCGCGTAGAGGACCGGGTCGGTCTCGACGTCGACCGGCGTGCCTTTGTAGAAGCCCTTGAGGTCGAGCGAGTCGACGGCGCCGGTCTCGGCCAGGGCGGAGATCAGCTCGTCGTCCCAGTCGTTGACGGGGTCGAGCTTGAAGCGCAGCGTCGGGTAGACCTCGAGACGGGCGAGCAGCGGCGCGATCGAGGAGCGTTCGCCTTCCCCGGCCAGCCGCATCGAGTTGACGAAGTTGACCGGGCGAGGCTGCCGTCCCAGCGCCGCCGCGAGGTTGGTCCCGGCCTGGCGCAGGGCCAGGTCCAGCGCCGCCGACTCGAACGCCCAGCGGCGGTAGGGATGGGAGACGTCGCGGACCGGCGGCGCCGCCGGGAAGAGGTCGATCCGCTCGAGCCGCTCGGAGAAGGCGGCGAAATCACTGCGGCCCGCCAGTCCCTCGGGCGGGCCGGCGTCCTGCTGGGCGATGTGGTCGACGGCGTCGTAGACGACGTCTTCGCCGATCCCCTCGTGGCCGCCGCCGCGCAGCTTGACCACCGTGGTCAGCCGTTCGAAGTCGCCGTTGACGAAGCTGAGGCCCTCGAATTCGCACGACTCGATCGTCAGCGGCAGGTCGGCGATCGCGTCGAAGCTGGCCATCCGGGCGGAGCCTAGATCATCGATTCAGCGGGCCACACGCAGCGTCTTCAGCTCGCGGTCGCTGCTGCCGCGCACGTGGCCGCCGTGGGCGACGCTCTCGCGGATGTAGTCGAGCGTCTCGGGGGTGAGGCGCTCGCCGGGGAGGACGTTGGGGATGCCCGGCGGGTAGGCGGCGAGGCCCTCGGCGGCGATCCGCCCGGCGGCGGCGTCGAACGGGATCACCTCCTGCGGACCGAGGAAGGCTTCCCGCGGCGTCATCACCAGCTCTCCCCAGGGCGGCGGCGGCGCCAGGACCGACTGCGGCGGGCCGGGTTCGGCCTCGAGCCGGCCGACGGCGTCGCGCAGGGCGATGACGAGCCGTTCGCCGGCCTGCGCCGGCGGCTCGCCGACCCCGAAGATCGCGACGACGACGTTCTCCGAGTGCAGCTCGAGGTCGATGCCGCTGGAGTAGAAGGCGATGTTGGCCAGCCGGTAGCCGGTCGAGCCGGTGCCGCGGACGTCGACCGAGAGCCGCAGCGGGTCCAGGCCGGCGACGCCGGGCCGGCCGATCATGCTCTCGTCGAGTACGGCGAGGCCGGGAATCTGCTCGATCTCGGCCCGGGTCTTCGCGATCGCCTCGAGCGTCTCCCCGAGCAGCTCGGGACCGTGCACGGCGATCTGGCGCCGGGCCGCGTCGAGCGACCCGGTCAGCAGGCCGCTCGGGCTCGTCGTCTCGACCAGGCTGACGCAGCGGTCGACGATCGCCGCGTCGAGCCGGCTGCCGTGTCCGAGGTGCAGCATCGCCGCCTGGGTGAGGCTGCCGACGATCTTGTGGGTCGAGGAGAGGACGAGGTCGGCGCCGCAGGACAGCGCGTCGGGGGGCAGGGAGGGGTGGAAGTGCAGGTGGGCGCCCCAGGCCTCGTCGGCGATCAGCGGCACGCCGCGCGCGTGGGCGACCTCGGCGAGGCCGGCGACGTCCGAGCAGGCGCCGAAGTAGGTCGGCGAGACGACCATCGCCGCGACCGCGTCCGGGGTCTCGTCCAGCGCCGCCGCCAGCGACTCGGGAGTGAGGCCGTGGGCGATCCCGAGTTCGGCGTCCAGCTCCGGCGCGACGAATGTCGGGTGCATCCCGTTGAGGACCAGCCCGTCGATCACCGAGGAGTGGACGTTGCGCTGGACCACCACCCGCTTGCCGTAGTGGGCAAGCGCCATGCAGGTGCTGTGGTTGCCCTGCGAGGCGCCGTTGATCAAAAACCAGGTCCGTTTCGCCCCCCAGGCCTCGGCGGCCAGCAGCTGCGCCTGCTGGAAGGGCGTCGGTTCGGGGCCGAGGTCGACGCCCTCGGTGATCGAGGGGATGTCGTTGCGCAGGCCTGCCTCGCCGACCAGCTCGGACATCGCGGGGTCGGCGCCGAGCCCGCCCTTGTGGCCGGGCACCTGGTAGCGGCCGGGGTCGCGCTCGGAGTAGGCGAGAATGGCGTCGACGTAGGGGGTCGACTCCTGGGGCGGCAGATCGGACATCGAGCGCGAGTCTACGGACCGCCATCTGCCGCAATTGGACAATTCGCGGAGAGGGCCCTGCCTGTATTGGACAATCGGCTAGGTGACTTCCCCGGCCATGAGACACACCCGATACGGCTATTGGCTAGAGGAGGCCGGCGCGGCCCAGCCGTTGCTGCCGCTCGACGCCGATCGGGACGCCGACGTAGTCGTCGTGGGAGGCGGCTTCACCGGCCTCTGGGCCGCTTGGCACTTGATGACTCTGGAGCCCGACGCGCGCGTGGTCCTGCTCGAGGCCGACACCTGCGCCCACGGGCCGAGCGGCCGCAACGGCGGCTTCTGCAACGTGATGTGGTTCTCGCTGCCGAGCATGCGGGATCGCTGGGGAGACGCGGCGGCGCTCGACGTCGCCCGCGCCGCCGAGGCCGCCGCCGGCGAGATCGGCGAGTTCTGCGAGAGCGAGGGGGTCGATGCCTGGTTCCGGCGCGGCGGCTACCTGCAGGTCTCGACCGCGCCGGCCCACGACGGCACCTGGGCCAGGGCGGTGGATGCCTGCCGGGAGCTGGGGGCCGCCGAGGCCGTCCGGCCGCTCATCCCCGAGGAGGTCGCCGAGCATTGCGCATCCCCCGCCTTCCGCGGTGGCGCCTTCTATCCCAGCTCGGCCACCCTGCAGCCGGCACGGCTGGCGCTCGGCCTGCGCGAGCGGCTGCGCTCGCGCGGGGTGGAGGTATTCGAGTCCTCGCCCGTCCGCGACCTCCACGACGCTCCCGGCGGCGTCGAGGCCCGAACCGCCACCGGCACGGTCCGGGCCGGCGCCGCGGTGCTGGCGATCGGGCCCGCCGCCAGGGGCCGCGGCTGGCCGCTGCGCGGCCGGCTGACCGTCGCCTCCTCCCACATCGTGCTGACCGAGCCCGTGCCCGACCTGCTCGCGGAGATCGGCTGGACGGGCGGCGAGTGCATCACCGACAGCCGCGCCCTGATCGACTACTTCCGCACCACCCCGGACGGGCGCATCCTCTTCGGCTGGGGCGGCGGGCGGATCGCCAGGGGGGCGAGGCTGAACGGCCGGGCGGAGGTCGACGCCTCGGTGATCGCGGAGACCGCCAAGCACCTCCGCGCCTACTTCCCGGGCCTGGCCGGGCGCCGCATCGAGCAGGCCTGGGGAGGGCCGATCGACGCCTCGCCGACCCACCTGCCGCTGATCCTGCCGGCGCACGGAGGGCGAACCCACGCCGCCGCCGGCTACACCGGCAACGGGGTCGGCCCCTCGCACATGGTTGGCCGCACCCTCGCCTCCCTGGCCCTCGACCGCCGCGACGACGCCTCCCGCCTCGCCTTCGTCGACCCCTCCCCGCACCGCGTCCCGCCCGAGCCCTTCAACTGGATCGGCGGCGAAGCGATCCGCCAAGGCATCCTCGCCAAGGAGAACGCCGAGCTCGCCGGCAAGCGCCCCGGCCGAATAGCCTCCACGGTTGCCCGAGTCCCCGAGCTGATCGGCTTCCACATCGGCCGCTGACTTCGGATCGGGAAAGGAGTCGGCGGTCCTCCTCACTCGCAACTCGTCGATGGAGAAATGGGCTGCTGTCGCCGCCTGCCTCGTGCTCCTCCCGCGCAAAACGTTCGGAGGACCACCGCCTCCCTTTGTCGATCCGAGCAGAGGCCTAAGGCCCGACGCGAAGGCTGATAGTCCCGCCTACGATGTGAGAGATGCGTGAGGTCAGGGACCCCCGAGCCGGGAACAAGCGTGAGCAGGCTGAACGGTTGCGGGCGCTGATTGTTGAAGGCAGGGTCACGCCAGCGTCCCAGACGCTCCGATCCCGCTCGCCATCTCCGCTACGCACCTGCCGCTCAGCCTCGAAGATCGTTCTGGCCGAGCGCGGAAGCTAGAAGCTCGCCCCGGCGGGCCGATTTCCCTTGCCACGAGGTGGGTTTTCGTCCCGTCGGCAAGGCGGGCGGGCGCAAGCTCTTCGGGCGGTCGAGGCAGACTGGCCATCGTTCGACGCCTGCACCGTGCCGCACGCGATCAGGGTCTGGCGACGCTTCCGAGAAGCTGATCGGGCTTCCACATTGGCCGCTGGCCGGTGCGGAGATAGAAAACATTGATCATGAAAACTTGATCGGTCGGATCGGCGCTGCGACGCTGGCCTGTTGACCCGCCGCTTGAACCAGCCGGGCTAGATCGACGATGGCCGCCCGGTGGGATCTCGGGCGGGTCTCTCACAACCCACGATCAAAGGAGAGAAAGATGATCGGACGGAGAGCCGCTTTCGGCCTCACGATGCTCTGTGCGTTTCTGGTTTGCGCGGTCGCCGTGCAGAGCGCATCGGCAACGGGGCAGGCGTCGGAAGAGACAACAGCGTTCACATGCGTGAAAGTCACCACTCCCAAAACGGGAGATTTCGAAGACGCTCATTGCGACGTGCGAAACCCCAAACAGCAGGGTGAATACACCCACATCGTGCTTCCCCTGAAAGAAACAACACCGATTACATACACCAACGCCAATACCCAAGGAAAAACAAAAGAATCGACTTCGATGACCCTTAAAGGGATAGTTGCTGGAATCGCAGTTGAAATTACATGTAAAACCGCTCACGGGGAAGGGGTCATCCACAACGAAGAACCCAAACCCAAAGTCCACAACGTCACAGGCAATACCTCTCTCGACTTCTCCGAATGCGAAGTCAAAAAACCGGCGGAAGGCTGCACCGTCAACACCATCGAATTGGAAGCTGACTACCAGGGCGTAGAAAACCTCGGTACCGAAGCAGACGAGATGGGTGTGGAATTCAAACCGCCAGGGGCAGCAAAATCGTTCGGGGCGATCATTCTTTCTGGGGCGAAATGCATTCTCGCCGGAAAACCGATCGAACTCGAAGGCTCGGCAATCGCGACAGGAGGGACGGCGACTCCGAAAGACAATTGGAGTGGCGCGACACAGATATTCAGCCCCTCCAAAACGGCTGGAACTCTGAAAATGGGCGGCAACAGCGCGGAACTCTCAGCGTCGCTGACACTGAAAATGACGCCCACGGGTGGAAAACCGCAGGATCCAATCTCAACAACAACAACAACGGAATAGCGTCAATCACTGGGCCGGGCGATCTGGTCCGGCCCAGTGAACCTCGGTTGGTGCCCTACCAGCGGGTGGTTACGACCTTCTTGCGCGTGTAGAACTCGACTGCGTCGGTGCCGTTGGCGTGCAGGTCGCCGTCGATCGAGTCCTTCCAGCCGGAGAAGGGGAACCAGGCGACGGGGGCGGGGACGCCGACGTTGACGCCGAGCATGCCGGCCTCGACGCCGTAGCGGTATTGGCGCACCGCGTCGCCCGACTGGGTGAAGATCGAGCCGGCGTTGCCGTAGCGGGAGCCGTTGACGAACTCCAGCGCGGCGTCGAGGTCGGGGGTGTCGACCAGGGTCAGCAGCGGGCCGAAGAGCTCATCGCGGGCAAGCTCGCCCTCGTGGTCCTCGACGGCGGCAATGGTCGGGCCGAGCATCGTGCCGGCGGGGCCGGCATCGCCGCGGCCGTCGAGCGCCAGCTCGGCGGCGCCGTCGTTCTCGGCCCGCTCCAATGCCTCGACCAGCCGGTCGCGGGCGGCGGCGGAGACCATCGGGCAGACGTCGGTGGCGTCGTCGGCGCCGGCTCCCACCTTGAGCGCCGAGGCGGCCGCGACCAGGGCCGCGCGGACCTCCTCGCGCCTGGCGTCGTCGCCGACGACCACGCAGACCGAGCCGGCGAGGCAGCGCTGGCCGGCGGCGCCGAAGGAGGAGCCCATGATCGCCGGGATCGCCTTCTCCAGATCGGCGTCGGGCATCACCACCAGCGAGTTCTTGGCGCCGCCGAGGGCCTGCACGCGCTTGCCCGACCCTGCCCCGCGCTGGGCGATCATCCGCGCCGTCTCGGCTTTGCCGACGAAGGAGATCGCGTCGATGCCGGGGTGGTCGAGGATGCCGTTGACGGCGTCGCGCGCCCCGTGGACGAGGTTGACGACCCCGGCCGGGATCTCCTCCACCGCGTCGACCGCCTCCATGATCAGCGCCGAGGGCCGGGGGTCGGCCTCGGAGGGCTTGAGGATGAAGGAGTTGCCGCAGGCAATCGCATAGGGCAGGAACCAGAGCGGGATCATCGCCGGGAAGTTGAACGGGGTGATCGCGGCGACCACGCCGACCGGCTGGCGGACCATTTCGACGTCGACTCCCCTGGCCACGCCTTCGAGGTTCTCGCCCTTCAGCAGGTGGGGGATCGCGGCGGCCGACTCGACCGACTCCAGTCCGCGCCCGACCTCGCCGTCGGCGTCGGAGAGGGTCTTGCCCATGTCATCGCAGACCAGCGCCGCCAGCTCGCCGCGGCGGCGCAGCAGCTCCGCCCGCAGCGCCAGGACGGCGCGCGCCCGCTGCTGTGGCGGCACCGCCCGCCAGCCGGGCTGCGCGGCGCGGGCGGCCGCGACCGCCTCGTCCACCGCGGCGGCGCCGGACAGCGGCACCATCGCCACCGTCTCGCCGCTGACCGGGTGGACGTCCGGCAGCCCCTCGACGCCTTCGACCGTCCGCCACTCGCCGCCGACGTAGTTCTGCAGCCGCGGCGCCTCGGTGGGGGCGTCGGCCTGCGCGGTAAAGGCCTCCTTGATCGTCCCGTCCGCCATCAGGCTGCCGCTCCCACGGGACGGCTCGGGGCCGCTGCGGTTTCCGGCTCGGGTCGCACAGACGCCATCTTCTCAGCCCGCCGCTGCTGCCAGACGACCAGCCCCGCGGCGATCACCGCGACCAGGAAGAGCAGGGTCGCCAGGGCGTTTACCTGGACCGGGATCCCACGCAGGCTGACCCCGTAGACGTAGAGCGGGAAGGTCACCGTCGTCCCCGAGTTGAAGTTGGAGATGACGAAATCGTCGATGGAAAGCGCAAACGCGAGCAGGCCGGCGGCGAGGATCCCCGGCGCCAGCAGGGGCAGCGTCACCGTGCGGAAAGTCGTCAGCGGGCCGGCGTAGAGGTCTGCCGCCGCCTCCTCGAGGTGGCGGTCGAAGCCGATCAACCGCGAGCGCACCACGACCACCACGAAGCTGATCGAGAACATCACGTGGGCGATCAGCAGCGAGCTGAAGCCGAGCGCGACCGAGTAGAAGATGAACATCGAGAGCAGAGAGGCGCCGATCACGACCTCGGGCGTCGCCATCGGGATCACGATCAGCAGGTTCGCCGCCCGCCGCCCGTGGAACTTGTGGCGGACCAGGGCGATCGCCATCGCGGTTCCGATCGCGGTCGCGATCAGGGTCGAGAAAAAGGCCAGCCGGAGGCTCGTGAACAGCGCTTCGTTCAGTGCCGGCAGCGAGAAGGCACTGCTCCAGTACTCGGTCGTAAAGCCGTGGTTGAGGCCGAAGGTGAGTTTGTCCTTCGGCGTCTTGCCGAACGAGAAGATGGCGATGACGACTATCGGGATCAGCATGTAGGCGACGGCGACACCGGCGTAGATCGGCAGCGCGTTGCGCCGCAGCCATCCCCAGGCGCGCGCCGGGACACTCATCTCGCCACCTCGTCCTCGTCGCCCATGAAGGCGCCGGTGCCGGCGAAGCGGATGTAGAGGGTGACCACGGCGAGGATCAGCGCCATCATCAGGAAGGAGAGCGCCGCCGCCTCGGGGTAGTCGCGCTGGTTCAGGTAGAGCGACTGGATGACGTTGCCCACCATCGCTTGCTGGGTACCGCCCAGCAGCTGCGCGTTGATGTAGTCGCCGAAGGCGGGGATGAAGGTGAGCAGGACCCCGGCGACGATTCCCGGCATGGTCAGCGGCAGGGTCACCTTGAGGAAGGCCTGCCGCGAGGAGGAGTAGAGGTCCTTCGCCGCCTCGACGAGCCGCAGGTCGAGCCGCTCCAGGTTGGCGTAGAGCGGCAGGATCATGAAGGGCAGGAAGTTGTAGGTGAGGCCGGCGATCACGGCGCCGGAAGTGGCGAGAACGCGGCCGTCCGGCGGCACCAGGGTTAGCGTTTGCAGGATGCTGACGATCGGGCTGTCATCGCTGAGGATCGTCTTCCAGGCGATCGTCCGGATCAGGTAGGTGGTGAAGAAGGGGGCGATCACCGCGAACAGCAGCAGCAGCTTGAAGCGACCGGCGCGGAAGGCAATCGCGTAGGCGAGCGGGTAGGCGATCAGCAGCGCCAGCACCGTCGCAGTCCCCGCGTAGAGGAAGGAGCGAACGATCTGCTCGGTGTGGCCGGAGAGAGAATCGGGGAAGTTCGACCACGCCCAGTCGAAGGTGAAGCCGGTCGTCAGCGTGCCCGACCGCAGCGCCAGTTCGCCCATGAAGTACATGGGCACGACGAAGAAGAGGATGAGCCAGAGCAGGCCTGGTCCCAGGAGGGAGTACGGGACCAGGCGCTGTCTCAGGCTCATCTCCGCTTACCTCAACCCGTGAGCACTTCCTGCCAGGCCTCGTTGACCGGTTCGATGTCCGGCGGCGAGTCCTGGTCGGTGCACTTCTGGGTGAACTGGGGGCTGGGGAAGACCAGCGGGTTCTTTGCCAGGGCCGGTTCGACCAGGTCTTTCACCCCTTCGACCGGCGGGATGTAGGTGATGTATTCGGCCAGCGGGGCGTTCACCTCGGGCTCGTAGATGAAATTCATCCAGCTGTACGCGGCGGCGGTGTTCGGTGCTCCCACCGGGATCACCATGTTGTCCGACCACAGCGAGCAGCCCTCGGTGGGCATCCGCCATTCGGCGTTCTCGTTTTCGACGATCGAGGCGTCGCCCGACCACCCGATCGCGGCGACGATGTTGCCGGCGGTCAGGTCCTCGGTGTACTCGTTGCCGGTGAAGCGGCGAATCTGCCCGGAGTCGGCCGCCTCCTTGATCCTGTCGATCGCGTTCAGCCAGTCCTCGTTGGTCGCCTCGACCGGGTCGATGCCTTCGGCCAGCATCACCAGCGGCACGGTTTCGCGCAATTCGCCCAGCATCGTCACCTTGCCTTTGTATTTCGGGTCGAAGAGGTCGTTGACCGAGCGGATCTCCGGCGCCTTCGCGGTGTCGACCCAGAGGCCGCCCATGCCGCTCACCCATGGCACCGAGAATTTGCGCCCGGGGTCGAAGGAGACGTCCTCCAGCTGCGGCCTGATGTTTGCGAACACGGTTGGCAGCTCGGCGTGGTCCACTTCCTGCAGGTAGCCGAGGTCCCACATCTGCTTCGCCATCCAGTCGGTGACGACGAAGATGCTGCGCCCGCCCGATTCGCCTTGTTCGAGCTGCGGCTGCAGCTTGCCGAAGAACGATTCGTTTTCGTTGACGTCCTCGATGTAGTCGACGCGCACACCGGTCTCGTCTTCGAACTTGGCGGTGGTGTTGTTCGGGCCCTGGTCCATGTAGCCGGGCCAGTTGGAGATCGTCAGCTCGCCGCTGGCTTCGCCCCCTTCGGCGGTCGTCCTCTCGCCCTCGTTGCCGCCACCGGTGGTGCCGCCACACGCCGCGAGGCCGATCGCCGCCAGCAGCACCGCCAACGCGACGAACATCGGCCCCGCCCTTCCAGATCGCTTGCTACTCATGTCCCTCATCCCTTTTTTGTCCCTTTTCGTTGGTTTCAGTCATTGCTTCGCGCGAGTCCCCTGGCGACTCGCGAACCATGTGCATGTGCTCCGGCTCCCAGCTCAGCGCCACCCGGGCGCCGCCTCCCGGAAGTCTCTGCCGCTCGGCCTCGTCGGCGTTGGGGACGAGGACGGTCATCCGAATGTCCTCGCCGAGACCGACGACGATCTGCGTCGACGTCCCCAGGTACAGCGAGCTCTCGACCACGCCCTCGACCTGGGGCAGTCCGTTGGAGGAGGCGGCGCCCTCGCCGACCGGCTCGACCCGGAGCTTCTCCGGCCGCACCACTGCGTAGCACCCTTCCCCGGTCCCCAGCTCGCCGGTGTTGCCGGCGACTTCGGGCCCGTGCTCCAGCTGCACCTTGCCCGCCCCCGAGACGGTGGCGGGCATCAGGTTCGAGACGCCGATGAAGCCGGCGACGAAGGTGGTGGCGGGGCGGTCATAGATCTCCTCCGGGCCGCCGATCTGCTCGATCCGGCCGCGGTTCATCACCGCGATCCGGTCGCTCATCGTCAGCGCCTCCTCCTGGTCGTGGGTGACGTAGACGAAGGTGATGCCGACCTCGCGCTGGATCCGCTTCAGCTCCACCTGCAGGCCCTTGCGAAGCTTCAGGTCGAGGGCGCCGAGCGGCTCGTCCAGCAGCAGGACCTTGGGCAGGTTGACCAGCGCCCGGGCCAGCGCGACCCGCTGCTGCATGCCGCCGGAGAGCTGCGCTGGCCGGCGCTTTGCATCGGCCGCAAGGCCGACCCGGCGCAGCTCGGCGGCGACACGCTCGGCGATCTCCCCCTTGCCGACCTTCTTACGCTTGAGGCCGAAGCCGACGTTGGCCTCGACGCTGAGGTGGGGGAAGAGCGCGTAGCTCTGGAAGACGGTGTTGGTCGGACGGCGGTGAGGCGGCAGCGACGCCACGTCGGAGCCCTCGATCCGGATCTCGCCGGCGCTCGGCCGCTCGAAGCCGGCGATCATCCGCAGCGTCGTCGTCTTGCCGCAGCCGCTCGGCCCGAGCAGGGTGAAGAACTCTCCCCCGGCCAGCTCGAGGCTGAGATCGTCGACGGCGACGAAGTCGTCGAATCGCTTGGTGACCCCGTGAAGCGCGACGCTGGACGTCTCGCTGCCGCTCTGCGGCGTCTCAACCATGGTCTGTGACATATCCCTACCTCTCTGCCGGCACGACGAGTACGGGGCGATCGGTGATGTGCAGAAGCTTGTGGGGGGTCGAGCCGAGGAGGACGCCCTTGAGCGTGGATTCGCCAAAGCTGCCGACGACGATCATCCGCGCGTCGCGCTCGTCGGCGGCATCGACCAGGGCCTGGGGCCCGTGCTTGGGGATCATCTGCAGCTCCAAGTCAACGCCCTGGGTTACGGCGCGACCCTTTGCCTCGTTCATTAGCCGCTCTCCCAATTCCTCGATCGCCTGCTCGTGGTCGGCGATCTCACCCCCCCAAATACCCGGGGGTGCGTATCCGAAAACGGCGACGACGTCGTCGCCGAGCCGCTTGCCGAGCTCGACCGCGGCGTCGAGCGCCTGCTTGCCGCAGTCCGAGCCGTCGTATCCGAGCACGATCGTGCTCATCAGGCGTCCCCCTCGGCCACGCCGGTCGGTCCCGGCGGCGGCGCTTCACCCTCGAGGAAGCCGGCGGGCACCACCTCGGGCCTGCGCCGGAAGAAGGCCGGGACCTTGTGCCACTGGACCGCCATCAGGGCGATCCCGAGCAGCCCGAAGAAGACGGCGATCACCAGCGGCGGGCCGATTCCCAGCCAGGAGTTTTCGGATTCCGAGTTGACCGGGTCGGAGAGTTCGATCCCGTTCTTGATCAGCAGGTAGAAGAGGATCGCGCCGCCGAGCGCCGGGCCGACTCCGACGAAGAAGAAGTTCTTGACGCTGCGCAGCAGCTCGCGGCGGTAGTAGATCGCGCAGGCGAAGCCGGTGATCCCCAGGTAGAAGGAGATCATCAGGCCGAGCGCCGCCAGCGAGTCGAAGAGGATGTCTTCGCTGACGATCGTCAGGCCGACGTACCAGACGATCGAGGCGACGCCCATCAGGATCGTCGAGACGTGGGGCGTGAGGAAGCGTGGATGGACCTTGCCCAGCGACCCCGGCATCGCCTTGGCGCGAGCCATCGAGAGGGTCGTGCGGGCGGTCGGCAGGATCGTCGTCTGCGTCGAGGCGGCGGCCGAGGTCAGCACGGCGATGATCAGGATCTTGTCCAGCGGCGAGCCGAAGACTTCGGTGCCCAACGAGCTGAGCACGTCTTCCTGGTTCTCGATCAGGCTGTCCACGCCGGCGTAGGCCTGGGCGGCGACGGCGACGATCAGGTAGATGCCGAGCAGGATCAGGGTGCTTACGACCGTTGCCCGCCCAGGGGCCTCGTCGGGGTTCTCGGTCTCCTCGTTGACGCACGCAGTCGAGTCCCAGCCCCAGTAGATGAAGACCGCCAGCAGCATCCCGGCGGAGATCTCGCTGAGGCTGAGCGAGAAGGGGTTGATCCAGGAGAGGCTGGGGTCGATCGAGGCGTCGGGGGCGTCGCCGGCGAAGACCTTGACCAGGGCGACGATCGCGAACAGGGCGAGGGTGACGATCTCCGCGGTGAGCAGGCCGACCTGGGTGCGGGCCGAGAGCTCGATCCCGATCACCACGATCGCGGTCATCAGCGCGATCCAGAGCACCCCCACGGTCGTGACGGCCGCCGTGGAGGCCGCTGCCGAGTCCCAGCCGACCAGCAGGAAGGTGTAGAGGCCGGCGATCTGGGCCAGGTTGGCCATCACGATCACGTCGGCGACGACGATCGCCCAGCCCGCCATCCAGCCGAGCTGCGGCCCCATCGCCTTGGTCACCCAGGAGAAGCTGGTGCCG
This sequence comes from uncultured Solirubrobacterales bacterium, assembly GCA_963799835.1. GTDB lineage: Bacteria > Actinomycetota > Thermoleophilia > Solirubrobacterales > 70-9 > VAYN01. The sequence continues at coordinate 1,287,467 of CAWCYE010000002.1, forward strand.
CAGTCCGGGTCCGCTTTGTTCATGTAGTAGTAGCCGGCAGCGACCAGGAACATCGGGACGAAGCTGATCAGCAGGATCGCGGGGGACGCGACTCCGACCGCGAAGGCGATGAAGCCGAGGGTGGCGGCGAGGCTGTAGCCCGGGGCGGTGGAGGCGACCCCGATTACGACGCTGGAGACGAATCCGATCGCGTTCTTCTTCAGGCCCTTGTCGCCGGTGCTTGGCGCGGGAGGAACGGCGGCCGCCGTTCCTGGCTCGGGGACTGAAGCACTCTCCACCTTGTCCTCCTCTGTCCGCTTTCCCTGTACTGCAAGTACCCCAGGCGACGGTAAGCCCCGGCGGACGACAGCGCAAGTGGCAAATGTCCCAAAAGAACAGCTTGTGCTTGTACTTTTAGTACAACGGTGAGCATTGAACTTGACCCAATGACCACTTGCGAATGGGGCAGAAGGAAGCTAGCGTTGTCCATAACGTCGTAGGAGAGGAGAAGTCGGGGATGGCAACCGCGCCGCAGGCAGTCGAGACGGAACTTCAGCAGCTGGCCAGGAGGCATCTCTGGATGCACTTCTCGCGCATGGGCGCCTACGGGCCCGACCACGAGATCCCGATCATCACCCGCGCCGACGGCTGCTATGTCTACGACGAGCACGGCAAGCGCTACCTCGACGGCCTCTCCGGCCTCTTCTGCGTCAACGCCGGCCACGGCCGGCCCGAGCTGGCGGAGGCCGCCGCCCGTCAGTTCGAAGAGCTCGACTTCTCGACGCTCTGGAGCTACGCCCACCCGCGGGCGATCGAGCTGGCCGCCCGGATCGCCTCGATGGCGCCGGGCGACCTCAACCGCGTGTTCTTCACCTCCGGCGGCTCGGAGGCGGTCGAGTCGGCGCTGAAGCTCGCCCGCAACTTCCACCGCGTCCACGGCAAAGGCCAGAAGTTCAAGACGATCGCCCGCGAGGTCGCCTACCACGGCACTTCGCTGGGAGCGCTCTCGGCGACCGGCATCCCCGACCTGCGCGCCCAGTTCGAGCCGCTGGCGCCGGGCGGCTGCCACGTCCCCAACACGAACATCTACCGCTGGCCGGAGGATCGCCACCCGCTCTGGGCGGCGACCGCGATCGAGGAGCGGATCGAATTCGAGGGACCCGACACGGTTGCCGCCGTGATCCTCGAGCCGGTCCAGAACGCCGGCGGCTGCTTCGTCCCGCCCGAGGGCTACTTCCAGCGAGTCCGCGAGATCTGCGACCGCCATGACGTCCTGCTGATCTCCGACGAGGTGATCTGCGCCTGGGGGCGCCTCGGCCACTACTTCGGCTGCGAACGCTTCGGCTACCAGCCCGACATCGTCACCGTCGCCAAGGCGCTGACCTCGGCCTACGCCCCGATGGGCGGCCTGATCGCCTCCGACCGTGTCGCCGAGCCATTCATGGAGGGCAACGCCTCCTTCGCCCACGGCTTCACCTTCGCCGGCCACCCGGTCTCGGCGGCGATCGCGATGGCCAACCTCGACGTCTACGAGCGCGATGACCTCTGCGGCCACGTGCGCGAGAAGGAGCCTGAGTTCCGCCAGATGCTGGAGTCCCTCGCCGAGCTGCCGATCGTCGGCGACGTCCGCGGCGCCGGCTACTTCCAGGCGCTCGAGCTGGTCAAAGACAAGGAGACCAAGGAGAGCTTCGACGACGAGGAGTCCGAGCGGCTCCTGCGCGGCTTCCTCTCCGGCGAGCTCTACAAGCGCGGGCTGATCTGCCGCACCGACGACCGTGGCGACCCGGTGGTGCAGCTGGCGCCGCCGCTGATCGCCGACACCGAGCAGTTCGAAGAGATACACGACGTGCTCAGCGAGGTCCTCGCCGAGGCCTGGGACCTGGTCGGCACCTAGGGGACCCTGGTGCTGACCGTCCAGAGCCTGCTCGACGAGCTCGACCTGAAACTCGCAGCGGGCGCGGATGCAGCGGCCGCGCCGGTTCGCTGGGTCCACATCTCAGAGCTCCAGGACCCGACCCCCTGGCTGTCGGGCGGGGAGCTGATGTTGACCACGGGCATCCCGCTCGACACCGCGGCCAAGCAGCGCTCCTTCATCCGCATCCTCGCCGATCGCAACCTCGCCGGCCTCGGCCTCGGCACCGGCTTCAGCCACCGCAAACTGCCGAAAGCGCTGGTCGAGGAGGCCGACAAACGCGACTTCCCGCTGTTCGAGGTGCCCTACTCGACGCCGTTCATCGCGATCACCGAGAAAGCCTTCGCCCGCCTGGTCAACGAGCAGTACGAGGTGCTCCAGCGGGGCATCGCCGTGCAGCGCCGGCTGGAGCGGCTGGTGCTGGAGGAACGCGGGCTGGAGGAAATCGCCGCCACCGTCGCCTCCGCCGTCGGCGGCACCGTCGCGATCCTCGACGGCCGCGGCGAGCGGCTGGCGGGGCGGGGCTTCCGCCGCGAGCTGTCGGCCGACGCGATCGGCGGCATCCGCAAGGAAGCGCTCGGCCACGCCGTCGACGGCCATCCCTTCGTCCCCTCCCATCCTTCTGTCGCCGGCCGGGCACTGGCCCATCCGGTGATCTCGCCGGGCGGCGGCCCGCCGCAGGCCTGGGTCGTGATCGTCCGCGACTCCGGCGGCCTCGGCGACTTCGAGCGGCTGATCCTGCAGCAGGCGGTCGCCGTCGTCGCGCTGGAGTTGATGCGCCGCCGGGTCGCCCGGGAGACCGAGCGGCGGCTGGCCGGCGACGTGCTCGCGGGCGCCCTCGGCGGGCGGATGGAGCCGAGCGAGCTGCGGCGGCGCCTGGAGCCGTTCGGGATCGGCGACGAAGCGGCCGTCCTGGTCTTCTCGCTGGAGCATCCCGCAGCCGCCACCGGGGCGCTCGAACGGGCCCTCGCCGCCGACGCCTGCCCCGCCGTGGTCGCTCCCCACACCGTCGGCGGGCGCGAGCTGCTCTGCGCCGTCGTCGACGCCGCCGACCGCGACCCGATCGATCTCGCCGGCGACGTCCGGCGCGCGCTCCTCGCCGGGCGCGGAGAGGTCCGGGCCGCCTCCAGCCGTTCCGGCCCGCCGGAGAACCTTCGCCATTCCTTCCACGAAGCCCGTTGCGCCCTGGAGGCGACCGGGCTCAACAACGGCTCGGCACCGGAGGTCGCCTCCTGGCGGGACCTCGGCGCCTTCACCCTGCTGCTCTCGATCCAGGACGACGACGCGCTGGGCCTGTACTGCGACAGCGTCCTCGGCCCGATCGAAAAAGGCGACGAGGAGTACGGCGGCGAGCTGCTGCGCTCCCTGGAGGCGTTCATCGAGCAGAACGGCCAGTGGGAGCGGGCCGCCAAAGAGGTCTACTGCCACCGCCACACCCTTCGCTACCGGATGCGCAAGGTCGAGGAGCTGACCGGCCGCGACCTCTCGCGGGCGCACGACAGGATCGAGTTCTGGCTGGCGCTGAGGGCAAAGGAGCTGGTTGCGTGAAGGTCGGAGTCCCCACCGAGATCAAGGCCGACGAGTACCGGGTCGCGATCACCCCCGCGGGCGTCCGCGAAATGACCGACCACGGCCACCAGGTGCTGATCCAGGCCGGGGCGGGGGAGGGCAGCGCGATCGCCGACGAGGAGTTCCAGGCGCAGGGGGCGACGATCGTGCCCGAGGCGGCCGAGCTCTTCGCCGAGGCCGAGATGGTCCTCCACGTCAAGGAGCTGCAGCCGCCGGAGATCGCGATGCTGCGCCCCGGCCAGCTGCTCTTCACCTACCTGCACCTGGCGCCCGACCCCGAGCAGACCCAGGGTCTCCGCGAATCCGGCGCCGTCTGCATCGCCTACGAGACGGTCGAGGACTCCCGCGGGCGCCTGCCGTTGCTGGCGCCGATGAGCGAGATCGCCGGCAAGATCGCCACCCAGGCCGGGGCTTTCATGCTGCAGCGGCCGCTCGGTGGCCGCGGCATCTTGGTCGGCGGCGTCCCCGGCGTCGCCGCCGCGAACGTGATGGTGATCGGCGGCGGCGTGGTCGGCATGAACGCCGCCTTCATCGCGATCGGGATGGAGGCCGACGTCTTCGTCTTCGACCGCTCGATCGACCGCCTGCGCGAACTCGACGTCACCTTCAACGGCCGCTGCTCGACCGTCTACTCGACCACGCTGGCGATCGAGGAGATGCTGCCCCGCGCCGACCTCGTGATCGGCGCCGTCCTCGTCCACGGGGCGAGAGCGCCCTACGTCGTGCGCCGCGAGGAGCTGGCGCTGATGAAGCCGGGCGCTGTCCTGGTCGACGTCGCAATCGACCAGGGGGGCTGCTTCGAGACCTCGCGGCCGACGACCCATCGCGAACCGACCTTCGAGGTCGACGGCGTCCTTCACTACTGCGTCGCCAACATGCCCGGGGCGACCCCGATCACCTCGACCCAGGCGCTTACCAACGCGACGCTGCCCTACGCGATCGCCCTCGCCGACCATGGTGTCGCCGAGGCGATTCGCCGTGACCCCGGCCTGCGCCCCGGGGTCAACGTCGCCGCCGGGAAGGTCACCCATCCGGCGGTCGCCGAGGGCGTGGGGGCGGACTACGTGCCGGTCGAGGAGGCGCTTGGACTTGAACAGAGTGCAATTGGAAAGGTGGAGGTGAGCTAGGGACATGGCGACGGTTGCGAAGACCAAGCTGAAGAACTTCATCGGCGGCGAGGCCGTTGACCCGGTTGACGGCGGCAGCGAGGAGGTGCTCAACCCCGCCACCGGCGAGGCGATCGCCGAGGCGCCGCTCTCGACCAAGGAGGACGTCGACCGCGCCGTCGCGGCCGCGAACAAGGCCTTCGAGGACGGCGGCTGGTCGAACCTGCCGCCGAACGAAAGGGCCCGGGCGCTGCTGCGGATGGCCGACCTGATCGAAGAGCGCGCCGAGGAGATCGGCGACCTGGAGTCGGCCGACGCGGGCAAGCCGCGGGCGGCCGTGATGGAGGACGAAGTCCCGGTGATGGCGGACCAGCTGCGTTTCTTCGCCGGCGCCGCTCGCTGCCTGGAGGGACGCGCCGCGGGCGAGTACATGGAGGGCCACACCTCCTTCGTCCGCCGCGAGCCGATCGGCGTGGTCGGCCAGATCACCCCCTGGAACTACCCGATGATGATGATGATCTGGAAGATCGGGCCCGCCCTGGCGGCCGGCAACACGATCGTCCTCAAGCCCGCCGAGACGACGCCGGTGACGACGCTGAAGTTCGCCGAGTGGTGCGCGGACATCCTGCCGCCCGGCGTCTTCAACGCGATCGGCGGCCACGGCGAGCCGGCCGGCTCGGAGCTGGTCACCCACCCGGACGTGCGGATGGTCAGCCTGACCGGGTCGCCGGCGACCGGCAAGTGGATCGCCAAGGCTGCGGCGGACTCGCTGAAGCGCGTCCACCTCGAGCTCGGCGGCAAGGCCCCGGTGGTCGTCTTCGACGACGTCGACATGGCGACGGCGATGGAGACGATCGCCGGCACCGGCTACTACAACGCCGGTCAGGACTGCACCGCGGCGACCCGCGTCCTCGCTTCGGCGGGCGTCTACGACGACGTCGTCAACGGGCTCGCGAACGAGGCCAAGGGCCTCGTCCTCGGCGACACGCTGTCGGCCGACACGACGCTCGGGCCGGTCAACTCCGAGCGCCAGCGCGAAAGGATCGAGGGCTTCCTGGGGCGCAAGCCCGGGCACGCCGAGATCGTCACCGGCGGCGCCCAGCCCGACCTGCCGGGCTACTTCCTCGAACCGACGGTCGTCGCCGGCCTCGAGCAGGGCGACGAGATGATCCAGGACGAGATCTTCGGCCCGGTGATCACGGTGCAGCCGTTCACCGACGAGCAGAAGGCGATCGAGTGGGCCAACGGCACCCGCTACGGCCTCGCCTCATCGGTCTGGACCCGGGACGTGGGCCGCGCGATGAGGGTCGCCAACGCGCTGCGGTTCGGCTGCACCTGGATCAACGACCACATCCCGATCGTCGCCGAGATGCCGCATGGAGGGTTCAAGGAGTCCGGCTACGGCAAGGACCTCTCGATGTACGGGCTCGAGGACTACACGCAACTCAAGCACGTCATGATCAACCTCGAATAGTCCTCTTGGCCGAATAGGATCCGGGCCTCGTGTCCGAACGAATCAGGGGGGTCGCAGTCGCGCTTGCGCTGCTTGGAGCAATCCTCGCGGTGGACGCCGGCGCGGCTACGAACGAACCCGATGATCCGCGCTGTCAGGGGCGGAGGGCGAAGATCGTCGGGACGGACGGGAACGACGTGCTCTTCGGGACTCCGGAGCGCGACGTGATCTGGGGTGGCGAGGGCGACGACTCGATCTACGGCAGCCTCGGCAACGACCTGCTCTGCGGGGCGCCGGGGACCGACCTCGTTCACGGTGGGCGCGGGAACGACACCGTCGACGGCGGCGCCGGCGACGGCGACCAGGCGATCGGCGACCTCGGCGACGACAAGGTGCTGGGCGGGGCGGGCCGCTACGACGAAGCTGCCGGCGACCTCGGCATCGACATCGTCAACGGCGGTCCCGGCGCCTCCGACCTGGTCCACGGCGACTACGGCTACGACCGGATGTCCGGCGGGGCCGGCAAGGGCGACATCGCCTCCTTCGCGACCGCGGTCGCCGGCGGCAAGGGATCCGGGGTCTCGGCCTCGCTCCGCGCCCACAAAGCCCGCGGCGACGGCCACGACAAGCTGTTCGGCTTCGAGGCCCTCGAAGGCTCGGCCTTTCGCGACACCCTGATCGGCACCAAGGGCCCGAACGCGATCGAGGGCGGCCCCGGCGACGATCGGCTGATCGGCGGCGGCGGTCGAGACGAAATCGACGGGGGCCAGGGGCGTGACGGGTGCGTCGGGGCCAAGGGGCGCACGGCCTCCTGTGGCAGGGAAAAGCCGCCGAAGGCCTCGGCCTACGTCCAGCTCGATCCGGCCGCGGGGGGCGGCGCCGGGCTGCAGATCGTCGGCGGCGGCGGTCCCGACCGCTTCGTCGTCGCCTTCGACGAAACGAGCCAGAGCTTCGGGGTGACGGCGGCCAAGGGACTGGCGATCGGCCCCGGCTGCAACCACATCGGTGGCGTTCCCACCCAGGTCTCCTGCCCGACCGGCGGGCCGGCACGGTGGCTGACCGCCGACCTCGGCCCCGGCAACGACGGCCTCACGATCGAAGGGTCGATGCTGGCGGTCGGCAGCGTCCGCCTCGCCGGCGGCTTCGGCAACGACACCATCCACGGCGGTCCCGAGGACGACCTGATCGAGGCCGGACGCGGCAGCGATCGCCTCTACGGCGGCGCCGGCGCCGACGGGCTGGTGGGGGGCCTGCCGGGACCGACCTTCCTCTACGGCGGCTCCAACGGCGATCTCCTCGCCGCCGGCGGCGGCTGTGCCGGCGGCGCCCTGGTCGGTGGCCCCGGCCGCGACGACGCCTCCTTCGCCGAGACCCAGGCCCATCCCGGCCTGCTGATCGTCTCCTTCCCCCGCCACGTCGCCTACATCGACACGATCAGGGGCTGCGACAAGGTCCACCTCTCCCCGACCAACGAGGATATGGAGGGCTCCTTCGACAACGACGTGCTGATCGGCAACGCCCGGGCCAACAGCATGCTCGGCCAGCCGGGAGAAGACGTCTTCTTCGGCAACGGCGGCGACGACGTGATCGACGCCCGCGACGGCGTCCAGGACGAATCGATCCAGTGCGGTCCCGGCAAGCCTCCGGCCAAAGGCAAACCCGCCCGCGGCCCGGCGACCGGCCGCGCCCTCATCGACCCCTTCGACCCGGGCCCGGTGAAGTGCCAGATCGTCAAAAACGGCGACCCGGTCCCTGGCCTCAACGGCTGACCTCTCAGCGCCTGTGTAGCACTGCGCCGGGCGGGCGGCCCGGCGCAGCGATTGGGATCAGTTGTTGGATGTTGCGAGGGCGATCGGGTCGCCCAATTTCCCGACGCCGACTTCTTTGCTCACTGTGAACATCCCGTCGAAGCTGGCGGCCACTCCGCCAACTTTGAGCGTGTTCGTGTTCTGAAACCTCAGTGTGGGCCCGTCGATCCGTTCGGGTTCGAACGATACATTCGCCTTTACGCTTCCGGTCACTTCGACTTTTTTGCCTTTGAGGGCGCATTCGGGACCTTCAATGGTGAAGGTGGTAAAGGGTTTCCCGGTCGGCGGCAGGAATTCAACGTACATTTCTTCGCTTTTGCCCGCTTCTTTGACAACCGTTCTTGCTTCCGCGTTTGCGTTGAGTTCGATCCTTGCTTCTTTGATCAGGCATCCCGTCGGTTTCAAGACTTCCACTTTGTAGAATTCACCGCAGAATTTGCCCACGGTTTCCATTCTGCCGAGGACTTCTTTGTTTTCGACTGAGGAGCCGGCGAAACAGGTTTTGAAGCCTTCGGCTTGCGCTGAAAACGTTATGCCACCGATGACGGTGCTCATGCCGGCGGTTATCCAGTTTTCGCCTGTTTCGTGGTTGACGGCTGCCACCCCCACTTTGTTGTTGGGTGGGATCGCTTCTTCTATCCATTTGGCTTTTTCGCCCACTTGTTTTTTGGTGCAGTGTTCATCTTCGTATCCCACCGTTTTTCCATCGGCAAGAGGTTCTTCCTTGCAAATGAAGACTGTTGTGCCTTTGATAGCCACCGCGCTCGGTGCCGCAATCGCGCAAGATACGAGCGCGCACAGCAGCGAGAGCACGACGGCTGCTCTACGTCCAATCATCTCGATCACTCCTTAGGTGTCGATGGCAAGCTCCTCAAGATTTCGTTGTTGTAGCCACGAATGGGTTTTGTTCGCCGCCAGGGGCATAGGGTGTGAACGTACCTTCGAACGCCGCTGGAACGCCCCCCACTTCCAGGTGGGTTTCGGTGTCTTCTGTGGTGAAGTTCAATGTGGCGCCGTCGAGGGGAAATTCTTCGGTCATCGGGTTCGCGTCTGCTACGAGCCCATTGACTTCGAATTTCATATTTTTAAAGGGACAGGCGATACCTTCCATTTTAAATTCGGCAAACACTTCGCCTTCCGGAGGCCTGAATTCGAAATACATTTCTTCTTCTTTGGTTATTTTGTCGAGCACGACCCGCCCTTCGTAAAAGCCTTCCTCCAATTTGACGGCTTTCCCGGTGACGGTGCATTTACCGGCTGGTTTCGTCACCACGACGTTGGTGAATTCGCCGCAGTAGTCGCCAGCGATGACCATTTGTTTTTTTTCGTCGACCAGGTTTGCCACCGACGTTTCTTTGCATGAGTGAAAGCTTTCCGCTTCCAACTCAACTGCTATTCCAGCGATGGCCGTCTTGAATTTTGCCGGTATCGCTTTTTTTTCTGTCCCGACATTGGTTGCTGTTGCGTCCAGGATTTTGTCCACCGGGATTTCCTCGTGGGCGAATCCTTCTCCGAAGTCGACGCCTTCGGTGCAGTGCTCGTCCGCGAACGTCGCTGCTTTCGCGATCGGCTTGCATGTGAACGCTGTTGTGCCCTTCACTGCCATGGCGCTCGGCGCCGCAAGAGCGCAGAACACGAGCGCGCAAAGCAGCGAGAGGCCGACGGCCGCTCTTGGTCCGTTCATCTCTATCTCTCCTCAGATCGCTTGGATGTCTTCCGGCGGGACATCCCGCCAACGAGTGAGTGTCCATCGCTGGGATCAGATGATCAAGAAAGTTCGCGCAATGTCTTCTATCTCCGACGCCCCGGTTTGTCCATCGCGGCACATTCGCCTTTCGCCGTGTCGACATCTGGCCACTCGTCTGACTTTCGGCGCTCTTTTGGGGTAAGCCAGACTGTTCATGGACTCTGTGACCGAGGAGCAGCCGGCGACCCTTGCCGAAACCGCTGGGCCCGAGCTCGAGGCGAGCCCCGTCTCCCGCCACCAGCGCTCGCGGATCATTCGCGCTCTCGGCGAGGAGGTCGCCGCCCGTGGGTACCGGAGGACCACAGTCGCCGCGATCGTCAAGCGCGCCGGGGTGGCGAGGAGCAGCTTCTACGACTGCTTCGCCAACAAGGAGGAGTGCTTCCTTGCCGCCTGTGAGCTGGCGGGGGAGGAGGCGATGCGGCAGGTCGAGCGGGCCGTGCAGGAAGCGCCGCCCTCCTGGGCGCGCCGGGTCCGGGAGGGGATCGGCGCCTTCCTCGCCTTCGCCGCCGCCGAGCCCGCCCTGGTCCGGCTCTTCTTCCTCGACGCCCCGGCGGCGGGGCCGGCGGCGACCGAGCTCTACGAGCGGACACTGCGCGCGGTGACGCCGATGTTTCGCTTCGGTCGTCGCTGCTCCACGGTCGAGCAGCTGCCTGAGACCCTGGAGGAGACGGTCGTCGGCGGCATCGTCTGGATCGTCTACCAGCGCCTCGCGCTGGGCAGGCCGGAGGAGCTGGAGGGGATGGAGGGCGAGCTGGTCGAGTTCGCGCTCACCCCCTACCTGGGGGCCGAGGCGGCCAGGCGCGTGGCCGAGGAGTAGCGCGGGTAGGCTTCCTCCATGAAGCGGAGCCCGAGCGAAGACGAGGCGGCGGCGATCGCGGCGGCGGTCGAGCGCTTCCTCGCCGAGACGGCACCGCGACCAGGCGACGATGGAGAAGCGATCGGCCCGTGGCAGCGGGCGGCTCTGCTGGAGGGTGTGTCGGCCAAGCAGGCCATCGATGACCGAGACGGACAAGGAGGAGTGAGATGGCTGTCGTGAAAATCATCGAGCTGGTCGGCAGCTCGAAGACGTCCACCGACGACGCGGCGAAACAGGCGCTGAACCAGGCCCAGGGATCGCTGCGCAACATCCGCGCCGTCGACATCGTCTCCACCGGTATCCGCGGCGAGAACCTCGACGAGTACAGGGCCCACGTCCGCGTCGCCTTCCTGATCGAGGGAACCGAGGTCGATTAAGCGATGGCCGAGGCGAGGGACATCGATCGCTCCGAGGCGCGCAAGCTGATCGAGGACGGCGCCCAGCTGGTCGACGTCCGCGCCGACCATGAGTGGGAGGCCGGCAGGATCGCCGGCGCGACCCATCTGCCGCTTGCCGAGCTGGCCGAGCGAACGGCCGAGATCGACCGCGAGCGGCCGGTGATCCTCTACTGCCGCGGCGGCAACCGCTCGACGATGGCGGCGGCGGCCCTGGCCGAGGCCGGGTACGACGCGATGAAGCTTGAAGAGGGCATCGTCGGCTGGGACGGGGAGGGCCTGCCGCTCGATCCCGAGGACGGTTATGTAGCCGAGTCGGGCGAAGCCGCAGCCGTTCTCCAGGCACGAAAGCGGGCCGTCGGAGGGTAAATACCCGAATCCCGGTCAGGTTTTGCTATTTTCTCCCTGTGGAGGTAGCCGTAGCGGAGAACAAGGAGCAGCGGGGCAAGGGACGCCTGGGCACTCTGGAGAACCCAGAGGCCTACGAGAACGTCCCCGGCAACGTGATCCCGATCATCGAGCGCGAGTTCGACGACTTCGACAACGAAGCCGAGGAGTTCCTCGCGGAGCGCCTGCCGGAAGACCAGTTCATCGGCTTCCGCCTCAAACAGGGCGTCTACGGCCAGCGCCAGCCCGACGTGCAGATGGTCCGCGTGAAGCTGCCGTTCGGCGGCGTCACCCCCGACCAGATGGACGCCTTCGCCAGCGTCGTCGAGCGCTACGCGCCGCTGGACAAGGGCCACGTCACCACCCGCCAGAACATCCAGATCCACCACGTGCCGCTGCGCGACATGGAGTCGCTGATCCGCGAGATCTCCGAGGTCGGCCTCTCCTCCCGCGAGGGCTGCGGCAACACCGTGCGCAACGTCACCGGCGATCCCTGGGCCGGGGTGGCGCCGGACGAGATCTTCGACCCGACGCCCTACGCCGGCGCCTACGTCCGCTACTTCGTCCGTCACCCGACGACGCAGCTGATGCCGCGCAAGATCAAGACCGCCTTCACCGGCTCCGACGAGGACCGGGCGATCACCGGCATCCACGACATCGGCTTCCTCTCCCGCGAAAGGGACGGCGTCAGGGGCTTCGAGGTCCGGGTCGGCGGCGGCACCTCGATCATGGCCCGGGTCGCGCCGACGCTGTACGAGTTCGTCGAGGCCGACAACGGCGACTACCTCAAGGTCGCCGAGGCGGCGCTGCGGATCTTCGACCGGCAGGAGTGGCTGCGGGTCAACCGCGCCCGCGCCCGGATCAAGGTTCTGGTCGACAAGATCGGGATCGACGCCTTCCGCGACCTGGTCGACGAGGAGCTTGCCGGCGACTGGGTGGCGGAGCGCGACTTCGACCTCGATCGCCTGCGCTTCGACCAGGACGAGGAGGAGAGCGCCCCCGAGCCGCCGCTCTCGCCCTCCTCGCCGAACGGGGAGCGCACCGAGTTCGAGCGCTTCCTCGAGGGCAACGTGCAGGCCCAGCGCCAGGAGGGCTTCTCCACCGTCGAGGTGAAGATCACCCGCGGCGACCTCACCCCGGAGCAGTTCCGCGGCCTCGGCGCGGTCATGCGCGAGTACACCGGCGGCCACGCCCGCAGCACCGTGCAGCAGAACTTCGTCCTTCGCTGGGTCCGCAACGAGGCCCTCTTCGACGTTTGGCAGCGGCTGACCGAGCTGGGGCTCGGCGAGGCCGGCGCCCGCGAGGTCACCGACGTCGTCAGCTGCCCCGGCACCGACAGCTGCAAACTCGGGATCACCAGCTCGATGGGGCTGAACCGGGCGATCAAGGAGAGGGTCGAGTCGATGCAGATCGACGACCCGCTTACCCGCCGCGTCCACATCAAGATGAGCGGCTGCCCGAACGGGTGCAGCCAGCACCACATCTCCAACATAGGCTTCTACGGCGCCTCGCTGAAACTCGGCGACCGGCAGATGCCCGCCTACATCCCGCACATCGGCGGCAACTTCGAGGGCGGCGAGGTGATCTTCGGCAAGCGGCTGAAGTCCCGCCTCCCGGCGAAGCGAGTCCCCGAGGCGGTCGAACGCTGGCTGCGGCTGTATGAGGCCGAGCGGAACGAGGGCGAGGAGTTCAACGCCTTCGCCGAGCGGACCGGCGCCGAGACCTTCGAAGCCGCGGTCAAGGAGCTGACGATGCCGGCCGAGTTCAGCCTCGAGACGATGCAGCAGTTCATCGACTGGAACCGCTCCAGCCCCTACAAGGTCGAGCGCGGCGAGGGGGAGTGCGCGATCTGATGAAGCCACCGCCCATCACCCTTTCCGGCACGGTGCCGACAATCACCGACCACGAGACGGTCGCCGCCGAGCTCGAGGACCGCACCGCGCATGAGGCGCTGGAGTGGATGTTCGACGCCTTCGGGCCCGAGCACTACATCGCCTGCTCGTTCCAGAAAACCAGCTCGGTGACCGCCCACATGGCGAGCCAGGTCAACCCCGAGGCGCGCTTCTTCTACCTCGACACCGACGTCCTCTTCCCGGAGACGTACGAGACCCGCGACCGGCTGGCCGACGTGCTCGGGATCGAGTTCGACCGCTTCCACAACCTCACCCTCGAGGAGCAGGCCGCCGAGCACGGCGACGAGCTCTGGAAGAGCAGCCCCGACTCCTGCTGCGGGATCCGCAAGGTCGAGCCGATGCGCCAGGCGCTCTCTTCCGTAGACTGCTGGGTCGCCGGCGTCCGCCGGGCGGACTCCAGCAGCCGGTCGCACACGCCGAAGTTCGGCTGGGACAAGCGCTTCGACCTCTGGAAGCTGAACCCGCTCGCGGACTGGACCGAGCGCGACGTCTGGAACTACATCCGTGAGCACGATCTTCCGTACAACCCGCTCCACGATCGCGGCTACCCGTCGATCGGCTGCACCCACTGCACGCAGCCGGTCGGTCCTGGTGGCGACGTGCGCGACGGCCGCTGGGCGGGCGTCGAAAAGACCGAGTGCGGGATCAACTAGCGCCGCGAGTTGCGGCGCGACCACACCCCTTCCCCGACCGATTGGTGAGACCTACCGATGAGCGAGACGATGGCTGAGCTGTCCCTGACCCTTTCCGAGCGCCACACGGCGGACTTCGAGATGATCGGAAACGGTGGCTTCGCGCCGCTGACCGGCTTCCAGGGCTCCGCCGACTGGGAGCGCGTCTGCACCGAGATGCGGACCGCCGCCGGCGAGTACTGGCCGATCCCGATCACCCTGGCGAGCGACCTGGAGTGCTCGGTCGGCGACGTCGTCGAGCTGCGCAGCGACGAAGGCAAGCCGCTTGGGCGGATCACCGTCGAGGAGATCTTCGACCGCGACGTGCGCAGGGAGGCCGAGCTGGTCTACGGGACCACCGAGGAGGGCCACCCGGGCGTCGCCGCGATCTACGAGGAGGGCAACCGCTGCATTGCCGGCCCGATCGAGGTCGACGCGCTGCCGGACCACGACGAGGCGTTCATGCGCCGCTACAAGACTCCGGCCGAAACCAAGCAGGACTTCGCCGACCGCGGCTGGAAGCGGATCGTCGCCTTCCAGACCCGCAATCCGATCCACCGCGCCCACGAGTACCTGACCAAGGCCGCGCTCGAGACCTGCGACGGGCTCTTCATCCACCCGCTGATCGGCAAGACCAAGGCCGGCGACATCCCCGCCGACGTGCGGATGCGCTGCTACGAGGTGCTGATGGAGAAGTACTACCCGACCGACCGGGTCGTGCTCGGCGTGAAGCCGGCGAAGATGCACTACGCCGGCCCGCGCGAGGCGGTCCTGCACGCGATCGTCCGCCGCAACTACGGTGCCACCCACTTCATCGTCGGCCGTGACCACGCCGGCGCCGGCGACTACTACGGCACCTACGACGCGCAGAAGATCTTCGACCAGATCGACATCGACGAACTCGGGATCGAGCCGCTGATGTTCGAGCACACCTTCTGGTGCAAGGAGTGCGAGGGTCTCGCCTCCGGCAAGACCTGCCCCCACGACAACGAGGCGCACCTGTTCCTCTCCGGGACGAAGGTCCGCGAGATGCTCGGCAACGGCGAAAGGCCGCCGCACGAGTTTTCCCGCGACGAGGTCGCCGACATCCTTATCGACGCTTACAAGGAGGACTGAACGAGCATGGCTGGCGAGAACGGCTTCACCCTCTGGTTCACCGGGCTTTCCGGTGCCGGCAAGACGACCATCTCCCGACTGCTGGAGGGACACCTGCGCGAGCGCGGCTCGAAGCTGGAGATCCTCGACGGCGACGTGGTCCGCGAAAACCTCTCCAAGGGGCTCGGCTTCTCCAAAGAGGACCGTGACACCAACATCCGCCGGATCGCCTTCGTCGCCGACCTGCTGAGCCGCAACGGCGTGCCGGTGATCACCGCTGCGATCTCCCCCTACGCCGAGATCCGCGCCGAGGCGCGTGAGCTGATGGGAGAGCGCTTCATCGAGGTCTTCGTCAAGGCGTCGGTCGACACCTGCGCCGAGCGTGACGTCAAGGGCCTGTACGCGAAGGCGTTCGCCGGCGAGATCAAGGAATTCACCGGCGTCTCGGACCCATACGAGGCCCCGGAGAACCCCGAGGTCGTCTGCGACACCGAAGCCGAAACCGCCGAGGAGTCGGCCCTGAAGCTGATCGCCTACCTGGAGCAGCGCCAGCTGCTGCCTGTGGCTGCCGCCGCTTAGACAAATTGGCGTAACGCCAGTCAGAGTTTGGACAGGACGGCATTGGCCTTTTTGAACCTGCGGGTACTGGTGGGCGTAGACCCCTTTGAGTGAGTGAGGTTCATCACGGGCGATCGCGATTCGGATCATGGAACCGGAGCAGATCGCCAGGCTGCAGCTAGCCGCCGTCGTTGCCACCCCGCATCTTCCCGGTTCCGACGGCGGCCAGCGCGCCTCTTCTAAATGCCCTAGCTGACGGGGTGCGCCGGAACCCGCGGCTCGCCGAGGCCGTAGGTCTCATACGCGCCGAAGGCGGAGAAGGTCTTGTGGGTGGGGCCGTGGTAGTCGGAGGACCCGGTTGGGACCAGGTCGAGCTCCTCGCACAGCTCAAGCAGGTGCGCGGTCTGCTCCTTGCTGTGGGTGGGGTAGAAGGTCTCGACCCCGTCGGCGCCCAGGGAGCGGATCAGGTCGTCGACCTCGTGGGGTGCGGAGATGTCCCAGTAGGGATGGGCGATGACGGCGGCCCCGCCGGCGTTGCGGATCAGCTCGATCGCCTGCTCGGCGGTGGGCCAGCGGCGGGCGACGAAGGCCTTCGCGCCCGGCACCAGGTACTCCTCGAAGAAGGGGCCGAGGTCGCCGGTCGCGCCGGCCGCCCTGGCGATGTGGGGGCGGCCGATCGAGAGCGCGTCGCCGGCTTCGCGCACGGCGTCCTCGAGGTGCAGGTCGAAGCCCTCGCCACGTAGCTTCTCGACGATCTCCCCTGCCCGCGTCACCCGCTCGTGTTGGGCCCGCTCGCACGCCGCCGCGATCCTCCCCAGATCGACCCAGTAGCCGCAGATGTGCAGGTCTTCTGCGTAGGGGTGCACGCACGACATCTCGATCGCCGGCACCAGCTCGATCCCCAGCCGCTCCGCCGCCTCGACCGCCTCCGGGACCCCCGCGATCGCGTCGTGGTCGGTCAGCGCCAGCGTCGTGACACCGGCCTCCGCGGCCTTCTCCACGACCTCGGCGGGCGCCAGCTGGCCGTCGGAGACGGTCGAATGGCTCTGAAGCTCGATCGGCACGGGGCGGGAGCCTAGCCGCCTGGGGCGCATGGGAAAGTGTTCGGAACATTTATTTCCACGCACATCGAACAACTTATATTTTGTTCGGTACAATTAAAATATGCTTGAACCGAACAAAAATGGTGCTCGCAGAGGGAGGCCCTCACGGGCAGACGTCTATGACCGGCTGCGTGTCCAAATCGAGGAGCTGCGCGAGCGCCTGGGAGGACTTCCCTCCCCGGAGGAGGCAGATGGGATCTGGCGCGGCATCTGGCTCGAGGAGGCCCATCACTCGACCGCGATCGAGGGCAACACGCTCGTGCTCAAACAGGTCGAGCAGCTTCTCGCTGAGGGCCGGGCGGTTGGCAACAAGGAGCTGAGCGAATACCTCGAGGTGCGGGGGTACGCGGACGCGGCTGACTGGGTATACGGCCAGGGAATCGAACCGGGGGCCTGGCGGAGTGGGCGGCTGATCACCCTTGCCGAGGTGCGCGAGGTCCACAGCCTCGCGATGACCCCGGTTTGGGATGCCGCACCCCATCCAAGTGCCACGCCGAAAGAGGGGCCGGGATCCTTTCGCGAGCACGACATCGAGCCCTTTCCGGGCGGGATGCGACCACCGGACTGGACCGACGTGCCGGTCTTGGTCCGTGACTGGATCTGTGACGCGCAGTCCCTCGCTAAAGCCGGGGGTGCAACCGTTATCGAGGCTCTGGCGACCCTGCACGCCCGCTTCGAGCAGGTCCATCCGTTTCTCGATGGGAACGGGCGTACTGGGCGACTGCTCCTCAATCTGCTCCTGATCCGCCTCGGGTATCCGCCGGCGATCATCTACAAGGGAGATCGCACGCGCTACCTGAACGCGCTTCGCCGTGCTGACGGGGGTGATCCCGGGCCCCTTGGGGAGTTCCTGGCACGGGCGGTGCTGGACAACCTCTACAAGTTCGTCGTGCCTGCGATCGCGGGGCCAAAGCGGCTGGTGCCACTCCCGGCACTGGCGACCGAGAAGCTGTCGGCGAACGCGCTCCGGGTGGCTGCCATGCGCGGCAGACTGAAGGCCGCGAAGGCGGCGGATGGCACCTGGCGAAGCTCCACCGCCTGGGTCGAGGAGTACGTGGCCAGCCGATACAAGCGCACCTGACGGCGGCAGGCGCGGGAGCGCGCACCCTCCCCCCACATAAATAGACTGCGCCGCCGTGTTTCAGAAGGTGCTCATTGCCAACCGCGGGGAGATCTCGATCCGGGTCGCCCGGACCCTGAAGGAGATGGGGATCGGGTCGGTCGCCGTCTACTCGGAGATCGACCGGGACGCGCCGCACGTGCGCGAGGCCGACGAGGCGTTCCTGATCGGCCCCGCCGTGCCGGCGGAGAGCTACCTCAGCATCGAGAAGATCATCGCGACGGCCAAGGAGGCCGGGGCCGAGGCGATTCATCCCGGCTACGGCTTCCTCGCCGAGAACGCCGATTTCGCCCGGGCCTGCGAGGAGGCCGGGGTCGTCTTCATCGGGCCGCCGGCGGAGGCGATCGAGGCGATGGGGTCGAAGACCCGGGCCCGGGAGATCATGGCCGAGGCCGGCGTGCCGATCGTGCCGGGGGCGACCGCACCGGCGAAGGACGTCGAGGAGGCGCGCGAACAGGCCGAGGACGCCGGCTACCCCGTCGCCTGCAAGGCCGCGGGCGGCGGTGGCGGCAAGGGCTTCCGGGTGGCGATGACGCCCGACGATCTGGAGGAGGCGTTCGAGGGGGCCGCCCGCGAGGGCGAGAAGTTCTTCTCCGACGACCGCGTCTACGTCGAGCGCTACCTCGAGGACCCGCGCCACGTCGAGGTCCAGGTCCTGGCCGACTCCCACGACAACGTCATCCACCTCGGCGAGCGCGACTGCTCGATCCAGCGCCGCCACCAGAAGGTGATCGAGGAGGCTCCCGGCCCTCGCGTCGACGAGGAGATGCGCGAGCGGATCGGCAAGATCGCCACCGACGCCGCGGCCGCCGTCGGCTATCGCGGCGCAGGCACGGTCGAGGGGCTGCAGGTCGGCGACGATTACTTCTTCCTCGAGATGAACACCAGGGTCCAGGTCGAGCACTGCGTGACCGAGATGGTCACCGGCATCGACATCGTCCGCGAGCAGGTCCTGGTTGCCGCCGGCGAGGCGCTCAGCGTCACCCAGGACGAGGTCGAGCTTCGCGGCCACGCGATCGAGTGCCGGATCAACGCTGAGGCCGCCCACAAGAAATTCGCTCCGGCGCCGGGCGCGATCACCACCTACCGCGAGCCGGCCGGGCCCGGGGTGCGGGTCGACTCCGGGGTCGAAGCCGGCTCCGAGGTGACGCCGATGTACGACCCGATGGTGGCGAAGCTGATCGTCTGGGACGTCGACCGCGAGCACGCGACCCGGCGGATGCTGCGCGCCCTCGGCGAGTACGAGGTCGGCGGCCTCACCACCCTGATCTCCTTCCACGCGGCGATCCTGGCGACCGAGCAGTGGGCGGGGGGGAGACCTGCCGCGACCTGATGGAGGACCGCGACTGGCTGAAGTCGACGGCCCCTGAGGCCGCCGCCTCGGCACTGGCGACGGAGGACGGCGCCGAGCTGCTCGCCCGCGACTACAAGGTCGAGGTCTCCGGCAAGCTCTTCGACGTCAAGGTGATCGGCGAGGCCGTCGCGGGTGCCGCCGCCCCGGCCGGCGGCAAGAAGCCACCGAAGCGGGAGCGCAAGGCAGGCGGTGCCGCCGCGGCCTCCAGCGAGTCGCTGCCCTCGCCCCTGCAGGGCACCGTCCTCAAAGTCGCCGTCGCCGAGGGCGCCGAGGTCGCCGAGGGCGACCTGGTCTGCGTGATCGAGGCGATGAAGATGGAGAACGAGATCACCGCCCACCGCGCGGGCAAAGTGACGTCCCTCAACGTCTCAGAGGGTGCCGCGGTTGGCAGCGGGGACGTCATCGCGGTCATCGAGTAGCGCTGGCCGATGGCGGGGTCGGTAGGCCCCTGAAAAAGGCAGCACCGGCAGAGCCGGTGCAATGAGGATCGCGCCTGCGGCGCGAGGAATACGCAACGAGTTGTGGAGCCTTTTCAGAGACCTACCGACCCCGCCCTCAACAGAGCTCCTGCTGACGGGAGAGCCAGAAGCGGCCCGTTAAGCTCCGATGAACGCAGAATGCTATTGTCTGCAGCGAGTCTCAGTCGCCTGTGGGGTGGTTCCCCACTTCACCAGCCTCGACCTGCTCCGGCGGGTCGTTTGCTTTCTTAGCTCCTCTGCGTGCAGCAGCCCGAGGGCTGCCAGTTCATTGCGGAGTCGGCGTGGATGGGAGCCGTGAGCCCCTCCCCATGAGGCTCAAGGACCAACGTTCCGAACCCTGGCCACCGACCCAGCTGCGCGACGGCCTCAGGGGGAGGGGCTCACGGCTCCCCCTCAACCCACCTCAGCTATTTGTTTTTCGCTTCTTTTTCCTGCCGTTCCCGTTCGCGTTCCCGCTTTTCCCGTTCCCGTTTCTTCTTCTTCTGTTCGTCCCGGGTGAGCGGGAATTTGGGCGCCACTTCCTGGCACGACCTGCCCGAGCATTCGCGCAGGCGGAGCAGCTCGTTGTGGAGGAAATTGCGGAGCGGGCGGAGGTTCCGGTCGCGGACGATGTTGTTGAGCTCGTAGGGGTCCGTGGTGATGTCGTAGAGCTCTTTCTCGCCGTTCGGCCACTCGATGTACTTGTAGGGGCCGAGGCGGATCCCCTGGTAGTCCTTCGGCGGTGCCACGATCGAGGCCGTGGCACCGGGGTTTCTCCGGGCGGGGGCGCTCAGGGCGGACGGGTCGCCGCCGTGCGCTTCGACGTCGCTGGTCTCGACGAAGGACTCGAAGAGGATCGGTCGCCGGCTCCGCAGGCTGGTGTCCTTGAGGTAGGGCACCAGGGAGCGACCGTCGATGCTTTTGTCCGCTTTGACGCCGGCGAGCTCGAGGATGGTCGGCGCGATGTCGACGTTGGCGGCCAGCTCGCCGGTCGTGCCTCCCGGTTTGATGCCGGGGCCGCGGATCAGGAACGGCACGTGGGTCGAGGCCTCGTAGGCGAGGAACTTGCCGCCGGTTAGACGGTGCTCGCCGAAGAAGAAGCCGTTGTCGGAGGTGAAGATGACGTAGGTGCTGCGGAGCCGCCCCAGGGCGCCGAGCGTGTCGATCACCTGTTTGACGCCCTCGTCGACCGCGCGCAGCGACTCCAGCTGCTTCTGGTAGTAGACCCGGTAGGTGTGGAGTTCGGAGGGGGAGAGGTAGGAGGCTTCGCGGATGAAGCGGGGCTTGTCGGCGACGTTGCCCTCGTTCACCCCCTGGGCGCGGTCGTGCGGCAGTGCCGCGCCCGAGAAGGTGTCGTAGTGGCGCGGCGCCGGCTCGGGGCCGGCAGGCCGGCGGAAGTCCCCGTGCGGCGCGGTGTAGTCGAGCTGGAGGTAGAACGGCCGTTCCGGCGCGGTCCCAGCAAGCTCTTCGGAGGCGATGCGGCTGAGGACGTCGCTCTGGTAGAGGCAGGGCAGGCCGTTCAGCGGGGCGGACGGGCAGCCGAAGTCGTCGACTTCTCCGTATTCGCGGGTGTCCCAGCTGCCGGAGTCTCCGAAGGGGCCGTCGATGACGCCGTTGTCGTTCAGCCTGTAGCCGTAGAAGTAGTGGTCGGTGTCGGCCTTGAGGACCGAGTGCCAGGCCTCCCAACCGGGCGGCACGACCGTGCCGTTGTCGAAGGGTTCGTCGCCGTAGCCGTTGAGGTGCTTGCCGACGTGGATCGTCCGGTAGCCGGCCCCCTGCAGCCAGGTGGCGACGTTGTGGCTGAACCCCTGGCGGAACGAGAAGCCGCTGGCGCCGCCTTCGGGCTGGACGTTCCCGCGCACGTTGTGGTTGTGCGCGTAGCGACCCGTCCACAGGCTGACCCGGGAGGGGCAGCAGAGGGGGTAGGGGACGTAGTACCGGCTGAGGGTGACGCCGCGGGCGGCGATCAGCCCGAGCGTATTCGGCATCGCCGGGATCGGGCCGCCGCCCAGTGGCGTGAAGGATGCGTAGAGGCTGTCGAGGGTCTGGTCGTCGGTCTGGATGACGACGAAGCTCGGGCTCTGCGCGGCCGAGGCGCCGGCCTTGCTGGAGGCTTGGGTACGGCCTGAAGCTGCCTGGGTGGAGCCTGGGGCCGCCTGGGCGCGTTTCGCGCCCGCGACGGCGAGGCTGGCGATCAAGGCCAGCATGGCGAGCGCCAGCGCGAAGCGCGCTGCCGCAAGGGCACGCAGTTGTGTCCTGGGGTGCGAGAACATGATCATCGGGTGGCGCCTGCCCCCCGAAACCGGGCCTGCTGCCGGAGTTGCGCAGGGAACGCTAGAAGACGCTCAGGACGCGCCGAGCTTTTTCGCCGCGTCGCGGAAGTTTTTGACCGTCGCGCTGGGGGCTTTGCGGCCTTCGAGTTTCTCCCCATGGCGGTTGACCCAGATCACCGGCACGTTCATTTTCAGCACCGGGGCGATGTCGGTCGTGTAATCGCAGCCGATGTGGACCCAGCCTTTCTTGCCGCCGATCCGCCGCGCGCACTCTTTGAAGTGGACCGGGTCCGGCTTGTAGCTGCGCACCTGCTGGGCGGTGACGACCAGGTCGAGTTCGGTCCGCAGGTGGCGGCGGGAGATCCCGAGCAGTTTGTCGTCGATGTTGGAGATGATCCCGACGTCGTAGCGTTTGCCGAGCCGGTCCATCGCCGCGTTGGCCTCGCGGAAGGGCAGCCAGTAGGCGACGCTGTTGGGCAGGAATTGGGCCCGTGAGGGCTCGACCTCCCAGCCCAGCTCGCCGGCGACCTTGACGATCGCCCGCCGCAAGACCTCGGCGTAGAGCTCGTAGGAGCCGGCCATGATCTCGGCCTGGACCTCCATGAAGCGGGCCAGGAAGGGTCCCTCCTCGAAGCTGAAGCCGTCTTTGGCCGCCTCTTTCTTGCAGGCCTCGACGATCCCTTTCTCCCAGTCGATCAGGGTGCCGTAGCAATCGGTCGTAACCCATTTGATGGTTTTGAGAGCGGGAAGGGCCATGCGAGGCGCGGCATTATGCCAAGCGCCCCCCGGCGAGGGGGTCACCCTTGCCGCGGGGCGAGTCCGGATCGATCTCGGATAGGGTCCGCGACCGCGCCCACGGGCGCCTCCTCATGGATCTGCTCGAGTACCAGGGAAAGCAGCTGTTCGCTAAGCACGGGATCGCCGTGCCAAGCGGCGAGGTCGCGGCGACGGTCGACGACGCGGTCGCGGCGGCGGAGCGGATCGGCTACCCGTGTGCGATCAAGGCCCAGGTGCTGATCGGCGGTCGCGGCAAGGCGGGTGGGATCAAGATCGCCGCCGACGCCGAGGAGGCACGCACCCACGCTGGCGCGATCCTCGGCATGGACATCGTCGGCCCGCATGGCGAGGGCCCCTTCCGGGTCGAGCGGGTCTGGGTCGAGGGCGGCTCGGACATCGCCGAGGAGTACTACGCCTCGGTGATCCTCGACCGCGGCGAGAAGAAGCTTCTGGCGATGGTGTCGGCGAAGGGCGGCATGGACATCGAGGCGGTCGCCGCCGAGGACCCCGCCGCGCTGGTCAAGCGCCACATCGACCCGCAGCGCGAGTTCGACGCAGTTGCGGCGCGGGCGATCGTCGAGCAGGCCGGGCTGGCGGAGGACGCGCTCGACGAGGCGGCCGCGGTGCTGGTGAAGCTGGCCGAGGTGGCGAGCGAGGAGGACGCGACGCTGATCGAGGTCAACCCGCTGATCGTCACCACCGGCCGCGAGGTCATCGCCCTCGACGCCAAGGCGACGATCGACGGCAACGCGCTCTTCCGCCACCAGGACCTGGCCGAGATCGCCGACACGGTCGAGGATCCGCAGGAGGCGATGGCCAAGGAGAAGGGCCTCACCTACGTCAAGCTCGACGGCAACGTCGGCATCCTCGCCAACGGCGCCGGACTCTGCATGTCGACGCTTGACGTCGTCGCCCAGGCGGGCGGCGCTCCGGCCAACTTCCTCGACGCCGGCGGTGGCTCCAAAGCCGAGGCGATCGTCAACGCTCTGGAAGTGATCGTCTCCGACGAGAAGGTCACCGCGATCCTCTTCAACATCTTCGGTGGCATCACCCGCTGCGACGAGATCGCCAACGGGATCGTCACCGCCTCGGGTCAGCTCGACCTCGGGGTGCCGCTGGTGGTGCGCCTGGACGGGACCAACTCCGAGGAGGGGCTGAAGATCCTCGCCGAGGCGAACCTGCCGAACCTGCACCAGGAGAAGACGATGCTTGACGCCGCGCGGCGCGTCGTCGAGCTGGCTGGGGGCGCGTCGTGAGCATCATCGTCGGCGAGGAGACCAAGCTGGTCGTCTCCGGGCTGACCGGCCGCGAGGGCACCTTCCACGGGATGCGCAACCGCGCCTACGGCACCGATCTGGTCGCCGGGGTGACGCCCGGCAAGGGCGGCCAGGACGTCGAGGGCGTGCCGATCTTCGACTCGATCGAGGAGGCGGTCGAGGAGGCGGGCGCCAACACCTCGATGATCTTCGTGCCGGCGCGGTTCGCGGCGCCGGCGATCGACGAGGCGATCGATTCCGGCGTCCACACGGTGATCGCGATCACCGAGGGAATCCCCGTGCTCGACATGCTGAGGACCTACTGGAAGGCGAAGGGGGCCGGGGTGCGGCTGATCGGGCCGAACTGCCCGGGCGTGCTCTCGCCGGGCAAGGCCAACGTCGGCATCATCCCCGCCCAGTTCTTCGAGCCCGGCTCGATCGGCGTCGTCTCCAAGTCGGGGACGCTGACCTACCAGATCGGCAACGAGCTGAAGCAGGCCGGCGCTGGCAACTCCTCGATCGTCGGCATCGGCGGCGACCCGATCGTCGGCTCGGACTTCATCGACATCCTGAAGCTGTATGAGGCCGACCCCGAGACCGAGTTGATCGTGATGGTCGGCGAGATCGGCGGCGACGCCGAGGAGCGCGCGGCCGAGTTCATCGCGGCCGAGATCTCCAAGCCGGTAGTCGCCTACATCGCCGGCTTCACCGCGCCGCCGGGCAAGCAGATGGGCCACGCCGGCGCGATCATCTCCGGCTCCTCGGGGACCGCGCAGGCGAAGAAGGAAGCGCTCGAGGCCAAGGGCGTGCGGGTGGGCCAGAGCCCGACCGAGGCGGCCGCGATCGCCGTCGAGATCCTGCGCGGCTAGGGCTGCGCCGGAGCTGGGTAGACCGGCTTGGGCCGGAGCTGCAGCCCGCGGACGATCGCCCTCATCCCTTTGAGCGAGTTGTAGGGGCCGGGCGCCAGGGGGAGGCAGGCCTTGCAGCTCGCGAAATTGACCGCGGCGACCAAGCCGTCGATGCGGACGATCGCGAAGTAACGGTTCGGCGGCCTCTCCGGGCAGACGTCGAAGTCGCGGCGGTAGCTGCCAAGGACGGTGGCGTGGCCACGGGGAAGGGCGACCTCGATTGCTTTCGTGCACCGGCGGTTCCGCACCTCAACTGCGGGTGAAGCGGTGGCGACGAACCGCTTCCAACCCGGCTCCCTCCAGGAGTCAATCGTGATTGCGTGGCTGTACTGGAGTGACAGCTTCCGTCCTGGCAACCCGAAAGATCCGTTCGTGGGAACACCACTTTCCAATCTGGCGGTGGGGAGACCGTGCCCAGGCGCGAAGCGGCGACCCAGCCAGTAGATCGGCAACTTCAGGCTGGGATCGTCGAGCCCCACTTCACTGAAGTCCCGTTCGGATTCCGTGTAGGGGGTCGGATTTTCGATGTGGGCCTGCTGGCGCCGGGCCAGGTCGAGCGCGATCCGGTCGCTCACCGCGAGCGAGTTGGCCGCCGCGAAGGTCGCAGCCAGGACGTTGCCGGAGCGCCAGACGACGAACGAGCTCTGGTCGCCGGTGCCGAGGAAGTCAGGGATGTCCCTCCAGTGAAAGAGTCGAGTGACAACCCCGACCGTCTCCGGGGGCGTCACCTCCTCCAACGGATCGTCATCGACGAGCCTGTGGAGCAGCTGGGCGGCGAGAGCGAAACCCGAGGTCGCCGCCGCGTCGCTGCCGACATCCATAGCTCCGGTGCCGACGAAGGCCGAGGTCGGTCCCACGCCCGGAACCCGATATTTGCGCAGGTACGCCCCGATGCAACCAGCCGGCGAGAAGCGCTCGGTGAATCTCTGGAGCCCGGGGCCAGGCTCCGCGGGCTGCAGCGGTTCGCAGACGAATTCCCGGCCGGCACTCTCGCTCGTGTCGAACGGATAGAACCCAGGCGGCAGGTCGTGGAGGCGCAGCACCAGCCGTTCCGCCGGGTCTTCGGTGGAAGGGACGTCTCCCCTGGCGCTGTGGAGGAAGATTCCGGTCGCGAGGAGGAGTGACAGCGCGCCTGCCATGAGCAGCGCTCGTCCGCAAATCCCCCCAGAAGCCCTCGCCATGGGCGCGATCCTATGGTGCCCGTGGGCTTCGGGAGACGGCGTGGACGGGGGGAGGACGAATTCCCTATCCCAGCGTGCTTGGCTTGGACGACGGCTCCTCCAGGAGGGCCCGGATCTGCGCGGCGAGAGCGGCGCCTTCGTCGAGGCGGCGGTGGGTGAGGCGGATCGTGCGATAGCCGGCGAGGAGGAGATCGGTGTCGCGGGCGCGGTCGCGCTCGAAGGCGGCGCGGTGGCGGTGAAATTCCCAGCTGTCCATCTCGACGACGAGACGGGCCCGCGGCCAGAGGGCGTCGACCTCGTGGTCGAGGACGGTGACGTTGGTGACCGGAGCGGGAAGCCGGTGCGCCTCGCGGAAACGATGGAAACGGTCCTCGAGCGGCGAACGGCTCCTGGCGGGCGCGCCCGCCTCGGCGAGCAGGCGGCGGATCGGCCGCAGGGCCCGCCGGCCGTATCCCCGCTCGCAGACCTCCTCGACGGCCTGCAGTCGCAGCAAGCGGAGCCGGTCGGCCTCCTCCCAGGCGCGGCGAAGGCGGCTTTCGTCGTCCACTTCAGCGAGGTCGAAGAGCGTGCGGGCGACAGTGGTGACCGGGATTTCGTCGCGGACGACCCGGTCCTCCGGATAGAGCCGGCAGCGATGGATCCAGACCCCGGTCGCCGGTCGATCCCCTGTCTGCCGCGCGGCGCCGTCACTTCCACCGGCCTGCGCTGCCGCCCGAATCCCCAAAGCTCCGCCGCGCTCCGGTGGCTCAGCAACGCCCCGTCGCCGTAGGCAAGCACCCCTGCCCACCAGTGCCCCCGCTTTCCGATTCGGCGGTGCCCGACCGCATAGACCTCTTCATGGAGGACGCTGAGCCTGCCGGCCTCCAGTCGGAGCTTGATCGCCTCATCCCCAAATCCGAGCGCGACCAACTCACGCCGCGCCACGACCCCATGCTGCCGCGTTGCCAGCTCGGCCAGCGCCCGCTCCCGCCTCGCGCCGTCTCCCACCCCCCGCGCCCGCCCGTCCTTGGGGGGTGTCTGAGGAACCGGGGTCATATGGACCCCTAAGCTCAGACACGCCTGGATTCGCCCCCGGATTGGCGCCGCGGCGGGGGTCGACAGGGCGGCGGGCGTTGCTAGGGTCGGTGGCGTATGGCCGGCGACACGATTTCGTTTGCGAGGGGCGCTCCGAGCGCCGACATCCTGCCCCACGAGGCGGTGCGGGACGCGGCGGCGCGGGCGCTGGCCGAGGACTGGGAAAAGGCACTCTCTTACGGGACCGGCATCGGGCACCCGGGGCTGTGCGAGTGGGTCGCGGAGCGGCACGATGGGCTCGATCCCTCCCAGGTGATGATCGCCAACGGGTCGCTGGAGGCCGGCGCGATGCTCTTCCAGCACCTGCTCTCGCCCGGCGACCGGGTCGTCGTCGAGCAGCCGACCTACGACCGCACGCTGCTGCTCCTGCAGCAGATCGGGGTCGAGCTGGTGCCGGTGCCGCTGGAGGCCGACGGGCTTGACGTGACGGCGCTGAAAGAGGCGCTGGCGGCGGGGCCGATCGAGCTCGCCCACGTCATCCCCAACGCCCACAATCCGGCCGGCTGCACGCTCTCCTCGGAGAAGCGGGCGCGGCTGGTCGAGCTGGCCGCCGAGCACGGGTTCTGGATCTTCGAGGACGACCCCTATCGCGAGCTGCCTTTCGAAGGCGAGCCGCTGGGGACGATGCTCGAACTGGACCGCGCCGGCCGCGTCGTCCACGCGTCCTCCTTCTCCAAGACGGTCAGCCCAGGGGTCCGCGTCGGTTACCTCGCCGGCCCCGCCGAGGAGATCGCGAAGCTGGCGAAACGCGCGAACGAGATCTACATCTCGCCGAACATGCTGGCCGAGTCGATCGTCCTCGACCTCTGCCGCTCCGGCGAGCTGGACCGCAACATCGCCTTCGTCAAGGGGGCGCTGAAGGAGCGCTGCGACGCTCTGGTCGCGGCCCTTCGCGAGCAGATCCCCGAGGCCGAGTTCGTCGTCCCCGACGGCGGCTACTTCCTCTGGCTCGACCTCGCCGAGGGAACCGACACGGTGGCGCTTCTCGCCGAGGCCAAGTCCGAGGGGGCGACCTTCGTCGCCGGCCCCGACTTCATGATCGAGGGCGGCCGCAACAGCCTGCGGCTCTCCTTCGCCCCGGTGCCCGCGGAGCGGACCGCCGAGGGCGTCTCCCGGATCGCGGCCGCGCTCGGGCGGCTGCGCGCCGGCACGCCGGCCTGAGCCCGCTCACTCGACCGTGATCGTGCCCTTCATGAAGGGGTGGAACGCGCAGTAGTACTCGAAGCTCCCGGCCTCACCGAGCGTGACGGCGCCGGTCTCGCCGGTGCCGACGCTGCCGCTGTCGAAGGCGCCCTGCTCTTTCGAGGTGGCCGTGTGCGGGGTCGAGTCCTCGTTGGCGAAGCTGACCCTGGTCCCGACCGGCACGGTGAGGTTCGCCGGCTTGTAGACGTAGTCGACGATCTTCACCGACTTGGCGCCCCCGTCCGAGGCCGAGCCTGACGCCGTCGAGTCATCGGAGGAAGACGAGCCGCCTCCGCAGCCGGCCAGCAGGGCGGCGGCGACGATCGGGAAGAGGGCCGCTCTGAATCTCATGCTCTCGGATACGCCCACCCCGGCGATTCGGATCACCGCGACCGATTTTGATCCGGCCGCCCCGTCCCTCCCGTAGGGGTCCACCAGAAGCGAAAACGACCCAGGAGGCGAGGACATGGCTGAGAGCACGCAACCCGAGACCACGGCACCGCCGGCGCGCAGCGCCGTCGCCCGAGCGGTCGCCGACCCGGTCTCCCGCCGCAGGTTCATCGCCCTCGGCGGCGGCTCCGCCGCGGCCGCCGCGTTCCTGGCCGCCTGCGGCGACGACAGCGGCACGACCACGAGCGCCGCGATGCCGCAAGGCGACACCAGCGAAACCGAAACCGATCAGTTCGGCAAGGGGGACGTCGGCATCCTCAACTACGCCCTCACCCTCGAGTACCTGGAGGCCGCCTTCTACGCCGACGTGGTCAAGAGCGGTCTCTTCAAGGGCACCGACCTGGCGACGATCCGCAAATTCGGCGAGGAGGAGGCCGAGCACGTCACCGCGCTGACGGCCGCCGTCAAGCAGCTCGGCGGCAAGCCGGCGCCGGAACCGAAAACCGAATTCCCGCTGAAGAGCGCCAAGTCGGTGCTCGAACTGGCCGGGACGGTGGAGAACGTCGGCGCCGCCGCCTACCTCGGCCAGGCGACCAACATCAAGAGCCCGGAAGTGCTGGCGTCGGCGCTGGCGATCCACAGCGTCGAGGGCAGGCACGCCGCCGCGCTCAACACCCTGCTCGGCAAGTCGATCACCCCCGACGGGGCGTTCGCCAAGCCGGCCGACGCCAAGACCGTCCTCGAGTCGGTCGAACCGTTCATCGTCGGCTGAGCCGGCGGAAAAAGCGAAAGGAGAAGGCAATGAACCACACCGAACTGGCGAATCCGGAGCTCGCAGGCGTCGAGATCGCCGATGACAGCGGCGACCTCTCCCGCGGCGAGGTGATCCTCAAGGGAGCGCTCGCGGCCGGCGCCGTCTACGGCACCTTCATGGTCGGCCCCTACGTCCGCCAGGCACTGGCGACGTCGGGGGGCGGCGACATCGAGATCGTCAACTTCGCCCTCACCCTCGAGTACCTGGAGGCGACCTTCTACGAGGAAGCCAAGAGCCGGGCGATGGCGAAGGGAGAGCTGAAGAGCCTGGTCGCCCTCCTCGCCGACGACGAGAAGCAGCACGTCGAGGCGCTGAAGGCGACGGTCAAGCAGCTCGGCGGCAAGCCGGTCCCCGAACCGAAGTTCGACTTCCCATACAGCGACACGGCCGGCTTCCTGAAACTGGCGCAGGTCTTCGAGGACACCGGGGTCAGCGCCTACAACGGGGCGGCGCCGGCGATCAAGTCCAAGGAAGTCCTGGGCGCGGCCGGCACGATCGTCCAGGTCGAGGCCCGCCACGCGGCGGCGATCCGGCTGCAGAACTCCGAAGAACCGTCCCCCGAGGCCTTCGACCCGACGCTCGACGAAGCGCAGGTGCTGAAGGCCGTGGAACCGTTCATCGCGTAGAAGTCGAGGATGGCGGGCAGATGAGGCTGAGATGAGCGTGAGACGAGAGAAGGCCGAGCGCCTGGCGGACGAGGAGCTGATGCCGCTGATCGGGGAAAAGGACCCCGCGGCCTTCGAGGTCTTCTACGACCGCCACGGCGGCGTCGCCTACTCGCTGGCGTACAGGATCGTCGGCGAACGGGCGGCCGCCGAGGACGTCACCCAGGAAGCGTTCATCTCGATCTGGCGCAGCGGCGCCCGCTTCGACCCGACCCGCGGCAGCGTCCGCTCGTGGATGCTGAGCGTCGTCCGCAACCGTGCCATCGACGCGCTCCGCAGCAGGGCCGGCAGGGCGCCGAAGCTGACCCTCGACGACGAGGCGATCCTCGAGCAGCGCCCGGCCGCCGAGCGAACCGAGGAGGAGGCGATGCGGCACGAGACCGCGAGCGAGGTGCGCGGCGCGCTCGGGCAGCTGCCCGGCGAGCAGTCGAAGGTGATCGAATTGGCCTACTTCGGCGGCTTCAGCCAGTCGGAGATCTCGCGGATGCTCGGAGTGCCGCTAGGCACGGTGAAGGGACGGATGCGGTTGGGGTTGGAGAAGATTCGCGGCGAGCTTGCGGAGGGACTGGCATGACCGAGACCGAACACGACCGCTTCAACGAGAACATCGCCGCCTACGCGCTGGGCGCGCTCGAGCCCGGCGAGGCGGCGGAGCTGGAGCGCCACGTCGAGGGGTGCGAACGCTGCCGCTCGGAGCTGCGCTGGCTGACCCCGGCGGCCCGCTCGCTGCCGGAGTCGGTCGAGCGGCTGGAGCCCCCGCGCGAGCTGCGAGGGCGGCTGATGGAGGAGGTGCGTGCCGACGCCCGGGCCTCCTCGGCGCAGACCGGGGGCGCTCGGCGTCGCTCCCCGGGCTGGGTGCGGCGGCTGGGATCCGGCTCGCTCGGCTGGCGGCCCCTGGCGGGCCTCGCCACGGTGGCCCTGGTCGCGGTAGCCGTGGCCGGCTATCAGATCGGCAGCGACGGTTCGGGCGAAGGCGGCACGACCACCATCGTCGCCGGGCAGCCCCCCGGCGTCACCGCGAAGATGGTCAGCGAAGGGGACGGAGGGACGCTGCGCCTGGCCAACGTCAAGCAGCTTCCCGACGGCCGCGTGCTCGAGGCATGGGTCGAACGCGACGGCGAAATCGAGGCTGTCCCGGCCCTGTTCGTCCCCGACCGCGAAGGCCGCGCCTCGACCATGATCGCCGACATGGAGGGCGTCGAGACGGTGATGGTCACCACCGAGCCGAGCGGCGGCAGCGAGGCTCCCACCTCGGCCCCGATCATCACCATGGAGGTCCCTCAGTAAGTAGCGAGACCGGGCGGCCTACCGCCCGTAACGATCCGAGGACAGCACCAGCTGCTCCGGGATCGCCGCCCGGGGCGGCGGTGCGGGGTCGGCGCGGACCGAGACGGTCTCGGCGACGCTGCGGCTGACCTCGTGCCGCGCCTCTCCGGCTGCGATTGTCACCCGCTCGGAGTCGGAGTCCTCGACCTTGCCCTCCAGCCCGGGGTAGAGCCCCGCGTCCTTGAGGTAGTGCAGCAGCTCCTCGGCCTCGTTCTCGAAGCGCAGCACGGTGACGTCGGCCCCGACCTCGACGTCGGCCAGCAGCGATCCCCGCTCGCGCACGCCCTCGACGATCGGGTGGCCGTGGGGGCAGGTGGTGGCGTCGCCGATCGCCGCCCGCATCCGCTCCTCCAGGACCGGCGACATGGCGTGCTCGATCCGCTCCGCCTCCTCGTGGACCTCGTCCCAGGGGATGCCGAGGACGTCGGTGAGGAAGCGCTCGATCATCCGGTGGCGGCGGACGATGTGGCTGGCGTGCTCGCGACCGGACTCGGTGAAGGCGAGCGATTTGTTCGGGTTGCGCTCGACGTAACCGTCCTCGATCAGGCGGCCGACCATCTCGTGCACGGTCGGCGGGGAGAGCTGCATCGCGCGGGCGATGTTGGCGCCGGTCATCGGCAGCCCGGCCTCCTCGAGCCAGAACATGATCTCCAGGTACTCCTGCTCGGCGACGGTTGCGGTATCGGACGACACTTCTCTCCCTCTCTCAGGCTTGAACTGCGGGCCGAACCGATACTAATGACTGCTCAGCGCCGCTCCATCAGGGTGGAGACGACCGCCTCGTAGAAGCCGTCTCCCATGCTGCCGTCGGTGACCGTGACGTTGTCCCAGCTCGGCATCGCCTCGCGCAGACCGGGGTCGTGCTCGGGCCCGTTGGCAACGACGAAGAAGCGGCCGACCGCCGACGCCACCTCGAGGTCCTCGACCGAGTCGCCGATCGCGATGCAGCGGGCCGGGTCGTAGCCGCGGGCGCGTGCGTGGGCGGCGACGGCGGCCCCCTTGCTGACCATGCGCGGCACCAGGTGGTAGGCGTGCGTGCGGCCCTCCACGGTCGCCATCCGGCTGCCGATCGCGCCGTTGTCGAGCAGCCGCAGGTCGTCGTCCCCGTGCTCGCCGAGCAGCGCGTTGGCCTCGTCGACGTCAACCTTGCCGCGGAAGAGGTGGGAGAGGACGCGGCCGTGGTGCCAGGGCGAGTGGTACTCCAGCCGCCCCTCGAAGTGCTCGAACAGCATCGCCGGGATGCCCCGCGCCTCGATCTGCTCGAAGACGGTGCCGTTCTCGTTCGGCACCATCTCGCCGGTCATCAGGGTCGTCTCGCCGTCGATCGCGAAGGCGCAGCCGGCCTCGTAGATGTAGGAGGTCTGGCCGAGCAGCCGGGCCGCCTCGTGCACCTGCGGCTCGCGCCGCCCGGACATGATCACTACCTCCACGCCGGCCCGGTGGCAGGCCTCCAGGCCCCGCGCCTGGGCGAGCGAGAAGCCGCCGTCGGGGTCGCGGAAGAGCGAGCTGCCGCTGCCGAGCAGGGTCCCGTCGAGGTCGGTATAGACGCATCTCAGTGCCATCGGCCGCTCGCTACCGTAGCGACCATGAGATGGCGGTTGACCGACAGGACGCTGGAGTTGGAGCAGCCGCTGGGGGCGGGGATCGTCAACGTCACCGTCGACTCGATGTTCGAGGGGGCGCGCAGCGGCACGCCCGAGCAGGCGGTGGCCGATGGCCGGGCGCTGGTGGAGGCGGGGTTCGAGATGATCGACGTCGGCGCGGTGGCGGCCCGGAGCGGACCGCCCGTGGCGGCCGAGGAGGAGGCGGCGGCGCTGGTGCCGGCGGTCGAGGGGCTGGTCGCGGCGGGCAGCGACGCCGGGGGCGCCGGCGTGCCGGTCTCGGCCGACACCTTCTCGGTCGAGGTGGCCCGGCGGGCGCTGGCGGCCGGGGCGACGGTCGTCAACGACATCTCGGGGGGGTCGGAGGAAATGTTCGGGCTTCTCGCCGAGACCGGCGCCGGCTACGTGCTGATGCACATCGAGGGGCCGCCGCGGGTCGATCGCCCCTGGCGCGAGTACGGCGACGTCGTCGACCACCTGCGCGCCTGGTTCGAGGGGAGAGTCGAGCTTGCCCGGGAGCTTGGAGTCGCGGAGGAGCAGATCGCGATCGACCCCGGACTTGACTTCGACCTCAGTCCCGAGCAGGACCTCGAGATCCTGCGCCGGCTCGGCGAGCTGCGCTCGCTCGGCCTGCCGCTGTACGTCTCGCTCTCGCGCAAGGACTTCATCGGCGCGGTGCTGGCGGGGTCCTGGGAGGAGCGGCTGCCGCCCGCCGAGCGCGAGTGGGGGACGGTGGCCGCGGTGACGCTGGCGGTCCGCGAGGGCGCCGACGTCCTCCGGATCCACGACCGCTCGTCGCTGCAGGCGATGCGGGTGGCCGGCCGGATCGTCCGGCCGCAACGGAGCGCCGCCTGATGGGGCGCGGATCTAGCTTGTTGGAGACGCCGTGGTCGATCGCGATCGACCCCGCCCGCCGCGACGGGCGGATCGTCGCCGAGAGCGCCGAAGGCGAGCGCCGGGCGCGCCCGGTGGGGCTGCCGGAGGCGCTCGATCCGGGGCTGGCTGAGGCGCTGCGGCGTGCCGGCATCGAGAGCCTCTACACGCACCAGCTCGAGGCCTTCGAGGCGGCCGCGCGCTCCAACCTGGCGATCACCAGCGGCACCGCCTCGGGCAAGAGCCTCGCCTTCAACCTGCCGGTGCTCGACGGCATCGCCCGCCAGCCCAAGCGCCGCGCCCTCTACCTCTACCCGACCAAGGCGCTGGCCCAGGACCAGGCCCGCAAGCTCGCCCTGCTGCGCCCCCCGTGGCTGCGCGAGGCGATCTACGACGGCGACACCCCGCGCGAGGAGCGCCCGGCGATCCGCCGCCGCAGCAACCTCGTCCTCACCAACCCGGACATGCTCCACGTCGGCCTGCTCCCCCACCACAAGGGCTGGGGGGACTTCCTCGCCAACCTCGGCTGGGTCGTCGTCGACGAGGCCCACACCTACCGCGGCGTCTTCGGCTCCCACGTCGCCAACGTGCTGCGCCGGCTGCGGCGGGTGGCGCGGGCCTACGGCTCCGAGCCGCGCTTCCTGCTCGCCTCGGCGACGATCGCCAACCCGGTCGAGCTGGCGGAGCGGCTGGTCGGGACCCCGTTCGAGCTGATCGACGACGACGGCGCCCCGCGGGCGGGGCGCGAGATCGCGATGTGGAACCCGCCGCTGATCGACAAGGCGAGCGGGACGCGGCGCTCGGCGCTCTCGGAGGCGGCGGACCTGCTGGCGGAGCTGGTCAGTCAGGGGGTGCGGACGATCTGCTTCCTCAAAAGCCGCCGCGGGATCGAGCTGATCCAGCGCTTCGCCCGCGAAAACCTGGAGCGGCGCGGCAAGCCGGAGCTGGCGGCCCGTATCGCCCCGTATCGCGGCGGCTACACCCCGCAGCAGCGGCGGGAGATCGAGGCCAAGCTGAGCGCCGGCGACCTGCTGGCGGTGGTGGCGACCGACGCGCTGGAGCTGGGGATCGACGTCGGCGAGCTGGACGCGGCGATCTGCGTCACCTTCCCGGGGACGGTGGCGAGCCTGCGGCAGATGTGGGGCCGGGCCGGGCGCCGCCGCCGCGGCCTCGCCGTCTACGTCGCCGGCCAGGACGCCCTCGACCAGTTCTTCTGCCGCCATCCGGAGGAGTTCCTGGAGCGCCCGGTGGAGGCGGCGATCCTGGATCACGACAACGACCAGATCGCCTCCCGGCACATGGTCGCGGCCGCCTACGAGCTGCCGCTGTCCGACGAGGACGCCGAGGTCTTCGGCGGCGATTGGCGCGAGCGGGCGGGGCGGCTGGCGGCGGCCGGGGAGCTGCGCAGCGCCGGCGGCCGGCTGCTGCCGCGGCGTAGCGATTTCGTCGCCTCGCGGATCGCCCTGCGCTCGGCCTCGGCCGATTCGGTCGCGGTGATCGAGCGCGACTCGGGGGAGATGCTGGGCCTGGTCGAGGCCGAACGGGCCTTCACCACGGTCCACCCGGGTGCGGTCTACCTCCACCTCGGCCGCTCCTACGAGGTCGAGCGGCTCGACGTCGAGGAGCGGCGGGCGGTCGTCTCGGCCTTCGACGGCGACTGGTACACGCGGCCGAAAAAGGAGACCGAGATCTACATCGAGCGCGAGCACGAGCGGCGCGACGTCGCCGGCGTGCAGCTGAGCTTCGGCGAGGTCTCCGTCACCGAGCAGGTGATCGCCTTCCAGCGCGTCTCGATCTCCGAGCAGGAGCCGATCGACATCGTCGCCCTGGAGCTGCCCGAGCAGAACTTCGTCACCCAGGCGCTCTGGTACGTGCTGCCGGAGCGGCTCAGCGGGGCGCTGCCGAGCGAGGCCCTGCTCGGCTCCCTGCACGCAACCGAGCACGGCCAGATCGCGGTGCTGCCGCTGATCGCGATGTGCGACCGCTGGGACATCGGCGGCCTCTCCACCAACGTCCACTTCCAGACCGGCCGCTCGACGATCTTCATCTACGACGGCCATCCCGGCGGAGTCGGGATCTCCCAGCGCGGCTTCGAGCAGTTCGAGCGGCTGCTGGGCGACGCCGAGCGGCTGATCGCCGAGTGCCCGTGCGAGTCCGGCTGTCCCTCCTGCGTGCAAAGCCCGAAGTGCGGCAACCTCAACGAACCGCTGCACAAGGCCGGCGCCTTGGAGCTGATGGGACTGATGAAAGGAGCGCAGTGATGGGAGGGGGTGGGCCTCGCCGTCACGAACTGCGGGGAGGTTCCGGCGAGGCCCACCCCCTCCCATCCGAGCGCGCGCGTCAGGTGGCCGTCATCGGTTCCAGTCGCTTGGAGCTTGGCTCGGAGCTGGCGCGACTGGCGGAGGACGTGGGACGAGGCTTGGCGGAGGCTGGGGTCGCCGTCGTCTGCGGCGGGCTAGGCGGGGTGATGGAGGCGGCGTGCCGGGGAGCCGCCGGGGTGGGTGGGACGGCGATCGGGATCGTCCCCGGGCACTCGGTGGAGGAAGCCAACCCGTTTTGCACCCAGGTGGTCGCCAGCGGCATCGGCCACGCCCGCAACCTCGCCGTCGTCAGCTCAGGAGAGGTCGTGATCGCGATCGGAGGCGAGTGGGGGACGCTCTCGGAGATCGGCTTCGCGAGGGCGATCGGCCGCACCGTGGTGGCGCTGCGCAGTTGGGAGCTGGATGGGCGCGAGCGTATGCAGGGCGCCCCCGGCGTGGTCCCAGCGGAGTCCGCCGAGGAGGCGGTCGCCGCAGCGCTGGCCGCGCCCTAAACGCGATGGCGACTTTTTGGCCCCGATAGGGGCCAAAAACGACGCAGCGCGAGGATCGCGAAGGCGTGGGACCAGGCCAGGGGCGTGGTGGAGCGGGGGATGCCGGTGCGAGCGTCGACTCGCTCGGGGAGGGCTCCGGCCGGAGTCGAAGCGCGGCGGAGGGCGGTGAGGAGGCGCAGAGCCTGGCGGCGTTCCCCGAGGGCGGCGAGGCTCCAGGCGGTCCAGGCGGTGGGCGCGGTCCAGGGGTCTACGCCCGGCCAGCTCTCGGCGGGAGTGATCCCAAAGCGAGTGCGCTCATCGGTCAGTCGCAGCAGGGTTTTCCGGACGAGAGGGAAGAGCATCGGCTGGGAGAACGGCCGCACCGCCCACGCCGCGGCTGAGTCGAGCCCCGAGTCCGGCTCCTCGGCCCGCCTAACCAGCCCCCTGGCGCCGGCGAACTCCGCCGCGATTCCCACTTCCCATCGCCGATGGGCCGATTTCCCTCTATATAGGTGGGTTTGAGGCCCATCGGCGGCCGTGATTGCGTTGGCGAGGTAGTCGCCGGGCGCGCCCTCTTGGTAGTCGGAGCGCTCGCGCCATGCGGTGGCACGGGTGCCGCGGTCGAGGCCGGCGGCTCGGGCGGCCACGGCGACCCAGGCGGCCGCGTCTCCCTGGGCCGCGCGGCCGGGAACCGGTGTCCCGTCGCCTCCGAAGCGAGCGGCGGCGTTCAGATCGAGGCCGAGCAGGAAGCGGGCGACGCTCCGAGCCTCGGCCGGGTAGCCGGACGCCGCGAAGGCCAGGGCGACGGCGCCGGCGTCCCGTGGCCAGACGTAGGCCCAGCCGTCGCGAGCCCCGGCCGCGACAGCGCCCGTGCGCCGGTCCGTCAGCGCCCGCAGGACCAGCAGCGAGCGCCCGTACATCCGCTCCGCCCAGGGGGGCGCTCCCGGACCGAGTGACCGAGCCCGGCCCAGCCAGCGCCGGTCGCCGGCGGCCGCGGCAGCGAGGAGCCGGCGCGCTCTCACGGCGATCCGATCAGCCTGTCGGCCGGCGGAGCCCGTGACTTTCGCCTCGACCGCCCCTCTTCGCGCCGAGCAGAGCAGCGCCAGCTCCCGCCCGCGCCGTTCCTGCCCGCAGCCGCGCGATCCGCTCGGCTCGACATCGATCGAGAGCCTCGCTGTCAGCTCCACTCCGGGAGGTCCCTTCAGCCGGACCAGTCGCGCCAGCTTCTGCCCTCGTGCCGCATCGGTGATCTCAACCTTCACCAGACCGGGTCGCCTGGCGCCGAGCCGGAAGGTCGCGACCGTCCTCACCGCGTTCGTCCCCGCCAGGTGGCGCTGCCGCACCGAGTCGGCCTCCCACATCTGCCGCACCGGCCCGTCTCCGATTCGAACCAGCGGCACGATCCCGGTTCGCGCCGACACGCTCCCGGCCGCCTGTCTGTCCGCCGGGTTCTCAATCAGTGCCTCTCCCGCCGGTCCCGGCGCCCGCATGTCGACGACATCACCGTAGGCGTCGATCGCCGCCGTCAGCCCACCGTTCCCGACGACGGCCGTGCCGAGGAAGGGAGCCGGCATCCCCGGCAGCGCCGCCGGCGTCCGCGGGTCCGCCCCAGATCCCCCCGACATGACCGCGATCCCCGCCGCCAGGGCGGCGAGAAGCGCCAGCGCTGCGCGAGGCCCGACCACGCCCCAATGCAATCAGCCGCAACCATCCGATGCCCGCTAGCCTTCGCTCCTGCGCGTGGGGCACCCGCGCCCCAGGCCAGGTAGCTCAGTTGGTAGAGCACACGACTGAAAATCGTGGTGTCGCCGGTTCGATTCCGGCCCTGGCCATCCGGCAGGCAAGGAAAGGCATCTCTATGAGGCTTCTCGCTTTCAGCATCGCGGCGATCGCCGTCTTCTCGTCCACGGCTCTTGCGGCCGTGGACCCCGCACAGACGCGGGAGACCTACGTCGCCCAGGTCGAACCGATCTGCAAGGCGAACACCGAAGCCAACTCGAGGATCCTCAAGGGAGTCCGGACCAAGGTGCGGAA
Source organism: uncultured Solirubrobacterales bacterium (assembly GCA_963799835.1). GTDB lineage: Bacteria > Actinomycetota > Thermoleophilia > Solirubrobacterales > 70-9 > VAYN01. The sequence goes on from CAWCYE010000002.1 coordinate 1,326,096, forward strand.
CGACCAGCTGAAGCCGGCCGCTGCGCAGTTCGCCAAGGCCGCGGCGGCGCTTCGCACGACCCTGACCCAGCTTCGCGCCGTCCCCCAGCCGCCCGCCGACGCCGCCCGGCTCGGCCGCTGGCTCAAGCTCATCTCCGAAGAGGCGGACCTGTTGCAGACCACCGCCACAAAGTTGCGCAAGGGCGACAAGTTCGGCGCCCAGAAGATGGCGGTCCGGCTCACCCAGACGGCCAATCGGGCCAACAACGAGGTGCTCTCGTTCGAATTCCGCTACTGCGCCGCCAACCCCTCCCAGTTCACCTAGACGGTCAGTGGCCGGTCGTGACGCTCACCCCGATCTGGCGCCGCCTCCGAGTCCCCGCCGCGCTGGCGATCGCCGGGCTCTGCCTCGGGATGGCGATTGCCGAAGCCCCGGCTGAGACCGTCCAGCGCGGGGACCTGCGCGTCTCCTTCACCGGCAAGATCAATCCGACCAGGCTTCCCCGCAGCGGAACCGCGCCGATCGCCGTCAGATTCGGGGCGAAAGTCATCACCACCGACCGCAGCACCCCGCCGCAGCTGCGGCGGATCGAGATCGCGATCAACCGCAACGGCCACTTCGACTTTGCCGGCCTGCCCACCTGCCGCATCGAGCGGATCCAGCCTTCGAGCACGGTTGACGCGCTGCGCGCCTGCGGGCCGGCCAAGGTCGGCGAAGGCCACTTCGGCGCCGATGTCGTCATCCCCGAGCAGTCGCCGTTCCCGTCGAGGGGCAGGTTGATCGCCTTCAACGGCACCGAAAACGGCCGCCCGGTCATCCTCGCCCATGTCTATGGCACCGATCCGATCCCGACCTCCTACACCTTTCCGCTGCGGATCGAGCACGATCGCGACACCTTCGGCACGGTCCTCAGGGCCAACCTCCCGGAGGTCACGGCGGAAATCGCGTTCGTCACCCAGATCTCCCTCACGCTGCGGCGCGAGTTCCGCCACCAGGGGCGAACCCGCAGCTACCTGAGCGCCAGCTGCCCCGCCCCCAAGGGCTTCCCCGGCGCCGTCTTCCCCTTCGCCCGCGCCCGCCTCGACTTCACCGGCGGCCCGACCCTGACCAAGGTTCTCACCCGCAGTTGCAAGGCCGCAGGGTAGGTTCTCACTACTCACCGTACTTGCTGTGCCCTACACCCTAGTTCGTATTTAGTGAATTTCAAGTGTCATGAATTCCATATAGCATGCCGCCACTCTTTACCAAAATAGGCGGGAGACGACGGGTGACGAGACACAGGCGGATATCGACCGAGGGTCCGGGTTCAATTTGAGGCGCATAGGGCAGTAACGAGATGCGCGTCCATATAAGGGTGTCGCCGCCCGCGCTCGACGGCACCCGAAAGGTGGAGGTGCGGTTGGACTCCGGAGGACGGGCGCTTGGTTCGCACGCGATGAAGGCGCTGAGCGGTTCTCCGCGTATCGCTCCCTGCGATGCCAACCTCCCGTCCGAGGACGCGCGGCACGCCGGTCTCACTCATGGTGACGAGGATGAGCTCGGGGACCTGATGGAGCGGTTCGAAGTCGACTCCCTGAGAAGAGGCGACGTGGAGTTGCTCGGGCGTTACCTGTTCGACTGTCTCCTGGGTCAGAAAATCTGGGCACGCATCCTTGCCAGGGCCGCTGAGCGTGAAGTGAAGGTTGTGGAGCTTGCACTTTCCTGGGCATCGGAGGAGTACGACCTCCACCGTCTCAGCTGGGAGGCGATGCACGACGGCACCGGCTTCCTCAGTGTTCACCCCGAGCTCGCGGTCGCCGTGGTCAGATTGGTGAGCGATGCGGAGAAAAAGAAGAAGGGGAAAGACGAGCAAAAGGTCCGCACTACGCCCCATCCGGCTCCGGCGAGAGTGTTGTTCGCGATCGGCGCCGATCTGAACGATCCGGACATTCGCCCCGGCGCGGAGGTGATTGGGCTGCTGCGTGGCGTCGAGCGCGACGGCTTCCCGATCGATTCCCTGATCGTCGACAAAGTGACGATTTCACGGCTGGCGGAGGCATGCGAGAGGTTCAAGCCTCACATAGTCCACTTCGTAAGCCACGGACGGCTCGACGAGAGTGGGAAAGGTGAAATCAAACTGCAGAGAGACGAGATGGACGCCAACGGCTGGGTCAGCGGCAGTCGCCTGTTACGGGCGCTGAAGACGGCCGACGAGCCGCCGTCGATGGTGTTGCTGACCGGGTGTGAGAGCGCCGCGGCCGGCGAGCACATGGACTCACTTGCGGCGGAGCTGGTCATGGGTGGGATACCGACCGTGATCGGCATGGCCGGCAAGGTCTCCGACCCAGTCTGCCGGTTGTTCAGCCGCAAGTTCGGCCTCGCCCTCAGCAACGGCGAACGGTTGGTGGAGGCGATGACCCACGGGCGTCGGGCCGGTCTCATGCAGCAGCAGCACGATCCTGCTGACGACCACGCCTGGGCCCTGCCGAGCATCTACATGGCACCGGTTGTCCCGGCCGATCATGCCCCGATCGACGTCACCGTCTCCTCGGCGACTGTGAAGCGCATCGCCAGCTATGGCCTCTGGCGAGAGCCAGTCTTCTGCGGCCGGCAGGGATTCGGGCGCCTGTTCGACCGCCTGCTCGACGACAGCGACGAACTTCAGGCCCTGATCGCCTATGCAACGGGGCGCGAGCCGCTCGGCAAGACCCGCCTGCTGCACGAGTTCGCGCGGCGAGCTCTTTGGGCGGGACATGTCGTGGTGATGATCGACGACGACCGTGGCGACCCCAAGGCTCTGCCCAGCTCGTCGGTGCAGCTCGCCGCCTGGCTGCTCGAGGCGATCGGCGAGACCCGCGAGAGCTTCGGCCTGGACCAGATATTCCAAAGCGAGCTCTTCGCCGAGCTGACGAGTGCCGTCGAGGGGGCCCCCGATCTCGAGCAGCTGCCGGCAAAGAGCAGGCTGACCAAATACCAGACATTCGTGGGCGCGTGCAAAAGGACGAAAAGGAACGGCGACGCGCTCCGCGACAGCCTGCGCCAAGCGCTGATCGAGGACCTCAAACAGCTGATGGCCGACACGCGTGCTCTCGGGGACGACTCGATCGGCGAGCGAAGCCATCCCATCGTGGTCCTGGGGGGCATCGGTAACTGGGGCGACGCGGCGGAACTGCTCTGCCAGCACCTGATGGGGCCCAAGGGCCTGGGAGGATCGACGATGCCGGTGCCCGTCTTCGCGACCTGCTCGCTCGAGGAACCCGCCGGCACGATGCTGGACGACGAGAGGAAGAGGGCGAGCAGTCGACCCTGGGTTCGCTACGAGGAGCTGAAGCCGTTTGAGGATCACGAGGACACGCTTGCCTACCAGTGGGTTCTCTTGCACCCGTGGTCGGACCGCGAATACGGAAATCTCGCCTACGCCCCGAACCGCTACGTTGACGAGACGGAGGTCTGGCAGGAGTTGTTCAAGTCGAGGTTCAACGGCATACCGGGAGAGCTCGATAGCGACGCTTTCTACCGTCTCGCCCATGTCCTCAGCCGCACGAATTACTTCATCGGTGCCGACGACGACGAGATCTTAATGCGGTACGCGCAACAACAATGAGTCAGCTCGAGAAAGCTCGCGTGGAACGCGATTTCGCGGAGCTCGTCGAGCAGGGCGACAGGGAAAAACAGGAAGCGATCGGGGAGAGGCCGCTGTGTTGGCTGGCGCTGCTGCCGGAGTGGACCGTCGCGCTCGCCCAAGTCTGTCGTTTCCCCGCCGACCCGGGAGGACTGGAGCCGATGCTGGACGAGGCCGAGCGGGCGGGGTTGTGCCTCGTGCGGCGCCGGTCGAGGGGGGTGGAGGAGACGGTTCGCTTCTGGATGCCGGAGCAGACTCGGTCATGGCTATTCGAGAGGTGGCAACTGGCCGGCGGTCCGGATCTGCGAGAAGAGATCCGCCAGATCGCCTCCCGGATCCGCACGGCGCACGCGAGCGGCGAGACGGAGATCTCGCCGGGAGTCCTGCGCTGGGCCGAACTGGCACTGGGTGAACTTGCGGCGCCGGTCGTTACCGGCGAGGTCCTCACCGACAGGGTGACCCGGTCCTTGAAGGACGGAGACACCAGTGCGGCCGGTGAGTGGATCTTCGCCGGCGAGGCGCTCGGGGTCCCGCTTGGGGCGGAAATGAAGCTCGCCGCGGCGCTGGCCAGGCGCGGGCTCAACCTCCACTACCGCCGTCTCCAGGACGAGCGCTACGTGGCGGAGTTCGTCAAGCGCGAGGAGCAGATCAAGGAGATGCGCCGGCTGGTCAAGTCCGAGGACGAGTGGGCGGTCCACTTCATCGGCCAGAGCGGGGTCGGCAAGACGATGCTGATGCGTTACCTGACCGGGCGCCTGCACGACGCTGACCCATTCACCTTTTCGGCCCGGGTGGATTTCGACCACATCGACCCCCGCTTCCCGCTCGAAGCTCCTGCTCGCCTGCTCCAAGAGCTGGGCGAGGGGCTCGCCGCCAACCTCACGGACGCCGGCCAGGAGGCGAAATACCGGAGCTTTCGCGAGGCGGTGACCAGAGTGGAAGCGGAGCCGGTCCTCGCCGATTCCGATCCTCTCGAAACCGCTCAGTTCAAGGAGGTGATCGCCACCTTCGCGACCTTCATCAAGGCGCTGCCGGAGCCCGTCGTGCTGATTCTCGATACCTGCGAGGAGCTGGCCAAGCTGTACCCCGCCGGGGAGGACCTGCCCAGCATCAGGGCGATGTTCAGGATCATCAACCAGGTTCACGATGCGGCCCCCACGAGCCGCGTCGTCCTCGCCGGCCGTCGCTGGCTGACGCGAGAAGCGGCCAACAAGGTGCGGGGCCTGGCGATGCCGCCGGCGGTAGAGAAGATGGAGCCCCGGCCCTACATGCGGATGCATTCCGTACGCGGGTTCACCAGGGACGAGGTGGTCGAGTACCTGCGGGAGGCCCGCAGCCTCGATCTCAGCGACGAGATGATCGAGGCGATCCTCGAGAACACGCACGACCCAGGCGCCCCGGCCAGCCTTGACAAGGAAGTTCAGGGACCGAAAGAGCAACCACTCTATGGGCCGAGCGATGTTGCCCTTTTCGCCGGATGGATCGAGCGAGAAGAGGACCTGAAGCCGGAGGCCCTGGCCGGGGGCAACCGCGACCCCTACGTCGAAGTGCGCATCTTCGAACGGATCGACTCTCAGGAGGTGCTGGCGGCGATCCCGGCAGCGATCCTGCTCGAGCGCTTCGACGGAGAGACGATCAGGCCCGCGTTGGAGGGGGGCAGCCAGGCCCAGGACCGCGCCATCGCCGGGCTGATCGAACAAGAGTGGACGCACCTGGAAGACGGTCCAGGGCCTGACGACATCGTGATCTCGATTGACAGTGGGCTGTTGCGGAGACTCCGGGACTACTTCGATCGCGAGCCCGAGCGTCGTGTGGAACGCGAGGACGCGCGGCGGCGGCTCACGCCCCACCTGACCCAGATGTTCGAGCGGCCGACGTCCGAGGTCGCTCCGGACCGGATCGATTCCGCGGTCAGGGCGCTGCCGCTGGAGGAGACGCTGCGCATGCTCGACCGGATGGAAGAGCGGGTCGTCAGCGAACCCGCCTGGCCCTGGGCGGAGTCGGTGGGCAGGTTCCTCCTCTCACGAGAACGCGAGCCGCCCCTGCCACCACCGCTGGTCGCGTCCGTCCGGGCGCTCTACGTGGCTGCCCTCAAGCATCGGCGCTCGAGCGCCGATCTCGGCGAGCTTTGGGAGGCGGTCATCGACGAGGCTCCGAAGCACCCCGATCAGAGCCATGCGCTGGCGCTCGAAACCCGCGGCCGGCTCGGGGTCCTCACCACCGCCGCCTCCAACGGCGGTTACGACTTGTGGCGGGCGAAGGCCGTCCTGACCGAGGGTCGTCGCATGCTCCACCGGCCGGCCCTTGAAGAGGCCGTCGCCCCGGGCCTGCTGGCGGCAATCGAGGCGATCGCGGACGGTTGCGAGGAACGGGGATACCCGATCCCGGTGGAGAGCGTCCGCACGAGCCTGACCGCCCTGCTCGAATGGTCCAAGGGGGACGCCCCGGTTTGGGCCTATGTGCTTGCCCTCGAAGGCCGGGTGGGCGCGCTGGCCGGCGAATGGGAGGCGGCAAGGGAAGCCTTCGCGCGGCTCGAGGACATGGTGCCGGAGGAAGTTCATGGAGAGCCTAGGTTTGCCGACTGGGTGCCGCCGACCTCGATCGGTCACCGCACGCTGCTCGAGCTGCTGCGCTTCCGTCTCGCCGACGGCAGCGAGAACGGCGAGCTGATCGATCGCTGCGAACGGGCCGCGCTCGAGCAGCCCGGTGGCGCCGATGGCGCGCAGCTGCTCTCGCTGGCGCTGCAGGCCCGTCTCGCGTACGGCGGCCTGGCGGTTGACGACCTCGAAGGGGCCAAGCGCTTCGAGGAGTCGCTCGAGAGTCCCGACCTCACCGTACCCGCGCACCGGGTAGCGCCGCCGCTGTTCGCCTCGCTGGCCGAAGCCTGGCTGGCTGTGGGCCGGCCCGCGGACGCCCTGGCGCTGCTCTCCGAGCGCGAACAGGCGGCGGTGGCGCGCCGCACCGACGAGGACGCGACCGCCGCGGCGGCGCTCGCGACCGTGCGCATCCTTCGCGCGCTGCGTTCAAGTGAGCGGCTTGGGCTGATCGGCGGCTTCTCCTCGGCAGAGGACGACGAGCTGAGGGCCGAGGCCTTGGCGGCCGGGGCGCTGATCGCGGGCCTGCGCCCGCCGCTCGGTCCGAAGGCCGATCGTGACCATGCCGCCTGGCGGTCGTGGAACCTCCTCGACCCGCGTGAGGGAAAGGAGGCCCTGAGATCGAAGCGGGAGTCGAAGATCCCGCCGGGGAACAGTCCCGCCGCGCTCCATGCGGCCCTGGATAGGTTCGAGGCGAAGCTGGTCCAGCGGCAATGGTCGGGAATCGGCCGCCTCGACGTCTTCTGGGCGGAACGCGCAGTTATGCGAATTACAGCGGACCGAAACGAATCTCCTTCGATAGGCGAACCGCTGGCGGACGAAAAGCTGCGGCTGCAGCTACGGCTGAGCGCGCTTCTGGCCGGGCCCAGCTTCCCGGTCGAGACGTACAGGGCACGACAGGTCGGTCGCCTTGCACTCAAAGAGGGGGAGTTGCTGGCTTTGCGCCTGCCCGAGCGCGCGCTGCCGCTGCTGCAGCTCGCCGAGCGGTGCCTGGGTGAGGCCGGCCACCCCTACGGTGCCTTTTTCGCTGCGCTGAGACGGGCGATTGCCGAGATCCACGCCGGCCGGCTCGACGATGCCAGGAGCCGCAAAGAGGGGATTCTCGGGCGCTTTGAAGAGATCCGCAGGCAGGAGCCCGCGATGCCCACCGTCGAGAGCCTGCTCAGGGGTGATCGGGGGGAGAGCTTCGACAGCGCCGCCGATACCTGGCCTGGCTGGACGGAACGCCTCACCGCGTATCTGAAGTGGTGCGACGATCCCGATCCCGAGGCTGGCGAGGCGTCGCTGGATTCCGAACCGGAGCTGGCACTCGTCCCGGCGGCGGGAGCCCCCGGCACGATGGTGCCTTCGGGCGCGTTTGCGACGCGCAGGCCTCTCGTCCTGGCCTTCCTGGTAACCATTCTCGTCGGCGCCCTTCTCGGCCTGATCTTCGGGCAGGTGGTTGGGGACAGCAGGTTGATGGCTACCGCGGCGATTGTGGGAGCGCTAGTCGGTCTGGCAACGGTCTCACTGATCGTCGAGGTGGTCGCGAAACTGGTTCCGCGCGCGATCCTGCCAGTGGACGTGTTCGATGTCACGATCTCCCTGGCGCCGCAATGGTCGGCCGGCACCATGATGGCCGAAGCACGGGTGGACCCGTGGGCGCGCCGCTGGTACGTGAGGACCTATTTCCGGCTCTGGAGGGCGGTCCGCCCACGCTCTCGGCGGGAGGCGCTCATTCCACCCACTGATGAGGCGATCGACAGGGCGCCGTCGGGCCCGCTGGCGCTGGCGGCGAGGCCGCGAGTGGGCGGAGGCTTCACCCCGATCCGCCTCGCCGTCACGTCCAATTTGGCGCCCCTCGCCTGGGAGCGCCGGCTGGTCGGGCATCTCATACACAAGGACGGGTGGAGCCCGGACAGTACGCCGGCGATTTGGCGGATCCGCCCACCCGGCCATTTCGCGCCGACCTGCGATCGGATGCCGCCCCCACTCACTGCGGTCTGTTCCCCGCAATGGCGACCCTTCGTCCAGAGCGTGTCGGGGATGGCGGTCGATTGGCTGCCGGGTTCAAGCGCCTCGCCCGCTCGCGCCGCGGTCGCCCTCGGCTTCCCGGTGTTCACCCGAGCGGGATGGAGACTGCGCCTCGACGACGAACTCTCCCGCACCACCGAGGACGTGGACCAGCCTCGGTCACAGCGGCTTCTTTCGCCGGACCGCCTCGTCCGCAAAGCGCCGATCGCGGTTGTCGTAGCCCGGCCCGGAGGCCACCGACTTGCCTCCGACCCGCGGATCGCCGAAGGGCTGCGCGGCTTCGCCAACGAGACCTTTCTCGCCGGGGCGCACGCGGTGATCGCGGTCCCGGCGCTGCCGCCCGAGCGGACGGCCGAGGCGATCCGCTTGCTCACCGATGAGATCTCCAGCTGGGACGACGCTCCCGACGCGGACCTGCTGCAGGAGCTGGCGACGCGCCTGCGCGGGGTGGTCTTCGAGCCGCTTCCGGAAAGCGGAGCGGAGGACCAGGCCGACCCGGAGCAGCTGGAGGAGGACCGCACGCTACGCGGGGAACTGGCCCTCGACGTCTGCCTTTTCGCCCCCCACTGAGTATGGCCGCTGCGAGGCTCATTCGATTCACCGGCGACGAGGTCACCTGGTATGAGGTGGACTCGCCAGAGCGGCTGGCGCTACTGCTCAGCAGAGAGCGTCCACGCCTCTATGGGGCCTACGGGATCCGGTACACCGGCTGGTCGTCAACGATCCCACACTTTGTCTTCAGTGGCAGCGCCTTCACGGCACACTGGAAGGAGGCGGCCCAGGGGGGGTTTGCGGCCGCGGAGGTGAGACGACTGTTCCTGTCCGGCCCCGCGGCCGTCCCTGTCGCCAGAGGGCAGCGCCCCAACGCTCCTGCGTACGAGCCGAATACCGGCACTGTCTGGGTCGCAGAAGGCCAGCGGTCGGTGGACCTGGACGTGGACCTGCGGCAAACCTTCGACATCGCCGGCGACGTGGGGACGGCGACTCCGATCGATCGCCCGGGAGAGCTGGTGCGTCGCACTCCCCATATGGACGTCCCCGCGGACGGAGAGCTGAGTGCCGGCGCCGAGTTTCGGATCGAGATCTACTGCGACCGCTCGCCGGCCCGCTCCGGTGAGCAGGCTGAGGACGTCGAAGTCGAGCTGCCGCCCGGGCAGGACGCGGTCACCCTGGGGGTCTGGCTGGCTCTATCTCCTCACTTCGAGTCCACCGCGCCGGTTGGCGAGGTAACCCTGACCCGGGGCGAGGCGGCATCCACCCGCGCTGTCTTCGACCTTGCGGTGAGCGGCGAGCCACCGCCTGGGTCGGGCCAGATCGCCGCCGTGTTTCATCACGAAGGGCGCTCGTGCGGGCAAATCACCCGCACCGTTGCATTGGGCGAGTCGCTCGAAACCGATTCTCCGGCTGGGGACGCCGAGCCGCGCCGGCGCCCACCAAAGATCGTCGTCCACGACGCCATCCGGCGTGCCGACCTGACGATCGAGATCAAGGCGACCGACCACAACGAGCAGGAGTTCGCCTGTCGCGTCATCACCGAGCTGCTTCCCGGTCGCCTCGACCCGGAGCCGACGCCATGGCGGCTCAGCACCCGTGCCCCTGACCTGGTCGCCAGCTACATGGAAGGTTTCACGGAGCCGGGCCTCAACGACGGTGAACGGGTCAGCCGCCTGCGTGGTGCCGGCGTTGCCCTCTGGAGGGCCGCCCCTGCCGAGGTGCGGGAGGTTTTCTGGGAGCTGATCGACGCCGACAAGGCGCCACGCTCGATTTTCGTCATCTCCGACGAGTGGTCCTTCCCCTGGGAGCTTGTCGTTCCCGAGCGGGGAGTCGGCACACAGCATCAAACGCGAGATCCGCTCGGGGTCGAGTTCGCGCTTGGACGCTGGGTGACGGCGGACATGGTCGCTCCCCCACAACTCGTCAACGTGGTAGACAGCTACGTCTTCGCGCCGGACTACCCACCGGAACTGGCGCTGCCGGGCGCTGCCGCAGAGGCGAATTACGTTTGCAGCAACCTCAATGGCGAAGCGATCAGACCGGGCGAATTCGGCCCCCTGGAAGAAAAGTTCAGCGAACGCGGCGTCGGTCTCGTTCATTTCTCGTGCCACGGGGGGACGAGCACCAGCCAATCCCAGGTGCTGCTGCTGGAGGCGAAAGGGAAAACGCTCCAGTCCCACCAGATTTCCGGAATGCAGGGCCTCGGCGAGGCAATGGCGGCGAAGCAGCCGTTCGTCTTCCTCAACGCCTGCGAGGTGGGTCGGGGCCAACCGGCCTTGATCGGGGTCGGCGGCTTCGCGACTGAGTTCATCATGGCCGGGGCCAGCTGCGTGATCGCCCCACTTTGGACGGTTGCGGACGACATCGCGCACCAACTGGCGACGACTCTCTACGACGAATTGTGCGCTGACCCGGCGATGACGCCGGCGGTGGCCCTGCAGGCGCTGCGAGGACGCGCATACGCTGCCGCCGGCGCCGACACCTGGGCGGCCTACTGCTTCTACGGCGACCCGCTGACGAGGGTCATCGTCCCTGACAACGAGACCGAGGAGGTCCGATGAAGCGTGCGCTCGGAATACCAGCCGCCCTGGTTGTGCTCGTGGCATTCCCCGGATTGGTCTTGCAGGCCACCGATGAGGAAGAGCCCGCAGCCAAGGAAGCTGCGCTCACCGTCAACCTCGAAGGCAGCGACGGCGACGCCGATCCGTACTTGTTCCAGGTGACTGCGGACGGGCCAGCGCCCACCGAAGCGGTGAAATTGCGGGACGCCAGCGGTCTCCACACCGCGACGTTGGCGCCGGCCGACGGCTGCAGCTCGGAGGCTCGCGAGGTTTTCCCGGCGAAGGTCGATCCGTGGTGCCTGAAGCTCGAACACGTCGCCCCCGGGTACGAGCTCTCGGGCGCCTTGAGCGCCGCCACCACCGACACGGTCGGTGCTCGCACGCTGAAACTGAGCGTGAACAGGCGCGACGAGTTCGTCGGGCTGCCGCTGGCGATACTAGTGGCCGGCCTGCTCCTCGGTGGCATTGCCGCCCTCTACAAATCGGCCCTGCAAAAGCCGATCCGGCGGACCGTGCTGGGGAACCTGCTGAAGGACAACAAGGCTGCCACGGGCGCTGCGCGCATCGAGGGCCTGACCGAATTCGCTCGCGACCGGCTCGCGGCTGGGGAGGGGATCGACGACGTGATCGCCAAGGTGGCCGAGATGCGCGACAAGGGGCCGACTGCAGCGAAAGCGGCTCGCGCCGAGCTCGGCGAGGCACTGAAGAAGGCCGCCCCGGTCCTCGACGCTTACGCGGTGCGGATCGCGGCCGAAAAAGAGGCAGGCCGCCTCGACAACCGCGTCGAGGACTTCTACGGCGCCGACGGCGAGCGCAAACCTCATTTAGCCACCGAGATGGTCCAGGTGATCGAGGAGCTGGTCACCGACCTCGAGTACGTCGAGGTCCTGCGCAAGGCGATCGCGGCGCTCCTGCCCGAGCTGCAGACGCCCCCCTCGGAAGCTCTGGCCAGGGCGGAGTTGGTGGCGAAGGAGGCGGCGAAGCCCGAGGACGTGAGGCGCGTGGCGGGCCTGCTGGCCGCGACCCGCGACAGCATCGAGACCGCCCGTGCCAAGCAAGGCGTCCGGCCTCCGGTGCGGCGGGCCGGGGCTCCGGCGGTTGAGGCCGAGGGCCTTCCGCAGGCGCCCACCGCTCCACTGCCTCTCGACGCGGCGGAGCTGGGCGGGGCAGACCTCGGCAACACCGGCGCCCTGGCGGTGGTGGGAACCGTGATCGCGATCGTCGCGATCGTCGCGCTTGCCGTCATCACCATCGAGCAGTCGGCCTACGAACCGAAGCTGACCTTCCATTCGTTCAGCGACTACTTCGCGCTGTTCGCCGCCGCGCTCGGATCTGCCGCGGCAGGATCGGTGATCCTGGTGTTGGGGTTCTGGGCGTCGGTTCCCCCGGCCGAGGAGTAGGCCGACGAGCGCTCTCCGGGCGTCAGTAAGCCCGTGCCACGATCGCGACCAGGTCGGGCTCGTCCTCCGCGGCGGGGACGGAGCCGTCGGGGCGCTGGATGCAGCGGACGCTGACGCCGTCTTCGAGGAGCTGCGCCTCTCCGTCGGCACCGAGCTTGTCCCAGGCGATCTTGGCGATGCCCTCCTGGCCGGCCTCTGAGGCCTCGGCGACGGTCTCGGCCTCGACGGTCGCGGAGTCGCGGAAGGCAGTGGCCTCCTCGAGCATCTCGCCCTGCATCCGCTCGAGCAGCTCGGGAACCAGGCTCGCCAGCTCGGCGAGCGGGGCCTGGCTTCGCTCCTCCTGATCGCGGCGGGCGATCGTGGCCTCGCCGGCGGCGAGGTCTCGCGGGCCGAGGTCGATTCGGAGCGGCACGCCTTTCAGCTCCCAGTCGATCGCGCGGCGCCCAAAGCCGACGTGCACGGCGTCGTCGACCTTCACCCGTACCCCCATCTCGGAGATCGCGGCGGCCAGCTCGTGGGCCCGGTCGACGGCGCCGTCCTCGTCGCGGACGACGACGATCGCAACCTGGATCGGCGCGATCCGCGGCGGCAGGCGCAGCCCGCGCTCGTCGCCGTGGGCCATGATCAGGCCGCCCACGAGACGGGTCGTCGAGCCCCAGGAGGTCGTCCAGGCGTGCTGTTCCTCACCCTCGGCGTCGGAGTAGGTGATGTCGAAGGCGCGGGCGAAGTTCTGCCCCAGCTCGTGGCTGGTCGCCAGCTGCAGCGCCTTACGATCTCGCATAACCCCCTCGCAGGTGAGCGTGTTGGTGGCCCCGGCGAATCGCTCGCGCGCGGTCTTGCGGCCGATCCAGGCGGGGATCGCGAGGATCTCGGTGAGGAAGTCGCGGTAGACGTCGTGGTGGATCCCCAGGGCATAGGCCGCGGCGTCGGCCTCCGTCGCGTGGGCGGTGTGGCCCTCCTGCCAGAGGAACTCGGTGGTGCGCAGGAAGAGCCGCGGGCGCAGCTCCCAGCGGACCACGTTCGCCCACTGGTTCAGCAGCAGCGGCAGGTCGCGGTAGGAGCTGATCCATTTCGCCATCAGTTCGCCGATCACCGTCTCGCTGGTCGGCCGCACGACCAGCGGCTCGGCCAGCTCTTTGCCGCCGGCAATCGTGACCACCGCCAGCTCCGGGCTGAAGCCCTCGACGTGATCCGCCTCGCGCTTCAGATGGCCCTCGGGGATGAAGAGCGGGAAGTAGGCGTTCTCGGCGCCGGCAGCCTTGATCCGCCGGTCGAGGTCGGCCTGGATCCGCTCCCAGATCGCGTAGCCGTAGGGGCGGATCACCATCGTCCCCCGAACCGGCCCGTTCTCCGCCAGCTCGGCCTTGGCGAGGACGTCCAGGTACCAGCGTGGGAAGTCCTCGGTGGGGTCGGCGACGGGCGGTTTCTTTGCCATGCGCGGCCATCCTAGACTCCGCCCGAGGATGCGCGCCGTCTCAATCCGCCGTCCGAATTCGTCTTTAACTTTGGTCGGGCGATGGCTGAGCAGACGCAGATCGAGGAGCTGGCGGTCCCGATTGAGGAGGCCACGACGGAGTCCGCGGCGGTGGCGACTGAGGTCGAAGGGCCGGCGCCGGCCTCTCCTGAGCCGGCGTTGCGCGTGCCGCTGAAGGACCTGGAGGACGGGCAGCGGGTGCAGGGGGTTTACGCGGTTCGGGAGCGGGAGCTGCGGCGCAAGAAGAACGGGGAGCCCTGGCTGCGGATGTCGGTGGGGGACGCGAGCGGGACCGCCGAGGCGGTTTGCTGGGAGGACGCGGAGGCGCTGTATGCGCTGTGCGGCACCGGCACCGCGGTCTTCGTCACCGGAGTCTTCGAGGTCAGCGAGCGCTGGGGGCCGAAGATCAAGATCGCGAAGCTGCGCGAGGCCGAGCCGGGCGAGTACGAGCCCGACGAGCTGGCCGCCGAGTCCGAGGTCTCATTGGAGCTTTTGGAGCGCGACCTGAGGGCGCTGCTCTCGACCGTTCAGGACGCCCAGCTGCGCCAGCTGCTCGCCCTCTTCTTCGGCGAGGACTCCGATACCTGGGCTCGGTTCCGCGACGCGCCGGCGGCGAAGGTCTACCACCAGGCCTACCGCCACGGCCTGCTCGAGCACACGCTCTCGGTCGCCCAAGCCGTCTCGGCCGCGGCCAATTTCTTCCCCGGGATCGACCGTGAGGTCGCCGTCACCGGGGCGCTCCTGCACGACATCGGCAAGACCGTCGCCTACAACGACGACCCGCTGGCGATCGACCTCACCGACGCCGGCCGGCTTCAGGGTGAGATTCCGCTCGGTTACTACACAGTTCGCCGGGCGATCGAGGAGCTGCCTGGCTTCGACCCCGCACTAGCCCAGTCCGTGCTCCACATCATCCTCAGCCACCACGGCTCGCTCGAGCACGGCTCGCCGGTCGTCCCGGCGACCCGCGAGGCGGTGCTGGTTCACATGATCGACAACCTCGGTGGCCGCCTCGGCAGCTTCGACCGGCTCGAGCGCCAGCTCCCGGCCGGGGAGTCCTGGTCCGGCTTCGATCGCGCTCTTTCGGGATCGGCTTACTTTGGTACCCGCGCAGCCGCCTGAAGCTCAGAACTTCGAGCTGCAGCGAAGGAGGCGGTGGGCGTTTCCGTCGGAATTCTCGAGGCAGCGGCTGACCCGATCGAGCCTGTGAGTCGCCCCACGGCCCGCCTCGTCGGCCTTGTCGAGAAGCGGCTTCGCCACCAACAGGTAGGCCAAAACCAGCACCGCAGCCAAAATAGTCAGCCGCAATATGCTCCAAGTGAGGCAGCCGAGGGGTAGGCGGAGGAGGGTCACTGGGACCGGCAGCACACTATCCTGCGGGGCGTGGCGAAGGACACCGAGAAGCTGATTCGCCAGCTCTCGTTGATCTCGTTCCTGATGGCGCAGGGCCGTCCGGTGTCGGCGCTCGAGATCAAGCGGGAGGTGGAGGGTTACAGCGACATGAACGACGACGCCTTCGCGCGCCGTTTTTACGCCGACCGGGCGGAGTTGGAGAGCCTCGGTATCCAGCTCGGGGTCGAGAAGCCCGGCGAGGGGTTCTTCGAGGCGGAGCTGTACTCGCTGCCGCCGGAGAACTTCTACCTCGACCCGATCAAGTTCTCAGACGACGAGCTGGCGGCGCTGAGCACGGCGCTGCTGCTGCTGACCGACGGCGGCTTCGCCTACGCCGAGCCGCTGCGACTGGCCCTGCAGCAGGTCGCCTGGGGACACCCGAACCCGATCAGCGAGGGCGAGCGGGCGCCGGTCGAGATGGCGATGACCGCCTCCGCCGGCGGGCGCGATCTCTCCCAGCGCCTCTCCAAGATCGAGACCGCGATCTCCCGCCGCAAGACGATCGAGTTCACCTACTTCACGATGGAGCGCGGCGAGACCGAGAAGCGCAAGGTCGATCCCTACCACCTGGTCTTCCGCGGCGGGCAGTTCTACCTGATAGGCCACTCGCACGAGCGCGAGGCGGTGCGCGTCTTCCGCCTCTCGCGGATCCAGGGCAAGGTCGGCTACGCCTCCAAGGCCGAGCACGACTTCTCGCCACCGGAGGACTTCGACCGCCGTGACTACGGCAGCCGCGCCGACTGGCAGCTGGGTGAGGAGAAGGGCACCGCGAAGATCTTCATCCGCGAGCGGATCGCCTGGCTGATCGAGCGCGACTTCGGCTCCTACGGCGAGCTGCGCGGGCCGAAAAAAGCCGACGGCGCCCCCGGCAAGGGCAGGGTCTTCGAGACCGGCTACGCGTCGGACCGCGAGCTGATCGCCTGGGTGCTGCGCTGGCGGGCGAACGCCGAGGTGCTGGCGCCCGAGGACCTGCGCAAGGAGGTCGAGGCGCGCCTCTCGCTGCTCCGCGACCGCCATCAGAACGGCTTCGAGCCGGCCGAGATCGTCAACCGGCCGCTGCGCGACGCGCCCAAGCGCAGTCGCTCCAACGGCCGCGGCGAGGCCGCGATCCGCCCCGAGCGCTTCGCCCGCCTCGTCACCCTCGCCGGCCTCCTGATCGAAGCGGCGAAAAAGGGCGAGCGGTTGGAGATCGCCGATCTGCGCGAGCGGCTGGAACTGACCGGGGAGGAGCTGCGCGAGGACGTCGAGCTGCTCAACGTCGTCAACTTCGGCGGCGGTACCTACGTCCTCTACGCGGAAATCCTCGGCGAGGAGATCGAGGTCGATTCCGAGCCCTACGGCGACAACTTCGCCCGCCCGGCGCGCCTGCTGCCACTGGAGGCGAAGGCGCTGGTGGCGGCGATCGACCTCTTCGGGGACCACCTGCCGCAGTCCGACCTGCAGAGCGCGCGCGAGAAAATCGTGGCCGCGCTGGGCCACGACCCCTCCGAGGAGGGCCTGGAGATTGCCTCCGTCGGCGGCGGCGACGCCCAGGTGGCGCGGGCCGTCAACGACGCGATCGCCAACAGCCGGGTCCTCGAGTTGAGCTACTACAAGGAGAACGAGGACCAGTTCACCGACCGCCGGGTCGAGCCCTACCGGCTCGAGAACGGCCGTGAGGGCTGGTACGTGGAGTGCTACGACCTGAACAAAGAGGGCGTCCGCCACTTCAAGCTCGACCGGGTCAAGGAGGTCAGCCTCTCCAAGGAGCGCTTCGAGCCGCGCCCGGAGGTAGAGGAGCTGGCCGGGGTCGAGGGCTGGATGACCCACGGCGAGGTGCCGACCGCCGAGGTGGCCCGGGTCTGGGTCTCGCCCGAGCGGGCGCGCTGGCTGCGCGAGGAGCGCACCGTGGTCGAGGAGCTGGCCGACGGCGCCGTCGTCGTCGAGCTTCCCTACGCGGGCAAGCCCTGGCTGGTGCGGGAGATCCTCCGCGGCGCCGGCGACCTGGTCGTGCTCGAGCCCGCCGACGCCCGCGAGGCGATCGCCCGCGAGGTCGAGGCGAGCTGACGCGAATGATGAGTTAATCCGGCTATAGGCGGACTAACTCATCACCGGCGAACCGATTGACGTGATGGAGACCGCTCCTGGTCACCCTGAGATCGTCCGGATCGTCGCGCCGAACCCGGGGCCGATGACGCTGGAAGGGACGAATACCTACGTGTACGGGGCCGATCCCTGCACCGTGATCGACACCGGCAGCGAAGACCCCGGCCACCTCGACGCGATCCGCGCCGCCGCGGCCCAGCGCGGCGGGATCGGCCTCGTCCTACTCACCCACTCCCACGGCGACCACAGCAAGGGGGCCGACCAGCTCGGCGCCGAGGTGGTGCTGCCGAAGGGCGGTGAGACCCACGCGGGCCTGCGCGTCCTCGCCACCCCCGGCCACGCCGCCGACCACGTCTGCTTCCTCGCCGAGGGCGGGGTCTGCTTCAGCGGCGACCTGGTGCTCGGCCTCGGCTCGACCATCGTCCCGCCCGGCGGCGGCTCGCTCGCCGCCTACATGGCCTCGCTGCGGCTCCTCCAGGAGGAGGAGATCGAGCTGATCTGCCCCGGTCACGGCCCCTGGGTCACCGAGCCCGCCGCGAAGCTGGCCGAATACGTCGAGCATCGCGAGATGCGCGAGCGCCGCCTGCTCGCCGCCCTCGGGGACGGCGAGCGCTCCCGTGCGGCCCTCCTCTCCCAGGTCTGGGACGACATCCCGGTCGAGCTGCTGCCGATGGCGGCGATGGCGATGGAGGCCCACCTCGAAAAGCTCTCCGAAGAGGGACAGCTGCCGGCGGAGCTCACCGCGTAGAAGACTTTCAGCCTCTGCCCCGGGTTTGGCCAGCTGGCCAAACCTGATACACAAACAAGTGTGAAGCGGTCGAAGGCCAACCGAGCGGCGCGGGCGGGACTGCTGGCCGGGGCGGCCGGGACGGGTCTTGCCGCCGCGGGGACGGCGGCCGCCTGGCACTGGCTGGCGCGGCGTCCGCTGCCGAAGACGCAGGGGAGCATCGAGGTGAGTGGGCTGGAGGGCCGGGTGCGCGTGCGGCGGGACCGCTGGGGCGTCCCGCACATCGAGGCCGATTCCCGCCCCGACCTCTACTTCGCCCAGGGTTATTGCCATGGGCAGGACCGGCTCTGGCAGATGGACTTCTACCGCCGCGTGGTCGAGGGCCGGATCTCCGAGATGGCCGGCGCCGAGGGCCTGCCGATCGACCGCCTGATGCGAACCCTCGGCATCCGCCGCGTCGCCCGGCGCGAGGAGGCGGCCCTGGAGCCGCGGCTGCGGGAGATGTTGGAGCGCTTCTGCGCCGGGATCAACGCCGCCGCCGCGAGCGCGCCGCCGCCCTTCGAGATGCAGCTGCTGCGCCTCAGCTTCGAGCCCTGGCGGCCGGTCGACATCCTCAGCCTCGGCAAGCTGCTCGCCTTCGGCCTCTCGACCAACTGGGAGCGCGAGCTGCTGCGCGGCGACATGGTGCGGGCGCTGGGCCCGGAGCTGACCGCGAAGCTCGACCCCGCCTATCCCGCCGACAACCCGGTCGTCACCCAGGAAGCGTGGTCTGGGGACGGCCTCGCCCTGGTCGAGCAGATCGACGCGGTCCGCCGCTCGATCGGTCTCGCCGCCGAGGCCAGCGGGTCCAACAACTGGGCCGTCAGCGGCGCTCTCAGCGCCACCGGCTCGCCGCTGATCGCCGGCGACCCGCACCTGCCCCCGAGCATGCCGGGCATTTGGTACGAGGTCGAGCTGCGCCAAGGCGACCGCTTCGTCCGCGGCGCCTCGATGCCGGGCATGCCCGGCATCTACATGGGCCAGAACAACGACGTCTGCTGGACCTTCACCAACGTCATGGCCGACATCCAGGACCTCTTCGTCGAGCGGGTGGACGGCGACACCTACCTCTTCGAGGACGAGTGGCTGCCGCTGGAGACCGTGCGCGAGGAGATCGCCGTCAAGGGGCGCACCGAGCCGGTCGTGATGGAGGTCCGCTCGACCCACCACGGCCCGATCGTCAACGAGGCGCTCGGCGCCGACGAGGCCGAGCCGCTGGCGCTGCGCTGGCTCACCCTCGACGAGCCGACGACCTTCGCCGGCATGTTCGAGCTGACCGAGATCGACTCCGGCGCCGAGCTGGTGGCGAAGCTGGCGGACCACACCTCGCCGGCGTCCAACCTGGTCTGGGCCGACCGCCACGGCTCGATCGGGTACAAGCTGATCGGCCGCCTGCCGCTGCGCCGCGGTGGCTGCCCCGACCTGCCGAAGCCGGGCTGGAGCGGCGAGTTCGAGTGGGAGGGGACGATCCCCTACGAGGAGCTGCCGGAGGTCGTCGACCCCGAGAGCGGCTTCCTGGTCACCGCCAACAACCGCATCGTCGGCGACGACTACCCGCACCACATCACCAGCGAATGGCTCGACGGCTTCCGCGCCAAGCGGATCGAGCAGCTGCTGGCCGAGACCGACGAACACGACCTCGAGAGCTTCGAGGCGATGCAGTCCGACAACCTCTCGCTGCCCGGGCTGGAGGCGGCGCGGCGGCTCGGTCGCCTCGCCCCGACGGGCCAGCGCGAGCGCAGCGCGCTCGAGCGCCTGCGCAGCTGGGACGGCTGCCTCGGCCCCGACACGATCGCCGGCACGATCTACCAGGCCTTCCTGCTGCGGCTGGCGCGCGAAGTCGCGCGGGCGGCGATCGGCGACCGCGATCTCTGCGAGCGCTGGCTCGACCGCGCCGACAACGGCTTCACCCCCCACATTACCTCGCCCTGGCGCTGGCACTCGCACCTGATGTCGCTCTGGGGGGAGGCCGACGAGGAGCTGATCGGCCGCCCCTGGGACGAGCTCGTCCTGGAAGCGCTGGCGGGGGCGCTCGACGACCTCGAAGAGCGCTTCGGCCCGGATCCCCAGGGATGGCGCTGGGGCCGCGTCCACGAGATGGAGTTCCCGCACCCGCTCGGCGCCGCCAACCCGCTGCTGCGCCGCCTGCTCAACCGCAGCCTGCGGGCCGGCGGCGCCCAGGAGACGGTCAGCCAGATCGCCTACGACCCGAACGACCCCTACAAGGCGGTCTGGGCGCCGAGCTGGCGGATGGTCGCCGACCCGGCCGACCCCGACCGCTCCCGCTGGCAGATGTTCACCGGCCAGTCCGGTCACCCCGCCAGCCCCCACTACGACGATCTTCAGGCCGACTGGCTCGAGGGGCGGACCCAGCCGATGTGCGGCGAGGGGCCGTGGCGAGAGCTGGAGCTGGCGCCGTCAATCTAGGCAAGAGGTGCAGCGCAAAGGGTGCAGCACCGGTGCTACACTGAGCTGGTGCCGACCAAGCGACCCCGCCACATGATCACCGAGACCGAGCCTGTGCAGGCGGCGCTCGACGAGTTGCGGGGCCTGCAGGGGGGAGAGCGCATCGAGTTCGCCGACTTGATCATCCGTGGGGCCAAGGACAAGGTTCGGGAGCTCGAAGCCGAGAGCGAGTCGGCCCGCCAGGCATGGCGGGAAATGGCTGAATGGATCCGGACCGGCAACGGCCCCCAGCTCGATATCGCGGCGGCCGAAGAAGTCAAGTACCTCGGTCTGGTCGCCAACTACGACGACGACGACCCCCAGGGTGCCGCTACTCGATAACTCGGCCTGGTCCCGCCTGCTCAGCGGCTCGGTCCCGGAAGAGCGTGCGGAGATGGTGATCGACCAAATGGAGAAGGGGCAGTTGGCGACCTGCCTCCCGTTCCTGCTTGAGGCCGGCTTTTCGGCTCGCTCCCCGGCCGAGCGCGACACGTTGATGGACCGCCTCCGTCAGCTGCCGCACGTGGCCGTGGACGAGGAGGTCGAACGCCTGGCAATGGACGCCCAGCGCGCGCTGACCGACGTCGGTCACCATCGCCTCCCGCTCGCCGACGTGCTGATCGCCGCCTGCGCCCACCGGGCCGGCACCGGCGTCCTCCACTACGACCGCGACTACGACCTGATCGTCCAGCACACCAGCCTGGTCTACGAAAGCCTCTGGCTCGCCGAGCCGGGAAGCCTCTAGACCATCCAGGTCCTCAGTCCGTTAGGGGGCTCAGCGAGGGATCGGTCTTGGAGATGGCGGTGACGAGGTCAACGATCGGGTCCGGCGCCTTCGCCGGAGAGCCGGCATCGAATGGGGGCTGGGGGTCGTACTCCATCGCCAGCTGGACCGCCTGGGCGACCTCGGGACCGGCCTCGCGGCCGACCAGGTGCAGGGCCATGTCGATTCCGGCCGAGACGCCGGCGGCGGTGATCACCTTGCCGTCCTCGACGTAGCGGCCGCCGACCGGGTCGGCGCCGTATCCCCGCAGTGGCTCCAGGTAGAGCCAGTGGCCGGTCGCGCGGCGGCCGTCGAGCAGCCCGGCGGCGCCGAGGACTAGGGAGCCGGTGCAGACCGAGGTCGTCCACTTGGTCCCCTGGTCGATCTCACGCAGCCAGCCGAGCACTTCCTCGTCGTCGAGCAGCGGCCGGTTGCCGGCGCCCCCCGGGACGAGGACGATGTCCGCCTCGGTGGCCTCGTCGAGCGCGAGGTCAACGCTGAGGCCGAGGTGGCCGCTGTCGGTCCGCACCTCCCCCCGCGATTTGCCGACGAACGCGACCTCCCAACCGGGGACCGAGCGCAGCACCTCGTAGGGGCCGATGGCGTCGAGGGCGGTGAGTCCCTCGAAGATCAGGATCTTGGTCTTCATGAAGGGCATGATTGCGAGCGGCGCCGCGGCCGTCCAGTGGCAGGAATGCCAATGTTCGATAGATTTCTGCCATGCACCGCGTGGTCGCGCTCTGCCTCGATTGGCTGGTCGCCTTCGACCTGACCGCCCCGGCGCAGGCGTTCGCCCTGGCCACGCGGCGCGACAGGTCGCTGTATGAGTTCTCCACCTGCTCGGTGGGAGGGACCGAGGTGCGCACGACCAGCGGCTTCGGCCTCTCGCCGCAGGGGGGCCTCGACGCCCTGCGGAGCGCCGACACGATCGTCGTGCCGGGCTACGGGGACATCCTCTCGCCGCCGCCCGAGGAGGCGACCGCCGCCCTCCACGCCGCCGCCGGCCGCGGCGCCCGGATGCTCTCGGTCTGCACCGGCGCCTTCGCCCTCGCCCACGCCGGCGTCCTCGACGGCCGCCGGGCGACCACCCACTGGGGCTGGGCGGGCGAGCTGGCCGCTCGCTTCCCGGCGGTGGAGGTCGACGCCGATGCCCTCTACGTCGACGAGGGCGAGGTAATGACCTCGGCCGGGCTCAGCGCCGGCATCGACCTCAGCCTGCACGCGATCCGCAAGGACTTCGGCGCCGCGGTCGGCGAGCGGGCCGCCCGCCGCATGGTCGCCGCGCCCCACCGCGAGGGTGGTCAGGCGCAGTTCGTCAAGTCCCGGACGCCGGAGGCGGCCGGCTCCCTGGAGCCGACTCGGCGCTGGATCGCCGAGCGACTGGGCGAGCCGCTGGACGTCGCCGCGATGTCCAGGCACGCCGGGGTCAGCCCGCGCACCTTCGCCCGCCGCTTCCGCACCGAGACCGGGACCACGCCGCTGCAGTGGCTGCTCTCCCAGCGGGTCCTCGAGGCCCGCCGCCTGCTGGAGGAGACCGACCTGCCGGTCGAAACGGTCGCCTGGCGCGTCGGCTTCGGCAACGCCGCCTCCCTCCGCGACCACTTCCGCCGCGCCACCGCGACGACGCCCTCTGCTTACCGCCGGACCTTCGCCGTGGCCTGAGAACCCCTGTCGGGATAGGTTCTAGGTCGCATGAGCCGCCGTGGTCAGATCAAGCTCTCGGACGACGAGCTGGCCGAGCTTCTGGGCTCCGAGCGCATCGCGGTGGTCACCAGCATCGGCCCGCGTGGCTGGCCCCACTCGATGCCGCTCTGGTTCGTCGTTCGCGACGGCGTCGTCTGGACCTGGACCTACGCGAAATCGCAGAAGGTCCGCAACCTCGAACGCGACCCGCGGGCGACGGTGCTGGTCGAGACCGGCCACGAGTACGGCGAGCTGCGCGGGGCGATGATCGAGGCCGAAGCGGAGATCCACCGCGACCCCGAGACCGTCGTCGGCTTTGCCGAAGAGCTGACCCTGCGCTACGCCGGGGGCATCTCCTCGATCGAGGGCGACGCGAAAGCGGCGCTGGAAGCCCAGGCGCCGAAGCGCGTCGCGATCAGCTTCCCCGCGGTGCGCACCGCCACCTGGGACCACCGCAAGCTCGGCGGCACCTACTGAGCGAGGTCGTCAGCCGAGGAGGTCGCGGGCGTCCACATCGCGCAGGTAGGGCCTGTACCGCCGCCACCAGGTGTGCAGGAGGCTGACCGCCTCCATGCCGAGGCGCAGGTCCCCGGATAGCTCGACCCCGTCGGGCGCGGCGAGCCAGCCGCGAAGCTCGGGGGAGAGGTGGTCGGCGAGCGGGCCGTCGGCGAGCGATCGCCTGTGTGCCTCGAGCGCGAAGCTCGAGCGCCAGCGGCGCGGCAGGTGCGGCGGCTCCCGCGTCGCCCCCGTGGTCGAGCGAAGGCCTCTGCTCGCCGGTGCCAGGCGCTCGAAGATCGCCTCGTAGAGGTGGGCGCCGAGCTTCTCGCTCGGCTCGACGGAGAGGGCGGCGCTCACCATCGGGTCGGTGGCACCGGGGGTGAGGACCCTGGCGCCGTCGCCGAGCAGGCAGGTGGGGTAGGTGGAGACCCCTCGCATCGACCGGGTCGTGTAGAGGGCGAGGACGGCCTGGGACGGGTGCCCCTCGAACCGTCGTGTCACGGCGAGGAACTGTTCTCGCGAACGCTCCTGGATCGGACCGTGGAACCCCTCGGCGAGCGCTTGATGGGCCAGCCCGTAGCGCCTGAGGGTCTCGAACATGGCCCCGTTCGCCGCCCGGCCGTTTCTATTGTCGAGCGTCTCCGGCGAGTAGAAGTGACGCCCGGGGACGAGGAAGACGTCGATGCCGAAGCCGTCCGTGGCGCAGCCGCTGCCCTCCAGACGCCGGGCCAGCGGCACCAGCCAGGCATGGTCAACGAACTGGTACTCGACCCGGCTCGCGCGCTCCTCCCAATCGGCGGGGTAGCGCTCCGCTGGAGCCGAGAGGCGTTCGTGCGGGACCCCGAACGCGGCGGCGACCGGCTCCGCCCGATCCTCCTCGAAGGTGCCCCCCTCGTCGTCGGAGACGGTCACGGCGCCACTCGCGCGACCGTCGCGGGCGAGCGCGAAGAAGAGCATGCGGGAGTCGTTGCCGCCGCTCAGCGGGCAGGTGACGTCGTCGACAGGCGCCAGGACTTCGCTCAGCCCCGCCACCGCTCGGTCCGCTGCGCCGACGAGGTCGCGGCCCGGCTCGATCTTCTCCCAGGGCCAGGAGTGCGCCTTCGCCCGGGCGCGGCCGAGCCGGCATCGCAGCGTCGAGCTCTGGAGCAGGCGGCGGACCTCCGCGAACGGCGTTCGGTCCCCGAGCGGATACCGAAGCGCGACGATCGCCGCCCAGGCGTCCCAGTCGATCCCCAGCGGCGAGCCCGAGCTGCGGACCAGGGGGTCGATCCTGGAGGCGAAGTAGACGGCCCCGCGATCCTCGATCCAGTACAGGGGCGCCAGGCCGTTGACCGCCGAGTGCAGGAAGCGGCGGCGACCGTCGATGACGAGCCCGCAGGCCCCCCGCCGTGCCGCCTCCTCCCAGCCGGCGAGGGCCGGCCGCGGACGCCAGAGATCGCCCTGTACCCAGCCGAGCCCCCGCTGCCGCTTTCCCCGCCACTCGATCGGGTCGCGGTCGAGCATCAGCATCGAGGACTCGTCCTCGTGCACCGTGTGGGGCGCATCGCCGAGGAGCGCGGCGATGCGAAGGACCCGCTGGCGCTGGTAGTGCCCGAGGGCGCCGCAGGCGAGCGGAGACCTGGCGGGATCGTCCATCGCGCCACCCTAGCCCGCGATTCGGCGCTGGCCGCCTCCGCGCCATTGCAGCATCCAGATTGGGAATAGTCTGCCGTTCATGAGGTTTGTTCTGGGGGCGAACCACCTCGGCCTGGGAGGAAGCGAGTCGTACCTGATCACCGTCGCCGAGCAACTCGATCGACTCGGCCATGAGGTGGTCCTCTACGTGCCCGAGGGCGGCAAGGGGGTGGCGGTGGCGCTCGAGCGGAGGTTGGCGGTGGTCGGCGAAGCGGACCTTCCAGCCGAGTGCGATGCCGCGCTGGTCCAGGACGGCGCGGTCTCGCTGCAGCTCGCCGAGCGCCTTCCGTCGGCGCCGCAGCTCTTCGTCGCGCACAGCGAGACCTTCGACCTGCAGGCGCCCCCGCAACTGGAGAGCGCGGTCGGGGTGGTCGTCGCGCTCAACGACCGGGTCGCCGGGCGGGCGCGGGCATACTCTGCGGAGACCGAGGTGGTGCGCCTGCGCCAGCCGATCGACATCGAGCGGTTCCCGTCGCGGGGGCCGTTGCCTCAGGTCGCGCGACACGCACTCCTGCTCAGCAACACTCCCAAGTCCGACCGCGTCGAGACGATCGAGGCGGCGTGCACCGCTGCCGGCCTCGAGTTGAGGCGGGTCGGGGGCCTGGCCGGGCAGACGACCGACCCGCGCCAAGAGCTCGCCGACGCCGAGATCGTGATCGGCTACGGCCGCTCGATCCTCGAGGCGATGGCCTGCGGGCGCGCCGCCTACGTCTACGACTGGCATGGCGGCGACGGCTGGGTGACCCCGGAGTCCTACGCCGCGATCGAGGCCGACGGGATCGCCGGGCGGAACGGCCACTCGATCCTCGATGCAGCGGCCCTGGTGGAGGACCTGCGCCGCTACTCGCCCTCGATGGGACCCGTCAACCACGATCTGGTCACCGCGCACCACCGGGCGAACGTCCACGCACAGGAGCTGGTCGGGCTGCTCAGCGGCCTTGCCAAGCCCGCCACGCGACCGCGAGGACCGCTGGAGGAGATGGCGCGGCTGGTGCGGCTGGAGTGGCGCGCCCGTACCGACGTCCACGGTCTCGTGCACGAGAACGCGCATCTGCGGCAGCTGCTCGCGGAGAGCCAGGACGCCGCCCGAGCGGAGTCGCTCGAGGCGGAACGGCATGCCCGCGAGGAGGTGAGACGCGGCTTCGAGCGCAGCCTCAGCTGGCGGCTCACGGCGCCGCTGCGGGCGCTGGCTCGCGCCGTCCGCCGGCGCAAACAGGGGTGAGAAGTCCGCTACATGCGGATAGGTGCCGTGTTGCAGGGTGATCCGATCGCTACCTTTCCGGACTCGATGAAGCGTCGCCTCCCGCTTGCCCTGCTCCTGATTGCCTGCCTGGCCGCGTTGCTCGCCGGCGCGCAGCTGGGCTCGGCGAAGCCGCCCCCGCGCCCCCCCAAGGGCTTCTTCGGGATCGCGCCGCAGACGCTCCTGACCGACGAAGACGCCAGCTACATGCGGGCCGGCGGAATCGAAAGCGTGCGCTGGCCGATGATCTGGGGGGCGATCCAGCCGACCCCCAAGAGAAGCTATGACTGGAACGGCTTCGACCAGGTGGTCGCGGTCGCGGCCCGGCACAACCTCAAGGTCCTGCCCTTCATCGTCAGCACGCCCAGTTGGATTTCGCGCAAGGCGACCACCCTGCCGGTCGGCAGCGCCAAGGGCCGCTCGGCGTGGACCAGCTTCCTTCGAGCGGCGGTCGAGCGCTACGGCCCGGGCGGCGAGTTCTGGGCCCAGCATCCGCCCGGGGTGAGCAACCCGATCCCGGGGGGGGTCGAATACGAACAGCCGATCCCGCGCCCGCTGCCGATCCGCAACTGGCAGGTCTGGAACGAGGCCAACTTCTTCTACTTCGCCTACCCGACCTCCCCGCGGCGCTACGCCAAGCTGGTGAAGATCTCCAGCCCGGCGATCAAAGGAGTCGACCCGGGGGCGAAGGTGATCCTCACCGGGCTCTTCGGCGAACCGACGACCAGCGGGCCGCGCGGGATGCCGGCCGCCAAGTTCCTCGAAACGCTCTACCGCACGCCCGGCATCGAGGACCGCTTCGACGGCATCGCCCTGCACCCCTACGCGGTCAACGCGGAAACGCTGGAAGAACTGGTCGAGGGCATTCACGACGTCACGGTCGAGAATCGCGACCGCGTCCCTCTCTACATCACCGAGATGGGGTGGGGCTCGGAGAACAACTTCAAAGAGGTCGCCTTCGAGCAGGGCATCCGCGGCCAGGTCAGGCAGCTCAAGGCCTCCTACCGCTATCTGCTCGGGAACCAGCGGCGGCTCAACCTGAAAGAGGTCTACTGGTACTCGTGGAAGGACATCACCGGTTCGTGCAGCTTCTGCGACTCAGTCGGCCTCTTCCGCGGGGACCCGGGCTTCAACCCGAAGCCCGCCTGGCACGCATTCGTCGGCATCACCCGCGGCCGCGCCCGGCCTTGAGCTTGATCACCTGGCGGCGCGACAGCGCCGGCAGGTAGGTTGCGTCCTCGATCAGGCGGGCGCGGAAGGCGGTCCGGCGGCGGATGCGAGGAGGCCGGAACCTCACCGTGCAGACACGGCTCAGGTGGCGGCGGGTGAGGTGTCGCCGGCCTTTGTAGAGGGCCACCACGACCGACCGGGCTTTGCTCCTCACGCACGGTGAGACGAAGGCCGTGAGGGTGACGCGCTTGCCTCGTTTCACCCTGCGGGCGGAGGTGCGCAGGCCGAGGAACGGTTGTTTCCTCGGCGCGGCCGCCGACTCGACGATGCGGTGCACGGGGCCGTTGCCCGAGACCGCGTAGAGCCGCCCGGCGGAGTCTTCGCCGAAGGAGGTGAGGCCCGGCAGCGAGATCGCCTCGGAGCGATCGGTGCCGAAGGGATCGGCGAGGTTCAGCGAGCGGACCTGACCCTCGCAGAGATCGCCGTAGACGTAGCGGCCGTAGAGCTCCGGCACCGCCGCGTCGCGGGAGAGGTGACCGCCGATGATCGCGCAGCCGAAAGCCCTGTCGCCACCCGGGTCCTGGTGCGGGTAGTCGAAGACCGGGGCGACGAACGGCGTCGTCGCGCATTCCGCCGGCGTCAGGTCGCCGCCCGGTCCGGCGATCAGCCCCTCGCGACAGTTCCAGCCGTAGTTGGCCGCGCGCCCCCGTTGCGGAGAGGGGCCGTAGTCGACCTCCTCACGGGCACCCTCGCCCACGTCCCCGATCAGGATCCCGCCGAAGAGCCGGTCGAACGAGAAGCGGAAGGGATTGCGCAGGCCGTAGCTCCATACCTCTTCCTTGGCTCCCCCTTGGCCGAAGAACGGATTGTCCGCCGGCACTTTGTATGGCGGGACGTTGCCGGGCGCGGGTTCGAGGCGGAGGATTTTGCCGAGCCGGCTTTCGAGGTTCTGCGCGTTTTTGAACACGTCGTTGTTGCCACCTCCGTCGCCGGTCGAGACGTAGAGGTTGCCTTCGGGGCCGAACTGGAGCTGGCCGCCGTTGTGATTGCCGGCCTGAGCGTGGGGGATCGCCAGGAGGTCCCTCAGGGTGAACGCTTCACCCGCAGCGTGGACCACCATTTCGGCGATGTGCAGGGTTCCGCCTGAATTGGCGGCGTAGAAGACGTAGACGCGGCCGCTCTGGTCATAGTCGGGGGAGAACGCGATCGAGAGCAGGCCGCGCTCCACCACGCAGCCGCCGAAGCAACCGACGGGCGTTTCCAGGTTCGCGAACAGGGTCGTGTTCCCGCCTTCGACCTGCAGAATCTTTCCCCGGCGCTCGACCACGAACAGGCGATTCGGGTTCCCGGGATCCGAGGTGACGTAGATCGGTTCTTCGAAGTCGCCGACTTTCTGCAGCTCTGCGCCCTGGGCCGCGGCACATCCCAGGAGGCAGAGAAGGGCCGCGATGGCCGTGGTGATTCTGATCATTCGTATAAAAGCTAGCGACGGGGACCGTCGGGCAGCGGCGAGGTGAGGTCATAGCGGTACCAATGGGCGGGGTTCTCGCGCAACCAAGCGGCAAGCCGGGCGAATCCGGTGGGCAGGTCGTCCTCGGCGACCCACCCCAGCCGCTCCCGTGCCCTCTCCGCGTCGGCGACCCAGACCGCCGCGTCCCAGGAGCGCTGCGGCTCGGTTCCCCACTCTGGCTCCACCTCGACCTGCATCTCCGTGCGGGCGACCTCGACCACCTCCCGCAGCGTGGTCTGGCGCCCGGAGCCGATGTTGAAGACGCTGCCCCGCTCGGCGTCGGTCCGCTCCGCGGCGATCAGGAACGCGCGCTCGGCATCGCGCACGGAGACGAAGTCGCGGGGCGTGTCGGGGGAGACCAGCGGCGGCAGCCGCCCTTCCATGCCACGGGCGGCGAGGGTCGGCATCAGCCGGCCAGGCTCCTCCCACGGCCCGTACACCGAGTACAGCCGCAGGGTGACGACGTGGACGTCGTCGCGCTGGGCGACGAAGCGGCAGTGCAGCGTCGCGGCCGCCTTCATCACCGCGTAGTCGCTGTTGGGCTCGGGCAACTCGTCCTCTCCCGGGGCGTGGTCCTGGAAGCCGTACTCCGAGGAGGAGCCCGCGTTGACGAAGGCGGAGAACCCCTCGCGCTGGCAGGCGGCTAGCAGGCGCACGGTGGAGACCAGGTTCGTCTGCATGATCAGCTCGGCGTCGCGCTGCCACGAGTAGGCGCCGTGGGCCGCGAGGTGGAACACCCAGTCGGGCCGGGCGGAGCGGACCCCGGCGTCGATCGCGTCCCCGTCGAGCAGGTCGACCGGGACGACCTCGACCGCGCCCTCCAGGTGGTCCAGCCGCCAGGTCGGGCTTTCGGGGCGGATCCAGGCGACCACGTCGTGCCCCGCCTGGCTCAGGCTCGCCGCGAGGTTTGCGCCGACGAAGCCCCCCGCGCCCGTGACGAGGACCTTCACTGACGGGCTTGCTTCCTGGCGCTCCGCACGAGGCGGGGATCATAGGCGAGGCGGATTTCGCCTTGCCCCCTCTCTATGCTGCGCCGGGTGACGCCGAGCGCCACGACTGGATCCCTTGGCGAGCTGACCCGGCGCAGGTGCCCGATCTGCGGCTCCACCGACGACTCCGAGGTCTTCGCCGAGCAGCACCTCGACCTGGCCGCGCTCGACGAGCACGCGTTTGCCTCGCGCAAGCGCCCCGAGCTAATGCGCCTGCGACTGGTCGCCTGCCCCGTCTGCGACCTCGTCTACGCCAGCCCGGTGCCCTCGCCCGAGGCGCTCGCGCGCGCCTACGAGGAGGCCGCCTTCGACAGCGCCGAGGAGGCCCGGTACGCCGCCCGGTCCTACGCCGAGCAGTTGAAGGACGTCGTCGCGGCGCTCCCGGACCGTCGCGGGGCCCTGGACATCGGGACCGGCGAGGGAGCCTTCCTGGCCGAGCTGCTCGGGCTCGGCTTCACCGACGTCGCCGGCGTCGAGCCCTCGCTCGCGCCGATCGAGGCCGCCGACCCCGCCGTCGCGGGGCTGATCGAGCACGGGGTCTTCCGCGCGGGGACCAGGCCGCCCGGCAGCCTCAGCCTGGTCACCTGCTTCCAGACGATCGAGCACGTTCCCGATCCCGCCGAGCTGGTTCGCGAGGCCGCCGCGCTGCTGAAGCCGGGTGGAGTCCTGGCCCTGGTCTGCCACGATCGCCGCGCCCTCGTCAACCGGGCGCTGGGCCTGCGATCGCCGATCGTCGACGTCGAGCACATGCAGCTCCTCTCTCCCCGCAGCGTCGAGGAGCTGCTGCGCCGCGCGGGCCTGCGCGACGTCGGCCAGCGGCCGATCCGGAACCGCTACCCCGTCCGCTACTGGGCGCGGCTCGCACCGCTCCCCGAGCGCCTCCACTCGATCGTCTCCCGAGCGCTGGAGCGAAGCGGAGTCGGGGCACGCCCGCTGACCGTGCCGGTCGGCAACCTGCTCGCCTGGGGCGTCCGTGCCTGAGCGCGAAACACCCCTCCGCGAGAACTTCGCCCTGCGCGAGTCAGAGGACTGGCAGCCGCCCGCCTTCCGGCCGCCGAGGACGCGCCGGGACCGCCTCTTCGCCGCCGGCCGCAGGCTGCTCGACCTGCAGGCCGCCTCGGTCTGGCGCGACATGAAGGTCGAGCTGGCCTCGGCGGACGGCGACGTGCTCGACGTCGGCGCCGGGGCGCAGCCCTACCGGCCGCTGTTGCCGGCGAGCTCGCGCTACCGGGCGATCGACGTGGCGATCGCCGGGGAGGCGTTCAGCTACGACCTTCCCGACACCGAGTACTACGAGGGCGACCGCTGGCCGGTCGGGGACGCGACGGTAGACGTCGTTCTCGCCACCGAGACGCTCGAGCACGTGCCCGACCCCCGCGTCTTCCTCGCCGAGGCACGGCGCGTGCTGCGGCCGGGCGGGCGCATCGTCCTCACCGTCCCGTTCGCGGCCCGCTGGCACTACATCCCCCACGACTACTGGCGCTACACGCCGTCGAGCCTCTCGAACCTGCTGGAGGAGGCGGGGTTCGACTCCGTCGTGGTGCACGCTCGCGGCAACGAGGTCACCGTCGCCTGC
Source organism: uncultured Solirubrobacterales bacterium (assembly GCA_963799835.1). Lineage (GTDB taxonomy): Bacteria > Actinomycetota > Thermoleophilia > Solirubrobacterales > 70-9 > VAYN01. The sequence continues at coordinate 1,357,504 of CAWCYE010000002.1, forward strand.
TACAAGGTGATGGCGCTGGTGCTGCCGGCGCTGTTCCCCCCGGCCGGAGGGGTCTCCGCGCGCCGGATCGCCGCGATCCTGGCCCTGCCCCTGGTGCTCGCCATCGCACTCGCGGCGCACGCTTCGATGCGGGGCGACGGCGGCGTCGACTGCCTCGGCTGGACCGCGAGCGCGGCCGCGGCCTGAGCTCCCAGGTCAGGTGGGCGGCGGCTCGCCGTTCTCCGCAGGGAGGTCGGCGACACGGCGCAGCTCGGCGCTGGGCGGGGCCTCTGCACCCTCCGGCGGGTTGAGGATCGACTCGACGACGAATGCCGGGCGTCCCTTGACCTCCTCGTAGATGTGGCCCAGGTAGCTGCCGATGATGGCGAGGCAGAGGAGCTGGATGCCGCCGAGGAAGAGGATCAGGACGATCAACGTGGTCAATCCTTTGGGCGCCGTCGACGGCGCCGCCACCCGCAGCCCGAGCTGGATCAGCAGGCTGGCGAAGGAGGCCGCCACGACGACCAGGGCGAGACCGGTGATGAAGTCCAGCGGGGCGTAGGAGAAGGAGACGATGGCGCGCCGTGCCCAGCCGAGGTTCTTGCGGAAGCTGTTCGTGGTCGTGCCGAACATCCGCTCCGGGCGGACGTAGGGAACGCCGATCTGCTTGAACCCGACCCAGGCACGGAGGCCGCGAAGGAAGCGGTGTTTTTCCGGCATTTCGTTGATCACTTCGACCACCCTGCGGTCGATCAGGCTGAAGTCGCCCGCGTCGAGCGCGACGTCGACGTACGCGAGGCGCCGGAAGAGCCGGTAGAAGGCCTTGTAGAACTTCCGCATGTAGAACGGGCCCTCGCGCTCCACGCGTTCGCCGTAGACGACGTCGTAGCCGGCCTGCCATTTCTCGACGAAGCCGGGGATCAGCTCGGGCGGGTCCTGGAGGTCGCCGTCGAGCAGGACCACCGCGTCGCCGCTGGCGATCCGCATACCGGAGGTGAAGGCGCTCTGGGAGCCGAATGCCCGCGCGTGGTTGATCACGACCACCCTCGGATCCTCGGCGGCCAGGTCGGCGAGGACCTCGGCCGCGTTGTCGGGCGAGCCGTCGTTGACGAAGATGATCTCGTAGTCGGCGCCGATCTCGGCGAAGGCGGCCCGCAGGCGTTCGTGCATGATCGGCACCGCCGGCGCGTCGCGGTAGCACGCGATCACGGCTGAGATCTTCACCGGATCACCTGGCTGGGGCGAGCGCCAGCTCGAGCTGGCGGGCGAGGTGCGCGGCGCCGAGGCCGTGATGGTCCTCGAGATAGGCCTGGGAGCCGGCTTCTCCGGCCGGCATCCGCTCGACCCCCGCGCGCAGCAACCGGCAACCGAGCCCGCGTTCGGCGATCGTCTCGGCCACCAGGGACCCGAGCCCGCCATCGCGGTAGTGGGCCTCGACCGTCATCGCTGTCGGGATCCCGTCGAGCAGCGCCGCGATGTCCTCGGTCGGGCTGGGGTTGAAGGACGGCACCACCGCCACCGTCGCCTCGATGCCCTGCCCAGCCAAGAGCTCGGCGGCGGCGACCGCCTCGTGGGCGATCGAGCCGATCGCCAGGATCGCCGCGTCCGCGCCTTCGCGGAGGACGGCGAGGCGGCCGAGCTCGAAGCGGCCGTCGAGCCCCGGCAGAGCGTCGCCTCGCTTGCTGATCCGGTAGTAGACGGGCCCGGGAAGGTCGGCGGTCGCTCGAAGGGCGGCGCGGGCGTGCGCCGCGTCGGCCGGCGCGACGGTCGTCATCCCCGGTTGGGTGCGCATAACCGCGTAGTCCTCGAGCGCGAAGTGGGTGATCCCGTTGTGCCCGTAGTCGAAGCCGCCGCCGACGCCGACGACGCGGACCGGCAGGCCGTGGAGGATGGGACCGTTGCGGATGAACTCGTAAGGGCGCAGCGAGGAGAAGGTGGCGATCGAGTAGACGAACGGCACGAACCCCGCCTCGGCCAGGCCGGTCGCGACCCCGACCATGTTCTGCTCCCCGACCCCGCAGTTGACGAAGCGCTCCGGGAAGCGCCGCTGGAACTCCTCGAGGACCATGAAGCCGAGGTCCCCGGTGAGCAGCATCACCCGCTCGTCCTCGGCGGCGAGGTGGGTGAGCTCGTCGACGAACGCGTTCCTCATGCCGCTGCCAGCGCGTCGAGGTCCGCGAGCGCCGCGGCGTAGTTCTCGTCGTCGAGCGGCAGGTAGTGCCACTCGATCTTCGATTCCATGAACGAGACCCCGTAGCCGAAGGTGGTGTCGGCGACGATCGCGCGGGGCCGGCCGTCGGCGGCGGGCGCGAGCGCCGCCTCGAGCGCCGCGTGGTCGTGTCCGGGCACGGTTTGGGCGGACCAGCCGAACGAGGCGAGCTTGTCCTCGACCGAGTCCAGGTCGATCACGTCCCGGGTGTAGCCGAGCGCCTGCTGGCCGTTGAGGTCGACGAGCAGCGTCAAGTTGTCGAGCCGGTGTTGGGCGGCGAACATCACCGCCTCCCAGGTCGAGCCCTCGTTCAGCTCGGCGTCGCTCATGATCACGAACACCCGCCGCTCGGAGCCCTGGCGCTTGGCGGCCAGCGCCGCGCCGGCCCCGAGGGAGAGTCCCTGGCCCAGTGAGCCGGTGCAGAAGTCGACGCCCTCGAGCCCGTGCTCGGGGTGCACGCCAAGCAGCGTCCCATCCCCGCAGTAGGTGTCGATCGCTCCGTCGTCCAGGCGACCGTCGTGGTGGAGCGCCGCGTAGAGCGCCAGCGCCGCGTGTCCCTTGGAGAGCACGATCCGGTCGCGGTCGGCCCCCCGGTCGAGGTCCGCCGGACCTCCGAGGACAGCCGCCACCAGGTCGGAGATCGAGAGGGCGGACCCGATGTGGCCGACCTTCGCCCGGTAGGACTGATCGATGATCGTCCGCCTGATGACGTGGGCGTAGTGCTCGCGCTCCCCGGCGTCCATTCGAGCCCAGCGTAGCGGATCGGGTGGGCACGATATCTTGCCCAGCTCGTGACCGAGACCACGGCTTCGCCGTCCAAATCGCATGCCCTGGGACGGCGCGTTCGCGACTCGGTCTCCGCCTATCCGGCCGCCTGGGCGATAGGCGTCTACGCGGTCGTGGCGATCGCCGCCACGGTCGCCGCCTACTTCGCGATCTTCAATCAGTTCGCCCCCTACGACGACGAGGGAACCCTGCTGCTCTCGCTGCGGGGGTTCGCGGAGGGCGAAGTCCTCTACCGAGACGTCTACACGGTCTACGGGCCCTTCTACTACGAGCTTTTCGGGGGCCTGTTCGCGCTCGCCGGCCTCGACGTCACCACCGATGCCAGCCGCAGCATCGTGATCGTCGTCTGGGTCGCCGCAAGCCTCGCATTCGGGCTCGCCGCCCACCGGCTGACCGGGCGCCTGGCGCTCGGCGTGACCGGCATGATCGCCGCCTTCTCCACCCTGTACGTGCTGGTCAACGAGCCGATGCACCCGCACGGGCTCAGCGTCCTGCTGCTGGCGGCCTTCGTCCTTGTGGCCGTCTGCTGGCCGACGCGCCGCGTCGGCTGGGCGGGCGCAGCCTGCGGGGCGGCGGTCGCGGCGCTGGCCCTGACCAAGGTCAACCTCGGCGCCTTCGCGATCGCCGCGATCGCGATCGCCGCCGTCTGCACCCTGGGCTGGCTTCACGAGCGCCGCTGGCTGCGCTACCCCGTGATCGCGGCGTTCCTCGCTCTGCCGGCGCTGATCCTCGCCCGCGATCTCGGCCAGGAGTGGGTTCGGGAACTCGCCGTGCTCGAGGTTCTGTCGATGACCGCGATCGTGATCGCCGCCAGGCCGTTGCGGCCCGAGCGTGGCGACGAGGAGGCCGCGCTCGCGCGTTGGCTGCTGGCGGCCGCGGCCGGCTTCGTGGCGACCGCGGTCGCGATCGTGGGGATCGTCCTGCTCACCGGTCCCACGCCGGCCGAGGTCTACGACGGCGTTATCTCCCAGGCGGTGGGGGTCAGGGACCTGCTCGTCCTCCAGTTCGGCTTTCCTCCCGCGTCGGTGGACTGGGCGATCGGGGCGGTCCTAGCGGCCACGCTGACGATCGCGCTTCCCTCCTCCGGCAAGCCGGGGATCTGGTCGGGCCTGCTTCGTGGTGTCGCCGGCCTGGCGATCCTGCTCTCGGTCGCCCACATCGCGCCGATCGGGCTCAATCCGTCCGCCGTGAATCCCTCGGTCCTGCCGATGGTGCTGGCCTGGGTCGCGGCGGTGCCGCTGGCGGGCACCCGCGAGTCCTCCCAGCGGCGCTTCCTGCGCGTTCTCCTGCCGGCGCTCGCGGTGACGGAGACGCTCCAGGTCTACCCCGTGGGCGGCAGCCAGACGGGGATAGCCGCCGCCGCCTTCGTTCCGGTGGGGGCGCTTTGCCTGGCAGACGCCCTGCAGGAACTGCGCTCCTGGGCCACCACCCGCGGGGCGCTGGCCCTGGAGCGCCTGCGGGTCGTTGCCGCCGCGCTCAGCATCGCGCTGGCGGGAATGTTCGCGCTCGAGTCGGTGCTGTTGCCGGGGGCCTCGAACGCGGTCAGCTACAACAACAACGAGAAGCTCCCGCTGCCCGGCGCCAGTCTCCTGCGCATACCCGCGTCGGAGGTCGAAATCTACACCGGGCTCGTCAACCTGCTGCACCGGAACCGGTGCACGACCTTCATCGGCTACCCCAACATCGACAGCCTCTACCTGTGGTCGGGCCTGCCGGCCCCGCCGCCGCAGCCTCCCAACGCCTGGATGGAGGCATTGGACGAAGCCCAGCAGCGGCGCGCGGTCGAGGCGCTGCGCGCCTCCCCGAGGCCCTGCTCGATCCGCAACGACGAACGCGCCTCGTTCTATTTCCAGACCGGCCCTCCCGAGGACCTGCCGCTGGTCCACTACGCCCTCAACCAGTTCCGGCCGGCAGCCCAGTTCGGCGCCTACCAGTTCCTCCTGCCCAAGCCCTCGGCGACGGCTCCGTGAACCTGGACGCCGAGCCCGTCCGGTAGCTTCAGCCGCCGTGACGAAGCGCCTGCTGATCACCGGGGGCGCGGGATTCGTCGGGTCCAACCTGGCGGTCTCGCTCGCCTCCCGCCACCCCGAGTGGGAGGTCGTCGTGCTCGACAACCTCTACCGCCGCGGCTCCGAACTCAACCTCCCGCGCCTGGAGGCGGCGGGCGTCGAGTTCGTGCGGGGGGACGTGCGCAACCCGGAGGACCTCGCCGCGGTGCCCGCGATCTCGGCCCTGATCGAGTGCTCGGCCGAGCCCTCGGTGATGAGCGGGGTCGACGGCGACACCGGTTACCTGGTCCACACCAACCTGACCGGCGCCTACAACTGCCTCGAGCTGGCCCGCCGCGACGGCGCCTTCGTCGTCTTCCTCTCGACCAGCCGCGTCTACCCGGTGGCGCCCCAGGTCGAGCTGAACCTGGACGAGGGGCCGACCCGGTTCGAGATCGCCGCCGAGCAGGCGGTGCCCGGAGTCTCGCCCGCCGGCATCTCCGAGGCCTTTCCGCTGGACGGTCCCCGCACGCTGTACGGGGCGACCAAGCTCGCCGCCGAGCTCCTGATCGAGGAGTACCGAGGGGGGCTCGGGGTGCCCGCCGTGATCGACCGCTGCGGCGTGATCGCCGGGCCATGGCAGATGGGCAAGGTCGACCAGGGCGTGTTCACCCACTGGACGCTCGCCCACCACTTCGGGCAGCCGCTCACCTACATCGGCTTCGGCGGCGAGGGCAAGCAGGTGCGCGACCTGCTCCACGTCGAGGACCTGGTCGACCTGGTCGAGCGCCAGCTACTCGACCCGACTGCCTGGGACGGCCGCACGGTCAACGTCGGTGGCGGGCGCGAGTGCAGCCTCTCGCTTGCCGAGACGACCGAGATCTGCCGCCGCCTGACCGGCAACGATGTGCCGATCGAGCCGGTCCTGGAGACGCGCGCGGGGGATGTGCCGATCTATCTCTCCGACTGCGGCAGACTGTTTAGCCTTGACGAGTGGCGTCCGCGGCGCAGCGCCGAGCAGGTGCTGACCGACATCCACGAGTGGATCGTGGCCGACGACGAGCGGATCGCCCAGGCACTCGAAATCGAAACCTCTGCGGGGCGAAAGGGTTAGGCGGTAAATGCCGGTTGCGATCATCACTGGAGCTGGGGGGCTGATCGGCTCCGAGGCGGTCGAGCACTTCGTCGCCGAGGGCTTCGACGTCGTCGGCATCGAGAACGACATGCGGGCCCGCTTCTTCGGCCCCGAGTCCTCGACCGCCCACGTCACCGACCGGCTCGTCGCCGAGCACCCCGAGTTCCGCTGGGAGAACGCCGACATCCGCGACGCCGAGGCGGTGACCCGGATCTTCGCCGCGCACGCCGGCAGGATCGAGCTGGTCGTCCACACCGCCGCCCAGCCCTCCCACGACTGGGCAGCGAGCGACCCGCAGACCGACTTCGGCGTCAACGCCAACGGCACCCTCAACCTGCTCGAGGCCGCTCGCGCCCACTGCCCCGACGCCCCGTTCGTCTTCTGCTCGACCAACAAGGTCTACGGCGACACGCCGAACCGGCTGCCGCTCGAATCGCTCGGGAAGCGGCTGGAGCTGCCCGAGTCCCATCCCTACTTCAAGGGAATCGACACCTCGATGTCGATCGACGCCTCGACCCACTCGCTGTTCGGCGTCTCCAAGGCCGCCGCCGACCTGCTCGTGCAGGAGTACGGCCACTACTTCGGGATGCCGACCGTCTGCTTCCGCGGCGGCTGCCTGACCGGCCCCCAGCACGCCGGGGCAAAGCTGCACGGCTTCCTCGCCTACCTGATGAAGTGCACGGTCACCGGCACCCCCTACACCGTCTTCGGCTACGAGGGAAAGCAGGTCCGCGACAACATCCACAGCGCCGACCTGATCTCCGCCTTCGCCGCCTTCCACGCGGCGCCCCGCGCAGCCGCCGTCTACAACATCGGCGGCGGGCGCTTCAGCAACTGCTCGATGCTGGAGGCGATCGACGTATGCGAGCGGATCGCTGGCCGCGAGCTGGACTGGGAGATGGGGGAGGAGCCGCGGATCGGCGATCACCGCTGGTGGATCTCCGACCTGGCACCGTTCCAGGCCGACTACCCGGGCTGGAAGCTGCGCTACGGGATCGAGGAGATCCTCCAGGAGATGTACGACCAGAACCTCGAGCGCTGGACGGTCAAGGCCGCATGAAGCTCTCGGTGGTGATGCCGGCCCAGAACGAGGAGGGCTCGGTCGGGAAAACCGTCGAAGGGATCGTCGGCGTGCTCGAGCGCGAGCGGATCGACTACGAGGTCGTCGTCGTCGACGACGGCAGCGAGGACTCGACCGCGATCGTGGTCGAAGCGATCGCCGCCGGCAACCCGCGGGTCCGCTGCCATCGCTCCCACTACGAGCGCGGCTTCGGGATGGCGATCCGCGCGGGCCTCGACGTCTTCGAGGGCGACGCGGTCGCGATCGTGATGGCCGATGCCTCCGACGACCCCGAGGACCTGGTCCGCTATCACCGCCTGCTGGAGGAAGGCTGGGACTGCGCCTTCGGCTCGCGTTTCATGCCCGGTGCCGAAGTCCACGACTACCCGCGGCTGAAGCTGACGATCAACCGCCTCGCCAACTGGTTCATCCGCGTCCTCTTCCGCCACCGCTACAACGACACCACCAACGCCTTCAAGGCCTACCGGCGCGAGGTGATCGAGACGATCCAGCCGCTGCTCTCCAAGCACTTCAACCTGACCGTCGAGATGCCGCTGAAGGCGATCGTCCGTGGCCACACCTACGAGGTGATCCCGACCTCCTGGACCAACCGCACCACCGGCGTGCCGAAGCTGGCGATGAGGGAGATGGGCAGTCGCTACCTCTTCATCGTCCTCTACGTCTGGCTGGAGCACACCCTCAGCCGGGGCGACTACCAGGTGCGGAAACCAAGCCGCCACCGCACCCCGACCGGCGGGCCGAAACCCTCCTAGCCCTTGCGGCCGATCACCAGGAACTGCTTGCCGAGCAGCCGCCAGGCGATGGGCATCTTCAGGTAGAGCCCGGTCAGCCGCGGCGAGGGGGGGAGGATGCCGCGGAAGGAGTACGGCAGGTAGCGGGGGATGATGCGCTCGGGCTCGAAGCCGGCCGCGTAGAGGTGCTCGCCGATCGCGACGTGGGTGAGCGCGACGTAGTGATCGGCGCAGTCCCAGTACTCGTCCGAGCAGTAGCGGTAGTTGGGCCCCATGATCGCGATCCGGCCGCCCCGCTCCATCGCCGCGTTCATCTTCTCCAAGAAGGAGGCGATCGCCTCCTGGTCGTAGAGGTGCTCGAGGAAGTTGGAGACGAAGACGCCGTCGAAGTGGTCCTGGGGAAGGTCGGCGTCCATGATCGAGGCGGTGAGGACGGTCGTGTCGGGCTTGTGGGCGGCCTCCTCGTAGCTGACCGCGTCGACCGCCCAGGTCTCCTTCGCCGGCACCGCGCCGATGAACTCCCCGCGTCCCGCCGCCGGGTCGAGCACCTTCTGCGGGCTTCCCATCAACCCGTGCACGTGCGGGCTGATCTCCCTCCAGACGGCGATCCTGCCGTCCTGGTCGATGTCGCGAAAGCGGTAGGTGTAGAGGCGCTCGTAGTTCATCTGGGGCGGTTCGCTCCTTCGGTAGTGGCCACCGAGCCCCTGCTCGGCGGGGGCGGGATATGCGAACCTACCGGCCGCCCACGATCGCCGCCAGATGACCGCCAAGCTCCTTCTCCTCCTGATCGCCCACCTCGTCCTCACCGGCCTGCCGGGAGTCGCCGCGGCGCTCTTTGCGGCGCGCCGGGGGGTGCGGGAGGTGCCGGTCCTGCTCGCGATCGGCCTGGCGGCGAGCGGGGGGGTGGCGCTCCTCGCCTTCTGGGCCTACTACGGCGACCGCCTGCTGGGCGAAACCTTCTCCTACTTCGCCCTCTTCGGCTCGGTCATGACGGTGGGCTGGGCGCTGTACGGAGGGAAGATCGACCGGGAGCTGCTGAGCAGGCTGGCGACGCCGCTGGCGCTCTGGGCGCTCGGCTCGGGGTTCATCCTCTTCTTCGGCTTCCTGCACGGCGGCACCGGCGAACCGCTGATCGCCGCGACCACCCGGTTCTCCCACGCGCTGCCGACCGACAACCAGATCCCGATCTTCTACGCCGAATGGTTCTTCGAGCACGGGCACCACGGAACGCCCCCGGTCTTCCCCGGCGAATGGCTCTCCAGCGACCGGCCGCCGCTCCAGGTCGGCTACGTGCTCAGCCAGCGCGCGTTCGGCTGGGACGACGGCAACCTCAACTACCAGGTGCTCGCGGTCGCGCTCCAGCAGCTTTGGATCGTCGGGCTCTGGGCGCTCCTGGTGGCGGCCAGGGTCGGCCGCCTGACGCGGGCCCTGACGATGATCGCGCTGCTGGTCTCCGACCTCGCGATCGTCAACGGCTTCTACGTCTGGCCGAAGCTGTTGCCGGCGGCGCTGCTGCTGGCGGCCGCGGCGCTGGTGCTGACGCCACTCTGGGACCGGATGCGGCACAGCCTCGCCGCCGCCGCGCTGCTCGCCGCCCTCTGCGGCCTGGCGATGCTCGGGCACGGGGCGAGCGTGTTCGGCGTCATCCCGCTCGCCGCGGTTGCCGCCTTTCGCGGCCTGCCGAGCCTGCGCTGGGTCGCGGTCGCCCTGGGCGTCGGCGTCGCCCTGATGGCGTCGTGGTCGGCGTTCCAGAAATACGACGACCCTCCCGGCAACCGGCTGACCAAGTGGACGCTCGCCGGCGTCGTCGAAATCGACGAGCGCGGCAGCCTCGAGACGATCGTCGACTCCTACCGGGAAGCCGGGATTGGCGGAACCGCCGACAACAAGGTCCAGAACTTCGTCACGATGACCGGCGGCAAGCCCGCGGTCGACACCGTCGACGCCGCGGTTCGCTCGGGCGAGCTGGGCGGGATCGCGCGCACTTTCCGGTCGGTCCTCTTCTTCTACCTGCTGCCGTCGATGGGGCTGCTCCTGCTGGCGCCCCTGGCAATGGCGTTCGCCCGCGACCGCGGGCGGCGCAATCCGGCCGAGTGGCGGTTCGCCCTCAGCTGCTTCTCCGTCTTCGCGATCGGCGCCGTCGCCTGGGGCCTGCTCGTCTTCGGCAACGTCGAGGACCGGACCGTGCTGCACATCTCGAGCTACCTCCTGCCTGCCCTCGGCATCGCCGGCGCCGTCGCCGGGCTGCGGGCCACCTTCCCGCGCCTGGCCATCTACGTGGTCGGGCTCGGCGTGCTGCTCACCCTGGCCCTGTACGCGCCCGCGCTCGACCCGTTGCCGGGGAGCTCCTACTCGGTGCTCGCCGCGGTGCTCTCCGCGCTCAGCCTGGCCGGCTTCGGCGCTCTCGCCCTGCGCAGCCGCGGTGGCCTGCGCCTGACCCAGGAGAGGTAGGAGGCGATGCGGGGCCGGCCCCGGCTCAGGTTCGGGTTTCCGTAGGGGTCGACCGCGGCCACGTGCCGCCAGCGTTCGACCAGAAGTTCCTTCTCCCATTCCTCCACCTCGGGCAGGCGGCTCGAGGACTCGAAGTGGCAGAGGACCAGGTCGGGGTCGTAGACGATGCGGCGGCCGCTGGCGTGGACCTTGAGGCAGTAGTCGACGTCGTTGAAGTTGACCGGGAACGAACCCGTCAGGCCGCCCAGCTCCTCGAAGACCGCGCGACGGGTCATCAGGCAGGCCCCGGTCACGGCGAGACAGTTGCGCGCGATCCGGACCGAGTTCGCGTAGCCCTTGAAGTCGTTCGCGAAGCCCCGGTAGGTGTGGCCGGGGAGGCCCTCGTCGAAGTCGACGCCGACGTGCTGCAGGCGCCCGTCGCCCCACAGCAGCCTGCCACCGACCGCGCCGATCTCCTCCCGCTCGGAGTACATGACCATCCGCTCGAGCCAGTTCGGGGTGCTGATGTCGATGTCGTCGTTCAGCAGCAGCAGGTGCTCTCCCTCGCTGCGGACCGCGCCGAGGTTGATCTTCGCCGAGAAGTTGAAGGGGGCGTCGTAGGGGACGATCCGCAGGCGCTCGCCGCCGATCTCGCGCAGCTCCTGGAGCACGCTCTGAGGGACCGAGGTGTGGGCCACGCAGGCGATCTCGAAGTTGCGGTAGGTCGACTGCTCGACGATGCTGCGGACGCAGTTGACGACGAGGACCGTGGGCTCGAAGCGGACGTCCCGGACCTGGCCCGCGGTGGGGATGACGATGCTCACCAGCGGTTCGCGTTCGAGCTTGGGCTCGAGATGGAGGACGCCGGGGTCCGGGTCGCGCTGGACCGTCGCCGGCAGCCCGATCCGGTCGCAGTGCGCCTGCACGGCGCGGCACCCCGCCTCGAACGCCCACGGCTTCGCGTCGCCGCCACTGGCCGCTGAGGACTCCAGCGTGCGCCAGTGGTAGAGGATCCGCGGCACGTGGACGACGGCCCGGGCGCGCTCGGTCACCTTCAGCACCAGGTCCCAGTCCTGGGAGCCCTCGAACTCGGGGTCGAAGCCGCCCACCTCCTCGACCAGCGACCGCCTCATCACGCTGAGGTGGCAGGTGAACATCTGCGTCCGCATCCGCTCCGGGGACCAGTCGGGCTTGAAGAACGGCGCCGAGTGGTGGCCGGCCGGGTCGACCTTGTCCTCGTCGGTGTAGACGTAGTCGGCCTCGGGGTTGGCGGCGATCGCCTCGGCGACATGGGCGAGGGCGTCGGGATGGAGCAGATCGTCGTGGTCGAGCAGGGCGACGAACTCCCCCCGGGCCGTCGCCAGCGCCTCGTTGGAGGCGGCGACGATGCCGTCGTTGCCCGAGCGGTGCCGGACCTTGATCCGCGGGTCCCGCTGCTGGGCGCGGTCGAGGATCTCGCGCACGTGCGGCTGCTTGGAGCCGTCGTCGACGAGGCAAAGCTCCCAATCGGCGAAGCTCTGGCGGCGCGCCGAGCGCAGCATCTTCTCCAGCACGTCGGCCGGCGTCTCGTAGACAGGGGTGAGGATCGAGAAGAGGGGCACGGCGCCGGCTCAGCGTCGCCGGCGCAGCAGGCGCCGCAGCCCGGCGACCAGGGTCCCCAGCATGGGGACCTGGGATTCGAGCTTGTATTTCGCGCCCGCGAGCCGTTTCCAGCGGTCCTCCAGGTCGGCGAGGTGGCCCTTCGTGGCCCCCAGTTCGGCCTCCTTGCCGATCAGCAGGTCGCGCAGCCGGAGGATTTCTTCCTGGCGGCGGTCCAGCTCCGCCAGCAGCTCCGGGCGGCTCTCGACCCCCTCGCCCTCCAGCTCGGCGAGCCTGTCCTGGGACTCCAGCAGCGAGGCCCGTACCTCGGTCACCTCGCGGCGCAGCCGCCACCAGGCCCGGTCGTAGCCCCGCACGGTGTCGGCCAGCGGCTCGGGCCGACGGGTGTAGAGGGCCGCCCAGGGGGAGATGTAGGAGAGGTCGAGGTCGAGCTCGCGCATGAACCCGTGCTGGGCGAGCTTGGCCGACCATGCCTCCGGTGGCTGGACGTTCAGGTGGGTCGGCTCGCCGTAGTCCCCGGGGGTGCTGGAGAGGAGCAGCCGGTCGGTGGCGGCGCAGAGGTTGGCGATCGCCGCGTCGGTCTCGGCCGGCGGGATGTGCTCGATCGTCTCGATGCAGGCGATCAGGTCGTACCGCCCTCCGAGCGGCTCGGTCAGCGAGCCGACCCGGCAGTGCTCGGCGACCGCGGGGTTGACCTGGGAGATCGCGTACTCGGAGATGTCGATCCCCGAGGCGTCCACCCCGCGCTTGCGCAGCGCCTCGACCAGAAAGCCCATCGCGCAGCCGGCGTCGAGCACCGAGATCGGGTGGAGGTCCCGGACGACGCCGTCGGCGACGCCGTCGAAGAATTTCAGCCAGCGCTCGTTGCGCTCGTAGGGGCCGCCACCGCCCCAGTAGTTGAGGTAATAGGAGGCGCCGTAGTCGGCACCGGTGGGGTCGTGTTGGCCGAGGCTGGTCGAGGTTCCCTGCTCGGGCATTCGGGCACAGTCTACCGCGCGCCCTCCAGGCCCCTGAATACACTCCCGCCTCGCCGTGGAGAGGTTGTCCCGCAACGCCCCAGTTCTCGTGCTCTGCGCGGCACTCGCCGCCGCGGTGGCGATGACGCTGGTCCTGACCTCGAAGTTCACCTTCCTCTTCGACACCTGGGACCTCCTGATGGCCAGGCAGGAGCTCACGGCCGACAACCTCTTCCGGCCCCACAACGAGCACCTGATCGTCTTCCCGGTGCTGATCGAGCAGGGGCTGGTCCGGGTCTTCGGGATGGACACGGCGGTCCCCGAACAGGTGGTGCTGGCGCTTTTCCTCGCCGCCACGGCCGCCCTCTTCTTCGTCTACGTCAGCCGCCGGGTCGGCCCCTGGCTCGGCCTCTTCGCCGCGATCCTGATCCTCTGCCTCGGCCCGGCCTGGGAGGCGCTGCTGTGGCCGTTCGAGATCACCTTCATCGGCCCCGTGCTCTTCGGGCTGGCGATGCTGCTGGCGCTGGAACGGGAAGACCGCGCCGGCGACCTCTGGGCCTGCCTCTTCCTCGTCCTCTCGATCGGCTTCTCGGGCCTCGGCCTGCCGTTCGTCTTCGCCGCCGCCGTCGCGATCCTCCAGGGGAAGCGGGAGAGCAGGGTTCGCCGGGCCTACGTGTTCCTGGTCCCCCTCGCCCTCTATGCCCTCTGGTACCTCGGCTGGGGGCACGATGCCGAAACGCACCTCACTCTCCACAACCTGCTGGCGGCCCCGCGCTTCGTCGCGGACTCGATCGCCGTCGCCGTGGGTGCCCTGTTCGGACTCAGCACCGCCCCCGTGGGAGGCGGGGTCGACCCCGGCTGGGGGCGGGCGATCCTCGTCGCGCTGGTGGTCGTGCTGGGCTACCGGCAGATTCGCAGGCCGGTGTTCTCTCCCGGCCTCTGGCCAGCGGTCGCCGCCGCCGCGGCCTACTGGTCGCTGACCGCGATCAACGCGATCCCCGGCCGAGACCCGTTCTCGAGCCGCTACCAGTACGCGGGCGCGATCTTCGTCCTCCTCATCCTCGCCAACCTCTTCGACGGCGTCCGTGCCAGCCGCGCCGCGCTGGTCCTCGGCGCCGCCGTCACGGTCCTCGCGGTGGGCCCGAACCTGGTCGTCCTCAAGCATTCGAGCGACGCCCTGGAGGGGACTTCCGTGCTGACCAGGGCGGACGTCGCGGCGATCGAGATCTCCCGCCGCACGGTGGACCCGGAATTCCAGCTCAATCCCGACATCGCGGGGACCCCGGGCCTGGTGGACATCTTCGCCGGGCCCTACCTCGAAGCGGTGGAGGAATACGGGTCCCCGGCCTACACCCCCGGCGAGCTGGTCTCGGCGCCCGAGGAGGGCCGCCGGCAGGCCGATCTCGTGCTCGCCCGGATCCTGCCGATCTCCGCTGTCACTCGTGCCGGGGCCTACGAGGCGGGGCCCGGCGCGGAGAACTGCGTCGCGCTGCCCGCCGGTGACGGGGCTCCGACTCCGGAGGTGCGCCTCTCGCCCGGCCTGACCCGGATCGAGCTTGCGCCCGGCCCCCACGCGGATTTCTCCCTGCGCCGGTTCGCGGTCGGCGTGTACCCGGTGCTCACCGATGGGGCGGACGGCGATTCGGTGACGGTCCTGCGAATTCCCCGGGACCAGGCCGCGATCCCCTGGCGGCTCCTCGTCGAGGCGGACCAGGACGCCCGCGTCTGCCGCTAGGAGGGTCTAGAGGTCCTCGGCGATTCGCGGCGCCTCGCGGTTGAAGATCCAGACCGCGAAGACGCAGATCCCGACGGCGATCGCCACGGCGGGGAGCAGGTGCGTCCAGCCTCCGGCGGCCGCCGCCGCGGTCGGGGCGATCTCAGCCGGTTCTCCCAGCATCCAGACCCGGACCTGCTCGAAGATCACCGCCAGCGGGTTCAGCATCAGCCACTTTTCGATCGAGGGGCTGTTCAGGCCGGCGACCCCGAGCGGGTAGAGGATGGGGGTCGCGTAGAACAGCATCTGCGCGACCACGGTCCAGATGATCGCGACGTCGCGGAAGCGGACGTAGAGGACCGAGAGCGCCATGCTCATCGCCGCGGTGAGGACGAAGAGGAAGCCGAACGCGACCGGGAAGAGCAACCAGGTCCAGGTCGGATCGATGCCCCAGGCGAGGAGGAAGGCGAGCACCACGATCAGGTTGAGGACGAAGTTGAAGGCCGCCGTGATCACGGTTGCGAGCGGGATCACCAGCCGTGGGAACTGGGTCTTGCGGACGACCCCCTCCTGGGTGGCGACGGAGGTGACCGCGTTGGTCGTCGCCTCCTGGAAGAACGTGTACTGGACGATGCCCAGCAGCAGCAGGACCGGGTAGTTCTCCAGGCCGCTGCCGAGTTTGAAGATCTGGGTGAAGACGAAGAGGAGGACCCCGAACAGCATCAGCGGCCGGATCAGCGACCAGAGGTAGCCGAGGACCGTGCCGAAGTAGACCCGCCTGAACTCGGTGACCGAGATCAGCCAGAGCAGGTCGAAGAAGCGGCGGGCGCCGCCGCCGAGGGCGGAGGGGCCGCGAACCTCGTGCAGGGTGTGGTCGGCCGCCTCCATCACTCCCCCGGGGCCTCGATCGTCGCCGCGATCTCGTGCGGGAGGGTGACGACTCCGCTGGCGGTGTCGACGCCCCCGTAGACGACGAAATCGACGGCGTTGTGGACGTACAGGGCGACGCTCTGGCTCCCGGTCCGGCTGACGCCGCAGTGGACGAAGTACCGGCTCTGGGTCAGCTGGTTCTCCACCTCGGTGCGCACCGTCACCCGCGTGCCCGCGGCCAGCGTCCTCGGCCGCCCTTCCTCCTCGAGGTTGGTGCCGAACTGGAAGACGCCGGTGCCGTTGGCGTCGGCGATGATGAAGCTGACGGTGAGGCCGGTCACGTCTTTCAGGACCTCCAGCTGGACCCTCAGCCTGATCTGCTCGCCGGCCTGGAGGTTGGCCGCCCGCTCGCCGGCGGAGTCTTCTATCCAGGCGTCGAGCAGTCTCACCTCCTCTGAGGTCGGCGAATGGGAGTCGCTCGTCTGACTGCCTTTTTCGAAGTTCAGCCGCAGGTACTCCCGTCCGACCTCCGCCGGGTCCCCGAGCCGCTGCACCTTGCCGCCCTCGATCAGCATCGCGCGGTCGCAGTAGCGCTCGACCGTTGCCATCTCGTGGGTGACGAGGACGATCGTCTTGCCGGATGCCTTCATCTCGCGGAAGGCGTCGGCGCACTTCTGCTGGAAGGCCGCGTCCCCGACCGCCAGCACCTCGTCGATCAGGAGGATGTCGGCGTCGGCCTCCATCATCACTGAGAAGGCGAGGCGGACCAGCATCCCGGAGGAGTAGTTCTTCAGCTTCAGGTCGACGAACTCGGTCAGCTCGGCGAACTCCAGGACAGCATCCAGCCGTTCCCGCCCCTCCCGCGGCGTCAGGCCGATCATCACCCCGTTGAGGACGACGTTCTCGCGCGCCGTCAGCTCCGGGTTGAACCCGACCCCGAGCTCGATGAACGGCGCCAGGCGCCCCGCCATCCGGATTGAGCCGGCATCGGCGCGGTAGATGCTCGCGAGCAGTTTCAGCAGAGTGCTCTTGCCGGACCCGTTGCGGCCGACGATGCCGAAGAACTCCCCCTGCTTGATCTCGAAGGAGATTCCGTCCAGCGCCCGCAGCTCCCGGTAGTCCGGCCTCGAGAACGGCCTCACCACGCGCTCTTTGATCGAGTCGACGCGGTGGCTCGGGATGCGGAAGGCCTTGTGCAGGTCCTCGACCTGGATCACCGGCGGCGACGCTTCGAGCGCAACCAGCCGGTCGGCGGGACTGGGGGTTGCGGTTGGGTTTTCGACGGGCATCGGCGGTGCTGGCGCAACGCTACCGCGACGCCGCCGTGTCAGGCTTCCGCAGCGTGAGCTCTGCCGGATCCGTTGCGGTGGTCGTTCCCAGCTGGGATTCCGCCGCCCTGCTGCCCCGCTGCCTGGACTCGCTTGCCGACCAGGGCGCCGAGCTCGAGGTGCTGGTCGTCGACAACGGCTCCCGGGACCGCTCCGTCCCCTACCTGCGGGAGCGGGGCACCCCCTTCGTCTCGCTGCCGGAGAACGTCGGCTTCGCGGCGGCGGTGAACCTCGGCGTGGCCCGCGTCGAGGCCGGTGCGATCCTCGCCCTCAACGCCGACACGGTGCTGGAGCCGGGGTGCGTGGGGATGCTGTTGGAGGCGCTGGAAGCGGAGCCGTCCCTTGGCGGGGTGCAGCCGCGGATCCTGCAGCTGGAGGGCGACTCCGCCGGGCGCGACGTCGGCGCCGCCCGCCTATACAGCGTCGGTCAGGCGCTGACCGGTGACGGCAGGGCGCTGGAGATCGGGGCCGGCGAACCGCAGGGCGAGCGTTTCCTTCGCCGGGCCGAGGTCTTCGGGGTCTGCGGGGCCGCCTGCCTGCTGCGGCGGGAGCTGTTCGATGACCTCGGCGGCTACGACGAGAGCTACTTCGCCTTCTACGAGGACGTCGACCTGAACGTGCGGGCGCGGATCGCGGGGTGGCGCTTCGAATACGTGCCCGAGGCGGTGGTCTGGCACCTCGGCAACGCCTCCTGGCAGGCCGGCTTCGCGAGGCCTAACGCCGAGAACGCGCGGCTGGTGGCCCGCAACAGGCTCGCCACCCAGGCCAAGTTCATGCCGGCGCGGGCACTGCCGCGGATCGCCGCGGTCGAGGTCGGCGCGCTGGCCCGGGCGGCTTCCCAGCGCCGGCTGTGGGCGACGCTGCGCGGCAAGCTCTCCGCCGCGCGATGGCTCCCGGCATTGCTTGCGGAGCGCCGCCGCCTGCGCCGCGAGGGCGATCCGGAGAGGGCCCGCCGCTGGCTCGGGCGCTGACGACCTCAGCGAAACCGCATTGGTGTCCGATATGCGGACACTGACGCGGTTTCGGCGTCTCAGCCGCGCCGTCGACGCCGCAGGCCGAGCGCCTCGCGGGCAGAGATCTCGAGCAGCGGCGCGCCGTCGAGGTCGCGCCGGGCAAGCCCGCCGCCGTCGCGCCAGCCGCGCCAGCGCCCGCCCAGACCCTTCGCCGTGCGGTCCATCAGCAGCTGGCCGGCGCAGATCGCGCCCTCGCAGGCGAGCGTGCGCAGGGCAGGGCCCGGCCTCGACATCACCCCGTAGCGGCGCAGCATGTAGCCGCGGCTCCAGCCGGTGTGGGCGAACTTGCGTCCGCTGCCGGCACCGAGGCTGGCCGAGTAGGCATGGAGGGCCCTCGCCTCGCCGGCCAGCCGGCAACGGGTGCCGCCGGCCGCCATCCGCAGCGCCAGGTCGAGGTCCTCGTAGTAGAGGAAGATGCGCTCGTCGAAACCGCCCACCGCTTCGAAGGCCTGGCGGCGGTAGAGCCCCGCACCGCCCGTCGGCCCGAGGGGGGCGGGCGCCCCGAGCGCCGCCTCGGCCGGCTCGCCGTGCAGGTAGTCGAACCCCATCAGGGTGCTGTCGGCGACCACCCCGGCGGAGTCGACGAGGTCCGGCGAGCGTTCCTGCAGGAGCACCCCGGCGACCGAGCCGATGCCCTCGCCAAGGCCCTCCAGCAGCGCCTCGACGAAGCGCGGCTCGCACTCCGCGTCGTCGTTGAGCAGGATCAGCGAGTCGGCCGGGTGGGTGGCGACGGCGCGGTTGATCGCCGGCCCGAAGCCGACGTTGCGGTCCAGCTCGACCAGCCTCACCTCCGGGAACTCCTCACGCAGGAGCGCCGTGGATTCGTCGCCGGAGCCGTTGTCGACGACGACGACCTCGACCGGCCGGCTCTGCTCGCGCAGGCTGCGCAGGGCGCGTCCGATTCGCTGCGCTCCGTTGTAGTTGGGGATGTAAACCGCGGTTTGCACAGCTCTTAATCGCAGTGGGTAGGGTTGCAGCCTCTCATGGAGCCACTGAAGGGACTGATCCTCTCCGGCGGCGCCGGGACCCGCCTGCGTCCGATAACCCACACCTCGGCCAAGCAGCTCGTTCCCGTTGCCAACAAACCCGTGCTGTTCTACGGGATCGAGGCGCTCGTCAACGCCGGGGTGAAGGAGATCGGGATCATCATCGCGCCCGAGACCGGCGAGGAGATCAAGCAGGCGGCCGGCGACGGTTCGGCGTTCGGCGCCAAGATCACCTACATCCTCCAGGACAAGCCGGCCGGGCTCGCCCACGCGGTCCTCACCGCCGAGGAGTTCATCGGCGGGGCGCCGTTCGTGATGTACCTGGGCGACAACCTGCTGCGCGACGGTCTGCGCGGGCTGGTCTCGACCTTCCTCGAGGAGGAGCCGGACGCGCTGATCCTGCTGACGCCGGTCGACGATCCCAGCTCCTACGGGGTCGCCGAGCTCGACGGGGAGCGGATCGTGCGGCTGATCGAGAAGCCCAAAGACCCGCCCTCCAATCTCGCCCTGGTCGGCGTCTACCTGTTCACGCAGGCGATCTTCGAGGCCGCTCGCGGCCTCGAGCCCTCCTGGCGCGGCGAGCTCGAGATCACCGAGGCGATCCAGGCCCTGATCGACGACGGCCACCGCGTCTCCTCCGAGGTCGTGCGGGGCTGGTGGAAGGACACCGGCCAGCTCGCCGACATGCTCGAGGCCAACCGGCTCGTGCTGGAGGAGCTGGAGACGCGGCTGGAGGGGGAGATCGACGAGGGGTCGCGGGTAGAGGGCCGGGTCGTGCTCGAGCCCGGCGCCTCGTTGACCCGCTCGGTGGTCCGCGGCCCGGCGGTGATCGGCGCCGACGCCTGCATCGAGGACGCCTACATCGGTCCCTACACCTCGATCGGCGAGGGCGTTCACGTCCGCCGTTCCGAGGTCGAGCACTCGATCGTGCTCTCCGGGTCGGTGGTCGAGGACCTCGGCACGCGGATGGAGGCGAGCCTGCTCGGTCGCAACGTCAAGCTCACCCGCAGCGACGGGATGCCGAAGACCCTGCGGCTGCTGGTCGGCGACAGCTCCGAGATCGAAATCGTCTGATGAAGCTGCTGGTCACCGGGGCGGGGGGGATGCTGGGCCGCGACCTGATGCTCGCCGCCGGCAACGCCGGTCACCAGGTCGTCGGCTTCGGCCACGCCGAGCTCGACGTCAGCGACCCGAGCGCTCTGGGCAAGAAGTGCGATCTCGAGCGCCCCGACGTGGTCATCAACAGCGCCGCCTGGACCGACGTGGACGGTGCCGAGGAGGCCGAGGAGGCCGCCTTCGCCGTCAACGGCACCGGCGCCGGCAACGCCGCCGCCGCCGCGGCGGCGGTCGGGGCGAGCGTCGTGCAGGTCTCGACCGACTATGTCTTCGACGGGGCAAAGGGCGCTCCCTACGTGGAGAGCGACCAGCCGGCGCCGCTGTCGGCCTACGGCCGCACCAAGCTGGCCGGCGAGGAGGCGTGCGCGGCCGCCAACAAGCGCCACTTCATCGTTCGCTCGGCCGGCCTGTTCGGAATCGGCGGCGGCAATTTCGTCGAGACCATGATGCGCCTCGCCACCGACCACGGTGAGGTCTTGGTGGTCCGCGACCAGGTCGGCTCGCCCACCTACACCTGGCACCTGGCCTACGGGATCGTCCGCCTGATCGAGGGAGTCGAGTTCGGCATCCACCACATGGCGGCCGCCGGACAGTGCTCTTGGTATGAGTTCGCGCGGGAGATCTTCGAGCAGGCCCAGGTCGAGTGCAAAGTCCTGTCGGGCACGACCGAGATGCTCGGTCGCCCGGCACCCCGCCCGGCCTACTCGGCCCTGACGAGCCAGCGCGAGCACGCGATCACGCTGCCCCCCTGGCAGGACGGGTTGGCCGGATATCTCGCCCAACGAGGAATGAAGGAGGCGGCATGAGGCTCCTGGTCACCGGCGCGGCCGGGTTCATCGGCTCGACCTACGTGCGGCAGGTCCGCGACGAGCACGAGGTGATCGTGCTCGACAAGCTCACCTACGCCGGGCGGCCCGAGAACCTGCCCGAGGGGGTGGAGCTGATCGAGGGCGCGATCGAGGACCCGGCGATCGTCCGCGAGGCGATGGCCGGCGCCGACGCGGTGGTCAACTTCGCCGCCGAGTCCCACGTCGACCGCTCGATCGACGACCAGGACGCCTTCGCCCGCACCCACGTGATCGGCACCGGCACCCTGCTCGACGCCGCCCGCGAGCTGGGCGTCGGCCGCTACCTCCAGGTCTCCACCGACGAGGTCTACGGCTCGATCGAGTCCGGCTCCTTCACCGAGACCTCGCCGCTGGACCCCTCCTCGCCCTACTCGGCGACCAAGGCCGCCGGCGACCTGCTCGTCGCCGCCCACGTCCACACCTACGGGATCGAGGCCTCGATCGTGCGCGGGTCGAACAACTATGGCCCGCGCCAGTACCCGGAGAAGCTGATCCCGCTGACGGTGCTGAACGCGCTGCACGGCGACTCGCTGCCGGTGTACGGCGACGGCCGGCAGGTCCGCAACTGGCTCTTCGTCGAGGACTTCTGCCGCGGCATCCACGCGGTGCTGATGAACGGCCGCCCCGGCGAGGCCTACAACGTCGGCGGGCCCGACGAGTGCGAGAACATCGAGGTGGTGCGGCGGGTGATCGAGCTGACCGGCGCCGATGAGGGGCTGATCGAGTACGTCGAGGACCGCCCCGGCCACGACCGGCGCTACTCGCTTGCCTCCGACAAGCTGCGCGACGAGCTGGGCTGGGAGGCCCAGGTCCACTTCGCGGAGGGCTTGGAGAAGACCGTGGCCTGGTACCGCGACAACGAGGAGTGGTGGGGGCCGATCCGCTCCGGCGAGTACCGCGCCTACTACGAGAAGCAGTACGGGCGATCGCTGGGTTGATGCCGAAGCGGCTGCCGACGAAGCTGAGCGGGCTGGTCCTGGTCGAGCCCGAGGTGCACGGCGACGAGCGCGGCTTCATGGTCGAGACCTTCAGCCGCGACGCCTGGGCCGAGCTGGGCGTCGAGGTCGATTTCGTCCAGCACAACCACTCCCGCTCCTCGCGGGGGACGCTGCGCGGCATCCACTTCCAGACCGCGCCGGGCCAGGCGAAGCTGGTCCGCTGCGCCCGCGGCGAGGTCCTCGACGTCGCCGTCAACCTGCGCCGCGGCTCGCCCACACACGGGCAGTGGGAGGCACACCGGCTCGACGACACCCACCACCGCCAGCTCTACGTCCCGGTCGGCTTCGGCCACGGCTTCGCCGTCCTCAGCGAGATGGCCGACGTCGCCTACCTCCTCTCCAGCCCCTACGACCCGGCGACCGAGTCCGGCGTCGCCTGGGACGACCCCGACGTCGGGGTCGAGTGGGAGGTCGCCGACCCTCTGCTCTCGGCCCGCGACAAGGCGGCGCCTCGCCTCGCCGACGTCGCCGACTCCCTCCCGTTCTGAGGGGCTCGGCGATGAGGGCAAAGGCGATCTACCTGGCGAAGGCGGCTCTGCGGCGAGTGCTCTGGGGCCCGGGCGACTGGCTGCGCCGCCGCCGGGGCGGCCTTCCCGTGCCGCCGCGCCACCTCTCGTTCGTCGGCGGCGGCGACTTCGAGCAGACCGGCCGTGAGTTCCTCGGCTACTTCCGGGAGCTGGGAGGCCTGCAACCGGGCGACCGCGTGCTCGACATGGGCTGCGGCATCGGGCGCATGGCGATGCCGCTGACCGACTACCTCGAGGGCGGCTCCTATGCGGGCTTCGACGTCGGCCGCCAGATGGTCGGATGGTGCACTCGCAACATCACCCCGCGCCGGCCCGGCTTCGAGTTTTCCTGGGCGCCGGTCTACAACGCCAAGTACAACCCCTTCGGACACGTCTCAGGGACCGAGTTCCGCTTCCCCTACGACGACGCGTCCTTCGACTTCGCCTTTGCGACCTCCCTCTTCACCCACCTGCCCCGCGACGAGGTCCGCCACTACCTGGCCGAAACCGCGCGCGTCCTGCGCCCATCCGG
This sequence comes from uncultured Solirubrobacterales bacterium, assembly GCA_963799835.1. Lineage (GTDB taxonomy): Bacteria > Actinomycetota > Thermoleophilia > Solirubrobacterales > 70-9 > VAYN01. The sequence goes on from CAWCYE010000002.1 coordinate 1,380,309, forward strand.
AACCTGCCTGCTGACCTTCTTCCTGCTGACGCCGGAGACCGAGCGCGAGATCGCCGCCGGCCGGGCGATGTTCGACTTCCGCCACCCGATCGAGGGCGGTATGACCACGGACCCGCGCCAGCCCGAGGAGGCGGTCGCGTTTCCCCTCGACGACGTCCGAGGATTTCTGGCCGAGGTCGGCCTGCAGGTCCGCGAGCCGATGCACCTGGGCCTGTGGGGGAACGCCGCCGGCGGCCTCACCCTCCAGGACATCGTCGTGGCGGGACGCACGGGTTAGGCTCGGCGAGCGGCGCTCGGCCGCCGGGCGGCTGTGATGGCGAGGCTGGTGGCCAGCTTGGCGCCGATGCCGGCGTAGACGGCGAGGTTGAGCGCCGGGTTGTGCCGGGGCGCGTCGAAGCGGCGGTAGAAGCGGGCCATGCCCCGGTGGAACGCGATCTCCTGGCGGGGCGCGCGGCGGGAGTCGCTGGAGCCGCCCTTGACGTGGAGGGCGACGCTGGCCGGCTCGTAGAAGACCTTCCAGCCGGCGTCCCAGAAGCGATGGCACCAGTCGAGGTCCTCCATGTAGAGCCAGTAGCCCTCGTCCAGTAGCCCGACCTCCCGCACGGCCTCGGCCCGGCAGAGCATGAACGCGCCGTTGACCGCGTCGACCTCTCCCGCCTCGTCGTCGCCGAGGTGGGTCGCCCGGTACTGGCTGAGGGCGCCCGCGGCGGAGTCGGAGCGGCCGACCCCGGTGAAGTGGGCGAGGGCCGAGAGCGGCGTCGGGAAGCTGCGCTTGCAGGCGTGGTCGAGCTCGCCGGTCTCGGTCACCAGCTTGGCGCCGACCATCCCGATCTCCGGGTCGGATCGCAGCCGCGCCAGGGCCGCGTCGAGGGTTCCCGGATAGACCTCGGTGTCGGGGTTCAGCAGCAGCACCGCCGGCGCCTCGCTGTCGCGCAGGACGAGGTTGTTGGCGGCGGAGAAGCCGATGTTGCCGCGGCGCAGCAGCCGCACCGCGCCGAACTCGCGCTCGACCATGTCGGGGGTGCCGTCGGGGCTGCCGCTGTCGACTACGGTGACCCGCATCTCGCCGCTGGCCGGGAACTCGGTCAGCGATCGCAGGCAGCGGCGCAGCAGCGCCTCGGCGCCGTGGGCGACGATCGCCACCTCGAGGTCGGGCGGTCCGGGCATCGCGGGAGGTCTAGTAGGCGCCGTCGCCGCGGATGATCGCCAGCGGCGTCCGGATCAGGATCGCCAGGTCGCCGGCGAGCGAGAGGTTGTCGAGGTAGTCGCGCTCCATCGCCAGCCGCTCCTCGAAGGTGAGGTCGCTGCGACCGTAGACCTGCATCGGGCCGGTCAGCCCGGGCTTGATCGCCAGCCGCGTTCGCTGGCGCTCGTCATAGAGGGCGACGACGCTCTCCTCCTCGGGCCGCGGCCCGACCAGCGACATGTCGCCGCGCAGGACGTTGATCAGCTGCGGCAGCTCGTCGGCGCTGGCGCGGCGCAGCAGCCTGCCGGCTCGGGTCACCCGCGGGTCGTCGCGGATCTTGAAGGCCGGCTGGTCGAGCTTCTCCAGGTCGACCAGCTCGCCGAGTCGCTCCTCGGCGTCGCCGACCATGGTCCGGAACTTCAGCATCGTGAACGACTTGCCGTCCTTGCCGGCCCGCCGCTGGCGGAAGAAGACCGGGCGGCCGGAATCGAGCAGGATCAGCACCGAGATCGCCACCAGCAACGGCGAGAGCAGCGCCAGCAGGGTGCCGGCGACGATCATGTCCATGCCCCGCTTCATCGCCACGGTCGAGCGCGGCGGGTCGCTGAAGCGGAAGTCGAGCACCGGCAGCTCGGCCAGCCGGTTCAGCTCGATCCCGGGACCCAGCAGGCCGTAGTGCTGGGGCAGGAAGGTGAGGGCGAGGCCCTCGGCCTTGCACTCCTCGATCAGCCGCTCGGCGACCGGCTCGCTCATCTCCTGTTCGGTCACGACCACGCGCTCGATCGCGTACTCCCGCGCGATCCTGGAGATGTCGGCGAGCGACCCCAGCCGCGGCAGCTCGGCGGCCTCCTCGTCCTTTTCCGGGGACAGGTAGCCGACCAGCGCCAGGCGGGTCTCGGGGTGGGTGGAGACGCGCCGGGCGACGAGGTCGACGAGCGCTGCCGGCCCGACCACGAGCCCGGCGGCGACGCCGGTCAGGTGGTGCCAGAGGAAGCGCAGCGTTCCCCGCAGCGCGACGCTGGCGAGGAGCGCGCCGCTGCCGACCGCGATCGCGCTGAGGGGAGAGAACGGCCCGGCGGGGCTCAGGGCCAGCAGGCCGTCGAGCAGGAGCGTGCCGAGCACGCTCGCCGAGACCAGTGAGGGCAGCTCGTCGAGGGTGCTGTGACGGATCCTGCGGTGGTCGTTGTCGTAGAGGCCGTGGAACTTCATCACCAGGATCCAGGCCGGGCTGAAGAGCACCGCCCAGAACAGGGTTGCGACGGTGGTCACCGAGGTCGCCGCGGTGACCACGCACAGGGATCCCAGCAGCGCGACCCAATCGCCGGTCGCGAGCAGCCGGCGCAGCATCGCGCCGCGCCGGCGCGAGCCGCTGGCGCCGGCGCGGCGGCTGCCCGCTGCCAGGGCGTTCGCGGCGGCCTCCGGCCCCTGCTCGACCGGCGTGGCCGGCGTCTGCCTGGTGTCGGAGGCTCTGCTCATCCGCAACCCTCAAATCCGAGGCGAAGGCATTCTTCCCGGGGGTTCAGCCGCCTCGCTTCGTCGAGATCGGCCCGCGCGGCCTCGTCTTCGCCGGCCTCGTGCTCGATCCTTGCCCGCAGGTAGTAGAGGACCCAGTTGCGATCTTCGCGATCGATCGCCTGCGTGAGGCGTCCGACCCCGCCGGGGTAGTCGCCCTGTTCCTCCGCCAGCAGGCCGAGCTGGATGTACGGCGAGGCCGCCCAGGGCTCGATCGTCTGGGCCATGTCGGCGCGGTCGATCGCGGTCGGGAGGTTCCCCTCCGCGGCGGCGGCCCTGCTCTCGTGCAGCTCCCGGTTGACGAGCAGGGGGCCGATCAGGGCCAGGGCGGCCAGCCAGGCGATCGCGAGGCCGGCCACGGTGAAGCCGTAGTGCCGCTGCTCGCCGAGGCCGTTGCCGGCGGCCCGGTCCCGGCTCAGCTGGCCGCAGCGGGCAGCCACCAGGGCGGCGCTGGCGAGGAAGAAGATCCCGCCGACGGCGGGGACCTGCCAAAACCAGTCGATCCCGGTGCCGACCGCGAAGGCGAGCTGGGTCGCCAGGAGCACCGCGTAGAGCTCGCGCGGGCGCCCGCTCGCCGCTCTCCAGGCGGCGAAGCCGACCCAGAGGAGCGCCGCCATCATCGCCAGCACCGCCGTCCCGCCGACCACCCCCAGCTCGGAGAAGGCCTGCAGGTAGAGGGAGTGGGCGTCCTTGTTGGCAATCGGGGTCGGGCGCAGCTCGGTCCAGGCGAATCGGTAGGTGCCGGCGCCGTGGCCGAGCACCGGCTCTTCGCCGAAGGAGTCGACGGCGACCCGCCAGAACTCGTCGCGGTTGGCGCTGGAGAGGTCGCGGAAATGGGCTGAGGGCTCGTTCGGGAATTCGGTGGCGGGGCTGGTGAACTGGTCCCAGGCCCTGCCGCCGACCGCGATCGTGGCGCCGATCGCGAGGACGGCCGCGACCGCGGCGATCCGCTTCAGCACCACGGGGTCCCGGGAAAGCGCGACCGCCCGCCCGGTCAGCCCGCCCTCGCGGCCCTCCAGGCGTCCCAGCACGGCGAAGAGCGCCAGGGAGAGCGCGGTCCCGGCGACGAGGATCGCCAGCACCGCCAGGCCCTGGTCGGCCATGACCGGGCCGCCGGCGTTGATCGCGAGGGTGTCCCGCGCCTGCACCGCGATCAGTGCCGGCAACGCCCCCAGCGCGCCGATGGCCAGCGTCGCCAGCAGCCAGAGGCGGTCGTGGGAGAGGATCACCAAGAAGCCGCAGGCGATGGCCAGGGCGAGCAACCCGCCGCGCGAATAGGTGAAGTAGAGCGCCAGCAGGGTGGCGGGCAGCACGGCGACCGCGCCCCAGCGCAGGCCGGCGATCAAGGAGCGCCTGCTCATCCAGAGGCAGAACGCCGCCCCGATCCCGAATACGATGCCGTCCGCGTTCCAGTAGCCGAGCGGGTACCGAAGCCGCGGACCGGTGCCCTGACCTTCGGAAACGCTGATTACATCGGGCAGAAGCCGGCTCGCGAGGGCGAGTACGGCGATGACCGCTACCGAGATTGCAATTCCTTCAGCGAAACGTTGGCGCCTTTGGTCGGTTTGCGCGATTAGGAAAGCGGCAAGGAATACCCCGAGGTACACCAGAACACGGTCTGCCTCGGTAATGCTGAGCTCAATCGAACCGGACCAGAGAGATGAGAACCCAGAGAAAAGCGCGACAGCCCCAATCAGCCCACTCGTCCAGTAGAACGGCCGTCCCAGGGAGGCCCGGCCGGCAGCTCCGAGGGCAAGCATGCCCACCACGAGCAGCCAGACCACGAGCCCTGCGACGTGCCGAGGGGTCAGCGCATAGCCGCCTCCGGCAAGCGCCAAGCCAAGGATCAAAGCCCCTGGAGCGATCAACGCCGATGATTGCTCTAATCTTGCGCGCCATGCATCGGACGCCCCGCCACCGCGGCCGTAGCTCGACCCGAGCTGTCGCCTCGCTTTCGTCAGTGCTTGCTCTTGTGGCATTGGCCTGCTTTCCGGTGCTTGCTAACGCTTCTACGGAAATGCCCGTCTACGAACAGGAAGTGCCGACGACTAAAGGGCATAAAAATCCTCCGACGCACCCCGATAACCCGCCTGGCGGCGATCAGTCTCACTCGAACGGTGGCGCGACCGCCTCGAACAACCCCGGGCAAGGGGGGACTCAAGATTCTGGATCTTCCTCTGAAGGGTCATCGGCGGGCGGGGCTGTGGCACATGCCAGCGACAATCGTGGCACGGGCAATGGCGGCGGCACCGGCCAGGGTAGCCCAGGCAATGGCGCGACCGCGGACCAGAAGCCGGTCGGCGTGACGCAGGGCCAGCCGGCCAGCGCCGCATCGAGCGACGACGGCGGTTCCTCGCCCTTGATGCCGATCCTGATCGCGATCGCGGCACTGGCGGCGATCTCGATCGGCGCGGTGGTGTACAGGCAGAAGCGCCAATCTCCCGGCTCCCCGATCTCGCCGAAGGCGAGCTAGACATGGCGAAAGAGAAGATGCACCCGGGTCTGCGTATGCGTGCGTGGACCGCCGCGCTGGTGGCCTCGGTACTCGGGATGGCGTTGTTCGCCTCCTCGGCCGCGGCCCTCCCCGCCGGCTTCTGGGGCGTGGTGCCGCAGGCGACGCCGACCCAGGAACAGTTCCAGCGACTCAAGCAGGGCGGCGTGCAGAGCATCCGCGTCCCGATCATCTGGGCCGGCGTACAGCCGGAAAGGGGCGGTGCGCTGAACTGGTCCGAGACCGACGCGATCGTCAAACTGGCGGCTGCCGCAGGCGTCCGGGTGCTTCCCTTCGTCACCGGTGCGCCGACCTGGGCGGTCCCGCAGGCGACGGTCGTCGAATCCGGCAACAGGGTGAAATCTCCGGCGCATCTGCCGATCTCCGGTGTGGCGGGAAGCGCCTGGTCGAACCTCCTCCGCCAGGCTGTCGCACGGTACGGCCCCGACGGCGCCCTCTGGGCGGAGAACCCGCAGGTGCCCAAGCGGCCGATCCGCGAATGGCAGATCTGGAACGAGCAGAACTTCGTCTACTTCGTCGCCAAGCCCAACCCGGCGGAATACGGCAAGCTCGTGAAGCTCTCCTCGGCCGCCCTGAAAGGCGTCGATCCCGGCGCCAAGGTGCTCCTCGGCGGCATGTTCGCGCGCCCGAAGAACTCGAAGAACGGAAGCTCGAAAGACCGGTCGAGGCGGAACTACTTCGCCGCCAGCTTCCTCGAGGAGATGTACCGGACGTCACCCGGCGTCCGCAGCAGGTTCGACAGCGTCGCCCTGCACCCCTACAGCTACAACTTCGGGCAGCTCCCCAGCCAGATCGAAGAACTGCGAGACGCGATGGCCGCCGGCAAAGATGCCGGCACGGGGCTGGCGATCACCGAGCTGGGCTGGAGCTCGGAGGCTCCCGAACAGGCCGACCTCTTCAAGAAGGGCGTCGCCGGCCAGGCAAAGCAGCTGAGGGGCGCCTTCTCCCTGTTCAAGCAGAAACAGGCCAAATGGCGCCTGAAGAGCGTCTACTGGTTCTCGGTTGACGACAGGGCTGGAAGCTGCAACTTCTGCGGCGGATCGGGACTGTTCGGGGACGGGTTCACGCCAAAGAAGTCCTGGTTCGAATACGTGAAGTTTGCCGGCGGGACTCCGTAGGCGTTAGCGGGGGAGGGGACAGGTGCCCCTTCCACGGAGGCTCAAGGACAGACGCTCCGAACCCAGGGAGCGGATCAGCTGCGCGACGGCCTCCGGGGAAGGGGCACCTGTCCCCTCCCGCGTAGCGCCTGCGGAGGCGCCGGCGAAGCGCGTATTCGACCTGGAGCAGCGAGGTTGTCTTTTGTCGCGCATAGCGAGACAAAAGGCGAACTCGGGGGGTGTGTAAGGTCGGTGGGTTGACTGCCGAGGCGACTAAGAGCATCGGATCTGACCCGTTGGCGCCATTTAGCGCGCCTGTTAGGCGCTGGTTCGAGGCTTCTTTCGAGGGGCCGACGCCTGCGCAGGTGGGGGGGTGGGAGGCGATCTCCGGGGGGGCCAACGCGCTGATCTGCGCCCCCACGGGGTCGGGCAAGACGCTTGCCAGCTTCCTCTGGGGGATCGACAAGCTGGCGCGCGCGCCGCAGCTGGGGACCGGCGTCCGCATCGTCTACGTGTCGCCGCTGAAGGCGCTCTCCTACGACATCGAGCGCAACCTGCGGGCGCCGCTGCGGGGGATCGGCGCCGAGATCTCGGTCGGGTTGCGGACCGGGGACACCCCACAGTCCGAGCGGCGGGCGATGCGCAAAAACCCGCCGGACATCCTGATCACGACCCCGGAGTCGCTGTACCTGATGCTTTCCTCGGGCGTCCGCGAGATTCTCGGGACGACCGAAGCGGTGATCGTCGACGAGATTCACGCTGTGGCGCAGACCAAGCGGGGGTCTCATTTGGCGTTGACGCTGGAGAGGTTGGACCACTTGGTTGGGGAATCGGGGGAGGGCTCTCCGTCGCAACAGCGGGGAGGCTCCGGAGAGCCCTCTCCCGATTCCTCGATCCAGCGGATTGGGCTCTCGGCGACGCAGAGGCCGCTCAAGCGGATAGCGAAATTCCTGGTCGGTCCGAAAAGGGACTGTCGGATCGTGGATGCCGGCAGGACGAAGGAGCTCGACCTGGAGATCGTGGTGCCGGTGGAGGACATGGCGGACCCGGGAGCACCTGCTTACCCAAGCGAGGATGGGGTGCCACCGTCCGAAGTCGAGCCATCCGCCCACGTCCGCTCCATATGGCCCGCGATCTATCCGAAGCTCGTCGAGCTGGTGCAGTCCCACAACTCGACGATCATCTTCGTCAACAACCGCCGCGCCTCGGAGCGCCTCGCTAAGAGAATTAACGAGCTTGCGAACGGCGAAGGCGAACAGGAGCTTCCCGCTACCGAGCAAGCTGGGCACGCTCCTTCCGCGGGTGACGCCGTAGGGGGGCCCGCCCCCGAGGAAGCTTTAGCTACCGGAGGGGGTGGGGGGTCCCCTGCGGCGGCAGGACCCGCGGACCGGAGCTCCCCAGTCGAGATCGCCCGCGCTCATCACGGTTCGCTGTCGCACGAGGAGCGCACCATCGTGGAGGAGATGTTGAAGTCGGGGGAGCTGCCGTGCCTTGTAGCCACGAGTTCCTTGGAGCTGGGGATCGACATGGGGGCCGTCGACTTGGTCATACAGGTCGAGTCGCCGAAGTCGGTGACCCGCGGCCTACAGCGGATCGGGCGGGCGGGACATGGGTTGGGGGAGGTCTCGAAGGGGCGGATCTTCCCGAAATACCGCGGCGACCTGCTCGAGTGCGCGGTCGTCGCCCGGCGGATGCGGGAAGGGGAGATCGAGGAGACGGTCATCCCCCAGAACCCGCTCGACGTGCTCGCCCAGCACCTGGTCTCGATGGCCGCACTCGACGAGTGGGAGGTCGACGAGGTCGAGCGAGTGGTCACCGCCACCGAGCCCTTCCACGAGCTCTCCCGCGAGCAGCTGGAGAACGTCCTCGACATGCTCGACGGCCGCTACCCCTCCGACCGTTTCGCCGACCTGCGGCCGCGGATCGTCTGGGACCGCACCGGCGGCACCGTCCACGGCCGCAAAGGCGCCCGCCAGCTGGTCGTCACCAACGCCGGCACGATCCCCGACCGCGGCCTCTACGGCGTCCACCTCCCCGACGGCCGCCGGGTCGGCGAGCTCGACGAGGAGATGGTCTACGAGGCCCGCCCCGGCCAGACCTTCCTGCTCGGCGCGACCACCTGGCGGATCCAGGAGATCACCCGCGACCGGGTCATCGTCACCCCGGCCCCCGGCGCTCCCGGCGCCGTCCCCTTCTGGAAGGGGGACGGGATCGGCCGCCCCGCCGAGCTGGGCAGGGCGATCGGCGCCTTCGCCCGTGAGGCGGTCTCGCGAGAGCCGGGGGAGCTGGCCGCCGAGTACGACCTCGACCCGCGCGCCGCCAACAACCTCGTCACCTACCTGCGCGAGCAGCAGGCGGCGACCCGGGTCGTCCCCTCCGACGAGACGATCGTCGTCGAGCGCTTCCGCGACGAGATCGGCGACTGGCGCCTCTGCGTCCTCTCGCCCTTCGGCGGCCGCGTCCACGCCGCCTGGGGACTCGCCCTGGCGGGGAAGGTCCGCGCCGAGCACGACCTCGAGGCGGACGCGATCTGGTCCGACGACGGCATCGTCATCCACCTCCCCGACGCTGATGAGCCGCCGCCCGCCGACCTCGTCCTGATCGAGCCCGACGAGCTCGAGGACCTGGTCGTCGGCGAGCTCTCGAACTCGGCCCTGTTCGGCGCCCGCTTCCGCGAGAACGCCTCCCGCTCGCTGCTGATCCCGCGCGCCTACCCGGGCAAGCGCACGCCGCTCTGGCAGCAGCGGCTGAAGGCCCAGAGCCTGCTCGAGGTCGCCCGCGACTTCCCCCGCTTCCCGGTCATCCTCGAGACCTACCGCGAGTGCCTACGCGACGTCCTCGACCTCCCGTCGCTGACGGAGCTGCTGCGCAAGCTGCACGCCCGCCAGCTCAGCCTGGTCGAGGTCGAGACGCCGACCGCCTCGCCGTTCGCCTCCTCGCTGCTGTTCGACTACGTCGCCAGCTACATGTACGAGGGGGACACGCCGAACGCCGAGCGGCGGGCGGCGGCGCTGGCGCTCGACCGCGACCTGCTGCGCGAGCTGCTCGGTCAGGAGGAGCTGCGGGAGCTGATCGACCCCGAGGCCTTGGAGGAAGTCGAGGCGCAACTCCAGCACCGCACCGAGGCCGGCCGCGCCGGCGACCGCGACGCGCTGCAGCAAGTGCTGCGAAACCTCGGCGACCTCACCGCCGAGGAGTGCGCCGAGCGGGTTGCCGAGGGCTACTCGGCCGCCTCGATGCTGGAGAAGCTGGAGGCCGAGCGCCGGGTGGCGAAGATCAGGATCGGCGGCGAGGAGCGCTACGTCGCCGCCGAGGATGCCGGCCTCTACCGCGACGCGCTCGGCGTGCCGCCACCGGCCGGGCTGCCGGAGACCTTCCTCGAGGAGCACCCCGACGCGATGCGGGCCCTGGTTCGCCGCTTCGCCCGCACCCATGGCCCGTTCCCGACCGCGCGGCTGGCCGGGCGCTACGACATCGACCCCTCGCCCGCCCTGCGCGAGCTGGAGGCCGAAGGGGCGATGGTCCGCGGCGAGCTGGCGCCGGGCGGAACCGAGCGCGAGTGGTGCGACTCCGAAGTCCTGCGGCGGGTCCGCCGCGCCAGCCTCGCCCGCCTGCGCCGCGAGGTCGAGGCCGCCGACCGCACCGAGCTCGCCCGTTTCCTGCCGAGCTGGCAGAACGTCGACGCCTACCGCCCCGCCGGCGCCGGTCCCGACCGGCTGCGCGAGGCGCTGGTGCCGCTGCAGGGGGTGGCGCTGACCCCGAAGGTGTGGGAGCGCGACGTCCTGCCGCGCCGGCTCGGCGCCTACTCGCCGACCTGGCTCGACGAGCTCTGCACCAGCGGCGAGCTGGTCTGGGTCGGGGCCGGCGCCCTCGGCCGCTCCGACGGCCGCGTCGCCCTCTACTTTCGCGAGGACGTCCGCCTGGCCGGGCCGCCGCCGTCGAACGCGAAGCTGGAACCGGCCGAGGGCGAGGTCCACGAGGCGATCCGCGAGCGCCTCGCCGCCGGGCCCTCCTTCTGGCTCGACCTGCTCGCCGACCTCGACCACCCCGCCGAGGAGCTTCACAACGCGCTCTGGGACCTCGCCTGGACCGGCGGGGTCACCAACGACGCCTTCTCGCCGCTGCGCGCACCCCGCCTCCGCGCGGTCTCCTCCCAGGAGCGTGCCGGTCGCCGCTTCGCCCGCCGCCGCTCCACCGCCGGCGCCGCGGTCCAGGGCCGCTGGTCTCTGACCGAGTCGCTCTTCGCCAACGCCCCCGGCCCGGGTGCCCGCCTGCGCGCGCAGGCCGAGCTGATGATGGAGCGCTACGGGATCGTCACCCGCGAGACCGTGCTCGCCGAGGGCGTGCCCGGCGGCTTCTCCACCCTCTACGGCGAGCTCGGCAACCTGGAGCTGCTCGGCACCGCCCGGCGCGGCTACTTCGTCGAGGGCCTCGGCGGTGCCCAGTTCGCCCTGCCCGGCGCGGTCGAGCGCCTGCGCTCGCTGCCCGAAGCCGATGGCTCCCACCTGGTCCTGGCCGCGACCGACCCGGCCAACCCCTACGGCGCCTCGCTGCCCTGGCCGAAGCTGGAGGGAGGCCGGCGCCCCGGCCGCGCCCCCGGTGCCCACCTGCTGCTCCGCGACGGCGAGCCGCTGGTCTTCGTCGAGCGCGGCGGCCGCGGCCTCTTACGACTGATGCGGATGGAGGGAGGCGAGCTGGAGGCAGCGATGCGGGCGCTTGCCGACGCCGTCTCCGCCGGCCACCTGCCGAAGCTCGCGATCGAGAAGCTCGACGGCGAGCCGGTGATCGGCTCCGGCCACGAGGAGGCCCTGATCGGCGCCGGATTCAGCCGCGGCCCGCGCAAACTGACGGCCTCCGCTTGAGCCATAGGCGCCGCTGACATAATCGGCCGGTGCCCGACGGGGAGCAGAGCGCGGTCAACCTGCTGAAGAGCGTGACGCTCTTCGCCGACCTCGAGGAGGGCGAGCTGGAGCGGTTCTCCCACGTCGCGGTTCCCCGCTCTTTCCCGGCCGGCACCCGGGTCTTCCACGAGGGCGACAGCTCCGACGCCTGCTACATCGTCCGCGAGGGCAGCTTCCGGGTCACCCGCGAGCACACCGACGGGCGGGCGATCACCCTCGCAACGCTGGGGCCGGGGGAGATCTTCGGCGAGCTGGCGATGCTCGACGGCGACGAGCGCTCGGCCAGCGCCGAGGCGCTCACCGACGGCGAGCTGCTGGCGCTGCCGGCCGGCGACGTCCGCTCGCTGCTCGCCCGCCACCCCGAGATCGCGCTGAAGCTGGTCGCCGGGCTGGTGCGGCGGCTGCGCGCGGCCAACGTGCGGCTCTCGCGCCAGTCCTTCCAGACTGTTCCCAGCCGCGTCGCCGGCATCCTCGCCCAGCTCAGCCGCGAGGCCCAGAACGGTGGCGAAGGGGGCTCTGTGACGATCCGGATGAACCAGTCCGACCTCGCCCAGCTCGCCGGCACCTCGCGCGAGAGCGTCAGCCGCTTCCTCGCCGAGCTGGAGCGCGCCGGCGTCGTCAGCTGCGGCCGCGGCCGGGTGACGGTGCTGGACCCGCCGAAGCTCGGCAACTACATCTACTGAGCCCCGGGCTCGCCGGCGCCTGTAGGCGATCCGTCCAGGTCGCCTCCCTCGCCACAGGACCTTCACAAGCTCGCGCTGCTCCCTCGCGAACCTGAGGCCGCCCGGCAGACAACCGGGTTTTCAACTACCTCGCGCCCAGCTCCAAAAGCGGGCGAGACCTCGAAAGGGCTGAGATGACCGAACGGCTGAGACTCCTGCCGCTGCTGGTTGCGGCGACGGCCTGCCTCCTGCTCGCGGCGGTGGGCGCCACGATCGCCGCTGAGCGGGCGGGCGCACAGAAATGCCTTCCCTCGACCTGCGGGCCGCTGCCGGAGGAAGAACAACCGAAAAAAGAACTGCCGCCCGACCCGGCGCCCGCCCCGGAAGGGCCGTCCAAATCGGTCCTGGTGATCGGCGTGGGATGGAACACCGGCGACCCCAGGACCTCCGCTGAGCTGGAAGGCGCCAATACCTCCTACGTCAACTACCTGAATGGTCACGTGACCGAGTTTTTCCAAAGACAGGCCGGGCCGACGCTGTTCGGGAGATGGAACGCCGTCAACGGAGGCGAATACATGATCGAGCCTCCCAAGGGCATCGTCCCCGTGGGGCAGCATGCCATTCAGTGCGCTGGTGAAGTGGAGGGTGTGACGACCAAAGCCGGTCAGGAATTCGTCGACAGCCTTGCGACCCTGGCCGAGGCGAAGGCCAGGCAGCTGGGCATCGACCCCGACGCCTACTCCGCGGTCGCCTTCCAGTACGCCAACTCGTCGGTGCAGTGCTTCAGTGGGGTTCAGTCGGGGAGGCGGGTCCTTCTGACCAACCTCGTCGTCAGCAAACACGAGCTGGGTCACTACCTCGGCCTCGGGCACGGCAGGTCCCTGCGGTGCTACGACGCAAGCCATCGACCCGTGCCTCTGAGCACCGACTGCGAACAGAGCGAGTACGGCGATCCGTACAGCACGATGGGCAGTGGCCGGCGCGCCTTTGGCGCCATCCACGCCAACAAGCTCGGCTGGCTGAGCGGCCAGTTCTTCGACGTCACCGGGGGCGACTTCACGATGACCCGGACGATCAAGCCGTTCACAGGTTCCGTTCGCGGCGAACGCACCCTGCGGCTGCGGGACGGCGGTACGACGTACTGGCTCGAATACCGGACGCCGGTCGGGGTCGACGATCCCGCGTTCTACACCGGTGAACCTTCCCCCGCGCTGCCGGGCCTGGTCATCCATCGCGAACCGACGGCGGGCCAGTCCCAGCTGCTGGACATGACGCCGGGCTCCAGAGTGGAACCGACGGTCGGCGCCGACGTCTTCGACGCCCCTCTTCCCGTCGGCCGGACCTGGGCGATCCCGGGCGGAGAGATGAAGGTCACGCTCAACAGCACGAGCACGGCGGGAGCGAACGTGACGCTCTCCTCGCAGCGCGTCACCGTGCCGGAGCTGTATGAACTCACCCCGCAGCAGGTGGGCCCGGCGCTGCAATCCGCGGGCCTGGTGAGCGGTGGCCTGAGCGGCGCCCCCGACCGCTTCTGCAACTTCATCGGCCTGGTGATGGCCCAGTACCCGTATCCCGGGACACGGGTGTTCCGGGGAAGTGCGGTGTCGTTCACGGTCGGCGAACAGCCCATGAACGGTTGCTCCTGAGGGTCGGCGACAGACATCCCTGGGCAATCCGTCCAGCCTTCCCAACGCTGCCATGGAACCGTGCAATGGTGCGGTGGAAGACGCTCGCATTTCTCATTCGACGACCGAGATTGAGAAAAACCTGAAAGGACCGCCCCAGATGGAACGACTGAAAGGTCTGTGGCCACTGCTGGCCGCCGCCACCCTGTTGCTCGCGGCGATCGGCGCCACGATCGCCGCGCATCCGGCGCAAGCTCTCAAATGCAGCCCGGTGTGCCTTCCCGGGGAAGAACCCCGGCCGACGCCCGACCCCACGCCGACGCCCAACCCCACGCCGGCGCCACGGCCGGCGAAACACAGGGTGCTCGTGGTCAACGTCGGCTGGGGCACGGGTGCGTCGGAAAACGATGCGCCCTTGGAGCCGAGCGCGCTTACGGAATACGTCAACCACATCAACGGGTTCGTCAACGAATGGTTCGCGCAGTCGGCGCCGTCGGGGACCTTTCCCGGCTGGACCGCGACGGCCGGCGGCTCCTACGCGATCCGCCAGCCGAACATCCCTTCGTCGGCCTGCACCGAGAGCGAAACGGATTCGTTCGTTGCGAGCCTCCTCAGCGCCGTCCACGAAAAGCTCGAAAGGGCCGGGATCGACCACACCCCCTACAACCTGGTCGCGGTCACCTACAGCAAGCCCTTCTGCTTCGGAGGCCTGCAGACCGGCAACCGGGTGCTCCTCTCACACCCCATACATACGATCCATGAGCTTGGTCACTACCTCGGTCTCGCCAACGGCGGCGACGATGGTGAGCACCCCGGGGGCCTGCGCTGTCTGGAGAACGGCTTCCGAGTCCCCCTCAGCAGCGACTGCTTCAGGGAGGAGAACCGGGATCCCTACGAGGTGATGAGCATTTCCCCTGGCCTCTCCTTCAACCCGATCTACGCCAAGCAGCTGGGTTGGTTGAACGGTCAGTTCTTCGACGTGAGGGCGCCGGTGACCGGGACGTGGACGATCAGGCCGTTCATCGGCGCGGGCCATGCCGAACGGGCGATCCGGCTTCAGGACGGGGCGACGAGGCTGTGGATCGAGTACCGGCGGCCGATCGGGATCGACGGGATCGCCGGCTCGCCACTGCTGAGTCTGCCGGGACCTGGCTCGGGTGTCTTCATCCGCCACGAGGTCCCCGGTCAGAACGGGCCGGTGTCGGAGCTGCTCGACATGACCCCGCCCGACTTCTTCCGGCCCTCCCTCGAAGTGGGGCAGACCTGGGCCAATCCGCTCGGCGAAGCGACGATCACGCTCAACTCGGCGACCACGACGGGCGCGACGATCACGATCGGCAACCGGCGCACCGCGACGGTCCCCAACGTGATCGGACTCACCCCGGACCATGCGGCGGCGGTGATCGCCGGTGCCGGGCTCAGGTCGAACGGCTTCACCTCGGTGTTCGACCTCACCTGCGGCCTGATCGGGGTGGTCGCTCAGCAGAGTCCGTTTGCCGGCACCAAGGTGTTCCCCGACAGCGAGGTCCGGATCCAGGTCGGCGAACGGCACCCGGAAGTTCCCTGCCAGTAGGCGGGGCCTGACAGACGGATACAGCGGCGGGCCGCCCGGCTCGCCGCTGTTCGGCTTTACTGGGCCGATGACCGATTTCGCCGGCCTCCGCGCGAGGATGGTCGAGCGCCAGCTGCGGGGGCGGGGAATCGAGGACGAGCGGGTCCTCGAGGCGATGGGAGCGGTCCCTCGCGAGGTGTTCGTGCCGCCGCGGATGCGCCACCGGGCCTATGCCGACTCCGCACTCCCGATCGGCTCCGAACAGACGATCTCCCAGCCTTGGATCGTCGCCGCGATCTGCCAGGCGATGGAGCTGACCGGCACCGAGCGGGTGCTGGAGATCGGCACCGGGTCCGGCTACTCAACCGCCGTGCTTGCCCGGCTGGCGGCCATGGTGGTGAGCGTCGAGCGCCACGAGTCGCTCACCCGCGCCGCCCGCGAGGCGCTGGCCGCGGTCGGCGCAGCCGACGTCGAGCTGCTCGTCGGCGACGGCAGCCGCGGGGTCCCCGAGCGCGCCCCGTTCGAAGCGATTGCCGTCCACGCCACCGCTCCGGCGCCGCCACGCGCCCTGATCGACCAGCTCGCCGACGGCGGCCGTCTGGTCCTCCCGATCGCGATGGAGACCGCCGACATGCTGACCGTGCTGCGCCGAACCGGCGACAAGACGAAGGCGGAGGCGATCGGCCCCTGCCGCTTCGTGCCGCTGATCGGTGAGGAGGGTTTCTAGTGGCAAGCCGATACCCCTCCCCGTGAATTTCGTCGCACGCCCTTCGGGCTTAGCTCCGAAGTTTGAGCGCGGCTAAAGCCACGCAAACACCAGATTGCATATCGCGCGCTTCGCGCACATTCCCGGGGAGGGGTATCGCCTTGCCCTCGTCGAGCGTTTGCGGCTCCTGCGCGCGGTCGTCCTTTGCGTCGCATAGCGGGACAAAGGACGACCGCACTGCCGTCGGCCCAGGCTTTGTAGTGAGGAGCGTTCGCGGCGACTCTCGTGCTCTGTGGAGAGACCGTTAGCAGCCGATCGGCGGCGGGTCGGCGGCGTCGCTGACGAGTTCGTCGCCGCCCGCGCCGCAGTCGACCTTTTTGTCGCGGCGGCCGTCGGCGACGTCGAGGAAGTCGTTTCCGCCCTTGGCGATCAGGGTGTCGGCACCGAGGTGCCCGAGCAGGCTGTTGCGGCCGTCGTCGCCGATCAGGACGTCGGGGCCGTCGGAGCCCTCGAGGCTCTCGCTGGCGAGGAGCTGGTCGGCATCGGCGCAGCCGCTCGGGCCTCCCGCTCCCGCGAGGTTGACCCGAACCCCCTGGCCGGCGCGTGCATAGGAGACGGTGTCGACGCCGGTCCCGCCGTCGAAGGTGTGGTTTTGGCACGTCGCCACCGAGGAGACCAGCAGGTCGGCGCCGGCGCCGCCGCGGAGCTGGTCGGCACCGGGGTCGGCGAACAGCACGTCGGTGCCGTCGTTGCCGCTGAGGAGGTCGTTGCCGGCGTCGGGGCCTTTGTAGTTCTCGCCGGCTTCGAGCACGTCGGCGCCGGGGCCGCCTTCGAGCGTGTCGCTGCCGGCGTTGCCGTTGGCGCGGACTTCGACGCTCGAGGGGACGCCGGGATCGATCGCGATCGCGTCGTCCCCGTCACCGCCGGTGACGACGATCAACCCGATCCCCGGGGCCCCGGAGCAGGTGAGAACGGCGGGGCTGCCCGGCGGGTTCGCGCAGCCCTCCCCGGCGAACATCCGATCGCCGCTGCTCACGGTCCAGCTGTCGGGCCCCCCGGAGATCCGCAGCTGGTCCGCCCCCGGCGTGCCCTGGACGACCAGGCTGGAGCCGTCCAGGCCCCGGTTGAGAGTCGCCATTGCGGTGTTCGCGGGAGGAGGCGCCTCCGGGCCGCATGAGCTCTCGAGCGCGAAACCGGTGCAGGTGTCGCTGCCCGGACCGCCGAAGGCCTCGCCACCGCCTCCGCCGCTGACCAGGGTGTCGTCGCCGATGCCGCCGTCGAGGCGGTTGGGGCCGCCGTCGCCGGCGATCGTGTCTCCCTGAGGTGAGCCGACCACGTCCTCGAAGGCCTTCAGCGCATCCTGGCCGTCGCCCTTGCCAAGGCTCGTGCCCAGGTCGACGCTGACCCCACGACGGGTGGCGCTGGCATAGGAGACGATGTCCCCCGCCCCGGCGCCCCCCGAGAGGGAATCGGGCCCGGAGTCTCCTCTGACCACGTCGCCGTCGCCCGGCCCGCCTTCGACCTTGTCGGTGCCCACCCCGCCGGTCACGACGTCGGCTCCGGGACCGCCTTCGACGAGGTCGTCGTCGCCCGGCCCGCCCTCGACCTGGTCGTCGCCCGGGCCGCCCGCGATCCCCTCGTTGCCCTTGCCGCCGAGCAGGCTGTCGCCACCACCACCACCGTCAACGTCGTCGCTGCCCTGTTGCCCGTCGATGAAGTCCTCGCCGGGACCGCCGTCCAGCGTGTCGGGGCCCTTGAAGCCGAGGATCCTGTCGTCACCCGGCCCGCCGGCGACGCGGTCCACCCCTTTGCCGCCGTCGATCGAGTCGTTGCCCGACCCGCCGCAGATCCTGTCGTTGCCGCCGAGGCCGGCGACGCTGTGACCCCCACCGCCCTTGACGACGATCGCGTCCGGCGCCTTGGTGCCGACGATCCGGGCGGCGCCGGAGACGATCGTCGCCTCACGGCCGAGGCAGGACCGCGCGCTGGAGGCAGCAGCGCTCTGCTGAGAGGCGGCCAGCGCGGCGAACGACGCACCGAGGAGGCAGAGCAAGGCAAGGACCAGCGCGAACCGGGAAATGGATGGAGAGACCACAGCGATACGGGGATACGCCGCCCCGGCACGCCGAGTTCACGACCTAAACGATCGATCTATGCCCGGAGCTCTGGATTCGCGAAGCCGCGCCTAGCAGCTGACCGCGGCCGGATCGGAGCGATCCCTGACCGCTTCGTCCTCACCGGCGCCGCACTCGATCTGCCTGTCGCGGTGCCCGTCGGCGGCGTCGATGAAGTCGTCGCCGCCTTTGCCGACGAAGGTGTCGGCGCCGAGGTGGCCGAAGAAGCTGTTGGGGCCGCCGTCGCCGATCAGGACGTCGGGGCCGTCGGAGCCCTCGAGGCTCTCGTTGTTGCCGAAGAGCTGGTCGGGACTGCCGCATCCGGGCGGCCCGCCGGTGGCGTTGAGCTCCACCCGCATCGGCGCGTCCGAGCGCCCGTAGGAGACGGTGTCGTTGCCGGCGCCGCCGTCGAGGGTGTGCCCCTGGCAGACGATCACCGAGGAGACGAGCAGGTCGTCGCCGACGCCGCCGTCGAGGTTGTCGCCGCCGGGGTCCGCGTAGAGGACGTCGTTGCCGGGCCCCCCGAGCAGATTGTCACCGCCGTTGTCGGGGTTGTTGTAGTTCTCGCCGGCTTCGAGCACGTCGTCGCCGCTACCGCCCTGGATCAGGTCGCCGCCGGCATTGCCGTTGGCCCGCACCCTCGTGTTGGCTGGGATGCTCGGGTCGATGACGAGGATGTCGGCGCCGCCGCCGCCGGTGACGACGATCAGCGCCAGGCCCGGAGTGCCGCCGCAGGAGACGATCGTTTCGTCGCCGCCGACGTTGAGGCAGCCTTCGCCGGCGAAGAGCGGGCTGCTGTTGTTGACGGTCCAGCCGGCCGGCCCACTGGAGATCAGCATCTGGTCGGCGCCCTCGCTGCCCTGGACCACCAGGCTCGAACCGTCGAGGCCCTGGTTGAGGATCACCGAGGCGGCGCCGGGGGGCGCGCCGGTTTCGGGCCCGCAGGAGTGGTCGACCGAGAAACCGCTGCAGCTGTCGCTGCCGGGGCCGCCGTAGGCTTCGCCACCGCCACCGCCGCTCTCCAGGATGTCGTTGCCGACACCGCCGTCGAGCCGGTTGGGGCTGGCATCGCCGACGATCGTGTCGGCCTGCGGCGAGCCGACCACGTCCTCGAACTCGGTCAGGGCGTCGTGGCCGTCGCCTTTGGCTTTGCTGGCGGCCAGGTTGACCTCGATGCCGCCGCGGGTGGCGCTGGCGTAGGAGACGATGTCGTTCGCGCCGGCGCCGCCGGAGAGGGTGTCGATGCCACCGTCTCCCCGCACGATGTCGGCGTCGCCCGCGCCCCCGTCGACCCGGTCGATGCCGGAGCCGCCGAACACGATGTCGGTGCCGTCGCCGCCCTCGAGGTGGGCGTCGTCGCCGGGTCCGCCCTCGACCTGGTCGTTCCCACCGCCGCCATCCACGTCGTCGTTGCCCTTGTCGCCGTGCAGCCTGTCCTCGCCACCACCACCTTCGAGCTCATCGCTGCCCTGCTGGCCGTCGAGGAAGTCGTTCCCCGCTCCGCCGTCCAGCTTGTCGGGGCCTTTGAAGCCGGTCAGCTGGTCGTCGTCGCCGCCACCGTGCAGGCGGTCCTTTCCTTTCGCGCCGGCGAGCAGGTCGTCGCCTCCCCCGCCGTCGAGCATGTCCGAGCCGTTTTCGCCCTCCAGCCGGTCGTTGCCCCCTTCGCCGAAGAGGGAGTCGTAGCCGTGGGCGCCCTGGAGGATGTCGTCGCCCGGCCCGCCGCAGATCTTGTCGTTGCCGTTGCGCCCGCCCCGGATGCGGTCGTCGCCGCCACCGCCGTAGATCACGTCGCTGGCGCCTTTGCCGATGATCGTGTCGTTGCCGGGGCTCCCCTTGATCGTCACCTTCTTGCCGCCGCAGGTCATTCCCGCGGCGTGGCTGGCCAGCGGGGCCAGCAGCAGGCCGGCGGCGCAGGCGAGGGCCACCAGAAGCAGCCGGAAATGGGTATTTGCGATGCCCATCGGCCTACCCATCGGCCGCTGGCGCCGGGAACTCGAATTTGGGGGGTCGAACAACCGTCCAGTGACCCCCCCGGACCGCGGGGCAGGCGTGGTCCTATACGCTCGCGGCGGAAATGCGAGGCGGCACCTTTGTCCTGAATTTTTACTCGGCGGTCTTCATCGACCAGCTGAAGCGAGGCCGGAAGACGGCGACGATCCGGCTCGGCGACAAGAGCGGCAAGTACGAGCGTGGGCAGGTCGTCTGGATCACCGTCGGCTTTCGCCACAGCCCGCGGGAGAAGATCTTCACCGCCGTCATCGACGACGTCGAGGTGAAGCCCTTGGGCGAGCTTTCGCGGCGCGACATCGAGCACGACAATCCCGAGTTCCGCCGCCTCGAGGAGACGATCCGGTTCCTCGAACAGATCTACAGCCGGCCGATCTCCGAGGACGACGTCGCCACCGTGATCCGCTTCTCCCAGATCGTCGAGCCGCCGCGCGCGCACCTGGGCAACGGGGAGACGCCGCACCACAACTAGTCGATGGCGCGGCCGGGGAGACACTGATGGCCGACTACGCGTTCCTCACCGCCTGGCTGCTCGAGTCCCCCCGCGAGCCGGTCTGGGAGGCGATCCACGACCAGGAGCGCTGGCCGCAGTGGTGGCGTGGGGTGGAGGAGGCCGAGGAGCTGAAGCCGGGCACCGACGGCGACGTCGGCACCGTCTCGCGCCTGGTCTGGAAGAGCCTCCTGCCCTACCGGGTCGAGTTCGAGGTGACGACCGCCCGGGTCGAGCGCCCCCACCTGCTCGAAGGCCATGCCGTCGGCGAGCTGGAAGGCATCGGGCGCTGGCGTCTCTACGAGCAGGACGGCGTCACCGCGGTCCTCTACGAGTGGAACGTGAAGACGACGAAGCCCTGGATGAACCTCTTCGCCCCGCTCCTGCGTCCCGCCTTCGAGTGGAACCACGACTGGGTGATGCGGCGCGGCGGCGAGGGGATCGCCGAGCTGCTCGGCTGCCGCCTGCTGGCGATCGACTGAGCCGGCGCCGCACATTGGGGCTTGACCGGTGGGCGAAGATCGCTATCTTTCCCTGCTGTTGGCACTCCCACCAGTAGAGTGCCAAGCCGCTTAGGCGCCGGAAACGGCTTTCCAGCGGCATTTCCCAACTTTCCCCAGAAACCACTCACCGATAACGGAGGTTCACGGATGAAGCTGAAGCCCCTCGGGGACCGGCTGATCGTCAAGCCGATCGAGGAGGAGGAGACGACCGCGAGCGGCATCGTCCTTCCCGACACGGCCAAAGAGAAGCCGCAGAAGGGCAAGGTCGTCGCGGTCGGCGACGGCGCGATCAACGAGGACGGCAGCCGCCGCCCCCTCGACGTCGCCGACGGTGACGAGGTCCTCTATTCGAAATACGGAGGCACCGAGGTCACCGTCGAGGGCGACGACCTGCTCGTCCTGCGCGAGTCGGACGTGCTGGCCAAGCTCGGCTGACCCCGCCCCCTATCCAGGACTTGAGAACAAGGAGGACTGAAACCAAATGGCTCACAAGGAGCTGAAGTACGCAGAGGAGGCCCGAGGCGCGCTGCAGGCCGGCGTCGACGCCGTCGCCAACGCCGTCAAGGTCACCCTCGGCCCGAAGGGTCGCTACGTCGTGCTCGACAAGAAATTCGGCGCGCCGACGATCACCAACGACGGCGTCACCATCGCCCGCGAGGTGGAGGTCGAGGACGTCTTCGAGAACCAGGGCGCCCAGCTCGTCCGCGAGGTCGCGACCGCGACCAACGACGTCGCCGGCGACGGCACCACGACCGCGACCCTGCTGGCACAGATCATCGTCCGCCAGGGCCTCAAGAACGTGGCCGCCGGTGCCAACCCGCTGGCCCTGCGCCGGGGCATCGAGAAGGCGGTCGACGAGGTCGTCGAGAACCTCCGCGAGAAGCAGTCCAAGGAGGTCGCCGGCAAGGACCAGATCGCCCGTGTGGCCGCCATCTCCGCCGCCGACGACGAGATCGGCAACGTGATCGCCGACGCGATCGAGAAGGTCGGCAAGGACGGCGTGGTCAACGTCGAGGAGGGCCAGACCTTCGGCATGGAGCTGGAGTTCACCGAGGGGATGCAGTTCGACAAGGGCTACATCTCCCCGTACATGGTCACCGACCAGGACCGCATGGAGGCGGTGCTGGAGGAGCCCTACATCCTCATCGCCAATCAGAAAATCGGCTCCGTGCGGGACATCCTGCCGGTGCTCGAGCAGGTGATGCAGGGCGGCAAGCCGCTGCTGATCGTGGCCGAGGACGTCGAGGGCGAGTGCCTGGCGACCCTGGTCGTGAACAAGCTGCGGGGCACCTTCACCGGTGTCGCCGTGAAAGCGCCGGGCTTCGGCGACCGCCGCAAGCGGATGCTCGAGGACATCGCGATCCTCAGCGGCGGTGAGGTGATCACCGAGGAGATGGGCCTCAAACTGGAGAACACCCAGCTCACCCAGCTCGGCAAGGCCCGCCGCGTGGTCGTCTCCAAGGACACGACCACGATCATCGACGGGGCCGGTTCCGGCGACGACATCAAAGGCCGGATCAAGCAGATCAAACAGGAGATCGACAACACCGACTCCGACTTCGATCGCGAGAAGCTCCAGGAGCGGCTCGCGAAGCTCGCCGGAGGTGTCGCCGTGGTCAAGGTCGGCGCCGCCACCGAGACCGAGATGAAGGAGAAGAAGCACCGCGTCGAGGACGCCCTGCAGGCGACCCGCGCCGCGCTCGAGGAGGGCGTCGTGCCGGGCGGCGGCGTGGCCCTGCTCAACGCACAGAGTGGGCTGGACCCGGAGAAGCTCGCCGAGGACCCCGACGAGGTCACCGGCGCCCGGATCATCCACCGCTCGCTCGAGGAGCCGGTCCGCCAGATCGCCGAGAACTCCGGTGAGGAGGGCTCGGTCGTCGTCAACAAGGTCCGCGACCTGAAGGCCGGAGAAGGCCTCAACGCGGCCACCGGCGACTACGGCGACCTGATCAAAGACGGGGTCATCGACCCGACGATGGTCACCCGGTCGGCGCTGCAGAACGCCGCCTCGATCGCCAAGAACATCCTCGTGACGGAGGCGATCATCGCCGAGCCGCCCGAGGAAGGCGGCGCCGGCGGCGGTATGCCCGGCGGCATGCCGGACATGGGCGGCATGATGTAGCGACGCCCGCCGACGGGCCGATTTCCCACGACCT
Source organism: uncultured Solirubrobacterales bacterium (assembly GCA_963799835.1). GTDB lineage: Bacteria > Actinomycetota > Thermoleophilia > Solirubrobacterales > 70-9 > VAYN01. Next base: position 1,403,332 of record CAWCYE010000002.1, read on the forward strand.
ACGTGGGTTTTCGGCCCACCGACGGAAGTCTGGCTTTGAAAGAGGCCCCGGGGCACCGGGGTCTCTTTTTGTTCGGGGCCCGGGCCATCCAGCTCATCTCAGAGAGGGCAGAAAGGCGTCTATAAGACGGCACGATCTGCGCGCCACCGGTGTGCCGGCCCCAGCAATGCTCCTCGCATGCCCAACGAGCGCCAGGAGTCCCTCGCCGACGGGCCGATTTCCCACGATAGTCGTGGGTTTTTGGCCCATCGGCAGAGAGGTCGGGAGATTGCAGCCGTCGCCGCGCGTCAGTATGGGGTGTGCTCCCTCGATCAGCTCGTCCAAATTGGGATGTCGGAACGAGCGGTCCAGGATCAGGCGGAGGGCGGTCGGCTCCACCGAATTCACCAGGGCGTGTACGCGGTCGGCCATCCGCTCCTTTCGGCGAACGGATATCGGATGGCAGCAGTCCTCGCCTGTGGCCCCGACGCCGTGCTTTCGCACCGGTCTGCGGCTGCGCTCTGGGGCATCCGTCGTGACAGCCGCAACCGGATCGACGTGACCGCACCGGGGCGGCGGGGTCGTAACCCACGGGGAATCGACGCGCACCGACACGGCTCGTTGCGGGCGCCGGACCGCTCCTGCGTCGAGGGAATTCCCTGCACGAGCGTCGCCAAGACGCTGCTCGACCTTGCCGCGGGGGTGACCCAGCGCGAATTGCGGAATGCGGTGACCCAAGCGGAAGTCGAACGTATCTTCGATCTTGGGGAGATGACCGAGCTGCTCGGCAGGAGCCGAGGTTGGAGGGGCATAGCGCGGTTGCGGCTCGCTATCGCTCATCACGATCCCCGCGAGGAGATGGCCCGGGAGGAACTGGAGCGAAGATTCGTGGCCCTTTGCGAGCGAGCGTCTCTGCCGCCACCGGACGTCAACCCTCCCCTGCTTGTCGAGGGAGTGTCGATCGAGCCGGACTTTCTCTGGCGCGAGGCTGGTCTGATCGTTGAAACCGACGGTCGTCGGACCCACCTCACCCCGGCGGCCTTCGAGCGAGACCGTCGCCGCGACCAGCATCTGAAGCGCGCTGGCTGGGAGGTGATCCGCTGCACCTGGCGCCAGGTCCTCGACGACCCCGGGGACCTGGCGCGCACCATCCGCGCCGTCCTCGATCGCCGACGGGCCTCAAATGCACCTATATAGAGGGAAATCGGCCCGTCGGGCCGCGAGGGGTTAGGGCCGCGCGGTTTTCGGCGGCTTCGGGGGCAGCGGCGGCAGCAGGCCGGCGTTGTATTCGGCGGTGGAGAGGAAGGTGGGGCGGCGCAGCTTCAGGCGCAGGGTGTTGGTGGTGCGGGGGTAGAGGTTGAGGTCGTAGGGGTTGCCGGCGCCGAAGCCGGTGTAGTAGACGAACATCCGCACGCGGGGGCGCTTGACGATCCAGGCGACCAGCTGTTTGACGAAACGGGGTTCGTCCTCGCCGGACACCGCCCACTCGGTGATCGCGACCGGCTTGCGCTTCCACTGCTTGCCTTCGTAGAAGCGCTGCAGGTCTTTCCAGACGGGGTACTGCGAGTAGAAGTCGGTCCCGACCCAGTCGACCCAGCGGCTGCCCGGCCAGTAGTTGCCCGGGTAGTTCCCTTTCACCCGTGGCGAGCCGCCGGGAAGCGGGCTCCAGACGATGCTCACCGGCGCCGCCGGCAGGCTGGTCGGGCGTGGCCCTTTCGTCCGCTGGACCGGCGGCAGCCCGATTTCGGCCAGGGTGGCGTCGATCTGTTCGATCGTGCCGCCGCCGCGGGTGATCGCGGCGATTCGCCGGAAGGCCTGCTTGTACCAGCCGGCGGTGTGTTCGCCGCCTTTCTGGGAGCCGTCGCAGTTGACCGGCGACCAGACGTTGAGGCAGCGGTTCGGCTCGCCGAGGGGACGGATGTAGGCGGGCAATCCGTGGGTGGCGAAGAAGTCGTTGAGCTGCAGCAGGTATTCGTCGCCCGCCCCGAGGGCGATCTGCGCGGGCGTGATCAGCTCGGCCAGGGTCTGGTCGTCGGCGGTGGAGATGTGGAGGATCGGCCGGGTCCCGGTTTCGCGCCAGCGTTCGTAGGCCTCGTTGACGCTGTTCCCCCAGGGGTGGAAGGTCTCCAGGAGGGCGGGATGCTTAGCGGTCACGGCGGCGAATTCGTTGAATTCGAGCGTCGTGCCCCGGTCGCTGACGCCGAGCAGGACGCTGGGCTTCGGCGGGACCAGGCTCAGCGCCGACGCCTGCCCAGCCGTGAAGGCCCAGACCAGCAACGCCAGCGCAGGGACTCGCTTAAGAACCTTCCAAGACATCGCTCATCCTTCGCGGCTCGACGCCAAGGGCCTGCGCGTCGGCCGTTCCTCGCTCGCTCGTCATCGGGATCTCCATCAACTCTGCCTCCTCCCAGGTAGCGAACACGGCCTCGCCGAAAACGGAGCGGAGTGCAATCAAGCTGGAGCGGATCAGCGGCAGGGGAACGTGCACCAGAGGCCGCGGCCGGCCGGCGATGCGGCTGACCAGGTCGGACATCTGGTCGTAGGTGAGCGTCTCGGGGCCAGCCAGCTCGTAGCGGCGGCGGGGCTCCCCGGCGGACAGGGCCGTGACGACGCAGCGGGCCACGTCGGCTGCCCAGATCGGCTGGAACGCGGCCTTGCCGTCGCCGGAGACCGGCAGCACCGGCAGGAAGGAGAACCGCCGCAGCAGGGTGATCCAGGGGTCGCTGTGGTCATAGACGATCGAGGGGGCGAAGACGGTGGTCCGCAGCGGCGAGGAGGCCACCGCTCGCTCCGCCAGCCACTTCGCCCGGAAGAAGCGGGTCCGTTGCGCCGCGTGGGCGTCGAGGGCGCTGAAGAACTGGAAGCGTTCGACCCCGCCGCGCTCGGCCGCCCGCAGCAGCCGCACCGTGGCCAGGCCGTTCAGCTCCTCGATCCGTTTCGGCGGTTGGTCGCGGATCGTCGCCGCCAGGTGGATCACGGTGTCGACTCCGCGCAGCGCCTGGCGCACCAGGTAGGGATCCGACATGTCGCCCAGGTCTCCGAGGGCGATCTGCACGTCGACGCGCCGCGCCCCCAGCCGGCGCGGCTCACGCACCAGGCACCGCACCTCCTCGCCGCTCTCCAGCACCAACGGCAGGAGCCGCGATCCGATGCTTCCGGTTGCCCCCGTCAGCAGCAGCATCGACTCATCATCCTAAATCCGTAAAATGAGCGCTCGCGCTTGGCCGGGGCACCCGGCGGGCACCAGGAAACCGACTTAGGAGAAACCTCCGAATGACCTACGTCATCGCCGAGCCGTGCATTGGGCAGAAGGACAACTCTTGCGTCGAGGTATGCCCCGTCGACTGCATCCACCCGACGCCCGACGAGCCGGACTACGACTCGGTGGAGATGCTCTACATCGACCCGGACGAGTGCATCGACTGCGATGCCTGCGTCGAGGCGTGCCCGGTCGACGCCTGCTTCGCCGAGGACCAGCTGCCCGCCGAGTGGGCCAAATACGCCGAGATCAACGCGGAGTACTACAAGAGCAAGGCGAGCGCCTAGCTCTTACTGCACGACCGGCAGCGGCGTGCCGCTGACCGGAGCCGCCTCGGCCCCGCCGGGGGCCGCCTGCAGGACCGGAAGCTCCTGCGGGGTGGAGGCGACGATGCCCCGTGCGATCTGGCGGATTGCCTGCGAGGCGGGGGCGTCGGGCTCGGCGGTGACCAGGGGGGAGCCGGTGTCGGCGTGCTCGCGCAGGGGCTCTGAGAGCGGCACCTTGCCCAGCAGCGGGACGTCGAGCTCGTCGGCCAGGAGCTGGCCTCCGCCCTCGCCGAAGATGGTGAAGCGCTCCCCGTCGGGAGTGGTGAAGCCGGACATGTTCTCGACGATCCCAAGGATCTCGAGATCGAACTTCTTCGCCATCTCCGCTCCCCTGCGGGCGACCGCCTGGGCCGCGGGCTGCGGGGTGGTGACGACGAGGAACTTGGCCTGCGGCAGCAGCTGGGCGAGCGTCATCGAGACGTCGCCGGTCCCGGGCGGCAGGTCCAGCAGCAGGTACTCGAGCTCGTCCCAGGCGACGTCCTCAAGGAACTGCTGGATCGCCTTGTGCAGCATCGGGCCGCGCCAGACGACCGCGGCGTTCTCCTCGACGAAGAAGCCGATCGACATCACCTTCACGCCCCCGGCCGCCTCCAGCGGCAGGATCTTGCGCTCGCCGTTGACCTCCGGCTTGCTGTCGACCCCGAGCATGCGCGGGATCGAGTAGCCGTAGACGTCGCAGTCGAGGGCGCCCGCCGAGTGGCCTTCGGCGCAAAGCGCGGCGGCCAGGTTGGCGGTCATCGTCGACTTGCCTACGCCTCCCTTGCCGGAGGAGACGCAGATCACGTTCTTGACCTTGGCGAGGGCGCCCTGGGGCAGCTTGCCGCGGCCGAGCGTCTGCTGGAGCTGCCCCTTCTCGTCGTCGGAGAGGACGTCGAAGCCGACTGCGACCTCGGTGACCCCGTCGAGCTCGGAGACGCGCTGGGCGACCGCCTGTTCGAAGTGGGAGCGGATCGGGCAGCCGGCCGTGGTCAGCGATACGACCACCTCGACTCGGCCGCTCTCGTGGACCTCGATCGAGCGCACCATGCCCAGCTCGACGATCGAGCGGCGCAGCTCGGGGTCGATGACCGCGCGTAGCCTCTCGGTGATCTGATCCTTGCTCGGAAGCGCCATCGCGACCATTCTCGCAAAGGCACCGCTCGGGCGAGCTCGGGGTAGGGGGGAGAGTTTTCGCCGCCACCGACTTGACGTCCCGTACGCAGGCGATCGATCGGAGGATGGATGTCGGGGACGAGAGGTGGACTTGGCCGGGTTGTGGCGATGGGGATCGGGCTGGCCGTGGCCCTGCTGCTGGTTGGGGCCGGTGAGGCGCGGGCGGGGAAGTATGCCGTCGCCCAGTGCGGCTGGTTCGTCGGCGCCGATGCCGACTGGGCCGACACCACCGGGGGCGTCAAGTTCCGTCCCGACGCCTTCTGCGTGCCGCCGCCGGGCTCCGACCCCTTCGACGGCGCCCACACCAAGAGCTTCACCCGCGACGGACAGGGGACGGTCTCGGGCACCCGCTTCGCCCGCTGGCGCTGGAGCGCGCCGGCCGGCACGGCGATAACCCAGTTCCGGGGAACCTGGTGGCACGCGCTTCACGACGGGATGGAGCAGCGGATCGGCAGTATCGACTTCGGTGGTGGCTTCGGTCCGTTCCGGGCGGCCGCCAGCACCGACGTCGGCCCGCAGGAGTTCGTCGTCGGTTTCGGCGCTCCGGTCGCGGCGATCGAGGACCGGCTGCTCTGCGCGCGCGCCGAAAGCAAATCTTGCTCGTTGTCGCCCGGCTCGTGGTCGGCGCTGCGGGCCGTGACGATCACCCTCGACGATGGCCTGATGCCGAGCGCGGCGATCGGCGGCAACCTTCTCGTCAGCGGCTGGCGCCGGGGGAACCAGGACATCTTCGTGTCGAGTGGGGATGCCGGTTCCGGGGTTCGCTTCGGAGAAACGAGCCTCGACGGCGCCCGGGTGGGACTGACCGAATATCCCTGCGCGAAGGTCTCGATCGGCGGTCAGTGGCGGGGAACCCGGATGCGGCCGTGCGAGCCGGGGGGCGGCGCTTCTCACTTCATCGCCACGACCGCGTTCAGCGATGGGCCTCACGCCGCCCGAGGCTGCACCACGGATTTCGCTGAAAACACCAGTTGCACCGTGCCGCACACGGTCCTGATCGATAACAACGCCCCGGCACATCCCCGCTCCACCGCCCTGGTTGGCGGCGACGGTTGGCGCCGGGTCAACGACTTCGACCTCGGCTGGGAGAACCCGGGGCAGGGACCGGCGAGCCCGATCGCGGGGGCGGGGTGGCGGCTGAGCGGGCCGGCCGGCTTCGACAGCGGCGTGCGTTTCGCGGCCGGGGCCGGCCGCACCTCGCTCGCCAACCTCGCGGCCCCGGCATCCGGCACCTACTCCCTTCAGGTCTGGCTGCGCGATGCGGCCGGCAACGAGGACGGGGCGACCGCGGTCACGGTGTCGCTGCGCTTCGACGACATCGCTCCCTCCCTCGCCTTTGCCGTCGCCGAGGGCACCGAGGTCCCCTCGCAGGTCGCCGCCGACGTCAGCGACGCTCACTCGGGGCCGGCGAGTGGCGCCATCCACTACCGCCGTGCCGACGCCGAGCGCTGGATCGAGCTGCCGACCAAGCTGCTCGCGGGAGCGGCCGGCACGGGTCGCCTGGTCGCCCCGATGCCGGAGCTCGGGTTCGGCACCTACGTCTTCCGCGCCGATGCGCTCGATGCGGCCGGCAACCGGGCCTCGACCACGCTGCGCGCCGACGGGACCGAGATGGCGGTGCGCAGGGTGGCGCCGGCGCACGCGCCGAAGGCGAAGACGCGACTGTTCGCGCGCTTGCGCGGGGGCGAGGGCCGCGGTGAGGCCCTGACCGTTCCGTTCGGGGCGCCGGCGCTGCTCAGCGGCCGGCTGACGCGGGCCGACGGCGTCGGCATCGCCGGTCGTGCTCTCCGGGTGGTCGCTCACCCTTCCCGGGGTGCGCTGGCGCCGCCCACGACCGCGACCGTGGAGACGGGGGAGCGGGGAGGGTTCGAGCTGCGCTTGCCGCCCGGCCCGTCGCGGCGTGTCACCGTCACCTTTCCCGGCGAAACCGGACTGGAGCCGGCGAGCCGCCCGGCACTCGAGCTGCGGGTGCGTTCCGGCGCCACCCTGCGGGTCGTGCCACGCGAGCTGGCCAACGGCCAGGTGGTGCGGCTGAGAGGCCGGGTTCGCGGCCGCGGCGCGCCGATCCCGCGCCGCGGCAAGCTGGTCTCGATCCAGTACCTGGAGGCGGCCACCAAGCGCTGGCGGCCGGTGCTGGTCACCCGTACCGACCACAGCGGCGGTTTCCGCGCCCGCTATCGGTTTCGTTACGTCCGAGGCGCGGCGTCGATCCGGCTCCGCGCCGCGGTCCTGCCGGAAGAGCGCTGGCCCTACGTCCTCGGCTCCTCGCGCCCGGTGACCATCCATGTCAGCGGCAGGTAGGGTTCCCGTGGATGTCCAAGGCCACCCTCCACACCAGCGCCGGGGCGATCGTGCTCGAGCTGCACGACGACGACGCGCCGAAGACGGTCGAGAACTTCCGCAAGCTCGCCGCCGACGGCTTCTACGACCAGCTGGTGTTTCACCGGGTGATCCCCGAGTTCATGATCCAAGGGGGTTGCCCGGAGGGGACCGGCCGCGGCGGCCCCGGCTATACCTTCGAGGACGAGTTCAACGACCACAAGGTGGTGCGCGGAGCACTGGCGATGGCCAACGCTGGTCCCAACACCAACGGTTCCCAGTTCTTCGTCGTCACCGCCGGCGCGGCGCCCTGGCTGGACGGCAAGCACACGGTCTTCGGCGAGGTCACGGACGGGATGGACGTCGTCGATGCGATCGAGGCGACCGAGACCGATGGCTCCGATCGCCCGCTCGCCGATCAGACGATCGAGCGCGTCGAGCTGGAGTAGCCGGCTCAGCCTTCGGAGCGTTGTTCTTCGCGGCGGCGCAGTGCCTGGCCGGGCCGCCAGAGGCTGACCAGGCCGGCGACCAGGGTGACGAGGAAGACCTGGCCGAGCATCATCTCCAGGCCGGAGAGCATCTGCCCGGGCTGGCCGCCGGGGACGAGGTTCCCGTACCCGGTGGTGGTCAGCGTCGTGTAGCTGAAGAAGAGGAAGTCGCTGCCCTCCGGGTGCGCGACACCTTCGAAGAAGGCTCCGCCCTGGATTCTCTCGATCATGCCGTAGAGGAAGGTGAAGAGGATCCCCAGCACGGCGTAGACGCTGAGCGCGCCGAGGATCGTCCGCGAGCCCACGTCCGCGGTCATCACCACCCGGCGCAGGACCGCGGCCATCGCCACCGTCAGCAATCCGATCTGGACGACCGAGGCGAGGTTGAGCCAGGTGTGGGCGTCGCTCGCCGCGGCGATCATCGCGAGCCCGACCGTCAGCCCGGAGAGCCAAATCGCCGTGCGCACGAAACGGGGACGGGCGTGCGAGCTGGTCAGCGCCACGATCGAGGTCGCGCTGGTGGCGACGGTGAGGACCACCGCCGACCAGTCCCGGTTGTCGAGCAGCGAGGCGAGCACGTAGGTCGTCAGCACCAGGGCGAGGACGAGCCCGAACGCGTCTCTGACCCGCTCCGCGCGCCGAACCCAACGCTCGCGCCTGCGGGCGCGCATCGCCGCCCTTTCCATTCCAGCTCGTTCGGCCGGGGAGCGCGGTTTCCTGCCTCGGCTCGGTGCGCCGAGGCTCGCCAAAGAGGCGGAGGGGGTGGGATTCGAACCCACGAGACGCCTTGCGACGTCCAACGGCTTTCAAGGCCGCCGCATTCAACCGCTCTGCCACCCCTCCGGGTGCGATTGCCTGGAATGCTAGAGGCAGGGGTCGCCGCTCAAGCCCGCTTGTATTGATTGGATCTGGATATGCGCAAGTTGCTCGTCCTGGCGTCGGCGATGATCTTCTTCGACGTCGCCTTCTTCGCGGCGATCGCGCCTCTGCTGCCGGACTACGTGAACGAACTCGGGCTGAGCAAGGCCCAGGCCGGCATTCTCTCGGCCTCCTACGCGGCCGGGACGCTGCTCGCCTCGCTTCCCGCGGGCTTCGTCGCCAGCCGGCTGGGGCCGAGGCGGACGGTTATCTACGGCCTCCTCATACTCGGCGTCTCCAGCCTGGTCTTCGGCCTGGTCGAGGAGATTCTCCTGCTCGACGCCGCCCGCTTCACCCAGGGGATCGCCGGCGCTCTGATCTGGTCCGGCGCTCTGACCTGGCTGATCACGATGGCTCCGGAGGAGAAGCGCGGGTCGATCATCGGCACCGCCCTCGGCACCGCGGTCGCCGGCGCTCTCCTCGGCCCGGTGCTGGGCGCCGCCGCCGCCTCGATCGGGACCGAGCTGGTCTTTGGCTCGGTCCTCGTGGTCGCCATCGGGCTCGCGTACGCCGCCTCGCGACTGCCCGAAGCGGGAGTGCCCGAGCGGCAGAGCCTGGGGGAAGTGGTCAGCACGATCTTCAGCCGCCCGGTACTCGACGCGGCCGCGTTCGTGGGCGTCCCCTCGGTGATGTTCGGCGCGATCGAGGTGCTGGTCCCGCTGCGGATCGACGCGCTCGGCGGCGGGCACGGGGTGATCGCCGGCGGCTTCATCGCGGGGGCCGGGCTGGAGGCTGTGCTGGCGCCGATCGCCGGCCGGCTCTCGGACCGGATCGGGCGGCGGGCCCCCTACGTGCTCGGACTTTCGATCTGCGGGCTGGCGATGATCGCGGTCGCGCTGGCCCAGACGCTCGGGGGCGTGCTCGCGGCGCTGATCGTCACCTCCCTCGGCGCCGGCCTCTGCTTCGCGCCGGCCCTGACCCTGATCTCCGACATCGCCGAGTCGAGCAGCCTGCACCAGGGGTTCGCGGCCGGGCTCTCCAACATGGCGTGGGCTTCGGGCCAGGTGATCGGCGGGGTCGGCGGCGGTGTCGTCGCCAGCCTCACCGGCAACGCGCTCCCGAGCATTGCGATCGCCGTCCTGCTGCTGCTCACCGTCGTCTACGCCTTCCGGGCGATGGCTCCGGTCGAGGAGGCCCAGCCCGTTCCGGGTTAGATGGCTCTAGGCTGGGACGATGGCGCCTGGCGAGGGCAAGGGCGGCGCGCGGGAGTGGGTCAACTGGGCCGGCGATCAGTCCTGCCGGCCGGCCCGGATAGCGAACCCGGCCAGCCGCGAGGAGCTGGCGGAGACGATCGCGGCCGCCACCGACGCCGGCCAGAAGGTCAGCGTCGCCGGCTCGGGGCACTCCTTCACCGAGGCGGCGATGACCGACGGCACGATGGTCCGGGTCGAGGCACTGCGGGGGGTGATCGACGCCGACCGCTCCTCGGGGCTGGTCGAGGTCGGGGCCGGCACCGTCCTCGCCGAGCTCAACGAGGAGCTGGCGGCGCTTGGGCTGGCGATGGAGAACCTCGGCGACATCGACGGCCAGACCCTCGCGGGAGCGATCTCGACCGGCACCCACGGCACCGGCGCCGGCCTGCGCAACATCTCCGCCCAGGTGGAGGAGCTGGAGCTGGTTCTGGCCGACGGCAGCGCCCGCCGGCTCAGCGGCGCTCAAGGCCCTCACCTGCTGCGGGCGGCGCGGGTCGGGGTCGGCGCGCTGGGGGCGATCTCCTCCGTGGTCCTGAGATGCGTGCCGGCCTTCACCCTGGAGCGGGTGGACTCGTCCCACCCTCGCGAGGAGGTGCTAGACAGCTTCCAGGAGCGCGCCGACGCCAACGACCACTTCGAGCTGTTCACCTTCCCCTACGCCGACAGCGCTCTGGTCCTCGAACGCAACCGGACCGCTGACCCTCCCCGCTCCCGCGGCCGCCTCGCCGCCCACCTCAACGACGTGGTGCTGGAGAACTGGGCGCTCGGCGCCCTCTCGGCGGCCGGCCGGCGGTTCCCGGCCGCGATCCCGTCGCTGTCGCGGCTCGCGGCCCGGCTAGCCTCGGGGAGCCGCACGATCGATCGCAGCGACCGGGTCTTCGCCAACGAGCGCCGCGTCCGCTTCACCGAGATGGAGTACGGGGTCCCGCGCGAGCACGGGCCGGAGGCGGCGCGGCGGGTGATCGAGTGGGTGCGCTCGAACCGCTACCCCGTCTTCTTCCCGATCGAGATGCGGGTCGCCGCCGGCGACGACGCCCTGCTCAGCCCCTCGCACGAACGCGACACCGCCTACATCGCCGTCCACCAGTACCGGGGGATGGAGTGGCGTCCCTACTTCGAGGCGGTCGAGGAGATCATGAACTCCTACCGCGGCCGCCCGCACTGGGGCAAGCGCCACTTCCAGACCGCCGCGACCCTGGCGCCGCTCTACCCGGCTTGGTCGGAGTTCCAGCGCGCCCGGGACGAGCTCGACCCGACCCGCACCTTCACCAACGAGTACGCAGCGCGAGTCCTGGGTACCTGACGCCGCCGACGGGCCGATTTCCCTCGATATAGGGTGGGTTTTAGGCCCGTCGACCTAGAGGAAGGTGTGACCCTCGCCGCGGTAGGTCGGGACGGCGTCGACGATGCCCTCGCCTTCGACCAGGTGGAGGACGTCGAAGTGCTCGCACAGCTCGCCTGCCTTGGTGTGGCGGAAGTAGGCGCGGTCGCCGATCTGCAGCTGGGCCGCGGCTTCTCCCAGCAGCGGCGTTTGGACCTCGCCGGCCCCCTCCTCGCCGTCCAGCCCGAGCCCGGCGGGCAGCCAGGGGGAGGGGAGGCGGGCCTCGTCCCCCGGCCCGGAGGCGAGGTAGCCGCCGCCGAGCGCGGTCGCGACCTTTGGCGAGGGCTTGCGGACGATCGGCAGCGCGAAGCCCGCGGCGGGCGTCAGGGCGAAGCGGCTGTAGTGGTCGAACAGGGTGGGGGCGTAGAACCCCGACCCGGCCGTCACCTCGGTTACCGCGTCCTCCGCGGAGGTCAGCTCGAGGCTGCCAGTGCCGCCGCCGTTGACCAGCTCGAGGTCGGTGAACTCTCCGATCGCGGCGGCGATCGCCCCCCGCCGCTCGGCCAGCTCGGCCGCCGAGCGCCGTTGCATGAACCGGATCGCGGCGCCCCGCAGGCGCCGTCCCGGCGGGCGGTCCCCGACCCCGGCGATGTGCCCCTCGTACGCCATCAGCCCGACCAGGTCGATCTTCGGCCGGCGCTCGATCTCCCGCGCCAGCTCGACCGCCTGCTCGACCGTGCGCACGGGCGAGCGCTTCACCCCCACCTTGATCCGTCCCCCCAGCGTCCACCAACCGGCGTCGACGTCGATGCAGACGCGCACCGCGGCGGCGTCGGCGCCCAGCACCGACTCGATCATCTCCAGGTGCCGGACGCAGTCGACCATCACCACCGGCGCCGCCTCCGGGTTGGCGGCCGAGCGCAGCGCCAGCTCCCCGAGCGCCCCGACGTCGGCGGTGGGGTAGGCGAGCAGCAGGTCCTCGAATCCCTGCTCGGCGAGCCAAAGCGTCTCCGGCAGGGTGTAGGTCATGACTCCGGCGAAGCCTTCCTCGCGCCGCAGGATCGCCTCCTGCAGCGCCCGGCAGCGGATCGACTTGCTGGCGATCCGGACCGGCTTGCCCCCGGCGCGCTCGAGCATGGAGCCGGCGTTGGCCCACATCGCGTCGAGGTCGACGAAGGCGAACGGCGCCTCGACCTCGGCGAAGATCCGCTCGTAGCGCTCGTGGGACTGGATGGATGCCGCGGGCACGCGTCCACCCTAAGGCGTGTCTGAGGTTCCCCGCCACATATGGCGGGAAAACTCAGACACGCCCCAGTGAGAGGCAGGTCCAAGCGCTCAAGGGGGTGCCGAACCCGGCCGATGCACCCCTGTGCAGGCCGACGACCAAACCCGTATCGGGCGGTTCTTCGACCGCCACCCGGTGCCGCTGCGCATCTTCGCCGTCTGTGCGCTGCTCTGGGGCGTCGGCTACCTGACCTGGCGGATCGGCTGGAGCGGCGAAGGCGCCAGCCCGGTGGTCTTCGCGATGCTGCTGGTCACCGAGATCTACGGGCTCTGGGCGCTCGGCACCCTGGCCTGGTACTCGTGGTCGCGCCCGCCCGCGGTGCGCCCGCCCGTCACCCCCGGCCGCCGTGTCGACGTCTACGTCTGCACCTACGACGAGCCGTCCGAGGTGGTGTCGGCGACGCTGGCCGGCTGCCGCGCCCTCACCTATCCGCACACCACCTACCTGCTCGACGACGGCCGCCGGCCGGAGATGGAGGAGCTGGCCCGGGTCGCCGGCGCCCGTTACATGACCCGGCCCGACAACTCCCACGCCAAGGCGGGCAACATCAACGCCGCCCTTCCCCGCACCGAGGGTGAGCTGGTGCTGATGCTCGACGCCGACCACGTGCCGATGCCGGACGCGCTCGACGCCATGGTTGGCTACTTCGACGACGAGCGGGTCGCCCTGGTGCAGAGCCCGCACGACTTCTTCAACCACGACTCGGTCCAGCACTACGTCGTCGGCCGCCACGAGCAGTCGCTCTTCTACCGCGTCGTCTGTCCTGGCAAGGATCGCCACGGCGCCGCCTACTGGTGCGGCTCGGCTGCGCTGCTGCGCCGCGAGGCGCTGCTGGAGATCGGCGGCGTCGCCACCGAGACGATTGCCGAGGACTTCCACACGACGATCCGCCTCCTGCGCCACGGCTGGACCAGCCGCTACCACGACGAGGTCCTGGTCCAGGGCCTCGCCCCGCACGACCTCGACGGCTACCTGCTGCAGCGCGACCGCTGGGCGCGCGGCAACCTCGCCGTCTTCACCCTTCCCGAGTCCCCCCTGCGCGCCCGCGAGCTGCGACCGCTCCAGCGCCTCTCCTACTTCGCCAGCCTCGCCGCCTACCTGGCGCCGCCGATGCGGCTGCTGCTGCTGGCCACGCTGGGCTTGGTGATGTGGACCGGCGCCCTGCCGATGAAGATCAGCGTCGTCGCCCTGGCGGCGCTCTGGCTGCCGGCGGTCAGCCTCAACCTGCTCGCCGGCTCCGCCCTCACCCGCGGCTACATGAAGATCGGAGAGACCGCGCACTACGAGCTGCTGACGATGGAGATCTACACGCGGGCGCTGCGCTGCATCTTCCGGCCGGGGCACACCGCCTTCAAGGTGACGCCGAAGCAGGGAGTCGACAGCGGCGGGATCGACGCGGTGCGAAAGCTCCATTTCGTCCTCGTCGCCGGGATCGTGCTCGCCGGCGGCACGCTGCTGCGCCTGCTCGACCTGGCCGGCGCCGGCCCGCTTCCCGATCTGCCCGGGATCGCCGCGATCATCGTGCCCGTGCTTGGCCTGATCGAGCTGCGCCGCATCCTGCGCACGCTGCTCGCCGTCGGCCGCCGCCACCAGCGGCGCCAGGTCTACCGCTTCGAGGGCGACGCGCCCGCACACTGCTTCGCCGCAGCCGGTCACATCGGTGGCCGGCTGATCGACGCCAGCGCCGCCGGGGTCGGCCTCGTCCTCGACGCGCCGGCGACCGTGGGCGAGCGCCCCGCCGTCCTGCTCGAGCTGGAGGACGCCGCCGGCGAGGGGCACGAGGTCGCCGCCCAGGTGGAGATCCGCTCCTGCCGCGAGGCGGAGGGGAGCTACTTCGTCGGGGCGACGATCGAGGAGATGGACTCCGCTTCGCGGATGCGGCTGATGGAGTGGTGCTACGTCGTCTGCAGCCACGAGCGCCTGCGCGGCCACCGCCCGGCGGCCCCGCTTGCACCCGAGCCGATCGTGATGCCCCTCGGCACGCCTCCGGCGCCAACGCTCAGGAAGGCAGCGGAAGCCGCGTAGAACGGACCGGGAGGGATGAAGATCGAACTCGATCAAGCCTGGCAGCGGATCAAGCAACTCCACGACGAACGCTTCGGCTCAGGCTCCTGAATGTCTCAGGGCTCGCGAGTCTGCATCGCGCCGAAGGACCAATTGCGTCAGGGATACAAGCGCAGGTCCGCTAAAGCTTGCAGCGGCGCCTCATCGATGAGGTCGGGGCACTTGAGGCTCGCCACGGCGATTGCGACCGATAGATGCATGGCGCAAAGCTCCAAGACCTTCCGTTCCCGCCGGCGCGAGGGTTCGATGACGAACAGTCCCGGGGTGCGGGTCAACATTGGCTCGATCCCCGCTGAGGTTGGGTGCACGAACGCGCTCGCACCCCGGAATAGATACGAGTACCAAGCGCTGAATGACCGCGCGCCGCCGGGTTCGAGCATGGGAAGAGTCCCGCTCCAATCGCGATCGAGCTCCTCGCACAGTTTGCGAGCAGACGGAGGCTTCTTGAGTTCACTTTCGTTGAACTGGATCGCGAACCCGAGCTCCTTTAGCTGGGCTTCGGTGAGTTCGTAGTGCTGTGAGAGCTCCAGCATCGACCGTTCGTAGAACTCCATTCCGAAGCGTCCGATCCGTAGCGGTCGGGTCGTATCTTCCGGTTCCGCCGCGATCCAGGCAAACGCGCAGAGGTGCTCAAAAGCGATCCGGATGTGGGCGCGGGCATCGAGATCGAGTCGCTCCTCGCGCAACAGCAAGGTCGCGTCGTAGCCATCGAGGACTCGCTGAAGGAGGCTAGCCAACCAGAGCCGCACGAAATCAGCCTTGTTCGCCTCCATGCTCGTCAGTTGACTTCTGGGATCATCCGGCCCGAGGGGGAGGCCCTTGATCTGGATTGGCAGCGCCGCACGTCCGGCATCGATCAGGGCAACCGCAACCCGCAACAGGTCCTCATCCGTTGGCGCCGAAGGCCAGACCTCTTCCCCGTCATTCGACATCGAAGCCAAGCTAGCTGAGAGGCGCTTGTCTTGAACGGAGAGGGAGGGATTCGAACCCTCGAGAGAGCTTGCGCCCCCTACTCGCTTAGCAGGCGAGTGCCTTCAGCCACTCGGCCACCTCTCCGGGTGCTCGCCCGATTGTAGGAGTTGAGCGGGGGACCGGTGCTTGGCGGGCTGCGCGCGGCTCAGTCGTGCCTGGCGCGGATCACGACGCGGGCACCGCGGGCGGGGATCATCGTCACGTTGCGGTGCACGGCGCGCTCAGGCGCGGGGCGGTCTGCCTCGACGTCGAGGCGGCGGGCCATCGCCTCGAGCACGACGCGCTGCTCGGCCATCGCCAGGGCGGCGCCGAGGCAGCGGCGGATGCCGCCGCCGAAGGGGATCCACTCATACGTCCCCGGCTTGCGGCCCAGCCAGCGCTCGGGCCGGAACTCGAACGGCTCCGGGTAGACGTCCTCGCGGTGGTGGACGAGAAGGATGCTCATCGTCACCGGGGTGTCGGCCGGCACTCCGTAGGAGCCGAGGCGCCAGGGGCGCGTGACGCGCCGGCCGATCAGTGGGATCACCGGCCGCGAGCGCATCGTCTCGACGATCGTCGCCTCGATCTGCTCCTCGGCCCCCTCGCCGGAGCGGACGGCGTCGAGCAGGGCTCCCTGCGCGACCGGGTTGCGCGTCAGTCGCTCCCAGGCCCAGGCGAGGGTGTTGGCGGTCGTCTCATGGCCGGCGAGGACCAGGGTCAGCAGCTCGTCGCGCACTTCTTTGTCGTCGAGCGCCTCTCCCTCCTCGGTTCGGGCCAGCAGCAGCAGCGAGAGGATGTCGCGGCGCTCCTCGAGGTCCTCGGCCTGGCGGCGGGCCTCGATCACCGCGTAGGTCGGCCGGTCGAGCAGCGCCAGGCCGGCGCGCATCGGCCCGATCGCCTCCTCGCGGCCGATGTGGAGCAGCTCGGTGACCTGGGCGCCGGGCCGGGTCGAGGCCGCGACCATGCGCTTGACCGTGTGCCGCAGCCGTGCCTCGGGCGTCCCCGGCTCCGGGCGGCCCTCGACCCCGAAGATGCCGGCCATGATCACGTCGAGCGTGATCGCCTGCATCCGTGGCGCCAGTGAGAACGGCTCGCCGACCCGCCAGCGGTCGATCTCCCTTTCGGTCGCCGCTGAGATCATCTGCGCGTAGCTCTCGATCGCCTCGCCGTGGAACGGCGGCAGCAGCAGTTTGCGCTGGCGCATGTGGCGCGGCCCGACCGCCGTCAGCACGGAGTTGGGACCGAGGATCGGCCGCAGCGGCGACTCCCCGGTCAGCGACGGCGCGTCCTTGGGCTTGGCGGTGAAGAGCGAACGGACGTGGTCGGGATGGCTGGTGATCACCGGGCCGCCGGGGATCGTCCCGCGCATCCGGAAGACCTCGCCCAGCTCGCGGCGCGCCCGGAAGACGAACTCGATCTGGCGCTGGTTGAAGCGCAGCGACTGCGTCAGGCGCGGAAGGGGGATCGCCGGCGGCGCCGGCAGGCCGGCGAGCTCGGCGGCCTCGATCGGCCCGGCGGGGGAAGCGGGTGCCTCCCCGACCAGTCCGTCGGCGGGCCGTGAGGCAGACTCGATCGCGGTGGCGCTCGGCGTCATCGTCGTTCAATGCTACATAGATCGATGCACAGTTCTGTGAGCAGTCGCACTTCCCGCCGCTATGCGGCGGAAAAGGCGACCGCTGCCTCAGTTCGCCCTCTACAGTCCTCCCGTGCAAGCGAACTCCGAGATCTCCTCCCGCGGGCACGTCGAGCGCCGCACCAAGATCATCGCCACGGTCGGCCCGGCCAGCTGGGACGCGGGGGTGATCGAGCAGCTGATCGCGGCGGGGACCGACGTCTTCCGCCTCAACTTCTCCCACGCCGGGCCGGACCGCCAGGCGGAGACGATCGAGACGATCCGCCGGGCGAGCCAGACGGTCGGCCGCGAGGTCGCGCTGCTGGGCGACCTGCCCGGGCGGAAGCTGCGGATCGGCGACCTGCGCGACGACTTCGCCGAGCTGCAGACCGGTATGCACGTGACCCTTACGCCGCAGGACGTCGAGGGCGATGCGGAGACGATCCCGGTCTCCTGGCCCGGCGTCACCGACCTGAAGGAGGACCAGCTCGTCTACCTGGCCGACGGGGCGATCCGGCTGCGGGTGTGCGATCCCGAGGCCGACGGCGTCGACTGCGAGGTCGAGGTGGGCGGCACGCTCTCCTCCCACAAGGGGATGAACATCCCCGGCGGGACGACCCTCCCGGCCGCCCCTGCCGGCGACCTCGACTGGGTCGAGTTCGCGGTCTCTCACGGCATCGATCTACTGGCCGTCTCCTTCGTCTCCTCCGCCGAGGACCTCGCGCCGGTCATCGCCCGGCTGCAGTCCCACGGATCAGACATCCCGCTGATCGCAAAGATCGAGCGCCAGCAGGCGGCCGAGAACATCGCGGAGATCGTCGAGCGTGCCAGCGGCGGGATCATGGTCGCGCGCGGCGACCTCGGCATCGAACTGCCGCTGGCCGAGGTCCCGGTCGTCCAGAAGCGGATGATCCGGGCCGCCGGCGCCCGCTCCAAGCCCTCGATCACCGCGACCCAGATGCTGGCCTCGATGGTCACCGCGCGCCGCCCGACCCGGGCCGAGGTGACCGACGTCGCCAACGCGATCTACGACGGCACCGACGCGATCATGCTCTCCGAGGAGACCGCGGTCGGCCAGCACCCGGTCGAGGCGGTGCGGGTGATGGACCGGATCGCCCGCGCCACCGAGCCCGACCTTCCCTACCCGGAGTGGCTCTTCACCCGCACCGACCAGGCGACCCAGGACATCGCCGACTCGGTCGGCCAGAGCGCCGTCGGCGCGGTCTACCGGCTCGACCTCAAGGCGATGGTGGTGCCGACGACCAGCGGCCGCACCGCGCGCATCGTCTCCGCCCATCGGCCCAAGGTCCCGGTGCTGGCGCTTTCGCCGCGGATCGAGACCGTGCGTCGGCTCAACCTGCTCTTCGGGGTGACCGCGGTGCGCAGCGACTACGGTGAGGACGTGCGCGACCTGCTCGACACCTGCGCGGAGATGGCGGCCCGCCACGGCGTCGCCGAGTCCGGCGACCTGATCGCGATCACCGCCGGCCTGCCCGAGCAGGGGCTGGGGACGAACCTCTTCGAGGTGCACCGTGTCCCCTGAGCAGGGCGCCCCGGCAAGGCTGGAGCGGGAGGAGGGAGGATTGGCGGTGCTCACCCTCGACAGCCCGCCGCTCAACCTCTTCGACCGGGCGATGATCGAGGCGATCCAGGCGGCGGTTGCCGACGTGGTCGCCGAGCCGCCGCGGGCGCTGCTGATCCGGGCCGAGGGCCGCGCCGTCTCCGGTGGCGTCGACGTTCAGGTCTTCAGCGGGCTCGATCCCGGCCAGGGCAGCGAGCTCTGGGACGAGCTGCTGGGACTGATCGACGAGCTGGAGCGGTTGCCGGCGCCGGTCGTCTTCGCCGCCCACGCCCTGACGCTTACCGCCGCCTTCGAGATCTCGCTCGCCTGCGACCTGATCGTCGCCTCGCCGAAGGCGAAGTTCGGCCTGGTCGAGAAGGTGGTCGGGCTGACGCCGTCGATGGGCGGCACCCAGCGCCTCGCCGAGCGGGCCGGCAGCGGCCGCGCCCGCCACTTCGTGATGTCCGGGGAGATCTTCTCGGCGGAGGAGATGGAGCGCTGGGGCGTGGTCAACCTGATCTTCGGCGAGGAGGAGTTCGAGGCCCGCTCCCGTGCCCTCGCCGCCGAGCTGGCCGCCGGCCCGACCAAGGCGCACGCGATGACCAAGCACGTCCTGCGGCGCTTCCGCGAAGGAGGGATCCCAGCGGCCGACGAGGCGATCCGCACCGAAGCCGGCGAGCTGTTCGCGACCGAGGACCTGCAGGGGGCGGTCCGCACCTTCCTCGCGAAGGGCGGGCCCGGGCACGCCGAGTTCCACGGCCGCTGAGCGAGCCCCGTCCGGGTAGGGTTTGCGCCGATGACCGACTTCGACGCGATTGCAAAGGGGATGGCGATGGCGGTGCCCTTCGCCGGCCATGTCGGCGTGGAGATCACCGGCATCGCCGAGGGCGAGTCCACGGTCCGCCTGCCCGAGCGGCCCGAGCTGACCAACCACGTCGGCTCCCAGCACGCCGGCGCCCTCTTCACCGCCGCCGAGACGGCCTCCGGCGCAGCCTTCGTCGGCGCCTTCGCCGAGCGGATGGGAGACGTGACGCCGCTCGCCCGCAGCGCCGAGATCGCCTACGAAAAGATCGCCAACGGCCCGATCCAGGCCACCGCCAAGCTCGGCGTCGACCCGGCCGAGGCGCTCGCGACCCTCGATTCCGACGGCAAGGTCGAGTTTCCCTGCGAGGTCGTCCTCTCCGACGAGTCCGGCACCCGCGTCGCCACGGCCACCGTCCACTGGCACGTCCGCCTCAAACAGCCCGCCGCCTAGAAGGGTTCGCGGCGGCCCGCGCTGTTGGGTCGCGGCCGATGCCGGACGGTTCGATCTCGCGCGGCAGCTTCGCGCAAGCGACGCTGCTTCTCGGCGGCATTAGCAATGGTCAAGTGGGCGAGAAATCTCATTTCGACCTCCTCCGGTCGGTGTCGCGGGGGAGCCAGAGGAACACCGGCTAACACGTTTTGACAGTGTCAAACACTAGCTAATATGATTAGCCGGTGTCGAGCGACATTCGAGAGATCCCGATCGAGCCCGAGATCGACCTGGTGGTCGAGTTCGTCAACACCCGCAATCTCGAGGACGACACGGACCTGATCGGCGAGCCGAAGGCACTTGAGCGCTGGATCGACGACCACACCGGTGGGCTGGAGGTCGGCGCCGTGGACCCCAGCAGTCAGCGCCGTCTGCTCGCCCTACGCGAATCCCTCCGAGCCCTGCTCAGGACGAACAACGGCGGCGAGGCGGAAGGCGACGAGCTGCGGGCGCTGCACGACGCCGCCGAGCGCTCCCGTTTCCGGACCATGCTCGATGAGGATGGGCGACTGGGCATCGATCCCGCGGGCGACGGCCCCGAGGCCTTCGAGGCGCGCCTCCTCCTAGCGCTCGAGCGAATCCAGTCGCTCGGCGGCTGGCCCCGACTCAAGGCCTGCACGGCCGACGATTGCCAGTGGGCGTTCTACGACACCTCGCGCAATCGCTCCCGCACCTGGTGCTCGATGGAGGAGTGCGGCAACCGGGAGAAGACCCGCCGATACCGTCGACGCAAAGCTTCGGCCTGACGCGGCAGGAGAGCCCTCGCCACCCTCTCCACCCCTTAGAATCCCGCCTCCCGCGCCCGTAGCTCAGCCGGATAGAGCGTCGGTCTACGAAACCGAAGGTCACAGGTTCGAATCCTGTCGGGCGCGTTCCTCGTGCCGCGCCGGAAACGGCGCCGGTATGCGGGATAGGACCTTAGTTGTAGGAACCCGAAGGTCGTACGGACCCCCGCCCCTGGCATGGACCTCAGCCTTCCGATGAGGTGGCCGAGGCGAGACTGGCGACCTCGTCTCCGCGGAGGGCGGCAGGAACGACGTCTTGGGCCCCGCACCTTGCCGTGGCTTGGGCGGTGTCTCGCTCGATTACCACCAGAGTACCTCTGATCACGGGTGTCGGCGAAACGGCGGCTTTGGCAATACAGGCCCCGTCCGCCGCTTCCGAGGCAAAGAGGAGCAGATGTCGAGAGGGGGCCACGGCGGACATGCCGCCGTGGCCCCGCTGGCTTGGTCGAAAGACCCGACCACCGCGGCCGGCCGTCATCGATCCGAAGGGACCGACGTCCGTCGACCGACTGCAGTACAGAGCAGTTAGCTAGCAGTTAGCTGATAGGAAAACAAGGATTTCATTGAAACCGACGGGGTTTGGGGCGTTCTGGCCAGCTCCGACACAACCCACCGCTTCTCCGTTGCGCTTCAATCCCACCCCCTTGCTCCCGCAGCGATTCTTGGCGGAAAACTTCGTACCCGCGAGGACGTGATTCCCGGAAGCGCCGCACGCGGTCAGTCCCCTAGCGCCTTGGAAATTGGCCCCCGTCCAAACGCAGAAACTCCCCGCAGGACAGCTTTCGTCCAATAGGCCCGCTTCTTCTTCGGCCGCCGCGAAGCCTGGCACCGCTATCGCGACGCCAAGTGCGAGGACGGAGATCAACACTGCGAGAGCTTTAGCTCGGTTGCGAATCATCGTTTAGCATCTCCATTCGAGTGGCGAGGCCGCGCCAACGGGCTCGCCGATTTGCATTTGCTGGGGCGCTCTCCGGTCTGGAGGGCGTCCCGGTTCCCTCCGTCGTAAAGACACCTTGTGGCGTCCTTTGACGGCTCGTTCGGAACTAGGGCACGCGCGTCGGCGGGCGCCCTAGAAGGGGGTCTGCCTCGGCGGCACCAACGTCCGAGTCGAGTACTTGAATTATTCGTATCACTGTAAAATTGACGGAGCAACGGATATGGCCGAATGACTTATCGGCCTTCGAGGATCTGGCGGGCGCCCGGGGAGGTTGCGAACGAAGACTCGGCGAGCGCCGGCTCACCAATGCGTCTACATGGATGGGCATCTCGCGAGCTGTGGCGGCGAATCCTCGGACCGGCCGGCGGCCCGAACTCTGCCTGACGCTCAGAGGGCCGTGCTGGATCTAGCTTCTCAGGCGGAGGAATGAATCGTCGAGTGGGCTCGAAGCCCGGCGATACCTCGATTGCGCTGGGGCAAGAAGCCCCACAGATCCCAGCCGATCTCTGTCTCGCAAACCCGCCCTAGGCGGAGGCCCACATGGTCCAACGGGACTGCCGGTTCGGGTTCAAAACCTCTCTGGGGCAAGCTCGAGAGAGGTCTGCCGAAGGCCTGTCCGGCGCCTGGCGGGCCCGTCGGCCGTGGTCCGGGGTGCCGCGCGCCTCGAAGGCGGCCAGCACGCGGACACCTGGAGAGTTGAAACTGAGAATCCCGCGACCAGCGTCGTCGTCCGCCAGTTTCCGGTGGACGACCCGGCCCCCTTGCGTGAGCAGCGTGTACTGCGGGCCCTCGACGGACTCGGCGGTTTAGCTCCAGTGCCGCTCGGGGGCGACCTGAGCGGCCGCTGGTCGCAGGTCGTTGCGTCGCCGGAGGTGCTCACCCACTCCGATTACTGGTCGGGCAACGTCGTCTGGCGGGACGGAAGGCTCACGGGCATCGTCGACTGGTCCGACGGGTCGCGCGGTCCACGTGGCTTCGACTTGGGCTGGTGCCGACTCGACCTCGTCCTCCTGTTCGACGAGCAGATTGCCGACGACTTTCTCGCGGCCTATGAAGCAGGGACCGGCCAGGCAGTCGGCGAGATGCGCCTTTGGGACTGCTGGGCCGTCGCTCGGTCCGATGACGCGGTTGGGTCCTGGGCTCCGAACTACCTGCCGCTGGGCCGCGCCGACCTCGATGAAGAGGAACTTCGGCGACGCCATGCGCAATGGACGGCACGCCTCCGAGAGCGGAGTAGGTCTCAGCCCCCAACCAGCTTGTGAAGCGGGTTCCGGGTTTTGGGCGCGTTTTCGATCCAGGCCATTGCGCGGGGCCCTCCGGTCCACCAAACGAACAGGCTCGAATATCCGTTGCCGGCCTAAGTGTTGTCGCAATGCTTGACGATGCAAGAGCGTGCAAACGGGAGGTTTGCGGTGAAGGGGATCGTCTTCAATCTGCTCGAGGAGATCGTCGTCGCGCACTACGACGAGGACACGTGGGAAGACCTGCTCGACGACGCCGGCTTGGACGGCTCCTACACCTCACTGGGCAACTACGCAGACGAGGACCTGACGCGGCTGGTGGCCGCCGCCTCGGAGCGCCTCGAGCTGCCGGCGGAAGAGGTAGTCCGCTTGTTCGGGAGAAACGCGACGCCGATCTTCAAGCGTCAATACCCGGATTTCTTCGACCCTTACGACTCGACCGTGCCCTTCGTCCTGACGCTGAACCAGATCATCCACCCCGAGGTGCGCAAGCTGTACCCGGGCGCGGACGTGCCGGTGTTCGATTTCGATACCTCTTCCGAGGACGTTCTCGTGATGGGCTACTCCTCGGCGAGGAAGCTGTGTGCGTTCGCCGAAGGCCTCCTGCTGGGCGCCGGCGACGTCTTCGGGGAGGAGGTGACCATCAACCAACCCACATGTATGAATCGTGGGGATCAGCAGTGTCGCCTCGAGATCAGCGTGACCTGACGACCGATGGCGTCCGCGACCACACTCGAGGAGCGTGAGGGACGTCTCCGCAGGCGCCTCGAGCGCGAGCGGAGCGCCCGCCGGGAGGCGGAGCAGATCTCGGAGGGGGCCACCCGGGCCCTGTTCGCGCGCCAGCAGGAGCTGGCCCTGCTCGAGGCGATCGCCACGGCCGCCAACGAGGCGACCAACCTGAACGACGTGATGCAGCTGACGATCCGCCGGGTCTGCGCCCATACCGGCTTCCCGATCGGCCACGCATTCCTGCGCGCCCCGAGCGGCGACAAAATAGAACCCACCCCGATCTGGCAGGTCGACGATCCTGACCGCGTCCGGCCGTTCCGCCGCGCAACCGAAGCGCTCTCGCTCGCCACTGGAAAGGGTCTGCCGGGCCGTGTGCTGGGGAGTGGACAACCTGCCTGGATCGAGGACTTGACGGAAGATTCGAACTTTCCTCGCGCGAGGTCGGCGCGGGAGGCGGGGCTCCGCGCCGCCTTCGCCCTCCCAATCCTGGTCGGCTCACAGGCAGAGGGGGTGTTGGAGTTCTTCACTTACAGAGCGATGAAATCCGATGCCGGAGTGCTGCATCTGATGAATCAGATTGGGACCCAGCTCGGCAGGCTCGTCGAGCGCACCCGTGCTCAGGAACGGATCGCCCACCAAGCGACCCACGATGCTCTGACCGGTCTGCCCAACCGGGTCCTCTTCCAAGATCGCCTCAGCCACGCTCTGGCGCGCCGCGCGCCCAGCGCCAAGACCTCGATCGCGGTCTGCTTCATCGACCTCGATCGCTTCAAGTCCGTCAACGACACCTTCGGCCACAGTGTCGGCGATGAGCTGCTCGAGCAGGCCGCCAAGCGGCTGCGGTCCGTGCTTCGACCGGCCGACACGATCGCCCGCATGGGCGGGGATGAGTTCGTCATCCTCTGCGAGGAGCTCAGCGGCGAGCGGGGGGCGGTGAGGCTTGCGGAGCGCCTGCAGCGGGTTTTCGGCGATCCCTTCGTTCTGGGGAACCGTGAACACGTCGTGAACGCGAGCATCGGTGTGGCGATCGGCGACGACAACGCAGATGCCGATGCGCTGATGCGGGATGCCGACTCCGCCATGTACCGGGCGAAGGAGCAGGGCAGGGGCCGCTACGAGCTCTGCGACGATGAAATACGCGCGCGGGCACTCCGCCGATCGCAGACCGAGAGGGCGCTGAGCCGTGCGCTGGAAGGGAATGAGCTGGAGCTGCACTTTCAGCCGATCGTCGCCCTCGCCAGCGGCGAGATCACGGCGGTCGAGGCCTTGCTCCGCTGGCATCACCCCGAGCTTGGCTTGATCGATCCGGAGGAGTTCATCCCGATCGCCGAGGAGAGCGGCCAGATCATCCCGATCGGCGCGTGGGTCTTGCGCGAGGCGTGCCAGCAGGCAGTTCGCTGGCGCGCGCACCTCGGCGACAAATCGCCGGCTCCGATCGCCGTGAACCTTTCCGCCCGGCAGCTCGCGATCCCTGAGCTGGCGGAGGTGATCGAGCAGTCCTTGCTGGAAACCGGGTGCGCACCAGGCGACCTGGCGCTCGAGTTGACCGAGAGCGCAGCCGTATCGTGCGGGGCGCTTCCGTCAGACACCCTCGCGAAGCTGCGTGCGCTCGGCATTCGGATCCTGCTCGACGACTTCGGCACCGGGTACTCGTCGCTCAACCACATTCGCCAGCTTCCGATCGACACGATCAAGATCGACGGCTCCTTCGTCCGCGAGCTGCGCACCAGGCAGGAGGCGAAGGCGATTGTCAGGGCGATCGTCGGCATGGCGACGGCACTTGGCCTGAACGTCGTCGCCGAGGGAGCGGAGAGCGAGGAGCAGGTGCTCATAGCGTCGGAGCTGGGCTGCGAGTTCGCTCAGGGTTACCACTTCGCCCATCCCATGCCGGCCGCTGAGATGGAAGCCCTGGTCAACCGCGAGTAAAACCTCTAGCCGTTCATGTGATCGAGCCAAAGTTGGCCCAATTGGAGCCAACTTTCGATGTCAGGCTCCTTCTATCGATGTCCACGATCACGAAGGAGAAGGAACTCCATGAAGGCAGTTAAGGCACTGGCGGCGACGTTCTTTGCGGCCGGACTTCTGACGAGCGCAGCGCCTGCGACGGCGGGGGCGGCAGCCTACGAACACTACGTCGGGTGCGGTCTCTCGGCGAAGGCTCGTCCCTCGCATTCATGCCCAAAGAAGAGCAAGATGGGCGCTTTCTTCACGAGCTTGAACGCGGATGTCGTCTACAGCGTTTGCGTCAAATTCCCGAGCGGCAAGAACCTTTGCGCAAAATCGCAGGAAGCAGAGCAGGGCGTTCCAGCCGTCAACGAGTTCATCTCGAAGGAGCTTGGCAAGCTTCGTGTCGCCTGGTTCGTCAAAGGCAAACCGGTCGGTTCCTTCGTCATCCAAGTCACCGGCTGAGGTCGAGCTAGGGGTTGCCTCGCTCCGCAGCCGGGACCCCGGCCTCTGAAGAGGTCGGGGTCTCTCTCGCGGGGCAGCTCAGGTAAGCGCTGGGACCAGCTCGGCTGGCTCGATCGCTCCAACAGCATCCAGCTTCGCCTTCTCGTTGGCGATGGCCTCCTCGAAGAGGGCCACGACCTCTGAGTGACGGCGGGTGTCGTTGAAGGTGTTGACCGAGCCGGTGATCGGCAGGGCTTCGGCAAGGGCGTCCATCTCTGCAACGCAACCATCCGCGGCTACCACGGCCCCGGTCAGGCAGAGCCTGGTGTCTCCGTCGCCTCCTTCACCCTGGCGCCAGTCCCGCTCGTTCGCGATCTGGGCTAGCGCCGCTTCAAGGCGCTCATACGTCTCCATCAACGAGGTCCTTCCGGGTTCGATTGATGTACTTGTCGTAGGTGTACGGGTGGTTCCCCTCTCACGTTCGGTACCGATGAACTAAATGATGAGAAGGGGTTGAACACTTGGGGGGAGCATGCCTAGGATGGGTGTTCCCCTCACCCTGCCTAAGGAGAAGAGATGCGGATAAAGGTGGCAGTCGCAGCCGTTCTCGGGCTGCTGTTGTGCGCGGCGGTCGCGAATGCACACAAGGTGCCCTTCGGCTATGCGAAGGGGGAAATCCGGCGCGCCACCGCCGACGTCTGCTCGGAAACGTCCGGATGCGTCAACTGGCATGTCGGGCCGTGCCAGCGCCGCTCCGACCATCGGATCGACTGCGTCGCGAAGCTCGACGGGGAAAGCGGTGCCGACTGCTCCTTCGTCATCATCGCGCGGGCACCCGCCGATCGGTACGAAGTAAAAATCCACCACAAGCGGATTTTTTGCTCCTGAGCCCGCCGCGGAGCGCTGCCGAGATCTAAGCACCACTGCACCTGGCTCGAGGTCTTGAACTTCGAGGCGTACGGCCGCGTAGACAAGGCCGATGGCCAGGAGTCCAAGCGGGAGTTCCGTCGCGACCTTCGCGGCCGCGATCGCTGCACTCGCGGCGGTGGCCGCGCTGCAGGCGGTACCCGCGACCGCTCGCGGTGACGATGCTTCTCGCTCCGCCGGCGTGTCGGTGATCGGCGGGCAGACGGCTCCGATCGCCGAGTACCCCTGGATGGCCCGCATCCAGTACGAATCCGCGGTCGAACCGTTGATTTGCAGCGGCACGGTGGTGGCGCCGAGGATCGTCCTGACCGCGGCGCACTGCATCGAGGGCCTCTCCTCCGACACGCTCGCGCCGGTCTCGACCTACCGGGTCATCACCGGGATCGCCGCTGAGAGCAAAGCTGCCGAGGCAGGCGTATCGGCTGTCTCTCAGGTGGCGGTATATCCGCAATTCGAAGAGCACAAGATCCATGGAGACGCGGGCATCCTGATCCTCAGCGAGCCGGTGGCCGCACCGCCTATCCGACTTGCCGCGCCGGGCGAGTCGGCGCTGTGGGCGGGAGGGTCTCGCTTGGAGGCCGCGGGGTGGGGCATGACCGAACGCGGCGTTGAAATCGCGGCGGACTCGTTCCATGTCGGCGCCACTCAGGCGCTATCGCGCCGCGGGTGCGAACGCCGCAGAGGCCCCTTCTATTCACCTGCGTTTCAGCTCTGCGCGACGGGCGCGCCCAGCTTCCAGAACATCGCCTGCCTCGGTGACAGCGGTGGCCCCGCGATCGCTCGGGACCCGAATGGAAACCCCGTCGAGGTCGGCATATTCAGCCTGGTTGGAAGAGACTGCGACCCTCACTATCCGAGCGTCTATACCCGCGTCGACAGAATCTCCGGCTGGGTTGGCAGCTGGATCGCCGCCGTCGAAGCCGGCGGGCCGACCCCGGCGTTGCGGGAACAGGACGCGAGCCTCCCGTACCTGACGTTCGAGCGGGTGGAAGAGATCTTCGCCTTCGGGGAGCTCGCCGAAGAACTGCCGAGAGAGCTGCGCGGAGTCACCGCGAAGCCCTTCGATTGCACCCGCCGGAGCGGGGCGAGGGTCGGCTGCAAGGTCGAGTGGGTCAGCGGCGGCACCTATTTCCACGGGCGGGTGGCGGCCTACTTCCTGCTTCGAGGCGACGAAGCTCTCTGGGGGATTCGGTACACGATCCGCTCAGAGCGGCGAGCCTGCCTCGATCGGCCTTCCCCCGCCACGGGATGCGAGGAGCGCACCTTCAGCGGCGCCCAGCAGGCTGGGTAGCCCTTGAACTCCGATGCGTTCGCCTCCGTAGTCCCGGAGAAGAGCCTGCCAAGGAGACCGATGAAGAACGCGCTGAAAATTCGCATGCGGAGCATCTGCTTCGTCCCGGTGCTGGGAGCGCTGATCCTGGCCGTTGTCGTGCCAAGCGCATTCGCCCAAAACGCCTACGTGGTCAACGCGAGCTCAGACGACGTCTCGGCGATCGACACCCGGACCAACGTGGTTGTGGGCGAGCCGATCCCGGTTGGCGATGAACCGGAGGCGATCGCGATCACCCCCGACGGCAAGACCGTCTACGCCGTCAACAACGAATCCAGGAGCGTCTCGGCGATCGACACCCGGACCAATCAGGTCGTGAGCACGATCCCAGTCGGCCGACGTCCGAACGCGATCGCGATCACCCCAGACGGCAAGACCGCCTACGTCGTCAACGACGAAACCGAGAGCGTCTCGGCGATCGACACCCGGACCAATCAGGTCGTGAGCACGATCCCGGTCGGCGCCCGCCCGACCGCGATCGCCATCGCCCCTGACGGCAAGCTCGCCTACCTCTTGTTTGGAGGTGCCGAAGGTGCAGTTGCGACGATCGACACCGGCACCAACCAGGTGGTCGGCTCGCCGATCGCCGTCGGGCCAGAGCCGAACGCGATCGCGATCACCCCCGACGGCAGGACCGTCTATGTCGCCCACAGCGTCGTTGCCGGAGTCGTCTCGGTGATCGACACCAGCATCAGGCAGGTGGTCGGCTCACCGATCCCCGTCGAACAAGCTCCGACCGCGATCGCGATCACCCGCGACGGCAAGACCGCCTATGTGGTCAACTCTCAGACTGCCAACGTCTCGGTGATCGACACCCGGATCAACCAGACGGTCGGCTCACCGATCCCGGTCGGGCTCAATCCAAGCGCGATCGCGATCGCCTTCGACGGCAAGACCGCCTACGTTCCACGCGCCGGGCCGAACGTCTCGGTGATCGACACCCAGCTCAACCAGGTGGTCGGTGGACCGATAGTGGTTGGCTCCGAACCGGCGGCGATCGCGATCGTCCCCCGCCAGGCCCCGCTCACCTCGCTCAGGTCGCTCACCGCCCGTGCGCGCCCCGGGGTGCCGGTCGCCTTCGATGCCTCCGCGTCAAACGATCCCGACGGCTCGATCGTCAGCTACGGCTGGACTTTCGGAGATGGCCAGGCGACGGTCACCGCGAGCCCCAGCCAGGGCCACACCTACGGCTCCCCCGGCACCTACAGGGCAACGCTGACCACTGCCGACAACGAGGGCTGTTCGGTTGCCCCCATCTTCACCGGCCAAACCGCCTACTGCAGCGGCTCAGTGCCGGCGACGCTCGAGGTCACGGTCGCCTATCCCGGCGTCCGGATCGGATGCCCGAAAAGGGCCAAGCCGTTTGCCTGCGTGATTCGGCTTCAGGTCGTGACCAAGAGGCGTGGAGGAAAGGCGAAGAGCACCGTCGCCGGCGCGAGGTTGAAGGCCGGCCGCTCGAAGATCGTCTCGCTGAAGCCCAGGCCGGCGTTCAAAGCCATGCTCGCCGGGGCCAACCGAGTCCTCGTCAGGGAGACGGTGAAGATCGGCCGCTCCAAGCGGATCCAGTACCGGACGCTGAAGATCGTTCAGTAGCCAGATCGTCCAGCGAACGAATCGAATCGCCCTGGCGCCGGTTTCCGATTGCGTCGGGTCCGCTTTTCCACCCTCTAGGGTCTGGGAAGCGGGCAACTAGGAAGTGACGAAGCCTCGACCTTGCAAGGGGGGAACGGGTGAAGCAGCAGACGCGGAGCAGGATTGCGGACGGGCTCGATCGAGTGCGGGTCCTGGGTTCGGTGGAGAGGCTTCGCGAGCAGTGGCTGGCGATGCGGGCCGCAGACGGCCCCTCGGTCGCTGCCGACGGTCTGCCGCTGCCGCCCTCGCGGCTGCGGCTGCTGGTCGACGGTCGCAGCGGCGACAGCGAGAGGTTCCTGCAGATCGGCACCCTGATGGCCGGCTCGATCCGGGCCGCGGTCGCCGAGGAGGGGCGCGGGATCGAGGAGATGGGGGCGATCCTCGACTTCGGCTGCGGGTGTGGCCGCGTCGCCCGCAACTGGGCCGGGCTCGACGGCCCCCAGGTGCACGGCAGCGACTACAACGGGGAGCTGGTCTCCTGGTGCGACGCCAACCTCTCCTTCCTGCGGGCGGGGCGCAACGAGCTCGCCCCCCCGACCGGCTACGAGGGGGAGAGCTTCGACCTGATCTACGCCCTTTCGGTCCTCAGTCACCTCAGCGAGCCCCTTCAGAGCGCCTGGGTCGCGGAGTTCCGCCGCCTTCTGCGACCCGGCGGGCTGCTGATCGTCAGCGTGCTTGGCGAGTCGGTTCGCGAGCGCCTCACCAGCGAGCGCATGGAGCGCTTCGACCGCGGCGAGCTTGTGGTCGAGCGACCGCGGATGGCCGGCAGCAACGTCTGCTCGGCCTATCACCCGCGTCCCTACGTCACCGACCGTCTGCTGGCCGGCTTCGACGGCGCGCGGGCTTTCGACTTCGGCTCGCCCGAGTGGCCGCTGCTGCAAGACGCCTACATCGCCCGCCGTCCGGTCGAGACTCGCTGACCAGTCGGCGGCGCGACTGCGGCGTCTGCTTCAATCCGGTCACCAGAGAAAGGAGGTGGTCCTATTTTGAGTCACATGCTTGGAGGGACTCTGGAGGTGCAGGGCCGCTAGGCCGTGCTGCTCGGCCCGGCGGAATCCACCCCGGGCACCGGCGAGCAAAGGGAGACCGGGCGTTGTCCCACCCGGCCGCTGTTCCCGCGCTCGTTAACAAGCACCTGGCAAGGGCCGTCCTCGGGCGGCCTTGCTCATTTCGGGGCGCGCCAGTCGCGGAATCAGCCGGCGCCGAGGTCGCGCAGGCCGCGGTGGGCGCGGGAGAGGAAGCGCGAGGCAACTCGCCACTTCCCCTGCAGCACCGGTTCCACCGTGGCCGATTCGCAGCCGGCTTCGCCGACGCACTCGCCCCAGTCATTGGCGGCGTCGATGTACTGGTTGAAGCCCTTCTCGGCGGGGGTGCCGACGGTGGTCAGGCAATCGACCTGCAGCTCGTCGGTGGGGATCCGCCGGTAGGCGGCCCGGACGCCTTCGACCTCGTCGACGTACTGCTCGTAGGCCAGCCCGACCGCGAGCCGCCTGCGCAGGGAGTCCATCGAGCCGATGAATCCGCCGACCTGGCCCTGGCACCTCTTGCCCGCGGTCTCCGAGACGGCCTTCCCCTGAGCCTGGGTCGCGGTGTCGTGACCGGATGCGGTTCCCGTCTCCCCGCCTCCGCAGCCCACCGGCGCGAGCGCCGCGAACAGGCCGCAGCCGAGCAGGCAGAGCCGAGTCGCGACGGGCACAGGCCAAGTCTATGTCGTGTACAAACGGGCTCGCATGCGGCGGCGGAGGCTCACGGTGGCGGCGATCGCGACGGCTACGGCCGCGCTCTCGCTGCTCGGCGGAACGGCTCCCGCCGGCGCCGCGACCCCCTACGTGCTCGTCGTCGGCGACAGCCTCGAGGAGCTGACCTCTCCCTACCTGAGGCGGTACCTGCCGGGCGTCACCCTGACGGTCAACGCGGTCGGCGGCTACAACAGCTACCAGATCTTCGACCTCTTCCAGGAAAGCTACGAGCCCTCGCAGTCGGTGATCGTCTTCGACGCCGGGACCAACGACAACCCCGCCTATCCGCAGATCCTCGCCGGCAACCTCCAGAAGGTCGCGGCCGAGGTCGGGGAACGGTGCATGGTGGTGCCGACGATCCACGGCTTCACCGTCGACGGCGTCGACAACACCGGCAAGAACAGGACCGTGGCCGGGTTCGCCGCATCGCGGCCCGGGACCCAGGTCCCCGACTGGGCGGGCGTCGCCGAGACCCAGCCGGAGCTGATGCAGCCCGACGATCTCCACCCGACCCCCGAAGGCGCCGACTACCGCGCGCAGCTGATCGCCCAGGGGGTCCTGGGCTGCCTCGACTACGAGCGCGCCAGGGCGACGGCGCCGCCGGCGACGCAGGTCGAGCCGAAGCACCTGGCGCCGGTCGGCAAGCTGCAGGCCCGCCGACGCGCACTGCTCGGCGCGGTGGCGATGGAGGTGCTGCGCCGGGGAGCGGCGGCTCTCCTCGCCGGAGCGCTGCTCGCGGGTCGCTGAGCGGCGAGGCTCGCGACCTCACCGCTGCAGCGTCACCAGCTCCTCCTCGGGGACGCACTCCGCCTCGCGACCGGGGCGCAGTGGCGTTCCCGTCACCCCGCAGCTGTAGTCGGTGGCGAGCCGGTCGGGGGTGTCGCCCTCCGGCTCGGGCTCGGCGTGAAGGACCTCGGCGGAGATCGTCAGCCAGGCGAGCGCGCCGCCCAGCGCCGACAGCACGGCGCAGGCGATCATCGCCATATGGAAGCCGTCGGTCATCTTCGCCGGGTCGTAGAAGCCCTCGCCGGTGAGCCCGGCCACGACCGGGAGCACGGCCACCGCGAGCAGCCCACCGACCCTCGCCACGGCGTTGTTGACGCCGGAGGCGATCCCCGAGTGGCGGGTGTCGGCGGCGGCGAGGACGGTCGCGGTCACCGGCGCGACCACCAGCGTCAGCCCGAGCCCGAAGACGATCACCGCCGGCAGGATCGAGGTCACGTAGCTGTCGCCCGGTGAGATGCCGACCATCATCAGCAACCCGACGGCGATCACCAGCGGCCCGACGGTGAGCGGGATGCGGGCGCCGATGCGCTGGGCGAGCGCGCCCGAGCGTGCCGAGAACGCGAGCATCAGCAGCGTCACCGGCAGCGAGGCCGCGCCGGCCTCGATCGGCGTGTAGCCCATCGAGATCTGGAGGAAGGAGACGAGCAGGAAGAAGAAGCCGCCGAGGGCGGCGTAGACGACGAAGGTGACGGCGTTGGCCGCGCTGAACTGGCGTGAGCGGAAGATCTCCAGCGGCAGCATCGGGTTGGGGCTGCGGCGCTCGGCGACGAAGAAGGCGACGAGGGCGAGCACGCCGCCGATGCCGGCGAAGAGGACCGCCGCCGAGGCCCCCTTGTCGGGCGCTTCGATCAGCGCGTAGGTGGTCCCGGCGAGGCCGAGTGCCGTCAGCGCGGCGCCGCGCAGGTCGAGGTGGCCGCTCGCCATCGGGTCGCGGGTCTCCGGCACGTGGCGCCCCGCCGCCCAGGCGACGAAGAGGCCCAGCGGCAGGTTGATCAGGAAGATCGCCCGCCAGGAGATCGCGCCGATCAGGTAGCCGCCGATCAGCGGCCCGAGTGCGGCCGCGGCGCCGCCGAGCCCCGACCAGGCCCCGATCGCCCGGGCACGGTCCCCCGGCCGGAAGCCGGCCTCGATCAGCGCCAGGCTGCCCGGCGTCAGGAGGGCGCCGCCGACGCCCTGGAGCATGCGGGCGGCGATCAGCAGCTCGGCGCTGGGGGCGATCGCGCAGAGCAGCGAGGCGAAGGTGAAGAGGAGCACGCCCGCGACGAAGACGCGGCGGCGGCCGTAGCGATCGCCGAGCGCGCCGCCGAGCAGGATCAGCGAGGCGAGCGTCAGCAGGTAGCCGTTGAGGATCCACTGCAGCGAGCTGGTGCCGGCGTCGAAGTCACGGCCGATGTCCGGCAGGGCGACGTTGACGACGGTCCCGTCGAGGAAGACGATCCCCGAGCCGAGGACCGCAACCGTGAGCAGCCAGCGCCCGGCTCCGCTCTCGAAGGCGATTCCGGGGGTCGGCTCGGCTTGCATGGAGGCGCTCCGATGCTACCCGGGCCCGGTACCCGGCTCGGCCGCACCGTCTTCGGCGTGGTAGCGCTCGAGCAGCCGCTTCTCCTCCTCCGCCTTCGGGAAGCAGAAGAAGACCAGGGCGGCGCCGAGGAGGACGGCGACGATGCCGGCGGTGTAGGCCCAGGCGTTCCCCTGCAGGAACGACGTCTTCGCAGCGGCGACGATCTGGTCGGCGTACTGCGGGTATCGGGTGGCGGTGTCGGCGGCGCTGGAGAAGGACTTGGTCAGCTCGGCTTCGACGTCCTCGGTGACCCGGGCCTGCTGCGGTGAGGCCGCGATCGCGGCGGCGGTCGCCGCGGCGTAGCCGGCGGTCAGCAGGGCGCCGAGGATCGATTGCATGATCGCGCCGCCGAGGTCCCGCTGCAGGTCGGCGGTGCCCGAGGCCATGCCGGCGCGGGTGACCGGCACCGAGCCGGTCAGGGAGCGCGATGCGGGGGTGCCGGCGAAGCCGACGCCGACGCCGATGAAGCCGTAGCCCAGCGCGACCTTCCAGTAGTCGATGCCTTCCTTCCAGAGCAGCAGCATCGTCAGGAAGCCGAGCAGGCAGAAGAGGTAGCCGAGCAGCAGGGTGAAGCGGGCACCGCGCGCCTCGACCAGGTTCGCCGAGCGCGGCGCGACGATCACCATCAGGACCGCGGCCGGCAGGATCGCCGCTCCCGAGCCGAGGGTCGAGTAGCCGAGTACGTTCTGGAGGAACTGCTGGCCGACGAACATCGCCGCCATCAACGAGCCGAAGACGATGATGCCGGCGCAGGCGGCGACCCAGAAGACCCGCCGCCGGGCGACCGCGAGGTCGTAGAGCGGCTCGGGCGCGCGCCGCTGGCGCAGCACGAACGCCCCGGCCGCCGCCACGGCGATCGCGCAGAGCCCGATCGCCAGCGTCAGCTTGCCCGGCGCCGGCGCCAGGCTGATCCCCATCACCAGCGTCGCCACCATCACGATCGAGAGCAGGCCGCCCCGGTTGTCGACCGGCTTGGTCGTCTCGTTGACGTGGGCGGGGACGAAGCGCCAGGCCATGTAGAGCGCCACGGCGGCGAGGGGCAGGGTGACGAGGAAGACCGAGCCCCACTCGAACTGTTCAAGCAGGGCGCCGGAGATCAGCGGGCCGAGCGCGGCGATCGCGCCGCCGATCGCCGACCACAGCGCGATCGCCCGGGTCCTGGCCGCGCCCGACCACAGCGCGGTGATCAGCGCCAGCGTGGTCGGGAACGCCATGCCGGCGGAGACGCCGCCGAGCAGCCTGGCGGCGAAGAGGACCCCGACCGAGGGGGCGAAGGCGGCGAGCAATGCCCCCGGGATCGAGAGCGCCATCCCCAACAACAGCATCATCTTGCGACCGTGCCGGTCGCCGAGCGCGCCGAGGTAGAGGACCGAGGCGGCGAGCCCCAGCGAGTAGCCGACCGCAACCAGGTTGAGCGTCGTCTGGCCGGCGTCGAAGGCCTTGCCGATGTCCGGCAGGGCGACGTTGGCGACGGCGAGGTTGAGGTTGGCGACGGCGGCTACGAGGATCAGCGCGGCGAGGACAAGGCCCGCGCGCTTCGGTCCGCCCGACTCCATCCGCCCGGGCGCTGCCCTAGACCTCGATCCAGGTGCCCGTCGGCCCGAGGTTCCTCACCGGCGTGCCGCCGACATCGCTCTCGCAGCCCCAGGACTCGTGGATGTGGCCGCAGACCGCCAGGCGCGGGCGCTTCTCCTCGATCGCCGCGAGCAGGGCGGGGCTGCCGAAGTGCGTGCCGTCGCCGCCGCTGTCGCAGTGGTCGCGCGGCGGCGAGTGCAGGACCATCACCGCGCCCTCGGGGCACGGCGCCAGCATCTCGGCGGCGGCCTCGTCGTCGAGGTCGAAGCTCCATTCCCAGGGCGTCACCGGGACCCCGGCGCCGAGGCCGAAGAACTCAACTCCGTCGATCGTGGTGCCCTCGCCGTGCAGGACGGTGGCGGACGCCCAGGCGCCGGCCGCCGCTCGCAGCGCGTCGGCGGTCTCGTTGTTGCCGGGCACCAGCAGGCTCGGGGCCTCGATCGCCGCCAGCGCCCCGATCGTCTCCTCGAGGCCTTCGTGGATCGAGGCGAAGTCGCCGGCGCCGATCACGACGTCGGCCTGGGCCGACATCTCGACCAGCCTGGCCGCCTGCCCGAGGTCCCGGTGCAGGTCACTGAAGGCGAGCAGCTTCACCGCCCAAACCTACCCGCTTGGGGCCGTCAGGAGGGCCCGGCGACGGGCTCGCTCTCGCCCGGCTCGGCGATCTCCCCTTCGACCTTGCCGCTCGGCATCGCGGCCAGGGAGACGACGAAGGCGACCGCCATCACCCCGGCCATCGCGTAGAAGACGGTGCGCGAAGCGAGGGCGAAGTCGTGGGGGACGGTGGAGAAGAGCTTGGCGCCGCCGCTGCCCGCCTGCTGGGCGATGGCTTCGCAGCCTGCTTCGTTGCCCTGGCTAACGCAGTCGGCGACCTGGTTGGCGGTGCTCTTCGGCACCCCCTTTTCGCCCAGGCTCGCCTCCAGGTTCGCCTTGTTCTCGAGGATCAGCACCGTGCCGAGGACGGCGAGGCCGATGCTGGAGCCGAAGTTCCGCACCGTCTGGGTGATTCCCGTCGCCTCCCCGTAGCGGCTCTTCGGCACCCGGTTGAGCGCGTCGGTGTTGGCCGGGCTGAGGACGAGGCCGACCCCGGCCCCGGCGATGACGATGTAGTACCACTGCGAGTCGACCGAGAGGTCGGTAAGCGACTGGCCCCAGAGGTAGAAGCCGACTGCCGCGACCGCGCATCCCAGGACCACCGACGGCCGCGCTCCCACCCGGTCGAGCATTTTGCCGCCGTACTGCGAGGCAACGGCGAAGCCGGCGAAGAAGATCAGCAGGTAGAGACCCGTTTCCGAGGCGCTTTCGCCGAGCGAGATCTGCGCGTACATGCTGGCGAAGAAGAAGAGCGGGACGAACGGGATCATCAGCAGGAAGAGGACGACGTTGTCGACGGCGAAGGCGCGGTTCTCGAAGATCCGGATCCGCAGCAGCGGGTTCGCCACGCGGAGCTCAAAGGCGACGAAGGCGGCGAGCAGGGCGATGCCCGCGGCGATGCAGAGCCAGGTCGTGGCGCTGCCCCATCCCCAGACGCTCGACTGCTGCAGCCCGAGCACCGCCAGGCCCATGCCGCCGGAGACGAGGACGGCGCCCCGGTAGTCGAGCGGTGCCGGGCGCTTCTCGTTGTCTGGCTTGGAGATCGCGGTCAGGACCAGGGCGACGATCGCCACCGGCACGTTGACCCAGAAGATCGCCCGCCAGGTCCACTCGGTCAGGTAGCCGCCGGCGAGCGGCCCGATCGAGGTGAGACCGCCGGCGACGGCGAAGAAGATCGCCATCGCCCGGCCGCGCTCGGCCACCGGGAAGGCGCCGAGGACTATCGCCAGCGCGGCGGGGAACATGATCGCCGCGCCGGCGCCCTGGACGATGCGGAAGAAGATCAGCCAGGCCTCGTCGAGCGAGCCGGTCGGGGTGGCGCCGCAGAGGGCGGAGGCGGAGGCGAAGACGATGACGCCGGTCACCACCATGCGGCGGTGGCCGGCGACGTCGGCGAGGCGGCCGCCGAAGGCGAACAGCGCCGAGAGCGAGAGCAAGTAGCCGTTGATGATCCACTGCACCCCGGTGGAGGAGAGCGAGAGGTCTTCCTGCAGGGTGGGGATCGCGATCGCGACGATCGTCTGGTCGATGAAGGTCATCGAGACGGCGAAGATCATCGCCGCCAGGATCAGCTTGCTGTTCTTGCCGCCGGTTACGTTCATATGCAGGCGATTTGATGCACTCGGGGAGATTCCTGCACGGGGTTCGGTATTGTCGGCAAACGTTATGCCTCCTGTCTTCTGGATCGGTTTCGGGATCGCCGGCTTCGCCTTTCTGGTCGGCGTCGTCTCCGGCGCCCGCTCGCGCACCGCGAGCCTCCGCAGCGGCGCCGCGATGGGCGCCTACCTGGGCGTGATGGCCGCCTTCCCGTTGCTGGCCATCGGCCTCGCCACCAGCTGAGGTGGCTGTTCCCGCCGTCACCCTGCACGACGGCGTCGAGATTCCCCAGCTCGGTTTCGGCGTCTTCCAGGTGCCGCCCGAAGACACCCAGGAGATCGTCGAGGAGGCGCTGGCCGCCGGCTACCGCCACATCGACACCGCCGCCGCGTACCGCAACGAGCGGGGTGTAGGGGCCGCGCTGGAGGCGTCCGGCCTGGCTCGCGACGATGTCTTCGTCACCACCAAGCTCTGGAACTCCCAGCAGGGCTATGACTCGACCATGGAGGCCTTCGAGAAAAGTCTGGGACGGCTCGGGGGCGACTACGTCAACCTCTATCTGATCCACTGGCCGGTGCCGACCGAAGACCGCTACCTCGACACCTGGCGCGCCTTCGAACGGATCCACCAGGAGGGCCGCGCGCGCACGATCGGCGTCTCCAACTTCCGCGTCGAGGACCTGGAGCGGCTGAAGGCCGAGGCCGGCCTGCTGCCGACCGTCAACCAGATCGAGCTGCACCCGAACCTCCAGCAGGCCGAGCTGCGCGCCTGGCACGAGGACAACGGCGTCGCCACCGAGGCCTGGAGCCCGCTCGCCCAGGGGGCGCTGCTGGAGGACCCCACGATCGAGGCGATCGCCGCCGACCACGACCGGACCCAGGCCCAGGTCATCCTCCGCTGGCATCTCCAGATCGGCAACGTCGTCATCCCCAAGTCGGTGACGCCGGCGCGGATCCGCGAGAACTTCGAGCTCTTCGACTTCGAGCTGAGCGAGGAGGAGATGGAGGCGATCGGCCGGCTCGACTCCGGCGAGCGCATCGGTCCCGACCCAGCCACCTTCGTCTCTCCGTAGGCGCCCTTGGCGGTCGACCGCAGGGCGCTTCGCAAGCGGGGTGTGCTGCGGGCCGGGGAGAGGCGCCCGGCGCCGAGACGGCGCGGGCCGACGAGGCGACGGCCCGCCGGCTGGCATTCGTCAACGCGGTGGCCGCGACCGCCTTCGTTCTCGGCGGCTCGCTGTTCGCCGTCGGCGCGGTCCTGGCGCAGGGAGATGTCGGCGGTCCGCGGCTTGCCGCAGCCGTCTACCTGCTCGGCGGCGTCTTCTTCAGCACCGGTGGCTACGCCTCGGTGCTGCAGGTGGTGAACGCGCCCCGGCAGCCGGGATCCGACGGCGCCCTTCGTGCCGAACCGTGGCGCTGGTGGGCGTGGGAGCCGGGGCGGCTCGACTGGTCGAGCGCGGTCGCGCTTTTCGCCGGCACCCTGTTCTTCGGCGCCAGCCTGCTCGACGCGCTGATCGGCGACCTCAGCCCCGCCCAGGTGAACCGGCTGGTCTGGTCGCCAGAAGTGATCGGTTGCGTCCTCTTCCTAGTCTCCGGCCACCTGGCGCTGACCGAGATGCACCACGACCGCCCGCGCGGGCGGCGGACCGACCTCGGCTGGTGGATCGTCGTCGTCAACCAGCTCGGCTCTGCGCTCTTCATGGCCGCCGCGGTCGCCGCCTTCGTGCGGCCCAAGACCGGGGACGAGGTGGCGATCGGCGTCGCGAACTGGGGAACCTTTGCCGGTGCCCTCTGCTTCGCCCTCGCCGGCGTCATGCAGGAGTTCGAGCGCCCCTGACCCCGCCAACTCCCGCCGACGGGCCGGAAACCCCCCTTATATAGAGGGAAATCGGCCCATCGGCGGCGGGTGAAAGGATGCCGGGATGGCCGGCGAGACACGAGCGGAGGCACCGCGGACCGAGCGCGTCCTGCCGGGGATCTGGCGGCTGCGGCTGCCGCTGCCGTGGCCCGGGGTCCCGCACGGCAACGCCTGGGCGGTTGCCGCCGACGGGGGCATCGTCCTCTTCGACACCGGAATGGGGGGCAAGGGGCGGATGCGCCAGCTCGACCTCGCCCTCGCCCAGGCCGGGTTCGGCGTCGAGGACGTCCGCCTTGTGGTCTGCACCCACTCCCACACCGACCACTACGGGCTGGCGGCACCGATCTGCGAGGTCTCCGGCGCCGAGCTGTGGATGCACCCCGCCTGGGAGCACGTGCGCCTGCTCGCCGACGACCCGGCGGCGGCGCTGGAGCAGCGGATCGAGGTGGCGCGCCAGAGCGGCGTGCCGCTCGCCGGGCTGGAGCGCTATCGGGAGGCGCGCAGCGGTTCGGAGACCGGCATCGACGCGATCCGGATCCCCGATCGCGACCTCCTGCCCGGGGTGGAGGTCGAGACCGACCTCGGCACCTGGCAGGTGCACGAGACGCCCGGCCACGCTCCCTCGCACGTCGTCCTGCACCAGCCCGAGCGCAAGCTCCTGATCTCCGGCGACCATCTGCTGGGGAGGACGGTCCTCTTCTTCGACTACGGCCACAGCCCGGACCCGGTGGGCGAGTTCCTCACCGGCCTCAGCGAGGTCGAGCCGCTCGACGTCAACCTCTGCCTGCCCGGCCACGGCCGTCCCTTCCGCGACCCCGGCGCGAAGATCGCCGAGGCACGGCGGCAGGTCGACGAGTTGCTCGACAAGGTCCGCGCCTCCCTCGGCGAGGGCGAGCAGACCGCCTTCGAGATCGTCGCCGGCATCATCGGCCCCGACAACGTCAACAGCCCCGCCAGCGCCTGGGTCCTGCAGATCGTCCTCTCCTGCCTCGACCACCTGGCGATCGCCGGCGAGGTCGTCGCGATCGACGGCACCGACCCCCAGCGCTGGCAGTTGGCATAGCCTTTCGCCGATGGCCTCCTTCACCTTCGAGCGCCAGGTGGCGGCACCGCCGGAGATCGTCTTCGAGGTGCTGACCGACCATTGCCGCTACCCCGAGATCACCCCGGTGCGCAAGGCGAAGCTCGAGCGCGAGGGCGAGCCGGCGCCGAACGGGGTCGGCGCGATCCGGGTCCTCACCGCCGTCGGGCCGCCGATGCGCGAGGAAGTGATCGACTACGAGCCGAGCGCCCGCTTCTCCTACAAGCTGCTCTCCGGCCTGCCGCTCCGCGATCACGTCGGCACCGTTGCGCTGACCCCCGAGGCGGGCGGGACCAAGGTCGTCTACGCGGTCCGCACCACGCCGACCGTCCCACTCGGCGGCGGCGCCGTGGTCGGCGCCGTCAAGCTCGGGATCAAACAGCTGCTCAACGGGGTCTCGGCCGAGTCCGAGCGGCGCGCCGGCGCGAATGGCTGAGGGCGGGCCCAAGGCCCGCCGGTTGTTGCAAGAGGCCCTGCGGCTGCTGCGCGATCCGAAGCGGATGTGGCGCGAGCACCGCCGCTGGGTGCTCGCGGCGATCGCCGCCGCGGCGGTCGGGGTCGCCGGGCTGATCGTCGCCTACGAATCGCTGAAGCGCCCGCCCGACGTCCACAACCCGAACGCCATCTTCAGGCCCCAGAAGCCGAAAATGGTGCCGAAGAAGGCGGAGACCGTCAACTGGCCCCTCTTCGGATTCAACCGGGCCCGCACCCGCTACCTGCCGGCGAAGGGAATCAAGCCGCCGTTCCGCAAACTCTGGCGCTACACCGACCGGCCGCTGTTGGAGTTCCCGCCGATCTACGTCGGCGGCAAGCTCTACCTGGTCAACAACAGCGGCAGGGCCCTGGCCCTCGACGCCGACACCGGCAAGGTCCTGTGGGAGCGCCGGATCGGCCGCCTGAACGCGTCCTCGCCGGCCTACCACCGCCACCGCCTCTACATCGTCAACCTCGTCCCGGGCCACATCCTCAAGCTCG
The DNA here is from genome assembly GCA_963799835.1 of uncultured Solirubrobacterales bacterium. Lineage (GTDB taxonomy): Bacteria > Actinomycetota > Thermoleophilia > Solirubrobacterales > 70-9 > VAYN01. The sequence continues at coordinate 1,444,784 of CAWCYE010000002.1, forward strand.
ACGCCAAGACCGGGAAGACGATCTGGAAGCGCTCGCTGCCGGGACGGGCGGAGTCCTCGCCGGTGGTGATCGGCCGCACCGTCTACTTCGGCTGCGAGAACGGCTCCCTCTTCGCGCTCAGCACGATCAGCGGCGACATCCGCTGGGAGACTTCGCTGAACGGGGAAGTGAAGTCGGCACCGGCCTATTACGGCGGCACGCTCTACGTCGGCGACTACGGCGGCTCGATGAACGCGGTCAACGCGAAGACCGGGGGGATCAAGTGGCAGTCGGGTTCGCTCGGCCAGGGGTTCGGGACCTCGGGCGCGTTCTACTCGACCCCCGCGGTCTCCTACGGGCGCGTCTACGCCGGCAACAACGACGGCCGCGTGTACAGCTACGACATCAGGGACGGCACCCTCGCCTGGACCTACTCCACCGGCGGCTACGCCTATTCGGGGCCGACCGTCGCCAACACCCGCCACAGCCCGCCGACCGTCTTCATCGGCTCCTTCGACGGCAACGTCTACGCGCTCGACGCCAAGGACGGGAGCCTGCGCTGGAGCCGCTCTGCCGGCGGCCAGGTGATCGGCTCGCTCTCGGCCGTCGGCGACATCGTCTACGTCGCCGAGTTCAACGGGACCAGCACCACCGGCTACATGATGAGGAGCGGCCGGGAGGTCTTCCACTATCCGCGCGGGACCTACTCGCCGGTGATCTCCGACGGCCGCCGGATCTACCTCACCGGCTACTCGAGCATCACCGCGCTTGAACCCCACCGGGCGGTGGTGGCGGTAGGTGAGGCGCGCCCGGTGCAAAGGACGGGAAGAGCGGCGAGTGGAGGCGGGCCCTGAGCACGCCGAGGCTGGCCGAGTAGTTCTGGATCCGGTAGGTGCTGGTGGTGCCGAAGTCCTGGTAGTAGACGAGCATCTTGCAGCGGGGGTGGCGCTTGACCCAGGCGAACAGCTTGCTGACGAAGGCCGGGTCGTCGCCGCTTTCCACACCCCACTCGGTGATCGCGAACGGCTTGCCCTTGAAGCGCCGGTACAGGCCGGTGAGCGACTTCCATTCCGGATAGGCGGCATAGAAGTCGGTCCCGGCCCAGTCGACCCAGCGAGAGCCCGGGTAGAAGTGGCGGGGACGGTTCTGGGGCACGGTGGGGGAGCCGGAGGGGAGCGGGCTCCAGACGATCGCCACCGGCGCCGCGGGCAGGCCGCCCACGTCGACCTGCAGCGGCGGCAGCCCGGCTTCGGCGAGACGGCGGTCGATCCTTCCCCTCTTGCCGCCGCCGTGGACGATCACGTAGATCCTGCGGAAGGCGCGTTTGTACCAGCGGGGGTGGTGGGCCTGGTCGCGCAGAGCGCCGCCGCAGTCGTAGGAGGCGTAGACGTTGAGGCAGCGGTTCGGCTCCCCCAGCGGCCGCACGTAGGAACGCATCTGCTTCTCGTGGAAGAGGCGGTTGAGGCGGACCAGGTACTCGTCGCCGGCCCCTTCGGCGATCCCCTGCGGCGAGACGATCTCGTGGCCGTCGCCGGAGTCGGCGGTGGTGATGTGGATCAGCGGTCGGGCCCGGGCTATCTGCCAGCGGCGGATCGAGTCCGGGAAGTCGCTGCCCCAGGTGCGGAAGGACTCGATGATCGCCGGGTGCTTGTCGATCGCGGTGGTGAATTCGCCGAACTGGGCGGGGTCGCCGGTGTCCGAGACGCCGAAGAAGACCTTCTCGCCGCGCGGTTCCAGGAGGCCCGCCTGCGCCGGCGAGACAGCCGCAAGCGCGAGCAGCGCAACCGCGGCGCAGGCTGCGCCAATCGCTCGCCCTCGCCCGCGGACGAGCATCGGCGCCGTCTTCGACCGTGACATCGCCATCACCTTGCCCGAACACGCGCCAACCCGGAACCGATCTGGTCGAGGTGGAAGATTTCGCCCGCGCTCGCGGCAGATTGACTCTTGGTACAGCGGGTACCGCAAAAAGACGGGAGGCCTTAACCAAGGAGGAAGAACAGATGGCACAGGCCCAAACTGAGGCCTCGCGGCGGCGCAACCGGAGTCAGAAAAAATCCAGCGCGCGCTCACGAGGCTCATCCAGCAAATCCACCAAACGAACTGCGAGCAAACCGAAAGCGAGCAAACCGAAACGGACTGCAAGTAACTCGAACCGCTCGTCGAGCAAACCGAGCCCGGTCAGCGTGGTCGAGAACACGGCCAAAGGCGCCGGCAGGACCGCCAAAGATGCCGGCAAGACGGTGGGTCGCGCGGCGAGCAAAGCGAAAGTGCCACTGCTTGCCGGCGGTGCCGCTCTCGCCGGTGCCGCTGGTGGCATCGCCCTCGGCGCACACCAGGCCCGCCGCCACAAAGGGCTCGCGAACGCCGTCAAGCCCGACGACCTCGCGAAGGCGGCCAAGCGGGTCGGGAACTTCGGTGTCCAGATGGGCCATGTCGCGAGCGAGATTCAGCGCGCCCGCGAGGACTCGAACGGCCACGGCCACGGCCGCTCGCCGATCGAGGTCGTTCTCGAGGGACTGACCGCACGGAGATCTCGCGACTGAGCACCTCTGCTTCCGCCCGGTCCGGCTGGGCGGAAGCAGGGCGTATGCTCAGCCGATGAGGAGATCCTTCGCGGCTCGGCTTGCCTTGCCGGCGGCTTTGCTCGGCAGCTTGGCTCTGGCAGCGTCGGCGGCGGCCTCCTCGACCGCGCCCTTCGGACACGCCTGCGTGGCGCAGAACGGCGTCCGCTTCTGCCCGACCACGGACCTCGCTTCGCGCATCCCATCCTTCGACGGGGTGCCGCTCGACGTCGACGTCACGCTTCCGGCGCAAGGCAAAGGGCCGTTCCCGACGATCGTGATGCTGCACGGCTTCGGCGGCAGCAAGACGGACTTCGAGTCCGCCACGCCGGCCGGGCAGGCACCGGAGGAAACCGGTAGCGGCTCCACCGTCTATCGCTACAACAACGACTTCTACGCCCGCCGGGGCTACGCGGTGCTCAACTACACGGCGCGCGGCTTCGGCAACTCGTGCGGCGGTGGTGCCACCGGCGATCACAGCGGTGCCTGCGGCCTTGGCTACATCCGTCTTTCCGACAGCCGCTACGAGGCCCGCGACACCCAGTACCTGCTCGGCCTGCTGGCCGACGAGGGCGTCGTGAGGCCGCGCGCGATCGGCGTCACCGGCATCTCCTACGGCGGCGGCCAGAGCATGGAGCTGGCCTTCCTCGCCGACAAGGTCCGCCGGCCCGGCGGCAGCCTCGCCCCCTGGCGCAGCCCGGATGGCAAGAAGATGAAGGTCGCCGCCGCCTACCCGCGCTGGCCCTGGTCGGACCTTGTCTCGGCCCTGGTTCCCAACGGCCGCTTCCTCGACACCGTCGTCTCGCCTCCCGAACAGAGCGTCAACCCGTTCGGGATCCCGATCTCCAGCTACCTCAGCGGCCTCTACCTCAGCGGCGTCATCAGCGGCTACTACTGCGGCGGCGCCCCGGCGTCGACGCCCTGCACCGACCCGCAGGCCAACATCACCCAGGACAAGGCCTACATCGACGCCGGCCAGCCGCTCTCGGCCGAAGCCGTGGCGGCGCTGAAAGGCGTCTACCGCAACAACGGCGGCTACCCCCTGCGCTTCCTCGCCGGCGCCTCGACGCCGGCGCCGCTGCTGATCCAGAGCGGCTGGACCGACGAACTCTTCCCGCCCGAGCAGGCCCTCCGCGTCTACACCTACCTGCGAGCGGAAGACCGCAAGGCGCCGGTCAGTCTGCAGCTCGGCGACCTCGGCCACAGCCGCGGCTCGAACAAGCCGGGGATGAACCACCACTTCAACAACCAGGCGGCCAGGTTCTTCGCCGCCAACCTGCTCGGTGCCAGGAAGGGAAACCCGGCGCCGGGCTCGGTCACCGCCTTCACCCAGACCTGCCCGATTTCGGCGCCCGACGGCGGCCCGTTCAAGGCGAAGGGCTGGAAGGCGCTTCACCCCGGAAGCTTCAGCTTCGACTCGAAGACGAGCCAGGAATTCACCTCCACCGGGGGCGACCTCGCAATCGCCAAAGCATTCGACCCGGTCTTCGGCACCAGCGAAGCCTGCAAGGCGATCCCCGTCACCCGCGAGCCGAACGTTGCCACCTACTCGCGGACGGTCGCGCGCGGCTTCACGCTGCTGGGGCTGCCGACTGTCAGTGCCCGGATCTCCAGCACCGGCCAGTTCGGGCAGATCGTCGCCCGCCTCTGGGACGTCTCGCCGGAGGGGACCCAGCTGCTCGTCAGTCGCGGCGTCTACGCGCTCGAAGACGGACAGGCCGGCAAGCTCGAATTCCAGCTCCACGGCAACGGCTACCGGTTCGCCCGCGGCCACACCGTCCAGCTCCAGCTGCTCGGCCGCGACGGTCCCTACTACCAGCCGGGCAACGTGCCCTTTGCAGTCCGCGCCGCCGAGGTCAGGGTGAGCCTGCCGACGGCCCAGCGCAAGCCCCGCTGAGTGGGCTAGACGTTTCGGCGGCCTAGGTGCCGGGAACTCGGAAGGGGACCCACCAACCTAGGAGGAGAGGAATGTCGACCGCACTGGTCATCGTCATAGTCGTCGTCGCCCTGGTCGTGATCGCGATGCTGATCGCGGCGGCGCGAAACGCCAGCCGCCGCCGCCAGCTCGCCGAGACGCAAACGGAGGCTCGTTCCGATGACGCGCGCCATCACCGCGAGCGGGCCGAGGAGAGCCGCACCGAGGCGGCGATCGCCGAGGAGCGAGCGAAGCGGGCGAACGTGGAGGCCGAGCTCAACGAGGAACGCGCGAGGAGCCGCGAGGAGGAGTTGAGGAACTAGGCGGCCATCGCCCCGGGGTGCTCGGCGACGATCGCCAGCACTTCGGGCGCGTACTTGGAGACGAAGCTCGGGCCGATGCCGCTGATCTCGATCAGCCCAGCGGCGTCGGCCGGCCGCATCGCGGCGATTGCGGTGAGGGTGCGGTTGTTGGCGACGGTGTAGGCGGGCTTGCCGGCGGCGGCGCCAAGGCGCCAGGCCTTGAGCGCTTCGAACAGCGGCGCGTCGGCGGGCGAGAGGTCCGGTGGGGGAGGCGCCGAGCGGCTCGCGCGCGGCGGCTTGCGCACCGCGATCGTCTCCGGATCGGGAAGCCAGTCGCGGCTGTCGCAGACGTCGCAGCAGCGCTCCAGCGGCGCGCCCGCCTCGCGGTCGCCGAAGTGGTCGAGCAGCGAGCGCCGCCGGCAGCGATCGGAGTAAATGAAGAACTTGATCGCCTTGTAGGCGCGCCAGCCGCGCTCGTGGGCGATCGCCAGGTCCGGATCGCCGGCCCGCTGCTGGTTGAAGCGGACCAGCCTGCCGAGGTCGGCTTTCATCGCCAGCAGGACCGCTCGCGCCGGTATGCCGTCGCGCCCGGCTCGGCCGGCCTCCTGGTAGTAGGCCTCGACGCTGGTCGGGATCGCCATGTGCCAGACCGAGCGCACGTCGGCTTTGTCGACCCCCATGCCGAAGGCGTTGGTGGCGACGATCACCTCGGCATCGCCGGTCATGAAGCGACCCTGGACCTCGGTCCGCTCCTCGGCTTCCATCCCGGCGTGGTAGGCGAGGGCGTTCCGGCCGGCGTCCCGCAGTGCCGCCGCCACCTCGTCGGTGTTGCGGCGGGTGCCGCAGTAGACGATCGCCGGCAGGTTGGCGGAGTCGCCGAGGCCGGCCTCGAGCACGGCCTGACGCCGCGCCTTGGAGCCCTTGCCCTCGAGCGCGACGACGTCGAAGGAGAGGTTGGGACGGTCGAAGCCGGAGCGCACCTGGAGCGGGTCGCGCATCCCGAAGCGGCTGGCGATCTCCGCCGCCACAGGCTTGGTCGCGGTCGCCGTGCAGGCCATCACCGTCGGCCGCCCGAGGCGCTCGGCGATCTGCGGCAGCCGCAGGTAGTCGGGCCTGAAGTCGTGCCCCCACTCCGAGACGCAGTGCGCCTCGTCGACCGCGATCAGGTCGATCCGTCGCTCGGAGAGCGCGTCGAGGAAGACGTTCGACGCGAACCGCTCAGGCGCGCAGTAGACCATCCGCGCCTCGCCGCTGCGGACCCGCGCGATCGCGTCCCGCGCGTCCTCTTCGCTCATCCCCGAGGAGATCATCGCCACCGCGTGCCCCGCCGCCGTCAGCCGCTGCCACTGGTCCCGCATCAACGCGATCAACGGGCTGACCACGATCGTCAGGTCCTCGCTCGCCAGGCCCGGCAGCTGGTAGCAGAGGCTCTTCCCCCCACCGGTGGGCATCACGATCAAAGAATCGCGCCCCTCCAGCGCAGCGACCACGGCCTCGCGCTGCCCAGCCCGCCAGTGCTGGTACCCAAGCTCCCCGAGGAGCGCGTCTGCCCGTTCACCATGGTTCATCGGAGTGCCAGGCTAGGCGCTCCTCCGGCGGGTGGCGTGGAGATCTGGGGTCTTCGCCCGCAGCTTGCGAGGACGAAGACCCCATCTCCGCGACAGGACCCGCCGGCCGGAGCTCCTAGAGCAGTCCCTCCCCGACGTATCCACCTGGGGATGCCCCGGGCGGAACCGCGAAGACGCCGCTGCCGACATGCCTGATGAACTTGTTCAGGCCATCGGCGGAGCTGCCGAGGCGGCGCTGGATCCCGACGAACTGGCGCTCGGGATCGCGCTGGAAGCAGATGAAGAAGGTGCCGGCCTCGAGTTCCCCCGAGCGCTCGTCGATGCCGTCGCTGAACGAGTAGCCCCGGCGCAGGATTCGCTCTTCGGGGTCGATCGAGAAGGCGAGGCGCACGTGGGCGTTGTCGGGGATCACCGGTTTGCCGCCGCTGATCTCGTTGAGATCGAAGTCTTCGGACTCCTCCTCGCCGCCCAGTGGCGCCCCGCTGTACTTGGTGCGGCCGATCGCCTGCTCCTGGTCCTTCAGCGAGGTGCGGTCCCAGGGGTCCAGCAGCATTCGGATCCGGCGGGTGACCATGAAGGTGCCACCGCGCATCCAGGGGGGCCGGTCCCAGTCGCCGAGCCAGACGCAGGTGCGCATCGCCTCGTCGTCCTCGCCGCGGAGGTTCGCCGTGCCTTCCCTGAAGCCCAGCAGGTTCCGTCGCGTCTCCTGTCTCACCCTGGTGTTGGAGGTGCGCCCGAAGCCGAGCTGGGACCAGCGCATCGCCACCGTGCCCTCGCCGATCCGGGCGAGGTTCCGGATCGCATGGAAAGCGACCTGGGTGTCGTCGGAGCACGCCTGCACGCAGACGTCGCCACCGCTTTCGGACTCGTTCAGCTCGTCGCCGGGGAGTGGTGGGATCGGCTTCAGGGCCGGCGGTCGCTGGGCGCCGAGGCCGAGCCCGCCCTTTTCGAAGAGGCCGGGGCCGAAGCCGAAGGTGACGGTGAGGTTGGCGGCTGAGAGGCCGATGGCCTCGCCACTGTCCTCGGGTGCCGCCGTCTGTTGCCCGTTGACCTCCCCCACCAGCTGGCCGGCGCACATCTCCGCCGCCGCTTGCGACCACTCCCGCATCAGCTCACGCAGCTCGGAGCGGCGTTCGGTGAGCAGGTCGAAGGAGGCGAAGTGGAGCCGGTCCTGGGCGGTCGTGGCGATTCCCGCCTGGTGCTCGCCATGGAAGGGGACCGTCCCCGACAGCTCATCATCGGCCTCCGCCGACTCCCGACCGATCAGGTAGCCGGCGCCGAGCCCGATTCCGGCCGCGCCGAAACCGGCTGATGCCAGCAAGCGACGGCGGGTTATCTCGGTCATCTGCGGGGGTGGCTCACGGTGCCGCGTCTACCAGGTATAGCAAGGGCTCGAACACGCGCAACCCGGTTAGGTTGCGGGCAGCCAGGGCTCAGACCACTGGGCGATGCCCCGGGTCAGCTCGGCAGCCTCCGCAGGCCCCCAGGTGCCCGGCTCATAGGGGTGCGCCGGCCCCGGTTCGTCGAGCAGCGGCTGGACCACGCGCCAGGTCTCCTCGATCGCGTCCTGGCGGGTGAACAGCCGGTGGACGCCGGCGATCGCGTCGCCGAGCAGCCGCTCGTAGGGCTCGGGGTCCTCGCCGGGGACCTTCTCGAAGAGCACCTCGAGGTCGGCCGGCTCGAAGGCCTCCTCGCCGGCCTTCTTCGCGTAGAGGCGCTGCCGCGCCCCCGGTTCGGGCTCGATCCGGATCGTCATCTGGTTCGGCTCCGGCGTCTTGCCGCGGCCGATCCCGAGCCGTGGCGGTCGCTTGAAGACGACCGTCACCTCGCTCGACTTGACCGGCATGCACTTGCCGGCGCGGATGAAGAACGGGACGCCGCTCCAGCGCCAGTTGTCGACCTCCAGCTCGACCGCGGCGAAGGTCTCCATGGTCGAGTCGGGCGCCACGTCCTTCACCTCGCGGAAGCCGTTGTACTGGCCGCGCACGTAGCGCTTCGGGTCGGCGGTCCGCATCGCTTTGAAGAATTCCAGCTTCTTGTCCCGGATCGAGTCGTGATGGTTGCCCGTCGGCGGTCCCATCCCGACCAGCGCCAGCACCTGCATGGCGTGGTTCTGGATCACGTCTCGCATCGCCCCGACCGCGTCGTAGAAGCGGCCGCGGTCGTCGACGCCGAAGTCCTCGGCGATCGTCATCTGCACGTGGGAGACGTGCTCGCGATTCCAGACCGGCTCCAGCACCGAGTTGGCGAAGCGCAGGTAGGTGATGTCCATCACCGGCTCCTTGCCGAGGTAGTGGTCGATCCGCAGGATCTGGTCCTCGTCGAGGACGGCGCAGAGCTCGGCGTTCAGCGCCCGCGCCGATTCGAGGTCGTGGCCGAAGGGCTTCTCGATCACCACGTGCGCGTTCTCGGTCAGCCCGGCCTTGCCGAGTCCCTCGACCACCGTGGCGAACAGCGAGGGCGGGACCTCCAGGTAGAAGACCGGCTGCTCGCATCCCCCGATCGCCTTGCCGACCCGCGCGAAGGTGTCGGCGTCGCCGTAGTCGCCCTGCACGTAGGTGAGCCGGTCGGCGAGGCGCCGGAAGACCTCCTCGTCGTGGTCCTTGACGGTGGCGGCGATCGACTCGTGGGCGTGCCGGCGCAGCTTCTCGTCGTCCCACTCGTCGATCGCGACGCCGACGATCGGGCACTCGAGCTTGCCCCGGGCCTCGAGGCGGTAGAGCGCCCGGAAGGTCATTTTCTTCGCCAGGTCGCCGCTGATCCCGAAGATCACGAGGACGTCGGCGGAGGCGTTGCGGTCGTGCTCAGCGCCCTTTGCCATTCGCTGCGGAGGCTATCCCCTCCGTCGCTGGGAGCATCGAAACTGCAATTACCCGCGATATACGCGGGTTGTCGCGGTTTCGGTGAAAGTACGATGGCGCTGCGGGCCCGGCTGCTCGCTCCGTCCCGTCACCTACCAGCGGAGGTCTCGATGGAACTCGGAATCGTCGGTCTCGGACGCATGGGGGCGAACATGGCCCGGCGCCTGATGAAGGACGGTCACACGATCGTCGCCTACGACGTCAACCCGGATGCCGTCTCGCAGCTGGCCGGCGAGGGAGCGGAGGGTGCGTCCTCGCTGGAGGAGATGGCCTCGAAGCTGAGCGCGCCGCGCTCGGTATGGGTGATGGTCCCGGCCGGGGAGATCACCGAGAAGACGGTGGAGGGCGTCGCCGCGGTGCTCGAGCCAGGCGACGCGATCGTCGACGGCGGCAACTCCTACTACCGCGACGACATCCGCCGCGCCGCGAAGGTGGGGGAGAAGGGGATCGACTACGTCGATTGCGGCACCAGCGGCGGCGTCTTCGGCCTCGAGCGCGGCTACTGCCTGATGATCGGCGGCCCCGACCGCGCGGTCGAGCGCCTCGACCAGATCTTCGCCAGCCTGGCGCCGGGGGTGGAGTCGGCCGAGCGAACGCCGGGGCGCTCCGGCGACCCCTCGCCCTCGGAGAACGGCTACCTGCACTGCGGCCCCAACGGGGCGGGTCACTTCGTGAAGATGGTCCACAACGGGATCGAGTACGGGATCATGGCCGCCTACGGCGAGGGCCTGAACATCCTCAAGAACGCCAACGCCGGCAAGGTCGAGCGCGAGGCGGACGCGGAGACGGCGCCGCTGGATCACCCCGAGTACTACCAGTACGACCTCGACCTGCCCGAGGTGGCCGAGGTCTGGCGGCGCGGCAGCGTGATCGGCTCCTGGCTGCTCGACCTGACCGCGGCGGCGATGCGCGAATCCCCCGACCTCTCCGCCTTCGCCGGGCGCGTCTCGGACTCCGGCGAGGGCCGCTGGACCTCGATCGCGGCGATCGACGAGGGGGTGCCGGCACCGGTCCTCACCGCGGCGCTGCAGGAGCGCTTCTACTCGCGCGGGCTCGGCGACTTCGGCGACAAGGTGCTTTCTGCGATGCGTAAGCAGTTCGGCGGCCACGACGAGAAGCCGAGCTGAGGGCCCCGTGGCGCCGAGGCTCGAGGTCTTCGCCGACGGCGACGCCGCCTCCGCGCGCGGGGCCGAGCTGATCGCCGCCGCCGGCAGCGCGGCGGTGGCGGAGCGTGGCGAGTTCGCGCTCGGGCTCAGCGGCGGGCACACGCCGTGGCGGATGATCGCCCTGCTCGGCGACCGCCCGGACATGCCCTGGGAGAAGACCCGGATCTTCCAGGTCGACGAGCGGGTCGCGCCGCCCGGAAGCGACGAGCGCAACCTCACCCACCTGATCCAGATGCTCTCGATCTCCCACCAGGCCACGGTTCGGCCGATGCCGGTCACGAGCCGCGACCTCGATGCCGCCGCGGCAGAATACGAAACCCAGCTCCCCGAACGGCTCGACTACGTCCACCTCGGCCTCGGCCCCGACGGCCACACCGCCTCGCTCGTTCCCGCCGACCCGGTGCTCGAGGTCGACGACCGGCGCGTCGCCGTCACCGCCGGCGAGTACCAGGGCGACCGCCGCATGACCCTCACCTACCCCGAGCTCGCCCGCGCCCGCGCGATCCTCTGGCTGGTGCTGGGCGAGAAGGGCCGCGAGCCGCTGGCGAAGCTGCTCTCCGGCGACCCCTCGATCCCCGCCGGCCGGGTCGCCAACGACGACATGGTCGTGCTGGCCGACGAGGCCGCCGCGGGATGACCATGAGCGCCGCTGCTGGTGACAGCCAGACCGACTTCGAGACCATCCTCTACGGGGTGGCGGGCGGCGTCGCGACCATCACTCTCAACCGCCCCGACTCGCTCAACACGATCGTCCCGCCGATGCCCGACGAGGTCGAGGCCGCGGTCCATCTCGCGGTGGCGGACGAAGCGGTGAAGGTGATCGTCGTCCGCGGCGCGGGGCGGGCGTTCTGCGCCGGCTATGACTTCGGCGAGGGCTTCCACCACTGGGACAAGCAGCTCACCACCGACGGGCGGTGGGACCCCGGTAAGGACTTCGTCGCGGCCACGGCGCCCGCTCTGGCCCCGACGCAGAAGCTGATGAGCGTCTGGCGCTCGCCGAAGCCGGTGATCGCGCAGGTGCACGGTTGGTGTGTCGGCGGGGGCAGCGACTTCGCCCTGTGCGCGGACCTCGTGATCGCCAGCGAGGACGCCCGGATCGGCACCCCCTACTCGCGGATGTGGGGCGCCTACCTCTCTGGGATGTGGCTCTACCGACTGGGCTTGACCAAGGCCAAGGAGTACGCCCTGACCGGCAAGCCGCTCTCCGGGGTGGAAGCGGTGGAGATCGAGCTGATCAACCGCGCGGTGCCCTTCGAGCGCCTCGAGGACGAGGTCGCCGAAACAGCTCGCCAACTCGCCTCGATCCCCGCCTCCCAGCTCGCCGCGATGAAGCTCGTGGTCAACCACGCCTACGAGAACATGGGACTTGCCTCGACCCAGACCCTCGGCCCGATCCTCGACGGGTTGATGCGAAACACGCCCGACGCCAAGCGGTTCATCGAGCTCGCTGCGAAGGAGGGCGTCCCCACTGCCGTTACCGAGCGCGACGGTCCATTCGGCGACTACAGCCAGGCCGGCTCCGACGACAAGCCAGACCCAGGCAACGTCATCGAGCCTTAGGCGTTATCGTTAGCGTATGCGCTAACATATGTCTATGGCGATTGCCGAGGTCACCCCACCAGTCGGCTCCACCTCCGCTTCGATGGTGGAGCAGATTTGCCGTCGCAGCGGGCTCAGTCAGGCCGAGCTGGCACGTCGGGCCGGGATACCCCGGTCGGTTCTGAATGTCTATCTCCACGGTGGGCGCGAGCCCAGCGCGGGGGCGCTGGTGAAGATCGCCACGGCGGGTGGATTCGACCTCGAGCTGGCCGAGCGGAAACCGCCGGTCGATCCCGAGCGCGCCGGGCGGATCCTCGTACAGGTGCTCGAGCTGGCAGAGGCACTCCCATTTCGGCCTCGAGCCGAGATGCAGTTCCCCCCCCTCGTGGATCGGCTGGGAGGAAAAAGGGCAGGATGAGCCAGATGAGCGAGCTTGTCGAGAAGCTCTTCGCGATTCACGACGCGCTGGAGGCACAGTCGCTTCCACATGCGTTCGGAGGTGCAATCGCACTCGCCTACTGCGTCGAGGAACCACGCGGCACGCGCGATCTCGACGTCAACATCTTCTGCGACGCCGCCGATGCGGCGAAAGTGCTCGCGGGGTTGCCGGAAGGGGTCAAGGTCGAGCCGGAAGACGTCCGGGCGGTCGAACGCGACGGCCAGACCCGCTTGGTATGGGACGGCGTCCCGATCGATGTCTTCCTCAACAACCTCCCGCTTCACGAGGCGGTCGCTTCGGCGGTTGTCTGGGTGCGATTGGTGGGGCGTGAGATCCCGGTCCTGGATTGCGCCTCGCTGGTCCTCTTCAAGTCCTTCTTCGATCGCACCAAGGACTGGGGCGACATCGAGGCGGTGGCACTGGCCACCCCTGAGGACATCGAGACCGCAGCGCGAACCTTGGCTGATCTGGTCGGCGAGGACGACCCGGCATACCGGCGGCTGGACCGGATTCGCGAGAGCAATCCCGCCTGAGCGTAAGCTCAAGTGGGAATGAAAAACGCCGGTATCGCCCCCACCGCAGCGGAGCCGCGGGCCGGCACCGTCGAGGTGCTCGTCGGGTTGCTGGCGGAACTGGACGAGGCGACCGAATCCGGCGTCTTCTACGACCGGGTCTGCCGGGCGGTCTGCACCCTGACGACGATGCGGCGGGCGGCGCTGCTGCTGCACGACTCCGCCTACAGGACGGTGATCCCGATGGGCTCCTGCGGGCTCGATCCCGAGCTGGTGAGCAGGATCGAGGGAACCCTCGACGAGACGCCGATGGCGCGGATGGCGCTGGAGCAGGACCGGGTGATCGAGATCTCCGGCGACCTCGCTCCCTACATCCCCGACCGCTACGCCGAGCTGGCCGACACGACGACGATCACCTGCACGCCGATCTCCGCCGCGCGGCGCTGGCTGGGGATCATCATCGCGGACCGCGGCGGCGAGGACTTCGTCCTCGACGAGGGCGAGCGGGAGACGATGCTGACGCTCGGCCGCCTGGCGGCGCTGACCGCCAGCGTCGAGCGCTCGACCGAGCAGCGCGAACGCGAGCACCGCCTGGCGGAACGCGTCGAGCTGACCCGCGACCTGCACGAGAACGCGATCCAGCGATTGTTCGGGGTCACTCTCGCGCTCGGCTCCGAGCACGGTCTCTCGGCCGAGGAGCGCCGTCGCTGCCAGGAGGAGCTGCGCTCGGTCGTCGGCGATCTGCGGCGCGTCATGACCCGGCCGGTGGCGGCGCCCCGCGGTGGCGGCAAGGCGAGTCTCTCCGAGGTTCTCGGGAGGCTGCGGGTGCGGCGTCCCGAGCTGCACCTGGACTGGGAGGAGGGGGTCGAGGTCCCGCCGGACCTCGAGCCGCTGGCGCAGTCGGTCCTGGCCGAGGCGCTGCGCAACGCCGACCGGCACTCGGAGCCGACCGAGATCGCCGTCCGGGTCGCCGCAGACGGAGAGACCTTCACGCTCGCGGTCGAGAACGACGGCGCCGGCGATGGCCGCGCCACCCGCGGCGGCGGGCTCGGCCTGCGGCTCGCCGCACTGGAGGCGCTGCGCTACGAGGGCCTGGTCGAGTTCGGAGCGGCCCCCGGTGACCGCTGGCGGGTTCGGCTCGTCGTACCGGTGGCTCCCTGATGGCCACCGAGGAGCGCCCGCTGAAGGTTGTGGTCGTCGACGACCACGACGTGGTCCAGTGGGGATTCCGCCTGCTCCTGGACCGCCAGAGCTGGGTCGAGCGCTGCCTCGCCGCCAGCGACGGCACCGAGGCGGTCGAGATCTGCCGCCGGCTGCGCCCGGAGGTGGCGCTGGTCGACATGCTGCTGGGGACGGAGTCCGGGGCGGAGGTGTGCGAGGAGATCCGCGCTGTCAGCCCCGGTACCCGGGTGCTGCTGATCTCTGGTGCCGGCGTCATCTCTCCCTTCGTCGCCCGCTCCGCCGGCGCCTCGGGCTTCATCTCCAAGGACTGGTCGGCAGTCGACGTGGTCAAGGCGGTGCGGATGGTCTCGCTCGGCACCGAGGTGTTCGCCGACCCGGCCGCGCTCGACTCGCCGCTCAGCCAGCGCGAGCAGGAGGTCCTCTCGCTGATCGCCACCGGCTTCACCAACAAGGAGATCGCCGCGCGCCTGCACCTATCTCCCCACACGGTCAAGGAGCACACCAGCGCGATCTACCGCAAGCTGGGGGTCCGCAACCGGGCGGAGGCGACCCGGCAGGCCCAGCGCCTGAAGATCCTCGTCTAGGCGGGCGCCGGCGCCGGCGGCACGACGTCTCGGAGTCGCGACTGAGAATTTTCGAAGTTGGCCGGAACTGCGCGCCACGCGTGACTCCGCGCCTGCAAGGCTGCCCTCCATGACCGCCACCGCCGTAGTCCCCAGCGCTCATGTGTATGCTATGCACATGTACAACGAGCGAATCCAGCTACTTGCCAGCAAAGAGCAGCGCCAGCGCTGGGAACGGGAGGCGAGGCGCCGAAGCGCTTCCCTCTCCAGCGTCATCCGCGATGCCGTTAACGCCCAGCTCGGGGAAACCTCGCGAGAGGAGAAGATCGCTGCCGCCGAGGCGCTCGCTGCGATGCCCCCCGGGCCCTCCATCGCTCCGCAGGAGCTGGAGCGACTGATCGCGGAGGCCCACGACGAAGCGACCCGCTTTCCGCCCGAGGGAGCACCCGAATGACCTTCTTCGTCAACGCCAACGCGATCCTCTACAGCGCTCTGGATGTGGCGGCACGCGATAACTGCGCCCGAGTGCTGCGAGCGATCGCGACCGGCGAGGTGGAGGGGCGCACCTCCCCAGCTGTGCTCGAGGAGGTCTGGCACGTAGTCGTTCGCCAATACAGGGAGCTCGTGGATATCCCCGATCTGGCGCTGAAAATTTTCTCGCCTCTGCTGCCGGTGACCGAGGAGGCGTTCATCTCGGCGCTTTCGATGTCAGATTCACGGTTGGACACCAACGACCGCCTCCACGTCGGCACCTGCGCCGTCAATGACATCGGCACCGTGCTCACCGCCGACCGCGCCTTCGACGGCATCAGGGGAATCCGCCGCGTCGACCCCTTCGATGCCGCTGCGGTCGACGAGCTGTTGGCGGCAGCGGCCTGACCAGCCCGCAGCACCGCTGTAGATCGGTCAGACGACGCTCACCTCGTGGTTGGCCCGGAAGACGCCGTCGGGGTCGTACTTCGCCTTCGCCTCGCGTAGGCGATCGCAGGTCTCGGGCGGGAAGGCGGTGGAGAACTCGGTGGCGTTCTCGCAGAAGCCGAGGTAGCGGCCCGCGTCGTAGGGGGCCAGAGCGGCGGTCAGCCGGTCGAGCTGTTCCCGAGCTGGGGCGACCAGCGAGGGGTCGGGGGTCGGGGCGACGGCGAACATGTTGTGGGAGCCGGGCAGGGTCGCCAGGGCGCCGGCGTCCGCGTCGGCCCGGGAGAGGGCACCGCCGCCGTGGCGCAGCTCGACCGAGGTCAGGGTCGAGCCCGACCCGGGGCCGACGACCTCGAGCATGTCGTCGATCGCCTGCGGGGCGAGGTCGAGCAGCATGTGGTCGCTGACCCCGCTGACCGGCCCCGGGGGGTCCATGTGGAGGTCGGCGATCCCCGCCGGCGGCACTGTGGCGAGGCTGTTCATCAGCGGGCCCAGCTCCCGCAGGGGCGCCGTCAACTCGGCGCCCTCGGCCTCGCCGCCGATCAGGATCGCCTCGAGGACCGTGAAGGCGTTACCGCGGAGCGGCTCGGGGACCTCGTCGATCGGCGGGAACTGCATCACCCGACCGACCGAGGTCATCTCCTCGGGCACGGTTGCGGTCCACTCCTCCCAGGCATGGAGGACCTCCGCGGCGCGCTCGAAGGGAAAGAAGAGCGCCCCCGCATAGACCTCGGGCATCTCCAGCAGCTCGAACTCGATCGCGCTGACCACCGCGTAGCCGCCGCCCCCGCCCCGCAGCGCCCAGAACAGCTCCGGGTCGCTCTCGGCGTCGACCCGCCAGGTCTCGCAATCGGCCCCGACCACGTCGAACCCGGTGGCGTGGTTGCAGGCCAGCCCGTGGCGGCGCGCGTACCAGCCGCTGCCGCCGCCCAGGTGGTAGCCGACGATCCCGCCCCCCGGGGAGGAGCCGTGCAGCGCCGCCAGCCCGATCTCCGACGCGCCGGGGACGAGTTCGGACCACGACGCACCTGCGGCGGCCCTGGCACGACCGGCCGCGCGATCGATCGCCACACCCCGCAGCGACGTCGTCCGCAGCAGGATCGCGTCGTCGAGGGAGCCCAGCGGGCCAGGATTGTGAGCGTTGCTCTGTGCCGCGACCCGAAGGCCGGCGTCTGTGGCGAAGCGGACCACGGCGACGATGTCGGCCTCGTCCGCCGGGACTGCCACCAGCGGCGGTCGGGGGTCGTCGGAGAGCCTGAAGCCAAGCCTGGCCTCCTCCCAGCCAGCCTCGCCGCGGGCGAACAGGCCGCCTCTCAGCTGTGCGCGGAGCCGATCTGGGTCAGCCGTCTCGAACGCCATCTGAGTCTCTGATACCCAGTCGCTCGACCTTCTCACCCCTGCCGATCAGCACCTCGCTGACCATCTCGGGGGGAAAGAGGCCGTGGGCGGCGACGCCGGGGTCGGCGTCGAGCCTGGCCGCCAGCGCTGCCGGATCGCCGATCGCGCCGCGGTAGTCGGCGATCGTGCCGCCGTCCGGGCTGGCCGGGACGTCGCGGAGCTGGACGTCGGAACCGAGTCGCGCGATCGTCGAGGCCACGCCGAAGGCGAACAGCTCCAGCGGCACCGGGCCGCGCAGCGCCTCGACTGGCTTGCTGGAGTCGCCCATCACGACGAAGCGCTCGGCGGCCGCGGCGACGATCTTCTCGCGCAGGTGGGCGGCGCCGCCCCCCTTGATCAGCCAGCCGTCCGGCGTCACCTCGTCGGTGCCGTCGATCGCGACGTCCAGCCGCTCCAGCGCGCTGAACTCCTCCACCGGGATCCCGAGGCCGCGCGCCTGTTCCTCGGTGGCGACCGAGGTGGCGACGCAGCGGATGCCGCTGAGGCCGCGGCGGGCGATCGCCGGCAGCAGGAAGGCGACGGTCGATCCGGTGCCGAGGCCAATGGTCATCCCGTCCTGCACCAGCTCTGCGGCCGCCTCGGCCGCGAGCCGCTTCTCCGTCTCCGCACCGCTCACCGCCGGGACTCTATCCTCGGCTCAGATGGATGCGCGGATCTGGCTCTCCTCCGGTGCGGATGCGCCGCGCTCGGTGCCGCTCGGCGGCGAGCGGACGCTGGTCGGGCGCTCGCCCGAGGCCGACGTCCGGCTCGACGACGAGGCGGTCTCCTGGAACCACTTGGAGATCGAGATGCGGGGAGACGTCCTGATGGCGACCGACCTCGACAGCAGCAACGGCACCGCCCTCAACGGCGAGCCGCTGGACCGACCGCGCCGGCTGCGCGACGGCGACACGCTGATCGTCGGCGGCCACCGGCTGGAAATCTCGACCGGGTCGGTCACCCCGGTCGGGGCGACGGTGCCGAGCGGCGAGCCGTCTGTGGCCCTGAGCGAGGAGGAGCGGGGGACCGCATCCGCGCTGGTCGCCCCCTACCGCAGCGAGGGCGCCTTCGCCGGCCGCCCGGCGACCCGGGCGGAGATCGCCGAGTCGCTGAACGTCAGCGAGCGCACCGCCCAGCGCCGGCTCGACGCGCTCGCCGCCAAGCTCGGCGTCGGCGGCGAGGCCGGTCGCGACCGGCCGCGGCAGATCGCCGCCCGCGTGATCGAGCTGGGCCTCGACCGGCCGCGCTGAGCGCGCCCAGCGTGTGGCTCGCACCGGGCCAGAGGTGGCCCGGTGGAGGGCGCCAGTGGCGTTGGCGGGTTCGCTCCCAGCCCCGAGCATCGGTGAGGCAATTACTCACTTGCTCGGAAAGGAGCAGCCATGCGTTATCGATCCATCATCACCGCCCTGCTCGTGCTGACCGCCCTGGCGGTTCCTGCGGCGGCCGCGAGCGCGGCACCGTCCACCGGTGCCATCGTTTTCTCGAAAGTCACCGAAGACAAACGGGTGCAGAAAGACTCGGAGGGCAAAGAGCTCCCGGCGAAAGGCCCCGAAGGCGGCATCTTCGCGGTCCGCGACCGGCGCCTGAACCAGCTCACCGAAGATCCGGCCGACACCGAACCGTCGTTCTCCGCTGACGGGCGCACGATCGCCTTCGTCCGCGACGGCGACGTCTTCTCGATGCGGGCGGACGGCTCGGGGCAGCGGCAGCTGACCCGCGGGCCGGAGGTCGACTCGCGGCCACAGGTCTCGCCCAACAGCCGCTACGTCCTGTTCGAGCGCAGCTCGGCCGTTGGCGTCGCCCGTGACCTGTACACGGTCAGGGTCGGCGGCGGGCCCGTTCACCTGCTCAGCGCCAACCAGAGCGACGAGCACGAAGCGTCGATCTCCCCGGACGGGGGCACGATCTCCTTCGTGCGCAGCTTCGGGCAGGCGGGGGGTGGCACCGCGGACGACATCTACTCGGTGCGGCCCACGGGCGGGCAGCTGCGCCGGCTCACCCGGACCCCGGGGGTCGACGAGTTCGCGCCCCGCAACCTCGACGCGACGATCGTCTTCAGCCGCGGCGAGAGCACCGAAGGACCGAGCGCCTTCGCCGACATCTACGCGATGGCGGAGAACGGCCGGGATGTCCAGAAGCTGATCGCCGGCGCCGGCTCCTCCTATGTCGAAGACGCGACCGCCAACGGCCGCACGCTGCTCTTCCGTCGCGACCAGGGCCTCTGGGTCAAGGCGCTCGGCGGCAAGGGCCGCAAGCTGACCGAGTTGCCCGACAACTCGCAGACCAACAGCGTCTTCTCGTCCAACGGGAAGCAGGTCGCCGCCTTCACCGCGACCAAAGAAGAGCAGTCGATCTCGACGATCGATGTCGCCACCGGCCGCAGCGGCTACGCGCAGGTCGTCGGCGGCACCGAAGGCGATGAGGTGACGACCACGATCGGTCCGGTCATCGCCTGGCAGCCGGTCCCGCAGGGCTAGCACCGGCTCCGCACCTGGGGGGTGTCTGAGCAACGGGGTCGTATAGACCCCGTTTGCTCAGACACCCCCTCCGCCGGGCCGGGTATAACCCGGCCGTATGGGGGATCTCGCCATCGGTTCGACCGTCGCCGGCTACCGGCTCGACGCCCTGATTGCCCGCGGCGGGATGGGCGTCGTCTACAGGGCGACGCACCTCGGGCTGGAACGGCCGGTGGCGCTGAAGGTGATCGCCGGCGAGCTGGCCGACCGCGAGGGCTTCCGCGAGCGCTTCCTGCGCGAGTCCCGCCTCGCAGCCAGGCTCGACCACCCCTCGGTTGTGCCGATCCTCGACTCGCGCGAGCTCGACGGCGAGCTGATCGTGGCGATGCGCCTGGTCGAGGGAGGAGACCTGCGCAAGCTGATCGACCGCCGCGGGTCGCTGCCGCCGGGGGACGCGCTGGCGCTGCTCGCTCAGGTCGCGGACGCGCTCGACGCCGCCCACGCCGCCGGCATCGTCCACCGCGACGTCAAGCCCCACAACGTCCTGGTCGAAGGCGACCGCGCCTTCCTCTCGGACTTCGGCCTCGCCAAGGCGCTGGACGAGAGCGGGGCGCTGAGCGGCGCCTCGGTGGTCGGCACCGCCCAGTACATGTCGCCGGAGCAGTGGCGCGGGGGGGTGGTCGGGCCCGCCGCCGACGTCTACTCGCTCGGTTGCGTCCTCTATGAGGCGCTGACCGGGATCGTCCCCTACGCCCGCCAGGACGCCGACACCGAGCCGGAGATGCCGGAGGGGCTCGACGACGTGATCGAGCGGGCCGTCTCCAAGGACCCCGCCGACCGCTACCCGAGCGCCGGAGCGCTGATCGGCGCCGCCGCCGAGCGGCAGGGATCGGCGCCGCGGCGGACCCGCGTGCTCTCGGCCGGGGACGGTGAGCGCACCCGTCCGCTGCGCGGCTCGGGCTTCGATTTCGGGCCGCTGAGGGGGAAGAGGTTGCAGTGGGCGGGGGCGGGCGCCGCGGTGCTCGCGGGCCTCGTCGCACTGGCTTTCATGCTGTTCGGGGGCGAGGGCCTCTCGGTCTCCTCGCCGATCCCGGTCGGCCGCGCGCCGCTGCGGATCGCCGCCTCCGGCGAGGAAGTCTGGGCCACCAGCGGACGCGACGGCACCCTGACCAGGCTCAATTCCGCCACCGGCGAACCGGTCGGCGAGCCGATCCAGCTCGGCGCCGGCATCTCTGGGGTCGCCATCGGGCACGGCTTCGTCTGGGTCTCCGACCCCGGCGACGGGGAGGTGCTCAAGGTCTCGCCGTCAGACGGGACCGTGCTGCGCCGGATCGACGTCGGAGGACATCCCGGCCCGATCGTCTTCGGTGGCGGGCGGGTGTGGGTCGCCGACGAGGACGGAGCCGGCATCGCCACGATCAACGCCCGCGGCGGCAACCGCGTCTACCGGCGGGGGATCGTCCCGCGTTCGGCGCCGCTGCGGCTGGCGGTCGGCGCCGGAGGCCTCTGGGCGAGCAGCGCCTCGACCGGGACCGTGCGGCGCATCGACCTCAGCACCATCCGGCCCGACCCGCCGATCGCCGTCGGCCGGGGGCCGGCCGGCGTCACCGTCGCCCACGGCTACGTCTGGGTTGCCAACAGTCGCTCCGGCACGGTCTCCAGGGTCGACCCCTCGATCCATGCGCTGCTCGGCGACCCGACCGAGGTCGGCGGCCGCCCGGGCGGGATCGACTCGGGCACCGGCCTGGTCTGGGTCGCCAACTCGCTCGACGGCACCGTGCTCCGACTCGCCATCGACAGCGGCGAGCAGGTCGGCTCGCCGATCGGCGTCGGCGCCGACCCCGGCGCGGTCGCGGTGGGCACCGAGGCCGTCTGGGTCGCCAACAACGGCGACGGCACCGTCACCCGCATCGAGCCCTGACCAGTTCACCGCGGCATCGACCATCTAGGATCGGTGGCCGCGGTATGGACCAGGACATCGATCAGCTCTGCGTCAACACGATCCGCACGCTGTCGATCGACGCGATCCAGAAGGCCAATTCCGGCCATCCGGGCACGCCGATGGCGCTGGCGCCGGTGGCCTACACGCTCTGGCAGCGCTACCTGCGCTTCGACCCCGCCGATCCAATCTGGCCCAACCGCGACCGCTTCGTGCTCTCCAACGGTCACGCCTCGATGCTGCTCTACTCGCTGCTCTTCCTGGCCGACGTCCGCGCGGTCGAGCCCGACTACGAGGTTGTCGGTGAGCCGGCGGTGAGCCTCGAAGACGTCGAACGCTTCCGCCAGCTCGACTCGCGCACGCCCGGCCACCCCGAGTACCGCTGGACCTCCGGCGTGGAGACCACCACCGGCCCGCTCGGGCAGGGCATCGCGACCTCGGTGGGGATGGCGATCGCCTCCAAGTGGCAGGGGGCGCGCTTCAACCAGCCCGGGGCGACGCTGTTCGACTTCGACGTCTACGCCTTCGCCGGCGACGGCTGCTTCATGGAGGGCGTCTCCAACGAAGCCGCTTCGCTGGCCGGCCACCTGAAGCTGGACAACCTCTGCTGGGTCTACGACAACAACCACATCACGATCGACGGCCGCACCGAGCTTGCCTACGACGACGACGTCGCCGCGCGCTTCATGGGCTACGGCTGGAACGTCACCAGGGTCGGCGACGCCAACGACACAGGCCTGCTGGAACACGCCTTCGACGAGTTCAAGACGGAGGTCGACCGGCCGACGCTGATCATCGTCGACAGCCACATCGGCTGGGGGTCTCCGAACAAGCAGGACACCGCCGCCGCCCACGGCGAACCGCTGGGGGAGGAGGAGGTGCGGGAGACCAAGCGCGTCTACGGCTGGCCCGAGGACGCGCAGTTTTTGGTCCCCGACGGGGTCAAGGAGCGCTTCGCCGAGGGGGTCGGCAGGCGCGGCGCCGAGCTGAGCGCGGAGTGGAGGCGCCGCCTCGACACCTACGCCTCCGAGCATCCCGACCTGGCCGCCGAGGTCGAGGCGATGCAGAAGCGCGAGCTGCCCGACGGCTGGGACGCAGACATCCCCGGCTTCGAGGCCGACGAGAAGGGGATCGCCACCCGCAAGGCCTCCAACAAGGTGCAGAACGCGATCGCCGCGAGGCTGCCGTGGCTGGTGGCCGGCTCGGCCGACCTCACCGACTCGACCTCGGTCCGGCTCAGCCTCGACGGCGACGGGGACGAGGAGTTCGAGCCGCCCAACTACGGCGCTCGCCAGCTCCACTACGGCGTCCGCGAGCACGAGTCGGCGGCGGCCTCCAACGGCCTCTCGCTCTCGAAGCTGCGGCCGCTGTGGTCGACCTACCTCACCTTCTCCGACTACGCCCGCCCGGCGATCCGGCTCTCGGCGCTGATGGAGCTGCCGGTGATCCACCTCTTCACCCACGACTCGATCGGCCTCGGCGAGGACGGGCCGACCCACCAGCCGGTCGAGCAGCTGGCCTCGCTGCGGGCGATCCCGGGCCTCGACGTGATCCGCCCCGCCGACGCCAACGAGGTGGCCGAGGCCTGGCGGGCGGCGATCGACCGCGAGCACCAGCCGGTCGCCCTGGTCCTCACCCGCCAGAACGTGCCGGTGATCGACCGCGAGCGCTATGCGTCCGCCGAGGGCCTGCGCCGCGGCGGCTACGTCCTCGCCGACCCCGAGGACGGCGACCCCGAGGTGATCCTGATCGCGACCGGCTCGGAGGTCGCGCTGGTGCTCGGCGCCCACGAGGAGCTGCTCGGCGACGGCGTCCGCTCGCGCGTGGTCAGCCTCCCCTGCTGGGAGCTCTTCGATCGCCAGGATGACGCCTACCGGGACGAGGTCCTGCCGCCGGCGGTGACGGCGCGGGTCTCGGTCGAGGAGGCCTCGACGCTGGGCTGGGACCGCTACGTCGGCCACGCCGGCGTCCGGGTCGGGATGCACACCTTCGGCACATCCGCGCCGCTGAAGGACGTCCAGGCGAAGTTCGGCTTCACGCCGGACAGGATCGCCGAGGCGGCGCGGGAAGCGCTCGAGAAGTCAGGGAACCGAATGAGAGAAGGAGATGCCGCGTGAAACCGACCGCGAAGCTGCACGAGGTGGGCCAGAGCCTGTGGCTCGACAACATCACCCGGCCGATGCTGAGGGACGGTGTGCTGGAGCGCTACATCGACGAGCTCTCGGTGACCGGCCTGACCTCCAACCCGACGATCTTCGACAAGGCGATCTCCGGGGGCGAGGCCTACGACGAGCAGATCGCCGAGGTCGCGCCCGGCGCCAGCTCCGACGAGGAGATCTTCTTCGAGCTGGCGCTGGCTGACCTACGGGACGCCACCGACCTCTTCGCTGGCGTGCACCAGCGCACCGACGGTGTCGACGGCTTCGCCTCGCTGGAGGTCTCGCCGCTGCTCGCCGACGACGCCGATGCGACGATCGAGCAGGCCGCGACGCTGCACGCCAAGGGCGAGCGAGACAACCTCTTCATCAAGATCCCGGGGACCGGGCCGGGCCTGCGGGCGATCGAGGAATCGATCTTCGCCGGCATCCCGATCAACGTCACGCTGCTGTTCGACGACAAGCAGTACCTCGCCGCCGCCGACGCCTACATGCGCGGGGTCGAACGCCGGATCGAGGCCGGGCTCGATCCCAACGTCGCCTCGGTCGCCTCGATCTTCATCAGCCGCTGGGACGTCGCGATCTCCGACGAGGTCCCCGGCGAGCTGCGCAACCGCCTCGGCATCGCGATCTCCGGCCGCGCCTACCGCGCCTACCACGAGCTGCTCGACTCCGATCGCTGGCAGCGCCTGCTCAACGAGGGCGCCCGCGCCCAGCGGCTGCTCTGGGCCAGCACCGGGACCAAGGACCCCGACGCCTCCGACACGCTCTACATCGAAGCGCTGGCCTCGCCCTTCACCGTCGACACGATGCCCGAGCCGACCCTGCTCGCCTTTGCCGACCACGGCAAGGTCGGCGACCTGCTGCCGGCCGATGGCGGCAACGCCGAGCAGGTGCTGGCCGAGTTCTCCGAGGCGGGGATCGACGTGGCCGCGCTGGCCGCCCGCCTGCAGGAGGAGGGCAAGGCCAGCTTCAACAAGTCCTGGGAAGACCTGCTGTCCTCGATCGAGGCCCAGCGCGGGGTTACGGCGGGGTGAGCGACCTCCAGCCGTTGCGGGAGCTGCCGGCGTGGGGGCGGCTCCAGAGCCACCACGAGCAGGTCCGCGACACCCACCTGCGCGAGCTGTTTGCCGCCGACCCCGAGCGCGGTGAGCGGCTGGTCGCCGAGGGAGCCGGCCTCTACCTCGACTTCTCCAAGAACCGGATCACCGACGAGACGATGCTGCTGCTCGGCGAGCTGGCCGGCGAGCGGGGCGTCGAGGCCCGCCGCGAAGCGATGTTCGCCGGCGAGCACATCAACGTCTCCGAGGACCGCGCCGTGCTCCACGTGGCGCTGCGGATGCCCCGCAACCGCTCGCTCGTGGTCGACGGCGTCGACGTCGTCAAGGAGGTCCACGAGACCCTCGACCGGATGGCCGGCTTCTGCGAGCGGGTGCGCTCCGGCGAGTGGCGCGGCCACACCGGCAAGCCGATCCGCAACGTCGTCAACGTCGGCATCGGCGGCTCGGACCTCGGCCCGGTGATGGCCTATGAGGCGCTGCGCCACTTCAGCCGCCGCGAGATGACCTTCCGCTTCGTCTCCAACGTCGACGGCACCGACTTCGTCGAGGCCACGCGCGACCTCGATCCCGCCGAGACGCTGTTCGTGATCTCCTCGAAGACCTTCACGACGCTGGAGACGATGACCAACGCACGCTCCGCCCGCGAGTGGGCGCTGGCCGGGCTGGGCGGCGAGGAGGCGGCGGTCGCCAAGCACTTCGTCGCCGTCTCGACCAACGCCGAGGAGGTCGCAAAGTTCGGCATCGACACCGACAACATGTTCGGCTTCTGGGAGTGGGTGGGGGGCCGGTACTCGATGGACTCGGCGATCGGGCTCTCGACCATGCTGGCGATCGGCCCCGCCCGCTTCGCCGAGATGCTGGCCGGCTTCCACGCCATGGACGAGCACTTCCGCGAGGCCCCGGCGGCCCTCAACCTGCCGATGCTGATGGGCCTGCTGGCGGTCTGGTACGGCGACTTCTTCGGTGCCCAGACCTGCGGTGTCTTCCCCTACGACCAGTACCTGCACCGCTTCCCCGCCTACCTGCAGCAGCTGACGATGGAGTCGAACGGCAAGCACGTCACCATCGACGGCGCCCGGGTCGACTACGACACCGGCGCGATCTACTGGGGGGAGCCGGGGACCAACGGCCAGCACTCCTTCTATCAGCTGATCCACCAGGGGACGCGCCTGATCCCCTGCGACTTCATCGGCTTCGCCCACTCGAATAACCCGCTCGGCGACCACCACGACAAGCTGATGTCGAACGTCTTCGCCCAGGGCGAGGCTCTGGCCTTCGGCAAAACGGCCGAGGAGGTGCGCGGGGAGGGGACGCCCGAGGAGGTCGTGCCGCACCGGGTGATGGAGGGCAACCGGCCCTCCAACACGATCCTCGCCAATCGCCTCACGCCGGAGACCCTGGGCACGCTGGTCGCCCTGTATGAGCACAGCGTCTTCACCCAGGGGGCGATCTGGGGGATCGACTCCTTCGACCAGTGGGGGGTCGAGCTGGGCAAGGTGCTGGCGGTCGCGATCATCCCCGAGCTGGAGGCCGGCCGGGAGCCGAAGCTGCACCACGACAGCTCGACCAACGCGCTGATCCGCCGCTACCGCGAAGAGCGGGGCGCGGGACCGGCCGGGGACTGAGATGGCGAGCGTCTAGATGCCCGCGCTCGACCCGCTCCCTCTGGCGGCGTCGGCATCGAATCTGCTCGCCGCGCGCGAGCAGATGGCGTTCACCCTCGGCTTCCACATCGTCCTCGCCTGCCTCGGGGTTGCCCTTCCGGCGATCATCCTGGTCGCCAACTACCTCGGGCTGAAACGGGGCGACGCAGACGCGATGGAGCTGGCGCGGCGCTGGTCGAAGGCGATGGCGGTCACCTTCGCCGTCGGAGCGGTCACCGGGACCGTGCTCAGCTTCGAGTTCGGGCTGCTGTGGCCGCACTTCATGGAGCGCTTCGGTTCCGTCTTCGGCGTCGCCTTCGCGATCGAGGGGATCTTCTTCTTCGTCGAGGCGATCTTCCTGGCGATCTACATCTATGGCTGGAAGCGGCTGGGCGGCTGGGCCCACTTCTGGTCGGGGGTGCCGATGGTGATAACCGGGATCGGCGGCGCCTTCTCGGTCGTCGCCGCCAACGCCTGGATGAACCAGCCGCAGGGCTTCACCCTGAACGCCGCCGGCAAGGTGATCGACACCGATCCGATCGAGGTCCTGTTCAACCCGGCGACCGGCTACGAGGTCCCGCACATGATCCTCGCCGCCTACATGGTCGCCGGCTTCCTCGTCGCCTCGATCTACGCGGTCGGGATGCTGAAGGGGCGGCGGGACCGCCTGCACAGGCTGGGGCTGCTGATCCCGCTGACGATCGGCCTGATTGCGACCCCGATCCAGATCTTCGTCGGCGACACCGCCGCCCGCGCGATTGCCGATCACCAGCCGGCGAAGTTCGCGGCGATGGAGTGCATCGACGAGACCGGCGATCACCAGACCGAGTACGTCGGCGGCATCTGCACCTCCGACGGAGTGAAGTGGGCGATCCCGATCCCCGACCTCGACTCCTATCTGGTCGGCTTCAGCGCCGACACCGAGGTGACCGGCCTCAACGACATCCCGCCCAATGAGCGGCCGCCGGCGAACACGCTCCTGCACCTCTCCTTCGACGCGATGGTCGGCATCGGCACCGCGCTGCTCGCGCTCGGCGCCTGGGTCGCGGCCGTCTGGTGGCGCCGGCGCGACATCCCGGGGACGCCCTGGTTCCTGCGCGCGGTCGCGGTCTCGGGAGCGGCCTCGATCCTCGCCCTGTGGTGCGGCTGGATAGTCACCGAGGTCGGGCGCCAGCCCTGGATCGTGCAGGGCTACATGCGGACCTCCGAAGCGGTCACCGACGCCGAGGGCATCTGGTTCGTCTTCGGGTTCGTGCTGCTTCTCTACGCGGGGCTCGGCACCACCGCGATCCTGATCCTGCGGGCGATGTCCCGGCGCTGGCGCGAGGCCGGCGCCGAGCCCGAGGAGCCCGGCGCGCCCTACGCGCCACCAGCCGAGGCCGCGCCATGATGCCGATGGGCCTGAAACCGCCAAATATCGTCGGAAATCGGCCCGTCGGCGGGGGGTTTGGCGATGAGTAAGGGCGATGTCGCGGCAGCGATCCTCTGGGTCGGGGCGACTTTCTACGCGCTGTTCGGCGGGGCCGACTTCGGCGGCGGGTTCTGGGACCTGATCGCCGGGGACGCCAAGAAGGGCGAGCGGCCGCGGGCGTTGGTCCAGCGCTCGCTGACGCCGGTCTGGGAGGCCAACCACGTCTGGCTGATCTTCATCCTCGTCGTCCTCTGGACCGCGTTCCCGCCCGCCTTCAGCGCCGTGATGACGACGCTCTACGTGCCCTTGACGCTGGCGGCGATCGGGATCGTCCTGCGCGGTGCGGGCTTTGCCTTCCGCAAGTCGATCGAAGGCCGGCGGGCGCGCCGCGCCGCTGGTGCGACGTTCGCCCTCTCCTCGGTCCTCACCCCCTTCTTCATGGGCACGGTGGTCGGCGCGATCGCCTCCGGCAACGTGCCGGCGGACGGCAACGGCGACCCCTTCTCGAGCTGGCTGGAGCCGCTGCCGCTGCTGACCGGGGCGATGTTCGTCGCCACCGGCGCCTACCTCTCCGCCGTTTTCCTGGTCGGCGACGCCAGGCGGGCGGGGGAAGCGGACCTCGAGCGCTACTTCGTGCGCCGGGCGCTCGCCGCCGCCGCGGTGGCCGGCGCCGCCGCCGCGGTGGGCCTGGTCGAGCTGCACGCCGAAGCCCGCTACGTCTTCGACCGCCTGGTCGCCGAGGGGCTGCCGCTGGTGATCCTCTCGGCCCTCTGCGGGATCGGGCTGCTCGCTGTGCTCGTCCGGGGGCGAGGCGCCTTTGTTGCGCATAGCGAGACAAAAGCGCCTCGTCCCGCCGATCTGGCGCTACGACCCCTAGCCGCCGGCGCGGTGGTGGCAGTCATCTGGGGCTGGGGCGTCGCCCAGTTCCCCTACCTGCTCCCGACCAGCCTGCGGATCGACCAGGCCGCCGCGCCCGGCCCGACCCTCGACATCGTCTTCGTCGTCTTCGCGGTCGCCGCGGTTCTAGTGCTGCCCTCCCTCGCCCTGCTCTACGCGTTGAGCCAGCGCGACCTGCTCGAGGGAGAGCATTGAGCGGGCCGAGCTGTACCCTGCGCCCGCAGTGATCGAGGCGGTCCTCTTCGATATCGACGGCACCCTCCTCGTCACCGGCGGAGCGGGCGCGGTTGCCTGGCAGCGCGCCTTCCGTGAGCTGCACGGCATCGACGCCGACATCGAGGAGCACACCCACGCCGGCATGACCGATCCCGAAATAGTCGAGATCGTCTTCCGCGAGGTGATCGGCCGGGACGGCACCGAGGCCGAGCGGGCACAGGCGGTCGCCGGTTACCTCAGCCACCTTGCGGACGCGGTTAACGAGTCGAACGGCTACCGGGTGATGCCGGGGATCGAGGAGATCCTGCCTCGGCTGGCCGAACAGGGGGTGCTGCTCGGCATCGTCACCGGCAACATCGAATCGGCCGCCCACATCAAGCTCGCCCGCGGCAACCTCAACCGCTACTTCGCCTTCGGCGGCTACGGCTCCGACGCCCGCGACCGCACCGAGTTGACGAAAAAGGCGCTGGAGCGGGGAGCCGAGGTCGCCGGCAAGGCGCTCGACCCCGCCACCGCTATCGCGGTCGGCGACACCCCCCGCGACGTCACCGCCTGCCACGGCGCCGGCATCAAAGTGGTCGGCGTCGCCACCGGCGCCTACACGGTCGAGCAGCTCGGAGAGGCCGGCGCCGACTGGGCGATTCCCGACGTGACGTCCGGATTCCCGGCCTAAGCCAGACTGCAGCGGGCCTGGTAGATCGAGGTGAAGCCTGACTCGAAGCCGTTGCGCGCCGCGCGCAGGTAGAGGCGCCAGACGCGGATGCGTTCGGGGCCGGCGATCTGGGTCGCGCGCTCCAGGTTCTGGTCGAGGCGGTTGGCCCAGTGGCGGAGCGTCTCGGCGTAGTCGGCGGCGAAGTCCTCGACGTGGTGGGTGACGAAGCCGGCCCGTTCCAGCGCCAGCAGGTTGCGGGAGAGGTGCAGGGGGGCGGCGTCGGGGAAGACGTAGCGCTCGGAGAACGGCCCCGCCTCGCCGTCGGTGTGGCGCAGCCGCGTGATCCCGTGGTTTAGCAGCCGCCCGCCTGGCTCCAGCAAACCAGCCAGAGTGCGGGCGTAGACGTCGATCTGGGAGGCGCCGACGTGCTCGACCATGCCGATGCTGGCGATCGCGTCGAAGCGCTCGCCGGCGAGGTCGCGGTAGTCCATCACCCGGACCTCGACCCGGTCGGCGACCCCCGCCTGCTCGGCTCGGCGGCGAGCCTCCTCGGCCTGGGGAGGGGAGAGGGTGATCCCGACCACGCTGGCGCCGTGCTTGGTCGCCGCCCAGAGCGGGAAGGCGCCCCAGCCGCAGCCGACGTCGAGCACCCGGTCGCCCTCCGTCAGCGCGAGCTTGCGCGCCACCGTCTCCAGCTTCTCTTCCTGCGCCTCCTCCAGGGTCTTCGCGCCGCGGGAGAAGATCGCGCAGCTGTAGGTCATCGACTGGTCGAGGAAGAGCGAGAAGAACTCGTTGGAGACGTCGTAGTGGTGGCGCACGGCGCGGGCGTCGCGCTCCTTGCTGTGGCGACGGCCGCTGGGGCGCAGCTCGGCCGCCGGCCGCTTCGGCGGCGGGGTGAGGCCGGCGGCGCGGGCGGCGGCCAGCAGCAGCGCCCGCTGGTCGGCGCGGTCGAGCGCGGGCGGCTTCCAGGAGTCGAGCAGGGCGATCACGGCGTCCATGTCGTCGACGTCGATCTCGCCGCTGACGTAGGCGCGGCCGAGGCCGAGCTGCCCGGGTGCGCGCAAAACGTGGGCGGCGGCTCGGGGAGAGCGCACCTGGAAGGTCGGCCCGCCCTCGGCGGTGGACGGCAGGCGGGTGCCGTCCCAGAACTCGACCGCGAACGGTCGCTCCGGGATCCGAGTTTCGATCTCCCGCCGCAGAGGGGCGGTGGTGGCGAACGGCATCGCGGGCACTCTAGCGACGCCCGTCCCTCCAGCGCCCGGATTCACATCGCTTCTGCTTCGCGGCGTATGATCGGCTCAATGGAGAGCGCAGGCCCACTCCCGAGCGACATACAGCCCGTGGAGAACGAGACGCGCGACCGCATCATCACCGGTCTCGTGACCCTGGTCCCGTTCCTGGCGATCGGCCTCGCCGGTTGGCAGGTCTGGGGCGAGGCGCTGCACTGGAGCGACGTCTTCCTCTTCCTCGGCATGTACGTGCTGACCGGGCTGGGGATCACCGTCGGCTTCCACCGCCACCTCACCCACCGCAGCTTCAAGACCTCCCGCTGGCTTCACGGGCTGCTGGCGATCCTCGGCTCGGCCGCAATCGAGGGGCCGGTGATCTCCTGGGTCGCCGACCACCGCAAGCACCACGCCTTCTCCGACGAGGAGGGAGACCCGCACAGCCCCCACGTCGACCACGGTCACGGTTGGAGCGGCGCCATGCGCGGGCTCTTTCACGCTCACATGGGCTGGCTCTTCATCCACACCCAGCGCGGCAGCCGGGAGCGGTTCGCGCCGGACCTGGTCAAGGACCCGACGATCAGCTGGGTCGACCGCACCTTCATCCTCTGGGCGGTCGGCGGGCTCCTCGTCCCCTTCGCCCTCGGCTGGTTGATCGGCGGGACCCTCTTCGCCGCCTTTACCGGCCTGCTCTGGGGCGGCCTGGTCCGCGTCTTCGTCCTCCACCACTTCACCTACAGCATCAACTCGCTCTGCCACGTCTTCGGCAACCGCGACTTCGAGACCACCGACCAGTCGCGCAACCTGGCGCTGATCGCGATCCCGACCTTCGGCGAGGCCTGGCACAACAACCACCACGCCTTCCCGACCTCGGCCACTCACGGCCTCGGTCGCTACCAGCTCGACATCTCCGCTCTGGTCATCGACGGCCTGGAGAAGGCGCGGCTGGTTTGGGACGTCGTACGCGTCCCCCCCGAGCGCCTCGCCGCGAAAGCCGTCTGAGGCCGCCTGGCCGGCGCATCTCTGCGTCCTCGGTCGCTCGCGTGCAGAGCACGCCACGCTCCCTGCGTCCTTGACCTGCTTGGCTAGTCGACCTCAGGGGGATGCGGGCGACTGGTACCAGTCGATCCAGCTGTCGCACGCGGCGCTGAGCGGGACGATGCGGTGCGGCCTGGCCGGGACGGCGACCAGCTCTCCGAGGTAGGCCTTGCCGTCCCAGCCGCTGAGGCTCTGCAGGGCGCTGGCATCGGCGGCGGTGACGGTGAAGCGCACCCTGCCGCCGTCGCTGCGGTAGCGGCCGGCGGGCCAGAACTGGCCGTTGTTGCCGAGGCTGATCGTGTTCGGGCGCTGCCCGTCGAGCGCCGCCACCAGGGGTTCGCGAAAGCCGGGCCCGGTGAGGGTCAGGTCGAAGGGGGAGAAGTACTGGAGGGAGAGGTTCCAGATGCCGGCGGGCAGGTCGAGCGTCTGGGAGGCGCGCTCGCCGGTGCCGAGGACGCTGTCCTCCTTCCAGTCGTCTTTCTGGCCGATCGCCGCTCCGGGGAAGAGCGAGGCGCGGCCGCCCCCGGCGAGAAGCAGGCGGACCTCCGGCGCCGCGCAGCCGGCCTTCGCCGCCGCCTCGGTGCCCTCGAGCAGGACGTGGCGGTCCTCGGGGGTCGGCCCGGTGCGCCGCCAGAGCACGAAGGAGGGCGTGGCGGCGACCCGCTCGAAGTTGGCGGGCGCCTGGCTGTTCCAGGCGGCCCTGCTGGTGATCACGTAGGGGACCCGGTCAAGCGTCGCGCCCGAGAAGGAG
This sequence comes from uncultured Solirubrobacterales bacterium, assembly GCA_963799835.1. GTDB lineage: Bacteria > Actinomycetota > Thermoleophilia > Solirubrobacterales > 70-9 > VAYN01. The sequence goes on from CAWCYE010000002.1 coordinate 1,477,109, forward strand.
TCGAAGTCGATCGGGCTGTAGGCGTCGCCGGTGTCGAAGGGCTTCTCGGGGTTGGCGGCGACTTCGGAGTCCGGGAACTCGACCAGCGGCACGTGGGTGTCGGCCCCGAGCAGGTCGTAGACGGCGTAGCGGTCCTGGCCGGCATAGAGGACCGGCTTGCCGTGGACGATCGGCCCGAAGGCGCGCAGCTCGGCCCCGTGCCCCGGTGGGCCGACCGGCGCGTCTCGCAGCACCAGGAAGGTCGAGTACACCGACCCGCCCACGAACGCGACCGCCAGCACCGTCCAGCCGAGCCGTCGCGAGAACTCGGTCAGCAGCGGGCGGATCGCGACGAGCATCGCCAGGGGGGCGGCGATCATCAGCGCCTTGGCCTGCGAGTAGTCGCCGCTGAACGGCAGCGAGATCAGGTAGAGAGTGGCGCTGGCGCCGAGCGCGATCGGGATCGTCAGCTCGCGCCGGTTCACCCACCAGGCCACTCCCGCCAGCAGCGCCAGGATCGCGATCGTCCCCCACAGCCCGGTCAGCTGCGCCCCCCCGGCGGCGTCGAGCCGGTAGTTGGAGGCCGGCCAGATGCCGAGCGCCTCCAGCGGCGAGACCGGGCCGTAGGTGTTGCTGCCGGCGACCTTGTTGAAGCCGCCGGCGAAGCCGAACGGGCCGACGATGGTGAGCACGACGGCCAGGCCCGCGGCGAGCGCGATCGCCGCCAGGGTCACCGGCCGCAGCAGCCATCTCAGCAGCGCCCGGGGTCGCAGCGCCCGGCGGACGGCGGGGACGGTGAGGCTCCAGAGGGCGACGATCGCGACCGGCCAGGCGAGGCCGGCGAAGCTGTAGGAGAAGAGGATGCCGCCGGCCAGCGCCAGCGGCGGCAGGGCGAAGCCGACCCGCGCTTGAGCACCCCGCGGCAGCTCTCCGGGCGCCAGCAGGAAGACGGCGAAGGCGAGGACGAAGAGCGCCTCGGCGGTCTCCTTGAAGGCGGCCTGGGCGAAGTAGGAGGCGGCGAGGTAGGGGAGGGCGACCAGCGCCGCGGCGACGGTCCTGCGAGCGGGCGACATCTGCCGCAGCGCCCCGAGCGCGGTCAGCCCGGTCAGCACGCCGATCGCGACGATCTCCCCGAGGAAGGCCTGGCCGAGCCCGATTCCCGGGAACGCGGCGACGGCGACGGCGAGCCCGTGCGGCCCGAGCGGATAGCCGGGCTCCGGCGCCGGGCCGAAGCCGCTGCGCAGCCACTCTGCCCAGGCCAGGTGCAGGCCGAGGTCGTTGTTGAAGCCGACCCCGAGCAGGCCCCAGCGCCCGCTGATCGCGAACGGGATCGCCAGCGCGACGAGGACGACGATCGCCACCGGCACCCCCGTCCTCAGCGCGCCGGGCGCCTCGAAGGGCAGCCGCCATGCGACCAGCGCCGCGACCGCGACCAGGGCGATCAGACCGAGGGTGGCGCCGGTGCCGTGGCCCGGCGCCCGCGCGAGCACGCCGGTGACGGTCACCACGGCGCCGAACCCGACCGCCGGCTCCAGCCAGGACCACGATCGCCGCCCGGCCAGCGACAGCACCGCGCGCCCGACCAGCAGCGAGGCGGCGCAGATCAGCGCCGCCGAGGCGTAAGTCCCGATCATCGGCCCTGCAACCTATATAGAGCGGCCGGATTCAGTACTTCTCGGCGGCCTGCTCCAGGGTCGCGCGGAGATCGTCCCCGCGCAGCGGGCGCTCGTGCCCGGCACAGACGACCCGCGGCTCCAGCGCGGCGAGGCGCCGCAACGATTCCTTCGCCTTGGCGTGGTCCCAGGCCCAGGCGGGATGCGGGACGCTCGCCTCGCCCTCCGGCAGCGGTTTGAGGCGAGCCGAGTCGACCAGGTAGACGACGTCTGAGACGAGGGCGACGCGGTCGCTCTCGCGCCAGAGGCCGATCAGTCCCGGCGCGTGGCCGGGGAAGTGGATGACCTCGAAGCCGGCCACGCGGTCGCCCTCGGAGACGGTGCCGTCGATCTTCACCGCGCCGCCGTCCCAGCGCCGCAGCAGGAACGGGTAGATCCGCCGCACCCAGGCGACAGGCAGCTCCGAGAGGTCCATGTAGGGGGCGATCGCGGCGTCGCTTTCGGCGTCGGCGACTTCGTCGGGATGGCAGAGCACCGGGGCGCCCATGGCGGCCGCGGTGCCTCGATGGTCGGCGTGGGCGTGCCCGAGCACCACCTGCTTCACCCCGCCCAGCTGCTCGGCGGCGGCCCTGGCCTTCTTTCGCATGCCCTTGGTGCCGGCGTCGAACTGGACGACGCCCTCGCCGTCCTCCAGGAAGTAGATGTTCATCGCCCCGCGGAAGTCGCCGCGCAGCAGCCAGACTCCATCGGCCGCCTTCTCCAATCCCATGCCGCGCAGCCTATCTCCCCGCCCGGGGCGGTTGGACCAAACATCTAGGGTTCCCCGCGTGCCGTGGATCTGGAAAGCGGGGATGGCGGTGCTGGTCGTCTGCCTCGTCGCCTCGATGGCGATCGCGATCGTGCGCCTGGCGACCACCCCCACCGAAATCCTCGGCGACGGCTTCCGCGGCCTTCCCGCCCACGCCCGGCGTTAGTATCCGTCCCGTCCAGCGACCGAGCTAGGAGGCGGCGTGTTCAATCGCATCGTGGTTGGGACCGATGGCTCCGACACCGCCGCCAACGCGGTGCGGCAGGCGACCGACATCGCCAAACTCACGGGCGCGCAGCTCAGCATCGTCAGCGCCTTCGCGCCGGTCTCCAAGCGGCGGGTCAACGGAGAGAAGCTGGACGCTCCCGCCGACGTCCAATACGAGATCGGCCCGCGTGAGGACGTCAACCTCGTCCTCGATGCGGCCGCGGCGACCGCGCGCAAGGAGGGGGTCGAGGTCCAGACCCATCCGGTCGAGGCCGATCCCGCCGACGCGATCCTCAACGTCGCCGAGGAGACCGGGGCCGACCTGATCGTGGTCGGCAACAAGGGGATGACCGGCGCTCGCCGCTACCTCCTCGGCAGCGTTCCCAACAACGTCTCCCATCACGCTCCCTGCAGCGTGATGATCGTCCGCACGACGTAGCTCCAGCGGCCAGAGCTAGTTGAGGAACAGGCTGCGCTGGGTGGCGCGACCGGCGTCGATCAGGCCGGCTCCCTGCTGCGTGCGCGGCAAGCCGAGGTCGCGGGCAGTCTTCCGCAGCCGGCCGGTGACGGCGCTGACGATGCGCGTCGGCGCCACGCGGTTGGGCCCCCTTCGGTGGTAGCCGACGGCGAGCACCATCGCGGCGACCCCGGAGACGTGCGCCGCCGCCATCGAGGTGCCGTAGTAGTCGCCGGGGATCCAGTAGGAGGCGGTCGACCCGGGCTGGAAGGGCTGCAGCGTCACCTGGAAGATCGGCCGCGACAGCACCGAGGGGCAACCGCTCACCGGTTCGCCGCCGCCGGGCGCGAGGACGTCGAGGTTGCCGGCCAGCGAATAGCTCCCGAGGCAGCCGCCCTCCGTGGTGCCGCCGACCGCGATCACCCGCGGCGCGGTGGCCGGCTCGGAGATGCAGCCCTCCGAGCCGAGGTTGCCCACCGAGGCGACGGCGACGACGCCAGCCTGGTAGGCGCGCCGGAGGGCTTCCTCGACGAGCGGCACGCGCTTGCCGCAGGCGAAGTTGAAGCTCATGTTGATCACGTCGGCGCCGTGGTCGACGGCGAAGTGGATTCCCTTGGCGATCGTCACCGCATCTCCGCGGCCGAATCTGTCGAGAACCCTGACCGGCATCAGCTTCGCCCTGTAGGCGAGGCCGGTGAGCCCGACGCCGTTGTCCGTCTGCTCGCCGATCGTGCCCGCCACGTGGGTCCCGTGGCCGTTTTCGTCGAAGGGGAAGAGGTCACGGCTGACGAAGTCGTACCCGGCCGAGAACTGGCGCTCGCTGAAGTCGGGACTGGGTGGGAACCTGTTGCTGTTGGGGGCGTGAACCTTGGCGACGAAGGCGATGCCGGTGTCGAGAACGGCAACGGTCACGCCGGCCGCCCCGGGGGCGCCGAGCCTGGCCAGGTTCTGCCAGGCGCCGACCGCGTCGATGCCGCCGGGTGAGGTCGGCAGCTCCGGGGTGGCGGGTTCCCGCCACGGGAGGAAGTTCCACTGCTTCGAGGTCCAGCTGCCGGTGTCGGACGCCGCCTCGGCGCCGGTGCCGATGATTCCGGGGTCGTTGGGGATCGGAAGCGGCGGCAGCTCGATGCCAACGGCGGAGGCGCTGGCGATGTAGTTGGGCTCGGCGTAGAGGACCCGGGGGTTTCGCCGCAGCGCTGTCACGGTCCGCTCCACGCTGGCACCCGCCGGCAGCGACAGGGCTCGGCCCAGGCGCTGCCCCTGAAGCTTGTAGACGACCTGGCGGGGGACGAAGCCGTGGTTCTGCGCCAGACCGATCCGAGCCTGCGCGGGGGCGGCGGTCACAGCCAGCGCGGCGGTTGCCGCGAGGGCAGCGGGTAGCGAAAGGAGTCGTCTCATCTGGATCTCGTTCGCTCGCCCCGTGTCCCCTCTTTCCGGGCGAGCTCTTCAGCTAACACCGGAATACCGGGGAAGTTGTAGGCCTACATACTCCCCGACCGATGGACGAATTGGCGATGGCGCACGGCGATGCGATGGGCCTGGCGATCGAGCAGGCGCGGATGGCGGGGGCTCACGGCGACGTGCCGATCGGCGCCGCGATCCTGCGCGACGGCGAGCCGCTGGCGCTGGCAGGCAACGAACGCGAGCGGCGAGCCGATCCCACCGCCCACGCCGAGGTGCTGGCGATCCGGGCCGCCGCCGAGGCGCTCGGCGGCTGGCGCCTGCCCGGAACGACCCTCTACGTCACCCTCGAGCCCTGCGCCATGTGCGCCGGCGCGATCGTCCTCGCCCGCATCCCCGTCGTCGTCTACGGCGCTCCCGACCCCAAGGCCGGCGCCGCCGGCAGCGTCCTCGACGTCCTCTCCCACCCGGCCCTCAACCACCGTCCGGAGGTCGTTGCGGGCGCCAGGGAAGACGAGTGTGCCGCTCTGCTCCGCGACTTCTTCGCCGAGAAGCGCAGCTGACGCCGGGCCCTGGCGTCAGCGGACTCGATGTGGGAGTCTCACACTTTGAATAGTCGGGAAATCTCAAAGAAAAGGGAGGAATCGATGAGCCCGGTGAAAGTGCCGAAACGTCGTACCTGTGCGCACATGGTGGTACACGAGCTGCTGGCGGAAACGAAACCCGAGTACCGCAAATACAGGCTCAAAGCGGAGGAGGAGACCCGCAGCAGCATCGACAGCGGGCGGGCGATGCGGGTGACGGCGAAACTGATCACGATCCCGGTCGTCGTGCACGTGGTCCACAGGACCGAAGCGGAGAACATCTCCGACGCCCAGGTGAAAAGTCAGATCGACTCCCTGAACAGGGACTACCGGGCGAAAAACCCCGACCTGAAAAAAGCACCGAAAGTGTGGAAAAGCCTGGCAATCGATTCCAACATCCAGTTCGCCCTGGCGACCAAGGACCCGAAAGGCAAAAAAACCTCCGGCATCGTCCGCACCGCGACCAAAGCCGCCTCCTTCGGCCCCAACGACACGGTCAAGGCGAAAAAAACCGGCGGCGTCGATCCCTGGCCGACCGACCGCTACCTGAACATGTGGGTCTGCAGCCTCGGCTCCGGCCTGCTCGGCTACGCCCAGTTCCCGGGCGGGCCGTCGAAAACCGACGGCGTGGTCATCCTCAACAGCGCCTTCGGCACGCAGGGCACCGCCAAAACCCCGTTCAACAGGGGTCGCACGGCTACGCACGAGGTCGGGCACTACCTCGGCCTGCGCCATATCTGGGGTGACCGAAATGACTGCACCGGCGACGACTTCGTGGCCGACACGCCACGGGCGCGGGAGGCGAACTACGGCAAACCGAAATTCCCCCACATCACCTGCAACAACGGCCCGACCGGCGACATGTTCATGAACTACATGGACTACGTCGACGACGCGGCCATGTTCATGTTCACCGAGGGGCAGGTCGCGCGGATGAACGCGACCCTGGCCGGACCGAGGAAAAAACTGGCCGGCCTCTGAGATCATCCCCGGGTGGCCGGACCCGGGAAGGACGCGCTTCAAGGGCATTGGGTTCACTCCCATGAGGAGGACAGCGGCAGCGAGATGGTGTTCCGGCCGGCGAGCCATCCGCTGCCGCCCTCGCGCGGGCGAACGTCCTTCGAGCTGCGCCCGGACGGCAGCTATGTGGAGCGCTCGCCGGGGCCGGTCGACGTGCCCGAGGAGGCCGGCGGTCGCTGGTCGCTGGAGGGCGACCGGCTGGTGCTGGACCCGAACGGCGAGCGGCCGCTGCAGACCTGGGAGATCAGGGCAGCCGGCGCCGATCGCCTCGCGCTGCGGAGGGTCTGAGCCGGCGGGAACGGAGAGGGTGGGATTCGAACCCACGAGGCGGGTTAACCCCGCCCACGCGATTTCCAGTCGCGCTCCTTAAGCCACTCGGACACCTCTCCGGGCTGCCCTGAAGCCTAGCTCGGCGGTGGCGCCTTTGAACCTTGCCGCGAGGAAGGCCGTAGGCCGTGCAAGCAGGAAACGGCCGCCGCCCGTTCCGGGGGCGCAAACGAAAGGCATCGATGCATTCGGTCAAGAGCAAAGGTCTGCAGGTCCTCCTCGCGGCGACGGTCGCTGCGATGGTCGTGACGCCGGTCGCGATCGCGGGGGCTGACAATCCGGTCGCGACCGGGTCCGCGAGCGGCGCCGTCGCGAAACAGCTCCAGATTCTGAAGAAACAGGCTGGGGCAATGGCGCGCAGGATCGCTGCGCTGGAGGCGAAACTCGCTTCCGGTGGGGCGCCCGGTCCCGCTGGCCCCGCCGGTCCAGCCGGAGCGCGTGGTCCCGCCGGCCCCGCCGGTCCCTCTGGGGTGACGGGCCCTGCTGGAGGCGACCTGACGGGGACCTTTCAAAACCTGCAGTTGAGGCTCGGGTCGGTCGGGAGCGACGAGATCGCCGAGGGCTCGATCCAGGGGGTTGACCTCGCGGGAGGAAGCGTCGGCGGCACCCAGCTCAAGGGCGCGCTCTTCCAGCGGGGCGTGGAGGTGGCCATCGCACCGGGCGAGACGAAAGCGGGGCTCGCCACCTGCCCGGACGGCTCGCGTCTGCTGAGTGGAGGCTTCGAGTGGGTCCTCGGCGACAGGGACGACACGATCGTTTCCTCCGGCCCAAGTGAAGGTTCCCGGAACACGACCTGGGCCGCGCAGGGTCGAGTCCCCGCGGGGGCAGTGGGGGGGAACACCCTCCTCGTCACGGCCCTCTGCCTCGCGGCCTAGCCGGGCCTGCTCGACACGCCAGGGCCCGCGAGCTCGGCCGTCCCGATCGGGACGGCCGGCTCGCGGGCCGGCCGGCCTTGACCGCCCAGGCGCTCGATCTGACCCTGCGCCGGGATCTGGGGGATGATCTGTGGTGTGGATTTTTCTCACCAATCAGGTGGAGAGACGGCGGAGCGGTTCAGGCGGTTGGTGGACGTCGGCACGGCGCTCCTCTCGGAGCTCGACCTCGAGGCTCTCCTGCGCTCGGTGGTGGAGGCGGCCCGCGAGCTGACCTCCGCCGAGTACGCGGCACTGGGTGTGCTCGACCCCGATGGCACCGAGCTCGAGCGCTTCATCTACCTCGGCATCGACGACGAGACCAAACGGGAGATTGGCGACCTGCCGCGGGGGCGCGGCGTTCTCGGCGAGCTGATCCGCGAGCCCGCCCCGCTGAGGCTGGCCGACGTCAACCGGCATCCCCACGCCTACGGGTTCCCGCCGGGCCACCCGCCGATGCACTCCTTTCTCGGGGTGCCGATAACGATTCGCGGCGAGACCTTCGGCAACCTCTACATGACCGAGAAGCAGGGGGCCGCGGAGTTCGACTCCGATGATGAGGACGCGGCGAGGACGCTTGCGATCTGGGCCGGGATCGCGATCGAGAACGCGCGCCTCTACACCAGCCTGAGCGAACGTGAGGCGGAGGTCGAGCAGGCGCTGCGCCGAGCCGAGGCCTCGATCGACATCGCGCACACGGTCGGCGGCGAGACCGACGTCGAGCGCGTCCTCGACCTGATCGTCAAGCGCGCCCGCGCCCTGGTCGACGCCCGGGCGCTGCTGGTCCTGCTGCAGGAGGGCGAGTGGCTCGTCGTCGCCGCGCGGGCCGGCGAAGTTCGCGCCGAGGAGAGCGAGCTGATGATCCCGATCGACGACTCGGTCTTCGGCGCCGCGATGGAAGAGCGCGTCTCCCGGCGCCTGGACCGCGAGCGGCTGCGGGAGCGCCTTGGCGCGGAGACCGTCCTCGTGGTCCCGCTGCATTTTCGCGGCCACGCCGTCGGCACGCTGGTGGCACTCGACCGCGTGGCCGGGGGGGAAGAGTTCGGCCAGGAGGACCTGCGCCTCCTGCAGGCGTTCGCCGCCAGCGCCGCGACCGCGGTGGGAACCGCGCAGAGCGTCGAGTCGGAGCGACTGCAGCAGCAGGTCGAGATCGCCGAGCGCGAGCGCGAGCGCTGGGCCCGCGAGCTGCACGACGACGCGCTCCAAGGCCTTGCCGCGATCCGGATCTCCCTGGCAACCGCGCTGCAGGGCGAGGCGTCGGACCGCGGGCACCGAATCGAGACGGCGGCGGAGGAGACGGTCGAGCGCCTCGAGGTGCAGATCAGCGAGCTGAGCCGGCTGATCCACGACCTGCGGCCGGCGTCGCTGGAGCGCCTCGGCCTCGCCGGTGCGCTGGAAGCCCTTGCCGAGGAGTCCTCGGCTCGGGGAGGGCTCGAGATCGAGACCGCGATCGAGATCGACGGCCAGCTCAGCGGGGAGGAGGACCGGGTCGTCTACCGGCTGGTGCAGGAGGCGCTCAGCAACGTGCTCAAGCACGCCGACGCCGGCAGCGCCAGCGTTGCCGCCCAGATGGTCGACGATCAGGTGCGGATCGCCGTGCAGGACGACGGTCGCGGGTTCGACCCCGACTCCATCGCCGGCGGCCGTGGTCTGATCGGGATGCGTGAGCGGATCGGATTGCTCGGCGGCGACATCGAGATCAGCTCGGGGTCGGAGAGCGGCACGCGGATCATTGCCAGGGTCCCGATCCGGCGCCGCTGACGCTCAACCGCCGCCCTCGCTGCCGGTATCGACCACGCCGTTCGCGATCGCGAAGCGGACCAGGTCGGGACGCGACTCGATCCCAAGCTTCTCGGTCAGCTTCGCGCGGTTGACCTCGATCGCCCGTACGCTGAGGAAGAGCCGCTCGCCGATCTCGCGGTTGGTGTGCCCGAGCGCCAGCAGGCGCAGCAGCTCGCGCTCGCGCTCGCTCAGCCCGTCCAGCGGGTCCGCCTCCAGCTTGGCGAGCTTCCCGCCCAGCTCCGGGTCGATGTAGGAGCCGCCCTCGGCGGCGACGCGGATCGCTTCGGTCAGCTTGCGCTCGGCCGCCTGCTTGAGGACGAAGCCCGCGGCCCCGGCGCGCAGTAGGTTGCGTGCCTTTCGCGGGTCGCTCTGCATCGTCAGGACGACCACCGCGGTGCCGGGAACGCTCTCGCGCAGGCTCGCGATGTCGCCCAGGGGCTCGGCCCCAGGCATCTGCAGGTCCAGCACCAGCACGTCCGGCCTGCGGGTGCGGGCGAGCTTCGCCGCGGACTTCGCGTCTGCCGCCTCCCCGATCACCCGCAGGCCGGGCTCCGCTTCGAGCATGCTTCGCAGCCCAGCGCGGATCACGTTGTGATCGTCAGCCAGGGCAACGGTGATCTGCCGCTCGTCCCCCATCTCGAAGTCGCCTCATGCCGAAGTCTGTCAGGCGGTCGAACGGTGCGCGCCTCGCGGGCGCCCTGACCGCGAGGCCTCCGCGCCGACACGGGGCGACGCGGAGACGTTCGCAGTCGGGCGGGGGCTCCCATCGGAAGTCCCTCTCATCTGGCCACCGTGCCGGTTTGGCCGTGGGAGTGGCCGTCCCCGGCGGCGGGACCAGCCCAAGGCCATCTTCTCCCCGCGCCCGGGGCCCCACATCCGGGTTTCGCACCACCTGCCGCTTCGGCTTCGCCGCAACCCCTCGCCGCTACGCTGGCGGGGGATGACGGGCCTCCAACCGGACGGCGACGCGCCGATCACGATCGTCCTCGCCGACGACCACGCGGTGGTCCGCGGCGCCCTCAGGGCGCTGCTGGAGGGGCAGGCGGACTTCGAGGTGGTGGGGGAGGCGGGGGACATCGGATCGGCGAGAGAGGCCGTGGCCACCCACCGGCCAGGCGTCCTGATACTCGACGTCAACATGCCGGACGGCCTCGCCGTCGATGCGGTGGCCGGGCTGCGAGAGGGGGCGCCCGAGACCGAGATCGTGCTGCTGACGATGGAGCGCGATCTGACGCTGGCCCGTCGCGCGATCGACGCGGGCGCGCGCGCCTACCTGTTCAAGGACGCGGCGCACCTGGAGCTGATCGACGCCGTGCGCCATGCCTCCCAGGGCCGGGAGTACCTGCCGGCGGCGGTGGCCGCCGGCCTCACCGACGAGGGCAGGGTGGAGCACGCGATCCTCTCCCCGCGCGAGACGGAGGTCCTGCGCCTGATGGCCCTCGGCAACACCAACCGCGCGATCGCCGAGCAGCTCTCGCTCAGCGTGCGCACGGTGGAGACCCACCGCGCCCACGTGCAGCAGAAGCTCGGGCTCGTGAGCCGCTCGGAGCTGACCCGCTACGCGCTCGCGAACGGCCTGATCGACGCCTGAGGCGCCCTACCCCTCGTCCGCGAGCGCGGCCATCGTCGCCGTCACCGATTCGGCGAGCGCCGCCGGTTCATAGCCGCCCTCCAGCACCGCCCCCAGCGGGGCGTCGGCCTGCCGGGCCATGTCGCGGACCTGGCAGGCCATCCGCGCGAACGAGCCGGCCTCCAGCCGGCAGCCGGCGAGCGGGTCGTCGCGGTGGGCGTCGAAGCCGGCCGAGACGAGGACGAGATCGGGGTCGAAGGAGAGCGCCGCCGGCGCGACGACGTCCTCCAGCAGCGAGAGCCAGAGATCCTCGCCCGATCCCGCCGGCACCGGCAGGTTGATCGTGTACCCCTCGCCCGCGCCGGAGCCGGAGTCGCCGGCGGGCCCGCTGCCGGGGTAGATCCCTGCCTGGTGGATGCTGACGAAGAGGACGTCGGAGCGGTGGCGGAACGCCTCCGCCGTCCCGTTGCCGTGGTGGACGTCCCAGTCGAGGACGAAGACGCGCTCGGCGCCCAGCTCGCGGATCGCCAGCTCGGCGGCGACCGCGACGTTGTCGAACAGGCAGAAGCCCATCGCGCGGTCGGGCTCGGCGTGGTGCCCGGAGGGGCGCGCGGCACAGAACCCGATCCGGTCCTCGCCCCCGAGCAGGGCGCGGCTCATCGCGCAGGCGCCGCCGGCGGCGTGCAGGGCGGCGCGGTAGGAGGCCTCGCCGACGAAGGTGTCGGCGTCGATCGCACCGCCCCCGGCGAGGCAGAGGTCGCGGATCGACTCGACGTGGCGGGCGCTGTGGACGAGCTCCAGCTCGTTCTCGCCGGCGGCCGGCGCCTCGCGGCGCTCCCAGCCGAGCCAGTCGCGGGCGGCCAGCGCGCGCTCGATCGCCACCAATCGCTCGGGCGTGTCGGGATGGGCAGGCATCTGCGCCCGCGGATCGTGCTCGAGGCTGGAGGGGTGGCTGAAGTAGAGCATCGGGCCTTCGGTTCGACCCTATCCGGGGATATCGGTGAAAGGCCACACTCGGGAGAATGGGCTTCCCCGGATGGCCCGGCCTCCCTGAGTCTGGAGACTCTTCTCATGAGTGCGAACCGATCTCGGGTCGTGATAGCCGGGGGTGGGGTCGCCGGGCTCGAGGCGGCGATCGCGCTCGGGGACCTGGCCGGCGAGCGGGTCGAGGTGGAGATGCTCTCGCCCCAGGAGAACTTCGTCTACCGGCCCTACGCGGTGGGGGAGCCCTACGGCACCTCCCACGCCTTTCGTTACGACCTGCGGCGCCTGACCGACCGCTGTGGCGCTGCCTTCCACCTCGACAGCATCGTCTCGGTCGACGAGGAGAGCAGGCGGGCCCGTACCCAGGACGGCGAGGAGATTCCCTACGACCACCTGATCGTCGCCTGCGGATCGCGCCTGCTGGCCGGGACTCCCGGCGCCGTGACCTTCTGGGGCGTGCCCGACGACCGCAGGGTTCACGACCTGGTCAGGGGTCTGCGCGAGCGGAGGCTGCGGCGGGTGGCGTTCACGATGCCCGGCGGCTGCAGCTGGGCCCTGCCGCTGTACGAGCTGACGCTGCTCGCGGCGTCCGAGCTTTCCAAGGCGGGTATCGAGGACGCGAGCCTGGTCCTCGTCACTCCCGAGGAAGCCCCGCTCTATCTCTTCGGCCGCCGCGCCAGCGACCGGGTCGCCGAGCTGCTCGCCGAGCGTGGCATAGAGGTCATCGCCGGTGCCCACCCGGTCGCCTTCGACGACGGTCGCCTGCGGATAGCGCCCGGCGCCGCGGTCGAGGCCGATGCGGTCCTCAGCCTGCCCCGCATAGAGGGCCGGCGGATCGCCGGGGTCCCCCACGACCCCGACGGCTTCGTCGCGGTGGATGACCACGGCCGGGTCCGGGAACTGCAGCACGTGTTCGCCGCCGGAGACGTGACCGACTTCCCGGTCAAGCAGGGCGGCATCGCGACCCAGCAGGCCGACGTGGTGGCGCAGGCGATCGCCGCCGAGCTGGGCTGCGCGGTCGCCGCGAAGCCCTTCGACCCGATCCTGCGCGGCGTGCTCTGGGCTGGTGGCGAGCCCATGTACCTCTCCGGCGATCTCGCCGGAGGCCTCGGCGGGCACCTGACGCCATTCCTCGACCAGCTCGATTACGCGGCCGCCTGAGCAGCGCCCACCGCTAGGATTCTCCAGTTGAACCCCGGAGGGGTGCCGGAGTGGTTGAACGGGGCAGTCTCGAAAACTGTTGGCGTCGCAAGGCGCTCGTGGGTTCGAATCCCACCCCCTCCGCTCCCGGCCGCTGAGCTTCGTCTGGCGGCGTCCTCGGTCGCTCACGTGCGGAGCACGCTTCGCTCCCTGCGTCCTTGCCCGACTCGCTCAGCGACCGGGAGCACGCCGGGAATACGCCGCTCAGTCCGGTGCCGAAACAGCCCAGATCGCGAGGGGGGGTGGGACCAGGAGCAGCGCGAGGCTGACGATCTCGGCGATTGCGTCGCCGGTGTCGAAGTCGTCGAGGTGGGTGGCGTGGAAGAAGAGGTGGATGGCGGCGGTGAGCAGCCAGGCGGTGCAGACGGCTTGGACAAGGGTGCGCTCGAGCGTCCAGGCCGCCCAGGCCAGGAGGACGGCGAAGCCGAGGTACAGGCCGCCGACGTCGGTGACCAGATGCTCGTTGTAGGGCGGCAACAGGTCGACCCAGTGGGAGAGGAAGGGGAAGTCGTCGTAGAAGGTCTGGGGGAAGAGCGTCGCGATCAGGCCGATCGAAGCGGCGGAGAGGAAGAGAAAGGCAAGCGCCACCCGGGCGGTTTGCGGCGAGCGCATCTGTGGTGACCGTATCTCAGCCGACGGCCAGCTCCTCGCCGGCCGCCGCGTGCCCCTCGTAGGGGAGGACGACGAAGTACATCAGCGAGGGCAGCAGGTCCTCGATCTCCTCGGCCTCCCCCCTGCAGAGGCGGGAGTAGAGGAGGGATTCGACCCCGCCGACGATCGCCGAGGCCGTGACCGGGTTGGAGGGGGGATCGGTGAGCAGCTCCGAGGCCTGTTCTTCCAGGCAGCCGGTGAAGTGGTCGAGCAGCTCGATCCGCCGCAGGGCGGCATCGGGGCTGGCCGCCCGGCCCTCGACGACGAGCGTCCGGGCGGTGTCCGGCTCGGAGGCCATGAAGTGGAGTAGTGCCTCGAGCCCGAAGCGGGTCCGGTCGCGCCAGACCTCGCCACCCTTGCGGGCGGCGGCCGTCACCTTCTTGCGCAGCCGGGCCGCGCTGGTGTCGAAGGCGGCGAGGAAGCAGTCCTCTTTGTTGGTGAAGTGTTCGTAGAAGGTGGGCCGGGAGACGCCGGCTCGCTCGATCACGTCCTGGACGTTGGCCTCGCGGTATCCGAGGTCGGCCGCGGCGTTGAGCATTGCCGCGATCAAACGCTCACGTTGCAGCGTCCGGATCAGGTCAGATGGGAGCCTGCGGACACCGGAGGGGAATTTCCCGTCGCCGCTGGCGAGCATCTCGACCGCGGCGTCGATCTGGTCCGGAGGCCAACCCTCCCCGACCACAGAGGCGAGGATCTCCTGACTCAGCTGAATTCGCTCGAATGGCACCCAGAAACCCAGAAGTTTCTCATCAATACGATCTGAGTTTTCTCACGGTACCAGATGAGAAGGTGGGTTGGGTGTGCTCTGGAGCACCCTGGATATCCTCCAAACCATGCTCCCACCTGACCCGCGGGAGTGTTTGTGAATCCACAACGCCCCGAGCTGCCAAGGGATTTCATCGCGGGACACAAGCGACGCCGGATGATGGAGGCGATCGCCGAGCTGACCGCTGAAAAAGGCTATGAGGCGACCAAGATCGCCGACATCGTCCGCGGTGCGAAGGTGGCCCGCAAGACCCTGTACGAAAATTTCGACGGCAAGGAAGACCTGTTCCTCGCCGCGGTCGATTTCTACCTGAGCGAGCTTCGTGGCCGGGTCACCGAGGCCTGCGCGGAGAGCGACGGCCCCTGGCAGCGGCGCGTCGACGCCGGCCTCGCCGCCTTCCTGGCCTTCCTCGCGGAGCGGCCGGCGGCGGCTCGGATGTGCATGATCGAGGCGCTCTCGGCAAGCCCCGACGCGGCGGCCCGCTACGACGCCGCCGTGCACGAGTTCGTCGAGATGCTGAGGAAAACCGTCCCGCCCGAGTCGGGTCTGCCCGACACGATCGAGGAGACGCTGGTCGGGGGAGTCGCCTGGATCGCGAACCAGCAGATAAGGCGCGGAGAGGCGGAGCGTGCGAAGGAGCTGCTACCCGAACTGTCGGAGTTCCTGCTTTCTCCGTACCACGGTGTAGCGGAAATAAGTTCGAAGCCGGGAGGCGAAAGTGACAGTACGGTGGCAGACTCCAATAGTTGAATGGATCGATTGCCGCGTGGACGCCATGGACTTTCGCCCGAGTTCGTGGCCCGGAATCAGCGTGAACGGCTGATCTCCGGGCTCACCCAGGCCCTGTACGAAGTCGGATACCAGAAGACCACTGTGTCGTTGATCGGCCAGAAGGCCGCGGTCTCCAAGAGTGACTTCTACAAGCACTTCGAGAGTAAAGATGACTGTTTCCACGCCGCTTACGAGTCGGCGATAGACCGGATCCGCGACCCGGTGCTGGAGGCCTGCGGAAGGCACGACCCCGAGGACTGGTCGCCCCGGGTGCAGGACGGGATCGCCTCCCTCCTCGAGACCCTCGCCGCCGATCCAGCGCTGGCGAGCATCTCCCTGGTCGAGGGACTGCGGGCCGGCCGCGGCGTGTACGACCGCTTCCAGGCCGCCCTGGAGAGCTTCGTCGGCTACCTGCGCGAGGGAGCCCCGCAAGGTCCGGATGGAGGCGAGGTCCCGGAGGCGACCGACGAGGCGGTGGTGGGCGGAATCGCCTCCCTGCTCGGCAGGAGGGTGCTCGCCGGCGACGTCGAGCGGATCGGCGAGCTGCAGCCGGTCGTGCTCGAGTTCGCGCTGACGCCGCACCTTGGCGCCGCCGAGGCGCGGCGAATAGTCTCCGGGGGATGATCGAGCCGGCAAGCGCGGTCGAGGGGGCCGCCGGAGAGCAGGGCCCGGAGCCGGGCGCAGGTGTGCTGCCCTCCCAGGAGCTGAGCCGGGCGATCGAGGAGGAGTGGGTCAGCTCCGGCGACTACCGGATCCGCCCGGAGGCGGTGCAGCCGGCGAGCATCGACCTGCGGCTCGGCGACTTCGCCTGGGCGCTGCGCTGCTCCTTCCTCCCGGACGTCGACTCCACCGTCGAGGAGAAGATCGAGGGCCTCGCCTTCCAGCGGGTCGACCTGCGCGACGGGGCCGTTCTGGAGCGCGACCGCCCCTACCTGGTCCCGCTGATCGAGGAGCTGGCCCTGCCCGAGGACGTCCGTGCCAAGGCGAACCCGAAGAGCTCGACCGGGCGCCTGGACGTCTTCACCCGGGTGATCACCGACCGCCACCACCGCTTCGACGACATCCGCGCCGGCTACCGCGGCAAGCTCTACCTGGAGATCGTTCCCCGCTCCTTCGCGATCCAGGTCAAGACCGGCCTCTCGCTGAACCAGCTGCGGCTCGCCCGCGGCGACGTCCGCCTCGACGACCGCGAGATCCGCGCCCTGCAGGACGAGTTCCCGCTGCTCTACCTCGACTCCCACGCGCTGCGCCAATCCGAGCTGGCGGTTGCCGACGGTCTCTTCCTCAGCGTCGATCTCTCCGGGCCGAGCGACCGCACCGTCGGCTACCGGGCGAAGAAGAACAGCCTCCCGGTCGACCTCGCGCGGATCCGGGCCTACCGCTGGACCGACTACTGGGATCCGGTCTACCCCGAGCCGGGCGGCCGGATCGTGCTGGAGCCGGAGATCTTCTACCTCCTGCTGTCGGCGGAGGGCGTCTGCATCCCACCGCAGATAGCGGCCGAGATGATGGCCTACGACCCGACCGCCGGCGAGCTCCGCACCCACTACGCCGGCTTCTTCGACCCCGGCTTCGGCTACGATCCCGTGGGTGGGCGCCACGGAAGCCGCGCCGCGCTCGAGGTCCGCGCCCGCGACGTCTCCTTCATGGTCGAGCACCGCCAGCCGGTCTGCAAGCTGGGGCTGGAGTGGATGGCGGCGCCGGCCGAGCGCCTCTACGGTGCCAGCCTGGGATCCAACTACCAGGGCCAGGTGACGATGCTGAGCAAGCACTTTGAAGAGCAGAACGCGGGTGGAGGGGGTGATACCCCTTCCGAAACGCGCGGCGGGAGCCGCGCTTGAGTGTTTCGGAAGGGGTATCACCCCCTCCTCGCACGTGGTGCGTCTATCTCGCGGGCGAGATCCATTCGGATTGGCGCGAGCGGATCGAAGCGGGAGCGCGGGAGGCGGGCCTGTCGGTCGCCTTCTCGGCGCCGGTCACCGACCACGCCGCCTCCGACGACGCCGGAACGGGGACGCTGGGTGAGGAGGGGGAGAGCTTCTGGCGCGACCACAAGGGCGCCGGGGTCAACGCGATCCGCACCCAGACCTTGATCCGGGACGCCGACGTCGTCGTGGTTCGCTTCGGCGACAAGTACCGGCAGTGGAACGCGGCCTTCGACGCCGGCTTCGCCGCCGCCCTGGGCAAGCCGACGATCACCCTGCACGACGCCGAGCTGGACCACGCCCTGAAGGAGGTCGACCGTGCCGCGCAGGCCACCGCCCGCACGCCCGAGCAGGTAGTCGACGTGTTGCGCTACGTGATCGTGGGGCAACTGCCGGGCTGAGGACGAGGTGACCTGGCGTCCGTCGCGTATGCGAACGTATGTTCGTATGCGATGGGACGAACAGCGAGTCGAGAACGACCTGAGACTCCCGGGAGTCGGCGACGGCACCGTGGTCCGGACCTTCGACGCCCCGGAGGCGATGGGGATCAACTTCCACGAGGTCCGCGCCCGCTCGGCCCTCAACCACGTCCCCGGCGGCCGCTACGGCTTCAGCTACACCGTGAACCCCTACCGGGGATGCACCCATGCCTGTACCTACTGCTTCGCTCGCCGCACCCACACCTACCTCGACTTCGACGCTGGCCGGGACTTCGAGCGGGAGATCGTGGTCAAGGTCAACGTTCCCGAGCTGCTGCGGGCGGAGCTGGCGCGGCCGGGCTGGAAGCGGGAGCTGGTCGCGCTGGGGACGAACACCGATCCCTACCAGTGGGTCGAGAGCCGTTACCGGATGATGCCGGAGATCCTCGAGGCGTTGGAGAAGGCCGAGACGCCGGTCTCGGTGCTGACCAAGTCGCCGCTGGCGATGCGCGACGTGAAGATCTTCGAGCGGATGGCGAAGCGGTTGCCGATCTCGGTCAACATGTCGGTCCCGACCCTCGACGAGGACACCTGGCGGGCGACCGAGCCGCACACGCCGAGCCCCGCCGCCCGCCTCGACGCGGTCGCCGAGCTGCGCCGCCGCGGGATCGACTCCGGCGTCCTGATCGCGCCGCTGATGCCGGGCATCAACGACAGCCCCGACCAGGTTCGCCCGATCGTCGAGCGGGCACGCAAGGCCGGCGCCACCTTCCTCGGCGGCGTCGCACTCCACCTCCGCGACGAGGTCAAGGACGTCTTCTTCGACTGGCTGCAAATCAAACGCCCCGACCTCCTCCCCAAATACGAGCACCTCTACAGCTCCCGCGCCTACATGCGCCCCGAGCAGCGCAAACGCGCCACGCGAGCCGTAAAGGGTTGGGGCCGAGGTCGGATGAAAAGCCCCCTCGCGCGCAGGCCCCTCCCCCGGAGGCAGGACCCGCCGCCCCAGCAACCCCTTTTCTAGTCCCCTTCGTCGAGCTGCTCGAACTTGCACTCCTTGGGCGCTTTGTCGTCCCTGAAGCGGTGGAACCGGCCCCCGTGCCTTATCCGCCCCGCCGCCGCGTGGTCGTACCCGATCTCGATCACCAGCTCTGGCCTCAGGGCCACCCACTCGAGGTCGCGACCTCCGGTCCAGCGGCTCGGCTCGGCGGTGCCGCTCTCGCCCGTCTCCAGGGGCGCCAGCATCTCCCGCATGCTCCGTTTCGCGGCCATGCTGAAGCCGGAGATGTGGCCGACGGTGCGCAGGTTCTCGCCGTCGTAGAGGCCGAGGATCAGCGAGCCGACGGTGCCCTCCTCTTTCCCCGGCCGCCAGCCCATCACCACGCAGTCGATCGTCCGCTCGCGCTTCACCTTCGCCATCCCTTTGCGTTTGCCGGGCTGGTAGGGGGCGTCGAGCTGCTTCGCCATCACGCCCTCGATGCTGCCCAGCCAGGTCTCGGCCTGCGCCGCGTCCGGCGTCAGCGGCGTCAGCTCCAGCCCGGCGCCCTTCGCGATCGCCTCGAGGCGGCGCCGGCGCTCGGCCAGCGGCGCCTCCAGCAGCGACTCGTCCCCCTCGGCGAGGAGGTCGAAGACGATGTACTCGGCCGGGATCTCCTTCGAGAGCAGCTCGATCCTCGACTGGGCGGGGTGGATGCGTTCCTGCAGAGCGTCGAATTCGAGGTTGCCCTCGGCGTCGCGGATCACCAGCTCGCCGTCCAGCACCCACCGCCCCGGAGCGAAGCTCAGCTCCGGGAAGTAGCGCGCCAGTTCTTTGCCGCCCCGCGACTGGACGTAGGCGTCCTCGCCGTCGACGAAGACGATCGCGCGGAAGCCGTCGAGCTTCGGCTCATACGCCCACTCCTTGCCGAGCGGCAGCTGTTTGCGCGTCAGCGCCAGCTGCGGCTTGATCGGAGGTGAGAGCGGCAGCGTCATTCGGCGGCCGCGCGCTCGCGGCGGGCCCGGCTCTCGCGCGGGTCCGGGATCGGCACCGCCGAGAGCAGCTTCTTGGTGTAGGGGTCGCGCGGGCGCTCGCAGACCTGGTCGGCGGTTCCCTGCTCGACGATCTTGCCGTCGTGCATGACCGCGATCCGATCGGAGATGTGGCGGACGACGCCGATGTCGTGGGCGACGAAGAGGTAGGTGAGGCCGAACTCGTCCTGTAGGTCGTCGAGCAGGTTGACGATCTGCGCCTGGATCGAGACGTCCAGCGCGGACACCGGCTCGTCGGCGATCACCAGCTTCGGCTGCAGCGCCAGTGCCCGCGCGATCCCGATCCGCTGCCGCTGGCCACCGGAGAACTCGTGGGGGAAGCGGTTGTGGTGCTCGGGGGAGAGGCCGACCCGCTCGAGCAGCTCCTGGACCCGGCGGCGCATCTCGGCGCCGGAGGCGACGCCCTGCCGGCGCAGCGGATCGCCGACTATCTGGCCGATTCGTTTGCGCGGGTTGAGCGAGGCGTAGGGGTCCTGGAAGATCATCTGCATCTCCCGCCGCAGCGGTCGCATCTGGCGCCGCGAGAGGCCGGCGATCTCCTGCCCCTCGAACCGGACCGAGCCCGACGTCGGCTCGATCAGCTGGAGCACCGCCCGGCAGGCGGTCGACTTGCCGCTGCCGGACTCTCCGACCAGACCGAGCGTCTTGCCGCGGGGGATGCTGAAGCCGATCCCGTCGACCGCCCTCACCTGGTCGACCACACGGTCGACCAGGATCCCCCGCTTGACCGGGAAGTGCTTGACGAGGTCGGTGACCTCGAGCAGCGGCTCGCCGCCGTTCATGCCGGCGCCTCCAGGCCGATCTGGCCTTCGACCTGGCGCTTCTCCCGCTTCTGCTCAGGGTCGAGCCAGCAGCGATCCCGGTGGGCGGGGGCATCGGAAAGCCGTGCCTCCAGGCCCGGCAGCTGTGCGCATTTCCCGAACTCGTGCGGGCAGCGGGGCCGAAACGAGCATCCCTCGGGCAGGTCGAGCAGCGACGGCGGCGCTCCGCCGATCTGCGGCAGCCGGTGCGGGCGTGGCCGGTCCAGCCGGGTCAGCGAACCGATCAGGCCCCAGGTGTAGGGGTGCTGGGGGTCGTAGAAGATCTCGTCCAGGGTTCCCTCCTCGACGATCCTGCCCGCGTACATCACCAGGACTCGGTCGGCGACCTCGGCGACGACGCCGAGGTCGTGGGTGATCAGAAGCGTCGCCAGCCCGCGTTCGCGGTTCAGGTCCTCCAGCAGGCGCAGGATCTGGGCCTGGATCGTCACGTCGAGGGCCGTGGTCGGCTCGTCGGCGATCAGCACCTCCGGCTCCAGCGCCAGCGCCATCGCGATCATCGCCCGCTGCCGCATCCCGCCGGAGAACTCGTGCGGGTAGTCGTCGATCCGCTGCTCGGCGTCGGGGATCCCGACGGAGTCGAACAGCTCGATCGCCCGCTCTCGGGCATCGGAGGCGCCGATCTCGGGCCGGTGCGCCTTGATCGCCTCGACGATCTGGGCGCCGAGGCGGTAGACAGGGTTGAACGAGGTCATCGGGTCCTGGAACACCATCCCCACCCGGTCGCCGCGCAGGGAGCGCAGCTCGGCATCGCCTGCGTCGGTCAGCTCCCTGCCATCGAGTTTCACCGAGCCCTCGATCCGGGAGTTGTTGGAGCGGGTGAGGCCGATGATGGTCTGCGCGGTGACGCTCTTGCCCGAGCCCGACTCGCCGACGATCGCCAGCACCTCACCCGGCCCCACCTCGAAGCTGACCCCGTCGACCGCCTGCACCAGCCCGCCTTCGGTCGCGAAGCCGACCCTCAGGTCCGTGACGGAGAGCAGCGGTACCCCACTCATGAGGAGGCCGCCTCGCCGAGCCGCACCCGCGGGTCGAGGTAGGCGTAGACGATGTCGACCACGGCGTTGACGAAGACGACGAAGAAGGCGCCGTAGAGCGTCACTCCCATCACCGGCGGCAGTTCGAAATTGGACACGGCTTCCGCCGCGTACCTGCCGACGCCGTCGATGCTGTAGATCGTTTCGGTGATGATCGCGGTCCCGGCGATCGTCGCCCCGAAGTCGAGCCCGAAGAGGGTGACGATCGGGATCAGCGAGTTGCGCAGGACGTGCTTGGTCATCACCTGCCGCTCGCTGAGGCCCTTGGCCCGCGCCGTGCGGACGTAGTCCTCGTTCATGACGTCGAGCATGTTCGAGCGCAGGACGCGGCTGTAGAAGCCGATCGAGAGGATCGCCAGGGTGACCCAGGGCAGGATCAGGTGTTGGAGCCATTCCCATGGGTCCTCGGTCAGGGGAACGTACTGCCCGTTGGGCAGGATTTCGAGCTCGTTGCTGAAGACGAGGATCAGCACCGGCGCGATCAGGAAGACGGGGAGCGAGACGCCCGCGATCGAAGCCCCGGTGAGGAGCCGGTCGAGCCAGCCACCGGCGCGCAGCGCCGAGAGATACCCGAGCAGCAGGCCGAAGAAGAGCCAGATGACCGCGGCGCCGATACTGAGCGAGAGGGTCGCCGGGATCCGCTCGACGATCTGTTCGTCGACCGGGATCCGCGGCCGGTAGGAGGTCAGCTCGCCGGTGAACAGCTTCTCCATCATCGTCAGGTACTGCTGCGGCAGCGAGTTGTCGAAGCCCCATTCCGCTTCGATGTTTTCGATCAGCAGCGCGTCCGCGTTCTTGCCGGCGAGCAGCTGCGCCGGGTTGGTCGCGGGGACGACGTTGAAGATCAGGAAGACGATCACCGAGACGACGAAGAGGACCGCGACCATCCCCGCCAAGCGCCTGAGGACGAAGCGGGCCATCTAGACCGCCGCCTCCCGCTCGGAGGCTTTCGAGACGACCGCGCCGGTGTGGGCCTCGAGCCGCACTTTCGATTTCGGGTCGAGCGCGTCGCGCAGGCCGTCACCGACGATGTTGAGCGCCAGCACCGTCAGCATGATCATGGTGCCGGGGATGATCGCCAGCAGCGGCTGCGTCTTCAGCAGCTCGACGCCGTCGGTGATCATCGTGCCCCAGGAGGAGTTGGGCGGGCTGACGCCGGCGCCGAGGAAGGAGAGGCCGGCCTCGAAAAGCATGTTGTTGGCGATCGTCAGGGTGAAGAAGACGATGATCGTCGAGGCGAGGTTGGGCAGCAGCTCGCCGAACATCACCCGCAGCGGGCTGGTGCCCTGGGCGATCGCGGCCTCGACGAACTCTTTCTCGCTCAGCGCCAGGACTTCGCCGCGGATCGGCCGGGCGATGTAGGGCACGGTGAAGAAGCTGATCACCAGGATCGGGATCCACAGCGAACCGCCCGAGATTTCGATCGGGCCGAGCTTCAGCCCACCCACGGCCAGGGTCACCCCGAGCGCGATCGCGACGAGGAACACCGGCAGCGACCAGATCACGTCGAGCGTACGGGCAATCACGGTGTCGACCCAGCCGCGGAAGTAGCCGGCAAGCAGGGCGAGGACGATCGCGAGGGTGGTGGTGATCAGGGCCGAGCCGACGCCGACCAGCAGCGAGGTGCGCCCGCCGTACATCAGCCGCACCATCTCGTCGCGGCCGAGGCGGCCGTCGGCGCCGAGGAAGAACTTGCCGCCGGCGCCGAACCACTGCGGGCCGATCGGCCGGCCTTCGACGTTGACGACTTCGCGCTGCTCTCCGTCCACGGTCAGCTTTTCCAGCGTGTGGCTCTGGTTCGGTCCCGTTTCCGCGACGTGGTCGGCCCACAGCGGTGCTGCCAGCACGAAGAGCACGATCAGCACGAAGACCCCGAGGAACGCGACCGCGAGCCGGTTGCGCAGGAAGCGGCGCAGAGCGAGCGCCCACGGCCCTCGCTCCGTCTCACCCATTGCCGTTTCCCTACTTGAACTCGAAGCTGGTCAGGTACTGACCCAGGGTGATGTTGAAGATCACCTTGTCGAGGTCGATCGCGTCGGAAACGAAGGTCGAGACCGTGAGCGCGCCGTAGGGCGCCCACGGCGCCTGTTCCATGAATTCTTTGTCGAGTTCGGCGTAGGCCGCTTCCTGTTCGGGCCCAAGCTCTTCTTCGCCCAGTTCGGCGATTTTCTGGTTCAACGCCGGATCGTCGATCTTGGCGAAGTTGCCGTTGTTGTTGGGCAGGATGCTTTCACCGGCCAGCAGCGGCTGGAAGAAGTCGTTCGGATGCGGGTAGTCCTGGAACCAGTCCGACCAGCCGACGTCGAGGTTCTCGGTCGTCGCGTTGCCGATCACGGTGAAGTAGTTCTCGGCGTTGAGGATTTTCAGCGTCGTGTCGAAGCCGAGTTCCTGAAGGACGCCGTCGAGGTATTCGGCCGCCTCGTCGTTGGGGCTTTCGGTGTCGCCCCAGACGGTGATGTCCATGTCCGACGGGTTCGCTTCTTTGAGCATCTGTTTGGCTTTCGCCAGGTCGTACGGGTAGAGGTCGAATTCCTCATGGCCCGGTATCCCCGGCGGCAGGATCTGGTGGTTGCCCTTGAGCTGGCCGGCGTAGATCCGTTCCAGCGCGTCGGAGTTGATCGCGTAGTTGACGGCCTGCCGCACTTTGACGTCGTCGAACGGCGGCTCGGTCGTGTTCATCCAGAAGTAGTAGTTGCTGATCGTCGGCTCGATCCGTAGCTGCGTGCCCTCGAATTCGTTCTTGACTTCGGCGAAGCGAGCGGCCGGGATCAGGTTCTGCATCCAGTCGAAGGTGCCCTGTTCGACGTCGTTGACCTGGGACTGGGCGTTGCTAACGGTCGTGACTTTGGCGCCGTCGATCGACCCCGTGGGGTATTCGGGCATTGCTTTCGAGTTCGCTTTCGCCCACTGCGGGTTGCGCTCGTATTCCCAGCCTTTGCCTGACTGGACTTTGGTGATGTAGTACGGGCCCGTGCCGGCCGGCGGGTCGGCGCTGAGGTCTTCGATCGGGGTGTTCTGGGGGAGCGGTGCGACGAACATCAGGGCGAGCTCGTTGGTGAACGTTCCGCGCGGCCTCGTCAGGTTGATGACGATTTCGCCGGTCTTTTCGTTCGTTTCGATCCCCGGGATGCCGCCTTTCTTGGTTTCGGCGAATTCTTCGGCGCCGACGATCCCGGTGTAGAAGGGCGTGCCGCCGGAGGTCAGCTCGATCGTCCGTTCGACCGCGAAGGGGAAGTCGGATGCCTTGACAGGGGTGCCGTCGGAGTACTTGAGGCCTGGACGGAGGAAGAGCGTGTAGGTCTTGCCACCGTTGCTGATTTTCGGCAGGTCTTTGGCCAGACCGGGGACGACCTCGCTGCCGGCCGTGCCGTTGGCGTGCTTGTAGGTCAGGAGCGGGATGTAGACCTCGTTCATCGCGGTCCACCCTTCGGCCGTGTAGGAGAGGGCCGGATCGAGGTAGTCGGGGGGTCCGGCGTAGGTGATGTTGAGGGTGCCGCCCCCGCTTCCACCTTCGGCATCCGAGTCGCTGCCTCCGCACGACACCAGTGCGACCGTTGAAACCGCTGCAAGTGCCAGAACTGCGAAAGAGCTTCGAAGCTTCGTCAAGATTGGGCCTCCGTGTCCGGCTGAACGGGCGTACCCCCACCCCAAGGAATCAACTCCAGCACAACGTCCTTATTCGCGTCAAGGTCGAATGAACCTTTGTATGAGCCTGTCTTCGGTGCGTCCTCAAACCATTTCGCACCTAGCAGGGGTACCGCCAAGGCGAGAATCGCCAATACCCCGAGGCCGGCGACCAGAAACGTGGCCCTCGGGGTGGCGACGGACGCGACCACGCCGCCCAGGGCGAAACCGAGCCCGGGCATCGCCGCTCCGATCGACTCCAGCACACTGATCACGCGTGCCTGCATCGCGTCCGCGGTCAGCTCCTGGACCGCGGAGATCACCGACACCCACTGCACGCCGTTGCCGGCGCCGCCGAGTACCGAGGCCGCGCAGGCGACGGCGAGGCTGGGCGCCGCCGCCATGCCCAAGTATCCGACGCCGACCGCGAGCGTGCCGACCAGGAGCAGGATGGCCAGCGACGCGCGCCTGACGGCGGCGAAGACGAAGCTGCCGAGGACCATGCCGAAGCCCCAGCTGGCCAGCAGCAGGCCGTAGCCCGAATCGCCGGCGTCGAGAGTCTCCTTGGCGTAGATCACCTCGATCGGCAGGACGGTCGAGAAGAAGACGAACGCGGCGCCCTGGGCGACCAGCAACCTGCGCAGCACCACCTTCTCGCGAATGTAGGCGAGGCCGGCGCGGACGCGCTCGCGCATCCGGCCCGGTTCGGGCTCGGCGCGCGGCAGCGGTCCCGCCGTCAGCAGGATCCAGGCGACGACGTAGAAGGAGACCGCGTCCAGGAGCAGCGCGACTTGCACGCCGAAGCCGGCGACGATCAGGCCGGCGAGGCCCGGGCCGATTGCGGCGCCGCCCGTAAAGGCGATGTTGAGCAGGGCATTGCCGGAGCGGAGCTGGTCGCGCGGCTCGAGCAGCGCCGCGACCACGGCGCGGGTCAGGGATCGGCTCGCCAGCGCGAGGGCGCCGTCGATGGCGGCGATCGCAACCACCGCGGCCAGGGAGAAATGCGAGGCGAGGAGCGCAAGCGCGCCGAACGCTGCCGCCTCGCCGCAGTAGAGGACCGGCAGGACGAACCTGGGCGGCGGGCCCTCCGCCCGGGCGACGAGGAGCGGGGCCAGGATCGCCGGCAGGAAGCTGGTCCCGAGGAAGAGCAGGGTGGTGGCGAGAGCGCTGCCGGTGATGTCGAAGACGAGAACCGAGAGGGCCACGATCCCCATCCAGTCACCCAGCTCGTTGACCGCGTAGGAGGCGGCGAGGCGGCGAAACGTGCGCCCGCGCAGGGGGGCCATCAGGGCAGGGCTACGCATGGCTAGACGCCTGCCCTAGACGATTTCTGCACAAGTTTTCCTGCAGATGCACAAGTTTCCGCCGAGTTGTGCTACAAAGTTGACACGCAACGAACGAGTTTCTGAACGTCCTGCAGAGGTTCTGGGCTTCGACGAAAGGGGAAAAACATATGGGCTACCGCAAGTAATGACTTCCAAATCGAGCGCCCAGCAGCGCTCGGCTTGATGGCGAAGGGCGTCCGGTAGGGCGCCCTTTTGTCTGCTTGGACCTTCTCCGGCGGGACTTCGGGGCCTGCCCCGGAGTCGGCGCACCGGTCGCTGCAACGGCTTTCTCAAGCGAGTGCTGAAGAGTCGAACCCGCTTGAGTAGTGCTGAACTTGCCTGTAGCTTGACTAGTGCATATTGCGTATGCGGCAAGCTTGCTGCCAGTCGCAGGGAACCGGAGTCGCTTCCGGAATCCATGACCGCGGCGGCAGCGACTCAGCACCGGTCTGGCCGTAACCAATGGAAAAGACGCGACCCACCACGGCAAACCGCGCCCTCATGTCGCTGGCGATGCTCGCGGCGGTCGCACTGGCGGTGCTGCGCGCCCCCACGGCCGATTGGGACCTCGCCCTGTTCGGGATCCTGCTCGGGTTCTCGGTCTTCAGCGACCTGACGGCGATCGAGACCCAGTCGAAGCTGAAAATCTCCGGCAGCTTCCTGGCCATCGTGCTCGCGATCGTCCTCCTCGGCGGCACCCCGGCGGCGGTGATCGGAGCTTCGTCGATCCTGGTCGGCTGGATCCGCTGGCGCGACGACGCTCACGACCTCGCGGTCAACCTTCTGACCTACGTCACCTTCCCGATGGTCGCCGGAATCGCCTTCCACACCACCATCGACGACGCCGGCATCACCACCGGCGACCCGGCCTTCTACCTCCTCGTCTTCGCCACCTTCCTGCTGGCGCTGGCGATCAACTTCTCGATGATCGCCGCCGACGCCTGCTACCTGGAGCGCAGCTCCTTCGCCGCGAAGGTCCGGACGGCGCTGATCCCGCTGCTCCCATCGGAGCTGATGGCGGCGCTGATGGCGGTCGGCATCGCCTACCTCTACGTGCAGGTGGGCTTCGCCGGGGTCGCCCTCTTCGGCATCGTCCTGGTCACCTTCCAGTACCTGCTCGGCGCCCTGCTCGTCTCTCAGCAGCGGGCCGAGGAGCTGGAGCTGCGCAGCAAGCAGCTGGCCAGCTTCCAGGTCGGGATGTTGAGCGCGATGCTGCGCACGCTCGACCTCCGGGACCAGATGACCGCGCGGCATTCGGCTGCGGTTGCGCGCTACTCGCGGGCGATCGCGAAGCGCGCCGGTTACCCGCGCCGCGAGGAGGAGCTGGTCCACATCGCGGCGCTGCTGCACGACATCGGCAAGTTCATCCTCCCCGACCGCATCCTCAAGGCCAACGTGCCGCTCACCGACGAGGACTGGATGCTGATCAAGCGCCATCCGCAGCAGGGCGCGCGGGTCGTCTCCTCGCTCGACGGCTACGGGCCGGTCGCGGAGATCATCCTCGCCCACCACGAGCGGATCGACGGCAAAGGCTATCCGCGCGGCCTCGCCGGCGACGAAATCCCCGAGCTGGCCCGGATCATCTCCGTCGCCGACACCTACGACGTGATGACTGCCCGCGACTCCTACCGCACGCCGATGTCGAGCCACGACGCGATCGTCGAGCTGCGCCGAGTCGCCGGCAAGCAGCTGGACGCGCGCTTCGTCGAGGTCTTCGTCGAGCTGCTCGAGGGCAAGGACGTCTCCTTCCAGCACGGCGAGGCGGCCGACTTCGAGAAGGAGCTGGCGCTCGACGCGCGGATCGCCGAGACCGCCAGCCCGGGCGAGGGCAGCCGCTTCCAGGTTGCCGGCGTCAGCTCCTGATTCGCCGCTGACGGATAGCGTTCCGGTTCATGCGTGCGGTCACCTTCCAGGCACCCGAGGAGGTGCGGATCGAGGACAAGCCCGAGCCCGAGGTCGGCGCTCCCGACGACGCCGTGGTGCGGGTCGAGGCGAGCGGCGTCTGCGGCTCCGACCTCCACATCTACCACGGTCGCGTCGGGGTCGAGCCGGGATTCACGATCGGGCACGAGTTCGTCGGCACGGTCCTCGCCGCCGGGCCCGAGGTCGAGCGGGTTGCCGTCGGCGACCGCGTCCTCGGCTGTTTCAAGACCGCCTGCGGGACCTGCGCGCTGTGCCTGCGCGGCGAGTACCACCGCTGCCTGCGCGGCCAGACCTTCGGCCACGGCGCCAACCTCGGAAACCTGCAGGGCGCCCAAGCCGAGCAGCTCCTCGTGCCGCGCGCCAACATGACCCTGCGGCGGGTTCCGGAGGGAATGTCGGACGACGTCGCCCTCTTCGCCGGCGACGTGATGGGGACGGGGTACCACGCAATCGCCCACGCGGGGATGCGCTCCGGGGACACCGTCGCCGTCCTCGGCCTCGGCCCAGTGGGGCTCTGCGCGGTCCAGGCCGCGCTCGCGGCCGGCGCATCCCAGGTCTTCGCGATCGACACCGTCGAGCAGAGGCTGGCGATGGCGGGGGAGTTCGGGGCGACCGCGCTGCACCTCACCGAGCAGGACCCCAAGCGCGAGGTTCGCGCCGCCACCGATGGGCTCGGCGTCGACGTCGCCGTCGACGCGGTCGGCGATCCTGCCCCGCTGGGGCTGGCGGTGAGCCTGGCGCGCGACGCCGGCGTCGTTTCCGGGATCGGCGCCTACGACGGCCGCTTCGAGGTGCCGATGGGCCTGGCCTGGCTGAAGGGGCTGCAGCTGCGCCTCGGCCTGGCCAACGTGGTCGGCCACGTCGACCGCGTGCTGGCCCTGATGGAGGCCGGCAAGCTGGATCCGGCGCCGCTCGTCACCCACCACATGCCGCTGGACGAGGTGAGTGAGGCCTACCGGCTCTTCGCCAACCGTGAAGCGCTGAAGATCGTGCTCAAGCCCTGACACGCCGGTTTCTCAATGTGCTAGTTGACTAGAACAGCTGCCGCGACTACTGTGTGCTGTAATGGCACAGCAAGATGTCGCCGTGCAGCCAGGGCCCAACCCGTTCGCGATCGATCCCAGCGACGAGCTGCCGGTCGGGCTGCAGCTGACCTGGCGCCTGCGGGCGCTGATCTCCACCGGCCAGCTCGCCGGCGGGGAGCGGTTGCCGAGCTTTCGCCGCCTCGCCGAGTGGGCGGGGGTCAACCTGGGCACCGTGCGGGCGGTCTACGAGGGCCTCGAGGCCGAAGGCCTCGTGGTCAGCCGCCAGGGCCAGGGAACCTTCGTCGCGACCGGCGTCGAGCCGGCGCCTGAGCTGGAGCAGATCGCCGCCGAGGCACTGGACCGGGCCCGCGCGGCCGGCCTCGGCCCGCGCGACCTCGCCGTCGTCGCGATGGCCTGCGCGAGCATCCCCGGCGATGTTGGGGGGGAGGCTCCGGCGCCACCGCCGGACCTCCCCGATCCGGGGGAGGAGAGCGAGGCGATCGAGGTGCGCCAGGAGCTACGTCGCCAGATCGGCCGCCTCGAGGCGGAGCTGGCGAGCTACGCCCGCTACCTCGACGCCGAGCTGCCGACCGCCCCGCTTCGCGCCGTCGCCCACGTCGCCGGCGTCCAGGAGCTGGAGCAGACTCGCGACACGCTGATCGCCCAGCTCTCTGAGGCCCGCAAGGCCGCGGAGGAGCGAGCGCGGCGGGAGGCGCAGGCCCGTGCCGAGCGCCAGCGGACGTTCGAGGGCGAGGAAGGCCTCCCCGGCGGCGAGCCCGGCGAGGGTCCCCTCAGCAGGGCGATGGGCTGGTGGCGCGCGAAGCACTAGCAAGGGGCGGCGCTTCGGCCTCGAACGTGTTCGTGGAGGTGGGGAACATGATGATCCTCACCACGCGGACGATCGTCTCGGCGATCAGGCGGCCGTATCCATACGGCGAGGAGCTCGTCTGGCAGTTCCTCTTCGTGCTGAAACTCTCCTGGTTTCCGCTGCTGATCTCCACCTTCGCCCTTTGCCTCGGGGCCCCCGGGCTGCAGGCGGCCGGCGTTCTCTCTCTGTTTGGCGCACTCGATCGCCTCGGCGGCTTCTTCGTGCTGACCGCGATCCGCTGGATCGGCCCGCTGGTGACGGCGGTGGTGGTCGCGGGCGTCGCCGGGACCGCGATCACCGCCGACCTCGGCGCGCGGAAGATCCGTGAGGAGCTCGACGCCCTGCAGGTCCTGGGGGTCGACCCGGTCAAGAACCTGGTCGTGCCGCGGTTCCTGGCGCTGATGGTCGTTACCGGTCTGCTCGACATCTTCGCGATCGTCTTCGGACTCTCCGCCGGGATCGCAGCCGAGCTGCTCTACGACCAGAGCCTGGGCGGGTTCTTCGCGACGCTCTTCACCAACGCCACGGTTACGGACTTGTGGGCCTCGGTCCTGATGTGCACGATGTTCGGCGCGATCATCGCCGTGGTCTGCTCCTACAAGGGGATGGCAGCTTCCGGCGGGGCCGCGGGAGTGGGGCGCGCCGTCAACCAGGCGGTGGTGATCTCCCTGGTCGCGGTCTTCTTCTTCCAGTTCGTCGTCACCTCGTTCCTTCTCGCCGCCAATCCCGAACTGCAGTCGATCCGGTGATCGGCTGGCTTGATCTCCCCCGCGGCTGGCTCGCCTCCTTCGGCGAGATCGCTCGCTTCGGCACCCGGGTCGCCGGCCTGGTGCTCTCGGGCCGTGTCCTCCGGTTCTTCGGCGAGGGCCTCCGCCAGGCGGGGATCCTGATCTTCGGCTCGGCCCTTGTCATCTGGGCCTTCGTCTTCATCCTCGGCCTGCAGTGCGGGCTGCAGGGCGCTTACTTCAACCGCTCGATCGGCGCCCCGTCTCTTGCCGGCCTTTTCTCGGCCTATTGCGATCTGCGGGAGGGAGTGCCCTACGCCTTCGGCTACATCCTCTCGGCCAAGGTCGGCACCGGAATCGTCGCCGAGCTGGGGGCGATGCGGATCTCCGACGAGATCGACGCGCTCGAGGTGATGGGAATCCAGCCGGTCACGTTTCTTGCCGCAACCCGCCTGCTCGGGGCCTGGATCGCGATCCCCTTTCTCTATCTCGTCGGCATCGGGATCGCCTACTTCGCCAGCTACCTAGCCGTCGTGGACCAGGTCGGGGACGTCTCTTCTGGTGGTTACTTGCTGATCTTCTGGATGTTCCAGGATCCCTTAGACCTGATCTTCAGCCTGACCAAGGGGATGGTGATGGCGACGGCGATAGTCCTCGTCGGCTGTTACTACGGCTACACGGCCTCCGGTGGTCCGGTCGGCGTGGGCACCGCCACCGCCCAGTCGATGGTGGTCAACATCATCCTCGTCCACATCATCGGCATGCTCGGCACCGTGATCTTCTGGGGCGCGAACCCGAGGGCGCCGATCGGCGGCTGAGGGGTCCTCAGCCGCCGCTGAGGACGATGGTCACCATGATTCCGACCAGCCCGAAGATGACTCCAACTGCCCCGTGGTTCAGCGTGGCCAGCTGGCCTTCGATGCGATCGAGGCGATGATCGACTTGTTCGAATCGACGGTCCACCTGTTCGAAGCGCCGATCGATCTCATCGAAACGTCGGTCGATGGCGTCGAAGCGCTGCTCGAGCTTGTCGTCGGTCCACACGGTGCGTCGCATGGTGGCACTTTATCGAGCAACGTGCAACCTATTGTCTGCACAAAGTAAATTCTTAGAAGCCTCTCTCTAAAGACTTGCGGTCGCTGCGACCGGCTTCGCCGGGGCCCGGTGGCGGCGGAACATCTCTTCCATCCAGATGAAGCCCGGACGGTCGGCGAACCCTTCCCGGAAGCGCTCGAAGGCGGGGGGTGAGGCCGCGTCCAGCGGCTGCGGCCCCTCGGGCGGCCTGACCAGGGGATAGAGGATCGAGGCGGCCGTAAGGTCGGCGACGCTGAACCGATCTCCGACCAGGTACTCGCCTCCGTTCGCCTCGAGCTCGGCGTCGAGGCGGTCGATTGCGGCGGAGAGCTTCGCCTTCGCCAGCTCGGCGCCGTCCCTCTTGTTGGCGCCGAAGCGGAGGCTGGTGTAGGCGCGGGCGTAGGCGCCGGCAATTGCCTTGGACCTGGCGAGCGCGGCGGGCGCCATCTCCACGGCGACCTCGGCGGCCATCTCCGGCTCCTGGATCAGCTCGTAGAAGGCGAGATGGCGCATCTGCGGTCCCGCCTCCTCGTCGAAGAAGTCCTCCAGCGCCAGGGCCCGGGCGCGCTCCGCCGGGTCCTCCGGGTACAGCGGCGGGTCCGGGTAGCGCTCCTCGAGCGCCGCGATCACCGCGGTCGAGTCGCCGATCCGCCGGCCGTCCAGCTCCAGCACCGGGAAGGTGGGGTGGGCGCCGCCGGTGAGCCAGAGGGCGATCGGGATGTGCATCCCGGGCATCGGCGCGCGGCGCACGTGGTCGACGCCCTTGTAGTCGAGCGCCCAGCGCGCCTTCTCGCTGTAGTGCGAGATCTGGATCTGCCAGAGGGTCGGCTTCGAGCCGCTCGATTGCGCAGCCATCGTCCTCCTGCAAGCATAGGCGCGATGGCGCTCCTGAGCCAACCCGAGATCGAGGGCAAGCTCGCCGAGCTACCCGGCTGGGAACAGTCGGGGGAGGCGATCGTGAAGCAGTTTGGGCGCGGCGACTTCGTCGGCTCCGTCCGTTTCGTCGCCAGCCTGGTCGAGCCCGCCGAGGAGATGAACCATCACCCCGACCTGGAGATCTCCTGGGACACGGTGACGGTGAAGATCTCCACCCACTCCGAGGGCGGGCTCACCGCGAACGATTTCGAGCTGGCGGCGAAGATCGACGCGCTTGCCTGACCTCGACCGTCAGGCCCGCAGCGACTCGACCAGGGCCCGGCCGCAGGTGCGCTCGGGATCCTTGTCGGGGTTGTAACAGGCGAGCGACGCGCCGATCAGGGCCGGGGAGTTGAGGATCGGGCCCAGGACCGCCCGCATCTCCTCCCAGTCCAGGCCGTCGGGCATCAGGTAGTCGGTGGCGGGGAAGACCGCCTGGTCGAGGACGTCGACGTCGAAGTGGAGCCAGAACGGCGCCTGCTCGGCGAGCGTGCCCGCGACCTCGGCGGCGATCTCCCCGGGCCGGGAGCGCAATTCCTCGGCGGGATGGAGGATCGGCGCCGGGTCGAGCGTCTCCGGCTGGCGCATCCCGTCCTCGATCGACTCCTCGCGGTCGCGGAAGCCGAGGATCGCGGTACGCCGGGCCGCGACGGTGGCCCCGCCGGCCGCCTCCACCCACGCTCGGGGGCCGAGGGCGAGGGCGACCGAAACGGGCATGTCGGCCGCCTCTCCCGTGGTCGAGGTGGCGCCGTCGTAGAGGTCGAGGTGTCCGTCGAGGTGTATCAGGCCGAGCGTGGTGCCGAGCGCGTCGCGCGCCCCCGCCAGCGCCCCGGGCAGCTCGGCGCAGCAGCCGCCGGCGAGGAAGGGGCTGGCGCCGGCGCCGATCAGCTCGGCAACCGCGGGCCGGATCGTCATGGTCGTGGCGAGCACGTCGGCGGAGGCGAGGATCCCGGTCTCGGGATCGCGCTCATCGCCGCGGATCCGCACCGCGAGGTCGCCACGGTCCTCGCTGCCGAGCGCCGCCGGCAGGCCCAGCTCTCGCAGCACCGCGGGCCCGTGCTCGGTGCCGCCGTCGCGACCGACCGAGTCGATCGGAATGCCGAGGAAGGCCACGTTCTCCATCCCTCCAGGCTATTCCCGGCCGGCCGAGTGGCAAACTCGGCAGGTCATGGCGAAGCGAAGGAAGCAGCGGCGCCCGCGGGAGAAGGCCGCGACCGTCGACTACGCCGATCCCGAGGGCAACGTGCTGACGCTGCGCGAGTCGCTCAGCGCCGCCACGATCGCGAAGATCGGCGAGCCGCCGAAGGGGGCCGCGGCTTCGGTGGACGACGCCTGGCGGCGCCGCTCGGAGGCGCTCTTCGAGCGCCTCGCGGTGCGCTGGGAGATCGCCGGCCTGCCGCTCGAGGACCAGAAGATGCTGCTCGGTCGCTACCGGATGGCCGACGACGAGACCCAGCGCTGGGTGCGGCAGACGATCGCCGACCACCTCGAGCGCCACATCCCAGAGCTGTCGGGCTGACCTGGAGAGATCGTGGCCGACGAGCTGAGAGTCGACGATCGCCTCTCGATCCCGCTGGCCGAGATCGAGCTGCGGGCAAGCCGCTCTTCCGGCCCCGGCGGCCAGCATGCGAACGTGACCGCCTCGCGGGTGGAAGCGGTGTTCGACGTCGAGGCCTCGGCGGCACTCGACGAGGGGCAGCGGGCGCGCCTGCTCGAGCGCGCCGGGCCGACCGTCGCCGCCGTCGCCCAGGACGCTCGCGGCCAGGCGCGCAACCGCGAGCTGGCGCTGGAACGCCTGGCGGGGAAGATCGCCGCGGCGCTGCGGGTCGCACCCCGGCGCCGCCCGACCCGCCCGACCAGGGCCTCTCGCGAGCGCCGCCTTCAGGGCAAGCGCCGCAGGGGCGAGCGCAAGCGGGGTCGCCGCCCCCCGCCGCCCGAGGGCGACTAGAGCGATGAATTCGCGCTACCGGGGCGGTCTAATGGGTAGTGGAAAGGAAACCGACCGGAAGGAGCGACCATGCTCGCCGACAGCAAGGCATTCAGCGGGTTCGCAGTCGATGACCTGCAACGGGCCCGGCAGTTCTACGAGGAGACCCTGGGACTGGAGACGACGGTGATGGATGAGGAAAACGGGGTGATGGCCCTCAATCACGCCGGCGATCGCGAAACGATCGTCTACGTCAAACCCGACTACGTCCCCGCCACCTACACCGTCCTCAACTTCCCCGTCGACGACATCGACGCGGCCGTCGATGCGCTGAGCGATCGTGGCGTCAGCTTCGAGCGCTACGACGATTTCCCCCAGGACGAGAAGGGCGTGATGCGCGAGGGTGGGCCGCTGATCGCCTGGTTCAAGGACCCGGCCGGGAACATCTTCTCGGTGATGCAGGGAGGCTAGGAAGAGCCGTCTCGCGGTCTCGGCCGGCGGGCGGTTGCCCGGGCGAGCGCGCGCAGCGGGGCCAGGCGCCTCAGAAAGGACCGCAGCCGCCAGGTTCGCGTTGCTTCGATGGCGGCCGTCCGCTCCGCAAGGGCGTCGGCGTGGGCGGCCAGTTGGGCCCTCGCCTCCTCGGAGGCCGCCAGGGCCGCTTCCAGGTGCTCGCGCTGCATCCACTGCTCGGTTGACCGGGTCGTGACCGCTCGGCGAACGTCATCCTCGAAGCGGGCGCGGCCCTCGGGGGTCGCGAGCGATGACCGCCAGGCTTCCAGCTCGCCCCGCCTTGCCTCGGGGCCCCACTCCTCCCGGTCATCGAGGTGGGAGGGGAACTGCAGAGCGGTGACCCGGCTCGCCGTGATCGCTCGCACCCACGGCTCGGCCAGGAACTGCTGCCACATGTAGTGGTCCGCCCACTGCCCGGGCGGCGTCGTCCGCCAGCCGTACGGAAGGCGCTGATACGCGGCGACGGTGTGGGCGGTGCCGGTCAGGGAGACGACGTTGCAGCCGGGTTGCAGCACCCAGGCGCGACAGAAGGGGGAGGAGAGATCGGCGAAGTAGTGGTGCCAGGACCCGTTCGTCTCGAGATGGCCGTTCTGGCTGTGGGCGAGGTCGGCCTCGGCGAGCAGCCCGGCCATACTCTCGACGTGGTCGGGGAGGAGCAGGTCGTCGTCGCAGAGGTAGCAGACGATCTCCGCGCTGGTGGTGGCGATCGCCCGGCCGCGGTAGATCTCGCCGTGGTTGGGTCCCTTCGGGAAGTCGAGGAAACGGACCCGAGGGTCCTCCCCGGTCAGCCCGGCGACGACCTCGCGCGTGTCGTCCCCGACGCCGTCCCCGACGACGATCACCTCGATCTCGGCGACGGTCTGGTCGAGCGCCGAGTGGACCGCCAGGTCGAGCGTGGCGGGATGGTCGTGGGTTGGCACGACGATCGCCGCGACCGGGTCAGCGAAGCTCATGGTCCGATCCCGGGACCGACACGTCGCCGTACCCCGCCGCGCTTTCGCGCACCACGCTGGCCGGGTTGCCGACCGCCACGGCACCGGCCGGGACGTCGCGCACGACGACGGCCCCCGCGCCGACGATGGCGTTCGGCCCGATGCTCACGTTCGGGGCGCAGACGGCCCCGGCGCCGACAAACGCCCCGCGGCCGACCCGAACGTGTCCGGCGAGCACGCACCCCGGACCGAGGGTTGCGTAGTCCTCGATCGCGTTGTGGTGGCCGATCGAGGCGCTGCGGTTGACGTGCGCGAAGCGGCCGATCCTGGTGGCGGCGGCGATCGCCGTGGCCGCATTCAGGACCGCCCCCTCCTCGATCGAGGCGGTGCGGGCGACGATCGAGGTGGGGTCCACGAGCGGCGGGAAGGAGCTCAACCCGAGGGCTCGGGCTTCGGCCTCCACCGTGAAGCGGTGGCCGGGGGTGATCAGCGGAATCACGGTGGCGAGGCGGTGTTGCGCGGAGGACAGCTCCTCGGGCCGCAGGGTAGGGGCGCCGATCGTTTCCGCCGGGTCATCCCCGTTCCTCTCGAAGCGCTCATCGCCGGCCGGGAGGTTGTCCACCGTCAGCGCCACCTCGTCTCCCCGCCGCCAGATCACCTCAGCCACCTCGAGGGCGTAGGGAGTGCGACAGGCGTAGATGACCCAGCCGTCCACGGGGCGCCGTTACGTGGCGCGAGCGGGGTCCAGCGCCCGCCCCGCCCTGCCCGGGACCGCCGGCCGCGGGAGCCCGAACCGGGCGCGGGCCTCGGCCGGCGAGGCCACCGGCCGTCCCGCCAGCGCCGCTGCGGACGTCGCCAGCCGCACGGCGTCGGCGTTGCTCCACTCCGAGGGCTCCTCGCCACGAGGATTGTCCTCCAGCCCCGTCCGGACGTTGCCGTCCATGGCGGCTGCGGCGATCGTCATCGGCCGCTGGAAGATGCCGATGCCCGCGGCGGCCCACTCGGTGCCGGGTGGCAGGCGCTCCACGATCCGGGCGAGGTCGCCGACGAAAGCCGGGGCCGAGCCCATCGATCCCAGGAGGATGTTGACCACCGGCGGGTCGGGGACCAGGCCGCGCTCGGCCAGGGCGTGGAGGGTGTTGACCATGCCGAGCTCGAAGACCTCGAACTCGGGCCGGATGCCGAGCTCCGCCATCCGCTCGAGCAGGGCGACGATCGTCGCCGGGGGGTTGGCGCTGACCGACTTCGGGAAGTTGAAGGAGCCGAGCGTCAGGCTCGCCATGTCGGGACGGAGCG
Source organism: uncultured Solirubrobacterales bacterium (assembly GCA_963799835.1). GTDB lineage: Bacteria > Actinomycetota > Thermoleophilia > Solirubrobacterales > 70-9 > VAYN01. Next base: position 1,514,511 of record CAWCYE010000002.1, read on the forward strand.
CGCCGTCGAGCTCGAGGCCGATCATCCGGGCGGCGGGGTCGGGATCGACGCGGCTGCTCGTCGTCACGCACACCACCAGCTCGGGTGCCTGCGCGCGGATCGGCTCGATCGCCCGCTCGTAGAGGTCGCGTCGGTGCACCGGCGCACCCGACTCGTCCCTGACGTGCACGTGCACGACGGACGCACCCGCTTCCGCGCAGCGGATCGCGTCAGCGGCGATCTCCTCCGGGCTGATCGGCAACTGGGCGTTGTCGGCCTCGCCGGGAACCGCGCCGGTCAGAGCGACATTGACGACCATCGGACGGTACCCGTCCATCGGCGGCGGAGCCCACGGTCGAGGGCGACCTCTGGCGGGATACGTCATCGGTCTTCGAAAATACAACAGGGCGATACTCCAATCCGGCGGATCTTGACGGGCTGCCATGCCTTTTCGTAGAAATAGGCGCCAGGCCAATCGGCGGATCGTGTTTGATGGGCAGATGCCGCCGCCCGAACCCGCTGCAGCCGAGGGCGGGGAGCCGAGGCTCGTGCGGCTCCCCTCCTTCGTCGACGAGAGGGGGATGCTGAGCGTCGCCGAGATCGGCGACGTCCTGCCGTTTCCGGTTGTGCGCTACTTCCTGGTGGCCGAGGTCCCCCCAGATAAGGCTCGCGCTCAGCATGCTCAGCGCCGGAGCCACGAGCTTCTTTCCTGCATCGCCGGTGCCTGCACCGTCGAGGTCAGGTGGCACGCCGGCAACGCGGTCCATCGCCTCGCCGATCCCGGCACCGCGTTGCACGTGCCGCCTGGGGTATGGGTGGAGTGCCGCGAGTTCTCGGAGGACGCTCTGCTCCTCGTTCTCTGCTCCCATCCCTATGACCCGAGCGAGCAGATAACCGATTTCGGCGAGTTCCAGGCCGAGTCCAGTCGCTGATGGTGGAGGTTCCGTTCCTAAGCGTCGGGGCCGCCTACGAGGAGCTCGCGCCCGAGCTCGACGCGGCCTATCGGACCGTGATGCGCAGCGGGCGGTTCCTCTTCGGCGAACAGCTCGAGTCCTTCGAGAGGGAGTTCGCCGCTTACAGCGGAGCAGCGCACTCCGCCGCGGTCGGAAGCGGCTTCGACGCATTGACGCTCGGCCTGCGAGCGCTGGGGGTGGGGCCGGGAGACGAGGTGCTCGTCCCGGCCAACACGAGCGTGATCACCTGGTTGACGGTGGCGGCTGTCGGCGCCGCCCCGGTGGCGGTCGAGCCGGTCGAGGTGACCCACACGATCGATCCCGGCCGCCTCGAGGCGGCGCGGACGCCGCGCACCCGGGCGGTCGTCCCCGTCCACCTCTACGGTCGGCCCGCGGACATGCCGGCCGTCCTCGAGTGGGCTCGGGACGCCGAAGTGCTTGTCCTCGCCGATGCGGCCCAGGCTCACGGCGCCCGAATCGACGGCGAGCCGATCGGCGCCATCGGCGATGCCGTGGCATGGAGCTTCTATCCGAGCAAGAACCTCGGCGCCTTCGCCGACGCCGGCTGCGTGACGAGCGACGACGCGGACGCGATCGCCCGGATCCGGCGCCTGCGCAACTACGGCTCCGCAAGCCGCGACGAGGTGGTCGAGGTCGGGATGAACAGCCGCCTGGACGAGCTCCAGGCCGCCTTCCTCCGCGTGCGCCTCGCCCACCTCGACGCCTGGAACCACCGCCGGCGCGCCACCGCCGGCCACTACCTCGAGACGCTCGCCGACCTCCCCCTGGCCCTCCCGCCGGCCGACGACGACGTCGAGAGCTCCTGGCATCAGTTCGTGATCAGGGTCAGCGACCGCGACCGAGTGCGGTCCACCTTGGCCCGTCATGGGGTCGAGACCCTGGTCCACTACCCGGTCCCGCCGTTCGCCCACCCGGCATTCGCCGACCTGGCGATCCGGGCGGGAGCCTTCCCCATCGCCGAGCGCCTGGCCGACGAGGTCCTCAGCCTCCCCGTCGGCCCTCATCTGTCGCCGGACGGAGCGGACCGAGTCATCGATGCCCTGCATTCCGTGCCGGAATCCGAGGAAGCCTGACCTGCAATCCACCCATGCTACGCTGTAGCACATGGAGATCGGAGTCAGGGATTTGCGCAACCGCACCGCTCGCGTGATCGACGCCGTGAAAGCGGGGGAACGCGTCGTTCTCACGGTCAACGGCGAGCCCACCGCTGACATCGTGCCCCACGGCGAGCGCACCCGGTGGCTCGGCGGGGCCCAGCTGCGCGAGCAGCTCCGCCACCGCGCGGCCGACCCTGAGTTGGCGCGCGAGCTCGACGAGCTTGCCGGTCAGACTCTCGCCGAGCTCTGATGAGCAAGCCGAACGCCGGGCTCCTCGACACCTCGGCCTTCATTGCCCAGGAGAGCGGACGCCCGCTCGGCGAGCTGCCCGATCGCGTCGCCGTCTCCGTGGTGACGATCGGGGAGCTGCAGCTCGGCGTTCTGAACGCGGCGGAGGACGACACTCGCGCTCGCCGGGCCGAGACCCTCTCCCTTGCCAGGGCGGCGGATCCGATCCCAATCTCAGAGGCCGTGATGGTCAGCTGGGCACGGCTTGTCGCCGATTGCCGCGCCGCCGGCGTCCATCGCGCTGTCAAGCTCACCGATGCCCTGATTGCCGCCACCGCGGTCGAGCACGGACTGCCGGTCGTTACTCAGGACGGCGACTACGAGCAGATCGCCAAGGCCCATCAGGCGCTCCGAGTGCTTCAGGTCTAAGCAGCGTTAGCGGCGAATCCAATGCCAGGTCCCACTGCAGGAGCCGCAGGACGGATGTACGGCCGTCGGCTTCCGAACCTTCTGACCGAACGCGGCGTAAGCAGCGTTGAAAGTGTCCCTGCCCAGAGAACGGAGTTTGCCCATGTCAAGACTGCTTGGAACCATCGGCCTGGTTGCATTGGTTGCCGGCTTCGCGGGATGCGGCGGCGGCTCCGGCGATTCGTCAGGTGAAGACGTCGCTCCCGAAGGGGCGCCTACAGCTACACCGTGCCGGAGGGCTTTGAAAGGGCCGAGGATCCGACGTTTCCTCGGGGGGAAGTTGAATTCCTGACCTTGGCGGTGCCCTCGGGAAGCTCCAACGAAGGCTACGTGGGGGCCTTCGAATGGCCCCTCGGCGCCACCGAACGCGGCTACTCGACCCAGCGGCTGCTGAGCTGGCTGGACGAACGGACGCAGTCCTTCTATCGGGGGGAGGGCGCGACGCTGAGCGCCGGCACCGACACGAAGGTGGCCGGGCACGACGCCGTCTGCTGGAAGATCCAGGACTTCAAGAACCAATACGAAGGTCTGGTCGACGCCGACAGCTGCGTAATCGTCACCAACCACAGGGTCGTGTCGCAGTCCTGTTCCTGGAAGTCGGCCACCCGCGCCGCAATCCAGCGCGGTTGCAAGGAACTGCGGGCCAGCCTCAAACTCTGACATGGGCACGGCTGGTTTCGAACCAGCGACCTCTCGCGTGTGAAGCGAGCGCTCTCCCACTGAGCTACGCGCCCTGGATCCCTTGATCTTAAGGGGAAATTCGGTGTGGGGCGATGGGCGGGGGCGCGTGCCTGAATACGGACTCGTACCTAGAACAATTGTCCAAAAATAGGTGGATCAGTTGAGAGTTTTAAGTATCAGACGTACCTAGAGGTGTTTCGCCGATCAGATTCATCGATGAGATTCATCTGTGTAATCAACAAGCATCGGAGGGAGCATCGTGGCCAGATTGCTTGACAATCGCACCCCTTTCGTCGTTGCAGCGGTTCTGGCAGTGGTCCTCTTGGCGCTCAGCGCGAGCCAGGTCCGAGCGGCAACCTACCCGTCGGGTGGCAGCACTTTCAGCGGCAGTGCCGAAAACTGGACGGTGACGAGCGCCACCTGCAACGTCCCAGTCGCCTGCACGGCGAGCGGGGGATACGACGACACGGCCGGGAAGCCGGCCGGTTCGCTGGCGGCGAGCTCTTCGATCCTGGTCAATGCGGGCGGGCTGTTCAAAGCCAAAGTGATCGAGGAATCGCCCGACTTCAAAGTCACCGACGCAGGTCCCGGTGCGCTGCGCCTCGACCGGCAGTTCGTCCCGGGCGGCCTCGCGGAATTGACGCCGCAGGTCAAATACACCGTTTCGTTGCTCGACAAGACCGCCGGCACGGAAGCGCAGCCGATTGCCGAGACCGTCACCGCGGCACCGGCATTCGCCGGCAGGGAAGGCGCGGTCACGCTCACCGAAGGACACCTCTACGCGATCAGGATCGAATCCGAAATCGATACGAAAACGGCGGGCGTGGGGATCGTCGGAACGACCACCGCCCGTTTCGACAACGTCGTGCTTGCCCCAGTCTCCGGAGGTGGCAAAGGAGGGAAAAACGGTCTCTCCGATTCCCATCTGGCCGCGCTGATGCGCTCGAGCCTGATCGGCCCGGCGGTACTGAAAGGCAAGCGCCTGTTCGTCAGGGCGAAGTGTCCCGCGGCGGTCGGCACCGCCTGCCGGATCTCCCTCCAGGGCCTGCTGAGCAAGAAAAAGCCGGCCACCGGCACCCGAAGCGCCAAGGTCAAGAAGGGCAAGACGAAGCGTTTCGCCCTCAAGGTGAAGCCGAAGGCAAGGCCGAAGCTCGTCAACCGCAAACGTCTCCTGTTCAAGGCGACGGTCCGTGCGGGAGGCGCCAAGGCCACCGTCTACAAGAGCCTGAAGCTGATCCGCCGCTAGGCGGCAGGCTGCGGCGGGGCGAGCGGTCCCTCTCCTTCGGGGGAGGGACCCTCATCCGGCGGCCCGGCCTCGCTTTCTCCCGCCCGCTCCGACGCCTTGCGGAAGGCCAGCCCGACGAAGGGGAAGACCAGGGTCGAGAGCATCGCCGCGCCGACCAGGCCCGCGGCCGTGGATGAGCGCATCTTGTCGGTATCGATCGCGATCGTCGTGATCGCGACGACCAGCGGCAGCTCGGTCGCCGAGTAGAAGGCCAGCGCGGCGCGGTCGCGGATGCCGAGGACCCTGCGGTAGAGCAGCATCGCCGGAGTGCCGCGCACGACCAGGAAGAGGACGAGGAAGAGCGCGAGCTTGCCCAGCGCAGCGGCCGACCCGAGCGCGGTCAGGTCGAAGGCGATGCCGCTGCTGACGAAGAAGAAGGGGACGAAGAAGCCGAACCCGACCGCGGTCAGCTTCGACTCGAAGATAGCCAGCTCGTGGCCCTTCAGCGCCATCCGCGTGATCAGTCCGGCGACGAAGCCGCCGAGCAGCACGTCGAGGCCGAGCTGACCCGCCAGCAGCACCAGCCCGAAGACGAGCACCACCGTCACCCGCACGGCCAGCTGGCTGCTCGCCTCGAAGGTTCGCTCCAGAGCCGACCAGGTGCGGCCCGCAAGGCGGACCGAGAACACGGCGACGGCCAGCGCCAGCAGCACGAAGGCGACCAGGATCGCCGCCTCGTGCAGCGGGTTCTCGGCCGAGAAGAAGAGGGTGACGAGCAGGATCGGACCGAACTCGCCGGCGCCACCCGCCGCGAGCAGGTATTTGCCGAAGCCGGTCTTCAGCTCGCCGTTGTCGCGCAGAATCGGGATCAGGGTGCCGATCGCCGTCGTCGCCATCGCCGCGCCGGTGTAGAGGAAGGAGACGATCACCCCGGCGCCGGCGAGGATGCCGCCGATCCCGAAGGCCAGCCCGACCGAGAGCACCCAGCCCCAGGCGCCGAGCGCCAGCGGCCGGCCGCGGATCCGCTCGAAGTCGATCTCGTAGCCGGCGAAGAAGAACAGCATGCCCAGCCCGAGGTTGGAGAAGAAGTCGATGAAGTCGTCGGTGTGGGCGATCGCCAGCACGTCCGGGCCGATCAGGATCCCCAGGATCAGCTCGAGCACGACGACGGGCGGCGCGAAGCGCTTGGGCACGATGGCGACGGTGATCGCGGCGACCGCGGCGACCGTGACGATCGCGAAGAAGGAGCCGGTATCGATCTGGACCTCGGCTATCGGCAGCGCGGTCAACCCGGACAATCCTACGTCCGAGGGGTAGGATCACCGGTGGACCGTGCTAGGCGGGGAATCAGCGGTGCCCTGTAACCCGCAATCCGCTCTAGCGGGGCCGAATCCCGTTCCGAGGGGCTGGCCGTCGGGGTCAGTGCGTCGCGGCGGCGTTGACGGCCGGGTCCTGCGCGACGTGGGCACGCGAATCAGGTCAGGTCCGGAAGGAAGCAGCCTTAAGCGGATGCCGCGGGTGCCGCAGGTGAGCCCGGCAAGAGCCAAAAACGACGGACACGCCCGGTGACCTCGCTTCGAAGGCGGGTGCACGGTCCGTTTTCGATGTCGCATTTCCTCCCGGTATCCGGAGGGAAGTGCGACGTCGGGGCGCTCAGTCGATCAGGCGCGCCTTCATCTGCCTGATCGCGATCCGCCAGGTGGTCACCGCGAACGCGACGAGGAAGGCGAAGCGGGCGAGGTCGACCGCCTCGAAGCCGAAGGCGCCGCCGCGGACCAGTTCGACCAGCTGCAGGAGAGGGTTGGCCTGGGCGACGACCTGCACCCCCTCGGGCAGGCCGTCGATCGGGAAGAAGGTGCCGGCGACTAGGAAGAGCGGGGTGATGAACAGCGCGGTCACGTAGTTGAACTGGTCGATCTTGGCCACGGTCGCCGCCATCGCCACCCCGAACCCGGCGAAGCCGAGCGCGGTGACGAAGCAGAACAGCGGCACCAGCAGCATCCCCGGTGCCGGGTCTAGGCCGAAGGCGATCGTGACCAGCAGCGGGACGCAGCCGTAGATGCCCGCCCGGAGCCCGATCCACAGCATCTCTGCCGTGACCAGCTCTTCGACGTCGACCGGCGCCGCCAGGATCGCGTCGTAGGTGTTCTGGAAGCGGTGCTTGACGAAGGTGCCGAACATCGCCGGCAGGGCGCTGGAGAAGATCACCGCGGTCGCCACCATGCCGGTGCCGACGAACTCGATGTAGGGGACGCCGTTGACTTCGTCCACCAGGGTCGCGCTCAGCCCGAGCCCGAAGGCGAGCAGGTAGACGATCGGTTCCAGCACGCTGGAGAAGGTCGTCCCCTTCCAGTAGGTGCGGAAGTTGGCGGCCTCGCGGCTCATGATCCCGGCGATCGCCGCCGGTTCCAGCCGCCTCATCGTCCGCGCCTCGGCGCTCACTCCGCCTCCTCCCCGGTGAGCAGCACGAAGACGTCCTCGAGCGTGGCGGCACGGTGGATCGCGTCCTCGGGGATGGCGCCGTTGCCGCCGCGCTCGGAGCCGACGATCGCGATCGCCGGGCCGGCGGGGCGGACCGGGAGACCGCTGGCCTCGGCGGCGGAGCGGACCTCGGCGAGGCGTTCCGGCGGCCCGTAGACCTCGGCGGTCTGCTCGCCGGCGTGCTCGAGGATCAGCTCGGCCGGCCGGCCGCGGCTGATGATCCGGCCGGCGGCCATCACCGCCACCTCGTCGGCGAGGCGCTCGGCCTCCTCGATGTAGTGGGTCGACATCAGGATCGTCGTGCCGCGCGATTTCAGGTTGCCGATCAGGGTCCAAAGCTCGGTGCGGATCTGCGGGTCGAGGCCGACGGTCGGCTCGTCGAGCAGGATCAGGCGCGGCTCGTGCACCAGGCCGCGGGCCAGCAGCAGGCGGCGGCGCATGCCGCCGGAGAGCTCCTCGACCGCGTCCTTGCGGCGCTCGCGCAGACGGGCGAGGTCGAGCGCAGCGTCGACCGCCGCGCCGACGTCGGGCACCCGGTAGAGGCGGGCGAAGATCGCCAGGTTCTCCTCGACGGTGACGTCGATGTCGAGGTTGTCGAGCTGCGGCACCACGCCCATCTCCGCCCTCGCGGCCTTGGCGTTGCCGGGCAGCTCGTGGCCGAGCACCCGCAGCTCGCCGGCGTCGGCGATCGCCTGGCCGGTCAGCAGCCGCATCGTCGTCGACTTGCCGGCGCCGTTGGGCCCGAGCAGGCCGAGGCAGATGCCTTCCGGCACCTCGAGGTCGAGACCGTCGACCGCCGTGATCGGGCCGAAAGTCTTGACAACGCCGCTCAGCTCTATCGCCGCCATTGGCCCTGATGCTTGCAGGTGACGCCGGCTACCCACATCGGCAAGACTTCCACGCATGCTCGACGAGCGCTGGATCCGCTCGCTGCACGTGGAGTCGATGCGGCGCGCGGAGCTGCACGCGGAGCGGGATCCGCACGTCCTCTTCCAGGCCTCGACGATCGGGGCGCTGCTCGACGGCGCCTTCGACGGCGACCTCAGCTTCGCCGAGCTGGCCGAGCACGGGGACTTCGGCCTGGGGACGCTGAACGGCCTCGACGGCGAGATGATCGCGATCGACGGCGCCTTCTACCGGGCCGACGTCGACGGCGCGATTCATTCGGTGCCGGCAGGGGCGAAGACCCCGTTCGCGGTCGTCACCAGGTTCGAACCCACCGTCGAGGCGCGGATCGACGGCGACCTCTCCCACACAGAGCTGCTGGAGCGGCTCGACGGGCTGGTCCCGGACGGCGCCTCCTCGTGCGCGGTCCGCCTCGACGGGCGCTTCGACCTCGTCCGGGCGCGCTCGGTCCCCGGCCAGCAGCCGCCGTACCGGCCGCTGACCGAGGTGGTCGCCGAGCAGCACGTCTTCGAGCTGGAGGACGTGGTGGGGACGATGCTCGGCTTCCGCTTCCCCACCTACGCCGAGGGGATCGAGGTCGGCGGCTACCACCTGCACTTCATCAGCGAGGACCGCGGGCGCGGCGGCCACGTGCTCGATTCCCGCGCGCGCCGGTTGCGGGCCCGGATCGATCCATCCGACGACCTCCACGTCGAGCTGCCGCCGCGGGTCGATCTCGGCGATCCCGACCTCGCCGCCTCGACCCACGCCGCCGTCGAGGCGGTCGAGCGCGGCTAGCAGCGGCGGTAGACGCGCCAGGACTCGTTGCGCGCGACCGGCTGGAAGCGCGGTGGCGGGTCGAGCGAGAAGCGGGTCGGATCGTTGGGGTCGAGGATGAAGTTGTGGATGACGAAGGGGCTGGCCGGGTCGAGGAAGTAGCCGCGGCCGGGGATTCCTTCCTCGCTGGCGCTGAGGATCTCGGTCGGCTCGATGTCGAGCCCGAAGGCGAGACGGGGGACGGCGCGGTGGTTGGGGACCGCGATCGGGCCGCAGAGCGGCTCGAAGGCGCCGGCGTCGACGAGGTCGGTGAGGTCATCCTCGATCCGCGCCTGGTTCTCGAGGTCGCGGTGGACGGTTGAGTCGAGGTCCCACTGGTTCGGCAGCCAGGCGACGAACATCAGCGCGACCAGGGCGGCGAACCACTGCCAGCGCCGCCGCCAGGGGTCGCCGGGCTCCAGCAGCCGCCAGCCGAGCAGGGCGAGGGCGGCGAAGATCGCCAGCACCGCCGCGGCCAGCATCGTGTAGCGGGCGATGATCGCCAGGCCGGCGCAGGCCAGCAGCGCGAAGGCGAGCAGCGCCAGGCCGGTGGCGACGAGACCGAGCGCCGAGCGCCTGCGCAGGAAGGCGAGGCCGAGGACGACGCCGCCCAGCGGCACCGACCATCCCCGGCCACTGCAGCACTTCGCCGAGGCGGCGCGGGCCGTAGAGGACGAGGTCGACCGGGCCGGTCTGCCGCTCCAGCGTCTCGACCGTCTCCTGGGTGCCGGTCAGCGAGTAGAGCGGGTCGCCGGTGGTGATCGCGTCGAAGAGCACCCAGAGAACCGGGCCGGCGGCCGCGAGGATCGCGAGCCAGGCGAGCTCCCATGGCGTCCGCTCGCCCCTCCAGCGCAGGGTCCACCCCCACAGCGTGCCGATGGGCCGATTTCCCTCTATATGGGTGTGTTTGAGGCCCGTCGGCGAAGCTTGCCCCCGGCGGAGATCGAGCGCCAGCCACAGCCAGTAGACGCCGGCGAAGAGCCAGGCCTCCGGGCGCAGCAGGCCCGCCAGGGCGAGCAGCGCCAGCACCGGCCAGCCGGCGCGCGGGCGCTTCGCCTCGATCGCCAGCGCGCCGAGGCAGAGGGCGATGTAGGGGAGGTCGATGTAGGCGCGCAGGCCGTTGGAGAGGAAGGGGGCGCGGGTGAGGACGATCGCGGCGGCGACGGCGCCGATCCAGCGGTCGAACCAGAGCGAGCCGAGCCGGTAGACGAGGTAGCCGATCAGCCCCAGCGAGGCGTAGGCGACGATCATCGTCACCGTGATCGCGCCGTCGCCGAGCGGGGTGGCGAGGAGCCCGAGCAGGTCGGCGAGCGGGTGCGGGGTGGGGGGGAGGGCGGCGCCGTAGTCCGGGCTCATGCCCGTGCGCCAGTTCGCGTCCCCAGACGAGGGCGTAGATCGTGTCGTAGTTGGGGAAGCCGACCGGGAAGACGAGCAGCAGCGCCGCGGTCACCGCGGCGACCCAGGCGGCCGGCACCAGCCAGCTGGAGACCCTCGGTGGCACGCGCGCACGGTACCGGGGCGGCCCCCCGAAGGGGGGTGTCTGAGGAAAAGGGGTCTATAGCCCCCCTTTGCTCAGACACCCCTCATGGGCGCGCCCGGCCCGTGGATACACTGGCCGGAGTCCCGATGAGCGCCGATTCGACCTCCCTCTACCGCCGCCACCGCCCGGGCTCCTTCGAGGAGGTGGTGGGCCAGCAGCACGTGGTCCGAACCCTGCGCAACGCGGTCGAGCAGGACAAGGTCCACCACGCCTACCTGTTCGTCGGCTCGCGCGGGACCGGCAAGACCTCGATGGCGAAGATCCTCGCCCGCTCGCTCAACTGCGAGCGCGGCGGGCCGACCGTCACCCCCTGCGGGGAATGCGAGTCCTGCGTGACGATCGCCTCCGGCACCTCGATCGACGTGATCGAGATGGACGCCGCCTCCAACCGCTCCGTCGACGACGTCCGCGACCTGCGCGAGCGCGTCGCCTACGCCCCCGCCGGCGGCCACTGGAAGGTCTACATCCTCGACGAGGCCCACATGCTGACCAAGGAGGCGTGGAACGCCTTCCTGAAGACGCTCGAGGAGCCGCCGCCGAACACCGTCTTCGTCCTCGCCACCACCGAGTCGCACAAGGTGATGGCGACGATCGCCGACCGCTGCCAGCGCTTCGACTTCCAGCGCCCCTCGCTGGAGCAGATCTCCGAGGTGCTCGACCGGGTCGCCGCCGCCGAGTCGATCGAGGTCGACGAGGGGGCGGTGGCGATGATCGCTCGCTCGGCCTCCGGCAGCTTCCGCGACGCGCTCGGCACGCTCGACCAGCTGGTCGCCTACGGCGGCAGCCACGTCGAACTCGACGACGTCCTGCAGATCCTCGGCGCCGCCGACGCGGAGCTGCTCTTCGACGCGGTCGACGCGGTCGTCGCCGAGGACCCGAAGGCCGTCCTGCTCGGGGTCGAGAAGATGGCCCGCTCGGGCCGGGACCCCTCGCAGTTCGCCCGCGACCTGCTCGCCCACCTGCGCCACCTGCTGATCACCCAGACCACCGGCGAGGTGCCCGCCTCCTTCGTCGTCACCGCGACCGACGCCGCCCGACTGCAGGCCCAGGCCGGCGCGATCGGCCCAGCGACGCTGGTCCGGACGATCGACGAGCTGGCGAATGCCTTAACTGCTGTTCGTGAGGGGGACGACGCGCGCATGGCGGTCGAGATCGCGCTGCTTGAAGGCTGCACGACCAGACCTTGATCCGAGCACCGAGGGACTGCTGCGCAGGATCGAGCGGTTGGAGGGACAGCTCGGGGCCGGTCAGGCCGCGGGTCCTGTCGCCGCAGGGGACCCCCCACCTCCTCCGGTAGCTAAAGCTTCCTCGGAGGCGGGCCCCCCTACGGCGCCACCCGCGGCAGACCCCCCGCCAGCTGACGAGATAGAGCAGCCCGAGGAGGATGAGCAGGCTCCGGCCGGGACAGGACCCGCGGACCGGAGCGCCTCAGAGCTGACCCTGGAGAAGCTGCGGAGTATTTGGCCGGCGGTCCTGGATCAGTTGGGGAAGACGGCGCCAGCGCTTGCAGCGTTCTTCGAGGAGGCGAGGCCGGTGGGTTACGACCCGGCCGGGAAGATCGTCGAGATCAGCTTTCCCGCCGGTGCCACCTTCAACAAACGCAAGGCCGAGACTCCCGAGCAGCGCGACCGGGTGGCCGAGGCTCTCGAGGCCGTCGCCGGAGAGAGCCTGAAGCCCACCTATGTGCTTGCCGACGGCGAGGACGAGTCGGCTCCGCCCGCCGCCGACGAGGGCGGGAAGATCGTGGACGAGGAAGAGCTGCTGCAGCGGCTGAAGAGCGAGTTCGACGCGGAGGAGGTCAGTTAGGTGACTCGAGGAGGAGGACCGGGAGGCTTCGACGTCAACGCCCTGATGAAGCAGGCCCAGCAGATGCAGAACGAGATGCTGGCCGCCCAGGAGCAGCTCAAGGACGAAGTCGTCGAGGCGAGCGCCGGCGGCGGCATGGTCAAGGTGAAGATGGGCGGCGACCTGACCCTGAGGGAGATCGCGATCGACCCCGAGGCGATCGACCCCGAGGAGGCCGAGATGCTGGCGGAGATGGTCCAGGCCGCGGTAAACGAGGCCCTGCGCGCCGCGCAGGAGCTGGCCAGCTCGAAAATGGGCGGCATCACCGGTGGGCTCGGCGGCGGCATGGGGGCCCTGGGGGGTTGAGCACCGAGGGACCGGCTCCGCTCGCCCGCCTCGTGGCCGAGCTTTCGCGCCTGCCGGGGATCGGCCAGCGAACCGCCCAGCGGCTCGCCTTCCACCTGCTGCGCGCTCCCGACGAAGAGGCCTTCGCGCTCGGCGAGGCGATCCGCGAAGTGAAGGAGAAGGTCGGACTCTGCGAGGAGTGCTTCAACCTCGCCGAGGGCCCGGTCTGCCGGATCTGCGCCGACCAGAATCGCGACCGCTCGATCATCTGCGTAGTCGAGGAGCCCGCCGACGTGATCCCGATCGAGCGCACCCACGAATACCGCGGCCTCTACCACGTGCTCGGCGGCGCGCTCTCGCCGATCGACGGCGTCGACGCCGAGGACCTGAAGATCGCCGAGCTGCTGCGACGGGTGGAGCGGGGCGGGATCGCCGAGGTCGTCCTCGCCACCAACCCCACCACGACCGGCGAGGCGACCGCGCTCCACATCGCCGAACGGCTGCGCGGCCAGGTCAGCGTCACCCGGCTCGCCAGCGGGCTGCCGGTGGGCGCCGACCTCGAGCACGCCGACGAGGTGACGCTCGGCAAGGCCCTGGCGGGCCGGCGAAGTCTGGATTGAGCGCGAACCGGATACTCGTTCTGGACGACCGTCATTTCGCAAACTCCGACTTTTTGCCAGTCCGGCGTCCGTTCCGTCCGGCAAGGTCAGAGCGTGGTGGGCGAATCGCAATCGCAGAACGGGTCCGGAACCGGCTCCCCCGCCGGGCGGCTCGCGCTCAAGGTCTCGGCTCTCCATGCCGACCTGATTGGAAGATTGCGGGACGAGCTGGGAACAGATAGCGAGGCCCTCGCCGAGGCCACTCAACGGCTGGCTGTCGATTTCGGCGGCGTGACCGCGTCCGCGGTGGACGCGGTTGCCACGGCCGCCGATCCGGCGGCCAACCCCGGGGAGCCGGCAACCGCGCCCTCCCCAGGCGAGCCGGACGGGGACCTGCCCGAGCCGCGAGAGCTCGCCAGCCTCTACCACCCCGGCCACATGCGGCGCCGGCTCGAGCAGCTGGTCGAGACCAACCGCCGCTACGGGCACCCGTTCGGCCTCGCCGTCTTCGACGCGTCCGGCCCGGATGCGCGCAACGGCGGCCCCGCCGGCGGCACAGAGACGGTGCTCTCGATCGTCGGAGCGGCGCTGCGCGACAGCATCCGCATCGTCGACGAAGCGTTCCGGCTGGAGGAGGACGCGATCTGCGTGCTGGCGCCGAACCTGCGTACGGTCGAAGGGATGCAGATGGCGGAGCGGCTGCTGGCCAAGCTCGAGGAGCTGGAGCGGGCGGGGGGCCTGCGGATCAGCATCGTCGCCGGGGTCGTCTCCTGCCCCGAGCACGGCGCTGACGCCGAGGAGCTGCTGCGCAAGGCGGACGCGGCGATGTGGCGGGCACGCGCGGTGGGGCAGCCCGTGGGCATGGGCGCCTTGCAAGATCGCTGACAGATTCCCGAAATCTGCCGATAACTGATGTAAACCTGAATTTTCGGTGGGAGAATCGCTCCGCAGCCGCGAATAGGCTGCAAAGCCACCCCTTTTAAAGATGCCCGGAATCCGAACCAACGCAGCGGCCGAAGTCCTCGGCGTCAGCCCCAACACGCTCCGCAGCTGGGAGCGCCGTTACGGCTACCCGACCCCGAAGCGCACGGTCGGCAACCACCGCAACTACGAGCTGGTCGAGCTGCAGACGCTGCGCGACGCGCTGGCGGAGACCGGCAACATCTCCTCGGCGATCGAACTTGCGCGCCAGCGCCAGTCGGCGCCGGCCAGCGGCGGCAGCCTGCTCGCCGCCTTCGAGAGCTTCGACGAGGCCGCGGCCGACCTCGTGATCGAGGAAAGCCTCGCCCTGCGGCCGTTGGAGCGGACCGTGGAGGAGATGCTGCTGCCGGCGATCGACGATCTGGCTGCCGACCCGGGCCGCGAGGCCGAGCTCGAGTTCGCCTCGCGCTGGGCCGCCGGCTGGCTGCACGGCGCTCGCCGCCTCGCCGCCGCCGCCTCGCGCCCGGCCGGCATCCTGCTGCTAGACGCGAGCGCCGGCGAGGACGCCGAGGAGGTCCACGCACAGGCGCTGGACCTGGCGCTGCGACGCGCCGGCTTCCGCGTCCTGGTGCTTTCCAACGAGCTTGGCGACGAGCGGCTGGAGCGCGCCCTCGCCGCGCTGGAGCCGACCGCGATCGTCCTCTGCGGGCCCGGCGCGGACACCCAGAGCGCCGTCCGGCTGGTCCGCAAGATCCGCGAGCTGGGCTTCGACGCGCCGCTCTTCGGCTTTCGCGCCACCGGCCTGATCGGCGACGCCGTGCCCTCCGCGGGCGAGGCCCCGAGCCAGGTCACCGGGATGCTCAACGCGGACCTCCGCCGCCGCGCCGCCCAGGCCTTCGCCTAGCCGGCGTTCGGACCCGGCCGGTCTGCCGCTTCGCATCGCCTATTGTCGTGCTCGACCTGTCAAGCGAGGGCGGAGAAAGGGGCACACTGTGTCGCTCGACCAGAGCAAGATCGGCCGGGTCGTGGCCGAGCAGATGGAGGCGATCGAAGGTGACTACGGCGAGGACTGCGAAATCGGCGACGTCTGCACGATCGTCGAGGTGGTCGGCCCGCACGGCTCCCACGTCCGCGTGCGCAGCAGCGACATGCGCCCGCACAGCGGCCTCGGCCTGATCCGGATGGCGGAAAAGGCGATGCTCGGCAACCTCGGCGGGGCCGAGTAGGCAGGGGACGCCCGCCACTATCCTCAAAGCGTCATGAGTGAAGCTGGATCGGAAATCGTCGTGATGAAGTTCGGCGGCACCTCGGTCGCCGGGGCCGAGCAGATCAAACGCGCCGCCGGCCGGATCGTCGCCGCGCGGGAGTCCGGCAACAGGGTCGTCGCCGTGCTCTCGGCGAGGGGCAAGACCACCGACGAACTCCTAGCCCAGGCCCGCGAGATCTCCGAGCGCCCGGTCGCCCGGGAGATGGACATGCTGCTCTCGACCGGGGAGCGGATCTCCTGCGCGCTGTGCGCGATGGCGATCCACGACATGGGCCACGAGGCGATCTCCCTGACCGGGTCCCAGGCCGGGATCGTCACCGACTCCTCCCACACCAAGGCGAGGATCATCGACGTCCGCGCCGACCGGATCAGCCAGGCGCTGGAGCAGGACCGGATCGTCCTCGTCGCCGGGTTCCAGGGCGTCTCCACCGACAGCCGCGACGTCACCACGCTCGGCCGCGGCGGCTCCGACACGACCGCGGTGGCGCTTGCGGCGGCCCTGCGCGCCGGCGTCTGCGAGATCTACACCGACGTCGCCGGGGTCTTCAGCGCCGACCCGAGGATCGTCGAGGGCGCCCGCAAGCTCGCCCGCGTCTCCTTCGAGGAGATGCTCGAGATGTCGGCCTCGGGAGCCAAGGTGCTGCAGCTGCGCTCGGTCGAGTACGCCCGCAACCACGGCGTCCGCATCCACTGCCGCAGCAGCTTCGAGGACGGCCCCGGTACCCTCGTAGTTTCAGAGGAAGAGACCATGGAGCAGCCCTTCGTAACCGCCGTGACCCACTCCGACGCGGAGGCCCGCGTGACGCTGACCGGTGTCCGCGACGAGCCCGGCGTCGCCGGCCGCATCTTCCACGCGCTGGCCGAGGCCCACGTCAACGTCGACGTGATCATCCAGAACGAGCCGGTGGGTGGTGACCAGCTCGCCGACCTCTCCTTCACCGTCGACCGCGCCGACCTGGCGACCGCTACAGACACGATCGCCGCGCTCGGCGACGTCTCCAGCGGCATCCGCACCGACGAGCGGATCGGCAAGGTCTCGATCGTCGGCGCCGGCATGCGCTCGCACCCCGGCGTCGCCGCCAAGGTCTTCGAGGTGCTCGGCGCCGAAAGGATCAACATCGAGATGATCTCCACCTCGCCGATCAAGATCTCCTGCGTCATCTCGGCCGACCGCGTCCCCGACGCCGTCAACGCCCTGCACAAGGCGTTCGAGCTGGGCGCCGACGCGATCGCCCCCGAGGACCCGACCGGTCCCGATCACCGGCCCACGGTCGCCGGCTGAGCGCGGTCATACTCGCGCGATGACCGGCGACGGATACAGAGTCGGGGTGCTGGGTGCGACCGGGCTGGTCGGCACCACGATCCTCGAGCTGCTCGCGCAGCGAGACTTTCCGGTGACCGAGGTGGTCCCCTTCGCCTCCGAGCGCTCGGCTGGAAAGTCGCTGGAGTGGAACGGCTCGGCGCTCACCTGTCAGGTGCTGAGCGAGGACTCGATCCAGGGGCTCGACCTGGTGCTCTCCTCGGCGGGAGGCGCGATCAGCGCCGAGTGGACGCCGCGCCTGGTCGCGGCCGGCGCGACCGTCGTCGACAACACCAGCTACTGGCGCATGCACGACGACGTCCCGCTGGTCGTCGCCGAGGTCAATCCCGAGGCGGCCGAGGGCCACAGCGGGATCGTCGCCAACCCGAACTGCTCGACCATGCAGATGGTGGTGGCGCTGAAGCCGCTCTACGACGAGGCCGGGATCGAGCGGCTGGTGATCTCCACCTACCAGGCCGTCTCCGGCACCGGCAAGCAGGCGATCGACGAGCTGCTCGGCCAGTCGCGGGCGGTGCTCGACGGCGGCGATGCCGACGCGGACGTGTATCCCCACGAGATCGCCTTCAACGCGCTGCCCCAGGCCGGCAGCTTCCCCGACGGCGACGACCACACCGACGAGGAGCGCAAGCTGATCAACGAGACCCGCAAGATTCTCGGCGACGAGGCGATCAGGGTCAGCGCCACCTGCGTGCGGGTGCCGGTGGTCACCGGCCACTCGGAGGCGGTCAACGTCGAGACGAAGAAGCCGCTCGACCCCGAGCGGGCGCGGGAGCTGCTCTCCGCGGCCCCCGGCGTGACCGTCCTCGACGATCCCGCCGCGGCGCGCTACCCGATGGCGATCGAGGCCGCCGGCAAGGACGACGTGTTCGTCGGCCGCATCCGCCGCGACCCCGGCAACGAGAGGGCCCTCGACATGTGGATCGTCTCCGACAACCTGCGCAAGGGCGCCGCCACCAACGCCGTCCAGGTCGCCGAGCTGCTGGTCGAACGCAAACTCCTGGGCGTCCGGGCCTAGCCGGTGGACATCGGTTTCGCCGAGGCCCTGCTGCTGTTCGGGGGCCTGCTCGCGGTCGTCGCCGCGCTCTCGGGGGTGATGAAGGGGACGGTGCTGTCGGCCTCGGTGCTGTCCGTCGCCCTCGGCATCGCCCTGGCCGCGACCGGCGCCGTCAACGTCGACGCGACCGACGAGGGGGTCGTCCAGCTGGTCGAGCTGGCGCTGATCCTCACCCTCTTCTCCGACGGGATGTTCGTCGAGCGGGAGCTGCTGCGCCGCCACTGGGGACCGGTGGCGCGCGCGCTGGTGATCGCGATGCCGATCACGATGGCGATGCTGGCGCTGGCGGCGAAGGCGCTCTTCCCCGAGCTCGGCTGGGCCGAGGCCTTCCTGCTCGCGGCGGTGCTCTCGCCGACCGACCCGGTCGTCACCTCGGCGGTGGTCACCTCGCGGCTGGTCCCCAGCAAGGTCCGCCACACCCTCAACCTGGAGTCCGGCCTCAACGACGGTCTCGCGCTGCCCTTCGTCCTCTTCTTCCTCGTCCTCGCCTCTCCGGGAGGGGACGCCGGGAGCGAAGCGGCGAAGCTCGCCGGCGAGGCGGTGGTCGGAGCGGCGATAGGCGTAGCGCTCGGGATGCTCGCCGGGCGCCTGCACCACCGGCTGCCGGGCGGCGGCCTCACCGCCAAGTACGAGGGGATCTACGCGGTCGGGTTCGCCCTCTTCGCCTTCGGCCTGGCCGAAGTCACGATCGGCAACGGACTGATCGCGGCCTTCGTCTGCGGGATCGCGATGGCGGCGAGCGAGCGCGAGGTGCCCGACGGCTTCGCCGAGTTCGCCGAGAACGCCAGCGCGATCCTGCAGGTCCTCACCTTCTTCGTCTTCGGCGGGCTGATCGTCGCCACCGGCTTCGACCACAGCATTCCGCCGCTGGTCGTGTTCGTCCTCTTCGCGCTGCTCCTCGCCCGCCCGGCGGCGGTGCTGCTCTCCTTCCTGCGCACCGGCATCCCGCGCTCGGAGAAGCTGTTCATGGCCTGGTTCGGCCCCAAGGGCGTGGCGTCGATGCTCTTCGCCCTCTTCGTGCTGAAGTCGGGGGTCGGCGAGGGCGAGCTGATCTTCGACATTGCCGCGATCGCGATCGTCGCCTCGATCGTCGCCCACGGCCTCACCGACACCGTCGGCGCACGCTGGATGGCCGAAAGGACGGGTCTGTCCACCCGGCGCGGCGGCCTCGGTCGAGACGCTCGTTAAGCTCGCAGGCGGTGAACGAAACAGGGCGTTTACTTGACCCCGGCACCCTGGGCGACCACGTGGATCGACTCTTCCGCGCCGCCTGGGCGATGTCCGGATCGCGGGTCGACGCCGAGGACCTGGTGCAGGAGACTTTCGCCCGTGTGCTGGCGAAGCCGCGGCGGATCCGCAACGAGGACGACCTCGGCTATCTGCTCCAGGTCCTGCGCAACACCTTCGTCAGCTCGCGGCGCAGCGCCGGCCGGCAGCTCGCGTCGGAGCCGCTGCACGAACGGCCCGAGGCGGTCGATCGCAGCTCGGCCACCAGGCCCGAGCAGGCGGTGGAGACGCGCGAGGTGTTCGGCCTGATCGCCGCCCTCGAGGAGCCCTTCCGCGACGCCCTGGTCGCGGTCGACGTGGCAGGTCTCACCTACGCCGAGGCCGCCGAGCTGCTCGACGCCAAGGAGGCGACGATCACCTCGCGGGTCTTCCGGGCCCGGGCAAAGGTCGCCCGCGGGATGGAATCGGCCCCCGATGGCGTCAATGTAGGTAGAAGCTGAGCTATGGGCGAAAGAGACGACATCCGGATGAGCGACGAGGAGATGGCGCTGGCGCGGAAGGGCGAGGCGCTGGTCAAGGCCGAGGTCGCGCGAGTTCAGGCCCCGCAGTCGCTGCGCGAGCGGATCGAGGCCGACCGCGCCCGGGCGGCTCGGCCGCAGCAGGCGCCGTTCTGGCGGCGCCACCGGGTCGCGGCCTTCGGCACCGGCGCCGCGGCGCTGGCGCTGGTCGTCGCCGGGATCGCGATCCAGGCCGGCGGCGGCACCGGCGAACCGTCGCTCGCCGACGTCGATGCGGTCGCCACGCTCTCCCCGACCCAATCCGCGCCCGCATCGGTCGGCGGCAACCCGCCGGTCCTCGATGCCGGCGTCGGCGCGATCGACTTCCCCGACTGGGAGGACAAGTTCGACGTCACGGCCGTCGGGCGCCGCGAGGACGAGGTCTCGGGCCGGAACGTCACCACCGTCTTCTACCGCGACTCCGATGGCGCCCGGCTCGGCTACTCGGTCGTCGGCGGCGCCCCGCTCGACGACGCTCCCACCGGCCGCGAGGTCGTCCGCGACGGCAACACCTACCACGTCTCCAGCGCCGACCGGGGGACCGTCGTCACCTGGACTCAGCAGGGCCACACCTGCGTGATCGTCGCCTCCGATCAGGTTCCCGCGGCGAAGCTGGTCGAGCTCGCGGACTCGCGCAACGTCTAGCGCCCTCGATTCGGATGTAATGTATTGTCTGCTATCGTGCAGACCATGGAGCAGCCGAGAAGCAGCTGGAGCGATGACCGTCTCGATCACCTCGAGTCGCGGATGGACGAACGCTTCGACCACCTTGAGTCGCGGACGGATGAACGCTTCGACCGGACGGATGAACGCTTCGACCGAGTCAATGAACGCTTCGACCGCCTGGGGGACAAAGTCGACCGCAAGTTCGACGAGGTCGGGCGACAGTTCGAGGAAGTCGATCGGCGGTTCGGAGAGGTAAATCAGCGCATCGATCAGGTTGGCGAGCGCATGCTCGGCATCGAGTCGGCGCTCCACGAGTTCCAGCGATCGATGTTCGTGGGGCTGGCCGGCATGGTTGCCGCCTTCGCCGGCTTAGTTGCGGCGCTCCGTATCTAGATCTAGCGGCGACGTGGCAGTCGCAGCGTCGCCGCGACCGTCCGGTTGGCGGTATTGCCCGCCGCGTCGGTGCTCGCGATCCCGATCCGGACCGGGAGCCTGCCGTTTTTAGCGAGCGCGGCGGCGCGCGGGGAGATGTGGATCGATGCCGTCGTCCGGCCCGCGGGGGCGAGGCCGACGGTCCTCGACCCGATCACCGTGCCGGGGAGAGGCTTGGCGGTTTTCAGAGTCAGGGTCGTCCGGCAGCCACCGGCCTCCTCGGCCGGGCAGGAGACCGGGACCTTTGCGAGCAGCTTCCTGCTGCTCGCGGCGAGCGCGACTTTGCCGAGCCTTGGCAGCAGGGCGATGGTGTCGAGGGCCGGTGGGGGCTGAACCGGTGCCGGCGGCCGATCGGCCGGGGGCTGAAGCGGGGGTGGGGGAGGCCCCCCGGGCGGGGGCGGAGTCGCGTCGAGATGCTCGACTCCGTCGATGGCGTCAACCGTGACCTCGTCGGTCTGGGCGCTGTCCTCGCCGTCTCCGCCGCGGACGATGTCGCTCTGCCGGTCGCGGGCCATCAGCAGGTCCTCGCCGGCGCCCGCCGAGAGCGTGTCCTCGCCGGGGCCACCGAGGAATTCGTCGGGCTCTTCGGAGCCGTTCAGCACGTCGTCGCCCGGACCGCCATCGGCGGACACCCGCAGCCCGGTGAGGCCGGGCGAGACGCCAAGGGCGTCGTTGCCGCCTCCGGCCCTCATCGCGACTTCCTCGAATTCGGGGAGCTTGAGCGTGAAAGGATCGAGGTTGGTCCGCCTGAGCTTCGTGGTTTCCTCGACGGCCAGCTCGAGTACGTCTCCTTCGGTCTCCGACCCGTTGACCTCGAGGCGATCAAAGCCTCTTTCGCCCTGGGCTTCCTCGCTCCCATCGCCGTCGTTCCAGATGACGACGTCATCGTCCCCGCCACCGAGGACGAAGTCGGGACCGCCGTCGCCGACGATGCGGTCGCCTCCCTCGTTGCCGTCGATGAAATCGTCGCCCGCGCCACCGACGATGCGGTCGTCACCTACCTGGCCGAACAGGACATCGCCGCTCCCTCCGCCGTCGATGATGTCGTCGCCTTCGCCGCCGAAGAGCTGGTCGGCAGCGTCCCCACCAGTGATCTGGTCCTCGCCGGGCCCGCCGATGAGGAGGACGTGCATTTCGGGCAGGCCCGACGCGGTGGTGAAGGTGTCGTTGCCGCCCCGAAGGTCCACGGAGATCTGCTCCAAATCCT
Organism: uncultured Solirubrobacterales bacterium; assembly: GCA_963799835.1. Lineage (GTDB taxonomy): Bacteria > Actinomycetota > Thermoleophilia > Solirubrobacterales > 70-9 > VAYN01. The sequence continues at coordinate 1,536,266 of CAWCYE010000002.1, forward strand.
CCTGGCCGCCTGGCATGTCGATCGCGAAGGGAACGAGGTTCCTGCGTTCGAACCTGGCGGTCGGCTCGGCGACGAGCTCGAGCTCGTCGCCGTCGGCGTCAGAGGCATTGACCCCGAGGAGGTCGAACTGGCCGGCGCCTCCAATTGCTTCGTCGTCGCCATCTCCTTCGTTCCAGACGATGCTGTCGTTGCCTTCGCCGCCGAGGATGGTGTCCGCCCCCTTGAAGCCCCCCAGCACGTCCGCGCCGCTGTCTCCATCGAGCGTGTCGGTCCCGGCCCCGCCGGCCATCGAGTCATCTCCCTCGCCGCCGATCAGCTGCAGGGACTTGTAGGTTCCGGCGGCGAGTGCCTTGGCGTCGACTAGGTCGCGACCGCCACCCGGTTCCACGAGGATTTCGGCGTTCGCATCCGCGGCGAGGGCGGTGGGAATGCCGTTGATGGCGATCCTGCCGTCGATAACCGCCAGGTCGATGGCGTCGAGCTCGCCGTCTCCCCTCACGGTCAGCGTGTTCCCCACGACTTCGTTCGTCACCGCCGCCCCGGCTGAGGCCGCGAAGATCAAGAGCAGGAGGGGCGCGAAGGCGAGGGAACGCATCTATACACAGGGACGCCCGGGCTGCGGATTCCTTCCAGGCCTCCAAAGGCAGGCAAAGAAAAGGCCCCGCCTCGCGGCGGGGCCTTTTCTCGATTCCGACTGCCCGCCTCTAGGAGCGCGGGAGCTTCAGGGTGATCGCAACCGTGCGGTTGGCGGTATTGCCAGCCGCGTCGGTGCTCGTGATCCGGAGCCGGACCGCGAGCTTGCCGTTGACCGCGAGCTTCGCGGCGCCGGGCGCGATGTTGATCGACGCGGTCGTCCTGGCGCCGGCAGCGAGCCTGAGGGTCTTCGACCCGACGGCCTTGCGGCCCGCCTTGGTCTCGACTTTCAGGGTCGTCCGGCACCCACCGGCCTCAGTCGCCGGGCAGGAGACCGGGACCTTCGCGACCAGCTTCTTGCCGCTCGCCGCGACCGCGACCTTGCCGAGCTTCGGCAGCAGCGCGACCCTGTCGGGGGTCGGAGGCGGAGGCGTGACTTTGATGGGGGGCGGCGGGGCCGCCGGTCCCGGAACCTGAGTCGCGTCGAGGTTCTCGACCCCGTCGACCAAGTCGACCGTGAGCGCGTCGGTGACGGCGCTATCGGTGCCCGCACCGCCGTGCACGACGTCGCTCTGCCCGTCGCGGGTGGCCAGCTGGTCGTTGCCGTCCTGGCCGTCGACTTCGTCTTCTCCGGCGCCGCCGTTGACGGTGTCGTTGGCAGCACCCGCGAGCAGCGTGTCGTCGCCCGCGTCACCGGCGAAGCTGTCGGTCTCCACGGAGCCCGATAGCTCGTCGTTGCCGTCACCGCCGTTGGCGGACACGAGGAGCCCGGCCAGGCCGGGTGAAACGGCGAACGTATCGGCGCCGCCTCCCGAGTTGACCGAGACCTGCTCGAATTCGCCGCTGTCCCCGTCCAGCTCGATGGTGAACGGGACGAGGTTCGTCCGTTCGAACCCCCCGACGACGAGTTTCAGGTCGTCGCCAACCGGTGCGCCGTTGACCTCGAGGAGGTCGTCTCCCGCGTTGCCGACGGCTTCGTCTGAGGCGTCGCCGTTGTTCCAGACGACGACGTCGTCGTCGTTGCCGCCGAGCATGATGTCGAGCCCTTTGTCGCCGACGAGGCGGTCATCGCCCTCGTTGCCGACCAAGGAGTCGTCGTTGTCGCCACCGGCGATCTGGTCGTTTTCGATTCCTCCGAGCAGGAGGTCGTCGCCGGCGCCACCGTTGAGTACGTCGGCACCATCTTCGCCCCTGAGCTCGTCAGGGCCGTCGCCACCTTTGACGGTGTCGTTGCCGATGCCTGCCTCGATCGTGATCGCCAGCGGGGCGAGCCCTCCCCCGATCGGTTCGAACGTGTCATCGCCGCCGATGCTCTTGACGAGCAGCTCCTCGGCGGTGAAATCGATCGTGAACGCCGGAGCACCCGCGATTCGTTTGAACAGGACGCGGCCAGCGGCCGCTTCGTAGGTGTAGGTCTCGGCGACGGGTGCACCGTTGCTTTCGACGGTGTCCACACCATCGTCACCATCGTTCACGTCATCGCCGTCACCGGGGTTCCAGATCATCAGGTCGTTGCCATCGCCGCCTTTGACGATGTCGTTTCCTTTGGCACCGATCAACGTGTCGTTGCCGGAGTCGCCGTTCAGCGAGTCGATGCCCTCGCTGCCTTTGACGAGGTCATTGTCATTGCCGGCGTTGACGGTGATCAGGGTCGCCGGGACTCCGAGGCCGGCCTGTTCGAACGTGTCAGCGCCGCCGAAGCTGTTGACGACCAGCCTCTCGGCGGTGAAATCGATCGTGAACGCCGGAGCGCCCGCGACTCGTTTGAGCAGGACGCGGGGAGCCGCGGCTTCGTAGTTGTAGGTCTCGGCGACGTCGGCACCGTTGCTTTCGACGGTGTCGATACCCGCATCACCGTCGTTGGTGTCAGAGCCGTCGCCGTTGTTCCAGACCATCAGGTCATCGCCGTCCGCACCGTTGACGGTGTCGGTGCCTTTGCCGCCGACGAGCCGGTCTCCGCCGTCGCCACCGACGATGGTGTCGTTGTCGTCGCCGGCATTGACGGTGATCGAGGTCAGCCCGGCAAGCCCGCCGCTGGTCGCTGCGAACGTGTCGGTGCCGGCGAGGCTGTTGACAACCAGGTTCTCGGCGGTGAAATCGATCGTGAAGTTCGGAGCGCCCGCGACCCGTTTGAGCAGGACGCGGCCAGCTGCCGCTTCGTAGTTGTAGGTCTCGGCGACTTCTGCACCGTTGCTTTCGACGGTGTCGATGCCGGCATCGCCGTCGTTGACGTCGGAACCGTCGCCGTTGTTCCAGATCATCCGGTCGTTGTTGTCGCCACCGCTGACGGTGTCGATGCCTTTGCCGCCGATTAGGGTGTCGTTGCCCAAATCACCGTTGATGACGTCGTTGCCGTCGCCGCCGGTGATGCTGTCGTTGCCATCGCCGCCGCTGAGGCTCAGCGTGGTGCGCGTTGCGAGTCCCGTCGGGGAAGCGGCGTCCGGCGACATCGTGTCGTTGCCGGCGAGGCCGTTGACGGTGAGCTTCTCGGCGTCGAAATTGACCGTGAACGGGACCAGGTTGGTGCGAGCGAACAGCACCCGCAGGTTGGCGGGGTCTGCCGCGTTCACCGGGCGGTAGGTGTTGATGTCGCCCGTTTCGAGGCTCGGGCTACCGTTGATCACCACTTCGTCGTTGCCGGCTTCGCCGTTGTTGACGTCGGTGGCGTCGCCGTTGTTCCAGATCATCACGTCGTCGCCGTCACCGCCGGAGACCGCGTCGCCGCCGCCGCCGCCGACCAGTCGGTCGTTGCCGGTGCCGCCGCTGAGCGTGTCTACGCCGGCAAGGCTTTCGATCACGTCGTTGTCGGCATCGCCGTTCAGCGTGTCGCTGCCGTCGCTGCCTTTGATCGTGTCGAGGCCGTCGCCAGCGTTGATCGTGATCAGCAGCGGCGCCAGGAGGCCAGCGCCGACCTGTTCGAATTTGTCATCGCCGCCGATGCTGTTGACCAGCAGTTTCTCGGCGGTGAAGTCGATCGTGAACGCAGGAGCGCCCGCGACTCGTTTGAACAGGACGCGGCCAGCTGCCGCTTCGTAGTTGTAGGTCTCTCCGACCGGGGCACCGTTGCTTTCGACGGTGTCGATACCCGCATCGCCGTCGTTGACGTCGGAGCCGTCGCCGTTGTTCCAGACCATCAGGTCGTCGCCGTCGCCGCCCTTGACGGTGTCGGCGCCTTTGGCTCCGATCAGGCTGTCATCGCCCAAATCGCCGTTGATGACGTCGTTGCCGTCACCGCCGGTGATGCTGTCGTTGCCATCGCCGCCGTTGAGCGACAGTGCGGTGCGCGTTGCGAGACCCGTCGGGGCAGCGGCGTCCGGCGACATCGTGTCGTTGCCGGCAAGGCCGTTGACGGTGAGCTTCTCGGCATCGAAATTGACCGTGAAGGGGACCAGGTTGGTGCGCGCGAACAGCACCCGCAGGTTGGCGGGGTCCGCCGGGTTGACCGGCCGGTAGGTGTTGATGTCGCCCGTTTCGACGCTCGGGCTGCCGTTGATCACGACCTCGTCGTTGCCGGCTTCGCCGTTGTTGACGTCGGTGGCGTCGCCGTTGTTCCAGATCATCACGTCGTCGTCGAGACCGCCGTTGACCGTGTCGGTGCCTTTACCGCCGGTCAGGGTGTCGTTGCCGGCGTCCCCGTTGAGGACGTCGCTGATGCCGAGGCCAACGCCGTTGGCGCCGCCGGTGAGGAGGTCATTTCCGTCGCCGCCGTTCAGGACGAGCGATTTGTAGGTCCCGGCGACCAGCGCGCTGGCGCTGACCGTGTCGTTGCCGCCGCCGGAATTGACGACGATTTCGGCGTCGCCGTCTGCGGGGATGACCGGGTCCGTCTCGACGCCGTTGACGGCGATGTTGCCGTTGACGACGGAGAGCGTGATTTCGTCGTTCTCGCCGTCAGCCGTGATGGTCAGTTGGTCGCCGTTGACTTCCTGCTGGACGATCGCGGCACCAGCCGGCACGGCGCCGACTAGGAACGCGATCGAAGCCAGAGCAACGGCGAGCGCCGCCCACTTCGGGGAAAAAGACATTTTGGAAAGACCTCCCAAGATTGATTTCGGAGCCCGCCTGCTGTGGGCGGAGAGAGATGCGTCTACAGGCAATGACGCCGACGGCCCGAAATCCTTCCCGCCGCCCTGCCACTGAAAAATTTGCACCTTTGTTGCAGTTTCCTAACAACGCGAAACGTGTTGTCGTCTAAGCTGCCCAGCATGGAGCAGGCAAGGAGCAGCTGGAACGACGACCGCCTCGACCACCTATCGGCGCGGGTCGACGAACGCTTCGACAGCTTCGAAAGAGAGGTCGACCAGCGTTTCGACCACGCCGAAAGGAACGTCGACCAGCGCTTTGAGCAGGTTGACGAACGCTTCGACAACTTCGAAAAGGCGGTCGACCAGCGCTTCAGGGACGTGGATCGGCGCTTCGGCGAAGTGAATCAGCGCTTGGACCAGCACGCCGATCACATCGAGCTGCGCTTCAACTCGATCGACTCAGCCCTGCAGCAGATCACCACGGGCATGCTCGGGATTCAGCGCTCGATGATCTACGCGCTGGGTGGCACGCTCGCCGCTCTGATCGGCTTGATCGCGGCGCTGCAGCTTTAGGCAAGCGTCTTCCAGGCAGGGCTCAGGCATAGAAAAGGCCCCGCCGGATGGCGGGGCCTTTTCCGGGGTACCCGAGCCTTAGCGGCGCGGGATCTTGAGGGTGATCGAACTGGTGCGGGTGGCGGTATTGCCGGCCGCGTCGGTGTTGGCGACCCGGATCCGCGCCGCGAGCTTGCCGCGCCTGGCAAGTTCGGAAGCACCCGAGGCGAGGCGGATCGACGCCGTGGCCTTACCGCCGGCGCGGAGTTTGACGCTCTTCGAGCCGAGGACCAGGACCGCGCGGACCTTGCCCAGACGGGCCGCCCTGGCGGTTTCCAGCGTCAGCGTCGTGCGGCAGCCGCCGGTCTGCATCGGGCAGGAGACGGGCACCTTCGCGATCAGCTTCTTGCCGCTCTTGACGACCTTGACCTTGCCGAGCCGGGGCAGCAATGCGCCCTGGCGAGAGGCGTCGAGGTTCTCGACCCCGTCGACGCTGTCGAGGGTGATCGCATCGGTTTGTGCTTTGTCGGTGCCGGCGCCACCGCGGACGACGTCGCCGATTCCGTCACGGGCGAACAGGCTGTCGGCGCCGTCCTGACCGTCCGCCACGTCACGGCCTGGCCCGGTCGTGAGCGTGTCGTCGCCGGAGCCGCCGAAGAAGCTGTCGGCCTCCTCTGCCCCGGTGAGTTTGTCGCTGCCGGCACCACCGTCGGAGGAGACGGACAGGTCGCCGAGACCCGGGGAGACGGTGAACACGTCATCGCCGCCGCCGCCGTTGATCGAGGTTGCCTCGATGCCGCCGCGACCTTCCACCGGGGGCATGGTCAGGGTGAATTTGACCAGGTTGACCCTTTCGAATTTCGTCACTCCGCCCTCGGCGAAGAGTTTGAATTCGTCTCCGGCCGGGGTTGCGCCGTTGACCTCTAGCCGGTCGAACCCGGGACCGCCGAGCTCTTCGTCGGAGCCGTCGCCGTTGTTCCAGACCTGGGTGTCGTCGCCGTCGCCGCCGAGCAGCTGGTCGCCGCCACGGTCGCCGACGACGCGGTCGTCGCCTCCGTCGCCGGCAAGCCGGTCGTTGTCGTCGCCGCCGTTGATCAGGTCGGCGCTTCCTCCACCGGAGACCAGGTCGGCACCCGGGCCGGCGCTGATGACGTCACCACCGTCACCGCCGGTGAGCTGATCGGCTCCCGTGCCGCCGTTGAGGGCGAGCGCGGTGCGACCGTTGAGGCCGGTCGGCACGGCGGGGTCGGGCGTCATCTTGTCGTCGCCGCCCAAGCCACTCACCCCGAGTCGCTCTGCTTCGAGGTTGATGTTGAACGTGCCGAGGTTGATCCGATTGAAGATGACCCGTCCGGCCACTGCGGGATCGGGCTTGTAGATGAATTCATCGCCCGCGGTCGGGCTGCCATTCACCTCGACTTCGTCGGTTCCCGCTTCGCCGTTGTCGGCGTCGGAGCCGTCGCCGTTGTTCCAGACCATGACGTCGTCGCCCTCGCCGCCTAAGAGGACGTCTCCGCCTCTGAAGCCGATCAGGCGATCGCCGCCGGCATCGCCTCTGATTGCGTCGTTGTCGATGCCACCGGTGAGGATGTCATCGCCTTCGCCCCCGTTGAGGGTGAGTTCGTCGTAGTCGGTGGCGAGAAGGGCGCTTGCGTTGACGACGTCGGCGCCGCCCCCTCCGTTGACGACGATTTCGGCATTCGCACCGGCGTTGAGCGCAGTGCCCGCGCCGTTCACGGCGATTGCGCCCCCAACCACGGTGAGCGTGATCGTGTCAGCCGCGGCGTCGCTGCTGACGACCAGCCGGTCGCCCTGGACGACTGATTGGACTGCCGCGCCAGCCGTTGCGGGAATGGCCAGCGACACGATTGCCGCCACCGCCACCATGAGCTTGGCCCACTTCATAGAAAAGGACTTCGAAAACATTTTGGTACCTCCACGTTTGATCCTTGGGCCCGCCCGGCTCAGGCGGAAGTGTGTGTAAACCCAAGGACGCCGAAGGTCCGAAGTCCTTCCCGTACTGCTTCCTAAAGATTCCCCGCAGGCGTTACACGGTGACGCCGGCGAGGCGCTCCTCGACCCAGCCGGTCGAGGCGATGTGCTTGCTCATGCCCAGCTGCTTCGGCTCGGCGCCGAGCGCCAGGCCGACCAGCTGCGGCAGGTGCAGCACGGCGAGCCCGAGGTCGCGGTTGACGACCTTCGCCGCCTCGGGCTGCTGCATGTCGAGGTTGAGGTGGCAGAGGGGGCAGGGGGTGACGAGGCAGTCGGCGCCGGCGTCGATCGCGTCGCCGACGTGGGTCCCGGCCTGCTTCAGCGAGGTCTCGCGGTTCATCGTGATCACCGGGAAGCCGCAGCACTTGCGGGCGCCGTCGTACTCGACCACCTCGCCGCCGAGCGCCTGGATCACCTTCTCCAGGTAGACGTCGCGATCCGGGTGCTCCTCGTAGCCGAGGCGCTCCTTGGGGCGGACGATGTAGCAGCCGTAAAAGGGGCCGACGCGGAGGCCGCTCAGCGGTCGCTTGACCTGCGACGCGAGGCGGTCCAGCCCGTAGTCCTCGACCAGGAGCCAGAGGAAGTTCTTGTTGGTGAAGCCGTCCTTGCCCTTCTCGTAGGCGAGGCCCTGGCCCGAGAGCGCCTCGTTGACATGGGCGCGGTAGGCCGAGTCGGCGTCGAGGCGCTGCTGGCACTCCGACTGCGCGCCCTGGCAGGTCGAGCAGATGTTCATCATCGAGAGCCCGGTCTGCTGGGCGAGGGCGAAGGTGCGGGCGTTGAGCGTGTCGGCCAGCTCCTGGTTGTGCTCGGCGATCACGCCGGCGCCGCAGCAGTTGGCGCGGTCGAGCGTCACCAGCTCGATCCCGAGCCGGTCGGCGACCAGGGCCATCGAGCCGTGCAGCTCGGGGGTGAAGCCGCGGGAGACGCAGCCGGGCCAGTAGGCGACTTTGATGTTCTCGCTCACTCTGATGCCTCCTCGGCGGCGGGGGCCTTGAGGCGAGGAGGCTCGAGGCCCTCCTCGATCGCGGCCTCCTCGTCGCCCTCCTCGCCCTTGATGTACAGGTTGAATTCCTCGTTGTGCTCCTCGGCGTGGCGGTAGATCGCCCTGATCTCGTCCTGGGCGCCGCCCGGGAGCTTGTGGTGGACGCCGGGGATCAGCTTCGGCAGCGAGCGCATCTTGCCGGTCTTGATCCCCCGGATCGCGGTCGGGATCGAGCCGAGCATTTCCTTGATCGCCCGTTTGGTCGGTACCAGCTTGCCTTTTATTCCTGGGGCGAAGGACTCCTGCAGCAGCAGCGACTCGTCGAGGGTCCCCTTCTTCTCGATGATCTTGACGAAGGCGATCTCGTGGTCGTGGCCGCTGTTGGGGTCCTCGATCCCCTCTTCGCTCGCTTTGCGGCGCAGGCGCATGATCTGGTCCATCGGCGCCACGCCCTTGGGGCAGGCGTCGATGCAGCTGAAGCAGTGGGTGCAGTCGTAGATGCCGTGCGGGTCCTCGGCGAGGTCGTGAAGGCGCTCGACCGTCTCCGCGTCGCGCGGGTCGCCGACGAAGCGGTAGGCCTTGGCGAGGGCGGCCGGGCCGATGAAGTCGGGATCGGCTTCCATCGAGAGGCAGGCGGAGACGCAGGCGCCGCACTGGATGCAAGCCATCGACTGGGTGATGTCGAGCATCGATTCCGGCTCGACCACGTACTCGCGCTCGGGCGGCTCGCCGTGGGGGAGGAGCCAGGGGGTGACGCGACGGATCTTGGCCCAGTGCGTCGACTCCATGTCGGTGATCAGGTCCTTGACCACCGGCATGTTCCCCATCGGCTCGATCACGATCGGAGCGTTCTCGCCGTCACGCCCCCCGGCGTTCGCCTGCTTCTCGGCAAGTTCCTGCGCGTGGCCGATCTGGGTCTTGCAGCCGAGCCCGGACTGGCCGTTGATCTTCATCCCGCAGGAGCCGCAGATCGCCGCCCGGCAGGAGCAGCGCACGGCCAGCGAGCCGTCGTCGCGGTCCTTGGCCTGGAGCAGGCCGTCGAGGACCGAGAGCGAGGGCTCCAGGTCGACCTTGAACTCCTCCCAGTAGGGCCCCGCTCCGCTCTCGGGCTGGAACCTGCGGATTTTGATCGTGTAGTCGGCCACTAGTAGGTCCTCGCTTCCGGTTCCCACTGGGTGATGGTCACCTCGGAGTATGAGATCTCGGGCCCGTCGTCGCTCAGCTCGAGGTCGATGTGCTTCAACCACTCCTCATCATTGCGCTCTGGGAAGTCGGTCCGGTACTGGGCGCCGCGGCTCTCCTTGCGCTCCAGGGCGGCGATGCAGGTGCACTCGGCGTTGTCGAGCATGTAGCCCAGCTCGATCGCCCCCAGCAGGTCCTGGTTGAAGATGGCGCCGTGGTCGTCGATGTAGGCGGTGGCGGCCTCCTCCTTGAGCCGGCGGACCGTGTCCAGCGCCTCCTGGATCCCGGCCTCGTCGCGGAAGACCGCGACCTTCGAGTCCATCGCCGTTCCCAGCTCGAACTTGATCTCCGAGACGCGGCGGCCGGAGCCCTTCTCGCGCGATTCGATCGCGGCGATCGTCGCCTCCTCGTCCTCCAGCACCTTGGGAGAGGGGCGCGAGCCCTCGATCCGCTTGGCCCGGGCGGCGGCGTCGGCGCCGGACCGGCGGCCGAAGATCAGCGTGTCGAGCAGCGAGTTGGCGCCGAGCCGGTTGCCGCCGTGGACCGAGACGCAGGCGACCTCGCCCGCGGCGTAGAGGCCGGGGATGTCGGTGCGGCCGTCGACGTCCGTCTTCACCCCGCCCATCGTGTAGTGGTTGCCCGGCTTGATGTGGATCGGTTCGCGGGTGATGTCGACGCCGGCGAAGTCGCGGCCGACGAGGACGATCTCCCGCAGCGCCTCGTGCACCCGCTTCTTCGGCACCACGGTGACGTCGAGCGCGACGGTGCCGTCGGGGAAGCCGCGCCCCTCGTCGATCTCGGTCTGCTCGGCGCGGGAGACGACGTCGCGTGAGGCCAGCTCCATCTTGTTCGGCGCGTAGCGCTCCATGAACCGCTCGCCCTTGGCGTTGAGCAGGTGGGCGCCCTCGCCGCGAGCGCCCTCGGTGATCAGGAAGCCCTTGCCGGCCAGGGTCGTCGGGTGGTACTGGATCATCTCCATGTCCATCAGCTTGGCGCCGGCCCGGTAGGCCATCGCGATCCCGTCGCCGGTGCAGATCAGGGCGTTGGTGGTCGGCTTCCAGACCTGGCCGTTGCCGCCGGTGGCGAGGATCACCGACTTCGCCCGGAACAGCTCCATCGAGCCGTCGGCGACGTTGCGGGTGACGACGCCGCAGCACTCGCCGTTCTCGTCCAGCGCCAGGGCGGTGGAGAACCACTCCTCGTAGCGGGCGACCCTGTCCGAGTGCTTCATCAGCTGCTCATACAGCACGTGCATGATCGCCTGGCCGGTGATGTCGGCGACGTAGTAGGTGCGGGCGGCCGAGGCGCCGCCGAAGGCGCGGGTGCCGAGCTTGCCTTCCTCGTTGCGGTGGAAGGTGACGCCGAGGTGCTCGAGGTGGAGGATCTCCTCGGGGGCCTCGCGGGTCATGATTTCGATCGCGTCCTGGTCGCCCAGGTAGTCGGACCCCTTGATCGTGTCGAAGGCGTGCGACTCCCACGAGTCGCCGGGGTTGAGCGCCGCGTTGATCCCGCCCTGGGCGGCGTTGGAGTGCGAGCGAACGGGGTGGACCTTGCTGACGATGCCGACCGAGACGCCCTGCTCGGCAGCGGCGAGAGCGGCCCTCTGTCCGGCGAGGCCGGCGCCGATTACCAGTACGTCATGGGATGGCACGGGCGCGGACTCTATAGATGGAAAGTCCGAGGGCGTAGTCGGAATTCGTCACACTCGCCGGCCTCAGAGCCAGCGCTCGGCGAGGCGGCGGACCGCCGCGTCGGAGAGGCGGACGGCGTCGGCGACGGTGTCGAAGTCGACGTTTTCAGCCAGGTCGTGGGACCAGTGGTAGTTGGCGGGCTGCTTGAGGTCAGTGCAACCGCAAAGCGCGGCGGTCTCGTAGCCAGCTGCCATGGGCTCGAGGCCGTCGGTGCCGTTGTGCAGGCGCAGGTTGGGGTACAGCCAGATGCCGAGCTCCTCGGCGAGGGTGTCGAGCAGGGCAAGGGCCCGCGGCGGGTACTCGCGCATCTTCAGGAACCCCTCGCCGCGCAGGACCAGCAGGTGGGGGGAGCCGATCGACTCCAGACAGAGGAAGAAGGTGCTCTCCTTCGGCAGGCTCGGGAAGTGGCGCTCGCCGAACGCTTTCATCCCCTCGCTGAAGGACTCCTCCGAGCCGGTGGAGAGCAGGATCACACGCACCCCCTCCGGTGGCTCCTCCGCGAAGCGCCGGGCGAGGGCGAGCAGGGCGACCACCGCGGTGCCGTTGTCGTTGGCGCCGGGGACGACCTTGCGCAGGCCGATCTCGCTCATCGCCGCGACCGACCCGACCCCGAGGAACAGTCCGAGCTTGGCGAGGAGACGGCGTCCGGTGAGGGCGCCGAGCGCGGCGAGCAGCGGGCCTCCGACCACCGGCGCCATCAGCATCGGGCTGGTGTCGGAGCGCTCGATCAGCCCCAGCCGGTTGGCGATCTGCGGGATCTCCGGGTGGAAGACGAGGCCGGAGTGGGCGGCGTCGTGGTGGGCGATGAGGACGACGGTTCGCTCGGCCTCGGCGTCGCCCAGCTCGCAGAGGACGTTGTAGGTGGTGCGCTTGGGGAGGACGCGGCGGAGGCGCCGCTGCCCGGGTGGGAAGTCGTCGGCGATGCCGGCCGCTCCCAGCGCGCCGAGGACGGTGCCGAGCAATCGCCGCCCGCGCAGTGCGGCCACCGCGCCGAGTGCGCCGAGCCCGGCGCCGAGCCCGAGCGGCCACCAGTAGGTCCCGTGGGCGGGCTCGGCCTCGATCCGGGCTTCCGCGCCGACCTCGGCGAAGCGCTCCACCAGCCACTCGGCCGCGCGGCGCTCGCCGTCGGAGGCCGAGGAGCGCTCGATGCGCTCCAGTTCCTCGAGCCGCTCCCGCATCCACTCCCGCTCCTCCCGCACAGTCGAGCAAGCTACCCGCTTACCATGGGCACATGCTCGGTGGCGGTTCGATAACGCTCTTTCACGTGCGGGGCATCAGGATCGCGGTCGACTGGTCGTGGTTCCTCGTCCTCTTCCTGGTCATCCTCTGGATGTCGAACTTCTACAGTGACCTGCTCGGCGAAACGGGCTCCGACACGACCCCGTTCCTACTTGCCGTGCTCAGCGCCGTCGGCTTCTTCGGGTCGATCCTCCTGCACGAGCTCGGGCACGCCTTCGCGGCGCTGCGAAACGGGATCGGGATAACCGGGATCCAGCTCTGGATCTTCGGTGGGATGGCGCGCATGGACCGCGAGGCCGACAGCCCGGCGGCGGAGTTGAAGGTGGCCCTGGCGGGGCCGGCCGTGACCCTGGCGCTGGTCGTGGTCCTCACCCTCGGCGGCGTGGCCGCCGCCGGCTGGTCGGAGTTCAAGGACGCGGCGGTCCTCGAATCGACCTCCGGCGTCTCCGGCGTGATGGCGATGATCGCCTGGCTGGCCTCGATCAACCTCCTGGTGCTTGTCTTCAACATGCTTCCCGCCTACCCGATGGACGGCGGCCGCGTCGCCCGCGCGATCGCCTGGTGGCGGACCGGGGACCGCAACGCGGCGACCCGTTTCGCCGCCGGCCTCGGCCGCATCTTCGGCTACGTCTTCATCGGCGCCGGCATCTACATGGCGGTGACGGACTCGATCTTCGGCGTCTTCGGCGGCGTCTGGCTGGCGCTGATCGGGATGGTGATCAACGGCTCGGCGCGCGGCGCCGCGATGCAGACCGCGATTACCAGCCGCATCGGCGACGTCCGGGTGGCCGACGTGATGGACCGCGAGCCGGTGGCGATCCCGGGCGACATCAGCGTCGAGCGCGCCCTCGACGAGTACTTCCTGCGCTACCGCTGGCCTTGGTTCCCGGTCGTCGATGCAGCCCACCGCTTCCTCGGCCTGCTCGAACGCGACCGTGCCGACGAGGTGCCGGAGGTGTCCCGCGCCAGCTCCAACGTCGCCGACCTGGTCGACCACGACCGGGCGCTCTTCGTCCGCGACGACACCCCGCTCGACTCCCTGCTGAGCAACCAGAACCTGCGCAAGCTCGGGGCGCTGATGGCGGTCGACGCCGAAGGCCGCCTCTCCGGCGTGATCACGGTCGAGCAGGTCGGGCGGGCGCTTAGGGACGCGACGGCGGGGCCGGGCTGAGAGCTATCGCGCTACGGGCGAATGCCGGTCGATGATGCGGGTGAAGTCGGTACCGGCGGGCAGGGTGCCGAATGCCTGGCCCCAGTCCCCTGAGAGCCGGGACGCGCAGAAGGCGTCGGCCACCGCTTCGTCGCCGTAGCGGACGAGCAGCGAGGCCTGGAGGGCGAGCGCCATGCGCTCGACTACGCGGCGGGCACGCGCCTCGATCGTCTCGATGTCGCCGGGCAGCTCGTCGCGCAGCGACTTGGCGTAGGCATCCAGGCGGGGCTCGGAGACCGCTCCCTCTTCCACCTCCGCGAAGAAGGCCTCGAGGGAGGCCGGGGTCTTGACCATCGCCCGCAGGACATCGAGGCACTGGACGTTGCCCGAGCCCTCCCAGATCGAGCCCAGCGGGCTCTCGCGGAAAAGGCGCGGCATCCCCGACTCCTCGACGAAGCCGTTGCCTCCGAGGCACTCGAGCGCCTCGCCGCCGTGCACCACCGCCCGCTTGCAGATCCAGTACTTGAGCACTGCGTTGGCGATCCTCCGAAGCTCCTTGGCCCGCTCGTCGCCGGCCGCGACTTCGTCGTAGCAGCGGGCCAGGCGCATCGCCGAGATCGTCGCCGCCTCCGACTCGACGCAGAGGTCGGCCAGCACGTTCCGCATCAGCGGCTGGTCGGTCAGGACCTTGCCGAAGGTCGAGCGATGGGACGCGTGGTGGATCGCCTGTGCGACACCGCCGCGCATCCCCGTCGCGCCGCCCAGCACGCAGTCGAGGCGGGTGTGGTTGACCATCTCGATGATCGTCCGCACGCCCGCTCCCTCTTCGCCGAGCATCCAGGCGGAGGCGGAGTCGAACTCGATCTCGCTGGAGGCGTTGGAGCGGTTGCCGAGCTTGTCCTTCAGCCGCTGCAGGCGGAAGCGGTTGCGCTCGCCGTCCGGCGTCCAGCGCGGGAAGAGGAAGCAGGAGATGCCGCCGTCGGCCTGGGCGAGGACGAGGAAGGCGTCGCACATCGGCGCCGACATGAACCACTTGTGCCCGGTCAGCTCGTACTCGCCGCCGGGGCCGCCGCCGTTGACGGGCCGCGCCGTGGTCGTGTTGGCCCGCACGTCCGAGCCTCCCTGCTTCTCGGTCATCCCCATGCCCGCGAGCGCGCCGGCCTTGCCGGGCGCCGGAACGTTGCGGGGGTCGTACTCGGCGGAGAAGAAGCGCGGTTCCCACTCGGCGGCCAGCTCCGGTTGGGTGCGAAGGGCCGAGATCACCGAGTAGGTCATCGAGATCGGGCAGCCGATCCCCGCCTCGGCGTGGGACATGCACATGAAGGCGGCGCCGCGGGCGACGTGGGCGCCGGGCCGCGGGTCCTTCCAGGGGGAGCAGTGGAGTTCGTGCTTGACGGCCTCGCCCAGCAGCTCGTGCCAGGAGGGGTGGAACTCGACCTCGTCGACCCGGTGGCCGTAACGGTCGTGGGTGCGGAGCTTCGGCGGGTGCTCGTTCGCCAGCGCCCCCAGCTCGATCGCCCGGCCGCTGCCGGCCAGCGCCCCGACCTCGGAGATCCGCGCCTCGGCCCACTCGGCCCCCTCGCGGCGAACCCCCTCGACCAGCGGCCGATCGGTCTCGAAGACGTTGTAGTCGGCCAGCGGCGGCGGCTGGTTGGCCACCTCGTGGGTACCGAAGGTCTGGCGCTCGACGGTTGCCATCGGGTACGGATTGTGGCATCCCGCACGCCCGCTCGCCGCGCGGCGACCGAGCCTGCCGGGAGATAGCATCGCCCGCCGGTGGCCAAGATCGAAGTCAAGAACCCGGTGGTCGAGCTCGACGGCGACGAGATGACCCGCATCATCTGGTCGTTCATCAAGGAGCAGCTGATCCTGCCCTACCTGGACGTCGACCTCGAGTACTTCGACCTCGGGATCGAGAATCGCGACGCGACCGAAGACCAGGTGACGATCGATGCCGCCAACGCGATCAAGCGCCACGGCGTCGGCGTCAAGTGCGCGACGATCACCCCCGACGAGGCGCGGGTGAAGGAGTTCGGGCTGAAGGAGATGTACCGCTCGCCGAACGGCACCATCCGCAACATCCTCGGCGGCGTGATCTTCCGCGAGCCGATCGTGATCTCGAACATCCCCCGCCTCGTGCCGGGGTGGACCAAGCCGATAGTGATCGGCCGTCACGCCTTCGGCGACCAGTACCGCGCCACCGACATGGTCGTCCCCGGCGAGGGCTCCCTGACCCTGACCTACACCCCCAAGGACGGTTCCGAGCCGATCGAGCTGGACGTCTACGACTTCCCCGGCCCGGGCATCGCGATGTCGATGTACAACCTCGACGACTCGATCCGGGACTTCGCCCGCGCCTCGATGCGCTACGGGCTGAACCGCGGCTACCCGGTCTACCTGTCGACCAAGAACACGATCCTCAAGCGCTACGACGGCCGTTTCAAGGATCTCTTCGCGGAGGTGTTCGAGAACGAGTTCAAGGCCGATTTCGAGGCGGCGGGAATCACCTACGAACACCGTCTCATCGACGACATGGTCGCCGCCGCGCTCAAGTGGGAGGGCGGCTACGTGTGGGCCTGCAAGAACTACGACGGCGACGTGCAGTCGGACACCGTCGCCCAGGGCTTCGGCTCGCTCGGATTGATGACGAGCGTGTTGATGAGCGCCGACGGCAAGACCGTCGAGGCCGAGGCCGCGCACGGTACCGTCACCCGCCACTTCCGCCAACACCAGCAGGGCAAGCCGACCTCGACCAACCCGATCGCCTCGATCTTCGCCTGGACCCGCGCCCTCTCCGCGCGGGGGCGCATGGACGAGACGCCGGAAGTATGCACCTTCGCCGAGACCCTGGAGCGGGTCTGCGTGGAGACGGTCGAGAGCGGCAAGATGACCAAAGACCTGGCGTTGCTGGTCGGCGGCGGACAGGAGTTTCAGACCACGCAGGAGTTCCTCGCCTCGATCGACGAGAACCTCCGGCGGGCGATGACGTAGCGTTCCCCAACACCCCAACCCGAGGAGACGAATTCGCGTGAGCACCCCCGTAAAGGTCACCGTCACCGGCGCGGCCGGCCAGATCGGCTACGCGCTCCTGTTCCGGATCGCCAGCGGTCAGATGCTGGGAGAGGACACCCCAGTGGAGCTGAGCCTGCTGGAGATCCCCGCCGCGATCACGGCCGCGGAGGGCACGGCGATGGAGCTCGACGACTGCGCCTTCCCGCTGCTGCACCGGATCGAGATCAGCGACGATCCCAAACAGGCCTTCGAGGGCTGCAACGTCGCCCTGCTCGTCGGCGCCAGGCCGCGCGGCCCCGGCATGGAGCGCTCGGACCTGCTGGAGGCCAACGGTGGGATCTTCAAGCCACAGGGAGAAGCGATCAACGCCGGCGCGGCGGACGACGTCAAGGTGCTCGTCGTCGGCAACCCCGCCAACACCAACTGCCTGATTGCGATGTCCAACGCACCCGACGTCCCGCGTGAGCGGTTCACGGCGATGATGCGCCTCGACCACAACCGGGCGATCTCCCAGCTCGCGAGCAAGCTCGGCAAGCCGGTCTCGGCCGTCACCAACATGACCGCCTGGGGCAATCACTCGGTCACCCAGTACCCCGACCTCGTCAACGCGAAGGTCGAAAGCGGGAGCGCCTGGGACGCGGTGGACGACGAGGCCTGGATCGCCGATGAGTTCATCCCCCGGGTGGCGAAACGGGGGGCCGAGATCATCGAGGCGCGCGGTGCCTCCAGCGCAGCCTCGGCGGCCAATGCCGCGATCGACCACGTTCGCGACTGGGTGCTGGGAACGCCGGACGGCGACTGGGTCTCGATGGGAGTGCCCGCCGACGGTTCCTACGGCATCGGCGAGGGCATCGTCTGCGGAGCGCCCTGCACCTGCAGCGATGGCGAGTGGAGGATCGTGCAGGGACTCGAGGTTCCCGACTTCTCACGCGAGCGGATCGACGCCAGCGTGAAGGAGCTGCGGGAGGAGCGCGACGCCGTCAGCCAGCTGGGCCTGATCTAGAGGTCACCCAAAAAAGAAGAGGCCGACCCCCCTCGCGGGGCCGGCCTCTTGCGAAGTAACGGTGAGAGCAGCTCAGCCGGCAGGGTAGTACTGGCGTCCCTGCTTTTTGACCCGACCCTCTTTCTCCAGGTCGCCAAGGACCCGGTACAGGTAGTTCGGCTTGATCTTCATGGCCTTGGCCACGTCCGATGCGCTGATGCCGGGCTCTTTCGTGATCAGGTTCACCGCCTGATCGGCACGGGTACCGCCCCGACGGCGGCGCCGGCGGGGTGCGGAGCCGGACCGGGTCGAGGTCGATTTGCTTCCCCTCGGACGACCCGGAGCGCGCCTGGACACTTTTCCACCAAGCTCCGCAAGGGCGCGCTCGAGACGCTTGCGCTCATCATCGAGGTCAGCGAGCCGCTTTTGGACAAGCTCCCTGGCCTCGTCGAGTACGTTCGTAGTGCTGGGCATCGATTTCCTTTCCATCCAGTTATTCCTGCCTACGTTGAGTGTGGCAGAGTAATACTCACTGTGATGGTCGATTTGTTCAATTTCGACCCGCTAATTGGCCGTTTAGCTGAGTTGCCCATGCCTGACGGTGAAAAAAACAGCCCTAAAGAGAGCGTTCGGCCTGCCGCTCAGGCGAAATCCGGATCACATTTCGCGCCAGTCCGAGTTTCTCCATCGCGGCGATGATCATCGCCGAGGGATCCGGCTCCCACCGTTTGAGACCATGGACCGCGGATCGCGGAAAGGCGTGGTGATTGTGGTGCCACGACTCTCCCAGTGAGGGGAGGGCAAGCCAGAAGACGTTGGTGGAACGGTCGTCGGTGTCGAACCTGCGGCTGCCGAGGAAGTGACATACCGAGTTGACGCTCCAGGTGATGTGGTGGACGAAGAAGATCCGCACCAACCCGCCCCACAGCAGGCCGGTTAGGGCGCCGATCAGGCTGCCGCTGACCAGGTAGCCGGCGAGCGCCGGAATGGCCAGGCTGAGCAGCACGAGCGGGACGAACTGGCGGCTGATCGTTCGGATTCCCCGGTCCTCGTAGAGGTCCGGGGCGTACTTCTTCCAGTCCGCGCGGCCCTGGGTAGACATCAGCCAGCCGGTGTGCGCATGCCAGAGGCCCGAGAAGACCCCCCGCACCCCGCCGTCGGGAGCGACATGGGGGCTGTGCGGGTCGCCCTCTTCGTCGGTGTGGGCGTGGTGTTTGCGGTGGTCGGCGACCCAGGCGATCGTCGGCCCCTGGACCGCCATCGAGCCGAGCACGGCGAAGGCGTATTCGACCGGCTTCGCGGTCTGGAAGGAGCGGTGCGTGAGGAGCCGGTGGTAGCCGACCGTGATCCCGATCGCGGTCAGCAGGTACATTGCCGCGGCGATCGCCAGGTCCGCCGGCCTGACGAAACTGTTCCAGAGCAGGACGATCGCGAGCACGGTCGCCGCGAACGGGACCACGACGGCGCCCAGGTTGGCGACTTTCTCGGTGCGGGTCATCTCCCTCATGCCTGAACCGTATGGTTAGCTGGGCGATATGTATTAGCGCTGCAGCAACTTCTGATGGACTAAACTTGTCAGCTAGATGACAAAAACGCTGGATTCGGAGCCCTGGCGCGGATTGCCGCCTCGCGTCGCGGACGTGATCGAGCCGGAGCTCGGTGCGATCACCGAGGAGATCCTGGCGACGATCTCCCGCGAGGTTCCCGAGTACGCGCGGCCACTTGAGGGCCGGTTC
Source organism: uncultured Solirubrobacterales bacterium (assembly GCA_963799835.1). Lineage (GTDB taxonomy): Bacteria > Actinomycetota > Thermoleophilia > Solirubrobacterales > 70-9 > VAYN01. Next base: position 1,555,442 of record CAWCYE010000002.1, read on the forward strand.
GGGCGCGGCATCCAGACCGGGGTCGGCGAGGCCCTGCTGCAGTTCGTCGCCCTGATCCGGGACCCCGACGCCGGGCGAGAGCAGGGGCGCGAGGTCTACGTCGAGCTCGGTCGCGGCGAGCAGCGTCAGGGCCGGGCCCTCGACTCCCTGCTCGCGGCCTATCGCGTCGGCGCCCGCGTGGCCTGGAGGCGGATCGCCGCGGCCTGCCGCCGGGCCGAGTTGGAGGCCGAGCCGCTGACGCTTCTCGCGGAGGCGATCTTCGCCTACATCGACGAGCTCTCCGCCGACTCCGCCGACGGCTACGCCGAGGCGCGAGCCGAGGTCGAGGACGTGCGCCGCCGCCGCCGGCACGAGCTGGCGACGCTGCTGCTGGCCGAGCCGCCGGCGAATCCCGCAGACCTGGCGGCGGCCGCACAGGCGGCGGGGTGGGCGCTTCCCACGCGCATCGCCGTCGCCGCCTGCGCCGAGGGCGACCTGGCGGAGGTGTCCCGTCGCCTGCCCTCCGATTCGCTGGCGATCCCGTTCGGGGAATCGGGATGCCTCCTGATCCCCGACCCCGAGGGCCCCGGCCGGCCCGACGCCCTGCGGCGAGGGTCCGAGCGGGTTCGCCTGGCGCTGGGGCCGGCCGTCGGACCGGCCCAGGCCGCCGCATCCTGGGCCCTCGCCCTCGCCCTGCTCCGGGCCCCGGCGACGGGTGCCCTGCCCGGCACCGGTCTGCTCAGGGCGGACGAGCACCTCGCCGAGCTGCTGCTCTGGGAGAACGGGACGATCACCTCGCGAATCGCCGCCCGCCGCCTCGCGCCCCTGGACGGCTTGACCGAGAAGGCCGGCGAGCGAATGCGGGAGACGGCCCTCGCCCACGTCCGCCACAACGGCAACGCCGTCGCGATGGCCGCCGAGCTCCACATCCACCCGCAGACTGCGCGCTACCGGATAGCCAAGCTGCGCGAACTCTTCGGCGACCAGCTCGATGACCCTGACGTTCGCTTCGAGCTAGAGATTGCGCTGAGGGCATCCCGCTAGAGAGACAGAGTGCCACTCCCCCTGAAGCCGTCGCGCAGCAGGCGTCGCCATGAGAGACCGAGGACCACTCCCCCTGAAGCCGTCGCGCAGCTGATCGCTTCCCTGGGTTCGGCTCGCTTGTCCATGAGCTTCATGGGGAGTGGTCCTCGGTCTCTCCAGCGTCCCGCAGCTTCCTGTGGAGGAGCAGTCGGGGTGCCCTCCCCAGGAGGCTCAAGGACGGACAATTCGAATCGGGAGAAGCGACCCAGCTGCGCGACGGCCTCATGGGGAGGGCACCCCGACTGCTCTTTAGCTCCCAGCTAACGGGGGCTTCGCTTGCGCGGAAGCGTGCGGAAGGCGACGTCCCAAAGAGGGGAGGAGACGCCGTAGCCGTAGCGGTGGTCCTGGAAGTGGTGGCGCATGTGCTGCTCGCGCAACCGCTTGCCGAGGGCCGACTTCGGTACGAAGTGGTGGACGTAGTAGTGGGTGTAGTCGTAGCCGAGGTAGCCGAGGATGAAGCCGCCGAAGATCGGGAAGGCGAGTGGGCTGCCGAAGATCAGCAGGAACGCTCCGAAGAAGAGGGCGGCGAGCGGGATCGCCACCGACGGCGGCATCACCAGCCGCATCTTGTCGTTGGGGTGGTCGTGGTGGATCCCGTGGATGATGAAGTGCATCCGGCGGCCGAATTCGTTGTCCGGTTCCCAGTGGAAGACGAGGCGGTGCAGCCAGTACTCGGTCAGGGTCCAGACCAGGACGCCGGCAAGCGAGTAGAGGACGAGCTCCCAGACGGCGTAGCCGCGAGACGCCCCGAGCCACTCCATCGCGACCACCACCGGGACGAAGACGATCGCCGGGATCGACGGGTGGACCCGGGAGAAGAAGTTGAGGAATTCGCTCTTGAAGAGCGGTGGGGAGTCCGAGAGCTTCTCGGTGCGGGGGTGACCCTCCATCTGAAGCAATACTAGCGACGGCCTCCGGTCCTCCCGCAAGACGCGAGGAAGCTGTGACAAAGGCGTTTCAAAGTGGTAGCGATTTGCGGAAATGACGCTCACGCAGGCGTGACGACGGTGGCAATATGCCCGCCGATGCCCCGCAAGCCAAAGCCTCCGACCTGCGAGGACTGCTACTTCCACAAGAAGAACCTTTGTGCCCTGGAGTTGAACGAGCCATGCGCGACGTTCCGGCCCAGCCGCCCCGAGGGCCTCGTTCCGCCCAAACAGCCGGTGTTGCTGATGCGCGCGCCCCGCTGGGCATCCCGCGCCGCATAACCCGCCCGCCGCAGCCGCGCGGCTATGTTTTGCGCATGCCCCAACGTGACGTTTTCGCTGATTTCGCACGGATGCGACGGGAGATGGGCGAGATGCTGGGCGACCCCTGGAGCCGCGCCCGCTACGTCAGCCGGCGCAGCAGCGGCTTTTCCCCCAACGTCGACGTCTACTACTGCGGCGATCCGCAGCGCGCGGTGGTCAAGGTGGACCTCGCCGGGGTCGAGCTGAGCGAGGTCGGGATCGAGGTCAGCGGCCGTCACCTGGCGATCGCCGGAGAACGGGCGCTGCAGGAGACCGAGGGCCGCGTCTACCAGCAGATCGAGATCCCCTCGGGCCCCTTTCGCCGGGTCGTCGAGCTGCAGGTCGAGGTCGACGCTGAGCGGGCCAGCGCCACCTACGAGGACGGGGTGCTGCGGATCGAGCTGCCCCTGCGCGACCCTGGCGAGACCACCCGGCGGGTCCCGATAGGCCGCGGGTGATGGAGGGCGCACCGGTCCTCGAGGTGGTCGATGCGCCGCTCGACGCCGAAGAGATCAGCGTCGATCAGCCCCTGCCCGACGCGCTGCCGGTCCTGCCCCTGCGCGACACCGTCACCTTCCCCGAGACCCTGACCCCGCTGGCAGTTGGCCAGGAGCGGTCGATCCAGCTGATCGACGACGTCCTCGGGGGCAACAGGATGCTGGCGATGGTCGCCTCGCGCGACCCCGAGATCGAGGCCCCGGGCCCGGCCGACCTCTACGACGTCGGCGTGGTCGGCATGGTCGCCCGGATGATCAAGATCCCCGACGGCTCGCTCCGCGTCCTCGTCCAGGGGATGCAGCGAATCCGCCTCGGCGACTACGTGGCCGAGGATCCCTACCTGGTGGCGCGGATCTCCGAGCTGCCGGACGTCAGCGAGCCCAACCCCGAGCTGGAGGCGCTCAGCCGCAATGTCCAGGGCACCTTCTCGGAGATCATCGAGCAGATCCCCTACCTGCCCGAAGAGCTGCAGCTCGCCGTCGCCAACATCGACGACCCCGCCGCCCTCGCCCACCTGATCGCCGGATCGCTGCGGATCGGCACCGAGGAGAAGCAGACGCTGCTGGAGGAGGTCAACGTCGCCAAGCGGCTGCGCCATCTCTCGCGGATCCTCGCCAGGGAGCTCGAGGTCGTGCAGCTGGGGACGCAGATCCAGACCCAGGTCCAGTCCGAAGTCGACAAAGGCCAGCGCGAGTTCTTCCTGCGCCAGCAGATGAAAGCGATCCAGGACGAGCTCGGAGAGGGGGACGAGCAGCAGGCCGAAGCGAACGAACTGCGCGAGCGGATCGAGGCCGCCGAGCTGCCCGAGCACGCCCGCAAGGCGGCCGACCGCGAGCTGGGGCGGCTGGAGAAGCTGCCGCCGGCCGCGGCCGAGCACGGCGTCATCCGCACCTACCTGGAGTGGCTGGTCGAGCTTCCCTGGGCGAAGCGGACGAAGGACAACCTCGACATCGCCCACGCCCGCAAGGTGCTGAACGCCGACCACTACGACCTCGAGACGGTCAAGGACCGGATCCTCGAGTACCTGGCGGTGCGCAAGCTCAACCCCGACTCCCCGAGCCCGATCCTCTGCTTCGTCGGGCCGCCCGGGGTCGGCAAGACCAGCCTCGGACGCTCGATCGCGAAGGCGCTGGGGCGCGAGTTCGAGCGGATCTCGGTCGGCGGCGTCCGCGACGAGGCGGAGATCCGCGGCCACCGCCGCACCTACATCGGCGCGATGCCGGGGACGATCATCCGCGCCCTGCGCGACGCCGGTTCCCGCAACCCCGTCTTCATGATCGACGAGATCGACAAGATGGGCACCGACTTCCGCGGCGATCCCGCCTCGGCGATGCTGGAGGTGCTCGACCCGGCCCAGAACGACAGCTTCCGCGACCACTACCTCGACCTCGAGTTCGACCTTTCCGACGTCGCCTTCATCGCCACGGCCAACATCCTCGACACCATCCCCGGGCCGCTGCTGGACCGGATGGAGACGATCGAGCTGGCCGGCTACACGCTGGAGGAGAAGCGGCAGATCGCGCGGCGCTACCTGATCGGCCGCCAGATCGAGGCCAACGGCCTGCGCCCGTCCCAGATCGAGTTCTCCGACGCGGCGGTGACCGCGATCGTCGAGGAGTACACCCGCGAGGCGGGCGTCCGCAACCTCGAGCGCCAGCTTGGGGCGATCTGCCGCAAAGTCGCCCGCGAGGTCGCCGAGGGGAAGGCGAAGCGAAAGGTCAAGGTCTCGGCGAAGAGGGCGCGGGAGCTGCTTGGCCGCCGCCGCGTCTTCGCCGAGCAGAAACGCCGCACCAAGGACCCCGGCGTCGCCACCGGGCTCGCCTGGACGCCGGCGGGAGGCGACGTCCTCTTCATCGAGGCGACGGCGATGCCCGGCTCCGGCAAGCTGACGATCACCGGCCAGCTCGGGGACGTGATGAAGGAGTCGGCGCAGGCGGCCCTGTCCTGGGTGCGCGGTCATTGGGGGGAGATCGATCCAGGCCTCGGCGAGGAGTGGTTCGGCGAGCACGACCTGCACGTCCACGTTCCGGCCGGCGCGGTGCCCAAGGACGGCCCCTCCGCGGGCGTGGCGATGACTGTGGCCCTTGCCTCGCTGGTTGGCGGCCGGCCGGTTCGCAACGATGTGGCGATGACCGGCGAGGTGACGCTTACCGGGCAGGTGCTGCCGATCGGCGGCCTGAAGGAGAAGTCCCTGGCGGCCCAGCGGGCGGGGATCAAGCGTGTGATCGTGCCGGAGCGCAATAGGGGAGACGTCGCCGAGATACCCGAGCGCGAGCTCGGCGGTCTCGAGTTCGTTTTCGTCGGCGAGGTCTCCGAAGCACTCGACGTGGCACTTCGTTAGCCGGGTATGGAGGCAGCGACCATCGGCCGTGGCCGGCCCGCGGCCTACGCGCAATCGATCCGCGATGCGGCGCGCTCGCGCTCGCGGGCCTTCTGGATCGTCGCCGGGCTGACGGCGCTGGCGGCGCTGCTGCGCTTCGCCACCCTCGGGGTTCAGGCCTACCACCACGACGAGGCGATCACCGCCGGGCGGGTCCTGGGCGGGAACTTCGCCGACGCGATGGACGCGGTCGGGTTCAGCGAGTCGGCGCCGCCCCTCTACTACGCGCTCGCCTGGCTCTGGACCCAGCTGACCGGCACCGGCGAGTTCGGCCTGCGCTCGCTCTCTGCGCTGGCGGGAGTCGCCACGGTGCCGGTCGCCTACCTAATCGCACTCGAGCTGCGCGGCCGCAGGGCCGGCCTGATGGCGGCGGCCCTGGTCGCCGTCAGCCCGATGCTCCTCTGGTACTCCCAGGAGGCCCGCGGCTACGCGCTGCTGGTGCTGCTCTGCGGGATCTCCCTGCTCTACTGCGTGCGGGCGCTTCGCAACGGCCGCGGGACCGACCTCACCGGCTGGGGCATCGTCTCCGCCCTCGCCCTCGCCACCCACTACTTCGCCGTCTTCCCGATCGCGGCCGAGGCCCTGCTGCTGATCCGCCGCCGCGGGCGGGACAGCATCCGGGGGCTCTGGATCGTCGCCCTCGCCGGCCTGCTGCTGGCGCCGCTGGTCCTGCACCAGGTGTCGAAGGACCACGCGGAGTGGATCGCCAACTTCACCCTCGGGCACCGGCTCTGGGAAGCGGTATCGGCGTTCCTCGTCGGCGAGACCGCCGACATCATCGCCCGGCCCGAGCGCCCGGAGCTGGCGATGGTGCCGCTGGCCCTCTGCCTCGGCGCCTTCGCCCTGCTCGCGCTCCGGGGAGACCGGGACGAGCGCCGCTCCGTCGCGGTTCCGCTGAGCGTCGGCGTGGCCGCCGTCGGCATCCCCCTCCTGCTGGCCGTGGCCCCGTTCGGCAAGGACTTCGTCCTCGCCCGCAACCTGCTCCCGGCCCTGCTGCCGCTGCTCGTCGTCGTCGCGATCGCCGTGACCATGCCGGCGGCGCGCCGCCTGGGGACCGTCCTCGGCGCCGCCCTGCTCGTCTACTCGTTCGGCTTCTCCGTCTGGGCCAGCTTCTCCCCGGACCTGCAGCGACCCGACTGGAGCGCCGTCGCGAGCAAGCTGGGCGAACCGGAGGCCCCGCGGGCGACCGTCACCTGGACCATCGGCCAGGCGCCGCTGCGCGACTACCTCGAGACCGGGGCGATCGAGATCAAACCGTCCGAACGGTACGACTGGCTCGTGCGCGAGGTGAACTTCGTCTCCTACGGCGAGGTGCCCCGGCCTCCGCGCGCCATGCTCGGCCCCGGCTTCCGCGAAACCGCTCGCGAGGAAGCCGGGCAGCTGTTCATCCGGCGCTACCGGCTGCCCGGGCCCGGGCTGGCGCCGCTGCGCTTGGCGCGGGCCGACGCGGCTCCTCTCAACTTCCGCAGTAACGGCGTCCTCTTGGACGGTGTCGGCCCCGACTGAGCCGGGTACCCGCAAGGGGTTATCCTGGGCGTTGCCCCGGAATCCAGCGAGGAGAACGCATGAGCAAGACCAAGGCGGCGCGGGCAGGCGACATCTACGAGACGGCCCGTGAGAATCCCTACGTACAGCGTTTGATGGAGGACGACGAGCTGCGCGACAGCCTCAAGGACGCCTTCGAAGCCGCTCGCGGCGCGTACGGCCGAGCGACCGGCAACGGCAAGAGTCCGGTGAAGGCCGTGACCAGCGACAAGAAGGTCCAGAAGGACCTGCGCACGGCGGCCGAGAACCTGCGCGAGGCATCCGAGCGCCTGCGTGCCCCGAAGAAGCGCAAGAAGGGAATCGGCCGGCTGTTGCTGGTCGCGCTGATCGGTGCCGGGATCGCCCTGGTCCTCAGCGAGGGAGCGCGCAAGGCCGTGCTCGACACCCTCTTCGGCGCCGAAGAGGAGTTCGAGTACACGAGCACGACGAGCATCAACGGCTCCTAGAGCCGGCCTCACCACCCGGTCGCTCACCTAGACTGGGCGTATGGAGGTCGCAACCAAAGAACGCGAGCTGAGCGGCGAGAAGGCGCAGCGGATCGTCGACGCGATGCGCGACAGCGTCGCCCGCCGCGGGGCCGCCGGCTCCACCTTCGAGCATGTCGCCCGCGAGGCGGGCGTCAGCCGCGGCCTCCTGCACTACTACTTCGGGACCAAGGAGCGGCTGCTGGTCGAGGTGGCGCGCCGCGACACCGAGCTTCGCGTCACCCGCCTCGACGAGCGCCTGGGCGAGGCGAAGACGGTCGACGACGTGCTCGACGCACTCGTCTCCAGCCTCACCGACATGATCGAGAACGAACCGGGCTACTTCCTCCTCCTCTACGAGCTGTTCAGCGCCGGCCGGCGCAACCCCGACATCCAGCGGGAGGTCGGGCAGCTCTTCGTGCGCACCCGCTCCCACGTCGCCGACGTCCTGCGGGCGAAGGAGGGCGAGGGCGTGCTGAGCCTGCGGTTCGGGGCCGAGGCCGTGGTCTCCTACCTATTCGCGGTGGGCGACGGCTTCGCCCTGCAGGCACTGTCGGACCCGTCGCGCGACAACACCGAGGCACTTGCCGCGGGAAGCGCCTCGGCCCGGTACCTGCTGGTCTCCGAGTAGCGCCGGAAGCGTGACGCCGCTCACGGAGTGACGGCGCGCACAGACGTGGCGGCCGGGGCGGGGGAAACTGGCCAACCAGCCAATGCGCGACTCGATGAACAGGCTTGCGGGGGTGCTCGGCCGGCGACGCCGCTGGGTGCTGGCGGCCTGGGTCGCGATCGTCCTGCTCGCGCTTCCCTTCGCCGCGCGCCAGACCGAACACCTCACCGGCGGCGGCTTCGACGTCCCCGGCAGCCAGTCCAAGCAGGTGAGCGAGTCCCTGCAGGAGGACTTCGGCTCTCGGGCCGATGGGATCTCGGTGCTGCTGAAGGCCTCGCCGAGCGCCTCGGCGGCGCAGCGCGCGGCGGCGGTGGACCGGGTCCGCCGCGAGGTGGGGGCGCTCGAGGGCGTGACCCTGGCGCCGCGGGCAGCGGGCGAGGCGCGCGCCCAGCTCCGGCGCACCGGCGTGGCGGTGGTGGCGCTGCGCAGCGATCTCTCCGCCGACGAATTGATCGACTCCGCCACGACCCTGCGCGGGGACCTCGACCCCGGCACCGCCGAGGCCGGGGTGACGCCGTACCTGATCGGCGCGCCCACGATCTGGGCCGGCATGCAGGAGATCTCCAAGCAGGACCTTGCCCAGGCCGAGGCCACCGGCTTCCCGATCGTCGCGCTGATCCTGCTCGTCGTCTTCGGCTCACTGGCCGCGGCGGCGTTGCCCCTGACGCTGGGCCTGGTCAGCGTGCTGGTCACCGGCGCGCTCATCTACTTCATCTCGCTGCAGATGACGACCTCGGTCTTCGTCACCAACATGGCCTCGATGATCGGGATCGGCGTCGCGGTCGACTACTCGCTGTTCATCCTCGCCCGCTACCGCGAGGAGCGGTGGGCCGGGCGCGACAAGCGGGAGGCGCGCACCAGGGCGCTCTCCACCTCCGGCCTGGCGGTGACCTTCTCCGGGATCGCCGTGATCATCTCGCTGGCGGGGCTGTGGATGGTCGACAACCAGGCCCTGCGCTCGATGGCGCTGGGGGCGATGACGGTCGTCGCGGTCTCGATCCTGACCGCGATCACGCTGCTGCCGGCGCTGATCGCGATGCTCGGAGACCGGGTGCTGCCGGGCGGGATCGTCGGCCGTGTCACGCGAGTCCTCCGACAGCGCTTCTACCGTCGCCGGCCGGCCGCCGTGGCCGAGGGCCCCAGCTTCTGGGAACGGTGGACGGCTCGGGTGATGGCACGCCCGTGGGTCTCGGTGATCTCGGTCTCGGCGGTCCTTCTCTTCCTTGCCAGTCCGATCCTCTCGCTGGAGACCGGGACCGAGGCGATCGCGCAGTTCCCGAAGGGCAGCGACGTCAGGGTCGGCAACGAACTCGCCGAGGCGGAGATCGGCGGTGGGACCGACCCGATCCAGATCGTCGCCGCCTTCCCGGCCTCGCCGAGCCGGGAGGATCGCGCCGCGGTGGCAGGCTTCACGCGCAGCCTCGAGGCGACTCCGGGCGTGCGTTCTGTCGCTCCGCCGGTCTTCGCCCGCGAGGCGGTGCTCTTCCAGGCGACCTCCAGCGCCCCGAGCGAGTCCGACGCGGCGAGGGCGCTGGTCGAGCGCCTGCGCGAGAGCGTCCCCGCGACCGCGCTGGCGCAGCGGGCCGCCGTCGATGTCGGCGGCGAAACCGCTCGCAGCCGCGACGTCCGCAACCAGATCAGCGGCTCGATGTGGAAGATCGTCCTCTTCGTCCTGGCGCTGAGCTTCCTCGTCCTGATGGTGATGCTGCGCTCGCTGCTGCTGCCGCTGAAGGCGGTGCTGATGAACCTGCTCTCGATCGGGGCCGCGTTCGGGGTCCTCGTCGCGATCTTCCAGTGGGGCTGGCTGGACAGCCTGTTCGGGTTCGAAAGCCAGGGCGCGCTGGACACGATCAACGTGCCGCTGATCTTCGCCGTCGTCTTCGGCCTCTCGATGGACTACGAGGTCTTCCTGATGTCGCGGATCCGCGAGCGCTACATGCGCCACGGCGACAACGAGCGGGCGGTCGCCGAGGGCCTCTCCTCGAGCGCCCGCACGATCTCCTCGGCGGCGCTGATCATGTCCTCGGTCTTCGCCGTCTTCGTGCTCACCGGCGTTCCCTCGATCAAGGAGCTGGGCCTGGGCTCGGCGGTGGCGATCGCCCTCGACGCGACGCTGGTGCGGCTGATCCTGGTGCCGGCGGCGATGAAGCTGATGGGCCGCTGGAACTGGTGGATGCCGGCCTGGCTGGATCGGGCGCTGCCCGACCTCAGCTTCGAGTCGGCGAAGTCGAAGCCGGCCGAAGCCTGATCTCTTCGTCCAGCGGCGCTCGCGGCGCGTAGGATTGCCGCGTGGCGGGAGCTGAGGAGATCGCGTTCGCGGGTGCCGCGCGGCAGACGGAGATGGTCCGCGCCGGGGAGATCTCCCCGACCGAGCTGGTCCGCCTCCACCTCGACCGCATCGAGCGGCTCGATCCACAGCTGAACGCGTTCCGCGTCGTCCTCGCCGAGCGGGCGCTGCTCGAGGCCGAGCAGGCCGAGGCGCGATTGAAGGGGGGCGACGAGCGGCCGCTGCTCGGCGTCCCGATCGCGCTCAAGGACGAAGTCGACCTGGCCGGGGAGCTGACGACCCGCGGGACCGACGCCTATCCCGACCCGGCCACGGCGGACTCGGAGATGGTGCGGCGGCTGCGCGAGGCGGGCGCGATCGTGGTCGGCAAGACCCTGCTGCCCGAGCTGGCGATCTGCGGCTTCACCGAGTCGGCGACCTGGGGTGTCACCCGCAACCCCTGGAACCCGCAGCGCACGACGGGCGGTTCCAGTGGCGGCTCCGCCGCCGCGGTGGCGGCGGGCATGGTCCCGATCGCCTCGGCCTCCGACGGCGCCGGCTCGATCCGCATCCCGGCCGCCAGCTGCGGCCTCTTCGGCCTCAAACCCCAGCGCGGCAGGATCTCGCTGGCGCCGCATATCGAGCACTGGCAGGGCCTCTCGGCCAACGGGTGCGTCAGCCGCACGGTGCTCGACACGGCGCTGTGGCTGGACGTTGCCGGCGGCGGCTCAAAGGAGCCGGGTGCGCCGGCGCCACCGCAGCAGCCGTTCGCCGAGTCGGCGAAGACGCCGCCGGGCAAGCTTCGTGTCGCCTGCTCCACCGCGGTGCCGCGCGCGCTGGTCCCGGTCACCGTCACCGACATCGCCAAAGCCGCGGTCGACTCGATGGCCGAGACGCTGCGCTCGCTCGGTCACGTGGCCGAGACTCGCGACCCGAGCTGGGGATCGATCGGCAACAACACCTCGCCGCGCTACCTGCGCGGGATCGCCGAAGACGTGGCCGCCGTGCCCAAGCCCGAGCGGCTCGAACGACGGACGCGCGGGTTCGGGCGGCTGGGCCGGTTGATCCCGGACAAGGTTTTGGAGGGTGCTCGCCGCGGCGAACAGGCCGACGCCGCCCGGGTCGGCGAGGTCTTCGAGAGCTTCGACGTGCTGATGACGCCGGTGATGGGGGGGACGGCGCTGCCGGTGCGGCGCTGGGAGGGTCGCGGCGCCCTCTGGACGCTGCTGGGGATGAGTCGCTTCTATCCCTACTGCATCCCCTGGAACCACCTCGGCAACCCGGCGATGTCGGTTCCGGCCGGCTTCGCCGAGGACGGAATGCCGCTCTCGGTTCAGCTCGTCGGCCGCCCGGGCGACGAGGCGACCCTGCTCTCCCTCGCCGCCCAGATCGAGGCTGAGCGGCCCTGGGCGGACCGCCGCCCGCCGATCTCCTAGCGGCTCAGCCGAACACCTTGCGCATCCGTGCCAGCTCGCGGATCTTGCCGCGGGGGCGGATGCGGCGCTGCAGCAGCATCTTCATCTGGTTGGCGTCCGGCTTGCCGGAGGCGACCCAGTCCGCCCAGCTGGTCTCGATCACGACGGTCGGGTCGGGGACCTGGCCCGGCTCGGCCCGGGTCGAGCCGTTGTCGATGACCAGGTGCCAGGGGTCGGCGTCGGTGAAGTGCCACTGGTAGACGAGCGGTGAGCCGTTGGCGGCGGCCGGGTCGGCGACCCGGCTGACCAGGTCGAAGTAGAGGCGCTGCAGCTCCGGCGAGGACTGCGGCGTGGGGCCGTCGGGCGGGCCGAGGATCCCGGCCATCATCAACTTCACCTGGCGCTCGGCGACTTCGTCCTCGGAGGCCTCGGGGTCGAAGGGGAAGACGCCGGGTGGCATCTCCTCGGTCGGGAACCCGATCGTCCGCCAGCGCTGGCGGATCAGCTTCAGGCCGAAGGCGAAGATGTCCTCCAGCGAGAAGCCGTAGCACTCGGTGTAGGAGCGGTCGAGGTCGGGCGGGTAGAAGACGGCCGGGCCGTAGGGCAGGACTCCCTTCAGCAGCTCGACCACCGCCGCCCGGTTCTCCTCCCAGCCGGGGTTCCCTTCGCCGAGCAGTTCGGAGAGGACCTTGACCCCGAAGCCGATGTGGCGCTGCTCGTCGCGGGAGACGTTGGCCATCCCGGAGCTGAACCCGGGCATCGTCTCTTCGGAGGCGAAGAAGTCCTCGATGAAGTGCTGGCCGGGCTGGGCCAGGCTGCCCTCGACGATCAGGTGGTAGAGGGTGATCGCCTGCGCGTACTTCGGCAGCGAGCGATCCTTGCGCAGTTCCTCTGCCATCACGTCGAGGCGATCGAAGATGCCGCGGTAGCCCCAGTTGAGCTGGGGGAGGGTGGAGGCGAGGGTCGACTGGATGGACTCGCCGCCGACCCCGATCACCTCCTTGAAGAAGCGGTGGAAGAAGACGGAGTGGCGGACCTCGTCGACCTGCTGGGTGGCGAGGAAGTAGGCCTGCTCCTCGGTCGGCGCGGCGGTGATGTAGGGGGCGAGGGTGTCGGCGACCCGGTCCTCGCCGTAGAAGAACATCGAGTAGATCCACATCGCCGAGCGGCGCTGGATGTCGCTGAGCCCGTCCCAGCCCGCGCGGTCCTCGGAGAAGTCGATGTCGTAGGCGCTCCAGTTGCCCTGCTCCCAGCGGCGGTAGAGGTCCTCGTAGGTGACGTTGTCCATCAGGCTCTGGGAAGCGACGCTCATCTCGTCTCCTTTTGATGTCGCATGGCTGGTACGACGAGAGTAGCGCGAAACTGGCTGGACAGCCAGTTTCGGCCCGGGCGGGACTATTTCTGCGGAGTAGGAGTCTCGATCTCGCGCTTGAGGATCTTGCCGGTCGGGCCTTTGGGGAGCTCGTCGAGGAACCAGACCAGGCGCGGGTACTTGTAGGCCGCGATCCGCTCCTTGACGTATTCGCTGACCTCCCGCTCGCTTAGCTCCTCGCCGTCGTGCAGGACCACGGCGGCGCCGATCTCCTCGCCCCACTCGTCGTGGGCGACGCCGACGACGGCGGCTTCGCGGATCTTCGGGTGCTCGTAGAGCACTTCCTCGACCTCGCGCGGATAGACGTTGTAGCCGCCGCGGATGATCAGGTCCTTCTTGCGGTCGACGATGTAGAAGTAGCCCTCCTCGTCCACCCGGGCCATGTCGCCGCTGTGGAACCAGCCGCCGCGCATCGCCTCCTCGGTGGCGTCGGGGCGCTGCCAGTAGCCCTTCATGATGTTGTGGCCGCGGATCACGATCTCGCCCACCTCGCCCTGGGCCACCGGGTTGTCGTCCTCATCGACCACCTGCATCTCGACCCCCTCCAGCGGGGTCCCGATCGAGCCGGGCTTGCGCTCGCGGTCGGGGTGGTTGGAGGAGGAGACCGGCGAGGTCTCCGAGAGGCCGTAGCCCTCGAGGACGAGGCAGCCGAACGCCTCCTCGAACCCGCGCAGGACCTCGACCGGCATCGAGGCGCCGCCGGTGATGCAGATCCGTATCGCCGAGGTGTCGAACCGGTCGCGCTCGGGGTGGTGGAGCAGTGCCCCGTACATCGTCGGCACGCCGTAGAAGTGGGTGACGCGGTCGCGCTGCATCGTCTCCAGCGCGTCCCCGGGGTCGAATTTCGGCAGCAAGGTGAGGCAGGCGCCGACCATCAGCGACGCGTTCATGCTCACCGTCTGGCCGAAGGAGTGGAAGAGCGGCAGCGAGCCCAGGACGACGTCGCCGGCGGAGATCTCGGCGGTGGTGCGGCAGGTGACGTCGGCGTTGCGGTGGAGGTTGAGGTGCGTCAGCTCGGCGCCCTTGGGCTTGCCGGTCGTGCCCGAGGTGTAGAGGATCACCGCCGTGTCGTTCCCGTCGGTGTCGGCGAGGCCGGGGGTGGGATCGAGGTCCGCCAGCGTGGCGGCGAACTTCGCCGGCTCGACCTCGATCAGCTCGGTGCCGGCGTCGGCGGCCCCGTCGCGCGCCTCCTCGGCGAAGCCGTGCCAGGCGAGCAGCAGCTTGGCCCCGGAGTCCTCGAGGTAGAAGGCGATCTCGCGGCGCTTCAGCAGCACGTTCATCGGCACCACCACGGCACCGGAGCGGAGCACGCCGTAGTAGGCGATCGGGAACTCGAGCACGTTGGGCAGCATCACCCCGACCCGGTCGCCCGGCTCGACGCCTTTCTCGCGCAGCAGCGTCGCCAGGCGGGCGCTGCGGTCGTCGAGCTCGGCGTAGGTGAGCTCGGTCCCGTTCAGCCGCACGGCGGGGTTGTCCGGCACGCGGCCGGCAGTCTCGGTGACGATCGATGCCAGGTTCAAGCTCATTGCTCCTCCTCTTTCCCGGGCGGAGTCTAGATGGTCGATCCCCAACCCCACGCGGTTGGGGATCGACCATCTAGGGGGAACCGGGTCCGCTAGTCTCGGCGCCATGGACGGCCTGGGACCCCCGAGTTCCTATCTGGCGGTGCGCAAGGGCGTGCCGGTCTTCTCCAGCGATGAGGAGGAGCTCGGCCGCGTCGTCGAGGTGCTGAAAGACGCCAAGGCCGACATGTTCGACGGGATCATCTTCGACACGACGCTCGGCCCGGGCGGCCATCGCTTCGTCGACGCGCCCGAGGTGGGCGAGATCTACGAGCAGGGCCTGGTCCTCAAGATCGACGCCGCCGCGGCGTCGAACCTGAGACCGCCGGGGGAGAACCCGGGCTTGATCGACGTCAACCCGGGGGAATTCACCAGGACCGAACCGGGCTTTCTCCAACGCGCCTGGAACTTCCTCTCCGGCAAGGGAAATCGCTGAGCGTTCGCGCACGTCGTGGCGAGTCTGGTTAGAATGCCCGCCGTGCGAAGAGGATTGATTATTTCAATCATTTCGATCTGCCTGGGACTGGCGATCGCCGGTTGCGGTGGGGGCGACGACGAGTCCTCGTCCTCGGGCGATTCGTCGGCTCCTGCGAGCAGCCCTGCCCCGAGCAGCGCTGCCCCGTCCGAAGTGGGCAAAACGAAGCCCGAAGTCGTCGTATCGGGCGGACCGGCGCAAACGCTTGAAAAGAACGACCTTGTCGTAGGAACCGGCAAAGAAGCCAAAGCGGGGGACGAAGTCGCGGTTCACTACGTGGGTGTTGGCCAGCAGAGCAAGAAAGAGTTCGACGCCTCCTGGGGAGGCGAACCATTCGCCTTCGGCCTCGGCTCCGGGCTGGTGATCGCCGGCTGGGAAGAAGGAATAGTGGGGATGAAGGTCGGCGGCCGTCGCGAACTGGTCGTGCCGGGGGAATTGGGCTACGGCCCCGAAGGCTCCCCGCCGGAAATCGGCCCGAACGAAACGCTGGTCTTCGTGGTCGATCTACTCGGCGTGCGATAGACGCCCGGTAAGAGGCACAAAGCCTCTACGAAGATGAGGTGTTTTGTCACGGGTCGCTCGGTATGATCCCCGTCATGCAGAGGGTGGCCTGGACCGACGAGTGGCTCGACGATCTCTCCCGGCGCATGGATGCCGGGTTCGAGCGAGTGGACCGCGACATCCGCGATCTCCGGTCCGAGATGCACACCGGCTTTGGCGAGGTGCGGAGCGAGATCGACCAGCTGCGAGCCGTGATGTACAGGTTTGGCGTGGTCGTCATGGGCACCTTGGTCGCGTCGATGATCCTCGACCGCGTCTGAGCGGCCTCGCGGGTGAAGCGCTCGCCGGTCGCCGATCGTCTTACGTCCCAGGGACTCTCCGGGTCGCCGATGGTGGCCCCGGAGCAGGTCGCCGAGCGCCTGCTGGCGATCCAGGGGCAGGACCCGCGGGGGGCCCGGCTGGCGATCCGCGCCCGAACCGCGGGCCTCACCGCCGCCGACGTCGATCGGGCGCTCACCGAGGACCGCTCGCTGCTGATCACCTGGCTGAACCGCGGGACCCTGCACCTGGTTCGCAGCGAGGATTACCCATGGCTGCACGCGCTGACCACGCCGCCGCTCCTGACCTCGAGCGCTCGGCGCCTCGGTCAGGAGGGGGTCGCGCCGGAGGCCGCCGATCGCGCCGTCGAGACGATCGAGAAGGCGCTGACGGAAGAGGGGCCGCTGACCAGGAACCAGCTGCGCGAGCGGCTCGATTCGGTGGGCATTAGGACCGAGGGTCAGGCGATGGTCCACCTGCTTTTCCTGGCGACGTTGCGGGGGGTGGCGGTGCGCGGCCCGATGATCGGTTCCGAACACGCCTATGCACTCACCCGCGACTGGGTCGGGCCGTCGAAGCCGGTCGACCGAGACGCCGCCCTCGCCGAGTTGGCTCGCCGCTACCTGGTCGGCCACGGACCGGCGAGCGACCGCGACCTCGCCCGCTGGGCGGGCCTGCCGCTGCGCGACTCCCGCGCCGGCCTCTCGGCGATCGCTCCCGAGCTGGTCGAGCGAGAGGATGGACTGGTCGATCTCGCCAAGCGCCCGGAGGCGGAGCCGCTTCCCCCGCCGCGCCTGCTCGGCGCCTTCGATCCGCTGCTGCTCGGCTGGACCTCGCGCGAGGAAGTCGTCGGCCCCCACAAGCTGCTGGTGACGAACAACGGGCTCTTCCGCCCCTTCGCCCTGGTCAAGGGACGCGCGGTCGCAACCTGGCGCCTGGCCGGCGGCAAGGTGACCATCGAGCATCTGGGGCCGGTGAGCAAGAGGGACGCGGCGGCGCTCGAGGCCGACGCCGCCGAAGTGCTGGACTTCATGGGGCTGAAGTGAGGAGGGGTACCGACTCCCTACACGTTCGCGAGCTACTGGTCCGTCGGAGCTGGAGGCGGCATGTCCTGGGGAGCGGGAGGCGCCTCATGGCCGGGCAGCGGCTCCGCCTCCTGCTCCCAGACGTGGTTCAGCGAGACCTGGAGGTAGGCCCACATTCCCGGTGAGAGGAGGAGGTAGAGGATCAGCACGATCCAGCCGTTGACCGGCTCGCGGTTGGCGATTTTCGAGGCTCCCTGGACGCGCTTGGTGCCGTTCCAATAGGTGATCAGGGCGGGGATGATGATCAGCCCACCGGGGAACAGCGCGAGCAGTGAGTTAGTTGGGTTCTGACCGAGGTCGAAGCCCTTCGCCTCGCCGTAGGCTTTCAGCTCCTTGTTGATCCGATACCACCAGACAAGGTGGTAGATGCCGAGGGTGATGATCGGCAGCAGGGCGACAGCCCATGGGTTTCGCACCTTCACCTCGTGCTCGGTCCCGCGAATCTTCATCTCGTAGGCCATCTCGCCTCCGTTCGTGAATCGTGTGAGGGACTTGCGGCGAGCCTACCCCAGCCGTGGGACCGAGACGGATACTTGTGTGTTCCTAGCTCAGCTTGGGGCTGCGCCAGGGCTGCTCGAGCCTGCTGGCGAGGTCGTCGCCGAGGCCGGCGATCGGGACCCGGATCTGCTCCAGCGAGTCGCGATCGCGGAGGGTGACGGTGTCGTCCTCCATCGTCTGGTGGTCGACGGTGATGCCCCAGGGGGTGCCGATCTCGTCCTGGCGGCGGTAGCGCTTGCCGATCGAGCCGCCCTCGTCGAACTCGGCGGGCACCCTGCGGCGCAGCTCCTCGAAGATCTCCTTGGCCTTCTCCGGCATGCCCTCCTTGGAGACGAGCGGGAGGACGGCGACCTTGACCGGGGCGAGGCGTGGGTGGAGGCGCAGCACGGTGCGCTGGCGCTCCTCCACCTCCTCGACCTCGTAGGAGTCGACGAGGAAGGCGAGGGTGGCGCGGTCGGCGCCCGCCGCGGGCTCGATCACGTGTGGGACGTAGCGCTCTTTGGTCTGCTGGTCGAAGTACTCGAGCTTCTCGCCGCTGAACTTGGCGTGTTGGGTGAGGTCGAAGTCGCCACGGTTGGCGACCCCCTCCAGCTCCGACCAGCCGATCGGGAAGAGGTACTCGATGTCGCTGGTCGCCGAGGAGTAGTGGGAGAGCTCGTCGGTGCCGTGGGCGCGGACCCGCAGGTGGTCGGGGCGGAGGCCGAGGTCGGTGTACCAGCGCTCGCGCTCCTCCATCCAGTGCCGGTGCCATTTCTCGGCTTCGGCGGGCGGGACGAAGAACTCCATCTCCATCTGTTCGAACTCGCGGGTGCGGAAGATGAAGTTGCCGGGGGTGATCTCGTTGCGGAAGGACTTGCCTATCTGGGCGATCCCGAACGGTGGCTTCTTGCGGGCGAAGCCGAGCACGTTCTTGAAGTTGATGAAGATGCCCTGCGCCGTCTCCGGCCGCAGGTAGACCTCGGAGCCCTCGCCGGCCACCGGGCCGACGTGGGTCTCGAACATGAGGTTGAACTGGCGCGGCTCCGAGAGCTCCCCGCCGCACTCCGGGCAGCGCAGCTCGGCGGCGGGATCGCCGCCCTCGGCCTCTACCGCCTCCCGCAGATGGTCCTCGCGCCAGCGCCGCTTGCACTTGCCGAGGCACTGGACCAGCGGGTCGGTGAAGCCCTCGAGATGGCCCGAGGCCTCCCACACCCGCGGGTGCTGGAGGATCGCCGAGTCGATCGCGACGATGTCGTTGCGCTCCTGCAGCATCGCCCGCCACCACTCGGCTTTGACGTTGTTCTTCAGCAGAACGCCGTAGTGGCCGTAGTCATAGGTGGAGCCGAGCCCGCCGTAGATCTCCGAGGACGGGAAGACGAAGCCGCGGCGCTTGCAGAGCGCGACGATCTCCTCCATCGATACCTCGGTCGGTCGGGTGTCGGGCTCGGTGGTGGCCATGGCGGAACCGTACCGGCTGCGATAATCACGCACCCCGTGCCCATCTACGAGTACAAGTGCGAGAACGGCCACGTCTTCGACGTGATCCAGAAGATGAGCGACGAGGCGCTGAGCAAGTGCCAGGAGTGCGGCGCGCCCGCGGTGCGCGTCCTGCATCCCGTCGCGGTCCACTTCAAGGGCTCGGGCTTCTACAACACCGACTACGGCAAGAAGAAGGGCGCCGCCAACGGTGCCGGCGGGTCGAGCGACGGTGGCGGCGAGTCGAAGAGCGGTGACTCCGGCTCCTCGGACTCGAAGAAGAGCGAGACGAAGTCCGGCGACTCCAAGCCGGCCGCCTCGACCACCGAGTGATGAGTTAACCCGGCTATAGGCGGGTTAACTCATCACTCGCGGCAATTCACCCGCCGAGGAAGCGGTTCACGGCCTGGCGGCGGACCGATTCCGGGACTTCGATGCTGCTTTCGGGGCCTTCGCCGCAGCCCGCGTTCTCGCCGCCGCAGAGCACGTCGGCGGGCGCGCTGCCGCCGATCGCCGCCGCCAGGACCAGCTGGGGCATCGTGAAGAAGCCCATGTCGCTGACGAACGCCTTCGGCGCGTCCCAGCCGATGATCGGGCCCCTGACGAAGTTGTAGGGGATGCGGAGTGGGTCGGTGAGACGGCCCTTGATCCCGTTGATCACCGCCTGCTGCGCCCGCTCGCGGTCGATGTCGTCGTAGCCGAGGGAGAAGGCGCTCGCACCCGGCCCCGGGCATTCGCTCGGCTTGCGGATACGGGCGTAGGCGAGGGCCTTTTCGCCGTCGAGCGTGTTCTCGCCCTTTCCCAGATGCAGGGTGACGCCGCCCTGGCCGCCCCCGGCGCCCCCCGAGATGTCGGCGCAGAGCTTCTGTGGGACGTCGACCTCGACCCCACCGACCGCGTCGATCAGGTCTTCGAAGCCGGTGAAGTCGACGATCGCGACGTGGTCGATCTCGAGATCGAGGAACTGTTCGATCGTCTTGATCTGCAGGGCGGCGCCGCCGAAGGCGAAGGCGGCGTTGATCTTCTGCGGCGCCTGGCCGGGGATTTCCGAGAAGCTGTCGCGCGGGATCGAGAGTTTGCGGAAGCTGCCGCCGCCCGCGCGGATCAGCATCAGCGTGTCGGCCCGGAACTGGCCCTGCGAGCAGCCGTCGTGGGGGGAATCGCCGTGGGACTGCTGCTCGAAGCACTTCTGCGACGGCGCGGCCCCCGGCTCCTTCGTGTTCGGCGGCCGGGCATCGGTGCCGAGCACCAGGATCGTCTGCGCGCTGGGCAGCAGGAAGGGATTGCCGTGCAGCGCCTCCCGGGCTTCGCCGGAGAGCTTGAACGACTGCAGCTGGGCCGAGACGGCGAAGGCGAGGAAGCTGAGCAGGATCCATCCCAGCGCCGCCAGGCCGACCCATTTGAGGACCTTGCGCAGCCGGGTCCGCGGAACGCGGGGGCGCCGCCGCTCGCGCTCGCCGCCGTCGTCCGGCTCACGGTCCCGCTTCCGCGACGGCAGCTTCGCGCGCTCCCGCAGGGAGGACAGGTCTGCCGACCGCAGGCGGGAGAGGAGGCCCCTGCGGGAGCGGTAGACGTTGTATTCGGGCGGCTCCGGAGGCCGCTTCTCACCATCGTCGGGCATAGAGGCAGGGAACATATTCGGTGGATGTCCCGGAGTACCCTCCATCGGATGGGCGACCGGGTGGTGATCGAGCGGCGTTTTCGCGGCCCGCCGAACTCGGCTCAGGGCGGTTATGCGTGCGGGCTGGTGGCGGAGCGGGTCGAGGGCCCATGCGCGGCGGTCTCGCTGCGGCTGCCGCCGCCGCTCGAACAGCCGCTGGAGCTGGTGCCCGGCGACGACGGAACCGTGAGGCTCCTCGACGGCGACCGTGTGGTCGCCGACGGCGGCCCGGCCGAGCTGCGACTCGACGTGCCCGACGCCGTCTCCGAGGAGGACGCTCAGCGAGCCTCCGCCGAGTGCCCGTGGGCCGACAGCCACCCGTTCCCCGGCTGCTTCGGGTGCGGGCCGGAGCGCTCCCAGGACGAGGCCGTCGCGATCGAGATGGGGCCGCTCGCCGGCAGCGAGCGCTTCGCCGCCCCGTGGACGCCGTGGACGGGGCTCGCGGATGAGGGCGGCGTTGTCGATCCGCTGTTCGTGTGGGCCGCGCTCGACTGCCCGACCGCCGCGCCCGCATTCCTGAACGACGCCGGCCCGAGCGTTCTCGGGCGCCTCACGGGGCAGCTCTTTGCTCCGGTCCGCGCCGGCCGGCCCCACACCGTCGTCGCCTGGCTCCTCGGCCACGAAGGCCGCAAGCACCGCGGCGCCGCCGCCATCCACGGCCCCGACGGTGAGTTGTGCGCCTACTCCGAAGGGCTGTGGATCGAGCTTCGAGACCCCTCCACGATGGGGGTGAAAACCTGATTGGCGAGCGGGCGACCGCCGAGCGCATGGACGGCTAGCCTTGCCCTCTTGATCGACCGCCCTCCAGTCCACCAACGTCCGTGAGCGCTAGCGAGGCGATCGGGGTCGACCTCGGCGGCACGAAGATGCTGGTCGGGGCCCTCGCCGGTACCGACGTGCTCTTCGAGAGCCGTGAGGCCTCGACCGGGCAGACCGAGGACGAGCTGGTCGAGCTGCTGGTCCGCGAGGTGAGCGAGGCGCACGCGGCGCGCCCCGACGTGGCCGCGGTCGGGCTCGGCATCCCGGCGACGATCGACCATGAGCGCGGTGTCGCCGTCTCCGCGGTCAACCTGCCGCTTGCCGATCTGCCGATCCGGGATCTGGTCGGCGAACGGGTCGGGCTGCCGGTCTTCGTCGATAACGACGCCAATGTCGCCGCCCTCGCCGAGCACCTCTACGGCGCCGCGCGCGGCGCCGACGACGCGGTGATGCTGACGATCGGGACCGGGATTGGCGGCGGCCTGATCCTGGGCGGCGAGATCTACCGCGGGGCGACCGGAGCTGGGGCCGAGCTGGGGCACACCGTGATCGACATCAACGGCCCGCCCTGCCAGGGCAACTGCCCGGGGCGGGGTTGCGTGGAGACGATGGCCTCGGGGACCGCGATCGGTCGCGAGGGGCAGCTGGCCGCCGAAAGCGACCCCGACTCGGTTCTGGCGACGATGCTCGCCGAGGGCCACAGGATCGACGGCCTGGCGGTGACCGAGGCTGCGCTTGGCGGCGACCCGACCTCGATCGCCGTCTTCGACCTGGTCGGCACCAGGCTCGGCGCCGCCCTGGTCACCTTCGCCAACACCTTCGAGCCGAGCGTGATCGTGGTCGGCGGCGGCGTGATGGCCGCCGGCGACCTGCTGCTCGACCCCGCCCGCCGCACCCTGCGCGAGCACGCGCTGCGGCCGATGAACGAGATCCCGGTCGTGGCGGCGGAGCTGGGGCCGGACGCGGGCATGATCGGTGCCGCCGCGATGGCCCGGATCGAACTGGAGAAAGGGGCAGGCTGATGCCGGGGATGCTGGTCGTCTGTCCCACCCCGATCGGCAACCTCGACGACGTCACGCCGAGGGTGCGCGAGGCGCTCGTCTCGGCGGACTTCGTCGCTTGCGAGGACACCCGCCGTACCGGCTCGCTGCTCGACAAGCTCGGGATCCGGCCGGCGCCGCGCCTGGTCTCCAACCACGAGGGCAACGAAACCGCACGGGCGACGGAGCTGGCGCAGCGAGTCGAGCGCGGCGAAACCGTCGCCCTGGTCTCCGACGCCGGCATGCCGGCGATCTCCGACCCCGGCTACAAGCTGATTCGGCGTTGCATCGACCGCGACCTCGAGGTGAGGGTCCTGCCGGGGCCCTCGGTGGTGCCGGTGGCCCTGGTGGCCTCGGGCCTGCCGACCGACCGCTGGCGCTTCGAGGGCTTCCTGCCGCGCCGTGCCGGCGAGATGGAGCGGGTGCTGCGCTCGGCGGAGACCGTGGTCGCCTTCGAGTCCCCGCGGCGGGTGGGGGAGTCCCTCGCCGCGCTCGCCTCGCTCGCCCCCGACCGCCAGGCGGCCGTCTGCCGCGAGCTCTCGAAGATGCACGAGGAGGTCTCGCGCGGCTCCCTCGGCGAGCTCGCCCGCCGCTTCCGCGGCGACGTCAAAGGCGAGATCGTCCTCGTGATCGCCCCCGCAGCCTCGGCCGAGCACGACAAAGACGTCGGCTTCGCCGTCGACGCCCTGCGCCACCTGGTCCAGTCCGGCGCCCGCCCGCGCGCCGCCGCCAGCGTCGTCGCAGCGCTTACGGGCACTCGCGCCAACGACCTCTACAAGGCGCTGACTGGCCGGGAGGCCCGCAGGTAGCCTGCGTCTCCCTTGAGCTACTACGTAACCACCCCGATCTACTACGTCAACGCGGAGCCGCATCTCGGCCACGCTTACTCGACGATGGCTGCCGACGTGCTGGCGCGGCACATGCGCCAGCGGGGCGAGGACGTCTTCTTCCTCACCGGCACCGACGAGCACGGCGAGCCGATCGAGAACGCGGCCGAGCGGGAGGGGATCTCGCCGCAGGAGCTGGCCGACCGCAACGCGGAGAAGTTCCAGGCGCTGATGCCGATCATCGACGCCACCAACGACTTCTTCATCCGCACCTCCGATCCGCGCCACGCCGAGAAGGTCGCCGAGATCATGCAACGGGTCTACGACAACGGCTGGGTGAACAAGGGGGTCTACGAAGGCTGGTACTGCCCGCGCTGCGCCGATTTCAAAACCGAGCGTGAGCTGGGCCCCGGCAACACCTGCCCGCTCCACGAGATCCCGCTCGAGCGCGAACGCGAGGAGAACTGGTTCTTCCGCCTCTCCGCCTTCCAGGCCCAGCTCGAGGAGCTCTACGAGGCGCGGCCGGACTTCGTCGTCCCCGAGCACCGTCGCAACGAGGCGGTGGCATTCATCAAGGGGGGGCTGGAGGACGTCTCGCTCTCGCGGCCGAAGCTGAAGTGGGGGATGCGGCTGCCGTGGGACCAGGAGCAGCGGATGTACGTGTGGTTCGACGCGCTGCTCAACTACGTCACCGCGCTCACCTTCGCCCGCG
Source organism: uncultured Solirubrobacterales bacterium (assembly GCA_963799835.1). Lineage (GTDB taxonomy): Bacteria > Actinomycetota > Thermoleophilia > Solirubrobacterales > 70-9 > VAYN01. The sequence goes on from CAWCYE010000002.1 coordinate 1,579,235, forward strand.
AGGGCGAGGACCTGACCGACCGCTTCTGGCCGGCGGCCCTGCACGTGATGGCGAAGGACATCCTCAAGTTCCACGCGGTGATCTGGCCGGCCCTGCTGCTCGCCGCCGACCTCGAGCCACCGCGGCGGATGGCGATCCACGGCTACCTGCTGATGGGCGAGAAGAAGATGTCGAAGTCGCTCGGCAACGTCCTCGACCCCTTCGAGGTGATCGATCGCTTCGGGGCCGACGCGCTGCGCTTCTACCTCTTCCGCGAGGTCAGCTTCGGCCAGGACGGCTCGATCTCCACCGCCGGCTTCGAGGCCCGCTACGAGACCGAGCTCGCCAACGACTACGGCAACCTCGCCAGCCGGGTGCTGGCGATGGTCAACCGCTACCGCGCCGGCACCGTCCCGGTCGCCGCCGTCGACGCGACCCTGGCCGAGGACTTCGAAGGGGTGGTGGAGTGCTTCAGCGAGCTGCTCGACCGGGCTGAGCTGACCCAGGCCCTGGAGGAGGCGTGGAAGCTGGTGCGGCGGCTCAACCGCTACGTCGAGGAGACCCAGCCGTGGGTGCTGGCCAAGGACGAGGCCGACCCCGAGCGGCTCGACGAGGTCCTCTACAACCTGGTCGAGGGGCTGCGGGTGACGACGCTGTTGCTCGTCCCGTACCTGCCGCGGACCAGCGAGACGCTCCTGGCCGCGCTCGCCGAAGACGATCGGGGCTTGGCCGAGCTCGGTTCCCGGCCGGGAGGCCAGAGCGTCGAGCGGACCCCGTCGCTGTTCCCGAAGATCGAGACCGCGGCTTAGTCAGGCGCGGCGGCGAGCGTCTCCGGGCCGATCTGCCCGAGTCCGGTCAGGCCGCAGAGGGCCATCGTCAGGTCGAGCTCGGCGAGGACCATCTTCAGCACCGTTTCGACTCCCGCCTGCCCGTCCAGCGCCAGGCCCCAGACGTAGGGGCGGCCGAGGCAGACCGCGTCGGCGCCGAGGGCCAGCGCCTTGAGCACGTCGGCACCGCCGCGCACGCCGCTGTCGAAGAGGACCGCGAGCTGCCCGCCGACCGCCTCGGCGATCGCCGGCAGGGCGTCGAGGGAGGCGATCGCGCCGTCAACCTGCCGGCCGCCGTGGTTGGACACGACGATGCCGTCGAGCCCGCGCCGGACGACCTCGCGGGCGTCGTCGGTGTGCTGGATCCCCTTGACCAGGATCGGCAGCTCGGTCCGCTCGCGCAGCCAGGCGAGGTCGTCCCAGCTCAGCGAGGGATTGGCCTGGACGCCGAGGAAGTGGCCGGTGGCGGCGCCCTGGTCCTCCTCCGGCGTCCTCTCCAGCGCTTCGCGGAAGACCGGGTCCTGGAAGTAGTTGGCGACGCCCATGCCGTTGAGGAACGGCAGCCAGGCCTGCTGCAGGTCGCGCGGCTTCCAGCCGGGGATGAAGGTGTCGACGGTGACGACGATCGCGCCGTAGCCGGCCCGCTCGGCGCGGCCGACGAAGCTCTCGACCAGATCGCGGTCGTTTGCCCAGTAGAGCTGGAACCAGCGCGGCGCCTCTCCGCTCGCCTCAGCGATCTCCTCGAGTGAGAAGTGGGAGGCGGTGCTGGCGATCATCGGCGTGCCGAGCGCCGCGGCGGCGCGCGCGGTGGCCAGCTCGCCGTCGGGATGGAGGATCTTCTGAACGCCGATCGGGGCCAGCATCAGCGGCGCCGGCATCGGGGTCCCGAGCACCTCGGTGGAGAGGTCCCGCCCGGCGACGTCGCGGAGCATCCGCGGGACGATCCGCCGGCGCCGGAAAGCCTCCGCGTTGGCGGCGATCGTGTCCTCGCTGCCGGCGCCCGCACCGACGTAGTTGGCGGCCCGCGGCTCCATCGCCTCCACCGCCTGGCGCTCCAGGTCGGCGATCGCGACCGGGATCGCGGGCGTCTCGCCACCCAGCCCGCGCATGTAGATCTCGCGGTAGTAGTCGGCGAAGTCCGCCATCGCGGCCAAGGCTATATCGCCTGGGTAGGCTGGCGACGCCGATGATCGACTCCCACACCCACCTCTTCCTCTGCGAGGGAAGCGAGGCCGAGCTGGTCTCCGCGGCCGCCGCGGCGGGGGTGGGGCGGATGCTGACCGTGGGCCTCGACGAGGCGACCAACGCGGAGGCGGTCGCCTCCTCCGAGCGCCACGAGGGGGTCTTCGCGGCGGTCGGCAGGCATCCCAACGAGGCGGACGGCTTCGACGACACCGCGGCGGCGGAGATCGCCCGGCTCGCCGTCCACGAGCAGGTGAGGGCGATCGGCGAGACCGGGCTCGACTACTACCGCGACAGCGCCAGCCCGGCGGCGCAGCGCCGTGCCTTCGCGGCGCAGATCGAGATCGCGGCCGAGGCCGGGCTGCCGATCGTGATCCACTGCCGCGACCCGGAGGGCTCGAGCGAGGCGATCGACGAGGTGATCGCCACGCTCGACGCGGGGGCCGCCGGCCTGACGGTCATCCTGCACTGCTTCTGTGCCCCGCAGCGGGTCTCCGAGGCGGTCGAGCGGCGCTGGTACTGCTCGTTCGCCGGCAACGCCACCTACCCTCGCTCCGAGGCGCTGCGCGAGGCCGCGGCGGAGGTTGCCGAGGACAGGATCCTGGTCGAGACCGACGCTCCCTACCTGGCGCCGCAGGCGATGCGCGGCAAGCGGAACGCCCCCGCCAACGTCGTCGCCACGGCCCGGACGATCGCGGAGGCCCGCGGCGTCGCCTACGAGGAGCTGGAGCGCGCCGTCGAGGCCAACGCCCGCGCGCTCTTCGGCTGGTAGCGCCGTGGTCAGGCTCGGCCAGAACTTCCTCGCCGACCCCAACCTGCTGGACGCGATCGTCCGCGACGCGGCGCTGGCGCCGAGCGACGTGGTCCTCGAGGTCGGGGCGGGCGAAGGGGTGCTGAGCGAGCGCCTCGCCGGCGCCGCCGCGCACCTGCACAGCGTCGAGATCGATCGCCGGCTGGAGCCGGCGCTGGCCGGACTGGCCGCGCGCCCCAATGTGAGCCTGCACTGGGGGGACGCGATGAAGCTCGACCTGGCCGCCCTGGAGCCGGCGCCGACGGCGATGGTCGCCAACCTGCCCTACTCGGTGGCGACGCCGCTGATCCTGCGGACGATCGAGCAGCTTCCGTCGCTGGCGAGCTGGACGGTGATGGTCCAGCGGGAGATCGCCGACCGCCTGCGGGCGGCCCCGGGCGGGCGGGTCTACGGATCGCCGAGCGTGATCGTCCAGCTCGCCTGCGAGGTGGAGCTGTTGCGCACGGTCGACCCGGCCGTCTTCCGTCCCCGGCCGCGGGTTGCCTCGGCGATCCTGCGCCTGCGCCGGACCGGCCTCGGGGCCGACAGCCCGACCCATGAGCTTGTCCGCGCCGCCTTCGCCCACCGGCGCAAGTCCCTTGCCCGCTCGCTGGAGCACGGCAGCGAGGGGTCCCTGGCGGCGACCCGGGCGGCGCTGGCCGAGCTCGGGCTGGCCGAGGACGCGCGGGCGGAGGCGCTCTCCCCGGAGGAGTTCGCCGCCCTGTCCGCCAAGCTGGGGGCCGACCGCTGATCGCCGGGACGAAACCGATGCTGCTCCATGCCCCCGCAAAGCTCAACCTCTGCCTCTATCTCGGCCGTCGCGGCGACGACGGCCTGCACGAGCTCTGCTCCCTTTTCGAGCCGCTCGGGCTGGCGGACCTGATCGAGGTCTCCGAGGCCGAGCGTGACGAGGTGCTCTGTCCGGATGTCGAGGGCCCGAACCTGGCCGCAGCCGCCCTGGCCGGCCTGCGCGAGCGCGGCTGGGAGCGCGGGCCATTGCGAGTGGAGGTCCGCAAGCGGGTGCCGGTGGCGGCGGGACTGGGGGGTGGGAGCGCCGACGCGGCGGCGATCCTGCGCCTCGCCGCCGGGGAGATCGACGATCTGCAGACGCTCGCGGTGGAGCTGGGCGCGGACGTGCCCTCGCAGCTGCGGCCGGGGCTGGCCCTGGTCCGCGGCGCGGGGGAGAGGGTCGAGCCGCTGCCGGAGCCGGCCGAGCACGCAGCGGTGCTGCTGCCGGGCGGAGGCGGCCTGAGCACGGCCGAGGTCTTCGCCGAGGCCGATCGCCTCGGGCTGGGCCGCGGCTCCGCAGAGCTCGACGACCTCTCCGCCAGCCTGCGCCAGGTCGCCGGCGCCGGCGCCTCGCCGCTCTCCTACCCGGAGCTCTTGGTCAACGACCTCGAGCCCGCCGCCCGCTCGCTGCGCCCGGAGATCGGCGAGGCGCTTGAGCAGCTGCGGGAGGCCGGCGCTCCGGTCGCCCTGCTGAGCGGATCGGGACCGACCGCGGTCGGTCTCTTCGCCGACCGCGCCGCGGCCTGCGCGGCGGCCGCGGCGATCGACCGCGACGACGCGATCGTCTGCGAGGCGGGGAGGGCGCCGTGAGGCTGGGGGGAGAAGGCACGAGCAGTCGCAAACGGCTCCTGTTCGTCGCGCTCGCGGCGGCCGTCGCCTTCGGCTACTACCTGGTCAGCCGGGAGCTGGGCAGCCTCGACCTGCAGGGGCTGCTGGAAGACGTCTCCAACACGCTCGGCGCCTGGACCTACCTCCTGGTCGGCGTCTTCGCCTTCGCCGAGACCGGCGCCTTCGTCGGCCTGGTGGTGCCCGGAGAGACCGTGATGCTGATCGGCGGCGCGGTCGCCGGCCAGGGCGCGATCGACATCTACCTGCTGATCGCGATCGCCTGGTTCGCTGCCTGGCTCGGGGACACGACCAGCTTCTTCGTCGGCCGCCGCCTCGGCCGCGGCTTCGTTCTCAAGCACGGGCCCCGCGTCGGGATCAGCCACGAGCGCTTCGAACGGGTCGAGGACTACTTCTCCCGCCACGGCGGCAAGACGATCTTCATCGGCCGCTGGATCAGCCTCGTGCGCGCCCTCGCCCCGTTCATCGCCGGCAGCTCCGGGATGAACTACCGCGCCTTCGTCCCCTACAGCATCCTCGGCACCGGGCTCTGGGCGACCCTCCACATCCTGATCGGGTACTTCTTCTCGCGCAGCATCGAGACGGCGGCCGAGTACGCGGGCAAAGGGATCTTCCTGCTCGGCACCCTGATCGTCGTCGTCGCCGGCTCGGTTTTCCTCTACCGTCACCTCCGGGTCGCCGAGAACCGGGAGGCGACGGTGCGCTGGATGGAGGCGCACCTGGTGACCCGGTGGCTGGTCGCGCTCGGCCGCCGCTACCGGCCGCAGCTGCGCTTCCTCTGGGACCGCGTCACCCCCGGCGGCACCTTCGGCCTCGAGTTCACCTCGCTGATGGCGGTGCTCTCGGTCGCCGTCTTCGTCCTCGTCGCCTACGTGGTCATCATCGGCCGCGATCCGGGGCCGACCCCGGGGGACAGCACCGCGATCGACGTCGTCGAACACCTCCACAGCGCTCTGCTGATCGACATCTCACGAGTCGTCACCGCCCTGGGGTCCGGCTGGTTCACGTGGGGGCTGACCGCGGTCTGCGCGGCGCTCCTCGCCGCCCGCCGCCGCTGGCCCGAGTTCTGGGTCCTGCTGACCGGGATGACCCTGACCTCGATCGGATTCCACGAGATCAAGGACGCGGTCGACCGGCCGCGACCCCCCGATCCGGTGGTCGGGTACTCCGGCAGCTCCTTCCCCAGCGGCCACGCTGCCCACTCGGTCCTCTACGTGTGGCTCGCGGTGACGATCGTCCTGCGCCTGCGGCCGGGGATGGCGCGCGGCGCCGCGCTCGTCACCGGCGGCATCGTCCTGACCGCCCTGGTCGGGCTCTCCCGCGTCTACCTCAACGTCCACTACCTCAGCGACGTCAGCGGCGGCTGGGCCCTGGGCGCGGCGGCGTTCTCCCTCTGCGGGGCCGTCGCTCTGGTCATCACCCAGGTGCGCCAGAATCCACGACAGTGACCGTCCTGGCACTGACCAAACTCGGCAACCAGTACCTGCTCTTCGGCTCTGCGGGACTGATCTGCCTGGTCGTCTTCGTGACGCTGATCCTGAGCCCGGCCCTGAGCGCCCACGGCAGGCTCTGGGAGAAGGCTGCCGCGGGCTTCCTCGCGCTCTTCGTCCTCGGGGCCCTGGTCGTGCTCGGGGTCGTGATCGGCCTGGTGATCGTCCTCTACTACCCCGAAATCAGCGAATTCTTCGGCCGCGAGTAGCCGCATCAACCGTTTAGGCCAGGGATAATGCGCGGATGCCCGCACCCTCGAAGGGCACCGAAAGCCCTGCGAACACCAGCGATCCAGGCCTGCTCGAGGCGCTCTCCGAAGCGGTCGAGTCCGGCGCCGGCCTGCCCGCCGTGGCGCGGGCGGCGGCGCGGCTGCTGGACGCCAGCGTGGCCCTGATCGATCGCTCCAGCGCGGTCCTCGCCGTGGCCGGGGCGTCGCCCGACCAGGAGCGGAAGCTGCTCTCCGGGGGCGAGGGCGTGACCAGGTTGGAGCTGCGGGTCGCCGACGCCGCCGTCGGCGAGCTGCGCTACCGGGCGAAGGCACCGCCCGACCCGGCGATCGCCCGCATGGTGACCACCCTGCTTGCCCTCGAGCTGGAGCGCTCCCGCTCCCCGGAGTGGGAGAGCGAGGAGGTGGCGAGCGCCTTCGTGGCGGCTGTGCTGTCGCGTCAGGTGACCGACCGCGGCGACATCGTCGCCCGCGCGGCGGAGCTCGGGGCCGACCTCGACCGGGGGGCCGGCGTGCTCGTCTTCCGCGCCGCGCCGCGGGCGGCCCAGGCGGGCGAGTGGCGCGAGCGGGTGCTGACCCTGGCGATGCGGACGCTGCGCTCGCTGGCGCCGGGCTCGCTGGCCACCAGCGACGACGGCGAGGTGGCGGCGGAGGTCTCGGTGATCGTCCCCGCCGAGGACGACGAGCGCCTGGCTCGCGCCGCCGCCGGGCTGGCGCGTGAGCTGGACGACAGCCTCGCCGGCTTCCACATGACCACCGGGCGCAGCCGCCGCTGTGCCGACCCGGTCGACCTCTACCGGGCGGGGAGCGAGGCTCGTCTGGCGGTCAACGTCGGCGAGGCCGAAGGCCACGCGACCCTCGCCTTCGAGGACACCGGCGCCTACCGGCTGCTGCTGCCCGCGATGAGCGAGGACCTGGGCGAGCTGGAACGGTTCTACGGCGAGACGATCAAGCCGCTGGCGACCTATGACGAGCAGTACGAGACCGAGCTGGTGACCACCGTCGAGGCCTACCTGGACAACGACGGCAACGTCGCCGCCACCGCCAAACAGCTGTTCACCCACCGCCACACCGTCCGCTACCGGCTGGAGCGGGTGAAGGAGCTGTGCGGCCACGACGTCTCCGCCACCGAAGGCCGCGAGAAGCTCGGCCTCGGCCTGAAAGCGATGCGCGTCCTCGGCATCGCCTCCCCCCGCGGCCCGGCGCACGAGCCCGGCGCCAAGGGCGGCAAGGTCCCGCGCGCCTCGGCCGAGGAGTAGGCCCGAGAGGGGACTCGCCGGCGGGTCGCCACCCCAGCTCCGGGGGAAGGACTTGAACCCTCGCTTCCAGGACCAAAACCTGGCGTGCTAGCCAACTACACCACCCCGGATCGGGCTCCGAGCCTAGCGCCCAACCGGACGAGAACTGCGTTTTGCAGCTCAGGGGTGCATAACGCAGTCCTCGTCCTGCGATTGCGTCCGCCGGTACGCCTAGGGTTTTTTGCGTGGAGATCGGAGGAGCCGCGATGGATCCCGAAGTCCGCGAAGGCCTGGCGAGGAGTTGGAAGGGCCTGATGTTCGTCGGCGTCCTCGCGATCGTCCTCGGTTGCATCGCGATCCTCGTTCCCGCGGTCGCCTCGGTGGGGACGGCGATCTTCATCGGCTGGGTCCTCCTCGTCGCCGGCGCCTTCCTGGTCGCGGCCGCCTTCTCGGCCCACTCGGTCGGCTCGCTGCTGCTGCGGATGCTGTGGGCGGTGCTGACCGTGATCGTCGGCGTCTGGCTGATCGTCGAACCCCACAACGGCACCCTCACCCTCACCTTCGTCCTCGGCGTCTACTTCCTCTTCATGGGCCTGACCCGGATCACCGTCGCCTTCATCGGGCGCGGTCAGCCGAATGCCGGCCTGGTCGGCCTCAGCGGCGTCGCCGGCCTCCTGATCGGCATCCTCGTCCTAGTCAAGTTCCCCAGCAGCGCCGACTGGGCCATCGGCCTCCTAGTAGGCATCGACCTAATCTTCGCCGGCTGGACCCTGACCTCGGTCGCCCTCCTCGGCAAAGACCTCTCCCGCGCCTGAGGCGGCGCATAGCGGCGTCCTCGCTCGCTCGCGTGCAAAGCACGCCACGCTCCCTGCGTCCTTGCTCTGCTTGCCTCAGCCACGGGAGAGAACCTGTGAGCCACAAGCACCGGAACGCCTTGACAAGGGACCGGGTGCCCCTCCCACAGAGGCTCCCGGACAAGCCCCCCGAAGCACACCCCGCAATCTGCTGCGCAACGGCCTCTGGGGGAGGGGCACCCGGTCCCTTAAGCAATACGATCCATGAGTGAGTTCGCCCCTCGTCCTGGTCATGGCGGCTGGAGCTGGCACCCGCATGCGCTCCGTGCTGCCGAAGATGCTGCACCCCGTCTGCGGCCAGCCGATGGTCGCCTGGCCGATCCTGGCCGCGCGCGAGGCCGGGGCCGGCAGGGTGGCGGCGATCGTCTCTCCCGGCCACGACATCTCGGCCGCTCTGCCCGAGGGGGTCGAGACCGTGGTCCAGCCCGAGTCCGACGGCACCGGGGGCGCGATCCGGGCGGCACTGCCCCTGATCGAGGAGAGCGAGACTGTGCTGGTGCTCTCCGGCGACGTGCCGTTGATCGGCACCGACACGATCGCCTCGCTGCTCGACGCCCACGCCGCCTCTTCGGCGGCGGCGACGATGCTGACGATCGAGCTCGACAGCCCGGGCGCCTACGGTCGCGTGGTCCGCGGCGCGGGGGGCGAGGTCGAGCGCGTGGTCGAGGCCAAAGCGGTCGGGGACGCCAGCTCCGAGCAGCTCTCGATCCGCGAGGTGAACGCCGGCACCTACGCCTTCGACGCCGGCCCGCTGGTCGCCGCCCTGGAAACGCTCTCCAACGACAACGCGCAGGGCGAGTACTACCTCCCCGACGTCTTCCCGGCACTGCGCGAGGCCGGTCATACGGTCGCCGCCCACCTCGCCGACGACCTCGCCGTGACCATGGGGGTCAACAACCGCGCCGACCTTGCCGCGGTCGAGGGGGAGGCCCGCCGGCGCATCCTTGAGGCCCACATGCTGGCCGGCGTCACCGTCGCCGACCCCGGCTCGACCTGGATCGACGCCGGCGTCGAGATCGGCGCCGACGCGCGGATCGAGCCGGGCACCAGCCTCCGCGGACAGACGGAGATCGGCAGCGCTGCCGTCGTCGGCCCGCTCACGACCCTGATCGACAGCATCGTCGGCGCCGAGTCGACGGTGGTCCACTCCTATCTCGTCGAGTGCGAGGTGCGGGAGGGCTGCTCGGTCGGCCCGTTCGCCTATCTGCGGCCGGGAGCGCTGCTCGACGCCGGCGCCAAGGCGGGCACTTTCGTCGAGGTCAAGAACTCGCACCTCGGCGAGGGGGCGAAGGTCCCCCATCTGGCCTACGTCGGCGACGCCGACGTCGGTCCCGGAAGCAACCTGGGGGCCGGCACGGTCACTGCCAATTACGACGGATTCCGCAAGAACCGGACCGTAATCGGCCGCGATGTGCGGATCGGCGTTGACACGATGCTGATCGCGCCGGTAGAAGTCGGGGACGACGCCTACACTGGCGCTGGCGCGGTGATCAAGGACGACGTGCCCGACGGGGCGTTGGCCGTGAGCGAGAACGCGCAACGGAACATCGACGGATACGCGGCCCGCAAGGCCGCGAAGATGCGAGAGGAACAGAGCCCGTGAGCATGATCGAGGAGCGTCCACAGGCGGCAACCGCCTTCCCCCACGACTACTCCAAGCGGATGATGGTCTTCGGCGGTCGCAGTTCGATGGAGCTGGCGGCGAAGGTCGCCGGCAAGCTCGAGCTCGACCTCGGCCAGGTGACGCTGAAGACCTTCGCCAACGGCGAGGTCTACTGCCGCTACGAGGAGTCGATCCGCGGCGCCGACGTCTTCCTCGTGCAGTCGACCTGCGCCAATGAGCAGAACGGGATGACTCCGAACGACTCGCTGATCGAGCTGCTGACGATGATCGACGCGGCCCAGGGCGCCTCCGCGCACCGGATCATCGCCGTGATGCCCTGGTACGGCTACGCCCGCCAGGACAAGAAGTCGGCCCCGCGCGAGCCGATCTCGGCGCGGATCGTCGCCAAGTGCCTGGAGGGCGTCGGCGTCGACCGGGTGCTGACGATGGACCTCCACGCCGGCCAGGTCCAGGGCTTCTTCCACGTCCCGGTCGACCACATGACGGCGATGCCGATGCTGACCCAGTGGTTCGTCGACCAGAACCTCACAGAGGACCTGGTGATCGTGTCCCCGGACGCCGGCCGGGTGAAGACGGCACGCAACTTCGCCCGCCGCGTCGGCACCCACTGGGCGGTGATGGAGAAGGAGCGCCCGGCCCAGCAGGTCGCCGAGATCGGCTACGTGGTCGGCGACGTGAAGGGCAAGACCGCGGTGCTCGTCGACGACATGATCGACACCGCGGGCACCCTCTGCGCCGCCGCCCAGACGGTGCTCGACGAGGGCGCCGCGCGGGTGATCGCCTGCGCCACCCACGGGGTCTTCTCGGGACCGGCTTACGAGCGGCTGGCGGACTCCGGCATCGAGCAGATCGTCGTCACCGACACGCTGCCGCTGCGCCCCGGCGCTCCCGACAACATCACGGTGCTCACCACCGCCGGCACCTTCGCCGACTCGATCCGGCGGATCTTCACCGACGACTCGGTCTCCGAGATCTTCGCCGGCGAGAACCAGCTGTTCTAGGCAGCGCCTTTGAGCATGTCCGGTTCGGGAACCGAGACGACGCCTAAGCTGCGCCTTGTCGGCCACAAGGGCGCCGACCTGATCGCTCCCGGCAACACCCTGGAGAGCTTCCGCGCCGCGGTCGAGGCGGGCGTCGACACGATCGAGCTCGACGTGCTCTGGCTGCGGGACGCCCATCTGCCGCTGGAGGAGCGGGCGCCGCTGGTGGTCGCCCACGACTGGGAGGACGCCGCGCGCCGGACGCCGCTGTCCCTGACCGAGGCGCTCGACGCCTTCCTCGCGCCGCCGCTCGACCGGGTCGAGATCGACCTCGACGTCAAGCTGCCCGGCCGCGAGGAGGAGCTGGTCGGGGCGCTGCGCGAGCGCGACCTCCTCGACCGGGCGATGGTCTCGACGATGGAGCTGTACACGCTCGGTAAGGTCCTCGAGCTGGAGCCGGCGCTGCGGCGCGGCTGGACCTATCCCAAAGTGACGAAGGACTGGGCCTCGAAGCGCTGGGCGAAGCTGCCGATGGCGGCGGCGCTGGTGGCGATGCGCCACCGCCTCCCCGGGCTGGCGGCGGAGAAGTTGCCCAAGCTCGGGGTCGAGGCGATGTGGGTCTACCACCCGCTCGTCAGCCCACGCCTCGCCCGTATCTGCGAACTCGCCGGCGTCGAGCTGATCGCCTGGACCGTCGACGACCTCCCTCGCATGCAGCGACTGGTGGAGGCCGGCGTCACCGGCATCTGCTCCAACGACCCGCGCCTCTTCTCACGACTGATGCATTGACCCCACCATGGGGTGGTCAATGCATCAGTCGGTGACGTCGCGGCGGCAGATCAGCGCCGTGCCGACGAGCATCAGCGCCGCCACCCAGGCGCCGAGCACGAATCCGCCCGCTACCTGGCCGAGGCCGCCCTCGGCGTCGTCGCGGCCCTGAAGCGAGCCGAGCGCCTGCGTCGGGAAGTAGTCGGCGAAGTCGCCGGGGAGGAATTCCGGCAGCGCCGAGAGGATGAAGAAGCAGGCGATCGCGGCGATGATCGCGGCGACCTGGCTGCGGACGATCGCGCCGATGCCGACGCCGAAGGCGCAAACCAGCGCCATCGAGACGGCCACCCCCGCGTAGATGGAGGCGAGGTTGTCGGTGGGTGGCAGGCTGCCCCTCCGGTGCTCGAGCAGCGGCAGCGCCAGGCCGCCGTTTACCACGGCGAAGGCGAGCCCGGCGAGGATGCCGGCCACCAGGGCGAGTCCCAGCTTCGCCACCAGCACCGGGTAGCGGTTCGGCGAGGCGAGGAAGGTCGAGCTGGCGGTGCCGTAGCGGAACTCCGAGGTGATCACGAGCACGCCGAGCACGAGCATCAAGCTCCAGAGCAGTCCGGTGCCGGTCGCGATCTCGTCGGCGCTGCCGATGTCCCCGAGCGGGACCAGTCCCACGAAGAGGCCGGCGAACAGGCCCTCGATCAGCAGCCCGATCCCAAGCATCGTCCAGGTCGTCCGGATCGACCACAGCTTGATCCACTCGCTCCTGAACAGGCTCATCCCGCGTCCTCCTTCTCGCCGGTGACCTCGAGGAAGCGCTCCTCCAGGCTCGACCGCTGCGGCGCCAGCTCGTGGATCGCGATCCCCCGCTCCAGCGCCAGCTCGCCGATCTCCTCCGCGGCGAGCCCGGCGACCAGCAGGGCGTCCTCGCCGTCGCGCTCGAGGCTCGCTCCACGCTCCTTCAGCGCGCCCGCGAGGTCGTCGAGCTTCGCCGCCTGCACCCGGATCCGCCCGCTGTCCCCGGTCGTGAATTCCGCCAGCGAGGTCTGGGAGATCAGCTTCCCTTCCCGGATCACCACCAGCTCGTCGGCGGTTTGGGAGATCTCGCTGAGCAGGTGGCTGGAGACGAGCACGGTGCGCCCGGCTGCGGCCTGGCCGCGCAGCAGGCCCCGCAGCCACCGCATTCCCTGCGGGTCGAGGCCGTTCGCGGGCTCGTCGAGGATCAGGATCCGCGGGTCGCCGAGCAGCGCGGCCGCGAGCGCCAGGCGCTGGCGCATCCCCAGCGAGTAGCCCTTGACGCGCCGCCTGGCGTCGCCGGTGAGCTCGACCATCTCCAACACCTCCTCGACCCGCGAGAACGGGATTCGCGAGGCGGCGGCGAGGGTGCGCAGGTGGTTGCGGCCACTGCGGCCGGGGTGGAACGCGGTCGCCTCCAGCGCGGCGCCGATCGTTCGCAAGGGGTCCTCCATCGAGACCGGCGCGGCGCCCTCGACCAGCGCTTCGCCGCCGGTCGGCCTCAGCAGGCCGAGCAGGGCACGCATCGTCGTCGTCTTGCCCGAGCCGTTCGGGCCGAGGAAGCCGGTCACCCGGCCCGCCTCGACCGTGAAGGAGAGATCGTCGACGGCGACGGTCTTGCCGTAGCGCTTCGTCAGATTTCGGACCTCGAGCTCAGGCATCCGGCGCTAGACGGTGCCGGGCGTCGCGGTCGGAGGAGCGTTGCGGCCGCCCTTCTTGGGCTTGACCGCCGACTCCAGCTCCTCCGCGGTGAAGCCGCCCACGACCTGGCCGTCGAGCGCGTAGCGATAGAGGGCGACGCCGAAGATGCCGCTAAGCGCCCGCGAGATCAGCAGCGCGATCGCCAGGACGAGGGCGCCGATCACGACCAGCAGCGCTCCGGCGAAGGACGCCGAGGACCAGAGGAGGACGCCGGCGACGATCAGGATCGCTGCCGGCAGCACGCCGATCAGGAAGATCGCGGCGCCGATCGCGATGTTGCCGGTGATCTGCGCGCCCCAGCGCTCCCTGAACATCGACGCCGAGCGCTTCAGCGTCTCGAACGGGCCGGTGCCCTCGATCGCGATCACAGGCACGGCGAGGAAGGTGACGAGCGACCATGCCGCCCCGACCAGCCGGGCGGCGATCTGGCCGCCGATCCCGCCCTGGTTCTCAAGCAGGCCCATCACCACGCTGATCGCGGTGGAGACCGCGGCCCAGCCGCAGATCTGGGTGAAGCGGGAGCGGGCCACGGCGAGGCCGTCGCCGACGGTCGCCTCCTGGCCGCGGAAGATCATGTCGGCGGCTGCGGCGAGGCCGACGCTGAAGTAGAAGCCGACGACGCTGAGCACATACACGCCGATCACCAGCAGCGGGATCGCGCCGGCCAGCTCGTCCTGGTCGAGCAGGTAGAGACCGGGGCCGAGGGTGACGATCGCCAGCAGCGTCGTCGCCACGGCGCCGTAGAGGGGGAAGCGGATCAGTTCGCGGTGCTCGTTCAGCAGCGCCCAGCTTTTCTTCGTCAGTGCCCAACCGCGTCGGATCCTGCTCATCGTCGCTCCTCCTGATGGTTGCCCGGCTTCACAGGGCTTCGGCCAGCCCCGGCGTTCGCTTCAGTCCTCTTTCCTCGAAGTACTCCCACTCCTGCTCGCCGAGCGGCGTTGCAGGCGGATCTGCGTAGACCCACTCGCGGGCGATCCGGTGCCAGTTGCGCTTCGCCCGCAGCTGCCCGAGCACGGCGACGACGCCGATCTGCATCCGCTGCCCCATCAGCTCGTCGGCCGGGAGCGACTGGCGCCGCATCAGGTCGAAGTACTCCGAGCGGGGGTCGTTGGTCGACTCGATGATCTTCATCACCCGCCGCGCGCTGATCTCGATCTCACGGTCTTCCACGTACCAGCCGCCGACCGCCCGCATGTGGTCCAGCAACCGCTCGGCGTCGAGCTTGGAAGGCTTCTTGACGAAGCCGAGGTCGTGCAGGGCGCGGCGGAAGGCCTCGGGGTCGTCGCGCGAGGCGGCGTCGAAGGCGCGCTGCTCGAGCATGATCTGCTCGCGGTCGAGCTTCTTCGTCATCCCGAAGTCGAGGAAGGCGACCCGCCCGTCCTCCATCAGCAGGTAGTTGCCGGGGTGTGGGTCGGCGTTGAAGTGCTGCAGGTGGTAGATCGAGCCGAAGCTGCCGCGGAAGACGATCTCGCCGAAGCGGCTGCGCTCCTCGTGGGGAAGCTCCTTGATCTCCTCGAACCCCATTCCCTCGACGAACTCGGTGACCAGCACCCGGCGCCGTGACAGGCGGGTCACCACTTCGGGCACGTAGATGAACGGGTGTTCGCGGTAGGCCCGGGCGAAGGACCGCTGGTTCTGGGCCTCGTACTCGTAGTCGAGCTCCTCCATCACCCGCTCGCGCAGCTCGTCGGCGATCGCCTTGGCGTCGAGGCCGGGGGCGATCGCCCGCGCCAGTCGCACGATCGTGCCGGCGTTGCGGAGGTCGGCTTCCAGCGCCTCGGCGATCCCGGGGTACTGGATCTTGACCGCGACCCGGCGGCCGTCGAGCAGCTCGGCCCGGTGCACCTGGCCGATCGAGGCGGCGGCGAAGGCCTCGGTCTCGAACTCGGCGAACAGCTCGGAGAGCGGTTCGCCGTCGTACTCCTCCTCCAGCACCGACTCGATCTTGTTCCAGGGCATCGCCGGGGCGTCGGTGCGCAGTTTCGCCAGCTGCTCCTGGTAGATCTCGCGGTACTCCTCGGGGATGAACTCGGTGTCGATGAAGGAGGCGAACTGGCCGAGCTTCATCGCCGCGCCCTTCATCTCCCCCAGCGCGCCGACCATCTTCATCGCCGTTTCCAGGTGACGCTGCTCGAGCCGCTCCTTGCCACCCTCCTCGGAGCGACCCACGTTGGTGGCCTTGGTTCCCGCGTAGCGGGCGCCCTGCACGCCGACGATCGAGCCCAGCTTCGCCGAGCGCCGGAGCCTGCCTTTGGGAATCTTCGAGTCCTCGGCCACGGCCAAAGGTTGCCACAGGCTCTGTCTTTCGTCGGGTTTCTCTATTCTCTCCCGTCCGATGGCCGCTTCCCGCTCCACTCTGAAAGTCGCTCCGCGCGCCCGGTTCGGCTCGCGCTCCTCGCGCCGCCTGCGTGGCGAGGGCCTGGTGCCCGGGGTCGTCTACTCCGGCGGCTCGGAGGCGACGCCCTTCCAGGTTTCCGAACGGGAGGTGCGGACGATCATCGGCGAGGGCGCCGCGCTCTTCGATCTCGAGGTCGACGGCGGCAAAGCCGTCCCCGTGGTCGTCAAGGAGCAGCAGATGCACCCGGTGCGAGGCAGCCTCCAGCACATCGACCTGCAGGAGGTCAACCTGGACGAGGAAATCCAGGCCGAGGTCGCGATCGAGCTCGAGGGCGCGGAGACCGCGCCCGGCGTCAAAGGCGGCGGCGTGCTCGAGCACGTCACTCGCGAGATCACCGTGGAAGCCCTCCCCACCGAGATCCCCGACCGGATCGTGGTCGACGTCTCGGCGATGGAGATCAACGACACGCTTCAGCTCTCGGTCGTCGCGGCGCCCCAGGGCGTCACCTTCGTCGCCGACGATCCCGAGGAGATCACCATCGTCACCCTCTCGCCGCCCCGCGTGGAAGAGGTGCCCGAGCCCGAGGTCGAGGAGGAGGCCGAGCTGGTCGGCGAGGGCGAGGAGGGCGAGGGCGAGGAGCCCGCCGAGGGCGACTCCGGCGACTCGGGCGATTCCGAGGGCGACTAACCACTGTCGCTGTTCCGCCGCCGCGGCGATCGTGGCGAGCAGGGCGAGCGGATCCTCATCGTCGGCCTCGGCAACCCGGGGCCCGAGCATGCGAGCGACCGCCACAACGTCGGTTTCGGGGTGGCCGAGGAGCTCTGCCGGCGCTGGGACCTCGGTCGGCCGCGGGAAAAGTTCGGCGGCCGCCTCTTCGAAGGAAGGGTCGGCTCCGGCGGGCCGCGGGTCGCGGTTCTCCAGCCACTGACCTACATGAACGGCTCCGGCGACTCGGCCGGCCCGGCGAGGGGCTCGCTCAAGGTGCCGCTCGACCGGGTCATCGCCCTGCACGACGAGATCGACCTCCCCTTCGGCGAGGTCCAGGTCCGCCTCGGCGGCGGCCTCGCCGGCCACAACGGCCTCAAGAGCCTCAAACGGGGCTTCGGCGACGCCGGGTTCTGGCGGGTGAGGGTCGGCGTGGGGCGGCCGGACTCGACCGATCCCGAGATCGTCTCCTCCTACGTGCTCGGTCGCTTTCGCGAGCCGCGGGCCGAGGTCGAGGCGCTTGTCGCCGCCGCCGCCGGGGAGGCCGAGCAGCTGGTCGAGCGGCTAGGTTCCGAGGCCGAATGAGCGATCGAGTGACCAGCTACGCGGTCGAGGAGGGCGGCGTCGCCCTGCTGCGCCTCGAACGCGCCGAGGCCCGCAACGCGATGAACACGCAGATGCTCGTCGAGCTGCTCGAGCACCTCGCGGTGGCGCGATCCGACGACGCGGTCCGGGTGCTCGTGATCAGCTCCTCCGACCATCTCGGCCTCTCGGCCGGCGCCGACGTCCGCGAGCAGCTCGACGAGGACGGCAAGGTCGCTCGCATGCAGCTCTTCGCCGACGTCTACGACGCCATCGTCGCCTTCCCCAAGCCGACGATTGCCGCCTGCCACGGCGACGTCGTCGGCGGCGGGGCCGAGGTGGCGATCGCCTGCGACATGAGGGTCGGGGGCTCCAACCTGCGGATGCGCTTTCCCGGCGCCGCGCTCGGCGTCCCGGTCGGCCCGGCTCGACTGGTCACCCTCTGCGGCCTCGCCGCCGCCAAGTACCTGCTGCTCTCCTCGCGCACGATCAGCGCCGAGGAGGCGCTGCGGATCGGCCTCGTCAATCGTGTCGCCCCTGCCGCCGCGACCGAGGACGCCGCCCTGGAGCTGGCGGCCACGGTCGCCGCCCACCCGCCCGAGGGCGTCGCCCGCCTGAAGCGGATGCTGCACGAGTGGGACGACGTCGAGGGCCGCTCGAAGGTCGAGGGCGTCGGCCAGGTCGACTGGCAGCGCTCCGGGCCGGGCCTACCGGCCCCCGATTAGCGGCCGCCTAGAATCGATCCCTGCGCCGGATTTGCGAATCCGGCCTTTTCGCGTGTCATGTCACTTCGTCCGCTAATAGAGATCGCCGCAGAGAACGAGCGCGTCCACGCGCTCGCCGGCCGCGTGCGCGCTGCCGCGGATGGGGGAGAGGCGGCGACCGTTCGCGCTTCCACGATGCTGCGGCCGCTGCTACTGGCGGCGCTGCTGGAGGACGATCGCGGCCTCGCCGGGCGTCCCGCCCTCCTCGTCAGTGCCGATGATCGCTCCGCCCGGGACCTGGCCGCCGACCTGCGCTCCTACCTGGCGCCGCGACGGGTCCGCTTCTACCCCTCCCGGGGGACCGGCTACGCCTCCCACATCACCCCGCCTCCGCATCTCGTCGGGCTGCGGATCGATGCCCTCGACGCGCTCGCGTCCGAGGACGACGCGGTCGTCGTCGCCAGCGCCGTGGCGCTCGCCGAGACGATCCCCGACGCCTCGCTGCGCCCGGCCGGGTTCGCGATCGCCCGCGGCGAGGAGATCGAGTTGGGGGCGGTCGCCGAGGACCTCGTCGGCGCCGGCTACGAGCGGGTCGAGCAGGTCGAGGAGCGCGGCCAGTTCGCGGTCCGCGGCGGCATCCTCGACGTCTACCCGGCGACCGAGGAGCGGGCGGTGCGGATCGAGCTGTTCGGCGACGAGGTCGAGTCGATGCGCTGGTTCTCGACCTTCACCCAGCGCTCTCTGGGCGAGGCGGAGCGGGTCGAGCTGGCGCCGGCGGCCGAGCTCGACGCCGAGCACCGCGAGCTGGCCGAACTGGCGGCGCTGGAGGCGGCCGAGGACGGCGAGCGGCCCTCCAACCTCGCCGAGCTGCTTCCCCTGGAGCACTTCCGGGCGCCGCTGGAGCTGGTCCCGGCCGCCGCCGCGGTTGTCCTCGCCGCCGCCGAGGAGATCGAGCCGGCCCTGCGCGACCACTGGGAGGACGCGACCACGGCGATGCACGCCGACGACGCCCAGCACCTCTACGTCGACGTCGCCGCGCCGCTGGCCGAGCGGGCAGCGCTCTTGCTGACCGGCGCCGGGGAGGACGACGAGGACGCCTTCCGCGCCGCCCGCGCCGAGTCCCCGGCTCGCAGCGTCAAGGAGGCCGAGGGGGAGCTGGAGAAACACGTCCGCTCCGGCTACCGGACGGTCGTCGCCTTCGACAGCCGCGGCGAGGCCGAGCGAGCCCGCTACGGCCTCGACCGCCTCGACGCCCGCCTGCTCGACGGCGGCCGGGTCTCGCCCGACGCCGGCCTCTCCTTCGCCGAGGCGCGCCTGCGCGAGGGCTTCGTCAGCCCCGAGCTGCGGCTCGCCGTCTACCCCTTCCGGCGCCTCGTGCACCGGCGCAAACGGACCGAGGAGCCCGCTCCGGGGGCGGGCCGCGGCCGCCTCGCCTTCAGCGAACTGCGGGTCGGCGACCACGTCGTCCACGAGGACCACGGCGTCGCCCGCTTCGCCGGCTTCGAGACGCGGGACGTGGGTGGCGTCACCCGCGACTACCTCTATCTCGAATACAAGGGCGAGGACCGGGTCTACGTCCCCACCGACCAGCTGGCGAAGCTGAGCCGCTACGTCGGCGCCGGCGGCGACCCGACGCTCTCGGCACTGGGCGGCAAACGCTGGCAGAACATGAAGGCGCGGGCGCGCAAGGCGGCCGGAGCCCTGGCGGGGGAGCTGCTCAACCTCTACGCCGAGCGGCGCTCGCGCAAGGGGCACGCCTTCTCGGCCGACGGCGAGTGGCAGATCGAGATGGAGACCGCCTTCCCCTACCGCGAGACGGCCGACCAGATGGAGGCGATCGAGGCCGTCAAGGGAGACATGGAGTCCGAGCGGCCGATGGACCGGCTGGTCTGCGGCGACGTCGGCTTCGGCAAGACCGAGGTCGCCCTGCGGGCGGCGGTGAAGGCGGCGGCCGACGGCAGGCAGGTGATGGTCCTGGTGCCGACCACGATCCTCGCCCAGCAGCACTTCGGCACCTTCCGCGAGCGCCTCGCCGACCTCCCCTTCCGGGTCGAGGGGGTATCCCGCCTGCGCCCGGCGGCCGAGGTGAAGGCGGTGCTCAAGGACTTCGAGGCCGGCAAGGTGGACGTCCTGATCGGCACCCACCGGCTGCTCTCTCGCGACGTCCGCGCCAAGGAGCTGGGGCTGGTGGTCGTCGACGAGGAGCAGCGCTTCGGGGTCAAGCAGAAGGAGCTCCTGCGTCAGCTGAAGCTGAAGGTCGACGTGCTGGCGCTCTCGGCGACGCCGATCCCGCGGACGCTGCAGATGAGCCTGGCCGGGCTGCGCGACATCTCGGTGATCGAGACGCCGCCCGAGGGCCGGCGCCCGGTCCGCACCTACGTCGGTCCCTACGACGAGGACCTGGTGCGGCGGGCGATCGAGCGGGAGATCGAGCGCGGCGGCCAGGCCTTCGTCCTCCACAACCGGATCGACTCCCTGCCGGAGGTCGCCGAGCGGCTCCGTGCGCTGGTGCCGAAGGCGCGGTTCGCCGAAGCGCATGGGCAGATGGACGAGAGCTCGCTCGAGGAGACGATGCTCGGCTTCCTCCGCGGTGAGGCTGACTGCCTGGTGACGACGACGATCATCGAGTCCGGCCTCGACATCCCGACCGCGAACACGCTGGTCGTCGAGCGCGCCGACCAGCTCGGGCTATCCCAGGCCTACCAGATCCGCGGCCGCGTCGGGCGCTCCCGCGAGCGCGCTTTCGCCTACCTGCTCTACCCCTCCGCCGAGGCGCTGACCGAGGACGCGGCGGCCCGCCTCTCGACGCTTGCCGACCACACCGAGCTGGGCTCCGGCTTCCGGATCGCGATGCGGGACCTCGACATCCGCGGCGCCGGCAACCTGCTCGGCGACGAGCAGTCCGGCCACGTTGCCGCGGTCGGCTTCGAGCTCTACTGCCAGATGATCGACGAGGCGGTCGCGGAGGCCGGGGGCGAGGGCGGAGCGGCCGAGGAGACGCCGGAGCCGGTCCGGCTCGACGTCCCGGTCGACGCTTACCTGCCGGCGACCTTCGTCCCCTTCGAGGCAGCCAAGATCGACATCCACCGGCGCGTGGTCGCGGCGCGGGAGCCGGGTCAGCTGCGGGCGATCCGCGACGAGCTCGAGGACCGCTTCGGGCCGCTGCCGCCTCAGGCGGAGAACCTCTTGAAGCTGCAGCGGGCGCGGATCGAACTGGGCCTTGCGGGCGCGCGCAGCGTCGAGTTCCGCGGCGGCCGCCTCAGCGTCACCGGGGTCGAGCTGGACTCCGAGCAGGCCGGCCTGCTCTCCGAGCGGGTCGAGGGCGCTCTCTACGAATGGCGCGAGCAGACCGCCGCGGTGCGCGTGGCGGGCGATCCCGAGGAGCGGCTTGCCGCTGTGCTGGCGATGGCCGAGGGGCTGCGGGAGGCGCGGCGAACGGTCGAGGGCGCCGCCGCCTGAGCGCTGAGCGTCCCGCGCCACTCGATTTGACTATGCTGCCGACTTCGTGGGAGCGAAATCGGGGCAGAGCAAGAAGGCGGGGAAGGCATCGGGCCGGAGGCGCTTTGCGCTGGTCCTCTTCGCCGTGCTCCTCATCGGCCTTTTCGCCGGCTTCGCGGTCGCTCAGGGGATCGGCCAGCCGAGCGTGCCCGCTGGCGACGTGGCGCTGGTCGAGGGCATCCCGAGCGAGATCGGCGAGGTCAGCGAAGCCGAATTCAAAACGTCCTTCGCCCAGCAGGCGGCCCAGTCGGGGCAGAAAAAGCCGCCCAAAGAAGGCAGCAAAAAATACGAAGAACTGAAGACTGCGGCGGTGACCGAACTCCTCGAACAGGTCTGGCTGCGGGGCGAGGCCGAAGAACTCGGCATCTCCGTCACCCCGAAACAGGTCGCCACCGAACTCGCCCAGATCAAAAAAGAAAACTTCAAAGCCCCGGGCTCCTACGGCCAATTCCTCAAAAACTCCAACTTCACCGCCGAGGACGTCGAAAGGCGGGTCGAAGTCCAGGTTCTCAGCACCCAGATCCAGGAACTCGTCAGCGGTCGCGCCGGGCAGGCGTCGAAAGACGAAATCCAGGCCTACTACGACGCCGAAAAGGCCAGCCAGTTCACGACCCCTGCCAGCCGGGACGTCCGCGTCGTCATCAACAAAGACAAGTCCGAAGTCGAAAAGGCGAAGGAAGCGCTGGAAAAGGACAACTCCCCGACGAACTGGAACAAAGTCGCGGCCAAATACTCGACCGATGCGTCGACCAAAGGCAAAGGCGGGTTGCAGACCGGCGTTCCCGAAGAATTCCTCAAAGGCGAACTCAAAAAAGCCGTCTTCGAAACGCCCACCGGCCAGCTGGGCGGCCCGGTCAAAAACGCCGGCTCCTACATTCTGGTCGAACCGGTGAAACTGAATCCGGAAAAAGTCCAGTCCCTCGGCGAAGTCAGATCGCAGATCAGCTCGACGCTGACCCAGCAGAACCAGGAAGAAGCCCTCTCCGAATTCATCGCCGGCTACGGGAGCAAGTGGACCTCTCGAACCTTCTGCGCCTCCGACTTCCTCGTTCCGAACTGCTCCAACTACGTCTCCAACGGCCATCCGGAAACCGCCGTGCCGGCCTGCTACGAAGCCGACCCCAAAGTCGCCGCGACGGAATGCCCGGCACCGGTCGCCCAGGCCGTCCCCGCGCTTCCGGGCACGGTCACCGAGAGCCAGCCCAAAGGCGAACCGTTCCCGCAGCGCCCACGGCCGCAGGCCCCAGGCGAAACGGGCACCGTTCCCACCGAAGGCGGCACCGTTCCGCCGCCAACGGGTGCTCCCCCTCCGGCCGAAGCTCCCCCGGGCGCCGCTCCCCCGGGCGAATAGCCCGGCCCTGCCGCCACCCCGGTCACTAGACTGGCGCGCCCGTGAGTGCGGAACCGACAAGCCGATGAGCGCGATCGCCCGGGTCCACGCGCGGCAGATCCTCGACTCGCGCGGCAACCCGACGGTCGAGGTTGAAGTCGTTCTGGAGTCCGGTGCGCGAGGGCTCGCGGCGGTCCCCTCCGGCGCCTCCACCGGCGAGTTCGAGGCGGTCGAGCTGCGCGACGGCGGCGACGCCTGGGCGGGCAAGGGGGTCTCGAGGGCCGTCGCCAACGTCAACGGCGAGATCGCCGCCGCCCTGACCGGCGCCCGCGCCTCCGAACAGGGTGCGCTCGACGCGACGATGATCGAGCTCGACGGCACCCCCAACAAGGGCCGGCTCGGCGCCAACGCGCTGCTCGGCGTGTCCCTCGCCGTGGCCAAGGCGGCGGCGGCCGATTCCGGCCAGCCGCTCTACCGCTACCTCGCCGAGCTCTACGGTGGCGGCGAGCCGACGCTGCTGCCGGTGCCGATGATGAATGTCCTCAACGGCGGCGCGCACGCCGACAACTCGGTCGACTTCCAGGAGTTCATGGTCGTCCCGGCCGGCGCCGCCAGCTTCTCGGAGTGCCTGAGGGTGGGCACCGAGGTGTTTCACGCGCTGAAGAAGACGCTCTCCTCGCGCGGCCTCTCGACCGCCGGCGGCGACGAGGGCGGCTTCGCCCCCGACCTGGAGTCCAACGAGGCGGCCCTGCAGGCCGTCCTCGCGGGAGTGGAGGCGGCCGGGTATGAGCCCGGGGGCGACGTCTTCATTGCCCTCGATCCGGCGACCAGCGAGATCTTCGCGGACGGCGCCTACGTGCTCGAGCACGAGGGCCGCAGCCTTTCCCCGGTGGAGATGGCCTCCTACTGGGAGGACGCCTGCTCGCGCTACCCGATCGTCTCGATCGAGGACGGCATGGACGAGGAGGACTGGGACGGCTGGAAGCTCCTCACCGACCGGCTCGGCGAGCGCGTGCAGCTGGTCGGCGACGACCTCTTTGTCACCAACCCGGAGAGGCTGCGACGCGGCATCGAGCGCGGCGTCGGCAACTCGATCCTGGTCAAGGTCAACCAGATCGGCACCCTGACCGAGACGCTGGAGGCGATCCGAACCGCTCGCGAGGCCGGTTACACGACGGTGATCTCGCATCGCTCGGGGGAGACCGAGGACACGACGATCGCCGACCTCGCGGTTGCTACGGGTGCGGGCCAGATCAAGACCGGCGCCCCGTCCCGCTCCGATCGCGTGGCCAAGTACAACCGTCTTTTGCGGATCGAGGAGGAGCTCGGCTCCTCTGCCGAATTCCCCGGCCTGAACGCTTTCGTCCAGCGCCGCGGCTAGATGAAGGAATGCGCGGCTCGGCGGCAAAGGTCCGAACATGCCCACGCGCGCCAAGGCGGGCCGAAGCGGCCAACGCCGGCGTCCGGCGGCCCGCAAACGACGCCCGGCCGCTCGCAGCGGGGGGAGCCGGATCAAATGGGACAGGGTCGGGCGGATCGCGCTCACGGTCGTCCTCGCCGCGGTGCTCTACTCCTATCTGAACCCGGCGATCGACTTCGTCCAGACCTACACCGGGACGACGGCCGCGAAAGCCCAGCTGCACGAGCTCCAGCGGGAGAATCGCAAGCTCCACAACCGGGTCCAGTCCTCGCGGGACCCGGTTGTCGTCGACCGCGAAGCACGGGGCCAGGGCATGGTCGCCGAAGGAGAGACGCCGGTCGTGATCCGCGGGCTCAACTAACCCGCGTCCAGGGAGCCCTCCATGGTTAGCCTCGGCTCCTACCTGCTGGGGGTCGTGCAGGTCGCGGCGGTCGTCGGCTCGCTTGGGTTTGCTGCCTACCGCTTGAGAGCGCGCCTGCTGCCTGCTTGGAGAGGTGCGCCAGCTCGCTTGGTCGAGGCAATCGTCGGCGTTGCCCTCCTCATCTGGATCTCGGAGCTCCTCGGAACCTTCTCGCTGTTCTACGCCGGCACCTTGATTGCCGCCTCCGTCCTACTGGCTATCGGGCTGGCGCTGCTGCCGGGGGGTGGCACCGTAGGGGGGCCCATCCCCGAGGAAGCTTTAGCTACCGGAGGGGATGGGGGGTCCCCTGCGGTGACAGGACCCGCCGGCCCCGGCGCCTCTCAGCCCGAGGGCTTCTGGCGCCTGGCGATCATGGTCGGGGTCATCGCGCTGGTGGTCGGGCATTGGGCGATTACCACGAAGCACGCGCTGGACCGAGGGATCTTCAACTTCGATTCGCTGTGGTACCACCTGCCGTTCAGCGTCGAGATGGTGCAGAGCCATTCCGTGACGGGAATGGACCACGTCGACACGGTATTCACCAACTGGTTCTATCCCCAGAACTCTGAGCTGCTGCACGCTGTTGGGGTTCTGCTGACGGACAGGGACACGTTGTCCTTGTTCCTCAACTTCGGCTGGTTAGCAGTTGCATTTCTCGCCGCCTGGTGCATCGGGAGGCCGTACGGGCGTGGATCTCTGACTGTGGTGGCGGCCGCGATCGTGCTGGAGTGCCACACGCTGGTCGTGCGGGAGCCCGGGGCCGCGAAGAACGACTTGGCCGCGGCTGCGCCGATGCTCGCTGCGATCGCGATTCTTGTTACCGCTTGGGCTGCTCGCCGGGACCGGGTTGGGGGGGAGCCCGATGGGTCCGCTGTTGTCCTTTCGGACGGTACGCGTCCCAAAAGGCAATCGCGCCTCCCGGTTGGCTGGCCGCTGGCTGCGGCGGGGCTTGCGGTCGGGCTGGCCGTGGGCACGCGGCTGACGGTGATGGCGATGGCGGCAGCGCTCAGCCTCGCCGTGGTCGTACTCGCTCCCACCGGACGCAGGTGGGCCGCTGGGGCCTGGTGGTTCGTGCCGGCGTTCCTGGGCGGTGGCTTCTGGTATCTGCGCAACCTCGTCGTCGCCGGCAACCCGCTGCCCGAGGTGGAGCGACTG
This sequence comes from uncultured Solirubrobacterales bacterium, assembly GCA_963799835.1. Taxonomy (GTDB): domain Bacteria; phylum Actinomycetota; class Thermoleophilia; order Solirubrobacterales; family 70-9; genus VAYN01. The sequence continues at coordinate 1,604,668 of CAWCYE010000002.1, forward strand.
GGGCCGATCTCGCTGCCGCATCCGGAGCGCCTGCAGGAGGCTCGGCCGGACTTCGACATCGCCCACTACGCCACCGACACCGGCGTCTGGCACGACTACTTCGGGCCGGGGTTGCACGAGGCGTTCGGGGGGCTGTGGCCGCTGGTCCTCGTCGCAGCCGCCGCGGCGGCCCTGATCGCCCTGCTGAAGGGCCGTGACCGGATCGTGCGCTGGGCCGGGGCGGTGGCGCTGTTCGGAATGCTGGCCTACGTCTTCACGCCCCTCAGCGCGGCGGGGGTCGAGGGCGCCCCCGAGGCGTTCGGGATCAACATCCGGTACGTGATCCCCGCCCTGCTGGCGGCGATCGTGCTGCTGCCCCTTCCCCGGTTCCTCGACGACAGGCGCCGGCAGTGGTGGGTGCTGGGCGCTCTGATCGTCGTCCTCCTTGCCACCGACCGTCCCGACATCGTGCTGCGAGACCCCGCCCGCATCTTCGCGATCCTGTTCGCGCTCCTCATCGTGGCGGTGCCGGCGGCGCTGCTCTACGCCCGCGGCCGCGGCGCCAGCCACGGGATCGTCCTCGGCGGCTGCGCCGCCCTGGCGCTCGCTGTGATCGCGATCGGCTACCCCGTCCAGCGCCACTATCTCGAGGAGCGTTTCCGCAACGAGGTGGCCGACGAAAGCATCCCCGGCATGCACCTCGACTCGACCTACCGCTGGGCCCGGAACGTCGAGGGCGCCCGGATAGGCCTGGCCGGGACCAGCGCCGGCTTCGCCGGATACGGCCTCTATGGGACCGACCTCTCCAACGAAGTCCGCTACCTCGGCGCCGAGGGACCGCACGGTGCCTTCAACGCGATCCCCGACTGCGCCGCCTTCCGCGCCGCCGTCAACGCCGCCGAGCTGGACTACCTGGTCACCGCGCCCTTCCTCAACTTCATCCACCCCGACCGGCCGATCGCCTCTCCCGAGGCGCGCTGGCTGCGCGGAGAGCGCGCGGTCGCCCCTGTCCTGCGCAGCGGCCCGGTCACCGTCTGGAAGCTTCGTGGAACGCTCGACCCGAGCGCCTGCGGCAGCGCCAACGCGCCGCTTCGCGAGGTACCGAACACGCCGGCTGGGTAGTCTCGGCGGAGTGGGCTACCCCGTCGAGAACGCGCTCTTTCAGTGGGAGGAGGGATGGCGGGTGTTGCAGGCGATCGACGAGCCGCGCACGCGCCGGCTCGCCGACAGGGTGGTCGAGACCGTTCGCGAAGAGCTGCGTCGGCGGATCGGGCCGACCTTCACCGCGGCCGAGCTGGCCGCTCTCTACGGCCGTGGCACCGATTGGTGCCAGCAGGTCGCGATCGACGTCGCGCCCGCGATCGAGGCCGACGCCCAGGCGCTCGGCGACGCGGCCTTCTGGCTCTACCTGCGCGGGGCCACCGACTTCGCCGGTGGCCGCCAGCTACCGGTTTGACCGGCTAATCGTCTGAATCCGAGTCGGAGTCCTGCTCGGACTCGGACTCGGCAGGCTCGGCGCCTGCGCGCCGGATCACGATCTGGTCTGCCTCGATCCGGACCGTGACGTCCCGCTTGCCGGCCCAGTGCTCGGCGTAGACGGGGTTGTCCTTCACGGCCGCGTCGAGCCAGAGGCCGTAGCCGTCGGTCTCGCCGTGGTCGAAGGTGGCCTCGAGCTCTTTGCGGCGACCACGGCCTCCTCGGCGACCGCGGCGGCGCCGGCGACGCGGGCGGGCGTCGCCGGGACCGCCCTCGCCGTCCTCCTCGCCCGACTCGTCCTCGTCCTCGTCACCATCCTCGTCCTCGGGTTCGTCGGCTTCGGCCTGCGCCTGCTCGGCGGCCGCCGCCTCGATCTCCGCTTCGATCTCGTCGCGCAGGTCGACTTCGCTGGAGCCGGCGTTCTCGTCGTCCGCGGTGAGGTCGTACTGCTTGCGGAACTCGCGTAGCTCGGTCGCGCTGATTTCCAGCTGGTGGGCGATCCAGGCGTCGGTCCGGCCCTGGTGCACCCAGGCACGGATCTGGTTGAGCTGCGGCTTCAGTGAGCGTCGAGCCATCGGCGCGCGAGTCTATTCAAACCTGGAGCTCGTTCGCGGAGAGCTAGTCAGGCCTCTAGGACATCAGGAAGGCGAGCGCCTCGAACATCGCGACCACGACCACCACGACGGTCACGGTCAGGCACACGGCGAGGACGCTGAAACGGACCTTGCCCTGCTGCTCGGTGCGGTTGATCCTGCGGGCACGCGAGCGGTTGGCGGCGCGGCGGCGCAGCTGCTCGCGCCGGCGGCGCTCGAGGGAGGTCTCCTGCTCGAAGGCGTTCTCGAACTGGGAGATGCTCTGTCGCATTCTCATAAAAGGGTGGCGCGGGCGCCGCGGGCACCGTAGCAAAGCGTCATGCGGGGCTCACGCTTCGCTCACGATCAACAGGCGTCCCAAAGGCCCCTCCCGGCCATCGCAGCGCGCCGCTCGAGCCGGGCGAAGAACGGGGCAAAGCGGTCGTTGGGAGGGATCGTCAACGTGCGCGCCAGCCCGCGCCGCAACAGCTCCGCGTTGACGAAGCGGCGCCCGAGGTGGACGTAGGCGAGGAGCCGGCCGTAGACGTCGCGCCGCTCCACCCCGAACACGAGTCGCACCCGGCGGTGCTCGACGAGGCCGTGGTTGAAGCGTGAGGCGCGGGCGCCGAAGCACTGCACCGGCGTGCCGGGCTTGACGGTCTCGGGGGTGTCGACGCCGATGTAGCGGACGTCCTCGGTGCGACCGTCGAGCCGAACCTCGATCGTGTCGCCGTCGACCGCCCGCGTCACGTACGCCCTCGCCGTCCGAGGGCCCTCGTCGCCGCCCTGTGGCCCCTCCCACGGTCGCAGGATCACGGCGGCGACCAGCACCAGCAGCACCGCGCTGCCGAGCCAGCTCCCCCGATTCCCGCCCACCCTCACTCCCGGACAAGCCGCGGGCGCGCCGAACTCTCCCCGCTACGGCGTTCGGCGCACGTTGGAGAGCAGCGTCTCCTTGATCTGGGCGATGACCTCCAGGGCGTCGTTCCACTCGCGCTGCCAGACGTTGCGACCGAAGATGACGCCGGAGCCGCCGGCCTCCATCACCTCGCGGGTGTTGCGCAGCACGGTCTCGTCGTCGGTCTTCGAGCCGCCCGAGAGGACGACCAGGGAGCGGCCGGCGGATTCGACGCAGTGGCGGATCGCCTCGGCCTGGTCCACGTCCATCTCGTCGTAGGGCGCCGGGGCGTCCTTGTCCTTGCCGGGGTCGATCTTCGGCATGTTGAGCTTGACGATGTCGGCGCCCATCTCCATCGCCATCCGCGCCGCGTAGTCGATCGCGTAGAAGGAGTTCTGGCCGCCCTTGGCCTCGATCGCTTCGCCGCGCGGGTAGGACCAGACGACGAGCGGCATCCCGAAGCGGTCGCAGTCCTGGCGCACCTGGCGCAGCTGGGCGAGGTCCTCGTCCTGGCGCGGCGAGCCGACGTAGAGCGTGTAGCCGATCGCGTCGGCCCCCAGGCGCACCCCGTCCTCGACGCTCGCGTTGCAGCTCGAAAACGCCTTGCTCGAGCCCGGCACGTCGGTCTTGCCGTTGACCTTGAGGATCAGCGGCACCCGGCCGGCGTAGTCGGGGTAGTACTTCTCGGCCATGCCGATCTGGCAGGCGAGGGCGGAATATCCGGCCTCGGCGGCGAGCCGGAACTGGTAGTCGGGGTCCTTGGAGGCGGGGTTGGGGAAGAAGTCGCGAGGGCCGTGCTCGATTCCCTGGTCGATCGGCAGCAGCATCAGCGTTCCGTGGCCCGGACCGAACTCGAACAGCAGCCGGTGAAGGCGGGCTCTTTTGCCTGGCGGCAGGGTCGCTAGCAGCGATTTCTGCTCGGTCAGACTCTTCAACTCCACGTGGATTCCTCCTCAGGATTGGTGTCTTGGCAGTATGCCACCGGAAAAGGTCGGGAGGCTGGGGCACACGGGGGGTATTCTCGATAACCATGAGCGAGACTGAGCTCAGCGTCATTTGCAAGAACTGCGGTTCCGAGGTCAGTCCCTACGTCACCGAGTGCCCCTACTGCGGGGCCCGGCTGCGCAAGCGGGCGCCGAAGCTCGAGCGCCGGGGGGACGCCCTGGAGGCGCGCCGCCCGCGCCGCAGGCGCCGCCTGCTGCCGCGCCGGCGTCCCCGCGCCGAGGGCGCTCCGCGCCCCGATCGCCCCTACGCGACGCTCGCCGTCATCCTCGGCTCCGCGATCCTGCTGCTGGTCCACAAGGCGAGCGGCGAGGCGTTGTCCACCTTCGGTGGGCTGGTGGTCCCCTTCGAGGACGATTGGTGGCGGTACCTGACCGCGTCCTTCGTCTACGCCGACGTCGGCTACCTGTTCGTCGTCGCGGTCGGGCTGGCGATCTTCTCGACCGGGGTGGAGCGCCGCCTCGGCACCGCGCCGACGGCGGTCCTGCTGCTCGCCTGCGGCGCGCTCGGGATGCTCGCCGCCGACGGCGTCGCCGGCTCCCAGGGCGACTTCGCTGTGATCGCCGGCGGCAACGCGATGGCCCTGGGAGCCGTGGCCGCCTGGTTCGCGATCCGCCGCGCCGAGTCCCACGGCGCGATCGACGAGGAGTACGACGTGATCGGAGTCGCCGTCGCGGCGGCGGTCCTGATCGCGCTGCCCCTGTTCGTCCCCTCCGCGGACCTCGTCGCCTGCCTGGCCGGTGGCGTGGTCGGCGGGTTGGCCGGACTCGCCTCCTCGGCACTGCGGTCCTCCGAATAGGCTGCCGGCGTGCCCGACCAGGATGAGTTCGAGGCCGCGATCGAGCGGCTGCTCGACCCGGAGCGCTTCTCCGAGGCCGAGCGCGTCGTCGCCCAGGCGGCGCCGCAGCTGCAGAAGGTGCTCGCGGCCGCACTCGCGGAGGGCGGCTGGTTCGGCGAGCCGCACGAGGCGGAGACGCTGAAGGCCGCCACGGTCCCCGACCCGGAGGAGCGGATCGTGGCGGTACGCGCCCTGCTCGCCGAGGAGGCCCGGATGGGGATGATGGTGGGAGTCGCCGTAGGCTGGGCACTGAAGGAAGAGATGTCAGATCCGACCGATTCGAACGAGGAGAGTTGAAGATGGAGATCCGGTTCCATGGCCATTCCTGCTTCGAGCTGAGCGAGGGCTCCACGACGGTGCTGGTCGACCCGCTCCTGAAGCCGAACAACCCCGTCGCGGTGGCCACGGCGGAGGATGTGGAGCCGACCCACATCGCGCTCTCCCATGGGCACGCCGACCACATGGCCGACGCGGTGCCGGTGGCGAAGCGGACCGGTGCGGAGTGCGTCGCGATCGTCGAGCTGGCGAAGTGGCTGGAGGGGCAGGGCGTCGAGTCGGTCAAGGACCCCAACTTCGGCGGCAAGGTCTCCTACGACTGGGGCTACATCGGTCTGGTGCCGGCCTGGCACACGAACACGCTTCCCGGGTCCCCCGACGATCCCTACAGCGCCGAGCACGGGATCGCGATCGGCCCCGCCGCGGGCCTGGTGATCAAGATCGGCGAGACGACCGTCTACCACGCCGGCGACACCTGCCTGTTCAGCGACATGAAGCTGATCGCCCAGCGTCACGAGATCGACGTGGCGCTGCTGCCGATCGGCGGCCACTACACGATGGACCGACACGACGCCGTCATCGCCGCCGAGTTCGTCGGCGCGAAGACGGTGATCCCGATGCACTTCGACACCATCCCGCCGATCGAGACCGACGCCGAGGCGTTCAAGGCGGACGTCGAATCGAAGACCTCCTCGCAGGTCGTCGTGCTGGAGCCGGGCCAGTCGCATAGCGTCTGAAAGGACTGGCTGGCCGGCCAGTCCGGTGCTAGGCTCGCTCGACCCGCTGCACTCGATCGAGGAGGGCTGAGATGGAGGCCAAGGAGGCAACCGGGACCCAGTCGAGGACCGGACGTGCCGATTTCCAGGAGACGGCCGATCCGGCGCTGATGGAGGCGGCCGACCGCACCGCCGACGTCAAACTGCTCACCTACAAGGAGCTCTACCTGCTCTGGGAGCGCCAGCAGTGGCAGACGCAGGAGCTGGACTTCAGCCGCGACCGCGAGGACTGGCACGAGCGGATCTCAGAGGAAGAGCGCTTCCAGCGGATGTACGGGCTGTCCTCCTTCTTCATCGGGGAGCAGAAGGTCGCCGAGGAGCTGGGGCCGATCATGCGGGCGGCGCCGACCGAGGACCAGAAGATCTTCCTCTGCACGCAGATCGCCGACGAGGCCCGGCACGTGCGCTTCTTCGAGCGCTTCTACCGCGAGGTCGGGGTGCTCGAGTCCGACGAGCTCAGCGAGATGCTCGCGCAGACCTCCGAGCACCTCAACGACAACTTCGGCCGCCTCTTCGACGAGATGCTGAAGCAGCGGACCGACCGGCTTTCAGCCGAACCGGAGGACACCGAGGCGCTGGTCGAGGCGGTGACGCTCTACCACATGGTGATCGAGGGGATGCTGGCCCTCACCGGTCAGCACTTCATCATGGACTACAACGAAAGCGAGGGCACCCTGCCGACCTTCGTCGAAGGCTTCCAGAACGTCGCCCGCGACGAGCATCGCCACGTCGCCTTCGGCTCGGTCTTCCTGCGGGAGAAGGCGCGTGAGGACGACCGCTACAAGCAGGCGATCCAGCGCACCCTCGAGGAATCCCTGCCGGTCGCCGACCAGGTGCTCTCGCCGCCATGGGCGGAGGAGGGCGATGACTTCGAGCTGTTCGGCTACACGCTCGAGGAGACCCGCGAGTTCGCCGGCACCTGCTTGATGCGGCGCCTCAAGGTCATCGGCCTGCAGTAGCAGGCGGCACTTCGACTTCGCCCCCGATGATGACTTCGGGCGGCTCGACCGGAATAGGCGGAGGTTCGGCCGCGGGCGGCGGGGATTCCGCCGGCGGTGGGGCCGGGGGAGCGGGGGGCGGCGGGGCGACGGTGACGACGACGGTTCCGCCGCCGCCGGGGTGGACGCCGGGGCTCTCGGGGGTGGCCGTGGTGAGGCCTTCGGCGTCCGGGTCGCCGGCCAGGGCGGGGTCTTCGCCGGCGGCAGAATCGCCGGCGGTTTCCTCGGGCGGCGTCGTCGTGCCCTCTTCAGCGGTTGGGGTCACCGGCGGCGCGGGTGCGGGCTCGACCGCTGGGACGGCTTCGTGCTCTTTAGCGGGGGTGGCTGCGGCCAGCGAGGGTCCGGGCGTCACTGGAGGGTGATAGGCGTTGTTGGAGACCTGGGGGGTGGGATCGACCGGGCCCGAGGCCTGTTCCTTGACCTCGACCGCTCCGGCGGTGATCACGGCCGCAGTGACGACACCGGCCACGGCCTTGGCGCCGATCGCGCTGCCGATCGCGCCGAGGCCCCCGGCCGCGCCACTGCCGCCGATGGCCGCGGCGCCGACGCCTCCGACCGCGCCTGCGCTCGCAGCGCCGGCTCCGGCGCTGGCGCCGCCGGCTCCGGCACCGCCGAGCCCGAGCTTGGCGGCTATGAAGCCCTTCAGCGCGATCAGGGGAGCGACGGGGAACAGCGCCGCGAGAACCTTCTCGTTGGAGCGGACCTGGGACCGGAAGTCGGCGCATTCCTCGCACTCGCGGACGTGGCGGCGGACCGGAGCCGAGACCTTGCGCAGGCCCTCCGAGGCTTCGGAGAGCTCCACCCGGACCTCGCCGCAGGTGAGCAGCCGCGCCTGGCTGGCCTCGGCGAGCGAGATCCTCGCCCGCACCAGCAGGGACTTGACGGAGGGCACCGTGGTCTCCATGGTGGCGGCGATCTCCTCGTAGGAGAGTGCGTCCATCTCGCGCAGGAGCAGGGCCGTGCGCTGGGTCTCCGGCAGCTTGCTGACGTCGTTGAGCAGCTGGCGGAACTCCTCGCGGTTGTGGACCCGCTCGGCGGTGGACGAAGCCTCGACGGCCGGCACCATGTCCATCGATTCCTGGGCGTCCGCGGTCGGTTTGCGAAGTTGGTTGAGGCAGCGGTTGCGGGCGATCCGGTACAGCCACGGGCGGAGGTTGATCTCCCGCTCGTCGGCGAGCATCGCCCGGTAAGCGTTGACGAAGACCTCCTGCAGGACGTCTTCGGCATCCTCGGTGGAGCCGAGCATCTGCCGGCAGAAGCCGAGCAGGCGACCCTGGTAGCGGTCGACGATCGTCTCGAAGGCTCCGGCGTTGCCGCTGCGGGCCATTGCGATCAGCTTCTCGTCGCCCTGCAGCTTGAGCAACGGCGACCGGCGGGCTATGAGCCCGCGGCGACTGGCCTGCGTTAGTGCTGATGCCTCCAAGCGATCCCCCAGGGAAAGGCGTTGTCTATGGCTAGGGACACCGTAACAGCGCCCAAGTTTCGGTCCCAGAACATTTATTGCGGTTTTAGCCTGCAGGCAGGGAGAGCTACCATCGCCTGGCCCGGGTGGCGAAACTGGCAAAAGCGGCGCCCTTAAAAGGCGCTGCCCCTTTGGGGGCTTGCGGGTTCGAGTCCCGCCCCGGGCATATCGCCGCAGCCGCCCGCCTGGCGGCGATCTGAGCGGCCGGCTGGCGGCCCCGGACCGGCGCGATGCGGCGTCCTCGGTCGTCCGAATAGCGCTGCTATTCGGACTCCCTGCGTCCTTGTCTCGCTTGGTCCGGGGCCGCCAGATAGGCTCAGGCGATGGCTGAGCACGGGGGGCGGATAGTCGCGAAGGTCTTGAAGTCGCGGGGGGTCGATCACCTCTTCACGTTGTCGGGAGGGCACCTGTTCTCTATCTACGACGGCTGCAAGGAGGAGGGGATCGGGCTGGTGGACGTGCGCCACGAGCAGACGGCCGCTTTCGCCGCCGAGGGAATTGCGAAGGCCACTCGCAACGTCGGGGTCGCCGCGCTGACGGCCGGGCCGGGGGTCACCAACGGGCTCAGCGCGATCGCCGGCGCCCAGGCGAACGGCTCGCCGGTCTGCGTGCTCGGCGGCCGCGCCCCGGAGATGCGCTGGGGCTCGGGCTCGCTGCAGGAGATCGACCACCTTCCGTTCGTCTCTCCGCTGGTCAAGTCCGCCGAGACGGTCAAGGACCCGGCGCTGATCGCGGCGAGGACCGCCGCGGCGCTCGATTTGGCCGGCGAGGCCCCGAGCGGCCCGACCTTCGTCGACTACCCGCTCGACGTCGTCTTCAGCGAGGCCGAGGTCGAGGTGCCGGCCCGTCCCGCGCCGCCCTCGCCCGGGCCGGCGGAGGGGGTCGAGGAGGCGGCGGCGCTGCTGGCCGCGGCCGAGCGGCCGGCGATCATGGCCGGCAGCGGTCTCTACTGGGCCCGCGGGGAGACGCAGCTGCGGGCGCTCGCCGAGGCCCTCGGGATCCCGGTCCTCCTCAACGGCCTCGGCCGCGGCTGCCTGCCGGCGGACCACGAGCTGGCCTTCAGCCGCGCTCGCGGGACCGCGCTGAAGGGAGCCGACGTTGCGCTCGTCGTCGGGGTGCCGATGGACTTCAGGCTTGGCTTCGGCGGCAGCTTCGGCGAGGAGACGAAGATCGTCCGGGTCGACGTCGCGCCGAACGAGCTCAGCGCCAACCGGGCCGCCGACGTCAACCTGGTCGGCGACGTCGCTGCCAGTCTCGCCGCGATCGTGGAGGGAGTGGGCGGGGGTGAGCGGCGCAGCGCCCCCTGGTTGGAGCAGCTGCGCGAGGTCGAGGAGGAGAAGCGGGCAGCGGAGCGCCAGGAGCTGGACGACTCGCGCTCGCCGCTTCACCCGGTCCGGGTCTACCGGGAGCTCGGTGAGGTGCTCGACCGCGACGCGATCGTCGTCGGCGACGGCGGCGACTTCGTCTCCTACGCCGGGCGCTTCATCGATACCTACCAGCCGGGTTGCTGGATGGACCCCGGGCCCTTCGGATGCCTCGGCGCCGGCCCCGGGCAGGCGATCGGCGCCAAGGTGGCCCACCCCGACCGGCAGGTCTGCCTGCTTCTCGGCGACGGTGCCTTCGGGTTCGCCGGCATGGAGTTCGACACGATGGCCCGGCACGGTCTCGGCGTCGTCGGCGTGATGGGGAACAACGGCATCTGGGGATTGGAGCACCACCCGATGAAGTTCCTCTACGGCTACTCGGTCGCCGCCGAGCTGCGTCCCGAGACCCGCTATGACGAGCTGGTCGAATCGCTCGGCTGCGACGGCGTTCTGGTTCGCGATCCCGGCGAGCTGCGGCCCGCTCTGGAGCGCGCCTTCGGCTCGGGTCGGCCGACCTTGGTCAACGTCCTCACCGACCCCGAAGTCGCCTATCCGCGCAAATCGAACCTTGCGTAGGTTCGAGACGTATCTGCCTTAGAGATTTAGGCCGCAAAACAAGAATCGGCCGCCATCTCTGGCGGCCGATTCAGGTTGGTCCCTCAGGACGGGCAGGGGTACGTCTTCAGGGACCATTATTTGGTCGGGCTCAGACGGCGGGAGGCGCCATGATGCGGCAATCGCCTAAGCCCTGTACCAGGGTCAAGGTAAGGATTTCCCCACCTCTTTCCCGGTCAGCCGATTATGCGCCCGACTATCCGATCCGTCCAGTGACCCTGGACCTTCCTACTCAAAATAAGGTAGCAAAAGGCTACCCACTTTTCTGGGTTCAGGTAGGAGGCTTACCCATCTGTCGGGGTCGATTTGGAGCACCTGTCCAGTCGGTAGCTCGAAGGATTTGCCGCTATTACTGGCGTCCTCACCAATGTGTTGCAGCCGAGATGGCGGTCCCGTACAGGATGTCGTGCTCCGAAACGGATATCTCCTCGAGCTCGAAGGCGCGCATCGCCTCGACCAGGATCACGACCCCGGCGACGATCGTCGGCGCCCGGTCGGCGTGCAGTCCCGGGATCCCCACCCGCTCAGAGAGCGGCACCGAGGCGAGCTGGGAGAGCATTCGCTGGATCGACGGAAGTGTGAGGACGTGTTCGTGCACCCGCTCGGGGTCGTAGGGGTCGAGCCCCATCTCGATCGCCGCCAGGGAAGTCGGGGTGCCTGCCACGGCGATTCCCTTCTCGGCGTCCGGGGCGACCTGGCGAGCCACCTCGATCGCGCCGCGCACGTCGCCGGCGAGGGATTCGAGCTCGACCGCGGTCGGGGGGTCGGTGGCGATGTGGCGCTCGGTGTGGCGCACGACCCCGGCCTGGAGCGAGTCGTGGAAGGCGACCTCCTCGCCGGTCCCGACGATCAGCTCGGTCGAGCCGCCGCCGATGTCGACGACGAGGGTCGGCTGCTGGGGCCGGTGCTCCGCGGTGGCGCCGAGGTAGGTCAGCTGCGCCTCCTGGGCGCCGTCGAGGACCCGGGGGGAGAGAGCGAACCGCTCCCGCAGCTCGGCCACGAAAGCGTCCCCGTTGGCCGCGTCGCGAACGGCGCTGGTCGCGATCACCGCCACTGTTCCGGTGCCCAGCTCCCACAGCGCGTCCACGTACTCCCCGATCGCCTTGCAGGCGTCCTCGATCGCTTCGGCCGACAGCCGCCCAGAGAGGTCGACTCCCCGGCCCAGCCGAGTGACCGTGCTGCGCCGCACGACCGGGGAGACCTGGCTCCCCTCGACGTCGGCGACCAGCAACCGCGTCGAGTTCGTCCCGACGTCGATCACCGCCACCCGCTTGGAGCCCGCTGCCATCCCGGCCACTCTAGAGCGAGCCCCAACCGCGAAGCCCCCTGTGCAAACGCGCCTCAGCCGGGCGCCGACCCCCATCCCGTTGCTACCATCCAGTGTCCGCCGCGGGGTGGAGCAGCCAGGTAGCTCGTCGGGCTCATAACCCGAAGGTCGCGGGTTCGAATCCCGCCCCCGCTATTTCACGAAAGCCCCGCAAATGCGGGGTTTTTGTGTTTTCTGGGGCGCAGACAACAGGGTTCAAAAACGGCCCTGGGGCAAGCCCTGGGGCAAGGTGAGGTTGGCGAAGGGCTCGATCTACCCCTCAGATCACCCTGGGATTTCTCAGAAGACGCCTGAAATCTGCGTGTAGTAGCCCGCGGGGGCCGAGGCGGGGTCATGCCATCGCGCTAGGGAGACCCTCACGAGGGTTCCCGAGGCGATTCGCGGTGGTGGATCTGCCGTCCCAGCCCAACTGAACGCGTTTAGCTCGCTACTTCCCGCGTAGAGGAATCGGTGCTTGCCAAAGGCAAGGTGCCTGATCAGTTCGTCATCCGGGATCCAATAACCCGTGCTTCGATTCGGCAGCGACCCGTCATCCGGAACGTAGACTCGGCCGTTGGAGGTGGCGGCGACCGTGCCTTCGAATATCGAGTCCGGACTGCCGCTCCACGGCATTTCGTTCTTCAGGATGAGGTCGCGAACGTCGTTAGCAGAGAGCGATTCGACTCGCTTGGCCTCGGTGACCAGTACGTCCTCTACATGGGGCGGATCGGGCTCGGGATGATCCTCGTAGTCCAGCTCTAGGAGGTCGCCGACGTCGATCTCAACCTCCTCTTTGATGTTCATGCCGGACTTATTGAGAAGTCGGAGGCTGCGGAAGTCATCGCTGAGATCGTGTCCTCCAACGCAGACACGCCCTTGGTTCATGCGGGTGCGGGATACGACCAAGACGCGGCTCATGGCATCAAGTTCACCACTTCGGCATGGAGCAGGTCAGCTAGCCGAGGGGCTATCAGGCTGCGATGGCAACTCTGGGGACGCTGCTCAACGCAAAAAAGCACGGGTGCCCCAAATGGCCGCAGCTCCCCGACAAGCCCCTTCCAGTCGAAGCGGTTGAGCTTCGCAACCGCGTAGGCCTCGACGAAGGCGCTTGACAGCTCCGTGCGCATTGACTTGAGCGTTCCTGATGCTGCATCCGCTGCGCGCTGAAGGTCTCGGATTTGCGAGTTGGGCGCAAGCTCCTTGATGTGGCGGTAGGCGATGTTGCGGCGCTCGAGTTCAGGCGTAAGGCGTCCCACATTCGCGAATGCGTAGCGAGCGCCGCGGAGCCCACGGCGCTGACGGACATCCAGAAAGATGTCTACCCCTGCCTCTTCCAGCGTTCCGAAGAAGCCCTCGCGATCGAAGCCGTAGGCGCCGATCGTAAAAACGCGCTGGCTCACGCCGATGCGGCAGCGCGATACCGACCCCGCGACTTCGTGATGAGGCCGGGATCCTCAAGCAGCGTCGTCTGAGGACCGCGAAGACGGTCAAGCACCTCGTCATGTGATCGCAGCGTCCCGCCCTCGTCGATGTGGCGGACTGCAACCCCAACCTCGACCAGCGCGGCCGCGACAAGCTTGGTGCGATGGCAATCCTCCGGTCGACCCTCGCTGCACATCAATGCAACGGAGTGGCCGGCCCGCCATGCACCTTGTAGCCGCGCGACGCCATCTCGAAAAGCTGGACGGTGTTCGCAAGCTCGGTAGTCCACGCGCCCATCGTTGTCGTAGCAAGCTGGATCATTGGGTCAACCGCCTAGCTCATCTCCCATAAAGAGGTAGCGGATGCCGTGGGCTCGGAGTGAAGGCGCCCATTGATCTTGAGAGAACTCTGGGCGATAACGCGACCAAGGCGTCGAGCGCACGTCGATCAGAAACTTGATGCCATGATGGGCGAGTAGCGCGAGGACGTCGGTTACGGCGCGGGTTCCGTAGCCGATCGTCAGTAGGGGCGGCTGGGTTACTAGCTGTCCTCTGGGGCCAGCGGCCATTACTGGATCATGCATGGCCATAGTCTGGCGCGAAAGCTGGACGAGCTTTTTGCCTTAGCGCCACAGCCCAACCCGGATCTACTGCTTAATCTCAGAACGACTATCTCGCCTCCCGCTGCACTTTTTCCGTCCAGGGCTCCATTCATGATTCCGACTCATGAGCCAATGGAGAAAAGCGGCGCCGGGAACCTGGGGGGAGAACCTACGGGTTGGGCTCCTGGCCGCCATCGAGCAGGTCTACGACGAGAACTGCCAGCGCTTCGCCCCCGAAGACATCGGCGACAACAACAAAACCTTCGGCATCACGGTCTCCGAGAACCTCCATTACGTGATCGAGCGCGATGTTGTTCCCTTGATCGAAGGTGCCCAGGTTGAGAAGCCGCGAAACGCTTGGGTCCTACGGCTTCCGGGCAATCTTCTGCTTCATATCTACAAGGCGCCCCCTGGTGCGATCGACGTCAGCGAGGTCCGCTTCAACGCCTCCAAGGTCAAGCTAGAGCTTGTTGCCGAGAACGCGGCACAGATGGCGCTTGTCTTCGAGGAGCCCGAGCTGCAGGTGCCGGGCAATCCTGACCTCAAGCACATCGTGGCCGTCCATTTCGGCGACCCGAAGGAAGGACTGCAGCGAGTCGATGTGGGGGCTCCTTACGCTGACGAGGTCAACGGCTGGGAGTGGGAGTGGGTCGATTGCCTCAGCGAGCTCGAGCCTTACGACCCCGAGCTAGAGGATGGAGATGTAGCCTCCGACGCAATGGCGGACGAGGACTTCGGACTAGAGATGCGGGACGACGCTGAGGAGGATGGTCGGCAGGATTCCGCGGACGAATCGTGAGCGCCGACGCCCGCAGCGCTGCTGCGCTTTTCGACCCCGATCGTCTCCGGCTTGCCCGCCAGCTCTCCGGGCTCAAGCGCTCTGAGCTGGCGGAGCTCGTAGGTCTTTCGGCGGCGGCTGTCAGTCAGTTCGAGGGAGGCAGCGCGAAGCCCCGCGCATCGACTTTGGCCGAGATTTCCTTGCGGCTCGGTATGCCGGTGAGTTTCTTCGCCTCGACTGGCCAGAAGCTTCTAGCGCTTCCAACTGAGCAAACCTTCTTCCGCAGCCTGCGGCGCACCTCCCAAGTGGACCGAGAGCGGGCAACCGCTTACGCCGTCTTGCTTGCGGAGCTAGTCCGGGTGATCGAGAGCAAGGTCCGTCTCCCTGTCTATGACGTGCCGAGCGATCTCACCGTTAGCGCTCAGCAGCAGCCTGAGGAGGTAGAGGCGGTTGCCGATCGCCTGCGGGAGCTATGGGGCCTCGGATGCGAGCCGATCACCAACGCCGTGCGGCTGCTTGAGCGCCACGGAATCATCGTCGCCCGACTTCCGCTTCTGTCAGGCGACGTCGATGCCTTCTCCTCGTCGTTGCCGAGTCGCCCGGTAGTGATCCTGGGTGCCGATAAGGGGGTGCGCGAGCGCTCACGGCGGGATGCACTTCACGAGCTTGGGCACCTCGTGATGCATCACGTTGATCCTGAGGCAGCGAGCGCTCCGCTGGAGCGTCAAGCCGAGCGGTTCGCATCAGCCATGCTGGTGCCTGCAGCTGCGCTGCGGGAGGAATGGCCTGCCGGTCGACGTATCGATTGGCCGACGCTCGTCACGCTCAAGAGTCGGTGGGGGATGTCCCTGGGTGCGCTCCTCTACCGCGCCCGGGAGCTAGAGCTAATCACTCCCACGAACTACGAGTCCGCAGTCAAGTACATGTCGAAACGTGGCTGGCGAGTGCGCGAGCCCGGTTCGTCTGGCCCGCCGGAGGAGCCGAAGCTTCTCGGCGATGCCATACGGCTCATGAGCGAGAACGCTGTTGACCTTCAGCGGCTCTTGGAGAGCGATGGCCTGCCGCCGGCCGATCAACTCAAAACGATGCTTCGGATAGAGCCGACGTCGGCACGTAAGCCGCTTGTTGCTGTCTAGTTCGCTGGGGCAACAAATGGGGCAACGTGCCCCACAGATTCCAGCCGATCTCCACGTGGTTCGATCTCGCGAATTCCGCTTGAAACCTAGCTCCACGTAGTCCAGCTGATCTCCAGGTTCGGGCTCATAACCCGAAGGTCGCAGGTTCGAATCCTGCCCCCGCTATAGGACGGAAACCCGCTTGCAGAGCGGGTTTCCGCGTTTTGGGGAGCCTCACGTTCGCTCGCGTGCTCAGGCTAAGGTTGCGCCTCTCGCCGACCGTTGTTCGCGGCTGAGCGGGCAGCGTTGGCTGTTAGGCGCTCAGCCAGTGCGAGGACTTCGTCGCGTAGGGCGGCTGGTCGAATGACTGTGAATGGCCAGCCGAGGCCAGCGAGGGTTTGTGCCATGGCGTCGAGACGCTGTGCGCGGATGTTCACGACAACGCCGTCGGGGTGCGTCGCCAGATCGCCGAAGTTCCGACCGACCCTTCGCTCGACGTCGTCGAGCGTGGCGTGGAACACCACCTCGACTTCGTGGCGCCAGCCGCCTTGGGCTAGCGAACGCATGACGTGGTCGACAGGGTCGAAGTCGTCTGGGATCGGCCGCCTGGAGCTCGAGCGCTCATCGACGGCGAGTACACGATCGATCCGAAAGGTCCGCCTCTCCTCCCGCAGGTAGTCATAGGCGGCTAGGTACCACCGGTTCGTGTGGAACACGATCCCCAGGGGGTCAACGTCGCGTGTGGTCTCGCGTCCGTCCAGTGCTCTGTGGCGGATGCGGACACGTCGGTTACGACGGATGGCTTGGGCGAGCGCGACGACAGTCTCGGTAGGCGCGGGCTCGGACGGACGGGCGGGCTGAGCGACGTCGACAGCTTCATGGATCGCAAGCGCTCGCTCGCGTAACGGTGCCGGCAGCACGCGCAGGATCTTTGCGAGGGCGCTGTCAACAGCCGGCTCGGAGCTGTCGATCGCCAGCCGTCGTGCCGTGAGGAGCCCGAGGGTGACGGCGGTTCCCTCGTCGTTGTCGAGCATCAGCGGCGGCATGCGGTAGCCCCGGCGCAGCCGATAGCCACCTGCAGGACCACGCTGGGCCTCCACCGGGATGCCCAGCTCCTGGAGCTTGGTCGCGTAGCGGCGCACCGTGCGCGGTCCCACCTCCAGCCGATCCGCGAGCTCTTGCCCACCGATGCCTGGCCGGTCCTGAAGCAGCTCTAAGAAGGCAAGTAGGCGGGTCGTGGGTCGGGACATCCTGTCTCTATATATAGCGGTCGATTTCTGACCGCATTAGGGGCCACCGTAGGGCTCCCTTGCACAATCGAAGGAGAAACGATGTCCACTATCGCCCTCGTCCCCGGCTCCGGTCTCGGTGCATGGGCCTGGTCACGAGTAACGCCGCGGCTGCGTGACGCAGGCCACGACGTCCACCCACTCACCCTCACCGGAACGGGCGATCGCGCCCACCTCGCCCACCCCAAGCTCGACCTGAGCGCCTGGATCACCGACGTCGTCGCACATCTCGACGTCGAGGAGCTCGAGGACGTAGTCCTAGTCGGACACTCGTTCTGCGGAGCTGTGATCACCGGCGTCGCCGAACGCGTCCCCGAGCGACTAAGCCGACTTGTCTACCTCGACGCGGTCGTCCTCGACGATGGCCAATCGGTCTTCGACCAGCTGGACCCAGGGCTAGCGGGGATCTTCGAGGCGATCGCCGACGGCAACGACGGCTGGAGCCTGCCATGGCCCGCCGATGAGCAGCTCGATCGATACTACGGCGACCACGGGCTGTCGAGCGAGGACCTAACCTGGATCCGCCGACACAGCACCACCCACCCGATCGGGACCTATCGCGAGCAACTGGGGACAGGCAACGCCACCGCGGCAGCACTGCCACGCACCTACGTACGCTGCACCGCCACGCCAACCCCGCCGCCAGTTCAGCAGGGAGCCGACGGCTGGGACTGGGCCGAGCTCGATGGCGGGCACTGGCCAATGATCACAAGACCAAACGAGACTGCCGCGCTGCTCGACTCGATCGCGATCGAGGGCTCGAACGGCAGCTGACGCAACGTCCGAACTATGTCCAAACCGGATCTCGCTGGCGATGTCCTCCCAAGCCTCGCTTTCCACGAGGTGGACGGTGATCGCTGGGATGACTTCGCTGCACTGTTCGAGTCACGCGGCGGGCCAAAGTCATGCTGGTGCATGGTTTGGCGAGCTGAGGGCGCGGAGGCGCGTCGCACTGATGGACCCAGCCGCCGAAAGGCGATGTGCGGACGTGTGCAGGCCGGCGTGCCGATCGGACTTCTCGGCTATCTCGGCGAGACGCCGGTCGCATGGTGCTCGATTGCCCCTCGGGACACCTACCGGCAAGGGCTAGGCGGCGCCGGCGAGCCGGACACCTGGTCGCTCGCATGCATGTTCATCCGCCGCGACCTTCGCGGGCAGGGCGCCACCCGACAGCTGATCAAGGCCGCTGTCGACCATGCGCGCGCCCATGGCGCGAAGATCGTCGAGGCCTACCCCGTCGCCCCAGACTCCCCCAGCTACCGATTCATGGGCTTCGTACCGACCTTCGAAAAAGCCGGCTTCAAACCCACCGGACAGCGCGAAGGAAAACGACGCCACCTCATGCAACTCGAACTGACTTCTTAACTAGCGCTAGTCAGCCCACCAGTCCCGCTGACCCTCCACGTCTTCCCGCGGATCCTCGCCGAGATTGGGCGCGCCGATGACGAGGATCTCGAGACCCTCCGGCCCGGCCTCGTAGCCTCGCCACGTACCGGGCGGGACGCGCACCGCGTCCCATTCCTTGAGCTCGACGATCTCGTCGTCGAGCTTCATCCGCCCGCTCCCGCGCAGGACCAAGTACACCTCCTCTTGCTTCTTGTGCGTGTGGCCGTACGGAAAGCGATAGCCGGGTGGGACACGCTGGTAGCAAAGCCCGGACCGCTCAAGCTCGAGTGCCTTGGTTGCGAGGCGGAACTCAAGGTCCGGCGCGCCGTCGAAGTTGGACCCGAGATCCTCTAGATCCTCCTTGAGGTTCCTGAGAGTGAACGGCACGGCGCAATCCTATGGCAGCCCTGACTGGGTCGCCGATCCAATGCAAGTGCCGCGGTGCCAGGTTCCTTCCCGGCGACGCGCCGCCGGGCACATAGCAATCCTGCTATATATAGCGACCTTGCTATGGCAAAGCCGGGGCCAAAACCTTCTCGTCGACTGGACGACCGCCTCGCGTCTCTTCGTGAGGCGGTGGGCGGTTCACCGGACCCCGATGATCGAGAGCTGTTCGGCCTGATCGCGGAACGGGTCGCGGAGAGGCGGAACGCCTGGGGCATCTCCCAACGCGAACTGGCCGAGCTCTGCGGGACCACGCAGTCGGCGATCGCCCGGGTAGAGCGCGGGGCGCGGCCACCCCGGATCGACACCCTCGCGCGCATTGCCGCAGCCCTCGACTGCGAGCTGGTGATCGAGCTTCGCCCCAGAACGAATCCGCCTGACGGCGGCAAAGGAGGAAAGACAGGATGAGCGAGAGCAGCAACCGATTCCGGCGAGCGGGTAGCCGTGTGGGGGACGGGGAGATCGAGACGAGCACCGCCGAGAAGATCCTTGCCCTCGTCCTCGCGGTCTTCATCGCGATCGGCGCCGTTTGGGGTTACGTCAAGCTCGACGAGGTCGCCAAGTACGACTCGACCTCCTATGTGCCAGACCGCAGGCTCATCGACCCCGCCGAATTCTCGGCAATCCAGAAGCACCGGCAGGCGGTTCGTTCGGTCGAAAGGTCCCAGCAGGAGCAGCCCGCGGCGACCCACCAGTTGGAACTCCGTCGCGAGGCCTACCGAACGGCGCTGGACGCCGGCGAACCGTCGGCCGAGCTGCGAGCGGAATACGAGTCCGCACAAGCGAGGCTCGCGTCCGCATCGAGCGATCTGGCGGGAGCCGTCAGGGTCGAGGCCCGGACTCGTCCGAGTGCCGTGGAGGCACAGCGGCTTCTGACCGAGCTGCGGCAGCGCGCCGCGGAGCAGGAAGACGACGATCGCGCCCGGCACGACCGGATTGTTTTCCTCCTGCGCCTGGCTTTGCTGACCCTGATGCTCGGGGCTGCCTACCGGCTGCTCATCCGCCTTCGGTCTCAGAACTCCCGCTATCTCCCCGCCGCGCTCGCCTGGATCGGGGCCACCGCGGTCCTCGCCACCGTCATGGCCGCGGACTACAGCGACAACTACATCGAGTTCGCCGAGGTCGGGCCTCTGGCGATCTCGATCGTGGGGATCGCCCTGACGCTGGTCGCATTCGTCGCCCTGCAGCGTTTTCTCGCAAAACATGTTCCAGTACGGCGGATTCGTCGTGGAGAGTGCTCGTTTTGCGGGTTCCCCGTTCGCGACAAGCCGCACTGCGAGGGGTGCGGGCGAGCGGTGAACGCCAGCTGCTCGAGTTGCCACAAGGACCGGCGGGTTGGCACGCCTCGGTGTGGCTACTGCGGCAATCCGTAGGATCAAACTCGGACAACTGCTACGTCGTCGAAGCTAGAAAAATCGGAGTCTTGGGTGAGAACCGCAGCTCCGTGTTTCATTGCCGTCGCGGCGATCCAGGTGTCGTGGCGACGTAGTCGCCGGCCACGGGACCGCTCGGCTGCCGCGATACGGGCAAAGCAGCTTGCGACCTCCGGACCGATCGGTAGCAGGGGGTAGGTGGATTGCACTCGCGAAAGGGTGGAGAGGCGACGGGCGCGAGCCTCTGAATCGGTTGCGCGTAGCACCCCGAGCTCCAGCTCGGCCACCGTAATCACCGAAACGGCAATCTTCTCGGGGAGATCTCCCAGCTCGCGGCCAGTCTCCTGGGCGATGAAGATCGAGGTGTCGGCGACCGCTTTGCTCAATCGTCGAGCTCGGCGCCACGGACGTCGGAGAGATCGTCCAGCAGGGTGGGGTCGGCAGGTGCCTCCCGCACGATGCGCCGAAGCTCGGAGGAGGAGACCCAGGGGTCACGCTGCTCAGTGTGGGGGAGGATGTCGGCGACCGGACGCCGATTGACGGTCAGCGTCAGTCGTTCGCCGGCTTCCAGCTCTGCAACCACGTTGGAGGTTGAGTTGCGCAGCTCGCGAATCGAGACATCTCGGGCCATGTGCACGACTGTAGCACTAGCTGCGACAACGCGCCCTGGGCACTCTACTTGCGTGGAAGCACGGTAAAGCTGGCGCTTTGAGGCGCAGAGGGATGACCGGTGGGATCTGTCGCGGTTATCGTGGCCCGATAGGCGCCGGGTCTTAGCGCCCTGCCTGAAACCTTTCCGCGGAAGGCAACCTGGTTGGCGCCGGCGTTCCGGTTCTCTGGAGCGAGTTCGCCCACTTGAACAAAACGCTTGCAGCGCGGATGCCGTGCCAGCTTCCTGATTGCAGGCTTGCAGGCCTTGCCAACTCGTCTGCCAGGGCGAACTCGGGCAATCGCGATGCTCACGGCTGCGGCCTCAGAGAGCACAAAGCGGAAATTGGAGCGGCCTTTGGGCCCGGCCCTAAAGCGAGAGGGAGAAAGCTTGAAAGCCGAGACCCTCGGAGGAAGGCCCGTGCAGCTTGGGGGCTTGGGGAAAATTTCCACCCCTTTCACCAGCTGAGCATCGATGCCCGGAAATTCGCCTGGGCTTGCGCTGCCAGTCCGCTCTGCTTGGGCAAAGGTTGCCTTGCCGTTGTAGTACTGACCTACATATCCGTCCGGATGAGGAACAGTGCAATCTTCCACTACATCAACAGCAAAGCTGACCACGTAGAGACCGAGGGGAAGGCCCATGATCGAGTAGGTACCGTCCGTTGCGGAGAAGGTGCACTTCACTGCGACTTCGTTGGACGCATTGAGGGCGCAAACCCGCACAAGCTCAGCTGGTATGTCACTTCCCGCTTCGGTGAGCTTTCCGCTGATTGCAATTCCCCTTTGCATCGCGGCGTCGATTCCCGACGTGGTCCCTCCGGCTACGACAGAGACCAGGTTGGCTTCCAAGCTGCTGGCCTTTCCGTTGTAGTACTGGGTGACGTAGTTCGACGCATCCCCAACAAATTCAACTCTGTAGGAGCCATCGCCCAGGTCGAGCGTGTATAGGCCTTCGGTATTGGAGCGGGTGCACGGGATAACGTCAGAGGGAGGAGAGACCCTGACTGCGCAAATCTCAATTCGAGAGATCGGCTGAAGCGTGCTTGCATCGGTCACTCGGCCCGTAATCTGACCAGCTTCTGCCACCTCGGCGAGCGCCCCTGAAGCGAACACTCCACATAGGAGGCCCAAGGCCAAGAAGTTCTTGCGGAAGACGTTCATCGCCTCGGATACGGACGACTCACCCCTCGGGTTCATCTAAACTGCGATTTGTGGCAGCGATGGCAGCGCTTCGGCTTCGCTTCGGTGGATCGTCCTGCCGGGTGCTGATCGGCGCGACGCTCGCGCTGGCGATCACGGTGCTCATGCCGGCGCGGGCGGATGCCTTTGGCACCTTCACCAACGGCGTGCTCACGGTCACTGGCGGCGAGGGGAAAATCGTCCCTCGCTGCGCGAGCGACGGCGAGATCACCGTCAGCGGCGTATCCGTCAACGACGGCCCTGCCTACTGCCGCGACTTGAGGCGAATCGAGGCTTCTTCGTCCGTGTCCACCCTCTACGACTTCTCGCAGCTGCCCGACAACCTCGGGGGCGGCCAGGGGCCGATCGAGATCCACGCCATCTCCACGGTGAGCGACCCGACCGAATACTCCGACGACAAATTCGTCGGGGCAGCGGGTCACCTCAACATCTTCGACGGTGGGCTCGGCTTCGACTCCATCGTCGGCGGCAACCTCAACGACAGGTTGAGTGGCGGTGCGGACAGCGACAAGATCGACGGCGGGCGCGGAGACGACTTTCTCCGCGGCGGTTCTGGGGCGGACAAGCTGCTCGGCGGCCCCGGCCGCGACACCTTGAAGGGCGGCAGCGGGAACGACGGGCTGGTCGGCGGCCCCGGCAAGGACACCGAAAAGCAGTAACCAGCCCTGGGTTCAAGACGCCGGGAGGTAGGTGAGGAGGACCACTCCGGACTCGAACCGCTTCACGTCGTTGAGCTCCATCCAGACGGTCCCCCTGTCGCCGAGCACGTGGACGTTTCCCTCGCCCCAGACGACCGGGTTCAGGTAGACCTCGTACTCGTCGATCAGGCCCTTCTTGGCGAGGGCATACGCGAACTCGCCGCTCCCGTGCATGAACAGGTCACCGTCGACTTCGTCCTTCAGCTTCGGGATCGAATCCTCGAGGCTCCCCTCGAGCAGGGTCGCGTTCCACTCGAGATCGCCCGAGAGGGTGTTGGACCCGACATGCTTCGGCATCGGGTTGACCATGTCCGCCCATTTGCCCGTCTGGCTCGGCCAATATCCCGCCAGCCCCTCGTAGGTCTTGCGGCCCAACACCAGCCCGCTGGACCTCGCCTGACGCTCGAACGAGTAGTCGCCGTGGTCTCCGTCCGCCTGCACCCACTCGCCGACCGGGTCTATGACGCCGTCAACGGTGGCCTGAGTCGTCGCGATCAGCTTTCCCATCTCGATTCTCCTTTGGTCACGGGAACTCCCTCTGAGCCCCCTCTACCCATGAGACGAACGGGGGTGCGTGGATTCGACATCTTTCGATTCTCATCTCAGGCCGCCAGCCACTCCTCGAAGCTGGGGCCTGCGAGCTTCGCGCCCGGGTTTGGCAGCACGCCCCCCTCCGCATAGGCCACGGCGTCAGGGTCGTCGGGCTGGCGGGCCTCGCGGATCTCGAATGAGTCGCCTCGGCTGGCGAAGAGCGCTGCTGCGGCATGGGCGAGACGCTCCTCCTGCGGGCCTGCAACCTCGGTGATCCTGCCGTTCTCGACCTCCGGCTCCTCGGCCGCGTCAGCGAGCGCTTCGGCGACGACGCGAGCGGCCACGAGCTGCGTTCGCATCTCCGGCAGGTAGGCGACGCCATCCTGGATCATCCACCCGACCAGTTGATCGACGAACTCGTGGAACTGGGCCGCGCGAACGATCCGAACCGGAAGCGGGCCTTCGAGCAGCGTCTTCTCCTGCGCCTTCTTCGCCGCGTTGTAACCGCCCTGGAAGTTGTCGATGCCGATGATCGAGACGACGACGATCCGCTTCGCCCCGATTGCAGCGCCGGCTCGCTGCAAGTTCCGCGCCGAGGCGGTGAAGAATGCCGTGGCCTCCTCCTGCTCGGGCGAGGGCCCGGTTGCCGTGTCGACGATGGTCTCGGCCCCGGCGAGCGCCTGATCGAGACCTTCGCCGCTGACCACGTCGACACCCTTGGAGCGCGCGATCGGGATCACATCGTGGCCGCGCTGCTCGAGGATCTCGACGAGGTGCGATCCGACCCGGCCGGTGGCTCCCACGACAGCAATCTTCTGGCTCCTGTTTTCGGTCTGCATCGTTCCTCCTTTTTCAGCGCCTTGACGGGGCAATCGGTCTGTCACCTGTTGCTACCCGGCGGCACGAAGATGTCACCGCCGTCGGGCTGCGGGGATACTCGACTGATGGGTGAGCGACGACAACGAAGAAGAAAGCGACATCAACCATGAAGAAGAGCGGCTCGGAAAAAGGAAAAGGAGACTCTCCCTCTCAGCTGATCGACGCGAGAATCGAGGAGCTGGGCGATTGGCGGGGCGAGACGCTCGCTCGGGTCCGAAGCCTCATCAAGCAGGCCGATCCCGAAGTGGTCGAGGAGTGGAAGTGGAGAGGGGTTCCGGTCTGGTACCACGCCGGGATGATCTGCACCGGTGAGACCTACAAGAGTCAGGTGAAGATGACCTTCGCCAAGGGCGCCTCGCTGGAGGACCCGTCTGGCCTCTTCAACTCCAGCCTCGAGGGCAACACCAGGCGTGCCATCGACTTCCATGAGGGCGACAAGATCGACGAAAAGGCGTTGAAGGCGCTGATCCGCGCCGCCGTGGCACTGAACACGTCCTCAGCCGGTTAGGCAGCCGTCGTTGGGCGCCGTGTGTGAGGCATCTCACGGCCGGTGCCTCGGCAGCCGGTCTATGAATGAGGTGACGCCGTCCCTCAGGAGGCAGCCATGAGGTCCCGTTCCGCTCTACCGCCCGGCCCCTCGCTTCCCCCGGCCATGCAGCTGGTCGGCTTCTGGACGAGGCCACTCGCCTTCCTCGAGCGCTGCCGGGCGCGCTACGGCAGGCGATTCACGATCAGGCTCCCGTTCACGCCGCCGTTCGTGATGCTCACCGATCCCGATGAGGTGAAGCAGGTCTTCACCGCCCCTCCAGACGTCCTCCGCCCAGGCCAGGGCGCCCGGGTGCTGGAGCCGATCATCGGCAGCAATTCGGTGATCCTGCTCGACGAAGGCGCGCACATGGAGCAGCGCAAACTGATGCTCCCGGCCTTCCACGGCGAGCGGATGGAGCGCCTCACTGGGCTGATGGAGGAGGTGGCGGCAGAGGAGGTCGCGGCGCTGCCGACGGGAGCGCCCGTCGCGCTGCACCCGCGAATGCAGGACCTGGCGCTGAAGGTGATCCTCCGCGCCGTCTTCGGCCTGGAACCGGGTGCCCGGTTCGACGCGCTGAGGGAGCGGCTGCAGGAGATGCTCGTCTTCGGCGACCGGCCGATCAGCCTGATGCCGCCAAAACCGGGGAGTTTGCTGGCGCGGACGGCCGAACGCACCGACCCCGTCGCCCGCTTCGTGCAGACGCAGGCGGAGGTCGACGAGATCATCTTTGCGCTGATCGCCGAGCGGCGGGCCGAGGGCGCCGATCGCGACGACGTGCTCACGATGCTGCTCGAGGCCAGGCACGAGGACTCCTCGCCGATGAGCGAGCAGGAGATACGCGACGAGTTGCTGACGCTGCTGGTCGCCGGTCATGAGACGAGCGCCTCCTCGCTCGCCTGGACCTTCGCCCGGATCGTCCACGAGCCGGCGGCCCTCGAGCGGCTGGTCGAGGAGGTCGACGCCGGAGAGGACGCCTATGTCACCGCGACGATTCAGGAGACGCTGCGGGTTCGCCCGGTCCTCCCGAACGTGGCGCCGCGGCTGGTGGCGAAGCCGATCGAGGTCGGTGGCTGGAACTATCCGCCCGGTTGCAGCCTGGTCGCGAACAGTTACCTGATCCATCACGACCCCGACATCTATCCTGACCCCTACTCCTTCCGCCCGGACCGCTTCATCGACGAGCCCCCCGGCACCTACACCTGGATCCCGTTCGGCGGCGGCCGGCGCCGCTGCCTCGGCGCCAGCTTCGCGATGCTCGAGATGAAGGTGGTTCTCCAGACCCTGCTGGGCGCCTGCGAGGTGCGTGCCGCAGACGGGGCCGTGGAGGTCGCCCAGCGGCGGAACATCACGGTGCGCCCCGTCGGAGGCGCCCGTGTCGTGCTCGCCGATCGCTCGCGAGTGCCCGCGGCCGCCTAGCGGCAAAGATCTTGGGAGCCGTGTCGATTTCGGCGACGCTCGTTCGTCGTAGTGGGTAAAGGCGGGAATATCGGGAGTACCGGGCTTCCGCGAAGACGAACGAAAGGACACGAGATGAGGGTCATGGCGATTGTCAAGGCGTCCAAGGACTCCGAGGCCGGCGTGATGCCGAGCGAGGAGATGCTCGCCGAGATGGGCGAGTTCAACGAGGAGATGGTCAAGGCCGGCGTGTTGCTGGCCGGGGAGGGTCTGCACCCCACCTCCAAGGGCGCTCGGGTCAGCTTCGGCGGCGACGGCGAGCGGACCGTGATCGACGGCCCTTTTGCCGAGACCAAGGAGCTGATCGCCGGCTACTGGCTGATGCAGGTGCGCTCCTTCGAGGAGGCGGTGGAGTGGATCAAGCGCTGCCCCAACCCGCACGATGAGCCGGGCGAGATCGAAATTCGCCAGGTCTTCGAGGCCGAGGACTTCGGCGAGGAGTTCACGCCGGAGCTGCGCGAGCAGGAGGACCGCATCCGGGCCCAGGCGGAGCAGAACCAGTAGCGGGCCGGACGGCGCGGCGGGCGAGCTGAGCATGGAGGGAGAGGAGGCCCGCCGCGCGATCGACGCGGTCTGGAGGATCGAGTCGGCCCGGCTGATCGCCGGGCTGGCGCGCATCGCGGGCGATGTCGGCGTGGCCGAGGACCTGGCTCAGGACGCCCTCGTCGCGGCGCTGGAGCAGTGGCCCGAGTCCGGCGTTCCCGACAACCCCGGCGCCTGGCTGATGACGACGGCGAAGAACCGCGCGATCGACCGCCTGCGCCGCGGTCAGATGGCGGCCCGCAAGCAGGAGGAGCTGGGGCGAGAAGTCGAGCTGCGGGCGCGCCTTGCCGAGCCCGACCTCGCCGCCGTCGCCGACGACGACATCGGCGACGACCTGCTCAGCCTGATCTTCACCGCCTGTCACCCGGTGCTCTCCACCGAGGCGCGGGTGGCGCTGACCCTGCGCCTGGTCGGCTCGCTGACGACGGCGGAGATCGCCCGCGCGTTCCTTGGCAAGGAGTCGACTGTGGCGCAACGGATCGTCCGCGCCAAGCGCACCCTGGCGGAGGCGCGGGTGCCGATCGAGGTGCCGGGCGCCGCCGAGCGAGAGCAGCGACTTGCCTCGGTGCTGGAGGTGATCTACGCGATCTTCAACGAGGGCTATGCGGCGAGCGGCGGCGAGGATTGGATTCGGGCCGACCTCTGTGAGGAGGCGATGCGGTTGGGACGAATCCTCGTCGGCCTGGCCCCCCGCGAGCCGGAGGCGCTGGGATTGGTGGCGCTGATGGAGCTGCAGGCGGCGCGCTTCCCGGCGCGCACGGGTGCCGCGGGCGAGGCGATTCCGCTGTTCGAGCAGGACCGTTCGCGTTGGGACTTCGTCCTGATCGGGCGCGGCCTGAAGGGCCTGGAGCGGGCAGAAGCGCTGGGGCGCCCGCTCGGTCCCTACGCGCTGCAGGCGGGGATCGCCGCCTGCCACGTTCGGGCCCGGACGCCCGAGCAGACCGACTGGGAGCGAATCGTCGCCTTCTACGACGGCCTCGCGACGATCACCGGCTCGCCGGTCGTGCGGCTGAACCGGGCCGTCGCCGTGGGGATGGCGTTCGGCCCGGCGGCGGGGCTGGAGCTGCTCGACGGGCTCGCCGGCGAGCCGGCGCTTGTCGGCTACCACCTGTTGCCGGCCGCGCGCGCCGAGCTACTCGAGCGGCTTGGCCGCACCGAAGAGGCTGGGGCGGAGTTCGCCCGCGCCGCGGCGATGAGCGGCAACGCGCGCGAGCGCGACCTGCTGCAGGCGCGGGCCGAGGGGCGCCGCTGAGTCTCCAGCCCTTCCCGACGGGTACGTGAGAGCATCCAGGGCATGACCGACTTCCTGGTCAAGCGCGACGACCTTCGCGAGTGCCGCGTCGCAGAGGGCGACGCGCCTGAGATCGATTCCGGGCAGGCCCTGCTCCGGGTCGCCACCTTTGGGCTGACGGCGAACAACGTCACCTATGCGGTGATGGGCGAGGCGATGTCCTACTGGGACTTCTTCCCGGCCGCCGATGGCTGGGGCCGCCTGCCGATGTGGGGCTTCGCCGAGGTGGAGCGGAGCAACGCCGAGAACGTCGAGCCAGGGACCCGCCTTTACGGGTACCTGCCGTCCTCCTCGCACCTGGTCGTCACGCCCACCGCCGCCGGCGAGGGCGGCTTCGTTGACGGTTCGCCGCACCGGTCGGCGCTGCCGTCGGCCTACCACGGCTACCTGGCGACCGCGGCCGACTCCTTCTACCGCGCCGACACCGAGGCGATGCAGATGCTGCTGCGCCCGCTCTTCTTCACCTCCTTCCTGATCGACGACCAGATCGCCGACGAGGGACTATCCGCGCACGGGCCGATCGTCGTCTCCAGCGCCTCCAGCAAGACGGCGATCGCTGCGGCCTTCCTGCTGGCGCAGCGCCAGGAGGTCGAGCTGGTCGGGCTCACCTCGCCCCGCAACGCCCAGTTCGTCGAGGGCCTTGGGATCTACGACCGCACCGTCGCCTACGACGCGATCGAGTCGCTCGACCGGGCCCCGGCCACGTTCGTCGACATCGCCGGCGACGGCGCGGTGCGCCGGGCCGTCCACGAGCACTACGGCGACCAGCTCGTCTACAGCATGGCGGTGGGGGTGACGCACTGGGAGGACCTGCAGGCGGGGGCCGGCGAGCTGCCGGGACCGCCCCCGACC
Source organism: uncultured Solirubrobacterales bacterium (assembly GCA_963799835.1). Lineage (GTDB taxonomy): Bacteria > Actinomycetota > Thermoleophilia > Solirubrobacterales > 70-9 > VAYN01. Next base: position 1,633,264 of record CAWCYE010000002.1, read on the forward strand.
CTCTTCTTCGCCCCCGACCGGGTGACCAAGCGCTCCGAGGACTGGGGCCGCACCGAGATGGAAGACAGGGTCGCCGGCGCCTGGCACCCCTTCTGCGAGTGGGTGGGCAGCTGGCTCGAGCCGATCCCCGGCGAGGGCTTCGAAGCCGTCCGCGACGCCTACCTCGACGTGCTCGAGGCCCGGGTCGAGCCGGCGCGTGCCCACGTGCTGACGCTCCCTTAGGGGGCGTCTGGGGCTAGATCGCGCTCCGCCTGCAACGTTGGGCCTCCTGGCGGACACGTAGAGGCAGTGGAAGTCCGATGAGAGAGCTGAGCGACGCTGCGCGCGCGGAGGCCGAAGCGCGCTTCTCGCGGCTGTACGAAGAGAACTGGCAGGACCTGCTGGACTACGCGCGGCGCCGGGCGGCGACGGCGGAGGACGCGGCGGACCTCGTCGCCGAGACCTTCCTCGTCGCCTGGCGACGGCTCGGCAACGTCCCGCCGGGGGCACGGACCCGCCTCTGGCTCTTCGGGGTGGCCCGCAGGCTGCTCGCCAACCAGCGGCGCGGCGAGCTCCGCCGCGACCGCCTGGCCGACCGGCTCCGCGGCGAGCTGGCGACGGCGGTCGCGAACGATGCTGCGCCCGATCCCGACGGCGCGGTCGTCTGCGCCCTCGAGCGCCTGGAGGAGAAGGACCGCGAAATCCTCCTCCTCGCCGGATGCGAGGAGCTGGCGCCGGCCGAGATCGCGACGGTGCTGGGGATCTCCCCGGTGGCTGCCCGCAGTCGCCTGCACCGCGCCCGGCGGCGGTTCATACGAGAGCTCGAGGCCGATTCGTCGTGCGGACCTCGGGCGCAGTCCGAATGGATGATGGAGGAGGCAAGATGAGAACGCGCGAAGTCGACGCGGCGATCGGCGAGGCTTACCGGATCGACCCGACCGTGGTCGAAAGCCCAGGGCTTGATGAGGCAAAGCGGGAGCTGCTCGCCCGGATCGTGACGGAGCCGCAGGAAGAGGCCGAGCGCGCCCCGACCACCGAAGCACGCCCCACCGGGCGAGTGGGCGCTCACGTGCCGCGCCGCCGCTACCTCGCGCTGGGCGCCTCCGTCGCTGCCGCGGCAGCGGTCGTCCTGCTGGTCGTCGGCATCGGAGTGGGCCCGGCCGGCTCGCCGACGCCCGCGCTCGCCGCAAAGCTCCGCTTGACCGCGGTCTCCCCGCACGTTCTGCTCGAGGCACCAGGCTGGCGGATACGAGGTGCGAGCGAGGTCGAGGGCAGGAGGGGAAGCATCCACTTCTTGCACGGAACCGGAGAGCTGATTCCCTATCTGGGCGGACGATTGTCGATCGCCTTCCAGGCCGCCGCGGAGCTGCGGTGGCGCTCCGCTTTCCCCACGGCGAGGGTTCACCCGCCGAGCTCGGTTCGCGCTCGGAACTCCGAGTTTGTCTTCGTGGCCGAGGCCCCGACGGTCGGAGCGACTGCGCGAGTGTTCGCAAGGACGGCGCCCGAATACAGGGCGCGCCAGTACGCCGCCGTCTGGATCCAGGACGACCGCTATCTCAAGTTCCGATCGTTCGCCCCGAGCCTTACCGCGTTCGAACACCGCCTCGCCTCCCTGCGCCTCGTCAGCGAGGCCAGGTGGCTTCATGCGCTCCCAACCCACCTGGTCCGTCGCAAGGACTGGGCGGCCGTCGAAGCACCGGGTAGTAGGAAGTTCGTGCCCCACTGCGACCGTCCGCTTCCCCCGGCGCTCGCCGCTCGGGACCGCAACCCCAGGGTCAGGCTGTTTCAGCGCGTGTGCGGACTCTTGGAATAGGGCCCGGGGTGCATTGAGGCTGTGCAGCAACGAACGCGAGCTTGTCGGACACGTAGAGGTAGCGAGTCACCTCACAGGCAACCCGACAAGGAGCAGATGATGATCAAAGGAATCTCAGCAGCGGCGCTGGCGGCGCTCGCGCTCAGCGGACTGTTCGCGGCGGGTGCCCATGCCGAGCAGTCAGCTTCCGGTGCTGAAAAAAAAGAGATAATTATGTGCCTCGAAACCAGAGCCGACGCCGCGTTCATGGCGGCCCAGCCTCCGGACCGGGAGTCTCAGCGCGAGGCGTGGAACCAGATCAAACCGAACGCTTGCGTCACGGTCTCGGTTTCCTTCGACGAAATCGAGGCGATCAACCCGTGCCTGCTGAGGGAGCAGGCAAGCCACCAGGACCAGGTCGGGGCCGGACGGGCGATCATCGAAAGGTGTCTCGCCGAGCTGCCGCCGGGCACGGTCACGACGGCAAGCCGGCACGCGACCAAGAAGAAGAAGCGCCACGCCAAGCGGGCGAATCGGCGGACGCACGCCCAGGTGGCACTGGCGGAGAAGCGCTAAGACGCGATAATCAGGCATGCCCGCAGAGGAGTGGACGACCGCCGAGCACGTCAGTCGCTACCTCGGCCGCGCGGACGAGTTCCCGCACCGCGCGGAGGGGGAGGGCGTCCTGCTCGAGCAGGTGCCTCTCGGCGCTCGTCGGCTCCTCGACCTCGGCACCGGTGACGGTCGCTTGATGGCTCTCCTCCAGGTCGATCGTCACGAGATGCGCGGCGTCGGCCTCGACTTCTCCGAGCCGATGCTCGAGGCGGCGCGTGAACGTTTCGCCGGCGACGAGCGGATCGAGCTCGTCGAGCACGATCTCACCGAGCCCCTGCCCGCCCTTGGGCGCTTCGACGCAGTCGTCTCTTCGATGGCCATCCACCATCTCGAGCACGAGCGCAAGCGGTCGCTCTATGGCGAGGTGTTCGATCTGCTCGAACCCGGTGGGACGTTCGCGAACTTCGAGCACGTGGCGTCGGCGACCGATCGCCTTCACCGAGTGTTCTTCGCGGCGATCGGCGAGCCGCTTGAGAACGAGGATCCGTCCGACCGCCTGCTCGACGTCGAGACGCAGCTCGGCTGGCTGCGCGAGCTCGGCTTCGACGATGTCGACTGCTACTGGAAGTGGCTCGAGATGGCGCTTCTGATCGGCGTCAAGCCGGCTTAGGCGGGGGAGGACTGTTACTAGCCGCGACTGATCTAGGGCGCGAGCGGCTGCGGTCCCGGGACAGCCATGGGGCCGGCCTGCCTTGGGAGCAGCAGCGCGGAGAGGCAGACCATCGCGAAGGCAGTCGCCTGCAGGACGATCCCGAGCGGGTCGGCCGAGAGCGGGTCGCCGAAGACCAGCACGCCGCCGGCGATCTGGGTCGCGTTGGCGACCAAGCCCATCAGGCCGATCGTCTCGATCGCGCCGCCGCGCTGAAGTGCCGCGACCGCGGTGTACTGGGCGAGCGCGCCGAAGACGACGATGATCGCCACCCAGGGAACGACGATCGCCGCGCTGACTCCGGTGGCTCCGGTCAGTCCCTTGATCGCGACTCCCGCGAGCGCGAAGAGCGTGCCCGCGAGCGCGGCCAGGAGGACGCCGCGGCGAGCGGCGAGGCGCTCGGAGCGGTGTCCGAGCGCCAGCGCGATCGCGAGCAGGGCCAGACCTCCCTCGAAGCCGAGGATCGGGGCGGTGGCGAACTCGGAGTGGCTGCCGCTGAAGCTCGGTACCGTCACCGCCAGCAGCGCGAGGCCGGCGCCGCCAAGGATCAGGGCCAGCCACTGACGCCGCTCGACCGCATCGCCGAAGAGTCGCTGCGACATCACCGCCAGGGTGACGGCGCCGCCGGCGAGCACGGCCTGTACGAGGGAGATCGGCGCCATCGAGAGAGCGGCGACGTGGACCAGCCAGGCGATTGCGGCGAGTCCCCAGCCGAACGCGAACCAGCGCGACCCGGCGAGTCCGCGGGCGCTCTGCAGCGGGCGCCGGATGTGGATCGGGGCGACGCGCTGGCAGCCGCGGTGCTTGAGCAGGCTGGCGAGGTTCGCCATCAGGGCCGCGAGCAGGGCCAGCGCGACGCCGGTCTGTACCGAGCTCACCGGCGGACCTACCTGCGGGCCGCCGTGGCACGACGGGCCGCGGCAACCGCCGACGCGCTCGTACGGCATGCCCTGGCGATGACGCCGTCGGTGAGGTCCGGGGTGCGTCGCACCTCGAACTCGATCAGGCCCGCGCGCCGCGCCTTGGCACTGGCTTCTCTGCTGCACCCGGTTGGCGCCGCGGCCTGGGCCGCCTCAGCGGCCCGCTGGCGGCGGCAGGCGAGGCAGAAGTCGCCATCGGCGCCGCTCTCCCAGGTCTCGGGAAGCGGCACCTGGTCGCCGTCGATGTTGGCCACCGTCATTTGGCAGTTGTCGCAGGTCCACCTGCGGGCCGCTACGGGCGCGGTCATCGGGCGGCCTTCGCCTTGGAGCGCCGGCGCCGCCGGGAACGATTCGGCGTCCCGTGCGACCGATCGGATACCGGCCCACGCTGGCCACCGGCGCCGCCGAACTCGCGGGACAGGCCGAGGGCGCCGGCCATGCGGCGGACGTCGTCGGCTTGGTCGGCGAGGACGAAGCTGATGCCCGTCCCCCGGCGCCCGGCGCGGCCGGTGCGGCCGACGCGGTGCACGTAGGAGTCGCGATCCTCGGGAGCGTCGAAGTTGATCACGTGGGTGACCCCGGCGACGTCGATGCCGCGGGCGGCGACGTCGGTCGCGATCAGGGCATTGACCTCGCCTCCCTCGAACCGGGCCAGCGCTCGTTCGCGCTGGCGCTGGCTCTTGTCGCCGTGCATCGCCACGGCCTCGAGCTCGCGGCTGCGGAGCCGCTTGGCGAGCCGGTCGGCACCGCGCTTGGTGCGGACGAAGACCAGGGTGCTACCGCCCTCGGCCTCGCGCAGCTGCGCGACCAGGTGGTCGAGCTTGGCGCTTTGGGAGTCGACATGGAGGAAGCGGTGCTCGATGTCGGCCTTCGCGCTCTCGTCGGCGGCCTGGGTGTGGCGGCGGGCGTCGCGGGTGAAGGCGGCGGCCACCTTGCCGGTCGCCCCCTCCAGGGTTGCCGAGAAGAACAGCGTCTGGCGACTGTCCGGGGTCTGGGCGACGATCCGGCTGACGGCCGGTTTGAAGCCCATGTCGAGCATGCGGTCGGCCTCGTCGAGGACGAGGATGCGGACCCGGTCCAGCGAGACGACGCCGCGGGCGATCAGGTCCTCGAGCCGCCCGGGGGTGGCGACGAGGATGTCGGCGCGCCGCGCGGCCTTGATCTGCGGGCCGAAGCCGACGCCGCCGTACACGGCGGCGATCTTCAGCTCGCGGGCATCGGCGACGGAGCGCAGCTCGGCGACGATCTGGCTCGCCAGCTCGCGGGTGGGGGCGAGGACGAGCGCCGAGGTATGTCCGGCGCCCGGATCGATGCGCTCGACCAGCGGGATGCCGAAGGCGAGCGTCTTGCCCGAGCCGGTCGGCGACTGGACGAGCAGGTCGTGGCCGGCGAGCGCGTCGCGCACGACCAGCTGTTGGACGGGGAAAGGCTTGATGATGTCTCGGCGCGTAAGCGCGCGCACCACCGGTTTGGAGGTGCCGAGATCGGCAAACGAAGTTATGTTGGTGCTCCTTATTTGAACGTCTAGGGAGATCCAGCGACCCCTAGGCGCCAGCGGCACACGGAGGAAACGGAACCTCTCGGGTGGCGAATTCGGCCAAACCCGACAGATCCACGGTAGCAGTCGCCGGCTGAGGCATCGGCGCTGGTCGGAGCGCGGTCCCCGCCTTGGTACCGTCGGCTGGGCACCGTGGAAGCCGATATCTCCTATACGAAGAGCCGTGGGCTGAGCATCGCCTACGCGGTCCGGGGGGACGGTCTGATCGACCTGGTCGTGGTGCCGGGCTTCGTCTCGCACCTCGAGGCGGGGCTGGAACAGCCCGCGATCGCGGGCTTCCTGCGGCGGCTCTCCTCTTTTGCCCGGGTCATCATCTTCGACAAGGCGGGGACCGGTCTCTCGGATCCCGTCGAGGACGCCACCACCCTCGAGGAGCGGATGGAAGACCTCGAGGCCGTCCTCGACGCGGTCGGCGCCGAGCGGGTCGCGCTCTTCGGCGTCTCCGAGGGCGCGCCGATGTGCGCGCTGTTCGCGGCTACCCACCCGGAGCGCGCCCGCGCCCTGATCATGTACGGCTCCTACGCGAAGGGGATCGCCACCGAGGACTACCCGTGGGCGCCGGTCCGGGAGCAGGTGGAGATGGGCAGCGAGATGATCGAGCTGGAGTGGGGGAGCGGGGTGTTCCTCGACGTCTACGCCCCGAGCCGCGCCGAGGACCCCGAGTTCGCCCGTTGGTGGGCCCAGTACCAGCGGCTCGCGGCCAGCCCGGGAATGGCGAAGGCGGTCGCCCGGCTCGCGGCCGAGGTCGACATCAGGGAGGTCCTGCCGGCGATCTCGGTGCCGACCCTGGTCCTGCACCGCTCCGGCGACCTGCTCTGGCCCGTCGAGGGCGCGGAATTCGTCAGCGAGCAGATCGAGGGATCGCGCTTCGTCCTCCTCGACGGGAGCGACCACTTTCCCTTCGTCGGCGACATCGACGCCCTGCTGAGCGAGGTCGAAGCCTTCCTCACCGGTTCGCGTGCCGAACCCCATCCCGAGCGCCAGCTCCTCACCGTGCTCTTCACCGACATCGTCGACTCGACCCGCCGTGGCGCGGAGTTGGGCGACCGGCGCTGGCGGGAGCTGCTCGAGGGCCATGACGACGTCGTGCGGGAAGAGCTCGGCCGCTTCCGGGGCCAGGAGGTGAAGACGACCGGCGACGGCTTCCTCGCGACGTTCGACGGCCCGGCCAGGGGCATCCAGTGCGCGCAGGCGATCTCCCAGGGCGTGCGGCCGCTCGAGATTCAGGTGCGCGCCGGCCTGCACACCGGGGAGTGCGAGATCCGGGGGGAGGACATCGCGGGGATCGCAGTCAACATCGGGGCGCGGATCAGCACCCTTGCCGGCCCCGGCGAGGTGCTCGTCTCGAGCACCGTCCGAGACCTGGTCGTCGGTGCCGACTTCGACTTCGAGTCCCGCGGCTCGCACGCGCTGAAGGGTGTGCCTGGCGAATGGAGCCTGTTCTCGGTTTGAGTACCCTCACAGTATGGACAGCGTCGCAGCGTCCAACGTCGAGGCAGCCGAGGCCTGGAGCGGCCCGCTCTTCGACCGGTTCCTGCACTTCCGCGCGATCGTCACCGACGGGCTCGGGGCACACGGCGAGGCGGCGATCGCCGCCTACCCGCCGCAACCCGGCGACCGGGTGCTCGACGTGGGCTGCGGCTTCGGCGACACCACGCAACGGCTGGCGGGCCTCGTCGGCGACGGCGAGGCGGTCGGGGTCGACGTCGCCGAGCCGTTCATCGAGCTGGCCAAGCGCGAGGCGGCAGAGGCCGGCGCCTCCAACGTCGGCTTCCGGGTCGCCGACGTGCAGGTGGCGGAGTTCGAGGGCGAGTTCGACTACGTCTTCTCGCGGATGGGGATCATGTTCTTCGCCAACCCGGTGGCGGCGCTCGCCAACGTGCGCTCCGCGATGCGCCCGGGGGCGCGGCTCTGCGCCGCCGTCTGGCGCCGCAAGCTCGACAACGACTGGCTGCACCGTGCCGAGCTGGTCGTCGAGGAGTACCTCGAGCACCCGGAGGAGACGGACGAGCCCACCTGTGGCCCCGGGCCGTTCTCGATGGCCAACGCCGACACCGTCACCGAACAGCTGAAGATCGCTGGCTTCGAGCAGATCAGCCTGCAGCGCTGCGACATCCCGATCAAGATCGGCGACGACCTCGACCAGGCGGTTGAACTGATGCTCGCCATCGGTCCCGCGGGAGAGGTCATGCGGCTGTGGGGCGACCGGGTCGACGAGATCCGCCCCAAGATCACCCGCGAGATCCGCGAGGCGCTGACCGAGTTCGACGGCCCCGATGGGGTCTACGCGCCGGCCTCGACCTGGATCGTCGGCGCGACCGCGCCCGCCTGAGCATCGATCGCCGCTACGGCCACGACGTTTTCACCCCAGCGGAGCCGGGTACTCCACCTGCGATGACGATCGCCGGTTCCATATTCCTGATCGCCGCGGGGGCAATCCTGCGGTACGCGCTCAACGTCCACGTCGAGGGCGTCAGCCTCGACACGGTAGGGCTGATCCTGATGCTGGCCGGAGCAGCCGGGCTCGTCCTCGGCTTCATCCAGTACGGACTCTGGACGCGGCGATCGACGCGTGTGGATCCCCGCGTTGACGAACGCAGGGACCCGCCACCACCCGCCGCCTACTAGACACCTTAAATCTCCTCGTCTTTGCGTTGGGGCTGACGTCGGCGCCCCGGATTCGTTCACTCAGTGGAGTCTCTGACCCCTACTCTTGATTGGTGGCCCGACGATGCCCAGCGCGCTGAGCCGTGGCGCAATCGATCCCGACCGACGAACGCCTGGTCGAGCAGGCCTCGAGCGGGGACCGGCGTGCCCTGGAGGCGATCTTCAAGCGCTACCACCATGGCCTCTTCCGCTACTGCGCGGCGCTGCTCGGCAACACCGAGGATGCCGCGGACGCGTTGCAGAACACCATGGTCAAGGTGCTGGGAGCGCTGCCGGGCGAGCGACGCCGTGTCCACTTGAAGGCTTGGCTGTACCGGATCGCCCACAACGAGTCGATCGAACTGCTGAGGAAGCGGCGGGACGTCGACTTGGTCGACCCCGAGGCGCTCGTCGGCACCCAGGGGCCCGAGTCGAGCGCCGAGACGCGGGAGCGCCTGCGGCAGCTGATCGTCGACCTGCGCGAGCTTCCGGAACGCCAGCGGGGAAGCCTGGTGATGCGGGAGCTGGGCGGGCTCAGCTTCGAGCAGATCGGCTCGGCCTTCGAGACCTCGGCGGCGGTCGCGCGACAGACGGTCTACGAGGCGCGGGTCGGGCTTCAGGAGATGGAGAGGGGGCGGGCGATGGAGTGCGATGAGGTGTGCCGCAAGCTCTCCGACGGCGACCGCCGCGTCCTTCGCCGCCGCGACCTGCGCGCGCATCTGCGCCAGTGCCCGGCGTGCCGCGAGTTCGAGGCGTCGATCTCCAACCGCCAGACGGACCTGGCGGCGATCTCGCCGATTCCGGCGCTGGCCGCTGCGGGCCTGCTGAAGGGGGTGTTGGGCGGCGCAGCCGGATCCGCGGGTGGGGCCGCCGCTGGGGCTGGCGCGGCTGGCGGTGCGATCTCGGCATCCGCCGCGGTGAAGACGGTCGCCGCCGTGGCGGTGGCTGGTGTCATCGGCGTCGGCGCCGCGGACCGCGCCGGGGTGGTCCGGGTCTTCCACGACGCGGGCGGTGGCGATGTGCCCGCGGCGCAGGGGGAACGCTCTCCCCCGGAAAGCGTGAACGCGGCGGCGCTGCCGGATGCCGGCGACCTGGGGAGGGGCGCCGAGGTGGGGAAGGCGTCTGTCCCGTCCGCGAGGCGCGTGGAGGACCCCTCCGAAAGCAAGGAGAAAGGGATCGATGCTCAACCCGTCGGCCCGGAAGGCACGCCGGGTGCCGATGCTCGCAAGGCGCGGGGACCCTCTTCCGCCGGCAACGGCGCGGGGTCGGTCAACGCTCACGGCGGCAATCCCAATGCGAAGGCCGGCAACCCGAACGCGAAGGCCGGCAATCCCAATGCAATGGGCGGCAACCCAAACGCGAAAGGGGGCAACGGCAAGGGAAAGGGAACTCCGGAGGCGGGCCACGAACCGACTCCGCCCCGGCCCCAATCGCACCGCTCAGTCGACAAGCCCGCGCTTCCCCCACATGCAGAACAGGGACAGGCAAAAGCGGGCGAACCGCCAGGTAGCGCCGCTGAACCCCCGGGGCATGGCAAGCCCGAGGGCTGACCGAAGTATGGCCTGACAATTTGCAGGCGACCCCGTTTCAGGTCAGGAATCGTCACTGACCCGAAGGAGGAGCATGAAGCGCTACACGAGGATCGCCGCCGTGATCGCGGGGTGCCTTTTGATTGCGGTGCCGGCGATGGCGCTCGCCACTCCAGGCAACGGCAAAGGCAACGGGCCGAAATACGCCCCGGTGCCGCCTGAAACTCCCGGCCCAGGGGCCGGCCTGCCTGAAAAGGCCAATGCCTACGGCCGCTACTGCCAGGACCAGAGCAAGAAACACGTCGACGGCCAGAAGGGCACTCCCTTTAGCCAGTGCGTGACCGCGCTGGCAAAGGCGGCGCATAACGAAAGGATCACCGCCCGCCAGGCCTGCAAAGGCCTGAGCAAGAAGCACGTCAAAGGCGTGAAGGGCACGCCGTTCAGCAAATGCGTGAACGGGGTGGCAAAGCTGCGCAGCTGAGGTCCTGCGGACTTCCTCCCATCCATCCACACAATTTGCCCGGGCACTGGCGCGGGGGTTGGTTTCCCAGCCCCCGCGCCACCTTTGCCTCATCCTGTAGGAACGATCACCCCGACCGACCAGGAGGCAAAGACATGGCTCTCGATCCACAAGCGGTTACCGACGTCGACTTCGTCTGCATTCCGACCCGCGACCACGACCGCGCCGTCGAGTTCTACGGCGAGACGCTCGGGCTGGAGCGGGGCAAGCGGTGGGGCGACAGGCCCGCGACCGAGTTCCAGGCCGGCCCGGTCACGCTGGCGATATTCGACCCGAGCGGGTTTGGCCAGGGGGAGGCGCGGCCCAACTCCGCCCCGATCGCGCTTCAGGTCGCCGACGTCGAGCAGGCGCGAGACGCGCTGAAGGCCGACGGCGTCGAGTTCGCGATCGAGATGATCGACTCCGGCGTCTGCCATCAGGCGATCTTCCACGACCCCGACGGCAACCCGCTGATCCTGCACCACCGCTACGCCCCCAAGGACGCGACGCCAACCATCTAAGCGAGGTCGATGACGCTGCGGATCCCGTCCTGGGCCTCCATCAGCTCGAAGCCGCGGTTGACTTCGTCGAGGCTTAGATGGTGGGAGATGAACGGCTCGACGTCGATCTCGCCCGCCATGTAGCGCTCGATCAGCACCGGGACCTGGTCGCGTCCCTTGACGCCGCCGAATGAGGAGCCGGCGACGCGGCGGCCGGTGATCAGCAGCCGGGGAACGATGTCGAGGGTCTCGCCCTTGCCGGCGACGCCGGCGACCGTGCACAGGCCCCAGCCCATCCGCGCCGCTTCGACCGCCTGGCGCATCACGGCGACAAGGCCGGTCGCCTCGAAGGTGTAGTCGGCGCCGAACCCTCCCGTCATCTCGAGGATCCGCTCGACCGTGTCCTCGCCGGCGGCGAGCAGGTCGGTTGCGCCCTGGCCGCGAGCCAGCTCGAGCCGCTCGGGGGAGAGGTCGACGCAGACGACCCGCTCGGCCCCCTGCAGGCGGCAGCCGGCGACGGCACCGAGGCCGACCATGCCGGCGCCGAAGACGACGCAGGTGCTGCCGGCTTTGACGGCAGCGGTGTTGATCGCCGCGCCGAGGCCGGTCGAGAGGCCGCAGGCGAAGAGGCAGGCGTGGTCCAGCGGCGCCTCGGGGTCGATCTTCGCCAGCGCGATCTCCGGCATCACCGTGTATTCGGCGAAGGTCGAGCAGCCCATGAAGTGGCGGATCCCGTCGCCCTCGCGGGAGATGCGGGTGGTGCCGTCGGGGAGGAAGCCTTCGTTCTGGCGCTCGCGGATCGAGAGGCAGAGGTTGGTCCGGGGGTCGAGGCAGTGGACGCATTCGCGGCACTGCGGCGAGAAGAGGGTGACGACGTGGTCGCCGGGGGCCAGTGACGCGACGTCGGGACCGACCCGCTCGACGACCCCGGCGCCCTCGTGGCCGAGGACCGTCGGCGCGTAGCCGGAGGGGTCGGCGCCGGAAGCGGTGTAGAGGTCGGTGTGGCAGACGCCACAGGCCTCGAGCCTGACCAGGACCTCGCCCGCCTGGGGCTCGCCGAGCTCCACCTCCTGGACGTTGAGCGGCTCGCCGAACTGCTCGAGCACCGCGGCCTTCATCCTCATCTGCATCTCCTTCCGACGGGGTGGAGCGATCCTAGGCTAGAGCGAGCTCGCCCGCCCACCGGGGCCGGTGGCTATCTTCGGAGTGGTGCTCCGACGTATCGCCATCGCCTCCTGCGTCGCGCTCTCGGCCCTCGGCGCCCTTGCCGGTTCCGGGAGCGCCGTGGGCTGGCCGGGCGTGGGCGCCCGCCCGCTGGACCCGCCCCCACCGCTGCCGACGGTGCCTCCCTTCCTCCCGTCCAGCATCCCCGAATTCGACATCAACCAGTCCGCGCCGGGCGCCGTGACCGAAGTGCCGGACCCCGTCGGCGGCGGTGAGGACGTCTTCAAGCTGACCGTCTCCGACGACGACGTCTACCCGCTGACCCCGACCGGGGACCCGCGCGCCGAACTACTCTCGCCGGCCATGATCGAGCCCGGCGACCAGTTCTGGTGGCGTGCGAAGTTCCTCCTTCCCCGCGGCTTCCCCGCCTCGGTCCCGGGCTGGCTGACCGTGCTCGAGGGCCCCTACGGGCCGCCCTACGCCGGCACTCCCCCCTGGCACGTCGAGGTCCACCGCAACCGCATCCAGTGGTCGCGGAACCGGACCTATGGCTGGGACGTGCCCTGGCAGATGCCCCTCGTGCGGGGACGGTGGATCGAGGTCCTGGTCCACGGCCGCCTCGCCACCCGCGGCTTCGTCGAGATGTGGGTCGACGGCAAGCGCGTCACCTTCTTCCCCGGCGACGCCCACAACCCCGACCGGCATGCCCCGACCAGGCGGCTGGGCATGCGGACGCTCGACTCGACCAACGACGAGGGGCCGAACTACGTCTCCGTGCTCAACTACCGCGAGCGCGGAATGTTCCACTCCGTGACCGTCTACCACGGGCCGATGGCCCTGGGCCCGACCCGCGCCTCCGTGACGCCGTAGCGCACGTCTTCGCGTCAGCGAATAGAAAGCCAGGGCATGAGGACGGAACTCGACGTCAATGGGACGCTGCGGCAGGTGTTCGAGACCTACCGCGACCAGGCCGGCGTGCTGCTGCCGATCGCCTTCTGGCTCTTCCTGGTCGTAGCGATCGCCAGCGAGCTAGCCCGCGGTGAGCTCCCGCTGGAACCGATCGTGGCCGTTCTCACCCTGATCGTCACGGCGCTCTATGCGGGGATGGTCGTGGGCTTGGTCCGCGACGTCCAGGAAGGTCGCAGGGACTTTTCCGCCAGGGAGGTAATCGCGTCCGTGCTGCCCGTCCTGTTACCGCTGATCGCGGCCAGCGTCCTCTTTTCCATCGGGATCTTCATCGGGTTCATCCTCCTGCTCGTCCCCGGCCTGATCCTGGTGACGATCTGGGCGGTCTTCGCCCCGGTCATCGTGATCGAGCGTTCCGGCGTCTTCGCGGCTTTCCGCCGCTCGCGCGAGCTGGTGCGCGGAAATGGATGGCATGTGTTCGGCGTGGTGTTCCTCACCGGCGTGATCGTCATCGGCGCAGCATTCGCCTTCGCTGCGATAGCCACGGCCATCTCCAGCGGCCCGATCGTCGAAATCGTCCTCAGCGCCCTCGCCTCGACCCTGACCGCACCGGTCGAGGGGCTCCTCGCCTCTGTCCTCTACTTCCGCCTGCTGGAGATCGAGGGCCTACGGCCTGAGGCCGACGAGCCCGCGCCGCCCGCTCCGTAAAAACGAAACTGCAATTACCCGCGTATATCGCGGGTTATTGCAGACTCAGTGCTCGAGCAGCCCGGCGACGGCCAGGGCTAGGCGCTTTCCCCGGCCCGTCAGCGAGTACTCGGTGTGGGGGGGACGGCCGGCGACCATGCGCCGCTCGACGATCCCGGCCGCCTCCAGCTGCTCGAGGCGCTCCGAGAGCGTGGTCGGCGAGACGCCGGGGAGGGACTGGCGGAACTCGTTGAAGCGGGCGGCGCCGCTGGAACAGGCGTAGATCGTCGCCATCGTCCAGCGGCGCTCCAGCAGCCCGGCCGCCGCGCGAAGTTCCGTCGGGACCGGCGCGCAGCTACGACATCGCGGCGACATCGGCGCCCTTCCCGGCCGGCTCCAGCGCTCGCTCGAGCACCTCCTCGACGCTCATCACCGGGTGGAAGGTCAGCTGCTCGCGAACCTCCTCGGGAACCTCGTCGAGGTCGCCGCGGTTGCGCTCGGGCAGGATCACCTCGGTCAGTCCGGCCGCGTGCGCGGCCAGCACCTTCTGCTTCAGCCCGCCGATCGGCAGCACCCGGCCCTGCAGGGTGACCTCGCCCGTCATCCCGACCGTGTGCTTGACCGGTCGCCCTGAGAGCAGGGAGACCAGCGCCGTCGTCATCGCGGTGCCGGCGCTGGGGCCGTCCTTGGGGATCGCCCCGGCCGGCACGTGGAGGTGGAACTCACGCTGGAAGCGGCCGGGATCGATCCCAAGCTCCTCGCTGTGGGAGCGGGCGTAGGAGAGGGCGATCCGCGCCGACTCCTTCATCACGTCGCCGAGCTGCCCGGTCAGGACCAGGCCCTTGTCGCCCTCCATCGCGGTCGCCTCGATGAAGAGGACGTCGCCGCCGGTGCCGGTGACCGCGAGGCCGGTCGAGACCCCGGGGATCGCGGTCCGCTCGACCGACTCCTGGAAGAAGCGCTGGCGACCGAGGGCGTCATGGAGCGCCTCGGCGTCGAGGACTATCGGCGTCGCCGCCTCTCCGGAGGCGATCCGGGTCGCGGCCCCGCGCAGCAGCTTGCCCAGCTCGCGCTCGAGCTGGCGCACGCCGGCCTCGCGGGTGTACTCGGAGACGACGCTCCGCAGCACCTCGTCGCCGATCTCGATCTCCTCGGCCCGCAGCCCGTTTCGCTTCAGCTGCCGCGGCAGCAGGTAGCCCCTGGCGATCGCCAGCTTCTCCTCGGTGGTGTAGCCGTCGAATGCGATCGTCTCCATCCGGTCCAGCAGCGGCGCCGGGATCGTGTCGGCGATGTTCGCGGTGGCGATGAAGACGACCTCGGAGAGGTCTACCTCGACGTCGAGGTAGTGGTCGCGGAAGGAATGGTTCTGGGCCGGGTCGAGCACCTCCAGCAGCGCCGCCGAAGGATCGCCGCGCCAGTCGGCGCCGACCTTGTCGACCTCGTCGAGGAGGATCACCGGGTTCATCGTGCCGGCATCGCGCAGGGCGCGGACGATCCGCCCCGGCAGGGCGCCGATGTAGGTGCGGCGGTGGCCGCGGACCTCGGCCTCGTCGTGCAGGCCACCGAGGCTGATGCGGACGAACTCCCGTCCCAGCGCCCGGGCGATCGACTCGCCGATCGAGGTCTTGCCGGTGCCGGGGGGCCCGACCAGGGTAAGGATCGCGCCGTTGGCGCGGCCCTCCTCCTCGATCTGGCGCTCCTCGCGCAGCTTGCGCACGGCGATGAACTCGGTGATCCGCCGCTTCACGTCCTCCAGGCCGGCGTGGTCGGCGTCGAGCACCTCGCGGGTGTGCTCGGGGTCGAGCCGCTCCTCGGAGCGCTTGGACCAGGGGACCGCGATCAGCCAGTCGAGGTAGCTGCGGATCATCGAGGACTCGGGCGATTGCTCGCCCTGGCGCTCGAGCCGGCGCAGCTCCTTCTCCGCCTGCTCGGCGACCGCCTCCGGCATCTCCGCCTCGGCGATCTTCGTCTCGTACTCGGCGATCAGGTCGGCCTCGTCCTCGCCGAGCTCCTTGCGGATCGACTCCATCTGTTTGCGCAGGAAGTAGTCGCGCTGCTGTTTCTGCGCGCCGGACTCGACGTCGTCGCGAATCTTGCTTCGCACCTGCAGCTCGGCCAGGCGCTCGCGCTGCAGCTCGACCGCGATCCGCAGTCGCTCGGTCACGTCGAGGGTCTCCAGCAGGCGCAGCTTGCCCTCGTCGGGGACGTCGGGGCTGAGGCCGGAGGTGTCTGCGAGGGCACCCGGCTCCTCGACCGATCGCAGGAAGGCGGCGATGCGGCCATCGTCCCCGCGCAGCTCGAGGATCTCCTCGACGACGGCGCGGTATTCACGGGCCAGCTCGCGGGTGTGCTCGTCGTCGGGATGCCCGTCGTGGATCTCCTGCACCTCGACCCGAAGCGCCTCGGACTCGCCCGCCTGGGCGGCGCCGGCGAGGCCGCGGTGCAGGCCGACGACGGTGGCGACAGGGTTGCCCCGGCGCGAGCGGCCGCGCTCGATCACCTCGGCGAGGACGCCGACGCGGCCGAATTCGCCGTCGCGGCGCGGGATCAGGAACACGCGCTCCTCCTCGCCGACGTCGATCGGCAGGGTCGCGGTGACGGTCGGGAAGACGATCGGCTCTTCCAGTGGAATCAGCAAGTGGCTCATGTCCAAGTCCAATTTCTGTAGTTAGTCTCCAAACAGGATAGCGCAGCCGCCTTTCGCTCCGAGCGGGGCGGCGGTACGGTTGGGGTATGGATCCCGAGCGCGCGAAACAGCTCCTGGCGGCGGAGCGGGAGCGGATCGAAGCCGACCTGGCGGCGAGCAGGCGCGGTGGCCCCGAAGAGTCGGACGAGCACCGCGAGCCGGGCGACCACGACTCCGAGGCCCTCTTCCAGGACCAGCTCGACGCCGGCATCGCCGAGGACCTGAAGGCGCGGCTGGTCGCGATCGAGCGGGCCGAAGAGCGGCTCGCCTCCGGCACCTACGGGCTCTCGATCCGCAGCGGCGAGCCGATCCCGGACCAGCGGCTGGAGGCCAACCCGACGGCCGAGCTGACGGTCGAGGAGGCGGCGCGCGGAGGCGCCGTCTAGGGCGATGACGAAGGTCAGGTGCCAGATCTCGGTCTCCGCGGACGGCTTCGTCGCCGGTCCCAACCAGAGCGAGGAGCACGGGCTCGGCGAAGGCGGGGACGCTCTGCACGAGTGGGTCGTCAAGCTCGCTGCCTGGCGGGAGTCGCACGGCTACGAGGGAGGCGAGGTCAACGCCTCGACGCCGGTGATGGAAGAAGGACTCACCGGCACCGGTGCGGTGGTGATGGGCCGCAACATGTTCGGCCCCGAACGCGGGCCCTGGGGCGAGGATCCATGGAAGGGCTGGTGGGGAGATGAGCCGCCGTTCCACCTTCCGGTCTTCGTCCTCACCCATCACGAGCGTGAGCCGCTGGAGATGGAGGGCGGCACCACCTTCCACTTCGTCACCGAGGGGGTCGAGCGGGCGGTCGAGCTGGCTCGCGAGGCGGCCGGGGACAAGGACGTCTCCATCGCCGGCGGCGGCGAGACGATCCAGCAGTGCCTGCGGGCGGGCCTTCTCGAAGAGCTGCTGCTCAGTCAGGTGCCGGTCCTGCTCGGCGACGGCGCCAGGCTGCTGGACGGTCTCGGCGGGGTGAAGCTCGAGCAGACGCGGGTGATCGACGCCCCCGGCGTCGCCCACATCTACTACCGCGTCGGGGGTTAGGCTCGCGGCAGCAGCGGCCTGCCAATCCCGACCAAGGAGAGCGAGCATGACCGAGCACCTCTCGCCTGACCAGGAGGCGGCCCTCTATGGCAACCGCTTCCTCACCGAGGACGCCCCGGACCGTGAGTTCCCGCCGAGCGGCATGTCGGCGCTCGACGCGATGCGGCTGGTCGACGAGGAACTGGCGCTGGAGGGTGACCCGCAGCGCAACCTCGCCACCTTCGTCACCACCTGGATGGAGCCCGAGGCGCAGCGGATCATCGGAGAGAACCTGTACCGGAACTTCATCGACCACGCCGAGTACCCGATCTCGGCCGAGGTCGAGCAGCGCTGCATCCGCATGCTCGCCGATCTCTACCACGCGCCGGGGGAGACGACCGGCGCTCGCACCCAGGGTTCCTCGGAGGCGATCATGCTCGGCGCCCTCTCGCTGAAGTGGAAGTGGAAAGAGCGGCGCGAAGCCGAATCGAAGCCGATCGACAAGCCGAACCTGATCTTCGGCGGCGACGTGCACGTGGTCTGGGAAAAGTTCTGCCGCTACTTCGACGTCGAACCGCGAATCGTGCGGCTGCGGGAGAACAAGTACGTGATCGGGCCGGAGGACGTCGAGCCTCATATTGACGAGAACACGATCGGCGTCGCTGCGGTCCTCGGCACCACCTTCACCGGTCACTCCGACGACATCCTCGGCATCAACAAGCTGCTGGTCGACCTCAAGGGGGAGAAGGGGCTGGACGTGCCGGTGCACGTCGACGCCGCCAGCGGCGGCTTCGTCTGGCCCTTCCTCTACCCCGACTCCGAGTGGGACTTCCGGCTCGAGCAGGTGCGCTCGATCAACGTCTCCGGTCACAAGTTCGGGCTCGTCTACCCGGGCGTGGGCTGGCTCGTCTTTCGCGAGAAGGCCGACCTGGCCGAGGAACTCGTCTTCTACGAGAACTACCTGGGCAAGACCGACGCCACCTTCACCCTCAACTTCTCCACCGGCGCCTCGATGGTGCTCGCTCAGTACTACAACTTCGTCCGCTTCGGGCGCTCGGGCTACACCTACATATTGAAGGCGATGGAGGAGAACGCGAAGGCGCTCGCCGGCAAGCTGGAGGCAACCGGTGACTTCGAGCTGATCGGTGCCGACCGCGAGCAACTGCCGCTGGTCGCCTTCAAGCTCAGCGGCGAAAAGGACTACGACGAGTTCGACGTCTCCTGGCAGCTCTCGGCCGAGCGCGGCTGGATGCTGCCCGCCTACACGATGCCGCCCGACGCTCAGGACGTGAAGATCATGCGGGCGCTGGTCAAGCAGACCCTGAGCAAGCAGCAGGTCGACCGGCTCGCCGCCGACATCGTCCAGGCGTGCGCGACGCTGGAGGAGAAGGGCGGCGCTCACCCCGCAGAGCGCAAGCGGATCAAGCGGGGCCCGGGATATTGAGTCGGAGTTGGGTTGAGACCTGGCCGAGTGGGTAGGGGGGCCGCATGAAACTGAAGATCACGCTCGGCGCGCTGCTCATCGCCCTTTCGCTCGTCCTGGTCGCCTGTGGCGACGGGGACGACGAGACGACCACGGAGACCGTGCCGGGGAACGCGCCCGGGGCGACCGAAACGGAAGGCGGCGAATCGGGTGCCAGCGAACCGGCGCCGAGCGGCGAGGCGGCAAAGGCCGAAAAAGTCGAGATCGTCGAATTCACCTATGACCCTGATCCCGTGGTGGTGCAGCCCGGCGGCAAGGTGATCTGGCAGAACGAAGACACCGCGCCCCACACCGCGACCGCCGACGACGGCAGCTTCGACACCGGCACGCTGGAAAAAGGCAAGCTCAAGTCCGAAACGTTCAAGGAACCGGGCACCTTTACCTATTTCTGCGAGATCCACCCGACGATGCACGGCACCGTCGAAGTCACCGAATAGGCGGCCAGACGCGCTCTCCCAACCGTAGGTGATCGCCGCGACGATCTAGGATCGGCCGATGAAGCCGGTCAAGGTCTCGACCACGGTCTCCAGGCCCAGGCAGGAGGTCTTCGAGTTCCTCGACGACCTTTCCAACCACCAGGGCTTCCTCGATCACTTCCTCGTCGACTGGGAGTTCTCCGGGCCGGCGCGTGGGGTCGGCGCCAAGGCGAAGGCCAGGGCGAACCTCCCCGGTTCCCGGGACTGGAGCGAATTCGAGGTCTTCGAGGCCGGGCCGGACGGGATCATGGAGGAAGCGGATTCGGCCGGTGGGAAGCGGCGCACCCGCGGGACCTTCGCCTTCGGGGACCTGCCGGACGGGGGCACGAAGATCTCCTTCGAGTTCGCCTGGGTGAAGGTCCCCCGGAGCGAGCGGCTCCTCTCCTTCCTGTCCCGCGCCATCGTCCGCCGCGTCAACGCCAAGGCGATGCGCCGGCTCGCCGCGGAGCTGGACGCTCGTGGCTGAGGGACAGAGGGAAGAGGCCCGGCGCGACGACCTGGCGGAGCTGCTCGCACGCCGTGCCCTGACCCTCGACGAGGCGCGGCCGGACGCGGTCGAGCGCCGCCACGCCGGCGGTGGGCGCACCGCCAGGGAGAACATCGAGGACCTGGTCGACCCCGGCTCGCTGGTCGAGTACGGGCGCTTCGCTATCGCCCCCCAGCGAGGCCGGCGCGAGCTCGAGGACCTGATCGCCCGCACCCCGGCCGACGGCCTCATCGCCGGCACCGCGCGGGTCAACGGCGAGCTCTTCGGCGAGGCGGCCGCCTGCGCCGTGCTGTCCTACGACTACACCGTCCTCGCCGGCACTCAGGGGGCGGTCGGGCACCGCAAGAAGGACCGCCTCTTCGAGCTGATCGAGCGCATGCGCCTTCCCGTCGTCTTCTACGCCGAGGGGGGCGGGGGCCGTCCCGGCGACACCGACTACCCGGTCGTCTCAGCCCTCGACACCCGCGCATTCGCGCTCTGGGCCGGGCTCTCCGGCCTGGTGCCGCGGATCGCGGTCGTCGCCGGGCGCTGCTTCGCCGGCAACGCGGTGATCGCCGGCTGCTCGGACCTGATCGTCGCCACCCAGAACGCCTCCTTGGGGATGGGCGGTCCGGCGATGATCGCCGGCGGCGGGCTCGGCAACGTCCATCCCGACCAGGTCGGCCCCACCGACGTCCAGGCCGCCAACGGCGTCGTCAACGTGGTCGCGGCCGACGAGGCCGAGGCGACCGTGCTCGCCAAGCGGCTGCTCGCCTACTTCCAGGGGCCGACTCCGCCGGCGCCGGCGCCCGACCAGTCGCGGCTGCGCGAGCTGGTGCCCGAGCGTCAGCGCCGCGCGTATGACCCGCGGCCGATCCTCGAGACGATTGCCGACGAGCACTCGGTCACCTACCTTCGCGAGCGCTTCGCGCCCGAGATGGTTACCGCCCTGGCCCGGATCGAGGGCCGGCCGGTGGGCGTGATCGCAAACGACACCCGCCACGTCGCCGGCGCGATCACCGGCCCCGCCGCCGACAAGGCGGCGCGGCTGCTGCAGCTCTGCGACGCCTTCGGCCTGCCGGTGGTCTCGCTGATCGACACCCCCGGTTACATGGTCGGCCCCGAGGCCGAGGCGACCGGCCTCGTTCGCCACGCCTCCCGGCTCCTGGTCGCCGGCGCCGCCATGCGGGTGCCGCTGCTGGCGGTCGTCCTGCGCCGCGGCTACGGACTCGGCGCCCAGGCGATGGTCGGCGGCAGCCTGCACGAGCCGCTGCTCACCGTTGCCTGGCCCGGCGCCCACCTGGGGCCGATGGGGTTGGAGGGGGCGGTGCGGCTGGCGCTGCGCAAGGAGCTGGAGGCGATCGAGGACGACGAGGAGCGCGAGCGCCGGGTGCGCGAGCTGACCGCCGCCGCCGAAGACAACGCTAAGGCGCTGAACGCGGCGGCCCTGTTCGAGCTCGACGACGTGATCGACCCCGCCGAGACGCGTTCGCTGCTCGCCGCGACCCTTGCCGCCGCGGGCCCGTCGCGGGTCGACACGGGGCACCGCTTCGTCGACACTTGGTAGCGATGAGCCCGCGCCTCTCGCCGCTGCCGGAGCGTTTCGCCCTCACGGTGTCCGCGCTGCACCGCGTCGCCGAAGAGTTGGTCGCGCCGGCGCGGAAGCCGGACAACGAGATCGCCCTGGAAGCGACGCCGGGCGGCTTCGGCACCCCGGAGTTCGAGTTCGAGGGTGCCCGCAGGCAGGTGCGGGTGGAGGGGGACGAGCTGGTGCACGTCGCCGATGGCGAGGAGCGCCGCGCGGCGCTGAGCTCGCTGGCCGAGGGAGCGACGGCGATCGCCGACCTGCTGCCGCCCGGCTCCGGACCCGACGAGAAGCCTCTGGAGATCGACGTCGCCGCGTCCCGGGCCCTCGGCGAGTGGTACGGGTTCGGCGCCGGCGTTCTCGCCGACCTCGTGGCGCGCGCCGCCCCTGAGGACGATGCGACCGAACCGCGCCTCTGGCCCGAGCACTTCGACATCGCGATCGAACTCGGTCCCGAGCAGCGCGGGCTGCGGGCCAATTACGGCTTCTCGCCGGGCGACGAGGACCACGCCGAGCCCTATCTCTACGCCAGCCCGTGGAGCGCTCCGGTCTCCGGCGACCTCTGGCGGGCGCGAGGCTTCCGCGGGGCCGAGCTCACCTATACCGACCTCCTCGGCACGGAGGACCAGGTCGCCGCGGCGCTCGGGTTCTTCACCAGCCGATGGGATGCGCTGAAAGAGATCACACCCCCGACCGAGGAGACGACGTGACCGAGCTGACCGAGATGCAGGCCGAGCTGTGCGAGGCCAGCGACACCGACTACTCCGACCTGCGCGCGTTCTTCGTCAACTGCACTCTGAAGCGCAGCCCCGAGGTCTCCAACACCCAGGGCCTGATGGACGTCTCGATGGAGATCATGCGGCGGAATGGGGTGGAGGTGGAGTGCATCCGGGCGGTCGACCACGAGATCGCCACCGGCGTCTGGCCGGACATGACCGAGCACGGCTGGGAGCGGGACGAGTGGCCGCAGATCTTCGAGCGGGTGATGGCGGCCGACATCCTCGTCCTCGGGATGTCGATCTGGCTCGGCGAGAAGTCCTCGATCGCCACCCAGGTCGTCGAGCGCCTTTACGGCAACTCCCACCTGCTCAACGATGCCGGTCAGTACGCCTACTACGGGCGGGTCGGCGGCTGCCTGGTGACCGGCAACGAGGACGGGGTCAAGCACTGCGCGATGAACGTCCTCTACTCGCTCCAGCATCTCGGCTACACGATCCCGCCCCAGGCCGATTCCGGCTGGATCGGCGAGGCCGGCCCCGGCCCCTCCTACCTCGACGAGGGCTCGGGCGGCCCCGAGAACGACTTCACCAACCGCAACACCACCTTCGCGGCCTGGAACATGCTCCATCTGGCGAGGATCCTCAAGGATGCCGGTGGCATCCCCGCCCACGGCAACCAGCGCCCCGCGTGGGACGCCGGCTGCCGCTTCGACTTCCCCAACCCCGAGCACCGCGCCTAAGCCGCGTTCGCCGACTCTCTAGGGTCGCCGGGTGGACCAGGTCGTTCAGATCGTCGGCGCTTTGCTGATCCTCGCCGCCTTCGGCGCGGTCCAGTTCGAGCGAATGCGGCCGGACTCGCGCGTCTACCTGGCGCTCAACCTGGTTGGCTCCGCGATCCTCGCCGTGCTCGCCTGGGTGGAATCGCAGTGGGGCTTCCTCCTGCTCGAGACCGTCTGGGCCGCCGTCTCGGCCTGGGGCCTGATCATCGCGTTGCGTTCGGCCAGCCCAGGTTGAGAGCCGCGAGTAGCGAGTGGCGAGTTGTCCACCCTATGGGGTGTAAAACTCGCCACTCGCTACTCGGCGGCGCTTTCCAGGCGCTCGGCCAAGCGGTTCATGCCGCGCTCGCGGGCGGCGGCGGCCGCGCCGGCCCAGTCGGTCGGCGTGTCCGGTGGCGGATCAACGCCGGCGTCCCGCAGCGTCGCGATGTCCTTGAAGGCGAGCAGCTCCTCGCGGGCCTCGATCAGGGCGCCGCGCAGTTTCGGCCTCGGCTCGCGGATCGCGTTGTCGAGAACCTGCTCGAGCGAGCCGTGTTTGCGCAGCAGCTCCGCCGCCGTCTTCGGGCCGACGCCCTTGGCGCCCGGCAGGCCGTCAGAGGGATCGCCGCGTAGGGCGATGAAGTCGGGGACCAGCTCCGGGCCGATGCCGTAGCGCTCGCGCACCTCGTCGGGGCCGACCTCTTCCGCTCCTTTGCCGCCGCCGGTCCGCACGTAGAGCACCGTGACCCGCTCCCCCGCGCACTGGTACATGTCGCGGTCGCCGGTCAGCAGCAACGCGCGCCCGCCGGCCTCGGCCTCGCGGCGCGCGTAGGTGCCGAGCAGGTCGTCGGCCTCGAGGTCCTCGCTGGTCGCGACGGTCCAGCCGAAGGCCTCGAAGAAGTCGCGGCAGGCGGCGAACTGGGGCGCCAGCTCGTCGGGCATCGCCGCCTCGCGTTCCGCGTGGTAGCTCGGGTACAGCTCGGTCCGGTAGGAGGCGGCGTCGGGGCCGAAGCAGAGGACGACGGCGCGGGGCTCGTGGACTTCGACCTCCCGCAGGATGAGATTGGCGGTTCCGAGCAGCGCGTTCACCGGCTTGCCGTCCGGCCCGGCGATCGTGCTCGGCAGCGCGTAGAAGGCGCGGAAGAGCATCGAGGGGGCGTCAACGGCGAGCAGCGGGGCAGACATTGGGGGCAGCCTAAAGCGCTCGTTTCCTGAACCTGACGAGAGTCCTCTCCGTAGCCCTGACTGTGACGTCGCGAAGCGGCATACGGAGCATCCTGGCCGGGCTGGTGGCGCTGGCGCTCATGCCGGCTTCGGCCGCCGCCGCACCGGCCGTCAGCGGCGAGTTCCCGCCGGGGCCGCCGACGATCGGCGAGCCCCGGACGAGAATCGACAAGGGTCCGAAGAGCCCCGTCAAGACGCGCCGCAAGCGCGCCACCGTCAGGTTCCGCTTCTCCTCTCCCGACGCCGGCTCGGGTTTCGAGTGCCGCCTCTTCAAGATCGCCGCCTTCGCCCGTGCATCGCTCGAGCCGCCGCTGCCGAGCTTCCGGCCCTGCAGATCGCCGAAGACCCTCCGGCTCGAGCCGGGCCTCTACCGCTTCGAAGTGCGGGCGGTCCTCGGCGGGCTTCCTGACAGGTCGGCGGCACGGCGCAGCTTCAAGGTGGTCCGTGCGGCCGCCATGCCCCGCCGCTAGGCGAGCTCCCCACTTCACTACCGTTAGCGCCTCGCCATGAGTCAGAAGGCCCTGCGCATAACCGACCTCGAGAAGCGCTACCCGACCGGGGTGGAGGCGCTGAAGGGCGTCTCGATCGAGATCGAGCCGGGGGAGATCTACGGCCTGCTCGGGCCCAACGGCGCCGGCAAGTCGACGCTGATCCACTGCGCCACCGGCCTCGCCCAGCCGACCGGGGGGACGATCGAGGTCTTCGGCCACGACGCCATCCACGACTACGCTCCGGCCCGCCAGGCGATCGGGCTGGCGCCGCAGGAGGTCAACCTCGACTGGTTCCTCACCGTCGAGGAGACGCTCGACTTCCACGCCGGCTACTTCGGCATGCCGGGAAAGGAGCGCCGCGAGCGCACCAAGGAGCTGCTGGAGACCTTCTCCCTCACCGAGAAGGCCGACGAACGCACCCGCACCCTCTCGGGCGGGATGAAGCGGCGAGTGATCCTGGCCCGGGCGCTGATGCACCGGCCGCGCCTGCTGATCCTCGACGAGCCGACGGCGGGGGTCGACATCGAGCTGCGCCTCGAGCTCTGGCACTACGTCCAGAAAATCAACCAGGAGGGGACGACGATCCTGCTCACCACCCATTACCTGGAGGAGGCGGAGCAGCTCTGCGACAGGATCGCCTTCATCACCGACGGCCAGATCGCCGCTCAGGGGACGAGCGAGGGGCTGGCCGAGCGCTACGGGGTGCCGAACCTCGAGGACGCCTACCTGGCGCTGGTCGGGCGCAAGGAGCTGTCGCGCTCCCACCTGGAGGAAGTCGTCACGTGAGCACCGCCCAGATCCGCTTCCTGACGCTATGGCGGCGGGAGGTCAGCAGGTTCATGAAGATCAAGAAGCAGACGCTGGGCGCGCCGCTGCTGGAAACCTTCCTCTACATCTCGGTCTTCGGCGCGGCTCTGGGCTCCCGGATCGACCAGCTGCACGGGATCGACTACGTCGTCTTCGTGATCCCGGGGCTGATCATGATGGCCTGGGCGACCAACTCCTTCGCCAACAACTCCTCCTCGATCCTGCAGCAGAAGTTCCAGGGGGCGATCCACGATCAGCTCTCCTCGCCGGCCTCGCCGCTGGAGCTGCTGTTGGCCTTCTCGCTCGGCGGCTTCCTGCGCGGCCTGCTGGTCGCGCTGCTCACCTTCGTCGCCGCCTCGTTCCTGGTCGACCTCCCGGTCGACAACATCCTCGTCCTGGTGCCGTCGCTCTTCCTGGTCGGCTTCTTCTTCTCCCAGCTCGGCGTTCTGATCGGCGTCCGCGCCGAGCAGTTCGACGACGTCGCCCTCGCCCAGACCTTCGTCCTGCAGCCGCTGATCTTTCTCGGCGGCGTCTTCTACTCGGCGTCGCTCCTGCCCGAGCCGTTCCAGACGCTGACCCAGTTCAACCCGGTCTACTACATGATCGCCCTGGTCCGCTACGGCTTCCTCGACTACACCGAAGTCAGCATCCCCCTCTCGATGCTCGCTCTCAGTGCCGCCACCCTCGCCCTCTTCGCCTTCAACCTGCGCCTCTTCAGCCGCGGCTACCGGTTGCGCGCGTAGCTCGTGGTGCGACCGTCCCCGGTTCGCTGGGGCAAGCGCCGTTGCGACGGTCGTCCAGAGCGGCTGGCCGGCGTGCCGGTCGCTCTAGAATCGCCTGGCGATGGCGACCCGGACCCGTAGGCGGCGGCGCAAGCCGAACAACTCACGCTGGCACAAGATCGCCCTGCCGGTCGGCGTGCTCGCTGCCCTGATCGCCGTGGCCGGCGGCATCGCCGCCGCCTGGGCGCTGAACGTCTACGAGTCGGCGCCGCCACTGTCGAGCCTGAAGCCCGTCCAGAAGGGCCGCTCCTCGGCGATCTACGCGGCGGACGGCAGCCTGATCGGCTTCATCCGCTCCAACAACATCCGCCAGCCGGTCTCCTCGGAAGCGCTGCCGCAGACCCTCAAGGACGCGACGGTGGCGATCGAGGACAAGAACTTCTTCCACCACGGCGCCCTCGACCCCGAAGGCATCGCCCGCGCCGCCTGGAAGGACATCCTGGCCGGCGGCAAGCCGATCCAGGGGGCGTCGACGATCACCCAGCAGTTGGTCCGCAACCTCTACATCCAGAACCCCGAAGCGACGATCAAGCGAAAGCTGATCGAAGCCCACCTCGCCAGCGACCTCTTCGACCGCCACTCACGCGACTGGATCCTCACCTCCTATCTGAACACGGCCCCCTACGGGACGGTCGAAGGGCAGACCGCGGTGGGCGCCGAGGCGGCGGCGCAGACCTACTTCTCCAAGCCCGCCAAGGAGCTGAACCTGACCGAGGCGGCGCTGATCGCTGGCCTGCCGCAGGCCCCCTCCGAATACAACCCCTTCCTCGACCCCCAAGCGGCGCTGAAGCGGCGCAACGAGGTGCTCGGGACGATGGTCGAACAGGAGTACATCACCCCCAGCGAATACCGCGAGGCGCGCGATTCGGGCCTCGGGCTCGACCCGGGCCACAAGTACCGGGTGATCAGGGACCCCTTCCTCTTCGATCTGGTCCAGCAGGAACTGATCGAGCGCTACGGGATCAACACCGTCCGCAACGGCGGCCTCAAGGCCTACACGACGATCGACCCGAGCCTTCAGCTGAAGGCCGAAGAAGCGGTCGCCTCCTGCTATGTCTGCTACTCCGAAGGGGGACCGGCCTCGGGCCTCGCCTCGGTCGACCCGAACACCGGCGGGATCGTCGCCCTCGCCTCGACCGAAGGCTATGACTCTGAAAGCCAGTTCAACTACGCCTGGCAGGCGCACCGCCAGCCCGGGTCGTCGTTCAAGACCTTCGTCCTGACGACGGCGATCAAGGAGGGGATCGACCCCGACTCCACCTACTACAACGGCACCTCGCCGATGACGCTGGAGCTGCCCTACGGCGGCGACTGGACCGTCAACAACGCCGAGCCGGGCGGCGGCGTGATGTCGCTGGCCGACGCCACCTACCACTCGGTCAACGTCATTTTCGCCCAGCTCGACCTCGACGTCGGCCCGGAGAGCGTCACCGAGACCGCCAAGGAGATGGGGATCGAGGCGCCGCTGGAATCGGTCCCGGCCGAGGCGATCGGCGGCCTCAGCATCGGCGTCACCCCGCTCGAAATGGCCAGTGCCTACGCGACCCTCGCCAACGGCGGCGTCCACCACGAAGCGACCGCGATCAGCCGGGTCGAATTCCCCAACGGGAAAACCGACGAGTTCGACACCGACGCCGGCGAACGTGTCCTCACCCCTGGCCAGGCCTGGGAAGTGACCCGCCTCCTGGAGGGCGTGATCACCCAGGGCACCGGCGCCGGCTACACCTCGATCGGGTGCACTTCGGCGGCGGGCAAGACCGGTACCTCCGAGGGCGAATCCGACGCCTGGTTCGTCGGCTACACGCCGATGTTCTCCACCGCGGTCTGGGTCGGCCATCCGCAGTCGCGCGACCCGACCGGCTTCGGCGGCACCACCGCCGGGCCGATCTGGCGCGCCTACATGGAATCCGCTCAGGAAGGCGAATGCCCCGAATTCGAGGTGCCGACGAGCCTGCCCGAACTCTCCGGGCTGGACAGCGACCACACCTCGTCCTCCTCGGAAGCGGTGTCGCCGGACGAAGAATTCGAAGCCGAAGAACCGGAAGAGGACGAGGACAAGGAAAAGGAAGAGAAGGAATCCGAAGAGGGCGAAGACGAAGGGGGCGAAGACGAAGAAGTAGCCGCACCGGCCTCACCGCCCCCCGCACCCCCGGCCTCCTCGCCGCCCCAGTCGATCGGCGGCGGCATCGGCGCCGGATAGCCGGGTGCTGTGTGAGACCCGGGAGCCGATACCCCTCCCCGGGAATTGAGGTCGCACGGCCTTACGGCCTTAGCGACGATGTCTGAGCGCGGCTAACGCCGCGCAATCCCCAGATTGCATATCGCGCGCTTCGCGCACATTCCCGGGGGAGGGGTATCCGCTCCCCGGCTTTCACCCGTCGCCCGTGGCTCGGAAGCTTGTTAGAGACGTCCGGTTAAGGGAGCTTGCGGATCCCCTGCGGCGGGTCGGGTCAGCCGGTCTCGATCAACTCGACGCGGTAGTCATCGGGGTCACAACGCCAGACTGACCGAGCGTCTAGTCGCTCGCGGTCGCGTCGTATCGAGACTGCGCACGCGCGAGCTTGTCCGGGCCGTAGAGATGGCGAGCCCACCAGGACCGGGGCCGCGCAAGCCTCAGGGCTGCGATCCACCAAACCATTCCCAGCGTGAGCCAGCCGGCAGCGAACAGACCCCATTGACCCTTCAGCCCGGTGATCGTCGCTGGTGCGACGATCAGCATGACCCAGAGGCCGATCCCGTAGGCGATGGCGACTCCCGTCGAAACTGCGAACAACTCCACAGATGCAGTGTCGCTGATCAGGAAGAACCTAGCTCAAGAGCGACTCCGGCCCGATTCAGTCCCCAGCTATCTCAATGCGATACTCGACGGGATGCCGACCAATCCGGCCGAAGCGGCCTGAGCCGGACAGCTCAGTTCTGAAGTCGCGCCTCGACATGCTCGGCCCATTGTGGCTCCACGGCAGCGAGACGGTTTTCGTACAGCTCGAGCGCCTGAGCAAAATCGCCCCGAAAGAGCCACGCGCCATCGAAGCTTCGGCCAGCAAACTGGTCTGGGTACCCGTCCTCCAGCAAGTCCACGAGGTACTCGCCACGAGAGTCAAGCGGCTTGACACTCACCTGCATTCCGCTAGCTGCTCCCTATCTCAACTAACTCAATTCTGTAGTCGTCGGGGTCGCGCACGAAGCAGATCCGGGAGCCGCCGGGGCGGTAGGGCGGCTTCTCGGGCTCGATGCCCTCGGCGGCGAGGCGCTCGAGGGTGCCGTCGAGGTCCTCGACCCCGAGGGCGATGTGGTTGTAGCCGGTGCCCAGGTGGTAGGAGCCGACGCCGTGGTTGTAGGTCAGCTCCAGGCGCGGGTCCTCTCCCGGCATCCCCATGAAGACGTTGATCGCCTCGTCGCCGATCGGCATCCGCGCGACCTCCTGGAAGCCGAGCTTCTCGTAGAAGGCGACCGAGCGGTCGATCTCGCCGATTCGGTAGCAGGTGTGGAGGAAGGTGGCCACCTACTTTCAGCCTACCCAAGCCCAGTGGAGAGCAGGGGCGGCCCTTGCGCCCCGGCCGCTCCGCTATTACTTTGCGCTACACCAGTCAAGCTCGAAGTGCAATCAAACTGGACAGAAAGGCACAAATTGCGATATGCCAAATTCCGCCTTCCCGGACTTCGGGCCCTGGCGGTGGCGGTCCCTCTTACCGCCTCACTCCTAGCACTCGGTCCCGGCGTCGCCGGTGCCGCGACCACGCCGCCGACCGGACCGGGGGTCCTTGACACCATCCACATCACGCTCGTGAAAGGGGCACTGCGTTTCGACGGCCCCCAGACCGTGCACGCCGGCGACGACCTCGAAATCGTCAACGAAACGAACCCCAAACAGGTCGGCCCGCACACCTTCTCGCTGGTGACCAAGGGCTCGCTGCCGAAGACGTCCAAAGCCCGCCAGAACTGCTTCGCCCCCGGCCACATCTGCCGGGCGATCGCCAGCTGGCATGGCGTCAAAGGCAATGCGGTGACCAAGAACCCAGCCCTGGCCGGGCCGGAAGGCTGGAGCACGATGGGCACGCCGAAAAAGAAGGGTGACTCTTGGTTCACCGGCAACAAACCGAAAACGTCCTTCGTCCAGAAAGTGACCGTCGACGCCAGCGCCGGACCGACGCCGCTGTATTTCCTCTGCGCGATCCATCCCTGGATGCAGGGGACGATCACGGTCCTGCCGGCCGGTTAGCCACACGTCTGGTCCTCCGCCACCCCCGCGCCGCCTGAGGCGCCGAGCCTTCCTCGGCGCCTTGGGTGGGGGCGCGCTCGCGACCCTGCTGCCGTGGCAGGGCCGCGGCGCGCTGCTGCCGTTCGGCGACGAGGTCCCGGAGGCGCTGGCGGCGGTGCCGTTCAGCCAGCCGCTGCCGATCCCGCCGGTCCTCACCGATTCCCGGCTCGAGATCCCGATCCGCGAGGCCGAGTCCCAGGTCCTCCCCGGGGCCAAGACCAAGCTCTGGACCTACGGCGGCAGCTTCCCCGGCCCCACCGTCCGCCGCCCCGCCGGGCACCGGACCCGGGTCACCTTCCACCACCAGCTTCCGGCCGAGGCCGGCGAGCTGAGCGTGCACCTGCACGGCGGCCACAACCGCAGCCGGTTCGACGGCCAGCCCGGCGGCCTCACCGCCCGCCAGCCGGTCTCCTACTTCTGCCGGATTCCGGCGAACCTGTCTGCAAGCCAGTCGGGCAACGACCTGCTGATCCCGCCCGGCGGGCGGAAAACCTACGTCTACGACCTGCGGGAGGACGGGCGCCCGGAACGCGCCGCCTTCCAGTGGTACCACGACCACCGCCTCGACCGGTCGGCCCCCAATACCTGGTGCGGGCTCGCCGGGATGTGGATCGTCGACGACGAGCTCGACGCCTCGCTGCCGCTGCCCTCGGGCAAGCGCGACATCCCGCTGATGATCGCCGACCGCAGCTTCGACCGCCACAACCGGCTGACCGATCCCTTCCCCACCCTGCAGCCGCCCGCCGACAAGGTCCTCGGCACGGCGATCCTCGTCAACGGCGCCTTCATGCCCCACCACCGGGTCGGCGCCCGCCGCTACCGGCTGCGGATCCTCAACGTCTCCCAGTTCCGCAGCTACAACCTGCACCTCTCCAACGGCGCCCCGATGGTCCAGATCGCGACCGAGAGCGGCCTGATGCCGGCGCCGATCCGTCGCCGCGAAATCCTCCTCGGACCGGCCGAGCGGGCGGAGGTGATCGTCGACTTCGCCGGCTCGGGCGGGGAGACGGTCGAGCTGCGCAGCTCCAAGCGCCACGCGGGCCGCAACACGGCCGGCTCGCACAGCTACGCCGGGGCGCTGATGCAATTCAGGGTCGAGCCGGGGCGGCTGGCCGACCGCACCCGGGTGCCGCGCCGGCTGCGCCCGCTGCCGGAGTGGACCCGGAAGGCGAAGCGCAAGCCTGACTTCACCTGGACGATCTCGATCGGCGGCGGCTTCAGGACCACCTGGCTGATCAACGGCAAGACCTTCAACCCGGCCCGCGCCGATCACTTCCCGAAGCTGGGGAGCACCGAGACCTGGGAGATCGTCAACCGCACCGGCGTGGCCCACGTGATCCACCTGCACCACACCGATTGGTACATCCTCGCCCGCGACGGTGAGCCGCCGCCGCCCTGGGAACGCTGCCTCAAGGAGAGCTTCTTCGTCTTCCCGGGGGAACGGGTCCTCCTCGCCGGCCACTTCTCTGACTACACCGGCAAGTTCCTCGTCCACTGCCACATGCTCGACCACGAGGACCACGGCCTGATGAGTCAGTTCGAGGTCGTCCGCTCCTGAGCCTGGTTCGAGTAATGATGCGGCGATGGACCACGAGCTCACGGTGCGGTTTCGCACCGCCCGGCGCGATCCCGAGCTGACCGTCGTCGAGGGCTTCCACGCCCTCAAGCACGCGCTGCGGTTCGGCGCCGAGGTGCGCGAGGCCGTCGCGGTCGACCCCGACGCGCTCGAGGAGCTGGCGCGGGAGCTGGCGCCGGACCTCGCCGGCCGGCTGGCCCCGATGGTGACCCGGGTGGACGAGGAGGCGCTCGCGGCAATGGTGCCGCGGCCGCCACGCACCGCCGTGGCCGCGATCGCCCGCCGGCCCGCGCTGGACCTCGCCGGGACGCTCGCGGACCCGGGGCCGGCGCCGATCGTCCTGCTCGAGCAGCCGCGCAACATGGGCAACATCGGTGCCTGCGTGCGGGTCGCGGCGGCGGGCGGGGCCGCCGCCATCCTCACCACGGGCGAGAACGACCCCTGGTTCCCGGACGCCGTGCGGGGCGCCGCCGGGTTGCATTTCGCGCTCCCGGTCGGGGCGATCGAAGAGCTGCCGGAGAGCGATCGTCCCCTCCTGGCTATAGATCCCGAGGGAGAGGAGCTCTCGCCCGAGCGGCTGCCGGAGCGGGCCGTGCTCGCGTTCGGGACCGAGCGCCACGGGATCAGCTCGGCGCTGCTCGGCCGCGCCGATGCCCGCGTCGCGATCCCGATGCGGGAGGGCGTCTCCAGCCTCAACCTCGCGACCTCCGTCGCCGTCGTCCTCTTCGCGACGAAAAGTACGGATGCGCCAGGCAGGGGTGACGGTTAGCGTAGGGAACAAGAACTAGACGGCTCCACGCCGCGACAGCCAGTTATCCGAGTGAAAGGAAGCACAGTGCCTTTAGCTGACATCAGCTTTGGGGAACTCCTCCTCATCGCACTCGAGATCTTCTTCTTCGTGATCTGGATCTGGATCCTGATCACGATCCTCACCGACCTGTTCCGCGACCACGAGCTGTCGGGGTGGTCAAAGGCCGCCTGGGTCCTGTTCCTCGTCTTCATCCCGTTCCTGACGGCGTTGATCTACCTGATCGCCCGCGGCGCCGGTATGCGCGACCGCACGATCAAAGCCCAGGCTGAGGCGAAACAGCACTTCGACTCCTACATCCAGCAGCAGGCGCACAGCAGCCCCGCCGACGAACTGCACAAGCTCAACGATCTGAAGGAGAAGGGAGCGCTCTCCGCGGACGAGTTCGAGAAGGCGAAGGCCAAGCTGCTGGCCTGAGGGGTGCCGGCCGCCCGCACCACGCGGGCGGCCAAATTCCTCCAATAGCTGGAGTTTTGCAAGGGAAGTTGCAAGTTATTAGCAACTCCTAACAATCTTCAGGCTTCTTCGCTAGCCTGCGCAACTCGCCGGATCCCCTCCCGGGAACGGCGTCGAATCCATGCGGGCTTACTTCTCCGATACGCATCCGGGCGCGGCCAGACGGCGGGCGCTGGTCCTTGCGGCCCTGCTGCTGGCGGGCCTCTGCGCCCTGGCGGCGTCCTGGCAGTCCAGCGCTTCGGCGGACCTGCAGGAGAAACTCGACGCCACCCAGGGCAAGCTCGACGACGTGCGGGCCAGCCAGACCGCGGTGGCGGAATCGATCGCCGAACAGAACGCGGCGATCGATTCGATGCTCGGCGAAGTCTCGGCCCTGCGCCAGAGGCAGGCCGCGGTCGAGGCCGAACTGGCCGAAAAGCAGGAGGCGCTGGACCGGGCGACGGCGGCTCTGGAGGCCGAAGAAGAGCACCTCGAACGGGTACGCGAGAAGCTTCAAAGCGCCCTCGGGGTGCTGCGCCAGCGCCTGATCTCGATCTATGAGACCGGCTCGCCGGACGTGATCAACGCGATCCTCGAATCGAGCGACTGGTCCGAGATGTCGGCGCAGACCGAATACCTGAGCCGGATCCAGAGCTATGACGACTCGGTCGTAGACCGGGTCAAGACCCTCCGCGACGAGGTGACCGATGCCGTCGCCCGGCTCACCGAGGTTCGCGCCGAAATCGAGGAGGAACGCGACGCGGTCGCCGCGATCGAGGAGGAAGTGGCCGCGGCCAAGGCCGAGGCGGAGTCCCGCTTCGCCGAGCTGAAGGCCGCGCAGGCCGAGCGTCAGGAAGCACTGGAATCGCTGGAGTCGCGCGAACAGGCGCTGAGCTCCAACCTCGCCTCAATCAGCAACCAGATCGCTTCCGAAGGCGGATCGATCCCGACCGGCGAAGTGCCGGCACCGCTGACCCCCGGGCAGACCGCGGGGTTCATCGGCGAAAGCGAAGCCAGCGCCCCGGCCTCGGCGCCAGAGGCGGTCAAGGCCGCGATCTCCGCCGCCAACGCGATCGCCTCGACCCCCTACATCTGGGGCGGCGGTCACGGCTCCTTCGAATCGTCGGGCTATGACTGCTCCGGCGCGGTTAGCTTTGCGCTGCACGGCGGCGGCTTCCTCGAAAGCCCGCTCGACTCGACCGGCCTGGAGACCTGGGGCGAACCGGGCCCGGGCCAGTGGATCACCGTTTACGCCAACGCCGAACACGCCTGGATGATCATCGCCGGCCTCGCCTTCGACACCTCCGGCGGCGCCGGCCCCCGCTGGCATCCCTCGCCAGTCAGTTCCACGGAAGGGTTTATAGCCAGGCATCCCGCCGGCTACTGATCCACGGCAGATGCGCCGGCGGCGGCTTATTCTTCGCCGGGATGGACTTGGAGCGGGAGCTGGAGGCGATGCTCGAGGTCGAGCGGTTCGAGCCGCCGGCCGAGTTCCGTGAGCGCGCTCGCTGGAGCGATCCTGCGATCTACGAGGAGGCCGCCGCCGACCCGGAGGCCTGGTGGACGGCGCAGGCGAAGGAGCTGCTCGACTGGGACGTCGAGCCGGGCAAGGGCCTCGACGACTCCAAGCCGCCCTTCTACAAGTGGTTCGAGGACGGCCGGCTGAACGCCTCGGCGAACTGCCTGGACCGCCACGTCGAGGCCGGCAACGGCGACCGGGTCGCTTACCACTGGCGCGGCGAGGAGGGGGAGGAGCGTGACGTCACCTACGCCGATCTCCACCGCGACGTCCAGCGCTTCGCCAATGCGCTGAAGGACCTCGGCGTCGGCAAGGGCGACGTGGTCGGGATCTACCTGCCGATGATCCCGGAGGTGGTGGTGGCGATGCTCGCCTGCGCCCGGATCGGGGCCCCCCACAACGTCGTCTTCGGCGGCTTCTCGGCGGAGTCGGTGCGCGAGCGGATGGAGTTCTCTGAGGCGAAGGCGCTGGTCACCGTCGACGGCGCCCGCCGCAAAGGCAAGACCGCGCCGATCAAGTCCGCCGTCGACGAGCAGATGGGGGACCTCGATTCGCTGGAGAAGATCGTCGTCATCCGCCATACCGGCATCGAGTGCCCGATGACCGAAGGCCGCGACGTCTTCTACGACGAGGTCATGGCGGCCGCCCACCCCGAGTGCCCGGCCGAGCCGATGGAGGCCGAGCACCCGCTCTACATCCTCTACACCTCGGGCTCGACGGCGAAGCCGAAGGGGATCCTGCACACCACTGGCGGCTACATGACCGGGGTCACCGCGACCCACCGCTACGTCTTCGACCTGCGGCCAGAGGAGGACGTCTACTGGTGCGCCGCCGACGTCGGCTGGGTCACCGGCCACTCCTACATCGTCTATGGCCCGCTCTCCAACGGCGCCACCAGCGTGATGTTCGAGGGGGCGCCCGACTACCCCCACCAGGGCATCTGGTGGGAGCTGGTCGAGCGCTACGGGGCGACGATCCTCTACGCCGCCCCGACGGCCATCCGCACCTTCATCAAGTGGGGAGCGGACATCCCGGAAAAGTTCGACCTCTCCTCCCTGCGCCTGCTCGGCTCGGTGGGGGAGCCGATCAACCCGAAGGCGTGGCTCTGGTACCACAAGGTGATCGGCGGCGAGCGCTGTCCGATCGTCGACACCTGGTGGCAGACGGAGACCGGCGCGATCATGATCACGCCGCTGCCCGGGATCACCGCGACCAAGCCGGGCTCGGCGACGCTCCCCTTTCCCGGGGTGGAGGCCGAGGTGGTCGACGAGTCCGCCGGCGAGCCGATCGCCGAAGGCCAGGGCCTGCTGGTCCTGGAGCGCCCCTGGCCCTCGATGCTGCGCGGCCTTTACAAGGAGGACGACCGCTTCGTCGAGACCTACTTCTCGCGCTTCGGAAAGGAGCGCTACCTGGTCGGCGACGCTGCGCGGCGCGACTCCGACGGCTACTTCTGGGTAATCGGCCGGATCGACGACGTCGTCAACGTCTCCGGGCACCGGCTCTCTACCGCTGAGGTCGAGTCGGCGATCGTCGCCCATGAGAAGGTCGCCGAGGCGGCGGTGATCGGCCAGTCCGACGAGCACACCGGCCAGGCGATCTGCGCCTTCGTGACGCTGCGCGGCGACACCGATTCCAGCGACGAGCTGGTCGACGGCATCCGCGAGGTGGTCGCGACCCGGATCGGCAAATTCGCCCGGCCGAAGCGGATCGTCTGGGCCGAGGACCTGCCGAAGACCCGCTCGGGGAAGATCATGCGCCGGCTGCTGCGCGACATCGCCGAGGGCCGGACGCTGGGCGACGTGACCACCCTCCGCGACCCGGAAGTGATGAAGGAGCTGGAGGGGAAGATCGCCGCCGAGGAAGCGAAGGCGGACTGAGCTAGCCGGCGCTGCGCTGCTCGACCATCCGCTCGACCGCGACCTCGAGCGCCTGCAGCTGTTCCTGGACGCTTCGCAGTTCGCGCAGCGCCAGCGCCTCGGCCGTCAGCTTCTCTTCCTCCAGCTCCTCCTCTACGACGGCGATTTCCGGGGCGAGGAATCGCTGCGCGAAGGCGCCGGTGAGCAGGGCGACAAACCCGATCCCGACCACGAGGATGACGGCGGAGACGATCTCGCCGCCGGTGGTGGTGGGGTAGATGTCGGAGCCGAGCGTGGTCATCGTCGTGATCGCCCAGTAGAGCCCGTCGCCGAAGTCGAGGTGCTGACTGTGCCGCTCGAAGGCGGAGAAGAGAGCGCCCCCGCCGACCGCGGTGAGGACCGCCAAGAGCATCGCGTAGCGCAGCCCCTCCAGCGAGAAGACCTCACGCGAGAGCTGCGCCAGCCGGAGCAGGCGCAGCAGCCGGAGCAGGCGCAGGACCCGCAGCCCCTGCAGCCCGGGGGGCAGGACCGGGGGGGTGAGGAGGACGATGACGAGGTTGAGCGGGTGGCGGCGAAGCCAGGCACGCCGGTCGGGGACGACCGCGAGCATCGCCACCAGCTCGATCGCGAAGGCGCTCCAGGTGATCCAGTTGAGCGCGACCGCGACCGTCTCCAGCGCCCCGCCCGGGTGGGACTCGGTGATCGCCACCATCGGCAGCGTCAGCGCCGCCGCGATCAGCATCGGCGTATTGAGCCGTTCCGCCACCCGCGCGCTGCGCGCGTCCATCCCCGCCTCGTAGCGCACCCCTGCCTGTGCAGCTTCGGAGCTCACCGCGACTGATTCGACGCGGCCCCACCGCCCCCCTTTGCGGGCAGGCGTCAATTGATCATGAATTCTTGACTAAATGGACCGAGATCTCTATTTTGCTCCGAGCAAATCCCGGTCGGGCGGGAGCCGAGGGATAGCAGTGGGGAGGCCGGACCCCAACGACCCAAAGGAGCCAGATGATGATTCGCAAACCCAAGACGTTCGGCCTCGTGCTTGTCGCGGCGCTCACGATGGCGGCCGTTGTGGCCTCCTCGGCCTCGGCCTTCGAATGGTTCGAACGCGATAAAGAATCGACGGTCGCGTTTCTGGGCAAATACACCGAATCGGTCGAATTGATTGTGGCCGGCGGGAAAATCGTCTGTACCGAAAGCGTTATCCGCGGGATGTACGTACCCGAAGGAGCAGAAAAATTTAGGACCAAAACGCTCGACACGAGCGATGAAAGTGGTAACCCCGGAGTTCACTTCAGCACCTGCAAATACCAGGCAGACACTGCCACTTTCACCTCGAACCACTGCAACTTCAGGTACCACGCCGAAAAACTGACCATCGACGTGATCGCAAACGGGACCGTCGCCGAAGAAAACGAATGCAAAGAAAAAGGCATGGTCTTTACGTCTCCCAAAACCGGCTGTACGGTGAAAATCAAAGTGGAAGCCAAAAACACGGGTTTGAAAACCCACGAATACAAAAACCAGGGCGCAGGGGCCAGCCGGTCCGTCCTCTTCGAACCCGCGGTCAAAAAAATCGCCTACACCTCCGAAAAATGCCTCGCCAACGGTGTCTTCGAAAACGGCGAATACCTAAGAGGCAACCTCGACGTCAAGGGCTACACCGGGACAACGTTCGCGGTCCAGCAGGCCCTGTTCATGGGGCCATAGAGCCCCCGTTTGTGCCGTCGAGGTAGGTGGAGATCGAGCGACCGGGGCCGCGAGCTATCGCGGCCCCGGTCGCGTTTTGAGGTAGGCGCTCGCGGACACGCTCGGTCTCTTCCCGGATCGGGGGCGATAATTAGTTTGCTAAACTAATTACCTAGGCTAATTAATGACTCCGACCACCAACACCTCACTCACCGACTCCGCCGCGAAGCTGCGGATGGCGATCGTGCGGACGGCGCGGCGGTTGCGGCAGGAGGCGGCGGCCGAGGCGAGCGGGCTGACGCCGACCTCGACCGCGGCGCTGGCGACGATC
Source organism: uncultured Solirubrobacterales bacterium (assembly GCA_963799835.1). Taxonomy (GTDB): domain Bacteria; phylum Actinomycetota; class Thermoleophilia; order Solirubrobacterales; family 70-9; genus VAYN01. The sequence continues at coordinate 1,671,662 of CAWCYE010000002.1, forward strand.
GAGCGGCACGGGCCGCTGACGCCGAGCGAGCTGGCGGAGATCGAGCGGGTCAAGCGGCCGACCGTGACCCGGACGCTCGGCTGCCTGGAGAGGGAGGGGCTGATCGAGCGCACCCCCGACCCCGCCGACGGGCGCAGCTCCCTGGTCAGCGTCAACGGCGCCGGTCGCGAGCGGCTGCGGCGCCTGCGCGGGCGCAAGAACGCCTACCTGGCGCGGCGCATGCGCGACCTGGCCGCCGACGAGGTGGAGACGCTGGAGCGGGCGGCCGAGATCCTCGAGGGGATGCTGGAGAGTGACGAGCGCGCCGGCCCGGCGCGGCGCGCTTCATGAGCGCCGCCCTGCGCCGATCCTTCGACTCGCTCGAGGTCCCCAACTACCGGCGCTACTTCGCCGGCCAGCTGATCTCCCTCTCCGGCACCTGGATGCAGACGGTCGCCGCGATCTGGCTGATCCTCACCCTCACCGGCAGCGGCGTCGCGGTCGGCCTGACCACGGCGCTGCAGTTCCTGCCGATGCTGCTGTTCGGCGCCTGGGGCGGCCTGCTCGCCGACCGCATGCCGAAGCGGCGGCTGCTGATCGATCACCCAGGCGCTGATGGCGATCCCGGCGATCGGCCTCTTCGCGGTCACCGCCACCGGTGTCGTCACCCCTTGGATGGTCTACCTGGCGGTCTTCGCGATGGGCTCGGTCAACGCGATCGACAACCCGACCCGGCAGAGCTTCGCGATCGAGATGGTCGGGCCCGGCCGGGTCGTCAACGCGGTCAGCCTCAACAGCGTCGATCGTCCAGGCGGCGCGGATCGTCGGCCCGGCCCTGGCCGGGATCCTGATCGCCACCTTCGGGGTCGTCCCCTGCTTCGCGCTCAACGCGCTCACCTTCGTGGCGATGATCTTCGCCCTCTGGGGGATGGACCCGCGCGGCCTGCACACCCCGCCGGTCGCCAAACGCGCACCCGGCGCGATCCGCGCCGGCCTGCGCTACGTCCTCCGCACCCCCGAGCTGGCGGTGCCGCTGGCGCTGATGGCGCTGGTCGGGACGCTCGGCTTCAACTTCCAGGTGGTGCTGCCGCTGCTGGCCAAGTTCAGCTTCGACGGCGGCGCCGGCGACCTACGCGGCGCTGGTCTCGGCGATGGCGGTCGGCTCGATCGGCGGCGCCCTCGTCAACGGCGCCCACGGCCACACCGGCCCGCGCCTGATCGCCGGCGGCGCGCTCGCCTTCGGCGTCCTCGCGCTGCTCTCGGCGGCGATGCCCACCCTGGCTCTGGAGATCCCGGTGCTGGCCCTGCTCGGCGCCGCCGCCGTCACCTTCGCGGCGACGATCAACTCCACCCTGCAGCTCGCCGTCGCGCCGGAGATGCGCGGCCGGGTGATGGCCCTCTACTCGGTCGTCTTCCTCGGCTCGACCCCGATCGGCGGCCCCCTCACCGGCTGGCTCGCCCAAACCTACGACCCTCGCGTCGCGCTGCTCCTTGCCGGGATCTCCGGCATCTCCGCCGCCTGGGCGGCGCAGGTCTGGTTCTCCCGACTTCGCGAGGGGGAGCCGGCGGGAGGACTCGCCTGACTTCCTGGCCCTGCCGGGGACGCGGGGGAGGCCCGGCGAGAGGGACTCGCCGGACACTCCCCGCTTTTGTCCGCCGAGTCCCTCTCGCCGGGCCTCGGCCACCTGCCTAGCCGGTGTAGCCGGCGGATTCAGGTAAGCCGCCGCCGCTTCCTTCGGCGTCTGCTTTTCGAGTTCGACCCGGGCGTCGAGCTCCTGCATCACTTCCAGCGTCAGGCCTTCCTGCACCTGGAGGATCGTCTTTTCGTAGTCCGGCCCAGCTTCTTCGGCAGTCGATTTCTCGGTCACGAAGATGACGTTGCCCGGCCGGGAAGACTTCCTTGTCGTCTTCGAGGATCACGAACTTGTCTTTCTCCGCCGAGAGCTGCGGGTCGGTGGTGAAGAGGATCGAGAGGTCGGCCTGGCCCTTTTCGAGGACGGTGTAGCGGAGGCCGATGTCGACCGGCTTGAACGACTTGAATTTGAGCCCGTACAGTTCTTCGAGTCCGGCCAGGCAGTCGATCCGCTGGCGGCACTCGGGCGAGCCGTAGAGGGTCAGTTCTTCGGAGACGCCTTCGAGGTCGGAGACGTTTTCGAGTTCGTATTTTTCGGCGGTTTTCATCAGCGTCCCGACCGCGTTGGCGCTGGCGAACGGGGTCGGCGGGAACGCCGTGAGGCCTTCCTTTTCGAATTCGGCGTTCGCCTTTTCGTAGGCTTCGTTCGCCTCGGACGGGACTTCCTCGGGTTCGAGGCCGAAGAACGAGGTCAGCGCCGTGCTGGCGTACTCGGGATAGCCCGAGATCTGCCCCTGATTTGACCGCTTTCAGGGCGACGGTTTCGGAGCCGAGGTTGAGGTCGGTCTTGACCTTGTAGCCGGCCGCCTGCCAGGGCCTGGGCGTAGATTTCCCCGAGGATTTCCTGTTCGGGGAAGTTCTTCGAGCCGATCGTGAGGTTGACTTTGCCGTTGTCGGGGTTGGAGACGATCGCGCCGCCACTGTCACCTCCTCCTTCGGTGGTGCCGTCGTCGTCGCTGTCGCCGCAGGCGGCGACGCCGAGCGCCAGCGCCAGCGCCAGCAGTGCCGCGAGCCCGGCGCGCAGCCTCGTTTGGTCGATCCTCACTTGTGCCTCCTTGGGTGGGTGTCGGACAAGTCACGTGGCCCTTAGCCTTCAGGCCCGTCGAGGTGAGCAGGCGTTGCACGCGCGGCGAGCACGAACTCGAGCACGAGAGCGAGCAGGGCGACCACGATCGCCCCCGCCAGCACTCCGTTGTCGCCGTAGACGTTTGCGTTGATGATGAAGTCGCCGAGGGTCAGAACTCCGGCCAGCGGCGCGATCGTCGCGGTAGCGACGATCGCGATCGTGGCGCCGCGGACGCCGGCTCATGAGCGTCGGGATCGCCAGCGGCAGCTCGACCTTGCGCAGGATCTCGAACTCGGTCATCCCCATCCCGCGGGCTGCATCGACGGTCGCGCGGTCGACCTGGTGGATGCCGACGAAGGCGTTGGTGAGGATCGGCGGGATCCCGAGAACGGCCAGGGCGATCGTCAGGTTGAGCACCCCGACGCCGATCGCCGCCGCCATGAAGGCGATCAGCGCCAGCTCGGGGATCGCCCGACCGGCGTTGCCGATCGCGATCGCGAACAGTTCGCCCGTGCCGCGGTGCCCGAGGTAGAGGCCGATCGGGAGGGCGATCAGCAGCGAGAGGGCAAGCGCCAGCACGGTCAGTTCGAGCTGGTTCAGAGTCAGTTCGATCACCTGGTCGATGCCGCCGACAGTCTTGCCGCCGGTCACGTTGGAGCTCTGCGGGGTGAAGATGAATTCGAATGCGCCCTCGGATCGAGGCGAGCGGCGCGTTGCGGGAGGGCCGCATCATGCCGCCGCCCGCCGCCAGGGCGTGAGACAGGCGCTGGACCCAGAACAGGACCACGCCGAAGGCGATCGCCATCAGGAACGCGATGCCGCCGGCGATGATGATGTTCGTCTTGAAGGTGAGGTCCCGGACTTAGATCGACGTCCGCCGAGCCCGCCGCCGCCCGCGAAGACCGCCAGCGTCGCGATCGCGACGGTGCTGACGGTCGCGATCTGCAGGCCGGCGACGATCTCCGGCGTCGCCAGCGGCAGCTCGACCTTCCAGAGGATCTGGCGCTCGGTCAGGCCCATCCCGCGGGCGGCGTCCTTGACCGAGGCGGGCACGTTGGCGAGGCCGACCATCGTGTTGCGGTAGATGATCTGCAGCGTGTAGGCGCTCAGCGCGATGATCGCGGTGTCGCGGCCGCGGCCGGTGATCGGTAGCAGGAGGAAGAAGAAGGCGACGCTGGGGATCGTGTAGAGGACGCCGGTGCCGGCCAGCAGCGGCGGCTGCAGCCAGCGCTGGCGATGGGCGAGCAGCGCAAGAGCGAAGGCGACCGCGAAGCCGAGCATGACCGAGATGACGACCAGTTCGAGGTGCTGGACGGTCGGAGTCCCGTAGCGGTCGATGTTTTCGCGTCGCCCAGTCCCAGCAGAAGATCTTGTCGGTGGCCTGGCAGGGGAGGGTGTCCGAGCTGCGTTCCTGGATGAAGCCCTTTGCCGACTTCCCCCACCGCCGCGAGCAGCGCCGGGCTATCCATGAGGTCGCTCCACGGCGGGGTGCTCCTCGCTCTTCGCCTGCGGCGAGGCGAGGAACTCGGAGATGATCTCGACCGAGAGCACGCCGACGATCCGCCCTCTGGCGATCGGCCACCGCCGCGTACTGGGCCTCGCCCTGGAGCAGGTCGGCGAGGGCGTCGCGCATCACGTCGTCGAGGTCGAGCAGCGGCCCCAGCGGCGAGTCGGGCCGGCTCGGCACGATCTCGTCGGCGAGGTCGCGCTCGGAGAGCCAGCCGAGCGGGCGCCGCTCGCCGTCGACCAGCAGCGGGTAGGGCACTTCGACGTCGGGCTCGGCCAGCTTCGCCCGCACCTCGGCGGTCGCCTGGCCGACGTAGCGCCAGCGGCGCCTCCCAGAGGTCGATGTCGGAGACCCGCATCAGCGCCAGCCGCTTCAGCGCCCGGTCGGCGCCGACGAAGTCCTCGACGAACTCGGTCGGCGGGCGCCATCAGCAGCTCGGCCGGGGTCGCGTACTGCTCGACCCTGCCGCCCTCGCGCATGACCGCGATCCGGTCGCCCATCTTGATCGCCTCGTCGATGTCGTGGGTGACGAAGAGGACGGTCTTGCGGAGCTCCGCCTGCAGGCGCAGGAACTCGTTCTGCAGGCGCTCGCGGTTGATCGGGTCGATCGCGCCGAAGGGCTCGTCCATCAGCATCACCAGCGGGTCGGCGGCGAGCGCGCGGGCGACGCCGACGCGCTGCTGCTGGCCGCCGGAGAGCTGCGACCGGGTAGCGGCTCGCCGAGCTCGGGGTCGAGGCCGATCAGCTCCAGCAGCTCGGCCGTGCGCTCCGTTGTCCGCTCCTTCTTCCAGCCGAGCAGCTGCGGCACCGCGGCGATGTTCTCGGCGACGTGCGGTGGGGGAAGAGGCCGATCTGCTGGATCACGTAGCCGATCTCCCGCCGCAGCCGCGCCGGGTCGCGCTCGCGCACCGATTCGCCGCCGATCAGGATGTCGCCCTCGGTCATCTCGACCGTGCGGTTGACCATCCGCATCGCCGTCGTCTTGCCGCAGCCCGAGGGGCCGACCAGCACGCAGATCTCGCCTGCCGGGACCTCGAGGGTGAGATGGTCGACCGCCGGGGCGTCGGAGCCGCCGGTAGCGCTTGGTCGCGCCCTCGTAGCGGACGGAGGAGGCTCCGGGTTGTGACTGCGTGGCGCTGGCGGACTCGCCCGTGGGCACTGCAACGAGCCTATACCCCGCGAATGCCGGACCTAAGCGGTCAGATGGTCCTAGAGGCCGAGACGGCGGGCGCGCTCGGCGGCGCGGGCGACGATCTCCGCCAGCTCCGGCACCTCGCCGTCGCGCATCAGCACCCGCCCGCCGACCACCGTGGTGTCGACGATCGCGCCGGAGGCGGCGTAGACGAGGTCGGAGGTGAGGTCGCCGATGCCCAGCTCGGGGGAGCCGGGGCGAAGCAGCAGGAAGTCGGCCGCGGCGCCCACCGTCAGCGGGTCGCCCGCCCCGAGCAGCGGCGCCCGGGCGCCGGTGGCGACTGCCCAGGCCTCGGCCGCGTCGATCGCGGTCGGGTCGCCGGCGGCGTGCTTCTGCGCCAGCGCGAAGACCTTGAGGTCGGCGAGCAGGTCGAGCGAGTCGTTGGAGCCGGCGCCGTCGGTGCCGAGGCCCGACCGCGACGCCGGCCGCCCGCGCCGCCGGGTAGCGGGAAGACGCCGCCGACCGCGAGCTTCATGTTGGCGACCGGGTTGGTGACCACGGTGGCGCCGCGCTCGGCGACCAGCTCGAGCTCGTCGGGGTCGAGCCAGACGCCGTGGGCGAGCACCGTGCGCTCGCTGAGCATCCCCAGCCGGTCGAGGTAGGCGGCCGGCCGCTCGCCGTGGGTGGCGATGCAGTCCTCGACCTCTTTCGCGGTCTCGGAGAGGTGGATCTGGATCGGCAGCTCGCGCTCGGCGCCGAGCTCGCCGATCCAGCGCAGCGAGTCCTCGCTGACCGTGTAGATCGAGTGGGGGGCGAGCGCGGGGCGACACGGCCGGGCCGCGGCCCGAGAGCGCCTCGAGGCTCTGCCGGGCCGAGTCCCGCATCCGCTCGGCGTCGCCGTCGTGGTCGAAGAGCGGGCGCGCCGATCGTCGCCCGCAGGCCGGCGTCCTCGACGGCGCGGGCAGTGGCCTCCGGCTGCCAGTACATGTCCCAGAACCGGGTCGTGCCGGTGCGGATCATCTCCGCGCAGGCAAGCCGGGTGCCCCAGTAGACGTCCTCGGCGTCGAGCTTCGCCTCGATCGGCCAGATCCGCTCTTCCAGCCACGGCATCAGCGGCAGGTCGCCGCCGGAGCCGCGGAAGAGCGTCATCGCGGCGTGGGTGTGGCCGTTGACGAGCGGCGCCACCAGGTGGGCCCCGCCGCGTCGATCGTCTCGTCGCCGGGGCCGGGCTCAACTCCGGGCCCGATCGCCGCGATCAGCCCATCCTCACAGCGAACCCCCACCGACTCGCCGTCGAGCAGGGCGCCGGAAACCGTCAACGCCATCTTCGCCATCCTCCTGAGTCGCTTTGAAGGTCTATTACTGGCAAACCGGTGCCCGGGTTCACCGGCCGACGGCGCCGAGTCGCGGCAGCACCGCCGCCAGGCCGTCGCGCAGCCGCGCCGCGTTGGCGACGCGGTCGGCCTCCAGCTCGGCGACGCTCGAGCGTCCCGGGCCCGACCCCGTTGGCGAGGTTGTCGACGACGCAGAGGGCGGCGTACTGGAGCCCCAGCTCGCCCGCGACGACGCACTCCGAGGCGATCGTCATCCCGACCACGTCGGCATGGGCGGCGATCAGGCGGATCTCGGCCGGCGTCTCGAAGCGCGGGCCGACCGTCTGCCAGTAGACGCCGCCGTCGCGCGGCCGCCTGGCCGCCCGCCTCCCAGGCGGAGATCACTTCCTCGCGCCAGCGCGGGTCGAAGCGCGGGGCGCTGTGGGCGCGCTCGTCGGCGAAGACCGAGACGCCGACGTGCAGGGCGATGAAGTCGTCGCGGGCAGATCAGGCTGCCGACCGGCAGCTCGGTGCTCAGCGAGCCGACCGAGCCGATCGCCAGTACCCGGTCGCAGCCCTGCTCGACCAGCGGCGCCAGGTTGGCGTGCGTGGTCGATCCCGTGGGGCAGGACGTAGACGCCCTCGGCCCGCCGTGCCGCTGCACGATCGCCGCTCCCTGCTCGGCCGCCGCCGCTGCGATCTCGTCGCCGCCCGGCCCGAGCGCGTTGCTGCCGAGGATCACCGCCAGCCGTCCCATCGTGCCGCGATCCTATGCCGCCGCCCACATCATTTGGCCTATGGTGAAGCGATGGAGGATGCATCGTCGGGACGCGACGCCACCGAACGGGACTCGGGGCGGGACGAGAGCGAGGGTGAGCGTCTCGACCGCAATCTCGGCGAGCTGCTGCAGGAGCTGCGGGTGGCCCTGCCCGGTGTGCAGGTCCTCTTCGCCTTCCTGCTCGCGGTGCCCTTCCAGCAGAACTTCACCGAGATCACCTCCTTCCAGAAGGGGGCGTACTTCGCGACGCTCCTGTTAACGGCGATCTCGGCGGTGCTCCTGATCTCTCCCTCCGCCTACCACCGGCTCACCTTCCGCTACCAGCAGAAGCGCCAGCTCGTCTTCTACTCGAACCGCTTCGCGATCGCCGGCCTGGTCTTCCTGGCGCTGGCGATGACCGGGGCGATCATGCTGATCACCGACGTGCTCTTCGGCACCGCCGCGACGGTCATCACCAGCGCCGTGGCCGTGGCCGTCTTCGCCTTCTTCTGGTTCGCGCTGCCGCTGCGACGCAGGCTCAGCCTGCGGGCGGAGGGACTGGAGCCGCTCGTTCATCCCGAAGACCGCTGAGCTCGGTCTCGAGCTCCGCCAGGAAGGGAAGCTCGGGTGCCTCGCGGCGAAGCATCTCCAGGTCGTCGGCCCAGACGTCGAGCTTGAGGTCGAGCGGGACGTTGAATTCGCGCTCGACGGCGCTGCCGTCCGCGGCATGCGCGCGGCGAAGGTTGCCGACGTTGTTCAGCTTGTCGGCGCCGTAGATCGCCAGCGCCCGCCCGCCGGCGGCGCGGACCCGTTCCCGGTGCTCGTCCTTGCGGTCGCGGTAGGACTCGATCGTTTCGTCGTCGCTGAGCGCGGCGACGATCTCGGCGATCGGGGAGCCGAACAGGTCTCGCAGCTCTCCGACCGTCATCTCGCTGTCCTCGACCACGTCGTGCAGGAGCGCCGCGGCTAGTACCTCGTCCCCGAATCCCTCCTCTGCGAGCAGCTCGGCAACCCCGCGCGGATGCTCGACGTATGCCATCCCGCCGCTGCCGTTGCGAACCTGCCCGGCATGCGCCCGATGGGCCGTTTCCAGCGCGTCCCGCACCTGATGGGAGCGCTGGGCCGCTGCCTCGATCCGGGGGGTGGCCGGCATCCTTTGTTCAGCCTAACGCCCCGCCGCTTGCGGCTGGGCTCGGTTTTCGCGCCGGCAGCTCGTACTCGGCCCGCTCGGCCGCCAGCTCGATCGTCGCCGGGTCGCCGCCGAGCGCCGCCCAGCCCTCGCGCGCTTCGGCGCCGAGACGGTCGAGGAAATCGTCGGAGTGCATCGGGTCGTGGTGGAAGAGGACGGTGCGCTCGGCCTCGGCCCGTCGCGCGAAGGAGAGCGAGTGGGCCAGCGCCGAGTGGCCCCAGCCGACGTGGTCGGGGTACTCGGCGTCGGCGTACTGGCCGTCGTGAATCAGCAGCGAGGCGCCACGGGCGAGGCCGAGCCCGGAGATCCACTCCTCCTCGAGCAGGTCGAGGTCGGCGCCGAGCGCCGGCTCGTGATCGGGGATGTAGGCGAGCGAAGAGTCGCCGTCGTCGATCCGGTAGCCGAGCGTCGGCCCACGGTGGGCGACCGAGGCGGCGCGGATCCGCGCCGGGCCGATCTCCCACTCGGTCTCCGGGCAGTGGCGGAAGGAGACGTCGCAGGGCAGCTCGCGGACCTCGACCGGGGAGAGGGGCGCCGAGATGTAGCGGGAGATGCGGTCCCGCAGCGACGCCTCCGGGGAGGCCGGGCCCCAGATCACGATCTCGGTCTGGGGGCGGAAGGCCGGCGCGAAGAAGACCAGGCCCTGGATGTGGTCGAGGTGGAGGTGGGTGAGCAGGATGTGCAGCCTTGTCGGTTCCTTGCCCAGCGCCAGTCCGAGGCAGCGGATGCCGGTGCCGGCGTCGAGGGCGAGGAGCGAGCCGTCGGAGAGGGTGACGCCGACGCAGGAGGTGTTGCCGCCGTAACGGATCGTTTCCGGCCCGGGGGAGGGGATCGAGCCCCGCGTTCCCCACAGCTTCACCTTCATGCCGGGCCGGCCCCGTTGGCGCTCTGCGACGGCCAGAAGACCGCGATCGCCCCGCGTGAGCCGTGTGCGGTGAGGATCGGGAAGGCAGAGGCCTCGACCGAGTGGATGGCGCCGTCGGTGGAGCGGATCGCGAACTCCGCGTGAGCCGGGCGGCCGTTGCGGACCGCCCTGACCAGCGGCAGCTCGTCGTAGGGGATCGGCTCTCCATCCTCGTCGAAGGGGCCGAAGAGCGCTCCCCACTCCTGCGGGCCGACCGTCCCCAGCTCCTCGAAGCGCCTGCCGAGCAGGATCCCGGCGGCCTCGTTGTAGAACGCCAGCACGCCTCCCTCGTCGACGAGGAAGGCAGGCGTTGAGAGCGCGGACATAAGGTTTCGCGCGAGGATCAGCTCCAGCGGCCGCTGCGACACAAATGACACTTTAGTCCCCTGTCTGGGGTCCGCTACTGCGCGGGGATGACGATGGTCGGGCAGGGTTCCGCCGATTTCGTGATGTCGGCGGTGTTCTGGACCGGTTTGCCTTCGATGTCCTTCAGTTCGACCGTGAGGGCGGTGCGGCTCACCGAGACCTGCGCGTAGCTGTACTGGTCGAGGCCCGAGCACTGCATCCCGACGCCGGTCGGGGGCGGGGCGTTGAAGAAGAAGGCGCGGATCGCGGTGGCAGCGGAGGTGCTGCCGACGGCGCTGTTGATCTCGTTGGCGAAGCTCTTGGTCGCCACCGGCCCGGTCGTCACCTCGGTGATCCCGGTGTTGACCGGCCCGCCGGTCTCGAGGGTCTGCAGGCGGGCGTCGTTGACCATGTTGGCGTGCACGTCGGTGGTCAGGAAGACGACGTTTTTGACGTTGTCTTTGAGGTAGGTGAGGAGTTTCGTCCGCTCCGCCGCATAGCCCTCCCAACGGTCGTAGGGCAGCGCGTAGAACTGCTGGATCGGCACCTCGTTCATGATCACCTTGAAGGTCGCGGTCGAGCTTTTGACCGCTTTCTCGAAGGTTTCCAGCTGGCGCTGCCCGAGCATCGTCCGGTTGGGGTCGTTGACGATCGAGAGACAGCCCGGCGGCGGCGGCGACGCCAGCGAGGGGACTATCGCCGAGAACAGGGCCCGGCTTGCCGGCGGCGCGGTAGGGGCGAGGTCGGGAGTACCGCTCCCGGCCGGGTTGTCGCAGGCACCGCCGTAGTCGGCCTTGGCGCTGCGGAAGGAGCGCTCGTCGAGGAAGAAGATCTGCAGGTTCTTGCCCCAGCGGAAGGTTCGGTAAATCCCGTTCTGGGCCGAGTAGGTGATCGGGTTGTAGTTGCGGAAGGCCTTGACGCCGTTCTTGTAGAGCTGCTCGCCGTTGAATTCGACGTTGCCGCCTTCCTCCGGGAAGACGTTCTGGGAGCGGGCGAAGTCGTTGATGAACTCGTGGTCGTCCCAGTGCGCGTAGTAGGAGGTCGCGCCGCGCAGCCTCGGCCACGGTTTCAGCCCCAGGTTGAGGCGGTACTTGGCCCACTTCTGGGAGACCGTCACCGCGGTGCCGGCGACGCCGCCGACCCCCGGGACCTCGGAGTCGGAGTAGATCGTGTCGCCCATGATCACGTTGAAGTGGTTTTCCTCTGCCTGCATCCGGTTGAGGACGCCGAAGGTGTTCCAGAAGGGCGTCGTCGTGCCCGGCAGCGGCGAGGCGTCCTGGTCGCCACTGATCGCGAACCGGATCGTCTTCGCCTGCCCCGGGGCCGGCGCGGTGTCGAAGCGGCCGACCGCGCTTCGCCGCCCGCCGCTCATGCACCAGCGGTACTTGTAGCGGCGCGCCGACTGCAGGCCGGTGACCTTCTTCTGGAGAGTGAAGTCGTTGCCTTTGGTGGCCTTGGCCTTGAACCTCTTCGGCGCATCGGCGAGGTCGCAGCTCCCGAACCCGCGTCCCTGCTCGACCTGCAACAGCGCGGTGCCGGCCTTGTTCGCGCGCGCCCAGAGGATCGCCGAGTTGTTGCTGACGTCGCCCGAGGCGACGCCGAACTTGAACCCCTTGGGGGCCGCGGACGCGGCGGAAGTCGCGATCAGCGCCGAGGCAATGCACAACGCCAGGCTGAGTAGAGCGACCCGAGATCTCCCAATGGCCACGCGCTCATGATAGCCACGGCCGCGGGCCGCTCGGCCGAATTGTGCGCAAACGCGTAGAAATCACGTCTCCGATGCGCGAGCGGACCCGCACCTACGGCGTCGCCATGGCCCTCAACCGGCCGGTCGCCGCCTGGGGCAGGCTGAGGGTGGAGGGCCTCGACACGCTGCCCACGAGCGGTCCGCTGCTGGTCGTCGGCAACCACGACAGCCACTGGGACCCGCTCATGGTCGGCATCGCCGCCCGCCGCCGCCGCCAGATCCGCGCCCTCGCCAAATCGACGCTCTGGGACGTGCGCGGGCTCGGGCCGATCCTCAACGGGATGGGCCAGATCCCGATCGAGCGCGGCGCCGGCGACGCCCACGCCCTGGCAAGGGCGATCGAGACGCTGCGTGCGGGGGCCTGCATCGGCGTCTTCCCCGAGGGGACTCGGTCGCGAGGAAAGGAGCTGCGCGCGCGCAGCGGCATCGGTCGCCTCGCTCTGGAGGTGCCCGAGGCCCACGTCAGCCTGGTGGCAATCGAGGGAACCTCGGACCTCACTGGCTTTCCCCGCCGGCCGCGGATCCGGATTCGCTTCTTCGACCCCGCCGGCGGCCAGGCGCGGCAGGACGAGGAGGCGGGTGAGCTGTCGGCCCGGCTGCTGGCCGAGGTCCGAGAGCTGGTTCCGCCCAGCCTCTCCTACCGCAAGCGCTGAAGCAGGTCTCTACGTCGAGATGGCTTGCCGGTCAACCGGCACGACGAACCGTCGCCCGCCCGCCTGCACTTCGATCGCCGCCGTGTTGGAGAGGTCGAGGGCGGAGCTCAGCACCGCTCCCGAGTCGTCTCCCCAGCGGTACCGGAAGGTGCCGGCCGAGACCGATGCTCCGCGCGCGTCTCGGAGGAACACGCGGCAGAGGGTGCCGGACCGAACGCCTTTCACGTACATGCGGATCTCAGTGCCGAAGGCGTGGGGCTCGAGACTCGCCCAGATCGTCACGTTGGGCGGTGCCGAGACGAACTCGACGTGTTGCACCGGCTGGCTGCCGCCGCCGGGCAGGACCAGGATCGCAAGCACCGCTGCCGTGGCGGCGACGGCGCCGCTCGCCGCGAACCCGAAGCGCCGCCGGCGCTGCCGCCGCCGACTGACCCGCCGCTCGGCGCCGATCGTCGCGGTGATGCGCTCGCCGAGCTCGGGTGAGGGCTTCGGCGCGGGACCGAAGTGCGCGGGGTCCGCGAAGGCCAGCAGCTTGGCGACGTCGTTGAGGGACTCGATCTCCGCCTGGCAATCCGGGCATCCCTCGAGATGCGCCTCCAGGCCGGCGCGTTCGTCGGCGTTGAGATGTCCTAGTGAGTAGGCGCCCAGCGATGCTCGCCAGTCGCGACAGCTGTCAGTCTTCATAGCCCATCTCCTCGAGCACGACCCGCAAGGCTCGCAGGCCGTAATAGACGCGACTCTTGACCGTTCCCTCGGGAACGCCAAGCTCCTCTGCGACGTCGGCGTAGGGGCGACCACGGTAGTACGTCTCGACCAAGACGCGCCGGTGGTCCTCGCCGATCCGTCGCATTGCCTCCTCGACTTGCCACGACGTCAACGCTTCGTCGAGCGGCTCGACGTATGGCTCCACACCTCCTTCTGCGACCCCGGGGCGCACCGAGCGCGCCCGACCGAGGTCGATCACGACGTTGCGCAGGATCGCGAACAGCCAAGTCCTGAGCGAGCCGATCTTCGGATCGAACCTTTCACCGGCCCGCCAGGCCCGCAGGAAGGTCTCCTGCACGGCCTCTTCGGCCAGCCCGGAATCGCCGAGCGAGCGCATCGCGAACCCGTACAACTCACCCGAATAGGCGGCGTACGCGGCGCGAACGTCCTGCTCACGACTGAGGGACCCGGTCGGCACTTCAGTGGGTCACGGGGTTGATGGTGAAAGTCACGACACCTGGCCTACGCAAGAGAACCTGTTCAGGTTCAGACGACAGAGAGGTCAGACGCAAGATGTCAGACGACAACACCCGGCACCCGCTCGCGCGGGCACCGGGATGCGGCAGCTTCAGGGACCGGCTTAGAGTTTCCCGATCTTGAAGATCTTCGTCCCGCAGTCGGGGCAGAAGCCCTGGATGGCGGGGCGACCGTTCTTCATCGTCACCTGTTTCGCGTCCTTGATCTCGACCTTCTTGCGCTCTTTGACGCAGTAGCCCTCGGGCATGAAGGACCCTCCTTTCGCTGCCGCAGCGCGGCAAAGCTCGCGATATTCACGAGGTGGATTGCGGCGAATGTAACGCAGCTAGGGGACACGACGCGTGAAGTACGTGCGTTTCCGCACGAATACGCCCGCAACGTCGGTCAACTACCCTGCTGGCCGGACAACCAAGACCGACTCGCGTTTAAGGAGAAATCGCATGCCTGAAGCAGTAATCGTCGACACCCTGCGGACCCCGATCGGCCGGGCTTTCAAGGGGTCCCTCGCGGGGCTGCGCCCGGACGAGATGGGCGCCTACGTGGTCGACCAGCTGCTCGAGCGCAACCCGGGCGTCGACCCGGCGACGATCGAGGATCTCTTCTGCGGCTGCGGCATGCCTCAGGGGCTGCAGGCGTTCAACATCGGCCGGATCGTCTCCCTGCTGTCCGAGAAGCTGCCGCAGACGGTCAACGGGGTGACGATCAGTCGCTACTGCTCCTCCAGCCTCGACGCGATCGGCCAGGCGGGCAACGCGATCAAGGCCGGCGAGGGCGACGTCTACCTGGCTGTCGGCGTCGAGTGGGTCAGCCGCTACAACGAGCGCACCGAGGCCGCCGGGGCCGAGGACCAGAACACCAACCTCCAGGGCAACAACGGCCAGCCCGACGCCTACATCGCGATGGGCGAGACGGCGGTCAACGTGGCGAAGCACTACGAGGTCAGCCGTGCCGACATGGACAAGTTCGCCCAGCGCTCCCAGGAACTGGCGGTGCGCTCCCAGGAGGACGGCTTCTTCGACCGCGAGATCGTCCCGGTGACCCTGCCCGACGGCACCGAGGTCGCCAGGGACGACGGCCCCCGTGCCTCCTCGACGCTGGAGAAGCTGTCCGAACTGCCGGAGGCGTTCGGCGGCGGCGGAGTCACCGCCGGCAACTCCTGCCCGCTCAACGACGGCGCCGCGGCGGTCCTGCTGATGAGCGACACCAAGGCGAAGGAGCTGGGCCTGACGCCGCGCGCCCGCATCGTCACCTCGGCCACCTGGGGCAACGAGCCCGAGTACATGGGCGTGGCCCCGATCGGCGCGATCAAGAAGGTGCTCGACCGGGCGGGAATGACGATCGGGGACGTCGGCACGGTGGAGCTGAACGAGGCCTTCGCCGCCCAGGTGATCCCGATCATGGACGAATGCGGGATCTCGATCGACAAGCTCAACACCCACGGCGGCGCGATCGCCCTCGGCCACCCGTTCGGGATGACCGGCGCGCGGATGATGGGCACCCTGCTGAACGTGATGGAGACCGACGACCACCAGGTCGGCATCGAGACCATGTGCGTATCTGGAGGTCAGGGCAAGGCGATGCTCGTGGAAAGGATGAGCTGAGCTCCGCTTGGAGCTGGAGACGCTCACCTACGAGACGGGCGAGCGGGTCGCCCGGATCACGCTGAACCGGCCCGCGCGCGGGAACGGGATCACCCAGGCGATGCCGGTCGAGCTCGCCGACTGCGTCGAGCGGGCGAACCTCGACCCCGAGGTGCACGCGATCGCCCTGGCGGGGAACGGCAGCGGCTTCTGCGGCGGCTACGACCTCGTCGCCTCGGCCGAGGGGGACATGAGCGGCCTGGGCGGGTCGGCGCCGGCCGGCTCGCCGCTCGACCCGGCTGTGATCGGGGCAAACCACGCCCCCGACACCAACTGGGACCCGGTCACCGACTACCAGTTCATGTCGCGCAACGTGCGCGGCTTCATGAGCCTCTTCCACTCCGAGAAGCCGGTCCTCTGCAAGGTCCACGGCTACTGCGTGGCCGGGGGGACCGACATGGCGCTGTGCTCCGACCTGCTGGTGATCGCCGAGGACGCCAAGATCGGCTACCCGCCGGCCCGCGTCTGGGGCTCGCCGACCACGGCGATGTGGGCCAGCCGGCTGGGGCCGATGCGCGCCAAGCGCCTGCTGCTGACCGGGGACTCGCTGACCGGCGCCGAGGCGGCGGAGTGGGGGCTGGCCACCGAGGCCGCTCCGGCGGCGGAGCTCGACGCCCGCTTCGAGCGGCTGCTGGAGCGGGTCGCCGGAATGCCGATCAACCAGCTGGTGATGATGAAGCTGCTCGTCAACCAGTCGGTCCACGCCCAGGGGCTGGCGCAGGCCCAGGTCCTCGGCACCTTCCTCGACGGCATCGCCCGCCACACCGAGGAGGGACACGCCTTCGTCCGCCGCGCCACCGAGTCCGGCTTCCGCGAGGCGGTGCGGGAGCGCGACGAGCCCTACGGGGACCACGGCCTCGAGGGGTTCGGCCTGGACCCGGAACGGTAGGGTCGCGGCCGAGATGACCGACCGTTCGCTGCTCACGCCGGAGAACGTCCGCGACTTCCTCGGCGACAGCTTCCCGGGCGATCTCGGGATCGAGCCGCTGGAGATCGAGGACGGACACGCGCGGGGCCGGATCGTCGTCGACCGCCGCCACCTGCATCCCGGCGGCTACGTCCACGGCGGCGCCTGGACCGCGCTCGGCGACACCGTCGCCGCCTGGGCCACCTTCCGCAACATCCCGCCGGGCCACGACTTCACCACGATCGAGCTGAAGCTGAACGTCTTCGGCGCGGGCCTCTCGGGCGACGAGATCGTCGCGGTCGCGACGCCGCTGCACGTCGGTCGGAGCACGATCGTGCTCGAGGTCAAGATCGACCGGGTCCGGGAGGGCGAGTCGAAGCTGGCAGCCAATCTCATAGTCACCCAGTTCGTTATTCCGCCAGCGGCCGGCTGACCTGCGCATATCGGCGTCCTCGGTCGCTTGTGTGCAGAGCACACGGCGCTCCCTGCGTCCTTGATCTGCTTGGTCAGTCGCCCGCTGGACTTTCCAGGCGTTCGATCTGCGGCAATCGCCAGAGCACACTCGCGATCGTCAGGCCGATTGCGGCGGCGAGCAGGGCGAGGAACCACTGGGCGGAGCTGATCAGCTCCATCTCGAAGAAGTCGCGGACCGGGGCGGCGGCGAGGATCAGCGCGTAGAGGGCGCCGAGCCCGGCGACGAGGGCGAGCATGTAGCTCTGGATCGCGATGTGCTCGCGTCCGGGGCCACGCTCGAGCAGGAGCACGAAGGAGAGCCCGAGAACGATCAAGGTCGTCGTAGCTGCCGTGCGCCCGGCCTCGAGGCTGGCGCCGGCGACGGTGTCGACGAGGAAGAAGGAGAGGATCGAGCCGATCGCCGTGGCCAGCCCGGCAGGCACCGCGAAGGCCGCCAGCGCCCGCAGCAGCCGTCCCCGGTAGAGCGGCCCGTCGGAGGGCGCCAGGGCGAGCACGAAGGAGGGGATGCCGATCGTCAGGAACGCCGCCAGCGTCAGGTGGCGGGGGAGGAAGGGGAAGGCGAACCCCGGCACCGCGACCAGCAGGATCAGGGCCCCCGCGTAGACCGTCTTGGTCAGGTAGAGGCGGCCGAGACGGTGGATGTTGCGGGCGATCCGCCGCCCCTCCCCGACCGCCTCGGGGAGCCGCGAGAACTGGTCTTTGAGCAGGACCACGTCGGCGACCCCCTTGGTCACCTGCGCGCCCGAGCCCATCGCAACCGCCATCCGCGCCCGCTTCAGGGCCGGGACGTCGTTGACGCCGTCGCCGATCATCGCCACGTAGCGCCCGGCGTCGACCAGGGCGTCGACCAGCGCCTTCTTCTGCTCCGGCTTGATCCGGCAGAAGATCGAGTTGGCGAGCGCCACCTCGGCCAGCTCCTCCGGGTCCTCGGGCAGGTCGGGCCCCTCGACCACCCCCGCGTCGCGCGGCACCCCGACCGCGAAGGCGACCGCGGTGACGGTGGCGCGAGCGTCGCCGGAGATCAGCTTCAGGTCGACTTCCTGCTCGCGCATCACGGCGATCGTCTCGGCGGCGTCGGGCCGCAGGGTCTCCTCCAGCACGACCAGGGCCAGCGGCGCCATCCGCGGCGCCGCGCCGGCGGAGGGATCGGCTGGCAGAGCAGCCTCGGACTCGCCGAAGGCGACCACCCGGCGCCCGGCGGCGGTCTCCTCCTCGAGCTTGCGCGCGAGCCCCGGAGGAAGTGTCAGGGCTCCCGCTTCGGCGAGGACGTCGGGTGCGCCGAGCACGTAGGTGGAGGCGCCCGAGCTCCCGTTGGCGAGCGCCAGTCCGCTCCACTTCCACTCCGAGGAGAAGGGGACCTCGGCCCGGACCCGTTCGGCCTCCCCGGGGAAGCGCTCGGCGATCTTCTCCAGGGTGCGGTTGCGGTCGCCGGCGCTGGCCGCGAAGCGCCCCAGCGCCGCCGCCCCCGCGGCCGGGTCGACGCCGTCGGCGAACTCGACCGCGGCCAGTCGCAGCTCGCCGGCGGTCAGGGTGCCGGTCTTGTCGACGCAGATCGTGTCGACCGCGGCGAGGCTCTCGCTGGCGCTCATCTGCTGGACCAGCGTGTCGCGGCGGGCGAGGCGCACCGCGGCGACCGCGAAGGTGACGCTCATCAGCAGCACCAGGCCCTCGGGGATCAGCGTCACCAGGCCGGCCGTCGCGGTCTGCGCCGCGCTCTCCAGGTCGACGTTGCGCACCTTCAGCGTGATGATGAGGAGCACGGCCAGCGGTGCCATCGCGTAGGTGCAGGCGACGATCACACTGTTGACCTCGACCTGCAGGGGAGAGGGGGGATGGCGGAAGGCGCGCGCCTCGCCGGCGATTCGGCCGGCGTAGCTCTCCTCGCGGACCGCGTCGACGACGTATTCCCCCGAGCCGGAGATGCAGAAGGACCCGGAGAGCGCCCGGTCGCCGGCCTCCTTGCGGACCCCGTCGGCCTCGCCGGTGAGCATCGACTCGTCCAGGGTCATGCCCCGCGAGGCGACGATCTCGCCGTCGGCGACGAGCTGGTCGCCGGGGCCGACCTGGACCAGGTCGCCCGGCACGACCTCGGTCGCCAGCAGCTCGACCACGGCGCCGTCCCGCACCACCCTGGCATGTGGGGCGACGAGGACCGCCAGCTCGTCGAGGGTCGCCTTCGCCTTCAGCTCCTGGCGGATCCCGATGTAGGAGTTGACCACGGCGATCAGCCCGAAGATCGAGTCCGCGTAGAGGCCGAGCCCGAGGTCGAGGACGAAGAAGACCCCGATGATCGCGTTGAAGATCGTGAAGACGTTGCCGGCGACGATGCTCGAGGTCGAGCGCGAGGAGGTCTCGGGGGGCGGGCCGAGCTTGCGCAGCCGCTTCGCCGCCTCGCCGCTGGAGAGGCCCTGGTCGGTGGTCGGGTGGCCCGTGCCCATTGCTCGTATTCAATAGGGTGCGGGCCGGATGGCGCTGAAGCTTGGAATCAATCTGGGCTACTGGGGCATAGGGCCCGCTGGAGATGACGCCGTGGAGGTGGTGCGGGCCGCCGAGGGGCTCGGCTACGAGTCGGTCTGGGCGGCGGAGTCCTACGGCTCCGACGTCGTCAGCGTGCTCGCCTGGCTGGCCGCGCAGACCGAGACGATCAACCTCGGGGCGGCGATCATGCAGGTCCCGGCGCGCCCACCGGCCGCAGCCGCGATGGCCGGGGCGACGATCGACAAGCTCTCCGGCGGCCGCTTCCTCTTCGGCTTCGGCCCGTCGGGCCCGCAGGTCTCCGAGGGCTGGTACGGCGTGCCCTACGCGAAGCCCTGGGGCCGGACCCGCGAGTACATCGAAGTGGTGCGGGAGATCGTCGCCCGCCAGGGTCCGGTGGAGCACGACGGCACCCACTACACGCTGCCGCTCCCCGACGGGGAGGGCAAGCCGCTGAAGCTGAACTTCCATCCCCTGCGCGAGCGGATCCCTGTCTTCGTCGGTGCGATCGGGCGCAAATCGGTCGAGATGGCGGCCGAGATCGCCGACGGCTGGATCCCGATCTTCTTCAGCGTCGAGGCCTTCGAGCAGACCTGGGGGGAGCACCTCGAGGCCGGTTTCGCGAAAGGCGGGCGGCAGCGCACCGACCTGGAGGTCTCTCCCTCGCTGCAGGTGGCGATCGACGGTGACCTCGAGGCGGCGAAGAGTGTGGTCAAGGCCGGCCTCGTCCTCTACTTCGGCGGCATGGGCAGTCGCAAGACCAACTTCTACGTCGACCTCGCCCACCGCTTCGGCTTCGGCGAGGTCGCCGACGAGGTGCAGCGGCGCTTCCAGGAGGGCGACCGCGGCGGCGCCTTCGAGGCGATGCCGGACGAGATCGTCGAGGCCACCTCGCTCGTCGGCACCGAGGCCGAGGTCGCCGAGCGGGTCGAGCGCTTCCGCGGCGCCGGCATCGACCGTCTGATCGTCTCGCCGGTGCACGTCGAGCGCTCCGAGCAGCTCCACACCCTCGAGCGCTTGGCCGCGATGGCCGGGGTCGCGGCGCGCGGCTGACCGTTTCGCATAACGTACCGCGCCGCCAGCCATGAGGATCGGAGTGCCGAAAGAGACCGCCGAGGGGGAGCGCCGGGTCGCGCTGGTCCCTGACGTGGTGAAGTCGCTGAAGCGCAACGAGCACGTCGACGTCGTCCTCGAGGCAGGCGCAGGAGAGGCCTCCGGGCATCCCGACTCCCAGTACGAGGAGGCCGGGGCGACTCTCGCCGGCGCCCAGGAGGCGTGGGGCGCGGAGATCGTGCTGCGGGTCGCCGTGCCCGGCACCGAGGAGATCGGCCGCCTCGGCTCCAGTCAGCTGCTGGTCTCCCACCTGGCGCCGTGGACCTCGGCGGAGACCAACCGGGCGTTGGCCTCCGCGGGCGTCACCGCCTTCGCGATGGAGGCGATCCCGCGCACCACGCGCGCCCAGGCGATGGACGCGCTGTCCTCCCAGGCCGCCGCCGCCGGCTACGCGGCGACGCTGATCGGGGCGCGCGAGTCCGGCCGCTTCTTCGGGATGATGACCACCGCCGCCGGCACCGTGCCGCCGGCCAAGGTGCTGGTGCTGGGCGCCGGCGTCGCCGGCCTGCAGGCGGTCGCCACCGCCAAGCGCCTGGGCGCGATCGTCACCGGCTTCGACATCCGCCGCGCCGCCTGGGAGCAGATCGCCTCGCTCGGCGGCCGGCCGCTGGAACTCGACTTCATCCCCGACGCCGAGGGCGAGGGGGGCTACGCGCGACCGCTCACCGACGAGGAGAACGCGCAGGTGCGCGACGCGCTCGCCGAGAACGCCGCCAAGCAGGACATCATCATCACCACGGCCGCGATCCCGGGGCGCCCGGCGCCGCTCCTGATCACCGCCGACGCCGTCCGCGCGATGGCGCCGGGGTCGGTGATCGTCGACCTCGCCGCCGAGACCGGCGGCAACTGCGAGCTGACCCAGGCCGGCGAGACGGTGGTCGAGAACGGCGTCAAGGTGCTCGGGCCGCGCAACCTCGCCTCCGAGATGCCCGCGCCGGCCTCCCAGCTCTACGCGAAGAACCTCGAGAACCTGCTCGGGCTGCTGGTCGGCGAGGACGGCGCGGTCAAGGTCGACTTCGAGGACGACATCGTCGCTGCCGCCTGCATCACCCAGGCCGGCGAGATCAAGAACGAGAGGGCGGCGAAATAGCGATGAGCCTGATGACCGAGATCACGATCTTCGTGCTTGCGGCCTTCGTCGGCTTCGAGGTGATCTCGAAGGTGCCGACGACCCTGCACACGCCGCTGATGTCGCAGACCAACGCGATCCACGGGATCGTCATGCTCGGCGGCCTGATCGTCGTCGGCTACGCCGACGACTCGCTCGAGTACGTGATCGGCACGATCGCGATCGCCTTCGGCGCGATCAACATCGTCGGCGGCTTCATGGTCACCGACCGGATGCTCGGGATGTTCTCCAAAAAACCGAAACCGAAGGCCGACGGCGACGGGAAGGGCGGGCCCTGATGGTCCCTGCCGTCCTGCAGCCCGGTGGCGACGGCGCCACCGCGCTCTACATCGTCGCCTTCTCGCTCTTCATCATCGGCGTCAAACGGGGCACCCACCCGACCACGGCCAAGCAGGGCAACCTGGTGGCGGCGGGCGGCATGGCGATCGCCGTGGTGACGACCCTGCTGCTCGACGGGATCGGCAACTGGGGCCTGATCGTGGCCGGCCTCGGCGTCGGCACCGCCGTCGGCGTGATCGCCTCGGTCCGCGTGCAGATGACCGAGATGCCGCAGATGGTCGCCCTCTACAACGGAGTCGGCGGCGGCGCGGTCGCCCTGATCGCCTGGTCTGAGATCCGCCACGGCATCTCCCTCGGTGAGGAGATCCCGCTCGACACCCTGATTCCGGTCCTCTTCGCCGCGGTGGTCGGGTCGGTCTCCTTCTGGGGCTCGAACATCGCCTTCGCCAAGCTCCAGGACCTGATCCCGACGCGCCCGCTGGCCGTGCCGGGCCAGCAGGTGATCAACGCGCTGCTCCTGATCGGCATCGTCGCCGCCTGCGTCAACATCGCCGCCAACAACGGCGACCCCTCGCAGGCGATCTTCATCGGCATCCTGCTCGCCGCGGCGCTGCTCGGCAACCTCGTCGTGCTGCCGATCGGCGGCGCCGACATGCCGGTCGTGATCTCGCTGCTGAACGCCTTCACCGGGCTCTCGGCGGCTGCCGCCGGGTTCGCGCTCGACAACGTCGCCCTGATCGTCGCCGGCACCCTGGTCGGCTCCTCCGGAACGATCCTGACGATGGAGATGGCGACGGCGATGAACCGTTCCGTCGCCAACGTCCTCTTCGCCGGCTTCGGCGGGGCGCCGTCCGGCGGCGCCGCCGGCAGCACCGAGGAACGCCCGCACGTCTCGATCGGCGCCCAGGACGCGGCGATCAAGCTCGCCTACGCCGACTCGGTGGTGATCGTCCCCGGCTACGGCCTCGCCGTCGCCCAGGCCCAGCACGCGATCAAGGAGGTCGCCGACGAGCTGGAGCAGCGCGGCGTCACCGTCAGCTACGCGATCCACCCGGTCGCCGGGCGGATGCCGGGTCACATGAACGTCCTCCTGGCCGAGGCCGACGTGCCCTACGAGCAGCTGAGGGAGATGGAGGACATCAACCCGGAGATGCCTCGGACCGACGTGGCGGTGATCGTCGGCGCCAACGACGTCACCAACCCGGCGGCGAAGAACGACCCCGACAGCCCGATCGCCGGGATGCCGATCATCGAGGTCGACCAGGCCCAGCAGGTGATCGTGATCAAGCGCTCGCTCAGTCCCGGCTTCGCCGGCATCGACAACGACCTCTTCTACGAACCGAACACGTCGATGCTCTTCGACGACGCCAAGAAGGCCGCGGCGGACATCGCCGCCGAGATCCAGAATCTCTAACTCGACACACGCCGGTGCGCGAGTTGGCGCACCGGACACACACGTGTAGGACGTACCCGCCTAGCGTCGGCCCATGCGGTCGGAGCGGGGGCAGGGGACGGTGGAGTGGGTGGGGACGCTGTGCGTTGTCGCCCTGTTGCTGGTGGGGTTGGCGGCGGCGGGCGTGCGGGTGCCGGGGGCAGCGCTCGGGCGGGCGGTCGCCTCGCGGATCCTCTGCGCGGTGGCGATGGCGGATGGGTGCGGGGACGAGCCGGTGCTGGTCGCGGCCTACGGGACCGAGATCGGCAAGCTCGTGCGGCGCCACATGCCCACCCTTGCCTTCGAGGAGGGCTCGCGCGCGGTGCCGATCGACTTCCGCCGCTGCCGCAGCACTGCCTGCGGCGACGGCTCCGCCCGCGGCCTCATCCACCGCACCGACCGCAGGCTGCCCGTCACCGCGTTCGTCCACGTGGTCGACTGCCGGGCCGGCGCCGCCGAGCACGCCGAAGCCGCCGGGGCCGATTGCTCGGGCCCCCGCGCCGGCAACCTCTACATCCAGTACTGGACCTACTACGCGGACTCCGCCACCCTCCGCGATCTTCCAATCGTCGGCAAGAGGGGGTTCCACCGCGACGACTGGGAGGGGGTGCAGCTCCGAATCGGGCCGGACGGCCAGGTCGACCAGCGTGCGACCTCCCACGCCGGCTACAACCACGACCGTGGCGACGAGAACTGGGGCTCGGACGCCGGGATCGGGCCGGTCCGAGACGCGGCCGAAGCGATCGGGGCCCGTCCCGAAAACGGCTGGGGACCGGTGACCCACCTCCTGTTCGTCTCCGGTGGCAGCCACGCCGGCAACGCTGTCGGCATCCCCCACGTCGACCGCTATACCCCCGGCCGCCGCGTCCACCTGGTCCCGCTGGAGCCGATCGCCGCCGCGACCAGCGCCCGCTTCGCGATCTCCCCACCCTGGCTCAAGCGCGTCTGGCACGACCCCGAGGCGACGGGAACGAACTGATTACGGACGAGGACTGCGTTTTGCATACCAGGGATGCAAAACGCAGTCCTCGTCGCTACTTCGGCGGCATCCGCAGGGCGCCGTCGAGGCGGATCGTCTCGCCGTTCAGCATCGGGTTGGCGACGATGTCGCAGACCAGGCGCGCGTACTCGGGCGGGGATCCGAGGCGAGGTGGGAAGGGGACGCCGGCGCCGAGCGATTCCCTCGCCTCCTCGGGGAGGGCCGCCAGCAGCGGCGTGTCGAAGAGGCCGGGGGCGATCGTCATTACCCGCACGCCCTTGGAGGCCATGTCGCGGGCGGCCGGCAGGGTCAGGCCGACGATCCCGCCCTTGGAGGCGGCGTAGGCAACCTGGCCGATCTGTCCGTCGAAGGCGGCGATCGAGGCGGTGTTGACGCAGACGCCGCGCTCGCCGTCGCCCTCGGTCTCGTTGGCGATCATCGCCGCGGCGGCCAGGCGCAGCACGTTGAAGGTGCCGATCAGGTTCACCCCGATGACGTTCGAGAAGTATTCGAGGTTGTGCGGCCCCTGCGAGCCGGCGACCTTCTGGGCCCAGCCGATCCCGGCGCAGCAGACCGATATCCGCAGCCCGCGCTCGGCCGCCGATGCCCGCTCGACCGCGGCTTGCACCGCATCGGCGTCGGTGACGTCGGCCTG
This sequence comes from uncultured Solirubrobacterales bacterium, assembly GCA_963799835.1. Classification (GTDB taxonomy): domain Bacteria; phylum Actinomycetota; class Thermoleophilia; order Solirubrobacterales; family 70-9; genus VAYN01. Next base: position 1,696,212 of record CAWCYE010000002.1, read on the forward strand.
GACGAACTCGGCGCCCAGCTCCGCTGCCAGCGCCTCGCCCCGCTCGGCGTTGAGGTCGGCGATGGTGACCTTCGCACCGGCCTCGGCCAGCGCCCGCGACGTCGCCGCGCCGAGGCCCGATGCCCCGCCGGCGACCAGTGCTCCCGCTCCCTCGATCTCCATATCGCTGGGCACACTATCGGGGGATGTGTAGGGTTTTCGGATCGCCACGGCGCTCACCAGCGGCTCCAAGGCAGCGATCGCGGAAATGCTCTCCGAGGCGCGGGCGCGCACCCTGGAGCTGATCGAGCCCCTCGACGACGAGCAGCGCAACCGCGTCTACTCGCCGATTCTCAGCCCCCTCGCCTGGGACCTCGGCCACATCGCCAACTTCGAGGAGCTCTGGCTGGTGCAGACGATCGGCGACCGGGAGCCGATGCGGGGCGAGCTGGGCCGCTTCTACGACGCGATCGAGAACCCGCGCAGGATCCGGGGCGAGCTGCCGATCCTGCGCGACGACGAGCTGCGCTCCTACATGGCCGACGTCCGCGAGCGCACCCTCGAGGTCCTCGAAGGGGTCGAGATCGGGCCGGGGGCCGAGGACCCGTTGCTGCGGGAAGGGTTCGTCTACGAGATGCTGATCGCCCACGAGTTCCAGCACAACGAGACGATGCTGCAGCTGCTGCAGATGGTCGACGACTACGAGCCGGTGCGGGATGACCTCGGTGTGACGAAGCCGATCGCCGAAGGCCCTGAGACGGTCGCCGTCCAGGCCGGCGAGTACCCGGTCGGAGCTCCGCAAGAGGGCTTCGCCTACGACAACGAGCGGCCTCGCCACCCGGTCGAGCTGGCGGCGTTCGAGATCGACCGCGCGCCGGTGACGAACGGGGCCTACCTCTCCTTCATGGTCGAGACCGGGGCGGAGCCGCCGATGTACTGGGAGCCAGACGGCGACGGCGGCTGGGCCAGCGCGGCGATGGGCCGCCACGCCCCCATCGACCCCACCCACCCGGTCATCCACGTCTCCTGGCACCAGGCCGACGCCTTCGCCCGCTGGGCGGGAAAGCGGCTGCCGAGCGAGCAGGAGTGGGAGGCGGCGCGGCCCGATCTGGCGAGCGTCGGGCAGGTCTGGGAATGGACGTCCTCGGACTTCCTCGCCTATCCCGGCTTCCAGGCGTTCCCGTACCCGGAGTACTCCGAGCCCTTCTTCGGCGATACCTACAAGGTGCTGCGGGGAAGCTCGTGGGCGACCCATCCCCACGTCGTCCGGCCGAGCTTTCGCAACTGGGACCTGCCGGAGCGAAGCCAGATCTTCGCCGGCCTGCGCTGCGCGAGGGACGCATGATCGCGATCGACGTCCACCTCGACGCCGACTCGGCCGCGGCGATGGCACGCGACGTTCGCCGCGGCCTCACCGCCGAGCCGAAGGAGCTCTCGCCGAAATACTTCTACGACGAGCGCGGCTCGCAGCTGTTCGAGCAGATCACCGAGCTGCCCGAGTACTACCCGACCCGGGCCGAGCGCGGGATCCTCACCGACCGCTCCGCCGAGATCCTCGCCGCCGCCGGCGCCCCCAGCACCCTGATCGAGCTGGGCTCCGGATCGGCGGCCAAGACCCGGCATCTGCTGAGCGCGATGCGCGACGCCGGCTGCCTGCAGACCTACGTCCCGGTCGACATCTCCGAGGAGATCACCCACGAAACCGCCCGCGTCCTGGTCGAGGAGTACCCGGGGCTCGCGGTTCGCGGCCTGGTCTGCGACTTCGAGCACCACCTGGAGCGCATCCCCGACCACGAGGGCGGCCGCCTGATCGCCTTCCTCGGCGGCACCGTCGGCAACCTCTATCCCGACCAGCGCGGCGAGTTCCTCGGGCGCATCGCGGCGCTGCTGGGGGCCGACGACCATCTCCTGCTCGGCACCGATCTGGTCAAGGACACCGCTCGCCTGGAGGCCGCCTACGACGACTCCGCCGGCGTCACCGGGGAATTCAACAAGAACGTTCTCCAGGTCCTGAACCGCGAGCTGGGCGCCGACTTCGACCTCGACGCCTTCGACCACGTCGCCCGCTACGACGCCGAGGAGGAGCGGATGGACATCCGCTTGCGCTCGCGGGTCGAGCAGACCGTCACCCTCGACGACATCGGCCTCGAGATCCGCTTCGCGGCCGACGAGGAGATGCGGACCGAGATCTCGACCAAGTTCACCCGCGAGCGGCTGGAGGCCGTCTACCGGAAGGCGGGCCTGGAGATGAGCGGCTGGTTCACCGACGCCGCCGGCGACTACGCCCTCTCGCTGGCCCGCCCGGCGGCCTGAGCGTCAGGCCGCCGGCACCTGCTGCGTGATGCAGTGGATGTTGCCGCCGCCGAGCAGGATCTCGCGGGTCGGGAGGCCGACGATCTCGCGATCGGGGAAGCAGCTGCGCAGGACCTCGGCCGCCTGCTCGTCGTAGCGCTCGTCGAGCAGCGGGTGGACGATCCTCGAATTGCCCGCATAGAAGTTGACGTAGGAGCCGGCGAGGCGATCTCCGGGCTGGCGGGGGAGGGTGCCCTCGACCGGATCGACCCCCTCCGCCTCCTCCTCGGTGATCGTCACCGGCCCCGGGGAGGGGATCAGGACGACCTCGAGCGAGCGGCCGCGCGCGTCGGTCGCCGCCTCCAGCCGCTCCCTCGCGTCGTGGGAGATCGCGTGCTGGGGGTCGGACTCGTCGTCGGTCCAGGTGAGCAGGACGACCCCGGGCCGGACGAAACAGGCGAGCTCGTCGACGTGGCCGTCGGTCTCGTCGTTGAAGACCCCGGCGCCCAGCCAGATGACCTTCTCCACCCTCAGGTAGTCGCGCAGCCCCCGCTCGACCTGCTCGCGGGAGAGGTCGGGGTTGCGGTTGGGGTTCAGCAGGCACTCCTCGGTGGTGAGGACGGTTCCCTCTCCGTCGACGTGGATCGCGCCGCCCTCGAGCACGAACGGGGCGCGGTAACGGTCGGCCCCTTCGCTCTCCAGGACCTTGGCGGCGACGCGCTCGTCGCGGTCCCAGGGGAAGTAGAGGCCGCCGTCGAGGCCGCCCCAGGCGTTGAAGCGCCAGTCGACCCCTCTTCGCGCACCATCACCGTCGACGACGAAGGTCGGGCCGGAGTCGCGCATCCAGGCGTCGTCGGTGGACAGCTCCACCACCCGCACCGCCGGCGAGAGCATCGAGCGGCAGTGCTCGAACTGACGGTCGGAAACCCCCATCGTCACCGGCTCCGACGCGGCGATCGCCTCCGCCACGGCGGCGAAGGCGCGCTGGGCCGGCTTCGCGCCGAGCCGCCAGTTGTCGGGCCGCTCGGGCCAGGCCATCCAGCAGCCGGCGTGCGGCTCGAACTCGGCCGGCATCCGGAAGCCGTCGGCCGCAGGAGTCGATTCCAGGGTGATGCTCACTCGTGCTCTCCTTCGTGAATCCGCCTGCTAGGCCGGCGCCAGGGCGTCGATCGCCTCACCGAGCTTGTCAGGCGTGACGATCGGGGTGAGGATCGGCAGGGTGACCCCGCCGGCGACGAAGCTGGCGAGCCGCTCCTTCATCTCCTCCGGCGTCCCGAACAGGAACATTTCCTCGATCGCCTCCCAGGGCGCAGCCGCGGCGGCGGCCTTGCGGTCGCCCGCCTCCCAGGCGGCGACCATCGGGTCGATCTGCTCGCCGTAGCCGAGCCAGCGGTAGAAGGCGGTGTAGACGGGGACGGTGACGTAGGAGGAGAACATGAAGCGCGCCAGCGGCTCCACCTGCTCGCGCTCTCCGGGCAGGCAGAAGAACCGGCAGAGCAGCTCGAAGCCCTCCGGGGCGTCCTTCAGTTGGGCCGTCACCTTCGGCAGCCCGTTCAGGGGCAGGAAGTTGGTGAAGGCGCCGTCGGCTTGCTCCACCGCCAGCTCGAGCATCTTCCCGCGCAGCGCAGCCAGCACGATCGGCACCCGCTCCGCCTGTGGCGCTTCGAGCTTGAAGCCCGAGGCGGTGCGCTCGCCGTCGAGCGCGGTGCGGAGGAACTCGACGGTCTCGCGGACCCGGGTCAGCGGCTTCTCGAAGGGGATCCCGTTCCAGCCTTCGACGATCCGGTCGGAGGAGGAGCCGATCCCGAGCACGAAGCGGCCGCGGGAGGCGTCGGCCAGCGCCGCCGCCTCCTGGGCGAGCAGGGCTGGCCCGCGCTGGAAGACGCCGACGATGCCGGTGCCAAGCCGCGCCCGCTCGGTCCAGGCGGCGCTCAGGGTGAGCGGCGTGAAGCCGTCCGGGCCGCTGGTCTCGCCGGTCCAGAAGTCGGTGTAGCCCGCCGCCTCGGCGCGCTGCACGAGCTGGCGGTGGTCGGCAAGCGGCACCCCGGCAAGCGGAAGGGTCAGTCCCCATCGGTCCATGTGCGGACCCTACCTCCGACGGTCATGGATAGGGTGCTGCCCATGGACGGATCGCCGGCCGCGAAGCCCGACCGCAACCTTGCCTTGGAGCTGGTCCGGGTCACCGAGGCGGCGGCCCTGGCCTCGGCCCGCTGGGTCGGGCGCGGGGACAAGATCGCCGCCGATCAGGCGGCCGTCGACGCCATGCGCTTCGTCCTCGACTCGGTCTCGATGGACGGGGTGGTGGTGATCGGCGAGGGTGAGAAGGACGAGGCGCCGATGCTCTACAACGGCGAGAAGATCGGCGACGGCACGCCGCCCGTGGTCGACATCGCCGTCGACCCGCTCGAGGGGACCCGGCTCTGCGCGCTCGGCATGCCCAGCGCCCTCGCGGTGATCGCGCTTGCCGAGCGCGGCACCATGTTCGACCCGGGCCCGTGCGTCTACATGGAGAAGATGGCGGCGGGGGAGGAGATCGCCGACCTCCTCGACCTCGACCGGCCGCTGCCCGAGATGCTGAAGCTGATCGCCGAGCGCAAGGGGGGGAGCGTCGGCGACGTGACCGTGGTGATGCTCGACCGCCCCCGCCACGAGGAGGCGATGCGAGAGGTGCGCGAGGCAGGAGGGCGGATCCGCCTGATCACCGACGGAGACGTCTCGGCGGCGCTGCTGGCGGTCAGCGACCGCTCGCCCGTGGACCTGCTCTGGGGGATCGGCGGGACGCCCGAGGGGGTGATCTCGGCGGCGGCCCTGAAGTCGATGGGCGGCCAGATGATCGGTCGCCTCTGGCCTCGCGACGACGGCGAGCGCCAGGAGGCGGTCGACGCCGGCTACGACCTCGACCGCGTGCTCACGGCCGACGACCTCTGTTCCGGCAGCGACGTCTTCTTCTCAGCCACCGGCGTCACCGACGGCGACGTCCTCCAGGGCGTCCGCTACCGCGGCCCCGGGGCGAGCACCGAATCCCTGGTGATGCGCTCGCGCTCGGGCACGGTGCGGCGCATCCAGGCCCGCCACGACCGCTCGAAGCTGCGCCAGGTCACCGGCGAGCGCTACGGCTGAGGCGCGAATCTCGGTCGGGGCCGCGATAGAACCCGCCGTTCGTTAATAAGATAAGCAAGTACTAATAAAAAACCCTTGATAATCTGCCGGCAGAGCGAGATGTCGGCCCCCGCGCAGCTTTCAGATGGCGATGGCGCCGGCGAGGAGCCGGTCGCGCCAAACCGCACGACGGGCAACGGCGGGCTCCGCGCCGGCGAGCGGGTGCTGACCCTTCTGGCGACGCCGCTGAACCTGGCGATCCTGCGGGCGCTCTCGGATCGCCCGATGCGACTGGCCGAGCTGCGCCAGGCCGCTGGGCTGCCCGCGCAGACGACGCTGCGCGGACACCTGCGGATCCTGAGCGAGGTCGGCGCGCTGGCCCGGAACTCGGCGAAGGAGACGCCCCACGCGGTCGAGAACGATCTGACCTCGATGGGCAAAGAGCTGCTCGACGTCGCGGGGCTGCTCGAGACCTGGCTCGGCCGAGCCCCGGAAGGTCCGATCTTGCTGGGCTCCGAAAAGGCGAAGAGCACGATCAGGGCGTTCATCGACGGCTGGGGCTCGACGATCATGGGTGGCCTCGCCGCTCAGCCGATGTCCCTCACCGAACTCGACAGCCAGATCGCCGCGCTCAGCTACCCGGCGCTCGAGCGACGACTGTCCAGCATGCGGATGGCGAACCTGATCGAAGCGCGGCCGAGCCCGGGCACCCGCATCCCCTACGGGGTTACCGAGTGGGCCCGGCGGGGCGTGGTCCCGATTGCGGCCGCGAGCCGTTGCGAGCGGCTCCATCTGGGCGAAGAGGCGGCGCCCGTGACCCGGATCGACATCGAGGCGGCCTTCATGCTCGCCACGCCGCTGGTCGGCCTCGACGAGGCGCTCAGCGGCAGCTGCCGGTTGGAGGTCGAGGGCGCGCCAGGGCTGCGCGGGCAGGCCGGGGTGGAGGTGACGGTCCAGCGGGGCGCGGTGGTCGCCTGCGAGCCCGGCGTGCGGTCCGCGCAGGGTGCCTTCGCGACCGGTTCCACCAGCAACTGGTTCGACGCGATCGTCGAGGACCGGCCGGAGCTGCTCCGCTTCGGCGGTGGCCCTCAGCTCGCCGAAGGGCTCGTGAGCGGCCTCCACCGAGCGCTCATCGGGCGCTAGCTTCGGCGCGCCGCGCCTCCGCTCGCGCGGCCTTTTCGCCGAGGAAGGGGACCAGCACCTCGTAGGTCAGCTCCGGGAGCAGGTCGGGCAGCTGCGCCGCACGGCCGAGCAGGACCTCCTCATAGATCCTGGCGAGGGCGGCGCCCACCGCGAGGCTGGTGGCGCGAGCGACGGCGGGGTCCGGCCCGGCCTCGTCCAACCCCTCGTCGAGCAGGTCGACGAAGCGAGTGAAGTCGCTCTGGAAGCGGGCCCGCGAGGCCGGTCCGACGGCCGACAGCTCGACCAGCGTGAACCTTGCGGCGGTCGGGTCGCCGGCGAACCACTGCAGCGTCGTCGCCAGCGCATCCCGAACCCGGTCGACCCAGGGCCCTGGCTGCAGGTAGACGGCCCGCACTCTCTCCTCGAGGTGGTCGATGAGGATGGCGTGGGCGATCAGCATGCACTCGCGCTTGTCGGCGAACAGTTCGTAGAAGCTCTCCCTGCCGACGCCGGCCTCGCCGAGGATGTCCCCCACGGTCGTGGCCTCGTAGCCCTTGTCCACCGTGGCCCTGACGACCGCCGCCAGCAGGCGCTCGCGCTGGGAACGGGTGACGAGCTCCCGGGGCAGCCCGTGCCGCCCGCGCGGCAGGCGCCATTTGCGCAGGTCGACGACCTCGCCGGTGGCCAGCTCATCCGCCATCGTCCACCCCTTCCGTGGCGAGCTCTGACTGTCGCAGGGCCTCCTGGTGTCCGGCGAACGGTGCGACGGCGAGGTAGACCAGCTCGGGACGAAGCTCGCGCAGCCTGTCGGCACGACCGGCTGCGATCTGGTCGAAGATCAACACCTGCGCCCGGCCGAAGGCCAGGCGCGGGTCGATGTGGGGCTGGGGGACCTCGCCCGCGCTGGCCCAGAGCGCTTCCAGCCCCGGCAGCAGCAGTTTCCGATAGCGCCTGAGGACGGCCGGTTCGACCGAGTGCGCGTCGCCGGCCAGGAGCTGGGCGAGCGCCGGCCTCTTGGCCATCAGGTCGAGGACCGCGGTCGTGGCCCTGCGGACCGCTTCGGCCGGGGGGTCGGCGGGCGAGTGGGAGGCGGCGGCGGTCGCCCGCACCTCCTCGATGCAGGCGTCGAGGGCGGCGTCGAAGCAGGCCCGCTTGTCGGGGAAGCGTTTGTAGAACGTGGTCCGCGAGATCCTCGCCCCACCGACGATGTCGGTGATCGTCGTCGCCGCGTAGGTCTTTGCGGCGCAACTCTCGATCATCGCCTCGACGATTCGCTCGCGCTGCGAGAGGGCCCCGATGTCGGGAGGAATCGTCGGCTCCAGAACATTGGAGGCGATTTCAGAACTCGAATGTTTTTGCATCGGGGGCGATTCTCTCATCCGCGGGGGATCGGACGTGCCGGCCCGCGCTTTCGGGGTCCCTCCCAGGCGCAAACCGTTGCACCGAAATATGACAGTTTTTAATTGCCGGCCGGTGAAGAGGTCGGCGGAGCCGGGGTCTGGCCCGAGCCTCCGCAGTCGGCGCAGGGGGCCTTTGCGCGCCGGTAGGGCAGTTCGCCGGTGTCGTGGAACTCGTGGCGCAGCGAGTTGATCACCGCGCCGACCATCAGCGCCAGGCTCAGCACGTAGAACCAGAGCAGGGCGATCAGGATGAAGCCCAGGGTCGATCCGAGGCGGGAGAGGCTGGAGACGTTCGAGAGGTAGAACGGGAAGAGCCAGTTCGCCAGGCCGGCGCCGATCGTGACAAAGGCGGCCCCCGGCCAGACCGCCCGCCAGGGCATGTGGCCTTTGGGCACCGCCCAGAAGATGACCACGCAGATCCCGAAGGTGACGAGCAGGGCGGCGACGAGCAGCAGCAGGCTGTCGATGGCCTTGATGTCGGAGAGCCCGAAGGGCAGCTTGTCGGTGCTGGAGAGCACCGCGCTCTCGAGCGCCGGGACGAAGATGCTGGCGGCGATGAAGAGGAGGACGACGCCCAGCATCGCGAAGGAGAACCGCTTCTGCTCGACCCAGCCGCGGCATTCGACGTGGTAGATGCGGCAAAAAGCGGTGTCCATCGCACCCCAGAAGGAGGCGCCGATCCACAGCGAGCCGAGGAAGGCGGCGATCCCGATCGTCGTCGAGTTGTCCTCGATTCGGCTGAGGATGTCGGCCAGGGTGTCCTGCTCGGTGTCTGGGAACAGCCGTTGCAGGTCGTTGATCACGCCGGCCTCGACCCCGCCGATCTTCAGCACCTGGCCGAAGACGAAGAGCACGAGCAGGGCGAAGGGGAAGACCGCCAGCATCAGGTTGTAGGCGACCATCGCCGAGAGGCCGGTGACGTTCTCCTCGTAAGCGCGCTGCCAGAAGGCGCGTAACCAGGGGCGGGGATGGCGCAGCGAGCTAGGCATTGACTTCACAAACTGAAGCGACTATTATGCGAACACGCGTTTGATGGAGTTTGGCGCGTGCCCTGCTGGGCATAATGACTTTTGGCGGACTACTTCGCGGACCATGTCGTCGGTCCGCTTTTTCATCGTCCGGCGCGACTTTCGGGTTGCGACGGTATTTCATCGCCCAGGACTAAACACGAAGAGCTAGGGAAACGAGTAGACAAGAGATGCTGGTAGCAGAGCTTCAGGAGTTGGAGGAGGTCAAGAACCTCATTAATCGCGGGCAGCAGCTCGGCGTGCTGACCTTTGGCGACATCGCCTCGGCGGTCTCCGAGGTCGATCTCGACGAGTCTGACGTCGAGGACCTCTACGGCCACCTCGAGAAGTCGGGAATCGAGCTCGTCGAGGATATGGACCCGGCTCAGAAAGCCGCCGCTGAAGCGATGCCGATGGACACCGGGAAAAAAGGCCGGCGCCGCCAGAAACAGGCGCTCGACCTGAAACCGGACATGACGACGGACTCGCTGCAGCTGTTCCTCAAGGACATCGGCAAAGTCCGCCTGCTCACCGCTCAGGAGGAGGTCGAACTCGCCAAACGGATCGAGCGCGGCGACCTCGACGCGAAGCAGAAAATGGTCGAGTCGAACCTTCGACTGGTCGTCTCGATCGCGAAAAACTACCGAAACCAGGGCCTCCCCTTCCTCGATCTGATCCAGGAGGGGACGCTTGGCCTGGTCCGCGCGGCGGAGAAGTTCGACTACCGCAAGGGGTTCAAGTTCTCCACCTACGCCACCTGGTGGATCCGCCAGGCGATCGCCCGCGCGCTCGCCGACAAGGCGCGGACGATCCGGATCCCGGTCCACGTGGTCGAGAAGCTGAACAAGATCGGCCGCGCCGAGCGCAAGCTGGTCACCGAGCTCGGCCGCGAGCCGACGCCGGAGGAGATCGCCGACGTGACGGGGATCGATCCCGAGGAGGTCGACTCGATCAAGCGCTCCGCGCAGGCCCCGGTCTCGCTGGAGAAGCCGGTCGGCGACGAGGAGGAGTCCGAGTTCGGCCAGTTCATCGCCGACGAGAAGGCCGAGTCCCCGTTCGACCGGGCAGCCGATCTGCTGACCAAAGAGGCGCTGAAGGAAGCGCTGGAGAACCTCTCCTACCGCGAGCGCCGCGTGCTCGAGCTGCGCTACGGGCTCGGCGGCGAGCACCCGCGCACCCTCGACGAGGTCGGTCGCACCTTCAACGTCACCCGCGAGCGGATCCGCCAGATCGAGAACCAGAGCCTGAAAAAGCTGCAGTCTTTGGGTGAGGCTCAAAAACTGCGCGAGGTCGCCTAAGTAGCTTGCCCGGGGGGAGGAGCGGGACTGCCCCTCCCCCGGAGACCGTTGCGCAGCTGAGCGCTTGCGGCGATTCGGTTTGTTCGTCCAGGAGCCTCCGCGGGAGGGGCAGTCCCGCTCCTTCGCACCCTGCCAGCTCTTCGGCGTAGCTGCTGGACCCTGAGGCGGCCCAGGTGACATCACGTCAAGGATTCCTGAGCCTGGCCGATAAAAGCCGGGATGTTTGAGATCGATTCAGCGCTGCGTACGCTCATCGAGCGTGAAGGGTCTGACCTTCACGTCAAGGTGAATGCCCCGCCGATCATCAGGGTGCACGGGGAACTGGCCCCACTCGAGGGGTACGAGCCGCTGGGTCCGGAGGAGACCGAGAAGGCGTTCCACGACATCGCCGAGGTCCGCTCCCAGACCGAGTTCGAGGCCGACGGCGAGGCCGACTTCTCCTACTCGGTCCCCGGCCTCTCTCGCTTTCGCGTCAACGCCTTCAGGCAGCGGAGCTCGATCTCCATCGTCTGCCGGGCGATCCCGTTCGACATCCGCTCGGTCGAGGAGCTCGGCCTGCCTCCGGTGGTCACGAGCCTCGCCGAAGAGCAGCGGGGGATCATCCTCATCACCGGAACCACCGGGTCCGGCAAGAGCACGACGCTGGCGGCGATGATCGACCACATCAACCGCACCCGCTCCCAGCACATCGTCACGCTGGAGGACCCGATCGAGTACTTGCACCAGGACAAACGCTCGATCGTGAACCAGCGCGAAGTCGGGTCGGACACCGAGAGCTTCGCGCGGGCGATGCGCCGGGTCCTGCGCCAGGACCCCGACGTGATCCTGATCGGCGAGATGCGCGACGAGGAGACCGTGCGCACGGCGCTGTCCGCCGCCGAGACCGGCCACCTCGTTCTCTCCACCGTCCACACCCTCGACGCGACGGAGACGATCAACCGCATCATCGACTTCTTCCCGCCACACCTGCAGCAGCAGGCGCGGGTGATGCTCTCCGCGACCCTCAGGGGGGCGATCGCCCAGCGACTGGTGCCCGACCTCACCGGCGAGGGGCGGGTGCCGGCCTCCGAGGTGATGGTCGTCACCGGCCGCGTCCAGGACCTGATCCTGAACCCGGAGGAAACCGGGAAGATCACCGAGGTGATCGGCGAAGGCGAGTTCTACGGGATGCGCACCTTCGACCAGTCCCTGCTCGGCTACGTGATGGAGGGCAAGATCTCCGAGGAGGTAGCGCTCGACTACGCCTCGAGCCCGCACGACTTCAAGCTGATGCTGGCCGCCGGCGGTCAGCGCGCCAGCGGCATCGAGCAGCTGGGCACGCCCGATGGGCCTGCCGTGGGTCAGCCTGCGTCTTAGTACAGCCGGCCAAAGCTTGAACTGCCGTACGTAGCAGATTCAAGCCAGCTCGCTCTGGAACCGATCTAGGTGTGGTGCACCGGATCGACCGACTGAGGCTGCGCCTGCGCCGTCTCCTGGCCAGTGAGCGGGGGATGGTGCTGCCGACCGCGCTCTTCGCGACGGTCGCGTCTTTCGGCCTTGCCAGCGCCGCGGTCATCGCCACGGTCAACGCCCAGCGTGGCACCTCCCGGGATCACAGCTCCAAGGAAGCCATCGCGGCCGCCGACGCCGGCGCGAGCATCGCGATGATGCGGCTCAACCGCTACGCCAATGCGCTCGGGCCGGGGACCCCGTGCCTGGGCATGAGTGGGTCCACTCTTACCCTGAGCGGGACCGCCGCGGACGGCTGGTGCCCGGAAGCGACCGGGAGCGTCGGCGACTCGACCTTTGCCTACCGGATCACGCCGCAGACCGGAAGCGCGATGACGATCGTCGCCGCCGGCAGCTCGGACGGAGTCAGCCGGCGGATCGCGATGTCCCTCACCGCCTCGACCGTCGGCAGCGCTCTCGAAGGCGCCGGCGTGATCGGGCTCGAAGACATCACGCTCGAGAACAACGCCGACATCCGGGTCGGGGTCGGCACCAACGGCAACGTGAGCCTGACGAACAACTCCACGATCTGCGGCAACATCCGCCACGGCGTCGGCAAAAAAGCGACCTTCACCAACAACTCGGACCAGTGCAGTGGCTACGGGATCACCGAAGGGAACCAGTCTCTGCCGCCGGTCAGCAGCTTCATGCCGACCGACATCGCGACCAACAACTCCAATTTCCGGCTGGTCAAGTGCACGAGCACGAACGTACCGGTCGGCTGTGAGTCCGACAGCTACGTTGCCAACGGGAACAAAGGCTTTACGTCGACCGTACCCTGGAATCCCAGCACGCGGACGATCTCGACCGCCAACAACTCCACCCTGACCCTGAGCGGCGGCGACTACTTCGTCTGCCGGCTGGAACTAACCAACAACTCGCACCTGATCATGGCGGCGAAAGCTCACGTGCGGATCTTCTTCGACACCCCCGAGAACTGCAAACTGAAATCCGTCGCCGAACAGCTCAGCCTCTCCAACAACACCGACATCCAGGCGACCGGCAACGGAACGGGGGGCAGCACTGACCTCCCCGGCCTATACATGATGGGCTCGACCTCCATCTCGAGCAGGGCGAAGTTCGAGAACAACACGGGCACGACCAACGAATTCGTGCTCTACGCGCCCAACACCGACATCGTGATCGAGAACAACGCCACCTACAAAGGCGTGCTGGCGGGCAGGACGATCAAACTCACCAACAACGCCACGGTCGAACAGGATGCCGCCTTCAAACCGCCGCAGATCGGCGGAGCGACGCTGTACACCCGGCAGTCCTACGTGGAGTGCACGGGACCCGCCGGCTCGCCGCCGAACGCGAATTGCTGAGCGCTGGCGCGATTCAAGCCGGCCTGGCCTTCTGTCGAGCTAGATAAGCGGAAGTATGAGAGAGAAACTCAACGAGAACCCGCTGTACCAGGCCGCCGTAGTCGGCGTCCTTCTCGTCGTGGCCGCTGTCTTCGTCCTCTCCTCGATGGGTGGAGGCGGGGGGGAAGAAGAAAGCAACACCACCACCACCACCTCGGCGACGGTGAGTGGTCCGACCGGTTCGGCGACCGTGACCGCAACCGTCACCACCTCCGCCACCGAAGCGTCCGCCGTCCCGGCGAGCGCCTCGGCGGTACCACCGGTGCCGGCGCCACCGCTCCCGCCCCGCGTCACCGACGCGTTCGCGGCCGACCGCACCGTCGTCCTCCTAATCGTCACGCCCGGCGGGATCGACGATGCACGAACCGCGGCCGGCGCTCTCCCGCTGTCCGTTCAGCGCGACGTCGCGCTGTTCGTCGTCCCGGCGATGAAGATCGCCCACTATGCCGCGATCACCCAGGGGGTGGATGTGAGCCGGGTGCCGGCGCTGGTCGTGATCCATCCCCGACGGAGCGACGAGGAGGTTGCGACGGGGACGGTCAGCTACGGCTACCAGAGCCCGCAGAGCATCGTCCAGGCCGTGGTCGACGCCCGCTACGACGGCCGCACCCTCACCTACCACCCCTAGGCCATGAGCCAGGACTTCCCCAGTCACCTGCGGCCGGTTCCCGACTCCGGCGACTCGACCGCACCCCGCCTCGATTCCGGGGACACCGGCACTCCGGGCCTTACTCCGCCGCAGGCGCGCGGGCGCTCCAGCGGCTTCGTCACCGACGTGCTGGTGGACCACGGCTACGTCGACGACGGCCGCGCTCGCGAGGCGATCGAAGCGGCGCGGAGCGCTGGCAAACCGCCGGAGCGGCTGCTGCTCGAGCAGGGGGCGGTGACCAGCGATCAGTTTTCGCGCGCGGTTGCGGAGCGCTACGGCCTCGACCACATCGACCTCTCCGTCTACCAGATCGACATGGCGGCGGCGAACCTGATCTCCGTCGGCACCGCGCGGCGCTACCAGGCCGTCCCGGTCGGCTTCGTCGACCGCGAGACGCTGCTGGTCGCGATGGCCGATCCGACCAACGTGCTGGCGGTCGACGACATCCAGATCGCGACCGCGCTCGACTGCCATGTCGCGGTCGCAGCCGGAGAGGACATCGACGCTCTCATCGGCCGGCTCAACACCCTGCAGAGCGCCGTCAGCGAGGCGATCACCGATCGCGACGCCGAAGGGGAAGAGGACCTTGCCGAAGTCAGTGACATGGAGGTCAGCGCCGAGGACGCTCCTGTCGTCAAGCTCGTCTACAGCGTCCTCGGGCAGGCGGTCGGAGAGGGGGCGTCCGACGTCCACTTCGAGCCCGACGAGGAGGAGATGCGAGTTCGCTTCCGCATCGACGGGGTGCTGCGAGAGGCGGCGCACGTGCCGAAGCGGATGATCAACGCCGTCGTCTCGCGGGTGAAGATCATGAGCGACCTCGACATCGCCGAGAAGCGCGTGCCGCAGGACGGCCGGGTCAGCGTCACGGTCGAAGACCGGCGTGTCGACTTGCGTGTGACGACGCTCCCCACCCAACGGGGGGAGGGCGCGACGATCCGCATCCTCGACAAGGAGAACGCCCAGCGCTCGCTCGACGAGCTGGGCATGGACGGCGAGGCACGTAGGCGCTTCGAGGAATCGTTCGGGCAGGCCTACGGCGCGGTGCTGGTCACCGGGCCGACCGGCTCGGGAAAGTCTACGACGCTGTACGCGGCGCTCCAGGAGCTGAACCAGGTCGAGAAGAACATCATCACCGTCGAGGACCCGGTCGAGTACCGGCTCCAGGGTGTCAACCAGATCAACGTCAACCGCAAGGCGGGGCTCGACTTCGCCACCGGCCTGCGTTCGATCCTCCGCGCCGACCCCGACATCGTCATGGTCGGCGAGATCCGCGACGGCGAGACCGCGCGGATCGCGATCGAGGCGGCGCTGACCGGGCACATGATGCTGACCACCCTGCACACCAACGACGCGCCCGGCGCGATCACCCGGTTGACCAAGATGGGGATCGAGTCCTTCCTCACCGCCTCGGCCGTCGACTGCGTGGTGGCACAGCGGCTGACCCGCAAGCTCTGCACTCACTGCAAGCGCCGCACCATACTGCCGGCGAAAGCGCTCACCGACGCCGGGTTGCGAAACGGCGCCGAGCTGGAGGCCTATGAGCCGGTCGGCTGCGGTCGCTGCAACCAGAGCGGCTACCGCGGACGGGTGGGCCTCTACTCGGTGATGCAGATGAGCGACCGGATCAAGGAGATGGTGATCGACCTTGCGGCCGAGGCGGAGATCGCCACCGTCGCCCGCGAGGAGGGCATGCTCACCCTGCGCGAGGACGGGCTCGGCAAAGTGCGCAGCGGCGTCACCAGTCTGGAGGAGGTGCTCCGTGTCACCGCATGAGCACATGACTCGCCGTTTTCAGGTATCCAGGAATCCCTACGGAGAGTCGATCTAGGTCACATGGACTTCGACTTCTCTGAGGTTCTGCGGCGCATGGTCGAGGCGAGTGCCTCGGACGTCCACCTGACCGCGGGCTTCCCACCGGCGATCCGCGACAAGGGCAAGATCACCCCGATGGAGGGCTTCCCGGTCCTCTCCGGGCAGGAGACCCGCGAGGTCGTCTACGGCATTCTCAACGACGACCAGCGCAAGCGCTTCGAGACGAACAAGCAGCTCGACTTCGCCTACGCGATCCCGGGTGTCGCCCGGTTCCGCGTCAACTGCTTCTTCCAGCGCGGCTCGGTCAGCGCCGCATTCCGACTGGTTCCGCAGCAGGTCCCGGCGCTCGACTCCCTCGGCGTCCCGCAGATCCTCCGCGACCTGACGCAGAAACCGCGCGGCTTCGTGCTGGTGACGGGACCGACCGGTTCGGGCAAGTCGACGACCCTGGCGGCGATGCTCGACGTGATCAACGTCGAGCGCCCCGATCACATCCTCACCATCGAGGATCCGATCGAGTTCCTGCACCAGCACAAACGCTCGATCGTCAACCAGCGTGAGGTGGGTGCGGACGCGCCCGATTTCGCGCTTGGCCTGCGGGCAGCCCTGCGAGAGGACCCCGACGTCATCCTGGTCGGCGAGATGCGCGACCTGGAGACGATCTCCACCGCGCTGACCGCGGCCGAGACCGGCCACCTCGTCTTCGCCACCCTCCACACCCAGTCGACCGCGCAGACGGTCGACCGGATCATCGACGTCTTCCCGCCCCAGCAGCAGGGCCAGGTGCGGACCCAGCTCTCGATCGCCCTGCAGGGGATCGTCACCCAGCAGCTGCTGCCGACCGCCGACGGCATGGGACGCACGGTCGCCTGCGAGGTCCTGGTTCCGACGCCGGCGATCCGCAACCTGATCCGCGAGGGCAAGACCCACCAGATCTACGCCGCGGTCCAGACCTCCGGAGCCGTCGGCATGCAGACGATGGACGCCGACCTGGCCCGCCTCGTCCGGGCCGGCAGGATCACCCGCTCGCTCGCCGAGCAGCGGGCATCGGTGCCTGAGGAGCTGAAGCGGCTGCTGGGCGGCGAACAGCCCCCTGCGGCCACCGGCTACGAGATGGGCGGCAACGGCGCTCCGGCGCCACCGGCCTACACCCAGGGGGCGTAGGGCATGGCCGGCGCGGCAACCTTCGCCTTCCGGGCGATGGACGTGGCGGGGGCGACCTCGACCGGCGAGGTGGAGGCGGACTCCAAGGGCCAGGTCGCCGAGCAGCTGCGCCAGCGCGGGCTGATCGTCCTCGACGTCAAGGAGAAGACCAGCCCGGTCAACATCGAGGACTTCTTCAAGCGCTGGAGAGGCGTCGACATGCGGGAGCTGGCGGTCTTCTCCCGTCAGTTCGCCACCCTCGTCGCCTCGGGGATGCCGATGCTGCGCACGCTCCACACGCTCGAAGAGCAGACCCAGGACGAGATGATCAAGGAGGCGGTCGCCGGGATTCGCGCCGATGTGGAGGCCGGCTCGTCCCTGGAGCAGGCGATGGAGCGCCACCCCAAGGTCTTCGATCGTCTCTTCCGTGCGATGGTCCGCTCCGGCGAGCAGTCCGGCCGGCTGGAGAGTGCGCTCGACCGCATCGCCTTCCAGGTGGAGAAAACCGACGCCCTGCGGCGCCAGATCAAATCGGCGCTGATGTACCCGGCGCTGGTGTTCGGGTTCGCGATCGTCGTGCTGGTTGCGATCGTCCTTTTCGTGATCCCCGTATTCGCCAACATCTTCAAAGAAATCGCAGCGGAAAACCCGGGGGAAAGCTCGGCCCTCCCCCTGCCGACGGAATTCTGCATCCAGGCCTCCAACGCACTCACCGGGTACTGGTTCCTGATCATCCCCGGCCTCGTCCTCTCCGTCATCGCCTTCTTCAAGTGGAAGCAGACCGAACGCGGCAAAGACGTCTGGGACCGATTCAAACTGCGCATTCCCTTCAAGATCGGCGACGTGGTCCAGAAGGTCGCTTTGGCGCGCTGGTCGCGAACCTTCTCCGGATCGGTGGCGGCGGGCGTTCCGATGCTCCAGGCGATCAAGCTGACCGGCGACACCGCCGGCAACATCGTGCTGGAGAAGGCGATGGAGGACGTCTACACGTCGGTCAAGCGTGGAGGAACGCTGGCCGGGCCGATCGAGCGCAATCCCTTCTTCCCGCCGATGGTGGGACACATGGTCTCGGTGGGCGAGGAGACCGGTCAGCTCGAGCACATGCTGAGCAAGATTGCCGACTTCTACGAGGCTGAGGTGGACGCCAAGGTGAAGGCACTGACGGCGCTGATCGAGCCGATAATGATCGTCTTCGTCGGCGGCATGGTCGGTTTCATCGTGATCTCGATGTACCTGCCGCTCTTCACTCTCTACGAAAAAATCCGCTGACCGATAGTCAGGGTGAAAACCCTGACTTTTCGCTCGATGAAACCCAAATTTCGGGGATTGAGGGAACTGTGTGTTGGTCGATGAGAGGGGGGTGATGAACCTGCCAGTGCCACGTTGGGCTGGCGCAAACGAATTAGGTCCATAGGAGGTACCTAATGTTTCTCCAGAATCTCCGGGCCCGACTCGGCGCCCGGCTCAACGGCGATGGCGAGGCTGGCTTCACGCTGATCGAGCTTCTCGTCGTCATGCTCATCCTGGGAATCCTGGCCGCGATCGCGTTGCCCGCCTTCTTCAACCAGAAGGACAAGGCGACGGACTCGCAGGCCAAGGCGTACGCTCACTCCGCCCAGGTCGCAATCGAGACCTATGGCACCGAAAACGGCGGCTCGTTCGCAGGAGCAACCGCTGCCCGGCTCAAAGAAATCGAGCCGACGCTAAGCGGTGCGAAAGCGCTGACGCTCGAACCGGCGCCGGCTGAAAAAACCTACACGGTGACCGTCGAATCGACGACGACCAACACGTTCTCCATCAGTCGGGACGCCGAAGGTGCGACCACCCTCACCTGCCTGGCCAAAGGCAAAGGTGGCTGTCCGCCGAGCGGAATCTGGAGCAAATAGTTCCAGACCCACTGGGTTGGCTTGACGTCTGAATGTCGCCAGAGGGCGGGCCTGTGCCCGCCCTCTGGCGTTTGACGGCATTCCCACTAAGAAGCTCTGACTCCGACGCCGATACCAGAACAGATGCTCGCTCTCGATACCAAACCCCGCTCGATCGCGCGGCCGTGGTGCGCGGCAGTCGTCCTGACCCTGCTCGCGATCGTGAGCATGGTGTGCTCCACTCCGGTGCTCGCCAGCCCCGCTGCCTATGAGGGCGCCGCCGCGACCGGGGAAAGCGTCTTCTTCACGACCACCGAGAAGATGGTGCCGGGAGACACCGACAACAAGCGCGACGTGTATCAGCGCTTTTACAGTCCCGACCCGGGCATCGAAAGCTTCGTGACCCGCGAGGTCTCGACCGGCCCGGTCGGGGGCAACGACGCCTATGACGTCAGCTTCGCGGGCGCCTCCTCGAGCGGCTTCAGGGTGTTCTTCATGACCGACGAGGCGCTGGTTGCCGAGGACGAAGACCTCTCGGCCGACGTCTACGTGCGCAACCTCAACACCGGCGCCACGGTGCTCGTCTCCGCCGCGGACCCCCTCTGTTCCGTGCCCAAATGCGGCAACGCCGCACACCCCATCTCCTTCGACTCGGCTTCCAGCGACGGGACCCGGGTGGTCTTCAGCACCGCGGAGGCGCTCAACGACGAGGATCAGGACTCGGCCGAAGACGTCTACGTACGAGACCTGCAGGGCGGTGAGACGACGCTCGTCTCAGAGGCCGCGTCCTCGTGCTCAGCACCCAACTGCGGCGATGGCGCCACTCCCGCCTCCTTCGAGGACGCCTCCGCCGACGCATTGACGATCGCCTTCAGCAGCGGGGAGGCCCTGAGCGACGAGGACGTCGACCCAGACGAGGACATCTACGTGCGCGACGTGCAGGGGGGTGACACCGACCTCGTCTCCTTGGCCGGGAACTGCCCGAGCCCGCTCGGTCCGGGCGAATGTACCCCGATCTTCGAGGAGATCTCCGGCGACGGCTCCCACGTCTTCTTCGAGACCGGGGAGCAAGTCGCCCCGGGCCAGGACACCGACAGTCGTCAGGACGTCTATGGCTGGTCCGGCGCCGCGCCGATTCTTCTGTCGACCCGCGCCGGAGGGGGCAACGGCGGCTTCGACGCCACTTACCAGGGGACCAGCGCCGACGGCTCCGTTGCGTTCTTCGAGACCGACGAACCGCTCTCCGCCCTCGACACCGACACCGTCAAGGACGTCTACAGGCGCTCGGGCATCGAAACGGTGCTCGTCTCAACCGGTCCCACCGACGCGAACCCCGGGTCGCCGGCGAGCTTCGAGAAGACCGCACCCGACGGCTCGACCGTTGCCTTCACCTCCGAACAGCCCCTCACCGACGGTGATCTCGACTCCAGTCGCGACGTCTACGTCCGCGATGTCGGCACGGACTCGACCACGCTGATATCCGTCGCCGAAGTCGGGTGCACCGGTACCTGTGGCACCGACGAGGAGGACGCGAGCTTCGCCGGGGCGTCCGGCGACGTCTCGGCCGTCTTCTTCGAGACGGCCGAGAGCCTGGTGGCGGCCGACACCGACGCAAGCGACGACGTCTATGAGCGGGCGGCCGGCGACACGAAGCTCGTGTCCACCGGGCCGATGTCGAAAAACGGCATTTCGAACCCGCACCTCGAGGATGTCTCCGTGGACGCCGTCCACGCCTTTTTCATCACCGAAGAGAAGCTGACCCCCGACGATCCAGACGGAGAAACGGACGTCTACGACCGCTCGAAAGGCGAAACCCTGCTGGTGTCGGCCCGCAACCCCGCCGACCTCGTCCTCGGCCCAGCGGTACCGCTCCTGACCGGCACCAACCCCGCCTCTCCGAATCCGTCGACCGAACCCAGGGTTCTCGGCGAAGCCGACGTCGGGACCTCGATCAAGCTCTACGCCACCTTCGACTGCTCGGGGACCCCGGTCGCCACCGGTACCGCCGCCCAGCTCGAATTGCCGGGCATCCCGGTGAAAGTCGGCGCCGGCTCGACCACCAGCTTTCACGCCACCGCGACGCTCTTCAACGACACCTCGGCGTGCTCGACCGTCGCGGTCACCTACACGCAGGCGGCGGAAAGCGGCGGTGGCGGCGAAGGTGGAGGTGGCGGTCCGGGCGGTGGCGGTGGCTCGGGCGGCGGAGCCGGGTCCGGCGGTACGGCGGGCGGTGCGCAGCCCTCCGGGGGCTCCCACCCCGGTGCCGGCGGTCAGCACTCCGCGCCCCACACCCGCATCACCTTCGCCCCGGCCACGAAGACCCGGCAGCGCCGGCCGACCTTCCAGTTCGTCGACTCGACCGGCCAGCAGGACACGCGGTTCGTCTGTGCGGTCGACCGCGGCCCGTGGCGCGCGTGCAGCTCGCCCACCAAGCTCAAGAAGCTCCGCCGGGGCCGTCATGTGTTCAAGGTCAAGGGGGTCAACTCCGGTCTCTGGGAGCCGGCCCCGGCTGCTCGCTCGTTCAAGGTGGTGAGTCGGTGAGGCGCGCCATCCTGGGCCGGCTGCGAACGATTCGCGGCGAGGCCGGAATGACCCTGATCGAGCTCCTGGTCGCCTCGGCGATGGGGGTCATCCTGGTCGGGGCGACCGGCTCGATGATCGTCGGCGCCCTGCGAGCCCAGCCCGGGGTAAGCAGGAAAGCGGCCGACGTCCAGACGGCACGCTGGGTGATGGAGCGCCTCACCCGGGAGCTGCGCGGGGGGATCGCGATCGACAAAGCGACCCCGTCCTCCGTCTCGTTCAAAACCTATGTGCGCCGCAGCACCTGCGGGGGGACCGGAACGCTCCCGAGCACCTCCCCCTCGATCAAATGCGAGGTCACCTACACCTGCTCCGGCAGCTCCTGCACCCGGATCGAGGCCGCTTCGGGCGTTTACACCGGCACCGCGAGAAAAATCTTCACCGGCCTCAACAACAGCTCCAGCGTCTTCACCTACTCGCCCGCGACGACTCCCACCTACGTCGGCATCTCGATCGTCATTCCGGTGAGTGGGAGCACCACCGCGACCACGGTCACCGATGGCGCGAGCCTGCGCAACGCGACCCTGAGCAAATGACCAGGCGAGCGATGGCACAGGAGGGTGGCTTCACGATGATCGAGGTGATCGTCGCCACGCTGGTGCTGGTGATGGGCGCTTTCGCGACCTTCGGCGTGCTCCGGGTCGCCGTCGTCAATACGCACCGGGCGAAGGCGACCCAGGTCGCGCTCGACCGGGCCCAGCAGGAGATCGAGGCCCTGCGAAGCCTCTCGAACGAAGAACTGGCGCTTACCGTGACTCCACCGCACTCGACCAACGTGCTCAACCCGGACAATCGCGTCAGCGGCGGCGAATTCGCACTGACCAGGAGCCCCGTCGGCAACTACAGGAAACTCGTCGTCAACGGGGGGGAACTCTACGGCGGCGGGTTCATCTCCGTCGGCAAAGTCAGCCCCGGCCCGACCCAGTTCACCACCGGAGACGTCAAAGGCCAGGTGTACCGATACATCGTCTGGCGCAACGACACCAGTTGCCCCGAATCGACCTGCCCGGGCACCCAGGACTACAAGCAGATCGTCGTCGCGGTGAAGCTGGACAGCCCCCCCAACCAACCGGCGGAGCGGGGCTATGTCGAAGTCCAGTCCGACTTCATCGATCCCAAAGACACGTCGCTGAACGATCCGATCCCCGGCGCCCAGGGGGTCAACACCGCCCAGCAGTTCTACCTCTCCGACACGCCCTGCGCGAGCACGGGGACCACCCAACGGCAGGACATCGTCGCCAACCACACCCTCCACAACACCCTCGGCACCTGCGCCAGCGGGCTGCAGACGGGTTCGACGCTCGGCGCGCCCGACGCGCTGATGCTCGGCGCTCCTCCAGACCCGGCGCCGGAAGATCCGAACAACCCCCAGCGCTACGACTACTCGATCGACTATTCGGGTTCGCCCACCCCCGAAACGGCCAAGGGCATCCAGCTGCGCCGGGACGACACCGGCGGCTGCCACTACGTGCCCGCAGGGACGAGCGCGCCGCAGTGGCAGGTGCACCGGTGGGTGACGGACCCGATGCCCACGGAGTTCAAACTGACTGAAGCGGTGACCCTCGACTACTACACGCGAACGCTCAGTGACGAATCCTATAAAGGCAGGCTCTGCGTCTTCCTCTTCATCCGCCACGAAACCGGCTCGCCTCCGGTTGCCACCGACACGATGATCGTCGACAAAAGCACCAGCCTGCCGTACTGGACCAGAACTCCGGAAGGCACGGGACAGTGGTGGCGGTTCGAATGGAAAGAGGACAGGGTCCCGATGAAATTCACCGGGCCGATCACCGTTCCCGCCGGAGACCGCCTCGGACTCGCGCTCAGCGTCGAACGGAGCGGGACCGGGGGGGACGCGCTGGCGATCCTCTACGACCACCCGAACCACCGCAGCCGGATCGAGGTCGACACCACCACGCCGTTGAGCGGGGAATAGGCGTGGCGGCCGCGGCACTCATCGCCTTCCTCTGGGGACTTGCGATCGGCAGCTTCGTGACGGTGGTCGCGCACCGGGTTCCCCGCGGCGAATCGATAGTGCGGCCGCGTTCGAGCTGCACCACGTGTGGGACGCAGATCGCCGCCTACGACAACGTGCCGGTCGTCTCCTGGCTGGTTCTCGGAGGCCGCAGCCGTTGCTGCGAGGAGGCGATCGCGGCCCGCTATCCCATCACCGAGCTCACCCTCGGGGTTCTCTATGCGGCGACGGTGCTGGTCCTCTGGGGAGACGCGACCGAGATCGCGCTCGGCCTGGCGCTGGTGACGACCCTGGCCGCCGTCACCCTGACCGACCTCGAGCGGCGGATCATCCCCAACAGGGTTCTCCTCGTCGCGGCGGCCGTCGCGGTCGCGATCGCCGCGGTGGGCGATCCCGCCAGCTTGCCCGAAAGGGCGATTGCCGCCGTCTCGGCCGGCGGCCTCTTCTTCGCTGCCGCGCTCGCCTACCCCCGTGGGATGGGACTGGGCGACGTCAAGCTGGCGGCGACCATGGGCCTGTTCCTGGGACGGGACGTGGCGCCGGCGATCCTCGTCGCGCTGCTGGCCGGCGCCATCGTCGGCCTGGTGATGATCGCTCGCGGCGGGGCCGCCGCCCGCAAGCAGGCGATCCCCTTCGGACCCTTCCTCGCGCTCGGTGGAGTG
Source organism: uncultured Solirubrobacterales bacterium (assembly GCA_963799835.1). Classification (GTDB taxonomy): domain Bacteria; phylum Actinomycetota; class Thermoleophilia; order Solirubrobacterales; family 70-9; genus VAYN01. The sequence continues at coordinate 1,719,950 of CAWCYE010000002.1, forward strand.
GTGGGTCTGCTTGCCGGCGAGCCCCTTATCGATCTCTACCTCGGAACTTTCTCCTAGTTCTAAGTACTTGCAGAACGAAAGGTCAGCAGCCTTTCTGTCGATTCATGTACGGCGAACGTCCTCACCGTTCGCCCCTCACTCACTCATATGCAGCTCACCCTCACCCGACAGAAGACCACGCCATCCGTGGTCGGCCTCGATATCGAGGCCGGCAGCATCGCCGCGACCGAAGTCACGGTGAACGGATCCGCACGGGTTAACGCCGTCGCGATCGAGCCGCTCGCCCCGGGCGCGTTCCACGAGGGTGAGATCACCGACGCCGACGCTCTCGCCGAAGCCCTCAAGGACCTGTTCTCGAAGCACAAGCTCTCGAAGCGGGTAAGGCTCGGCGTCGGCAACCCGGGGGTGGTGGTGCGGACGATGCGGCTGCCGGCGATCGAGGACCCGAAGGAGCTGGCGGCGGCGGTCCGCTTCCAGGCCCAGGACGAGATCCCGATGCCGCTGGACCAGGCTGTCCTCGATCACCAGGTCGTCGGCGGAGTGCCCGGAGGCGATGGCTCGACCCCTCAGATCGACGTCGTCGTCGTCGCCGCGCGCCGCGAGATGGTCTCCTCTTTCCTGCAGCCGCTGCGTCGGGCGGGGCTCGAACCGGTCGGAATGGACCTCACCGCCTTCGGCATGATCCGTGCGCTTGCCGGCATCGTGGACGCCGAGACGGCGGGCCCGGCGACGAATGGCGAGGCACCCACCCAAGCGGTTCTCTACGCCAGCGTCGGCGACATCGCCAACCTCGCCGTCGCACGAGGTCGCGCCTGCCTCTTCACCCGCGTCTCGCACGCCGGCCTGGAGCCGATCGTCGCGCGGCTGGCGCGTGAGCGCGGCCTCGGTGCCGACCACGCGGAGCAGTGGCTCGCCCACGTCGGCCTCGAAGCGCCCGTCGAGCAGATCGACGGCGACCCTGGCCTCGTCGCCGGCGCGCGCGAGGCGCTCGAGTCCGGCGTCACCGCCTTGGTCGACGAGCTGCGCCTCTCGCTCGACTACTACCGGGCTCAGGAAGGGGCCGTGCCGGTCGACCGGATCCTGCTCTGCGGGCCGGGGACTGCGATCCCCGGTCTCGCCGCGCGAGTGGAGGCCGGTCTCGGCCTGCCGCTCTCCCCGGGCGTTCCGCCCGCCCTCGCCGACTTCGACCAGGGCGCCGCTGCCCGCCTCACCCTTCCCTACGGGCTGGCGCTGGAGGACTGATGCGACCGGTCAACCTGATTCCCCAAGAGGAGCGCCGCGGTGAGCACACCGCGATGCGCAGCGGGCCACTCGTCTACATCGCGGTCGGGATGCTGGTGGCGGCACTCGTCGGTGTCACCGCGCTCGTCCTCACCGACAACCAGATCGCCGAGCGCAAGGCCGAAGCCACCCAGCTTCGCCGCGAAGACGCGGCGGAAAAAGCGCGCGCTCAGCGGCTCGCCGCCTACATCAGCTTCCGCGACCTGCACGACCAGCGGGTCGCGACCGTCACCAGCCTCGCCGACAGCCGTTTCGACTGGGAGCGGGTGATGCGCGAACTCTCCCTGGTGCTGCCGTCCGACGTCTGGCTCACCGGGCTCACCGCCAGCGCGACCCCCGGTGTCTCGGTCGACGGTGGCTCCGGCGGGGGCTCGGCCTCCGCCGCGGGCCTACGAGCCGCGGCGGCTGGGCCGGCGCTGGAAATGGCCGGCTGCGCGACCGGGCAGGACGCGGTCGCCGGCTTCGTCACCGCGCTCAAGGACATCGACGGCGTCACCCGGGTCGGCGTGCAGTCCTCGGCGCTCGGCGAGGCCGCCGGCTCCGACGAATCGTCCGGCGGCGGCAGCGGCGGCGAATCCGATTGCCGCACGCGGGGCTTCATCGCTGGGTTCACGCTGGTCGCCGCCTTCGACGCCGCCCCGATCGCGCCGGTCGCCGGCAGCGAAGAAGTGCCTCCCCCGGTCGAAGAACCCGCCCCGGAATCGACCCCGACTGCCTCGGAAGGCTGAGATGAGCTCCGTCAACAGGGTCATCGTCGCCATGCTCGCGGTCTCCGCGCTCGCGATCGGCTTCTGGATGCTGATCCTGGCGCCGAAGCGACAGGAAGCAGGCGAGCTCGGCACCACCGTCTCCTCACTGAAGGAATCCCTTGCGCTCGACCGCCGTCAGGTCGACGAATCGCTGCTCGCCCGCAGGGACTTCGCCGCCGACTACGGCCAGCTGGTCGTCCTCGGCAAGGCCGTCCCTGCCGACGACGACACCGCCTCGCTGCTGATCCAGATCGACGAGATCGCCGAACGGGCCGGCGTCCGCTTCCAGGAAATCACCCTCAGCGCTTCCGGTTCGGAATCCGCGGCCCCCGTGCCCGCGCCGGAAGGCGAAGCGGCGACCGGTGCCGCCGGGGCCCCCGCCTCGGCCGAAGGCGTCGCCGCGCCGACCGAGGCGGCGGCGGCGACGATGCCGCTCGGGGCGACGGTCGGCCCGGCCGGGCTCGCCGTGATGCCCTACACGCTGAAATTCACCGGTGACTTCGCCCGCGTCGCCGACTTCATCCACGGGCTCGACAAGCTCGTCAAAACCGCCAATTCCAAGGTCTCCGTCGACGGTCGCCTGATCACGATCGACGCCTTCTCGCTCGGCCCGCAGCACGGGGAGACCTTCCCGCGGCTGGAAGTCACCTTCGCCGTCACCACCTACCTGACGCCTGAAAGCCAGGGCATCACCGCCGGCGCCACGCCGACCGCTCCGGCCACGACCACCGGGACCCCGGCGGCCGCGATCACGGGAGCGGCGCCATGAACCGCCTGCGCGACCTGGAGCTGAAGCTGCCGGACATGAAGGTTCCGCTGGTCCTCTCCGACCTCTTCCACGATCTCCGCGACCGGAGGCTGCTGCCCCTGGTGGCGCTGATCCTGGTCGCGCTCGTCGCCGTCCCCTTCCTGCTCTCCGATTCGGGGTCGGGATCCGAGGAAGCGCCTGCTCCGGCCGCTCCCGAAGCCGAAGCGGCCACTGCTCCGAATGCCGCACAGCTCACGGTCGTCCGTGCCGACCACGGGCTTCGCGAGCCGCGCAAGCGCCTCGGCCACCTGACCCCGAAGGATCCCTTCGAGCAGAAGTACACCGGCCCCGCTTCGGGCAGCGCGGAGGTCACCCAGACGTCCACGTCCACCTCGGTCACCGAGACCTCGACCTCGGCGACCTCGGTCACCACCGAAACCACGCCAGGCTCGGAAGGTGGCGCTCCGCCGACCGCGACGTCACCGACCGAATCCTCGCCTCCGGGCCAGGGCGGTGGCGAGGAGCCGGTCACCATCTTCACCTTCGCCGTCGACCTCAAGGTCGTCAAGACGACCACCGAGCCGTCGGGCAAGAAGTCGAAGGGCGAGCCCGAGACGCGCGAGCGGGTTCTGCCGAGCACGACGCTGCCCAGCGAGAAGACGCAGGTCGTCACCTACCTCGGCATCTCCCCGAAGACCAAGAAACCCCTCTTCCTGGTCTCCCAGGACGTCACCTCGATCTTCGGCGAAGCCGACTGCGTCGCCGGGTCTTCCAGCTGTCAGCTGCTCGAACTCGAGAAGGGCTTCCCGCTCACCTTCGTCTACGGCCCGAACGACGTTCGCTACAAGTTCACGGTGCTCGACGTGGAGCCCGTGGCGACCGGGCATTTCTGAGCAGACCGCCGTTTGCTCAATGCTTCAGTAAGTGAAGCCATGGCGCTACACTCTGTGAAGTGAGACCGGCCAGAGTTCTACCGCCCGTCTCCGATCGACCATGAGTGCCGCGAGCAATTCCACCTGCCCCGTCTGCCGCACCGCCGATGTCGTTTGTGGCAAGTGGACCCTGCTGGTGATCCGCGACCTTGCCGCCGGCAGCAGCCGCTTCTGCGAGCTGGAGCGCTCCCTGGAGGGGATCAGCCCACGGACGCTGTCGCTGCGGTTGCGAGCCCTGGAGGAAGAGGGGATCGTCGAGCGCCACACCTACCCCGAGGTCCCGCCCCGGGTCGAGTACGCGCTGACCGAGAAGGGCGAGGCGCTGGTGCCGCTGATCGACGACATGCGCAAGTACGGCACCCGCTGGCTGCAGGCCGAAGAGGCCGCCCCGGTGATCGTCTAGACCTGCAAGGCGCCGTGCAGGCGCAGGAGCGCCCGCCGCGTGGCGGAAGCCTGGGGCGTGCGTGATTTTCTCCTCACCGAAGCGATCAGGCGGCTGGCCACCGAGGCTGCCACCCGCTTGAGCACCCTGGTCGCCGGCGGCGACCAGATTCCCTTCGACGTCGATGCCGGGGACGGCGCCGAGGAGTCCGCCTTCTACAGCTACGTGCCGCTGACCGGGCGCTTTGTCGAGGAGCGCGCCGGGGAGCTGCGCGCGCTGCCGAGCTTCCGGCCCGCCCGCGAGGCCGCGGTCGAGGCCGCCGTCGCCGCCCCCTACCTCGAGGCCCGCGGGGAGATCGTCCCCGCCGACCCGGGCGAGCGGGCCGAACGGATGCTGATCGTCTTCTTTTCTTCGCTCTGGGAGGGATGCACCGGGTTCGCGCTCGATCGCGAGCGCCTCGAGTCGGCGCTGGGCGCGCTCGACGCCGAGGCCCGCGACGCCGACGAGGCCGAGGTTCTGATCGTCCCGGTCGTCGGGTTGCGGATGTCGTGCGCGCGGCTGCAGCTCCCCCATGGGGTCCGCGTCGTGCGCGCCGACTCGATCGAGATCCCGGCCGAGGCGAGGCGCAGCGAGGGCATGGGCCGGGCGGCCTGGGAGCCGCAGTTCCTCGCCGTCGCCGAGCAGCGCCCCGACGAGGGGGCCGAGGCGGCCCTGCGCCAGCTGCGCGAGCTGATCAGCGTCATGCGCCTCTTCAAGGGCGGCGGCGTCGGCCTCGGGCCCTACGCCTTCGCGCCGACCGGGGAGGATTGCTGGCGGCGGATCGCCACCGGTGCGCCGGCGACCCGTCCCGGCGGCTACCGCCTCAGCGAGGCGGAGGCCGAGGAGCTGGTCGAGTTCGCGAGCGCCCTGGAGTCCCGGCCCGATCCCGACAGCGCCCTGACCTGGGCGGTCGGACGGTTCGAGATGGGCTGCGAGCGCGAAAGCGCCATGGAAGGCTTGAGCGACCACCTGCTGGCGCTTCGCGCCGTGCTCGAGGGGCACGGGCCGGTCGGCGCCTCGCTGCCGCTCCGCGCGGCCGCGCTGATCGCCGACGAGGAGTCGCTCGGCCAGGTCGACGCCCGCGAGCAGGTCGAGGAGGCGCTGGAGCTGGAGCGGGCGCTGATGACCGGTCGCCCGGTCGACAGCGCGATCGAGCTGGCCGGATGGGCCGAGGAGGGCGCGCGCAAGCTGCTGCGCCGGGCCGCCCTGGGCGAGCTCGGGACCGACCTCACCGCCACCGCCGAGGAGACCCTGATCGCCACCGGCCTGGCCGGTGGGGACGCCGAGATCACCGTCTCCGTCCAGGAACCCCAACCACTTTCCGAGCCGCCCGCCGAACTTCAGTTGCCGCTTGACAAGACCGAGGAGGATGAGATGGAGCAAGAGACCAGGATCATGGAGCCGATCCCGGCCGAAGACGAGATCAGGATCACGGCCACGCCGTGGCTCGACGAGGTCTCCGAAGGAAAGCCCGGCGACTCGCTGGAGTGGCCCGCGGGCGACGACCGCGATCTCCAGCACCGCGAGCGGATCGACACCCCGCGCGTGCGCCATCTCTTCCCGGTCCCCGACGACGCCGACTGGGAGGTCCGCGACCTCGAGTACAGCCACTACCGCGGCGACCGCGCCAGCTAGGCCCTGCCGGCGGCCATCGCGACCCGCTCCTCGCCGGTCGCGAACAGGTAGCGGTTGATCTCCGCCAGGCCGGCGAGATCGTGCACGTCCTCGTCTAGGTAGGGGACGCGGATCACCCCGCTGGCCCGCAGCTCCTTCGCTAGGTGCTCGATGTTGCGGGCGTCCCGCTCGGCCAGCGCCTGGTAGTCGGAGAAGTTCGCCGCTGCCCGCCGGGCGAGGTCCTCATCGCCGAGCTTCGCCTCGAGGGCGCCTGCCAGGTCCGCGGTCTCGCCGCGCAGCCGCTCGGCCGGGTAGTGGACCTTGTTGACGATCACCCCGCCGAAGGGCAGCTTCGCCTCGACCAGCTTGCGGTGGAAGTAGACGGCCTCCTCGATCGGCTCGCCCTGCGGCCCGCAGACGACGAGGAAGCAGGTCTCGGGGTCGGCGAGCAGCTTGTTGACCCGTTTGGCGCGCGCCTGGAAGCCGTCGACCATGCCGCTGAAGGCGTTGAAGAACTCGGCCAGGTCGGCGATCAGGTCGAAGCCGACGATCCGCTTGAAGACGCTGAGCGCGACCGAGGCGCCGCGGCCGGCGACCTTCGCCGCCAGCCCGGTGGGCCGCATGAAAACCCGCAGCGAGCGTCCCTCGATGAACTGGGTGAGGCGGCGCGGGGCGTCGAGGAAGTCGAGCGCGTTGCGGGTAGGCGGGGTGTCGAGCACGAGCAGGTCGAAGCGGCCCTCGGTGTGCAGCTCGAACAGCTTCTCCATCGCCATGTACTCCTGGGAGCCGGCCAGGGCGTTGGAGATCTCCTGGTAGATGCGGTTTTCGAGGACCCGGTCGCGAGACTCCTCGTCGGGCGCCTGGCGGGCGATCAGCTCGTCGAAGGTCGCCTTCGCGTCGAGCATCATCGCCCACAGCTCGCCCTTCATCTCGATGCCCTGCTTCTCGAACAGGGCCGGATCGACCCGGCGCGCCTCGTTGCCGAGCTCCTTCAGGCCGAGCGAGTCGGCGAGCCGCTTCGCCGGGTCGATCGTCAGCACGCAGACCTTCAGGCCCTGCGCCGCCATCCCGCTGGCGATCGCCGCCGAGGTCGTCGTCTTGCCGACCCCGCCGGAGCCGGCGCAGATGCAGATCGACTTGCCGTCGAGGATGTCGCCGAGCGTCGGCATCAGGAGAGCCTGCGCGACAGGCGGCGCGCCGCCTCCGGCCCCAGCTCGGGCTCGAAGAGGAAAGGCAGCGTTTTCACCGGCGCCTTGACCCGCCGCCGCAGCCGCGCCAGCTGGGCACGCTGAGAGCGGGCGCGGTTGAACTCCGAGAGCGCCGCCCGGGCAGCGGCGCGGGCGGTGCCGTCCTCGCGGCCGGCAAGCTCCGACAGGCGCTCCGCCTCCTGTTTGGAGAACCGCTCCGGGTAGAGGCCGTTGAGGTAGACGCGGTCGACCGCGACCCCGACCTCGTCCCGCAGGTCCCGCTCGAGGGCGGCGGACTCGTTGACCGGCATCTCCTCGGGCAGGGCGACGATCGCCGTCCCGGTCTGGTCGTGGTCGGTGAGGAAGCTGTCGAGCCGCTGGGCCTGGGAGTGGATCGGCCCGACCCTGGCGATCGAGGCGAAGGTGCGGGGCGTTTCGAGAAAGCCGACGCCGTGGCCGGTCGCCGGTGCATCGACGATCACCAGGTCGTACTTGCGGCCCGACTTGACCTTGCGGTCGAGCTGGGCCAGCTCCCAGATCTTGCCGATCGTCACCAGCTCCTTCAGGCCCGGCGTCGCGGCGGCGAGGTAGCCGAAGATGCGGCTGCGGAACAGCATGTCGCGCATCGCCCGCACCTTCAGCTGCAGCAGCACGTACTCGCGCATCGACTCCTCGGGGTCGATCGAGATCGACCACAGGTTCTCCTCCATCTCCACCTCGTGGAAGCCGACCGCGGTGTGGTCGAAGATCCGCGAGGCGTTCTCCTGGGAGGAGACCTCGCAGACGATCGTCCGCTTGCCCTCGGCTGCGGCCCGCAGCCCGAGCGCGACCGCGACCGTCGTCTTGCCCACGCCACCCTTGCCGGTGACTATGACCAGCCGCTTGTCGAGTAGGTCGGGGATCGGGTGATTCCTAGCAATTTCGAGAGTCGGCAGGAAAAGCCGGTCCCCATACGAATATCCGCGCAATGGGATTTCTAAGCCGTAAGCCAAAGCCTGCCCCTGTCGCCGTTGACGAGGAGCATCCGATCGTCGAAGAGCTGAAGCACATGGAGGAAGCGGTGCCTGAGCGGTCATTCGACGGTGCTGACGTGGACGATTCTGGGACTGAGGAGCGCCAGTCCGCGGGTCCTGTCGCGGAGACGGGGCCCTCGTCCTCGCAAGCTGCGGGCGAGGACCCCATCTCCACGCCACCCGCGGAAGACGCGTCTGAGTCACAGGGATCGGCCATGGCGGCGGAGTCCGTTGCCGTGAAGCAAGCTGAGCCCTCCCCGGCTGAAGAGTCAGCTGTTGAAGACGAGGGACGGATGATGGCGGCTGATTTGATTGCGCCCTCTCGGCTCGATGTGGCGAAGGACGAGGGTGAGGTCGATGTTCCCACCAAGCATGCTGACGTGATCGCCTTTGCGAATCAGAAGGGTGGGGTGGCCAAGACCACCACCACGTTGAATCTCGCCGTGGCCTTTGCGGAGTCCGGGTACCGGGTGCTCTGCATCGACATGGATCCGCAGGGGAACCTGACCATGAGCCAGGGAATCGACCCGGACAAGGTCGAGAAGAGCCTCTATGACGTGCTGGTAAACGACATGCCGATCTCGGAGATCATCCAGAAGCGCGAGATCGACATCGCAGTCTCCTCGATCGATCTGGCCGGTGCCGAGATCGCGATGAGCACCAAGATCGGCCGCGAGCGCTCGCTCGAGAAGGCGCTGAAGGAGGTCTCCGGCGACTACGATTTCGTCTGCATCGACACTCCGCCGAGCCTCGGGCTGCTGACCATCAACGCCCTTACCGTCGCGACCAAAGTAATCGTCCCCGTGCAGTGCGAGTATCTGTCCATGCGCGGGCTGGTGCAGCTCCAGAACACGCTGAAGATGATCCAGGAGAACCTCAACCCCGACGTCCGGATCGAGGGTATCCTGCCCACGATGCTGGACTCGCGGACCGTCCACGCCAAGGAGGCTGTGGAGATCCTGGAAGAGAACTTCGGCGACCTCGTTTTCCGCTCCCGCATTCGCAAGGCGATCAAATTCGCCGAGGCGCCGGTGAAAGGATCGAGCGTGCTCAAGTACGATTCCGGCAGCAGCGCCGCGAACTACTACAGGGAGCTGGCGAAGGAGGTACTGGCGAATGGCTCGGCGTAAGCGCGCAAGCATGCGCGAGGGTCCCCTCGCCGATCTGTTTCGCTCAACTTCAGAGGACGCCCCGGCCGATCCGCCCGAGGCGCCCAGGTACGGCCGGGACGATCCGGTCGAGAAGCAGCGTGAGGACGAGAGCGGTCAGCCCGCGGGTCCTGTCGCGGGGGACGACTCTTCGTCCTCGCAAGCTGCGGGCGAAGAGCCACCCCCCGCACCACCCGCGGGAGGACCGGTCCCGTCAGACGCAGATAAAAGATCGGCTCCTTTCGATCAGGAGTCGACGGAGTCGCCTCCTGAGAGGCTGAAGCGTGTCTTCTCCGAGGAGCCGCGGCCGCGGAGCGGCGCGGAAGGGATTACCGGTACTCCCAGATATGGGCGGGAGGAGCCGGCCTATGAGCCGCCGGGGAGCGGAGAGCCGCACCAGCCGGTGATCAAAGTCGTGGGCGTCGGCGGGGCCGGCGTCAACGCCGTCAACCGGATGGTGGACGCTCGCATCCCCGGCGTCGAGTTCATGGCCGTCAACACCGATCTTCAGTCGCTGCAGCTCTGCGTCGCCGACATCACCGTGCACATCGGCGACGAGCAGACGCGCGGCCTCGGCGCCGGCGCCGACCCCGAGCTGGGTCACCGATCGGCCTTCGAGGAGCAGGACAAGATCAAGCGCCTGCTGAAGGGCTCCGACATGGTCTTCGTCGCCGCCGGCGCGGGCGGTGGAACCGGCACCGGTGCCGCTCCCGTGGTCGCGCGCCTGGCCCGAGAGGTCGGCGCGCTGACGGTCGGGATCGTCACCAAGCCGTTCAGCTTCGAGGGCAGCCGCCGCAGCACCCAGGCCGACAAGGGGGTCGAGGAACTGGCCGCCGAGGTCGACACCCTGATCGTGGTCCCCAACGATCGCCTGCTCGAGGTGCTCGACCAGCAGACCTCGATGGTCGAGGCCTTCCAGGTCGCCGACGACGTTCTCCGTCAGGGCGTGCAGGGAATCTCCGACCTGGTCACGCTGCCCGCCGTGATCAACCTCGACTTCGCCGACGTACGGACGATCATGTCCGAGGCCGGCCGGGCCCTGCTCGGGATCGGGATGGCGCACGGCGACGGCCGGGCGATCCTGGCCGCCGAGAAAGCGATCTCCTCGCCCTTGCTCGAGACCTCGATGGAGGGGGCCCGCTCGATCCTGCTCTCGATCACCGGCGGCGCCGACCTCTCCCTGGTCGAGGTTTCCGAGGCCGCCAAGGTGGTCGGCGAGGCTGCCCATCCCGACGCCAACATCATCTTCGGCGCCAACGTCGACGAGGACCTCTCCGACCAGATCTGGGTCACCGTCGTCGCCACCCGCTTCGACGGCCGTCCGGGCCCGCCGCGACGCGCGGCCGAGCCGACCATCCGTCGCACCGCCCCAACCGGCCGCCAGGGCCGCGGCGCCGAGCGCCAGGGCGAGCTCGGCATCGACGTCCCCGAGTTCCTCCCCGGCTAGCCGGCCGCCCCATGCGAGGGGTCGTCGCAGCCGGCCATCCGCTCACCGCCGAGGCCGGTGCCGAGGTCCTGCGCGAGGGCGGCAACGCCGTCGACGCGGCGGTCTGCGCGGTGCTCGCCTCCTTCGCGGTCGAGAGCCCGCTGACCGGGTTCGGAGCGGGCGGCTACATGATGGTCCACCGCGACGGGGAGACGAGCCTGGTCGACTTCTTCGTTGTTGCTCCCGGGCTCGACGGGATCGAGCGCAGTGTGGAGCTGGTCCCGGTCCCGGTCCACTTCGACGCCGAGACGGTGCAGACGTTCTACGTCGGGCCGGCCTCCTGCGGGGTCCCGGGGACCGCCGCCGGGCTGGAGCGGGCGCTGGAGCGCTTCGGCTCGATGCCGCTCTCCGCCCTGGTTGGGCCTGGGGTTCGGCTTGCCCGCGAGGGCGCGCCGGTCAACGCCGAGCAGGCCTACATCCTCGAGATCTTGGCGCCGATCCACGAGCAGATGCCGGGGACCCGGGAGCTGTACGCACCGCGGGGGAGACGGCTCGGCATCGGCGACCCGTTCGCCTTCCCGGAGCTTGCGGACGCCCTCGAACGCTACGGGGCCGAAGGGGCGGAGCCGTTCTACCGCGGCGAGGTGGCCGCCGCCCTCAGCGACTTCGTCGTCGAGCACGGCGGAACCCTCGGCCCCGGCGACCTGGCCTCCTACGAGGCGGTCGAGCGACGCCCGATCCGGGCCCCGTTCCGCGGCACCGAGGTGCTCACCAACCCGCCGCCGTCCTCGGGCGGGATCCTGATCGCCTACTGCCTCGGCCTGCTCGAGCGGCTGGGGGAGACCAGCGGCCCGGAGCAGCTGGTCGCGGCGATGGGCGCCGCCAACGACCGGCGCGACCTGGAGTTCGCCGCCGCGCTCTACTCGGAGGGCTTCGAGACGAGCTTCCTCGACCCGGCCGGCCTCGACCTCGCCGCGGCCGATCTGCTCGGCTCGACCACCCACATCTCGGTCCTCGACAGCGCCGGGACCTGCGCCAGCGTCACCTGTTCGAACGGCTCGGGCTCCGGCGTCCTCGTGCCCGGTACCGGCGTGATCCTCAACAACATGCTGGGCGAGGAGGACCTCAACCCCGCTGGCTTCCACCGCATCGCCCCCGGTCGGCGGGTGCCGTCGATGATGGCCCCGACCGTGGTCCTGCGCGATGGCGAGATCGTCCTCGCCCTCGGCAGCGCCGGGTCCAACCGGATCCGCTCGGCGATCCTGCAAACCGTGGTCCGCGCGGTCGAGCAGCGGTTTCCGGTGGACGTCGCTGTGGAAGCGCCGCGGCTGCACTACGAGCAGGGGGTCGTTCAGGCCGAGCCGGGAATCGACGAGGACGCTCTGAGCCGGATCGAAGCCGCCGGGCTGCCGGTCGCCCGCCGCCCGGCGATCAACCTGTTCTTCGGCGGCGTCCAGGCCGTCGCCCGCGATCCCGGGACCGGGGCGCTGAGCGGCGGCGGCGACCCGCGCCGCGGCGGCGCCGTCGCCTACGCCGACTAAGTGGTGATTGGTGGAGAATGGCCGGATGGCTGGGGCGCCTGAGATCGACTTCGCCGCCGAGGGGCTGCTCGACGATCTCGACGGCGACGGCCAGGCACGGGAGGCGCGGCTGGCCCTGCTGGAGCGGCTCGCCTCCGAGGGCTGCACGCTGGAGGAGCTGCGCGACGCCGTCGCCGCCGGCCGGCTGACGCTGCTGCCGGTCGAGCGCAAGATCGCCGGTGACGGCCCCCGCTACACGCCACGGGAGGTCGCCGAGATCTCCGGGGTCGAGCTGGAGCTGCTGCAACGCTTCAGCGCCGCCCTGGGCGTTCCCTATCCCGACCCCGACGAGCGTGTGCTGACCGAGGCCGAGGTCGAGGCGGGGCGGCGGGTCAAGGCTTTCATGGACGCCGGCCTGCCGGAGGACGGGATGCTCCAGGTGGCGAGGACGATCGGAATGGGGACGGCGCGGATCGCCGAGGCCAACCGCGAGCTGGTCGTTCGCACGCTGACCCAGCCCGGCGACACCGAACGCGACCTGGCGATGCGTCTCGCGGCCGCGGCCGAGTACATGATGCCCCTGGTCGGGCCGACCCTGACCCACGCCTTCCAGATGCACATGCTGGAGCAGGTTCGCCGCGACGTGATCGGCGCCACCGATCTCGCCTCCGGGGAGATCGGTGGCACGGCCGAGCTGACGATCTGCTTCGCCGACCTGGTCGAGTTCACCCGCCTCGGCGAGGAGATCGCCGCCGAGGAGCTGGGCATGGTGGCGGGACGGTTCGAGGAGATGGCGGCCGCGGTCGCCGAGCCACCGGTGCGGCTGGTGAAGACGATCGGGGACGCGGTGATGATGGTCTCGACCGAGGCCGCGCCGGCGGTCGACGCGGCGCTGGCGCTGATCGCCGCCGCGGAGGAGGAAGGCGATCAGTTCCCCTGGCTGCGGGCCGGCCTCGCCACCGGCCCGACCCTGCCGCAGTCCGGCGACTACTACGGCCGCGCGGTCAACCTGGCGAGCCGGCTGACCGCGGTCGCTCGCCCCGGCAGCGTCCTCGTCGACGAGACGACCCGCGACGCCGCGGAGGAGCGCTTTGCCTACTCGTTCGCCGGCGAGCGGCGCCTGAAGGGCATCGATGCGAAAGTCAAGCTCTACCGCGCCCGCCCGCAGGACTGATTCCTCACACATTTGTTTAAGAGATGGCGCTTTCTGCGCGCCACGCGTTGCAACTTTCTGTCTACAGTGCTTTCATCATGCAGACGATGGTGAGAGAGAGCTGGACCGACGAGCGGCTCGACCGCCTCAACGACCGCGTGGAGGAGGGCTTCACGCGGATGGACGAGGAGTTCAAGCGGGTGGACGAGCAGTTTCGCGAGGTGGACAAGCGGTTTGATCGCGTCGATCTCCGATTCGAGCGGATAGACCTTCGACTCGACCACCTGGACGAGCGATTCGACGTCGTCGACAAACGGCTCGGCCGCCTGGAGAAGGGTTTCGGCCGCCTGGAGGATCGCATCGAGCGCGTTGATGATCGCATCGACGGCCTGGGGGGTCGCATCGACGGCTTGGCGGCGGACATCGTCGCTCTGCACCGGACGATCGTCGGCGGGTTAGTCGTCGTCGTCCTCGGCTACGTCTTGACGCACCTCTGAGTGCCGGAGCGGCCTATCGGGTTGGCTTGCGCGCCGAGACCAGCAGGTTGTAGAAGAGCTCCGCCGGCAGGTGGGGCTCGAGCAGGCGGGTGTCGACCCGCTGCAGGGCGAGGTAGCTGCGGAAGGCGAAGCGGCGCCAGCCCCAGGGGACGGACTCCGGCTCGGCGCTCGACTCGACCGTGCGCAGGCTCCAGCCCCAGGCGTTGGCCAGCAGCTCCTCGCCGCCCACCCGGCGCTGCTCGAAGCCGGCGTCGCGCAGCAGGCGGCGCAGGTCGGCGGGGGCGAAGGCGTGGACGTCGACCTCTCCCTCCAGCGCGTGGCCGCCCGACTGCTCCATCTCGGGGACGGCGCGGAGGCTGGCGCCGGTCGCTCGCCGCCAGAGCGGGGCCGCGACCATCCCGGCCCGCTTCGGCAGGGCAGCGAGGCGGTCGCCGTAGCGGGAGGGCTCGCCCGCGAAGGCGACCATCCCGCCGGGGCGCAGGACCCGCCGGAATTCGGCGAAGGCGCGCTCGAGGTCGGGGATGTGATGGAGCACCGCGTGGCCGAATACGAGGTCGAAGCTCTCGTCCTCGAAGGGAAGCTCCTCCGCCTCGGTGGCGACGGTGGCGGTCGCCTCGGCCAGGCCGAGCGCCTCCGCGGTCGCCTCCAGCCGCTTCAGCATGCCCGGCGAGATGTCGGTCGCGGTCAGCCTCTCGATCAGGCCGAGCTGGACCAGGTTGAGCGAGAAGTAGCCGGTCCCCGAGCCGATCTCCAGGGCGTCGCCGAAGCGCCGGCCATCGAGTCCGCCGAGCGCCTTGACCAGCTTCAGCCGGACCTGGCGCTGCCCGACGTCGCCGAAGTCGATGCCCCACTTGGCGTCGTACTCCTCGGCGGCCGCGTCGTGGTAGCGGGTGTTGACGTCCTTGATGTGGTCCGGGGTGGCGGACGGAGAGGCCGGCATCGGGCGGGAACTCTACGTAATACCGTGCCCGGCAGTGGAGGGCCGCTATGTCCAGCAGAACCAACCCGCCGGGGTGCCGCCCCTGCCGCTGACCGGCGAGCGCACCCTGCCCGACGTCGCCGAGGAGAACTACTGGTACCGGCGGCACTTGGTCGTCTACGAGTGGATCGCCGCCCGGGTGGAGGGGAAGCGCGTTCTCGACATGGCATGCGGCGAGGGCTACGGCTCCGACGTCCTCGCCGGCTCCGCCGCGAGTGTGGTCGGGGTCAACGCCAACCCGGACGCGCACGAGCACGCACGGCTGCGCTACCGACGCCCCAACCTGCGCTTCGAGCGCGACCTCGTCGAATTGTTCTCGGAGCCCTGCGACGCGGTCGTCTTCCTCCAGACGATCGAGCACGTCGAGGACCCCGGGGCGATCCTCGATCACTTCAGGTCGCAGCTGGGCGGCTCGGGCACCGCCTACGTCTCCACCCCCAACCTGCTGACCCTTGCCCCGCCCGGAGCGGAGAAATCGGACAACCCCTGGCACCTGCGCGAGTACCGCGCCGCCGAGTTCCGCGAGCTCTGCGAGGCGCACTTCCCCCGGGTCGAGATGCTCGGCCTCTTCCACGCCGGCAAGCTGCGCGCGCACGAGCTGGCGATCAAGCTCGGCTGGGACGCCGTCCACAAACTGCTTGGGCTGACGAAGCCCTTCTACGACCGCTTCACCCCCGCGATCTCCGCATCGGACTTCGCCCTGCGGGAAGGGGACCTCGACGCGGCTCTGGACTTCCTCGCCGTCTGTCATGCCTGATCGCTCCGCCGGCGACCTGGCGATCGTCCTCCACAGCCACATGCCCTACGTCGAGGGCTTCGGCACCTACCCGTTCGGCGAGGAGTGGCTACTCGACGCAACGATCCGCTCCTACCTGCCGGTGCTGGAGGTGGCGCGGGACCTGACGATGACCGTGACCCCGGTGCTGGCCGATCAGCTCGGGGACGCGGGGGTACGGCAGCGGCTGCGGGACTTCCTGGTCGAGTGGCGGATCGGCGCCGCCGAAGCCGACCTCGGCGAGGTGCCGGAGGAGTGCCGGCCGGCCTGCGAGGCGGAGCTGGCCCGCTACCGGCGTGCGCTGGAGCTGCTCGACGCGGCCGACGGCGATCCCCTGTTGCCGTTCCAGCGCGCCGCGGGGGAGGGGAGGATCGCGCTGGCGGCCTCCTCCGCGACCCACGCGGTGCTGCCGCTGCTGGCGACCCGCCAGGGAGTGGACCTCCAGCTCGACGCCGGCATCCGCTCGCACCGGCGCCGGTTCGGCTTCGACGGCGGCTTCTGGCTGCCCGAGTGCGCCTACGCTCCCGGGCTCGAGTGGCGCCTCGCCGACCACGGGGTGGCGTGGTTCTGCGTCGATCAGAGCGCACACGAGTCCCCTCTGGAGGCACTGGCGCCCGTTCGCACCGAGGCCGGCCCGGTGGCGCTGCCGATCGACTGGGAGGCGATCGGGTGGCTGTGGTCGCTGAACGGCTACCCCTCCGATCCCGCCCACGCCCAGTTCGCCGGCAAGTCGCTGCGCGGAATGCGGATCTGGCGGGTCGGCGGCGGCCCCTACGACCCCGCCGCCGCCGAAGCCGCGGCGCGCCGCCAGGCCGGCGAGTTCCTGGAGGCGGTCGCCGCCCGGTTGCGCGACTTCGCCGCGGGGCGCGCCCGCCGCGGGCTGCTCGTCTTCGCGATCGACACCGAGCTGCTCGGCCACTGGTGGTCGGAGGGCCCGATCTGGCTCGCCGCCGTCCTCGAGGGCGCCGAGGCGGCAGGGGTCCGGCTGGCGACGATCCCCAGCGCGCTCGAGCTGCACGAGCCGGTCGAGCGGCCGCTTCGCCCCTCCAGCTGGGGCGAGGGGAAGGACCTCCGTACCTGGGACTCGCCCCCTGTCGCCGACCTCGCCTGGGGAGCGCGCCGGCTGGAGCTGCGGCTGCTGCGAGCGCTCGGCGGCGGCCTGCACGGCGACGCGGCGACCTACGCCGCCCGCCAGCTGCTGGCGGCCCAGGCGAGCGACTGGGCGTTCCTCGACCGCCGTGGGGAGGCGGGGGACTACGCGTTCCAAAGGGCGACCGACCACGCCCAGGCGGCGCTGGAGGCCATAGACTCCCGCTCCGTCATCGATCCACGTATGCGCTCCCTCGCCCCGGACCTGAGCATCGCTCCCCTCCTGGAGCCCTGACCTCTCGCGAATGACACGCATCCTGATCCTCTCCTGGGAGTACCCGCCTCTGATCGAGGGTGGTCTGGCCCGCCACGTGCGCAAGCTCTCCGAGGCGCTGGTCGAGCGCGACGTCGAGGTCCACGTCCTCACCCGCGGCGGCGAGGAGTCCCCGGCCGAGGAGCGTGGCGGGGGCGTCCTCATCCACCGCATCCGCGAGCCCAAGCGCCCCACCGACCTCGGCGAGTTCGTCGCCTGGGTCGAGCGGATGAACTCCGACATGCTGGCCGCCGGGGTCGAGCTGGGAGATCGCTACCGCTTCGACCTCGTCCACGGTCACGACTGGCTGGTCGCCAACGCCTGCGATCACCTCGCCAAGCGCTTCGACGCGCCCCTGGTGACGACGATCCACGCGACCGAGTACGGCCGCCACCAGGGCTGGGTCGACAAGCACCCGCAGACCTACATCCACGGGGTCGAGCGCTGGATCGTCAACCGCTCCCGGCGGGTGATCGCCTGCTCGCACTACATGCGCGAGCAGATCGCCGACATCTTCGGCGTCGAGGAGAAGCGGATCAGCGTGATCCCGAACGGGATCGACCCCGGCGACCTGCCGGTCCAGGATCCGGCCGAGCTGGCGCGGCTGCGCTCGGAGTTCGCGGCGCCGGAGCAGAAGCTGGTACTGCTGATCGGCAGGCTGGTCTACGAGAAGGGCTTCCAGTTGGCGCTCGAGGCGATGCCGGACGTGCTCGCCCAGGTCCCCGGCACGCGGTTCCTGGTCGCCGGCTCGGGCACCCACGAGACAGAGCTGCGCCGCCAGGCGGAGGAGCTCGGCCTGATGGACCACGGCACCTTCCTCGGCTGGATCGGCGACGACGTCCTGCACTCGCTCTACCGGATCGCCGACCTCACCGTGGTCCCCTCGATCTATGAGCCGTTCGGGCTGGTGGCGCTGGAGGCGATGGCCTCCGGCTGCCCCTGCATCGTCGCCGACACCGGCGGCCTGCGCGAGGTGGTTCCGCACGAGGAGGCCGGCCTGCGCTTCCGCGCCCACGATCCCGACGCCCTCGCGGAGGTCGCGGTCCGGGTCCTCTCCGACGACGAGCTGGGCCGCCGCCTGGTCGCCGAAGCCTACGAGCACGTCCGCCGCTTCGACTGGGGGGACGTCGCCGAGCAGACCGCCGCGGTCTACGCCGACCTGGTCGGCGAGGCAAGTCCCGCCTAGCGGCGACGTCGCCTTGGGGCCGGAGTCCGCCGCTCGCTGAAGCTGAACCCTCCGCTGCGTGGATCGCCCGGCGTCCAATGGATGCCGTCCAGCAGCTCGCTCGGCGGGATCGCCATCGCGCCCGCGAGCTTGATCAGAGTGTCGACCCGGGCGACCCGCCTGCCGTGCTCGAGCAGGCCGATCTCGGTCCGGTGCAGGGAGGCACGGGTGCCGAGCTCCTCCTGGGAGAGGTCGGCGCGCCGGCGGCAGCGGGCGAGGTTCTGCCCGAATCTGGCCGCGACGTCATCCTCGCGAGTCCTTCCGCCTGAACGGGCCACCCGGCCAGCCTTACGCTCGCGACTCTCTGTCTGGCAGACAACAACCTTCATTTCTGGTAGCATTCTTGCAGTTGGCGTGGAATGGTGGAATCAGCCTAAAATGGCACCATTCCACCATGGCCCTGAACATCAAGGACAAGGAGACGGAGGAATTGGCGGCAGAGATCGCATCCCAGACCGGGGAGAGCAAGACCGGCGCGGTGCGCCAGGCGCTGCGCGAACGGCGCGATCGGCTCGCTCTCGAGTCCGGTGGTGGCAAACGCGAGCCCGGCAGCCTCCGTCGCTTTCTCGAAACCGAGATCTGGCCCCTGATTCCGGAGGAGGATCGGGGTCAGCCGCCGATGACCAAGGACGAATGGGATGAGATCGTCGGCGAAGGTCCGGAGGAGTTGTGATTCTCGACAGCTCGGCAGTGGTCGCGGTGATTCGCGAGGAGCAGGGCCATGGCCGCCTCCTCGGGGCGATCGAAGGGGCCAGCGAGATGGCCATCGGGGCCCCAACGGCAGTCGAGTGCTCCCTGGCGCTGGTCCGACGGTACGGAGTGGTCGGGCGACTGATGCTTTCCCGGTTTCTTGAGCAGAACGAAGTGATCACCGTGCCATTCGACGAGCGGCACTGGAGCGTCGCTGCAGATGCCTCCATTCGCTACGGCAAGGGACAGCACCCTGCCCGCCTCAACTACGGCGACTGCATGGCCTATGCGACCGCGAAGGTCGCCGACGCTCCGCTGCTGTTCGTCGGGAATGACTTCCCGCAGACCGACATCGTCGCGGCCTGACCCGATCGGCTCAGACGACCGAGCTGGGCGGCTGCAGGGTTGTCTCGGCGTTCGGGTCCGGCTCGACGGGATCGGGCCAGCGCAGCTCCGCCGGCGCATCGCGCATCCGGACTATCCGCGCCGGGACTCCGGCGACGACGGCGTTGGCGGGCACGTCCTTGGTGACAACGGTGTTGGTGCCGACGATCGAGTTGTCGCCGACCCGGACCCCGCGCAGGATGCAGGCGCCATAGCCGATCCAGACGTTGGAGCCGACCTCGACGTCGCGCTTGTAGATGCCCTGGACCCGGATCGGCCGCTCGACTTCGACCACGCCGTGGTCGAAGTCGATGAACATAGCCCGGTCTGCGATCACGCACTGCTGCCCGATCCTCACCCGTTGATACGCCGAGATCGTGCACTCCTGGCCCATCACCGTCTTCTCACCGATCTCGACCACGCCCTCGTGGCAGCGGATCTTCGACCGGTCGCCGATCCAGACGAAGCGGCCGAAGCGGACCTCGCCGTGAGGGGCGATCTGGATTTCGAGCCGGCGCCCGAGGAAGACCAGCCCGTCGGTGCTCCAGCGCCACCCCGCGGCGGTCAGCGCTCGCCGCCACGAGTACCGCCACAGCAGCCGCGCGTAGTGGCGGTTGATCATCCCGTTGCGGGCCAGGAAGCGGATCACAGCGGGGCAACTTTAGAGCTCTTAGACTGAGCGACCCGTGCCCGATGCCGCCAAGTCCGCGTCCCTCGCCGACCGGCTCGTCGCCGGCGACAAGCGGGCGCTGGCGCGGGCGATCACCCTGATCGAGTCAGACGACCCGGCCGGCTGGGAGCTGGTTCGCGAGGTCTACCCGCGCACCGGCAAGGCGAGGATCGTCGGCTTCACCGGGCCCCCCGGGGTCGGCAAGAGCACTCTTATCGGCTCGCTCACCGCCGAGCTGCGAAAGGCCGACCGCGAGGTCGCGGTGCTCTCGATCGACCCCTCCAGCCCGTTCACCCGCGGCGCCCTGCTCGGCGACCGGATCCGGCTCTCCGACCACTTCCTCGACCCAGGCGTCTTCATCCGCTCGATGGCCTCGCGGGGGGCGCTGGGCGGCCTCTCGGAGGCGGCCCTGCAGGTGGCGCTGGCGATGGACGCCGCCGGCAAGGACGACGTCCTGATCGAGACCGTCGGCGTCGGCCAGGCGGAGATCGACATCGTCGACCACGCCGACACGATCGTGCTCGCGCTGATGCCGGGCTCGGGGGACTCGATCCAGGCGCTGAAGGCCGGCGTGATGGAGATCCCCGACGTGATCGTCGTCAACAAGGCCGACCACCCGATGACCGACACGATGGTGCGGGAGGTCCGCGGCGTGCTGGCCCTCTCCCACGACCCCGAGGGCTGGAAGGTGCCGATCCTGCGCACCGAGGCGGCCCGCGGCGAGGGCGTCGAGGAGCTGGCGCAGAAGATCGACGAGCACCGGGCCTTCATCGAGGGGGCCGGCACGCTCGCCGAGCGCCGGGCACGCAACCTGCGCAGCGAGGTGCTCGGCATCGCCACCTCGCGGATGCGCCGCCGCCTCGAGGAGACCGTCGCCGAGGACCCCGCCACCGCCGAGCTGCTGGAACGGGTGGTGCGGCGAGAACTTGACCCTGCCTCGGCCGCGAGCGAGCTGCTGGAGCGGCACGCCGATGGCTGAGGCCGCGGCGGCGATGCCGTCGCTGGGGGAGGCGATGGGCTGGGTCGGTGCCGAGATCGCCGACGTCGGCGGGAAGACCGTGGGCGAGGTCGAGGGGTTCTTCCTCGACGACGACAGCGGCGACCCCGCCTGGCTGATCGCCCGCCTCGGCAGGCGACGGCGGACCCGGCTGGTCGCTGTGCCGCTGCGCGACTGCGCCGGAGCGCCGTTCGGAGTCTGGGTCGCGCAGGACCTGGGGACGATCCGCACCGCTCCGATGGTCGACCCAAACCGGCCGCTGCGCCGCGAGCACGAGCTGACGATCTGCGCGCACTTCGGGATCGGCGAGCGGGTCGGCCGCGCCGCCGAGGTCCGCGAGCGGCCCGAGGACTCGGTCACGGCCACGCCCGGGGGCGGCTCAGTCGGCTAGCAGCCGAGCTGGCGGGCGATCACCATCTGCTGGACCTCGTCGGTCCCCTCGCCGATGGTGAGGATCTTGGCGTCGCGGTAGAAGCGGCAGACCGGGTACTCCTCGATGAAGCCGTAGCCACCGTGGATCTGCACCGCCTCCTCGGTCGCGCGGACCGCCAGCCGGCCGGTGAGCAGCTTCGCCTGGGCCGCGGTGAGGGTGAAGCTCTGGCCCGCGTCCTTCTCCAGCGCCGCCCGCCAGGTCAAGAGGCGCGCCGCCTCGATCTGGGCGGAGAGGTCGGCGATCTTCGCCTGGATCGTCTGGAACTTTGAGATCGATTTGCCGAACGCCTGGCGCTCCTTCGCGTAGGCGAGCGCCTCGTCGAGGGCGCCCTGGGCGAGCCCCACGCCCATCGCCGCGACGCCGATCCGGCCGCCGTCGAGGATGTGGAGGAAGTTCTTGAAGCCCTCGCCCCGTCGGCCCAGCAGGTTGGCCTCGGGAATACGGCAGTCCTCGAAGCTGAGCGGGCGCGTGTCGGAGGCGTTCCAGCCCATCTTGCGGTAGGCCTCGCCGATCTCATAGCCGGGGGTGCCGTTGGGGACGATCAGGTTGGAGATCTCCTTGCGGCCGTCGACCTCTCCGGTGACCGCGGTGATCGTCACGCAGCCCGAGATCTCGGTGCCCGGGTTGGTGATGAACTGCTTGGCCCCGTTGACGACCCACTCGCCGCCGTCGAGCTTCGCCGTCGTGCGGACGTTGCCGGCGTCCGATCCGGCCTCGGGCTCGGTCAGGCCGAAGGAGGCGAGCCGTTCGCCGCTGCACAGCTTCGGCAGCCATTCGGACCTCTGCTCCTCCGAGCCCCAGAGGTGGATCGGCATCGTCCCCAGCGAGGTGTGGGCGGCCATCGTGATGCAGACCGAAGAGTCGATCCGGGCCAGCTCTTCCACCGCCAGCACGTAGGAGAGGGTGTCGGCGCCGCCGCCGCCGTAGTCCTGCGGGAAGGGGATGCCCATCAGCCCGAGCGCGCCGAGCTTGGCGACGATCTCGTAGGGAAAGGCGTGGTTGCGGTCGAGCTCCTCGGCCACCGGCGCGACCTCGGCCCGGGCGAAGTCCCGGACCGTGTCGCGCAGCAGGCGCTGCTCGTCGCTGAGCTCGAAGTTCACGCCCGGCAGCCTATGCGCTCGCTTAGAGCTGCAGGCTCTTCACCTGGAGCAGCTCCTCGAGCCCATACCGGCCGTTCTCGCGCCCGTGGCCGGACTGGCCGTAGCCGCCGAACGGCGCCAGCGGGTTGAAGGCGCCGCCGTTGATCTCGATCTGGCCGGTGCGCAGCCGCTTGGCGACCGAAACAGCCCGCTCCTGGTCGCCAGACCAGACGCCGCCCGCCAGGCCGTACTCGCTGTCGTTGGCGATCCGCACCGCGTCCTCGACGTCGTCGTAGGGCTGGATCACGAGCACCGGGCCGAAGATCTCCTCCTGGGCGATCGTCATCTCCGGGGTCACCTCGGAGAAGACGGTCGGGCGGACGAAGTAGCCGCGGTCGAGGCCCTCGGGCGGCTCGGCGCCGCCGGTGAGCAGCTTCGCGCCCTCGGCCTCGCCCTTCTCGATGTAGCCGCGGACGCGGTCGCGCTGGGTCTCGGAGACGAGCGGGCCCAGCCGGGTCGAGTCCTCGAACGGGTCGCCGGGGGTGAAGGACTCGGCGGCGGCGACCGCGATCTCCTCCGCTTCGGCCAGCTTCTCCCGCGGCACCAGCATCCGGGTCAGCGCGCTGCAGGTCTGGCCGGAGTTGAGGAAGCACTTGGCGACCCCGTCGGGCACCGCCTGCTGCAGGTCGGCGTCGTCGAGGATCACGTTCGGGGACTTGCCGCCCAGCTCCATCGCGATCGGCTTGACCGTCTCCGCGGCCAGCTCGCTGACCCGGCGCCCGGCCCTGGTCGAGCCGGTGAAGGAGACCATGTCGACGCCCGGGTGGGCGGCGATCGCCTCGCCGACCTCCGGGCCGGTGCCGGTGACGAGGTTGAAGACTCCGGCCGGCAGGCCGACGGCCTCGATCACCTCGGCGAGCTGGAAGGCGTTCAGCGGCGTCACCTCGCTTGGCTTCAGGACCACGGTGCAGCCGGCGGCGAGCGCGGGGGCGACCTTGGCGGTGATCTGGTTCAGCGGGTAGTTCCACGGCGTGATCGCGCCGACGACCCCGATCGCCTCGCGCAGCACGCGAGAGTTGCCGATCTCCTCCTCCCAGGCGACTTCGTCCATCAGCGTCGGCATCGCCCCGAACTGGGCGGTGGGCAGCCCGACCTGGATCATCTGGCTGAGTTTCAGCGGCATGCCCAGCTCCTGGGTGATCGTCGCGGCGATCTCCTCGGCGCGCTCACCGATGCCGGCGGCGATCGCGGTGAGGTAGCCGGCGCGCTCCTCCCGCGGGGTCTGCGACCACGAGTCGAAGGCCGCGCGGGCCGCGGCCACGGCGCGATCGGCGTCCTCCGGCGAGCAGGCCGGGATCGAGCCCATCACCTCCTCGGTGGTCGCGTTCACCACCTCGATCCGCTCGCTCCCGCTCGGCTCGACCCACTCGCCGCCGATGAAGACCTTGTCCCTGACCTGAAGCTCCGCCGCCGTCGCCATTCCCATCCTCCGATCACCTGATCCGCTTACAGGTCAAAGCTAGCGCGTGCGAACGAGGAGGGGCCTGCGCCTCCGAGCGGAGGACCCGCTCCTTGTCGCTTAGGAGGAGAGCGGCTTGCTGGAGACGTGAAGGTGCTGGGGTCGGTCGGGGAACAAGGAGGGCCATTCGTAGTACCGCTCGAATCTGAGGCCGGGCACCGCGCCGGTGATCTGGAAAGGGAGACCTTCGTCGTCGATCGTGATCTCTTGGCGCTCACCGTCGACGAGCACATCGGCGACGAGATTCCAGGCGACATAGTCGCGAGTCGAGGTCGCCGTCACCTGAATCGGCTGGATCTCGCCATCCTTCAGGACGATCGCGTCGGCGTCGGCAAAGTAGGGCTCTCCATAGTCTTGACCGCCCACTTGTCGTGCCAACGGGTGCGGCTCGTCGAAGTCGAAGGACAGGCCGATCGAGCCCACCCCGCCGGCAGATGGACAGCCGATGAATGCGCCGCGCATAGGCGCCTTTCGATCGAGAATCTCGGCCCGCAGGTCGACGATCGTCACATCGCGATGGGTGCTGCCTTCGAGGAGGAGGTTCTTGACGGATCGGCCAACCCGAACACCGCCTATTCGGTCTGCGGCGGTGAATAGCGATTCGCATCCGTCGACTCCAGCGAGGTGGCCGCGGAGTGCCCAGGGTGACCGGGTGGCCAGCGAAAAGCCGTCGTTGGCATCCGTAGGCTCATGCACGGTGACGCGCAGCGAGCCGGTTCCGATAATCGTCTCGGACACGCTCGGGAATATTTCGTTGACCAGGTTCGTCCCAATCGCACTGAAGATTCCGAACGCCCCCAGAACGCCGATCGCGGCAAGGCCGTAGCGCTGCCATTTCTTCCGCGCCGGCCGATCGGTGGTCTCCGCCATTCCGGAGACGCTAGACGACCGGAGGCAATGGAGCAAAGATGTCTAAGTAGTTGGGGTGGCGGAAACTGGCCTGATCCCTGGGCCGGGGATCTGGCGGGCGTCGCGGGCGGTCAGGGTCTCGCCGCAGCGCTCGCAGATCCCGCGCTCGGAGATATCTCCGCCGCACTCCTTGTGGACGATCACCTTGGTCGGGCCGTCGGGGCCGGAGGAGTAGCGATCCCCCCAGTGCAGAAGCGCGATCAGCGCCGGCCAGAGGTCGAGGCCCTTCTGGGTGAGGAAGTACTCGTAGCGGGGCGGGCTTTCGTGGTAGGCGCGCCGCTCGAGGATGTCCTCCTCGACCAGCCGCTGCAACCGCGCCGAGAGCACGTTGCGGGCGATCCCGAGGGAAGCCTGCAGCTCGCCGAAGCGGCGGTTGCCGTTCATCACGTCGCGGACGATCAAAAGCGACCAGCGCTCGCCGATCACCTCCAGCGACTTGGCGATCGAGCAGGCCTGGCCCGGATAGTCGGCGCGAAGCATGGTGTGATCTTCGCACACTTCGGTTGCATCACGCAACTCACTCAGGTAAGGTGCGGGCAAGTCATCAGTTGCTTGACGAAACCATGTGTTACAGCCGATCGGAGGCACCAAATGAGGCTGATACCGAGGCACAGGCACGGTCAACGGGCGAAGGCTCCCCGGATCGCGATCAGCGAGGCGGAGATAGCAGCCGACCTGCACTACCCGGCGGCACCGCGCTCGCCGCGCCGGAGCGCCGACCTCAGACGGGTCGGGGACAGGTGAGCGAGGACGGAGTCGTTCTCGCCGGCGAGGGGACGGCCGCCGGCGTCGCCGAGGCCTTCGCCGCGTCGAGCCCGGAGACCTCGCGCAGCCGCACCCTGGTCTGGCAGGACCCGGTCGCTACCGCGTCCGCCGGCGCAGAGATGACCGGGATGGAGTACATGACCGCGATCGTCTCCGGCAAGATGCCGCCGCCGCCGATCGCGGTGACGATGCGGCTGCGCCCGGTCGAGCTGGAGGAGGGGCGAGTGGTCTTCGAGGGCGAACCCGGCGAGGAGCACTACAACCCGATCGGCGTCGTCCACGGCGGCTACGCGGCGACGCTGCTCGACTCGGCGCTCGGCTGCGCGGTCCACACGACGCTGCCTGCCGGCGTCGGCTACACCTCGCTCGGCCTGGAGGCGAAGTACGTCCGCCCGATCACCCGCGACACCGGCCGCGTGCTCTGCGAGGCGCGCGTCCTCTACCGCGGCCGCAAGCAGGCGACCAGCGAGGCGAACCTGACCGCGGCCGAGAGCGGCAAGCTGCTCGCCCATGGCATGGCGACCTCGATGATCCTCGAAGGCTGAGAGATGTCGCGGACGGGCTCAGCCGGCCTGCTGGCGGACCAGCTCGACCAGCAGCCGGACGCCGTAACCGCTGGCGTCGGTGCCGGTGTACTCGCGGCCGACGTCCCAGGCGGTGCCGGCGATGTCGACGTGGGCCCAAGGGGTCTCCTCGACGAACTCCTCCAGGAACGAGGCCGCGGTGATCGTCCCGGCCTTGCGCTTGGCGCCGAGGTTGGAGAGGTCGGCGACGGTCCCCTTCATCAGCTCCTTGAACTCGGGGTGCAGGGGCAGGCGCCAGGCCAGCTCGCCGCTTCGCTCCCCGGCCCGGACCACCTCGCCGGCCAGCCCGTCGTCGTTGGAGATCACCGCCGCGAAGGACGAGCCGAGCGCGATTACGACTGCGCCGGTCAGGGTGGCCAGGTCGACGATGCGATCCGCCCCCAGCTCGACGGCGTAGGCGAGGGCGTCGGCGAGGATCAGCCTGCCCTCGGCGTCGGTGTTGTTGACCTCGACCGTCTTCCCGTTGTACTGGGTGATCACGTCGCCCGGCTTGATCGCCGTGCCCGAGGGCATGTTCTCGGTCGAGGGGATCACGGCGACGAGGTCGACCGGCAGGGCCAGCTCGGCGATCGCCGCGACCGCCTCGAGCACGGCCGCGGCCCCGGACATGTCCATCTTCATCTCGTGCATCCCGGCGCCGGGCTTCAGCGAGATGCCGCCGGTGTCGAAGGTGACGCCCTTGCCGACCAGGCCGAGGGTCGGCCCGGAGCCGCCGCCGGCGTAGCGGAGGACGATCAGTCGTGGTTCCTCGGGGCCGCCCTGGCTGACCGCGGCCAGACCTCCCATCCCCTTGGCCGTGATCTCCCCCCGGCCGAGGACCTCGACCGTGACGGCCTCGGCGTCGGCGGCGATCTCCTCGGCGCGGGCGGCGAGGAAGCTGGGCGTGGCGACGTTGGACGGCGTGTTCTGCAGGTCGCGGGCCCGGTTCTGGGCCTCGGCGCAGACGCGAGCGGCCTCCGCCGGGTCCGCGAGCGCGGCCGGCCCGAGCAGCGTCAGCGACTCCAGCCGGGGCGGGTCCTCCTCGCGCTCGCCGAGGAAGCGGTCGAAGCGGTAGGCGGCGAGGATCGTGCCGGTGACGAGGGCTTCGACGGCCGAGGCGTCCTCCGCGGACTCGGGCACGGCCCAGGCCAGCGAGCGGGCCTCGAGCCGCCCGGCCTCCTTCGCGGCGAGGGCCGCGGCGACGCGAATGCGCTCGGCGTCGAGGTCGTCGCGCTCGCCGAGCCCGACCATGAGCACCGGCGAGGAGCCCTCGGGGCGCAGGACGGAGAGCTTCTTGAAGGCGCCCTTGGCCGTCGCGGCGCCCGGCACGCCGGCGATCGAGGCCGGCGGGGACTCGCCCTCGTGCAGTCCGATCGCGATCAGGTCGGCTCCGGCGTCCCCGATCTCGCTCTCTTCGACCCCGACCTTCATCGGCCGCGAGTCTATGCGCTGAGGTGCGGCGCGACGATGGCTCCCGGTATCGTCATACGCGGCTCAGCTGGCCGCTTGATTCGCTTCGCAACCTCGGAACAGAAAGGGAGTAGATGCCCAGCTCAGTGATCCTCGGAACCGCCCGGACCCCCTTCGGGAAGATGAGCGGGGACCTTTCCTCGATGGAGGCGACCGACCTCGGCGGCCATGTGATCGAGGCCGCCCTGGAGCGCTCGGGCGTCGATCCCGAGCAGGTCGAGCAGGTCGTCTTCGGCCAGGTACTGCAGGCCGGCCAGGGCCAGATCCCCTCGCGCCAGGCTCAGATCAAGGGCGGCATCCCGAAGGAGGTCCCCTCGGAGACGATCAACAAGGTGTGCGCCTCGGGCATGCGCTCGGTCGGCCTCGCCGACATGGCGATCCGCGCCGGCGACACTGAGGTCGCGGTCACCGGCGGCATGGAGTCGATGAGCCAGGCGCCGCACCTGCTCCCGGGTGCCCGGTTCGGCTACCGGATGGGTCACGTCGAAGCGATCGACGCGATGGTCCACGACGGCCTCACCAACCCCTTCACCGAAAAGCAGATGATCAACGAGGCCAGCGAGGTCTCCAACGAGCTGGAGATAACCCGGGTCGACATGGACCGCTTCGCCGAGCGCTCCCACCGCCTCGCCGCCGAGGCGACCGACGCCGGCCGCCTGGCCGAGGAGATCGCCCCGGTCACGATCAAGTCCCGCAAGGGGGAGACGACCGTCGAGGTGGACGAGGCGATCCGTCCGGAGACCACTCTGGAGACCCTCGCCGGCCTGAGGGCGATCGGCGGCGATGAGGCGACCCACACCGCCGGCAACGCGCCGGGAGTCAACGACGGCGCCGGCGCGATCGTCGTCGTCTCCTCCGAGTGGGCCGAGCGCGAAGGGCGCACGCCGCTCGCCACGGTCCTCTCCTACGGCACCGTCGCCGACGACTTCCCCTACCTGGCCAAGACCCCCGCCAACGCCGCCAAGCAGGCGCTCGAGAAGATCGGGAAGGCCCCCGAGGACGTCGACCTCTGGGAGATCAACGAGGCCTTCGCCTCGGTCGCCCTCAACTCGGTGCGGATGCTCGGCGTCGAGGAGGACAAGGTCAACGTCAACGGCGGCGCGATCGCCCTCGGGCACCCGATAGGCGCCTCCGGCGCCCGCATCGTCGGCTCGCTCGTGTACGAGCTGGGCCGCCGCGGCGGGGGGCTTGGCGTTGCCGCGATCTGCTCGGGCGGTGGCCAGGGCGATGCCATCGTGCTCGAGGTCGCCCCGCAGTAGCACGGCTGCCGTAACCGGCGCGTGCGAGGGGTCCGATGCAGATGAGCCGCGCCGCCGCTTTCTTCGATCTCGATAAGACCCTGATGGCGGGGTCGAGCGGGATGCAGTTCGCGCGGGTCGCCAGCCGGCAGGGGATCGTCCGGCGGCGCCAGCTGGCCAGTTGGGGGGTCGAGCACCTGCGTTACCGACTGCGCGGCACCACCGACGAGCGCACCGCCGAGGTGTTGAAGGTCGCCCGTGGGCTGATCGCCGGCGTTCCCGCGAAGTCGATCGCGCGGATGGAACCCGAGGTGATGGCGGCGATTCTGCCGCGGGTCTTCCCGCAGATGCTCGACGAGGTCCACAACCACCAGGACGCCGGCCGCTCCACCTTCATCGTCAGCGCCGCCGGCCACGACATCGTCGAGTCGCTGGCCCGCGTGCTGGGGATGGACGGAGGCATCGGCACCCGCTACGAGGTCGACCCTGCCGGCCACTTCACCGGCCGCCTCGACGGCCCGTTCGTCTATGGCCCCGGCAAGGTCGAGGCGATGGAGGCGTTCGCCGCGGCGCACGGGATCGACCTCGACGCCTCCTTCGCCTACTCGGACTCGCTCTCCGACCTGCCGATGCTGCGCGCGGTGGGCAACCCGGTCGCGGTCAACCCCGACCCGCCGCTGGCGGAGATCGCCCGGCAGGAGGGATGGCAGACGATGCGATTCGAGCGTCTCGGCCGGCGCCTGGTGGCGCTCGCCGTCACCCTGCTCGCCACTGTCGCCGGTTTCGGCGCCTCTCGCGTCGCCGCCCGGCGCAAACCGCCGCCCCGCCGCTTCCCGATCTCCGGCTCGGCACGCCGCTGAGCGATCCAAGGATCAGCGCGACTTCCAGTGCGAACGTCCCTGGCGCTTGGGGTGGCGGTCGCCCTTTGTCCCGGATAGCGGGACAAAGGACTACCGCACTTTGCTGCAGCGAGGGATTGCCGTCCTGGGTGGGCGCTGCGAGCCCCTCCGAACGTTTTGCGCGGGAGGAGAACGACCCATCGTGGCGCCAGCTGCTTCCTTCCCAGCGACGAGTTGCGAGTGAGGAGGGGTTCGCAGCGCCCACCCGGCCGTGGAATCAATCATCTAGGCTTGCCGCCCGATGGAGGCAGCGATCGCCCGCAAGATCCGAGTCGTCGTGGCCAAGCCCGGTCTCGACGGGCACGACCGCGGCGCCAAGATCATCGCCCGCGCTCTGCGCGACGCCGGCATGGAGGTCATCTACACCGGCCTGCACCAGACCCCCGAGCAGATCGCCGAGACGGTGATCCAGGAGGACGCCGACGCGGTCGGCCTCTCGATCCTCTCCGGCGCCCACATGACCCTCGTCCCGAAAGTCGTGGAGCTGCTTGCCGCCCAGGGCGTCGACGACGTCCTCATCACCGTCGGCGGCACGATCCCCGCCGACGACATCCCCGAGCTGAAGCGGCTGGGGGTGGCGGAAGTCTTCACTCCAGGCGCCGGGACCGACGACATCGTCGAGTTCATCCGCGACGCCGCCACGCAGCGCCACGAGCAGTCCGAATAGCTTTTACGTGACTCGAATCACACGTCCCAAAACTTCGGCATTTCCCTCTGTCGATCAGGGTATGATGCGCCTGATTGACTCGTCAGTCAACACCAGAATCGCTCCCAAGGAGGCTTGAAACTTGAAGATCTGCGTCCTGGTCAAGGAGGTTCCGGACGCCGCGGTACAGAAGCGCATCGACCCGAACACGATGCGGCTCGACCGTGGCGGCGAGAAGAACCTCAACCCCTTCGATACGCACGCCCTCGAGGCGGCCATGCAGATCAAGGAGGGTGGCGCGATCCCGGTCGAGGAGGTCGTGGCGGTGACGATGGGCCCGGATTCCGCGGTCCGCGCCCTGCACAAGGCGGTGGCGCTCGGCGCCGACCGTTCGGTCCACCTTTCCGATGACGCCCTCGCCGGCTCCGACGTCTGCGCGACCGGCTACTCGCTGGCCAAGGTGCTCGAGTCCGAGAGCCCGGACCTGGTCCTGCTCGGACAGCAGTCCGACGACGGCGAGTGCTACACGATCGGCGCCGTCGTCGCCGACCACCTGAAGATGCCTTCGCTGACCCAGGTGATCAAGATCGACGTCACCGACGGCAAGCTGCGCTGCGAGCGCCAGGCCGAGTACGGCTACGACACGGTCGAGGTCGAGCTGCCGGCCGTTATCAGCGTCGGCGACGCGATCAACGAGCCCCGCTACCCGAGCCTGAAGGCGATCATGGGAGCGAAAAAGAAACCGCTCGACAGCAAGGCCACCGGCGACGTCGGGATCGACGGCGGCATGGTCGGAGAGGCCGGTTCAAAGACCGCGGTCCTCGCGCTCAACCCGCCGCCCCCCAAGGAGGCCGGGGAGATCATCGAGGACGAGGACACCAACGAGACGGTCGAAAAGATCGTCGCCTGGCTCGACGAGAGGAAGCTGATCTAAGTGGCTCCTTCCGACAATCAGACCCGTTCTGACTCGCTGCAAACCTTCACGGGGACGTCGTCCTCAGTCGCTCGGGTGCCTTCAGGCACCCCACGCTCCCTGCGTCCTAGCCCCGCTCGGTTTTCGCGGCCAGAAGCGGGCCTGACCGCCGAAAGGAACCACTAATGGCAGGCATCCTGGTTTACGCCCTCCACGACGACGAGGGCAACTTCAACAAGAACTCGCTCGGGGCGATCTCCGAGGCGGCCAAGCTGGCCGGGGAAATCGGCGGCGACGCCAGTGCCCTGGTCGTCGGCGACGTCGCCGACGACGCCTGCGCCTCGCTCGGCAACTACGGCGCCGCGAAGGTCTACCGGGCCAAGAGCGTGCCAGAGGGCCTGGCCCAGCCGATCATCGACGCGATGGCGAAGGTGATCGAGGACGAGGGCATCTCCTACGCACTGTTCGGCGGCGGCCTGCTCGGCTTCGAGATCGGCGCCGGCCTGACCGCGCGGCTGAACGCAGGCGTGACCATGGAGGTCACCGAGGTCAAGGTCTCCGACGGCAAGCTCGTCGCCGAGCGGCCGATCCTGCAGGACTCCCAGATCGCCGACGTCGGCTACGTCTCAGAGCCGGGGATCATCATCGGCCGCCTCAACGCCTTCGACGCCAACGAGACCGGCGGCAGCGCCGAGGTCGTCGACGTCGAGGTCGAGCTCTCGGAGTGGTCGACCAAGGCGAAGATGGTCCAGCGCGGCGAGCAGCGCGGCGCCGACGTAAACATCGAGGACGCAGACATCCTCGTCGGCGGCGGTCGCGGCCTCGGAGCCGCGGAGGGCTTCAAGCTGGCAGAGGAACTGGCCGACTCGATGGGCGGCGCGGTCGCGGCGACCCGTGCGGTCGTCGACGCCGGCTGGTACCCCTACGCGGCCCAGATCGGCCAGACCGGCAAGACGGTCGCGCCGAAGCTCTACCTCGCCGCGGGCGTCTCCGGGGCGATCCAGCACAAGGTCGGGATGCAGAGCTCGGAGAACATCCTTGCGATCAACAAGGATCCGAACGCCCCGATCTTCGAGTTCTCCGACCTCGGCGTGGTCGGCGACCTGCACAAGATCGTTCCCAAGCTGACCGAGGCGATCAAGGCGAAGAGGGGCGGCTGAGCAATGCCAGCGGTTGCACCCAGCGAGTTCCCGCCGCCGTTCGACCCCGTCGAGGTGATCGGGCCGCCGACGGACGCGGAGGACGATCGCATCGAGGTTGGGGTGGCGATCGTCGGAGGCGGCCCTGCCGGGCTCGCCTGCGCGAACAAGCTGATGCAGCTGCTGGAGTCACGAGCCGGAGCTGACCGAGAAGCTGGGCGAAGTCCCGGTGGCCGTGATCGAGAAGGGCAAAGTCGCGGGAGCGCACCTGCTCTCCGGGGCGAACATGAAGCCCTCGGCGATGGAAGAGCTGTTCCCCGACCTCGACAAGTCGGAGTGGCCGGTCTACCAGGAGGTCACCAAGGACGCCGTCTACGTCCTCACGCCGAGCAAAGCGTTTCCGATGAAGCCGCCGCCACCCGGGTTCCGCAACCACGGCAACTACGTCACCTCGGTCTCCAAACTCGGTCGCTTCCTCGCCGAGAAAGCAGAAGAGGCGGGCGTCTACATCCTCTCGGAGACCGCCGCGACCAAGTTGCTCGTGGAGGACCGGGTGGTCAAGGGCGTGCGGTCCGGCGATCGTGGCCGAGGCAAGGACGGGGAAGAGCTGGCCAACTTCGAGCCCGGCTCCGACGTCGTCGCCAAGGCGACCGTGCTCGCCGAGGGGACCGTCGGCCACCTCACCTACGCGGCCTATGACTACTTCGACATGCACGGGGCCGACCCGATGCGGTGGGAGCTCGGGGTCAAAGAGGTCTGGGAGGTCACCGAGCCGCTCGACCGGGTGATCCACACGATGGGCTGGCCGTTGCGCAAGTCGCCCCGCTTCAACGAGTTCGGAGGCAGCTTCATCTACCCGATGGGCGAGGACAAGATCTGCATCGGCCTGGTCGTCGGCCTCGACTACACCGACGCCACCTTCAGCTGCCACGACGCCCTGCAGCTGCTCAAGACCCACCCCTTCATCAAGAAGCTGATCGACGGCGGCAAGCGGGTCGCCTGGGGAGCGAAGACGATCCCCTCCGGCGGCTACTTCGCCATGCCCAAGCGCCTCGCCGTTCCCGGCATGGTCGTCGCCGGCGACGCGGCGAGCATGGTCAACATCCCGACCCTGAAGGGCGTCCACTACGCGATGCACGCTGGGATGTACGCGGCGGAGACGATCGTCGACGCGCTCAAGCAGGACTCGGTCAACTTCGAGGCCTACGACGAGAAGGTCCACAACTCGGAGATCGAGAAGGATCTGAAGGAATCGCGCAACATGCGCCAGCCCTTCTCCAAGGGCTTCTTCCTCGGCGGCGCCATCGCCTCGGCGATGACCGTCACCAAAGGCAACTTCCCCGGCGGTCACTGGAAGCAGGAGCACGACTCCGAGATCGAGGTGGAGGTCGGCAAGGCGGGCGACATGTACGTCAAGCCCGACAACGAGATCACCTTCAACAAGCTCGACTCGGTCTTCCTCTCCGGCAACGCCACCCGCGACGACGCACCCAACCACGTCCGCATCCAGACCAAGGTGCCGCGCGAGATCGCCCAGACCTGGGTCTCGATGTGCCCGGCCCAGGTCTACGAGGTCCCCGACGAGCAGCTGGAAAACGGCACCGCCGAGGTCGACGTCCACGTCACCGCCTCCAACTGCGTCCAGTGCGGCGCGATCACCGCCAAGGGCGGCCGCTTGACGCTGCCCGAGGGCGGCGACGGTCCGCTTTATCAGGAGACGTAGGGAAGAAGTTCCAGAGTCGGCGCGTTCTGCGCGCCACGTGTGCGGGTCGGGCTCCTAGGGTTGATGCATGGCGTTGGGAACTCTTGCCGGGAACGCAGCAACGGGCGCGGGGCTGATGGCTGCGGCCATCGCGGTCTTCGGATTCCTGGCGCACGCCAAACCAGCGATGACTGGAAAAGACGACATCGCCATCAGGCAGGCCACGGTGATCGGTGGGCTCGCTGGCTTCTTCTTCGCCTCGGGCCTCATTCTCGCCTCCGCCATATTCGAGTAATCTTTTGTCTGCGCAATGAGGTGGAGAATGAAAATGACCGAAGGAAGAGCGATTGGACTCATCATCGTTCCGACCTTCATCGCCTTCATTGGAGTGTGCTTCCTGCTCGACTCTCTCAATGCAGACGGCATCCTGTTCGGATTGGCGATGATGTTGATGGGAGGCGCCGCCTCCTACGGCTCCTCCCTGGTCGTGATCCACTACTCCGATTCCGACTTCAAGCGCCACCGGCGTTGAGCTACCCGCCACGGCGGATATGGTCGCGCCGTGCTGGCGCTGGGCATAGCCGCGGCTGTCGGGGCCTCCTGTCTCTACAACGCCTCGATCGCGTTGCAGGCTTTGGAGGTCCGGGAGGTTCCACGGGAGCTTTCGCTGCGGCCGTCGCTGCTCGGCAGGCTGCTGCGCAACCGGCGCTGGCTGTTTGCGACCGGCCTGGGCCTGTTGGGGTGGCCGCTGGAGATCGTGGCGCTGCTGCTGGCGCCGCTCACCGTCGTCGGGCCGTGTCTGGCCAGCGGACTGATCCTGCTGCTCT
This sequence comes from uncultured Solirubrobacterales bacterium, assembly GCA_963799835.1. Classification (GTDB taxonomy): domain Bacteria; phylum Actinomycetota; class Thermoleophilia; order Solirubrobacterales; family 70-9; genus VAYN01. Next base: position 1,754,863 of record CAWCYE010000002.1, read on the forward strand.
GGCTCGGGGCGACCCGGCTGGGGGAGGCGCCCGGTCGCCGCGAGGTGATGGCCGTCGCGGCGATCGTCCTCGGAGTCGCGGGCGTCGCCTGGGCGGCGCCGGAGCGGACCACCGAGCACGCGAGCTCCGGTGCCGTCGCCCTGGCGCTGGCACTGGTGGCGCTGCCGATCGCGGCGCCCTACGTGCTGCGCAGTCGGGCCTCCGCGGCGGGGATGCTTGCCGTGGTCGCCGCCGGCTTCGGCTACGCCTGGACCGCGATCGCGAGCAAGCTGCTGAGCGATGAGCTGGCGACCGGCGCGGTCCTCGTCGCGGCGGCATGGCTCGCCACCGCGGCGATCTCCGAGGTGCTGGCGCTGCTGAGCGAGATGAGCGCCCTGCAGCGGCGGCCCGCGACCCACGTCGCGCCCGTGATGTTCGCCGTGCAGGTGCTGGTCCCGGTGTTGCTCGCGCCGCTGATCTTCGGCGAGTCCTGGGGCGCGACCCCGCTCGGGGGCACCGCGCTTCTCGCCTTCATGGCGGTTGCCATAGGCGGAACGGTGCTCCTGGCCGGTTCCAGGTCGGTCGGAGCGATGATCGCGGCTGCGAATGCAGACGACTGATCCGGCTTCGCTGTTAGGTTGACGCCGCCTTGCCGTCCCCGAACTCCCCAGTCACCGCGGCAGCGGACAGGTTCGCGATCGGGTTCGACCATCGCGACCGCGCGCGGTTGTTCGAGCTGTGGACCGAGGTGCTCGACTCCGAGCAGTGGTCGGAGGGATCGAAGCTCGACGCATTCGAGCGGCGATGGGCCGAGTGGAACGGGCTGCCCAGCCTCGGCCTTTCGAGCTGGGCCGGCGGGGCGCTGGCAGCGCTGGAGTTCGCCGGGGTCAGGGGGGAGACGGTGCTCTGTCCGTCCAACACCTTCATGGCGACGCCGCTGGCGGCGATCGGTGCCGGCGCCGAGGTCGAGTTCGTCGACTGCAACCGCGCCGACCTCTGCATGTCCTTCGAGGACTTCGAGCGCAAGGCCGAGCGCCACAGGCCCCGCGCCGCGATCCTCGTCCACATCGGCGGCCACCTCGCCTTCGACGCCGAGCGGATCGCCGCCTACTGCCGCGACCAGGGGATCTTCCTGCTCGAGGACTGCGCCCACGCTCACGGCGCCGGCTGGAACGGCGACCAGGCCCGGAGCCTTCGGCGACGCCGGCGTCTACTCGCTCTACGCGACCAAGACCGTCTCCAGCGGCGAGGGCGGGGTGCTCGTCTCCGCCGACGAGGAGCTGCTCGAGTTCGCCCGCAAGTTCCGCAACTACGGCAAGTTCGAGCACCGAGGTCGACGGCCTCAACTTCCGCATGAGCGAGTTCACCGCCGCCCTGGCCCTGGTCCAGGCCGAGCGGATGGAGGAGATCGTCGCCTGGAAGAACGAGTACGCCCGCGAGCACCTCGACCCGCTCCACCCGGCCCGTCTGGAGCTACCGGAGGGCATGACCTCCGGCCTCTACAAGTACGTCGTCTTCGAGCAGATCGAGAAGTCCACCGGCCGCGTCTACGAGCAGCCCTGCCACCGGATCATGGGCCGCCCCGACGAGCTGCCCAACACCGACTGGGTGGCCGAGAACCACTGGTGCGTGCCGCTCTACTACCGCCCCGAGAGCCGCGAGGCGGCCCTCGGCGGGGAGGCCTGAGTGACGGCGGACGGAGGCGTCCCGAGGGTCCTCGTGACCGGCGGCGGCGGCTTCATCGGCTCCCACGTGGTCGATCGCCTGCTCGAGCGCTGGGATGACCCCGCGGATCTTCGACCTCAGCGCCTCGCCCTACCACTCGCCGCTCGAGGTCGAGACCTTCACCGGCAGCATCACCGATCCCGCCAACCTCGACCTGGCGATGCGCGATTGCGACGCTGTCATCCACCTCGCCGCGGTCGCCGACGTCGGCCACGTCCACGCCGACCCGGTGCTGGCCGAGGAGGTCAACACCCGCGGCACCCTCAACGTGCTCGAGGCGGCCTGCCGGGCCAAGGTCGGGCGGGTCGTCTACGGCTCCACCACCTGGGTCTACAGCGACTGCACCGAGCAGGAGGTCGACGAGGAGACCCCGATCCCGGCGCCGCGCCACCTCTACACCGCGACCAAGCTGGCGGGGGAGACCTACTGCGCCGGCTACGCCGAGCTGTTCGAGCTGGAGAGCACCGTCCTGCGCTTCGGGATCCCCTACGGCCCCCGGGCCCGCGCCGCCGGCGTCGTCGCCAAGTTCACCGACCTGGCCCTCGGCGGCGAGGCGCTGACGATCGCCGGCGACGGCAGCCAGAGCCGCAGCTTCATCTACGTCGAGGACCTCGCCGACGGGGATCGTCGCGGCGCTCGCGCCCGAGGCGACCGGTCGCACCTACAACCTCTCCGGCGAGGAGGTGGTGACGATCCTCGAGATCGCCGAGACCGTGCAGGAGATGACCGGCGGCTGCGAGATCGTCCACACGCCGCCGCGGCCGGGCGACTTCCCCGGCAAGGTCGATCTCCAACGAGCGTGCCCTGCGGGAGCTCGGCTGGGAGGCGCGGACGAGCTTCCGCGAAGGGGTCGGGAAGTACGTCGAGTGGGTTCGCTGCAGCACCCGCGCGCCCGACCCGATCCCCGGCAAGAGGCCGTCGCTGAACGGCAACGACCACGCCGCCGGTGCCCTGCTTGCCGGTGCTTCTCGCCCCGAGGAGCGCGAGCCCCGGGTCCTGGTCCTGACCGCCGACATCGGCGAGGGCCACGACCTCCCGGCCCGGATCATCAAGGCCGACCTGGAAGAGGAGGTGCCGGCGGCCACGGTCGAGATCGCCAACGGGCTGGACGCGATGGGACGGCTGCTCTCCGCAGTCGCGCGCGGCGGCTCCCGGGTCACCTTCCGCTGGATGCCCTGGCTGTTCGACGTCCAGTACTGGCTGATCACCCGGTTCGCGCCGACCCGCTGGCTTGCCCATCACCTCGATGTACGCGTTCGGCGCACGGGGGCTGACTGCAGGCTGATCGCCGAGCACGATCCCGACGTCGTCATCTCCACCTATCCCGGGGTAACCGCGGTGCTGGGGATGCTGCGCGAGAACCGCCGCCTGGCGGTGCCGGTCCAGTCGGCGATCACCGACCTCGCCGGCCTGCGCTACTGGGCGCACCCCGGCGTCGACCTGCACTTCGTCACCCACCCCGAGTCGATCGAGGAGGTCGAGACGGCTGGCCGGTCCGGCCAGCGTCGAGTGGGTGCGGCCGCCGATCTCCCGGGACTTCCTGATGCCGCGCACGCGGCGCGACGCCCGCGAGGCGCTCGGCGTGCCGGCCCACGCTCGGGTCGTTCTCGTCTCCGGCGGCGGCTGGGGCGTCGGCGATCTCGAGGGCGCGATCTCCTCGGCGCTGGCCGGCGACGACACCCTCGTCGTCTGCATCACCGGCCGCAACGAGATCGCCCGCGAGAAGCTCGAGCAGCGCTTCGGCGGACCACGAGCAGGGTGCGGATCCTCGGCTTCACCGAGCAGATGAGCGACTGGATGGCCGCCGCCGACGCGATGATCCACTCGACCGCCGGCCTGACCGTGCTCGAGGCGCATATCCGCGGCTGCCCGGTCGTCTCCTACGGCTTCTCGGTCGGGCACCTGCGCGCCAACAACGCCGCCTTCGAGCGCTTCGGGCTGGCGGAGGTGGCGCGCTCCGAGCACGAGCTGGAGTCGGTCCTGCGTCACCTCACCCGCGAGCGGCGCTCGCCCGACTCCTCCTTCGCCTCGCTGCCCTCGATCGCCTCGCGGGCGCTCTCGGTGCGCCCGCGGGTGCGACCGCAGCCGGTCTGGCGCCTGCGGCTGGAGCGTGCCACGGTCGCCGCCAGCCTCGCCACGGTGCTGGTCGTGATGGCCTTTGCGACGGTCAAATGGGAGGCGCCCTACAAGGTCATCTCCAACCCGCTCAAAGGACGCATCCACATCGGCAGGGAGGAGAGCAAACTGCCGCCCGAGCCGCAGCCGGCGCACGGGCAGGCGAACCTGCGCCACGCCGGGTCCGAGGCGGTCGCCGACTCGGGCCCTTGATCGGTGCCGCCGCGGCCGGGCTCTCGCTCGCCGCCGTCGCCCATGCGGGCCCGGCCCTCGCCCCGGTGGTTCCCCGCATCGGCGACTCGCTGGGGATCCAGCTGCGACATGACGACGAAGAGGGCGTCTCGATCACCTTCGACGACGGGCCGCACCCCCAGGGAACGCCGGCCGTGCTGGAGGTCCTGCAGGGAAGCCGGCGCGGTCGCGACCTTCTTCCTTGCCGGCGAGCAGGTGGAGCGCCGCCCCGCGCTGGCGGCGGAGATCGTCGCCGCCGGCCACCGGGTGGAGCTGCACTGCCACCGCCACCGCAACCAGCTGCGGCTGACGCCGCGGATGCTGCTCGAGGACGCCGAGCGCGCCAGGGCGGCGATCGAGGAGGCAAGCGGGCAGGAGATCGCCGACTACAGGCCCCCCTACGGGATCTTCAGCGCGGCCGGGCTGCGGGCGGTGCGAAGCCGCGGCTGGAGGCCGGTGCTCTGGTCGCGGTGGGGGAGGGACTGGTCGAAGCGGGCGACGCCGGGCTCGATCGCCCGTCACGCCAGCGCTGGCGCCCGGGCCGGGGACATCCTGCTCCTGCACGACGCCGACTACTACAGCGCGCCCGGCTCCTGGGCTCGCACCGCCGCCGCCCTGCCGATCATCCTCGGCGAGCTCGAGGCGCGCGGGCTGAAGTCGGTGCTGCTCCGCCGAGGCGCCGGGGGCGCGAGCGTCCACTGATCGCAGCCGGCGAAGGCCTCGTCGAGTCGCTGCGCCATCGTGCTGCGGGGTCGGTCCTGGTCGAAGATCTGCTTGGGCATAGCTCTCCGTCCTGTTGGGGGAACTGTTGAAAGATGCCATCCCCGGTCGGACGAAAAACCTGCATTTTGCGAGTTTAGGAACGTGTGTTCGTATCGGGTACTAGGAAGGTCGCGCAAACTCCGCGATCTCGTCCGCCAGCCGCTGCGGCTGGTCGAGTGGGACGAAGGTGTTTGCGTCCGGGATGGGGACCATCCGCGCGTTGCCGGTTTCGGAGGCGAGGCGTTCCGCGTAGGAGATCGGGAAGAGCCGGTCGCCCGGTGCCCAGGTGCAGAGGATCGGCAGTTGCGAGTCGCGCAGCCGCTCCGCCGCCTCCAACGTGTAGCGCTTGTTGAGTCCGACCGTCACCTTGCGCAGGTCGTGGCGCACGCCCTTGTTCGAGAGGCCGGGCTCCATCCAGGAGTCGACCAGGGAGTCGGGGATCGGGGTCCTGGTGAACGGCTTGAAGGCGCGGTGGGCGATTGCCTTGATCCGGAACGGGGCGGCGATCAGCGCCATCCCCCCGGGCAGCTTGGCCAGCGGCGGCATCGTCTTGAAGATCCCCGGGGGGAAGTTCTCGTGGGTGTCGCAGTTGGTCAGCACCAGGCGCCCGACCCGCTCGGGATGACGGGTGACCAGGACCTGGGACATGGCGCCTCCGGAGTCGTTGCCGACGATCGTCACGTCCTCGAGGTCGAGCTTCTCCAGGAAGTCGGCGATCAGCGCGGCGATGCCGGGAGGGGAGAGGTCGGCGTCGGGGTTCATCGCGCTCTGGTGGGCGCCCAGCGGCCAGTCCGGGGCGATGCAGCGAAAGCGGTCGGCGAGGCGGTCGACGACCCCGTCCCAGAGCCGGCCGTCGACGAGGTACCCGTGTACGAAGACGATCGGCTTCCCCTCGCCCGCCTCGCGGTAGCGGATCGTCCCCGCCGCCAGGTCGACATGCTTGCGCTCAGAGCTGTCAGCCATCATGCTTTCCTTTCCTCGACGCTAAGATACAAACAGTATGCATGTAAATAGAGAAGAAGGCGTTTCGCCCGCCCGCCGCACCCAGGCCGAGCGGACCGCTTCGACTCGCTTGGCGCTGATGGATGCCGCTCGCACGCTGTTCACCGAGCGCGGCTACGACGGCGTCGGGACCGAGGAGATCGTGCGCGCCGCCGGGGTCACGCGCGGCGCCCTCTATCACCACTTCGGCGGCAAGGCGGAGCTGCTCGAGGCGGTCTACGAGCGGCTCGAGGCCGAGTCGACCGAGCGCGTCGCCCGCGTCGTCCTCGGTTCCGAGCTGGAGAGTCCCCTGGAGGCGATGAGGGCCGGGATCGAGGCCTTCCTGGACGAGTGCGCCAAGCCCGAGCTGCAGCGCATCGCCCTCCGCGATGCCCCCGCGGTTCTGGGATGGGAGCGCTGGCGGGAGATCGCCGCGGCGAACGGGCTCGGCCTGATCGAGGCCAGCCTCAGCGCGGCGATCGAAGCCGGGGAGATGCGCGAGCTGCCGGTGAGGCCGACCGCGCATCTGCTGCTCGGGCGCGCTCGACGAGGCGGCGATGCTGGTCGCCCGCTCCGAAGACCCGGACAGCCGGGCCGAGGTCACCGTCGTCCTACTGGCCCTGCTCGAGAGCTTCGCGGTCCCCGGCTCGCCGTAGCTCCTCCTCGACCTCGCGGAGGTTGGTCGAAGGCTCGTGCGCAAGCCGGCGGGACTCCTTCTGCGCGTACATCCGGATGTCGGCGAGCCGCATCGCCTCGGTGGGATCGGCGGCGTCGTCGGGGATCGCGGCCACCCCCCAGGAAGCATTGACCTCGTAGCCGGTCCCTGTTGCGCTGAGCGCTTCGGCGGCGCGCTTCGTGACGCCGTCCTGGCGGCCCTTCTCGCATTCCACCAGGACCGCGAACTCGTCGCCGCCGACCCGGTAGGCCGTCCCGTCGTCGCCGATGGCGCGGCTCAGCTGAGCTCCCAGCCGCGCCAGGATCTCGTCCCCGGCGGGGTGCCCGAAGGTGTCGTTGTAGCGCTTGAAGCCGTTGAGGTCGAGCAGCACCAGGGTCGCCTCCGCCTCCGCTTCCGCCGATCGCTCGCACTGGGCCGCCAGGTCGACCTGCAGCCGTCCCTGGTTGCCGAGCCCGGTCAGGTGGTCGGTCCGGACCTGCTCCAGCAGTCGCTTGTTCTCCCGCACGCTGATCGCCAGGCGGGCGATCACGGCGAGCATCGTCGCCGTCCAGAGCACGGTCGTGAGGGAATTGGCGCTGCTGAAGTACTGCATCGCGAAGAGGCCGATCATCACCGCGGCGAAGAAGCCCGGGACCATCAGCTCGCGCCAGCCGTCGAAGCGCGCGGCGGGCTTGATCGAGTCGGCCCGCGACTGCCAGGCCTCGGCGCCGATGCAGGCCGCCGCGATCAGGTAGATCGGTTCGACCCAGTCGCCGCCGGGCAGGCTGGAGTCGACCGAGTGCAGCGTGTAGGCGACGTCGGCGGCGACCATGAACCCGAGTCCGGCGAGGAGCAGCCACCAGGTCCGGCCCGGGCGCCAGCGGGTGAGCGCGACGACGCCGACGACCAGGGCCAGCATGACGATGTCGCCGAGCGGATAGGCGAGGGTGGTCGCCTCTTCGAGCAGCGTGCCGCCGGTCCGGTCGGCGACGAACTCGAAGACGAAGGCGGCGCCCAGCGCCGCCGTGCCGAGCGCCGCGATCAGCCCATCCATCCAGAGGCGCCAGTCGAGCTCGTGAGTGCGGGCACGGACCAGGAGGCCGAGGCCGAGGGCGGCGAGCGGGTAGTAGGCGAGGTAGGCGACGTCGGCGGGCGAGGGGTAGGGCGCCGAGGGGTTGTCGGCGATGAAGGCGGTCCAGTAGATCTCGGCCAGGCCCCAGGAGAAGATCGCAGCCGCGATCGCCAGCCAGGCGCTCTTCTCTCGGCCGGCCCCGATGGCCTTGAGCAGACAGGCGGCGCCCGCGCTGAGAATCACCGCGTCATAGAGGGCGCCGTTGGTAAAGGAGTCGAGGCCGGCGCCGCCGATCCCCAGCCAGTCGTGCAGGGCGACCAGGGCGGTGCCGCCGAACAGCACCGCCCCGATCGCGCCCCGCACGGCGTCGCGTCGGTCGCTCCTGGCTACGGTCTTGGCAGAGGCCACATGGTGCTATCGGCAATGCTTGCCGACTTCTCTAGACTTAGGGACGATGAAGGCAGGAATTCACCCCGAATACACGCTTGCGAACGTGCACTGCTCGTGCGGGAACCAGTTCTACACGCGTTCCACGAAGCAGGACCTGCACGTCGAGCTCTGCTCCGAGTGCCACCCGTTCTACACCGGTAAGCAGAAGCTGGTCGACACCGGCGGGCGCGTCGAGCGCTTCCAGCGCCGCGCCGCCAAGCACAGGGCCGGGAAGTAGGGCGTGAGCCCGCCGCCGGGCTCCGCACAGGCCCCCGAAACCCCCTCCTCCGCCAACGGAGGGGACCCGCTTCGCATGCCCGACGGCGCCCTCGTCGCCAAGCGCGACGCGCCGGTCGGCGGACAGGCGGTGCTCGAGGGAGTGATGATGCGCGGCGTCTCGGTCTGGGCGGTCGCCGTGCGCACACCCGAGGGCCAGGTCGAGATCGAGTCCGAGACTCTCGTCCCGTGGGCGAAGCGACACCGGATCTGGCGGGTGCCGATCGTCCGCGGCGTCGTCGCCCTCGCCGAGTCGATGAAGATCGGGTTCCGCGCCCTGGCGATCTCGGCCAACGCCCAGCTCGAGGACGACGAGGAGGGCAACAAGGAAGAGATCGGCGGCTGGGTATGGGGGCTGACGATCGCCTTCTCGCTGCTGCTCGCGGTCGGCCTCTTCTTCGTCGTCCCGGTCGGCCTCACCAGCCTGATCAAGGACCAGCTCGGCTCCTCGCTCCTGTTCTGGCTGGTCGAGGGCGTGCTCCGCACCGCGATCTTCATCGGCTACATCGTCGCGATCAGCAAAATGCCGGACCTGCGCCGCGTCTTCGAGTACCACGGGGCCGAGCACAAGACGATCTCCTGTTACGAGGCCGAAGACGAGCTGGTTCCCTCGCGGGCCAAGCTCTACTCGCGGCTGCACCCCCGCTGCGGCACCAGCTTCCTGCTGATCGTGATGGTGCTGGCGATCTTCGTCTTCGCCCCGATCGGCCTGCCCGCCTGGTACTGGCTGCTCGCCTCGCGCATCCTCGGCATCCCGCTGATCGCCGGGCTCTCCTACGAGGTGATCAAGTGGGCGGGCAAGAACCGCCGTAAACGGTGGGTGCGGGCGGTGATGTGGCCGGGCCTGATGCTGCAGAACCTGACCACCCGCGAGCCCGACGAAGAGCAGCTCGCGGTGGCGATCGCCTCGCTCAACGCCGTCCTTGCCCGGGAGAACCCGGAAGAGGCGGCGAAGCAGCAGCACATCGAGATCGTCGCTTAGAGCCCCGGCGCGCGGGTCCTGCCCCGGGGGGAGGGGCCTGCGCGCGAGGTCTACGTGCTCGACCCCTCCCCCCGGGTCACCCGCGCGAGGGGCGTCTAGGCTTCGAGCTGTGATCGAGCAATTGGTGGAACAGATTGAGCTGCGGTTCGGGGAGCTCGAGACGCAGATGTCCGACCCCGCCGTGATCGCCGATCGCGGCCGCTACGCGGAGGTCGGGCGGGAATACCGCGACCTGGGGCAGGCGCGGGAGCTCGCGGGCCGCTGGCGTACCCTCAAGGACGACCTGGAAGGCGCCCGGGAGCTGCTCGAGGAGGGTGAGGACCCGGAGCTGCGCAAGGTCGTCGAGGAGGCACCGGAGCGGCTGGAGGCGCTGGAAGAGGAGATCCGGCTGGCAATGGTCGAGCGCGACCCCAACGACGACAAGAACGTGATCGTCGAGGTCCGGGCCGGCACCGGTGGCGACGAGGCGGCGCTGTTCGCCGGCGACCTCCACAAGATGCTGATCCGCTACGCCGAGGAGCGCGGCTTCGCCACCGAGACGCTCTCGCAGTCGGCTTCCGACGCCGGCGGGTTCAAGGAGGTCACCTTCGCGGTCAAGGGCGAGGGGGCCTACTCGGTCTTCAAGTTCGAGGGCGGCACCCACCGGGTGCAGCGCGTCCCCGAGACCGAGTCCCAGGGGCGGATCCACACCTCGACGGCGACGATCGCGGTGCTGCCCGAGGCCGAGGAGGTGGAGGTCGACGTCGACCAGAACGACCTGCAGGTCGACGTCTACCGCTCATCCGGCCCCGGGGGCCAGTCCGTCAACACCACCGACTCGGCGGTGCGGATCACGCACAAGCCGACCGGCATCGTGGTCTCGATGCAGGACGAGAAGTCCCAGCTGCAGAACAAGGAGCGGGCGATGCGGGTGCTGCGGGCGCGGCTGTACGAGCGCGAGCTGGCCGAACAGCAGGCGAAAATAGCCTCCGAGCGCAAGGCCCAGGTGGGCAGCGGCGAGCGCTCCGAGAAGGTGCGCACCTACAACTTCCCCCAGGGCCGCGTCACCGACCACCGGATCAAGCTGACCTCGCACAACCTCGACGGCGTTCTGGGGGGCGATCTCTCCGAGTTCACCGACGCGCTGGCGGCGGAGGAGAAGCGAGAACGGCTGGAGACCGCAGCCGTCGGGTGATCGCGACCAGCGACGCAAGACAGGCTTTGAGTGCTGCCGTCGATGCGTTGCGGGCGGTCGGAGTCGAAGACCCCCGCCTTGACGCCGAAGTGCTGCTGGCTGAGGCCGTCGGCTGCGATCGGGCGGCGCTGGCGGTCGACCCGGAGGTGCCGCCCGCGGCGGCGCGGCGGTTTGGCGAGATGGTGCGGCGGCGTCTGCGCCGTGAGCCGGTTGCCTACATCCTCGGCCGCAAAGGGTTCCGCCATATCGAGGTCGCGGTCGACCGGCGGGTGCTGGTGCCGCGGCCGGAGACCGAGCTGCTGGTCGAAGTCGCGTTCGAGCGCAGGCCGGCGAGCGTGCTCGACCTCGGCACCGGCTCCGGCGCGATCGCGCTGGCGATCGCCGACGAGCTGCCCGGCTGCGAGGTGACGGCAACGGACACCTCCTCCGCGGCGCTGGAGGTCGCGCGGGCGAACGCGGAGCGCCGCGGGCTCTCCCAGCGCGTCCGCTTCCTCGACGGCTCGGTCCCCGAGGGGGAGAGCTTCGACCTGATCGTCGCCAACCTCCCTTACATCGCCGAGCCCGACTGGCCCTCGCTGCCGCCCGAGGTGAGGGAGTGGGAGCCGCCCGAGGCCCTGCTCGCCGGCCCCGACGGCCTCGACGCGATACGCGCCCTGCTCGCCGACCGTGGTCGTCCTTTGTCCCGCATAGCGGGCAAAAGGACTGCCGCGGTCGCTTTGGAGGTGGGTGAGGGGCAGGCGGCGGCGGTCGGTGGGCTTCTGCGAGACGCCGGCTTCGCCTCGGTCCAGGCCCGGCGGGACCTGGCCGGGATCGAGCGGGTCGTGGTCGGGGCGGCCGCGGGCGAGGACGACCGATGAGCGAGGGCGGGCCGACCGAGATCGTCTCGATCGAGCGGGGCGCCGCCGCCGTGGCGCGCTCGGCGCTGGAACGCGTCGTCGCCGCCGGCGGGGTCGCCCTCTTCCCTGCCGACGGCCTCTACGGGCTCGCCTGCGACCCCCTGAACGCGGCCGCGATCTCGAGGATCTACCGGCTCAAGGGCCGCGATGACGGCAAGCCCTCGGCGGTCATGTACTTCTCGCCGCTGGCGATGCGGGAGCTGGTCTCCGAACTCGGCGCTTTCAGCGCCGCCGCGGCCAGCGCCCTGCTGCCGGGGCCGGTGACGCTGGTCATCGACAACCCCGGCCGCCGCTACCCGCTCGCCTGCCGCGAGCACCCCGAACGGCTCGGTGTCCGCCTGCTCGACGGTCCGCTGGCGGGGACGATGTGCCCGGTCTTCCAGACCTCGGCGAACCTCAGCGGCAAGCGGCCGCCCGCACGGCTGACCGCCGTGCCGCCGGAGATCGTCGCCGGGGTCGAGCTCGTGATCGAGGGCGGCACGCTGACCGGCATGCCGTCGACCGTGGTCGACATATCCTCGATCGAGGACGACGGCGGCTGGACGGTGTTGCGCGAGGGCGCCCTCTCCGCCGGCGACCTAGCCAGCGCGATGGCCTCCGTCGGCCTCGGCTGATCAGCAGCCGGTGTCGGCCCGGAAGGGGAGGCGGACGCGGCGACGCGAGCTGTTGTCTTCCTCGTCGGACTCGAAGAGCAGGCCCTTGGGGTCGACCGTCATGAGGAAGGCGAAGCAGCCGCGCAGGCCCGAGACCTCGATCCACTGCTTGTCGTAGGTCGCCGGGTAGATGTCCGACCAGCCCACCGAGGTGCCGAGCGCGACCCGGTCCCGGTAGGGGTCTTGGTTGCACCCCGGGTAGTGACGATTGCGCGGGGAGCGGCGCCCGGGACGGGTCCGCTCGAGGTCGCGCAGGCAGTAGTTGAGCTTGGGGCTGGTGCGGAGGACGGGGCCGAGCGCGCCGTCCGGGCCGACCCGCCGCAGCTCGAAGCGGGCGAGCTGGTGGACCTTCCAGTAGGCGCCGCCGAAGTAGGAGCCGACGTCGGTGAAGTGGAGGGTGGCGCCGCTGCGAACGTCGATATGGCCGCCGCCGGCGCGGTAGATCCGCTGGTTCGTCCGCATCGAGTGCCAGCCGTTGCGCCTGCCCCGCACCTCGATCGGGCCGCGGCCGGCGCTGCGGACGTCGCTGGTCGCCCGCAGGAGCCGCCGTCCCGAGCCGGCACGCTCGAGGTAGAGGTCCCTCGGCGGCGCGATCCTCAGGTTGGGGCAGAGCAGCGTGGGGGCCATCGGGCCCGCGCAGGGATTCGCGACCGCCGCGCCAGCGGGCGGTGCCGCCGCCGCGATCGCCAACGCTCCCGCCGCTGCCACCGAGAGGACCGGAAGGGGGGTTCTCACCGGCCCCAGGTTATCCCGACCCGTTGCTATCGTCGCTGCCATGAGCAGCGAGCTGCCCGAGAACTTTCAGAGCGCCCCTCTGGCCGAGGTCGATCCCGAGATCGCCGCCGTCCTCGACGGCGAGCTGCGCCGCCAGCAGCGCACCCTGGAGATGATCGCCTCGGAGAACTTCGTACCGCAGGCAGTCCTCGACGCGGTCGGCTCGGTGCTGACCAACAAGTACGCCGAGGGCTACCCGGGCCGCCGCTACTACGGCGGCTGCGAGGAGGTCGACGTCGGCGAGGAACTGGCGATCGGGCGGGCCAAGTCGCTGTTCGGGGCCGAGCACGCCAACGTCCAGGCGCATTCCGGCGCCCAGGCCAACAACGCCGCCTACATGGCCCTGCTCGAGCCGGGAGACACCTTCCTCGGCATGGCCCTCGACCACGGCGGCCATCTCAGCCACGGGATGAAGATCAACGTCTCCGGCAAGCTCTACAACCCGGTGCCCTACCACGTCCGGCGCGAGGATTTCCTGGTCGACATGGAGGAGGTGGCGCGGCTCGCCGAGGAGCATCGGCCGGCCCTCATCGTCGCCGGCTGGTCGGCTTATCCGCGCCAGCTCGACTTCGCCGCCTTCCGCCAGATCGCCGACTCGGTCGGCGCCAAGCTGATGGTCGACATGGCTCACTTCGCCGGCCTCGTCGCCGCCGGCGAGCACCCGAACCCGGTCGAGCACGCCGACGTCGTCACCACGACCATCCACAAGACCCTCTGCGGCCCCCGCAGCGGCATGATCCTCTGCCGCTCCGAACACGCCAAGGCGATCGACAAAGCGGTCTTCCCCGGCCAGCAGGGTGGCCCCCTGATGCACACCATCGCCGCCAAGGCGGTGGCCATGAAGATCGCCGCGAGCGAGCCGTTCCGCCGGCGCCAGAGGCAGACGATCGCCAACGCGCGGGCGTTCGCCGCCGGCCTGGAAGCCGGCGGCATCCCCGTGCTCACCGGTGGCACCGACGTCCACCTGGTCCTGGTCGACCTCACCCCGACCGGCCTCGACGGCCAGGCCGCCGAGGACAGGCTGGATGAGGTCGGGATCACCGTCAACCGCAACGCGATCCCGTTCGACCCGCGCCCGCCGATGAACCCCTCGGGCCTGCGGATCGGCACCCCGGCCCTGACCACCCGCGGAATGGGTGAGGAGGAGATGGGGGAGATCGCGGCGGTGATCTCCGCCGCGCTCGGCGGCGACTTCGAGGCCGAAAAGGAGGGGCTCTCCGCCCGCACCGCGGCCCTGATGGACCGCCACCCGCTCTACCCGCAGCTGACGCCGACCGCCGTCTGACCCGCTAAGTTCGAGGTCCAGTCGCAACCTCTACCGCGGGAGGTGGTGGGATGTTCGACCTCAACGGGCCGGCGCTGGAAGTGGCGATCGGGCTCGCCTTCGTCTTCTTCCTTCTCAGCATCGTCGCCTCGGCGATCACCGAGGGCATCGCCTGGGCGACCAACCAGCGCGCGAAGACCCTCGAGAAGGGCCTCAAGGGGATGTTCGGCGACGACGCCCTCGCCGCCGACGTGCTCTCCCACCCGCTCGCCAAGACCGATATGAGCCCGGCCGTGGCCGACCGCAAGCCGTCCTACCTCTCCTCCCGCAACTTCGGCCTCGCCCTGGTCGACACCCTTCAGGAGAAAGCCGGCGAAGACGCGGAGGGCTCGCTGGCGAGGGTGAGTGCGGGCGTGAGTGCCGTCAAGGCCGAGGCGCCGCCGCTCGGCAAGCAGCTCCACGCCCTGGTCGAGGAGACCGGGGACGGCGACCTGGCCGACTTTCGCAAAGCGGCGGAGAGGTGGTTCGACGACGGGATGGATCGCGTCTCGGGCATCTACAAGCGGTGGGCCCAGAAGATCGCCATCGTCGCTGCGCTCATCGTCGCGATCACGCTCAACGCCAGCGCCGTGCGAATCGCCGAACGGCTCGCCGCCGACCCCACGGTCCGCTCCGCCGTCGTCACCGGTGCCGAGGGGGCGGTGACCCGGAGCAAGACGTCTCCGAAGGAGACCGGCGAGGCCGCCCAGAACGCCGTCAAGGAACTGGAGACGCTCAAGGTCCCGATCCTCTGGAGCACCGCGAACAACCCGTTCGAGAGCGTCTCCGCCTTCCTGCTCGCCCTCGCCGGCTGGCTGATCACCGCAATCGCGATCTCGCTGGGAGCGCCGTTCTGGTTCGACGCGCTCGGCAAGCTTGCTCACCTGAAGACGAGCGGCAAAAAGCCCGAACCGGCGACCTAGCCGGGCCCCGCACGCGGCATCGCGGCGACGCCGATAGCTAGGGTCGGCGCCGATGAGGGTCTGGATCGACTGCACCGCTGCGGCCCACCCGCTGGTGCTGCGACCGCTCGTCGAGCGGCTCGAGGCCAAGGGGCACGAGGTCTTCATCACGACGCGGGAGTACGGGCAGACGATCGGCATCCTCGAGCGGCTGGGGCTGCCTTACACAGCGGTCGGGGAGCACGGCGGCGCCTCCCGCCTGGCCAAGGGGCGGGCCGTGGCCGGCCGTTCGGCGCGGCTGGCGCGGCTGGTCTGGGAGCAGCGACCGCGGCTGGCGATCGCCCACGGCTCGGTCGACCTCGCCGTCGTCTCGGCGTTCTTCCGGATCCCCTCGGTGCAGATGCAGGACTACGAGTTCGCGCGCCTGCAACGGCGGATCTCCTTCGGGCTGGCGCGCCGGGTGCTGGCGCCGGAGTCGATCCCGGTCGAGCGGCTGGCGCGGATCGGCGCCAAGGGCCGCAAGCTGGTCCGCTACCCGGGCCTGAAGGAGGAGTACTACCTGGCCGACTTCGAACCCGACCCCGGGGTCCTCGACGAGCTCGGCCTCGACCGCGAGAAGGTGCTGGTCGTGGTGCGGCCGCCGCCGGAGACCTCCGAGTACCACGCGCCCAACGACCTCTACGCGGAAACGGTCCGGCGCCTGGCCGACGCGCCGGACCGGACCCAGGCGGTGATCGTCCCGCGCACCGACGCGCAGGGGCTGGCGGTGCGGGCGCTCGCCGCGCCGAACCTGCTCGTGCCCGAGCGGGCGATCGACGCGCAGAGCCTGATCGCCCACGCCGATCTCGTCGTCAGCGCGGGGGGGACGATGAACCGCGAGGCCGTCGCCCTCGGCACTCCCGTCTTCACCACCTTCAGCGGCCGCATGGGGGGCGTGGACGAGGCCCTGATCGCCGAAGGCCGGCTCCGGGTGCTGACCGACCCGGCGACCCTGGAGCTGCGCAGGCGCGAGACCCCGATCGGCGTCCTGCACCCGCGCGACCCGGCCTTCCTCCTCGACGCCGCCCTCGGGGCTGTCGAGGGCGACGGGTAGCCTGACCCGCCAGGGCACCCTCGACATGGCAGCGACCACCGACGCCGTCCTTGCCTTCATCGCAGCCGCCGCGATCGCCTGGCTGCTGGTCCCCTACGCCGAGCGGCTCGCCTTCCGGGTCGGCGCGATCGACCTGCCGAGGGAGCGCAGCCTGCACGACCGGCCGATGCCGCGCCTCTCCGGGCTGGCGATCCTCGCCGGGGTCGAGGTCGCCGGCTGGATCTGGCTGCCCGGGGACGGCGAAAGCCGCGCGATCCTGCTCGGCGCGGTGGCGATCGCGGCGGTCGGCGTCCTCGACGACGTCCGGCCCCTGCCGGCGTTGCCGAAGCTGCTCGGCCAGGTCGGCGCCTCGCTGATCCCGGTCCTGGCCGGGGTTCGCGTCGGCAACCTCACCCTGCCGTTCGTCGGCGGCTTCGAGCTCGGCTGGCTCGCCTACCCGCTGACCGTGCTCGGGATCGTCGCCGTCGTCAACGTGATCAACTTCCTCGACGGCGTCGACGGCCTCGCCGCCGGCGTCTGCACGATCGCCGCGATCGCCCTGGCCGTGATCGCGCTCTCGCTCGACCGCAACGCCGCCGGCGTGCTGGCGGCGCTGACGGCCGGCGCCGCCCTGGGCTTCCTCCGCCACGGCTTCCCGCCCGCCTCCAGCTTCATGGGGGACACCGGCTCCAACCTGCTCGGCTTCCTGCTCGCCACCGCCTCGGTCCAGGGCGCGCTCAAGACCAACGCGGTGATCGCCCTCGCCTTCCCGCTGATCGTGCTCGCGGTGCCGATCCTCGACACCGGCTTCGTCGTCCTCAAGCGGGTCAAATACCGCCAGCCGATCTACCAGGCCGACAGCTGGCACTTCCACCACCGGATGGCCAACATCGGTTTCTCGCAACGGCGCACGATCGCCTACCTCTACGCCTGGACCCTGGTGATGGCGGGGTTGGCGCTGGCGCTCCGGTTCGTCCCCTACAGCGACGACCGCGGCCATTTCGACGCGCTCTGGACGGCGGTGATGGCGTTCTTCGGGCTGATCGCCCTCGCCTCCAGCGTCTACCTCGTCTACGTGCTGGAGATCCTCAAGCTGCGCCGCGGCGGGATCAACCCGGAGACCGGGGAATACGAGGCGGTCAACCCGGAAACGGGGGAGTTCGAAGCGATCGACATCGAGCCCCCCGAGCGGTAGTGGCAAGGGGCACGAACTGGCTTCACAAAGCCAATCCCGGGCCTCTTTGGATATAGTCGCCGGTCCCCCCGCCGAGCCTCGAACCGGGGGTATTTATGTCTCCTCTCAAGTACGTCGATCTACTCGCGCTGGCCGCCGCACTCGCCGTTTTCCTGATCGGCGGGCTGTCGCTGCTCGGCTACGCGGTGGGAGCCGCGGTCTGGCTGGCGCAGCGCGGAATCCAGCTGATCGCAAGCCGCCGGGCTTCGGCTGAGCTGGCCGGCGGGAACCGCCAGCGGGCGATGGGCGTGATCGCCGCGACGACGCTCGGCCGGGTCTGGCTGATGGCCACCGCGGTGCTGATCGTCGGCCTCGCCGAACGGGAGGCGGGCCTTGCCTCCGCGGTCCTGGTGGCGGTGCTGTTCACGATTTCCTTCGCCGCGCAGGGGCTCTCTCACCTCTTCGGCGAGCCCGAGGGGCAGGGGGCGGCGTGAGCGCAGAGACGGCAGCCGCGGAGGCGCCCGACGGCGCCTCGGAGTCCAACGGGCTCAGCACCAAGGCCAAGGTGCTGATCGGGCTCGGCGCCTACTTCGCGGTCGCGATCCTGATGCTGCTGATCTTCGGCAGCTCCGGCAAAAACGAAGAGTTCCAGCCGCAGAACGAGTTCAAACTCGAACCGTGGATCTCGCTCGAACTCGGCGGCATCGACCTCAGCATCAACAAGGCCGTCCTCTACCTGATCCTCGCCAGCGCCCTGACGATCTTCACCATGGTCTGGATCTCCCGCCGCATGCAGCAGAGGCCGAACCGGGTGCAGACCGCGATCGAGGTCGCCTACGACATGACCAAGAACACGATCGCCGGCGGCAGCCTCGACGCCAAGATGGCCGCCCGCTGGTTCCCCTTCCTGGCCGCCCTCTTCTTCTGGATCTGGTTCTCGAACATGATCGGGTTCCTGCCGCTGCCGACCAACACCGAGCACGCGGTCTCGATCTTCGGCCTCGAGGTCCCCTCCTTCGCGATCTACGCCGCCACCGCCAACCTCTCGATTCCCCTGGTCCTGACCCTGGTCGTCTGGCTCTCATACCACTTCGAAGGGGTCCGCTCGAAGGGCCTCTTCAAGTATCTCGCCAGCTGGCTGCCGCCGGGCCTGGAGGACATGAACCCGCTGGCCAAGGGCTTCATCTTCGTGATCGAGGCGATCTCCCACTTCGCCCGGCTGATTTCGCTCTCCGTCCGACTCTTCGCCAACATCCTCGCCGGCCACCTGCTGCTGCTGTTCATGGGCGGCGGGCTCGCCGTGCTGCTCGGGATCGCCGCGCTTGGCGCCCTCACCTTCCCCCTCGCATTCTTCTTCTTCATCCTCGAGGTCGGCCTTATCGCGACCCTGCAGGCGTTCATCTTCTCGACCCTTACTGCCATCTATCTCGGCGGAGCCACCTCCGCCAGTCACTAGAAAAAGGAGCGCTGTTTCATGGATCTGTCCCCTGTCGTCGCCGCTATCTCCGACGAAGGCATCGAATCCGCCGGCAAGGCGATCGCCCTCGGCGTTGGAGCGGGCCTCGGCTCGATCGGCGCCGGTATCGGCATCGGCTTCATCTTCGGCAAGGAGATCGAGTCGGTCGCCCGCCAGCCCGAGATGAAAGACGAGCTCCAGGGCATCCGCTGGCTCGGCTTCGCGCTTACCGAGGCCGTGGCCTTCTACACGTTCATCTTCGGCCTCATCGCCTTCTTCCTCTAGGCCTATGGAGCTGTTGGGCTACATAGACGCGATCCCGCTCGCCGCCGAGGCGGCGGGGCACGAGGAAGGCGGTGGCAGCTTCCTCGTCTCGCCGGGCCTCGGCCTGATGATCTGGACGCTGGTCCTGTTCGGGTTCACGATGTGGGTGCTCAGCAAGGTCGCCTTCCCGAAAATCCAGGAGGCCCTGGACAAACGGGCGAAGACGATCGCCGAGTCGATCGATGCTGCCGAGCGCCAGCGCAAGGAATCCGACGAGCTGCTGACCGAGTACCGCGCCCGGCTGGCCGAGGCCCGCGAGCAGGCCGACGACATCATGGCCCGCGCCCGCAAGGCGGCCGAGACCGCCGAGGCCGAGGCGACCGCCGCCGGCAAGGAGAAGCGCGAGGAGCTGGTCTCCGCGGCCAAGCGCGACATCGAGGCGGAGACGCGGCGCTCGCTGGAGCAGATCCGCAAGGAGGTCGCCGACCTGACCGTGCTGGCGACCGAGAAGGTGACCCGCAAGAGCCTCACCGCCGAGGACCAGAAGCGGCTCGTCGAGGAGGCCCTCGGCGAGGTCGACTTCTCGGCCCTCTCGGGGTCGGAGAACTGATGCCCGACGCCGCCAACGTCTACGCCGACGCGCTCTTCGACGTCGCCAAGGAGACGGGAAAGCTGGACGCGATCCGCGACCAGCTCGGGCAGTTCGCCGACGCGGTCGAGGGCACCCACGACCTGCAGGTCTTCTTCTTCAGCCCCTACTTCTCCTCGGCCGAGAAGGTCGCCGGGGTGAAGCGGGCTGTCGCCGGCGCCGAGCCGGAGTTCGTCAACTTCCTCGAGCTGCTGATCGAGAAGGGGCGGATGCCGGAGATCTTCCGCGTCCGCAGGCGGTTCGAGGAGCTGTGGAAGCAGGAGAACCGCCGCATCGACGTGACCGTGACCAGCGCCGTCGAGCTGGACCCGGCGGTGGTGAGCAAGATCGGCGAGGAGATTCAGCGCCAGACCGGTCAGGAGGTCGACCTGGCGAGCCGCGTCGACGGCGAGATCCTCGGCGGCGTGGTGCTGCAGGTCGGCAACATGGTCCTCGACGCCAGCATTCGCAGTCGCCTGGAGAAACTTAGAAAGAGCGTCGCTCAAGCGGCGTAAGGAGGAATAGAGCACCCGATGGAGATCAAGCCCGACGAGATTGCATCGATCCTGCGCGAGCGGATCGAGGGGTTGGAGGCGGAGAGCGCCGACCTCTCGGAGGTTGGAACCGTCCTTTCCGTGGCCGACGGCATCGCCCGCATCCACGGCCTCGACAACTGCATGGCGCTGGAGATGCTCGAGCTGCCGCACGGGGTCACCGGGCTGGCGCTGAACCTCGAGGCCGACAACGTCGGCGCCGTGCTGTTCGGCGAGTGGGACAAGGTCGTCGAGGGCGACACGGTCAAGCGCACCGGCCACCTGCTGCGGATCCCGGTCGGCGAGGAGCTGCTCGGCCGCATGGTCGATCCGCTCGGCCGCCCGCTCGACGATCGCGGCGACGTCAACACCACCGAGACCCGCCCGGCCGAGTTCAAAGCGCCCGGCGTGGTCCAGCGCCAGCCGGTCACCGAGCCGGTCCAGACCGGGCTGATGGCGATCGACGGGATGATCCCGATCGGCCGTGGCCAGCGAGAGCTGATCATCGGCGACCGCCAGACCGGCAAGACGGCGATCGCGATCGACACGATCATCAACGCCCGCGACAAGGACATGGTCTGCATCTACGTCGCGATCGGGCAGCGGATGTCGACCGTCGTGCAGCTCAAAGAGGTGCTCGAGGAGAACGGCGCGATGGAGAACACGATCATCGTCGCCGCGCCCGCCGACGAGGCAGCGCCGATCAAGTACATCGCCCCCTACGCCGGTTGCGCGATGGGCGAGCACTTCCTCTACAACGGCAAGGCTGCGCTCTGCGTCTACGACGACCTCACCAAACACGCCTACGCCTACCGCCAGATGTCGCTGCTGCTGCGGCGCCCGCCGGGACGCGAGGCATACCCGGGCGACGTCTTCTACCTGCACTCGCGCCTGCTGGAGCGGGCGGTGAAGCTGAACGACGAGCTCGGCGGCGGCTCGCTGACGGCGCTGCCGATCATCGAGACCCAGGCCTCCGACGTCTCCGCCTACATCCCGACCAACGTGATCTCGATCACCGACGGTCAGATCTTCCTCGAGTCCGACCTCTTCTACTCGGGCGTGCGGCCGGCGATCAACGTCGGCATCTCCGTCTCCCGGGTCGGGGGCAACGCGCAGACCAAGGCGATGAAGAAGGTGGCCGGCAAGCTGCGCCTCGACCTCTCCCAGTACCGCGACCTCGAGGCGTTCGCCCAGTTCGGCTCCGAGCTCGATCCCGAGACGCAGAAGAGCCTGGCGCGCGGCGAACGGCTGGTCGCGCTGCTGAAACAGAAAGAGCGCGATCCGCTTGCCGTCGGCGATCAGGTCGCAGCGATCTACTCCGGCACCGGTGGCTACCTCGACCGGATCAAGACCGAGCGCGTCGGCGAGTTCATCGCCGACCTGCGGACCCGCCTGCACTCCGAGAAGGCGGATCTGCTGAAGCGGATCGAGGACAGCGGCCAGCTCTCCGAGGAGGACGAGAAGGAGCTGGGCGAGGCGATCGCCGACTTCGTCGACGACTTCGGTCCCGATTTCGACGAGAACGGCGAGCCGCTCGAGGCCGGCGAGTCCGACCGGATCAAGTCCGCCGAGGAGCGCGAGGCACCCGCCCGCACCGCCGAGGACGAGGCCAAGGAGGCGACGCCCGCCTAGCCGCTCGGGCTCCCCGCCATGGCCACCCAGAAGGAAGTCAAGAATCGCATTGCGTCGATCAAGAACATCAACAAGATCACGCGGGCGATGGAGATGGTTGCCGCCGCGCGCCTGCGCCGGGCCGAGCAGCGGATCGATGCCCTGCGGCCCTACGCGGAGGGGCTGCGCAAGATGACCCGCGTCGCCGCCGAGCACGCGGGCGGGATCCCACGCGTCCCGGTCCTGGCCGAGCACGAGAGCCTCGACCGGGTCGGGATCGTCCTCGTCACCGGCGACCGCGGCCTTGCGGGCGCCTTCAACACCAACGTCATCCGCGAGGGAATGCGAGCCCGCGATCGCGTCGGCGAGGAGGGCGCCGAGCCGTCCTTCTCGGTGATCGGCCGCAAGGGCGTCTCGGCCCTGACCTTCCGCAAGCAGGACGTCCGCACCTCCTACGTCGGCTTCACCGACCGGCCCGCCTTCGCCAACGCGCGGGAGATCGCCGAGGAGCTGACCGCGCGCTACATCGATTCGGACCTTGACCGGGTCGAACTCGTCTACAACCGCTACGTCTCACCGCTGACCCAGCACGTCTGGCGACAGACGCTGCTGCCGCTGCAGCAGGCCGACGTCACCGGCGAGGGCGCCGCAGAGGAGCAGGACGCCGGCGAGGAGACGGAGGCGGAGCGGAGTCAGAGCCGCTCGGACTGGTTCTACGAACCCGAGCCCGAGGAGCTGCTGGCGAGGCTGATTCCCGAATACGTGACGATCTCGGTCTACCGGGCGCTGCTCGAGTCGGCCGCCTCCGAGCTGGGGGCGCGGATGACCGCGATGCGCAACGCCGCCGAGAACGCGGAGACGATGATGGACGACCTGACCCTGGAGATGAACCGGGTCCGGCAGGCGGAGATCACGCAGGAGATCTTGGAGGTCGTGGCCGGCGCAGAGGCGCTCGGCTAGGGCACAAACGGAGACAAAGGAACCAATGGCTGAGAGCAACAACGGAACCAACGTAGGGCGCGTCGAGCAGATCACCGGCGTGGTCGTCGACGCCGTCTTCCCCGAGAAGCTGCCGGAGATCTACTCGGCGGTGAAGATCGAGATGAAGGGCGACGAGGACAACGAACCGACCGAGCTGGTCTGCGAGGTGCAGCAGCACCTCGGCGACGACCGCGTCCGCACGGTCGCGATGGACGCCACCGACGGCCTCCAGCGCGGCGACAAGGTCGTCGACACCGGCGGGCCGATCACGGTGCCGGTCGGCGACGCGACCCTGGGCCGGATCTTCAACCTGCTGGGCGAGCCGATCGACGGCGGCGCCCCGGTCGAGACCGAGGAGCGCTGGCCGATCCACCGGCCCGCCCCCGAGGCTTCCGAGCTGACCCCGACCCAGGAGATCCTCGAGACCGGGATCAAGGTCATCGACCTCCTCGCCCCCTATGCAAAGGGCGGCAAGGTCGGGCTGTTCGGCGGCGCCGGCGTCGGCAAGACCGTGCTGATCCAGGAGCTGATCCGCAACATCGCCGAGGAGCACGAGGGCCTCTCCGCCTTCTGCGGCGTCGGCGAGCGTTCGCGCGAGGGCAACGACCTCTGGCTCGAGATGAAGGAGTCGGGCGTGATCGACAAGACGATGCTCGTCTTCGGCCAGATGAACGAGCCCCCCGGTGCCCGTCTGCGGATCGCCCTCTCCGGCCTGACGATGGCGGAGTACTACCGCGAGCACGGCGGCCAGGACGTGCTGCTGTTCATCGACAACATCTTCCGCTTCGTCCAAGCGGGCTCGGAGGTCTCGGCCCTGCTCGGGCGGATGCCCTCCGCGGTCGGCTACCAGCCGACCCTGGAGACGGAGATGGGGGGGCTGCAGGAGCGGATCACCTCGACCGCCCGCGGCTCGGTCACCTCGATCCAGGCGGTCTACGTCCCCGCCGACGACCTCACCGACCCGGCCCCGGCCTCGGTCTTCGCCCACCTCAACGCGACGACGACGCTCTCGCGGGCGATCTCCGAGAAAGGGATCTACCCGGCGGTCGATCCGCTCGACTCTACCTCGACGATCCTCAAGCCCGACGTCGTCGGCGAGGAGCACTACCGCACCGCGACCGAGGTCCAGGAGGTCCTGCAGCGCTACCGCGAGCTCCAGGACATCATCGCCATCCTCGGCATCGACGAGCTCTCCGACGAGGACAAGCAGACCGTCTCCCGGGCGCGCAAGATCGAGCGCTTCCTCTCGCAGCCGTTCTTCGTCGCCGAGCAGTTCACCGGCCGCACCGGCGAGTACGTGCCGGTCGCCGAGACGGTCCGCGGCTTCCGCGAGATCCTCGACGGCCAGCACGACGAGCTCTCCGAGGGGGCCTTCTACATGCAGGGCTCGATCGACCAGGTGACCGAGAACGCCGGCGCCGCCGCGGCCGCCTAGGAGGATCGTGGCCGCCGAGCACATGGTCGACGTCGAGGTCCTCACCCCCGAGGGGGAGGTCTGGGAGGGCGAAGTTCGCCAGGTCTCGACCCGCACCGAGATCGGCGAGGTCGGGATCCTCGCCAACCACGCGCCGCTGCTGGCGGCGCTGCGGCCGACGGAGCTGCGCCTGCGCGTCTCCGACTCCGAGGTCAGGCGCTACGCGCAGGCCCACGGCTGGCTGCAGGTCTTCGGCAACCGGGCCCGGCTCCTGGTCGAGGAGGCGGTCCCCCCGAGGACCTCGACGCGGGCGTGCTCGAGGAACAGCTCTCCGACGCCGAGCAGCGCCTTTCCGAGTGCGAGAAGGGGAGCGCCGACTTCGCCCGGGCGCAGAAGGACCGCGAACGGGCGGAGGCCTTTCTCGCTCTTGCTCGATGAGCGCGGCGCGAAGCGAGGAGCTGGTAGCCCTCGCCACGCGCCTGGTCGGATACGAAACCTCTGAGCCCGAGGCGATCTCCGAGGCCGCCGAGTTCGTCAGGGACTGGCTCGGGGCGCGAGGCATCGAGACCGAGCGCGACGAGGTCCGCGGCCTGCCGGTGATCAAGGCCGAGATCGGTCCCGAGGGGGCGCCGACCGTGATCCTCCACGGTCACATCGACGTCGTCCCCGGTCATCCCGGCCAGTTCGAACCGCGGATCGAGGGCGACCGCCTCTACGGTCGCGGCGCCTACGACATGAAGGGGGCGCTGGCGGCGATGCTGCTGACCGCCGCGGCGATGCGGGAGCAGGATGGCGTGCGGGTGCGGCTGGGGATCGTCGGCGACGAGGAGTCCGAGGAGGAGTCCGAGCGGGGATGCGACCACCTGGTCGACAGCGGCTTCCTCGGCGACTTCGCGATCACCGGCGAGCCGACCGACCTGCACATCGGGATCGAGGCCAAGGGCGTGCTGGCGCTGCGCCTGGAGGTCGGCGGCACGGCCGCCCACGGCGCCACCCCGTGGCTCGGCGACAACGCCGTGCTCAACGCGATCGACGTTTTCCGCAGTATCGAGTCGCTACCGTTTGCGCGGCACAGCTCGGAGCTCTTCGACCGCCCCTCGATCAACCTGGGCCGGATCTGGGGCGGTGACGCTCTGAACAAGGTTCCCGACCGATGCGTGATCGACGTCGACATCCGCTACCTCCCCGAACAGGACCCTGCCGAGATTCTCGCGGAGGTCCGCGGCATCGGCGGGGTCGAGGCCAGGGCCCTGCTGACCAGGCCCCCGGCGACGGTCGACCGCGACTCCCCCTTCGTGCGGGCCCTGCGCGCCTCCGCCGCCCAGCACCATCACGGCGAGCCGATGAGCGTCGGGCGCGACGGCGCCTCCGACGCGGTCTCCTTCCTGCGGGTCGGCGTCCCGGCGGTCGAGTTCGGCCCGGTCGGCGCCGGCCACCACGGGCCGGAGGAGTGGGTCTCGATCTCCTCGCTGGAGAGCTATCGCGAGGCCCTGGAGTCCTTCCTGCTGGCGATCCCGGGACGGCTCGATGAGTGACGTCCAGCAGCCCGGATGGGCTCCGAAGAAGCCGCCCCCGGGCGGAAACGGCGACGCGCCGCCGAAGCCGAAGCGCTACTGGTGGCGTTTCACCCTGGCCTCATTCATGATCGTCGCCGTCTCCGCCGCCGCCACGGCGACCGCGGTCCTCGTCTACATCGACAGCGTCGCCGAGGCGCTCTCGCACAACAACGTGCTCGGCAACAAGGTCGATCGCTACCTCTCGACGGTCGAGGGCGGCGAGCCGCAGAACATCCTCATCCTCGGCTCCGACAAACGCGCGGGGGCCGAATTCGAGGAAGACCCGGGGCGTTCGGACACGACGATCCTGCTGCGCCTCGACCCCGAGAAGAACGCGATCGCGGTGATGTCGATCCCGCGCGACCTGAAAGTCGAAATCCCCGGAGTCGGCACCGAAAAGTTCAACGCCGCCTACACCCGCGGCGGGCCGAAACTGACCCTGCAGGTGGTCAAGGAACTGACCGGGCTGCCGATCAACCACGTCGTCAACGTCGACTTCCTCGGCTTCGTCCGCGCCGTCTACACGATCGGCTGCGTCTACACCGACGTCGATCGCCGCTACTACCACTCCAACATCGGCGTGGCACCCTCCGAACAGTACGCGGAAATCAACGTCCAGCCCGGCTACCAGCTGCTTTGCGGGAAGAAGGCGCTGCAGTACGTGCGCTACCGCCACACCGATACCGACCTGGTCCGCTCCGCTCGCCAGCAGGACTTCATCAGCGCCGCCCGTCAGCGGGTCTCCGTCGAGGACCTGGTCGAAGACATCGCGTTCGACGGCAAAGGCCTGATCGAGGTCTTCACCAAGTACACGACCTCGGACATCAGCGACAAAGAGGCAATGCTGCAGGTGCTGAAACTCTTCCTCTCGGTCCGCAACGCGCCGATCAAGGAGGTCCATTTCCCCGCGAACTGGGCCCCAGCTACGTCACCGCGACGCCCGAAGCGATCGAAGAAGCGGTCAACCAGTTCCTCGGGATCGAAGCCAGCGGCGGTTCGCGGGGCTCGCTCGAAGGCGAGGAAGAAGAACTTTCCGCGAAGGAGACGAAGCGCGAAAGGAAGCGGGAGAAGGCGAAGCGGCCCCCGAAACCGCAGATCGCGCCACCCAAGCCACCCGGCAGCGACGGTCTCGTCCCCGCGCGGGAAGCCGGCGAGCTGGAGGCCGAGACGGCGGCGCGCCGGGTTCACGGCGGCTTCCCGATCTTCTACCCGACCCGGCTTCCCTCCGGCACCTATTACATGGAAAGCAACAGCTTCGAACACATCGTCGATCCCCGCATCTACCACCTCAAGGACGACGAGGGCAACCGGCACGCCGCCTACCGGATGGTCCTCGTCGCCGAACTCTCCGACGGCACCCACTACTTCGGGATGCAGGGGGTTCGCGGCTGGGACGACCCGCCGATCCTCAAGAACCCGAGCCTGACCAAGACCATCAACGGGCGCGACTACGACATCTACGTCGATGGCGATCGGATCAAACTGATCGCCTGGCATCGTGGGGAGAACAGCTACTGGATCTCCAATGACCTGTTACAGAGTCTGACCAACGACCAGATGGTCGGCATGGCACGCTCGGCTGACGTGATCGTGCCGAAACCGGACCGGAAAGCGAGGGTGGCGGGATGAGCGACGGGCGTGAGCCGGTAGGGGTGATCGGGGTCGGCTGGGTCGGGCTGGTGACCGCGGCCTGCTTCGCCGAGCTCGGGCACCGGGTTATCGCCCGCGACATCGTCGCCGAGAAGGTCGAGACGCTCTCCCGCGGGGAGACGACGATCCACGAGCCCGGCCTGGAGGAGATGCTGCGCCGCAACGCCGAGCGGATCGTGTTCACCACCGAGATGCCGGTCCTGCTGGAGGAGGCGCGGCTGCTCTTCGTCTGCGTCGACACGCCGCCGACCTACTCGGGCGACGCCGACCTCTCGCGGGTCCGCGCCGTCGTCGCCGACCTTCCGGCCGGCGGCGACCACGTGCTGGTGATGAAGAGCACCGTGCCGGCGGGGACCGGCGACTCGATCCGCCGCGACCTGCCGACGCTCCCATACGTCTCCTGCCCCGAGTTCCTCAAGGAGGGGTCCGCCGTCGAGGACTTCATGCACCCCGACCGGGTAGTGATCGGCACCGACTCCGGCGACGAGGCCGCGGCGGACGCGGTCGCCGCCCTATACGAGCCGCTCGGCGGCGAGGTGTTGCGCACCGACGTCGCCAGCGCGGAGATGATCAAGCTCGCCTCCAACGCCTTCCTGGCGACCAAGATCTCCTTCATCAACGAGATCGCCAACGTCTGCGAGGAGGTCGGTGCCGACGTCGGCGAGGTCGCCCGCGGCATGGGCCTGGACCGGCGCATCGGCCCCGCCTTCCTGCGCGCGGGCGTGGGCTACGGAGGCAGCTGTTTTCCGAAGGACGTGAGCGCCCTGAAGATGCTGGCCGGGAACACCGGCTACCACTTCCAGCTGCTGACCGCGGTGGTCGAGGTCAACGAGCTGCAGAAGCGGCGGGTCGTCGGCAAGCTCGAGAAGCACCTCGGCTCCCTGCTCGGCAAGCGGGTCGCGCTGCTCGGCCTGTCCTTCAAGGCCGAGACCGACGACATGCGCGAGGCCTCCAGCCTCGTCCTGGCGGCGCGCCTGCAGGGGGAGGGGGCGGAGGTCGTCGCCTACGACCCGGTCGCCGCCGAGCGGGCCGCCGAGCTGCTCGACTCGGTCGAGATGGCGGCCTCCGCGCTGGAGGCGCTCGACGGCGCCGACGCGGCGGTGCTGGTGACCGAGTGGCCGGAGTTCGCCGCGCTGGACTGGGCGGAGGTGGCGGCGCGGATGGCGCGACCGCTGCTCGTCGACGGGCGCAACTACCTGGATCCGGCCAAGCTCACCGAGGCTGGCTTCGAGTACGAGGGAATCGGCAGGAGCACGTCCGAGCGACGCATCCCTGCACCCTGATGCAGGCGATCGTCCTGGTCGGCGGTGAGGGCACGCGGCTGCGCCCGTTGACGTCGGACGTGCCGAAGCCGGCGCTGACCCTGGTCGACAGGCCGTTCCTCGCCTACATGGTCGAGTGGCTGGGGGGCCACGGGGTGAGTGAGGTCGTCCTCGCCTGCGGCTTCCTGCCCGACATGCTGCGCGAGGCGCTCGGCGAGGAGGAGCACGGAGGCGTCCGGCTCACCTACGTGGTCGAGCCGGACCGGCGCGGCACCGCCGGCGCGATCCGCTTCGCGGCGGAAGCCCTCGGCGAGAGGCTGGAGGACCGCTTCCTGGCGCTCAACGGCGACATCCTCACCGACCTCGACCTGAGCGCGCTGGTCGCTGCTCACGAGGAGCGGCGGGCGCGGGCCACGATCGCCGTCCACCCGGTCGAGGACTCCGCCGCCTTCGGCCTCGTCCGCAGCGGCGCCGACGGCGCGGTCGAGGAGTTCGCCGAGAAGACCGGCGAGCCGGTCCCCGGCGAGGTCAACGCCGGTGCCTACGTCCTCGAGCGTTCGGTCCTGGACCTGATCCCCGCCGGCCTCGAGATCTCGATCGAGACCGAGGTCTTCCCGCGCCTCGTCGGCGACGGTCTCGGCGCCGTCAGCCTGAGCGGGTACTGGATGGACATCGGCACCCCGGAGCGTTACCTGCGGGCGAGCTGGGACATCCTCGAGGGCAGGGTCCAGACCCGGGTCAGGCCGAGCGCTCCCGGCTTGTTCTTCGCCCCTGGCGCCAGCGTCTCCCGAGCGGCCACGGTCGGTCCGCGGGCGGTGATCTCGGGCGGCTGCGCGGTCGCCTCCGGGGCGGCGGTGCGCGAATCGGTCCTGCTCGAGGGCTGCACGGTGGAGGAGGGAGCCACGGTGACCGGATCGGTCCTCGCACCCGGCGTTATCGTGGAGGCCGGGGCGACGCTCGCCGACGCCGTCGTCGGCCGGGATGAAAGAGTCCCAGCAGCCAAGTGATGATCGACGACGTCCTCGGCATACCCGACCAGCTTCGCGATGCCCTTTGGCGGATCGACTCCGCTCGCCTCGAGCCGGCCGAGTCGGTGGGGGTGATGGTCTGCGGGATGGGCGGCTCCGCGATCGGCGGCGACCTCGCGGCGGCGGCGCTGGGCGACCGCCTGACCAGGCCGATGCACACCATCCGCGGCTACGCCCTGCCGAGCTGGGCGACCCCGGAGTGGTCGGTGCTGTGCTCGAGCTACTCGGGCGACACCGAGGAGACGCTCGCCTGCTTCGAGGCCGCCGAGGTGCTCGGTGCGAGGCGGATCGTCGCCGGCACCGGCGGGACCCTGGTCGAGCGGGCGCGGGAGGCGGGCGTGCCGGTCGTCGGCCTGCCCGGAATCTTCCAGCCCCGCGCCGCGATCGCCTACATGTTCGCCGTCTCGCTCGAGGTGGCGGCGCTGGCCGGCGCCGCGCCGCGGCTGGGCACCGAGATCGACACCGCCGCGGCCTTCCTCGCCGAGCAGGTCGAGACCCTGAGGTTCCGCGCCGCCGAGATCGCGACCGAGCTGGACGGCGCGCTCCCGGTCGTCTACGGGGCCGACCTGACGACGCCGGTCGCGCGCCGCTGGAAGACCCAGGCCAACGAGAACGCCAAGGTCCCCGCCTTCTCCGCCGAGCTTCCCGAGGCCGACCACAACGCGCTCTGCGGCTGGACCGAGTCGGCGACCGCCGGGCACCGCCTCGCCGCCGTTTTCCTCGAGGACCGCGATCAGCATCCCCGCGTGAGCCGCCGGTTCGACCTCACCGCCGAGGCCGTGAGCGCCGCCGGCGCCGTCGCTGTGCGGGTCGAGACCGCCGGGGAGACCCGCGTCGCCCGTCTGCTCTGGGCGACGATGCTGGGGGACCTCGTCTCGCTCGAGCTGGCCAGCCGCCGCGGCGTCGACCCCGTCCCCGTCGAGGCGATCGAGCGCTTCAAGGAGGCGATGGGATGAGGGCGATGGTCCTGGCGGCAGGTTTGGGAACGCGGCTGCGGCCGATCACCTACGAGATGCCGAAGCCGATGGTGCCGGTGGTGAACCGGCCGGTGATGGAGCACATCCTGCGTACTGCTCGCCCGCCATGGCTTCACCGAGACGATCGCCAATCTGCACTGGTTCCCGGAGCTGATCGAGGACCACTTCGGCGACGGCTCGGCCTGCGGCGTCGAGCTCACCTACAGCCGCGAGGAGCGGCTCCTGGGGACCTCGGGCGGGGTCCGCAACGCCGCCGGCTTCCTCGGCGATTCCTTCCTCGTCATCTCCGGCGACGCCCTCACCGACATCGACCTGGCCGCGATGCGCGAGTTCCACGACTCCCACGACGGGATCGCCACCCTGGCGACGAAGCGGGTCGACGACACCACCCAGTTCGGCGTCGCGATCACCGGAGCCGACGGCCGCATCCAGGGCTTCCAGGAGAAGCCCGAGCCCGGCCGAAGCGCTCTCCGACCTCGCCAACTGCGGCATCTACATGTTCCGACTCCGAGATCTTCGACTTCTTTCCCGAGCCCGGGACCAGCAAGGCGGCCGGGCCCGGCGACCCCGACGGCTTCGCCGACTGGGCGATGGACGTCTTCCCGCGCCTGCTGGAGGGCGACGTGCCGTTCTACTCGCACGAGATCGACGCCTACTGGAACGACATCGGCAACCTCGAGGAGCTGCGCGGGGGCAACCTCGACGCGCTCAGCGGCGCGGTCGCGGTCGAGAGCGAGGGGGAGGTGGTGGACGGGTTCCGCAGCGGGCGGCCCGCCGATGACGAGGGCAAGCTGAGCGGTCCGGTGCTGCTCGGCCCGGGCTGCGAGATCGGCGACGACGTCCGCATCGACGGCCCCTGGGTGATCGGCGACGACGCCTCAATCGGCGACGGCAGCCGCCTGCGCGAGGTGATCGCGCTGCCCGGCGCCGAGATCCCCGCCGGCTCGGTCCTGATCGGCGCGATCGCCGCCCTCCGCGGAAGCTGAGCACTTCCGCGACAAAGACGCTCGCAAGATTTGAATTTGTGCGCGCCACGCGTGCGTCGGGGCGGCTCAGGATCCGTGCATGGAGCTGCTTCGAGCCGTCGCCACCGGACTCGCGCCGCCGCTCTGCGCGGCCTGCGGGCGGTCCTGCCGGCCCGAGGCGATCGTCTGCACCCGCTGCGCGAGGAGGCTGGCGGCGGCTGAGCCGCTGCTCGGCAAGGGGCCGCCGGGGCTCGACCGGGCTTGGTCCTCGGCGCCTCACGAGGGCGTCGCCCGCAACCTCGTGGCCGCGCTCAAGTTCCGCCGCCTGCTGCCGGTCGCCGACCTGATGGCGGAGCGGATGCACTGGCTCGCTCCGGCGCACATGCTGAGCGGCGCGGTGGTGCCGGTGCCGACCGCCCCGGCGCGGGTTGCGCGGTCGCGGTTTCGATCCGGCGGGCGAGCTGGCCGGGGCGCTTGCCGAGCGGCTGGAGGCGCCGCTCGAGCTCTGCCTGCGGCGGCGCGGCGGCCGGCGTCAGGTCGGGCGGCGGCGGGCGGAGCGGCTCGGACATCCGCCGACCGTCCACGCCACTGGCCCGGCGCCGCGCAGCGTTCTCCTCGTCGACGACGTCCTCACCACCGGTGCGACGATCAGCGCCTGCGCCCAAGCGCTGCGGGCCGCCGGGGCGGCCCGCGTCGTCGCCGTCACCTTCGCCCGGCGTCTGTAGCGCGCCGGAGCGGGAGGCTAGGGATGCAGCTCGGCCGGTCGGCCGCGCATCTGGTCGACCAGTTTCCGCGTGCGGCGACGCTTACGACGCAGGTCGCGATGCTTCTTGACCTGGCGCCGTACGTCCTCGGCCAGTTCCCGCACCGAATGGGTCATCTCGGGCGAGGCCTCGCGAGCCCGCAGCGTCACTCCCTTCAGGTAGAAGGTCGCCTCCGCGACCTGGCTGTCGCGATCGAGGGATTGCGCTCCTCCGAGAGCACGACCTCTAGCGTGGCCAGGGGAGAGACCTGCCGGCCAAGACGCTGGAATCGCTTCCGCACCATCTCACGCAGCTCGTTCGTCATCTCGACGTTCCGACCTCGAATCTCAATCCGCATGAGCGCCTCCTTGTGAGTTCCGTCTCGAATCGTACGCCTGCGGTCCGCTTTGAGCAAGCGCCGGCCGCTACCCTTGACCGATGCCTGCGATGGACCTCGTCACCAAGGCCCTGCGCGCCGGAGAGGGGCGCAAGTTCAAGGCCTACCAGAAGCGCGCCGACGCGATCAATCGCTACGAGCCCGAGATGGAAGCTCTCTCGGATGCCGAAATGCGCGAGGAGGCGGACTCCCTGCGCGAGCGGGCACGCGGCGGCGAGTCCCTCGACGACCTGCTGCCGGAGGCGTTCGCGCTGACCCGCGAGGCGTCGCGGCGGACGATCGGCCAGCGCCACTACGACGTCCAGCTGATCGGCGGCATGGTCCTCCACGACGGCGCCATCGCCGAGATGCGGACCGGCGAGGGCAAGACCCTGACCGCGACCCTGCCCGTCTTTCTCAACACCCTGGCCGGCGGCAGCGTCCACCTCGTCACCGTCAACGACTACCTCGCCCGCCGCGACTCGGAATGGATGAAACCGATCTACGACGCCCTCGGCGTCAGCGTCTCGGCGGTCCAGGACGGCGACGACCACGACACCCGCCAGCGCAAGTACGCCGGCGACGTCACCTACGGGACCAACTCGGAGTTCGGCTTCGACTACCTGCGCGACAACATGTCGGCGACGCTCGAGCATTGCGTTCAGCGCGACCACCAGTTCGCGATCGTGGACGAGGTCGACAACATCCTCATCGACGAGGCGCGGACGCCGCTGATCATCTCCGGCGCTCCCGAACAGGCGGCCCAGACCTATTACACGTTCGCCCGCCTGGCCAGGCAGATGGTCGGGGTGCAGGCGAAACAAAAACTGAAGTCGCTGGGCGAGAGCAAGGACACCTCCGACGCCGACTACGACTACGAGTTCGACGAGAAGCACAAGACGGTGGCGGCGACCGAGCGCGGGGTGAAGAAGACCGAGCAGTTCGTCGGCGTCGACAACCTCTACCTCGGCGAGCACGGCGGCCTCGTCAACCATCTCGCCCAGGCGCTGAAGGCGGAGTCGCTCTACAAGAAGGACAAGGACTACGCGGTGATCGACGGCGAGGTGATGATCATCGACGAGTTCACCGGCCGCATCCTCGAGGGCCGGCGCTGGTCGGAGGGCCTGCACCAGGCGGTCGAGGCCAAGGAGGGCGTGGCGATCCGCGAGGAGAACCAGACCCTGGCGACGATCACCCTGCAGAACTACTTCCGGCTCTACGACAAGCTCTCCGGGATGACCGGTACCGCGCTCACCGAGGCGACCGAGTTCATGAAGATCTACAAAATTCCGGTGGTCGAGGTGCCGACCAACCAGCCGATGGTCCGGCTCGACCAGAACGACCAGATCTACAAGACCAAGGACGGCAAGTGGAAGGCCGTGCTGGACGAGATCGTCACCAGGCACGAAAAAGGCCAGCCAATCCTCGTCGGAACCGTCTCCGTCGAGGTCTCGGAGATGATCTCCGAGGCGCTGAAGCGCGATGGGATCGAGCACGCCGTCCTCAACGCCAAGCCCGAGCACGCCGAACGAGAGGGCGAGCTGATCGCCCAGGCCGGCCGCAAGGGCGCGGTGATGATCGCCACCAACATGGCCGGCCGCGGCGTCGACATCAAGCTCGGCGGCGATGCCGAGCAGCTGGCGATCACCGAGCTGAAGAAGCAGGGCATCACGCACGAGACCGAGGGCTACGAGGAGGCGTTGGCGGCGAAG
This sequence comes from uncultured Solirubrobacterales bacterium, assembly GCA_963799835.1. Classification (GTDB taxonomy): domain Bacteria; phylum Actinomycetota; class Thermoleophilia; order Solirubrobacterales; family 70-9; genus VAYN01. Next base: position 1,789,174 of record CAWCYE010000002.1, read on the forward strand.
ACCGTCGAGCTGGAGCCGCGCTGCAAGGCCGAGGCCGAGGAAGTGCGCGAGCACGGCGGCCTGTTCATCTGCGGCACCGAGCGCCACGAGTCCCGCCGGATCGACAACCAGCTCCGCGGGCGCTCCGGCCGTCAGGGCGACCCCGGCGAGTCACGCTTCTACCTCTCCGCCGAAGACGACGTGATCCGGCTCTTCGCCGGCGACCGCATCTTCAAAATCCTCGACCGCCTCGGGCCCGATCGACGAGGAGGGCACCGAGATGCCGCTCGAGGCGAAGATGCTGACGAAAACGGTCGAGAACGCCCAGAAGAAGGTCGAGGAGCAGAACTTCCTGATCCGCAAACGGGTGCTCGAGTACGACGACGTGATGAACGAGCAGCGGCGGGTCGTCTACAAATACCGCCGCGAGATCCTCGAAGGCCGCGACATATCGGAGACCGCCCGCGACGAGCTCGAGGGCGTGATCGAGCGCTACGTCGACGAGTACACCCCCGGCGACCTGCTCGAGGACTGGGACCTGGAGGAGCTCGAGACCCAGCTGCGCCAGATCTGGCCGGTCGGGGTGGAGGTCGCCTCGCTGTCGCCGGAGACGGTCGACCGCGACAAACTCAAGGACGCCCTCGACGACGACGTGATGAAGGCCTACGACGAGCGCGAGCAGCAGCTCGGGACGGAGCTGATCCGCTACCTGGAGCGCTCGATCCTGCTGCAGGTGATCGACAACCGCTGGCGCGAACACCTCTTCGACATGGACTACCTGCGCGAAGGCATCCACCTCCGCGGCTTCGCCCAAATCGATCCCCTGGTCGCCTACAAGAACGAGGGCTTCTCGATGTTCGAGGAGCTGATGCACTCGATCTGGGACGAGTTCAGCAAGCTGATCTTCCGCGCCGAAATCGAAATCGACCCCACCCGGGCACCGGCCGCCGCCGGCAACGGCGGCGCCGACCCGTCGGCGCTCGACTATTCCGGCGGCACCCCCGAGGCCCAGCCCTCGGCGCTGCAGCAGGTCGCCGCCGGCGCCGGAGGGGCGCTGGACGTCGCCGCGGCGGAGTCCGCCGGTCCCGGCAACGGTGGTTCCGACGTGGTCGAGACCGTGGTCAAAGACGAGCACGACAAAGTCGGCCGCAACGACCCCTGCTGGTGTGGCTCCGGCAAAAAGTACAAGAAGTGCCATGGCGCCTAGCGCCGGCCCCTCGATCCATTGAGCCACGACCTGGTCCGGGAGTTCATCCGGGCGTTCAACGAGCGGGACCTCGACGGGTTCGTCGCCGTGCTGGACGCCGAGGTGGAGCTGCACTCGAGCCGCGGGCTGCGCAAGGGCCGTGAGGCGGCGCGGCTGTGGGCGACGCGGGCGCCGGGGGGCGTGCAGCAGACGATCGAGCTGGAGGAGCTCTACGAGGAAGGTCTCGAGGGCGGTGGCGGCACCGCCGTGGCGCTGATCCGCCGGGCCTGGCACTGGGACGAGGACGGCTCGGCGGCCGGCGAGGATGCGATGGCATGGGCGTTCGAGCTGCGCGACCACCGGGTGCGGAGCTGGCGCCCTTACGAGAACCGCGAAGATGCGCTCCGCGCCGGCGGTTTCAGGACTCCCAAGTAGTCTTCCGGCATGGCCGACGCCGCCCCCACCGAAGCGATCGTTCCGCGCCTGGCCGCCGTCCGCGAGCAGCTGTCCCTGCTCTCGGACTACCTTTGACCCGGCTGCGCTCGAAGCCGAGGCAGAGCGCCTCGAGGATCGGATGCAGCAGCCCGGCTTCTGGGACGACCAGGAGGCCGCCGCCTCCACCTCGGCAGCCCATGCCCGTGCCCAGCGCCGGCTGAAGACCTTCCGCGGCCTCGAGTCCGACGTGGAGGACCTCGGCGACCTGGCGGAGATGGCCACCGAGGACGAGGAGATGGCCGCCGAGCTGGGCTCCCAGCTGGCGGCGGTCGAGCGCCGCCTGGAGGAGCTGGAGGAGGCGCGCCTGTTCAGCGGGGAGTACGACGCCGGCGACGCCGTGGTTACCGTCCACGCCGGCGCCGGCGGGACCGACTCCCAGGACTGGGCCGAGATCCTGCTGAGGATGTACCTGCGCTGGGCGGAGCGGCGCGGCTTCGAGGTCGAGATGAAGGAGGCCTCGCCGGGGGAGGAGGCGGGCCTGAAGTCGGCCACCTTCATCGCCCGCGGCGAGAACGCCTACGGCCTCTTCGCCGCCGAGAGGGGCGTCCACCGGCTGGTCCGGATCTCGCCCTTCGACTCCTCCGCCCGCCGCCACACCAGCTTCGCCCAGGTCGACGTCGGCCCGCTGGTCGACGCCGGCGTCGAGGTCGAGATCGACGACGCCGACCTGCGCATCGACACCTACCGGGCTTCGGGCGCCGGTGGCCAGCACGTCAACAAGACCGACTCGGCGGTGCGGATCACCCACCTGCCGACCGGGGTCGTCGTCCAGTGCCAGAACGAGCGCTCCCAGACCCAGAACAAGGCGGTGGCGATGCAGCTGATGCGCTCGAAGCTGATCGAGCTGGAGGAGCGCAAACGCGCCGAGGAGCTGGCGAAGGCGCGGGGGGAGGTCAAAGACGTCGCCTGGGGCTCGCAGATCCGCAGCTACGTGCTGCACCCCTACACGATGGTCAAGGACCACCGCACCGAGCACGAGGTCGGCGACGTCCAGCGCGTCCTCGACGGCGACTTGGACGAGTTCGTCAGGGACTATTTGAACAAGACCGCGGCCTCCTCGGCGAACTAGGTTCGATGGGGGAGGTTCTGAGCCAGCTCGAACGTCCGGCGGCGGCGGAGGCCGAGGGCCTGCTGGTCCTGCACCACGGGCGGGGGACCGACGAGCGCGACCTGCTCGGCTTGGCCGACCTCTTCGATCCCGAGCAGCGGCTGCGCGTGGTCACGCCGCGGGCGCCGCTGACCGTCGCCGGCTCGCCCGGCTACCACTGGTACCTGGTCCCGCGCGTCGGCTATCCGGACCCCGAGACCTTCCGCGCCGCCCGCGCCGCACTGGCCGAGCTGCACGATCGGCTCTGGGAGGAGAGCGGGATCGGGCCCGAGCGGACCGTGCTCGGCGGCTTCTCGATGGGGGCGGTGATGAGCTACGCGATGGCGCTCGGCGCCGAGCGGCCCGCGGTCGCCGGAATCCTCGCCCTCAGCGGCTTCGTGCCGACGGTCGAAGGCTGGGAGCCTTCTCTGGCGGATCGAACCGGAACCCGGGCCTTCGTCTCCCACGGCCGCAACGACCCGGTGATCGACGTGGAGTTCGCGAGGCGGGCCCGCGAGCTGCTCGAAGCCGGTGGTCTCGACGTCCTCTATCGCGAATCCGAGCTGGGGCACCAGATCGAACCGGCGCACCTGGTCGAGGCCCGGAGCTGGCTTGCGGAGAACCTGCTGCCCTAGTCGGTCCAGGTGAGGCCGCCGTGGCCGGGGCGTTTGGAGGTCAGCTCGCGGTCGAAGAGCGCGCGGCAGTAGCCCGGCGTGTTGACGGCCCGCGCGCGCACGTCGAACTCGGTCGCGGCGTTGACCCTGGTCATCTCGGCCTCGGTCAATTTCTCGGTCTCGCGGAAGACGCCCTTGCGGGAGAAGCGACGGCTCTCGGCGCCCATTTTCAGGCTGCCCTTGCGGCCGCGCAGGCTGTACTGGACGCTGACGACGGCGGGGGCGACGGCGGTGTAGCGGAGGGTCAGCCGGACCCTGTCCCTGGTGGGCAGCACGAGGATCGCGGCCTCCGCGCTCGTCAGCATGCAGGCGTCGGACGCCTCGGACTCGGAGGCGGTCGTTTCCTCGGTGCAGACTTCGTCGCCGTCTTCGGTCTCTTCGCAGACTTCGACCTCTTCCTCTTCCACTTCAGCCGCTTCGGCTTCCTCGTCGTCTTCCGGGTCGACCAGAGGCGCGGCCAAGAGCAGTGGGTCGAGGAGCGGAACGCTCGAAGCCTGGGCGGTGCCGGCGAAGCCGAGAAACGCCGCCAGGGCGAGGGTGGCGAGGAACGCCGCGCTGAGCTGCCGTCGCATGGCCCCTAGATCGGCCCGTACCGGGAAACTCTTTAGGTACCTAACTCAAGATGCCCTCGAGCTTCAGTAGCCCTTGCTTCATCTCCAGCCCGCCGCCGTAGCCGCCGAGCCCGCCGCCGGTGCGAAGGACGCGGTGACAGGGCACGACGACTGGCAGGGGATTGCGACCGCAGGCCGTCCCGGCGGCGCGAACCGCCCGCTCGTTGCCGGCCTTGATCGCCATTTCCCGGTAGTTGCGCGTCTCGCCGTAGGGGATCCGGGCGATCGCCCTCTGCACCTTGAGCCGGAAGCCGTCGCTGAGGCTCCAGTCCAGCGGCAGGTCGAAATGGTCGAGCTTGCCGTCGAAGTAGAGGTTCAGCTCCCGCCGCGTCTCGTCGAACCCGGCGGGGGCCTCGAGGACCCGGGGGGAGACCCGCTCCGCCAGCTCGACCAGGAGCTCGTCGGCGTCCTGGTTGGGAAGGCCGAGCCGGACCAGCCCGCGAGGGGTGCTCGCGAGCAGCAACGGGCCGAACGGCGAGTCGGTGGTCGTGTAGGCGACGTCGAGCAGGCGCTCTTCGGCGGCGCGCTCGGCGAGGCGGTTCAGGGATGCCTTCATGCCAGCTCCTCTCTCAGTCGTTTGATTCCCTCATGCAGGCTGCGCCGCGCCGCCTCCGGTGAGCAGCCGAGCGCGGAGGCGATCTCGGCGTGGGGGAGATCGCTTGCATAGCGAAGCGTCACCGCCGCCCGCTGCTTTGGCGGCAGGGCGCCGACGGCCGCCCAGATCTCCGTTCCGTTCTCGCCGGCGGTTGGCTCGAACGCCGGCTCGACGCCGGCCCCCGGCAGCTCGCCGACGTCGGCGACCGGCAACGGCCGTCGCCCGCGGGCGCGGTGGTGGTCGATTGCCTTGCGGTGGGCGATCGTGATCAGCCAGCCGCGCAGGTTGCGGGCGTCCCCCACCTTCGGGTAGGCGCGCAGGGCGGAGAGGAAGGTCTCCTGGAAGCAGTCCTCGGCACCGTCCCTGCCGACCGCGCCCCGCAGCACCGCCATCACGTCGGCGGCGTGGCGGTCGATCAGCACCTGGAACGGGGGCAGCTTGCTCACCACGTGGATTAAACGCTGCCCGTGGCCGAAGCGTGAGGTTCATCTCGGCACGAGCGCTGCGTTTTCATCCCACAGCTGAAAAATGCAGCGTTCGTCCTGTGATCTAGGCTGGCGCGATGGCTGAGGCTGCGGAGCCGCTGAAGGAGATCGTCGCCCGAGCGCTTGCCGAGGACATCGGCGAAGGCGACGTCACCGCGGAGGCGACCGTGCCCGCTGACGCGAGGGCGCGGGCGCGGGTCGTGCAAAAAGCGCCCGGCGTCCTCTACGGCCTCGCCGCGGTCGCCGAGACGATGCGCCAGTGCGGGGTCGAGGACGTCGACAACCTGCTCGTCGAGGGACAGTGGAGGGAGGAGGTGCCGGCCGACGTGGTCTTCGCCTCCGGCAGCGCTCGCGCCCTGCTCGCCGCCGAGCGCACCGCGCTCAACTTCCTCGGCCGCCTCTCGGGAGTCGCGACCCTCACCGCCCGCTTCGTCGAGGCAGTCGCCGGCACCGGCGCGCGCATCCTCGATACCCGCAAGACGACGCCGGGACTGCGGGCCCTGGAGAAGGCCGCGGTCGTCGCGGGCGGCGGGCGCAACCACCGCATCGGGCTCTACGACGCGATCCTGATCAAGGAGAACCACGTCGCCGCGGCCGGCGGCATCGCCAAGGCGGTCTACGGGGCTCGCACCGCCCATCCGGACCTCGCGGTCGAGGTCGAGGTCCGCGACCTCGAAGAGCTCGCCTACGGGCTCGGCGCCGGCGCCGACCTGCTCCTGCTCGACAACATGGACGAGGAGACGCTGCGCACCGCCGTCCGCCTGCGCGACGAAAACGCCGGCGGAGGAAAGGGGCCGTCCCTGGAGGCCTCCGGCGGCGTCGACCTGGAGACCGTGCACGGGATCGCCGAGACCGGCGTCGACTTCATCTCCGTCGGCGCCCTCACCCATTCGGCTCCGTCCCTCGACTTCAGCCTCCTGCTCGAGCCGGCGTAGAGCTACTTGAGGAGTTTCGAGAGGCGCCGGTCCTTGAGGACCTTGCCGCCGGTCTGCTCCTTCGGGCAGTAGTTCGTCTGGTGTTCGGAGAAGAAGACCGCCTCGATCGTGGTGCCGCAGCGCGGGCAGGGCTCGCCCTCGCGGCGGTGGACCCGTAACGGCATCGGCACCTTGTCGGGGACCTCGGGCCCGATCGTCTCCTCGTAGTGGTCGATCGCGTCGCCGAGGACGTGAAGCGCATCGTGCAGGGCCTCGACCTCCGCCGCCTCCAACTCGGAGCCTTTCCTGAAGGGCGAGAGGCGAGCCTCCCAGAGGACCTCGTCGACCCAGGAGCGGCCGATCCCGGCGAGGTCTTTTTGATGGCGCAGCAGCGGGTGCAGGTGCCGTGGCTGGTCGATGGCGGCGGCGAAGGCCTCCAGCGGCGGCGCGGGCCACGCTTCCGGCCCGAGCGTCTTCACCATCTCGTCCTCGGCCACGGCGTCGGAGTCCAGCAGCTTCGCCCAGGCCCGCTGCTTGGTTCCGAACTCCCGCAGTCGCAGCTCGCGCCCGTCGGCGAGTCGCACCAGCACCCGAGACGCCCGGTCTTTCATCGAGGCCCGTTTGTCGAACGCCCGCAGCCGGCCCGCCGACATCAGGTGGATCAGCAGCGAGAGCTCGCCGAACTCGACCACCGGCATCTTCCCGACCCGCCTGACCCCGGTCAGCGTTCTTCCACTCAGCGAGTCGAGCGGCGGCTCGAACGTCTTCATCACGTTCATCCCCGGCGCCAGAACGGACTCGACCTCCGCTCCGGCGAGCGCGGCGTCCAATCTCCGCGCAACGATCTCAACCTCGGGAAGCTCCGGCATCCCACAAGTCTTGCGCGGTAGACTTGTAGGCACGTTCATTCGACTGGTCCGGGCGAATCGCCCCGCCAGCGAACATCAGGAAAAGGAAGGGCTCATGCAGGAGCTCCCCACGATCCAACCCACGATCGCACCGGACCTCTCTCCGGGAGAAATCGCTGCGCTCAGCGAGGAAATTCGCACCCTCGCCGCCCAGCGCGACGCCGTCATCCTCGCCCACAACTACCAGCTGCCGGAGGTCCAGGACGTCGCCCACTACCTTGGCGACTCGCTCGGCCTCTCGCGCCAGGCGGCGGCCACCGAGGCCGAGGCGATCGCCTTCTGCGGCGTCCACTTCATGGCCGAGACGGCCGCGATCCTCTCGCCCGAGAAGACGGTGCTGATCCCCGACCCGGACGCCGGCTGCTCGCTCGCCGACTCGATCGACGCCGACCAGCTGCGCGCCTGGAAGGCCGAGCACCCTGGTGCGCTCGTGGTGATGTACGTCAACACCTCGGCCGAGGTGAAGGCGGAGACCGATTACTGCTGCACCTCTTCCAACGCGGTCAAGGTCGTCGAGCACATCTGGGCCGAGCACGGCCCCGAGACCGAGGTCCTCTTCGGTCCGGACATGTGGCTGGGCGCCTTCGTCGAGCGCGAAACCGGCCTCCACGACGATCCCGAGCGCCGTGCCCGCTTCCATATCTGGGACGGCGAGTGTCACGTCCACGCCGGCATCCGGCCCGACGACATCGTCCAGACCCGCGCCGAGCACCCCGAGGCCGAGTTCCTGATCCACCCGGAGTGCGGCTGCGCCACCCAGGCGATGGAGTACGTCGCCTCGGGCGAGATCGACCCCGAGGGCGTCCATCTGCTCTCCACCTCGGGGATGCTGCAGCACGTCGAAGAGCACCCCGACGGCAGCTTCATCGTCGCCACCGAGAACGGCATGCTCTACCCGCTGCAGCAGGCGGCGCCGGGGGCGAACCTGATCGAGGCCAACCGGATGGCCTTCTGCAAGTACATGAAGATGATCACGCTGCCGAAGCTGCGCGATTCGCTGCGGGAGATGAAGTTCGAGGTCGAGGTCCCGAGCAAAATCGCCGAGCGTGCGCGAGTTCCGATCGAGCGAATGGTCGCGATCGGATAGCCTCGCGGCCGCGATGCACCTGCAGCCCGTCCCGGACCCAGATCCCATCTCCTCCACCGCTGACGGGCGCCAGCCCGGAACCGCCGAGCTGGAGCGCCAGGCGACGATCCTGAGGATCAACTGCGTGCGGATGCTGGCCGTCGCCAAGTCCGGCCATCTCGACTCCTCGCTCTCGGCCGCGGACATCGTCGCCGCCCTCTATTTCCGCACGCTCCGCCACGACCCGTCGAACCCCGGCTGGCGCGACCGCGACCGCTTCGTCCTCTGCAAGGGCCACGCGGCGCCGATCCAGTACGCCGCCCTGGCCGAGTTCAACTACTTCCCCCGCGAAGACCTGATGGGCTTGCGCAAGATCGGTCAGCAGCTGCAGGGCCATCCGGACATGAACCGCACTCCCGGGGTCGAGGTCTCGACCGGATCGCTCGGGCAGGGGCTCTCGATGTGCGTCGGGATCTCGCTGGCGCTGCGCCTCGACGGGCTCGCCGACACCGCCCAGGTCTTCGGCGTCCTCTCCGACGGCGACTGCCAGGAGGGGGAGACCTGGGAGGGCGCCGCCGCGGCCGTCCACTACGGGGTTCCCAACCTGACCGCGATCGTCGACTACAACCACCTGCAGACCGACGGCACGACCGAGGAAGTGATGGACACCGGCGACGTCCGCGCCAAGTTCGAGGCCTTCGGCTGGGACGCGGTCGAGATCGAAGGCCACGACATGGGGGCGATCGTCGAGGCGCTCGAGCGCAGCCGCACCGTCCGCCGCCCGGCGGCGATCGTCTGCCAGACCAAGAAGGGCCGCGGCGTCTCCTTCATGGAAGGGCGCTTCGGCTTCCACGGCAAGCCGCCGAGCCAGGAGCAGGCCGCCGAGGCCCTGGAGGAGCTGGAAGCGCGGCTCGGCGAGCAGGAAGAGGCGCTGGGCGGCGGCACGAGCGAGGGAGGCGAGGATGCCTGAGGCCAAGTCCGAGCCGACCGCGACCCGGGCCGCCTACGGCGCGGCGCTGGTCGAGCTTGGCGAGGCGCACGAAGACGTCGTCGCCCTCGACGCCGACCTCGCCGTCTCCACCCAGTCGATCAAGTTCGGCAAGGAGTTCCCCGATCGCTTCTTCAACTGCGGCGCGGCCGAGGCCGGGATGATGTCGATGGCCTGCGGGCTTGCCGCTACCGGCAAGGTGCCCTACGCCTCGACCTTCGCGATCTTCGCCACCGGGCGGGCCTATGACCAGATCCGCCTCGGCATCGCCCACAACGAGCTGAAAGTGCGGGTCTGCGCCAGCCACGGCGGGGTCTCGCTCGGCGAGGACGGCGCCTCCCACCAGATGATCGAGGACATCGCCCTGATGCGGGTGATGCCGAAGATGCAGGTCGTCGTCCCGGCCGACTACAACCAGGCCTACCGGGCCGTGCTGGACTCCTACGAGCGCTTCGAGGAGCCGATGTACCTGCGCTTCGGCCGTCCGGCGACGCCGATCGTCTACCCGGAGATCCCGGAGAACCTGGGCAACGGGGTCGACGTCCTGCGCGAGGGCGCCGACATCTCGATCTTCGCCTGCGGCCACATGGTCTGGCGGGCGCTGGAGGCCGCCGAGGTGCTTTCCACCGATGACGGGGTGGAGGCCGAGGTGGTCAACGTCTCGATCGTCAAGCCGCTCGCCAACGAGGCGGTGATCGAGTCGCTGGCGAAGACCGGCGTCGGGGTCACCGCCGAGGAGCACCGGGTCGCCGGCGGGCTCGCCGACGCGATCCGCGAAGCCGCCGCCGAGCAGCACCCGGTCCCGATCTTCGCCCTTGGGATGGGCGACGAGTTCGGCGTCTCCGGCACCGGCGAGGCCTGCATGGAGCACTTCGGCCTGACCGCTGCGGGAATCGCCGACCGCGCCCGCGAGGCGCTGCTGCTGAAGCCGATCGTCTCCCGCCCGCCCATTCACGGGCAAATATAAAGACTCACTAACAATTCGCTAGCATTCCGCGAATTGTTTCTGGGCGCCGTCTTGCGTGGCCGGCGCCGCGAAGGAGTCACCCTGTGTCCGCAGAACCCACCACCGGCATGGCGAGATCGAAGAAGAACAGGCGACCCGACGCGGAGCCCCGACGGCCCCGCGGCCGGCGTGCGCCGATCATCGAGCTCGACGACGTGACCAAGGTCTACTCGGGCGGCCACATGGCCCTCGACCGGGTCTCGCTGGCGATCGGCCGCGGCGAGTTCGTCTTCCTGGTCGGGCCGACCGGGTGCGGCAAGTCGACCCTGATCAAGATGCTGATCCGTGAGCTCGACGCCACCGAAGGCACGGTGAAGATCGCCGGCCGCGACATCGGCGCCCTGCCGGAGAAGAAGATCCCGCAGCTGCGGCGCAACATCGGCACGGTCTTCCAGGACTTCAAGCTGCTCCCCAACCGGACCGTCTACGACAACGTCGCCTACGCCCTGCAGGTGATCGGCGCCAGCCGCGCCGAAATCCGCGAGCAGGTGCCGGCGACGCTGCGGCTGGTGGGGCTCTCGACCAAGCTGCACAGCTACCCCGATCAGCTCTCCGGCGGCGAGCAGCAGCGCGTCTCGGTCGCCCGCGCCTTCGTCAACCATCCGCCGCTCCTGCTCGCCGACGAGCCCAGCGGCAACCTCGACCCGGTCACCTCGATCGGGATCATGCAGCTGCTCTACCGGATCAACAAGACCGGGACCACGGTCCTGGTCGTCACCCACGACCGCGAGATGGTCGACAACATGCGCCGCCGCGTGGTCGAGCTCTACGAGGGCCGGGTCGTCCGCGACGAGGTCAGCGGCGGCTACACCGAGGAGTCGACGACTGAGTTCGGCCTGCGGATGCGGGCCGAGATGGGCGTCGGGCCCGAGGGCCAGACCAACGGCCACGACCACGAGCGCCTGTTCTGATGTCCCGCATCGTCTTCTTCCTCCAGGAGGCGGTCCGCGCCCTGCGCCGCAACGCGGCGCCGAGCCTGGCCGCGGTCGTGACCACGGTGGTGACCGTGGTCCTGCTCGGGGTCCTGATCCCGGTCTTCCAGACCGCCCAGGGCAAGAGCGATGAAGTCCGCAGCCAGCTCAACGTCCAGTACGCCCTCTTCGAAGACGCGACCGGGGGAGAAATCCGGACCCTGGAAGCCAAGATCGAAGCGATCCCGCACGTGGCCGAAGTCAACCTCATCAGCAAGAGCGAGGCGCTGGCGACGCTGCGCGGCGAACTGAAGGACAAATCGATCGTCGAACAGCTCAACTCCAATCCGCTGCCGGCGAGCCTGGAGGTGAAGGCGGACGACGCGGCGAACCTGGAGGGGATCCGGGCGACGGTCATCTCCACCGACTCCCAGGGGGAGCCGCGGCCGATCTCGCCGATCATCAGCAACGAGTTCATCCGTCAGCAGGCCGCCGAGCAGATCGAGCGGGTGACCAGCGCGGTGAAGATCGTCCTCACCGTGATCACCGCGCTCCTGATCGTCGCCTCGCTGATGCTGGTCGGCAACACGATCCGGCTCTCGATCTACACCCGCCGCCGTGAGGTCGAGGTGATGCGGCTGGTCGGCGCCACCCGCTGGTTCATCCGCTGGCCGTTCATGATCGAGGGGATCGTGGTCGGCTGCGTGGGAAGCCTGATAGCCATACTGATCCTGTGGCTCGGCAAGATCGCCATCGTCGACCCCCTCGGCGACTCAGTTGGCCTGTTGGAGGCACAAAACACCAGCACGCTGGCGTTCCCCGCCCTGGTCGCGATCCTCTTCGGCGCCGCGGTCCTCGTCTCGACGATCGGCTCGGGCGTCACGCTGCGGCGCTTCCTGAAGATCTGAGGGTTCGGTGAAAGCTCGCGGTGCGGTGGCGTTCGGCACGGCGCTGGCAGCCCTGTTCTGCCTCGGGCTGTGGCTCGGCGGGCACCCCGAAAAGCTCCCCCCGTTCCTCCGCGATGCCTTCGTCGCGGCGCCGGCCGGGCTCACCGCCGAAGCGGCGGAAGTGATCCAGAACAACTACTACCGCTCGGTCGACGCGACCGAGCTCGGCGATGCCTCGCTGCAGGGCATGGTCCGCGAGCTGCGCCGCCGCAACGACGACCGCTTCACCGAATACTTCTCCCCGGAGAGCCTGGAAAGCTTCAACCAGCAGATCGAAGGCCGCTTCTCCGGCATCGGCCTGACCGTGGTCAAGGTCAAGCAGGGCCTGCGGGCGGCACGGGTCTTCGCCGGCTCGCCGGCCGCGAAGGCGGGCATCGTCCCCGGCGACACCGTGGTCTCGGTGGACGGTGAATCGATCGCCGGCCAGAGCAGCGCCGAGGCGACGGCGAAGATCAAAGGGCCGGAGGGAACCGACGTCACCATCGAGGTGCTCGACGCCGGCAGCGGCAAGACGCGCGAGGTGACGCTGACCCGGGCTGAGGTCAGCCTGCCGAACGTCAGCTCCCGGATCGAGTCGGTGAACGGGCACAGGCTCGGCTACGTCCGCATGCTCACCTTCAGCGAAGAAGCCCATGCCGCGCTCGCCCAGGCCGTCGAAAAGGTCGAACGGGAAGGCGCCGAGGGGATCGTCCTCGACCTCCGTGCCAATCCGGGCGGCCTGCTCGAAGAGGCGGTCCTCAGCGCCAGCATCTTCCTGCCCGAGGGGGAGGTGGTGGTCTCGACCGCCTCGCGCACCCAGGGCCGCAGCGTCCACGAGACGGTGGGCGGCCGGCTCTCGAGCCTGCCGCTGGCCGTGCTGATCGACCGCAACACCGCCTCCGCAGCGGAGATCCTCGCCGCCGCGCTGGCCGACGTCGGCGGCGCCACCGTGGTCGGCACCCGTTCCTTCGGCAAGGGCGTCTTCCAGGAGGAGCAGGGCCTCTCCAACGGCGGCGCCCTGAAGCTGACGATCGGCGAATACTTCACCGCCGAAGGCGTCAACCTGGCGAGGAGCCACGGCATCCACCCCGACGTCACCGCCCGCAACGATCCGGCGACCAAGGTCGACGAGGGGGCCCAGCGGGCGCTCGGGGTCCTGGCCGGCCGGACCTCGGGTTGAGGGGCGGCCGCCAGAGGGGCGGCCGGCGGGGAGGGCGCCGGCAGCGCGGCGCCGCCGGCCCGCGCCGGGACCGGCCGCGACGACCGGCGCGAGAGGCGGTCGAGGAGCTGCTGAGCGAGCAGCTCGGCTTCCGTGGCTTCCGCGCCGCGCTGGAGCTCGAGGCCGCCGAAGCGGCGACGGCCGCCGAGCGGGATCCCGGCGCCCGCCGCGACCTCACCGCGCTCTCGACCTTCACCGTCGATCCGGCCACGGCGCGGGACTTCGACGACGCCGTCTCCGCCCAGCGCGAGGGCGACGGTGCCCGGGTCTGGGTCCACATCGCCGACGTCGCCGCGCACGTGCGGCCCGGCAGCCCGCTCGACACCGAGGCGCGACTGCGGGCCAACAGCACCTACGTCCCGGGCGCGGTCGAGCCGATGCTGCCCCACGCGCTGAGCAGCGACGCCTGCAGTCTCGCTCCCGGGGTCGAGCGGCTGGCGGTGACCGCCGAGATCGAGCTGGGGCCCGGCGCCGAGCCGCGCTCGGCCCGCTTCTACCGCAGCCGGATCCGCTCCGACGCCCGCCTCGACTACGACCGGCTGGACGCGATCTTCGCCGGCCGAACCACGCCTCCGGAGCAGGTCTCCGAACCGCTGGCCGCTGCCCGCGAGGTCGCCGCGGCGCTCGCCGAGCGAGGCGGCGCCACCGCTCTCGACGTCGAATCCGCCGAGCCGGAGTTCCGCTTCGACGCCAAGGGCAACGTCACCGCTGCGCACGCCGTGGCGCAGACCGAGGCCCACCGGCTGATCGAGCGGCTGATGATCCTCACCAACGAACAGGTCGCCCAGCGGCTGCAGCGCGAGCGCGTCCCGGCGATCTACCGGGTCCACGAGCAGCCCGATCCGGCCCGGATCGAACGCCTGGTCGAGCAGCTGGCGGCGCTCGGCGTGCCGACGCCGCCGCTGGGCCAGGGCCTCTCGCCGCAGGAGGCGGGGGCGGTGGCGGCCGAGGCGAGCCGGCTGGTCCGGCGCGAGGCCGCGAGGCGCGGGCACGGCCGCGAGGCGTATACCTCCCTCGTGCTCCGATCCCTGAAGCAGGCCCAATACAGCGAGCGGAACATCGGCCACGCCGGGCTGGGGAGCCCGGCCTACGCTCACTTCACCTCGCCGATCCGCCGCTATCCCGACCTCGTCGTCCATCGAGCGCTGCTGGCCGCACTGGGGGAGGGGGAGGAGGCACCGCGGCTGGCCGAGGCCCGGGAGGTCGCCGCCGACAGCTCGGCGCGAGAGCGCGAGTCGGCGAAGATCGAGCGCGAGGCCGACGACGTCTGCGCCGCCTTCCTGCTCGGGCGGGAGCTGGGCGAGCGCGGCCTGGACACTGTCTTCGAGGGCGAGGTCTCGGGGGTGATCCGGGCCGGCGCCTTCGTCTCCTTCGGCGGCGAGCTGGGCGACGTCTACGAGGGCATGCTGCCGGCTCGCCGGCTCCCGGGCGGCCGCTTCGAGCTGGACCGCGCCGAGGTCGCCCTGGTCGCGAGGGGCTCCAAGGCGACTCTGCGCCTCGGCGACCCGGTCTCGGTTCGCGTCGCCGGCGTCGACCCCGAGCGGGGGCGGGCCGAACTGGAGCTCGGCGATGGCTAAGAAGTCCAAGAAGCCGCGCGAGCCGGCGTCGGGCGACGTCGTCACCAATCGCCGCGCCAGGCACAAGTTCGAGTGGGTGGAGAAGATGGAGGCCGGGATCGTGCTGACCGGTTCGGAGGTGAAGGCGCTGCGCGGCGGCAAGGCGCAGATGACCGACGCCTACGCCGTCGTCGAGGGTGGCGAGGTATGGCTGCGCAAGCTCCACATCCCGCCGTATGAGTTCGCCAGCAGCGACGCCCACGAACCGGAACGCCCGCGCAAGCTGCTGCTGCACCGCGCCGAGATCGAGCGGCTGGTCGGCAAGACCGCCCAGAAAGGCCTGACGCTGATCCCGACCCGGATCTACTTCAAGGGACCGCGGGCGAAGGTGGAGCTGGCGCTCGCTCGCGGCAAGGAGGGCCGCGACCGGAGGCGGGAGATCGCCGATCGCGACGTCCGCCGCGAGGTCGAGCGCGAGTTCAAGGGCCGGATGCGGTGAGCCCCCGGGTGCCGGTTTCCCTTCCCCGGACTGGAGGGGCTTGCAACTGCCGGAGCACATGCAAGGATTCAGAGCGATGCGGACCCGTCTGCTTTTCTCAGCGTGGGTTGCGACGCTTGCCTGGCTGGCGCTGGTGGCTCCGGCACAGGCACATGCCGAGTCGTTCCCCGACAAGGTCTCCGACTACGTCAGCGACCACACCGAGTACTTCGTCGCGGCGCTGCTGGCAGCGATCCTGATCCTGCTCCTTGTCGTCAGCATCACCCAGCGACGCAGCAAGGAGAAGGCAAAGCGCGAGGCAGCGGCCGGCCCGCAGGGCGGTGCCCAGCCGCCGGCGCCCGCGCCCCCGGTCGGCGCCCCACCCGCGCAGCCGCCCGCGGCCGCTCAGACCGCCGAGATGACGGCCGTCGGCCCGCCCCCTGCTTCCCAGGTCCCGCCGAGCCCCGCGCAGCCGAGCCAGGCTCCGCCGGTCGCACCGCCGAGCCAGGGGCCCGAGACCGAGAAGGAGCGCCGGCGCCGCGTCCGCGAAGCCCAGCGCGCCGAGCGTGTGCAGAAGCGCGAGGCTCGCAAGGACGAAGCCAAACGGCGGCGCGAGGAACGAGCTGCCCGGCGCGGCCGGGGTCGCAAGCAGCCAGAGGCGCCGACGGCACCGCCCCCCGCTGCCACCGCCGGCGCCGCCGCGGCCGGCGCTGCCGCGGGAGCCGTGGCCGCCGCCCCGCGCCAGAAGAGCTTCTTCGGCATCAAGTACGGAGGTGGGACGCGAAAGCACGAAGTGGCCCTCGCCGAGCAGCGCCTGGCGGCGGCTCGGGAGGCGAACGAACGAGCGATGGCCCAGGCGCAGGCGGGGCAGCCGGCCGGCGCCACGCCGCCCCCGCCGCAGGCCGTCCCCCCGCTGCAGGCCGCCGCACCATCACCACCACCGTCGCCGCCATCCGCGGTGCCGCCGCTTCCCCCGGTTGGCGGTGCGGTGCCACCCGGCCCGACCGAGTACGACACGGTTGCGGCCGAACAGAGGGTCCGCGACAAGGCCGACCAGGTCCGCTTCGAGGAGCGGCGGATCGGCGCCGAGGCCGACCGCAGGCTAGAGGCGGAGCGCCAGCAGCAGATGACCGCGGCGCCGCCTCCGGTGCCGACCCCGGTCTCGCCTGGGAGCGGCCAGGCGGGCGCACCGACCGACCTGCAAACCGCCGAACACCGACTCGACCAGGAGCGCCAGGCCCAGGAGCGGGCGATCGCCGAAGCCGAGGAGCGGCTGCGGCAGATCGAGGAGCGAACCAAGGCGGCCGAACAGCGAGCGGCAGAGGCCAAGCGCCTGGAAGGACTTCGGGCCGACGAAGAGGCCCGCCAGAAGCGCCTCGAGCAGATGCGCCAGAGCGTCGCCGAAGCCGAGCAGAGGGCGCGGGAGGCCGAGCGCAGGGCGATCGAGGCCGAGCAGGCAGCGGTTCGCTCGGTGCAGGGGGCACCACCGATCTCACAACCGGAGACGCAGGTCTTCGCGACCCCCGGCCCGGCGCCGGTCCCACCGGCCCCGGAGCCGCCGATGCCCGAGCCGCCCCCGCCGCACCCGGGCCCTCCGCCGCCGGCGCCTCCCGGACCCGCGCCCACGCCGCCCCCGCGGCCGCCCGAACCGGCCCCGACGCCACCGCCTCCCACCCCGGAGCCACTGCCCCCACCCAGCCCGGAACCGCCGCTGCCCGCCGCTTCCGTGCCGAGCGGCGGCGCTCAGATCGCCCTCAACTCGGTCACGTTCGAGCAGCTGCGCGAGCAGAACCTCTCGGTGACCCAGGCGACCAGGCTGCTTGCCCACCGCGAGCGCCTCGGCGGCTTCAACTCGGTCGACGACCTCGACCACGTCGCCGGGCTCCCGTCCGACCTCCTCGCGGACATGAAGAGCCGCTCGACGCTTTAGACGCCGTGCTTCTCCAGCAGCCTCAGCCAGACCTCGCTGCGGGTGGGGTAGGGGGCGACCGCGTGGCGCAGGCGCGATAGCGGTACCTCGGCGACGATGGCGACGGTGGCCGCCTGCAGGAAGTCGGCGGTCTCGAAGCCGGTGAAGGTGGCTCCGACGATCGTCTCCCTGGCCTGGTCGACGACGATTCGCGAGGTCCCTCCGGTCCCCTTGCCCTGGAAGCTGGCCCCGGCGGAGCCGTCGGTGGGGGCGTCGACGGCGGTTGCGTCGAGCCCCGCTTCGCGAGCCTGCTCGAGGGTCTTGCCGACCGCCGCCACTTGCGGTTCGGTGAAGGTCACGCGAGGAGAGCCGATTCCCTCCGCCACGGCCGCGACCGGGCGGCCGAGGATGTTCTCGGCCGCGACCCAGGCCTGGTACTTGCCGATGTGGGTGAAGAGCGCTCGCCCGGTGACGTCGCCGATCGCGTAGAGCCACTCCCGGCCGCCGACCTGCATTCGGTCGTCGGTTCCCAGGAAGCCGTGTTCGTCGGCCTCCACGTCAGCCGATCCGAGGTCAAGCTCGGCGGTGTGGGGGACGCGCCCCACCGCGACCAGGATCCGCTCCGCCTCGACTTCGCCGCCTCCATCAAGCTCGGCGACGATCCCGGCGCCGCCGGCCGAGACCTTCTGAACCAATGCCCCGGTTCGCACGTCGATCCCGAAGTTATCCCGCAGCGACTCGGCGACCTGCTCTCCGGCGAAGGCCTCCTCGCGCGAGAGCAGGCGCTCGCCGCCCTCGACCAGTGTCACCTTCGTCCCAAGCGTCGACCAGGCCTGGGACAGCTCGCACCCGACCGGTCCGCCGCCGAGCACGATCATGCTTCCGGGCACCTCCTTGGCGCCCGTCCCCTGGCGGTTGTTCCAGGCCTCGACTCCGTCGAGCCCCTCGATCGGCGGCATCGCGGCGCCGCTGCCGGTGGCGACGACGATCGCCCTGCCGGCGGTCAGGGCCTGCTCGCCGACGACGATGCGGCGCTCGCCTGCGAATCGCCCGGCGCCCCGGTGCAGGTCGATGCTGCGTTCCTCGAGCCACGGCAGCTGGCCGGAGTCGTCGAAGTCGTGGACCACCTCGTCGCGGCGCTCGAGGATCGCCGCCGGCTCCAGCTCGTCGTTCGCTGAGACCGGCACGCCGGGTATCCGCTCCGCCTCGTCGCGCACGTCGGCGGGACGCAGCAGCGCCTTGGAGGGCATGCAGGCGTAGTAGGAGCATTCGCCGCCGATCAGCTCGCGCTCGACGATCGCCACCTTCAGGCCGGCGTCCGCGAGGCGCCCCGCGCAGATCTCGCCCGCCGGGCCTGCGCCGAGCACGATCGCGTCGTATGCAAGCTCGCTCACACGAACACCATTCCCGACACCGTACAATTCCAAGCGCAGTACGCACGGGGGCGACAGGCTTCGACGTGGTCGATTCGTGCGAAAGGTTGCAGGTCGAGGTTGCCGGAGGCCTCGTTAAACCCCGGCACCAACCAATACGTGCGGACCATGAGTTCGCCCTCGCCGCTTAGTTAGAAGCTAAGCGCTGTGAGAGTCGGTCCTCCCACGCCCGCGGGGAGGGGCACCGGCTTCAGAAGCGGGCTTACCCGGGCGGATCGCCCCGTCCGCCAGGGGACATCTAAGAGGGCTTTGGCTCCCGCAGTGCCCGCCGGCGCGGACCCCGGGAGACGAGAATCAAGCGCCGGCTAAACCTGTAGAGACCCTCGCACCGCGTCCGCGGATCCGAGTTCGAATCTCGGCGCCTCCACTATCGCCTCCGCCCCCGACCGGGGCGGAGGCGTCGTTCCGTAGGCTGGGCTCGTGGATCGCTATGTCGCCTTCCTGCGCGGGATGAACCTCGGCAACCGCCGGATCAAGAACGAGGAGCTGCGGGCCGAGTTCGACCGGCTCGGCTTCGAGAACGTGGCGACCTTCCGCGCCAGCGGCAACGTCGTCTTCGACGCCGACGGCAAGGAGAGCGAGTCCAAGCTCACCGCGCGGATCGAGGCGGGCCTGAAGAAGGGGCTTGGGTACGAGGTGCCGGTGTTCCTGCGCAGCGCGGCGGAGGTGGCGGCGATCGCGGTCTTTGAGCCGTTCGACGCCAAGGCCGTTGACGCTTCGAAGGGCAAGCTCCAGGTCTCGCTGCTGTTGAAGAAGCCCTCGACGGCGACTCGCAAGAAGGCCTTGGCCCTGACCACCGACGAGGACCTGCTGGCGGTCGATGGGCGCGAGCTCTACTGGCTGCCGAGCGGCGGCACCTTGGACTCCGACCTCGACCTGAAGGCGATCGAGAACGCTCTTGGTATCGACACGAGACGCACCATGGGCACGATCGAACAGATGGCTACGAAGTACTTGGCGACCTGACGAGCACCTGCCGCGCCGCACCTAGACTCCCCCGCCGTGAGTCAGGGAGCCGTACGAGGGACGCCGAGGGGCAAGGTATTCGCTGTGGCCGCAGCGGTTGTCGTTGCGCTGCTCGCCCTGCTGGCTCCGGGAGCGATCGCCGGCGTGATCTACGGGAGCGTCAACCTTCCAGGCTCCAAAGCCGTCTTGGCGATCGATACGAGCACCAACCAGGTCGTCGGCGCGCCGATCGAGGTCGGCAACCGACCGTCGGGCATCGCGATCAAGCCCGACGGCAGCCGTGCCTACGTCGCCAACACCGAATCCGAAAGCGTCTCGGTCATCGACACCAAGACCAACCAGGTGATCGGCTCTCCGATCGCCGTAGGCAAAGTGCCGCTGGGCACCGCGATCACGCCCGACGGCAGCCGGGTCTACGTGACCAACTTCGAATCCGAAAGCGTCTCGGTCATCGACACGCGGACCAACGCGGTCCTCACCATCCCAGTTGAGAAAGAACCAGAGGGCATCGCGGTCACGCCCGACGGCAGTCGTGTCTACGTGTCCCATGCCGGCTTGGGCAGCGTCTCGGTGATCGGTACGGCCACCAATGCCGTGGTTGGCAGCCTGAGCGGCGCAGCCTTCAGCAATCCGGTCGGTATCGCGGTCACGCCCGACGGCAGCCGCGTCTACATCGCTCAGTCCAGTGGGGCGGGCACGGTCTTGGCATTCGATGCTGGAACCAACCAGATGCTGCCCGGCCTGACCGGTTTCCAGGAACCCGAATGGGTTTCGATCGCGCCTGATGGTATTCGTGCTTATGTCACCGACGATCAGACCAACATGCTCTCGGCGTTTGACACCCGAACCAATTCGCTACTTGGCGCGGCCACGTTCAGCGGCGAGCCGGGTCCGGCGGTGGCCACCCCCGACGGCAAGCGCGTCTACGTCGCCGTCGCGGGCTCCGGGGTTTTCGTGGTCGACGCCCAGTCCAATGCCGTCGTCGCCGGTCCGATCGCAGGAACCAAAGGCGTCGAACAGCTCGCCATCGTCCCCAACCAGCCTCCCGCGACCTCCTTCTCGACCCTGCGGGCCCGTCCCGGCGTGCCGGTCGCGTTCAATGCCTCCACCTCCAAAGACTCCGACGGCACCGTTGCAACCTATTCCTGGGATTTCGGCGACAGGAAGACGACCAGCGTCGCCACGCCGAGGACGAACCACGTCTACCCACGACCTGGCAAATACCGCGTGGCGCTCACCCTGACCGACAACGAGGGCTGCTCGACCGCGCTGGTCTTCACCGGCCAGACCGCCTCCTGCAACGGCTCGGCGGTCGCGAGCAAGACCGAGGTCATCAAGGTCGCCTACCCCGGTGTGCAGGTCAGGTGCCCGAGGAGCGCCAAGCCGGGCGGCTGCAAGCTCAAGCTGCGGGTCGTCTCGAAGCGAGGGAAGAAGGCGAAGGCCCAGACCGCGGTCGCCCGGGCCAAGCTCAAGGCCGGCGGGTCCACGATCGTCTCGCTGAAACCAAGGAAGGCCTTCCGCCGCAAGCTCGCGCGAGCAAGGAGCGTCCTGGTCGAGAGGACCCAGACGATCGACGGCACGACCCGCACCACCGTTCGCAAGCTGAAGATCGTTCAGTAAGGCGGCGGCTAGGGCCCGCCGCCATCGGAGCGCGGCAGCGCGGCCACCTCGATGTCCGAGCTGACCGCGCCGATCTCCTCGGGCAGCTCGGCGAGCTGGACGTTGGCGACGAACTCCATCCTCTGGCCGAGCGGGCGGAAGAAGTTGTCGTAGTGGGTGGGGACCACGGTGCGCGGTTGCAGGGCCGGCAGGATTCGCTTCCAGTAGTCGCTGGTGAAGCTGCGTCCCGCAACCCCGGCGAGGAAGACGTCGACCTCGCGCTCGCGGATCGCGTCGTCGATCAGGTTGGCGCTGCCCTGGTGGTAGAAGCGGATCCCGGCCACCGAGATCGCGATTCCCCAGACCTGGCCGCAGCGGTAGGCGCTCGGGCAGAGCGAGTCGAGGTGCTCGCAGCTCAGTTCGCCGTCGTAGGGCACGGCGAGGCCGAGCAGCAGCTTGGAGTGGACGCTGGGCGTGAAGCTGACCTCGAACGGTCCCAGCTCGTAGGTCCTGTAGGGCTCGACCTCGACCGCACGCTCGGCGAGGCCGTGCAGGGCCATCAGGTTGACCAGCGACTTCGACCCGTAGGCGTTGCAGCCGAAGCGGCGGGCGATCGCGGGGGCATCGACGGCGTGGTCGAAGTGGGTGTGGCCGACGAGGACGCCCACCGTCTCGCCGGGGGCGCTGACGAAGCGGTCGAGCGCCGCCGGGTCCGGCATCGCGACCCGCCGCAGCACCAGGTCGCGGAACGGGACCCGGGAGAGGTAGGGGTCGATGAAGAGCGTCTGTCCCTCGTAGCTGAGCCGGTAGCCGGAGACCCCCAGCCACTCGACCTCCAGGCCGGGCGGCAGCGCCAGCGGCCGCGCCTCCAGCTCGCTCAGCGCCTGGCCGTCGGCGCGCTCGGAGGAGCGCCGCGTCGCCCGCGCCCTGGCCAGCTCGCCGAGATGACGCAGCGGCCCCGCCATCGACGACTCAGGCCCGACCGGTCAGGGTTGCGGAGAGCGTCGGTGGGCTCGCCAGGGTCTGGAAGACGACGCAGTAGCGCTCGGTCAACTTCAACAGGTCGTCGAGCTGCTCGGGGCCGGCGGTGGTGTCGAGCTCGAACGAGAGTCGGATCGCGGCAAAGCCGACGGGAGCGTCCCGGTCGACCGCCAGGGTTCCCCGGAAGTCGAGGTCGCCCTCGGCCCTGACCCGCCCCGACTCGATCGCAATGCCAAGCGAAGCGGCGACGGCACGCATCGTCACTCCGGCGCAGGCGACCAGGGCCTCCAGCAGCATGTCTCCCGAGCAGAGCTCCGAACCGTCGCCGCCGGAGGCGGGGTGAAGCCCCGCTTCGGCGATCGCCCGCCCGGTTTGGACCGAGCAGGAGACTCCCTCGCCGAGCGTCCCGGTGGCCTCGAGGGTCACCATTGCGCTGTCCGGGGCCTCCCTGTATCGCTCCTTCAGCGGAGCCTGCACCTGACGCAGCCGCTCGCCGTCCATCGCTGGAAGGCTACGCTCGAACCAGTCGCGGCGCGCCGCGACCGACCATGGCTATCGCGACCGCAACCCAACTCGACGTCTACGTCGGCGGCAAGCTGCTGTTCGCCGACGTCTCCTTCAAGCTCGAGCCCGGCGAACGGATGACCCTGTCGGGGAAGAACGGCGCTGGCAAGTCGACCCTGCTGCGGGTGCTCGCCGGCGAGCTGGCCCCCGATTCGGGGTCCCTGAGCGTGCAGCGCGGGGCGCGGGTTGCTCTCCACGACCAGCGGCCGCCGCGCGAATCGAGCGCGACCCTCGGCGAGTACGTCTTTTCCGGGCGCGCCGAGATGATCGAGACCGAGGCCAAGCTGGAGCGCCTGGAGGCGGAGATGTCCGGTGGCGAGGCGGGGGAGGAGACGATGCGCGCCTACGCCGCCGCGCAGCAGCGCCTGGAAACGGGCGGCGGCTACCGCTGGCGCGACGACGTCCTCGCCGTCCTCCGCGGTCTCGGCTTCGACCCCGAGCAGGCCGGTCGCTCCCTCTCGACCTTCTCCGGCGGCGAGCTGACCCGCGCCTCGCTGGCCCGGGCACTGGCCGGCAAGCCGGACCTGCTGCTGCTCGACGAGCCGACCAACCATCTCGACATCCAGTCGCTGGAGTGGCTGGAGCGCTACCTGGTCGAGCTCGACGCCGCCGTCGTCCTCGTCGCCCACGACCGCTGGTTCCTGGAGGCGGTCGGGACCTCGGTGCTGGAGCTGGAGGCGCAGCGGGCGCGCTTCTTCGCCGGCCCGTGGCATGCCTGGCGCCAGGAACAGGCGGCGCGCCAGATCGCCCTCGGCAAGGCGATCGAGCGACAGCAGGCCGAGATCGAGCGGATGGAGCGCTTCGTCGAGCGCTTCCGCTACAAGGCGACCAAGGCGCGCCAGGCGCAGTCGCGGGTGAAGAAGATCGAGAAGGCCAAGCGCGAGGGGCCGGTCGCCGAACGCCGCGACACCCGGCGGCTGCGCTTCTCCTTCAAAGCGCCCGCCCGCCCGGGGCGTGTGGTCCTGAAGGCGGTCAACGCCACGATCGAGGTGCCGGGGCGGACGCTCCTCTCAGAGACGGGCCTCGAGGTGGAGCGCGGCGAGCACGTCGTCCTCGTCGGCGCCAACGGGACCGGCAAGACGACCCTGATCGAGACCCTGGCGGGGCGGCGCCGGCCGGCCTCGGGCATCGTCCGCACCGGCCACAAGGTCAAGGTCGGCTACCTCTCCCAGCACGCCGACACCGCCGCCGGCCAGGGGACCGTGCTCGACGCGACCCAGCGCCAGACCGGGCTCACCGG
The DNA here is from genome assembly GCA_963799835.1 of uncultured Solirubrobacterales bacterium. Taxonomy (GTDB): domain Bacteria; phylum Actinomycetota; class Thermoleophilia; order Solirubrobacterales; family 70-9; genus VAYN01. Next base: position 1,812,950 of record CAWCYE010000002.1, read on the forward strand.
CCAGAAGGCGCGCGGCCTGCTCGGCGGCTTCCTCTTCTCCGGTGAGGACGCCGAAAAGCAGCTCTCCGACATCTCCGGCGGCGAGCAGCGTCGCCTCTCGCTGGCGATCCTGGTCGCCTCCGGGGCGAACGTCCTCATCCTCGACGAGCCCACCAACCACCTCGACATCGAGAGTCGAGAGGCGTTGGAGGACGCGCTGATCGAGTTCGAGGGGGCGGTGGTGCTCGTCTCCCACGATCGTGCGCTGCTCGAGGCCGTCGGCACCCGCACCCTGGTTTGCGAGGACGGCCGCCTGGAGAGCCACGCGAGCGGCTGGGCCGAGTACCAGGCGCGACGCGACGAACGCGAGCAGGCCGCCACGGCGGAGGCGAAGTCCGCCGCCTCCGGCGGGCGCCGGAAACGAGCGAAGCCGTCCCAGAAAGCGGCGCGGAAGGCAGCCAAGCTCGAAGGGCGGATCGAGCGGGCCGAGGCCGAGCTGCGCGAGGTCGAGGAGGAGCTGTCGGACCCCGCCGCCTGGGCGAGCCCGGGTCGCTACGAGCGGGCCGGGGAGCGCCATGCCGCCGCCAAGGCCGCGGTCGAGGAGCTCTACGCCGAATGGGAGCAGGCGCAGCGCGACGCGGAGGCTGAGGCCGCCCCGAGCTAGGCCGCGAGCGGGCGCTCGAGCCGGACCCTGGTGCCCTTGGCGGGGGCGAGGGTGATGTTGCGAATCCGCACCTTTTCGGGCTTGGGGTCCGGGGCCGTCAGGTGTGCTCGCCCGACGATCTCGCGCAGGACGATCCGCATCTCGTACTCGGCGAAGGCGGCGCCGATGCAGCGCCGTATGCCGCCGCCGAAGGGGATCCAGGCGTAGTTGTCGACGCGGCCGTCGAGGAACCGCTCGGGCCGGAACTCCTCCGGTTCCGGGAAGATGTCCTCGCGGTAGTGCAGGGCGGCGATCGCCGGCATCACGAAGATGCCGGCCGGCAGCTCGTAACCGCCGACCGTCGCCGGCGCCACCAGCTTTCGGGCGACGTCGACGATCACCGGTCGCGCCCGCAGGGTCTCTTTCACGGTCGCTTCGAGGTATTTGTCCTCGCCGGCGGCGATCGAGTCGCGCAGGCGCTCGAGCACCGCCGGCGTCCGCAGCAGCCGCTCCATCGCCCAGGCAAGCGCCGTCGCCGTGGTCTCGTGGCCGGCGCCGACCACGGTCAGCAGCTCGTCGCGCAGCTCTTCGTCGCTCATCGGGGTGCCGTCGTCGTGGCGCGCCGCCAACAGCAGCGAGAGCACGTCGTCGCGATCTTCGCTGGCCGCCTCGGCCCGGCGCAGGGCGATCTCCTCGTAGAGGAACCGGTCGAGCTCGGCGCGGGCCTTGAGGAAGCGGCGCCAGGGGCTGCCCGGTCCGAGGTTGCGGCGCAGGCCGGGGAATTTGGTGATCGTCGTGACCCGGTCGCTGAAGACGTCGATCAGCTTCGTCGCGCGGTCGATCCTCGCCTCGTCCTCGATCCCGAAGACGGCGCGGAGGATCACCGCGAGCGTGATCCGCTGGGTGCTCGATCGCAGCGCGAAGGTCTTGCCGACCGGCCACGCCTCGATCTCGCGCCGGGTCGCCTCACGGATCGTCTCGCCGTATCGCTCTATCCGCTCACCGTGGAACGGCGGCAGGAGCAGCTTGCGCTGCTGCATGTGGGGCTCGTCGTCGAGGGTCAGCACCGAGCTCGGTCCGAGCGCCGGCTCGAGCACGGTCGCGTTCGCCTCGCCGGCGTGGAAGACGGCCGGGGAGCCGGTGAAGACCTCTTTCACCAGTTCCGGGTTGCCGACGTAGACGAGCTTGCCGAAGAACGGGAACCGCACCGTGAAGATGTCGCCGTAGCGTCGCTGCAGGCCCGAGAGGAAGTGGAGCGGGTTGCGTACGTAGCGCACGCCCTGGAGGAGGGGAGGGGTCCGCGAGCCCGGTGGCAGGGAGGTGGACGGGGAGGTCGAACGTGGGCGGGGGAGGGTTGCCTGCTCCATCCCGAACACTTTAGGCGATCGACTGGCTGCGCAGCCAGTCGATCGGACGAGGACTGCGTTTTGCATCTGTGGGCTGCAAAACGCAGTCCTCGTCGCTCAGAAGACGATCGTGCGGTCGCCGTCGAGCAGGACTCGATCGTCGAGGTGAGCCATCACCGCGCGGGCCAGGACCAGGCGCTCGGCGTCGCGGCCGATCCGCACCAGGTCCTCGACCTCGTCGCGGTGGCTGACCCGGGTCACGTCCTGGTCGATGATCGGCCCGGCGTCGAGGTCGGCGGTGACGTAGTGGGCGGTGGCGCCGATCAGCTTCACCCCGCGCTCGTGGGCCCTGCGGTAGGGGTCGGCACCGACGAAGGCCGGCAAGAAGCTGTGGTGGATGTTGATCGCCGGCGCCTGCACCGCGTCGAGGAAGTCGCTGGAGAGGATCTGCATGTAGCGGGCGAGGACGAGCAGGTCGACCTGGCCGAGCAGCTCCAGCGCGCGGCGCTCGGCATCCCCGCGCGAATCGGCATCGACCGGGACGTGGTGGAAGGGCAGGCCGACCGCTTCGACCTGCTCGGCGTGGTCGGGATGGTTGGAGACGACCGCGACCAGCTCGCCGCCCAGCTCGCCGCTGCGCCAGCGCCAGAGCAGGTCGGAGAGGCAGTGGTCTTCGCGCGAGACCATGATCGCCACCCGCTTGCGCTGCCCCGAGTCGGCGAAGCGGTGCTCCATCTCGAACGGGCCCGCCACCTCCGCCTCGAAGCGGCGCTCGAGCTCCTCGCGCTCACCCTCGGCGGCGGGGTCGAAGACCATCCGCATGAAGAAGCGCCCCTCGGCGGTCGAGTGCTGGTCGGCGTCGACGATGTTGAGCCCGGCCTCGGCGAGGAAACCGCTGACCCGCGCGATCAGCCCCGGCCGGTCGGGGCAGGCGAGCAGGAGCCGGTAAGTCGAATGGTCGGCCATAGGGGGTGTCTGAGCTTAGGGGTCATATATGGCGGCTTAGCTCAGACACGCCCTGGCTGACAGGTGCAGGATCGTGTTCAGGGTGGGAGTTGTGTGATGGCGGTCACACGTTGACGCCGGGATCTTCGCCACGGTCCCGCGCTTGCTTACAAAACGCACACATCTCGTTCCGGTACTCGTCGTCCTCTTCGCCTTTCCGGCGGCCGCGCTCGCAGCTGGGGGAGAGAACGACTCCGCTTTCGGCCCGCCGCGCAAGCCGCACGTGGCCCTGGGCAGCGCGCAGGTGGCCCCGGCCGCCGTGCTGCAGCGGCCGGCCCGGCGCTTCCAGCGCACGGTCCGCACCTTCGCCCGCCGGATCCGCGCCGAACGCCGCGCCGCGGCGCTAAAGCGCCGGCGGGAGCTGTTTGCCGCCCTGCCGGCCGGGGTCTCGATCGAGACCCTCGACTCGATCGCCTCCTGCGAGTCGGGCGGCGATCCGACCGCGATCTCCTCCGACGGCAGCTACCGCGGCAAGTACCAGTTCTCCTTCGGCACCTGGGAATCGGTCGGAGGCCACGGCGACCCCGCCGCCGCCTCCGAGCCTGAGCAGGACTACCGCGCAGCTCTGCTCTACGCCAGCGCCGGCTCCAGCCCCTGGCCCGTCTGCGGCTGACTGTCCGCCAAGGCATTCGGGTGCCCCTCCAGCGCAGCCGGCCCGGTTCGAATGTTCGGCCGTCGGCAGCTGACCGATGCCGGAGCAGTCGGGTACCCCTCCGGCGGAGGCTCCTGGACGGACACTCCGCGCCTCCGCAGACGATCAGCTGCGCAACGGTCTCCGACGGAGGGGTACCCGACTGCTTCCGTACGATCCGCCCATGAGCGACGAGAGAGTTCCCGCTCCGGATGCTGCGGGGCCTACACGGAAACCGCCGAAGGAAGCTGTCGCCGAGGCGCAGGTTCGGGCGCCGACCCGCGGCAACCGCAAGCTCGAGAGCTTCCTCGACGCGGTCAACGGCGACGATCAGGTGCGGGCGCGGTGGTACCTGGCCCAGGTCCAGTCCGAGCGGCTGGGGATGTCGGACCACTCCTGGGTCCACGTGCAGATCGTGCTCAACATCGCCCTGCGGCTGCTCCGCCTCCTGGTCCGGGCGGGCGTCGAGCCGGCGATGGTCACCGACCACGGCATGCGCGACCGCGATGCCGAGGTCGTCGTCGCCGGCGGGGCGCTGCTGCACGACCTCGGCATGTCGATCCACCGCGCCGATCACGAGGCCTACTCGCTCTTCCTCGCCAACGCCGCGCTCGAGCACCTGCTGGCCGGGGCCTACAAGGAGCCCGAGCGGACCGTCGTCGCGGCGGAGATCCTCCACGCGATCATCGGCCACCGCCGCCGCGGCGAGCCCTACACGCTCGAGGCCGGCGTCGTCCGCGTCGCCGACGCCCTCGACATGGCACAGGGCCGCAGCCGGCTGCCGCTGGAGGCCGGCCACGAGGGGATCCACTCGATTTCGGCGGCGGCGATCGACGAGGTGCGGATCGAGGCCGGCGAGGAGAGGCCGGTGCGAATCGCGGTCCAGCTCAACAACTCGGCCGGCATCTTCCAGGTCGACGACCTGCTGGCGACGAAGATCCGCGGCACCCCGCTGGAGGGCAAGATCGAAGTCGTCGCCACGGTCGAGGGTGAGACCGAGAAGCGCCTCCTCACTGGCTTCAAACTGTCCTGAGGAGCGTCAGCCGTACTTCTGCAGGTCCTGGCGGCGCATTTCCTTGCGCTTCTCGAGCCGGCCCTGGATCACCGACATCCCGATCACCAGGACCGCGAAGAAGAGGAGCACCCCGAGGCAGAAGAAGGTGACGATCTTGTCGTCGGTGGGGCCTGCCAGCCCGACGCCGTTGTCCGCCATCGCGACGGGTGCCGCGACCAGCATCAGGGCCAGGATCGAGAGCAGGGCTGAGAGCGTCCGCTTCACGGGCGGGAATCTAGCGCACTCCGGAGCGGCGACCCCCGGTTTGCCGCAATTTCGGCCTCTTCGACCTGTGAAAATACGGTGAACGCAGGTAGTTCCGTTGTCGCGGCGCATACAATCGCCGCAGCTGCCGGTCCCAGAGCCAACCACCCCGACCGCGCGGCCGTGTTCTTGAACCCACAGCAGACCATTCGCCTCGCCATCGTCGACACCGACAGCGGCTTCGTCACCGTGCTGGCGAAGCGTGCCGAGGCGGCGGGTTGGCAGCTGCGCAAAGCGACCAGCGTGGTGCCGCCCGAGGAGCTGGTTGCGATGAAGCTGAACGCGCTGCTGATCGACCCCGGCCTGCTCGGGGAAGACGGCTGGAGCTACCTCGAGCGGGTCTGCGGGATGCTGCCCGACCTCGGCGTGGTCGTCTGCACCGGCCGCTCCACGGTCGCCCAGAGGGTCCGCGGCCTGCGCCTCGGCGCGGACGACTGGATTACCAAGCCCTGCCATCCCGAGGAGGCGATGGCCAGGGTCGAAGCGGTTTCGCGCCGCCGTCGCCGCGGCAACCACGACACCGACAGCGGCCCTTTGACCGCCGGCGAGATGGAGATCAGGCCGGACCAGTTCCAGGCCTTCGTCGGCGGCGACAGCCTCGACCTCACCCGCCGCGAGTTCGAGCTGCTGCACCTGCTCGCCGACGCGCAGGGACAGGTGCTGGAGCGAGAGGCGATCTACCAGCGGGTCTGGGGATACGCGATGGCGCACGGCGACCGCTCCGTCGACGTCTTCATCCGCAAGCTGCGCCAGAAGCTGGAGAAGCGCTCGGCCGGCTGGGCCTACATCCACACCCACTTCGGGGTCGGCTACCGCTTCGACCCCGAGCCGCTCGGCGGCCCGATCGACCCCGAGCCGGCGCTTCCCGACCCGCTGCCGGTCGCCGAGCCGGCTTCACAGGTCGTTCACAACAGCTTCACGCCGGGATAACCGGGCGTTCTTCGGGTTGGCCATGATCGGCGATCATGGCGACTGGAACTGAGCAGTCCTCACAGCTCTCGGGCGGGCGCTTGGAGATCAGGCCAGAGGAGCACGCCGCTCTGGTCGACGGTCGCCCCCTCAGCCTGACGATGCGCGAGCTTCAGCTGTTGGTGACGCTCTCCCAGCACCCGCAGCGGATCATGACCCGTGAGGAGCTCTTCGCCGCGGTTTGGGGCAGCCATCCACGGCGCGAGGACCGCTCGGTCGACGTCTACGTCAGCCGGCTGCGCTCGAAGCTGGGGGAGGCGCTGCCGGGCGCCCAGCTGATCCACACCCACAACGGCATCGGCTACCGCTTCTCCCCGGACGGATGATCGGCTTTTCCAGGCCACCCCGAGCCGGCTTTTACATCTTTTTCACATCCTCGACACATCGAGGTAACAAGGTCTCCAAATGCCGTTGAGAGGGTCTTTCCGATCCCCGGCCCGCGGGCCGAAACTCGAACAGATCAGAAGGAGACAGAGTGACTAGCTCTAAGTGGCTCACGGTCATCGTGTCCGCCCTCGTCCTGGCCATCACGGCGGCGGCATGCGGCAGCGACGACAGTTCCAGCGCCAGCGGTAGCGGCGGCGAAGACCTATCGGGTTCGATCCGCATCGACGGTTCGAGCACCGTGGCCCCGCTGACCTCAGCGGTCGCGGAGCAGTTCATGGCCGAAAACTCCGGGGTCCGGGTGACGGTCGGGACCTCCGGCACCGGCGGCGGGTTCGAAAAGTTCTGCGCCGGCGAGACCGACATCAGCGACGCCTCGCGGGAAATCGAGCCGGAAGAGGTCGAAGCCTGCAAAAAGGGCGGCGTCGGCTACGAGGACGTCCACGTCGCCACCGACGCGCTGACCGTGATGATCAACAACGAAAACCCGGTCGCCTGTCTCACCGTCGACCAGCTCTCAGACGTCTGGGGCCCCGACTCCAAGCTCTCCGACTGGAGCGAAATCCCGGGCCTGAAAGAGGAATTCGACGAGGAGCTGGCGCTGTTCGGGCCGGGCACCGACTCGGGCACCTTCGACTACTTCACCGAATCGATCAACGGTGAGGAGGGCGCGACCCGCAAGGACTACAACAACGTCGGCGAGGACGACAACGCCACGGTCAAAGGCGTCGAGGGCTCGCCGGGCGGCATGGGCTACGCCGGCTACTCCTTCTACCAGGAGAACGAAGGCAACCTGAAAGCGCTGGAAGTCGACAACGGGAATGGCTGTGTGCCGCCGTCGGTCGAAACCGCTCAGGACGGCTCCTACGCTCCGCTGAGCCGGCCGCTGTTCATGTACCCGAGCGAGGAAGCGCTGAAAAAGCCCGAGGTCAAGGCGTTCATCAGCTACTACCTCGAAAACGTCAACTCGGTGGCCGAATCGCTCGGTTTCGTGCCGCTGACCGAAGAACAGCTCGAAGAATCGGAAGCGTCCGCCGCGAAGATCGGCGCCTGAGCAGAAGCATGTACCGATGAGCCGGGGCCAGAGGATCGCGACGGAGCCGGCGGGGGGACCCCCCCGCCGGCTCCAGGCGCCCGGCAAGCGCTACGGCGAGAAGGCGATTCAGTGGGTGCTGGCGGGCTGCGGCATCCTCTCCGTCCTCACCACCACCGCGATCGTGATCTCGCTGATCGGCCCGACGATCGGCTTCTTCGAGATCGTCCCGGTCGACGAGTTCCTCTTCGGCACCGACTGGACCCCCCAGTTCGAGCCGCCCAGCTTCGGCGTGCTGGCGATCGTCGTCGGCACCCTCAACGTCACCCTCTGGGCGATGCTGTTCGCGATCCCGATCGGGCTCGGGGCGGCGATCTACCTCAGCGAGTACGCCTCGCCGCGGGTGCGCAAGACGCTGAAGCCGGCGCTGGAGGTGCTCGCCGGCATCCCCACCGTGGCGATCGGCTTCTTCGCGGTGAGCTTCATCCTGCCGGAGATCATCGTGCCGCTCTGGCCCGGGGACCTGCTCGGGGGGGCGGTCGGCAAGCCCTTCATGGCCCTGGCGGCTGGGCTCGGCATCGGCCTGATGATCGTCCCGATCATCGCCTCGATTTCCGAGGACGCGATGTCCGCGGTGCCCCGCGGCCTGCACGAGGGCGCCTACGCGCTCGGGGCGACCAAAGCTAAGGTCGCGCTCCGGGTGATCTTCCCGGCGGCGCTCTCCGGCATCGTCGCCTCGATCGTCCTGGCGATCTCCCGCGCGGTGGGGGAGACGATGATCGTCGTCCTTGCCGCCGGCTCGACGCCCCAGCTCACCTTCAACCCGGTGGAGGCGATCCAGGCGATGACCTCCTACATCGCGACGACCGCCACCGGCGACATCTCGACCGGCTCGGTCGACTACAAATCGGTCTTCGCGGTCGGGACCGTGCTCTTCGTCATGACTCTGGTCATGAACGTGATCAGCATCCGGCTGGTCCGCAGGTACCGCGAGGTCTACGAGTGAGGGGCTTCGGCGACGCCTCGGCTCCGCGCAACCGCCTCGCGGTGGCCGGCGCCCGGGCGACGACGCAGGCGGTGCTGCGCCAGCAGCCGCGCGGCGACGTGATCCGAAACACCGTCTTCGCCGGCCTGCTTCTGCTCGCGGTCGCGATCGCCCTGGCGGGCCTGCTGGCGCTGCTGATCCAGGCCTTCGCGAAAGGCTCCTCGGCGCTCAGCCTCGACCTGCTCACCAACCCACCCTCGAGCGCCTTCCCGGAGAAAGCCGGCTACCGGCCGGCGATCATCGGCTCGCTGCAGCTGATCGCCGGGGTGATCCTGTTCGTCGTGCCCGTCGGCATCGGCGCCGCGCTCTACCTCGAGGAGTACGCCGACAACTCGCGCTGGTGGAACCGCCTGATCGAGGTCAACATCCAGAACCTCGCCGCCGTCCCGTCGATCATCTACGGCATCCTCGGGCTCGCCTTCATCGTCCGCGGCCCGCTCGACCTCGGCTTCATCCTCGCCGCCGGTTCGCTGACCCTGGCGCTGCTGGTGCTGCCGATGGTGATCATCGCCGCCCGCGAGGCGATCCGCGCCGTCCCCGACTCGATCCGCCAGGGGTCGCTGGCGCTCGGGGCGACGAAGTGGCAGACGATCCGGGCTCAGGTTCTGCCGGCCTCGATCCCGGGAATCGCGACCGGCGTCATCCTCGCCGTCTCCCGCGCGCTCGGTGAGACGGCGCCGCTGCTGCTGGTCGGCGCGACGGTGTTCGTCACCTTCGACCCGACCCCGTTCGGCGCCGACGGCTACTCGGCGATGCCGGTGCAGATCTTCAACTACGCGCTGCAGCCCCAGGAGGAGTTCCAGGCCCTGGCCGCGGCGGGGATCATCGTCATGCTGGTCGTCCTGCTGGCGATGAACTCTTTCGCGATTTGGCTACGAAATCGTTACGAGCAAAGGTGGTAAGTGATCTACTGTGAGCGAGCAGATGGCCCAAGGTGAGAGCAGAGCCGAGACGGCACGGGAACGAGAAGAAGCAGCCGCGCGGGCGTCGATCGCGGTGCGGCCGGGGTTCCGCTCCAGTCAGGGCGCCTCGACGGGGGAAAAGGTGTTCGAGCTGAAGGGGGTCGACGTCGCCTACGGCGGCGTTGCCGCGGTCAAGGGTGTGAGCATGGACATTGGGCGCAAGGACGTGACCGCGCTGATCGGCCCGTCGGGCTGCGGCAAGAGCACCCTGCTGCGCTGCCTCAACCGGATGAACGACCTGATTCCCGCCGCCGAAGTGCACGGGGAGCTGCTCTACCACGGCGAGGACCTATACGGGCCGACCGTCGACCCGGTCCAGGTCCGCAAGCTGATCGGGATGGTCTTCCAGAAACCGAACCCGTTCCCGAAGTCGATCTACGACAACGTCGCCTTCGGCCCGCGGGTCCTCGGCCGCAAGGACGATCTCGACGCGACCGTGGAGAAGGCGCTCAAAAGCGCGGCGCTCTGGGACGAGGTCAAGGACCGTCTCGAGGACAATGCCTTCGGCCTCTCCGGCGGGCAGCAGCAGCGCCTCTGCATCGCCCGCTGCATCGCCGTGGAGCCCGACGTGATCCTGATGGACGAGCCCTGCTCGGCGCTCGACCCGATCTCCACCGGGAAAATCGAGGACCTGATGATCGAGCTGAAGGACGAGTTCTCGATCGTGATCGTCACCCACAACATGCAGCAGGCGGCGCGGGTGTCCGATCGCACGGCGTTCCTGATGGTCCAGGTCGATGCCACGGAGCAGAACCGCTGGGGCCAGCTCGTCGAGTACGACGAAACCGAGAAGGTCTTCACCAACCCGGCCGACCGGCGCACCGAGGACTACGTCTCCGGGAAAGTCGGTTGATGGCGGATCCCGTCCGGGTCTACTACCAGGAGGAACTGACCCAGCTCGAGGAGAGTGCCCTGGGTGGCCTCGACCTCGTCAACTCGGCCCTGGAGCGGACCGCGGAAGCGGTCGAGCACCAGGACGTCGAGCTGGCCCAGATCGTCGTCGCCGACGACGACCGCATCGACGGTCGCTACCTGGAGGTTCATCAGGCCCTGATCACCCTGCTCGCGACCCAGTCGCCGGTGGCGACCGACCTGCGCCTGATCTCGGCCCTCCTCCACGTTCTGAAGAGCATCGAGCGGATGGGCGACCAGTGCGTGAACATCTGCAAGCTGATCCCGCTGACCGGCAACGAGCCGCCGGCCGACAGCGAAATGGTCGGGATGATCCTGACGATGGGCAAGCACACCCGGTCGCTGGTCAGCCAGGCCAAGCGGGCCTTCGGCGAACGCGACGTCGAGATGGCCCGTGACCTGGTGCGCCGCGACGACGTCGTCGACAACCTCAACCGCGAGTGCTTCAGGCTGGCGCTTGAGATCGGCGACGACGCCGACAAGCGCGAGTGGGCGATGACGATGCTGCTGGCCGCGCGGGCGATCGAGCGGATCGCCGACAACGCGGTCGACATCGGCGAGCAGGTCGCCTTCGTCGTAACCGGCCTGTTCCGCGAGTTCGAGGACGCCTCGCACCCCGCGTAGCTTCGCCGGGCAGGTCCGGCCCGTTTGCCAAGATTGGACCGGCCAGGCCAATGCTTTGCGCTGCCATAGATATCGGTTCCAACACGACTCGCGTGCTCGTCGCCGAGCCCGAAGACGGCCAGCTGCGAAAGGTGATGGAGCAGCGCGCCTACACCAGGATCAACAAGGCCCTGGACGACGACGGGGCGATCCGCGCGGAGAAGGTCGTCGAGGTCGCCGAGGTCGTCGCGACCCAGGTGCGGCTGGCGCGGGAGCTGGGCGCCGAGACGATCCGCTCGGTGGCCACCGCCGCGGTCCGCGAGGCGAGCAACCGCGAGCAGGCCGCTGAGGCGATCGCCTCCGCCTCGGGCGTCCCCGTCGACATCCTCAGCGAGGAGGAGGAGGGCCGGCTCTCCTTCATCGGCGCGACCAAGACGCTCGGGCACCCGGTCGAGGGAGCGGTCGGCGTCGTCGACGTCGGCGGCGGCTCGACCGAGGTGATCCTCGGGACCGTCCCGGGCGGGGTGGAGTCGGTGCGGTCCTGGCGGGTCGGCTCCGGCGTGCTGGCGGACGAGCTGATCGCCTCCGATCCGCCCTCCGCGGCGGAGATCCGCAAGGTCCGCGACCGGATCGACGACATCTTCGACGGGGTCGAGATCGCGCGCCCGGCGCAGGCGGTCGCGGTCGGCGGCAGCGCCACCTCGCTGCGGCGGCTGGTCGGCGCGGTGCTCGAGTACGAGACGCTGGAGCGGGGGATACGGGTCCTCTGCGGCGACCCGGCCGCCGACGTCGCCCGGCGCTTCGAGCTGGACCCGGTGCGCGTCCGCATCCTTCCCACCGGCGTCCTCCTCCTGGAGAAGATCTCCGAGCTTCTCGGCCAGCCCCTCCAGATCGGCAAGGGCGGCCTCCGCGAGGGGGTCATCCTCGACCTCCTCAACGGCAGCGCCAACGGCTCCTCCCCAGAGCGCCTGGCCGCGTAGCGCGCGGTCACGCGAAGTTCACATCGCGTTTTCCTCTCCTTCACAAGTTCTGCCTGCAAATGGCGAATTCTGTAGGTGACTAGAGAGACACGAAAAAGGGAGAGCACCGATGACTTCCCGCGTAGATTTGCACTGTCACTCCACCGCCTCGCAGCTTTCACGGCTGGGCGTCCAAAGATCGCTCGGGCTGCCGGAGTGCGCGACGCCCCCGCAGGAGGTCTACGAGCTGGCCAGGCGGCGGGGGATGGACTTCGTCACGATCACCGACCACGACACGATCGACGGTTGCCTGGAGCTGGCCGACCGTCCCGATTGCTTCGTCTCCGAGGAGCTGACCGCCCGCTTCGCCGGCGAGCCCCAGGCGGTTCACGTCCTTTGCTACGGGATCACTCTCGGAGACCACGAGTGGCTGCAGGCGCATTCCGGCGATGTCGAGGCCTGCGCCGCATACCTTCACGAGAACGGGATCGTCTGCGCGCTGGCGCATCCCTTCTTCAACGTCGCGGCGCCGCTTACACGGCGCCACCGGCGGCGCCTGGCGGAGCTGTTCCCGATTTGGGAGGTCCGCAACGGGTCGCGCGCCGCGGAGCTGAACATGCCCGCCGTGATCTACGTCGAAACCCATAGCGGCACCGGCATCGGCGGCTCCGACGACCATGCCGGCGTCGACATCGGACGCACCTTCACCGAGGTGCCGACCGATGTGCGGACGCCGGAAGAGTTTCTCGATTGCCTGCGCCGCGGCGAGCCGGAGGCCGGCGGCGAGCAGGGCAGCGCCGCCAAGTGGACGCACGCGGCGATGGCGCTGGCGACGCGCTCGCTGGCCGCCGGCGGCGAGCAGCCGGCGGGTGCCGCCCCCGACCCCGCGGCCGTCCTGAAGATGGCCGAACGGACGATCCGCGAGGGAGCCGCCCGCGAGGGCAAGGTCGCCGTCGACATCGGCCCCGAGGACGCCCGCAACCTGCTCGAGGCCTGGCTCGCCGGGATGGGCCTGGAGCTGCGCGGCCGCGAGCTGATCTCCTACCTGCAGTCCGACGGTTTCTCCCACGCAGACCTCTACCGCCGCGCCCGCCGCATCCATGACCGGCGCCTGCGCGGGGCCCTCGACGACGGTGTCAGCGCCGTCGCCGAGGGCGACTTCCAGAGCGCCGTCAACGGGCTCTTCGCGGCGCTCGTGCCGGCGGTCCCCTACGCGCCCGCGACGGCCTTCCTCGGCGCCGAGAAGGCGCAGCTGCGGGCGGCCGATCGGGAACGGGGGCGGGTGGCGCTGATCGCCGACGGGATCGGTCAGATGCACGGCGTCACCCACACGATCGAGCAGGTCCGCGAGCGCGGAGTCCCCGGCTTCGACGTCGACGTGATCGGCACCGATGCCGGCGTCGATCGCCGCCTGCCCGCCGCCGCGGAGCTGGAGATCCCCTTCTACGACGGCATGCGCCTCGGCGTCCCCGGCCTGCCCGACCTGGTCGAGACGCTGGCCGAAGGCGCCTACGACCTGGTCCACGTCACCGCCCCCGGGCCGGCCGGGATCGCCGCGACCCTGCTCAGCCGGATCAGCGGCGTGCCGCTGATCGCCAGCTACCACACCGAGCTGGCCGCCTACGCCGGCCTGCGCAGCGGCGACGGCGGCTTCGAGGCGATCGCCAGGGCCGGGCTCGGCGCCTTCTACGCCGCGCCCGGCGCGGTGCTCTCGCCGAGCCCGTCGGCCGACGCCTCGCTGGCGGGCCTCGGCACCGATCCGGCCCGGATCGGCCGCTGGGAGCGCGGTGTCGACCTCGATCGGTTCGACCCGGCCAAGGCCGACCCCGCCGCCTACCCGGGCGAGCTGAAGGTGCTCTACGCGGGCCGGATGACCCGGGAGAAGGGCATCGACCTGCTGGCCGACGCCTTCCTGCGGGCCCACGCCTCCGACCCCCGCCTGCACCTGCTGCTGGCCGGGGGCGGCCCGGAGGAGGACGAGCTGCGCGCCCGACTCGGCGAGCGGGCCACCTTCCTCGGCTGGCTCGAGGGCGAGGACCTGGCGCGCGCCTACGCAAGCGCCGACGCCTTCCTCTTCTGCAGCCGCACCGACACTTATGGCCAGGTGATCCTCGAGGCGGCGGCGAGCGGCCTACCGGTCGTCGCCGTCGCCGAGGGCGGCCCGGCGACGCTGGTCGAGAACCGCCACACCGGGCTGCTCTGCAGGCCCGACCCCGACCACCTGGCCGGCGCACTGCTGCAGCTCGCCTCCTCGCCGCTGCTCCGCCGCCGCCTCGGCGCCGCAGCCGCTCGCGCCGCTCGCGACCGCTCCTGGGAGCGCTCCATGGAGCAGCTCGCGGCGGGCTACCGGGGGGCTCTCGACGCGGCCCCGTCGGCTGCCACGCAGCCGCTCGCCCGGGTCGCCTGAGGCCGCAGGGAGCTCGCGGGTGCGGCAGTACGATGGACCGATCGACGATCCCGCTCTCTACTTCAATCGCGAGCTCTCCTGGCTCGACTTCAACCAGCGGGTCCTCGAGCTGACCGAGGATCCCGAGGTGCCGCTGCTGGAGCGGTTGCGTTTCTGCGGGATCTACGCCTCCAACCTCGACGAGTTCTTCATGGTCCGCGTCGCCGGCCTCTTCGACCAGCTCGACGCCGGGATCGACGCGCGCGGTCCCGACGGCCTCGGCCCGAGCGCGCAGATCGACGCGATCCAGGCTCGCGTGCTCGAACTCGACCGGCGCCTGCACGCGGCCTTCGGCGGCGCTCTCCGGCCGGCCCTGGAAGAGCACGGAATACGGATCGTCTCCCTGGAGACCGCGAGCGCGGAGGAGCGGAGGGAGATCGACGTCCGCTTCCACGAGCAGGTCTTTCCGGCCCTGACGCCCCTGGTGATCGGGATGGGGCGGCCCTTCCCCTACATCTCCAACCTCTCGCTCAGCCTCGGGGTGCTGCTCCGCGACCCGGAGAGCGGGACCGAGATCATCGCCCGCGTCAAGGTTCCGAAGGAGCTGCTTGGACGCTTCCTGCCGGTGGGAGACGACGGCAAGTCCTTCGTTCCGCTGGAGGAGGTGATCGCGGCCAACCTAGACGCGCTCTTCCCGGGCGCCGAGGTGATCGACCACGGCTACTTCCGGGTCACCCGAGACGCCGATTTCACCATCTCAGACGAGGCCGACGATCTGCTCCAGGCGGTGCAGGACGAGCTGCGCAGGCGGCGCTTCGGCGAGGTGGTGCGGCTCGAGGTCGCCGCCGGGATGAACCCGAAGCTGCGCGAGCAGCTGGTCGACGCCCTGCGGCTGGAAGACCGTGAGGTCTACGACGTTAACGGCCTGATCGACCTCGCCGACCTCAGCGCGATAGCCGACGTCCCCGGGCACGCCGAGCTCCGCTACCCGCCGTGGTCGCCGGTGACCCAGCCGCGCCTCCAGGGCGAGGACGACGAACCGGTCGACATGTTCGCGGCGATCCGCCATCGCGACATCCTCGTCCACCATCCCTACGACTCCTTCGCCTCGGTCGAGCGCTTCGTCGAGCAGGCGGTCGCCGACCCCGACGTGCTGGCGATCAAGCACACCGTCTACCGGACCAGCGACGACTCGCCGCTGGTGCCGTCGCTGATCCGGGCCTCCGAACGCGGCAAGCAGGCGGTCTGCATGGTCGAGCTGAAAGCCCGCTTCGACGAGGAGGCCAACATCCACTGGGCGAAGTCCCTGGAGGAGGCGGGCGTCCACGTCGTCTACGGGATCCCGGGCCTGAAGACGCACGTGAAGGCGATCCTGGTCGCCCGCCGCGAGGGCGAACGGGTGCGCGAGTACGTCCACATCGGCACCGGCAACTACCACCCGAAGACCGCCCGGCTCTACACCGACTTCGGGCTCTTCACCGCCGACCCCGACATCGGCGCCGACGTCGCCGAGATGTTCAACTTCCTCACCGGCTACGGCCGCCCGGCCGCCTACCGGAAGGTACTCGTCTCGCCGACGACGATGCGCGAGCGGATCGTCGCGGAGATCGAGGAGACGGTCGCTGCGCACCGGGCGGGCGAGGAGGCGCGGATCGCCCTGAAGATGAACTCGCTGGTCGACGCTGGCTGCATCCAGGCGCTGTACGAGGCCTCTCAGGCGGGGGTGCGGATCGACCTCAACGTGCGGGGAATCTGCTGCCTGCGCCCCGGGGTGCCAGGCATCTCGGAGAACATCCGCGTCGTCTCGATCGTCGGCCGCTTCCTCGAGCACTCCCGCGTCTACACCTTCCAGCGGGGGGACGAGATCCGGGTCCTGACCGGCTCCCCCGACCTGATGCCGCGCAACCTCGACAGCCGGGTGGAGCTGGTCGCGCCAGTCGAGGACCCCGAGCTGAAGGCGGAGATGCTCGACGTGCTGGAGCGCTGCTTCGCCGAGAACGCAAACGCCTGGGAGCTCGACGCCGAGGGGCGCTGGACCCGGGTCGAGGTCCCGCAGGGCGGCCGGCGCAGCGTCCAGGAGGAGCTGCGGGAGCGTTACGCGGCTCGGGCCGCCGAGCATCTCGCGGCGGCTGCGAGCTGAGACCCCCGGGCCGCCTCCCTCCTCAATAGGATTGGGCCCCTTGGCGCGCTTCTCGCTCCTTCCTCGCGATCGCACTTTCTTCGACCTCTTCATCGAAGCCGGGCAGAACGCCGTGCACGCCTCGCGCCTGCTCGACAAGATGATGCATTCCTGGCCGGAGGACGAAGGTCTCTCGCGGGAGATCCTCAAGGCAGAGCAGGAGGGCGACCGGATCACCCACGACATCGTCAAACGGCTCAACTCGACCTTCGTCACCCCGATCGACCGCGAGGACATCTACGCGCTCGCGACCCAGATGGACGACATCGTCGACTTCACCGAGGAGGCCGCCGACTTCCTCGGCCTCTACAAGATCGAGGCGCCGATGGAGCAGGCGGTGTCGCTGACCAAGGTGCTCGTCGACGCCTGCGAGCAGCTCGCTCAGGGCCTCGAGCATCTGCCCGAGTTCAAGGACCTCGACAAGTACTGGATCGAGGTCCACCGGCTCGAGAACGAGGGGGACCGGATCTCCCGTGACGCCGTCGCCTCCCTCTTCTCCAACGGGATCGACCCGATGGTTGTGATCCGCTGGAAGGACATGTTCGCCGTGCTCGAGAACGCGATCGACGCGACCGAGACCGCGGCGCAGATCATCGAGGGCATCGTCATCAAGAACTCGTGACGCCGTGAGCTCCGACGTCATCCTCGTGATCGTGGTCGGCACGGCGCTCGCCTTCGACTTCACCAACGGCTTCCACGACACCGCCAACGTCGTCGCCACCTCGATCTCGACCGGGGCCGCCCGCCCCCAGGTCGCGATCGGCATGGCGGCGCTGCTCAACTTCGTCGGCGCCTTCATCTCGATCTCGGTCGCGGCCACGGTTGCGCAGGACGTCGTCAACGCCGAGGTGATCACCCCGACGATCGTCTTCGCGGGCCTGATCGGGGCGATCGCCTGGAACCTGGTCACCTGGTACTTCGGGCTGCCGTCCAGCTCCTCCCATGCGCTGATCGGCGGGGTCGTCGGATCGGCCGTGGCCGCAGTCGGCACCGGTGCGGTGCTCGCCGACGGCCTGGTCGGCAAGGTCCTGGTCCCCGCGGTCGTCGCTCCGATCCTCGCCTTCCTCGTCGCCGGCCTGGGAATCGGCATCGCCTACCGGGTGGTCGGGCGGCAGAGGCCCGGGGTCGTCTCGCGGGGTTTCAAATACGGCCAGGTCGCCTCCGGTGGATTGCTGGCCTTGGCCCACGGCACCAACGACGCCCAGAAGACGATGGGCGTGATCACCCTCGCCCTGATCGCCAACGGCAGCCTCGGTGCCGATGCCGATCCCCCGTTCTGGGTGATCGCCTCGGCGGCGGCGGCGATCGCCCTCGGCACCTACAGCGGCGGCTGGCGGATCATCCGCACCACCGGCACCCGGATCATCAAGATGGATGCCGCCCAGGGGTTCTCGGCCCAGGGCGCCGGTGCCGCGGTGATCCTCTCCTCCACCCATTTCGGCTTCCCGCTCTCGACGACCCATGTGATCAACGGCGGCGTGATGGGCGCCGGCGCCGGCAAGCGCCTCTCTGCCGTGCGCTGGGGCGTGGCCGGCAACATCGTCGTCGCCTGGCTGCTGACGCTGCCCGCCGCGGCGGCGATCGGAGCGCTCACCTACGGCCTGACCCGGATCTTCGGCACCGGCGCCCTGGGACCGGTCCTGGTCACCCTGATGGCGATCTCGCTGATCGCCGCCGCCTTCGCCCGCCGAGCGCAGCGGGGCGCTCCCGTCCCGGCCTCGAGCGGATGACCGCGACGCTGATCGAGGGCAAGGAGCTGCTGGAGACGGTCGCCGCCTCGACGATCGCCGGGGTCGGCATCATCTTCGCCTTCTCCGTCGCGATCTGGGGCGCCGGGCGGTTCGCCGACCTCAGCCGCAGCGAACGGCCGCTCGCCGCCGGTGCGGCGGCGGTCGTGGCCAGCCTGGCGCTGACCTCCGTCGCCGCGGCGGTGGTGGTCGGGATCGTCGTCATGACCAGCAAGTAGCCGGCCGGGGCGGCGTACACTTCGGGACGTGCGCACCGCTCGCAACGTCGCCATAGTCATGGTCCTGGCGTTCGGCGTCGCCTTCGTGCCGGCTGGCGGCAACGTCGCCGAAACGATCCTCACCGCGATCACGATGGGATTCCTGGCGGGGATCGCCTGGATGCTCTACGTGCTGAGCCGCGAAAACCAGCTGACCCTGGCGACGCTCACCGACGGCCGCAGGGCGATCCTCTACGGGGCCTTCGGGGTTCTCGCCCTGCTCGTCGCCGGCACCGACAAGCTCTTCGGCACCGGCGGCGGCACCTTGCTCTGGCTGCTGCTCCTCGCGGCCTCGATCGCCGCGATCTGGCGGGTCTGGGTCGAGGCGAATACCTACTGACGTAGGAGAGATTTGACAGAGCCTTGAGCTTCTGCGCGCCACGCGTGCGGACTTGAGTGGAACGGTTGGCGGGTGCCGCCGAGGACCGCCAGCAGCAGAGGACACGGGGAGGAGGGAACCGCGTCGGTCGAGTTGATCGCCGTGATTCCCTTCCTTGCGCTGGCGGTCCTCGTCGCGGCCCAGATCGCCCTCGCCGGGCAGGCCCTGTGGTCGGCGGGGGTGGCGGCGCGGGCGGGGGCTCGGGCAGCGCTCGTCGGCGGGGACGCCGAGAGGGCGGCGAGACGAGCGCTGCCCCCTTCGATGCGAGCGGGTGCCGAGGTGGATGGGACGGACGAGGTCTCCGTCCGGGTGGCGGTGCCGCGGCTGCTGCCGACGTTGCCGTCGGTGATGGTCGGCGCCCGCTCTGGGCTGGACGGCGAATGATCGGGGACGAGGCCGGTCAAGCCTCCGTCGAGTTGATTGCGGGACTGCCGGCGCTGCTGCTCGCCGCGCTGGTGTCCCTTCAGCTGCTCGCCGCCGGTTACGCGCTGACCCTCGCCGACGGCGCCGCCGAGGCCGGGGCGCTCGCGCTCGCCTCCGGTCGCCCCGCTGCGGCGGCGGCGCGTTCGGCGTTGCCGGGTTGGGCGAGGGACGACGTCGCGGTCTCCGTACGCGGAGGCGAGGTGTCGGTCCGGCTGCTGCCGCCCTCGCCGCTGCGAGCGCTGGCAGAGCACCTCAGCGTCACCAGCACCGCCGCTGCGAGGCCGGCGCGATGACGGAGCTCGTCAACCCGCTCGGCGGCGCCCCGGTGGTGCTGGCCACGAGCGTCGGCGGGGCCGAGGGTGCCCGGGGCGCCGCTGCGGCGCTCGCCTGCGCCGGCGCCGACGTCGATCGGGCGGCGCTCCTGGTCGACGTCGGTGCCCGTCCTCCTCGCCCGACCCTGCTCGCATCGACCGCCGCGCAGCGACTGGAGGACCGGCTGGCCGCGCACCTGCCGGATTCGCGGGTCGCCGCCCGCGGTCAGGTCTGCCACCTCTCCGTCGAGGCCGACGACGACGGCCTCCGGGCGGCCTCGGCTGCGGTCGCGGTCGTCCGCGACTCGATCGCCGTGCTCAATCTTCCGGCGCCGATGCTGCGTGCCACGATCGACGGCACGGCCGGACCCAGGCCGACCGGGGTCCTCCTGCGAGCCGACGTCGCGGCCGACCGGCCCCTGCTGGCGCTCGCCGTCGGCGATCTCCTGGCTCGCGGGCTCGCCGTCGCCGTGCTCAAGCGCCGGTTGAGCTGGGTGACCGAGCGGCGCGCCCTGTTCGGGGCGCTGCCGGCCGAGGCCGGCGCCCTGCCGCGATCGATCGTCCGGCGCCTCGCCGAGTCGGGGCGAGATGGGGGCGCGGTCGTCTTTTCCGCCGCATAGCGACCGAAAAGTCGACCGCGCCCCTGAATTTCAGGTGGGTGCCCTAGTAGCCGTAGGGGTTGGACGGCGGGGGCTGGGGCGGCGGTGGCGATTCTCCGGCAAAGGCGCCGAGGCTGACCATGTGCCAGGTGCTCCCTCCCGTCTTCAGGCCCTCGCCGTTCACGTCGCCCTTTTTCGAGTCGCCCGTGTAGGTGTAGAGGGGAAGGCCTTTGTAGGTCACCTGCATCTTGCCGTCGGGGCGTTTCACGGTCCCGAGCTTGACCGGCCCTATCGGGTTCGTCCCGGCCGGGACGACGAGCAGGGGCCAGGATTGGAGGCAGGCGCCCTTGCAGATGAATTTGCCGTTTCTCTCGCCGCTGAGGGTGTAGAGGGTGCGGCCGTTGACGTTGGTGAGGACGAACTTGTCGACGGAGGCGTTTCCGGCCTTCTTGGCGACGGTCTTGGTGCCCGCGGCGCCGGCGAGCCCCGCGGCGATCAGCAGGGCCGACAGGAGGGCGAGCAGGGACAGGCTGAAGATCGATCGGTGTTTGGCGGCTTTCCGCATCTGGAGCTCCTTGGTGGGATCCCGGTCATTGTTGCTTACGAGCGGCCTGGGGGAAAGGTTCGAGCCCGGGCGGCTTTATTGACACAGTTGCGCCGAAGAATTTTGTTTGTGCGCGCCACGGGTGCGCTTTGGCTCGACAGGGTGCCTGCATGGGATCTTGGCCGGGGAGGAGGGGTGGTGACGCCGGGTGGGCGACCGACGAGGAGGGGCAGGCGCTGATCCTCGCCCTGGGCGGTGCGCTGGCGCTGATCGCCGGCGCCCTGGCCCTGGTTGCGATTGCGGGAGCGGTGACCGGCAAAGGTCGCGCGCAGCGGGCGGCCGACCTTGTCGCGATCTCGGCGGCGCGCTCGATGCGGGACGACCTGCCTCAGTTGCTGGCGCCCCCGACGCTCCCGAACGGGGTCCCGAACCCTGTCCATCTGGAGAAGGTCGGCTACCTGGCGAATGCCCGGCGGGCTGGGGTGGAAGCGGCGAAGGCGAACGGCGTCGATCCCGGCCGTGTCCGGGTCGAGTTCCCCGACGGCGCCTCGTTTGCCCCGGTGCGGGCGAAGGCCGCGGTCGTCGCGAGCCTGGGCGAGGAGCGCTCGGCTCCGGACGTCGAGGCGTCGGCGATCGCGGAAGCGGCGGCGCCCCCGACCGCGGGCGCAGCTCCCGCGATGGCCACCGGCGGCGGCTACAGCGGGCCCATCGTCTATCGCGACGGCGAGGGAATGCGCCCGGATGTCGCGGCTGCCTTCGACCGCTTGGAGGCAGCCGCTGCTCGGTCCGGGGTCGATCTCCTCGTCGTCTCCGGTTTTCGCTCCGACGCCGAACAGGCCGCCCTCTTCGCCGCCCACCCCGACCCGCAGTGGGTCGCCCCGCCCGGTCGATCGCTGCATCGCTGCGCAACCGAGTTGGACCTCGGACCCGAAACCGCGTACGCCTGGCTGGCGGCGAACGCCGGCCGCTTCGGCTTCCTCAAGCGATATTCGTGGGAGGACTGGCATTTCGGATTCGATGCTGGCCCGGCGCCGTGCTCCGCAGCCGGGAACAGCGTGATCGGAGGTGGGGTGGAGGGGACGCCCGGATCGGCATCGACCAGCCTGCCCTCGTTCGTGCCAGCCCGGTTCCGTCAGTCCCTCCTGCGCGCCGCCGCCCGCTGGAACGTCTCCGCGGCCCTCCTGGCGGCCCAGCTGATGGCCGAGTCGAACTTCAACCCGTTCGCCGTTTCGCCCGCCGGGGCTCAGGGCATAGCTCAGTTCATCCCCAGCACTGCTGCTGCCTACGGTCTCGACGACCCCTTCGACCCGGAGGCCGCAATCGAGGCCCAGGCCCACCTGATGTCGGACCTGATCCGCCAGCTCGGCTCCCCTCAGCTGGCCCTAGCCGCCTACAACGCCGGCCCCGCCTCGGTCGAAGCCTGCCACTGCGTCCCCGACTACCCCGAGACCCAGGCCTACGTCAGTCGCATCCTCGCCCTGCTCGGTGGGGCGGGGGCACTAGTCGTGCCGAGCTTCGAAGTGAGGTTGGTGGCGTGACCGCCGTCTCCGCCTCGCCACGGCCACTGCGTGAAGTCGGTTCTGCCGAACCACCTTTGCGCGCATTCATACACCCCAAGGTGTACGATCCCCCGATGACGCGGACGAACATCGAGATCGACGACCGCTTGGTCGATCGGGCGATGCGCCTCTACCGGCTGCGCAGCAAGCGCGAAGCCGTCGACCTGGCCCTGCGCAGGCTCGTGGGCGACCCGATGGGTCGCGAGGAGGCCCTGGCGACGGAGGGCACCGGTTGGAGCGGTGATCTCGCCGAGATTCGTTCCCGCGAAGAGATCGCCGACCAGTGATCCTCGTCGACAGCTCCGCCTGGGTGGAGTTTTTGCGTGCCACCGGCAGCCGGGTTCACCTGCGGCTTCGCGCCGCGCTGGAGGACGGAGTCGATCTGGCCAGCACCGACGTGATCGTGATGGAGATCCTCGCCGGCGCCCGCGACGAAGCCGACCGTGACCGGCTTCGGCGCCTGCTCTACGGCCTGGAGTTCCTCGCGGTAAAGGGCCCGGAGGACTACGAGCGTGCAGCCGAGCTCTACCGGCTCTGCCGCGGTGGGGGCGAGACCCCACGCAAGCTCACCGACTGCTTGATCGCTGCCGTCGCCATCCGCAACGACGCGGAGCTGCTCTGCGAAGACACCGACTTCCAGGTGATCGCGAGTCACACGCCGCTGGTGCTCACGGCCGGATAGCGGCCGGGTCCGAACCGTGGCGCCCGCCTGCGAGCAGCGGACGATCGTCGGATCCCCGCTCGCCGTGCGTGAACTATGGCGGCACTCGCGGAGTACGCCCACTCGATTCCCGTATCCGACTCGACTGGAGCTGCTTTGAAGGTATCCCGGCCCATACCGCCTCTCGTGGCGATGGGCGTTTCCGCGGCCGTTGCCTTCGGCGCGGTGCTCGCGGGTTGTGGCGGTGACGGCGGTTCGGACGCGGACCAGATCACGGAGACGCTGCGCAGCTACTACGAACGCCCGGCGGTGGAGCAGTGCGGGTCGCTGGCAACCGGCCGGTTCCGCGCCGTCGTATACGGCGGCAGCGGTACGGGGGCACTGGCTGCCTGCAAGGACCATCAGCGCGCTCGCCGCGGGATGCCGGCCCTCAACCGGGCCGTGTTCGTCGACCACATCCGGGTCTGGGACGACCATGCGATCGCCGAAGTTCGCGCCGGCGGCGTGACGCTCACCGATGGCCTAGTCAAGATGGGTGGCCGCTGGCTGCTCGACGACGAGGCCTCCCCGTTCAACAGTCCGGCGATGGGCACGAGCGTCGGCGAAGGGACGACCGTGGACAGCGGTCCGAAGGTGTTTGGAGCGCCTGCCCGGTTCACCAACATCCCCGGGGTTCCCCCTTCAACGGCGATCACGGTCGTTGCCCGGCGCCCGGTCGACCCCGGTCGCGATCGCACCGGCGCCGATCAGGCAGCCGGGCGCATCGGGAACGACTTCGGCCAGCCCGGTCCGGTGAGGCGGCTGCGCTTCGTCAACCTCCCGATCGCCCTGAAGAACACCGGGTCCCAGCCCTTCCGCGGGGACGTCGGCGTGGTCGCCACCGATAGCTCCGGACGCGAGTTCACCCCACTCGACCGACGCGACATAGCGCAGCGGAACGGCTTCCTGGGCCGCCTGCCCGATTGGACGACCGGAGAGGCACAGGGCATCGCCCCCGGAGCCTACGTCACCCGCTTCCTCACCATCGCCGTCCCGGTCGACACCCGCATCGTCGAGTGGCGCGTGCAGCCGAACGTCCTCAGCGGCCCGGGAACCATCACCACCCTGCAGCCGATCGAGGGCGTCACCTACCGCGCACCGAACGGTCCCTAGGCGGGACTGCTCACCGCCAGGTGGTCGTGGACGAAGCGGACCACCGCGGCGCCCTCGCCGACCGCCGTCGCGCAGCGCTTGAGCGAGCCCGAGCGGACGTCGCCGGCGGCGTAGACCCGCGGCACGCTGGTTTCCAGCAGGCCGGACGCGCCCGCGTCGGGACCGGTGAGGACGAAGCCCTTGGGGTCGCGGGCGACGACATCGCCGAGCCAGTCGGTGCAGGGCGAGGCGCCGAGGAAGAGGAAGAGGAAGGAGAGGGCCAGCTTGGTCCCGTCGGCCAGCGTGACGGCCTCCAGCTGCCCGTCCTCGCCGTGTAGGTGCGCCACTTCGCTGCGGTGGCGAACCGCGACGCCGTAGCGGTCGAGCTCCTCGATCAGGTAGCTGGACATCGTCTCGCGCAGGTCGCCGCGGCGGTGCAGGAGGGTGACCAGGGCGCCGCCGCGCGCCAGCCAGACCGCCGCCTGCGCGGCGGAGTTGCCGCCGCCGACGACCCCGACCCGCTGGGCGCCGCACAGTTGCGCCTCCGGCGGTCCGGCCGCGTAGAAGACGCTCAGCCCCTCGTATCGGTCGAGGTCTTCCACCGGCAGCCGCCGATATTCGGCACCGGTGGCGAGTACGACGGCCCTCGCCGCCACCTCGTTGCCTCCGTCGAGCTTGACGACGTGCCGTTCCTCGCCGGGCTCCAGGGCGCGGGCGCTGTAGGGGGTCGCGGTCCGCGCCCGGAACTTGCGCGCCTGGGTGACGGCGCGGCTGGTCAGCTCCGTGCCGCTGATCCCGGCCGGGAAGCCGAGGTAGTTCTCGATCCGCCGCGAGGTCCCGGCCTGGCCGCCCAGCACCGTGCTCTCGACGACGAGCGTGTCGAGGCCCTCCGAGGCCCCGTACACGGCGGCCCCAAGGCCAGCCGGACCGCCACCGACGACAAGCAGGTCGACCTCCTCGCGCGGGTCGAGCTCGAGGCCGATGCCGAGGGCACGCGAGAGCTCGCCGTTACTCGGCCGTCGAAGATCGACGCCGCCCGGCAGCCGCACCAGCGGGATCTCGTCGGGCTCAAGCGGCTCCAGCAGCGCCGCCGCGTCGGCGCTCTCGGCGGGGTCGAGCCAGAAGAAGGGGAGTCGCAGCCGTTTGGCGAAGTCGACCAGCCGCCGGGTCTCGCTCGAGTCGCGCGGACCGGCGATCTCGACCCCGACCCCCTGGCGTTCCTGCAGCAGTTCGCGCCGCTGCACGAAGGCGGCGAGGAGCAGGTCCGAGAGTCCCTCGTCCTCCAGCAGCAGCTGCCGGAGGGCCTCGCGATCGACGGCGATGTAGCGCATCGGCTGGGTCGCCACTGCGGTGAGGAAGACGGTCTGCCCAGAGAGGAGGTTCATCTCTCCCAGGAAGCCGGACGACCCGTGGCGGACGATCTCCCGCCCGGCGGCGTCGGTCACGGCCGCCTCGCCCTCGAGGATCGCGATGAAGGGGTAGGTCTTGTCGCCGATCCGGAACAGCTCCTCCCCGACCTCCGCCGTCCGCTCCTCGCCGTTCTCAGCCAGCGTTTCCAGCTGTGAGCTGGAGAGCACCCGGCTGGTGGGGCTGGCCATCGGCCAAGGCTACTTGTCGGCAAGCGCGGCCCATACCGCATACCGGCCCGAATCGCGGGTATGCGTTTATCTAAAGCCCTGCAAGCGAAGCGAAAGGGGCCAGATGGCAGGTTCTTACACCCAGATCAGACTGACCGACGTCGAGGACTCCGCCCGCGAGTTCGGCTTGGCCGATATCCACGAGGCGCGCTTCGCAAACGGCGCCCTGGAGGCCGAGCAGACCGGCCTCAGTCACTACCGCCTCAAGCCCAGCAAGCGGCAGCCGTTCGGGCACCGGCACGACAAGGCGGAGGAGGTCTACGTGGTCCTGAGCGGCAACGGCCGGATCAAGCTGGACGACGAGATCATCCAGCTGCAGCCCCTCGACGCGGTCCGGATCGCCCCGCACGTCACCCGTGCGGTGGAGGCGGGGCGAGGGGGCATCGAGTTCATCGCCGTCGGCCCACGCCACGAGGGGGACGGAGAGTTGATCCAGGGCTGGTGGAGCGACTAGCGCTAGACTGCCGCCGCGAAATGGCAACTGTCGAGGTAGAGGGCGTTGAGGGAATGCAGGCGCTTGTCGGCCAGGAGGTCGGCCCGAGCGAGTGGCGCACGGTCACCCAGGCCGACATCGATGCCTTCGCCGAGCTTTCCGGCGACCATCAGTGGATCCACGTCGACGCCGAGCGGGCCAAGTCCGAGAGCCCCTACGGCACCACGATCGCCCACGGCAACCTCACCCTCTCGATGGTCGACGGCTTCCGCCAGGACCTGATCTCCTCCACCGGCTTCGCCCTCGGCGTCAACTACGGCTGGAACAAGATCCGCTTCCCGGCCCCGGTCCCAGTGGACTCCAACGTCCGCGCCAAAGCCGAGGTCGTCTCGATCGACGAGAAGGGCGGCGGCTGGTGGGAGGTAGTGACCCGCTTCACCCTCGAGGTCGAAGGCAACGAGAAGCCGTGCTTCGTGGGTGACTCGGTGACGCGGGTGCTGTCGCCCGAGGAGTAACTCTTACTCTGGCCCGTTGGGGGATTTCTCGAAGCTGCCTAGGGCGCCAAGGCGGACTTTCACTCCGTGAGTAGAGCCAACAGCATCCGCCGCCCGCTCTAACTCAACAGTGGGCGGAGGGTTGGTCTCAAGCGTGACGACATTGCCGTCTGCCTCCGTGCGCCATACCGATATGCGGTGGTCTGGACCCAGAATGATTCCCTCGAGCTCCCGTATGGCCCTCTCGGTCCTCTCGCGATCACTCTCGAGCGGACGTGCAACCATCATCGGCGTTCTCCCGAATCCGCGCACTGAATCGAGAACCTCCTCTAGGAGTTCGCGATCAGATCGGGTAGGAGAAACGGGTGCCCGCTCGGCTCCGTAATCCCGATTCTCGATCTTGACTAACTCCTCTTGAAGATCGGGCCACCACTTCTCAACTGCCTTTTCCAGGTTCGCCTCGCCAATCGACGAGGGGCACGCTTCGTTCATCGAGCCCAGAACCTCGCCAATGTCCTCCCTCGTCAGTTTCATCGCTTGAAACTGTCCGAGTGGATTGGCTATGTCTGCCGGCGAAAGATCTACGGCCAGCGGAACCACTCGGCTCGAGTTCACAGACTTTGCCAGTGCGCCAGCCTCAAAATTGAGCCACTCTGCGCTCTGGTTCTCTTTGGTCACGCAAATAAGGCCGAAGTCGGTGTCGTCAAGCTCCTCGGCAATCTCTGCCTGCCATCGGGTGCCTGCGCGTATGTCCTTCGATGAAACAAAAGGCTCGATGGCATGAAGAACCAAGGGGAGCCAGTCGCCGAAAACCCGGGCAACGTCACGGCTCTTTTCCCCCGACCAACTCACAAATACCTTCATAGAAACGTCAACGGTATCCGAGTGGGGTGGAGTCGGCCCGAACAATTCATAGAGTTGGCACAAGATCCGTTTCCCGACCCTGGCCCGTCGACTCCAAGGTCCGCGCCAAGGTCGAGGTTGTCTCGATCGACGACGACGACGGCTGGCACGAGTTAGTCACCGCTTCACCCTCGAGGTCGAGGGTGGCGAGAAGCCCTGTTTCGTCCGTGACAGCGTCACCCGCGTGATGGCGCCCGCCGCCGAGTAGGGCCGCGCTCAGTGCGGGAACGCCTTGGTTAGAGCGCCTTGGATGAAGGCACTCTTTGCTTCGGTGTACGCCTCTCGGTCCTGTTCGAAGCGATCGGCGAGTTGACGCTTGAGCGCGACGTAGCGCTCGGCGAGGTCCCGTTTGGCCCTCAGTAGGTCCCGGAAAGCAAGCTCGTCTCGATAGCGCGGCGATGCGATCGGGACCAGATGCAGGTGATGGGTCCGTCTGCTCGGGTGCGGTTTGCAGAACCAGTGCATCTCGCTTGGCAGGTACGGGGCGTAGAGGTATTCGAGTTCTTCCAAGGGCTCGAAGCACGCACGCGATGCCTCGAGGCTCTCGACGCCGACGAGGATGTCGACGATCGGCTTCGCCTCCAGGCCGGGGACCGCGGTGCTGCCGACATGGTGGATGCCTCCTACGGCCCAGGGCCCGATCGAAGCTTGCAGCAGTTCGCGCTCCTGCGCAAACCGGTTCGGCCAAGCGGGGTCGTACGGAGCCACCAGGATCGGTTCGTCGATCCACGTGGTGTCCTTCTCCTCCCTCGCCTCCACGGGGTTCAGGCTAGGGATTCTGTAGAAGATGAGAATGGCCGAACGGGCGGGGGAGGAGCGGATCGTGGTGGTGACTGGAGTCAGTCGCCGGGCGGGGATCGGTTTTGCCGTGGCGCAGCGGTTGCTCCGTGATGGCGCGAAGGTTCTGATCCACTCGTTCTCTCCCTACGACGCCGAGCAGCCGTGGGGTGCCGACGCCGGTGGCATGGACGCGCTGATCGAGGAGCTCGGTGGTGCTTCGGGTCGCCTCTCGCACGTCGAGGCCGACCTCGGCGAACCCGACGCGCCGCGGAGTGTGATCGAGGCTGCGATGAACACGTTCGGAGCGGTCGACGCACTCGTCGTCAACCATGCACACAGCTCGAATCGGTCGCTTGCGACGCTCACCGCGGAGGAGCTCGACAGGGCGTGGGCGGTGAATGCACGCGCGGCGGTCCTTCTCACCCAGGCGTTTGCCGCGAATCACGACGACGCCCGGCCGAACGGGCGAGTCGTGCTGCTCACCTCCGGCCAGCACCTGGGCCCGATGCCAGACGAGCTGCCCTATGCGATCAGCAAGGGAGCCGTGCACCAGATGACCCGATCGCTTGCCGATGCGCTCGCGGACCGCGCGATCACCGTCAGCGCGATCAACCCGGGGCCGATCGACACCGGCTGGCCCTCGGACGAGCTGCGCGAGCGCCTGCGACGCGACTTTCCCGGCGGCCGCTGGGGGCGCCCTGAGGACATCGCCGGGATCATCGGCTGGCTGGTCTCCGAGGACAGCGCCTGGATCACCGGTCAGGTGATCGACGCGGAGGGCGGCTTCCGTCGCTAGGACCTATCGAGGGTTCGGCGCACCGCCTCCAGCGGAACCATCAGCGTGAGCGGCTCCGCGCTCGCCGGTTGGAACCCGAAGCGTGCATAGAACCCGGCGGCATCCTCGTCGAGGGCGTGGACGACGACGGCTCGCATAGCGACCGAGTGCGAGGCGCGATTGGTGCGCCGCAGGGCATCGAGCAAGAGACTTCGCCCCAAGCCGGCGCCCTGCTGGGAGCGGTCGACCGCGAGGCGGGCGATCAGGCAGACGGGGATCGGGAAGTGCTTGGAGGTGCTGCGCTGCACACCGCTCGTTGCCTCGACATGCTCGACCTGTGAGGCGACTAGCGTGTAGTAGCCGACCACCTGAGCCCCACCCTCGTGGCAGACGACAAAGGTCCGGGCGGTATCGCGGCGCTGGCCTTGTCCGGCATAGGCGCGCAGCCAGCGGTCGAGCTGCTCACGCCCGCACTCGAAGCGATCGGCGTCGTGGTGCGGTTCGAGCGGTCCGACCGCCCCGAAGCGAGCGCTCAACCGCCGAGGACGCTGGGGCGCTCCGTAAGAGCGCCGAGACCGGTCTCGAAGGAAGCGGGATCGTCAAGTGCGGCGAGGAAACGGCCAGCCTCGGCAGGGCTGAGCGCGATGCTCGTATGCTCAGCCAGCACCTGCTCAGCCTCACGGTGCGCCGCTTGGCGAACGAACTCGCTGAGCGTCTGGCCGCGGGCAGCAGCGGCGGCCTGCTCCAGGTCTCGCTCCTCGTCGGTCATCCGGATCTCGATCCGCCGGGTCTTGGCGCTCTTCGTGGGCTCCATGGGCCCAGTGTACGGCTTTTGTCCGGACAAACCAGCACGGCGCCGCGGCGCTCGCCTCGGACCGGCGCCGATGCGGAGATGCTTGTGTGGACCTCCGGCACCGTATGGCGCCCGCCGGTTGGCGGGCGCCATCGCGAGAACTACTTGACGGTGAGGGTGCCTTCCATGCCCGCTTCCCGGTGGCCGGGGACGCCGCAGTAGAAGGTGTAGGTGCCTGGTTTCAGGTTCGCCGTCGTGTTGCTGGTGCTTTCGGTGACGGTTTCGGTCTCGGCGATCTCTTTGCCGCTTTCGCCTTCGATCTCGACGTTGTGCGGTACCGAGGCGGGGTTGTTGAATTCGACCGTCACTTCGCCGGGTCCCCAGGAGGCGGTGTCAGAGGTGTAGGCAAGTTCTCCGCCCGGGTCGGCTTCGAACTTGAGGCCTTCGCCGGCCGGCTTTTCTTCGGACTTGCCGCCGGCTTCGCTGCCGCTTTCCTGCGTGGTGCCGGTTTCGGCACCGGTGTCCGACGAGTCGCCGTCGTCGGAGCCGCCGCATGCAACCAGGGCGAGCGACGCGAGGAGGAGGGCAAATACGACTGCGGCTTTCTTCATTGATGCTCCTTTTCCTAAGCAGAACGATCTACGACTGTGACTGTAATCCCTCATACGACGGGGCCGCCACCGGGGTTCAGCTACCGCTGAAACGTGGCTTCTCGCCGGCGAAGAATGCCTGCACCCCGTCGCGGAGGTCCTCGGTCGCCATGCTGTCGGCGATCCCGTGGCGCTCGAGCTGCAGGTGCTCGGTGATGCGGTTCTCGATGCTCTGCCCACAGAGGACCTTCGCCATCCGCACGTAGTGGGGCGCCATCGCCGCCAGCTTCTCGGCCTTGGCCCGGGCGCGCTCCGCCAGCTCCTCGGCCGGCACCACCTCGCGCACGAGTCCCTCGGCGAGCGCCTGCTCGGCGTCGATGTTGGGATCTTCGAGCAGCAGCTCCAGCGCCCGGCTGGGGCCGACGACGCGGGGCAGGAAGTAGGTCATGCCGCCGTCGGGCGAGGCGCCGATGCGGCCGTAGGCACAGGCGAAGAAGGCCGCCTCGGAGGCGATCCGGGTGTCGCAGGCGAGCGCCAGCGAGAACCCGGCCCCGGCCGCGGGGCCGTTGATCGCCGCGATCACCGGGTAGGGGATGCGCCGAAGGTCGACGATCGCCTGGTGCAGGGCCTCGGCGCCGCGGCGGACTTCGGAGGGCAGGTCGATCTCCTCGTCGGAGACGCCTTTCTGGAACCAGTTGACGTCGCCGCCGGCGCAGAAGGCCTTGCCGGCACCGGTGAGGACCAGCGCCCGCAGCGGCGCCCGGTCGGCCAGCCACGAGAAAGCCACGGTCATCTCGCCGATCATCTCCGGGCTCATCGCGTTGAAGGCGTCCGGCCGGTCGAGGGTCAGGGTCCCGATCTTCCCGTCGATCTCGATCCTCATCGTGTTCAGCTCGGGCGGGGTCAGCGTCTGAGTGGTCATCTCCCTCTCCGTGTCGCGCGTTTGGCCGAGTGGCCAGCAGCCTACCCTTTGACCGATGGCACCAGCCGACGGAAACGGGTCCCTGTCGCGGGCGGAGCGGATCGCCGAGCAGCGCCGCGGGCTGCCCGACGCCCCCGGCGTGTACCTCTTCCACAACGCCGACGGCGAGCTTCTCTACGTCGGCAAGGCGCGCTCGATCCGCAAACGCGTCGCCTCCCACTTCTCCGGCGGAGAGACCCGGCTGACCTCGAGGGTCGACCGGATCGAGACCCTCGTCACCGCGACCGAGGCCGAGGCGCTGCTGGCCGAGCAGAGCTTCATCAAGCGCCACCGGCCGCGCTTCAACATCCGCCTCCGCGACGACAAGTCCTACCCCTACGTCGCCGTCAGCCTCGACGAGAAGTTCCCCCGGGTCTACTTCACCCGCGAACGGCACCGCTCCGGCCGCGCCTACTTCGGCCCCTTCTCCAGCGCCAAGCGGGTGCGCGAGACCCTCGACCTGCTCGGCAAGCTGTTCCAGTTCCGCACCTGCGAGGGCGTAGAGCCCGGCCGGCGCTCCGGCAGCCCCTGCCTCGACTACTTCATCAAGCGCTGCGGGGCGCCCTGCGTCGGCTACGTCAGCCAGGAGGAGTACCGCCGCAACATCGACGCCATCGTCGACTTCCTCTCCGGCCGCTACCGCCAGGTCGAGCAGGAGGAGCAGGGCAAGATGGAGGAGGCCGCTGCGGCGCAGGAGTTCGAGCGAGCGGCGCTGCACCGCGATCGGCTGAAGGCGATCCGCTCGCTGTTCGAGCGCCAGCGGGTCGCCGGAGGCTCGGTCGGCACCGCCGACCTGATCGGGGTGGCCGTGGAGGGGCCCGACGCCAACGCCCAGGTCTTCCAGGTCCGCGACGGGATCCTCGCCGAGCGCCAGAGCTTCTACCTCGAGAACCAGGCTGAGCGCGAGCCCGCCGAGGTCGCCGAGGAGTTCATCGGCCAGTACTACTCGGCCTCGCCTGCCGTGCCGCGGACGATCGTCGTCGGCCCCTACCTGCGCGACCGCACCGCGGTCCTCGCCGAGGCCCTGAGCGAGCGCCGCGGCTCCCCGGTCGAGGTGCGGGCGGCCGAGCGCGGCGACAAGCGGCGGCTGCGCGAGCTCGCCGAGCGCAACGCCCGCCTGGCGCTCGACCAGGACCGGCTGCGGCGCGAGCACCGCCGGGCGCGGCGGGTCGAGTCGCTGGCCTCGCTGCGCGAAACGCTCGGGATGGAGGAGCTGCCGGTGCGGATCGAGGGTTTCGACATCTCCAACATCGGCGGCGAGCACACGGTCGCCTCGATGGTCGTCTTCGAGGGTGGCGCGACCAAGAAGGCCGACTACCGGCGCTTCCGCGTGCGCGGCGAGCTGCGCGAGGCCGGCGGCAACGGCGGCCCCGACGACTTCGCCTCGATGGAGGAGGTGCTGTCGCGCCGCCTCAACCGCTACCTCGAACAGGTCGACCTCTCCCCGCACGACGGCAAACGCGACGAGAGCTTCGCCTCGCTCCCCTCGCTGATCCTGATCGACGGCGGCAAGGGCCAGCTGGCGGCCGGGATGCGGGCGCTGGCGCCCTTCGTCGAGCGCGGCGTCACCATCGTCAGCCTCGCCAAGCGGCTGGAGGAGGTCTACGTGCCCGGGCGGGCGGCGCCGATCGACCTGGCGGCGGACTCGGAGGCCTCGAAGCTGCTGCAGCGGGTCCGCGACGAGGCGCACCGGTTCGCGATCGACCACCACCGGGGCCGTCGCGACCGCGACATGCTGGCCGGCTCCGTGTTCGATGAGTTGAGGGGCATCGGGCCGGCCCGAAAGCGGGCGCTCCTCCAGCATTTCGGCTCTCCAGAGCGGTTCCTGGCCGCCACGCGCGAGGAGCTCGAGGCAGTGCCCGGACTGCCTGGCAAAGTAGGTCGCGAGATTCACGAGCAGCTCAACAGAACCAGCTGAGAGGGGCATGGCAGAGCGGGCGAAGACGAAGCCGAAGGTGCCGGCGCGCGTCGATGGCGAGTCCCCCGGCGGCGAGGTCACCCTCGTCGTCATCACCGGCCACTCCGGGGCCGGGAAGTCGGAGGCGATCGCGGCTTTCGAGGACGGCGGCTACTTCTGCGTCGACAACCTGCCGCCGCGGATGATCGAAAGCCTCGGCGAGCTGTTCCGCCATGAGGGCAGCGGCGTCGAACGGGCGGCGGTCGTCTCCGACGTGCGCGGCGGCGAGTACTTCGAGGGCTTGGTCCAGGTGCTCGAGGACCTCGAGGGGGGCGGGCTGAAGCCGCTGGTCCTCTTCCTCGAGGCCGACGAGGAGACCCTGCTCGACCGCTACAAGGAGACCCGTCGCCGCCACCCGCTGGCGCCGGAAGGGCGGATCGTCGAGGGCATCCGCGCGGAGCGGGAGCTGCTCGGCCCGCTGCGCGAGCGCGCCGACGTGGTCATGGACACCAGCGACCTCACCGGCGCCGAGCTGCGGCGGCGGATAACCGAAGAGCTGCTCGGGCGCGAGGAGCAGGGCAAGCTCGCCCTCACCCTGCTCACCTTCGGCTTCAAGAACGGACCGCCGCGCGACGCCGACCTCACCCTCGACGTCCGCTTCCTGCCCAATCCCCACTACGACGACAAGCTCCGCCCGCTCACCGGGGTGGACAAGGAGGTGCGCGCCTACGTCGAGTCCGGCACTCAGGCCGGCGAGTTCTACGGCCGCCTGCTGCCGCTGCTGGAGTTCCTCGTTCCGGCCTACGTCGCCGAGGGCAAGAGCCACCTGACGATCGCGGTCGGGTGCACCGGCGGCCGCCACCGCTCGGTCACCGTCGCCGACCGCATCCGCCGCGACCTCGCTTCACGCGAGGACGTGATCGTCGGCGTCAAGCACCGCGACGTCGAGCTCGGCGACTGAGGCGGACGGCTAAGGCGGCTCCGGGGGGCCTCGCCCTCGCAACAGAGGGGAGGCTCGGTTGAGGCCCCCCGGACCCGCCTGCGCGGCCAGCCTAGAATCGCGTGGCTTTGGCGGAACCCGTGATCTCAATCAATGGCCTGCGTATGAGCTACGGCGAGACCGAGGCCGTCCGCGGCATCGACCTCGAGGTGATGCCGGGGGAGATCTTCGCCTTCCTCGGTCCCAACGGAGCCGGCAAGACGACGACGGTCGAGATCCTCGAGGGCTACCGGCGGCGGACCGGGGGGGAGGCGCGGGTGCTCGGCGAGGATCCGCAGCACGCCGGCCGGGAGTGGCGGGAGCGGATCGGCATCGTCCTGCAGAGCGGTCGCCTCGACCCCTACCTGACGGTGCGCGAGTCGATCGGCCTCTACGCGGGCTACTTTCACGCGCCGCGGCCGGTCGACGAGGTGATCGAGCTGGTCGGGCTGGAGGGCAAGGCGGACGAGCGTCCCGGCAGCTCTCTCGGGCGGCCAGCAGCGGCGGCTCGACGTCGGCATGGCGCTGGTCGGCGACCCCGAGCTGCTCTTCCTCGACGAGCCGACCACCGGCTTCGACCCCTCGGCGCGGCGCCAGGCCTGGGACGTGATCGCCGGCCTGCGCGACCTCGGCAAGACCGTCTTCCTCACCACCCACTACATGGACGAGGCGCAGCGCCTCGCCGACCGGGTGACGATCATCGCCGCCGGTGAGATCGTCGCCCGCGGTACCCCCGGGGACCTCGGCGAACGGGAGAACGGGGCGGCGACGATCCGCTACCGCTCCGGCGGGCAGGAGGTCGTGGTCGAGACGACCACCCCGGTCGAGACCCTGCACCAGCTGACCGGCGCGGCGCTGGCGCGCGGCGAGGACCTGGAGGGCCTGGAAGTCACGCGGCCCTCGCTCGAGGACGTCTACCTGGAGCTGACCGCGGCCTCCGAGAGGAGGGAGGACGCCGAGTGAGCGCCCTGACCCTGGTCGGCCACCAGTTCCGCTACGACCAGAAGGCCTTCTGGCGCAACCCGGCGGCGGTGTTCTTCACGGTCATGTTCCCGGTGGTCCTGCTGCTGATCTTCGCCACCGTGTTCGGCGACGAGACCGTCGACGTGCGGGGCGGGGTCGAGACGACGACCTACTACGTGCCCGCGATCATCACCCTCTCGGTGATCTCGGCGACGATGCAGACCCTGGCGATGTCGCTGGTGATCGCCCGTGAGGACGGCAGGCTGAAGCGCAGCCGCGGCACGCCGATGCCGCCCTGGGTCTTCATCGCCGGCCGGATCGGCAACTCGATCGTGGTGGCGCTGATCATGCTGGCGCTGCTGGCCGCGATCGGCCGCGTCCTCTACGGCGTCCCGATCCCCTGGGACCGCTCGCCGGCGATCCTCGTCACGCTGGCGCTCGGCGCGGCCTCCTTCTGCTGCCTCGGAATCGCCCTCACCGCGGCGATCCCCTCCCAGGACGCGGCGGCGCCGATCGTCAACGCGCTGCTGCTGCCCCTCTACTTCCTCTCCGGCGTCTTCATCCCCGACGACCAGCTTCCCGAGGGCGTCATCCACTTCGCCGACGCCTTCCCGATCCGGCACTTCTTCGAGGCCTTCCTCGATGCCTACGTGCCGTCGGCGGGCGGCGGCGTCGCGATCTCCTGGGACAACCTCGGGGTGTTGGCGATCTGGGGTGTCGTCGGCCTCCTGCTGGCGGTCCGTTTCTTCCGCTGGACCCCGCGGTCGGGCTGACACACACGCCGATCAGCCGACGTTCATGGGACGTACACATATAGCCTTTCGATCCCATGCTGCATCACGTCCTCCTGGAGGTTGCGGACCTCGACCGCAGCGCCGCCTTCTATGACTCCATGCTCGCCCCACTGGGCTGGCGACGGCATTTCGAGGAGGACGAGACGATCGGCTGGGGCATCGCCAAGCCGGTCTTCTTCGTCGCCGCCCACCATGAGCCCAAGCCCGGTTTCGGGCTGCTCAGCTTCTCCGCCCTCGGCATCGTCGCCGTCAAGGCGGCCTGGGAGGGAGGGGTCAAAGCCGGCGGCGTCAGCGTCAGCGATCCCGGCGAACAGCGTTCCCACGGCTCCGGCTCATACTCGGCCTTCCTCAAGGACCCGGACGGGTACGAGATCGAGATCACGATCGGTGCCGACTAAGCTCCGCGGTCCCCAGGGATCGGCTCCCCAAAATCGAATTCAGGAGGCAATGACTTCATGGCTGTGAAGGTCGGCATCAACGGTTTCGGACGCATCGGTCGCAACGTCTTCCGCGCTGCGCATGCGGCGGGCGCGGACATCGAGTTCGTCGCCGTCAACGACCTCACCGATCCCGCCACCCTCGCCCACCTGCTCAAGTACGACTCGATCCTCGGCCGCTTCCCGGGAGAGGTCGAGGCGGGGGAGGGCTCGATCTCGATCGACGGCACCGAGATGAAGGTGCTCTCCGAGCGCGACCCGGCGGCCCTGCCCTGGGGCGATCTCGGCGTCGACGTCGTGATCGAGTCGACCGGCTTCTTCACCGCCCGCGACGACGCCGCCAAGCACCTCTCCGCCGGCGCGAAGAAGGTGATCATCTCCGCCCCCGCCAAGGAGCCGGACGTGACCGTGGCGCTCGGGGTCAACTTCGACGACGACTACGACCCCGCCGCGCACCACATCATCTCCAACGCCTCCTGCACCACCAACTGCCTGGCGCCGCTGGCCAAGGTGCTGAACGACACTTTCGGGATCGAGCAGGGGCTGATGACGACGATCCACGCCTACACCGCCGACCAGCGCCTCCAGGACATGCCGCACAAGGACCTGCGCCGGGCCCGCGCCGCGGCGCTCAACCTGATCCCGACCACCACCGGCGCCGCCAAGGCCGTCGGCCTGGTGCTGCCGGAGCTGAACGGGAAGCTGAACGGGCTCTCGATGCGGGCGCCGGTCGCGACCGGCTCCATCGTCGACCTCGTCTTCACCACCCCGGAGCCGCTGAGCGTCGAGCAGGTCAACGCCGCCGTCAAGGCGGCGGCCAACGGCCCAATGAAGGGAATCCTCTCCTACACCGAGGACCCGATCGTCTCCACCGACATCGTCGGCGACCCGCACTCCTCGATCTTCGACGCCGGCCAGACGATGGTGATCGGCGACGGTCGCATGGTCAAGGCGGTCAGCTGGTACGACAACGAGTGGGGCTACTCGAACCGCTGCGTCGAGCTGACGGGCAAGGTCCTGGCGGGCTGAGCCCGGTCCGGCCGCCGCCGTGAGCTTCTCCAAGGCAAGCGTCCGCGACGCCGAGGTATCCGGCCGCAGGGTTCTCGTCCGGGTCGACTTCAACGTCCCGCTCGAGGACGGGCGGGTGGCCGACGACATGCGGATCCGCGCCGCCCTGCCGACGATCGAGCTGCTGCGCGAGCGTGGCGCCGCCCTGGTCCTCGCCTCGCACCTGGGCCGGCCCGGCGGCAAGGTCGACCCGGCGCTCTCGATGCGGCCCGTCGCCGAGCGCCTCGGCGAGCTGCTGGGGACCGAGGTGAAGCAGGCGCCGACGGTGATCGGCGAGCGACGTCGAGCTGATGGCCGGTGGCCTCGGCCCCGGAGACGTGCTGCTGCTGGAGAACACCCGCTTCGAGCCGGGCGAGACCGAGAACGACCCGAAGCTGGCCGAAGCGCTTGCCGAGCTGGCCGACCTCTACGTCAACGACGCCTTCGGCGCCGCCCACCGCGCCCACGCCAGCACCGAGGGGGTCGCCCAGCACCTCCCCGGCTACGCCGGGCTGCTGCTGGAGCGCGAGGTGAAGGAGCTGACGCGCGTGGTGGAGTCGCCGCGCCGGCCGCTGGTGGTCGTCCTCGGCGGCGCCAAGGTCTCCGACAAGGTCGGCGTCATCGACCGCTTCCTCGAGATCGCCGACCGGATCCTGATCGGCGGCGCGATGTGCTTCAGCTTCTTCCGGGCCCAGGGCGATCTCCACCGGCGACTCGCTGGTCGAGGAGAAGGGGGTGGAGCTGGCCGCGGAGGCGCTTGAGCGGGCCAAGGGCTCAGACTGCGAGCTGATGCTTCCCGCCGACCTCGTGCTCGGCCGCAGCTTCGACGCCGACACCGAGCGCCGCGAGAGCGACTGCGTCGAGGTGCCAGACGGCTGGATGGGCCTCGACGTCGGCCCCCGCACCTCCGCCCGCTACGCGAAGGCGATCGGCGAGGCCGGGACGGTGCTGTGGAACGGGCCGATGGGTGCCTTCGAGATGGAGCCGTTCGCCGCCGGCACCCGCGCCGTCGCCGAGGCGGTGGCGAAGTCCCCCGCGACGACCGTGGTCGGCGGCGGCGACTCGGTCGCGGCGCTGCGCAAGTTCGGCCTCGACGACGAGGTGGATTGGCTGTCGACCGGAGGGGGAGCGTCCTTGGAGCTGCTGGAGGGAAAGAAGCTGCCGGGCGTGGAGGCCCTGCTCGACGCGGAGGACTCGAATGCCTGACCGCACCCCGTACATCGCCGCCAACTGGAAGATGAACAAGACCGTCGCCGAGGCGGCCGAGTTCGTCGACGCGCTGCTGCCGCGGATCGCCGCGACCCAGTGCAGACGTCGTCATCTGCCCCCCGTTCACCGCCCTCTCCGAGGTGGTCGAGCGCTCGCCGCGGCAGCGCCGTCCGCGTCGCCGCCCAGAACATGCACGAGGAGGAGTCGGGAGCCTTCACCGGCGAGATCTGCGCCGCGATGCTGGTCGAGCTCGACGTCGAGGCGGTCGTGCTCGGCCACTCCGAGCGCCGCCAGTACTTCAGCGAGACCGACGAGGCGCTGGCGCGCAAGGTGCCCGCCGCCCTCGCTGCGGAGCTCGAGCCGATCCTCTGCGTCGGCGAGAGCGAGGCCGCCCGCGACGGCGGCGAGACCGAGGCGGTCCTGGAGCGCCAGCTGCAGGCCGACCTCGCCGCGGTCGAGTCCACCGACCTGGAGCGCGTCGTCATCGCCTACGAGCCGATCTGGGCGATCGGCACCGGTCGCACCGCCACCCCGGAGCAGGCACAGGAGGTCTGCGCCTTCATCCGCGACGTGGTGCGGATGCGCGGCGCCGCGGCCGAGCGCGTCCGCGTCCTCTACGGCGGCTCGGTCAAGCCGGACAACGCCGCCGAGCTGCTCTCCAAGCCCGACGTCGACGGCGCCCTGGTCGGCGGCGCCAGCCTCGACCCGGACGACTTCGCCGCGATCGTCGAGGCGGCGGGCTGATCGCGTGCCTCCTGCGACCGTCCCCTCGCTGGCGCTGATCGTCCTCGACGGCTGGGGGCTGGCCGAGCCGGGGCCCGGCAACGCGATCTCGCTCGCCGAGACGCCCGTCTTCGACCGGCTCTGGGAGCGACTGTCCCCACACGCAGCTCTCCGCCCAGGGCCGCGACGTCGGCCTGCCCGACGGCCAGATGGGCAACTCCGAGGTCGGCCACCTCAACCTCGGCGCCGGCGCGATCGTCAAGCAGGACCTGGCCCGGATCGACGACGCGATCGCCGACGGCAGCTTCTTCGAGAACGAGGTGCTGCTGGAGGCCTGCGAGCGGGCCCGCTACAGCCCGCGCGGGCCGGCTGCACCTGCTCGGGCTGGTCTCCGACGGCGGCGTCCACTCCGGCTGGGAGCACATCGAGGCATGCATCGAGCTGGCCTCCCAGGAGGGCGTCCCCGACGTCGTCTTCCACGCCTTCACCGACGGCCGCGACACGCTTCCGCACGGCGGCCGCGGCTACCTCGGCCGAGCTGGAGCGCTGGCTGCGCCAGGCCGGGCGGATCGCCACGGTCAGCGGCCGCTACTACGCGATGGACCGCGACACCCGCTGGGAGCGGACCAAGCTCGCCTACGACGCGATCGTCCACGCCGACGGCCTGCACGCGGCCAGCGCCGCCGAGGCGATCGAGGCCTCCTACGAGCGCGGTGAGACCGACGAGTTCGTCAAGCCGACCGTGATCGGCGACTACGACGGGGCGGCGGCGGGCGACGTCGCGATCTTCGTCAACTTCCGCCCCGACCGCGCCCGGCAGATGACCCGCGCCCTCGCCGAGCCCGGCTTCGACGAGTTCCCCCGCGCCGGGGGCCCGACGCTGGACCTGACGACGATGACCGCCTACCGCAAGGGCTGGCCCTACCCGGTCGCCTTCCCGGAGGCGCGGCCGAAGACGACGCTGGCCGAAACGATCGCGGCGGCCGGCGGCCGGCAGCTGCACGTCGCCGAGACCGAGAAGTACGCCCACGTCACCTACTTCTTCAACGGCGGCCGCGAGGAGGAGCTGGAGGGCGAAGAGCGCTGCCTGGTCGACTCGCCCCGCGACGTGCCGACCTACGACCACAAGCCGGAGATGAGCGCCCGGGCGGCGGCCGACGCGTTCGCCGGGCACTGGACCGACGGCGACTACCGCTTCGGGATCATCAACTTCGCCAACCCCGACATGGTCGGCCACACCGGCGTCATCCCGGCGGCGGTGGCCGCGGTGGAGACGGTCGACGGGCTGCCTCGGCGAGGTGGTCGCGGCGGTCGAGGCGAAGGGCGGGGCCTGCATCGTCACCGCCGACCACGGCAACTGCGACCACATGCTCGAGCCCGACGGCTCGCCCAACACCGCCCACTCGCTCAACCCGGTGCCGCTGATCGTCACCGCCGAGGGGCTGGAGCTGCGCGACGGCGGCATCCTCGCCGACGTCGCCCCCACCGCCCTCGACCTCCTCGGCATCCC
Organism: uncultured Solirubrobacterales bacterium; assembly: GCA_963799835.1. Taxonomy (GTDB): domain Bacteria; phylum Actinomycetota; class Thermoleophilia; order Solirubrobacterales; family 70-9; genus VAYN01. Next base: position 1,853,841 of record CAWCYE010000002.1, read on the forward strand.
CCAGCCCGAGGCGATGACCGGCCGCTCGCTGATCGCCGGACGCGAGTGATGAGTTAGCCCGGCTATGGGCGGATCAAGTCATCACTCGATGAGATGAGGAACGAGCCGGACAGGCTGAGGTTCGAGATCGGGGCCCGGGACGGCGCCGCGCGCACCGGCACGCTGCATACCGCCGCACGGGCCGGTCGCAGACGCCGGCCTTCATCCCGCTGGCGACCAAGGGATCGGTGCGCGGTCTCGAACCGACGAGGTCGCCGGGCTCGGCTACCAGCTGATCCTCGGGCAACACCTACCACCTGTTCGTCTCCCCGGGGCCCGAGCGGATCGCCGCGGCCGGGGGGCTGCACGGGTTCATGAGCTGGGAGCGGGCGCTGATCACCGACTCCGGCGGCTTCCAGGTCTTCTCGCTCGCCCACGGCGGGGTCGCCAACGAGGTCAAGGGAAGCGGCCGGTCCGGGGGCGAGCACGGCTCGACGGTCGAGATCACCGAGGAGGGCGCCCGCTTCCGCTCCTACCGCGACGGCTCCGAGCTCTTCATCTCGCCCGAGGTCTCGATGCAGGTGCAGGCGGCGCTCGGCTCCGACATCGCCCTCGTCTTCGACGAGTGCACGCCCTTCCACGCCGACCGCGACTACACCGCCCGCTCGACCGAGCGCACCCACCGCTGGCTCGACCGCTGCCTCGAGTGGCACGAGCGCGAGGGGCCCGAGCGCCAGGCGGTCTTCGGGATCGTCCAGGGCGGCGTCTACGAGGACCTGCGGCGGGAATCGGCGCAGCGGGTCTCCGAGGCTGGCGTCGACGGGCTCGCGATCGGCGGCACCCTCGGGCGCGACAAGGCGGAGATGCACGACGTCCTGGCGATGACCGCGCCGCTGCTGCCCGAGGCGGCGGCCAAGCACCTGCTCGGGATCGGCGAGGTCGACGACCTGCTCGGCGGCATCGCCCTCGGCCTCGACGTCTTCGACTGCGCCGTCCCCACCCGCCTCGCCCGCCACGGCGTCGCCCTCGCCCCCGAGCCCGAGAGGCGCTTCCGCCTCGACATGCGCAAGGGCGGCTGGGTCGGCGAATCGCGAGCCGCTGGTCGCCGGCTGCCCCTGCCCGGCCTGCCGGCGCCACGACCGCGACTACGTCAGCTACCTCTCCCGCGCCGAGGAGCTGACCGCCGTCCGCCTGATCGTCCTCCACAACCTCACCTACATGCACCAGCTCACCACGCACGCCCGGGCGGCGATCGAGGCCCGCAGCTTCGACGCCTACGCCGCCGCCGTGATCGGCGGCGCCCCTCCCTGGGACGCTATTCGGTGTTCTTCTGCACCAGGTCCTTGAATTCTTCGACCGCCTTGTCGACCGTGTCCCCGGCCACCTTGGTCACCTTCACGCCGGCCGCCTTGTCGGTGGTGAGGATGACGGCGGTGGCGACGGCGCCGGCGACCAGGACCAGGGCCACCGCGGCCAGCACGAAGCGGACGAAGCGGGAGAAGGCGGAGCGCTTGCGCGGCGCGGCGGCCTGTCGCGGCGGCGGCGCCGGGGCGGAGGAGACCCGCGGCTCGGGGCGGCGGGTCGGCGAGCGCCGGGCGGGGCGGTACTCGGTCTGCGCGGTCCGATCGAGGTGGCGGGTCGCCGCTGTCTCGCCGCCGAGGACGCCGGTCGCCGCGGTCCCCCCGTCCAGCGGCAGCGTCACGTCCTCGCCTTCGAGTCCCAGGCGCAGGCCCGTGGCCAGCTCCTCGGCGCTGGCGTAGCGCCGGTTCGGGTCGCCCTCGAGGGCCCGCAGCACCGCGGCCGCCGAGCGGCTCGGTGATCTCGCTTTCGTAGGCGCTTGGCGGCAGCGGCTTCTCGTTCTGCTGGCGCACCGCCAGCTCGGCCAGCGAGGATCCCTCATACGGCAGGCGGCCGGTGAGGAACTGGTAGAGGACGACGCCGAGCGCGTAGACGTCGGTGGCCGGCGTCGCCTCCTCGCCGCGGACCTGCTCCGGCGCCAGGTAGGCGGCGGTGCCGACGACCGAGCCGACCTGGGTGATCCGCGTCTGCTCGATCGCCCGGGCGATCCCGAAGTCGGTCAGCTTCACCGTCATCTCGGCGGCGCCGCCGACGGGGCCGCCGACGACCATCAGGTTGCCGGGCTTGACGTCGCGGTGGATGATCCCGCGGCGGTGGGCGTAGTCGAGGCCGGCGCAGGCCTGGATCCCGATCTCGGCGGCGTTCCCCGCCTCGACCGGGCCGTGCCGCTGGAGGATCTGCGCCCCCGAACGCCCCTCGACGTACTCCATGACGATGTAGTGGCGGCCGTCGTCGACGCCGGTGTCGTAGACCTGGACGATGTTGGGGTGGATCAGCTTGGCGACCGCCAGCGCCTCGCGGCGGAAGCGGGCGACGAAGCGCTCGTCGTCGGAGAGGTGCTCGGCGAGGATCTTCACCGCGACCGTCCGCTCGAGGATGCGGTCGGTCGCCTTGTAGACGTTGGACATGCCGCCGGAGCCGAGCCGCTCGCTCGTCTCATAGCGGCCGGAGAGCGTTCCCGCCTCCATCACTCGCCTTCCGCCGGCGCGCCGGCCCCGACTCCGCCCGAGGACGGCGGGCCTTCGTCTTCGCCCGGTTCGACCGGCGGCACTTCGTTCTCTTCAGCTTCTTTTTCCGCCTCTTTTTCTTCCTTTTCGGCTTCCTTTTCGGCCTCTCGTTCTTCTTTTTCTGCCTCCTTCTGCGCCTTTTCGGCTTCCTTTTCGGCCTCGTCCGGTTTCTCGTCCTTCGGTTTCTCCTCCGGCGCTTCCTCGGCTTCTTCGATCGTCGGGACCGTTTCTTCTTCTTCGGGCGCTTCTTCGCATTCCGCCGCGATGTTTTCGTTCAGCCTGTCGGCGCCTTCGGCGAGCGCGCGCTGGAGCTTCGCGTCGACGCCCGTCAGCGCCTCCACCTGGTTGCCGATTTCGGCCACCGAGCTCTCGGCGCCGAGGCATTCGCCTTCCGCGACCAGCTGTTCGACCTGGCTGAGGTTGGAGTTGATCTCGCTGGCGGTTGCGCCCGGGAGCAGTTCGGCATCGTCGCCGCTGCCGCAGGCGGAGAGGGCCAGCGCCGCGACCGCGACGAGGGCAGAGATGGCCAGGGATGTGCTCAGGCGGCCCATGATTCGAGTCTAGACAACACCGACGGGGCCATATTTACCCTGCAATCGGCCATCTAGCGCCCCGTCCCGAGACGGTCCGCGAGCACGCTCGGCAGGCCGGCGGCGAGGATCGCCTCGGCGGCGGCGGCGATGTCGTAGGGCACCCGGTGGAAGTGCGCCGTCCAATCCTCCGTGTCCAGCTCCAGCCAGGCGGCGCGCGGGTCGGCGTCGCGCGGCTGGCCGACGCTGCCGGGGTTGAGCAGCCACTCGCCGCTCCCCACCTCGAGCACGGCTCCCTCTCCCGCCTGGGCGCCCTGGGTGAAGGTCGGCTTGGCGTTGGCCGGCCGGGTGAAGAAGAGCGCGATGTGGGAGTGGCCGATCAGGCAGACGCGCTCGGGCTGGGTCTCCAGCGCGGCCTCCGCCTGTTCGATCGAGAGCACGTACTCCCAGACCGGGTCCCGCGGCGAGGCGTGGTAGAGGCCGATCTCCCCCCGCGAGCCTGCCGGCTCCAGGCCGCGCAGGAACTCGATCGTCTCCTCGCTCGCGTTCGCCCGCGTCCACTCGACCGCGACTGCCGCCGACTCGGAGAAGGTCGAAATATCCAGCTCGCCCAGCACTGCGAGGTCGTGGTTGCCGACCAGGCAGACGTCGCAGCGCTCGCGAATCAGCGCCGTGCAGGCGTCGGGGTCGGCGCCGTAGCCGACCATGTCGCCGAGGCACCACAGCTCCTCGACCGCCGCCTCCTCGATCGATCCGAGGACGGCCTCCAGGGCGGGCAGGTTGGAGTGGACATCGCTGAGAACGGCTACTCGCAAGCGGCCAGCCTACCCTGGCCTCGTCTCGCTCCATACGATTGGGCCGTGGCCGCCACCGATTCCATCGCCCAGCTGAAGGACGCCGTCGAAGAGGCCGCCCGGGCGCTTCGGAACGGCGAGCCGACCGAGCCGGCCCCGGTCCTCGACCGGCCGCCGAAGCCCGAGCTGGGCGACTACAGCTCCAACGCGGCGATGCTCCTGGCCGGGCCGCTCGGGGACAACCCGAGGGCAGTGGCCGAGCGCCTGCGAGAGCACCTCGAGGCGGAGCTGGGACGCTCCGGCAGCCTCGACCGGGTCGAGGTAGCGGGGCCCGGCTTCGTCAACCTCTTCCTCTCCGACGCCTGGTACCTGCGGGCGCTCGCCGAGCTGGTCGCGGCGGGGGAGAAGCTCGGCCCAGCGCCGACCGCGGCGCCCGAGCGCGTCCTGGTGGAGTTCGTCTCGGCCAACCCGACCGGGCCGCTGCACGTCGGCGGCGGCCGCCACGCCGCCTACGGCGACACCTTGGTGCGACTGCTGGAGGCGGTCGGCCACGAGGTCGAGCGCGAGTTCTACGTCAACGACGCCGGTGCCCAGGTGGGCCAGTTCGCCGACTCGATCGCCGCCAGGATGGCCGGGCAGGAGCCGCCCGAGGGGGGCTACGAAGGGGAGTACGTGGTCGACCTGGCGAAGCGGATCGAGACCGAGGGGATCGACCCGGCCGATCGCGAGGCGCTTGGCCTGCGCGGGATCGAGCTGGTCCTGGACGGGGTGCGGGGGACCCTGGAGCGTTTTGGGGTCCGGTACGACACCTGGTTCCACGAGCGCGACCTCTACGCGCGGGGGGAGGTCGATACCGCCCTCGCCCAGCTCGGGGAGGCCGGCCACACCTACCGCCACGAAGACGCGCTCTGGCTGCGCACGACCGGGTTCGGCGACGACAAGGACAGGGTCCTGATCCGCGCCAGCGGGGAGCCCACCTACATGGCCGCCGACCTCGCCTACCACTGGGACAAGCTGCAGCGCGGCTTCGACCGGCTGATCGACGTGCTCGGCGCCGACCACCACGGCTACGTGGCGCGGATCCGCGGCGCGATCGAGGCGCTCGGCGGCGATCCCGACGCCTTCGAGGTGCCGATCATGAGCCTCGTCCACATCGTCGAGTCCGGCGAGCGGGTGCAGATGTCGAAGCGCAGCGGCGACTTCATCTCCCTCGACGACCTGCTCGACGACATCGGCGTCGACGCGGCCCGCTGGTTCATGCTCTGGCGCAGCCACGAGACCACCGTCGACCTCGACCTCGACCTGGCTCGCAGCCAGTCGAACGAGAACCCCGTCTACTACGTCCAGTACGCGCACGCCCGCATCGCCAGCATCCTGCGCAAAGCCGGTGCGGCCGATGAGGACGCGGCGGCAGGTCTCGGCGACCCCGCTCGCACGGCCCCGGTGGAGCCGAGCGAGCGCGCCCTGATCAAGCGCCTGCTCGAGTTCCCCGGCGAGGTCCGCGAATCCGCGGCCCGTCGCGCCCCGCACCGAATCTGCGCCTACTCGACGGCGGTCGCCGCCGACTTCCACGCCTTCTACCGCGACTGCCAGGTGGTCGGCGCCGACGGGGAGGGGGTCGAGCGTTCGCGGCTGGCCCTGTGCCTGGCGACGAAGCGCACCATCGCCGCCGCCCTCGGCCTGCTCGGCATCTCCTCCCCCGAGCGGATGTGATGCTGGGCGGCCGTCGCAAGCTGCCCGTCCTCGCCGAGATCTCCGGCCACGCCCCGGACGAGACGCGGGTCTTCTCCCTGCGCCGCGACGACCTGGCTCGCCTCACCGATCTGTGCTCGGACCTGACCCGACGCCGGTCGCTGCTGGTTACCGGCGGGGAGGAGGCCGCGAGGACCGTTGCCGTCGCCGTGGCGGGGGCGAGTTGCGCGGCAGGGCGCCGGGTGGCCCTGGTCGACTGCGACCTGGTGGAGTCGAGGCTGGCGGCGGACCTGGGCCTCGCGCAGGCGCCTGGGGTGCACGAGTACCTTCGCTGGGAGGCGAGCGCGCCGGACCTGCTGCAGCCGGTCGCCCTGGCCGGGCCGGCCTCCGTCGGCGCCACCGCTCCACTTGCGGTCATCGCCGGCGGCCGGCCCGCGGCCGACCCCGGCACGCTGCTCGGCCTGCAGAGCTTCCGCCACATGACTTCGAAGCTCCGCAACGCCTATGACCTGGTCGTGCTGGCCGGTCCCGCGCTCGGCTCGGCCGACGGCCCTCTGTCCACCCTGGCGAAGGAGGCCGACGCGCTCCTTGCCGGTCTCACCCCCGAGCAGGCGAGCGGTCGCGCCGCTCGCGCGGCCCGCGCGGCGGTCCGCCCGCTCTCTCCCGACGCGCTCGGTGCGGTCGTCGTCGGCGATGCCGATCCAGCCGAGTCGACCGGCTAGAGGTCGTAGCGGGCGAGGTCGTCGTCGAGACGCTTCGCGTCCTCCGCGCTGGGGCCCGGGGCCGGGGCGGAGCCACCGCCCGGCGGCCCGCCGGCTCGCCGCCAGCGAACGACGCCGAACGCCAGCGCCACCGCCGCGAGGAGGAAGGCGACGATCGGCACCAGGTAGGCGGAGAGGCTGAAGCCCGATCCGCTCGGCAGCGCCAGGACCTCGTCGCCGTACTGGGCCACCAGCGCGTCCTTGATCTCCTGCTCGGTCTTTCCCGCCGCGATCAGGCGGGAGATGAAGACCTTCTCCCGTTTGGCCTGCGGCGATTCGGCCAGCTGGAGCAGGGTGCCGCAGACCGGGCACATCACTTCCGCTTCGATCTCGGAGAGCGAGGTTCGCGGCGCTGCGGCACTTGCCGGCGCGACCGCGACGGCCACCAGCAGGAGCAGGGAGAGCGCCGCCGCGCGGGAGAGGCTCACGATCCACCGCCGGGCAGCAGCGGTTCGACCGAGTCGCGCAGGTACTCGGCGCCGACCGGTCCGGGCAGCGCCAGCCGTACCCTGCCGCGAGGGTCGACGAGGTAGTTCTCGGGCACGCCGGAGGTGCCGAAATCGTCTCCGGCGTCGCCGTCGCCGTCGTACAGCTGCGGGTAGGTGAGCCCGTAGCGCCGGACGAACTCCCGGCCGTCGCCGCTGAGGTCTTCGGTGTCGATTCCCAGCACGGTGAAGTCGGCCCCACCCCGTCGCCGCTGCAAGCTCTCCAGCGCCGGTGCCTCCTCCTTGCACGGGCCGCACCAGGAGGCCCAGAAGTTGACCAGCACCCAGCGACCGCGGTATTCGGCCAGTGAGCCGCTGCCGCCCCCTTCCAGGCGCGGCATCGCCGCCGCCGGCGCGACGTCGCCCTGGGCGATCCCGGCGGAGCCCTTGCTGACCAGGCCGTAGGCGAGCAGGCCGACCACCGCCACGACGGCGAGGACGGCGATGGACGATCGGAGGGTCACGGGGTCGCAGGTTAGAGCGCGAGCACCGCCCGCTGAGCTAGGGTGCCTCGCCTTGACCACGGCGAGGCGAAGAACTTCTGGGCTCCTGGCGATCGCGATGCTTTCGGCGCTCGTGCTGCTGCTCTGGACCGAGAGCGCGTCGGCGGACTTCAAATGCCAGTTCGACGCGTCGACGCGGGTGCTCTCGGTCACGAAGGCCGGTGGGGCCGACGAAGAAGCGATCGTCCGACAGGTGGGCACGAGCATCCGGGTCGCTCAGCGCTTCGGGCCGGACGTTCCCTGCGAAGGCGACCCGACCGTGACCACCACCGACCTGATCGAGATCTCCAGCAGCGGGGTCAGCGCTGTCGAAATCGACCTCGAAAGCGGCCCGTTCGCGCCCGGTGCGACGCCCGAGGCCGATGCCTCCTCGGAGATCGAGTTCACCGTCGGGGGTAAGGGCGGGATCGTCGCCGTGAAAGGCCGACGCAGTGCGGACCACTTTCGCTTCATGGCCGCGGCGGGAGTCGCCGGGCTCAACCTCAATCCGGGCCCGAGCGACAACGACGTCGACATCGAGCTTCCCGATCCGAGAAAACGCGGGGCGTTGTTCATCGCGGACGGCGGTGGAGGCAAGGACCTGATCGACGTCGTCGGCCGCCCACTGGTCCTGGCGGTCGCGGGTGGCGGTGCGGGGGATGACACGCTGCTCGCCCAGGGCGCCATCGCGGCGCTGCTCAGTGGCGGGACCGGGCGGGACAGGATCGTCGGCAGCCCGGGGAACGATGTGATCGCGCCCGACGAGGGCGCGGACAGGGTGAGCGCCTCGGGCGGTGAAGACGTGCTCGTAACCGGGCGGGACGGCAGTCCAGACCGGATCGACTGCGGCAGCGGGCGCGACGAGTTCGGCCCGACCGACCGGACCGACCGGCTGCGTTCGTGCGAGCGCTTCGTGCGCGAGGGCTAGGCCCACCCCCTTAGAATCCGCAGCAGTGCGGACGTAGCTCAGTTGGTAGAGCGCGAGCTTCCCAAGCTCGAGGTCGCGGGTTCGACCCCCGTCGTCCGCTTTCCCTCAGTGCTCCGACATGCGAAGAAAGCGATGCTGTCAGCGGCGATCGGCCTGACCGTCGCCGCGGTGGGTTGCGGCGACGGAGTGAGCACCGCAGAGGCCGGGGCTGACCGTCAGCTGACCCCGGTGCTCACCAAGCGAGCGCTTCGCACGCTCCCGTATCGGTACGAGTTCCGTGAGGTGCCCCTGCCGGAAGGGGCCAGCGGCGCGGTCGCGGGCCGGGCCTTCGGGAAGCACCGCACCTATCTCGATTTCGGGATCGCGCTCGGCGAAGAAGCTCTTCCGGTTCCAGTGCCGCAGGCCGGGGCCACTGACGTAGCAAGACATGGCGACTTCATCTTCACGGCGAATGTCATCGTGGAGGATCGGAACGGCCACTTCGTCACCGGCAAGCAGCTGCATACCCAGGCTCAGTGGCTGGAAGCAAACAGCATGGTGGTCGAGATGGAGGGGAAGCTCTGCCGCGCGATCACCGGTCGCCCGTGTCCGGTTTGATCGCTGCCAGGCGAGGCGCTGATCAGGGGCGCACTGCGCATCCGCGACTTCCGTCGGTGAAGCCACGGACCACCGCGTCGGCGTTCGCCTCCTCCATCCGCAGGTAGGTGTCGCCGTCGGAGCCCGCCGGCCCCAGCGTGTCGCCGTACAGCGTGTACTCGGCCGTGGCGCCGGTCTGCCGGGCGATCGCCTCCACCACGTCGGCGCTGAGCGAGCTCTCGGGGAAGACCGCCTTCACGTTCTCGGCTTCGATCGTCTGCGTCAGCTCGCTGAGATCCTTTGCCGAGGCCTGGGCCTGGGTCGTCTGGGAGGGGATCGCCGCACCCACCACCTCGATCCCGTAGCGGTTGGCGAAGTAGCCGAAGGCGTCATGGTCGGTGACCAGCTTGCGCTGGGAGCGGGGGACGGAGTCGATGCAGCTGGCGATCCCGGCGTCGAGAGCCTTCAGCTCGGCCAGGTAGGCGTCGGCGTTGCGGGCGAACTCGGCCCTGTGGGATGGGTCGGCGCCCGCCAGTGCCTTCTCGACCCCCGGCACCGCCGCCTCGACGTTGCGGGGGTCGTGCCACCAGTGCGGGTCCAGCTCCGACTCGTCCCCCTCGCCCGCCAGGCGGATCGGGCCGATCGAGCCGAGGTCGACGATCTCGGGGTCGCCGCCGCTGTCGGAGACGAGGTCCTCGGCCCAGTCGTCGAGGCCGCGGCCGCTGGTGAAGACGAGGTCCGCCCCGGCCACGGCTTCGACGTCGGCGGGGCGTGGCTCGTAGTCGTGCGGATCGCTGTTTGGTTGGAGGATCTGCTCGATCTCGATCGCTTCGCCGCCGACCTCGTGCACGAGGTCGGCGACCACCGAGGTCGTCGCGACCACGTCGATCTTCCCCCCGTCACCGTCGCCGGACGCCGCACCGCAACCGGCGAGCAGGGTCAGTGCTCCCAGCGCCGCGGCGATCGCCGCCCACCGCAGGGGGACGGACGGCTGGGGCGACTCGGGCATGCGGAAGAGAATAATGAGAATGAGTCTAGTTCGCGCAGTTCTCGCAGAGGCCGCGCAGCACGACGTCGTGCTCGGCGATCTCAAAGGGCACCTGGCTCGAGAGGCGCTCGATCGCCCGCTCCAGATCGCGATCCTCGAAGGGCTCCATCCGGCCGCAGCGGCGGCAGATCGCGTGGTGGTGATGGTGCCCACTGAAATTGACTCGCTCATAGCTGGCGGTTCCCCGCTCGGCCTCGAAGCGCTGCACCAGGCGCAGCTCCTCGAGCTGGTTGAGCCCGCGATAGACACTGGCCCGGGCGATCCGGACCTTGCGCTGCCGTAGCTCCTCCTCCAGCTCCAGGGCGGTGACGGCGCAATCGTGGCGGGCGAGCGCCTCGACCACGGCGACACGGGCGCCGCCACGCCGATAGCCCGCCTCTCCGAGCATCTCCAAGGCGCGCTTTTCCCAGGCGGTGTCCTTCGAGGTCGGTATCACCGGATTGTAGCCTCGGCGCGGACCGCCTCGTACCGGAACCGTGGAAGCCGGCCGAGCGGCAGCGAGAGCAAATAGAGGGCGACGATCGCCAGCGCGACCGAGGCGCCGGCGGCCGTTCCCGCGTAGTAGGAGAGATAGAGACCGGCGAATCCGGCCAGCGTCGCGACCGCGACCGCGACCGCGATCATCGGCGCGATCCGGTCGGTGAGCTGGCGGGCGGCAGCCGCCGGACCGACGAAGACGGCGACCACGAGCAGGTTGCCGAGCCCCTGGACGGCGACGACGATCGCGACCGCGAGCAGGATCAGCAAGGCCGCTTCGGTGGTCCCCGGTGAGGCGCCCAGCGAGCGCGCCGCGCCGCGGTCGAAGCCCCCTGCCAGCAGCCGGCCGTGCAGCACGACCAGGCCGGCGACCGCGACCGCGACCAGCACCCCTGCCGCTGCCAGATCGGCGTCGGTCGGCCCGAGGATGTCGCCGAAGAGGATCTCCTGGATGCCGGGCGGCGAATCGGCCGAGAGCGCCAGCAGCACGCCGAGCCCGAACAGGGTCGTGACCGCCACGCCGATCGCCACGTCGCGGCTGACGCCCGGTATCCGCGCGGCGGCGGCGATCGCCGCCGCCGCGAGAACGACGCCGGGAATGCCGCCGACGATCAGCGGCAGGCCGGCGAGTGCCGCGACGACCAGGCCGGGGAAGATCGAGTGGGCGAGCGACTCGGCCGCGTAGGAGAGCCGGTAGAGGACGACCCAGCACCCCAGCGCTCCGCCGGCGATGCCGATCAAGGTCACCTCGGCGAGCGCGCGCCGCATGAATTCGTCCTGGAAGGGCTCGAGCATCTCAGTGGTGGTGGGGGGGCAGGATCGCGCGGGCGTCAGTGCCGGGCAGCTCGACGATCGCGCCGCCGTAGGTTGCTTCGAGGACGGCGAGGTCGAGCGCCTCCTCCGGCGGGCCGACCGCGACCTGGCTGCGATTGAGACAGAGCACGCTGTCCCAGCGCCGCGCCTGCTCGAGGTCGTGGGTGGCGATCATCACGCCGCGCCCCTCGGCGGCGAGGGCATCGACCAGCGCTTCGAGTCCCTCGGAGCTGGGCCGGTCGAGGCCCGAGAAGGGCTCGTCGAGGAGAAGGATCTGAGCGTCCTGGACCAGGCTGCGAGCGATCAGCACGCGTTGGCGCTGGCCGCCGGAGAGCTTGCCGAAGGTCTCTCCGGCGAGATCGCCGAGGCCGACCTTGCGCAGCGCTTCGGTCGCGACCTCGCGATCCCGGCGGCCCGGCCGTCGCCACCAGGGAAGCCTGGAGAGCGCTCCCATCGCCGCCACGTCGAGCGCCGAGACGGGATAGTCGAGCTGGGAGCGCTCGGTCTGCGGCACGGTGGCGCAGCGCGCGCCCACCCGAAGCTCCCCCGCCAGCGGGCGCAGCTCGCCGAGCAGCGCTCGCAGCAGGGTCGTCTTGCCGCCGCCATTCGGACCCAGCAGCGCCATCCGTTCGCCCGGCGCCAGGGAGAAGGCGACGCCGGAGATCACCGCCTCGCCGTCGAAGCCGACGGCGAGACCCTCGGCTTCGATCAGAGGTTCACTTCGCATCCGCGACTCCCGTTGCGGTCCTCATCCTGTGCGAGTTCCGCCCGAGGGCACGGGCCACGCCGACCACGGCGAACGTGGCGCCGGCCACGCAGGCGATCGTCGCACCCGGAGGGGCGTTCGTCTTGACCGACAGCCAGAGCCCCACGGTGCCCTCCAGCGCGACCAGCGCGATGCTGAGCAGCTGCCAGCTCAGCAGCCGCTCGGTGAGCAGCCGCGCGGTGATCGCGGGCACGACGAAGAGAGCTGCGACGAGTAGCGCGCCGACCACGGTGAGGGCGGCGACCATCGCCAGCGCGACCAGACCCAGCAGCACCGCGTCGAAGGGCCGGGGGCTCGGCCCGGTCGAATCGCGAAGCGTCGGATCGAAACCGGCGAGGAGCCAGTGTTGGCCGATCAAGACGTGTGCCGCGAACGTCGCGATGGCCGCCCCGCCGGCGAGCGCCAGGTCGCCGCCGTCGACCAGCAGCAGGCTGCCGAAGAGCAGCGTCTCGATGTTGGAGCCCGAGCCGAACACGTCGCTGGCGAGGATCACGCCGGAGGCGAGGCAGCCGACGAGGACCAGCGCGACGACGGCGTCCTGACCCGTGCGCCGGCCACGAAGGGCCGAGGTGCCGGTGGCGAAGGCGATGGCGGCGCCGAAGGCGCCGAGCCCAGCCGCGAAGCCGAGCCCGTCGGCGAGCACCAGCCCTGGAAAGGTGGCCGTGCCGACCGCATGGGAGAAGAAGGCGAGGCCCCGCAGAACGATCCAGGTGCCGAGCAGCCCTGCCGGAACGGCGAGGATCAGGACCTCGATTAGCCCGCGCTGGACGAAGGGCAGCTGGAATGGCTCAAGCAAAAGGTTTGTTCACTGCTCGGTTTGCGGCTGTCGGTCGCATACTAGAATGATTCTAGTTTGCATTTAGCCGCATACGTCACAGGAGGTCGCGGGCTCAGGACCCGCGACCGCTTCGCCCGACTTCGTTAGACCGTGGCCGGCTCCCGGGTCTCCACCGGAGCCGGTGCGGGCAGTCGGTAGAAGTGCTCGACCGCGCCGCGGACCTGGCGCTGGCCGACCAGTTCGATCAGGTCCGCCCTGGCCAGCTCGGTGACGTGGTAGTTGGTGTTGCTGAGGGGGATCTGCAGCTCGCGGCTGATATCGGTGGGGGACAGGGTGCGACCCGCGTCGATGCTGAGGACTTCCAGGATCGAGACCCGGACCGGGTGGGCCGTTGCCCTTGCCAGATGCTCCCAATCGAGGGGCAGGGAGCCATGCCCGTTCTCAACGGCCACGCCGTTGCCATTGCCTGAAAAACCGCTTGAGTAACCGCCATTGATAGCCATGCAGGCGACAATACCAAAAAATGTTGACCCGCGTCATTAAAATCGGGTAATCTAAAACCCGAATGTTGGGGTACAGAAAGCGAAGCGGTTCGCAAGCAGCCCTGTTGGCGGTCGCGGCGGCCCTGCTCGCGCCGAGCCTCGCCACGGCGAGCACCGGCGACATCATCGCCCCGCAGAACCCGCCCGCGTTCACGGCGGGCGACGGCTGGCAGGCTGGGACCTGCACGGAAGAACCGCCAGAAAGCGCCGAGGTCTGCTCGGTCGAGACGCCCGACCAGTTCTTCGAACGCGCCTCCGCGCATCCCAACTGGGGCTTCACTCAGTTCATCGTCAAACACGAAACCGTGGGGCCCCTGGAAACGCCGGTCGGCGAACTGAAGACCGTTCGGGTCGACCTGCCGGTCGGCCTCAGCGTCAACCCTGGGGCGACGCCGCGCTGCCCGATGGCCACTTTCGAAATGGATCCGGCCACTTGCCCGGGAGGGTCGCAGGTCGGGGAAAGCGCCGTCACCGCCGCGCCGCTCGGCGTGCCGGCGCCCCCGACCAAACCGGTCAGCCAGGTCCCCGTCTACAACCTGATCCCGCCGCAGGGCGAGCCCGCCCGGTTCGGGCTCGAGCTGTCCGGGAACGAAGTGTTCCTCGAGGCCGACGTCGATTGGGCTGGCGACTACCACGAGGGGTTCACGATCCAGGTCCCCCAGGTGGCCGACCTGGAACCGCTGATCAAAGGCCTGATCCTGAAGAATCGGCTCTTCTTCGACGGACGGTCCGGCGACGGCACCTTCATCACGACGCCGACCACCTGCTTGGGGGAAGCGGGGCCGGCGGGGCCGTCCGGCGACGTCTACTCGACTTACCTGCTGGCCGGCTCCTGGGCCGAAGAAGCGGAACCGGGGTACCAGTTCCCCCAGAGCGCCGAGCCGGCCTTCGAGTCGCCGATCCCGCCCGGGACCGAACCGAAGGAGTGCGACACGATCCCCTACGACCCGAGCATCGAAGCGGATCCCAACACCGCCGTGACGAACTCGCCTTCGGGGGCAACCGTCGAGCTCGAGGTTCCTCACATCCTCGGCGAGGAAGAACAGGACAGCTCCCACACCCGGACCGCCAAGGTGACGCTCCCCCGCGGGATGGGCATCAACCCCTCGGCGGCGAACGGGCTCAAGACCTGCGCCGATGACGAGTTCGGCAAGGGCACCGAGGGCCCGGTGACCTGCCCGCCCGAGTCGAGGATCGGCACGGTCACGATCGAATCGCCGCCGCTGCCCGAAGGCTCGCTCGAAGGGGCGGTCTACGTCGGCAGGCAGCTCAGCCGCGACCCGACCTCCGGCCAGGAGTACCGGATCTTCGTCAATGCGGAGTCGGCGAGGTACGGGATCTCGGCCCGCCTGATCGGCAACGTCAGCGCCGACCCGCTGACCGGGCAACTGACCACCACCTTCGCGGAGAACCCGCAGGTCCCGTTCACCTCCTTCGACCTCGATTTCGACCCCGGCCCCAGGGCGGTGCTAAGCAGCCCGCCCACCTGTGGGCCGAACACCATGACCACCGAGCTGGTGCCATGGTCCGGTAACCCCGCCGCCACGCCGAGCGACGACTTTGGTCTGAGCTCGGCGCCCGGCGGCGGCCCCTGCCCGAAAACGATGGCGGCGCGGCCGTTCGCGCCCGGGTTCAGCGCTTCCCCGGCAAGTACCAAGGCCGGCGCCTTCAGCCCCTTCTCGCTCCACATCGTCCGAGCCGACGGCCAGCAGGAGCTGAAGGGCGCCGACCTCACCCTGCCGCCGGGGATGAGCGCCAAACTCGCCGGGGTCTCGTACTGCGGCGAGAGTGCCCTGGCCGCCGCCGCGGCGGGCGCCGGCAACGCCGAGCGGGCCAACCCGAGCTGCCCGGCGGCGAGCCTTCTCGGCACCGCCTCGGTCGCCGCCGGGACCGGTCCCTCGCCGCTCCACATCGACGGCAAAGTCTTCCTCTCAGGCCCCTATCACGGGGCTCCTCTCTCCCTAGCAGTCGTCACCCCCGCCACGGCCGGGCCGTTTGATCTCGGCACGGTCGTGGTGCGGGTGGCGCTGTTCGTCGACCCCGAAACCGCCCAGGTCCGCGCCCTCTCGGACCCGATCCCCGACGTCTTCGGCGGCACCCAGCTCAGCCTGCGCTCGGTCGACGTCTCGATCGACCGCCCCGGCTTCACGCTCAACCCGACCAGCTGCGACCCGTTTGCCACCGCGGGGACCCTGAACGGCGGCGGCGCAGACCCGACCAACCCCGCGGCATTCAGCTCAACCGCGGTGAGCACGCCGTTCCAGACCACCGAGTGCCAGGCGCTGAAGTTCCGGCCGCGGCTCACCATGCGCCTGCTCGGCGGCCGCAAGTCGACCAAGCGCAGCCGCTTCCCTGCCCTGCGCGCGGTCCTCCGGGCCCGGCTGGGGGACGCCAACATCCGCCGCGCCGCGGTGATCCTGCCGCACTCCGAGTTCCTCGCCCAGGCCCACATCCGCACCGTCTGCACCCGGCCCCAGCTTGCCGCCCGCGCCTGTCCCCCGGAGTCGGTGTACGGGCACGCAAGGGCGATCACGCCGCTGCTCGACGACGGGCTCGCCGGCCCGGTCTACCTGGTCCCAGGCGGAAACGAACTGCCTGACCTGGTCGCCGACCTGCGCGGACAGGTCAACATCCGCCTGCGCGGGGTAGTCAGTTCGGCCAAGGCGCGGATCAAGACCGTCTTTTCCGCCGTGCCCGACGTGCCGGTCACCGAATTCACCCTAACGATGCAAGGAGGAAAGAAGGGCCTGCTCGAAAACTCACGCGACCTCTGTGCCCGCCGCTCCTTCTCCTTCCTCAACTTCGAAGCGCAGAACGGCAAGAAGCTGCGCCGCAAGCGAGTGCCGCTGAAGGCAGCTGGATGCCGCGGAAACACCGCCCGGGCATCCCGCCAGGCACAGGATTGAAGAGCGATGGACCGGGTAGGCGGGAGCCGATGAGATCGGAGGGGGAGGCGGACCGATGAGAGAGGCGGATCGGTGATCACGAAGAGGGGGACCGTCGCGGGATTGGCAGCGATAGTCGCAGCGACTCTGGCCCTGGCCGGGCCGCCCGCGGCAAACGCCGCATTCGGCGTCTCCAAATGGGAAGCCGGGACGTGCACCGTCTCGAACTGCAACTACGGCAGCCCGCAATCCGTCTTCTACACCCAGGTTGCCGGGCGGCCGGACTTCGGCATCACCGACTTCACCTTCAACACCAGCCTCGGCTTTCCCGAGGGCAATGTCCGCGACGTCCGGGTCGACCTCCCACCCGGCCTCAGCGTCAACCCACAGGCGACTCCGCAGTGCACCGAGGCCGATCTGCAGGGGCCCGGCGGCGTGGCCACCTGTCTTGTCAAAGGGGCGGAAGTCGGGATGGTGGAAGTAACCCCGGTCGACTTGCTCGGCCTCGCGCCCCCAGTCTTGGCTCCGGTCTTCAACGTCGTCCCGAAACAGGGCGAGCCGGCCGAGTTCGGCTTCCGGGTCAACCTGCTGGGAATCGTCAACCTCTCCGTCTACCTCGAGGGAACGGTCAACTGGGAGAACGACTACCACGAGGGCTTCACGATCCGGGCGATCCCGAGCACGGTGCCGCTGGCCCGCAACCGCCTCGTCTTCAAAGGAACCGCCGGAAACGGCAGCTTCATCACCGTCGGCAGCAACTGCAACGGCTCGACGACCACCGGCCTCACCGTCGACTCGCACCAGTCCTCCAACCGCCTCCACTACGACACCACCCCAACCCAGCCCGTCGGTCCGATCATCCGGCCGACGGGCTGCGACAAAGTCCCGTTCAACCCGGGAATCGCCGTCGACCCCGGCACCGCCCGGACCGACTCGCCGACCGGGGCCGCCGTTGAACGCGACGGTGCCCTTCGAACCCTCGAAAGAGATCGGCCAGGCGAACGTCAAGCGCGCCGAGGTGACGCTGCCGAAGGGGATGGGGCTGAACCCGGCTGCCGCGCCGAACCTCAAAGCGTGCACCGACGCCCAGTTCGGCAAGGGGATCGCGATCGGCGACCTGAGCCGCTTCGCCGACCCGGCCGGGGTCCACCCGCCGGCGATCGCCTGCCCCGCGGGCTCGGCGATCGGCACGGTCTCGATCCAGACCCCGGTCCTCCCCGCGAACTCGCTGCCCGGCACCGTCTACCTCGGCCAGCAGCTCAGCCGCGACCCGACCTCGGGCAAGGAGTACCGGATCTTCGTCAACGCCGAGTCGGTTCGCTACGGCGTCTACGTCCGCTTGATCGGGGAGATCAGCGCCAACCCCCTCACCGGCCAGCTCACCGCGATCTTCGACGAGCCCCAGCAGGGCGGCCTGCCCCAGGTCCCGTTCAGCTCCTTCAGGCTGCAGTTCGACGGCGCCAAGGGAACCCTGACCAGCCCGCCCATCTGCGGGCCCAACACGACCGTCGCCCGGATGCTCCCGTGGACCGGTAACGCCCCGGCGACGCCTTCGGGGAGCTTCACCCTGACCAACGGCCCCCGCGGCGGCGCCTGTGCGAAAACGATGGCCGAGCGGCCCTTCGCGCCGGGCTTCACCGCCGCTCCCGGCGACCGCGGGGTGAAGACGTTCACGAACTTCGCCGCGCACCTCTCGCGCCCCGACGGGCAGCAGGAGCTGAAGGGCGTCGACATCGTCCTGCCCGAAGGCGCGACGGCGAAGCTCGCCGGCGTCCCCTACTGCCCGCCGGAGAAGATCAAAGACGCCGCCGAGCGCGCCGGCGCCGCGGAGCGGAAAAACGCCAGCTGCCCGGACGACAGCCAGATCGGCGTCGCCTCGGTGCAGGCGGGCACCGGCCCGAAACCGCTGACGATCGACGGCAAGGTCTACCTCGCCGGTCCCTACCAGCGCGCCCGCATCTCGATCGTCGTCGTCACCCCGGCCGTCGCCGGGCCCTTCGACCTCGGCACCGTCGTCGTCAGGGTTCCGCTCTTCCTGACCTCGGAAACGGCGCAGATCCGTCCCGTCACCAACGCGATCCCCGACGTCTTCGGCGGCGCCAAGCTCAGCATCGGCTCGATCTTCGTCAACGTCAACCGCAAGGACTTCGCGCTGACCGGGACCAACTGTCGCCAGCAGGCGACGGAGGGCGTGCTGCGGGGGGAGGGGCGGACCCGACCAACCCGGCGACCTTCTCCTCCTTCAAAGTCTCCGACCCCTTCAAGGGCGTCGGCTGCAAACGGCTCAAGTTCAAGCCGAAGCTGAAGCTGCGGCTGTTCGGGAAGACCCAGCGCGCCAAGCACCCGCGCCTGCGCGCCGCCCTGCGGACCCGGCCCAAAGACGCCAACGTTCGCCGTGCCTCGGTGGCGCTGCCGCACGCGCTGTTCCTCGACCAGGCCAGTCTCGGGACGGTCTGCACCCGGGTCCAGTTCAACGCCGAGGAATGCCCGAAACGCTCGATCTACGGCAAGGCGCGCGCCTTCACGCCGCTGCTCGGCAAACCGCTCGAAGGGCCGGTCCTCCTGCGCTCCTCGAACAACACGCTGCCGGACATGGTCGCCCACCTGGAAGGCCAGGTCGACATCGACCTGGTCGGCCGGATCGACAGCTTCAAAGGCGGGATCCGCACCACCTTCGACCGTACCCCGGACGTGCCGGTGACCAAGTTCGTCCTCACCCTGCCGGGGGGCAAGCACGGCCTCCTGGTCGCGTCGCGCAACCTCTGCGCGTCGCCGGTGAGGGCGATCGTCCAGCTCAAGGGCCAGAACGGCAAGAAAGCCAACCGCCGCCCGAAGCTGCGGACGCCGTGCGGGAAAGCCGGCAAAGGCGCTGGAAAGAAAGGCGCACGCCAGGCTCGGTAGTGCTCCTGAGTGGACGAAAGTTACCCCGATTGCAATAGCCCGAGGGCTTGAATCGGCCGTTATAGACGCTACAGTTCTTTTAGGGAGGCGTCCTTGATTGGACGCCACGCAGGGGAAGCGTCCTCGTTTCTTTTTGGGAAAAGGATTAACGAGGAGGAATTGAATTGATTAGGCGCTCAATCGCTGTCGCGATGATGGCTTTGGGGATGCTGATGGCTGCATCCGTCGCACAGGCAGACACGGCCGACATACTCGAGCCGCAGGGTGCAATACAGAGTCCCGCCGATGGCTGGCAGTCGGGAACGTGCACCGTAGACACCCCGAAATGTTCGGCGCTCACGCCGAACCAGTTCTTCACCCAGGCCGCCGGACATCCACCGGTGGGCTTCACCCAGTTCTTCATCAAGCACGGGGCCGGCGTCTTCACTCCCGTGCCGGGGGTCAACATCCCCCTCCTGCCGATCGTCGAGCCGTTCGCCAACCGGAACATCGAGGCGCAGCGGGTCGACCTGCCTCCCGGCTTGACCGTCAACCCTCAGGCCACCGCCAAGTGCTCGCTGACGGACTTCAGGCGGCTCGTCGAGAATCCGCCAGGCAGTGGCAACTTCTTCCACGTCCCTGCCTGCACCGAAGCGACCAGGACCGGCACCGAGGAAGTAACCGTGTCCAATACGGTCGACGGAACGATCGTCAACATTCCGGGCCTGGGGAACACCGCCGTTCCGAAGGGCTTCGTCGGTCCGCCGAGCCCGGCGACCAACACGATCGTCAAAGTCTTCAATCTCGAGCCTGAGGCGGGCGAACCGGCTCTGTTCGGCTTCTTCGTCGGGGCAGGTACGGAAGTCCTGCTAAGGACCGAAGTCTCATGGGAGAGTGACTACCACGAGAGCTTCACGATCGAGGGCGAGCCGTTCACGCCCCCGTTCGCGACCTTGATCAGCCGCCTGATCAACAACGGGATCGCCGGCAACAAAACCTTCATCACCAACCCGACGACCTGCTTCGACCCCGAGGCGGCGGCGACCAACAAGCTCTACTCGACCTGGTTCCGGGCGCACTCGTTCGGTGAACCGAACCCGGACTTCCCGGTCGGCTCCAATCCGGTCGAGGCGAAACTCCCAGAAGGCGAAGAGCCGGAGGGCTGCGAGAACATCCCGTTCGAGCCGACGATCGACGTCAAACCCGGTACGGGTCAGGTCGACTCGCCGGCTTCGCCGACTGTGACCACCGAGATGCCATTCGAGAACCCGGATGCGGGCGGCAGCACGATCGGCCAGTCGCACCTGCGCAGCGCTGTGGTGAAAATGCCGGCCGGCATGGGCCTCAACCCGTCCGGGTCGGTTGGCCTCCTCGCCTGCACCGATGCCCAGTTCAACAAGGGCGAGCGGAACGAGGACAACACCTGCCCCGCGGCTTCTGAGGTCGGCACGGCTGAAGTGACGACGGAAGTCCTCTCCGAACCGCTGAAAGGCAAAGTCTACGTCGGCGAGCAGAAGAGCTCCGACCCCACCTCGGGCGAAGAGTTCCGAGTCCTCGTCGAAGCCAAGTCGGTGAAACTCGGCATCGTCGGCCGGTTGATCGGCAACGTCGCCGCCAACCCGACGACGGGCCAGCTGACCGCGACGTTTGACGATCAGATCGTTGGCTCGCTTGCCGGTCCGCTGCCGAAAGGCCTGCCTCAGACGCCGTTCGAGGAGGTCGTCCTGAAGTTCGACGGCGCTCGCAAGGTTCTGAGCAGCCCGCCGATCTGCGCGAAAGCGGAGACGACGAGCACGATGGTGCCGTGGTCCGGCCAGGCCAACGCCAACCCGTCCAGCAGCTTCACGCTGACGAGTGCGCCGGGCGGCGCTGCCTGCCCGACCACGCTGGCGGCGCGGCCGTTCGCACCCGCCTACACGGCGAAAACCGACAACGCCCAGGGCGGCGCGTTTAGCCCGTTCCGGGTCCACATCGGCCGCTCCGACGGCCAGCAGGAGGTCAAGCTCGTAGATGTCACCCTGCCGAAGGGCCTGACCGGCAAGCTCGCCGGCATCCCCTACTGCTCCGAGGGTGCGATCGCGGCTGCCGCCAACAACAACGGCGTCGCCGAGCAGAAAGCCCCCAGCTGTGGGGCGGCGAGCATGGTCGGCACCACCTCGACCGAGTCGGGGACGGGTCCGAACCCGTTGAAACTGCCCGGCAACGTGTACCTCGCCGGGCCGTACAAGGGGGCGCCGCTATCTCTGGCGGTTATTACCCCGGCTGTCTCGGGACCGTTCGACCTCGGCGTCGTCGTGGTCCGGGTGGCCCTCAAGGTCAACCCGGAGACCGCTCAGATCAACGCGGTCTCCGACGTCATCCCCGACGTGTTCGACGGCGTGAAGCTGGACCTGCGGACGATCGACTTCAACATCGACCGCAACCAGTTCATGGTCAACCCGACGAACTGCTCCGCGCAGGCAACCACCGGAGCGATCAACGGGGGCGGCGGCGACCCGACCAACCCGGCGGCGTTCAGCTCCTACGCCATCAACACGCCGTTCCAGGCGACCGGCTGTAACTCGCTGAAGTTCAAGCCGAAGCTGGTCACCAAGTTGACCGGCGGGACGACGCGGAACAAGTACCCGCGCCTGACCGCGACGCTGACGGCCCGCAAAGGGGACGCCAACGTCTCCCGCACGGCGCTGACCATGCCGTCGGCGTTCTTCGTCGCCCAGAACCACATCAAGACGGTGTGCACCCGGCCGCAGCTGGCGGCGAAGAAATGCCCGAAGAGCTCGGTCTACGGACAGGCGGAAGCGACCTCGCCGTTGATCGACGGCAAGTTGAGCGGGCCGGTCTACCTCGTCCCCGGCGGGCACACGCTGCCGGACCTGGTGGCCGACCTCAATGGTCAGGTCAACATCCAGCTCCGCGGAGTGATCAGCTCCAAGCGAGGCGGGATCAAGACCGTGTTCAACAACGTGCCCGACGTGGCGGTAAAGAAGTTCGTCCTGAAGATGCAGGGAGGCAAGAAGGGCCTCATCGTCAACTCGACGAACATCTGCAAGGGCGAGCACCCCGCCATCCTCAGCATGAAGGCGCAGAACGGCAAGCAGGTGAAGAACAACAAGTACAAGTTGAACCTCGCCAGCTGCGGCGGCAAGAAGAAGAGCAAGAAGTAGCGAGCACGACGCAAGCACCGGCGCGGAGGGCTGAATAGCCTCCGCGCCGGTGCGCCCGTCGCTCTCCATCCTCGTCGTCGCCTGGAACAGCCAGACGGAGCTGGAGCGAACGCTGCCGGCGCTGCTGGGGGAGCTGAGCGCCGGTGACGAGCTGATCGTCGTCGACAACGGCTCGACTGATGGAACCCCTAATTTCGTGGCGGCGCAGGCGCCCGCTGCGCGGGTTCTGACGATGGGCGGGAACACCGGTTTCGCGGCCGCCTGCAACGCCGGTGCCGCCGAGGCCGGGGGGGACCTGCTGGTCGTCCTCAACCCCGACGCCGCGCCGCTCCCGGGCTTCGGCGAGGCGATCCGGCGTCCCTGGCTGGAGGGACGGGGGTGGGCGGCCTGGCAGGCGCTCGTCGCCGAGGGCGACGGCACCCGGATCAACTCCGCCGGCAACCCGGTCCACTTCACCGGGATCGTCTGGGCCGGAGGGCACGGTCTGCCGATCTCCGACGCGCCCGCCCCCGGCGAGGTCCCAGCACTCTCCGGTGCCTGCCTGGCCGTTCCCCTCGCCACCTGGCGCTCGCTCGGCGGCTTCCCCGAGCGCTTCTTCCTCTACCACGAGGACGTCGACCTCTCGCTGCGGCTGCGGATGCGCGGCGGTGCCCTCGGCATCGAGCCGACGGCGCTCGTCGCCCACGACTACGAGTTCGGCGCCAGCGAGCACAAGTGGCGCTGGCTGGAGCGCAACCGCCTCGCCTTCGTCGTCCGCACCTACCCGGCGCCGCTCCTGGCGCTGCTCGCCCCGGCACTCCTCGCCACCGAGCTGGCCCTCCTCGCGGTCGCGGTCTCGGGCGGTTGGGGAAGACAGAAGCTGGCGGCGAACCTGGAAGCGCTGCGCTGGCTGCCGCGCCTTCTCCGGGAGCGCCGCGCCATCCAGGCGAGCCGGACCGTCGACGCCGCTGAGTTCGCCGAATGGCTGACCCCGGACCTCGACTCCCCCTTCATCTCGCCGCTGGCCCGCTCCTGGCCAGCGCGACTGCTCCTGCGCACCTACTGGCGCGCCGTCCGGGCCCTGCTCGGCCGCCGCTAAAACGAGCGAACCGGTCGGTCTTTGAGCTGCGGCGACCGCGCCCTCTGCGATGCTTCTCCTGTGGAGCAGCGTCACGTCAAGCTCAGCGGTGATGTCGAGGGGTCCTATGTGATCGAGGAGGCACTGGCCGACGGTCGGCTTGTGGTCGCGCCGGAGTGGCCCTCGAAAGAGACCTCTGCGGAGGCGATCTTGGATCGCGCGGGCGGCAGGCGCCTATCGCTAGAGGAGTTCGACAAGCATTTCGGCGACCTGCCCACTGACGGCGAGGGGTAGATGGCCCCACAGTCGTCCGGACCGGCCTTTCCGGTTCATGTAGACGAGCGGGAGCTGGCTGAGGACCTTGCCCGAGCAACGGATGCTGGCCGAGCGGCCATCGCGCCGATGATTCAGCGCCTCGAGACCGATGGGGTGCCGGCGGCCTGGCTAAACCGTTGCGATGCGGAAGCTCGCGATGGCACGCGGCTGCCTGGCTGCGTCAAGCTCTACATCCCGCAGCCGGCTGGTCGATGGGGAGCGGTGTTTCTGGGCGGTGCTGTAGATGACAGTCCGAAGTTGTTCCTGCTCGCAGTTGGTGAGCGGCACCCCGGGCCGCCGTGGCGGCTGAGCGTCTACGAGGTGGCCCATCGCCGACTGCACAAGCCGGAGCCCGAGGTCTAGCACCCGGGGCGCTAGTCGGGTGCGGTGAAGGTGAACATGCGCTCTGCATCGATTCGCCAGAAGACGGGGCCGGAGTCGAGGAACTCCTCCCACTCGGGGCCGTAGCGGGGGACGTAGACGTCGAGAAGGGTCTGGCGCAGCTCGGCTCCCTCCTCAGCCTGGACGTCGACCGGGACCGCCTTGCCGTGCACGGTCACCGCCAGCTCCTCGCCGGGAAGGTGGGTCGCGCTGACGTCCGGACGGCGGCGGATGTTCCTCGCCCGGGCCGAGTCCGGGGCGGAGCCGAAGTGGAAGCTGCCGCGGAGGAAGATCCCGTCCACCGGGCCGATCTGCGGGCGGCCGTCGGCGGTGACGGTGGCGAGAGCGAGGAGCCGCATCCCGGTCAGCCTCGCGGCCACCTGCTCGGCGCTGAGGCGGCGCTCGGGGGTGATGATCCGGAGCAGGTGTGGCCCCGCGGCGGCGAAGCTGGCGTCAAGCAGGCCCTGCAGCCTCACCAGGTCTGCCTCGGTCTCCCGCACCGCCGCTAGATCGGCTGGCTGGTCGGGCGGATCAGGATCTCGTTGACGTCGACGCCGCCGGGCTGCTCGAGCGCGAACATCACCGCGCGGGCGATGTCGTCGTCGCGCAGGGCCCAGTCGCCGGGCCGGTTGTCGAAGAACGGGGTGTCGGTCATCCCCGGCTCGATCAGGGTCACCTTGATCGCCGTGTTGTCGTGCATCTGGCGCAGCTCCGCCCGCAGCGACTCGCCGATCGCGGTCGCAGCGAACTTGGTCGCCGAGTAGAGGGAGCCGGGGAGGGCGCGGCGGCCGGCGATCGAGCTGGTGATGAGGAAGTGGCCGTCGCCGCGCTCGAGCAGGTGGGGGAGGGTGGCGCGGATCGTCAGCGCGGCGCCGTAGACGTTAGTCAGGACCATCGAGCGCCAGTGCTCGACGTCCTCCTCCATGAAGCCGCGGGTGGCGCCGAAGCCGGCGTTGGCGAAGACGGCGTCGGTCCGGCCGAAGCGCTCCAGCGCCGCCGCGGCCATCGCCTCGACCTGGTCCCACTCGGTGACGTCGCAGCGGACCGCCAGCGCGCGTTCCTCGCCGCCCAGCTCGGCTGCCAGCGCCTCGAGCTCCTCCAGTCGCCTCGCCGCGAGGACGAGGCGGTAACTCCCGGCCGCGGCGCGGGCCGTGGCCGCGCCGATGCCGCTGCTCGCTCCGGTGATCAGGAGGACCGGGTCGCCTGCGCCGTTCTCAGCCATGGCCGGGATTGTCCCACGGCCGCGCCTTGCGATAATCCCCGATGCCCGTGGACCCCACCCGCAAGCGGAAGATCCGCCTCGTAGCGGCGCTCAGCGTCGCCGTGCTGCTCGCGGTGGCGCTCGTATACACGTCCTTTTCCGCGGCGACCGACGCGAAGCAGCCCTCGGAGCTGATCGGCGCCGCCCCCGGGACCAGGGCCGAGATGACCGGCAGGGTAGTCAAGGGCTCGATCCGCGACGAGGGCGAGGGCATCGCCTTCCGCGTCGTCGACCGCGACGGCGGCAGCGAGAGCCTGCCGGTCACCTACACCGGCACGGTCCCGGACCCGTTCCGCGGCGGCCGCGAGATCGTCCTCACCGGTGAGGTGCGGGACGGAACCTTCGCCGGCGAGCCGGAGACCCTGGTCACGAAGTGCCCGTCGAAGTTCACGACCAAGAGCGATGGCTAGCCTCGGCAGCGCCCTGCTGGCGCTGGCGTTTCTGGTCGCCGTCCTCGCCGCCGTCCTCGCACTCGCCGGCCGCAAGGGCGAGCGCCGCTGGATAGACGCCTCCCGCCGCGCCGTCTACCTGCTCTTCGCCCTGCTCACCGCCTGCGTCGCGATCATCGAGCTCGCCTTCGCCGGCGACGACTTCTCCTTCAACATCGTCCAGCAGCACTCCTCGATCGAGACGCCGGCCTTCTACAAGCTGGCGGCGATGTGGTCGAGCCAGGAGGGCTCGCTGCTGCTCTGGGCCTGGGTGCTCTCGATCGCCGCCGCCGCGGCCCTCTACGTCACCCGCAACAAGCTCCGCGAGCTGGTCCCGTGGGCGACCGCGGTGATGATGGGCATCGCCGCCTTCTTCACCGGCCTGATGCTGTTCGCGCCCGGCGTCGACCCGTTCGCGACCCTGAGCCCCGCCCCCGCCGACGGGATCGGCCTCACCCCGCTGCTGCAGCACCCGAGCATGATGATCCATCCGCCGATGCTGTACTCGGGGTACGTCGCCTTCACCGTCCCCTTTGCCTTCGCGATCGGCGCCCTCGTCACCCGCCGCCTCGACGCGGAATGGATCCGCGCCACCCGCCGCTTCGCGCTGATCGCCTGGGCGTTCCTCGGCTTCGGCCTGCTGCTCGGCGCCCGCTGGTCCTACACCGAGCTGGGCTGGGGTGGCTACTGGGCCTGGGACCCGGTCGAGAACGCCGCCCTGATGCCATGGCTGCTGGGGACCGCGTTCCTGCACTCGATCATGGTCCAGGAGAAGCGCGGGATGCTGAAAGTCTGGAACGCCTGCCT
This sequence comes from uncultured Solirubrobacterales bacterium, assembly GCA_963799835.1. Classification (GTDB taxonomy): domain Bacteria; phylum Actinomycetota; class Thermoleophilia; order Solirubrobacterales; family 70-9; genus VAYN01. The sequence goes on from CAWCYE010000002.1 coordinate 1,880,255, forward strand.
CGTCGTCGGCACCTTCTCGATGGCCCTGCTCGGCACCTTCCTGGTCCGCTCCGGGGTGCTGCAGTCGATCCACGCCTTCGGCGACAGCACCGTCGGCCCCTACATCCTCGGCCTGATCGCCATCGTCATGGTTGGCTCGGCGGCGCTGATCGTCTCCCGCCTCGACGACCTGCGCTCGCCGAAGCGGATTGACTCCCTGGTCTCCCGGGAGGCGGTCTTCCTGGTCAACAACCTGCTGCTGGTCGGCCTCACCGTGGTGATCTTCTGGGGGACCTTCTTCCCGCTGATCTCCGAACTCTTCACCGGCGAGAAGGCCTCGCTGGCCGCGCCCTGGTTCGACCGCTACACGACCCCGCTGGCGATCGGGCTCGTCCTCTTCACCGGGATCGGCCCGCTGCTGGCCTGGCGGCGGGTCAGCTGGGCCTCCGCCAAGCGCGTCTTCCGGGTGCCGCTGATCGTCGCCGCCCTCACCCTGGTCGGCCTGGTCGCCTTCACCGACGCCGCCGAGAGGCCGTGGGCGCTGGCGCTCTTCGCCTTCGCCGCCTTCGCCCTCTCCGGCCTGGCCCAGGAGTTCTGGAGCGGGGCGGCGGCGAGGCGCTCGATCTCCGGTGGCTCGATGCCGGGCGCCCTGGCCGGGCTGGTCTCCCGCAACCGCCGTCGCTACGGCGGCTACATCGTCCACGCCGGCATCGCCGTGCTGCTGATCGGCATCGCCGCCTCCTCCAGCTTCCAGACCAACCGCAACGTCTCCCTGCGCCCGGGGGAGAGCGCCGAGGTCAACGGGATGGAGGTCACCTACGTGAAGCCGACCGTCGCCGTCGATGTGGAGAAGTTCACCTTCGGCTCCGTGGTCCGGGTCGAGGAGGACGGCGAGCTCCTCGCCACCCTGCGCCCGAGCCGGCGCTTCTTCAGGCCGACCGGCCAGGGGACCGGGACGATCGGCAGCTTTTTCGCCGGCGAGGCGACCAGCGAGGTGGGCCTGCAGGCCGGGCTCCTGAGAGACCTCTGGATGGCCGTGCAGCCGGACGTAAACGCGATCCAGCGCCAGGCGCGCGCGGCTGACGAAGGCTTCGAAGCTTGCATCCAAGGCGCGCCGGGGACCCCCGCCCAGTGCAAAGCGATCGGGGCGCTGATGCGCGCTGCCGCCACCAACCCCAGGCTTCGCGGCGTCGCCCTCGCCCAGATCTCCAAACTGCAGGACCTGACCGCCAGCCGGATAGCCCGCGGCTACCTGACCGAGGGCTCGCCGGCGACCTTCAAGGTGATCGTCGATCCGCTCGTCACCTGGATGTGGATCGGCGGGCTGATCGCGCTCTCCGGCGCCCTGATCGCCCTCTGGCCCTCGCGGGGGCGCCGCCGCGGCGCCCTGGTGCGGACCGAGTCCGATGCCCGCAAGGAAGCCAAGTACCGGGAGATCCGCGACGCCCAGCTCGACCACGCCGCCGGCAAGCTCTCCGACGAGGACTTCGCCGTGCTCGACGCCGAACTACGCGCCGAGGCGGTGGAGATGCTCGACCGGGCCGGATCCAACGGCTCCGCCAACGGGGTCGGTGAGCCCGGCGGGGTGGAGGAGCCGCGCGAGAAAGTCCCGCAGGGCTAGAGCCCTCTAGACTTCCCCGCCATGTACACGTTCCTCAGCGTCATCCAGGTGATCATCTCGGTCGTCCTGATCTTCCTGGTGCTCCTGCACTCGGGCAAAGACGCCGGCCTCTCCGGCGCCTTCGGCATCGGCGGCGCCGGCGGCAGCGGCGTCGGCGGCGGCTCGATGGTCGAGCGCAACCTCGATCGCGCCACTGTCGTCTTCGCGGTGCTGTTCGCCCTCAACACCTTCGTGCTGCTGAAGATCTAGCTGGGCGCCTCGGCCCCTTCGAAGCCGATCAGGGAGACCACCATCGGGACTCCCGGCTCCTCATTCTCAAGGCGACGTTCTGCGCTGGTCGCCTGAATCTCGGTCAGCCTCTCCATCGTCTCCGTCAGCAGGTCCATCGCTTCCGCCCAGCCCTGCTCGTCGACCACGCATTCCTGGAGGCTGTGGTGTCGGTTGTCGCGGTGCTCGAAGCTGCCGGAATCCAGCGCTTCGCTTATCAGGTCGCCGGTGATTTTCAGCTGCCGTCCGACGATCCCCGAGCGCACCGGTTCGGGGACAAGAGCCCATTCCTCATCGGAGAAAGCGGCGCGTTTGATCGCCCGGTAGAAGTGCTCCGTCGCGCCCCGACGCGGCTCGGTTGATACCAGCTCGATGTAGCCGGCCTTGTTCAGCTCGCGCACGTGATAGGCCATCTTTCCGACGCTCGTCCCGACCTCTTGGGCCAGTTCCTTCGGGCTCGCCGTTCTCTGATTGAGGATGTGGAGCGCGTGGCCCCGGGCAGGATGGGCGAGCGCTTTGAGCGCGTTCTGATCAATCACGGTGTGCGTCTTTACCGGCATTGGGGCTCCTCTGCTGTGGGCGATCTGAGTAGTTGAGGTTAGTTCTAAACGTCGCACTTCGCAAAGCTTTATCGGTTGTATTCCCTCATTGGTGGAACCGGCTCCACCATTAACCCGGTCCCGGAATCAGGGACATCCCAGTACTGCGAGAGGGGGTGAGCAGGTGAAGATCGCAAGTTGCGAGCAGGCCATTCCGGTGGTCTCCGTCCAGAAGCTGGGCTAGGAAGCAAGTAGCTGCAGGGGGCCGGCTCCACATTGAGTCGGGTCGGCCCCATGACAGCTTGGCCTCCTGTGTACCCGAAGTTGACAAATCAGGTCTATCTGTCAACCTAGGGTTTCGTCCACCGTCGGCTTGCAAGGAGGCAGCGAAATGGAGGCGACCGCGCACGCGCATCACCATCCCCACGAGGAGGTGGAGGTAAACCCGGCGACCTGGCGGGACCCCAAGCGCTACGCCTGGCTGCTCGGCATCCTGATTCCGCTGGCGCCGTTCATGGCCTGGGGGTTCGTGGCGCTGACCGGCTTCGGCGCCTTCTGGTACCTCGGTCCGGTCCTCGTCTTCGTCGCCTTTCCGCTGCTCGACCTGGCGATCGGGATGGACGCGACCAACCCGCCCGACAGCGTCCTCAAGTGGCTCGAGCAGGACCGCTACTACCGCTGGTGCACCTACCTCTTCATCCCGATCCAGTACGCCGGCCTCATCCTCGCCTGCTGGCTCTGGTCCAGCGGCGACCTCGCGGCACTGGAAAGCATCGGCCTGGCGGCGACGATGGGCGTGGTCGGCGGCATCGCCATCAACACCGCCCACGAGCTCGGCCACAAGCGCTCCGGCTCGGAGCGCTGGCTGAGCCGGGTGGCGCTGGCGCAGACCGGCTACGGCCACTTCTTCATCGAGCACAACCGCGGCCACCACGTCCGCGTCGCCACCCCAGAGGACCCCGCCAGCTCGCGACTGGGGGAGAGCTTCTGGGCCTTCCTTCCGCGCACCGTCGCCGGCAGCCTGCGCTCGGCCTGGGGAATCGAGACCGCCCGCCTCGACCGCCTCGGCGCCTCGCACTGGACGCTGCGCAACGACGTCCTCGGCGCCTGGGCGATGACCTTGGCGCTGTTCGCCGCCCTGGTAATCGCCTTCGGCCCGGTCGTCCTGCCGTACCTGATCGCGCAGGCGGTGATCGGCTTCTCCCTGCTGGAGGTCGTCAACTACCTCGAGCACTACGGCCTGCTGCGCCGCCGCCGCGAGGACGGCCGCTACGAGCGCTGCCTGCCGGAACACAGCTGGAACAGCAACAACGTCGCCTCCAACGTCCTCCTCTACCACCTGCAGCGCCACAGCGACCACCACGCCAACCCGACCCGCCGCTACCAGGCGCTGCGCCACGTCGAGGAAGCACCGCAGCTGCCCACCGGCTACGCCGGGATGATCGTCCTCGCCTGGGTGCCGCCGCTGTGGCGGCGGGTGATGGACCCGCGCCTGCTGAATCACTACGGCGGCGACGTCACCCGGGCCAACGTCTCCCCGCGCCGGCGCCGCCGGGTCCTTGCTCGCTACGGGGCCGCGTCGTGAGCGCCTGGCGCTGTCCCAGCTGCGGCTACCTCTACGACGAGGAGGCCGGGCACCCGCGTGAGGGGTTCCCGCCGGGCACGCCCTGGAGCGAGGTTCCCGACGACTGGGCCTGCCCCGACTGCGGCGTCCGCGACAAGGTCGACTTCGAGCCCGCCGGGAGTGAGGATTGACCGCCGCCGGTGCGACGATGGCGGGCGTGGCGAGCGCCCGAACCCCCTACCCCGAGGCCGCCCGCGAGCTCCTGCGCGAAACCCTGTTCGGCGCCGCCCGCGACCAGGTGCAGGAGCGTGCCTGGTCACAGATAACGATGTCGGACATCGCCGCCGGCGCCGGGGTCAGCCGCCAGACTCTCTACAAGGAGTTCGGTAACCGCAACGAATTCGGGCAGGCGTTCGTGATCCATGAGGGCGAGCGCTTCCTCGACCAGGTCGAGGACGCCGTCAAGCAGCATCTGGACGATCCCCGGGCCGCCGTCGGCGCCGCCCTGGAGCTGTTCCTGCGCTCGGCCGCCGAAGACCCGATGATCCGGATCCTGCTCTCAGACGACGGCACCGGCGGCCTGCTCCCCTTCGTCACCACCCAGGGAGTGCCGGTGGTCCAGTGGGCCACCGCCCGCCTCGCCGCCGTGATCGAAGAGGGCTGGCCGCAGGCCCCGCCGGCCGACACCCGCCTTCTCTCCGAGGCCCTGGTCCGGCTCGCGATCAGCTACATCACCGCGCCCAGCGAATCGCCTCAGTCCACCGCCACGGCGGTGGCCGACCTGCTCGGCCCGTTCATCGACAGAGCCCTGGGCGCAGGCGCTTAGCCCTTAGGCACGAGCCGCGGCCTCGGCGCCGGCGGCGCCGAGCGGCTTCTCGCCCCTGATCAGGTCGGCGGCGCGCTCGGCGACGGCGATCACCGGCGCGTTGGTGTTGCCGCGGGGGACGGTCGGCATCACCGAGGCGTCGACGACGCGCAGGCCCTCGACGCCCTGGACCCGCAGCTCGGAGTCGACCACGGTGCCGATCGAGCAGGTGCCGACCGGGTGGTAGATCGGAAAGGTGGTGGCGGCGACGTGCGCGCGCAGCTCGGCCTTGGAGTCGCCGGTGGGGCCGGTGAACGGCTGGGCGCAGTAGGGGCGCATCGCCGGCTGGGCACAGATCTCCTGCATCAGCTCGACCGCCGCGGTCATCCGCTCCATGTCGCCTTCGGCGGTGAAGAAGTCGTTGCGGACGATCGGCTTCGCGCTGGGGTCGCTGGAGGCGAGCCGGACCGAGCCGCGGCTGCGCGGGGTGAGTAGGCAGGGGGAGACCCAGACCCCGTGCGCTTCGGGTTCGGACATTCCCTCGTCGACGATCTGGAGCGGGGCGACGTGGAACTGGGTGTCGGGAGCGTCGACGCCGGCCTCGACCCGGGCGAAGCCGCCGGCCTCGGCCAGGTTCGAGGCGAAGGGCCCGGTCTGGCCGGCGGCGAACTCCTCCAGCGCCGCCGGCTCCAGCGCCGCCAGCAGGCTCTCCGGCTCCGGCGTGGTCCAGACCGCGTAGCTGGCGGCATGGTCGGAGAGGTTCTCGCCGACCGCCGGCTGGTCGACCAGCAGCTCGATTTCGCGCATCGCCAGGTGTTCGCCAGGGCCAATGCCGGAGAGCATCAGCAGCTGCGGCGAGTTGAAGCTGCCGCCGCATAGAATCGTCTCCCGCTCGGAGCGCAGCTCCTGCTCCTGACCGAGCTGGGTGGCGACGACACCCGCGGCCCGGGTGCCGTCGAAGAGGATCCGGTCGACCCGCATATAGGGCATCACGGTGAGGTTGGGGCGCTCCACCGCCGGGTGCAGGTAGGCGACCGCCGCGCTGGCGCGCATACCGCCGCGCTGGGTCACCTGGTACATCCCGACCCCGTCCTGCTCGGCGCCGTTGAAGTCCTCGTTCCGGGCCAGGCCGGCTTCGACCCCCGCCTCGACGAAGGCCGGGGTGATCTTGTTGCCGGAGCGCTGGTCGGAGACCGGCAGCGGCCCGTCGGCGCCGTGCCACTCCGAAGCGCCGCGCTCGTTCGCCTCGGACTTGAGGAAGTAGGGGAAGACGTCGTCCCAGCCCCAGCCGGACACGCCCCATTCGTCGTAGTCGGCGTGGTTGCCGCGGATGTAGACCATCGCGTTGACCGACGAGGAGCCGCCGAGGACCTTGCCCCGCGGCAGCGCCAGCTGGCGTCCGTTGCAGTTGGCCTCGGGCGCGGTCCGGTAGTCCCAGTCGATCTCGGTCCGGGCCAGCTGTAGGTAGCCGAGCGGCACGTGGATGTTTTCGTTGGTGTCGGGAGGCCCGGCCTCCAGCAACAGGACGCTGACGTCCGGGTCCTCGGAAAGGCGCGCCGCCAGCACGCATCCGGCAGACCCCGCTCCGACGATCACGTAGTCGTACATCGCTCTCCTCCTGGGTTAGGCCGATCCCACTCGGCTCGCTCGCAAAAGCGTACTCCGCCTTCGGCGCCTCGAGAGGGTCGATGCTCCAGGTCGATGAGCTGCCCGTTGGCCGCTCCTCCTCCTGGAGGCGATTAATCAAGGGACTTGGCTGCCTCCCATTTCTTCCCCATCGGAGACGCCCACGCGCCAGATTCGAGGATCCGTCGGTCGATCAGCATCAGTCGAGTGGTAGACGGGGCCTGAAAGAAGTCCAGGCGCAGACCTAGACGCTCGTCCGAGACGGGTTGCATCGCTAAACGCCACCGTCTTAGATCGCACCCCACCGGGCGCAAGTTGCGCAGACCTATCTCACCAACGGAGGACCTCTACATGCACTCGACGCCGATGAGGTTCTCGCTACCCACCAGGTCTCGAAAGACCTCGATCGCCTCGTTGATGGTGCTCTTCGCCTTCGCCGGCACCGTCCAGATGCTTGTCCCTACCTCAGCCGCGGCGATGATCAACCAGCAGGTCGGGACCTGTTCGTCAGTCGTCGGGAACCTTGGCTGGAACCACGCCACCAACGAACCCTGCACGCTGACGCAGGGCGGGGGCGGAGGTGGCGGAGGGGCCGCGATCCCCGGCACCGGGCGACCGGGCGAGATCATCGAGGTCCACGACCCGCCGGCCCCGACCCAGGAGCCCTCACCCATTCCCTGCCCGGTGGCCGTGAATTGCCTTCCCCCAGGCGGCGGCACCAAAGGCTCGATCCCGGGTCGCTTGGAGGACGGCGGTCGTCCGCCGAGGGGAGTTCCGGCGACGAAGGCACCGCCAAAGCCGCCGAAGGCGCTGCCAAAGGAGATGACGAAGAAGGAGAAAGAAGCTAAGTGTCAGGCGCTCCTATCGACTCTTCAGTCCCGTATCTATCGGGAAGTTCCGGGCCTCTGGGAGGACATCCAAGGTTTGGACCCAAGCTTGGACGGTGAGCCCTACATTCTCGAGGTGAAGGACTGGCACAACAGACTTCAAACGTTCCTCAAGCAATGGAGGGGCATGGGCTGCACCGATCTGCTGGGGAAGAGGCTGCCCCCCGAGTATTCACGCTGAAGCTCGCGGCTTGTAGCCGCCGATCTCCTCTCGTTCTTTCGTCGCCCTGGTTCTCGCGGACCAGGGCGATTTGCGTTTGAGAGACGCGGTTCCTGGGCGCCTCGGCCCCTTCCTGACTTTGCTGATCGACTTTATGCTAAGGTGCCGCGCTCGATTCCTTAGCAAAAGCATCAAGAAAGAGGGGAAGGGGCGCGATGACGAAGCGTGGCAAGAGCAGCAAGAGGGCGGGGGCGTTGTTTGCCGGCCTGCTCCTGATGGTCGCCGCGGTGGTCGTGAGCGGCTGCGGCGGCTCCGACTCGACCGCCTCGGGCGGCGGCGGTGGCGAGATCGCCGTGGTCGGCTACTCGACTCCCCAGACCGTCTACGAAGAGACGCTCGAGCCCGGCTTCCAGGCCAGCGCCGACGGCTCCGGCGTCACCTTCAGCAACTCCTTCGGCGCCTCGGGCGACCAGAGCCGCGCGGTCGCGGCCGGCCAGCCCGCCGACGTCGTCCACTTCTCGATCGAGAGCGACATGACCCGGCTGGTGGAAGAAGGCCAGGTCGACGCCGGCTGGTCGAAACAGCCGTACAACGGCATCGTCGAGAACTCGGTGGTCGTGTTCGTGGTCCGCAAGGGCAACCCGGAGGGGCTCGAGTCCTTCGACGACCTGCTGACCAAGGACGTCAGCATCATCACCCCGAACCCCTTCAGCTCGGGAGCGGCCCGCTGGAACATCATGGCCGTCTACGGGTCCCAGATCGAGGACGGCAAGTCGCCCGCCCAGGCGCTCGACGCGGTCAAGACCGTGCTCGAAAAGGCCGAGGTGCAGCCGGCCAGCGGCCGCGACGCGCTGACCGCCTTCACCCAGGGCCAGGGCGACGTCCTGCTCTCCTACGAGAACGAGGCAATCGCCGCCGAAGAGGCCGGCGAAGACATCGAATACACGATCCCCGACAACACGATCCTGATCGAAACCCCGATCGCGGTCACCAAAGGATCCTCACCGGACGCCCAGGCGTTCGTCGACTACCTGTGGTCGGACGAGGGCCAGGAAAAGTGGGCCGAAACCGGCTACCGCCCGGTCAACCCCAAAATCCTCGACCCGAAACAGTTCCCGAACCCGCCCGGGCTCTTCAAGATCGCCAAGTTCGGCGGCTGGGAGAAAGTGAAGGACGAATTCTTCGAAGAAGGCACCGGCAAGGTGACCAAGATCGAGGAGGAACTGGGGGTCTCGACTGCCGGCTAGCTCCGACAGCGGCACCCTCACCGTCCCCGGGCCAGGAATCCCCCTGCCCGGGGGTGGTGCTGCCACCAGCGAGCGGTCCGGGCTCCCCGACGGCAGGGGAGTCTGGGCCGGTCGCGGTCTGGTCACGCTCTACCTGAGCGTGATCGTCCTGCTGCCGCTGGCGGCGGTCGTCACCAAGTCGCTCGACGGCGGCCTCGCGGGCTTCTGGGACGCGGTCTCAGGCGCACAGGCGGTGGCGGCGCTGAAACTGACCGTGATCTCCTCGCTGATCGTGGTCGCGATCAACGCCGTCTTCGGCACGATCATCGCCTGGATCCTGGTCCGCGACGAGTTCCCGGGCAAGAAGGCCGTCAACGCTTTCATCGACCTGCCGTTCGCGCTGCCGACGATCGTCGCCGGGCTGACGCTGCTGACCCTGTACGGGAAAGACAGCCCGGTGGGGGTCGACGTCGCCTTCACCCGCACCGCGGTCGTCCTCGCCCTCCTCTTCGTCACGCTGCCCTTCGTCGTCCGGGCCGTGCAGCCGCTGCTGCTGGAGATGGACCGCGAGATGGAGGAAGCGGCGGCCTCGCTCGGCGCCGGCGGGATGACGATCTTCCGCCGCATCATCTTCCCGAACCTGCTGCCGGGGATCGCCGCCGGCGTCGCCCTCGCCTTCGCCCGGGCGCTCGGCGAGTTCGGCTCGCTGGTCCTGATCACCGGCAACATCCCCTTCAAAACCGAGGTCGGATCGGTCTACATCTTCAACCTGATCGAATCCGGCAACGAGAGCGGGGCGGCAGCAGTGTCCGTGGTCCTGCTGCTGGCCTCGGTTCTCCTGCTTGCCGTCGTCAGTCTCGCCCAGCGCTGGAGCACTCGCGGATGACCGTCTCCGCGAAGAGCCGCTGGGGGCTTCGCTCGCTCGGTCTCGGCTACCTGCTGGTCCTGTTGCTGGCCCCGGTAGGGATGATCTTCTTCAAGACCTTCGAGGACGGCCTCGCGGCGCCGCTGGAGGCGATCACGACGCCGAACGCGATCCACGCGCTTGAGATAACGCTGCTGATGGTGGCGATCTCGGTGCCGCTGAACACGATCTTCGGCGTCGTCTGCGCGATCCTCCTGGTCCGCCACCGCTGGCGCGGCAACGTCCTGATCGACTCGGTGATCAACCTCCCGTTCGCGATCTCCCCGGTGGTGATCGGCCTCTCGCTGTTCCTGCTCTATGGGCTCGGCGGCTGGTTCGCCGGGATCGGCGAGGCCGGGTTCAAGATCCTCTTCGCGCTGCCGGGGATGGTCCTCGCCAGCGTCTTCGTCTCGGTCCCGTTCGTGGTCCGCGAGACGGTCCCGGTGCTGCAGGAGATCGGCACCGAGCAGGAGCAGGCCGCCTCGACGCTGGGCGCCAACGCCTGGCAGACCTTCTGGCGGGTGACCCTGCCGGCGATCCGCTGGGGGGTCGCCTACGGCATCGTGATCAGCACCGCCCGCGTGCTCGGCGAGTTCGGCGCCGTCTCGATCGTCTCCGGGAAGATCTCCGGGCAGACGGAAACGCTGCCGATCTTCGTCTCCAAGCAGTTCGAGCAGTTCCAGTACCCGGCTGCCTACGCGGCCTCGGTGCTGCTCGCCGTGCTCGCCTTCTCAACCTTGCTGGCAATGAACCTTCTGAAAGGAAAGGAGGACGCCTGATGGCTATCGCAGTCGAGGGAGCGTACAAGCGCTTCGATGACTTCCAGGCGCTCGACGACGTATCGATAGAGGTCCCGGACGGCTCGCTGATGGCGCTGCTCGGCCCCAGCGGCAGCGGCAAGTCGACGCTGCTGCGGGCGATCGCCGGGCTGGAGACGCTCGACGCCGGGCGGGTGATGATCCGCGGCGAGGACGTCTCCAAGCGGCCGGCGCAGAAGCGCGAAGTCGGTTTCGTCTTCCAGCACTACGCCGCCTTCAAGCACATGTCGGTGTTCGACAACGTCGCTTTCGGCCTGAAGATCCGCAAGTGGAAGAAGCCGGCGATCTCGGCGCGGGTGCACGAGCTGCTCGAGCTGGTCCAGCTCGACGGCCTCGCCGACCGGCTGCCCTCCCAGCTGTCGGGCGGACAGCGCCAGCGCATGGCCCTGGCCCGGGCGCTGGCGGTCGAGCCGCAGGTGCTGCTGCTCGACGAGCCCTTCGGCGCCCTCGACGCGAAGGTCCGCAAGGACCTGCGCGCCTGGCTGCGCCGCCTCCACGACGAGACCGGCGTGACGACGATCTTCGTCACCCACGACCAGGAGGAGGCGATGGACGTCGCCGAGCAGCTGATGGTGATGAACCGGGGGAGGGTGGAGCAGGCCGGCACCGCCGCCGACCTCTACGACGACCCGGCGAACGAGTTCGTGATGAGCTTCGTCGGCGAGGTCAATCGCCTCGGCGAGCACTTCGTGCGACCGCACGACATGCAGGTCGTGCTCGATTCCGACGAGGGCACGGTGGAGGCGATGATCCGCCGCGTCGTGCCGCTCGGGTTCGAGGTCCGGGTCGAGGTCGTGCTCGGCGACGGGACCGACGTCTGGGCCCAGCTGACCCGGTCCGAGCTACAGCGCCTGGAATTGCGCGAGGGGCAGATCGTCCACCTGCGCGCCGGCCAGGCCAAGAGCTTCAGCGGTGCGCTCTCAACCGACGGTCACGGGGCCTCGACTCCCCATGATCCGAAGGGTGGGGGCGGCGCAGAGGTGTCTGCAGCCGCCTGAAGGGGCGACGGGACGGGGCGCCCTTTTGCCGGGTCGCGCCCCGTCCCAACTCGCCACCGCTTCGTCGACGGCGCCAGGTCCGACCTCTTTTTATTTCTTGCTATTCTTGAGTTAGATACTCAACAAACTACGAAAGGAGCGTAGCGATGAGCGCACCACCGACCACCACCTTCGTCTCCCGGGGCAGGCTCAACGGCGTCGTACGGCAGCGTCCCGGCCGGCCCGAGCTCGACCCTCGCGGGACCGACGATCTCGACACCCAGGCCTACGAGGCGATCTACTACCGCGCCCGCCTGATCCTGGGGGAGACGCTGCCCCGGCCGGCCCGGCTGCAGAGGGCACAATGATCGCGCGCCGTCAGGGCGTCAGCATTCCGACCAGCTCGGCCGCCGGCCGCACGTCGTCGATGCGAGCGACCGTCTCGCCTGCGTAGAGCGGACCGGCGTCGAGCAGGTTGGGCGGCCCGTCGTCGGTTGGGCCCAGCGGGGTGAGGAGGCGGCTGTCGGGACGTTGCGCTCGGGCCAGGCGGCCCTGGAAGCCGGCCGGCGCGTACCGGGCGCCCGGCGCCAGCAGCCGGTTCAGCAAGCGGTTCAGCCGCGGGCCGCGTGGATCGCCGGCAAGGCCGCGTTCCGTCGCCGCGTTGGCGACGACGCGGTGGGGCGCCGGCCAGCCGGCACCGAACAGCTCGGTGAGGATCGTCGCCTCGGCGGCGAGCAGGCGCTTGCGGTACTCCGGGTGGGCGCGGCTCTCCTCCGAGAGCAGGAACCGGGTGCCGGCCACCGCGGCGACGGCGCCGGCATCGAGTGCCCGCCTGACGTCTTCGGGCCCCGCGATCCCACCGGCGAGCAGCACCTCGCAGTCGGTGGACAGCGCGGCGCGCACCCGCTCCAGCAGCTCGAGCGCGGGCAGGGTGCCGCGCACGTGCCCACCGGCCTCGACGCCCTGGACGACGACGGCGTCGGCCCCGGCGGCGTGGGCAGCCCGAGCCTCGGCGACCGACCCGCACTGGTGCATCCAGACGCCCGGCGTCCGGCGTCGTGGTCTGCCCCAGAACGTCACCACGGCGTCGGCCTCGCCGGCCGCCGCGAACCAGTCGCGGCGGGCGAACGGCAGCAGCAGGTTGACCGCGACCGGCCGCCGGGTCAGCTCCCGCGCCCTCTCCAATTCACGCCGAATCGCCTCGCCGCCGCCGACCGCGATCGTCCCAAGGCCACCCGCCTCCGATACCGCGGCGGCCAGCTCGTGCCGGCTCAGGCCTCCGCCCATTCCCGCCTGTACGACGGGCGCGTCCAGGCCGAGGCGCCGGAGGATCGACACGCGCCCAGTCTAGGTTGCCGCGATTTGTGAGATGCACCCGTTCGTTTCGGTCCGTCGCCGCGGCTGTCTTCAAACATGTGTTGGCTCGCGGAACCGGGACCACGACCTTCGCGGTTCGCGCCGGTTGGAGTGGTCGCAATCGGTCACTCGGACATCGGGAGGCGCACATGACGCGCAAGGATCGTTGGACTGTTGCCGCAGGTAGGTCCAGTTGGAGGCCGCTGGGGGTCCTCGTCGCCGCGGTGGCGTTGACCCTCTCCACGGCGACCGCCGCCTGGGGGTTGGGCGAGCTCTCACAGAAGCGCGGTACCGGCGACTGCATCTCCGAAACCGGCGGGACCCCTGTGATCACGAAGCAGTCGCAGTTCGCTGAACCTCCCGAGTACCAAGGCATCTGCCAGGACGGCAAGGCCCTCGAGGCGGCGGAAGAAATCGCGATCAGCCCGGATGGCAAGAACGTCTACGTCGCCAGCTATGGAGGCGTGCCCAGCGGGGCCGCGATCTTCGACCGCAACCCGGCAACCGGCCGGCTGACCCAGAAGCGCGGCGTCGCGGGCTGCGTCACCGAAGAGGAGTACGCGGATGGCGGCTGCGGACGCGCCAGGGCTTTCGACGAGCCCCAGGGCGTCGTGGTCAGCCCCGACGGCAAGCAGGTCTACTTCACCAGCTTCGACTCGGACGCCGTCGCCGTCTTCGACCGCGGCCCGGGCGGGGCGCTGAAGCAGAAGCCCGGCACCGCGGGCTGCATCTCGGAGACCGGAAAGGACGGAACTGGCGGTGCCTGCCAGAAGGCGGAGTCGATTCAAGCGCCGATCGGAATCGCGGTGAGCCAGGACGGCAAGAGCGTCTACGTCACCTCGGTCGCCCAGGTCAACAACCGAAGCGAAGAGGCGAACCCGACCAGCCGTTCGATCTCGATCTTCGATCGCGACCCGGCGACCGGGAACCTGACCCAGAAGCCCGGTACGGCGGGGTGTGTTTCCGGGACCCCCGGGGCTAGCTGCCAGACCGCAAGGGGGGTCGGGGACCCGCTGCAGGTGGACGTCAGCCCAGACGGCAAGAGCGTCTACGTCACCAGTACCAAACCCAGCGCGCTGGCGATCTTCGACCGCGATCCGGCGACCGGAGCGCTGACCCAGAAGCCGGGCACGGCCGGCTGCATTTCCGAAGACGGGACGGCCGGCGCCTGCCAGGTCGGCAGGGCGCTGGCGCTTGGCGACCTCGACGTCAGCCCGGACGGCAGGAGCCTCTACCTGGCAGCAGCCGGTTCCAGCGCCGTGTCGATCTTCGACCGCGACCCGGCGACCGGCGCGCTGACCCAGAAGCCGGGCAAGGCGGGCTGCATTTCCGAAAACGGAAGCGGTGGGACCTGTGGGGACGGCGAGGCCCTCAAGCGCGCGGGGTCCGTCGCGGTGGCCCCGGACGGCAGGAGCGTCTACGTCACGTCGAATCAGGTCCATGCCGTGTCGATCTTCGACCGCGACCCGGCGACCGGGGTGCTGAGGCAAAAGCGGGGCAGCGCAGGCTGCATCTCGCAGTTCCCCAAAGGCAAGCGCTGCCGCGAGGGCAAGGCGATCGTCGGTGCCTTCGGGATCGCCGTCAGCCCAGACGACAAGAACGTCTACGTCGCCAGCATCTTCTCCGGCTCCGTGTCGACCTTCAAACGATCGCTGCGGTAGGGCCACCCCCGGGCTCCGCGGGGCGTGACGGCGACGAGGACTGCATTTATCACGCTACAGGTGCAAAACGCGGTCCTCGTCGGTCTCCGAATGCGGCTGAATGGAGTCGAACCATCACGTCCCGTAAAGGACACAAGCCCCTCAAGCTTGCGCGTCTACCAGTTCCGCCACAGCCGCTGGAGGACGGACGATTCTAGATGTTTGACGCCGCTGTGAGGCGGTGGCTTGCGGGTATCCGGGGGAGGCGCTAGCCTTGCGAACAGATGTTCGGCAATTCCTGGCAGTCATCTGATCCGATCGCGGAGGGAAACGGGGGCCATCGATGGTTGACCTTGACCTGACCAAGCGGCAGAAGGAGATCTTCGACTTCATCCGCAGGTACGCGGCGAAGACCGGTTACCCGCCGACGGTGCGGGAGATCGGCAAAGCCGTGGGCCTGCACTCCTCCTCGACCGTGCACGCGCACCTGGCGAACCTGGAGAAGATCGGGCTGCTGCGGCGGGACCCGTCCAAGCCACGGGCGATCGAGCTGCTCTTCGACAAGGCGAAGCGGACGATCCGGCCCACCGGGGGGCTGCCGCTGGTGGGGCAGGTCGCCGCCGGCGAGCCGATCCTCGCCGAGGAGAACATCGAGGAGTACCTGGAGATCCCGGACGTGATCGGCGGGGAGGACGGCGACTACATCCTCCAGATTCGCGGCGAAAGCATGAAGAACGCCGGGATCCTCGAGTCCGACTACGTGATCGTGCGGCCCAGCGACGACGCCGCCGACGGCGAAATCGTCGTCGCCCTGATCGGCGAGGAGGCGACGGTGAAGCGGATCTACCGCGAGAAGGACCACGTCCGGCTCCAGCCCGAGAACGACGAAATGGACCCGATCCTCACCACCGAGGCGAGAGTCCTGGGGCGCGTAGTGGGCGTCTTTCGCAAAGTTTGACGTCCCAGGGCGCCGCCATACGGTGTCCTCAGTCGTCCAAATAGCGCTGCTATTCGGACTCCCTGCGTCCTTGTCTGGCGACGCCCTGAAACGTCAGGGCCACTTGCCGGCTTGGATCAGGCGCTTGTAGCGCCGCTGGCGGCGCCTTGCGTCCCAGAGCAGCGCCGGCAGCAGCCGCATCGTCAGGCGCGGGAAGAGGTTGAACAGCCGCAGCATCGCTCCGCGCCAACGAGGGATGAAGAGGACGGGGCGGGGGCGCTCGGTGAGCTTGCCGACCGCGCGCGCGACCTCCTCCGCGGTCAGCAGCTGCCCCGAGAAGGACCCCGCCGCGTCGAGGTCGTCGAGCCTGTCCTCGAGCATCGGGGTCCAGGCGCCGTCCGGGCAGACTGCCGACAGCTCGATCCCCGCGTGGCCGGCGCGGCGCAGGTCGAAGAGGGTCCCCAGGGTGAAGGCCAGCGCCGCGTGCTTGCTCGCCGAGTATGCGACCTCGCCCGGCGCGGCGACGACGCCGGCCAGGGAGACGATGTTGATCACCTGGCCGCGGCCGGCGGGGACCATCCGATCCAGTGCGGCCACAGTGCCGTTCATCGTCCCGGCGGCGTTGACCGAGAGCATCGCGGCGCGGCGCGGCTCGTCCATCTCCCAGGAGAGTCCGGTGGAGAGGACGCCGGCGTTGTTGACCCAGAGGTCGAGGGATCCCGCGGCCGCGACCGTTTCCGCCAGCGCCCTGCAGGCGCTCTCGTCGCGGACGTCGAGGCCGCCTGACTCGGCGCCGCCTCCGATCTCCGCCGCCGTGCGGGCCGCCGCCTCGGCATCGACGTCGGTGACGTGCACCAGGTAGCCACGCCCGGCCAGCTCGATCGCGATCGAGCGGCCGAACCCCCCGCCCGCACCGGTGACGACCGCCCTTCGCATGCCCGCCACCATATCCCGCCCCGACTTGGCCATCCGGCGTGGCGGAGCTACCATCGGAGGGCGGGCCGAGCGGACCGCGGGGGGAGAGAAAACCCCTCGAGGAAAGTCCGGACACCAAAGGGCAGGGCGGTGGGTAACGCCCACCCGGGGAAACCCGCGGGAAAGTGCCACAGAAAGACACGGCCGATGGCGCGGCCACACGTGAGTCGCGTACAGGCAAAGGTGAAATGGTGCGGTAAGAGCGCACCGGCGTCGCGGTGACGCGGCGGCCAGGCAAACCCCGCCCGGTGCAAGGCCAAGCAGGACCGTCGACCCGGCTCGGCGAGGTCCAGGTGGGCCGCATAGATAGATGGCCGCTCACGACAGGATCCGGCTTACAGGCCCGCTAACGGAAAAGGCCCCCTCGGGGGCCTTTTCCCATTTGGAAAAGGATCTGCAACTTTTCTGTCTTAGCGTTTGCTAACCTGCCGCCAACTTCCGCTGAATCTCCGCCCACATAACGGCGGAGAGCGGGGGACCCAATTAGTTGGGGCGAGTCGCGGCGAGTGCCGCGTAGCGCAGCTCTTTCAGCGCGAGCCCGACAGCTAACCCCGTAAGCGCCTGGAAAGAGCAATGCGAACGAGCAGATACCGCCGCGCGCGGAACCACGACTCAGCAGGGACGCCCCGGGCCGCAAGGCGGCGTGGCATCAGCCTGCGCCTGGCCGCGACGCTGATCGCCTTCGCCCTCTTCGCCGCTGCGAGCATCCCGGCGTCCCAGGCCGCAACCGGGGGAGCCGCCGGCTTCACTCCGACCGAGCCGCCTCCAGGCGGGGAAGTCGCCTTCAGCCCGTTTCGGATGGCGGGTGCCAGCTGGTACGGCGGCCCCAGCATGTGGGGGCGGGAAACGGCCTGCGGGCAGACCCTGCGCAAGGAAACGCTGGGCGTGGCGCATCGCTCCCTGCCCTGCGGCACCACCGTGAAGTTCGTCTACCACGGCAATGCGCTGATCACCCAGGTGATCGATCGCGGCCCCTACGTCCGCGGCCGCGCCTGGGACCTGACCCAGGCGGCAAGCGAAGCACTCGACTTCGAAGGGGTCGGCCGGGTGCGCTATGCGGTGGCGCTCAGCTACGCCCGCGACGGCTCCAGGCGCTGACCCCCCCGTACCGCCGGCCACCCGGTACGCGTACTTCTGCGACCGCACCGGAGGCTAGTCTGCCGTGTTCAGGCAGGTGGCCAAATAACGGGAGGAAAAGCATGTCGAGGTCTTCGCATGGAGCATTTGCCACGGCCGGCCGGCCGAAAGGGCGCTGGCTCACGCTCGCGCTCGGGTGCTGCTCGCTCGCGCTCCTCGTCAGCGTCGCGGGTGGGGCGAGCGCTGCCGTCGCCCCGACCACGGTGGTCCTCGGCCAGACCTCGACCGTGCCCGACCCCTCCTGCCCGGAGCTGCCCTGCCAGGCGGTGGGCAGCGTCACCGGCTTCCAGGTCAACAACGGCCAGACGAGGCTGCCGTTCCTGGTCCCGCACAACGGCATGATCAAGCGCTGGACCCTGACCCTGGCCCAGCCGACCAACAAGCAGCGCGCCTTCTTCAACGGCTTCTTCGGCACCCCGCCCGAGGCGCGCCTGGCGATCCTGCGGCGCGTGCCCGGGAGCGACCCGCCCCGTTACAACCTCCGCAGCCAGGGGTCGATCAAGGTGCTGACCCCCTACCTGGGCCAGACGGTCACCTTCGGCGCCTCGCTGAAGGTCGAAAAGGGCGACATCGTCGGCCTCACGGTGCCGACCTGGGCCCCCACCTTCTCCCAGGGCCTGCCGGCGGACAACGTCTGGCTGGCCAGCCGCGAACCCGGCACCTGCACCGACTCGACCGACATCCGCGACGGCGAACCGCAGGAAAAGATCGGCAAGCGGGCCACCTACGGCTGCCGCTACACCACTGCCCGCCTCCTCTACACGGCGACCCTGGTCCAGAGCAACAAATAGGCCCTGGTCCAGGGTCGGCCGCGCGCCTACGCCGCCGAGGGCAGGACTCGGGGGGTCGCCTGATCCTTCGGCAGCGCTGCTGCGCTGGCGATCAGGCTCTGGAACTCGTTCAGCGCCAGATGGCCGACCGCCTCGAGGATCTCCTCGTCGGTCCAGCCGATTTCACGAGCCTCCTCGTGGAGGTGGAGCGGGGGAGGCCCGTCGGCGTCCAGCGCCTCCTTCAGGTACAGGAGGAGGGCCGCCTCCTTGGGGTCGGATGAGCCGAAGCTGCGGGCCCGGGAGACCTCGTCGAGGCCCAGACCCGCCCGGCGGGCCGACTTCGCGTGCTGGGCGATGCTGTAGGCGTCCTCACGGTGCTCGGCGACCGCCAGGGCGATCCGCTCGCGGGTCGCCTGCGGCAGTACGCCGCCGCGCAGCTCCGAGCGCATCCGGGTGTAGGCACGGAGCACGGCTGGGGAGCCGGCGAGCACGCCGATGAACTTGGTCACCGCTCCGCCGGTTGCCTGGATGGTCTTGATCAGCGGCGCGCTCTCGTCGGGCGCCGTCAGCTCGTCATGTATTTGGAACCTGCTTACTGCCGTTTTTACGGTCACAGTGGCATCTCGCTTCTGGCTCTTCTAGGCGGGAGAATCGCTTTACAGAGCCTTTACGTGGCCTTTACTTTACTTTGAGCCGATAACTTACAAGGAGTAAGTTATACCTGCTTTTCGGTCGTTCCGCAAGCGCGGGCACCTGCACTTCTCTACCCGAACTACGGCGCTATGCACCTGATTGGGTCATTGGCCTATCGTTGCGGCCTCTTCGCGCACGAGCCCAGGAGGCAGGAATGGCAGAGCAACCCCGAAGTGCCGCCGACGTCGCCGCGATCGTCAAGGAGGCCGACGTCCGTTTCGTCCGCCTCTGGTTCACGGACGTGCTCGGCCAGCTGAAGAGCTTCTCGATCAACGCGGCCGAGCTGGAGGACGCCTTCGACGGCGGCATGGGGTTCGACGGCTCCTCGATCACCGGCTTCAACCCGATCGAGGAGTCCGACATGATCGCGATGCCGGACCCCGCGACCTTCGCCCTGGTGCCCTGGCGCCCCGAGGACGAGAACGCGGTCGCCCGTATGTTCTGCGACATCCGCGTCCCCGGTGGCGGGCCGTACGAGGGCGACCCGCGCTGGATCCTGCGGCGCGCGCTCAAGCGCGCCGAGAAGATGGGCTTCGACGCCTACAACATCGGCCCCGAGCTGGAGTTCTTCTACTTCCGCTCCGCCAAGCCCGAGGACGGCGTGCCCGAGGTGCTCGACGAGGGCGGCTACTTCGACCTGACCACGCTCGACGCCGGCTCGGACCTGCGCCGCGAGACCGTACTGGCGCTGGAGAAGATGGGCATCCACGTCGAGTACACCCACCACGAGGTCGGGCCCTCCCAGCACGAGGTCGACATGCGCTACAAGAACGCGCTCGAGATGGCCGACGACTGCATGACCTACCGCATCGTGGTCAAGGAGTACGCGATGAAATACGGCTGGCACGCGACCTTCATGCCGAAGCCGCTGTTCGGCGAGAACGGCTCCGGGATGCACGTCCACCAGTCGCTCAGCAAGGACGGCAAGAACGCCTTCTACGACGCCGACGACCCCTACTTCCTCTCGCCGACCGCGAAGGCATTCATCGCCGGCCAGCTCAAGCACGCCCGCGAGATCTCCCCGCTCTTCGCCCAGTGGACGAACTCCTACAAGCGGCTGGTCCCCGGCTACGAGGCACCGGTCTACCTGGCCTGGTCGCGGCGCAACCGCTCGGCGCTGATCCGGGTGCCGCTCTACCACCCCGGCAAGGAGAGCGCGACCCGGGCCGAGCTGCGCTGCCCCGACCCCTCCTGCAACCCCTACCTCTGCTTCGCCGGCATGCTGCAGGCGGGGCTGGAAGGGGTCGAGAAGGGCTACGAGCTGCCCGAGCCGATGGAGCAGAACCTCTACCACCTCTCCCAGGAGGAGCTGGCGCATCAGGGCATCGAGCAGCTGCCGGCGACGCTGGGCGAGGCGATCGAGGTGGCCGCCGACTCCGAGCTGGTACTGCGGACCCTGGGCGAGCACACCTTCCGGCGCTTCGTCGAGATCAAGCGCCAGGAATGGGACGAGTACCGGGTCCAGGTCACCCCGTACGAGATCGAGAACTTCCTGCCGATCCTCTGAGCGGGCGGGTCGTGGCGACTCTGCACGTGCTCAAGGTGTTCGCCGACGAGGCCGGGGACCACGGCAACCCGCTCGGCGTCGTCCTCGACGGGGCAGTGGTCCCGGAGGATCGCCGGCAGGCGGTCGCGCACGAGTTGGGCTTCTCGGAGACCGTCTTCGTCGATGACCGGGCCGACGGTCGGTTCCGCATCTTCACCCCCGGCTACGAGCTGCCCTTTGCCGGGCACCCGTCGGTGGGCACGGCCTGGCTGCTGGCGCGGGAGGTGGGGCCGGTCAAACGGCTGCGGCCGCCGGCCGGCGAGGTCGGGGTCCGGGTCGAAGGCGAGCGGACCTTCGTCGCCGCGCGGGCGGAGTGGTCGCCGCCGTGGCGCCTGATCGAGCTGGAGGGCCCGGCCGCGGTCGAGGAGGTAACGGGACCGCCGGAGGGCGAGGACAACGCCTACTTCTGGGCCTGGATCGCCGGGGCGGCCGGGACGGTCCGGTCGCGCTGCTTCTCCCTCGACGACGGCATCGGCGAGGACGAGGCGACGGGCTCGGCGGCGATCATGCTTTCGGTCGAGCTTGGCCGCGACCTGACGATCCACCAGGGCAGCGGCTCCGTGTTGCGCACCCGCTTCCTCGGCAAGGGCCGGGCCGAGGTCGGCGGTCGCGTCGTCCTGGACGAGGTGCGCGAGTTCGCGATCTGACGCGAGTGGCGAGTTGTACTCCCTATGGGGTGGACAACTCGCCAGTCGCGAGTTCGTCTCGGAGTTTTTTTGGGTCGGTGACGGGCAGGCGGCAGGCGAAGTTCTCGCAGACGTAGGCGGCGGGGCGGCCCTCGACCTCGGTCCGGCCCGCCAGCAGCGGCGGTTCCTCGCTGCCCTCCGGGCCCGCGGCGAGGACCAGGTGCGCGCGCAGCTCGGAGCGGACCACCGCGGAGAGCTCGCTCACGTCCTCGCCGACGAGCGCGACCTCGCGGGTGGGGGAGACGAGGAAGTCGAGGGCGCGCAGCAGGTGGGCGAAGGCCTCCGGGTGCTGGACGGCGGGCTTGGAGAAGAGGCCGAGCACCCCCGTTGCCTGCTTCTCGTAGCCGCGCTCGCCGGTCAGCGCGGCCAGCCGCAGCATGCACAGCGCCGCCGAGCTGTTGCCGGAGGGGATCGGGTGGTCGCCGACCTCCTTGCGGCGGGCGATCAGCTCTTCGTGGTCCACCGAGGTGGAGTAGAAGCCGCCGCGCTCGGGGTCGCCGAAGCGCTCGATCGTCGTCTCCGCCAGCTCCCGCGCCGCCACGAACCAGCGCTCTTCGAAGCTCGATTCATAGAGCGTCAGCAGCGCCTCGAGCAGGAAGGAGTGGTCCTCGAGGTAGGCGTTGAGGCGGGCCTCTCCGTCCTTGAAGGTGCGCAGCAGGCGGCCGTCCTCGTCGCGCACGCTGGTGAGCAGGAACTCGGCACAGTCGCCTGCGGCCGCGAGGTACTCCTCGCGGCCGAGCACCGAACCGGCCTCGGCGAGGGCCGCGATCGCCAGCGCGTTCCAGGAGGTCAACCGCTTGTCGTCCAGTCCGGGCCGGACCCGTTGGGCCCGCGCCTCGAACAGCGCCCGGCGCGCCTCTTCGAGCCCGTCGGGGGCCGGGGCGCCGGCGCCGCCTGGGAGGTGAAGCACGTTCGCCCCCTCGAAGTTGCCCTGCTCGGTGATCCCGTAGAACTCGATCACCGGCTCGGCCTGCTCGTCGCCGAGCACCTCCCGAACCTGCGCCGGGGTCCAGACGTAGAAGCGTCCCTCCTCGCCCTCGGAGTCGGCGTCGAGGGCGGAGTAGAAGCCGCCCTCGGGGCCGCGCATCTCCCGCAGCATCCAGTCGAGGGTCTCCTCGCAGGTGCGGCGATAGGACTCGAGCCCGAGCGCCTGCCAGCCGTGCAGGTAGGTGCGCGCGAGCAGGGCGTTGTCGTAGAGCATCTTCTCGAAGTGGGGGACGAGCCAGCCGGCGTCGACCGAGTAGCGGGCGAAGCCGCCGCCGATCTGGTCGTAGATGCCGCCGGCGAGCATCGCGTCGAGGGTCCGTTCGACCACCCTCGTCTCGCCGCGGGCCAGCAGCAGCTCGAGCGCCGAGGCGGGCGGGAACTTGGGCGCGCCGCCGAAGCCGCCGTTGCGCTCGTCGGCGGCGGCGAGAAGGCGCGCCACCGCCTCCTCCAGCTCCGCCTTCCCCGGCAGGCCGGGATCCGGCTCGGCGACCCCGATCGCCCCCAGCCGCGCCCGGGTGCCCGGTGCCCGCTCGCGGATCTCCTCGCGCCGGTCCTCGAAGGCGGCGAGCACCGCTTCCATCACCATGCGGAAGCTCGGCATCCCGCGGCTCTCGTCCGGCGGGAAGTAGGTGCCGCCGTAGAAGGGGACGCCGTCGGGGTCGAGGAAGACCGTCATCGGCCAGCCGCCGTGGCCGCTGATCGCCTGCACGGCCTCCATGTAGAGGGCGTCGACGTCGGGCCGCTCCTCGCGATCGACCTTGACGTTGACGAAGTGCTCGTTCATGTAGGCCGCGGTCTCGGAATCCTCGAAGGACTCCCGCTCCATCACGTGGCACCAGTGGCAGGCGGAATACCCGACCGAGAGCAGGATCGGCCGGTCCTCCTCGCGCGCCCGCGCCAGCGCCTCGGCTCCCCATGGGTACCAGTCGACCGGGTTCTCACGGTGCTGAAGCAGGTACGGGCTGGTCTCCCGGGCAAGTCTGTTGGCCATCGCATTCACAGTACCCGTGGCGCTCGTTGGCCAACTATTCACTGTTCACGATCGCCGAAATTCGAGTCTCCGGGCCTTTAGGAACCATTCAGTACTGCTCGCCCAATTCGAAGTCACTACCTTCAAACTCGGTGGACAACGCAAACCGCTCTGATAAGCGCGATCCCGAGTTCGAGACGGTGCTCACGAAACTCGCCCCGGAGGATCGGGCGGTCGTTCAGGGAGCGCTGGAAAAGGCACAGAAGACCGAGGCGGAGCTTCGCTACCTGGCCGACCACGACCCGCTCACCGGGCTGTTGAACCGGCGGCGCTTCCGTGCCGAGCTCGACCAGTACGTGTCCTTCACCGCCCGCTACGGCGGCCAGGGCGCGGTGATGGTGATCGACATCGACGGCCTCAAGGAGGTCAACGACCGGTTCGGCCACCAGCCGGGGGACAACCTGATCCGCCGCCTCTCCGGAATCCTGCGCGAACGGGTGCGCGCCACCGACCTGGTCGCCCGCCTCTCCGGCGACGAGTTCGCGGTGCTGATGCCGCAGACCGACACCGACGGGGCCCTGCAGCTCGGCGAGGACCTGCGGGCGCAGGTCGCCGAGGGCTTCCCGGCCGGTGCCGAGACCGGCGCGGCGACGATCAGCGTCGGGATCACGATGTTCGGTGCCGGGCGCGAGGCCGGCGCGGAGACGGTGCTGGTCGCCGCCGACGAGGCGATGTACCGGGCCAAGGACGAGGGTCGCAACCGGATCGCCCTATTCCACGGGCCCGACGAGCGCGACCGCGCGGCGCGGCGCGGCCAGACCACCAGCGCCAGGATCCGCGACGCCCTGACGCAGAACCGGCTCAGCCTGGCGACGCAGCCGATCCGCAACCTCGCCTCCGGCGGGGTCGAGCGCTACGAGCTGCTGCTGCGGATGACCGGGGAAGACGGCCAGCTGCTGCCGGCCGCCTCCTTCATCGAGACCGCCGAGCGCTCGGGAATGGTCCAGGAGCTGGACCGCTGGGTGGTCAGCCGGGCGCTGGAGCTGCTCTCCGAGCGCGAGCTGGTGGGCGAGCCGGTATCCCTGCACGTCAACCTCTCCGGCGTCTCGGTGACCGACCTGACGGTGCTCGAGTACATCGAACGTCGCCTCGACGAAGGCCGGGCAGACCCCGGCCGATGCACCTTCGAGATCACCCAGACCGCGCGCGTCCAGGACCTCGAGGCCGCCGCCAGCTTCGCCGACCGGCTGACCGAGTTCGGCTGCGAAGTCGCGATCGACGACTACGGCGCCGGCTTCGGGCCCTTCGACTACCTGAAGAAGTTCCCCTTCGACGTGATCAAGATCGACGGCGGGTTCGTCCGCGACATGCCGCGCAACGACGCCGACCAGCTGACCGTGAAGGCGATTGTCCAGATCGCCCGTGGCCTCGGCAAGAAGACGATCGCGGAGTTCGTCCAGGACGACCAGACGACCCGGATGCTGCGCGATTACGGCGTCGACATGGCCCAGGGCTTCCACCTCGGGCGCCCTGTGGACGCCGCCGTGGGCCTGGCACCCGCCTGAGGGCGGGGCTCAGCGGGTGAGGTCGGCGGCGAAGGCCTCGAAGGCGTCGAGGTAGCGCTGGATCTCCTCGTCGGAGTGGGCGATCGAGAGCGTCCACTCCTCCTCGGTCCCGGGGGTCATGAAGATGCCGTGGTTCATGTGGTAGAGCCAGGCCAGTCGCGAGAGCTCCTCGTCGACCTTGGTCAGGTAGTCGCGGTACTCGTAGAGGCGCTCGGGGGAGAAGACGACGCAGCCCTTGGCGCCGAGGCCCTCGGTGTAGGCGGGCAGGCTATGGGCGTCGACGATCTGCTGGCAGCCGTCGAGCAGGCGCTGGTTGGTCGCTTCGAAGCGATCGTAGACGTCGTCGGTGAGGACCTCGGTCAGGGTCGCCGCGGCCGCCGCCATCACCAGCGGGTTGCCGTTGAAGGTCCCGTACTGGGAGACGGTGCCGTCGGCGACGATCGCCGCCAGCTCCTCGGTCATCCCGATCGCCCCGCCCGGGTAGCCGCCGCAGCTCGCCTTGGCCAGGGTGATCATGTCCGGGGTGACGCCAAAGCGGGCGGTCGCGCCTCCCGGCGAGATCGTGCAGCCCGTCTTCACCTCGTCGAAGATCAGCTTGACCCCGTGGGCCGCGGTCAGCTCGCGGACACGCTCCAGGTAACCCTCGCGCGGCGGGATGATGTTGATGTTCATCATCGCCGGCTCCATGATCAGCCCGGCCACCTGGTCGCCGATCTTCTCCAGCACGCTCTCCAGGGCCTCGGCGTCGTTGAAAGGGACGGCTCGGGTCAGGTCGGTCAGGGCCTTCGGCAGGCCGCCGCCGGAAGGGACGCTGACCGGGTCGTCGCGCTCCCCCAGCGCCTCCAGCGGCGGGTAGACCGAGACCATCACCGAGTCGTGGTGGCCGTGGTAGGAGCCCTCGATCTTGAGGATCGTGTCTCGGCCGGTGAGGCCGCGAGCGAGGTGGACCGCGTCCATGGTCGACTCGGTGCCGGAGTTGGTGAAGCGCCACTGGGGCAGGCCGAAGCGGCGCGTCAGCTCTTCGGCGACGACGATCGAGTGCTCGGTGGGGGCGGCGAAGTGGGTGCCCTCGTCAACCTGCGCCTTGACCGCGGCGCCGACGTCGGGGTTGGCGTGGCCGATGCACATCACGCCGAAGCCGTTGTGGAAGTCGACGTATTCGTTGTCGTCCACGTCCCAGACCCGGCTGCCCTTGCCGCGGCTGAGGTACACCGGCCAGGGGTCGTTGGCCTGGAAGGAGGAGGGGACGCCGCCTGGCATCACCTCGAGCGCTCGCTCGTAGGTTCGGGCGGAGGCGCCGGTGCGGTTGCGGAACTGCTCGTTCTGGGCCTCGGTCAGGGAGGCGATCTTCTGGCGGTCGATTTGGTCCATGGGCCCAACCTATCCGAGCCCGGCCCGGCTAGCGGCGCCGGTTCGCGATCCAGCGGCTCAGCCTCGTCTTTACGTTGAGCGCCCCGGTCAACGCTCGTTCGGGAGCCGACCCGGCGGGCGGCAGAGCACCCAGCTGGCGGGCCATCTCGGCGCCGTTCATGTAGGCGTCGTTGCGGACGATCCGGCCGTCGCGGACGGTGAGCACGTCGCATCCCTGGATGTCAACCTGGCTGCCGTTGGGGAGCAGGCCTTCGAAGCTGGCGCTGCCGTCGAAGGTGCCGGTCGCGTGCCAGTGCACGGCGGCCTTCTCGCCGCTCGCCACCACGTCAACGATCTCGAAGGAGAAGTCGGGGAAGGCGGTGAAGAGCTCGCCGAACCAGGCCCGCAGGTCCTCGGGCACGGTCAACTCGACGAGGCCGTGGATCAGATCCGGCGCGCCGGGCTCCCAGCAGGCGGCCATCGCGTCGAGGTCCTGCCTGGCGACGGCCTCGAAGTAGGCGCGCGCGACGGCTGCCGCGTCGCTCGCCTTCTCGCTCTGGACGGCCATCGGCCTTTCAGCCTACTCCCGGCGCAGCTCGGCTCGCCTGACCTTGCCGGTCGCCGTCTTCGGCAGCTCGGCGGCGAACTCGACCAGGCGCGGGAACTTGTAGGGCGCGGTCTCCCGTTTGCAGTGCTCCTGCAGCTCGCGGGCCAGCTCCTCGCTCGGGTCGCGGTCGCGGAGAACGACGACCGCGCGGACGACGGCGCCGCGCTCGGGGTCGGGATGGGCGACCGCCGCAGCTTCGGCGACCGCCGAGTGGGAGAGCAGCGCCGCCTCGACCTCGGTCGGGCCGATCCGGTACCCGGAGGAGAGGATGATGTCGTCGCCTCGCCCCTCGAAGTAGAGGTGGCCGTCCTCCTCGGCACGGACCAGGTCCCCGGTCGGCCACCACTCGCCCTCGAAGCGCTCGCCGTCGAGGTAGCGGGAGAAGAAGGTCGGACAGGAGGCGACCCGGACCTGCAGCTCGCCTTCGGCGATGCGGGTCTCGATCCCCGGCAGCGGCCTGCCCATCGAGCCCTGGCGGACCTGCTCGCCGTCGAGGTTGCCGCTGAGGTGCCCGGTCTCGGTCTGGCCGTAGCCGTCGGCCGGCTCGATGCCGGTGGCCTCGGCGAAGGCGGCGATCGTCTCCGGGTCCAGGGGCTCGCCGGCGGAGACCATCCGCCGCATCGCCGGGAGCCGGCGCAGCGCCGTGCGCCTGGCCAGCATCCGGTACTCGGTCGGCGCCTGGCAGAGGACGTCGACGCCCAGTGCCTCGGCGAGGTCGAGTCGCTCGGCGGGGTCGAAGCGGCCCTCGTGGAGGACCGCCGCGGCGCCGGTCAGCCAGGGCGCGAGGAAGACGTTGCGGGCCGACTTCGACCACCCGGTCGCCGTCGTGCACCAGACCAGCTCCCCCTCGCGCGAGCCGAGCCAGTGCTCGGCCTGGAGGCGCTGGCCGAGCAGGTAGCGGTAGGCGTGGACGACGCCGCGAGGCTCCCCGGTCGTCCCCGAGGTGAAGACGATCAGGGCGGGGTCCTCGGCGGCCATCTGCTCGACCGAGGCGGGCGTCTCCTGCGGCCGGTCCTCGTCGAGGACGCCGGCCACCTCGGCCATCGTCATCGTCGCGACGCCGGCGGGCAGCTCGGCGAGCAGCTGGTCGGTGCCGACGCAGAGCTTCGGTGCCGCCGCGGCGACCCGCAGCTCGAGGTCGTGGCGGCGCAGCTGGGTGCTGCAGGGAAGCGCGACCGCGCCCATCCGCCAGCAGGCGAGCAGGGTCAGCAACCACTCGATCCGGTTGCCCACCAGGGTCATGACGACGTCGCCGCGCCCGACGCCCCGCGCCGCGAAGGCTCCCGACAGCCCCGCCGAGCAGGCGATCAGTTCGCCGAAGTACCAGTCGCGCCGGTTCCCCTCCGGATCGATCGCGACGACCCCCAGCCGCGAAGCGGGGGATCGCTCCATCAGGTCCTCGATCAGGTTCACGCGCGGCAGTCTCCCGTACCGGCCCGGTCAACGAGCCGAAAGGGAGCCATGATCCCCCTTTCAGCCCCTCGACCGGGCTCAACGGAGTTCGGAGGAGGACTTGTTGAGAAGCTGGCGGGCGACGATCAGCAGCTGGATCTGCTGGGTGCCCTCGAAGATGTCGAGGATCTTGGCGTCGCGGGCCCACTTCTCCAGAAGCTCGTTCTCGCCGTAGCCGACGCTGCCGCAGAGCTCGACGCAGCCGAGGGCGACATCGACACAGGTGCGCCCGGCCTTCGCCTTGGCCATCGAGGCCTGCAGCGAGTTCGGCTTGCCGTTGTCGGCCATCCAGGCCGCCTGCAGGGTCAGCAGCCAGGCCGCCTCGTAGTCGGCCTCCATCTCCAGGAATCGCGCCGCGGCGGCGTGCTGGGAGAGGGCGGGAACGGAGTAGTCGACCTCGACGCCGGCCTCGGCGAGCTTCGTCCGCGTCTCTTCGAGCGCGGCGCGGGTGACGCCGACGGCCATCGCCGCGACCAGCGGGCGGGTGTTGTCGAAGGTCTGCATCGCCCCCGCGAAGCCCTCCTTGACGTTCACCTCGGGGCTGCCCAGCAGTGCCTCCTTCGGCACCCGGCAGTCCTGGAGGGTGAAGTTGGCGGTGTCGGAGGCGCGGATCCCGAGCTTGTGCTCGAGCCGGTCGAGCTTCAGGCCGGGGTTGTCGCGCTCGACGATGAACGACTTGATCGCCGCCCGGCCCACCGAACGGTCGAGGGTCGCCCAGACGACGATCAGGTCGGCGCGGTCGCCCGAGGTGACGAAGATCTTCTCGCCGTTGAGGACGTACTCGTCGCCGTCGAGCTCGGCGGTGGTCCGGATCGAGGCCGAGTCCGAGCCGGCTTCGGGCTCGGTGATCGCCATCGCCGCCCAGCGGCCGCCGTAGCGCTCCAGCTGCTCCTCAGTCGCCACCGAGGCGATCGCCGAGTTGCCGAGCCCCTGGCGCGGCATCGAGAGCAGCAGCCCGACGTCCCCCCAGCAGAGCTCGACGATCCCGAGCACGGTGGAGAGGTTGGAGCCGTTGCGGTTCTCGCCGTTGTCGTCCCCGTTGGACTCGCGGCGCACGCCGGCGGCTCCGGCACCGCCGATGTCGGAGCCCTCGTTCATGCCGTCGATCAGCGACGCCAGCATGTCGAGCTCCTTCGGGTAGGTGTGCTCGGCCTCGTCGTACTTGCGGGAGATCGGCCGGAAGACCTCGGTCGCGACCTGGTTGGCCTGGGTGGCCAGTGGCTTGAACTTCTTCGGTATCTCGAGGTTGATCATGGTTTGCCTTTCGCTCTAGACGAGCAGGGCGCCCTCCATCACGCCCGCCGCGCGGAGATCTCGGTACCAGCGCTCGACCGGGTGCTCCTTGACGAAGCCGTGACCACCCAGCAGCTGTACTCCTTCGGAGCCGATTCGCATTCCCTTGGCCGCGCAGAGCCGGCGTGCGATCCCCGCCTCGCGGGCGAAGCTCTCGCCGCGGTCGGCGCGGCTGGCGGCGCGGTAGGTGGCGAGGCGCATCCCTTCGGACTCGATGCCGATGTCGGAGACGGCGAAGGCGACCGCCTGGCGGTTGGAGATCGGTTCGCCGAACGCGGTCCGTTCGTTCACGTAGGGCATCACGTAGTCGAGGGCCGCCTGCGCGGCGCCGACGGCAAGGCCGCACCAGGCGATCCGCGAGCGGTTAACGCACTCGACGTAGTCCTCGGGCCTGCCCTCGCCGAGCAGGGCGCTTGCCGGCAGCCGCGCGCCCTCGATCAGCAGTCGGCCGGTGGCCGCGGGGCGCAGCCCCATCGCCGGCTCCGGCTCCACCGAGAGCCCCTTGGCGCCGGACTCGACCACGAACAGGGCCGGGCCGATGTCCTCGGCCTCGGCGGCGATCACGAACAGCTCGCAGTCCGTGGCCCGGGCCAGCAGCGACTTGGCGCCGTCGAGGATCCAGTCCGAGCCGTCGCGGCGGGCCTGCGTCTGCAGCTTCAGCGGGTCGAAGAGAGGACGCGGCTCGAGAAGCGCCAGGGCGGCTGCGGGCACGTTCTCGCCGGTAAAGGCGGGAAGGTAGGTCGCCTCCTGCTCGGCGCTGCCCCAGAGGCCGATCGCGGTGGCGACGGCGCCGGGGGCGAGCGCCGCGTAGGCGATCCCCATGTCGCCGTGGGCGAGCGCCTCGCCGATCAGCACGCTGGTCACCGCCGACTGCTCGTGCATGACCCCGCCGAGCTCCTCGGGGACGCCGAGCATGTTCACGCCCAGCTCGGCCGCCTGCTGCAGCAGCTCGGCCGGGGTCTCGCAGGCGGCGTCGGCGTCGAGCGCTGCGGGGCGGACCTTCTCCGCCGCGAAGGCGCGCCCGGCCTCCTGGAACATCTGCTGCTCGTCGTCGGGGGTGACGTCGAAGAGCCCGGTCGAGCGGCCCTTGGCCTGGCGCGCGGGTTTGCCGAGCTGCTGGGCGGCCTTGAAGGTGCGCCCGGCGGCCGTCGCCGAGCGGAACCCGTTCTTGGTCCCCTGGAACAGCGCCCGCTCGACCTGTTTGCGCATGCGGATGCGGTCGAGCAGGTCCGAACCGGCGAGCCAGTTCAGCGCCCGCAGGCCGAAGCCCATGCTGCGCTCGGCCATGCCCTTCTCGGTGTCGGTCGTGGTCGTCACTGGTTCCTCCCGGTCTCGGGGTTGGGCTGGGGCTCCGTGGGCCGGACGAGGCCCTCCAGGTGCGGCGTCTGCTTTTTCGCGTCCCGCACCGCGAAGGCGATTTCCCCGCCCTCGGGCGTGCTGGCGAACTCGACGCGGGCCGGCAGCACGATCGGCCGGCGGAAGCGGACCTCGACGGCGAAGGCGTCGGGGAGGCGGCTGTCGAGGGCCGCGAGGCAGCGGGCCTTGGTCCACATGCCGTGGGCGATCGCACCGGGGAACCCGAGCGGCTTCGCGGTCAAGGCGTGCATGTGGATCGGGTTGCGGTCGCCGGAGACGGCTCCGTAGCGCCGCCCGAGGTCGCCGCCGAGCCGCCACTCGGCGCTCGCGGGCAGGTCCTCGCCGGCGTCCGAACGCACTTCGTCCCGCTTACCGGGAACAACTGCGTTCGAATCGGCCTTGCCGCGGCGCAGCATCGTGCTGACGCCCTCCCAGATCTTTTGGCCGTTGCCGGTGACCTCAGTAAGCAGAGAGAACGTTTGGCCCTTGGGATGCGGCTCCAGCTTGGTCGGCCGGACCCGGATGCCGAGCTCCTCCTCGACGCCGATGCGGCGATGCTGGACGATCCGGTTCTCGAGGTGGACCAGCCCGACCGCGCCGAACGGGAAGGAACCGTCGGCCATCACCGCCATGTGGAGCGGGAAGGCGAGCACGTGCGGGTAGGTGGGGGGCAGGTGGTCGCGCAGGGCGAAACCGCAGACCTTGGCGTAGGCGGCGAGCGCGTCGGGCTTGGCCTCCACGCCGGTCAGCTCCAGCTCCAGCTCGGGGATTGCCCCGCCGCCGCCGGGGAGGAAGGGCAGCAACGAGGCGCCGGGGACCATCGGCGCCGCGGCACGGGCGTAGAGCGGCAGGATGCTCGGCGGGCTGGTCATGGTCCGGGTCCGCATCTCACGCCCCCAGCAGGTTCTGGCCGCAGACGCGGACCGTGTTGCCGTTGACGCCGGTCGAGGCGGGGCTGGCGAACCAGGCGATCGTCTCGGCGACGTCGACCGGCAGGCCGCCCTGGGAGAGGCTCGAGAGCCGTCGCCCCGCTTCGCGGGGGCCGATCGGCATCGCCGCCGTCATCTGGGTCTCGATGAAGCCGGGGGCGACGGCGTTGATCGTCGCGCCGCGGGTGGCCAGCTCCGGCGCCAGCGCCTCGACCATCCCGATCACCCCGGCCTTCGAGGCGGCGTAGTTGGTCTGGCCGGAGTTGCCGGCGATCCCCGACATCGAGGAGACGCAGACGATCCGCCCATTCTCGGACAGGAGGCCGCCCTCCAGCAGTGCGTCGTCGATCCGCTCCTCGCTGGAGAGGTTGATCTCCATCAGCTCGGCCCAGCGCTCCTCGGGCATCTTGGCGATGGTGCGGTCGCGGGTGACGCCGGCGTTGTGGACGACGACGTCGACCCCGTCGGCGAAGCGCTCGGCGATTCGCTCGGGTGCGTCGGCGGCGGTGATGTCGAGGGCGAGCGACTCGCCGCCGAGCGCGCCGGTGACCGCCGCCAGGTCCTCGGCCGCCTGCGGCACGTCGAGCCCGACGACCCTGGCGCCGTCGCGGGCGAGGGTCTCGGCGATCGCCGCGCCGATCCCCCGCGAGGCGCCGGTGACGAGCGCCAGCCTGCCGTCGAGCGGGCGCTCCCAGTCGATCTCGGGCGCCGGCGCGACCCCGGCACCGACCCGGATCACCTGGCCGGAGACGTAGGCGGAGCGGGGCGAGAGCAGGAAGCGCAGGGTCGAGTCGAGCTGGTCCTCGCCGCCCGGCGCAACCAGGACCAGCTGCGCGGTCGAGCCGCGGCCGCCGATCTCCTTGCCGAGCGACCGCGTGAAGCCCTCCAGTGCCCGCTGCGCGGTCGCGGCTCGCGTCGACCCCGCGTCGGCGGCAGGGGTGCCGAGCACGACGACCCGGCCGCTGCGCGCCAGCCGGCCGACGGCCGGGTAGAAGAAGCGCTGCAGCTCGACCAGCTCGGTCGAGTCGGAGATCCCCGTCGCGTCGAACAGCAGCGCCTTTGCCGTGCCCTCGGCGCCGGCCCGTTCGGCCTTGACGCCGTCGAGGAAGGCCGACAGCTCCCTGCCGAGTCTGCCGCCGGGAGCCGCTCCGGAGAGGACCGGGCCGGAGACGACCGGGGCGCCCGGCCGGTGGCGGTCCAGCGTCGTGGGCTGTGGCAGCCCGAACTGCTTGGCGATCGACGAGACGACCGGCGCGTTGACCAGCTGCGAGTAGCGGTCGCTCACGATCGTCCTCCCGGCCCTTCGAGGACGGCGACGACGCCCTGGCCGCCGGCGGCGCAGATGCTGATCGCGCCGCGACCGCCGCCGGCCTCGTCCAGCTGCTTGGCGAGGGCGGCGACGATGCGCCCGCCGGTGGCGGCGAAGGGGTGGGCGGCGGCGAGCGAGCCGCCGTTGACGTTCAGCTTCGAGCGGTCGATCGAGCCGAGCGGCTTCTCCCGACCCAGCTTCTCCTTGCAGAAAGCGGGGTCCTCCCAGGCGGCGAGCGTGCAGAGAACCTGGGCGGCGAAGGCCTCGTGGACCTCGTAGTAGTCGAAGTCCTGGAGGGTGAGGCCGGCGCGGTCGAGCATCGCCGCCATCGCGTAGGCCGGCGCCATCAGCAGCCCTTCGCGCTTGTGGACGTGGTCGACCGCCGCGGTTTGAGCCTCGGAAAAGTAGGCGAGGACCGGCAGCCCGCGGGCGGCGGCCCACTCCTCGGAAGCGAGCAGGACCGCCGAGGCGCCGTCGGAGAGCGGGGTCGAGTTGGCGGCGGTCATCGTCCCCTCCGGGCCGCCGAAGACCGGCTTCAGCTTGGCCAGCTTCTCGGCGCTGGAGTCGGGGCGCAGGTTCTGGTCGCGCTCGAGGCCGAGGTAGGGAGTGGTGAGGTCGTCGAGGAAGCCGCCCTCATACGCGGCGGTGAGGTTGCGGTGGCTGGCAACCGCCAGCTCGTCCTGCTCGGCGCGGCCGATCTCCCAGTCGGTGGCCATGATCGCGCAGTGCTCGCCCATCGATAGCCCGGTCCGGGGCTCCTCGTTGCGGGGGATCGAGGGCAGGATGTGGCCGGGGCGGACGGCGGTGAGCGCCCGCAGCTTGCCGACCGTCGAGCGCTGCCGGTTGGCCTCCAGCAGGGTCTCCCGCAGCTGCTCGTTGAGGGCGATCGGGGCGTCGGAGGTGGTGTCGGCGCCGCAGGCGATGCCGGCGTCGATCTGGCCGAGGGCGATCTTGTTGGCGATCAGGATCGTCGTCTCCAGGCCGGTGCCGCATGCCTGCTGGACGTCGTAGGCAGGGGTCTCCGGCGCCAGGCGGGTGCTGAGCACGCTCTCGCGGGTCAGGTCGCGGTCGTGGGAGTGCTTGAGAACGGCGCCGCCGGCGACCTCGCCGAGCCTCTCGCCCTGCAGGCCGAAGCGGTCGATCAGCCCGTCGAGCGCGGCGGTGAGCATGTCCTGGTTGGACGCGTGGGCGTAGGTGCTGTTGGAGCGGGCGAACGGAATCCGGTTGCCGCCGACGACGGCAACCCGGCGGGTCTGGGCATTCATCAGCTGCTCGCTTCTCCAGAGGGTTTACGGGGGGCGGCGCGGGCCTGCAGGCCTGGCCCGACGGTCGCGATCAGAAGCTCGGCGGCCTCCTCGGCGCTGAGCGCCTCGGTGCGAAGCCACCACCTCGCCATCGCCTCGGCGGCGCCGAGCATCGAGGTAGAGAGGGCCTCGACTTCGACCCGAGCCGCTTCGCGCCGCGCTTTCGGCAGCTGGGCGAGCATCGAGTCGGAGACCAGGCCGAGGATCTGGCCGCGGTACTCGGCGACCCGGTCGGCGACCTCGCCGACCCGCGGCAGGGTCTCGTCGAAGAGGACCGCCCAGGCGGCGCGGTCGTTGTCGAGGAAGGCGAAGAAGGCGCGGACGCCGGCCGCTAGCGCTTCCCCCGGGCCCTCGGTCTTGGCGACGGCCGCGCCGATGGTGGTCGTCAGCGCGTCGCCTGCTCGCTCCATGCAGGCGGTGTAGAGCCGCTCCTTGTTGCCGAAGTAGTTGTAGAGCAGGGGCTTGGTGACCCCGACCGAGGCGGCGATCTCATCCATCGTCACCGCCGCGTAACCGCGCTCGGCGAAGAGCTCGTGGGCGGCGTTCAGCGTCTGCTCCATCCGCTCGTCGCGCGGCAACCTGGATCGAATCGATGCATCCATCGATGCGTACCTTACCCGACTATAAATTTATATGCGGGTAATGGGGTGATTCAGTTATACAACCTCGTATAATACCTCGATGTATGTAATCGGCTTTTCCCATTCCGTTGGGATAACAGCCTTAGATACAGTTCTGTATAATACGGAGTTGTATGAATCGCATTGTCGTCAATCCCTTTAACTTTGGCGCTCTGGCCTTGGACGAGGCCTTCGCCGACCGAGAGGACCAACGCGCCGAGCTGGCGAGCGACATGCGGAACGGGCAGGACGTCGTGGTCTTCGCCCCGCGCCGGCTGGGGAAGTCCTCGCTGGCCTGGAGCGCGGCACGGGTGGTAGCCGCGGAAGACGTGCTTGTCGCTCAGGTCAACCTGATGACGACTCCGACCAAAGCACGGCTTGCGGCCGCACTGGCCGACGCGATCTTCGAGCAGATCGCATCACGCTTGGAGCGGGTGAAGGAGACCGCGCTTGCTCCGTTCAGGCGCCTGTTGGTGCAACCGACCGTCACCGTTGACCCTGAGGACGGGTCCTACTCGTTCAGCTTCGACGTCGGCCAGCGGCCGGCCGATGCCGACGCGACTATCGAACGGCTGTTGCGCCTCCCGGCCGAGCTCGCGGCGGGGAGGGGACGCAGGGCGGTGCTGATCATGGACGAGTTCCAGCAGATCGTCGAGATCGATCCCAGGCTGCCAAACCTGATGCGGGCCGTGTTCCAGCAGCAACCGGAGGTGTCGCACGTTTACCTGGGAAGCAAACGGCACATCATGGAGCGAATCTTCAGCAACGAGAACGAGCCGTTCTGGCGCAGCGCAAAGGCGATGGAGTTGCGCCCAATCGAGCCAGTCGCCTTCCTGCCTTTCATCGTTGACCGCTTCGAGGCGGCGAGTAAGGCGATTGCCCCGGATCTCGCCTCCCGAATCCTCGACCACACGGGGGGACACCCCTATGCGACGCAGCAGCTCTGTTATTTCCTATGGCAGCGAACCCTAGATGGGGAGGCGGCCTCAGAGGGGCTTTTGAGCCATGCTCTCGACGATGTCCTGCGCTCGGAGCACACCCATTTCACCCTTCTTTGGGAGAGTGCGACTCCGAACCAGAAGCTGGTTATGGAAGCGCTTGCGCGAGAGCCCGGGCACCCCTTCAGAGCGGAGTACCGGCACCGCCACGGACTGGGGCCTGCCACCAATGCTCAGCGGGCCTTGAAAGCGCTGGAACAGCGCGAGATCGTCAGCGGGCGCGCGGGGGCCTACCGCCTTGCCGAACCGTTCCTCTCGGAGTGGCTGTATGCCGGCGGTGTTCGGGGCGAACTGGCTGGTTAGGCGAGCTCGGTGCCGTCGTAGAGCTTGCGGACGTGGACGGTGCCGGCGGGGGCGGCTTCGATGCAGAGCTTGCAGAGGACGCACTCGTCGAGGTTGCGCTCGACGATCTCTGTGCCGGAGCCGCCGGCCTTGAAGATGTCGACCGGGCAGACCTCCTCGAGCTTGGCGGCCAGCTCGGCGTCGCCGGCGACCGAGGCGTCGACCTCGACTTCGATGAAGACTTTGTTCAGCTGCTCGGCCATCAGGCGGGCGCTCCCAGCTTCCCCTTGACCGCCTCGGGGATCTCGTCGATCCGCTCGACCACGCGGATGCCGGCCGCTTCGAGGCGGGCGATCTTCTCGGTCGCGGTGTCCTCCACGCCCTCGACGATCGTGCCTGCGTGGCCGAAGCTCATCCCCTTCATCTCATCGTCGTCCATGAACTTGCCGGCCATGAAGGCGACGATCGGCAAGCGGCTGTCGTTGTCGGCCACCCACTGGGAGAGCTGGGCCTCCATGCGGCCGCCGGGCTCGGTGTAGATGACGATCGCCCTGGTCTCCTCGTCGGCCTCGAAGTAGGGCATCAGCTCGGCGTAGGTGGAGCCGATGATCGCGTCGCCGCCGATCGAGACCGCGGTGGAGACGCCGAGGCCGGCCTGGGTCAGCGAGGAGGAGATCTCGGTGGTCATCCCGCCCGAGCGGCTCATCACCCCGACCGGTCCCGGCGCGTAGGCCTTGGCGGCGTCCTTCGCGGGGCCGCCGATCCCGCCCATCTTGCAGACCTCGGGGACGATCAGGCCGAGGCAGTTGGGGCCGATGATCCGCGTCCCCTCCATGTTCGCCAGCTCGACCATCTGGGCGACGTCGCCGCGCGGGATCCGCTCGGTGACGATGACGATCAGCTTGATCCCGTTGAGGATCGCCTCGAAGACGGCGTCCTTGGTGAAGGCGGGGGGGACGGTGACGACCGAGCCGTCGATCGGCCCGCCGTGGTTCTCGACTGCCTGGGCGACGGTGTCGAAGACCGGCACGCCGTGGACCTCGCGGCCCTTGCGGCCGGGGGTGACGCCGCCGACGACCTTGGAGCCGTAGTCGAGGCACTCGCGGGTCAGGTTGACCGCCTCGCGGCCGGTGATCCCCTGGACGATGAAGGTGGTCTCGCGGCTCAGCAGGATGCTCATGCCGGCGCCCCCTGGATCTTGGCGACGGCGCGCCCCGCCGCCTCCCACATCGAGACCGAGCGGTCGCAGTACTCGACCCCGTAGCGATCGAGGATCTTGAAGCCCTCGTCCTCCCAGGCGCCGGGGATGCGGAAGATCGCGATCGTCTCGCCCGGGTCCTTGCCCAGCTCCAGGCAGGCCTTGATCACCCCGCGGGCGACGATGTCGACGCGGGTGTTGGAGACGATCGACATCATCACCGCGATCTTCTCGACACCGTCCTTCTCCAGCACCTCCTTGGCCAGGCCGCAGGCCTTCGCCACCGAGGGGTTGCCGCCGATCTCGGAGTAGTTGGCCGGCTGGCCGCCCTGGCTGCGGACCGCGTCGGTCAGCGTCAGCGAGCCGCCGCCGGCGCCGATCACCAGGCCGAGGTTGCCGGAGAAGCCGTGGTCCTTGCCCTGGATCACGCCGCGGTGGTCGGCGGCGTCGATCGCGGCGACGTTGCGCTCGAAGTCGGAGGGCTCATAGGTCTCGCGGGTGTCGTCCTCGGCGATCTCCAGATGCTTGCGGAGCAGCTTCTTCTGGCGACCGACGGCCTCGTTCTCCATCTCCATGTGGGCGTCGAGGGCGACGAAGCTGCCGTCGCTCAGCTCGGCCAGCGGGTTGATCTCGGCCAGCGTCATGTCGTGGTCGCGGAAGAGGCGGGCGAGGCGGGCGAGGATCGGCGTGGCGCGGTTCAGCTGCGAGCCGGTGACCCCGGTCGCGGCGATCACCTGCTTGGCCTCGAAGTCGGGGATCGGCATCAGGTTGGTGACGTGGCCGCGGCCGACGTGGTCGGGATGGGTCTCGGCGACCTCCTCGATGTCGATCCCGCCCATGTCGCTGAACAGCATCAGCGGGCGCTTCGCGGTCCCGTCCCAGACTACGCTCGCGTAGTACTCCTGCTTCACCTCGGCCTTGGGGTCGACGAGGACGCCGCGGGGCATGTGGCCGGCGATCTCCAGCTTCAGGATCGCCTCGGCGTGCTCGGCGGCCTCCTCCGGGGTGTCGGCGAACTTGACCCCGCCGGCCTTCATCCGCCCCCCGGTCAGCACCTGCGACTTGATCACGACCGGGCCGCCGATCGCCTCGGCGGCCTCGCGGGCCTGCTCGGCGCTGGTGCAGAATCCGTACTTGGTGACGGGAATTCCCGCCAGCTCGACGATCTTGCGGGCCTCGAACTCGTAGAAGCGCATCAGCGGCGCGCAACCCTACCCGACAGCGGCTGAGAGGGGGTGCGACCGGGTCCGCCCGTCGCCTTGGAATACTGCACGGGGTGAGCCCTGTCCGAAAGGGACGGATCCGCATTCCCGCCTTCTGTGCCGCGGCCCTTCCCCTGTGCGCGGCGACGATCGTCGCGTCGGGCTGCGGAGAAACCGTGATCGACGCCACCAAGGCCGAGGACACGATCCAGGCGAGCCTCGAGAAATCGCTCCATGAGAAGATCGAGGCCGTCGATTGCCCGTCCGACGTAGAGGTCGAAGCGGGCACGAGCTTCACTTGCACCGTGGACTTCGCGGACGGCTCGCAAGAAATTGCGACCCTGAAGATCCGGAACGAGGATGCCGACATAAGTCTCGTCGGCCTCAAAACGAACAAATAGAGAGAGGCGAATGAGCGACCTGACCACCGCGCCCCCGTTGACCACCCACGCCAAGCTGCTCGACTGGGTCGGCGAGATCGCCGCCCTGACCCAGCCCGACTCCGTCCACTGGTGCGACGGCTCCTCGGGGGAGTACGACGCCCTGGCACAGGTCCTGATCGACGCGGGGACCTTCGAGCGCCTCTCCGAGGCCAAGCGGCCGAACTCCTACCTCGCCCTCTCCGACCCCGCCGACGTCGCCCGGGTCGAGGACCGGACCTTCATCTGCTCCGAGAAGGAGGAGGACGCCGGCCCGACCAACCACTGGCGCCAGCCGGACGAGATGCGCAAGGCGCTGAACGGCCTCTTCAAGGGCTCGATGGCGGGGCGCACGATGTACGTGGTGCCGTTCTCGATGGGCCCGCTCGGCTCCGAGATCTCCGAAATCGGCGTGCAGCTGACCGAT
This sequence comes from uncultured Solirubrobacterales bacterium, assembly GCA_963799835.1. Taxonomy (GTDB): domain Bacteria; phylum Actinomycetota; class Thermoleophilia; order Solirubrobacterales; family 70-9; genus VAYN01. The sequence goes on from CAWCYE010000002.1 coordinate 1,919,636, forward strand.
TCCGCCTACGTCGCGGTCTCGATGCGGATCATGACCCGGATGGGCAAGCCGGCCCTGGACGCGCTCGGCGCCGACGGCGAGTTCGTCCCCTGCGTGCACTCGGTGGGGATGCCGCTGAACGAGGGCGTCGAAGACGTCTCCTGGCCCTGCAACGAGGACAACAAGTACATCGTCCACTACCCCGAGACCCGGGAGATCTGGTCCTTCGGCTCTGGCTACGGCGGCAACGCGCTGCTCGGCAAGAAGTGCTTCGCGCTGCGGATCGCCTCGGCGATGGCGCGCGACGAGGGCTGGATGGCGGAGCACATGCTGATCCTCAAACTGACCTCGCCCGAGGGCGGCGTCAAGTACATCGCCGGCGCCTTCCCGTCGGCCTGCGGCAAGACCAACCTGGCGATGCTGATCCCGACCCTGCCGGGCTGGAAAGTCGAGACCGTGGGCGACGACATCGCCTGGATGAAGTTCGGCCCCGACGGTCGCCTCTACGCGGTCAACCCGGAGGCCGGCTTCTTCGGCGTCGCGCCGAACACCAGCCACAAGACCAACCCCAACGCGATGGACACGATCGAGCGCAACACGATCTTCACCAACTGCGCGAAAACCGACGACGGCGACGTCTGGTGGGAGGGGATGACCGGCGAGCCGCCGGCCCACGCGATCGACTGGCACGGCAACGAGTGGACGCCGGACTCCGACACCCCGTCCGCCCATCCCAACGCTCGCTTCACCACCCCCGCCTCGCAGTGCCCGTGCATCGCGCCCGAGTGGCAGGACCCGGCCGGGGTGCCGATCGACGCCTTCCTCTTCGGCGGGCGGCGGGCGACGGTGGTGCCGCTGGTGCAGGAAGCGTTCGACTGGGAGCACGCCGTCTTCATGGGCGCGACGATGTCCTCCGAGACGACCGCGGCGGCCGCGGGGGCGGTCGGCGAGCTGCGCTTCGACCCGATGGCGATGCTGCCCTTCTGCGGCTACAACATGGCCGACTACTTCGCCCACTGGCTGAAGCTCGGCGAGCGCGAGGGCGCGAAGCTGCCGCGGGTCTTCTACGTCAACTGGTTCCGCAAAGACGCCGACGGCAAGTTCCTCTGGCCGGGCTTTGGCGAGAACAGCCGCGTGCTCGAGTGGGTCTTCCGCCGCTGCGAGGGCGACGGCGAGGCAGTCGAGACGCCGATTGGCCTGCTTCCGGCCGAGGGTGAGATCAACACCGACGGCCTCGAGATCTCCAGCGAGGCGATGCAGGAGCTGCTCAGCGTCGACACCGAGTTGGTCAAGGCGCAGCTGCCCCAGGTGAAGGAGCACCTGGCGAAGTTCGGCGACAGGCTGCCGGACGAGGTGAGCGCCCAGCTGGAGGCCCTAGAGCAACGTCTCGCCTAGCGGCGGCAGGGGCCGCGCGGATGGCGTCGAAGGCGGCTTCATGATCAAGGTGGGCGTCGTCGGCCTGGGCAAAATGGGCCTGTCCCACCATGCCCTTCTGCACGCCCACCCCGAGGTCGAGGCGATCGCCTGCGACTCCTCGAAGTTCGTTCTCGGGGTGCTCGAGAAGAACACTGGCGTCACCGCCTACAGCGACTACGAGCGGATGCTCGCCGAGGCCGACCTCGATGCGGTGGTGATCGCGACGCCGTCGAGCGCACACGCGCCGATGGTCCGCGCCGCCTTCGAGCGTGGCCTGCACGTCTTCTGCGAGAAGCCGCTCACGCTCAGCTCCGCCGACAGCGAGGCGCTCTCCCGGCTGGCCGAGGAGCGCGGCCTGGTCACCCAGGTCGGCTACCACAACCGCTTCGTGGCGGCCTTCCGCGAGGTCCGCTCGCTACTCGACGCCGGCGCGATCGGCGAGGTTACGCACGTGCTCGGCGAGGCCTACGGCCCGGTCGTGCTGAAGCAGAAGGGGAGCACCTGGCGCAGCCGGCGATCGGAGGGGGGAGGCTGCCTCTACGACTACGCCGCCCACGTGATCAACCTGATGAATTGGTACCTGGGCGAGCCGACCGGGGTGGGGGGCACGGCGCTGCCAAGGGTGTTCTCGGCCGACACCGACGACGCCGCCTTCGGCACCCTCTACTTCCCGGGCGGGAAGACCGGCCAGGTCTCGGTCTACTGGTCGGATGAGTCCTACCGAAAGATGACCACCCGGGTCACGATCTGGGGGACGGAGGGGCGGATCTTCGCCGACCGTCAGGAATGCCAGGTCTACCTGCGCGACACGGCGACGGTCCCGCCGGGGTACGAGGAGGGCTGGAACGTCCGCTACACCACCGACCTGACCGACCCGGTCTGGTTCTACCTGCGCGGCGAGGAGTACAGCAGCCAGGTCGAAGCTTTCGTGGAGCAGGTGCGGGCGGGAGCGCCGAACGGCCTCAACGACTTCGCCGCGGCCGCCGCGACCGACCAGACGATCGCGATGATGGTCGCCGACGCCGAGGCGGGGCCCTCGACGGCTCCGAGCGGGAGCGAGGCGCCGGCGGCGCAGGCGACCCAGCGGCGCCGGCCCTGGCGGCGGGGGGGCTGAGCGATGGACCGCCTGCTCTTCGGCGACAACCAGTTCTTCGGCGTCAACCACATGTCGGAGGAGAAAGCGCGGGCCCAGGCGCTCCGCTTCCAGGACATCGGTGCTGTGATGGACGTCCTCGATTCCGCCTACGACGAGGGGGTGCACACCTTCATGTGCACCACCCACGACCGCATCTCGCTGGTCTGCGACCGGGTCCGGGCCGAGCCGGAGCGTTACCCGGAGTTCACCTTCTTCCCGGGCATGCCCTACGCCCACAAGTACGCCAACGCGGTCACCGAGAGCGGCATGCTCGGCGCGGTCAAACGCTTCCTTCCCGACGAGGGCCTGATGGACGCCGCGTTGCGCGGCGGCCGCTCGCTGGCGACCAAAGACGTCGAGGGGATGACCACCCTGCTGATCGACGCCGAGATGAAGATGTTCACGGGCCTGCGGACGCCGGTGATCTTCCTCCAGAACCTGATCGTCAACCTGCTCCTCGGCCTCGGCTTCAAGGACGCCTTCACGACCTTCGCCGAGCACGTGCGGGAGCGCTACGACGCCGAGCCGGGCTTCATCACGATGAACCTGCCGATGCTGCTCGACACCCTGGACGAGGTCGGGATCGAGAATCCGATCGTCTGCTCCAACATCAACAAGATCGGCTTCCGGATGTGCGGCGGGCTGGAGGCTTATGAGAAAGCGCTGCGCGAGCGCCGCTTCCGGGCGATTGCGATGTCGGTCTTCGCCTCCGGGGCGATCCCGCCCGAGGAGGCGATCGAGTGGGTCTGCGGGCTGCCCAACCTCCGCTCGATCGTCTTCGGCGCCTCCAGCGCCCGCAACATCCGCGCCACCCGGGAGCTGGCCGACCGGCACTGGCAGTCGTGACCACCCTGCTGGCAGCGTCGAACGGCGGCCATCTGAAGCAGCTGCACCGCCTGCGGGACCGGCTGGACGGCGTTTCGGGGCCGTTCGAGTGGGTCACCTTCGACACCCCGCAGAGCCGCTCGCTGCTGGAGGGGGAGACCGTCCACTACGTCCCCTTCATCGGCGGGCGCGACCCGCGCAACGTCGCCCGAAACCTCCCCTACGCGCGGCGGATCGTCGGCAAGGACGTCGATGCCCTCATCAGCACCGGCTCCGCGATCGCCCTGCCGTACTTCTCGGTCGGCAGGGCGCGGCGGCGGCGCTGCCACTGGATCGAGAGCGCGGCGCGGATGGAGGGCCCGTCCCTGACCGGGCGGATCGTCTCGCGGATCCCGGGGGTCAACCTGTACGCGCAGTACGAGAGCTGGGCGGGGGGACGGTGGAACTTCCGCGGCTCGGTCTTCGACTCCTTCGCGAGCGTCGAGCCGGCCACCTCGGCCGCGCCCCGGATCGCCAAGGCGGTGGTGACCCTCGGCACCTACAAGGGCACGCCTTACACCCGGATTGTGCGGCGCCTGCTGGAGATCCTTCCGCCCGACGTCGAGGTGCTGTGGCAGACCGGCGCGACCGATGTCACCGAGTTCGGGATCGACTCTGTCTACGCCCTGCCCGAAAAGGAGCTGAGCGAAGCGATGCGCGAGGCCGACGTGGTCGTTACCCACGCCGGCGTGGGTACCGCGCTGGCGGCCCTGGAGGTAGGCAAGTGTCCGGTGATGGCGCCGCGCCTGGCCGCACACGGCGAGGCCGTCGACGACCACCAGGTCCAGATCGCCGAGCAGCTCTCCGAACGCGGTCTGGCCGTCACCGTCGACGCCGAGGAGATCACCTTCGACCGCCTGCTCGAAGCGGCGGGCCGGACCGTCGGCGCCCCCGCCGACCCCCCCGCCTTCGAGCTGGCCTGAGCGAGGCTGGCAGTCGAAGCGTGGGTCCAGCCATGGGTTTCTTGACCCACTGAGTCGATTTCGCCCCGGTGGGCGCATACAGTGTTGTTTGAGATGACCGAGGCGACCGGCGATCTAGAAGGCGGCCTGGCGGATTCTCTCCCGGGCGCCGGGGAGTGGGATGAGCTCGCCGACCGCGCTCAGGCCCCCCCGTTCCTGCGCCCAGGTTGGGTCGGCGCCTGGTTGCGAGCGTTCGGCGACGGTGAGTTGGAGACGATCGAAGTTCGGCGCGGCGCGGAGCTCGCCGCCATACTGCCGATGCTTCGCCGGCGGGGCCGGCTCTGTTCTCCGACCAACTGGCACACCCCGGTGTTCGGCCCGCTGGGCATCGATCGGCAGGCCCGGGACGAGGTCGTCACACGCGCCTTCGAGCAGTCCTCCGCGGTCGTCGACCTCAACCTCCTCGACGGCGAGGATGAGCTCGAGGCCATCGCCAGGGTCGCACGAGAGGCCGGCCGGGCCACCGTCGCCCGTTCCGTCGCCCGCTCGCCGTACATCCCCCTGGAGGCCGACTTCGCCGAGTACGAGCAGAGCCTCTCGCGCAACCGCCGCAAGGCGCTGCGCCGGACCCGGCGCAGGCTCGAGGGGGAGGGGGAGGTTCGGTTCGAGGTACACGACGGGCGCACCGGACTGGACGACCTGATCGCGGAGGTGTTCGCGGTGGAGGCCGCGGGGTGGAAGGGCAGGAACGGGACCGCAATTTCCTCCCGCCCGCACACCACCCGCTTTTACACCGAGGTCGCCCGCTGGGCGGCGGTTCGCGGCTGGCTCCGGCTCGCCCTGCTGCGTCTCGACGGCCGCCCGATCGCGTGTGACTTCGCGATCGCCCAGGGCGGGGTCTGGTACACGCTGAAGGCGGGCTATGACGAGGAGTTCCGTTCCTTCGGGCCCGGCGCTCTGCTGCTGTTCGACGAGATCGCCCACTGCTGCGAGCTGCCGGGGGTATCGCGCATCGAGTTGCTGGGACACGAGGACCCCTTCAAGGCGAGCTGGACGGACCTGAGCTCGCCACGCACCTGGATTCGGTCCTTTGGCAAGTCCCCCGCCGGCCTGTTCCGCTGGGCGGGCGCCCGGTCCTGGGAGCTGACGCGCCCCTACCTGCGTCGAATCAGAGGCCTGCGCAAAAGGCGGGGGTTCCTGCTCGGCCCCGCCGTTCCCTTTGCCCTGGAGGACTGGGTCGGACTGGCCGGATCCACCCATCTACCAATCTGAGCTTCTGTACCGAACCATCCACTTAAGATCCCGCGGGTGATCGGATGACACGTACCCAGGTTGGCATCGTCGGCGCCGGCCCAGCGGGCCTCATCCTGGCAATGCTGCTGGGGCGGGAGGGGATCGATTGTCAGGTCCTCGAGCTGCGCGACCGCGAGTACGTCGAAGGGCGGGTGCGGGCCGGGCTTCTGGAGCAGGGCACGGTCGACCTCCTGGCCGAGCTGGGGGTCGACGGGCGACTGCGACGCGAGGGCTTCCGCCACGACTCCTTCGAGGTCAGGTTCGGTGGCGAGCGCTACCACGTCCCCCTTGCCGAGCTGTCCGACGGTTTCCCAACCTGGATCTACGGCCAGCAGCAGGTCCTCAAAGACCTGTTCGCGGCGATGGAAGAGCTGGAGACGCCGATCCTCTTCGAGGCGACCGACGTCCAGATCTCCGACGTCGAGACGGACCGCCCGACGATCCGCTACCGCCACCAGGGTGAGGAGCGGCAACTCACCTGCGACGTGATCGCCGGCTGCGACGGGTTCCATGGTGTGTCCCGGCAGGCCATTCCCGCGGCGTCGCTGAAAACGTATTCACAGGACTACCCGTTCGCCTGGTTCGGGATCCTCGCGGACGCGCCTCCAGCGACCACCGAGGAGCTGATCTACGCCCACCACCCGAACGGCTTCGCCCTCCACAGCTTCCGCTCGACCGAGGTGAGCCGTCTCTACCTGCAGGTGCCGCCGACCGACGACCCGAACCGCTGGAGCGACGAGGAGATCTGGTCGGAGCTGCGGCGACGATTCCACACCGAGGACGAGTGGCAGCTGAACGAAGGACCGATCCGGGAGAGAGGGATCACCCCGATGCGTTGCTTCGTCGCCGAACCGATGCAGCACGGCAACCTATTCCTTGCCGGCGACGCTGCCCACATCGTGCCGCCCACCGCGGCAAAGGGCCTGAACCTCGCCGTCTCCGACGTCCGCCTGCTGGCGACCGCACTCACCGACTTCCTCAGCGGGGGCGACCGACGTGCGCTCGACCGTTACTCCGACACCGCCCTGCAAGACGTGTGGGAGGTTCAGGCGTTCTCCTGGGAGATGACGAACGTCTTCCACCACATCTCCGGGGATCCGTTTGCCGCCAATCTCCAGGAAGCACAGCTGCGCCGCCTCTGCACTTCGCCGACCTACACCCGGGCGTTCTGCGAGGCCTACTCGGGCGTGGTCCGCGAGCGACGCCGCCAGGCGCGCGGATAGGCTGTCCGCCGTGCCGCTCGGACGTGAGCCCGACCCGTTCCTGGACTCCTTCACCGGGCTGGTGGCGGCCCGGGCGCTGACGACGGCGACCGTGCTCGGGACCTTCGACGTCCTCCACGACGGGCCTCTGGACGCCGACGCACTCGCCGCCCGCGTCGGTCTCGACCCGCTGGGCGCCGAGACGCTGCTGGCGACCTTGCAGGCGCTCCGCTACGTCGAGCGCGACGAGGACGGGACCTTTCGCAACGCCGAGGTCGCCGAGCGGCTGCTGGTCAGCTCATCGCCCGAGTCCATCGCCACCTTCGTTGGGGCGCAGGCCGACCTGCACTGGAGGGTGCTCGACGGGTTGCCGGGCGCGGTCCGCGACGGCGAGGTCTACGCCATGCACGAGGAGCGCCAGGAGGACTCGCCGCGCTGGGAGGCCTACATGCGCGGCCTCTTCGAGATCTCCCGGCGCGACCACGAGCGCGACGCGAAGCTGGTCCCGGTCGAGGCGCCCCGCCGCCTGGTCGATGTCGCCGGCGGGCACGGCGGCTTCTCGATGGAGATGTGCCGCTGCCATCCCGAGCTCGAGGCGACGATCGTCGATCTGCCTCCCAGCGCCGCGGTCGGCCGCAAGCTCGTCGCGGAGCAGGGTTTTTCGGACCGGATCGAGTTCCGCGAGGGCGACGTGTTCGAGATCGGGCTCGGCGACGAACCTGACATGGTGTCCACCTTCAACCTCGTCCACCACCTCTCCGTGGAGCGCAATCGCGAGCTCTGCCGGATGGCGCGTGAGGCGCTACGGCCCGGCGGCTGCCTCGTCATCGGGGACGCTGCGGCCCCGGAGGAGGGGGAGCCGGTCTCCGAGCACGGAGCGATCTCCAGCCTTCTCTTCTACGCGTGGAGCCACAGCCGCAATTTCACGCCGTCGGAGATCCGTAGCTGGATGGAGGATGCCGGCTTCGAGCAGGTCAGCGTTCACCGCAACCTGCTCTCGCTCTGGCGGGTCGTCGTCGTCGGCCGGTGACTTAGAACCCTTAGGACCCGTAGGCCTCGGCCAGCTCGGGATCCTTCTCGGCCAGCATCTCCGCCAGCTCGACCATCACTTTGCACTGCTTCCAGGTGGCGTCGTCCTGCATCTTGCCGTCGATCATGTGGACGCCGCGGCCGTCGGGGATCGCCTCGAGGACTTTCTTGGCGAACTTGACCTCCTCCGGCGGCGGGCTGAAGACCTTCTTGGCGATGTCGATCTGGACCGGGTGCAGGGACCAGGCGCCGACGCAGCCCATCAGAAAGGCGGCGCGGAACTGGGTCTCGCAGCCGGCGGTGTCCTTGATGTCGCCGAAGGGGCCGTAGAAGGGGAGGATGCCGGTCGAGGCGCAGGCGTCGACCATGCGGGCGATCGAGTAGTGCCAGAGGTCCTGCTGGGCCGAGACCCGGTTGTCCTCGGGGTTCTCGGGGTCGGCCGGGTCCTCCATCACCCGGTAGCCGGGGTGGCCGCCGCCGACGCGGGTGGTCTTCATCCGCCGCGAGGCGGCGAGGTCGGCGGGCCCGAAGCTCATCCCCTGCATCCGCGGGCTGGCGGCGGCGATCTCCTCCAGGTTGACGACGCCCTGGGCGGTCTCGAGGATCGCGTGGACGAGGATCGGGCGGTCGAGCCCGGCCTTCGCCTCCAGCTGGGCCAAGAGCCGGTCGACGTAGTGGATGTCCCAGGCGCCCTCGACCTTGGGCACCATCACCACCTCGAGCTTGTCGCCGATCTCCGTCACCAGGGTGGTCAGGTCGTCGAGCACCCACGGGCTCTCCAGCGAGTTGACCCGGGTCCACAGTGCGGTCTGGCCGAAGTCGGACTCCTTCGCCGCCCTGATCAGGCCCTGCCTGGCGGCCTCCTTGCGGTCGGCCGGGATCGCGTCCTCGAGGTTGCCGAGCAAGATGTCGGTCTTGGTCGCGATGTCGGCCGCCTTGGCGACCATCTTCTCGTTCGAGAAGTCGAGGAAGTGGATCATCCGCGACGGCTTCACGGGGATCTCGCGCAGCGGCTCGGGCGCGCCCATCGCCAGCGGGTGGAAAAAGTCTCTCGGGTTTCTCAAGCTGTTCCTTCGGGTCGGTTCGGTATCGCTGTGGGAAATCTATTCCGCCTGCGGCCTCCTTACAGTCACGTACGTCACGCATGGAGGACGTTGCCCGCGACAGCACCGAGGAATGGCTTCTGCCCGAGAAGGCGGTGCCGCCGACGATCGCTGTGCTCGAGGCTCGGATCGACGAGGCGATCGCGATCGCCCGAGCCTCCGAAGCGGCGGCGATGACCGTCGCCGACGCGGCGATCGAGAGCGCCACGCAGGCCCGTCGCGCGGCCGAGTTGGCCGAGCGCGCCAGCGCCGCCGCACTCGCGGCCGGGGATCGGCATGGCGCAGGGGGGGCGTTCGGGGACGACCGGATGGCCCGCTTCGCCCGCCGCGCCGACCGACTCGGCACCAGGCTCGCCAGGCTCCAGCGTCGCTAGGTCGCGTCCAGGTCCCAGCGCCAGGTGTTCGGCGCGGCGAGATCGTCGGCCGTCAGCTCGAGCGCGATCGCGTCACCGGGCTCGACCTTGCGTGCGCGCACGCGCAGGAGCGGGGTGGCCCAGTTGGTCGTCGGCAGCTCCGGCGATGAGCCGAAGGCGATCTCGTCGTCGAAGCGAGCCTCGAAGTAGACGCAGAAGCCGTCGAGGATGCCGGCCGAGGTGGCCTGGCGCCGGTAGGCGATCCGGGTCGGCAGGTCGGAGGGCGCGACCGTGTGCAAGTCGACCGAGACGACCGGCTCGGGCGGGCTCAGAAACTGCCCGAACGGAAACGGGCGCAGCGACTTGTAGAGGTAGGCGTGCGACAGCTCCGCGAACTCCTCGATCGCCCCAAAGTCGACCCCGTGCAGCTGCTGTTGCCAGGCGAACGGGGCCCTCATGTCCTCCCGCAGCTGGACCGGCTCGATGTATAGGTCGAGGAGGCTCGGGTAGATCCTGCCACCGGGCTTCAGCAGCCGGTCGCGGACGTCGGCGATGTTCTCGACGGCCCGCTCGTCGAAGAGCGCGTCGCCGATCTGCTCGTGGACGATCGCATCCGCCTTCTCCGGCAGCTCGAAGGCACGACTGTTGCTGCGGTGGAACTCGACGTTGTCGATGCCGTTGTCGTGCGCGACGGCCCGCGCCGCCTCGATCACCGGCCCGTGCTCGACCGCGTGGACCTGAGCGCCCTGGCGCGCCGCGAAGAAGGAGAGCACCCCGGTCCCCGCCCCGATGTCGATGACCGTGTCCCCCTGGCCGACGTGCTTCTCGATCGCCTCCCAGTAAGCCTCGATTCGCACCCGGTCGGCCAGCATCCGGTCGTGCTGGAAGAAGTCCGCGAAGAGCCGCCGGTTGCGCATCTCATAGAGCAGGCGCTGGGCTCGGTCGCTTTGCGCCAGCCGGTCTCTGAGGGTCAGCGGCGCCTGGACGAGGCGCTCCCTCATCGATCTCCCGCCGCCGCCCACGACTAGAACCAGCGGCTCCGCAGCGCCGCCGCGAGCTTCGCGGTGACTCGGTCTTCCACCTGCAGGTCCTCGCCGTCGAGCGCCCTCGCGGGCTCGACGCCTCGGACCGAGCCTGTCAGGAAGACCTCCTCGAAGTCGCGCATCTCGCTCAACCGGATCGGCTCCTCGCCGACCTCGATCCCGAGCTCCGCGGCGATCTCGATCACCCTGGCGCGGGCGACGCCGGGGAGGATCTGCCCGTCGAGCGGCGGCGTCAGAACTCGCCCGTCGCGGACCGTGAACAGGTTGCCGCGGGATGCCTCCAGCACCTCGCCGTCCTCGCTGACGAGGAGCGGCACGGCGCCGCGAGGGCCCATCGCTTCGGCGCGCTCCAGGACCGCGCGGTCCGCCCACTTGTGTTCGCCGAGGCCCCGGTCGACGATCATCGTGAAGAGGGAGGCGCCGAGGTCCCCGGTCGGGAACACGCTCGCCGGCTCGACCGGCGCCGCCACCACGTAGACCTCGAACCCGCCGCCGCTGCGCGGCTCTACCGTCAGCCGCAGTCGCCCGAGCCCGCCGCCGCGGGCGCGGGAGACGACGAGGTCACGGGAGTCCGGCGGCTCCTCGCCGTAGAGCGCCCGCACGCTTGCCGAGAGGCGTGAGAGGTGTGCGTCCAGCTCGACCGGACTGTCGTCGACGATGAGGAACGTCTCGATTACGCCGTGACGCTGGTCCGGCCGCGGTCGTTGAGTTGCCGCGGCAGGTTGTGGCATTGTGTCGCGATGATATTGGCTGACCCCGGCGCTTCTGATGGTTCGGAGGTTTTCACCGTTGGAACCGAGGCAGTTCCACGATTAAGATCACCTGCTCAATGAGTGACCACCCAGCTGAAATAGAACAGTTCATCGTTACCAACATCACCGGTGACCTCGACGGCGGGTCCCTCTCCCGCGACCAGGACCTGCTGGCCGCCGAGGTGCTCGACTCGCTCGGGATCACCGAGTTGGTCGCCTTCCTCGAAGCCAAGTTTGGGATCAGCATCGACGACGAGGACCTGACTCCGGAGAACTTCCGCACCGTGGACGGCATCGCCGCCTTCGTCTCCCGCAAGGGGGGCTGAGCAGTGCTGATGCAGCTGCTGTACGAGCGGGCCGAGGCCGACCCCGACCACACCGCGATCGTCTATCGCGACGAGCGCCTCAGCTTCGCCGAGCTGGTCGACCGGGTCGAGCGCCTCGCCGCCGGTCTGGCGGGGCGCGGCATCGGCTCCGGCGACGCGGTCGGTCTCGTCCTTCGGGACGACCCCTGGTTCGTCGCCTGCTTTCACGCCATCGCCGCCGTCGGCGCCAAAGTCGTTCCCGCCAACCCTGCCTACAAGCAGGCGGAGCTGGAATTCTCCTTCCGCTCCACCGGCGTCCGCGCGGTGATCAGCGACGAGCGCACCGCCGGCGTCTGCGAGCGGATCGTCGCCGGCCTCGACCCGCCCGCCGAAGTGATCGTCTCCGGCCCCGGCCATGGCCAGTCGGTAACCCTGGCCGATCTGGTCGAAGGGAGCTCGCCGGCACGGCTGGAGCCACGCGACCCGACCGAGCCGCTGATCGGACAGTTCTCCTCGGGCTCGACCGGCCTCCCCAAGCGCCTCGACCGAACCCACGCCCAGTGCCGCGCCGTGGCGGAGGCCTACCTCGGCCTCGGCCTGCGCCCGGAGGACCGGATCCTCGCGCTGGCGCCGTTCTTCCACGACTGGGGCATGGGTGCCTGCATCCTCGGCAGCGCCGTTTCCGGCGCGACCCTGGTCATCCTCGAGGACCCGCACCCATTCCTGCTCAAGCGCCACCGGGCACTGGAGCTGATCGAGAAAGAGCGGGTCACCGTGCTCCCGGGCGTGCCCCTCACCTACCGGCTGATGGCCGAGTCCCCGGCCAAGGCAGACCTCTCCTCGCTGCGGCTCTGCTTCAGCGCCGGGACGGCGCTGCCGCGTGAGACCTTCGAGGCCTTCGGCGAGCGCTTCGGGGTGCTCGTGCGCCAACTCTACGGCAGCACCGAGACCGGGCCGATCGCCGCCAACCTGAGCGAGGACCCGGTTTCGACCTTCGAGTCGGTCGGGAAGCCCGTGCGGGGCGTCGAGGTTCGCATCGTCGACGATGACGGGGAGCCGCTGCCCGACGGCGAGATCGGCGAGGTCACGGTCTCCGGCCCCTCCGTCAGCGCCGGCTACGCCGACCTGCCGGAGTTGAACCGCGTCGCCTTCCGCGACGGGCACGCCTTCACCGGTGACCTCGGGCGTCTCGACGGCGACGGGGTGCTCTACCTCGAGGGGCGCAAGAAGCTCCTGATCGAGGTGGGCGGGTTCAAGGTCGACCCGTTCCAGGTCGAGGCGGTGATCGACTCCCATCCCGGGGTCGCCGAGTCGGTGGTCGTCGGCGTCGAGACCGGGCAGGCCGGGGAGCAGCGGGTGAAGGCGGTGGTGGTGCGCGACAGCGAGTGCGAGGAGGGCGAGCTGCTTGCCTACTGTCGCGAGCGCCTGGCCAATTTCAAGATTCCCAAGAGCGTCGAATTCCGCGAGGAGATCCCGAAGAGCCCGATCGGGAAGGTGCTGCGCAAGTACCTCGTCTGAGGCGGGAGAGTCGATGAAGACGCTGCTGATCGACAACTACGACTCCTTCACCTACAACCTCTTCCAGCTGCTCTCCGAGGCCAACGGGGAAGAGCCGATCGTCGTCCGCAACGACGAGTCGAGCTGGGCGGAGATCGCCGCCAGCCGCGACTTCGACAACATCGTCATCTCGCCGGGCCCCGGCAACCCCGACCGCGAGGGGGACTTCGGCATCTGCGCCGACGCGATCCGCGACTCCGAGGTGCCGCTGCTGGGCGTCTGCCTCGGCCACCAGGGGCTCTGCTCGGTCCATGGCGGCAAGGTGGTGCACGCGCCCGAGGCGATGCACGGCCGGCTCACCGCCGTCCTCCACGAGGACTCGCCGATGTTCTCGGGCCTGCCGCGAGAGTTCCAGGTCGTCCGCTACCACTCGCTCTGCATCGAGCAGCCGCTGCCGGAGGAGCTGGAAGCGACCGCCTGGACCAGCGACGGCATCCTGATGGGCGTCGCCCACCGCAGCCGACCGCAGTGGGGCCTGCAGTTCCACCCCGAGTCGATCTGCACCGAGTACGGCCGCGAACTGCTCGCCCGCTTCAGGGACCTGACGATCGAGCACTCCGGCCGCCGCGACGGCGGCACGGCGGCTCTCGACGGGAGCGGTCCGAAGCCGGCCGCGGCGCCGCCGAGCCTGGAATTGAAGGCGAAGCGGATCGACTCGGTCTACGACCCCGAACGCGCCTTCGCCCACCTCTACGGCGAGAGCCCCGATGCCTTCTGGCTCGACAGCAGCATGCTCGACGAGCGCACCCGCTTCTCCTTCATGGGCGATGCCGCTGGCCCGCTCGCCTCGACGATCGACTACGACGCGCATTCCGGCGAGCTCCGGGTCTCCTCGGGCGGCGAGACCAGGGTCCTCGATGAGTCGATCTTCGACTACCTGGCGCGGGAGATGCGGCGGCTGCGCTACCTCTCCGACGATCTCCCCTTCGACTTCAACTGCGGCTTCGCCGGCTACTTCGGCTACGAGCTGAAGGCCGACTCCGGCGGCAGCAAGGCACACCGCTCCAGCCTGCCGGACGCGCACTTCGTCTTCGCCGACCGGATGATCGCCTTCGACCACGTCGAGCGGTGCACCTACGTCCTCGGCATCGCCGAGCGCGGCGATACCGAGGCGCTCGACGGCTGGATCGCCGAGACCAGCCTGCGGCTCGCCTCGCTGCCGCCGATCGCCGAGCCGGAGTGGAGCGAGGTGGCGACCGAGCGCGACCCGGTCGAGTTCAGGCTTTCCCGCTCCCACCAGCGCTACCTCGACGACATCGAAGCCTGCAAGCGCTATCTGATCGACGGCGAGACCTACGAGATCTGCCTGACCAACAAAATCACCGCCGAGGTCAGCCCCAACCCGCTGCCGCTGTACCGGACCCTGCGCCGGATCAACCCGGCCCCCTTCTCGGCCTACCTGCGGATGGGCGATGCGGCGGTGATCAGCTCCTCTCCGGAGCGCTTCCTCTCGATCGGCCGCGATCGCTGGGCGGAGGCGAAGCCGATCAAGGGGACCACCGGGCGGGCGAAGGATCCGGCCGAGGACGTGCGGCTGGCCGAGGAGCTGCGGACCGGCGAGAAAAACCGCGCCGAGAACCTGATGATCACCGACCTGCTGCGCAACGACCTCGGCGTCGTCTGCGAGATCGGCACCGTCCATGTGCCCTACCTGATGCACGTCGAGAGCTACAAGACCGTTCACCAGCTGGTCTCGACGGTCCGCGGCCTGCTCCGCGAAGAGCTGGAGCCGCCCCACTGCATCCGCGCCTGCTTCCCCGGCGGCTCGATGACCGGCGCCCCGAAGAAGCGCACGATGGAACTGATCGACGGGCTGGAGGGGGAGGCCCGCGGCGTCTACTCGGGCGCGATCGGCTACCTCGGCCTGAGCGGCGGCTGCGACCTCAACATCGTGATCCGCACGATCGTGATGGACGGCGAGACGACCACGATCGGAGTCGGCGGGGCGATCGTGATGCAGTCAGACGCCGAGGACGAGTACCAGGAGATCCTGCTCAAGGGGAGGGCGCCGATGCAGGCGATCGACCCCAGGGTGGACCCGACCAGCGTCTTCGAGGGCGTCGCTACCTAGGCTTAGGTCCGCTATGAATCGAGGCCGGGAATCGGCTCCACCGGCAGGTCACCATGGATCGCCTCCAGTTCTTCCAGATCGACTCGATCCTGTGGTCGTCTGGCAAGGCGCTTGAAGCCGACAACGCTCGGCAACGCGGCAACCCGGACTACCTGACCCTCCCACTCCGTCGTATCTGCTCGATCGGAAACCGTGTTGAAGTCAAGCGGAGGAGGGCCGCCGCGAATAATGTCGATGAGGCCGCGGCGGCTATTTACTCGCAGGTGCTCGGTACTGGCGATTTCGTCAATCGTGAGCTTCTTTCCATCGGACAATCGGCGCGCGTCTGCCAACTCGAGGAAGCGCAGAATCGTCTCGTCGGCTTCCTCGCCATCGGGGACGAGCAAGTCCGAGTCTCTCGTTGCCCGTACATAGCCATGGAAGATCACGCTGAAACCGCCGATAACGACGTGCTCCAAGCCTGCTGAGTTGGCGTCGGCTATGACGCCAACGAGATCAGGACCAGAGAGCTCGTCTTGGGGCATTGCCAGCCTTCACGGAAGCAGCGAGCAACGAAACGGCTTGCTGCGAGAGCCTTTGGCCTTGTTCCAGCCGTTGAGTCGGCGTCAATGCCAAGTTCGAAGCATGTAGCTGCTTCGCCTCTTCGCGATTGATTCTTGCCCACTCAGCCTCATTGCCGGGGGCAAGTAGCGGCTTTCTAGGAGCTGCCATGCGTTCATGGTATGCGCCGAATCGGATCGGGGCCGGCGGCTACGCGCACTGCGAGCCGAAGTGCTGCGTCCAGACGCGGGCGCCGCGATGCCCTTCGAGGGTGCCGGTCTCGAGGTCGATCCCGATCTGGGTGAAGTTGCCGAGGAGGTTCTCGCGATGCTCGGGCGAGCGCATCCAGGCACGAAATATCGAACCGACGGTGCCCTGGGAGCCGGTGCCCCAGGCGAGGTTCTCGCCGACCCGCCAGCACTGGGTGGATAGGTAGCCGCTGGCCCGGATCCAGTAGCTGAATTCACGGCCGCAGGCGGTATGGCTGAAGCTGTCGCAGAGGAGGATGTCCGCCCCCTTTTCGGCCGCCGAGGCGGCCAGCGGCGCCGCTTCTTCCAGCGGCAGCTGCCCGAACTGAGCGCGGGCGTAGTTGGTCATGCAGAGCATCGCCTGCTCCCGAGCCGCGGCGGGGGCGGCGGGTGCCGACTGTCCGGGGCACACGGTCGCGGGGGCCGCCAGGCCGGATGCGGACGCGGTCGCGAGGGGAACGGCCAGCGTCGCCAGCAGCGCCGCGACGATCAGAGAGACGAGCCTGCGGGTCACACGGCTCATATCGCCGCAAACCCGTACTTCCCTTCAGGCAAATGTCGGCTATCTGGACGAACGTACTAGTGATACCAACGACATCAGACCACCCGGGAGAAGTCGTGCAAACGGACTTCGCTCTATGGGCGGAAATCCTTACCCGATCCCTCACACCACACTATTGCCGCCTGACCTTTAGCAAAAGTAGTGAAGTTAGCCGGATATATGATCGTAAATCTCAGTCAACTGTCCTACGTTGGATCGCCTTCGGAGGGCGCCAGGCGCGGCTCTCCCGCCTCGAAAGGCGTTTCCAACCCAGCTAGGAGATCCGCAGATGACTGTTCAATCCCCCTCATCCCGGCACCGCTGGCCGGTCTCGGCAATTGCGATCTGTCTCGCCCTCTTGGGCGCACTCGCGATCGCCGGGCTGGCCCAGGCGGCGTCACTCCAATCGGTCACGCTCTGTGTGACGAAGAGCGGCCCGGACAAAGGCGACGTCCGCTTCGTCGGCACGTCGAGCAAATGCAAGAAAGGCGAGCTGCGCGTGCCGGTCCTGACCGGGGCGGGCGACCAAGGCGTTCTCGGCGTCCAGGAAGGCAGCCCCGGAACTGCCGGAGCCGCTGGAGCGCCGGGTGCTCCCGGTGAGAAAGGCCTCCAAGGCGATCAGGGCGAACCCGGTGCCAAGGGCGACCCCGGAGAGCAGGGTCAGGCGGGCCCCGCGGGCCCCGCGGGTCCAGCCGGTCCGGTCGGTCCGGCGGGCTCACAGGGCGCACCCGGTCCTCAGGGCGAGCTCGGCGCCAAGGGAGACCCTGGCGAGAAGGGAGAGCCCGGTGCAAAGGGCGATCCCGGTGAGAAGGGAGAGCCTGGCGCAAAGGGGGATCCCGGCGAGAAGGGGGATCCCGGTGAGGACGGGACCGATGGCGTCGACGGCACTGACGGCGTTGATGGGACCGACGGGACCAATGGAACCGACGGCACCAACGGCACCAACGGCACCAACGGCAAAGACGGTCGCACGATCCTCAGTGGTGAGGGCGCTCCGGCCGACGAGGTCGGCCAGGACGGCGACTTCTACATCGACATCCAGTCGTTTGCCCTCCACGGCCCGAAGGACTCGGGCGAGTGGCCTGACGGCAACCCGCTGACCGGCCCGCAGGGCCTGCAGGGGCCGGCTGGTGAGGACGGGACCGACGGGGTCAACGGCACCGATGGAACCGATGGGACCGACGGAACCGATGGGACCGACGGCCAAAACGGTCGCACGATCCTCAACGGAGAAGGCCCGCCCTCGAATGCGATCGGCCAGGACGGCGACTTCTACCTGGACACCGAAAACAACGCGATCCACGGCCCGAAGGACTCCGGCGAGTGGCCTGAAAACGCCACTTCGCTGAAGGGCCCGCAGGGCGTGCAGGGTGAACCCGGTGACCCTGGCGTGCAGGGTGAGCCCGGCGAACCGGGCGTGCAGGGTGAACCGGGTGAACCGGGCGTGCAGGGTGAACCGGGTGAACCGGGCCCGCAGGGCGAGCCGGGCGAGCCTGGCGAACCAGGACCTCAGGGCGAGCCCGGGGAACCTGGTGAACCGGGTCCCCAAGGAGAGCCTGGCGAACCCGGTGAACCGGGGCCGCAGGGCGAGCCGGGCAACGACGGCCGCACCGTTCTCAACGGCGAGGGCCCTCCCGAGGACGCCTTCGGCGCGAACGGCGACTTCTACATCGACACCGACAGCTTCACCGTCTACGGGCCGAAGCAGGGTGGCGAGTGGGACGCCGGCACCTCACTGAAAGGCCCGCAGGGCGTGCAGGGTGAACCCGGCGAGCCTGGCCAGCAGGGTGAGCCTGGCGAACCGGGCGTGCAGGGTGAACCGGGTGAACCAGGACCCCAGGGTGAGCCTGGCGAACCGGGTGAACCGGGCCCGCAGGGCGAGCCGGGCGAGCCTGGCGAACCAGGACCTCAGGGTGAGCCCGGGGAACCTGGCGAACCGGGTCCCCAAGGAGAGCCTGGCGAACCGGGTGAACCGGGCGTGCAGGGTGAGCCTGGCGAACCTGGGGAACCAGGTCAGCAGGGCGAGCCGGGCAACGACGGCCGCACCGTTCTCAACGGCGAGGGTCCGCCCGAGGACGCCTTCGGCGTGAACGGCGACTTCTACATCGACACCGACAGCTTCACCCTGTACGGGCCGAAGCAGGGTGACGAATGGGACGCCGGTGCCCTGCTGAAGGGCCCTCAGGGCGAGCCGGGTGAGCCTGGTGAACCAGGTGAGGACGGTGAGGATGGTGAAGACGGTGAACCTGGGGAACCGGGTGAACCTGGCGAAGACGGTGAGGATGGCGAGGACGGCACCGACGGAACCAATGGCACCAACGGCACCAATGGCACCAACGGAAAAGACGGTGCCAGCCGCATGTTCATCGGCGGCCTCACCACCACGAATGCCATAACCAACACCAACAACAGCTACCTCGGTCCGTTTCTGACCACTGCCTCGACGACGACCGAGGGCAACGTTCAGCAGGTGATGCCGACTGCCGGCACGATCGCCAACCTGAACGTGGCCATCGGCACCGAGCCGGGCAGCGGCTCGAACTCATGGACGTTCGTGGTCCGCATCGACAAACCCGCCTCGCCGGTCGCGTCGACGACGGTCCTCTGCTCGATCACGAGCGGGCAGACGTCGTGCAACAGCGCCGCCACCTCGGCGACGTTCGCCGCGGGGGATCTGATCTCCCTGCGGGTGGAGCCGAACAGCGACCCCGGCAACTGGGGCTCGATGCGCTGGTCGGTGACGCTGACGCAGTAACCGATTCCCCACTCGGGGAGGGATGCAGAGCGCACGCGGGGCCCCAGGTCGGGGCCCCGCGGCGCGTCTGCGCCGGCTCGCTCCGAACTCGGCCACGCCTATATCCTCCGTCTATGTCCGACCGACTTCCGACCAGGTAGGAGCAATGGCTGTAGACACCGCCGCGCACCGCGAACAGACCGACGAGCAGCGCGCCATCACCGAGATGGTCCGCCAGTTCGCCGATGAGCAGATCATCCCCAACGCCGAGCACTACGACCACGAGGACGCCTTCCCGGAGCCGATCGTCGAGCAGATGAAAGAGCTCGGCCTGTTCGGGGTGACGATCCCCGAAGAGTACGGCGGCATGGGGCTCGACCTGACCACCTACGCGATGATCGTCGAAGAGCTCTCGCGCGGCTGGATCTCGATCTCCGGCGTGGTCAACACCCACTTCATCGGCTCCTACCTGCTGATGAAGTTCGGTACCGACGAGCAGAAGGACTACTTCCTGCCGAAGATGGCGACCGGCGAGATCCGCGCCGCCTTTTCGCTCTCGGAGCCCGAGGTCGGCTCCGACGTCCAGGGCATCAAGTCGACCGCGAAGAAGGGTGAGGACGGCAACTGGGAGCTGAACGGCCAGAAGATGTGGGTCACCAACGGGCTCGGCTCCAACGTCGTCTTCGTCTTGATGAAGACCGACCCGAAGGCCGAACCGCCCTACAAGGGGATGACCTGCTTCGTCACCGAGAAGGAGCCCTGGGCGGAAGAGAACACGGGCGACTACAAGGGCCTGAACGTCCCGCCCAAGATCAAGAAGATGGGCTACAAGGGCGTCGAGTCGACCGAGCTGGTCTACGACGGCTACCGCTGCCCGCCCGAGCGCGTGCTCGGCGGCGAGGAGGCGGGAGTCGGCCAGGGCTTCGTGCAGATGATGGACGCCCTGGAGGTAGGGCGCGTGAACGTCGCCGCCCGCGGCGTCGGCATCGCCCAGCGGGCGCTGGAGCTGGCGCTTCGCTACAGCCAGGAGCGCAAGACCTTCGGCAAGCCGATCGCCCAGCACCAGGCGATCCAGTTCAAGCTCGCCGACATGGCGACCAAGGTCGAGGCCGCGCGCCTGCTGACGCGCAAGGCGGCGCGGATGAAGGACGCCGGCGAGCGCTCCGATCTCGAGGCGGGGATGGCGAAGCTGCTGGCCTCGGAGACCGGCAAGGAGTGCGTCGAGGAGTGCTTCCGCATCCACGGCGGCTACGGCTACTCGAAGGAGTACGAGATCGAGCGCCTCTACCGCGACGCGCCGCTGCTCTTGATCGGCGAGGGGACCTCGGAGATCCAGCGCATGGTGATCGGCAAGAAGCTCCTGCAGCGCCACAAGATCTAGGCGGCGACCAGCGCTGCGTTCTTCATCCCAGAGATGAAAAACGCAGCGCTGGTCGGTTGGTGATCAGGAGCCAGTCCGCGTTTCGGTGCCGGTCCCGGTGCGCGTGTCGTTGTCGCGCGTGGTCCCGCGGGTCGAGTGACCGTTGGCGCTGGTGTCGTTGGTACCGCCACCGTGGCGCCCGGTCCGCGTCTGCGTGCCAGTGTCGTTGTCCTGCGTCGTGCCGCGGGTTGAGTGGCCGTTGGCGCTGGTCTGATCGGTCCGCGCCGTGTCGGTGTCGTCATCGTCGTCACCGCCGCCGGGGCCGCTGTTGTCGTCGTCGTCGTGACCGCCGCCCGGTCCGCTGTTGCTCTTCGCGACGGCTGCCGGCGTATCGCCGATCACGCCGGCCGCGTTCGCGGCCCAGAAGAGCGGGACCGCGGCGAGGACCAGCAGCGCCAGGAAGAGCGCTCCGCCCTTTCTCGTCGCCGACGGGCCGCCGCCCGGAAGCAGCGCCTCCCCGGCGTGCAGCGAGCCGAACGCCCGCGCGGCCGCAGGGACTCTGGCCTCGGAACCTCTCTCTCGCTTGGACATGGGTTGCCTCCTCTCGTGGCATGGCTGTCCATACCCGGGTCGTTGTCGACTGGAACACGAACCGGGCGCGAAGATCACGCACTTCTCAGACGCCGATCGCTCCTCGGCGAGTGATGCTCATCTTGCTCGGCAGCGTCGCGACCAGCGGCTCTAGGCGCTCGATCGCCTCGGCGCAGGTCGGGCGGCGGCGTGGATCGCGATCGAGCATCGCGTAGACCAGCTCGCGCAGCGACTGCGGGGCCTTGTCGGGGAGGTCGATCGGGGGCAGGCGCAGCTGGGGGAAGCGCTCCTCGCCCTCGCCGGTCCCCGCCTCGGGGAACGGCTTCTCGCCGCCGATCGCATGGTGGAGGGTCGCGCCGAGCCCCCAAACGTCGGCCGGGGACCCGATCGAAGCGTCCTCGAGCTCGGCCAGGCACTGCTCGGGTGCCATGTAGGCGTCGGTGCCGATCGGCCCGCGGGTCGCCGCGGCGCGCTCGACCGTGCGGGCGATGCTGAGGTCGATCAGCCGTGGCGGCACGCCCATCACGATGTTGTCGGGCTTGACGTCGAGGTGCACGTAGCCGCTCTGCGCCATGTACTGGAGCGCGCCGGCGACGTCGATCGCGAGCGGCAGCAGCTGCTGCAGGGAGATCGCGCCGTCCCGCTTGATCAGGCGCCGCAACGAGGGGCCCTCGAGGTGCTCGATCAGGACGTGGGGGTGGGGGCCGTCGAGGACGGCGTCGAAGCCGCGGACCAGCATCGGGTGGGCCAGCGCCGCCAGCGCTTCCGCCTCTCGCCCGAGGTCGCGAAGCGCCTTCTCCCGACTCGCCTGGTCCGGCCGCAGCACCTTGGCGACCGCCAGTGCGTAGAGCGATTCGTCCCAGACCAGGCAGACCTCGTAGAGGTTGCCGCCGCCGATCGCCTCGAGGACGACCCGGCCCGGCTGAATCTCGTCGCCTTCCTGAAACTCCCAGCTCTGGCGCTCTCCCATGCGAGAAAGGGTAGGCGCACCGAGGTCTCGGCTAGCATCGGAGCGCGATGGCGTCCACGAAAGAGTTGATCGAGACTGCGGTGGAGCGCTTCCAGGCCGAAGTGCCGGCGCTGGCAAAGCTGAAACTTGTCTTCGGCCTCGAGCTGAAGGCGAAACACGACATCCAGCTCTACAGGGTTGAGCTGCCGGGGCCGAAGATAACCAAGGACCTCGCTCAGGACGAGCGCGTCCTGGTCGAAATCGACCGCCCCCAGTTCAACGAGCTGGCCGAGAAAGGCACCGTGAAGAGCTACCGCAAAGCAGTCGAGACGGGCCACATCAAGGCTTCGGGCGACTCCAACGTGCTCAAGCTGATCGCCCAGGTGGTGGAGCGCCACGAGCAGCGCTCGCGACTGAAGAAAGTGCACTGAGGCTTGCCAATCAGCCGATGATCGCCAAACTGCGTCGCAATCTTCGTGAACGGGGCGCGCGCGGGACCGCCGAGCGCATTTTGTTTCGCCTGCGCGAGGGGTACACCCGGGAGGAGCTGCTCGTTTGCCTGAAGACACTCGACTCGATCGTCGAGCCGAAGGCGCCGGGGAAGCTGCGGGTCGAAGACCTCGAGCGCAGGCACCTGGCCGGCATCGACGAGCTGAACCGGAGGCGTGGGGAGCCGAATGCGACCCGCTACTTCGAAAACTGCGTCGACTATGGCTTTCACGGTTTCGTCGCCCTCGCCGGCGACGACGTCGTCGGCTATTACTGGTGGGTCGATCGCGACAACCCGACCCCGCATCCCGACATGTGGTGGCTCGGCAGGGACTTCGAGCTGGAGCCGGGCGACGTCTACGGCGCCAGCTTCTACCTGTTCGACGAGTACCGTGGCGGCGGCGCCGCCGGGAACTTGCTCTTCCAGATCGAGAGCGCCTTGCGTGACCGCGGCTACCGGCGGGTCTGGGGCTACGTCGAAAAGGACAACCGACCGGCCCGGTGGACCTACCGGCTGCGCGGCTATGAGCCGATCTGGGAGATGATCAACCGGCGCTTCGTCTTCGTCCGCTGGCGCAAGGTCATCCCGATCCGATGAGCCCGACGATCGAGTGGATCGGCGATGCGGCGGGCTTCGCTGCGCTTTCCGGCGAGTGGAAGGCCCTGCTTCCCACCCACAGCTTTCCCTTCGACCTCCACTGCTGGTACGTCGCCTGGTGGCGCGCCTTTGGGAATGGGGACGAGCTGGCGGTGTGCACGGCCAGGCGCGATGGCGAGCTAGTCGGGGTCTTTCCTCTGCGCCGCGCCGACGGCGAGCTGAAGGCAATGGCCAACGTCCACTCGCCGCTCTTTCGCCCGCTCGCTCGGGACGATGACGCGATGGACGCGCTGGTGGCGGCGGCGGTGGCGGAGGGCGGGGACCTCGAGCTGGTGGGGTTGCCGGAGCAGGACCCGTGTGTGGCGCGGTTGCGCGGCGGTGCCCGTTCTGCATCCAGGCGGTCGCTGACCGAGCCGGCATACGTCTCTCCGACAGTCGACACGAGCGGTGACCTCGACGAGTGGCGCAGCGCCAGCAAACCTCGCTGGGGGGCGCCGCTGGAGCGCTTCCGGCGGAAAATGAGCCGAGACCACGAGGCAGCGCTGGAGATCGTCGAGCCGCCGCGCGACCTCGAGGCCGAGCTTGCCGACGGCTTCCGGGTCGAGGGCAGCGGCTGGAAGGGCGAGGCCGGCACGGCGATCCTCTCGGCGCCGGAGACCGAGGCCTTCTATACGGGCGTCGCGCGGGCCTTCGAGGCCCGTGACGAGCTGCGCTTCAGCCGTGTCGTCCTCGACGGCGAGACCGCCGCCTTCGACCTCACCCTCCTGCACGGAGGGCGGCTCTACCTGCTGAAGACCGGCTTCGACGAACGCTTTCGGCGCCTGGCGCCCGGACTGGTGATGCGCCTCTCGATCATCGAGCGCTGCTTCGAGACCGGCCTTCGCTCCCACGAGCTGCTCGGGGACGAGAGCGAGTGGAAGGCCAAGTTCGCCACCGGCTCCCGCCCCTACGTAACCTTCCGCGCCTACCCCCAAAGCCCCGCCGGCCTCGCCCGCTACGCCTACCGCGGCACGATCAGACCGAAGCTGCGAAGCGCCTATCGACGAGTGCGGCCGTCGGCGTAGGCCAGGGCTAGTCCGCCGCAGGGGATCCGGTCACCCTGCGGGCGAATTTCTCGCGCGCCTGCGGCGCAGCTCACGATGTTGGTGCGCGCCTATGGCGCGCAGGAGACAGATTGCATTTCGCCGCCTTCGGCGCACATTCGCCCGCAGGGCGACCGGATCCCCTCCGACAGACGCCCCTTGCGAGCTCCCCGTAAAGCGGACGTCCCTCTCGGAAGCTTCCGAGAGACGGCGCTGGACGGAAGCCCAGGAGCCGATACCCCTCCCCGGGAATGTGCGCGAAGCGCGATATGCAATCTGAAGATTGCGCGGCGTCAGCCGCGCTCAGACATAAGAGCTAAGGCCCGAAGGGCCGTGCGAGAAAATTCACGGGGAGGGGTATCGGCTCCTGGGCTCACGCTCAGAGCCTGATCAAATTGTCGGCGTCGATCCCCCGGGTGACGCCGCGGAAGTCGATCAGCTGGGCGGCGCTCGAGGCGACCGCCTCGTAGTCGATTCCGGGGTGGACGGTGACGATCGCGACCAGGTCCGCGTCGGCAAGGCCCTGCTCGAGGTCGACCGAGGCGAGGCCGTGGGCGGGCAGCTCGGGAACGAAGGGGTCGTGGTAGGCGACCTCGCCGCCGAGGGCCTGGAGGCGGCCGATGATTTTCAGCGCCGGGGATTCGCGGGTGTCGCCGACGCCTCCCTTGTAGCTGGCGCCGAGGATCAGGATCCGGGACCCGTTGACCGGCTTCCTGGCGTCGTTCAGCGCCCGCTCGATCCGTTCCACGCAGAAGGCGGGCTGGGCCTGGTTCACTTTGCCTGCCAGCTCGATGAACTCCGGGTAGAAGTCGTTCTGGCGCGCCTTGAAGGCGAGGTAGAAGGGGTCGACCGGGAGGCAGTGGCCGCCCATCCCCGGGCCGGGATCGAAGCGCATGAAGCCGAACGGCTTGGTGGCCGCGGCGTCGATCACCTCCCAGACGTCGATCTCGAGCCGGTCGCAGAGCTGGGCCAGCTCGTTGACGAGGGCGATGTTGACGGAGCGGAAGATGTTCTCGAGCAGCTTCGAGAGCTCGGCGGTCTCCGGGCCGGAGAGCACGACCACCTCGTCGCAGATCCGGGTGTAGAGGTCGCGGGCGCGCTCGGTGCAGGCCTCGGTCAGCCCGCCGACCAGCTTCGGCGTCGTCCTCACCGTGTAGTCGGTACGGCCGGGGTCGATCCTCTCCGGCGAGAAGGCGAGGTGGAAGTCGGTGCCGACCGAGTGCCCGGAGCGTTCGAGGATCGGCAGCAGCCGCTCGCGGGTGGTGCCCGGATACGTCGTCGACTCCAGCACCACCAGCTGACCGGGACGCAGCACCTCCGCCAGCGAGGCACCGGAGTCGAGCAGGTAGGTGAGGTCGGGCTCGCGGGAATCGCTGAGTGGGGTCGGCACGCAGATGATCACCGCGTCGCAGGAAGCGAGGTCGGCGTAGTCGCCGGTCGCGGTGAGGCGTCCGCCGAGCGCGGCCAGGGACGAGTCGGAGATGTCCTCGACGTGACTGACGCCGCGGTTCAGCCCGTCCACCTTGGCGGGGTCCACGTCGAGGCCCACCACCTCGTCGCCCGCTTCGGCGAAGGCGACGCCGAGCGGCAGGCCGACGTACCCCATGCCGATGATCCCGATCTGCATCCGGGCGAGTCTAGTTGCACCACTCGATGGCTACGCCGGATGGGAGGCGGGAGGTAGGATCACGCGCCGCTAACCCGATAGGAGACAATCCCAGAATGACCGAGTCGTATGAGCTGACCACCGACCAGGCCGAGCGCGAGGCGTCCGGCGCCCACAGCTATGGCCGCTACCTCGAGGAGTTCGAGGTCGGCGCCGTCTACAAGCACTGGCCGGCCAAGACCGTGACCGAGGCGGACGACCACCTGTTCTGCCTGATCACGATGAACCATCACCCGCTTCACCTCAACGACGTCTACGCGAAGGGCTCCCAGCAGGGTCGCAACGTTGTCGTCGGGCCGCTGGTCTACTCGCTGGCCCTCGGGATGTCGGTCTCCGACGTCTCCGGCAAGGCGATCGCGAACCTGGCGACCGAAGAGCTGAGCCACCCGAACCCGGTCTTCCACGGTGACACCCTCTTCTGCGAGACCGAGGTGCTTGACGTGAAGCCCTCCAAGAGCAAGCTCGACCGGGGCGTGGTCAAGGTCCACACCCGCGTGCTCAATCAGGACGGGGTGCTGGTCGCCGAGTTCAAGCGTCTGGTTCTCGTGCCGAGAAAAGAACCAGGCAGCTGAGCCTGTCGGTTTCCCGAGGGACAGCCGGCGGGTACTCGGAGAACGCCTGCCGCAGGCCTATGATCCCTACCGTCGAATGAGTCGCGAATGAGATCCAACGATGGGGCGTTGGAGTACACGCTTCGTGTGCTGCGGCGCCGAAAGTTCGTCGTCCTTGCGGCGCTGATCAGCGTCCCGCTCTTCGCCTTCCTGTATTCGTCGGCCCAGACCGAGGAATACACGGCCTCGGCGACGTTGCTGTTCGAAAGCGAAACCGAAAGCCTGGACGCCTCCCGCGAAGCGGCAACCAACGAAGCGCTCGCCGCACTCCCCGCGGTGGCCGTCATAGCGGCGAAAGAATTGGACGGGGACGTCAGCGAAGTGCTCGGCAGCGTCGAAGTCTCCGCCGCCAACGAAAACGCCAACGTGACGACGATCTCGGCGACCAACGAATCTCCGCAGCGCGCCGCCGAAATCGCCAACGCCTACAGCGATGCCTACATCGACTTCCGGCGTGAATCCGATCGCTCCCAGTTCAAAGAGTCGATCGCGGTCCTGGAAGACCGCCTCGGGGAACTGCCGCCCAGCGATGCCAACGGGCAGAAAGGCGAACTGCTGAAGGAACAGATCGGCGAGCTCGAAGTCGAAGAAGCGCTGCAGACCGGCAAAGTCTCACCCGTCCAGGAAGCCGGCCCTCCGTCCAGCCCGTCGAAGCCGAAGACGAAACGCAACGTCCTGGTCGGCATCGTGTTCGGCTTGGTCCTGGGCCTCGGCCTGGCCGCCGTGATCGAGCGACTGGACCGTCACGTGCGCTCGGTCGAGGAGCTGGAGGAGCTCTTCGGGCTGCCGATCATCGCCCGCATCCCCCGCACCAAGGCGTTCAAGAACGCGAGCACGGAGCTGATGCTGCTCGCGCCCGAGGCGGAGGCGTTCCGGACGCTGCGGACGAACCTGCGCTACCTCAACATCAATCGCGATCTGACCTCGGTGCTGATTGCCAGCCCCGAGCCCAACGACGGCAAGTCGACGGTCGCCCGCGGCCTCGCCGGGGCGATGGTCGAGATGGGTGACGACGTGGTCCTGATCGAGGCCGACCTGCGCAAGGAGAGCGCCTTCCGCTATGGGCCCGGTTACATCCCCGACGGGCTCTCCGGCGTCCTCGCCGGGGCCCCGCTCGACAACGCGCTGATGCAGGTCCCGGTCTCTCGGGAAGGCCCCGATGGGGGTCGGACCATGGCGGTGCTGCCGAGCGGTCCGATGCCCCCGAACCCCTCCGAACTGCTCGAGAGCGAGCAGATGCGGGAGGTGCTGGCCGAGCTCTCCAAACGCTTCGACATGGTCGTCATCGACAGCCCCGCGATCGGGGTGGTCAGCGACGCGATGGCCCTGGTCCCGAAAGTCTCGGCGATCCTCGCCGTCGGCGGCGTCGGCAAGACCACCCGCGAGGGGGCCACCGGGCTCGTCGAGCAGCTGGACCTGACCGGCAACCGCCCGCTCGGCCTGATCGCCACCCTGACGCCCTCGACCCGGCGTCAGTACTCCTATTACCGTCAGTCGCGGCCCCTGCTGCGCCGCTGATCCAGCCGTCTCTGTCTTCGCTGCGCGGCGACCCGCTCGGCGCTGGCGCCGGCGGCCCCGACCGCGAGCCAGATCATCACCTGCTGCTGGGTGATGAAGGCGACGAAGAAGATCGCCACCAAGCAGGTGAAGGCGACGATCGGCAGGATCGCGATCGGCTCTCCCGGAAGGCCGTAGGAGGCGCCGACGACGACCAGCAGTGCGATCCCGACTCCGAACAGCGCGAAGGTGGGTATCAGGCCCCAGGTGTCCGCGAGGATGATGTAGGCGTTGTCGGTCGCGGTGCCGTACTGGACGTTGGGGGTGACCTGGTCGATCTCGTTGCCCCAGAGGCCCAGAACGCCTGGTTCGAGCGCCCGCTCGAGCAAAGCTTCGCGGTAGAGCCCGCTGGTCTGGTAGTTCGCTTCCTGCGCACCGCCGAGGCCGGGGAGGACCTGAAGCTCCTCTGGCATCACCACCGAGGTGACCAGGACGACGCCGATGACGAGAGCCAGGAGGGTGATCAGGCGGGTGCGGATCGTGCCGCGGACAGTGATCAGGGCAAGCGCGACGACGCCGACCGCCAGCATCACCCATCCGGTCCGGGAGAGTGCCAGGGCCATCGTCCCGATCGCGACGACGGCCAGCGCGTACCACGTGTACCGGGCCTTGGCCTCGGCGCTGCTGATCCCCATCGCGATCGAGAGCAGGGCGGAGGCGGCGAGGAACATCGAGAAGGCGATCGGGTGGCCGAACGAGGTGACCGCGCGGACCGAGCCGAAGCGGTCGATCTGGCTCGCCCATAGTTCGAACTCGCCCGAGTTGAAGTTGAGGTTGAAGAACGGGTTGGAGCCGCCGAGGGATTCGGCTACGGCGATCGGTGCGAGCACCGCGGTCATCGCGGCGAAGGAGATCGCGACCACCTTGACGGGAGACTCGACCTTCGAGAGCAACAGCCGCGCCCCGAGGTAGGGGCCCGCCCACATGAACATGAAATGCACCAGGTCGGTGGGTGCCACCTGCGCCGAGAAGCTGACCGAGACCGCCATCAGGCCGACGAAGGCGCCGACGGCGTAGTCCACGTAGTTCGGTCGGAAGAGAACCCCTTCGGTGACCATGTTGCGCCACATCAGCGCCCCGGCCAGCACCCACGAGGCCGCGGCCGCCGGGATGAAGAGGATCGGCCCGATCGACGGCGAGGCGTAGGTCGGAAGCAGGACCATCAGCACCACCAGACCGCCGAAGGCGAGGCCGGGACGGACGAAGGCGACGCCGATGCCGATCAGGGCAAGGACGACCGCGACGAGGCCGAGCACCAGCGTCGGTTTGGCGACCAGCGCCACGCCCAGGAACCCGCCCAGGAGCACGGTGAGCGGGACCATCGCCGACGGCGAGGCGACAACACCCGACGCATCGAAGCCCTGCGGCGCCAGCCGGCGCGTGAACGAGGCCATTGGCATTGACAAAAGCTTAGACCCGGCCGTCGGCCGCGTCATGTGCTTTGCTCCCGGCTCATGCGGTCCGGCTCATGAGCGCACTGTTTCGCAACACCCTCGCGCAGTCGTCGAGCTTGGTCACGTCGATGATCTTCAGCTTCCTGCTGGCGCCGGTGATGATCGATCGGCTGGGCCTCGCCCAGTTCGGCGTCTGGGCGGTGACCGGTGCTCTCGCACAGTACGCGCGGCTCCTCGATCTCGGGATCACCAACGCACTCTCACGGTTCGTCGCACTCCACGACGCCGAAGGCGATCGTCGCGGGGTCGAGGAGACGATCGGCGTCGGGCTCCTGGCGGCCTTCGGGGTCGGGGTGCTGATCATCGTCGCCGCGCTTCTGGCCGCGCCGCTCGTCCAAGACGTCCTCGGCGTCCTCAGCACGGCCGAAATGCGGGTGATCCTGCTCTGCGCCGCCGGCATATCGGTCACGCTCCTGTTCGACTCGGTCCTGATAGCGCTCCCGATCGGGCTGCGCAGGATGGTCCCGCCGAACGTGGCGGGTACCGCTGCCAACACGATCAACTTCGCCTTCAGTCTCGGCGCCCTCGCGATCAGCACCGAGCTGACCGTCTACGCCTTGGCGAACGTCGCCGCCGGTGTCGTCGGCCTCGTCCTCTCGGTGGGCGTCTTCATCTATGTCGGCTCAACTCCGTTCGTGAGGCGCCCGTCCCTGACTCGCACCGGGGGCATCCTCTCGTTCGGGTTGAGGAGCCAGATGGTGACCATCGCCAACCTGATCGACCTCCAGACCGACAAGCTGGTGATCGCAGCGCTGCTGGGCCCGCGGACCGCCGGCGCCTACGAGCTGGCCAACCGCGCGGTCCAGGGGATCTTCTCGCTCGGGACCCTGACCCTCTCGGCGTTGATCCCAACCGCGACGGCAGACATCGTCGAGCGCGGCAGGCAGGTGATCGGGGAGTACTTCACCCGTTACTCGGTCCGTTCGCTCTCGATTGCGCTGCCGCTGTTCGGCGCGCTCTGCGTCAGCGTGCCCTACGTGTTCGTCCTCTGGCTCGGCGAGATCCCGCCCGACACGGTCGGAATCGTGATCCTGCTCTCGGTCACCTTCGCGGTCAACATGACCACCGGGGTGCCGATGACGCTGGTGGTCAGCGACGGGCACCCCGGCGTGGTCGCCCAGACCGCGTTCCTGCTCGTCATCCTCAACATCGGCGCGACCATCGTCGCGGCGCCGCTGTTCGGGCTCTGGGGGGTGCTGGCGGCGACCGTCGGCGCGCAGCTGGTGGTGAGCACCATCTTCCTGATCAGGTTCGGTCGCCGGTACTCGTTCCCCGCGGCGGTCTTCTCCCGAGCGCTGTCGGCGCCGATCGCGGTGACCCTGCTGGCGGCGGTCCCATTCGGTCTCTGGTACCTGCTCGGCGGCTCGGCTCCCAGCGACCGCGGACCGGCGCTGATCGGGACGCTCGCCACCGGCGGGGTCTACCTCCTCTTGTGCTGGCTGGTGGAGAGCAGGCTGGGATTGCTGCCGGAAATCCTGAGGGTGGGCTGGCTTCGCGATCGGCTCGTCGGCGCCGTACGAGCCCGTGGTTAGAATCGCCCCGGATGGCCGGTAGCCCTCCACGTCGCCGCTTCCTGCTGGTGACGAACTGGATCGGCTGGGCGGGTGCCGAGACGCAGCTCACCCACCTGTCCCTTGGGCTGATCGCAGCTGGGCACGAGGTGACCCTGCTCGCCACCGGCAGGGGCCTGATCGAGAGCACGAGCCATCTCGAGGAGGCCGGCGTGGAGATCGTCGAACTCGACGCCCTCACTCGCTGGCGGAAGCTGCTGGTCTCGTTCAGGATCGCCCGCTACGCTCGCCGCGCCGATCTCGTCCACTGCGCCGGCTGGGACGCGACCCTGTGGGGGCGGCTCGGGGCGCTGATCGCACGGCGGCCGATGGCGTTCACCGAGCACACCCCCGGCCGGGAGTACCAGCTCTCCTCGAAGGGTTCCTCGCGGGTGCGGGCGATCTCGCTCCACAACCGCCTGCTCGACCGATTCACCTACGCGGCGATCGTCGTCGGCGAGTGGCAGCGGCGGCTGCTCGAAGCCGAAGGCGTGCGCCCCGACTCGATCGTCCACATCCCCAACGCGGTGCCGGTCGCCGAGCTGCGCCGGCGGGCGGAGCAGGGGCCCGGCAGGGAGGCCCTCGACATTCCCGAGGACGCCCTGGTGGTGATCGAGGTGGCCCGGTTCGCACCTCAGAAGGGGCAGGCGTCGGTGCTGCGGATGGTCGCCGGCCTGCGGGAGCGGCTGGGGGACGTGCGGGTGCTCTTCGTCGGCGCGGGAGAGACCGAGGACGAGGTGCGGCGGGAAGCCGAGCGGCTGGACGCCGGCTGGGCGACGTTCCTGGGCAGCCGCCGGGACGTGCCGGAGCTGCTGGCGTTGGCCGACGTCTCGGTCCTGCCCTCGACCGGGGAGGGCCTGCCGATGTCCCTGATCGAGGCGATCGCGGTCGGCACGCCCGTGATCGGCACCGACGTCGGCGACGTGCGCTGGCTGATCGAGACCACCGGCGGGGGGCTGTGTGTGGCGCCCGGGGACGAGGACGCGTTCGGCGAGGCCTGCGAGCGACTCCTCGGCGACCCGGAGCTGAGGGCCCGACTGCGGGAGGCCGGAATGCGAGGGGTGGAGGCGTTCGACTCGCCGCTGATGGTCGAGCGCTACGAGAAGGTGTTCGAGGCCGCGGTCGAGTCGGCGCCGCTGCCGAGCTTCTGAGCGTGGAGGACGGGACTCGACCCCCGCGCGTGCTGCTGGCCTGCGACTGGTTCGTCAAGTACGTGGTCGGGCTCGCCGGCGGGCTGGCGGAGATTGGCTGGGAGGTGATGCTGCTGACGCGCGACCACGACACCGAGTTCGGCGGCGAGCCCGGCGAGATGAGGGCGTTCGTCTCCCGTGCGCTCGGCGATCGGGCCCACCTCGAGCTGGGTGGGCGGGTCAGCGACCCGCGCCGACTCGGCGAGCTGGCAAGGGCCCGCCGCGCCTGCCGGCGCTGGGCGCCCGACGTCGTCCACGTCCAGGACTCGCTCGCGAACGACGTCAGGCTCGCGCTTGCCTCCGGGCTGGCGACGCGCCGCTACGCGCTCACCGTCCACGACCCCGTCCCGCACCCCGGAGACGTCCGTGCCCAGGCGACGACGCGGCTGGCGCGCCGGCTGCTGCGGCGGCGTGCCGGGCTCGTCTTCGTCCACTCCGAGGAGCTGCGGGAGGAGATGAGGGCCGTGGGCGGGACCTCGGCCCCGATCGAGGTGGTCCCGCACGGTGTCGGCGCACCCGAGCCGGCGCCCCTGCCGGAGCAGCCGGCGCTTCTGTTCTTCGGCCGCATGTCCCGCTACAAGGGCCTCGACGTCCTGCTCGACGCGATGCCGCGGGTGTGGGAGCGGCGACCGGAGGTGACGCTGACGGTGGCCGGGGAGGGCGAGATTGCCGAGCACCCGTTGCTCTCGGACCCGCGCGTCCTGGTCCGCTTCGAGCACGTCCCCGAGGAGGCGCTCCCGGCGCTCTTCGCCGGCGCCACCTGCCTGGTGCTGCCCTACCGCCAGGCGAGCCAGAGCGGCGTCGGCTCCCTCGCCCGCGAGCATGGGCGGGCGGTGATCGCGACGCGGGTCGGGGGCCTGCCCGAGCTGGTCGGCGAGGACTGGGGACGGATCGTCGCCCCGGAGGACCCTGAGGCCCTGGCGGACGCGATCCTCGAGCTGCTGGAGACTCCCGGCCTGGCGGCGGAGATGGGTAGCGCCGCGGCGGAGTCGCTGGAGGACTCGGGCTGGCGCAGCGTCGCCGAACGGACGGCGGCCGCCTACCGGGCGCATCTGCTCTGAGGTTTGCGAGGCTCGGGACGGATATGCTCAATGTCCGTGCGTAACTTCTGTGCTACGTTAGATGGCCAGTTCTCGACCAAGGAAGACCGGTGGCCAAAGCCCTCGATACGACCCGCCATGATCGGCGACTCGCACGGCGACTCAAGGAGGACGCCGAGTTCCGGGCGGAGTTCAAGCGGCAGCAGCGTGAGATTGCTCAGATCGACGCTGTCGTCCGCCAGCTCGATGAACTGCGGGAGGAGGCCGGGATGTCGAAGGCTGAGCTGGCTCGTGCCATCGGGAAGGCACCGTCGAGTGTCCGCCGGTTCTTCACCGCCGACGTCAACCCAGAGTTGAAGACTGTGGCCGCTCTCGCCGACGTTCTGGGGGCGAGGGTAGCGGTGGTGCCGAGTGGAGCCGACGGTCCACGGCCGGCCGGCGCCAAGCGCTCACCACGAGCATCAGCCGCCGCTTAGCTCAGACAAAACGCTGCGAACTTCACTAGCCCTCGACCGAGGCTTTGGTCCGGCCGATCGTCAGCGGACCGGCGTAGCTGGTCACCGAGCTGAGCGTTCCGACCTTGCGGTAGCTCTGCAGGTAGACGGAGTTGGTGCCGCCGTTGTTGGAGTCGTCCATCGTCGCCATCGCGAGGCGGTTGGTGGGAGCGACTTTGTTGGGGTTGTAGGTGCCGCTGCCGAAGAAGGCGATCGGCTGCCCGTTGACCCACATCTCGATCCAGCCGTCGGGGCCGAAGCGCTCGTGCACAGTCACGCTGACCCAGCTGTTTCGCACCAGCGGCATCTGCCAGGGCACGTCCCAGTCGTAGGTCGAGTTGCGGGTCCACGTGATGTTCGAGCCGTTGACTTCGAGGTGCCAGGGGGGAGGACCGTCCCAGGGATAGCCGTAGGGGCCCTGCATCACGTTCATCCAGCCCGGCACCGAGGAGGGGAAGTCGGCGGGCAGGAAGAATTTCGAGCTGAACCAGATCTCGTCGCTCGCCTTGATCGTCGGGGGCGAGAGCATCTCCGCGCGAGGATTCTCGGTCGGGGTGATCGGGGCGACGTCGCCGTCTTTCACCGTCATCTTGAAGACGGTCTGGCCGCTGCCTGCGGGGTCCGGGGCCTCCGTGATCGCCCCCGGCGCCGACTGGAGCAGCCAGAAGTCGCTCAGGCGCTCGGCCCGGAAGAGCACGTCGGGATCGGTGGCGGTGGCGGCTCGCGCCTCGCGCTTGGCGAACTTGTGGCGCTTCTTCTTCGTGAGCGCTCGGTTGTTCTTGCTGAGGCCGATGTGGAAGCGGCCCTCGGCGCGCGAGGTGGAGGCCTTCTGGGCGTGAGCGGTGTCGGCGACGACGCCGGCCGAGACGCTGCCGGTGAGCGCGATGGCGCCCACCAGGAAGGCGATCGCCGGCCATCTCGAGAGTCTGCCGTCGGTGCTCATAAGCATCCTTCGACAGGCCCGGGGCCCGATCAAGCCATCGAGACGGAACTAGTACATTCGTCCAGTTCGCTTGCATTGTTCGTCACTTTCTTCCATGGCCACCGCCACTTTCACGCCCATGGCCGTGGCTAGAC
Organism: uncultured Solirubrobacterales bacterium; assembly: GCA_963799835.1. GTDB lineage: Bacteria > Actinomycetota > Thermoleophilia > Solirubrobacterales > 70-9 > VAYN01. The sequence goes on from CAWCYE010000002.1 coordinate 1,954,411, forward strand.
TGGGCCGCGTGGACGACCGGAATTCGGCGTGGTGACGGACCCGGTCAACGGCGTCTCGCCGATCGATCCGCGCGAGGCGGGCGCGGCACAGCTGATCGAGCCCTGGCGCCAGCTCGCCGAGGCGCGCTCGAACCCGTTCATCACCCCGGAGTGGATGCTCGCCTGGTTGCGCAGCAACCCCTCGGAGTCGCCCTTCGCGCTCGCCTGGCACCGGCAGGGGGTGCTGCGCGGCGTCCTGCCGCTGGTCCGCGTGTCCAGCGGGCCGGCCACGGTCCTGCGCTTCGCCGGCGCCCGTCGTGCCGACTGGGTCACCCCCGCCTGCCGGCCGGAGGATGAAGCGGAGATGGCCGGCGCCTGCGCCACCTTCCTCGGCGGCGAGCGGGGCTGGCACCTGCTCCGGTTCGACCGTCTCGACGAGGGGGCGACCTGGCCGGCCGCAATCCGCGACCAGGGAGGCGGCCCTATGGCGGCGGGGATCGCGAGGAGGCGGGACGTGCTCCCCTACATCGAGTTCGACGAGCGCGGCTACGAGGGCTACCTCGCCGACCGCAGCCGCAACTTCCGCAGCCAGTTGGGACGCCGCCGCCGTCGCCTCGAAAAGGACCACGGGCTGAGCTTCCGGATGACCGCCGGGCCCGAGCAGCTCGACGGCGATCTCGACGAGTTCTTCCGCCTCCACGACGCCCGCTGGGAGAGGCGGGGCGGCTCCTCCTCGGCGGACCCCCACAGCCGCGAGCACCTGCGCCACTTCGCCGCCGCCGCGCTCGGGCGCGGCTGGCTGCGGCTCTGGATCGCCGAGGCGGACGGCCGGCCCGCCGCCGCCTGGTACGGGTGGCGGATCGGCGAGCGCTACTGCTACGCGCTGGCGGGCCTCGCCGAGGCCTTCGAGCAGCTGGCGCTGGGGACCGTGCTGCTGGCGCACACGATCGAGCAGGCGGCCGCGGAGGGGGCGGCGATCTACGACCTGATGTGGGGGGACGAGGGGTACAAGAAGCGCTTCGAGACCGATAGGCGCTACGCGACGACCTGGCTCTTCCCTCGCCGGCGCCATCCAGCCGGGCTGCTCCTCACCTCCGGCGCTCGCCTGGCGATGGCGGCGGAATCGCTGCCGGACCCGGTGCGTCAGCCGCTCGCCAAAGCCGCTCGGGCGGTGCGTCGACGGTGAGCGCCCCCGGCCTGCGGGTGGTCGTGCTCAGCTACGGGAGCGGCGGCCAGTACAGGTCGCTGATCGATGCGCTCCTCGCCGACGGGCTGGAGGCGAGCAGCATCCTCATCGTCCACAACCCCTCTGCCCCTGGCGAGCCCGCACCTGCGGACGTCGATGGCTGCGAGGTGCTGCGCGCCTCGCACAACCTCGGCTACGCCGCAGGCATGAACCTGGGGATCGAGCGCCAGCTCCAGCGCGGGTGCGAGCGCCTTCTGCTCCTCACCCACGACGCCCGCCTGCGCCCCGGCTCGCTGGCCCGGCTGCTCGCGGTGGCTGAGTCGAACCCGGGCTACGGGGCGCTGGGGCCGGTCCTGCTCCTGACCGGCACCGAGGTCCCGTTCTCCTTCGGCGGGGTCGATCGGCCCGACGGCGGCGTCGAACACCTCAAAGCGGCGCCGGAGGAGGTCGGAGGGATCGCCCCCTGCGACTGGATCGACGGTGGCACGATGCTGCTGCGGACCGAGGCGCTGCGCGCCGTCGGCGACTTCGACGAGCGCTTCTGGGGCTACGCCGAGGACGCCGATCTCTGCCTGCGGGTGCGCCGCGCCGGCTTCGGGGTCGGGGTGGTGCTGGAGGCTGCCGCCGACCAGGACTCCGGAGCGGCCAAGCGCCCCGGGCCCTGGGCATACTTGATCACCCGCAACGGCCTGGCCTATGCGAAGCGCTCCGCCGGCGCCGGCGCGGTCGCCCGCCTCAGCGCCAAGACGGCGCTCTACGCGCTGCGCGAAGCCGCGCGATCGCTGGCCCGGGCCGTGCGCGTGCGGCCCGGCCGCGCGGCCGACACCTGGGCGGTGGCGGTCGGCAGGGTTCGCGGCATGGTCGACTTCGCGCGCGGGCGCTGGGGCCCGCCGCCGCGGCTGCCGGGGGCCGGGGACCTGACCAACGCCGAGCGCGAGGAGCGGGACTGATGGCGGCCGGGGAGAGGCGACCGCACGTCCTCCACCTCGGGCCCGACGTTCCCGGGGGGATGACGACGGTGATGCGAGGCCTCCTTGCCTCGCCGCTGGCGGAGCGCTACCGGCTCGACATCGTCCCCACCCACCGCGGCAGCGGGGCGGTCCGGCGACTGGTCGTGTACGCGCTGGCGCTGCTGCGGCTCGGCTGGTGGAGCCTGCGGGGGCGGGGCCGGATCGTCCACGTCCACTCCACCGTGCGGGGGAGCATGTACCGCAAGGCGCTGGTGGTGCTGGTGGCGAAGGCGCTGGGCAGGCGCGTCGTCCTCCACATCCACTCCGGTCCGGGCGACGTCGCCTCCTTCCGCGGCGGGCTCGGCCGCGGCGGCGCCGCGGTCCTGCGCTTCTCCCTGCGCCGCGCCGACTCGGTGCTCGCCGTCTCCACGGCGAGCGCGGCGGAGCTCGAGCGGGCCTTCGCGCTGTCGGGCATCGAGGTGGTCCCGAACGCCGCCCCGCCCGTCCTGGCGACGCCCCCGGCGGCCGGCCGCGACGGCCGGCTGGCGGTCTTCCTCGGCGGTTTCGCCAATCCGGTCAAGGGCGGGGCGACGATGCTCGAGGCACTGGAGCGGATCGAGCCCGACGGCCTCAGGGTGGCGCTGGCCGGACCGGGAGAGCTCCCCGACGCGGGCCGTCGCCTGCTCGACGCCAGGCCCGACCTCGAGTGGCGCGGCTGGCTGGAGGGGGAGGAGCGGGAGGAGGTGCTGGGCGCGGCGTCGATCTTCGTCCTCGCCTCCAGCTCCGAGGGCCTGCCTGTGGCGCTGCTGGAGGCGATGTCGGCGGGCCTGGCGATAGTGGCCACCGAAGTCGGCGGCGTTCCGGACGTCGTCGACGACGGCGTCGAGGCGCTCCTGGTTGCGCCCGAGGACCCGGAGGCGCTCGCCGGGGCGATCGCCCGGATCGCCGCCGACGACGAGCTCCGCCAGCGGCTCGGGCAGGCGGCCCGGGCGCGCGCGGCGGAGATGGGCGCCGACAGCGTCGCCGAGCGCATCGGCGCTATCTACCGGGATCTGCTCCGTCGCTGAGCCTCAGGCGACGGCGCCCTCGAGGGAGACCAGCTCGACTCCCAACGCGCCGGCGGCCGCCGCGATCCTCGGGATCGCCTCGACCGTCGGCCGCGCGTCCTCGCGCTCGGCGTAGAGGGCCGAGTCGTGCAGCAGGATCACCGCGCCGGGCTCGAGGTCGCGCTCGACGAGGGCGGCTATCCGGTCCGCCGGGATCGGGTCCCAATCCTGTCCCCAGGCGCTCCAGTAGGCGAGCTCCAGGCCCAGCTCGTCGCAGGCCCGGGCCAGGGTCGGAGAGGTGGCGCCGAAGGGTGGCCGGTAGCGGCGCGGCCTGGCGACGGAGGCGCCCTCGATCGCCACCAGGCCCGCGGTCAGCTCGGCGCGAGCCTGCTCCTCGTCGAGCCCGTCGTGGCGGCGGTGGGTCATCCCGTGCAGGGCCACCTCGTGCCCGCGCGCCTCGATCTCGCGCAGCAGCGCCTCGCTGCCGGCGACGCGCTCGCCGACGACGAAGAAGGTCGCCTTCGCCGCGGCCCGGTCGAGGGCGTCGAGTAGGAGCGGGGTGAACTCCGGGTCCGGCCCATCGTCGAAGGTGAGAACGGCCCCGGCGCCCGGTGGGACGGTTTCGATCCCCGGCGCCTGCCGCCAGCGCCGCCGCTTGGACCGGCGCCGGTCGTACAGCCGCTGGCGCACCGCTCCGGGGACCGCGCTGCGCAGTTTGCGACGCAGGGACATGCGCGGCAACTGTAGCCGCAACCGCACATACACTTGCGTGCGTGGCCGACCGTCGCCTGCGGAACCGCACCAAGCACGCGACCTTCCTCTCCTACCACTCGGTCGCCCCCGAGGGCCCGACCTACCTCACCGTCACCGCCGAGCTGTTCGAACGACAGCTGACGGTGTTGTCGGAACGTGGGCTGCGCTGCGGCGATCTCGAGGCCCTGCGGGCGCTCGACGCCGGCAGGGCTGTGGAGCCGACCGTGTTCCTCACCTTCGACGACGGCTTCCTCGACAACTACGAGACGGTGCTGCCGCTGCTGCGCGAGCGCGGGATGCGGGCCTTCGTCTTCGTCCTGCCGCCGCTCGTCGACGGCGGCTCGCCGCTGGCGTGGCCCGAGGTCGCCGAGGACGCGGTGCGCCACCCGGCGACGATGCGCTCGGTGGACTGGTCGATGCTGGGCGAGATGAAGGAAGGGGCCTTCGAGGTCGGCAGCCACACCCTCACCCACCCGCACCTGCCGGCGCTCGACGAGGAGGCGCTCCGCCACGAGCTGTGGGAGTCCAGGGAGATGGTCAAGGCGCGCCTCGGCAGCTGCGACACGATCGCCTACCCGTTCGGCGAGTGGAGCCCGCGGGTGGCCAGAGCCGCCGCCGAGTGCGGCTACAGCTTCGCCTTCAGCCTGCCCACCACCCACGGGCAGCGCGCGGCCGATGCGCTCTCGATCCCGCGGGTCAACGTCGACTACCGCGATTCCGGCCGCAGGTTCGCCGGCAAGCTCTCGCCGTCGGGCCGAAGGGCCTATCTCTCCGAAGCGCTGAAAGCGGGCCGGCGGGGGGTCAAGTCCCTGCGCGGCTCCAGGTAACTAGACGAACCAGGGCCCGTTGTCTTCCATCGAGTACCTGAGGTCCCTGGAGCGGGTGCCGATTTTCTCCGCCGGGATTCCGCCGACGATCGCGTAGTCCTCGACGTCCCTGGTGACGACCGAGTTCGCGGCGACGACGGCGCCGCGGCCGATCCGGACCCCCGGCAGCACCGTCGCCCGGAAGCTGATCCAGGCGTAGTCCTCGACCACGATCGGGCCGCCCTTGACGCCGAAGTCGGGGTCGTTCGGATCGTGCTGGAGGCTCCATAGCGCGACCTCGCTGGAGCAGTTGACGTTGCGCCCGATGCGGATCCCCCGGCGGCCGTCGAGGGTCGCCCAGTGCCCGATCACGGTGCCCGCCCCGATCTCGATCCCGGCCGGGAACCTGAGGTCGCGCCACTGGTAGAGGATCGAGTCCGGGTCCGCCCGCAGGCCGAGCAGCCGGCGGGCGAGGAAGGTCCGCAGCCGCCGCGAGGGAAGGTGGCCGAGGAGCATCGTGAACTGCATCGCGAATCCCTCTCGAGGATTCTTGGTCCTCTGCTTCAACCCCCTCACCAAAGACCCGAGGGGGCTGTGCTTCACCCGCTCCCGGATCAGTACGCGCCCCGCCTCGAGAGGACGACCGGGATCGTCGCCAGCAGGATCTCGACGTCGCGTGCGAGCGACCAGCCGGAGACGTACTGGTAGTCGAAGCGGACCATCTCCTGGAAGGGGATGTCGGAGCGGCCGGAGACCTGCCAGAGGCCGGTGATGCCCGGGCGCAGGTCGAGCCGGCGAGCGTGCCAGTTCTGGGCGGCGTGCTTGGACTCGCTGAGGATCAGCGGTCGCGGGCCGACCAGGCTCATTTCGCCGCGCAGCACGTTCAGCAGCTGCGGCAGCTCGTCCATCGAGGTGCGCCGCAGGAGCCGGCCGACGCGGGTGACGCGCGGGTCGCGCTTGATCTTGAACATGACCCCGTCGGTCGCCTCGTTCTCTTTCTCGAACTGCTCCTTGCGCTCGTCGGCGTCCTTATACATGGAGCGGAACTTGATCATCAGGAAGGTTTTCTGACCCCGCCCGGCGCGCTCCTGGCGGAAGAACACCGAGCCGCGGGAGTCGATCTTGATCGCGACCGCGATCGCCAGCAGAAGCGGGCTGAGGACGGTCAGGAGGAAGATCGAGCCGACGACGTCGAGCAGCCTCTTGGCGACCCGCGAGGCGGCGGTCAGTGGCGGCGCGCCGATCGAGAGGACCGGCAGCCCGCCGATCAGGCTCATCGCCTGGGCGCCGTCTAGGAGCTCGAAGAGGCGCGGGACGACGTCGACGGCGACGTGGTGGTCGCGGCAGCTGCGGATGCAGCTGAGCAGCTGCTGGTGGCTGGCCCGCGAGAAGGCGATGATGACCCGGTCGACCGCGCACTCGTCGAGCACGGTGTCGAGCTGGTCGAGGGAGCCGAGCTTCGGCAGTCGCTGGGTGCCGTTGAGGGTGTGGACGTCGTCGTCGACGAGGCCGATCGCTTCGAGTCCGAACTCGTGGTGGCGGTCGAGGCGGTCGGCGAGGCGGTCGGCGACGAAGCCGGAGCCGACGACCACGGTGCGCTGGCGCAGTGGGGCGATCCGGTGCGCGAAGCCGCGGCCGAGCGCGCGGAGGATGCTGCCGAGTATCACGGTCGAGGACGTCGCCAGCAATGCGTAGGGAAGCGCGTGGGCCGGTTCAACCGCCTCGGCGACGGCGAACAGGGGCCAGACGACGAACAGGGCGGCCACCACGGTCCGCGGCGCGTCCGAGAGACCGCTCGCCCAGGTGTGCAGGTCGCTGGCGTTGTAGAGGCCGCAGACGAAGGCGATCAGGGTCCAGCTGAAGACGACGGCCGCGGTCAACGTCAGTGCCGTCTCGACCGGGACGCCGAGGATCAGCGCCGGGATCGCGCCGCCGAGCGCCGCCGAGACCAGATCGGTACCGAAGAGAACCCGCTGCAGGAAGACGGAGCGGTTGCTGGCGCGCGAGGCATGGCCTCGGGAGGCCTCCTCCAGGCGTCGGTGCTGCACCGTTGAGTCGTAAGCAATCGTGTCCATGGCTGCCTCTAGGTCTTTCGGCAGCAGTTGTCCTGAGCTTGAGATCAACGGCGCTCTTGCAAGATTGCTTCGCGAGGCTCTCGCGATGGGGTCGACGGGGAAGTCATCAGGATACGGATGAATGCTCTCTCAATCCAGACCGAAATTGGGAAGGGGGTCTCCCCCAAATTCGGCCTTCTCCTTCAACCCGTCTGGTGCCCGAAAGACGCGGTGCGCAAAACAACAAATGGTGGACAGGTTCCGACCGGCTCGGTCTAGCCGCCGACCGAAGTCCTGGTGGTGCCGATCTTCAGCGGCCCGGCGTAGCTGGTGATCGAGCTGAACATGCCGATCTTGCGGTAGCTCTGCAGGTAGACGGAGTTGGTCCCCTGGTTGTTCGAGGAGTCCATCGTCTTCATCGCCATGCGCTGGGTCGGAGCGACCCCGTTGGGGTTGTAGGTGCCGCCGCCGAAGAAGGTGATCGGCTGCCCGTTGATCCACATCTCGATCCAGCCGTCTTCGCCGAAGCGCTCGTGGACCAGCACCGTGACCCAGGAGTTCCTCACCAGCGGCATCTCCCAGGGCACGTCCCAATCGTAAGTCGAGTTGCGAGTCCACTTGATGTTGGTGCCGTTGATTTCTATGTGCCATGGCGGCGGCCCGGCCCAGGGATAGCCGTAGGGGCCTTGCATAACGTTCATCCAGCCCGGCACCGAGGAGGGGAAGCTGGACGGCAGGAAGAATTTCGAGCTGAACCAGAATTCCTGGCCCGCTTTGATGTTCGAGGTCGAGAGCATCTCCGCCCGCGGGTTCTCGGTCGGGGTGACGGGATAGACGTCCGAGTCGTCAACCGTCATCTTGAAGACGGTTTGGCCGCTGCCGGCCGGGTCGGGAGCTTCGGTGACCGCCCCGGGCGCGGACTGGACCAGCCAGAAATCGCTCAGGCGGAGGGCGGAGAAGAGCAGGCTGGGACTGGGGGTGCTGGGGACCGGAGGGGGTTTGGGTGCCGGTGGCGGGGGCGTCGGCTGCGGGGCTGGAGCTGGAGCTGGTGGCGGGGCTGGGGCCGGTTCCGGAGCCGGAGGCGGTGGCGGGGGTGGAGGCGCGGGGGCGGGAGCAGGCGCCGGTTCCGGTTCCGGGGCGGGCGCGGGAGCCGGCTCGGGTTCCGGCTGCGGCTCAGGGGCCGCGGGGGTTGGAAGGGGAGTGGAGACCGGGACCGGGACCGCAGGCGCTGAGACTGCGGGCGCAGGGACGGGAGCGGCGGTGACGACGGGGGCCGGCCCCACACGGTGGCGCCGTCCGAGCTTGGGGCGGGGGGCGACCTTGCGTGCATGGTCCAGGCTGCGTCTCTCGACAGCGGTCAGGCCCTGCAGGGAAGAGAGATGGCCGCCCCATGCGGGGATCACGGCCGTGATGACGAGCATGCAGCCCAGGCTGGCGACGAACGCCATGGTTCGAAACGAGCGCGCTCCATCCTGCGTCTCCATCTCGGCCTCCCAGAGCCTTTGACTGGACTGCTTCGTACCGATCTACTACCCCTTGCGGATCTCTCCTAACAGGTGCAGGTACCAATCTAGCGAGATCGGCGGAGCGAGATGTAAAAGAGCCGAGTGCGCCACCCGGCGCGGGGCGACTAACCGCCGACCGAGGCCCGCGTCTTGCCGATCGTCAGCGGCCCGCCGTAGCTGGTCAGCGAGCTGAACATGCCGATCTTGCGGTAGCTCTGCAGATAGACGGAGTTCGTCCCCTGGTTGTTGGACTTGTCCATCGTCTTCATCGACAGGCGCTGGGCGGGAGCGACTTTGTTGGGGTTGTAGGTGCCGCCGCCGAAGAAGGTGATCGGCTGCCCGTTGATCCACATCTCGATCCAGCCGTCTTCGCCGAAGCGCTCGTGCACCATCACCTCGACCCAGGAGTTCTTCACCAGCGGCATCTGCCAGGGCACGTCCCAGCCGTAAGTCGAGTTGCGGGTCCACTTGATGTTCGAGCCATTGATCTCGAGGTGCCATGGCGGCGGCCCGGCCCAGGGATAGCCGTAGGGGCCCTGCATCACGTTCATCCAGCCCGGCACCGAGGAGGGGAAGCTGGACGGGAGGAAGAATTTGGAGCTGAACCAGATCTCCTGCCCCGCTTTGATGTTGGAGGTCGAGAGCAGCTCGGCACGCGGGTTGGGGGTGATGTTCAGCATGTCTGAGTCGCCGACCGTGAACTTGAAGACCTTCTGGCCCGAGCCGGCGGGATCGGGCACTTCGGCGATCGCCCCCGGGGCTGACTGGTTGAGCCAGAAGTCAGAGAGCTTGACGGCCTTGAAAAGGATGTCGGAGGCGGGCACCTGGGTGGGGGTGGGCGAAGGCGTGGGCGTGGGAGTCGGGGCCGGCGTGGGCTCCGGAGCGGGAGCCGGTTCGGGCGCGGGCGCAGGCGCCGGGCTCGGCTCAGACGTCGGTACTGGAGCAGGTTCCTGGACGGGCGCGGGGGCAGGCTGCCTCTTGGAGCGGCGACTGCGGCGGTAGCTGGTGCGGTGGGTCTTTCGCCGCTCGCTGACGACGGTGGACTTGTGCGACCGCGCGCTCGCTTCGCCGCCGGGCCGGAAGTCCCCGCCCTGCGCCTGCGCCACCCCGCTGACCCCCAGAAGGGCCAGGATCGATGCCACGACGATCGCGATCGTCGTGCGAGTCGGGGCGATTGGATGACGACGCCTTTCTGGCATGCCACCAGGTGTCGGCGCCCGGAATTCCGATCAGGAGACCCCAGCCGTACATCCTGGACAACCGACCGATACCAATCGTGGACGAATGTTGCCGACAGGCGTGAGCCGGCGGCTGGGGATGCGAATTGCTCAGTGGGCCTCGTCGGAGGCGTGCGCCGGCGGGCGCGACTCCTCCGCCAGCGAGGTGATCTCGAGCTGTCCCTGTGCGGCCCCTTCGAGCACCTCGGTGGCCTCCTGCGCCGAGCGGGCATAGAGCTCGACCAGGAGGTGGACGACGATCTGCTCCTCGTCGTGCTTGTGGAAGCGGACGTGGGTGAAGAACTCGCGCACCCCGGCGTCGCCGAAGGCGCCGAAGGTGAGGAACTCGATCGCCTCGGGGCCGGAGCAGGTCTCGACCCGGTCCTGGTCGACGGTGACCGTGCAGGAGGCAACCCAGGGGGTGCCGGCGACCATTCGCTCCCAGCGGTCTTCGATCGGGACGACGTGGTCGTCCTGGAAGGTCAGGTGGGGCTGGTCGTGCATGCAGTCGAGGCACTGCACGACCGATTCCTGCACCTCGTCGATGCCTTCCGCGAGGGCGCCGGAATCGGGGTCGACGCGGCGGATCGCGTCGTAGTGGATCTGGATCTCGAGGTTCTGCGACCAGCAGCGGTAGCAGCGCAGCCAGGCCGTACGGTCGCCGTTCAGCTCACTCATCGCTCCATTGTGGCGCCGGCGGGGCTTCGGCGCCTGGAGGGCGTGGGTCAGGCGGCAGCGCCGGCGTTGGCGCGAGCACGGACCAGATCGACGATCTCGGCCATGATCCTGTTCACGTCGAAGTCCTTCGGCGTGTAGACGCCGGCGACGCCGGCCTCGCGCAGCCGCTCCGCGTCGGCGAGGGGGATGATGCCGCCGACGACGACGGGCACGTCCACGTTCTCCCCCCGCAAGCGGCGAACGACGTCGGGGATCAGCTCCAGGTGGGAGCCGGAGAGGATCGAGAGCCCGACCACGTCAACGTCCTCCTGCAGCGCCGACTCGGCGATCTCCGCCGGGGTCAGGCGGATGCCCTGGTAGATCACCTCCATGCCGACGTCGCGGGCTCGCAGCGCGACCTGCTCGGCGCCGTTGGAGTGCCCGTCGAGGCCGGGCTTGCCGACCAGGATCTTGACCCGGTGGCCGATCGTCTCGGAGACCGCGTCGACCTCGGCGCGGATCTCCTCGAGCCGCTCGCGATCGGGCGCGGGGGCGGCACCGTCGACGCCGGTCGGCGCCCGGTAGGCGCCGAACGCCTGGCGCAGGACTTCGGCCCACTCGCCGGTGGTCGCGCCGGCCTTGGCGGCGGCGATCGTCGCGGGCATGATGTTCGTCTCCTCGCTCGCGGCCGCGCCGGCGAGCTCCGCCAGGGCCTCGCTCACGGCTCCCTCGTCGCGCTGGTCCTTCCACTCTCCGAGTGCCTCGATCCGCTCGCGCTCGACCTCGGGGTCGGGAGTGAGGATGCCGCCGTCGGCGCCGGCGGTGAGGGGTGAGTCCTCGGTCTCGGTGAAGCTGTTCTGGCCGATCACCTTCAGCTCGCCGCTCTCGATCCGCCCGACCCGCTCGCGGTGGGACTCGACCAGGCGGGCCTTCATGTAGGGGACGGCGCTGACCGCGCCGCCGTGCTCCTCGACGACCGCCATCTCGGCCCGGGCGCCGGCGGTCAGCTCCTCGACCAGGCCGTCCATCACCACCGAGCCCTCGAAGACGTCGGGGTACTCGAGCAGGTCGGTCTCGTTGGCCAGTACCTGCTGGATCCGCAGGCTCCATTGCTGGTCCCACGGCCGCGGCAGCCCCATCGCCTCGTTCCAGGCCGGGAGCTGGATCGCGCGGGCGCGGGCGTCCCGGCTGAGCGTCACAGCGAGGGCCTCCAGGACGATCCGCTGCACGTTGTTCTCCGGCTGGGCCTCGGTCAGGCCGAGGCTGTTGACCTGGACCCCGTAGCGGAAGCGCAGCATCTTCTCGTCGGTGACGCCGTAGCGCTCGCGCCCGATCTCGTTCCAGAGCGCCCCCATCGTCCGCAGCTTGGCGATCTCCTCGACCAGCCGGATGCCGGCGTTGACGAAGAAGGAGATGCGGCCGAAGACCTTGGGGAAGTCCTCCTCGGCCACCTGCCCCCTCGCCTTCACCTCGTCGAGCACGGCGATCCCGGTCGAGAGCGCGTAGGCGATCTCCTGCACCGGCGTCGCCCCGGCCTCCTGCAGGTGGTAGCTGCAGATGTTGGTCGGGTTCCAGCTCGGCACCTCGTTGACGCTGAAGGCGACCATGTCGGCGATCAGCCGCATCGAGGGCTCCGGCGGGAAGGCGTAGGTCCCGCGTGAGAGGTACTCCTTGATGATGTCGTTCTGGGTCGTGCCCTTGAGCTCGGAGCGCGGCACGCCGTTCTCCTCGGCGACGGTCACGTAGAGGCCGAGCAGCCAGGCGGCCGTGGCGTTGATCGTCATCGAGGTGTTCATCTCCCCGAGCGGGATGCCGTCGAGCAGCTGGTGCATGTCGCCCTTGTGGGCGATCGAGACCCCCACCTTCCCGACCTCGCCACGGGCGAGGACGTGGTCGGGGTCATACCCGGTCTGGGTCGGCAGGTCGAACGCCACCGAGAGCCCCGTCTGGCCCTTGGCGAGGTTGCGGCGGTAGAGCTCGTTGGAGCGGCGGGCGTCGGAGTGACCGGCGTAGGTGCGCATCACCCATGGGCGGTCCGGCTGGGGCAGACGGTGGTCGCTCATATGTTCAATCTTATTTGGACCTGCCCGAAATCCGCCGTTCAGGCGCCCCGGACCCGCATCTTTCAGGCCCACCTGTGTTTAGGCTCCGAGTCGATTCGATGAGACGCAGGCTTACACGTGTGCTCCTCGTCGCGCTCGCAGCGGCGCTATCGGCATGCTCGATCGCCGGCGCGGCGATGGTCGGCATCTACCGCAACAGCCTCGAGTCCACGGTCCAGCGCAGCCAGCTGGTCAAGCTCTCGGGTCGCAGCTGCGCCCGGGCCGGCACCGGCGAGGGGCTGCGGGTCTCGCTGGGCAAGCGCACCGACTCCTGCTCCTTCCGCACCCCGGTCCTCGGGCGCGACCTCGAGATCGCGGCCACCGAGCGCCTCTTGAGCGGGACGCCGCCCTCGCTGCAGAAAAAGGCCTACATCGGCCTCGAGCTGCGAGCCGGCGGCGGCGCCAAGTACCAGCTGCTGGCCTACCCGCTGCAGCGCAAGGTGCAGCTGATCAAGGTGACCTCTGAAGGCACCGAATTCCTCGCCATCGCCAAAAACGAGGCTTCCCTCCTCGGCCTCAACAAAGCGAACGTCCTCAGGCTGCGCGCGATCAACATCGCCAGTGGGCCCGAAAAAGGCAGCGCCGAACTGCGCGCCTACGTCGGCTCGACCCTGGTCGGCGAAGCGACCGACGAAGGCGCCGGCGAACTCTCCGGTCGCGCCTCCGGCGTCGTGGTCGGCGCCAGCAAAGGCGGCGACGGTGTCGTCGCCAGCATCGACGACATCGTCGTCAGGGTCCCCAGCCCCTTCTAGCGCTCGGCGAAGATCGTCACGAGGGGGGCGAGGGAGCGGGCGGTGCGGTAGTCGCGGAGCGCCGCGTCGGGCTGTCCGCGCTGTGCCTCGATCCGGGAGAGGAGCAGCCAGGTCTTCCAGTTCGTCGGCTCCCGTTCGGTTGCCGCCCTCGCTGCCTCCGCGGCCAGGACGTACTCACCCTGGGACTCGAACAGGAGGGCCTGCTGAATGCGCGGCGTGGCGGCGCCGGGTTGCACGTTCTGGGCGCTGCGAGCATCGTCGAGGGCAGCGGAGACGTCCCCGTCGCGGGCATCGGCCTGGCTCTGGCGGACGAGCGAGGTCGAGGCGAACGGGATCGCGATCGCGACCACGGCGACCAGCGCAACCACGGCGACAGCACCTCGCAGCGCCGGATGCAGGGGGGCCGGTTCCTCGTCACCGTCGTCGCCGGCGGTGAGCAGGATCGCGATCAGCAGCAGGGTCGCGATCGGGATCACCGGGATTTTCCAGCCCCAGTCGAATATCGAAGTGCTCCACAGGACCGTGGAGCCGCCGAGGGCGGCGGCGAGCTGCGGGCGCCGCGAGCCGGCGCTGCGCAGCACCCGTGCGGCGCCGCCGAGGAGGCTGGTGGCGATGAAGGCCACCAAGACGAGCAGCCCGACGATCCCGAGCTCGCCAAGCGTCTGCATGTACAGCGAGTGGGTGTCGACGATCGGTTCGCCGACGTCGCCGTCACGGGTCCACCAGAGCTGGAAGGTCCCCGAGCCGGTGCCGGTCAGCGGCTCGCTCTCGAACTCCCTCGACGCCGCGCTCCACAGCTGGTAGCGGTTCTCGCCGCCGACCGAGGTGAGCCGCGAGGTCCCGTGTTCGGATTCGCCACTCGGCGCCCTGAATTCGTCCCAGGCGTTGGAAAGCCGCCCCGGGGCGTCGACCGCCGCGAGGGCGACGAGGATCGTGACGGTGGCGACCCCGACCGCGACCAGGCTCTGGCGCCTGGGGATGAGCGGCTTGGCGTGCTCACGCGGACCGAGGAGGCGCGCGATCCCCAGCTGCGCCAGGCCTGCGACGACGCAGACGACGATCGTGACCCAGAGCATCTCGTTGCCCTGCGAGGTGGCCACGGAGGTGGTCAGGCCTTCGCGCAGCTCGTCGCGATCCAGCAGCAGCACCACCAGGAAGCCGCCGCCGGCCCCGGCGATGAGGAAGGTCGGCAGTTGGGCCAGCCGGTCGCGGGTCAGCGCGAGGAAGATCGCCAGCGCGATCAGCGAGGCGGAGATGCCGCCGCGGGAGAGGGTGAAGAAGAGCGCCAGGAGCATCGCCGGCAGCGCGCCGCCGGCGAGCGCCCGCACCCACACCTCGCGGGCGTTGCCGGCGATCTGGAAGACGAGCGGGAGGCCGATGCCGATCAGCGCCGCGAGGCCGTTCCAGTAACCGAGTGGGTAAGAGAGGCGTTCTTTGCCGGTATCGAGGAACTGACCGGTTTGGGCGGCGTCCGGGAACCACGAAGGGTGAAAGCGAGAGGCCAGCCCGACGAAGGCGACGATGGCGATCGCCGCCCCGAGCGCGGTGACCATCTGCCCGGCGGTGTCGCGTCCCCGGCTGAGGATCGCCAAGCCGAACACGCCGAGCAGGGTCGCCACGCTGGCGAGGTCGGTGGCGGTCTTCTCCGTACTCTCGGTCCAGCGAAGGCTCAGCGCGGTCCACAGGGCGAACGCCGCCAGTAGACCGAGGGCGCAGAGAGCAAGCGTCCCCGGCCTGCGCCTCGGCAGGGCGCCGACCGCAACGGCGAACAGCAATACCCACCAGACGGCGATCCCCACCTGGTTGCCCACAAGTGCGTCGAAGCCGCCTCCGTTGAGGCCCAGGTAGGCGACGAGAACGAACCCGAGCAGCCACGGCCATACGAAACTCCAGCTGCCGGGTGGTGTTTCATTGGACGATCGAATCGTGTGGGCCCGGTCCATCTGGTTTGATTCTTTGATGGAGAACACCCTGCTGAGAATGGCGGTTGGCGCGGCGGCAATGTCCGTCTTCTTCGCCCTGCCATCTCTGGCGATGGGATCGGTGGTCCCGCCCGGGAACTCAGCGGCGACGCAGTATACGGAGACGTTTCCCACCACCGGCGGCAATGCGGAGGTGAACAGCTCCATCGACGGGGGTGGGCGTTCCCCCTCCTCGAAGGGCGGCGGACGCTCGCCGGCGAAGGTGCTCGGATCGGACACCGCGCACAAGCTCGAATCACAGGGTCAGGAAGGGGAGACGGTGGCCACCCTGGCGACCGAATCGGCGCCGGTGACCGCAGACGAAGGCGACCGCCCGAGCAGTGCCGGTAAGCGTGGCGAGAGCAAGGGCAAGGGTGCCAACCGTGACAACGGTTCCGACAACGGCACCGGTTCGGGAGGTTCCGCGAACGGCTCCGGGGGCGGTGGCACCGCTGTCGGGGCGCCGGAGGGCTCCTCGGGCCTCTCGGAGGTCTTCGGTCACGCCACCGGTTCGAGCTCGGGTGAGATGGGCATCTTCCTGCCGCTGGTGCTGCTGGCGGCTCCCCTCTGCGCGCTGCTGTACGCCTGGCGGCGTCGCCAGCCAGATCGGGCTGCCTCCTGACTGTCCTTCCGGCTCGCACCCGGCGCGCCTCGCGTGTCGCGCTCTGGGCGCTGGGCCTGGCAAGCACGATCTGCGTGGCGTGGTCGGCGCCGAGCTCGGCGGCGGTCCGTCCTCTCAACACCGGGATCTCCAACATCTACTCGAACGAGGAGGTGGCCTTCGCGCACGTGCGTGAAACCGGCTCGACGCTGGCGCTCTCGCCACTTCGCTGGAATCACATCGCCCCGCCCAAATTGCCGGCGAGCTGGAATCCCGAGGACCCCGCCGATCCCAACTACGACTGGGACTTCATCGACAAATGGGTGACCGGGGCGGTGAACGCCGGGCTGACGCCGGTGCTGCAGGTGCGCGGCGCGCCGGGCTGGGCGGAACGGTGCACCCCCGACCCCAAGCTGGAATCGGTCTGCGATCCTGACCCGGCGGCGCTCGCCGCCTTCGCCAAAGCGGCGGCGCGGAGGTTCAGCGGGTCCTTCGGCGGCCTTCCGCGCGTCCAGTACTGGGAGGGCCTGAACGAGCCGAACCTGACCCTCTACTTCGAGCCCCAGTTCATCGGGGGCCAGCCGGTCGCACCGGACCTGTACCGCACCCTTCTCAACACCTTCTACGCGACGGTGAAGGCCGTCGATCCCTCGAACCTCGTCCTCTCGCCGGGGCTGGGTCCCGTCGCGGTCCCCCCGTACACGATGGGGCCGATGCGCTTCATGAGGTTGCTGCTCTGCATGAGAGGGAACCGTCCCCAGCCCGCCCCGAACAAATGCGAAGGCGGGGTGCACTTCGACATCTTCGACATCCACCCGTACACGACCGGCAGCCCCACCCACGCCGGTAACGCCAACGACATCGAGATGGGCGATCTGGCGAAGGCGCAGAAGCTGCTTGCGGCGGCCGACAAGGCGAACCTGATCCAGGGCGCCTTCAAGCACACGCCGATGTGGATCACCGAGTTCTCCTACGACTCCAAGCCGCCTGACCCGGGGGGGCTGCCGATGAAGATCGAGTCGCAGTGGATCGCCGAAGCGCTCTACCAGGCCTGGTCTCACCGGGTGTCCAACTTCCTCTGGTACAGCCTCGACGACGAAGAGCCGCGGCCGAACGTCCCCTTCCGCGAAACCCTGCAGTCGGGCCTCTACTTCTGGGCGCCGACGGTCGCTGCCGAGCAGCCGAAGCCGCCGATGTACGCCTACCGCTTCCCGTTCGTCGCATTCCACCGCACCCGTGGTCTGAGGTTCTGGGGCCGTACCCCCGACAGCAACGGTGGCCGGGTCGTGTTGCAGGCGAGGCTGCGGGGCAAGTGGCGAAAGATCGGCGCCGCCAGGGCCGATTCCGCCGGGATCTTCAGGGGGCTGTTGCGAACCGACTACGGCGCAGACAGGAAGGGCGCCGTCCGCGCCCGCTACGCGACGTCGGCCTCACCAGCCTTCCCGATGGACCCCGTTGGCGACTTCATTCAGGAACCGTTTGGGAATCCGTCGTGACCGAGCGCTCTGGCTTGGCCGACCCCCTCGGTTTCCGGCTTCCTCGTCTTGGTTCCTCGCTTGGCCTTGGCCTTGACCGGAAGCGGGAACGAGACCTCCCCGCGCACGGCGGCTGAGACCAAGCGGGCGTAGACGCCAGCGCCGGCGGGCGTCAGGTGGGTTTCGTCCCAGAGCAGGCCGTCGCCCGATTCCGCCGCCGCCTTCCAGTCGATCAGGGTCGTGTGCGGCCAGTCCGCGGCGGCTTCCGCCAGCGCCTGGTTGGACTCCGCCAGCCAGCTCACCGGGGCGTGATCGTTGACCAGGAACAGCTGGCCGACGTTTGCGGTCGCCTTCTGGATCGCCGCCATTTCGTCCCCGTACAGCGGCCCGTTGTTCCCCATCTGAACGATCATCGCGTCGGGATGGTGGCCTTCCCGCTTCAAACGCCTGACGATCTCGACGAATTCGTTCGCCTGGCGGCCGACGTGCGCGCTCATCGAGAAACCGGGCCCGAGCCGGCCGGCGAGCTTCTCCTTGGCGCCGATCATCACCGAGTCGCCGAGGGCGACGATCCGCGGCGGCCGCAGGGGCGGTGCGTCCTCGCCGCCTGGAGATCGGTGCGCGACCGGCAGCGCCGGCTGCGCCCTGACCCGGGCCGAGGCCGCGGTGGAGGCGGCGGCAGCCTCGATCCGTTGGCCGCCGTCACCGCCGAGGCCGGTCCAGCCGACCGCGGCGACGATCGCCAGCACCGCCACCAGCAGGGCTGGGCGGGCCACCCGGAGCCAGTCGTCGGGAAGGCCGGGAAGCTTCGCCTTGTCGCGGAAGGGAAGCTCGACGAAGCGGTAGGAGAGGTCCGCCAGCGCCAGCACCAAGGTCAGCTGCAGCGGGATCAGGACGCCTCTCGGAAGCGACACGTCGATCCCCGGCTGGGTCAGCGCCAGGACCGGCCAGTGCCAGAGGTAGAAGCTGTAGCTGCGCAGCCCCAGCCAGAGGACCGGCGGGGTGCCGATCAGGCTGCCGAGCCGGGCTGCCGGGTGGGCGAGCACGGCGAGCAGGAGCGCGGTGACCATCGCCAGCCAGAGGTAGCCGCCGTGCCAGAGGGCGAGGTCGTAGTCGTGGACCTGGACGAAGCTCAGCACCACGTAGGACAGGGCCAGCACCCCGACCACGTCGAGGATCGGGCCGACCAGCGGGCCGGTTTGGCGCCGGCGCAGCTCGATCGGGCTCCAGACCAGGGCCAGCGCCACCCCCGCCAGCAGTCCGACCGCGTGGGTGTCGGTCCCGTAGTAGACGCGGGAGGCGTCGCCGCCGGGGTCGAAGAGGAGCCAGGCAAGGGCGACGGAGGCGAGCACGCCGGCGAGCACGCCGAGCAGCAGCCGGCCGCGGCCGAACAGCTTCATCCCGGCGGCGAAGGCCAGCGGCCAGAAGAGGTAGAACTGCTCCTCGACCGAGAGCGACCAGAGGTGGGTGAAGAGCGAGGGCTGCTGGAACCCTTCGAAGTAGGACTGCTCGGTGAAGACGAAATGCCAGTTGGCGAAGTAGGCGAGCGAGGCGACGGCGTCCCCCCGCAGCTCGGAGATCCGCTCCGGTTCGGCGATCGCGGCCGCCACCATCGTCACCGCGATCAGCACTCCCACCGCGGGCAGCAGGCGCCGCGCCCGCCGCAGCCAGAAGCGCCCCAGCGCGACGTGCCCGGTGCCGCGGAACTCCCGCAGCAGCAGCGAGGTGATCAGGTAGCCGCTGATGACGAAGAAGACGTCGACGCCGAGGAACCCGCCGGGCATCCAGTCGACGCGGGCGTGGTAGAAGAACACCGCCAGGACCGCCAGGGCGCGGAGGGCGTCGATGCCGGGCAGGTAGGGGAATCGCTTGTCCTGCGGCCTGCTGATGAGATGCATAATGGCGGGCGATGACGACCAGCACGATCGAACGTCCACGCACCGCCGGCCCGGACTCGGACCTGGGCGGCAACTGGCGCGTGATCGTGCGAAACGACAACCACAACACCTTCGACCACGTCGCCCAGACGCTGGCCCGGGTGCTGCCCGGCGTCACCCTCGAGAAGGGCCTGCAGATCGCCGACCAGATCCACAACGGCGGCCAAGCAATCGTCTGGTCTGGCCCCCGCGAGCCCGCCGAGCACTACTGGGACCAGCTTCAAGCCGCCGGTCTCACGATGGCTCCCCTGGAGCGCGAGTAGCTACTCGACGGCGAGCAGCGTGTGCCAGGTGGGGAGGATCGGCAGGTCGTAGAGGTCGATGACGCTCGCGCGCGCCGCCTCGATCTCCTCCGAGAACCAGTAGCGCTCGAAGTCGGAGCGCTTCTCCCAGGTCGAGGTCTGCTGGAAGGCCAGCGGGTCGTCGATCGAGCGGGTCAGGGACCAGCTCCCGGCACCGTAGGCCGGCATCTTCGCCGCCGCCGGCTCCCAGACGTCGAGCCAGCGGTCGGCCCGGAACGGGGCGATGTGCCAGTCGAGCCTGCAGACCTCCGCCATCAAAGTCCCCCTTCGAGTTGCCTGTGAAGCTGCCTCATGCGCCGACCTCCGCGCGGATCGCACCGGGGCCCTCCTCGTAGCGGCCCTCGTCCTCCGCCTCGGCCCCGACCAGGATCGAGATCTTGCCGAGGTGCTTGTTTTCGTGCAGCAACTGGTGCGCGCCCGGCACGCCGTCGAAGCCCATCGTCTGCCAGAGCACCGGCCGGACCTTGCCCTCGGCCATCAGCTGGTTCGCCCGCATGCACTCGTACGCGTTGGCGAAGTGGGAGCCGATGATCTGCTTCTGGCGCATCCACAGATAGCGGACGTCGAAGTCGAGCTGGAAGCCCGAGGTGGCCCCGCAGATGACGACCTTGCCGAACGGCTTGACGACGAAGACCGAGGTCGGGAAGGTGGCCTGGCCGACGTGCTCGAAGACGATGTCGGGGGCGTCGCCGAGGATCTCCTTGACCCGCTTGGCGAAGCCGCGCGAGGCCTTGAAGCGCTCCTTGTCGGCGGCCGGGTCGGAGAGGTTCTCGGGGGTTCGCATCATCTCGCCGAACTCGCGGCGGTTGATGTAGTCGACCGCGCCGAGCTGCTTCACCAGCTCCCCCTTCTCGTCGGAGGAGACGATGCCGACGGCGTTGGCGCCGGCCGCTTTGCAGAGCTGCACGGCGAAGACGCCGAGCCCGCCGGCGGCGCCCCAGATCAGCACGTTGTGGCCGGCCTGCAGCTTGCACTGGTCGAGCAGCATCCGGTAGGCGGTGAAGTAGGTGAGCCCGTAGGCCGAGGACTCGGCCCAGGAAAGGTTGGTGGGGCGGGGGAGGAGCTGCTGGGCCTGGACCTTGGTGAACTGGGCGAAGGACCCCCAGGTCGTCTCGTAGCCCCAGATCTCCTGGCTGGGCGCCGCCAGCGGGTCGAGCCCGTGGACCTCGACGTCCTCGTAGGAGGCCTGGTTGCAGTGGACCACGACCTCGTCGCCGGGTTTCCACCGGGTGACGCCCTCGCCCACCTTCCAGACGATGCCGGAGGCGTCGGAGCCGCCGATGTGGTGGCCGTACTCGGGGTGGTCGCCGTAGCCGAAGACGGAGACCGGCTTGCCGAGCGCCGCCCAGACGTTGTTGAAGTTGACCCCGGCCGCCATCACCCGGACGATCACCTCGAACGCGCCGGGCTCGGGGACCTCGATCTGCTCGAGCTGGAAGG
Organism: uncultured Solirubrobacterales bacterium; assembly: GCA_963799835.1. Taxonomy (GTDB): domain Bacteria; phylum Actinomycetota; class Thermoleophilia; order Solirubrobacterales; family 70-9; genus VAYN01. The sequence continues at coordinate 1,975,134 of CAWCYE010000002.1, forward strand.
CGTCCTTGGGTTCGCCCTCGCGCTCCTGGCGGATCACCCACGCCGCCATCGTCTCGGGCAGGGTTCCGGGCTCCACGTCCAACTTCGAGACTGCGCTGCTGTCGACTGCCACTGGGCTCCTCCGCGGGTCGTCGGGGCGAGCGGCGAATCCTAGTTAAGAGGAGGCCGAGCGGTACTCAAGCGGCGTCGGAGGCGCGCTCGCGCAGCTCCGGTGCCGATATCGCCCTGACGGAGATCTCGACCGGCTCGGGCTCGACGATCTCCTTGCCCGGGGCGATGCCGAGCCCCTCGACCTTGCGCAGCTGCGGCAGCAGCCTTCCCTCCATCGAGCCGACGGCCGAGTTGTAGGCCGCGGTCGCGGAGCCGAGCCGCTTGCCGACGGTCTCGAAGTCGGAGAGGAACTTGGCGAAGCGCGCGTGCAGGGTCCCGGCGGCGTCGGCGATCTCGGCCGCCTCGGCGACCATCCGCTCCTGCCGCCAGCCCAGCTCCATCGTCCGCAGCAGCCCGATCAGCGAGGTCGGGCTGACCAGCAGCACGTTGCGCTCCAGGGCGTAGTCGAAGAGTCCGGGGTCGGCGGAGAAGGCGGCGTGGAGCGCGGGCTCGTTGGGGATGAAGCAGATCACCAGGTCGGGCATCTCCCCGGGCTTGAACTGGCCCTGGTAGTCCTTCGAGCTGAGGCTGCGGACGTGCTCGCGGGCCTGGCGCGCGTGGCGCTCCAAGTGCAGCTTGCGGTCGGCTTCGACCTCGGCCTCCTGGGCGTCGAGGAACGCCTCCAGCGGCACCTTGGAGTCGGCGACGAAGCTGCGTCCCTCGGGCAGCAGGAAGAGCGCGTCGGGACGCAGGCGGCCGTCTTCGGTGCGCAGGGTTTCCTGCATCTCGAAGTCGACGTGCTCGGTCATCCCGGCGATCTCGACGCAGCGGCGCAGCTGCAGCTCCCCCCACTGGCCGCGGACGTCGGACTGGCGCAGGGCCTTCTTCAGCCCGGCGGTCTCGCTGTTGAGGTTGCCGACGGTCTGGCCGACCTGCTCGATCAGCGCCCGCGTCTGCAGGTCGGTCTCTCCGCGCCGCCTCACCTCCAGCTCGATCTTCTCCTGGCCCTTGGCAATCCGCTCGGTAAGCGCCTTGATCTCCGCCTGGCGCTTGTCGAGCGCCGCCTCCGCGGTCTTCGCATCGAGCTTCCGAGCCTCGTCGTTCGCCTGCAGCAGGCTGGGCAGCGCCTCACTCACCGCCCGCGAAGCAGCGTCCTGCACGGCGGCCCCGAAGTCAGGCTGCTCGGCCGACGCCTCGCGCGAGCGAAGCGCATACACGAGCGCCCCGGCAAGGACAAGCACAGCTATGGCGAGCGCAACCGTCATCACACTCATGCTGACAACGCCCCCAGACGCGACCCAGGCGGGATGCCCCTCTCGCTGAGGCTCCCGGACGAACACTCCGAACCCAGGCAGGCGATCAGCTGCGCGACGGCCTCAGAGGGAGGGGCATCCCGCCTGGGTCGCCTTTGGCGGTCAACCTGCTGCGCGACGGCCTCTGAGGGAGGGCCATCTTCCCTGGGTCGCCCTCTCGGGTCGTTTACGGCAGCAGTACGTCGTTCTGTGAGGAGGCGCGGTAGGGCCCAACCGAGAGGCGATCGGAGCGGCTGCCGGGGATGCCGCGGGCGGAGACGGTGTAGGTGCCGGTCGGGAGGTCGACCTGGAAGGTGCCGGGACTGTGGGCGAAGATCGGTCCGGAGGTGGCGTTCGCGGTGCCGCGGATCACCAGCTCGGAGTCGAGGGTCGTCTGGTTTGCGGCGACGAAGATGACGTCGAGCGGCTTCCTGCTCGGGATCGGCGGCTCGGGGTGGTTCTGGTTCTGGGGGATCTCCTGGGTCTTTTCCGGCCCGAAGGCGATCCTGCCGGGATCGACGATCACGCCGTCGGGCCCGATCGTGACGCTGACCCTGGTCGAGCCCTGCGGGCGCTGCTCGTTCGCGTGCCGCTCCGCGCCGCAGCCGGCGGCAAGGATCGCCACGCCGATCAGGCATGCCACCACGGCTGTCGCTCTCCCACGACCCATCGAGGGCTGAATCTAGCCGAAGGGGAGGGCGACGACCTGCGCCGTAACGCCATCTTCACCTACGAGGAGCTCCGAGCCCGGCTCCGCCTCGCGCCGCAGGATCGCCAGGCCGATCGGCCCGAGGGCGGGGGAGACGGCGGCGCCGCCGAGCCGCCCGACCTCCTTCTCGCCGAGCCGCAGCGCCGTTCCCGGCGCCGCCGCGGCACTCAGCCGCAGCCCGCGCAGGTGGCGGTTGGGCCGGCCCTTGTAGTGGAGCCGCGCGACCGTCTCCTGGCCGATGTAGCAGCCCTTGGTGAAGCTGACCGCGTCCTCGACGATGCCCGCCTCGGCCGGCATCGTCTCGGCGCCCATCTCGGCGCCGAAGCGGGGGGTCCCGGCCTCGATCCGGAGGATCTCGACCGCCTCGGCGGTGACCACGACGGCGCCGACTTCGACGAGCGCGTCGCGCAGGCGAGCGAAATCGACGGCGGCGACGATCAGGTCGATCCCGGTCGCGGTGCCGGCGGCGATGCACTCGACCCCGGCCACCGTCACCGCTTCGCAGGCGTTCTGCGGCAGCGCCGCCGTGCCGGCAACCTCGACCGAGCGGGGGCCGATCAGCGAGAGGATCGCCCGCTCACCGGTGACGTCCTCGACCTCCACCTCGCGACCGACCTTGTACATCTGCAGGTGGCGGCGCGCGGCGTCGAGGGCCTCGGGCTCGGTGTCGATCAGGTAGGTCGGGCCCTCGCCCGGGCGCAGCACCCGCATGTCGGCCTGCATGTGCCCCTTGCGGTCGAGCAGCGCCGCGTACTGGCCCTCGCCCGGGCCCAGCGCCTCGACGTCGTTGGTCAGCTGGCCCTGCAGGTAGTCCGCGGCCTCGGGCCCGCTCACCGCCAGCTTGCCCCGGGCGGAGCGGTCGAGCATCCCGCACTCCTCACGCAGCTGCCGGTACTGGGCGTCGAGCTCGACGGTCGCCTCGGTGCTCATGGACCGATTTTAGGCGGGCCGGACGGCGGTCTGATTTAGATGAATCGAAATCGTCTTTTAGATGTGTCAAAATCTCGCCAGTGATGCTTCTGTGAGCGAGAACGGGATCAGCCGCCGCCGGCTCCTGGGCGGGGCGGCCCTGGCGGCCCCGGCCGTCGTCGGCCTCGGCGGCCTGGTCGCCGATCGCGGCAGCGCCGCCACCCACGACCCCGGGCACGGGGTGCACGCCGGCCACGGCGAGTTTCCCCACGCCACCTTTGCCCCCGGGCAGGCCGTCGACCACCGGGCCAACGGATTCGACCCGACCGAGGTCCTTCGCGACTTCGACTACGGCAAGACGCGCCGCCTGGCCAGCGGGCGGGTCCTGCGCGAATGGGAGATCGTCGCCCAGGACAGGGAGATCGAAGTCGCGCCGGGGGTCAAGTATGAAGCCTGGACCTACAACGGCCGCGTTCCCGGCCCCACCCTGCGGGCACGGGAGGGGGAGTCGCTGCGGATCCGCTTCATCAACGGCTCAGAACACCCCCACACGATGCACTTCCACGGCCTCCACCCGGCCTCGATGGACGGCATGCCCGGGATCGGCGAGGGCTTCGGCGGGGGGCAGGTGGACCCGGGCGAAAGCTTCTCCTATGAGTTCGATGCCTCGCCGTTCGGCCTCCACCTCTACCACTGCCACGTCGCTCCGCTCGCCTCCCACATCTCCCGCGGCCTCTACGGCGCCTTCGTGATCGACCCGAAGAAGGGCCGCCCGGAAGCCGACGAGATGGTGATGGTGATGAACGGTTTCGACACCAACTTCGACCTCTCCAACGAGGTCTACGCGGTCAACACCGTCGGCTTCCACTTCGTCAACGAGCCGATCCGGGTGAAGCGCGACGAGCTGGTCCGGGTCTACCTGGTCAACGTGCTCGAGTACGACCCGCTCAACTCCTTCCACGTCCACGCCAACTTCTTCAACTACTACCCGACCGGGACCTCGCTGGAGCCGACCGAGTTCACCGACACGGTGATCCAGGGGCAGGGGCAGCGCGGCATCCTCGAGCTGAAGTTCCCCTTCGACGGGGACTACATGTTCCACGCCCACGTCAGCGAGTTCGCCGAGCTGGGCTGGACCGGGTTCTTCCGGGTCGGCGATCCGTCGCGACTGGCCGCCGCGGGCGCCGCCATGTCCTCCTACTGCGAGCTGCCCTGGGGCGGCAAGGGGAAGCCGAGCTGATGGAGGCCGGAGCCAGGGCGGAGCGCGCGTTCGGCGGCAGGCTGCCCGCCTGGGCGCTCGGCCTGATCCCGCTGGCGCTGATCGGGCTCGCGATCGGCACCTTCGCCGTGCTCGGCGGGCCCGGCCTCGGCGATCGCACCGGCCCGCCGGTCGAGGAAGTCTCGGTCGAGCGCACGGTGCTGCACCCCGGGACGATCGAGCTGACGCTGCGCAACGACGGCCCCGACCCGGTCCAGGTCGCCCAGGTCGCCGTCAACGACGCCTACGCCCCCTTCGTCGCCAGCGACGGCGAGGAGATCGGGCGGCTGGGGTCGACGACGCTCGAGGTCTCCTATCCCTGGATCGAAGGCGAGGCCTACGAGATCTTCATCCTCACCTCCTCGGGCGGCACCGTCGACGCCGAGATCCCGGTCGCGACCGAGACGCCGGAAGCCGACGCAGGCTTCTACGGGCTGATGGCGCTGCTGGGCATCTACGTCGGCGTGATCCCGGTCAGCCTCGGCATGCTCTGGCTGCCGTTCCTGAACCGCCTCGGCCGTCGCTGGATACAGGGCCTGATGGCCTTCACCGTCGGCCTGCTCGGCTTCCTCGCGATCGACGCGGGGCTCGAGGGGCTGGAGATCGCCGCCGAGGCCCCGGCCGCGTTCGGCGGCACCAGCCTCGTCTTCCTCGGCGCCCTCGTCGCCTACCTGCTGCTCGCCGGCCTCGATGGGTACCTTTCCCGCCGCGGCCGGGCTGCGTCGCGAGCCGCGGTGGCCGGTGGCGGCGCCTACCTGGCGCTGCTGGTCGCGGTCGGAATCGGCCTCCACAACCTCGGCGAGGGATTGGCGATCGGCTCCTCCTATGCGACCGGGGCCCTGGCGCTCGGTGCCTTCCTCGTGGTCGGCTTCGCGATCCACAACACCACCGAGGGACTGGCGATCGTGGCGCCGTTGCGGGGCGGCGAGGGGGGTTCGGGCGTGCGGCCGAGCCTCTCGCGCCTGGTCACTCTCGGCCTGATCGCCGGTGCGCCGGCGATCCTCGGGGCCTGGATCGGGGCCGCCGCGTTCAATCCCAGCCTGGCGGCCCTGCTGTTCGGCGTCGGGGTCGGCGCGATCGCCAGGGTGATCGTGCAGATCGCGCCGTCGATGCGCGAGGAGGACGGGCGCCTCCTCAGCCCGACGACGGTCACCGGGATGCTCATCGGGATCGCCGCCCTCTACGCCACCGGCCTGCTGGTGTCGGTCTGATGGCCGCCGGGGAGGCAGGGCGCTCGCGCCGCGCCCCCAGCACCGAGGCGATCGAGGACTACGCGAAGGCGATCTACGCGATCTCCCGCGAGCGCGACGGGCTGGTGCTGAACGGCGAGGTGGCCGAGCGCCTCGGCGTCACTCCCGCGACCGCGACCTCGATGCTGAAACGGCTGGCCGGCCTCGGCCTGGTCGAGTACGCCCCTTACAAGGGAGTCAGCCTGACGCCCGCGGGCGAGAAGGTCGCGCTCGAGGTGATCCGCCACCACCGGCTGATCGAGGCTTACCTCTCCGAGGCCCTGGGCATGCCGAGCGACCGGGTCCACGAGGAGGCGGAGGTGCTCGAGCACTACATCTCCGAGGAGCTCGAGCAGCTGATCGCGGCGAAGCTCGGCGAACCGAGCCACGACCCGCACGGGACCCCGATTCCCGGACCGGACCTGCTGCCGCCACCGGATACGCTTCCCCGGTGAGCCTGGCGCAAGACTTCCAGCGGGCGCTCGACGCGCTGCCGCCGGACTGGACCGACCTCGAGGTCGACCTGCGGATCGAGGACGAGAGCGCCTACGTCGACACCGCAGTGGCCCTGAGCCAGGTCAACGCCCTGCCCTACTCGCGCTCGGACTGGCACTGGCGGCTGCTGGTCGCCAACAGCTTCGGCCACGCGGCCGCAGCGGAAACGGTGAAGGGCGTGCTGGAGAAGCTCGATGCCGAAGGCGTGGCGGGCGAGATGCGGGTCGCCGAGGTCCGTGAGGGCCGCTCGGAGGTGGTGCAGATGTGGGGTCGCCCCGAGAGCGTGCGCGAGGAGTTCCGCCAGCGCCGCTCGATCTAGTGCGGGGGGCCGACCGCTAATGGCGCGCGTGGTCAGCATCGCCACCGACCTAATGCTGGCGAGCAGGGTTGACGCGATGCTGACGGCGGCGGGCCACCACGTGATCCTGGCAGGGTCGGTCGAGGACGCCCCGCTGGCCGAGGCCGAGCTGGTGGTCGCGGACCTCGACGCTGCGGACGCGGACGCGCTGGGCCAGATCGAGGTGCCGGTGCTCGGCTACTACTCGCACGTCGACGTCGAGACCCGGAAGGCGGCTGAGGCCGCCGGGGTCGACCTGGTCGTGCCGCGCTCGCGGATGGCGCGGGAGCTGCCAGAGCTCGCGGAGCGGCTGCTGGGGTAGCTCGCTATTCGAGGAGGAAGCTCTTCGGGATCTGGAGCGGTTCCGCGAGCAGGTTGTGTTCGAGGTCCCAGACGGCCCATTCGCGCAGCACGGCGAGGTCGAGCGGCTCGGGCTTCAGGTCGGCAAGTAGACCGTCGAGTTGTGCCTCCTGTTCGGCCCGATCGAGCGATGGGTCGGCGGCGAGGAGAGCGCCTAGCGCCTGCTGGGGCTCTTCAACGGTGAAGTCATAGCCGCGTCGGGTGGCGGCAACGACCGAGTCGACCAACTCGGGTTCGCCTTCGATCGTCCGGCGCGAGGCGGTAAGGACCAGCTCGGGGTAGGGGGGAGCGCCGTAGCGGTCGACCTTGAAGGTCCGTACCGGGACTCCCTGCCGCTTCAAGGCGACCCCCTCGGCGTTCCAGAAGGCGGTTACCGCATCGACCTTGCCCGCGGCGAGCGAGGCGACGGCGTTGAACCCGATCGTCACCCGCTTGACCTTGGTGGGGTCGCCGCCGTCGGCGCGCACCTCGGAATCGACCACGGCTTCGTCGGAGGGGAGGCCCGTGACTCCGACCGTGTGCCCCTCCAGGTCGCGCGGCCGCTTCGCCGGCCCGTCGGCGCGGGCGATCACCGCGGCCAACGGCCGTTGGACAATCGGCATCACACCGACCAGATCGAGGCCGCGCTCGCGGGCGATGCCGAGGTCGTGGATGTCGAGGATCGCGAAGTCGGTCTTGCCGGCGGCGAGCAGCTTCGGGGCGTCGGTCGATTCGCCCGGCTGCTGGATCTTCAGGTCGACGCCCTCGTCCTCATAGAAGCCCTCGGCCTTGGCCGCATAGATCCCGGTGTGGACCGCGTTGGGGATGAAATCGAGCACGACGGTCGCGCCTTTCGGCGCGCCCGGTTCAGCGCCGCCTCCGCCGCATCCGGCCAGGCCGGCGAGCAGCAGAGCGGCCGCCAGCAGCGCGGCAACTCGTCTCATCAGGCCGGGGAACCTAATCGATTCGCGAATCCGGGTAGACTGCCGCCGCCCACCGGACTACGGGAATCGAGGAGGACAGAGTGCAGGAACGAGGTCTAGCCGCATATCTTGCTGAGTTGATCGGCACGCTTTTGCTGGTCTTTTTCATCGCCAGCGTCGTGATTTTGTTCGTCTCGACGGGGGCGCAGTCCCAGTTCGGCTCGGACTTCGCTGTTGTCGGGCTGGTCCACGCCTTCCTGCTCTTCGGCCTAATCGTCATGTTCGGCGTGGTCAGCGGCGGGCACTTCAACCCGGCGGTGACGCTGGCGGCGCTCGCGATCAAACGGATCAATCCGCTCGACGGCGTCATCTACATGCTCGCCCAGCTCTCCGGTGGCGTTCTCGGAGCGCTGCTGGCCAAGGGCCTTCTGCTCGACGAGGGTCGGGCGACCAACTACGGCGCCGCCGAAGTGAGCGGCCTGCTCGCCAATAACTTCGCCGGCTCGATAGTCGAGGCGGTCGGGACCTTCTGCCTGGTCCTGGTGATCCTCGCCGCGGTTTACTCCAAAAAGAGCTTCAAGGAGTGGGCGCCGCTGGCGATCGGCACCACCCTGGGCTTCATCGTCATGGTCGGCGGCCCGCTGACCGGCGGCTCCTTCAACCCGGCCCGCTGGTTCGGCCCCGCCCTCGTCGGCAACGAGTGGGGCGGCGTCTGGCCCTACCTGGTCGGGCCGATCGTCGGCTCGCTGCTCGCGGCCGCGGTCTATATGTTCGTGCTGGAGGCTGGCGGCAGGGCGCCGACCGAGGAGCCCGAGCCGGTCAAAGCTCCGGCGAGGCCCTAGAGCGACTGAGGCATTCGTGACCCGCCGGGCCGGCCTGGCCCGGCGGTTGCAGTAGCTTGGGACGCGTGCGCCGGGTCACCTTCTCCCGCAACTACACGCTCTCCCTCTCACGCACCTGCCAGTGCTACTGCAAGTACTGCGCGTTCGCCACGCACCAGGCCCACATCCACGCTCCTGAAGAGGTCGAACGCCAGCTGGACGAAGCGACCCGCCGCAACGCCAAGGAGCTATTGGTGCTTACGGGCGAGCGACCCGAGGTTCACCCAGTAGTCGCGGCCAAGCTTGCGGAGTGGGGGCACGACGACTTCACGTCTTACGTCGTCTGGGCGTGCGAACGAGCCTTGGAGCGCGGCATGCTCCCGCACACCAATATCGGCGTGCTTGACAGGGAGGATCTCGCTCGCCTGCGAGAGGTGACCGCTTCCCAAGGCCTGATGCTGGAGTCGATCTCCGAGCGCTTGATGGACACCGTCCACGCCGGCTCCCCGACCAAGCACCCGGCACAGCGCATCGCCACGATCGAGGCCGCCGGTGAGCTTCAAATTCCCTTCACCAGCGGAATCTTGGTCGGCATCGGCGAGACCGAGACAGAGCGCGTTGAATCCCTGGAAGCCCTGGCGAAGCTTCAAGCACGCTACGGGCATCTCCAAGAGGTGATCCTCCAAAACTTCGTCCCGCACCCGCGCTACTACGGCGCTGAGGTCGCCGACATAGCGAACGAGGCAGCACGCACCCGCTGGATGGGCGACGGGGATGCCCCTGCGGGAGCCTCCACGGCTGTTGCTCCCGCAGGGGCATCCCCGTCGCCTCTCCCTGCCTGGGCGTCCCCTGTCTCCCTCGATGAGATCAAACGTCTGATTGCAGAGTGCAGGCGGCTGATGCCGGACGTCGGGGTTCAGGTGCCCCCGAATCTCAGCGACTTGTGGCCTGAGCTTGTCGAGGCTGGAGCAACGGACCTGGGCGGACTGTCAGCGAACGGGGATCACATATCGCCAGAGGAGCCCTTCCCAAGTCCGCATCAGGTTCGGAAGGAGCTGGCGCCGCGGGGGTATGCGCTGACCGAGAGGTTGTGCGTCTATCCCCAGTACATGGACTCCGAGTGGATGGAGCAGGGGGTCCTGGACGTGATCAAGCTGAAGTACTGGAGCTTCATTCCGCGCAGAGGATCGGGGCGCAGGAACGATGAGTCCCTGGAAGCGGGCCTGACCGAGCAGGCGATTGCAAAGGGTCGCGAGGGTCAGGAGCTTTCGGAGGACGAGCTGACGGCGCTCTTCGCCGAGACCCGGCCGGAGGTCGTCGAGGAGATGCGGGTCGCGGCCGATGAGCTCCGGGCGGAGCTGGCGGGGGATCGGGTCACGTTCGTCGTCAACCGGAACATCAACTTCACCAACATCTGCGTGGTCGGTTGCGCCTTCTGCGGGTTCGGGCAGGGGAAGCGCTCGCCCGACGCCTACGAGGTCTCCGAGGAGGACTTCGCGGCGCGGATCGTCGAGGCGGTCGAGTTCGGCGCCACCGAGCTCTGCATGCAGGGCGGGATCCATCCGGACCTGACCCTGGAGGAGTACGGCAGGTGGCTGCGGCTGGCCAAGCAGGTGGCGCCTCAGCTCCATCTGCACGCCTACTCGCCGATGGAGGTCCACTACATGTGCGAGCGCTCGGGCAAGCCGCCCGAGGAGGTCTTCGAGTACCTGCTCGAGTGCGGGCTGGGTTCGACCCCCGGGACCGCGGCCGAGGTGCTCGACGACGGCGTTCGCCAGCGCATCTCGCCCAACAAGCTGCCCGCCGATCGCTGGGTCGAGATCGTCGAAGCCTCCCATCGGGCCGGCCTGCGCTCGACCTCGACGGTGATGTTCGGCCACATCGAGGAGCCGCGGGAGCTGGCCCGGCACATGCGGGTGGTGCGGGCCCTGCAGGAGCGCACCGGCGGCATCACCGAGTTCGTCCCGCTCAGCTTCATCCCCTTCAACACGATGCTCGGCCGCACCCACGGGATCGAGGAGATCTCGATGCGGGAGAACCTCAAGCACACCGCCGCCTTCCGCCTCGCCCTCGGCAGGACGATCCCCAACCTGCAGGCGAGCTGGGTGAAGATGGGCCTGGAGGGCGCGACGGAGTCGCTGCGCTGGGGCGTCAACGACCTCGGCGGCACTCTGATGGAGGAGAACATCTCGCGGATGGCCGGCTCCCAGCACGGGGTGAGGCTGGAGCCCGAGCAGCTGATCGAGGCGGCGCGGGCCGCCGGTCGCGCCCCGGCGCAGCGGACGACGCTCTACGAGGTCGTCGAGACCTACTAGGGGTCGGTGCGCTAGGCGTCGCCGGACTCGGCCGCATCGAGGCGGCGAGCGTTCAGCGCGGTTTCGATCTGCGCGGCGGTTCCCGGGAGGCCGCGCGCGACCAGCGTCAGCTCATGGCTGTCGGACGGGCACGACGGGTTCTGTTCATCACCGGCATGGGCCACGAGGAAGCGTCGGCCACAGACCGCACACTCGAGAAGATCCAACCCGCCTCCTGACTGGTTAACAACGTGACCGGCCCCCGCCGGCTCTGCCCGGCATAAACAGCGAAGTCGTCTGATGTTTCGGTGTGTTTTGAAGTCTTCGACCGTTCGTCCAGAGAGCGCGCATGAGCGACCATGTTGGGATGCGCGCCATGGTCCTCGAGCGCCAGCGTGAGCCGCTCCGTCCGGCTGAGCTTCCCGACCCGGTTGCCGGCCCCGGCCAGGTGCTGATCTCCGTCCATTCCTGCGGCGTCTGCCGCACCGATCTCCACATAGTCGACGGCGATCTCGCCGAGCCGAAGCTGCCGCTCGTGCCCGGGCACCAGATCGTCGGCACGGTCCTCGGCGCGGGGGAGGGGGCGGAGCGCTTCGAGACCGGCGCCCGCGTCGGCGTTCCCTGGCTCGGCTGGACCGATGGCGAGTGCCGCTACTGCCTGAGCGGGCGCGAGAACCTCTGTGACCGGGCCAGGTTCACGGGCTATGACGTCGATGGCGGCTACGCCGAGCTGGCCGTCGCCGACGAGCGCTTCTGCTTCCCGATCCCCGACGGCTACCCAGACGAGCAGGCGGCGCCGCTGCTCTGCGCGGGGCTGATCGGCTACCGGGCGCTGCGCCTGGTCGGCGACGCCGAGCGGATCGGCTTCTACGGCTTTGGCGCCTCCGCCCACATCCTCTGCCAGGTCGCCGTCCACCAGGGGCGGCGCGTCTTCGCCTTCACCCGCGAGGATGACGAGGAGACGCAGGACTTTGCCCGCGGGCTGGGCGCGGAGTGGGCCGGGGCCTCGGACACGCAGCCGCCCGAGGAGCTCGACGGCGCGATCGTCTTCGCGCCGGTCGGGGCGCTGATGACGGTGGCGCTGCGGGCGAGCGCGAAGGGGGCGCGGATCATCAGCGCCGGCATCCACATGAGCGAGATCCCGGCCTTCCCCTACGAGGACCTTTGGGGCGAGCGGATGCTGGGGTCGGTCGCCAACCTCACCCGCCGCGACGGCGAGGAGTTCCTTCGGCTCGCGCCGGTGGTCCCGGTGCGGACCGAGGTCGAGGTCCGCCCGCTGGCCGACGCCAACGCCGCCCTCGACGACATCCGCAGCGGCCGCCTCCGCGGCGCCGCCGTGCTTCGGGTCCACTAGGCCGACGGGCCGATTTCCCACGATATAGGTGGGTTTTCGGCCCGTCGGCTAGCGGAACAGGTCCTCGTTATGGGGGCGGCGCAGGGCCGCGGCGCCGGGACCGTCCTCGGCGGTGACGAAGCGGCCGAGGCCGCAGACGACCGCCGCCGGCACGCCGCTCGTCTTGTCGCGGACAAGGTCCGCGGCGGCGGCGGCCTGGTCGGCGACAGCGATCGCGGTCGCCTCCAACCTGCGGCCGCCCGAGTCCTCACGTCCGCGCCAGTCGTCGAGGGGGGTGATGCCGGCGCACCCGATCGCCACCTCCGCCTGCCCCAGGCGCCAGGCGCGCCCGAAGCTGTCGGAGACGACGACGCCGACCGCGGCGCCGGCGGCCGCGGCGATCTCGGCGCGGATCCGGCGGGCCGAGGCGTCCGGGTCCTCCGGCAGCAGGGAGACGGTGTCGGCCTCGGGGAGGTTCGAGCTGTCGATGCCCGCGTTGGCGCAGACGAAGCCCTGGCGGGTCTCGACGATCAGCACGCCGCGCTCGGCGCGCAGCACCTCCTGGCTCTCGGAGAGGATCAGCTCGACCAGCGCCGGCTCTTTGCCGAGGACGGCGGCGAGGCGCCGTGCCTCGGCGCTGGGCAGCACCGAGGAGAGGCGGCGGACCCGGCCCTCGGCCTTGGAGACGATCTTCTGGGATACGACCACGACGTCGTCGTCGGCGAGCCCGATCCGTCCCGCGATCAGCTCCCCGATGTCCATTCCCTCGCTGACCTCGGGCAGGCCGGCGACCGCAGTCACCCGCAGATCCCCCGGGCGTTCGCTCATATGCCGAGCGCCCGGGCGGAGCGGTTGGCGCGGCCCCGCCTGGACTCCAGCTCGCGGGTCAGTGCGATCAGGTCGGCCGGAGTGTCGAGATCGAGCCCGAGCGAGGCGACCTCCTCCACCGCGAAGGGGATCCCGGCTTTGCGGGCGGCGGCCACATGCCGATCGCGGCTGCCCTCGCCGAAGGCCGGCACGATCGCCACCGGCGGGCTGAGCACCAGGGCGTTGGTCCCGGTCCCGTGGCGATCGGGGACGATCCCGACGTAGCGCTCCGGGACCCCGGTCAGCAGCCGATCGAGCTCCCTGGGGTCGAGCAGCGGGCAATCGCCCGCCAAGAGTACGACGCAGCTTGCGCCCGCGGCCTCGGCTCGGGCGATCCCGGCCAGCGCCGCCCCGACGTGGCCGCCCTCTCCCGGGTCGGCGACGACCTCCGCGCCTGCTGCCGCGGCCAGCTCCACCGCTGCGGGCTCGTCGGTGACGACGATCGTGCGCTCGATCGCGCGCGCCTCGCCGATCGCCTCGAGCACGTCGGCCGCCATCGCGCCGACCACTTCACGGCGCCGCTCCTCGTCCATCCCGGCGGCGAGACGCTGCTTGGCGGCGTCGAAGCGCTTGATCGGCAGTACGGCGGTCGCCTTCAATTCCAGTGGCCTCTAGGCGAGAGTAGCGGCGTAGTCGAGGACGACCCGGGCGACCCGGGCGCGGCCGGCGGCCCCGTCCATCAGCGTCGGTGCGGCGAGGGTCCGGATGTCGTCCGGCGGCGGCTCGGGATCGCCGTCGTCGACCACCATCGCGTCGATCAGGCCGGCGTAGAGGGAGGCGACACCGGCCGCCGTCGAGGGTCGGCCGATCCCTTCCATGAAGCGGTCGGTCGGGCCCTTGACCACGGCGCCGGCGACGTAGGGGCTGACCGCGAGCACCGGAGCGGGGGAGGAGGCGATCGCCTCCCGCATCCCGGGCACGGCGAGGATCGGGCCGATGCTGATCACCGGATTGGAGGGACCGAGCACGATCGCCTCCGCGCTTCGCAGGGAGTCCAGGACCTCGGGGGTCGGCTCGGCGCCCTCGATTCCCTCCAGCTCGACGCCGGCCACCGCCGGCTCTCCGCCGTCGAGGATCAGGTACTCCTGCAGGCCGCGAGGCCCGGCCGCGGTGTGCACCCTGGTGCGGACCGGGCTGTCGCACATCGGCAGCACCTTCGCCTCGACACCCAGGCCGCGGGCGATCTGCGCCTGGGCATCGGTCGGCCGTCCGCCCTCGTCGAGGAACTGGCGCCGGTACAGGCAGGCCGCGAGGTCGCGGTCGGAGAGCCCGAACCAGCTCGGCGCCCCCAGCCGCTTCATCCGCTCGAAGGCCGTGAAGGTGTCCTCGCGAATGCCCCAGCCGCGCTCCTCGTCGATTTCGCCGCTGAGCCAGTAGGTGACGAGGTCGGGGTCGGGGGAGACGTGGACGCCGAGGGCCTCGACGTCGTCGCCGGTGTTGGCGATCACGGAGAGGTCGCCGCCGATCTCCTCCTGCATGCCGGCGGCGAGCTTGGCGCCGCCGGTCCCTCCGGCGAGAAGCGCGACGCGCACCGCTCGCTACTCCCAGTGGTCGGCGTCGGGAAGGCCGGTGAGGCGGATGCCGGCGTGCGTCTTGTAGCGGCTGTTGACCGAGATCAGCATCGGAGTCAGTTGCTCGACGATACGCGCCATCTCCAGTGAACCGGCGTTGACCGCGCGCAGGTCGCCGATCAGCTCGATCAGGCGCGCGACGCGAGCCTTGTCCGCCTTGCGGTCCCCGCAGACGAGGACGTCCTCCGCAAGCTCAGTGTCGAGGTCGGCGAGCGACGGCGCGGCGAGGGTGTGGAGTGCGGCGACGACGGTGACCCCGTCGGGCACCATCTCCTGGGCCTGCTGGGCGGCGGACCCTTGCCAGACGCCGAGCGAGCGGGTCGCCTTGCCGCTGACCGCGGCCGCCAGCGGGACGGTGCAGTCGACCAGGATCTGGTCCGGGCGCAGGGCCTCGCGCAGGTTGTTGAGGTTCTCCGACTGGGCCCGGAAGGGGACGGTGAGGAAGACGATCGGGCCTCGTCCGGCCGCCTCCTCGTTCTGCAGTCCGGTGACGTCGGCCCCGGGGAGCGCCTCGCGGACCTTCGCCGCGGCCTCCTCGGCACGTTCCTCAGAGCGGGACCCGATCACGACCGGCACCCCGGCCCGCGCCCAGCGCCGGGCGAGGCCGGCGCCGAGGGCGCCGGTACCGCCGATGATCGGGATGGGGTCGATCCCGGTGACCGCTGGCTCCGTGCTCACAGCGCGCCAGTCTATGCTGCTGCCCGCATGAGGCTGGAGGGAAGGAAGGCTTTGGTCACCGGGGGCGCCAGCGGCATCGGCGCCGCGATCGCCGCGCGCCTCGCCGCCGAGGGCGCCGAGGTGTGGGTCGGCGACATCGACGTCGAGGGGGCGGAGCGGGTCGCCGGCGAGGTCGCCGGCCACGCCACCGAGCTTGACGTCACCGACCTCGAGTCCGCCCGCGCTGCCGTCGAGGTGGCGGGCACGCTCGACATCCTCGTCAACAATGCCGGCACCGACGAGTTCGGCTTCTTCACCTACACGACGCCCGAGCAGTGGCAGAAGGTGCTCGGGGTCAACCTCGGCGGGGTCCTCAACTGCACCCACGCCGCGCTGCCGGCGATGCAGCAGGCGAAGTACGGGCGGATCGTCAACATCTCCTCCGAGGCGGGGCGGGTCGGCTCGAAGGGGTCGGCGGTCTACTCGGCCGCCAAGGCCGGGGTCATCGGCTTCACCAAGGCGATCGCCCGCGAGAACGCCCGCTACGCGATCACCGCCAACGCGATCGCCCCCGGCCCGATCGAGACCCCCCTGCTGATGGGCGCCAAGGAGTTCGGCGAGATCGGAGAGAAGGTGATCGAGACGATGAAAGGCGCGACGCAGCTCGGCCGCCTCGGCCAGCCCGACGAGGTGGCCGCCGCCGCCGCCTTCCTCGCCTCCGACGACGCCACCTACGTCACCGGCGAGACCCTCGGCGTCAGCGGCGGCCTCGGCATGGTCTGAGCCCCGCGGGGGCGAATCTTCCGCGAGTGATGACTTAGTCCGGCAATGACCGGATTAACTCATCAGTCGCGGCTCGGGGACGGCGATGACGAGCGCTCGACTGCGGCAAGGGCGTGGGCGATGGCGGCGGCGCAGCATGGCGTACTCGCACATGGGCAGCTGATCGAGCTGGGTTTCGGCCGACATGCCATCAACCACCGGATCGCGTCTGGACGGCTGCACCCGGTGGCGCGAGGTATTTATGCCGTCGGCCGGCCGCACCTGACTCGGCATGGACGGTGGATGGCCGCCATTCTCGCCTGTGGCGCTGGGGCGGTGCTCAGCCACGGCAGTGCGGCGGCGCTCTGGAGAATCGGCCGAGAGCGCGGTCGCCTCCGCGAGGTTTCGGTCAGAACCTCCTCACCGAGAAGGCGGCCAGGGGTCCGAGTCCATCGTCGACCTGGTCTACGGCAGGCGAACGTCACTGTGCATCAGGGAATCCCGGTGACGAGCCCGGTGCAGACGCTGATCGACCAGGCAACTCGGCTCTCCGCGAAGGCTCTGGAGCGCGCCGTGAACGAGGCCGACAAATACGACCTGGTCAACCCGGTGGAACTGCGCAAGGCGCTGAACTCGCACTGCGGTGAGCGCGGCGTGAAACGCCTGCGCACTCTGCTCGACCGTCGCACCTTCCGTCTCACCAGGTCCGAACTCGAGCGGCTCTTTCTGCCGCTGGCCGCCGATGCTGGCCTGCCGATCCCGCTCACCCGGCAGTGGGTCAACGGGTTCGAGGTCGACTTCCACTGGCCCGATCTCAGCTTCCTCGTCGAGACCGACGGGCTGCGCTACCACCGCACTCCCGCTGAGCAGGCCCGCGACCGACTCCGGGACCAGGCCCATACGGCCTCGGGTATCCGGCACCTGCGCTTCACCCACGAGCAAGTCAAATACGACCCCCACCACGTGCTCTCGACGCTTCGCGCCACCGCGCGTCTCCTCGGGAGACCCTCGTCGAGCATGGCGAGGAACGGTGCGGTGGTGGGCCAATAACCTCTGACCCATGGTCCAGTTGCCGCCCAGCGTCCGCATCCGCGAGGTCGGTCCGCGCGACGGCTTCCAGAACGAGCCGGAGACGATCTCGAGCGCCGACAAGGTGCGGCTGATCGACATGCTCTCCTCGACCGGGCTGAAACGGCTGGAGGTGACCTCCTTCGTCCGCCCGGACGTGATCCCGCAGCTCGCCGACGCCGCCGAGGTGCTGACCGGGGTGGAACGCCGCGACGACGTCTCCTTCTCGGTCCTGATCCCGAATCCGCGCGGGTTGGAGCGGGCGCTCGAGCTGCGCGACCGTTTCGACGAGATCAGCGTCTTCCTCTCCGCCTCGGAGACCCACAATCAGCGCAACGTCAACCGCTCGATCGAGGAGTCGCTGAGCGGGCTCGAGCAGACCCTGGCGGGCGCTCGCGAGGCCGGCCTGCGCTGCGAGGGGGTGATCGCGACCTCCTTCGGCTGCCCGTACGAGGGCGAGGTGCCGGTCGAGCGGGTCTTGGAGATCGCCGAGCGCCTGCGCGCGGCCGGCTGCGCCGAGGTCGGCTTCGGCGACACCACCGGCATGGCCAACCCGCGCCAGGTCCGCGAGTTCTTCGCCGCCGCCCGCGAGCGCCTCGACGGCGTCGAGCTGACCGCTCACTTCCACAACACCCGCGGCCAGGGCCTGGCCAACGTGCTGGCGGCGCTGGAGCAGGGGATTGACTCCTTCGAGTCGAGCTTCGGCGAGCTGGGTGGATGCCCGGTGCCGCCCGGCTCGACCGGCAACGTCTCCACCGAGGACGTGGTCTCGATGCTGCACGAGATGGGGGTCGAGACCGGGATCGACCTGCCGCGACTGATCGAGGCTTCCCGGGCCGCGCAGGAGGTGCTCGGCCGCCCGCTCGGCGCCCACGTCTTGCGCGCCGGCCCCGTCGAGTGGTCCCCCAGCCAGGGCCAATAGGCTGGCGCTCATGAGCGACTTCGGTAAGGCCGTCGAGGCGGCGCTCTCCGGCGGCCCGGAGCGCCACCACCAGAAGACGGAGGAGCAGGGCAAGCTGCCCGTGCGCGAGCGCGTCTCCCGGCTCCTGGACCCCGGCTCCTTCGCCGAGGAGGGGCTGCTGGCGAACTGGCAGGAGGACGGCCTCGGTGCCGACGGCGTGCTCACCGGGCTCGGCCTGATCGACGGCCGCCGCGTCGCCCTGATGGCGAACGACCCGACCGTGAAGGCGGGCTCCTGGGGCCCGAAGACGGTGGAGAAGATCCTCCGGATCCAGGAACGGGCGCTGAAGCTGCAGATCCCGATCGTCTACATGGTCGACTCGGCCGGGGCGCGGATAACCGACCAGGTGCAGATGTTCCCCGGCCGCCGGGGCGCCGGGCGGATCTTCCACAACCAGGTGCGACTCTCCGGCCAGGTGCCGCAGGTCTGTCTGCTGTTCGGGCCGAGCGCCGCCGGGGGCGCCTACATCCCCGCCTTCTGCGACGTCGTGATCATGCGCGACGGCAACGCCTCGATGTACCTCGGCTCGCCGCGGATGGCCGAGATGGTGATCGGCGAGACGGTGACGCTGGATGAGATGGGCGGGGCGAGGATGCACACCGGCGTCTCCGGCTGCGGCCACTTCCTGGTCAAGAGCGACGAGGAGGCGATCGAGCTGGCGCAGCGCTACCTCTCCTTCATGCCGGAGAGCTGGCGCCAGGATCCGCCGGCGGCCGAGCCCGCCGCGCCGGCCTCCACCGAGTCGATCGCGGACATCGTTCCCGCCGACGAGAACCGTCCCTTCGACATGCGCGAGCTGCTCGACACGCTGCTGGACGCCGGCAGCTTCCTGCCCGTCCACGAGCGCTGGGCGAAAGAGCTGATCGTCGGCTACGGGCGGCTCGACGGTCGCGCGATCGGCATCGTCGCCAACCAGCCCAAGTACACCGGCGGCGTTCTCTTCGTCGACTCCGCCGACAAGGCGGCACGCTTCATCCAGACCTGCAACGCCTTCAACCTGCCGCTGCTCTTCCTCGCCGACGTGCCCGGCTTCATGATCGGGACCGCGGTCGAGCGCCAGGGGATCATCCGCCACGGCGCCAAGATGGTCAGCGCCGTCTCCGAAGCGACTGTGCCGAAGCTCTCGGTGGTCGTCCGCAAGGCCTACGGGGCGGGGCTCTACGCGATGGCCGGCCCGGCCTTCGAACCCGATTGCTGCATCGCGCTGCCGAGCGCCTCGATCGCCGTGATGGGACCCCAGGCCGCCGTCAACGCCGTCTTCTACAACCAGATCCAGGCGATCAGCGACGAGGCCGAGCGCGAGCGCTTCGTCGCCGAGAAGCGGGAGGAGTACGCCGAGGACATCGACATCCTCCACCTCGCCTCCGAGTTGGTCGTCGACGCCGTGGTCGAGCCCGAGGACCTGCGCGACGAGCTGGTCCGCCGCTTCGCGCTCGCCGCCGGCAAGGACCGCTCCTTCGCCGAGCGCCGCAACCCGGTGACGCCGGCCTGAGCCGCTAGTCGAGCCGCTTCGCCATCTCGACGAAGTAGTCGAGCGCGGCCGGGTTGGCGAGCGAGTCGCGGCTGGCCGCCTGCTCCACCGGCGTCCCCATCAGGATCCGCTTCACCGGGACCTCCAGGACCTTGCCGCTGAGCGTGCGCGGGACCTCGGCGATCTCGAAGACCTCGTCGGGGACGTGGCGGGGGGAGCACTGCTCGCGGACCCGGCGGGCGATCTCCTTCGGCAGCTCGCCGTCCAGCTCCGACCCCTCGCGCATGACCACGAAGAGCGGCATCCAGCCGTCGGTCCCGGGGCGGGGGACGTCGACCACCAGCGCGTCGACGATCTCCTCGATGCCGAGCACGGCGCGGTAGATCTCGCTGGTCCCCATCCGGATGCCGCCGCGGTTGATCGTCGAGTCCGAGCGGCCGTAGATGATCGCGGTGCCGCGCGGGGTGACCTCGATCCAGTCGCCGTGGCGCCAGACGCCGGGGTAGTGGTCGAAGTAGGCCTCGCGGTAGCGGCTGCCGTCCTCATCGCCCCAGAAGGAGACCGGCATCGAGGGCATCGGCTTGGTGACGACCAGCTCGCCGACCTCGCCGATCACCGAGTTGCCCTCTTCGTCCCAGGACTCGACCGCCGCTCCCAGTGCCCGCGCCTGCAGCTCGCCGCGGTAGACCGGCAGCAGCGAGACGCCGCCGACGAAGGCGGTGCAGAGGTCGGTGCCGCCGCTGGTCGAGAACAGCCAGGTGTCGGTGCCGAGGTGGTCGTAGATCCAGTCGAAGCCCTCCGGGGGGAGCGGCGAGCCGGTCGAGCCGACCGACCTCAGGGCGCCGAGGTCGCGCCCGGCTGCGGGTTCGGCGCCGGCCTTCATGCAAGCGGAGATGTAGGCGGCGCTGGTGCCGAACATGGTCACCTCGGCGCGCCCGGCGAGGTCCCACAGCGTGTTCATGTCCGGGTGGCCGGGGTTGCCGTCGTAGAGGACGATCGCGGCCTCGGTGAGCAGGCCGGAGACGAGGAAGTTCCACATCATCCAGCCGGTCGTGGTGAACCAGAAGAGCCGGTCGCCGGGATGGGAGTCGACGTGGAGGTTGAGCTTCTTCAGGTGCTCCAGCAGGATCCCGCCCTGCCCCTGGACGATCGCCTTCGGCAGGCCGGTCGTGCCGGAGGAGTAGAGGACCCAGAGCGGGTGGTCGAACGGAACCCGCTCGAAGGAGAGCGCGGCGCCCTCTCCCTCGGCCGCGAGCGCATCCCACGTCATCGCCCCATCGAGCGCGGAGAGGTCGGGCTCGGAATCGAGGTAGGGGAGGACGACGGTCGCGGCCAGGCTCGGCATCGCCGCCTGCAGCTGGGCGACCGTCTCGGTGCGGTCGAAGTCCTTGCCTCCGTAGCGGTAGCCGTCGACCGCGAAGAGGACCTTCGGCTCGATCTGGGCGAAGCGGTCGACAACGCTGGCTGGGCCGAAGTCGGGCGAGCAGCTCGACCAGACCGCCCCGATCGAGGCGCTGGCGAGGAAGGCGACGATCGCCTCGGGGATGTTCGGCATGTAGGCGACGACGCGGTCGCCGCGCTCGACTCCGAGGCCCCGCAATCCCGCCGCCACCGCCGCGACCTGCGCGCGCAGCTCTCCCCAGCTCATCTCCGTCAGCGGACGCAGCTCGGAGCTGTGCAGGATCGCGACCCGGGTGTCGTCCTTGCCGGCGAAGACGTGCTCGGCGTAGTTCAGGGAGGTGTCGGGGAACCAGCGCGCCCCCGGCATCTCGTGGGAGGTGAGGACGGTGCTCGGGTCGCCGTCGGCCTGGACGTCGAAGAACTCCCAAATCGCCGCCCAGAAGGCCTCGAGATCGTCGACGGACCAGCGCCAGAGCGCCTCGTAGCCGTCGAACTCGAGGCCGCGCTCTGCCTCCAGCCAGCGCATGAACTCGGTCAGGCGCGAGCGCTCGACCACATCGGCCGACGGCTCCCAGAGCATCTCCGGAGTCGGAGCATCCACGCGACGGCAGTCTATGGTTCCGAGCTGCGCCGGAGTGGCGGAATTGGCATACGCGATCGACTCAAAATCGATTGCCCTTGCGGGCTTGTGGGTTCGAGTCCCACCTCCGGCATCGCGCCCAGCCTGGCGGCGCGTTCAGGCGGGCTGGGGAGTGCCGCCGCTCGGGGCGGCGCCGGCGCCGTAGTCCTCGCCCGAACCGATCGGGCGCTCCTCCTCGACGTGCCACTCCTGGCTGAAGCCGTAGAAGGCGACGGCAATCAGGACGAGCTGCAGGAGCGCGAGGACGACCACCAGCACTCCGAGCAGCGCGGAGGGCAGCAGCGCCTCGTCGAAGCCGGCACGGTCGCGGTCGAACCAGCTCTGGGCCCCGACCGCGCAGAAGATCGCCAGGATCATCGAGAGCGCCGCGGCAACCGGCAGGATGCCGCGGCTCCAGCGGGAGACGAGGAAGGCGAAGAACGCGTAGAGCACCGCGTAGATCGCGCAGACCAGGCCCATGCCGCTGCCGCCCTTCAGCAGCGACCAGCCGCCGATCGTGATCAGCCCCGCGATGACCGCGGTCCCAAGCAGCAGCAGGACGATCACGAACTTGGTCGTGACGGACCCGGCCTTCTCCCGATTCGGCCGCCAGAGCTCATAGCCCGGCCTCACCTCTCCTACCGCCATGCGATCGATCATAGAATCTGTGAGCGACGAAGCGGCATTGGTCGCGCGTTAAGCCCCGATCGGGGCGCCACGCGGGCGTGGCGGAATTGGAATACGCGCCAGGTTTAGGTCCTGGTGGGCTTCGGCCCGTGGGGGTTCGAGTCCCTCCGCCCGCATCCCAGCTCTAGCGCCGTTTGCTGGCCTTGGAGCGATGTGGCGTCGGCACCACTTGGGCGCTCGTGCGCCAGTTGAGGCGCAGTCACGCGCGATGCCCTTGACCGCCTTGCTTGAAGGGAAATGCCCCGAAGGGAGCCTTGTACCGGGGTACACTTGACAAATGGCAACTGCCGTGAAGAAGCTCGACCTGCACGTCGGCGAGCTGGTTGAAATCGACGGTCGCCGCTACGAGGTGGTGTCGGATAAGACCGGCGGGCTGACGATTGAGCCACCGATAACTCCGATCTCGGAGCTATATGAGAAGCGCGGCATGAAACCCGCCTCGCCGGAGGATTTCGAGCGGCTGACCGCCGACATTCCGACGGACGGCGAGGGTTAGCGATCCACGGTTTCCGCCTGCGGCCTAACAGCAGGCTTGCGGTAACGAGTTTGGAACGCGCCTATCCTGCGGCGCATGGCTTTGTCGGCGCAAGACCTGCCGGTTAGGTTCGACCACGAGGAGTGGCAGGAGACGGTGGGGCGCTTGGACGAGCGCTCACCCGCGCGCGTGCAAGCCGAGCGTGCGCGTCGCGAAATGGAAGCGGATTCCGCCTCTCTCGACTGGCAAAAGTGCGAAGCGGAGGGAGAAGAAGGGACGAGCCTCCCCGGCTGCATGAAGGTGTACGTGCCGCTCGGGCGGCGAGGGGCATCTGAAGCGCCGTTCGGCTTCGTGTTTCAGTTGGCGCAGACCTCCGATGGCAGCCTTGTCTGGAACTTCCTGGCATTCGGCGAGCGCCACCCGGACAATCCAGCGACGCGCACGGTCTATGAGCGCGCCCACAAGCGGCTGTATGGCCGCTATCCCTGAACCACCCCCGGACTTCCCTGTCTCGTGCGCCAGTCGTGCGCCAGTCAGCCCCTGAGATAGCCGGGTTCAACTCTGGCAAGCGGAGCCTGCGCGGCTTTAGGTCCTGGTGGGCTTCGGCCCGTGGGGGTTCGAGTCCCTCCGCCCGCATTGCGGATCCGGCCCGCCCGGCACTCGTTACGATCCGCCCTCTGGGGCAGTGGCCCAACTGGCTAAGGCACCGGTCTCCAAAACCGGCGATTCCAGGTTCGAGTCCTGGCTGCCCCGTGGGTCAGCGGCTGCTCTGCGACGAGCGCGCCGCTTCCTGATGCGTGGCGTCGTGGTCGGCGCTGTCCCCGCTGAAGGCCTCGGCGAGCAGCACCGCTGATCCGAAGACGAAGGCGACGGCGGCGATCGCCCCGACGAGGCGGACCGGAGGCCCGCCGTGGATGCCGGTTTCGTGCACGGCGGTGTGGCCCTTGCCGCGGGCAAGCAGCCAGCGGTTGACGGGCAGCGCGAAGGCGCCGGCGATGACCAGGGCGAAGGCGAGGCTGCCCCAGAAGAGGACGTCGCCGAGGCCGGCCTCCATCGCCCCTGGGACGACCAGCATGATCGCGTTGTCGACGATCTCCATGGTGGCGATGCTGAGGGTGTCGGAGGCGAAGGCGATCGGGACCACCGCCGAGAGCGCGAGTCCGGCTCGCAGCAGGGGGAGGCTGGTCAGCGTGTACCCGAAGAGGAAGGCCAGGGCCACCGCGAGGACGATCGTGCCGAGGTCCGAGAAGCCGAGGGCCGTGCCGATGGCCATGCCGGCGATCTCTCCCAGGGCGCACCCGGTCAGGCAGTGCAACGTGGCGCTGAGCGCGACGCCGGTCAGCGCCGCTCCTTCGGTCGGCATCGCGTGATGCTCGTGGGCGGCGTGTGGAGTGTGCTGGCTGGCGTCCATAGCTCTCACCGGCTCCTGAGGAGTCGGCCGACCGCATCCATCATCTCCCCGGTTCGCTCCTCGCGAACCGCTGCCGTCTCGGCGCCGACCACGCAATGGCGCGTGTGTTCGTCGAGCAGGGCCAGGGCCACCTTGTCCATCGCCGCCCGGACGGCCGATATCTGGGTGAGGATGTCGATGCAGTAGCGCTCTTCGTCGACCATCCGCTCCAGGCCGCCGACCTGGCCCGAGATCCGACGCAGGCGGTTCTTGAGCCCATCCTTGTCGTCGATGTAGCCGGGCTGATGAGTGTTCTCGGCCATCTGTCCCCTTCGTTCGGGTGGTTCTCGATCTAAACAGCTTATACCCCCGGTGGGTATTTTGTTTTTTTCCCAGGGCAGGCGATTTGCGATTGCCAATGTGGCCAAGCGGGCGAAGTAGGGCATCTTGCACCGCAACGTTTGAAAACCACGATGTTTCCTATCCGACCGACCGCGGCGAACTCAGGGGAGAGATTGGAGACCGGGCCAGTGCAGGGACGTGCGAACCGGGGCGGATGGCTGATGAAATTGCTGCTCGTATCGGGGCTCGCCGCCTGCTGCTCCTGCGCGGCCGCGCTTGCATCCGACCAGACCGATCCGACCTTCGGACAGGGCGGCGTTGCGCTAGTTCCACAGCCGAGGAATGCGGCAAGTGCCGGGGCGGGCATCTGGGGCCTGGACGGTGCTGCCGAAGGGAAGTTCGTCGCGGCGCTCGGAGGGGTCGGCAGATATGCCTATTTCGGAGCGGCCCAATTCAACCAGGATGGCTCACTGGACCAGTCTTTCGGCAGCCAGGGCTTCACCCCGCAGTTTGAGATACCGCGGTCCGCTACGGCTACGGAGTACGTCACGCAGGCACAGGGAATCGCGGCTCAAGGGGACGGCAAGATCGTGGTCGCCGGGCTCGTGCAGAGCATCTTCCTCAACCGCTCCCGCTTCCTGCAGCACCTGCCGCTCCTCGTCCGCTACCAGACCGACGGTTCGCTCGATCCCAGCTTCGGCGAGGGTGGATTTGCGGCGCCGGGGCGCAGTTCCTTCAAGCGCGAAGTCTTCCGCGACGTCGCGATCGCTCCGGATGGGCGGATCGTCGCGGTGGGCTCAGGAGATGAAAGCGACAGGGAGGGCTCCGGGGTCATCATCGCCTACACGGCCAACGGCGCCGTCGATTCCGGCTTCGGCAAGAACGGCCGCGTCTCCATACACGCTCGGCGCGTCAACCCGGAAGGGACCCCCAATCTTCTGAGTGACGTCGAGGTCCTTCCTAGCGGCAAGGTCATCGTCGCGGGTTACTTGGGCAGGCGACTCCTACTCGCTCGCCTACTGGCAAACGGTGAGTTCGACTCGACCTTTGGAGGCGGAGACGGCAAGGTCGCGATCGGGATTCCGGGACGCTCCAACTACCCCGAAGAATGGTCGGCGTCGCTCGCCGTGCAGCCCGACGGTCGCATCCTCGTCGAGGGCGAGATGAGGACGATCGACGACAACCAGCTGAGGATTCGCGACTACCCGACCCTGGCTCGCTTCCGGCCCAGCGGCAAGCTCGATCGCAGCTTCAGTCGCGATGGCCTGGTCTCACCGAAGGCTGTAAGGAACCTGGACCGCAGGCGGGACATAGTCCTGCAGCCGGATGGCCGGATCGTCGTCCTCGGCTACGAAGGGGGCATCAGGCGCTACCTCCCCAACGGCACCCTCGACGACAGCTTTGGCTCTCGCGGTTCCCAAGCGATCGCGGGCAATGTCTACGCGGCTCTGACTCAGCCCGATGGCCGGATCGTCGCGGGCGGCTACCTGAGGAGAGCTGTCGGCGATGGTTTTGAAACCGACCTCCTGCTGACGCGCTACCTCGCCGGCTGACTCAGCGCTCGCAGCTGCGGATCGAGTCCGCCCCGGCGCCGCCGCGGCAGGTGTCGAAGCCCTGACCGCCACGGAGCCTGTCGGGGCCGGCGTTGCCCTTGAGCAGGTCGTTGCCCGCGCCGCCCAAGAGGACATCGGCGCCGCCGCGCCCGAGCAGTCGATCCCTGCCGGCGCCGCCGAAGACCCGATCGCCGGCGGGGCCGGCGCTGACGCGGTCGCCGGCGCCGCCCGCGCAAACCAGGTCTCGGCCCGCCAGGGAAGCGATCATGTCGCTGCCGCCGAAGGAGACGACCACGTCGTTGCTGCCGGTGCCGGTGAGGTTGTCGGGACCGGGCGTGCCGACGATCGTCGCGGGAGCGCCCCGGCAGGTTGGGGTCCGGGGCGCGCCGAGCACCTGGGTGGTGACCGCCGCCTCGTCGTTCGATTTGACCGGATCTTTCTGGTCGCCTTTCACAGAGGCGGTGTTGGTGATCGTTCCGCTTTTACGCGGGATCACGTTGAGGGTGATCGTCGCCGTGTGCACGCCGGTCGCCGCGGTGAGGAGCCCACCGATGTTGCAGGTGACCTTCCGTCCCTGCAGAGCGCACTGGCCCAGGGTGGAGCTCACCGAGCCGAAGTCGACGCCTTTGGGAAGCGAGTCGGTGACGAGGACTCCGGTCGCCGCATCGGGGCCGAGGTTTTCAACCTGGATCGTGTAGGTGAGGGTCGACCCCAGCTGCACCGAGGGGGCCGACGCGGCCTTCGTGATCTTGAGGTCGGTAGAGCCGGGCACCCCAGCCGAGCCCAGGCCCGCGAAGCCAAGCGCCGCAAGGGACAGAACCGCAATGGCCTGCCCCAGACGGACCATGGACCTGCGATGCGTGCGAAACAGGCTTAAGCGTGGCATCGGCTCCCTCCTTGTGACCCTGGTTCCCTGATCGGCTACCTCAGAAACGGGATGGAGCGGCATTTGCCAGGGCACACCCGCGCAGCCGTGTCGCGGGTCGCTCACCCGCGTAGGGTTCGGCGCCCGCCGATGCAAACGGACAAGTCCCCAAACCCGCGCGCCCAGCCCTTTCTGCTGGTGCTCGTCTTCGTCGTCGGCGCGGCCAGCCTTGGGGCGGAGATCGCGGCCGCGCGCCTGCTGGCGCCGTTCTTCGGCGCTTCGACGATCGTCTGGGCGAACACGATCGGCGTCGTGCTGGTGGCTCTCGCGGTCGGCTACTGGCTTGGGGGCCGTTTCGCCGATCGTCATCCCGACCCGCGCGGGCTCTGCCTGATGGTGATGGGCGCCGCGGTGCTGCTCTCGATCGTCCCGTTCGCGGCGCAGCCCTTCCTGCGGGTCTCCGTCGACGCCCTGGACGCGGTCGAGGCTGGGGCCTTCGTCGGCTCGCTAGTCGGGGTGCTGGTGCTCGTCTCGGTTCCGGTGATGCTCCTCGGCGCCGCGGCGCCATACGCGATCCGGCTCGCCGTTTCCGACGTCGCTCACTCAGGAGAGGTGGCGGGGCGCCTCTATGCCGTCTCCACCGCGGGCTCGCTGGTGGGGACGATGCTCTCGGCGCTGCTGCTGATCCCCTTCGCCGGGACCCAGCGCACCTTCCTCGCCTTCGCCCTCAGCCTGGCCCTCGTCGCCACCTGGGGGCTCGGCTGGCGCTTCGCCGCGCTGCCCGCGGCCTTCGCCATGCTGATCGCTCTGCCCGTGGGAACCGTGAAAGGGAACGCCGACGGCCGCGTCCTGTTCGAGGACGAGACCGCCTACCAGTACGTGCGCGTCGTCGAACGCGACGACGGAGATCGGGTGCTGGAACTGAACGAGGGCCAGGCGGTGCACTCGCTCTACCGGCCCGGCAGCTACCTCACCGGCGACTACTGGGACGGCTACCTGGTGCTGCCGCTCGCCAGCAATGGACGTCCGCCGCGCCGCGTCCTGATGCTGGGCAACGCGGCGGGCTCGGTCGCCCGCGCCTACGGCCGCTACCTGCCCGGAACCGGGTTCGACGCGGTCGAGATCGACGGCGAGCTGACCGACCTCGGCCGCCGCTACTTCGGCCTGCGAAACGCCCGCATGCGCGCCTTCACCGAGGACGCGCGCCCCTTCCTCGCCCGCAGCGACCTTCGCTACGACGCGATCATGGTCGACGTCTACCGCCAGCCCTACATCCCCTTCTACCTGACCACCCGCGAGTTCTTCGAGCAGGTTCGGGATCACCTGACGCCGACCGGCGCGGTGGTCGTCAACGTCGGACACCCCGAGGGGAACGACGACTTGGAGCGTGTCCTCGGGCGCACGCTGGAAGCGGCCTTCCCGGTCGTCCGCCGAGCTCCGGTGGAGACGACGAACACCCTGCTGATGGCCGCCAAGCGCCCGATCTCCGCCCAACGGCTGCGCCTGGCAAGCCGCTCGCTGCCGCCGGAGGTGCGCCGGCTGGCGGCCGAGGTGGGGGAGACCCTGGCGCCCCGGCTGCCCGGTGGCGAGGTCTACACCGACGACCGAGCGCCGGTCGAGTGGCTGGTGGACCAATCGATCCTCGGCTACGCCAACGAGCAATAGCCGACCGCTCATCCGGGAAGGGAGAGCGGCGGACGGGAATCGAACCCGCGTCATCAGCTTGGAAGGCTGAGGCTCTACCGTTGAGCTACCGCCGCCTGGACGGATCCCCAGTTCCCAGGATCCGCGCCAGCGACAGTTTGCCGGATTCGTCAGAATGCGTGGCCCCACGGGGAGTGGCGCAGTCTGGTAGCGCACTCGGCTGGGGGCCGAGCGGTCGCAGGTTCAAATCCTGTCTCCCCGATTCTTCGAGAGGCGGCCACCAGAGATGCCGTGGCGTTCTCGTGGCCGCAGGAGAGGCCGAGCTACCAGCGCGGTCCGCTCAGTCCCATTTCAACTCACTCGACTTGTCGAGAACCTCGGACCAAGAGTCGCCAGCAGCAACGCTTTCCGGCGTGACAAGCGCGAAGCGCCACTCGTCATCGAGTTTCTGCCCAGCGATGCCGGTTAGCTCGGAGAAGCGCTCAACATGCGTTCGGACGTTGGGTAGGTTCAGCGACCGCGGCGCCTTGACCTCGACCATCCAGTTGACTCCCTCGTCGTCGCGGAGGACGAAGTCTGGCCGGTAGGGCAGTCGGTAGGTCGCCAAAAGATCAGCGTCCAAGACGCCTTCCACCTTCGGATCGGCCTCGAGAATGCGGCCCAGCCAGGTCTCGGCGGCGTCGCTTTCGGGCGAGAGCTGCCGCCCGTCCGTCGGCCCGCTCGGACCGCGGACCTTTCGGGGCTGCCCCGCGGGCACCGCAGGGGTGGGCTTCATCTTCGGCTGCACAGCAACACTCTTTTCCTGCTCGGCCAACATACCTTCCATGCGCGTAAGCGCCTCGAGAACCTTCTCGTTCCCCTCCTCAACCGTCTCGCGGGTTCGCCTCCCCTGGGCGGCGACGACGTCGCGGTCCTCATGCGGCGCCTTGACAGCCGCGCGATCGGCCGCTGCCATCACGATGCCGACGGCTTCATTGAAGTCGTATCGACTCCCCTCTGGCAGCTCGCGAACGAGTCCCCCGATCCTGCCGCGCATCGCTTCCCGCTTCTTGATATCGCCGTTAATCAGTCCGGTGGCCTGCCCAACGAACTCGGGATCTACCCGCAGTGACGCCAGGCGATCCCAGGGTAGGTCTCGGCTCAGCGGCTTCAACTGCCCCTGGAAATATTTCCAAAAGCGCGCGTACTCAGGCTGCATCTTTTTCAGGGCCTCGAAGCCGCCTTTTGCGATCACCGCCGCGATCTTTCCAACCACCACCTCGCCACTCACGGTGTCACCCTATGCGAAGAATGTTTCGTCCGCTTGGTTAGAGAGGCGGACTCGAACCAGCGCTCCAATGATGATTTTTAGTCCGGTGCACATCGAATCGTGCTCCTCCTTGATGGTCCGAAGCCTCTCGAGGGGTGGCCCTTGCGTTGCAAGCGCGAGCGGCTACAACCGGTTCCCGACCGAGTAATCGTGAGTGTCCACTGAGAGGAAGCCCGAGCGTTAGCGAGATTGCCTACCGTCACTTCAATCGTCCGTGATACACGAGTGATATAGACGCTGGCCGAATCGCTTCGGCACGCGATTTTGTTCCTGTCTCTCCGATGTAGACAATAAGTTCCGGCGCGTTTGTCATGATGCCGAGATGGCCGAATCGGCGAGAGAAAAGGCGTCGTTGCAGCTGATCGCTGCGCCGGCAATCGAGAAGCGGATCCTGGTCGCTCGGGGCCGCCAGGTGATGCTGGACGAGGATCTCGCCGATCTCTACGGAGTTGAAACTCGAGTGCTCGTGCAGCAGGTACGGCGAAACGAGAAGCGCTTCCCGGCGGACTTCATGTTCCAGCTATCGATCGAGGAGTTCAGCGACTTGAAATCACAATTTGTGATGTCAAGTGGTGGGCACGGCGGTCGGCGCAAGCGTCCCCTGGTCTTCACCGAGCAGGGAGTGGCAATGCTCTCCGGCGTCCTTCGCAGCGATCGAGCCATCACCGTGAACATCGAGATCATGCGGGCATTCGTCGAGTTGCGCCGGGTCGCTGGCTCCTTTCAGGAGTTGCAGAAGCGGCTCGATCGGATGGAACTGGACATTGGCGCGCGCCTCAGCGAGCACGATGAGCAGCTTCGCCAGATCTTCGAAGCGCTGCGACAGCTGATCGCACCGCCACCTCGCGCGAAGCGCCCGCTCGGATTCAGGCTTCGCGAGGACGACGAGTAGTCCGGCTGTCGGCGACCCCAAGCAAGGATGCGCTCGTTCACGACCTCGTGCCGCTCCACATGGAGGAAGTGGCCAGCGTCTTCGATCAGTTCCATTCGCGAGTTGGCTGAGAGATGACGCTCTGCGTCGCTCACGAGTGAGACGTCTATACAGCCGTCGCGGATTCCGTGGAGATAGAGCGTTGGCTGCGGAGCCGTCTAGAGGAGCGCTTCGGTCTCCGCGCCGTTCCCGATCTTCGGCTCGCTAGCCCGGTAGTAGCCGAGCGCGGCGGAGAGGTTTGCCGGGTCGCGCAGGCAGCACTTTGCGTAGCGAAGATCGTCGCTCGCGTCGTAACCGGGCGACCAGTCCGCCCAGAGCTGACCGAGGAGTGCCATTTCGTTGGCCGCGACCACGGACTCGGCCCGCGGCGTCTTGAAAAAGAACAGGTAGAAGAACCGCTTGATCTGGTCGTAGTCGCTGAAGATCCTCGCGTCAAGCGCCAATGGCGGCGCGCATGAACGGCGCCACCGCGCGGAAGCCGGCTCGGCCCAGCTCCGGCAATAGATATCGCCAGGTGTATGCCGAGTCGGGGAAGCCGTGGAGGCAAAGGGCTAGCGGCCCGCTCCCGGCTTCCAGGACGGCGAACTCGCGAGAAGGTCCGCGAGGCCTCCTGGGTCCTCGGCCATCGGGAAATGGCCCCCTGGAATCTCGATCGGATCGACGCCCAGCACCTCGCGGGCCACGAAGCGCTCGAACGCGGGCTCGAAGAACTCGTCGTCGGCTGCGTAGATCAGGGCGGTCGGCACGTCCGGATGCTCGTCGAGCGGGAAGTCGTCGGGCGGCATCGCCATCGGGCGCAGGTGTTGCACAAGCGCCCGCGCTCTCTCGGGCGCCAGCCGTGGGTACATCACCTTGCGGGCGCTGTCCGGGTCCCACGCCGACGTTCCGTCCGGCAGGCTAGGCGGAAAGGGAAACCCCTCGCGAAAACGGGGCGGGAGCGTCGTCCGCCAGCTCCACGCCGCCCATGCGGGGGCAGAGATACACGAGCATCGAGACCGGTCTCGATGCCGCCACCAACGCCCCCAATCCCGAGCTCTGCGAATGGGTCACGACCACCACCTCGCCATCGGCTCCCACGAGCGCCTCGGTCGCCGGCCGGGCCCGCTGCTCGTAGCCGGCCTTGGGATCGTGAAGCGGAAGTTCGGGAGTGATGGAGGAATGCCCCAGCGCTTCGAGGCGCTTAGTCAGCGGCTCCCAGCAGGAAGAGTCGTGCCATGCACCGTGGAGGAGCCCGAAAGTCGCCACCACGATCGATATACCACGTTGCGCCGATCGCCAATCAAGGCGCCATATGGTTCTCCCATGGACGAGTCGGTGAAGCGCTACCTGTCCGCCTCCGAGGTTGGAGACGTCGACGGGATCATGAGCTCACTCACCGCGGATGTCGAGGTCGTCTCCCCGATCTCGGGCCGAATGGTCTTTCGGGGGCGAGACGACGTCGAGGTTCTGCTCAGCGCTGTGTACGGGAGCCTGAAGGGGCTCCGGTGGACGCGAACGCTCGGCGAAAACGAGCATTGGGTCGCCCTGGGGCATGCGCGCCTCGGGCCTGTGCACATGACTGACGCGATGGTCTTCGAGCTGGCACCCGACGGCCGTATCCGCAAGATCGGCCCTCACCTCCGACCCTGGCTGGCCTTGACGCTCTTCGCGCTGGTCCTGGGGCCGAAGGTCGCTCGGCGGCCAGGGGTTGTGTGGCGAGCACTTCGTGGTTGACGACCTGAGGCGGGAGCTTTGAGGTTGCAGATCGTGACCTCAAAGCTCGGCCGGCGCAGATTCCCTATACCCAGATGATCAGCCGACCTGGAGGAGCTGTGCGTCGCGGCAGTTGGTCGGGTCGCGCCGGTTGCGCGGGTCCCCCGAGTAGCCGACGCTGAGGCGGTAGACGCCCGATCGGGTTGCGAGGTACCTGGCCAACAGGTAGCTGCCATTCGACCTCACCGCGGTGCTGCCGCCGAAGGCGGGCTCGCGTTTGCACCGCTTGTCGCCCGGATGGAAGAGGCGAAAGGTGACAGCGCCGGAAGGAGACACTGCGGCCGAGAGGTGCGCGCGTATCGAGATCTGTTTGCCGCTCAGCTGCGCGCGCGGCTTCACCTTCGGGGTTCGCTTTTGCGCCTGGACTACCTGTCCGGCCGTGCCACAGGCCTCGGCAGCTCCCTGGTTCGCCGCGTCGCCCGAATAGCTCGCCACGAACCGGTAGGGACCGGGGCGCTGCGGCACGAACGGGTCCGAGCGGAAGGTGCCGTTCCCGGCGATGGCGACCGTGTCGACAGACAGCGGCGTGACGCAGTCCGCCGTACCCGAGCGGTAGATCCGAAAGGTGATCGTGCCGGCGGGCGTATAGCCCCCCTGCAGCGTCGCCGCGGCATGGAACGGGGTGCCGACCACGAGTCGCGG
Source organism: uncultured Solirubrobacterales bacterium (assembly GCA_963799835.1). Lineage (GTDB taxonomy): Bacteria > Actinomycetota > Thermoleophilia > Solirubrobacterales > 70-9 > VAYN01. The sequence goes on from CAWCYE010000002.1 coordinate 2,008,130, forward strand.
CCCGAGTACGCCGGTGATCGTGGGCCTTGCCTGAGAGACGCTGGAGATCGCTGCGCCGCAGCCGGCGGTGGCCGGGTCGTGGTTCACGTCGCCCGAGTAGCCGGCGGTCCAGCGGAAGGCGCCCACCCGAGAAGGCGCGAATGGGGCCGAACGGTAGAAGCCGTTCCCCGAAACGCCGACGGTCGAGCTGAAGACGGCGGGGCCGGAGCAATTCGCGTCACTGGGCGGGAACGCCCTGAACGTAACCTGTCCTTTTGGAATCGCTCCTTCCTGGATCGACGCCGTGGCGGTTACAGAGCCCCCGATCGTGACGCTGGTCGCGCTCGCCGCAAGGGTCACGGAAACCGTGCCGACGGCCGAGGCTTGGTTGGGCGCGCCGCAGGGCAAGCTGATCGACTCGTTGTTTGCGTCACCTCCGTAGACCACAGTCCACCGATACAGCCCGGGTGCCGGGGCAAACCCGGTTGGGGAGTAGGGACCATCGCCGCTGACCGGCACGGTGGCTTCGTGTTTGGGGGTGGTCGAACACGTTTGGTCGTTCGGCCCGAAGGCGCGGAAGACGAGCTGGCCGGTGGCCCCAAAGCCTCCGGTGAGGGTGGCGATGTCGGTGATCGATTCGCCGAAAGTGACCACAGAGGTCGCCGTCCCTTCGAGACTCGGCGAGGCTTTGTTGACGGTCGAGGTCTGGTTGGCGGCGCCGCAGTCCAAGTCGAACGGCTCGTTGTTGCTGTCACCGTCATATTCGACAGTCCAGCGGTACACCCCCGGTGCCGGGGAGAATCCGACTGCGGCGTAGGGGCCATCGCCGCTGACGGGCAGGGTGGCTTCGTGTTTGACAGCGCCGGCGCAGGCCGGGTCGTTCGGCCCAAAGGCGCGGAAGACGAGCTGGCCGCCGGCCTGAAAACCACCCGTCAGGGTCACGCTGTCGGTGATCGGCGAGCCGACGGTGACGGCGGAGGTCGCCGCCCCCTCGAGGCTCGGCGAGGCTTTGTTGACGGTCGAGGTCTGGTTGGCGGCACCGCAGGCCAAGCCGGTCGGCTCGTTGTTGCCATCACCTTCGTATTCGACAGTCCAGCGGTACAGCCCCGGTGCCGGGGAGAATCCGACCGGGGAATAGGAGCCATCGCCGCTGACGGGCACGGTGGCTTCGTGTTTGACAGGGCCCGCGCAGGCCGGGTCGTTCGGCCCAAAGGCGCGGAAGACGAGCTGGCCGCCGGCCCCGACGCCTCCGGTCAGGGTCACGCTGTCGGTGATCGGCGAGCCGACCGTGACAACGGAGGTCGCCGTACCTGCGAGGCTCGGCGAGGCTTTGTTGACGGTCGAGGTCTGGTTGGCCGCCCCGCAGGCCAAGCTCACCGGCTCGTTGTTGCCGTCGCCCTCGTATTCGACGGTCCACCGATACACCCCCGGCGCTGGGGCGAAGCCGGCTGGGGAGTAAGAGCCATCGCCGTTGACAGGGACCTCTTTTTCGTATTTGACAGCGCCGGCGCAGGTCGGGTCGTTGGGGCCGAAGGCGCGGAAGACGAGCTGGCCGCCGGCCACAACGCCTCCGGTGAGGGTCACGCTGTCGGTGATCGACGTGCCGACGGTGACGGCGGAGGTCGCCGCCCCCTCGAGGCTCGGCGAGGCTTTGTTGACGGTCGAGGTCTGGTTGGCGGCGCCACAGGCCAAGCTCGCCGGCTCGTTGTTGCCGTCACCTCCGTATTCGACGGTCCACCGATACAGCCCCGGTGCCGGGGCGAACCCGGACGGCGAGTAGGGACCATCGCCGCTGACGGGCACGGTGGCTTCGTATTTGACAGCGCCGGCGCAGGTCGGGTCGTTGGGGCCGAAGGCGCGGAAGACGAGCTGGCCGCCGGCTTGAAAACCTCCGGTGAGGGTTGCGCTGTCGGTGATCGGGGAGCCCACCGTGACGGCGGAGGTCGCCGTCCCTGAGAGGTTCGGTGAAGCCTTGCTCACGGCTGAGACCGCAGAGCAGATGGAGTCGGCGTTTTCAGGTTCGCCCGAGAAGTGCGCGCTCCAGAAATAGGTCCCCGCCTCGGGCGGGGTGAACTCTCCCGAGGAGTATTCGCCTTCGCCGTCTACCGAGGCCGAAGCCGGGGCCGGCGTCAGCGCGGGCCCGGAGCAGGTGGGGTCGCCCGGGCCGAAAACCTCGAAGGAGATCTCTCCGGACGCGGCGGGGCCTTCGGAGAGTTCCGCGGTTGCATGAATCGTCTGCCCGATGACCGCGTCGGTGGTCACGACGCTCAGGCTGGGCGGGGCGGCTGCGGAGGTGACTGCGAGCAGCAAGCCCAGGCCCGTCGCGATGCCGGCACCAGCCAGCCCTCCAAGCGCGGCCCGGCGAGACATTCGCATCCTGAAGTTCAAGCTTTTCTCGCTCCTAGCGACTTTTTAGTCGCCGTTCCCGAGGCCGATCTACAATATCCGTCCATCCTTTGAACTATGACGGAACGAGTTGGCAAATGAGGCTGCGTCGGCGTCGCTGTATTGAGCTTTGGATAGTCGTTGCAGCGCTGGCCCTGTTCGCCGCGCCGTCCGCAGGAGCGGTGGAAGCCGGGGAAGAGCCTGGCGGCTCCCCGCCGCCGGGAGAAACCACGACCGAATCCCCGGGCAGCACGGCGGAACCTGCCCCCTCCTCGTCCGGTTCGACGGGCTGGACCCCGGTGGGTCCCGACACGGGAGTTTCCAGCGACGGGGCCGCTCAAATCCGGCGTGGAAGTTCGCTCGGAAGCGGCGGCGGTTCGGAACCTGCCGGGTCGACCGGCGAGGAAGAGGTCGGCTCGACCGGGGGAGAACCGTCTTACGCCGGTTCGGGTGGTGGCTACGAGCCGGAATCCTCGACCCCATCGACCTTCGGAGAGGCCCCGAGCGAGCGTCGAGCGGAGAGAACGACCGACCCGGTGGCACCACCGGCTCCCATCGACAAAGCCGTCGACGTGGCCATCGGCACTGGAACCCCGCTGACTCTGCCCGAAGCGCATCGGGGCGACGACGTGAGCTCGGCGTCCCCTGCGCCCGCTGCACCGCTCACCGATTCCGGCGATCAGGCGACCTCGGTCTTCGATGCCCTGCTGTCGGTGGCCGCGATTGTGCTTGGCCTCGGCCTTGTCTATGCGGGCTGGCGAGTGGGTCTCCATCTCTGGCACCGCCGCGCCCAGCGGCGGCATCTGGAAGTTCGCTGGAGGCGGAAAGCCGACTGGGATGCGGCCGTCCGCCAGATCGAGCTGAGGCGGGCGCCTGCAGCCTCGAACGGGAACGGCGGGCTGCTGCAGCGAACCGAGGTCGGGGCGGGCTCTGCGCCAGTGAAGGTGCGGACCGGCGGGCCGGCCAGCCAGGATCCCGCCAGAGAAACGACCGTCAAGGCCGGGTAGGAGGCGAACCCTCTCCGCTGCTGTCTACCTCGGCCTACAGCCGAGCGCTACGTGGGCTCTCGCCGAGGAGCCGCCGAGGAAAATACCCTTCGCGCGCAGCCCTAGCCGACGGTGAGTGCAGCGTGCAGACACCACGCTCATCCTTTTGCCCCTGAACTTGTATCGCTTCCCGATCGACACTTTGAAGGAGGTCAGCGAGCCAGAGCCCCCTGCGATCCTCGGGACCGCCACGGTCAGCAATAGCCCGAAGCGGCCCTGGCGTACTCGCCTAACCGTCGCCGTGAAAACACTTGCTGAGGGGACTGGCGTCTCTGTGTAGGAATGCATCAGAAGGGTGGACCTGCCGCGAACGGTGCCCCCACTGAAAACGACGGTCTTTCCGCTGAGGACGATCGGGCTCGTGCCCGGAAACGCCACTTCGGTGCGCGTGGCGCCTCGGCCGACGATCGCACGCCTACATACCCGTTCGGCATGTTTGGTGTCCTGGCTCATGATCCTGCTCACTTTGCAAGCAGGTAATCCGGTGGTCCCGAAGGTGAAGTCCCTGTCCGCTTCCACCTCCAGCTTTACCAGTGGCGACGTGCCGGCTGCGGTCGCTGCCGACAGCCTCAGGGTGGTCGGGGTGGGAGTGGTCGCCGAGAGCTTTCGCGGTGATACGCGCGCGTTGAACTTGAGCGCTGCGCCTCCCGCTCGGAGCTGGGTGGCACCTGCGACGCTGCCAAGGGTTAGCGCAGCCAGAGTGCTGACAGCCAGGATGAGTATCGCCGCGGCGAGGGCGCAAACTCGAACCGGATTCACACGTTCAATGGTTGTCACGCCGCGATCACCACGAGTGGGACTCCGGTCATGGTCGACGAAAGCGTTTCAAAAGCAGACGTACCGTAACACCTTGGATCGTGTCGATCCCGTACCCCATCGAGGGGTTGCCGTCGGTCAGTACGGCGATCGCCACCCTTTGCTTCGGCCGGCGGATCCGTGCGACCTGGTGGACGAGCTGCCCGCGCCCGGTCCCCCGCCAGCCGCCCTTGAAGAAAACCGTCCAGCCGCGGGGCCGAGCCACCGCCGGGATGCCCCAGCTCTGGTAGCCGGCGATATGCGAGAGAAGACGGTTCGCGAAGCTGCGGAACCGATGCGGGATCAGGTCCTCCATCTCGAAGAAGTAGCGGGCCTGGTCGGCGGCGCTGATCTGGGCGTTGGCCCAGTACCCCTGGATCGAGAAGTCGGCCATTCCGGCGCGCCGCGCCAGCGCCCGAAGCCGCCGGTCTCCCGTCCCTTCCCAGACCGCGGTCGCCGCGGCGTTGTCGGACACGCGGATCATCGGGCCCAGAAGCGAGCGGCTGACGGGGCCCAGGCGCCGGTGTTCGGCGGCCAGCTTGCGCAGCTGGGCGACCAGCAGCATCGCCTTGACCACGCTGGCGCTGACAAAGGTCCGGTGCAGGTGCTCGCCGCTCATCCGGCCCTCGCTGTCGAGGACCGCAAGCGCGGTGTAGCCGGTGCGTCGGTTGAGGTAGCGGCTGGCGGCGGCGATCGCCTCAGTTCCCGGATAGCCGGCGGGGGCGACGCCCGAGCCCAGGTAGGGCGAGCCGGCCGGACCGCGAAAGCGGTGAGTCCCGCAGGGGCCGTGTGAGCTGCCAAGCCCGAAGGCCTCCTGCATCGAGGCGCTGAAGCAGGCGGCGAATCGAAAGCGGCCGGCGCGCGGCAGGGTGACCGTGGCCGTCAGCCTGGTCACGCCCCGGGCGGCTTCGCGAGTGCGTCCGACCTTCACGCGCCGGAGGCGACCCTCGACACCAGTGCCCAGGTACCAGTGGACGGTTTGCCCGCCCCAGCGCGCGCGGGACGGATGTCGGGAGACGATGTTCAGCCGGGCGCGACCCAGGGTGAGGTACCTGACGGCGCTGCGCACCTTCTCGCGGCCAGCCGTTGCGTTCGGATTCGCCGCGATGGCGCCGCTCGGGACGAGGCCGGCGAGGATGATGATTCCGGCCAGCAAAGGAAAGACGATCGACTTTCCCCTGTCTTGGGTGCTTCCGGGTGACACAGTGCTAACCCGGATCTCGCCACATCTCACGGATGACCGGCCCCCCGGCGGGCATGTTGAAGGTCCCGGTGAGGGAGAAGCCGTTGCGTTCGTACAGTGCTCGGTTGCGCTCCGTGCTCGACTCCAGGTAGGCGCCGATCCGCTGCTCCTCGCATAGTTTCAGCACGGGGGCGAGCAGCGCTCCGCCGACGCCCCGTCCCTGGCGGCGGGGTTCGACTCCCAGGTAGTGCAAGTACCAGTGTTGGGGCTTCGGGGGGTGGAGGCGCTCCAGCCGCAGTTGCGTCCAGATCGCGAGTGGCAGGCGTCGGCCGAAGGCGGTGGCCATCCGGCGTGCGGGGCGAAGCGTTCGCAGCATCGGTACCCGCCAGCGCCCGGGTGGCCCCCACACCGCCGCTCCGCCGCCGTCCTCGGTGACCCACAGTTGCCGGTACTCCGGGACCAGGTTCGCGATCTCGGCGGTGAAGTAGGTAAGGAGCTGTTCGGCTCGGGTGGCGTGGTCGGGCATGATGTGCGCCCAGGCCGGGTCGTCGGCAAACGCCAGCGCCAGCGCCTCGGCGGCCGCCTCGTGGTCCTCGACAGTCGCCGGTCTGACCTGTGGGTTAGTCATCGCGCAGGCGCTCGCTCGCAAGGTAGCTGATGTTCCGCCCGCGGCCACGCTGCTCTACGAGGCCCGCGTCGAGCAGGCGGCGGAAGTCGGCGCTCGCGGTCGCCGGCGAGACGTCGGCCTCCTCGCCGTATCTGCCGCGCTCGGTGCCGCCCGCGAGGCTCTGCTCGAGTGCGATCACCAGTCGGTCGGGCCAACCGTGCTCCTCGACCAGGGTTTCGAGGCGCTCCCAGCGAGCGGCTGCTTGCTTGATCTGCGCCAGTCGTTGCCGTGCCTGGGCGATGTGGGCTTCCACGCAAAACGAGACCCAGCCTGAGGCGTCTCGCTGAGGTTGGTAGCTGCCGCCCTGGGCCTGGCGCAGCGCCGCGTAGTACTCCTGGGTGTGCGCGGCGAGGTACTCCTCGATCGAGAAGAACTCCGGCGAGGCGAAGCCCTCGCGCGCGAGGACCAGCGACTGGACGATCCGCGACACACGCCCGTTGCCGTCGCGGAACGGATGCACGGAGGTCACATGTAAATGCGCCATCGCCGCGCGCACCACGACGTCGCTGTCGACGTCCCCGGCGCGAAGCCAATCGACCACCTCGTCCATCAACTCCGTGACCCTCTCGGCATCGGGACCGCGGTAGTCCAGTGAGCCGTCGGGGGCGGTCACGCCGATCGGTCCCGTCCGCCACAGGCCGGGATCCCTTTCGCGCTGGAAGTAACAGGCGTCGAAGTGGAGATCGAGGATCACCCGGTCGAGCCAACGAAAGGCCGGATCGATCGCCATCGTGCCGACGTGGTCCATCGCTCGCGCGTAGCAGGCGACGGCCTGGCGATTTTCCTCGTCGCGATCAGCGGCCTCCCGACCGCTCACCAGCTCAAGCGCTTCCTCGGGGGAGACGCTGAAGCCCTCGATCGAGGTCGAGCTCTCGACCGAGCTGGCCCGTACCTCGCGGCGCAACGAGCCCATCCATCGCGCCGGTTTCCCCACCTCGTGACCAAGGTCGCGGCGCATCTGGGCCAGCTCGTCGAGGCGCGCCTGCAGCTCTGTGGTGATGGGGGGGGTTCGATAGATCATGGATTAGGAGTCTAAACGATTAAACGTCTAATCGTCTAAATAGAAATAGATCTAAAGCGCCGACATCGTTGACCGCGAGAGACTCAGGCGTCAAGCGCGAATGCCTCAGGCGCCGGCCGCGGGAACGGCGCCGAAGGTGTTGCGTCCGCTGGGATCGGCGGCGAAGAATTTCTTCGTCGTCTCGTAGCCGAAGTCGTACAGCTCTTTCTTCTGCGCCGTGGACAGGGAGAAGTCGAGGGTGGGGATGTCGCCGGTCGGGATCGAGATCGTCCGCTGGGCGAACGCGATCATCTCGAGTTTGTCGAGGGTGTTGATCGACGTGTCGACGATCGCCTTCAGCATGTCCACGGGCCACAGCGCGCCGTCGATCTCCGTGTAGCTCGGCTGCTCGGGGCCCGTTCCGCTGTACAGGCGGAAGCCCCAGGTGGGGTGTTTGGGGTCCGGCTTGTCGAAGAGGAAGATCGGAAAGGCGCTGGCAACCCCTCCGTCCACCAGCACGCCCTCCTTCTTGGTCTGAGCGTCGCGCAGCTTCAACGGTGGGAAGAAGTACGGGAAGCCGGCGCTGATCCGGACCGCGTCGGCGATCGGGAACTCCTCCGGCACGAGGGGCTTGCCGTCTTCGTCGACGTAGAGGGAGACGTCCTGCGGGAAGACGACCATTCGGGAGTGCGCGAGGTCGACCCCGACCACCTGGAGCTTGCCCGGCTCGAGGTCGCCGAACTTGACCGCCGGTTTCGGGGCGTCGGTGAGCAGGGTCTCGATCCAGGCATGCAGCGCCTTGCCTTTGGTCGCTCCTTTGTGCAGCTCGAGGTTGATCGGTATCTCGGCCTTCCCCAGGGGCCCGTAGTCGGCGATCTCGCCGAAGTCGAACTCCTCCAGCGTGTTGCGCAGGCCCTTGGCGTCGTAGCCGACCGCGAGGGCCATCGCCGTGATCGCCCCGGCGGACGTCCCGGCGAGCCGCAGCCATTCGTCATAACCGGCTTCCGCCGCGGCCTGGAGGCCACCGGCAAAGGCAAGGCCCTTGATCCCGCCGCCGGAGAAAACCCCGTCCGCCTGCATGCCGTTGACCTTGACATATGCACAGATCGATGTCAATGAACAGAGGCTATTAAGCAGTTACTAGTTAGTTGATCATTCACACACTGTCACTTGCGAGAGGAGTGGTGTGTGTCAGGCCGAACCAGACCTCAAGCCCTCCTGTGACTTCGCCGATGTATGGATCGCCGGAGCGTTCGCTTCGTCAATTCGACAAAGGAGGCATCGATGAACCGGATCACTGGGAAGCGCGCGCTCATCGCGCTCGGCGGAACGTGCGCACTGGCGATAGCCGGGGTGGCAATCGCATACTTCACGACGACCGGCTCGGGTACCGGCACGGCGACGGTCGGGTCGAGCTCGGCGGTGACCCTGCACGCCACCGTCTCCTCGACTCTGTACCCGGGGGCGTCCTCACCGGTGACCTTCACCGTCGACAATCCCTCCGCGGGATCGCAGCGCGTCGGCACGATCAGCCTGGCGAGTATCAGCGTCGACGCCGGTCATTCGAGTTGCAGCACCGTCATCACCGGCGGTAACCCCGACTTCGCGATGCCCGCCGTGGCCGTCAACAAAACGTTCGTGCCCGGGAACGGTCTGAGCGTGACTCCGGCCGGGACCCTGACGATGAACGAAACCGGCGTCAACCAGGACGCCTGCCAGGGTGCGACGCTGACGCTGCACCTGACGAACAACTGAGCCGTGAAGGCCCTGGTCGCCTTGATCGGTTTCGCCACCGCCTTCGGGGCGGTGGCGTACGGGGCGACTCGGAATGTGCCGGACACCCTCCGTCCGGCTCACGGGCATTCGGGGAAGACCCAGCCCCCGCGCCCGGCAAAGCCCAGGATCACCGAGCATCCCGGCAAGGTGGCGACATCCACGAGCGCCAGGTTCGGTTTCACCGGCCGAGGGCCGAACCTTCGTTTCGAGTGCCGCCTCGACGGCGGCAAATGGAGGGCCTGCCGTGCGCCGGTCGAGTTCAGGGGGATCGCCTCCGGTACTCACACCTTCGCCGCTCGCGCGCTCGACCGGCGAGGCAGGCACAGCCGGGCGACGCGATTCCGGTGGACGCTCCTGGAGCCGAAGTCGTTCTCGATCTCTCCGCGGCTTTCCGGCCTCGGCACGCTCCACCCCGGCGCTCCGCCGGTGGTGCTGCCGCTGATGGTCACGAACCCGAACCCGGTGCCGATCTTCGTTACCGGCCTCCGTGTTTCGGTGACCGCGGATCCCGTCGGGTGTGCCAGTGCCGAGAACCTGACTCTCGGCCAATCCAGCGCTTCGAGCGCGTCGCCGATCGCAGTCCCGGCAGGGGGGTCGGTCAGCGTGCCGAGCCCCGGCGTTTCGGCGCCGACGATTCAGCTCCGTGACCTGCCGGTCAATCAGGACGCCTGCCGGAACGTCCACTTCCCACTCGAGTTCTCCGGGAGCGCGCGCGGATGAGGCCGACGCTGACCCGCAGCGTCGGCATCGCCCTGGCCGCGGTTCTGGCCGCGATCTCCGGCACCGCCGTCGCCTACTTCACGACCTCGGGAGTGGGCAGCGCCTCGGCGGGTGTCGCGGACCTCTCCGTCCCGTCGATCTCCAGTGCCAATCCGGCGCCTGGGGGAACCGTGGCGCTCACCTGGGCCGCCGTCACCCCGCCCGGCTCGGGCACCGTCACCTACTCCGTCACCCGCGACGGCGGAACCCCGTCGGGCAACTGTCCCACCGCCTCCTCGCCGGCCGCGGTCACGACCTGCACCGATACCGCCGTCGGGATCGGTGCACACACCTACGTCGTCACGGCCCGGTGGCGCTCCTGGACTGAGACCAGCGCGCCGGCCTCCGCCACCGTGACGATCGGCGCGGCGACGCGCTTTGCGATCGGCGCGGCGTCCACGATCCCCACGGCGGGGGCCGCCGACAACCTGACGATCACCGCCAAAGACGCGAACAACAGCACCGTCACGACTTACACCGGCTCCCGCAGCCTCACCTTCTCCGGTGCTACGGCGAGCCCCAGCGGCACCGCCCCGACCGTCGTCAACAGCGCCGGGACCGCCGTCGCCTTCGGCAGCGCCACCGCGCTCACCTTCAACCTGGGAGTGGCGGCCGTCTCAGCCTCCAAAAACGGCCTAATGAGGCTCTACGCGGCCGGCGCGGCGACGATCACGGCCAGCGACGGCTCGATCTCGACCACGCCGGGCCTGGCGGTGACCGTTTCCCCCGCCGCCCTGTCCAAATTCTCTCTCTCAGCCGCCTCGACCACGCCGACCGCCGGCGCCGCCGACAACCTCACGACGACCGCGCAGGACACCTACGGCAACACCGTCCCGACCTACACCGGTTCCCACAACCTCGTCTTCTCCGGCGCCTCGGCCAGCCCCGGTGGGAATGCTCCAACGGTCTCCAACTCCGCGGGCACGGCAGTCGCCTTCGGGGCGGCGACTGCGATCACGTTCAACTCTGGGGTCGCGAGCGCCTCCGGATCGCTCAACGGCGAGATGCGGCTCTACAAAAACGGCGCGACCAACGTGAAAGTGACCGAGGGGTCGATCTCCAGCGCCAACGTCGCGATCACCGTCGCCGTGGCCGCCCTGTCCAAATTCTTCCTCTCAGCCGCCTCGACCACGCCGACCGCCGGCGCCGCCGACAGCCTCACGACCACCGCGCAGGACCCCTACGGCAACACCGTCACCGCGTATGCCGGTTCCCGCAGCCTCATCTTCTCCGGCGCCACGGCGAGTCCCAGCGGCTCCGTCCCGACCGTCGTCGACAGCGCCGGGACCGCCGTCGCCTTCGGCAGCGCCACCGCCCTCACCTTCGCCTCCGGGGTGGCGGCCGTCTCTGCCGGGAAAAACGGCGTGATGAAACTCAGCCGGGCCGGCGCGGCGAGCATCGCCGTCACCGACGGCTCGATCTCCACCGCGACGCCCCTCGCCGTCACGGTCTCCCCGGCCGCCGCGGCGACACTTGCTCTTACCGGCGTCACGATCAGCGCCGGCGTCCTCGGCTCGCCCTGTCTCTTCACCTGCACGGTGACCGGGCTGGGCAACGCCGGCACCCTGCAAGCCAAGGTCGCCGTCACCGACAGCCTCGGCAACACGGTCTCGTCCCTTGGTAAAGGACACACGGTCTCGGTCACCGCCAACGGCGGCGAAATCACCGGCGGGGCGCTGACGTTCCCAAACAACGGCCCCGCCGAATCGAGCACCGAATTCATCTATACCGCGCCGGCGACGGGCGCCTTCACGAACACGATCACGGCGGCGAAGTCCGGCGGCGCGGCTTACACCAGCGCGACGGCCACGGCGAGCCAGTAGAAGATCCGTCTTGGCAGCCTCCCGAGCGGCCGTGACGCGTTAGGATGCCCGCCTGCTTCGCGCCGCCCCATGAAGAAGCTCCTTTCAGCCACCGCTCTGCTCGCCCTTGCCCTGCTCCTGCTCGCCGGGTGCGGCAGCTCGAGCGACTCGGACGATTCCGCCGCCTCAGGCGAGACGGCCGGCGCCTGCAACAAGCCGGGCCAGCTCGACACTCAGAAGGAGGGCGTGCTGACGGTCGCCACCGACAGCCCCGCCTTCCCGCCCTACTTCGAAGACGACGACCCGACCAACGGCGAAGGCTTCGAGAGTGCCGTCGCCTACGCGATCGGCAAGTACCTCGGCTACCCGCCGGCGAAGGTCGAGTGGACGGTGGAGCCGTTCGACTCCTCCTACGCCCCCGGCCCCAAGGACTTCGACTTCGACGTCAACCAGATCTCGATCACCCCCGACCGGGCCAAACAGGTCGACTTCTCCAGCCCGTACTACACCGCCAACCAGGCGGTCGTCGCACTGAAGAGCTCCGACGCCGCGCAGGCGACGTCGCTGGCCGATCTGCAGGACGCGAAGATCGGTCTCCAGATCGGCACCACCAGCCTCGAAGCGGTCGAAGACGAGATCGGGTCCGACGTGCAGGTGGAAGTCTTCAATACCTCCAACGACGTGGTCGCCGCGCTGAAGAACGAACAGGTCGAGGCGGTCGCGGTCGATCTGCCGACGGCGCTCTACCTGACCGCGGTCCAGGTGCCGGAGGCGAAGGTGGTCGGTCAGTTCTCGGCTCCCGGCGGAGACCAGTGGGGCGCGCTGCTCGCCAAGGGCTCGTCGCTGACCCCCTGTGTCTCGCAGGCGGTCGACGCGATGCGCGAGTCCGGAGAACTGGCGGAAATCACCAAGCGCTGGATGAGCCAGGCAGCTGGCGCCCCCGAACTGCGCTGACCGAGACCGCCGGCATCAGCGATCGCCGCCTCGCCCGCGAGGCGGCGAAGCGACGCAAGTCCCGCCGCGGTCAGGCGATCGCCGCGCTCTCGACCGCAGTGGTCCTCGCCGGCATCGCCGCCTGGGTCCTCACCAGCACCGGCTGGCCGGTGGTGCGGGAGACGTTCTTCTCCTGGAGCGTCTTCAAGGAGTCCTTCCCGGACGTCCTCAGCGGCTTCTGGCTAGACGTCAAGCTCTTCGTGATCATCGAGGTGGCGGTGCTGGTGCTGGGCCTGCTGATCGCCCTGGTCCGCCACAGCACCACGGCGGCGCTCTTCCCGGTGAGGATCCTGGGGACGATCTACGTCGACGTCTTCCGCGGCGTCCCCAGCATCCTGCTGATCTTCCTGATCGGCTTCGGCGTCCCGGCCCTGCAGCTCTCGGGGGTGCCCACCGATCCGGTCGTGCTGGGCGCGATCGCGCTGACCCTCGCCTACAGCGCCTACGTCGCCGAGGTCTACCGCGCCGGCATCCGCTCGGTCCACCGTTCCCAGCACGACGCCGCGCTCGCGATCGGGCTGACCGGCGCGCAGGCGATGCGGCACGTGATCCTGCCGCAGGCGGTGCGCCGCGTCGCCCAGCCGCTGCTCAACGACTTCGTCGCGCTGCAGAAGGAAGTGGCGCTGATCTCGATCATCGGCCCCCTGGAGGCCTTCCGGATCGGCCAGATCATCGCCGCCAGGGAGTTCAACTACACGCCGCTGGTGGCCGCGGCGCTGCTCTACCTGCTGGTCACGGTGCCGCTGGCCCGGGTCGTCGACCGGATGGGCGGCGGGGGTGAGGTGAGGTGAGCGCGACGGTGCTGGACATCCGCGGCGTCACCAGGGCCTTCGGCGAGCGCGAGGTGCTGCGCGGCGTCGACCTGACCGTCTCCGAACACCAGGCGGTGGCGCTGATCGGCGCCTCGGGGTCGGGCAAGTCGACCCTGCTGCGGTGCATCGACCTGCTGGAGGAGATCGACGACGGCGACATCTTCCTCGACGGCGAGGTGATCACCGACCCCTCGGTCGATCCGGTCGCAGTGCGGCGCCGGCTCGGCATGGTCTTCCAGGCCTACAACCTGTTCCCGCACCTGACCGCGCTGGAGAACGTGGTCCTGGGGGAGATGCGCGCCCACGGCGTCGGTCGCAGGGAGGCCGAGGAGGAGGGGCGGAGGCTGCTGGCGCGCTTCGGACTGGAGGGGCGCGAGGACGACCGGCCCGACAATCTCTCCGGCGGCCAGCAGCAGCGGGTCGCGATCGCCCGGGCATTCTCCGCCCGCCCGCGGGCGCTGCTGCTCGACGAGGTGACGAGCGCGCTGGACCCCGAACTGGTCGGCGAGGTGCTGGCCGCCGTCCGCGACCTCAAGGCGGAGGGGATGACGATGGTGATCGCCACTCACGAGATGAGCTTCGCGAGGGAGGTCGCCGACCAGGTCGCCTTCCTGCACGACGGCCGGATCGCCGAGCTGGGGCCGCCGGAGATCGTTCTCGACTCGCCGGCGAAGGAGGAGACGCGGCGCTTTCTCAGCCGTCTCCTGGAGGCCGGCAGGGCCTAACTGGAACTTCGGGCGTTCCTGAAAACCACCGCTGCGCGGGGGCTTTACTCAGGAAATTTGGCGTGGCTTGATTTGGGTGTTATGCTCGCGCTCGTTCGACTAATCAGGTGTACTGATTCAGCCGAGTGACCATAGCCAAGCACCAGTGCCTTAATCGGTTAAAGGGACGGCGTTGTAAGCCGTAGATCCCGGTTCGAGCCCGGGCTGGTGCATTCCACGCAAGCCAGTCAAACGGGGCTATGGGAGCGAACCTTTTCGACAACTTGGATGGGATGGCGGTTCGGGAGGACGGGCAGGTCCTGTGGTCCGCGAGGGCGCCGTTCCGGCCGGAGGACGGGTTCGACCTGATGCTGGTCCCGCGGGTGCGCGACTGGCGCCAGGACGCCGACGCGCTCGGCGCGCTCGACCGGATCGAGTCCGAACCGTGGGTCGAGGCGGTCCGGCGCGAGGAGGACGCGCCGCGGCTGCGGCTCGACAGCGCCTGGATCGAGCAGACCGGGACCGCCGTCGAGTCGGGTGAGGCGGCCGGGGCCGATGCCGACCTCGCCTCGGGCAACCGCTACGCCGTCTACTTCTGGGGCGCCAACACGACCAAGGCCCTCCACATCGGCCACCTCCGCAACCTCGCGCTCGGCAACGCGATCGGCGCCTCGCTCTCCCAGGCCGGGGCCAGGGTCGAGCACCGCAGCCTGATCTGCGACGTCGGCCGCAGCATGGGGGAGGCGATGGCGGGGGTCGTCAACAGCGGCCGCGACCAGCAGGTGGGGGTCGACGGCGGCCCGAAGGCAGATCACTTCGTCGGATCCTGTTATGCCGATTACGTCAAGGCGGGCCGGGCCAACGGCGACGACGGTGCCGAGGACTCGGTCGCCCGCGAGTCGGCGATGTACGACGACAAAGCCGACCAGCTGATGCGGCGGGTGCTGGCGGGCGACCAGTCGGCGCTGGAGCTGTGGTCGAAGACGCGGGCCTGGGTGATCTCCGGCCAGCGCAAGACCCTGGCCCGGCTCGGCATCTCCTTCGACAAGGTGATCTTCGAGTCCGACTTCCTGCCCGAGGTCGCCGAACTGACCGCCCAGGGCCTCGCCGAAGGCACCCTTACCCGGCGCCGCGGCGACGAAATGGTGATGTACGAGACCAAGCGCGGGGAGCTGGAAGAGATGCCGCTGGTCCGCTCCGACGGCCTGCCCACCCAGCACATGCGGGCGCTCGCCTACTGGTCGGCCGCGCCGGAGCTCGAGGACGTGATCTCGCTCCAGGTCTGCGGGACCGAGTGGGTCGCCCACGTCACCTGCCGCCGCAAGCTGATCGACCACCTCGGCGTCGTCAACGGCAACGGCAACTTCAACGCCAAGGGGGGCGGTCCGCCGACCCACGACGTCTTCCACGGCATGGTTGCCCGCGAGAACGCCTCGATCACCTCCAGCAAGGAGGGAGCCCTGCTGATCGACGACCTCGCCGAGTGGCTCGAGGAGGAGATCGACTCCGACCCCGAGAGCGCCGAGGTGCGCCGCGGCCATCCCCACCCCGACCGCCTCGCCGCCCAGATCGCGCTCGGCTATTTCCTGCTGCAGCCGACGACCAAGCGGGTCGAGTTCGAGCCCGAGAAGCTGCTGCGGACCGAAAAGGACAGTCTCGGCTGGGACCTCGCCCGGGCGCAGGCCCACCGCGGCGGCACCCCGTTTGCCGGTGGCCGGCCCGCCGACGATCCCGACTACCGCTTCGCGGTGGTGCAGTCGGAGATGTACCGCCGCCACCTGCGCAGCGCCGTGGAGAGCTTCGACGCCCTCGCCCTCGCCCGCTACCTCTCCCACTTCGCCCGCTGGTACCGGGGCGCGGAGCGCTCGCCCGAGGTCGACCGGCTGGTCCAGGCGGTCCTCGCGCGGGGGACCCGGGGCCTCGGCCTGGAGGGAGCGTGATGAGGACCCTGCTGGTCGACAACCACGACTCCTACACCTTCAATGTCTTCCACCTGTTGGCGGCGGCCTCGGGGTCCGAGCCGGTGGTGGTGAACAACGACGCCGTCTCCTGGCGGGTGCTCTCGCGCTCGGACTTCGACGCGATCGTCCTCTCGCCCGGGCCGGGGCGGCCCGAACGCTGGCACGACTTCGGCGTCTGCCGGGACATCGTCCGCTACAGCGAGATCCCCGTGCTCGGCATCTGCCTCGGCCACCAGGGGATCGGCAACATGCTGCAGGGCGGCGTCAGCTCCGCGCCGATGGCGATGCACGGGCGGCTCAGCCGGGTCCGCCACGACGGCACCGGCCTCTTCGAGGGCCTGCCGCAGGAGTTCTCGGTCGTCCGCTACCACTCGCTGGCGATCACCAGCCCGATGGGTCCCGAGGGACACGAGACCGCCTGGGCCGACGACGGGGTGGTGATGGGGATCGAGCACCGGGCGCGGCCGCTGTGGGGCGTCCAGTTCCATCCCGAGTCGGTCGCCACCGAGCACGGCCTGGCGATCGCCGAGAACTTCTACGCGATGGCGAGCCGGCAACGCCGCCCGCGGCCCAAGCCGGCGCTGCCGAGGTCCGAGGCCGGGCCGGCCGAGGAGGCTCCCGCCGAGGAGCGGGCCGGCGGGGAGCTGGTGCTTCGCGTCCGCTCGCTCGAGGGCGAGGCGCCGACCGAGCACGTCTACGAACGGCTCTTCGCCGAAGCCGAGCACTCCTTCTGGCTCGACAGCGCCGACGCCCCGACTTGGCTCGCGCAGTGCTCCTACCTCGGCACCAGCACAGGCCCCGACCGCTGCGTGCTCGAATACGACGTCGACGCCGGCGAAGTCTCGGTCCGCCGTGGCGGCGTCGACACGGTCGAGCACAAGTCGATCTTCGACCTGCTGAACCGCGAGATGGCGCGCTACGCGGCCGAGCCGCCCCCGGGCGTCGACCGCGGGTTCCTCGGCGGCTACGTCGGCTACCTCGGCTACGAGTGCAAGGCCGACTGCGGCTCGACCAACGTCCACAGCTCCGATCTCCCGGACGCGGCGATGATGCTCGCCAACCGCGTCGTCGCCGTCGACCATGCGAGCAAGCGCACCCACGTGGCCGCCTTGTGTCGCGAGGACGATCCCGAGGCGGAGCTGTGGCTGGAGGCGGCCGAGGCGATCCTCGCCGCCGCAATCGCCGATCCGCCGCCGGAGCGCCCGCTCGACCCGCCGCCGGAGCCGGGCGGCCACGTCGGCTTCCGCTGCGGCCGCGGGCGGGAGCAGTACCTCGCCGACATCGCCCGCTCGCAGGCCGAACTGGCCGCCGGCGAGTCCTACGAGGTCTGCCTGACCGACCAGATCTCGACCGACGCCAGCCCCGACCCCTTCGCGCTCTACCGCCAGCTGCGGCGAAGCAACCCGGCGCCGTTCGCGGCCTTCCTGCGGTTCGGCGAGCGCGCCATCGTCAGCTCCTCTCCGGAGCGGTTCCTCTCGGTCGACCGCGGCC
Source organism: uncultured Solirubrobacterales bacterium (assembly GCA_963799835.1). Taxonomy (GTDB): domain Bacteria; phylum Actinomycetota; class Thermoleophilia; order Solirubrobacterales; family 70-9; genus VAYN01. Next base: position 2,025,483 of record CAWCYE010000002.1, read on the forward strand.
GGCGGGTGCAGGCGCGGCCGATCAAGGGAACGATCTCCCGCCGCCAGGACCCGGCCGAGGACGCTGCGCAACGGGCCGAGCTGGCGGAGGACGAAAAGACCCGCGCCGAGCACCTGATGATCGTCGACCTCCTGCGCAACGACCTCGGCCGGGTCTGCGAGGTCGACAGCGTCCGCGTCCCCGACCTGATGGTGGTCGAGCCCTACGCCACCGTCCACCAGGTCGTCTCGACGATCACCGGCAGGCTGGAAGCGGACCGCAGCGCGGTCGAGTGCGTGCGCGCCTGCTTCCCGGGCGGCTCGATGACCGGCGCTCCGAAGGAGCGCACGATGGAGATCATCGACGACCTCGAGGACGAGGCGCGCGGCGTCTACTCCGGCGCGATCGGCTACTTCGGGGTCGACGGCTCGACCGACCTCAGCATCGTCATCCGCACGATCGTGATGCGGCCGGGGCGGACCACGATCGGCGCCGGCGGTGCGATCGTGATGCAGTCCGACCCGGAGGAGGAGTTCGACGAGATCCTGCTCAAGGCGCGGGCGCCGATGGCGGCGATCGCGAAGGCGGTCACCGGCAGCGAGGACCCCGACGCCTGGAGCATCGACCTCGAGCCGGTCACCGGGAGCGTCCAGACGGCATGAGCGAGCCGACGGCGACCCGGGCCCAGGTGCGCGAGGCGACCCTGGGGGAGGTGCCCGCGGTGGCGGCCGCGGTCGAGAGCCTGCTGGTCGAGCTGGGGGGCCGGTGCCCCTCGCTGGCCGATATGGAGACCGAGGTCAGGGCGATCGTCGAGGACCCCGAGGTGGGATCGATGCTGGTGGCCGACTCGGGCGGCGAGATCGTCGGCGTCCTCAGCGCCAGCTGGGACCGGGCGATCCACGTGCCCGGCCCCTACGCGGTGATCCAGGACCTCTGGGTGCACCCGGACTGGCGCAGCCGCGGCGTCGGCGCCGACCTGGTGGAGGCGATCGCCACGCTCGCCCGCGAGCGCGGCGTCGAACGGCTCGAGGTCGGGCTCCCGCGCGAGAGCTTCGAGGCGATCCGGGCGACCGAGGCCTTCTACCTCGCCAACGAATTCGAGCCGCTGGGTCCGCGGATGAGGCGGTTGCTGCCATGAGCACCCCTCCCCGCGCAATGGTGTCGCACTTTCCCTCGGATACCGAGGCGAAGTGCGACACCAGGCCCGCGGATGAGCTGCTGATGATCGAGCAGCGCCGCGGCAGCGACGACGCCGCGCTCTGGGTGCGCGAAGGCGACCGCCGGATCGAGGGCCAGGACAGCAACCGCCGCCTGGTCGAGCTTCGCAACGGCCTCGTCCGTCACGCTCGCGTGCGAGCGGTCGCCGCCGACGCCGACGACGCGCGGGTCGAGCGCACCCTCGGCGCGCTGCACGAGCGCGCCTACCTCGACGCACTGGCGCAGGCCGGCCTCGAGGGGCCGGAGGTGCTGCCCGACTTCGCACCGCCCGGCCTCGAGCCCGACACGCCGGTCAGCCCCGCCCTGGTCGCGGCCGCCAGGGAGGGCGTCCGCACCTCGATCACCGCCGCCGAGCGGCTGCTCGCCGGCGCCCGCTACACCTACGCGGTCTGCCGTCCTCCCGGCCACCACGCCGGCCCCGCCTTCCTCGGCGGCTACTGCTACCTCAACAACGCCGCGGCGGCGGTGCGGACGCTCTGCGACGGCGGGATGAAGCCGGTCGGGATCGTCGACCTCGACCTGCACTACCCCAACGGGACCGCGGCGCTGGTCGAGCGGATGGCGGAGGACGCCACGTTGCACTCGCTGCACGCCTCGCCGGTCACCAACGTCTCCTCGTGGACGGTGCTGCCGCGGACCGAAAGCGAACGGGTCGTGGCCTTCGCTGCCAGCCCCGACGAGCAGGCCTACCTGGAGGAGGTGCGGTCCTCGGTCGCCTCGCTCGGCGAGAGCGCGATGGCGCTGGTCGTATCGCTCGGCTTCGACACGGTCGAGGGCGACCCGCACGGCAGCTGGAGCTTCTCGCCGCGGATCTTCGTCGACGTCGGCCGCCTGCTGGCCGAGTCGGGCCTGCCGGTCTGCGTGATCCAGGAGGGCGGCTACTCGCTGCCGGCCCTGGCGGCCTGCAGCCACGCCTTCGCCACCGGTCTGCTCGGCGGGGAGGAGGCGGCATGAGCGGCGGTCTGGAGTCCTACCGTCGGCGCCTCGACGCGATCGACGACGAGATCGCCCGCCTGCTCGGCGAGCGCTTCGAGATCTGCCGCGAAGTCGCCGTCCACAAGAGCGAACACGGCATCCCGATGATGCAGCCCGGCCGGGTCGAAGTCGTGCGGGCGCGCTATCTGCAGCGCGGCGCCGAGGTGGGCCTGCCGGAGGAGTTCAGCGGCGACCTCTTCGACCTGCTGATCGCCGCCACCTGCAAGGCCGAGGATGAGCTGATGGACCGCCTCGCGGCGAGCTCGGAGGGGCGGGACGCCGCATGAGCGCTACGTTGCCGCCCGGGCCACGGATGCCGAGGTCGCTGCAGGCGATCGGCTGGACCCAGCGGCCGCTGCCCTTCCTGGAGCGCTGCCAGCGCCGCTTCGGCGACACCTTCACCCTCCGCATCCTCCACTGGGGCGACTGGGTGATCCTCAGCGATCCCGCCGACGTCAAACGGGTCTTCACCGCCGGCCCCGCGGTCGGCGTCGACGTCGCCAACCCGCTGCTCGGGCCGGTGCTCGGCCCACGCTCGGTGATGCTCCTGGAAGAGCCCGACCACATGACCCGGCGCAAGCTGATGCTGCCCTCCTTCCACGGCGGCGCGATCTCGGCGGAAGCGGAGATGATGGCCGAGGTGGCGCGGCGCGAAGTCGGCCGCTGGCCGGTCGGCGAGCCGTTCGCCCTGTGGCCGCGGATGCAGGCGATCACCCTGGAGGTGGTGATGCGGGCGGTCTTCGGGCCCGAACCCGATCCCCGCCTGGACACGTTGCGGCAGCGGCTGAAGACGCTGACCGAGTGGATGAACGACCCTCGCAACCTCAACCTGCTGGCGATGTTCGGTCCCGACTGGGTCGTTCGCAGCCGCGGCTACCGGGCGGCGATGGAACCGGTCGAGGAGGCGGTGATGGAGGAGGTGCGCAGGCGCCGGGCCGAACCGGCGCGCGAGGACGTCGTCTCGATGCTGATCGAGGCCCGCTACGAGGACGGCACGCCGATGAGCGAGCGCGACCTGCGCGACGAACTGGTGACGCTCCTCACCGACGGCCCGACCTCCACCTCGCTCGCCTGGACCTTCGAGCGCCTGCTGCGCAACCCCGAGACGCTCGAGCGGGCCCGCGAGGACGTGCTCGGCGGCGACGGCGCCTACCTCGACGCGGTGATCAAGGAGACCCTGCGGCTGCGGCCGCCGGTGCCGGTCGTCGTGCGCCGGCTGCTGGAGCCGATGGAGCTGGGCGGCTACGAGCTGCCGGCCGGGACCACCGTGGCGCCGTGCATCCACCTGATCCACCTCAGCGAGGAGACCTACGAGGAACCGCGGCGGTTCCGGCCCGAGCGCTTCCTCGAACGGCCGCCCGGCACCTACACCTGGATCCCGTTCGGCGGCGGCACCCGGCGCTGCCTGGCGGCGAGCTACGCCGAAATGGAGATGAAGCGGGTGCTGCGGACCGTCCTCACGGCCGTCGACCTGCGGCCCGCCGACGATCGCTCAGAGCGGATGCGGAAAAGCGCGATCTCCTTCAGCCCCGACCAGAGCGGGCAGGTCATCGCGGAACCAAGGGCGGCCGTCGCGGCCGACTCGCCGACCCTCGCGACCGCATAGGACGGCCCCTGCCCATGCGCGAGAACTCGACCGGGGGCGAGGTGGACCTGCTGATCGTCGGCGCCGGCGCCAAGGCCGCCGCGATCGCCTCCAAGGCGCACGTCATCAACACCCTCGGCCTCGGCCGGATCTCGGTGACGATCGTCGAGAAAACCGAGCCGGCCGCCTCCTGGCTGGGCCGCAACGGGATGACCTCGGGAGAGGAGCCGCTGGCGATCCCGCCGATCAAGGACGTCGGCTTCCCCTACCAGAGCCGCAGGCAGTTCGGCGACGCGGGCGACGAGATCGATGCCGGCTTGCTGCCCTTCACCTTCCAGCGCTTCGCGATCGAACGCGGCGAGTACGCGCCCTGGGTCAATTCCGAGATGCCCTCGGTGCGCCACCGCGACTACGGCACCTATCTGGGCTGGGTCCTTTCGCGCGCCACCGAGGGGGTCAGCATCTACAGCGGTCGGGTCACCGAGGTCTCGCTCACCCACGAGGAGGGGTGGAGCATCGAGGTCGACGAACGGCCGCGGCCGAGCGACCCGCCGCGCCACCTCGGCCGGGCGTTGATGCTGACCGGCCCCGGCGTCCACCGGGCGTTCCCGCACGATCCCGGCGCCGCCCCACGGATCTTCCACTGCGACAGCCGCCGCAGCGAGTTCGCGCGGATCCCGGCCGACCGTGAGAGCGAGGTGGCGATCGTCGGCGGCGGCGAGAGCGCGCTCAGTGCCCTGATTCTGCTGCGTGGCTTCAGGCCACAGGCGCGGCTGACGGTCTACACGCCGATGCTGCCGCTGAGCCGCGGCGAGAGCTTTCTCGAGAACCGGGTCTTCGCCGACCCCGACGACGTCGACTGGAGCTCGCAGGACCTGCAGATGCGCCGCGACTTCGTCAAGCACTGCGACCGCGGCGTCTTCGACTGCGGCGGGCTGGCGTCGATCGCCGGCGACGGGCACTGCTCCTTCGTCACCGGCCGCGTCGTCCACGTCGCCGCTCACGGGGAGGAGGAGGTCTCGCTGGAATTCGAGACTCCCGACGGGGTCGTCGGCAAGCCCTACGACTACGTCGTCAACTGCACCGGCTTCGACCTCCTCGCGCAGCTTCGCGGGCTTTTCCCCGACGACGTCCGAGCCGAGGTCGAGCGCCAGGCGGGCATGCTCTGGGACCGGCCTCCCCAGACCGAGGTCAGGTTCGGCCGCGCGCTGGAGCTCGAGGGCATGCACCCGCGCCTGCACATCCCGGGGCTGGCCGGCCTCAGTCAGGGCCCGGGCTTCGCGAACCTGGGCAGCCTCGGCCTGCTCGCGAACCGTGTTCTGCAGCCGCTGCTCTCGGAGTTGGGAAACGACAGCAGCACTTCGCGCGGTCAGTTAGTCTCGGCAGACTGAAATAGATCTCTTTAGTAATCGACCAAGGAAAAGCAGATGCCAGAGCCGTCGCAGAGACAATCGAGCAGCGCTTCGGACAGCTTCAAAGCGATCCCCAGCATCGCCTGGTTCGGGATCGGCGCGGTGGTGTTGATCGTCGCCGCGGTGCTCATCTTCGCGCTCTCCAATTCGTCCTCCGGAGACGACCTCGAGTTCACCGGCAACGCCTATCCCGGCATGGACACGTCCAACACCCGTTCCGTCGACGGGGCGATCAACACTGGCAACGCCTCCGGCCTCCAAGTCGCCTGGACGCTGCCGCTGAAGGCGAAAAGCACCTACGGGGCGTATGCGGCGACGCCGGCGATCGGCAACGGGGTGATCTACTCGCAGGACCTCGCCTCCAACGTGCAGGCGATCGACCTGGAGAGCGGCGAGGTTCTGTGGACGAAGGTCTACGAAGAACTCGACCAGGGCCCGAACGGGGCAACGGTCGCCGGCGGCAAGGTCTTCGGCGCCACTCCGACCAAGGCCTTCGCCCTCGACCAGGAGAGCGGCGAGGAGGTCTGGTCGACGCCCCTGACCCGCGGCCCGAACGAGGCGATCGACATGGCGCCCGGCTACCACGACGGCCTCGTCTACGTCTCCACGGTCCCGACCCTGCTCAACTCCGAATACCCACCCGGGGGCGTCGGCGTGCTCTGGGCGCTCGACGCCGAGACCGGCAAGAAGGTGTGGAACTTCAACACCGTTCCGGAAACCCTCTGGTCGAAGAAGAACGCCGAACTCAACTCCGGCGGCGGGCTCTGGTACCCACCGTCCTTCGACGAAAAGGGCTTCATGTACTTCGGGACCGGCAACCCGGCGCCGTTCCCCGGCACGCCCCGGTTCCCGTGGGGCTCGAGCCGTCCCGGCCCCAACCTCTACACCAACTCGATGGTCAAGCTCGACGCGAAGACCGGCAAGATGGAGTGGTACTACCAGCAGACGCCCCATGACGTCTACGACTGGGACTTCCAGAACTCGCCGATTCTGACCAGCGCGGGGGGCAGGGCGCTGGCGATCGGCTCCGGCAAGTCGGGCGTGGTCGTCGCCCTCGACGCCGAAACCGGCAAGCCGGTGTGGAAGCGGCCCGTCGGTACCCATAACGGGCACGACGAAGACGGCCTGCTGGCGATGCGGGGCGAAAGCTCCAAGATCAAGATCGGCTCGCCGGTCTTCCCGGGGACGCTCGGCGGCGTGATCGCGCCGATGGCGGCCGACGACACGACCGTGTTCGTCCCGGTGGTCGAGCACCCGCTGATCCCCGCGTCGGGCAGCGAACTGAGCGAAGGACCGGAATTGACCGGGGAACTGGTCGCGATCGACATCGCGAGCGGCGCGGTCAAGTGGACGAAGAAGTACCCGGCCGCGGCGTTCGGCGCCCCCACCGTGGTCGACGACGTCGTCTTCATGACCACCTTCGATGGCATCGTCCACGGCCTCGACGCGGGGAGCGGCGGCGAAGTCTGGCAGGCGGCCTTGCCGGCGGGCTCGAACAGCGGCCTCAACGCCAGCGGCGACACCCTGATCGTGCCGGCCGGCATACCGGCGGCGGAAGGCCAGACGCCGAAGATGGTCGCCTACCGACTACCGCGCTAGCTTCCAGGGGGTGGCCCCCAAGCACAGCGCCGGCATCCTCGTCTTTCGCCGGGAGGGAGCTGCCCTGGAGGTCCTGCTCGCCCACCCCGGCGGTCCCTACTGGTCCCGGCGCGACGAGGGCTCCTGGTCGATCCCGAAGGGCGAGCTGGAGGATGGGGAGGAGCCGCTGTCCTGCGCGCTGCGCGAGCTGGAGGAGGAGCTGGGGCCCGATTGCGCGCTGGCGGAGGCGGAGCCGATCGCGCTGGGGTCGGTCCGCCAGCGAGCCGGGAAGGTGGTGGAAGCGTGGGCGGCGGAGGGCCGCTTCGACCCGGCGGCGCTCGCCAGCAACACCTTCAGCCTCGAGTGGCCTCCCCGCAGCGGCGAGGAGAGGGAGTTCCCGGAGGTCGACCGAGCCGAGTGGTTCGAGCCGGAGCTGGCGCGGCGGAAGATCATCCCCGGACAGGCGCCCTTCATCGACCGTTTGCTGGAGCGGTTGGGGTAGCCGACGTATACTCGAAACGGCATGGAAAACGGCTCCACTCCGCGGTCTGAGGCCTCCAGCGACCTGAGTCAGAACGGCAATCGCCCGCTCTCGGCACGGCTGCTCGGCGTTGGCGTTCGCGGCGCCAGGACCGTCACCCGGGCGACCGGCATCGACCGCGCCGTCGAGGTCGCCGCCGAGGAGGCGATCGTCGCCGCGGTCGAGAGCGAGGCGGTGGAGCGGGCGATGGCGCGGGTACTGGAGGGGCCGATCGTCGAAGAGGCGGTCCAGGGGGCGCTGGAGAGCGAGGCGGTCAAGCGGGCGCTGCTGGAGGCGATGGACAGCGAGCTGGTCGACGAGGTCTGGCGGCGGCTGCTGGCCAGCGAGGAGGCGCAGCAGCTGGTCGAGCGGATCGCCGAGGCACCCGAGGTGCGGGCGGCGATCAGCGCTCAGGGCGCGGGGCTGATCGAGGACATCGGCCGCACCGTCGGGAAAGTGGCGAGGCGCCTCGACGACTCCTTCGAGCGGATCGTCCGCCGGATCTTCTTCCGCAAGCGCCGGCCGGAGCCGACCGACCACGCCGGCGCTGTCAGCCGCGCCATGGCGATGGTGGTCGACGGCGTCTTCGTCAACCTCGGCTTCACCGCGCTGGTGGCCCTGGTGACGCTGCTCGGCAACGCCTTCGGGGGCAACGCCGACGGGGGGTCGAGCGTCGCGATAGCGGTCGGTTCGACCGCCTGGCTGGCACTCGGTGCCGTCTATCTCCTCGGTTTCTGGTCGCTAGCCGGGCAGACGCCTGGCATGCGCTTCCTCGGTATCCGCCTCGGCGACCGGCTGTCCCTTGGCCGCGCCATCAAGCGCCTGATCGGCCTCGGCCTCTCGGTCCTCACCTTCGGCATTGGGTTCCTGGGCGTTGTCTTCGGCAAGCAGCGGCGGGCCTGGGACGACCGGTTCGCCGGCACCGACGTGGTCTACGACGAGCGCCGGCCCGAGCCGGCTCCCTGGTCGCAGCTGGACTCAGACAGGAGCGCCGGAGCGGTTGGGGAGCCAGCGCTGTAGCGCCAGCGTCAGGCTGCCGGAGACGATCAGCAGCGAGACGTTGATCAACAGCACCACGAGTGCTCCGAGCGCCTCGCCGGCGCCGCCGGCGCCGATCGCGACGCCCATGTAGGCCGAGGCCGGGATCGTCGTCACCGAGATCGCGACGCCGACCGCCGCGCTCGCCCGCGTCTCGAAGGAGAGCATCGCCGCGACCCCGGCGGCGAGGGCGATCAGCACGGTCGAGTAGTCGGTGTGGGCGAGCGTCGAGAGGCTGCTCTGCTCGACCGTGAACCCGGCTGGGAGCAGGTCGGTCCATTTCAGGAGCGCCGAGAGGACCGCGGCGGTGACGACCACGAGGAGCAGGCCGAGCGCGAGCGTCACGAACGCGCGCCGGGCCAGGTCGCCGCGGCGGCCGACGATGGCGACGCAGGTGGCGCAGATCGGCAGCAGGTCCGGGCTGACGGCCATCGCGCCGACGATCAGGATCGAGCTGCTGGTGATCACGCCGAGCGCGGCGATCACTGCGGCGACGTTGATCAGCGCCAGGTAGCGGGCGAGCGGGCGGGAGTTGGCGCGGGCCTGGCCCATCACCTCGACCCAGGCGAACCCGTCGATGCCGCGTTCGCCGGTCAGGTGGTGTCGAAGAGGGGCGACGACCTCGACCCGGGTCAGCAGGTAGTCGTCGGCTCCGATGCCAAGCCCCGTGATCTCGTCGACAAGGCGGTCCGCGGCGGCCGGCTCGACGTCGGCGACGAAGACGACCGAACTCGCCAGCGCCTCGTCGGGCTGCTGGACCACCCGCCTTACCCCTTCGAGGCCGCGGAGCATCTCGCCGAAGTGGTGCGCGTCCTCGGCGTCGACGGATGAGCGCAGCCTCAGCACCGCTCAATTGTCGCCCTGGCCCCGGCGTCAACGCGGACGCCGGGGCCAGGCGGAGCTAACGACGGACTTCGACCTCGGGCCCCTCGGCCAGCTTGTAGACGATGATGATCGAGAGGGCGAAGATCGCCAGCGACCAGAACGGGTAGGCCGGAATCGAGAGCAGCGCCCCGATCGCGTTGACGGCGCCGATGAATATCCCGAACCAGCGGCCGAACTCTCCGCCGGCGAACAGCGAGAACCCGGCGACCATCTCGAGCACGCCGATGATCAGGATGATCCAGCCCCAGGTGTGGAGCCCGCTGAGGATGTAGGTGGCGTTCTCGGTGAAGAACTTCGAATCGCCAATCGCCGCGATGCCCCAGATGATGTTGAGGATGCCGGCGACGAGGAGGAGGACTCCGGCGAACACCCACCAGCCGCTGAGAGCTTGACCCTCTTTCATGCTTACCCCTTTCGTGACCTTTGGACAGATCGGGACGCATGCAGAACATAGGCGACGAGTCCGACGCTAGTGAAGAATTCTTGTCTGGTGGCCGGCCTTCGCCGCGCTAGACGAGTTTCATGACCTTGAACGAACGCACCCCGCGTGGGGTCTCGACCTCGACCGTGGAGCCCACCGGGGTGTCCATTAGGGCGCGGCCGATCGGCGACTCGGCCGAGAGGCGGCCCTCGGCGAGGTTCGCCTCGGTCGAGCCGACCAGGGTCCAGACGTTGGTCGCCCCGCCTGACTCGTCGAGGACCTCGGCGCTGCGGCCGAAGGCGAAGCGGTCGGAGGCGGCGTCGACCTCGACCACGACGGCGTTGCGGAGCCGCTCCTGGAGCCGCTTGATCCGGGTCTCGAGGTGCGCCTGGTCCTCCTTGGCGATGTGGTAGTCGGCGTTCTCCTTGAGGTCGCCGAGCTCGCGGGCGGCCTTGATCCGCTTCGCCATCTCCTGCCTGGCAGGCCCTTCCAGCTCTGTCAATTCGGCTTGCAGCTCCTCGATCCCGGCGGCGGTGATCGGCTCGCTGCTGTGGACTGGCCCAGTCATCCAGCCAGCCTGGCAGAAACGCACGGCGCGCGTCGGAATAGACTGTGCGCGATGAGCATCGATGCGGTGCGAACGCCGGAGGGGGCGCTGGAGGGGCTACCGGACTACCCGTTCGAGTCGCGCTACCGCGAGGTCGAAGGCCTGCGGCTGGCGCATCTGGACGAGGGGGAGGGCAAGCCCGTCGTCTTCTTCCACGGCGAGCCGACCTGGTCGTTCCTCTGGCGCAAGGTGATCCCGCCCGTGCGCGACGCCGGCTACCGCTGCATCGCCCCCGACTACGCCGGCTTCGGCCGCTCCGACAAGCCCACCGACCTCGGCTGGTACACCTACGACCGCCACGTCGAGCTGATGGCGCTGCTGCTGGAGGAACTCGACCTGCGCGACACGACCGTCGTCGTCCACGACTGGGGCGGCCCGATCGGGCTGCGGCTGGCGGTCGAGCACCCGGACCGGATCTCCCGGATCGTGATCATGGAGACCGGCCCGTTCACCGGCCACCAGCGGATGAGCGATGCCTGGTTCGCCTTCCGGGACTTCGTCCGCGACAACGAGGACGTTCCGGTCGGCGTGCTGGTCCGCGGCGGCTGCAAGGAGGACCCGGGCGACGAGGTGATCGCCGCCTACGACGCTCCCTATCCCGACCCCGCCTCCAAGGCCGGCGCCCGCGCTTTCCCGCTGATCCTGCCGACTACGCCCGACGCGGTCGGGGCGGTGGAGGGCAAACGGGTGGCCGACGGGCTACGCACGGACGACCGGCCCTCGTTGGTCCTCTGGGCCGACTCGGACCCGATCCTGCCCTTCTCGGTCGGCGAGCGGGTCTCCAGCGAGCTCAACCTGCCGGCGCCGCGGCCGATCGCCGGCGCCGCTCACTTCCTGCAGGAGGACGCGGGCCCCGAGATCGGCGCGATCATCGCCGACTGGCTTGGTTGATCAGCTCGGTCATCTGCGCGTGTGAGCGCTCCATCAGGAGGCGGACGCGGCGCGGTGGGCCGCTGTCGGTGACCCAGGTGACGGTTCCCGGCCAGTAGGGGCTGGGCGGGGTGCCCGGGTGGTGGAAGGCCGAGGCGAAGACCCAGCTGCCGCTGTTGTGAAGGCGGCCGCCGGCGGGCAGCTCCCACTCGGCTTCGCCCTCCAGCGGGCCGCCGCGGTGGGAGTGGCCGGTGATCACGTGGCCGCCGTCGACCCCGAGGCGGGTCGCCATCTCGGCAGCCGCCGTGACGCCGCCGGAGAAGATCGCGGCGGTCGAGATATCGGCGTCGAAGTCGGAGCGCAGCAGGCGGTTGAGCGCCCAGATGCCGGCCGGGAAGCTGCGACGGGCGGCCGCGACGGCGAGCCGCCGCCTGGCGCTGCCGCGCCTGTCGTGACCGGCCAGCAGTTGCCAGGCGGCCTCCGAGGGCGCGCCGCGGCGTTTTGCCAGCGGCGCGGGGCGGACCTGGGCGAGGCCGTAGGCGAAGCCGTAGATGGGACGGAGGACGCGCTCGTAGTCGGCGGGCGTCGCCGGATTGGGAGGCGGGCCGGCGAAGCGGACCAGGGTGGCCGCGGCGATGCACTCGGCCCGGGGCAGGGTCAGGTGGGCGTCCATGTAGTGGCCGTGGGTGGCGTAGACATCGTCGCGCAGCCAGACGCCCGGGTAGGCGATGCGCAGCCGCGCCGCTCCGAGCCACTCGTCGATCAGCGCGGTCGGGCCGGGGGAGGGGTCGGCCCGGTGCTCGAGGCCGAGCGCCGGGCTGGCGGGGCGTAGCGGCTCGCGGCGGTGACTGCCGCCGTCGAGCGAGAGCCCGTCGAGCAGCGGCTCGGCGAGGCGGTGGTCGTGGTTGCCGGGGACCAGCGTCACCTCGCGATCGCCGATCGCCTCTCCCAGCTCCTCGAAGAACGGGCGGGCAGCCTCCAGCACGACGCCGACCGGGAGGTCGCGCAGCTCGAGGACGTCGCCGAGCAGAACGACGCGGTCGGCGCCGGCGATCTCCCCGAGCAGGATGCGGCGCGCGGCGGGGTCACGGAGCACGTCTTCGCGGCTGGCGGCGCCGAGGTGCAGGTCGGAGACGATCGCGGTTCGCATCCCACCCTTTTACTCGACCCGTGGCGCTTTCCTCTCGGTATGCGAGACAAAAGCGCCACGGCACCGGCTGGCTGCGCAGCCAAACGGCCGGTAAACTGGGGCGATGCAAGGTTTCGGCGAAGAGCAGCTGGCGCCCGCGAACGGGATCGAGCTGGCCTACCAGGAGATGGGCGACCCCGACGGGGAGCCGCTGCTCCTGATCATGGGCCTGGCGACGCAGATGATCGCCTGGGACGAGCGTTTCTGCTCCCTGCTGGTCGACCGCGGCTTTCGCGTCGTCCGCTTCGACAACCGCGACATCGGCCGCTCGACCAAGATCGAGTCCGCCGGGCTGCCGAGCCGGCTCGACATGATGACCGGCCGCCGCGCCAGCGCTCCCTATCTGCTGCGCGACATGGCTCGCGACACGGTGGGCCTGATGGACCACCTCGGCGTCGACTCCGCCCACCTGGTCGGCGCCTCGATGGGCGGCATGATTGCCCAGACCACCGCGATCGAACACCCCGAGCGCGTCCGCTCGATGGTTTCGATCATGTCCAACACCGGCAACCGCCGCACCGCCCCGCCCAGCCTAAAAGCCTTCGGCGTCATGCTCGGCAGCCCGCCCAAGGGGCGCGAGGCCGCGATCGCGCGGGCGATCAAGACCTTCAAGGCCATCGGCTCCCCGGGCTTCCCCTTCGAAGAGGACCGGGTGCGGGAGATCTCCGGCCGCTCCTACGACCGGGGCCACAGCGCCGCCGGCATCGCCCGCCAACTCCACGCGATCACCGCTTCCGGGGACCGGACCAGGGCCCTGGCGGGCGTGAAGGCACCGACCGTGGTCATCCACGGCACCCGCGATCCGCTGATCCGCCCAGCCGGCGGCCGCGCCACGGCCGCCGCCATCCCCGGCGCCCGCCTGCGGATGATCGTCGGCATGGGCCACGATTTCCCGCCGGCCCTCTGGCCGACCTTTGTTGCGGAGATCGCCTCCAACGCGGAGCGAGCCGGCGAGCCGGCCGAGGCCGGCCAACCCGCCTAGAACGTCCTGAGCCTCGCGGTGCCAGGCGATGCGGCTGAAAGGAGTCGAACCTTCACGGGCTCTCGCCCACACGGACCTGAACCGTGCGCGTCTACCAGTTCCGCCACAGCCGCGGGGGCAGGCAATTTACCGGTTGGCCGCTTCTCCCAGGCTCTCCCTCTCGACGCAAGCGATCCTCGCCGCTCGCTAGAATCGCGCTTCCTCGCCGCTATCGTCTAGGGGACTAGGACGCCGGATTCTCAGTCCGGAAACCGGGGTTCGAATCCCCGTAGCGGTACTGCGCAGCGCCGTTGCGACCTACCAGGCTTCTTTCTCGTGTCTGGTCCATTGACTCCGCCCACGCTGGCGTTCTGACTTCGCGTTGGCGGTCAGCTTGTAGGGCTTGCAGAGCAGGCAGCCGCCGCGTCGATGCTTGGGGCGTTTGCGCTTGTGGTGGGCCATCGATGCAGCTTGCCAGCAATCGATGCGGCTGGGCTCCTCGCTTCACCCGTCAACTATTGCCCGATGCCGAGTATCCGTTCGATCCCCACGATGAAATCGGCGGCGCCTTTGACGAACTCAACCGCCTCCTCTGCCGTCGGCGGTGCTGCCTCGTAGTCGCCCTGCTCCCGCGCGTCTTTGGCGCGACGTGCCATTGCGCTCAGCGTTTGATCGAACTCGCCGGGTGCGACGAAGATCTGACTGAACAGCGTCCAGGTTCCGCTGTGGGTTTTCGCGTACTCGCCGCGCTCGGAGAGGGCGGCGCGGGCGGCGTAGAGCATGCCGTAATAGGCGGCGCTGACGACAACGGCAGGATGTGCCGTGCCTCGGATCGCCTGGGCGTCCGTCAAGCGCTCGCGCGCCTGCTCCAAGAACTCCTCCGAACGAGGGCTCAATCGAGTCGGCTCCCGGCAAGGACGAGCTTGTCGCGATCTACCTCTCCAATAAAGAAGGACTCGATCTCACGGCGCCTTTGCAGCCACTCTTGGTCATGGACGTGGACCGAGTAGGAGAACGAGCTTTCGCCCGAGGCGGCCGCGACCTCCTCACTGAGATCCCAGGCGATCCGTTGGTAGCGGCCGCGACCCCCGTCAGCAATCACGAGCAGATCGACATCGGACTCCGGATGCGCTTCCCCGCGTGCGCGGGAGCCGTAGAGCCAGAGCGCGCGGAGATCGTCGCCGAGCACGTCCTGTAGGCGCGATGCGAGGAGCTGAACAGTCTCTCGCTCTCTCTCGGTGAGGGCAGCGGTGGCCAGGGGATCGGTCCTCATTGCCATGTCTACGAGGATAGGCGTAGATGGAGCGTCGAGCCATTGAACGGCTTGCTAGGACCAATTCTCAGTCCGGAAACCGGGGTTCGAATCCCCGTAGCGGTATTGCCTTTGCGTTATACTCGGTAGGTATGACTCAGCGAATGGGTGCCAAGGGTCAAGTTGTGATCCCTAAGGATCTTCGTGAGCGAGCAGGTCTTGGGCCGGGCGCTGGCGTCTCGTTCGAGTCTGTGGACGATGGCATCGTGGTGAGGCGAGCAGATGACGGCGCAACGCTGCGAGGAAAGTTCGCCGGCAGCGGCATGGCCGCGCGGTTGGTCGAGGATCGCCGCCGCGAGCGCCCGTAGCGTGAAGGCCTGCTTGGACTCGTGGGCCGTGTTGGCGTGGCTGGACGGCGACGAACCAGCGGCAGCCGCGGTGGCCAAAGCTCTAGAGCGCGAACGACCGGCGATGAGCTGGATCAACCTGGTCGAGGTCAGCTACCGCTTGACCCGAGATCACGGCAGCGACGAGGCCGAGCGGGTTATTTCCGATTTGCGGTCGCAAGTCAACGAGGACCTACCCGGTGTGTCAGCGATGCGCGCGGTCGCGAGTCTTAAGGCAAAGCACGCCATCGCGCTGGCGGATTGCTTCGCTATCGCTCTCGCGGAGGAGGACGAAGCTGTTCTCATGACGGGGGACCCGGAGATCGTTGACCGGGTAAGGGACCTTCCCTGCGAAGTCAAAGACCTTCGCTAGTAGCGTCCCGCCAGAGCCGCCGGCGGTGCGTTAACTGGACTCCTTCGTGACGTGGGCGGCCAGCAGGGCGCGCACCTTGGCAACCGTGGGCGGCTCAAGAACGCGCTTGGGCAGCACGAAGAAGACGCGGGGCGAGGAGGACAGCAGGAACGCCCGGCTGCTCTCACGGGCCTGCACCACCGAGCGCCAATCCATGTCGCTGCCCCCGAGCCGAGCGCCGTCAGAAGCCGTCACCTCGCAACTCAATCCGTCCGGCCCGAGCACCCACTTCTGACGGCCACGCTGATTCGGGCTGCCAAGAAAGGCTCGGCGCGGCTGCCAGAAGAGCAGCCAAGCACCCATCACGGCGGTCCCCAAGGCCACCGCAACGATCAACGACCACGATCCCAGTCCGACAGCTGACGAGAGCAAGACGCCGAATACGAGCGGCACCAGCCATCCAGACTTCGATCTCAACAACAAGAAGCGGTGCGCCGCCAGCATGTCGGACAGGGCAAGCTCGAAGGACACCTCTATGTGTTGCGGGTCGTTCGACATGGCCTGGCCCGCACAGCAGCGCCGCGCGGGCACAGCACCGTATGTACGGGCAAGAGGAGCGTCAATCGCCGATCAACGAATAGGCAAAGGAGCTGAAGGCCAAGCATTGAACCCGGCCTGCCTGCAACGCGTATGCATGAACGCCGCCGCCGTCCCCGGAGGGGATTCGGCTGAGCCGGTGTCTCAGGGCCAAGGAATCCATGCAGAAGCCAGGGAGAGGGAGAAACATCGCCGCCGCCGGGAGATCGGGTTGGCGCCGGGTATCGCTGGCCGGGCTCTCGGCCGTGGTTCTCCTCTGCTCGCTGGCGGCCACTGCCTGGGCGGTTGGTGAGCTGACCCAGAAGCAGGGCACTGCCGGCTGCATCTCTGAGAGCGGCAGCGGAGGATGCCGGCCCGGCATCGGGCTCGACCGTGCTGCCGGTCTTGCCACCAGCCCCGACGGCAAAAGCGTCTATGTCGCCTCCGAATCCGGTGCCGTAGCGATCTTCAACCGCAATCCCGATGGGACGCTGGAGCAGCTGCCGGGCACCGCCGGCTGCATCTCCCGGGGCGGCATCGGGGGATGCCAGCCGGGAATCGGGCTCCGCTTTGCTCGCAGCGTCGGCACCAGCGCCGACGGCAAGAGCGTCTATGTCGCCTCTCCTGTCTCCGATGCGGTTGCGATCTTCCGCCGCAACGACGACGGGACGCTGGAACAACCGCCTGGCCAAGCCGGCTGCATCTCCCAGGCCGTCGGCGAAGGCTGCCGGCCGGGCATCGGGCTCAACGGCGCGACCAGCGTCACCACCAGCGCCGACGGCAAGAGCGTCTATGTGGCCTCCCTTGAGGCCAGCGCGGTTGCGATCTTCAACCGCAATCCCGACGGGACGCTGGAGCAGCTGCCCGGCACCGCCGGCTGCATCTCCCGGGGCGGCGTCGGAGGATGCCGGCCGGGCGTCGGGCTCGGCTTTGCTGACGGCGTCGCTACCAGCCTCGACGGCAAAAGCGTCTATGTGTCCTCTGGTATCTCCGACGCCATAGCGATCTTCCGCCGTAACGACGACGGGACGCTGGAACAACCGCCTGGCCAAGCCGGCTGCATCTCCCAGGCCGTCGGCGAAGGCTGCCGGCCGGGCATCGGGCTAAACGGCGCGATCAGCGTCACCACCAGCCCCGACGGCAAGAGCGTCTATGCCGCCTCCGAATCCGCTGCCGTAGCGATCTTCAATCCCAATCCCGACGGTTCGCTGGTCCAGCCATCTGGCACCGCCGGCTGCATCTCCGAAGGCGGCGTCGAAGGATGCCAGCCGGGCATCGGGCTCCGCTCTGCTCGCAGCGTTGCCACCAGCGCCGACGGCAAGAACGTCTATGTTGCCTCCGCGGAATCTGACGCCGTGGCGATCTTCAACCGCAATCCCGACGGGACGCTGGAGCAGCCACCGGGCGCCGCGGGCTGCATCTCTCAAGACGGCAGCGGAGGATGCCGGCTGGGTATCGGGCTCGATGGAGCTGGCGGTATCGCCACCAGCCCCGACGGCAAGAGCGTTTATGTCGCCTCCCCTGACACCGACGCCGTGGCGATCTTCGATCGTGCAGTTCCAGCACCGCCGCCGGTATCACCTGACACCTCGGCGCCGACGGTTTCTGGTTTCAAACTTGCGCCCAAACGCTTCAAGGCTGCTCCCACGGGCAGCTCCAGCTTTCGCTTTGCGCTCTCCGAGCCCGCCGGGGTGAAAATCCAAATCGAACGCGCTCGCCCCGGCCGCAAGGTCGGCAAACGCTGCAAGAAGCCAACTCCCAAGCTTGCAGAGCGCCCGCGTTGCAAACGCTTCACCGGGGCCGGAGAGCGAGGCTTCCAAGGCCGCTCCGCCGGGGTCAACAAGATCGCCTTCAACGGCAAGGTTTCAGGACGTGCCCTAAAGCCCGGCAGCTACCGGGCGACGATCAGAGCCACCGACGCCGTCGGCAACCGCTCAGCGCCCAAGCGCGCCAGCTTTACGGTTCTGGCCGCCAAGCCGCGCAAGCGCGACGCTCGGTAACGGATCGGAGACGGATGACCCGCGCCTATCGGCAGAAGAAGACGGCACCGGCTGTGCTCGCCGCCGGGATGACGACGCTTTCGGTCGCGGCATTCCTCGCCCTGCCCGCCCTGGCCGGCGCGGCCGTGACCTCGACGGTGGCAGCGGATGCGGCGGGGAACCGCGGGAAGACCACGGCTGCCTTGAAGCTCCTTCAGCGTTGAGGACCACCCCTACTTTCCCTTATGAACAAGAGACTTAAGGAGTGGTGTAAGCGGCACCCTTTGAAGACCGCGATCATTCTCACCGCCGTGACGGCCGGCTTCACGATCATGTGGGTCGTGGTCGCCCTCGGCCCCGACAGTCTGCTCAACGAGGACTGCCATCCGCTGCAACGTTCATGTATCGAGACGCATGAAGCGGCTTGGTTCCGGGCTGCATTCATCGCTCCCTTCGCAGTGTTGTTCGGTGTATGCACTTGGCGGCTCGCCCGCGCCCGAAACCGAGGCCGCGTGGTGAAGGAGCAGGAGCAGCATGGGGACGCCCAATCGTTGTCTCCCAAGCGATGACCTTGGCTTAAAGGCCAGGCGTTGAACCCGGCGTGCCTGCCACGCGTATGCATGAACGCCGCCGCCCCCGGAAGGGGGGATTCGGCTGACCCGGTGTCTCGGAGCCAAGGAATCCATGCAGAAGCCAGGGAGAGGGAGAAAGATCGCCGCCGCCGGGAAATCGGGTCGGCGTCGGGTCTCGCTGGCCGGGCTCTCGGCCGTGGTTCTCCTCTGCTCGCTGGCGGCCACCGCCTGGGCGGTCGGTGAGCTGACCCAGAAGCCCGGCGCCGCCGGCTGCATCTCCCAGGGCGGCGGCGGGGGTTGCCTACCGGGCATCGGGCTCGACGGCGCTGAGGATATCGCCGCCAGCGCCGACGGCAAGAACGTCTACGTTGCTTCTGCTGGATCCGACGCCGTAGCGATTTTCGACCGCAAGCCCGATGGCACGCTGGAACAACTGCCGGGCACCGCCGGCTGCATCTCCCAGGCCGGTAGCGGAGGATGCCAGCCGGGCATCGGGCTCGACTTTGCTCGCGGCGTCGGATCCAGCCCCGACGGCAGGAACGTCTATGTGGCCTCCCTTGAATCCGACGCCATAGCGATCTTCAACCGCAATGCCGACGGAACGCTGGAACAACTGCCGGGCACCGCCGGCTGCATCTCTCAGGGCGGCGGCGGGGGATGCCATCCGGGTATCGGGCTCGACGGCGCTCAGGATGTCGCCACCAGCCCCGATGGCAAGAACGTCTATGTGACCTCCCCTGAAGCCAGCGCGGTTGCGATCTTCAACCGCAATCCCGACGGAACGCTGGAACAGCCGGCGGGCGAAGCCGGCTGCATCTCCGACCGCGGCCGCGGAGGTTGCCAGCCGGGTGTCGGGCTTTTCGTCGCTTTTGGCGTCGCCACCAGCCCCGACGGCAGGAACGTCTATGTGGCCTCCCCGGGCTCTGCCGCCGTAGCGACTTTCGACCGCAAGCCCGACGGAACGCTGGAACAACTGCCGGGCACCGCCGGCTGCATCTCCAAGGAAGGCAACGGAGGATGCCATCCGGCTATCGGGCTCGACGGCGCTGTAAGCGTCGCCGCCAGCGCCGACGGCAAGAGCGTGTATGTAGCCTCCCAGGCCGGTGTCGGTGCCATAGCGATCTTCAATCGCAATCCCGATGGGTCGCTGATCCAGCCATCGGGCGCCGCCGGCTGCATCTCCCAGCTCGGCGTCGAAGGGTGCCAGACGGGTATCGGCCTCGCCCTTGTTCGCGATGTGGCCACCAGCGCCGACGGCAATAACGTGTACATGGTCGCCGACTCCGGTGCCATAGCGATCTTCAATCGCAATCCCGACGGGCTGCTGGCCCAGCCATCGGGTACCGCCGGCTGCGTCTCTAAAGGGGGCAGCGGAGGTTGCCAGGGAGGAATTGGGCTCGACGGCGCTATAGGCGTCGCCACCAGCCCCGACGGCAGGAACGTCTATGTGGCTTCCGGAGGCTCCGACGCCGTGGCGATCTTCGATCGTGCAGTTCCGCCAGCGCCGTCAAGCGACATCTCGGCGCCAACGATCTCTGGCTTCAAACTGGCCCCCAAGCGCTTCAAGCCTGCCCCCAAAGGCCGCTCCAGCTTCCGCTTCAGGCTCTCCGAGCCCGCCGGGGTGAAAATCAAGATCGAACGCGCTCGCCCCGGCCGCAAGGTCGGCAAACGCTGCAAGAAACCAACGCCCAAACTTGCAAAGCGTCCTCGCTGCAAGCGCTTCACTGGGGTCGGGGAGAGAAACTTCCAAAGCCGCTCCGCCGGGGCCAACAAAATCGCCTTCAACGGCAAGCTCTCAGGGCGCGTCTTAAGGCCCGGTAGCTACCGGGCGACGATCAAAGCCACCGATGCCGCCGGCAACCGCTCAGCGCCCAGGCGCGCCAGCTTCACGGTCCTGGCCGCCAAGTAGTCGCAGCGGTGGGGTATGGCGAATCGTCGCCCCGAGACCAGTAGCGTGCGCCCATGCCGCACCAGAGCGACTCCGCAGCCCAGCGCGATGCCGAGGCGCTGATCCGCGAGAAGCTCGCCGATGCGCTCAGCGTTGAGCTGAGCCCCAAGACGGTGATGCTAGGCGAACGCGCGACCGCCGCGCTTGACGGCGCCGCGCCGGACGAGTCGGTGCTTGTCGAGATATTCGCGCGTCAAGGCGCGCTCAAGGGAGGGCAGAAGCACAAGGTCAAGGGGGATGCGCTGAAGCTGATCACTCTGGCTCGAGCACGGCCGAAGGCGCGGCTGATTCTCGCCTTCGGCAGCGAGGAGGCGGCACGATTCGCGCTGAAGACAAGCTGGCTCGCAGAAGCGCTTCGCATCTGGGGCATCGAGGTGTTCGTCGCAGAGTTGGAAACCGGTGTTCGATCGGGCTTGCGTGCCGCCCAGGCCAGGCAGGTCATGGTCAACCTGCCGGAGGCCGATAGGGGTGACCTGCCGGCGGATGGAGGCAGCCGATGACGCGCCCGCAGACCGACGACTACGCCGACGAGCTCGGGGGTGTGCTCGCGGCCCTTATATCCGGAGGGCGTGTCGCTGCTGCCGAGAGGCTCGCGCCGATTGCCTATCCGCGACGTGAGGTGATGGCTCGTTCCGAGGCCTCGGAGTCCCTGATCGCTGCGACCTACAAGCGCGACCGGTTCCACTGCCGCTACTGCGGGTGTCGCGTCATCCCGACCCAGGTGATGAGGCTCGTCTCCGAGATCTTTCCCGACGATTTTCCCTATCACCCGAATTGGAAGGGTGGGCAGACGCATCCCGCGATTCCGTCGCGCAGCGCAACGCTCGACCACGTTCTGCCCTGGACCCGAGGCGGCACCAACGATCCCGAGAACCTGGTCTGCGCCTGTTGGATCTGCAACCGGGTGAAGGGGGACCTCACGCTCGAGCAGCTTGGCTGGGAGCTGAAGCAGGTCTCGGCTGATGTCGAGTGGGATGGCCTAACCAACTACTACCGTCAGCTATGGAAGCTCGCGGGGTCGCCAAGCAGAGGCGACCACCCGCTCTGGATACGGCTCTTCGAGGCATAGGCGGTGAGGACGGACGCACTTAGCGAGGTTTCGATCGACTGACCAGCCCGTCGATCCGAGCAAGCTCTGCTCGAACGGCGTCATCGTCACCGTGTCCTTGCTGGACCAAGGTTTTCGGGCTCGCCGTCAGGACTTGAACCGAGTCGGGCCCCTCGAATTCCGGTCTCATGTAGTCGAAGAGGCACTCGTCGTCGACTACGAAAACAGCGGCGACTATGCACCGACCGAGCTCCAGATGCCGCACGAGGCGGCTGGCATCGGCCGCGATGGACGCCACTCGCTTGCGCGCCTCGAGGCCCTCCCACGTCTCGCCCCACCAGCCCTTGGGCATCCACTTGACCTCGATGAACAGCTTATGGACCAGCCTGCGGAAGTGCTCTTGGGCGTGCGGCCCGTCCCGCAGAGCACTGACGTCGCTGACGGCGATATCGATCCGCTGGGTTCGGTCTTTGGCCTTGTCGTAGTCCGCTCGCGTCCAGTTCGCGATGTTGAACTCGGCGTGGACCTGACCCGGGAACTCCCCCTCCAGCGATCGAGCAAGTCGGAGGACGATGTCGGCCTCGGACCAGACCGCGGGCCCCCTGTAGTTCGCCCCATCCGACTGCTCGGTCCAGCCGTGATAACGGAAGCCACCCCAGTGGAAATAGCCCTCCAGGAAGTCACGATGGGCGCGGTCCAGTGCTGCGCGAACCTCCTCGACGTCCGGTCTGGTCTGACTTGCTCCCGCGTCCATTCCCCGGCTACTCAGTGGAGCGTTTCAACTTGAAGCGGCTCGGATGTAGGTGACCCCGGAGTCTGGGAACGTGGCGGTCAGGTCATCGAGCATCTGCTCGGTCTCCCGTCCCCACATCTTGGTCAGAAGCCAGGTTCGCCCGTCTTGGTGGAATGGCTCGTCGACATACCAGCGCCCGGGATCGAATCGGAATCGGGGGTACGCCGCCTCGACCGGGGCGATCATCTCTCCGGGGTCCGTCAGCTCGCCGTCGATCCCGCGAAACTTCCTTTCACCAAGGACGTCGGCGACCTTCTCAGCGGAACAGTCTCGTTCGATCAGCCTTGCGACCATGGTCCGGACTGCTTTTCGCTTGTTCTCATCCGGGAGCTGTTTGCCGTCGATCACGATGTGGTAACGCGTGAAGTCGCGGCCATCGGTGCGAGAGCGCGCACGCTCCTGGTCCTTGCGACGTACGCGGACCTGGTAGTCCTCAGCCTCTGGCAGCGGGACTATCTGCTGTATGTCGAGCAGGACTTTGCCACTCACCTGGTACGGCACCAGGCGAATGCAGCGGATGTCCATGCCCTCGAACTGGTTGAGCCATAGGACGGCGGTAGTGATCTCCCTCCCGAAATCGCCCGACACGAGGACGATACGCACGTCGGAGGAGATCTCCGGCTCCTCGTCGTCCTGGCCGAGGAAGGAGATCAGCTGGTGTCGCGCATCGAGGTCCTCGTCGGGATGGTTTCGGGTGAGGAACTTCTCGTACGCCGCGACGACGTCGTCGAAGACCATCGGCGAAACCATTGCCGCGTACCGGAGCGCTTGTAGATCCATGTGGCCGCCGTCCTCGGTGCGCTTGAGCTCGATCACCACGAGGCGACCCTCTTTGTCGAGAGCCAGAAGGTCGATCCGGCGCCGCGCGTCCTCCCAGTTGCCGAACTCCTCGGAGATCACCATCAGGCTCTGGTCTAGGACGCCGATGTCGTCTCGCAACAGTCGCTGCAGATCCTGACGCTCGCGTAGGCCGAGATCTGCGAGCGATGCCGCGCTGTGGCGGGCCATGCCGGAGTCTGAGATCTCGAAGAGCGGCATGACGGCAATGATGGAGGATCGTCCAGTGCAGGGGCAATCCGACCGGGCGCGGGTCAGTATCTGCCCGTGCACACTGTCGCTCTCGCTCTGGAAGTCCCCGTCTTCGGGATCGCGCTGCTATGGCTGCTGGCCTTGGTTCCCGCGGCCGTGGTCGCCCTGCTGAAGGACCGGCTGCTTCTCTTCCTTTGTGGCTGGCTTACCTTTGGCCTCACCTGGATCGTCGGAGCGCTTGCGATTGCGCCACCGGACTCCTGGTGGGCGCGCAGGTTCTATGGGGAGGAGCAGCTCGCGAGGGCAGTGGACCCGATCCGGTACTGCCGATCGCGGCGGACGGTGCTGCTGTGGATCGCGGGAGTGATCGCATCGGTGACGTTGGTCGGTTTCCTGGCCGCTCGGCCCGCGCCGATCTTGGGGGTGAACGGGGATGCGCTCGAGAACTCCGTCGGCGGGTTCCTCTCGTCGGGGCCGTGTGAGCACCCGGGCGAGCGAGTTTGGATATGCGACGTTCAGGAAGGCTCGGACGGCGTCACCAGCTACCGGGTCTCGGTCCGGCGCCTGGGGTGCTGGAGCGCAACCCGGATCGCATCCCAAGGAGGTTGGGGCCGGAGACATCTGTCCGGGTGCATGAACATTCTCGACTTCGTCTTCTGACCCGAGGGAGAACTGCGATCAGCGGGCGAGGTCCTGGCGATCGGTGGTGTGGGCGCGGGAGGGCATCAACACCAGTGCGGTGCTCAGACGGGGCCGTGCTCGCGGCACCAGCGTGCCCGCAAGGGCCAGCAATGCGACGCCGAGCAGGCGCGATACCAGCACCAGCCCGGCCGCTACGAGGAACTGGGTCGCCGCGGAGGCGTTTAGGGCAACGAGGCCGAAGACGTCCAGAACGACGCCGAGGAGCCAGACGGTGGCGAGGGTGGTTCCGTAGCGCATGACATAGATGCCGAGCCCGACGATCCGGCGCGCAATCCGAGCCCGGCGGCGCCCGCCCTCGATCTTCAAGTCAGACATGCGGCATCGGCTCCCTCAGCTTCGACTCGATGGCGCTCGTCAAACGGTGCCGGCGAAGGCCGCGTCGACGACTGCCTGCGCCGCCGGACCGTACGGCGGCGCGAAGGCCTCGATCAGGTCGCCCTCGCCGCGGACGAACACGGCGCGGAGGTTGGAGAACTCGCGGAAGCCCTCGATGCCGTGATGGCGGCCCGAGCCGCTCTGGCCGATGCCGCCGAACGGCAGCGAGGGCAGCGCGCCGTGGGCGGCGGCGGAGTTCACACAGGCACCCCCGGAAGTCGTGCGGCGCAACACCTCGTCGGCCACGGCCTCGTCCTGCGCGAACACGTAGAGCGCCAGCGGCCGCTCGTCCGCGTTCACGTGCTCGATCGCATCGTCGAGCGTGTCGTAGGCGACGATCGGCAGGATCGGCCCGAAGATCTCCTCCTGCATCAGGGCGAGGTCGCCAGGCGGGTCGATCACCAGCGAGATCGGCAGCTGACGGGTGTCCGGATCGACCTCGCCCGCCTCCTCCAGGGGTCGCACGTCGCATCCGCGCGCCCGCGCGTCCTCCAGCAGTCCCTGGATTCGCTCCAGGTGCCGGGTCGAGATGATCCCGGTGCAGGCGCTCGACTCGCAGTAGCCGGGCATCGACTCGCGGACGTGGTCGGCCGCCAGCGCCGCGAAGTCCTCCAGCCGTTCGCGCGGCACCAGGCAGTAGTCGACCGAGATGCACATCTGCCCGTTCTTGATCGCCTTGGTCGCGAGCACCTGCTTGACCGACTCGGCGTCGACGCTGTCCGCGGCGACGATCGCCGGGCACTTGCCGCCCAGCTCGAGCGTCACCGGCACCAGCTGCTCGGCCGCCGCCTTGGCGATCTCGCGCCCGATCGCCGGGCTGCCCGTGTAGAGGAGGTGATCCCAGCGCACGCGGGTGAAGGCGCGCGCGAGCTCCAGGCCGCCGAGGGCCACGTCGACCCGGTCGCGGTCGAACGTCGCGCGAACCATCTCGCGCAGGAGCTCACCGCAGGCGGGCGTGTACTCCGAAGGCTTGATCACGACACGATTCCCGGCGGCGAGCATCTCGATCAACGGCCCGACCGAGAGGTCGAAGGGGAAGTTCCAGGGAACGATGTTGCCGACGACGCCCTTGGGCTGCGGCTGGACGAACGCGCGCCCGGAGCCGTACAGGGCCGGGTCCGCCGCCCGGGGCTCCGCCGCCATCCACTCGCCGAGCTGCTCGGCCGCGTACCCGGCGCGGCCCGCCGGCCCGAGCACCTCGATCAGATCGGCGGCCAGCGTCGGGTGAACGCCGAAGTCGCTGCTCATCGCCTCCTGGATCTGGGTGCGGTGGCCGAGCAGCATCCCGACCAGGGCCCCAAGCAGCTCGTGGCGCTCCCCGAGCGAGGGGAAGGGGTCGGCCAGGAAGGCGGCGCGCTGGCGCTCGACCATCTCCAGCAGCTCGGCGATCGCAAGGTCGTCGCTCCCCGTGCTCGCGGTCCGGTTCTCGGTGGTCGCCATCCTCTTCCTCCTCAGCCTCGTGTGGGACTCCAACCTACGCTCCCCAAAGAGGTGTGCAAGGGGACTCGGACAAACGCCTAGGTAGCTTTGGAGGATCGCGGTAAGCACTCTGATCGCCGGTGCCACGGGTTTCGTCGGTGGGCGGTTGGCCGCTTCCCTGGCGGCCTCGGGCTCGCCGGTCCGGTGCCTGGTTCGCGACCCCACCAGGGCGCGTCCGCTCGAGGCGGCGGGTCTGGACATCCAGGTCGGGGACGTGACCGACGCGGAGAGCCTTGCCGGCGCGGCGAAGGACGTCGAGGCCGCCTACTACCTGGTCCACGCGATGGGAGGCGGCGCCGGGTTCGCCGAGCGTGAGCGGATCGGCGCGCTCAACTTCGCCCGGATGGCGAAGCGGGAGGGGGTGGAGCGGCTCGTCTACCTCGGCGGGCTGGGGGAGGAGAGCGAGTCCGAGCATCTGCGCAGCCGCCACCAGACCGCTCGCACCCTTGCCGCCGAGGGGCCTCCGCTGACCTACTTCCGGGCGGCGATGGTGGTCGGCGCGGGCAGCGAGTCCTACCGGACGTTGCGCTACCTGGTCGGGCGGCTGCCGGTGATGATCGCCCCCAGCTGGCTGCGCACCGCCACCCAGCCGATCGGCATCGACGCGACGGTCGAGTACCTGCGGCGCGCCCCGGAGGTCCCCGAGTCCGCCGGCCGCGAGGTGCAGATCGGCGGCCCCGACGTCCTCTCCTACTCGGAGATGCTGGACCGGATGGCGATCGCGATGGGGAAGCGGCCGCGACGAAAGCTCCCGGTTCCGTTCATCACGCCGTGGCTCTCGGCGCTCTGGCTGGGCCTGGTCACGCCGGTCGACACGAAGGTGGCGCGACCGCTGGTCGAGGGCCTGACCACCACGACCGTGGTCACCGACCCCTCTGGCACCGAACCGTTCGGGATCTCACCGGAGTCCTTCGACGAGGCGCTGCGTCGGGCACTCGCGGACTCGGAGGCCTGATCGGAGAGTTCGCGGAAGCCCTATTTGATGACGTAGATCGCGCCGGTCGGTTTCGTCAGCGGCGCTTTCGTCTGCATCGTCACGGTGTCGCCGCATTCGGCTGGGCCCCCGCTCCGGACCCAGATGATGGAGACGGCGTCGATTGTCGGCGAGGTTCCCCCCACGAAGCTCCAATCCATCGCCGTGCCCATGCGGTCGAACCTGCAAAAGGTTTTCGATTTCAGGCAGTTGTCGAATTCGACCGTCGGACCCGACATGTCCTTGGAGATCGTCAGCGTCCCTTTGCCGTCGCCGAGTCCGGAAGCTTTGATTTTTCCTTTCCACGGGAGGTCGGTCGCTTTGGCGGTGGTACAGGACCCTTCGCATGCGGAAAACGTCACCGGCGTCATTTTGGTTTCGATCGGCGTGCCCACCACGGTGACTTCGTTGATGAAGTCGATCGCGCAGTCGACGACGATGCCTTTGCCCGAGAAGATTATGAGCTGGCTCGAAGCCTCCAGTGTGGTCCCGGTCAAATACGAGGTGCCTGAACAGGGACTCGTGTTGGTCGTGCAGAGTTCGGTTGCCGATGCCGGGGTGGGACCGACCACCCCCACGAGGGCCGTGGCCAGCAGCGCTGCCGCTATGAGGGACCTCTTCACATCGTCCTCCCGTGCGGCTGGCTTGCCCAGCCGCAACGATTAAGTTACAAGAGGATCTCCTAATAATCAAGTAGTTCAGATTAAAGCGAAAGGGCGGCTCGGCCGACGATGCCGGTCGTTTTCGCTCGGCAGGCCGGGGTAGGCGATCCGGTTAGAGGATTCGATCCAAGTCCGGGAGAGGTTGCGCCGTGAGCCAGATCGTCGTCGGTCCGTTGCTGCGCTTCGTCTCCGATGCAGAGGCGACGGTGTTCGTCGAGACCGACGAGGAGTGCGAGGTCGAGATCCTCGGTCGCACCGAGCCGACCTTCAGGGTCGAGGGCCACCACTACGCGCTCGTCCGCCTGGAGGGGCTCGAGCCCGGTTCCCGCTACGAGTACGGGGTCGCGCTCGACGGCGAGCGGCGCTGGCCGGAGCCGGAATCGGAGCTGCCGCCGAGCGTCATCCGCACGCTTGGCGGCGACGGCCCCCTGGAGATCTGCTTCGGCTCATGCCGGGTGGCGCTTCCCCACGAGGCTCCATACACCGAGAGCAAGGACGAGGACGAAGACGGCTTCGAGGTCGACGCGCTGCGGATGCTCGCGCAGCGGATGGCGAACGGCGAGGCGCGCGAGTGGCCCGACCAGCTGTTCCTGATCGGCGACCAGGTCTATGTCGACGAGGCCGCGCCCGAGACTCGTGAGCGAATCCGCCGCAGGCGCGGCACCGACACGCCCCCGGGGGAGGAGGTCGCCGACTTCGAGGAGTACACCTGGCTCTACGCCGAGAGCTGGCGCGAGCCACTCATCCGGTGGCTGTTCTCGACCGTCTCGGTCTCGATGCTCTGGGACGACCACGACATGAACGACGACTGGAACATCTCGCGCGCCTGGCTCGGCAAGGCGCGCCGGCAGTCCTGGTGGCACCGGCGGGCCGTCGCCGGCATCGCCAGCTACTGGATCTACCAGCACCTCGGCAACCTCTCGCCGGCGGAGCTCGACGAGAACGAGATCTACGGGCGGGTCCGGGGCAACCAGCGGGCGGACGAGCCATTGTTCGAGTGGGCGCGGGAGATCGAGGCGACGGGGTCCGGCACTCGCTGGAGCTTCTACCGCGACCTCGGGCGCACGCGAGCGATCTTCGTCGACTCCCGCGCCGGCCGCGTGCTCGAGGAGGACCGGCGCGCGATCGTCGACGACGAGGAGTGGGACTGGATCGTCCGCCACGCCCACGGCGACTTCGACCACCTCCTGATCGCGACGACCGTCCCGTTCCTGCTCTCGCCGGCGTTCCACCACCTCGAGGCCTGGAACGAGGCGGTCTGCGACGGGGCGTTCGGCTCGGTGCCTGCCCGCTACGGCGAGAAGCTCCGCTGCGCGGTCGACTTCGACCACTGGGCCGCGTTCCAGGAGTCCTTCGCGAAGCTCCGCGACCTGCTCGCCGAAGTCGCGGCGGGAAGGCTCGGAGACGCACCGGGCTCGGTCGTCGTCCTCTCCGGGGACGTCCACCACGCATACCTCTGCGAGGTCGGCTTCAGGCCCGACGGCACCCGGCGCAGCCCGGTCTACCAGGCGGTCTGCTCTCCCTACCGGAACCCGCTCGACCAGAACGAGAGGCGGGTCGTCCGCGCCGGCTTCACCCGGACGTTCACCGCCTTCGCCCGCGTGCTCGCCAGGCTCGCCGGCGCCCCCGATCCCGAGATTCGGTGGCGGCTGCTGGAGGGCCCGTGCTTCGACAACCAGGTGGCGACGCTGACGCTCGAGGGGCGCGGCGCCAGCATGCGCCTGGAGAAGACCGTGCCCGGTCGCGAAGAGGATGGGGCGCTGGAGGAGAGCTTTGAGCGAAAGTTGTCTAGTAGGACCGGCTAGTAGGCGGGAAGGATTTGTCCAGATCGGCGTCTGGACTTACATATGGAACACCCATTAGGCAAATGTTCTAGTGCCCCGGAAAGTCAATTTGAACTTAAGGGGGCGATCGGTGCGTATGACGGGCCAGTGGGGATTCGAGAGAGAGATCCGCTGGCAGGGTGCGAACCGGACGAATTTGCGACGGTCGCCGCAGTCGAGGCGCTCGCGGTGCTGGTCGATAGTCGCGACGCGGGGACGAATGAGCATTCCTGCCGCGTCGCCGAGCTTGCCGAAGCACTGGCCCTCGCGCTCGGCTGCTGCCCCGAACGAGCCCGGGACGTCCACCTGGCCGGAAAACTTCACGACATCGGCAAGGTCGCGGTGCCCGACTCGATCCTCCGCAAGCGCGGCAAACTGACCGAGGAGGAGTGGGAGACGATGCGCCGTCACCCCGCGATCGGGGCCAACGTGGTCTCCCACGTGGGCAGCCTGGCCCGCCTCGCACCGATCATCCGCAGCCATCACGAGCGCTACGACGGGGCCGGCTACCCGCAGGGGCTGCAGGGCTCGGAGATCCCGCTGGAGGCTCGCATCGTCGCCGTCGTCGACGCCTTCGACGCGATGATCAGCGACCGTCCCTACCGGCTCCGGATGAGCGTCGAGGGCGCCCGGCAGAGACTGCGCGAGTGCGCGGGGACGCAGTTCGACCCCGAGGTCGTCGCCGCCCTCGACAGCCACCTCGACGGCGAGCCCGCGCCGCTCTCCGAAGTCGTAGCCGCCTAGCCTCAGCCCGAACGACCGCCGGCGGGCCTTGCATGTGGGCGCCGCCGCGGCGAGAGTAGGCGCGATGGGATTCCTGACGCCAGCCCCGCCTCCCTTCGAGGTCGAGGAGTGGAAGCGCCGGCCGCACCTGGAGCGGATCAAGCCGCTCGCCCAGGACTGGGCGCTGAACGGGTTCGGCACGCCGGTCGCGGTCTACCTGCTCTACGTCGTCAAGGTGCTCCTCTACGCCGGCGGTGGGTTGCTGCTGATCTCGGCCACGACCCCCGGGCTCGGCGGGCTCGGGAACCTCGGCGACTGGTGGACGCAGCCGATCGTCTTCCAGAAGGCGGTGATCTGGACGATGCTCTGGGAGGTGCTCGGGCTGGGCGCCGGGTCGCTGCCGCTGACGCTGCGCTTCTCGCCGATGATCGGCGGCCTCCTCTACTGGCTGCGGCCCGGTACCACCCGGCTGCCTCCGTGGCCGGAGAAAGTCCTGCTGACCGCCGGCACCCGGCGGACCCTGTTCGACGTCGCTCTCTACGCCGGGTTGATCGGGGCGGCCCTGTTCCTCCTGCTTTCCGGCGGCATCGACGCCTCGGCGGGCTCGGCGGGCCGCCTGGACCCGGTGGCGGTCGGCGTCCTGCTGGCGGTGCTCGGGGCGCTCGGGCTGCGCGACAAGGTCCCCTTCCTGGCCGCGCGAGCGGAGATCTACGGCAACCTCGCGATCATCTTCCTCTTCCCGCTCGGCAACATGATCGTCGCCGCCCAGCTGGTCTTCCTCGCGATCTGGTGGGGGGCGGCGTCCTCGAAGCTGAACCGCCACTTCCCGTTCGTGGTCACGGTGATGATCAGCAACACCCCCTGGAACCGCTCGCGCTGGTTCAAGCGCCGCCTCTACCGCGACCACCCCGACGACCTGCGCCCCTCCCGGGTGGGTCAGCTCGACGCGCACCTCGGGACGGCCGTGGAGTTCACCCTGCCGCTGATCTTGCTGGTCAGCAGCGGCGGCATCCTGGGGACGATCGCCGTCGCCGGGATGATCGTCTTCCACCTCCACATCATCTCGACCTTCCCGCTGGCGGTGCCGCTGGAGTGGAACGTGTTCATGATCTTCGGGCTGCTCTTCCTCTTCGGCCACTACGGCTCGGTGCCCTTCTCCACCCTCGACGACCCGCTCCTGATTGCGATCCTCGCGGTCACCTGCATCGGCCTGCCGGTGCTCGGCAACTTCCGTCCC
Source organism: uncultured Solirubrobacterales bacterium (assembly GCA_963799835.1). GTDB lineage: Bacteria > Actinomycetota > Thermoleophilia > Solirubrobacterales > 70-9 > VAYN01. Next base: position 2,056,630 of record CAWCYE010000002.1, read on the forward strand.
GACCTGATCTCCTTCCTGCCCTCGATGCGCTACTACGCGGGCAACTGGGCGACCAGCCAGTGGCTGTTCCGGCGCGACTCGGGGGCCGAGGAGAAGCTCGACCGCTCGGTCACCAAGTCGGCGCCGATCGTGGTCGAGCAGCTGACCAAGTTCTACGACCGCGAAACGGCCGAGCTGCTGATGTACAAAGGGCTCGCCTTCCGCTCGATGCACTCGCACGGGCGGGCGCTCAACGGGCTGGTCCCGCGCGCGGTCGACGACGTCGAGGCTTACCGGGTGAGGGAGGGGGAGCTGGTCGCCGGCGTGGTGCTCGGCTACAACTTCGGCGATGGCCACTTCCATAACCACCGCCTGCTGGAGGCGGTGCAGGAGCGCTGCCGGTTCGATCCGGGCGAGCTGCGGGTGATCGTGCTGGAGTCCCAGCCGGCGCACGTGCAGCGCCAGCGCTACCGGATCCTTGACGCCGCCACGGGCGTGGTCGAGGAGGGCTGGGTCGGCATCGCCGACATGGTCGGCCGCCAGCCGTGGCTCGGGGGGGAGCCGTTCCCGGTGCACCCGGACGAGGCGGCGGACGCCTCTCGCCCGGCAGCCGCGACGCCCCCCGCATGAGCGAGGCGATCGTCGTCGGCTCCGGCCCCAACGGGCTCGCCTGCGCGGCGACGCTGGCGAGGCGTGGGGTGAGGGTGACGGTGATCGAGGCCGAGGAGACGATCGGCGGCGGCACGCGGAGCGCCGAGCTGACCGTTCCCGGCCTGATCCACGACGTGTGCAGCGGCTTCCACCCGATGGCGGTCGAGTCCCCGGCGCACTCCGCGCTCGGGCTTGAGCGCCACGGGCTCGAGTGGGCCTGGCCGGAGGTCGAGCTTGCGCATCCCCTGGACGGGGGCGACGGCGTCGCGATGCTGCGCTCGATCGAGGAGACGATGAGCGGCCTCGGCCCGGCCGGGGCGGGGTGGGGGAGGCTGTTCGGCGAGCCGGCGCGGAGGTTCGACGCGCTGGCGGAGGACATCCTCCGGCCAGTGGCGCACCTGCCCAGCCACCCGATCCTGCTGACCCGGTTCGGCCTCGCCGCGCTGGCGCCGGCGACCGTGCTCGCGAAAACGCTCGGCACGCCGCGGGCCCGGGCGCTGTTCGGCGGTGTCGCCGCCCACTCCTTCAGTCCCCTGAGCAGGCCGATGAGCTCCGCGGTCGGCATGGCCCTGATCTGCTCGGGCCACCGCCACGGCTGGCCGGTGGCGCGCGGCGGGTCCCAGGCGATAGCCGAGGCGCTGGCGGCGGTCGTGCGAGAGCACGGCGGCAGGATCGAGACCGGCCGGCGGGTGACCTCGCTGGAGGAGCTGGGGGACGCCGACGCGGTGGCGCTGGACCTGGCCCCGAGCGCGGTCGCCGACCTCGCCGGCGGCCGGCTGCCGCACCGCGTCGCCCGCGCCTACCGTCGCTACAAGCACGGCCCCGCCGCCTTCAAGGTCAACCTCGCCGTCGAGGGAGGGGTGCCGTGGGAGCAGGAGGCCGCGCGCCGGGCGGGCACGGTCCACGCGGCCGGCTCCTTCGAGGAGATCGTCGCCGGCGAGCGTGAGGTCAATCGCGGCCAGCTGCCGGAGCGCCCCTTCGTCCTGGTCGGCCAGCAGTACCTGGCCGACCCGTCTCGTTCGGCCGGAGACGTGCACCCGGTCTGGGCCTACTCCCACGTCCCCCGTGGCTACGACGGCGACGCCACCGAAGCGCTGCTCGACCAGATCGAACGCTTCGCCCCCGGCCTGCGCGAGCGCATCGTCGGGCGCGCCGTGCGCACCCCCGCCCAGATCGAGGCCGCCAACGCGAACCTCCTCGGCGGCGACATCGTCACCGGCGCCAACACCGCGCTCCAGACCCTGTTCCGGCCGCGGATCGCGCTCGACCCCTACGCCACCGGGATTCCCGGCGTCTTCATCTGCTCGGCGGCGACGCCGCCCGGAGCGGGCGCGCACGGGATGTGCGGCTACAACGCCGCCCAGGCTTTGCTCCGCACGCTTTAAAAACTGAGCGATACTTGACTGGTTGAACTGGGAGCAGATCTACAAATGGGGGTTCGGGATCCTCACGATCGCCGCGCTGGTGGCGATCGTCGGTCTGCTCGCGGAAGGGCAGGACGCCGATGATGGGTCCTCGGCGCTGCGGATGCCGCCTGCCGAGTTCATCTACCTCGACGGCCCGCGGATCCTCACCTACCTGGAGGAGCTCGAAGGGGGAAGCGTCAAGAAGATTCACCGGATCAGCAAGGAAATCCGTACGGCGAGCGCCGAGGCAACTCTCGGACAGGGAAAGCTCGGGGCCTCGACTCAGCGGGAAAACGCCGCCGACAGCGTCCTCACGAGGACGGAAGCGAGCCTGCTGGGGCTCCTTCTCGGCGGCCTGCGGAGCAATACCGCTCCCGGGGTGAGCCTGCACCACGTCGAGCTGGAGAGGCCCTCGGACCTGGCAAACCTCGAGGAAGGCTGGCTGGTCCGGTTCGCCAGCGACAACCTGCTCAGCCCCGGCTACATCCGGCCCTACGTGGTCGTCCACCAGTCGGCGACCCTGGAGGCGCTCTTCCCGCGGGAAGTGGGCGACCCGGTGAGCACCGAACAGTCCGAGCTGCAGCGGGAGGAAGCGAAGAGGTTCGCCAGTCGCGTCGGTCGGGACCCGCGGGTCCTCTATGCCGTCTCCCCGCCGCCACCCGCCCCCGACGAGTCGCCGCTGAGGATCATGCTGCCGATGCGCTACCTCGGCCTCACCACCGAGCGCAGCCTGCTGGAAAAGGACGAGGACAAGTACGCCGGCGGCAAGGTCGTCGTGATCGGCAAGGTGATCAGGGTCTTCGAGCCCGAAGAGGACGAGGACCTCGTGCCCGAGTACAAAGACTGGGCGTCGCGGGAGATCTGGAAGAACCCGCTGGAAAACGCCTCCAACTACCTGATCGACCACGTCAGCCACAGCTGCGTGACCCCTCACACCAAGCAGGAACGCAAAGAAATCGCAGAAAGACTGGAAGGCCATCCGCGTAGGGTCGAAAAGGCCCAAAAAGCGAAGATCAAAGGTCGCAAGTGCTTTCTGGTCAAACTCGACCGGCAAATCGAGCTCTACGCGCCCGGCGCGCTGATCCTGCCCTTGGCCGTCTACAAGTGAGGCGCCTCGGCTTTTCGTCCGTGTCCTGACGCCCCGCCTGTACGGTGGCGCCGTGATCATCACGACGATGAACGACCTGCCCGGGTATGAGATCGAAGAGGTCCTCGGCGAGGCCTTCGGGCTGACCGTGCGGTCGCGGAACGTCGGCTCCCAGATAGGCGCCTCGCTGAAATCGCTGGTGGGCGGCGAGTTGAAGGGGATGACCCAGATGCTGGCCGAAGGTCGCGAGCACGCCACGGAACGGCTGGTGGCGGAGGCAGAGTCGAAGGGAGCCAACGCGATCGTCGCGTTCCGCTTCGACACCTCCGAGCTCGGTGGCGTCTGGACCGAGATTTGTGCCTACGGCACCGCTGTGCAGGCGAGCAAGCTCTAGCGGCGCAGGGCCAGACCGGGCGGATCGCGTCCTACACTGGGACGATGTCCTCGCATGCCGGGATGGAGACCTACACCCTCTACAGGCGCGGGATCGAGCTGCTCGAGGACGGCGACTTCGAGCACGCCGCCGAGCCTCTGGCGGAGGCGGCGCGCCGGGCGCCGGAGAAGTCCTCGGTGCGGGAGGCGCTCGGGCGGGCCTACTACCGGGCCGGGCGCTTCGCTCAGGCGGCGGTCGAGTTCGAGGCGGTGATCGAGACCCACCACGCCGACGACTACGCCCACTTCTGCCTCGGCCGGGCGCTCAGCAAGACCGGCCAGAAGGCCCGCGCCCGCCATCACCTCGCGCTCGCCTCGAACCTGCGTCCCGACCGGCGCGACTACCGTTACTACCGCCGGCTGCTGGACGCCTGAGCGGGCGGGCCCGCCGGGTTAGAGGCCGCGGACCAGCTTGCCGACGGTCGCCTGGGAGAAGTAGGGCCCGTAGGAGCGGCTCCTGTTGTTCAGGTGGAGGTAGCTGATCAAGCCGTTGATCTGGGTGCCTTCTGCGATCAGCCAGCCGCCGCCGCTGGCGCCCTGCGCCCAGCGGCATTCGATCGCCAGGGTCGGCGGGCCGGGGAGCGGATAGCTGAGGGTGTCGTCGCCGACGTAGGGGGAGCTGCAGGTCTGCATGTGCTTCGTTTCGCCGGGGTAGCCGAAGGTCTGGAATTCCTGGTGGCGGCTGAGGTCGGTGGCGATCGCGACGCCGCCGCCGACCGCGTCCGCGACGTTGACCCCTTCGGCGTTGGGGAGGGCGAGGAAGGCACCCAGGTCGAAGTCGGGGTTGCCCTGCTTGATCCACTGCTTGAGCGCGAAGACCTTGCTGCGACGGGCGACGAAGGCGCCGAAGGGGGCGACGCCCCCGTTGAACGCCGGGACGAACTGGAGGTACTGCGACCAGACGCCGCGACGGCCTCCGTCGTCGGGTCCGCTGTTGACGCAGTGGCCCGCGGTCAGCACCAGCTGCCTGGTCGGGCTGTTGATCGCGGTTCCGGAGCAGAAGCCGTTGAGTTTGCCCTGGCGGATGAAGATCCGGCCGTTGACCGAGAAGGGCGGGACTTCCGGAGTGGGAACGGCGAGGAAGCTGGCGGTGGCGCCGGCGAGCCCCGTCCGGACGTGCGGCTCGAGCCGTCCCCGGCTGTCCATCGCCAGGTCGAGCGGGCGGGCGTTGCGCATCCGGGCCGGGGTCCAATAGCGTTCGACCCGGGTCGCCTCGGCGCGTTCCCGGGCGGCGCTCAGGGGGCTGCCCCCGATCTCAACCCGCGGTGACGCGAGGGCCGGCCCGGCGCATGCGAGCAGGACCGCGAGCAGGCCAGCGAAGCCCGCGAGCAGGGACCCGCGCGGTCCCCCCAAATACGTTCGCCTTCGGTGCATCGACCCCCGACAATAGTTGGCGGAACCGGCCGGCGGGTTCGCTGGCCGGCGGATGTCCGATTTCGTCAACTGACGAGCGGGATCACGCAGCGGAATCGCCTGGCGGCGGTGGAGATAGCGGAGTTGACGATCGCCGCGGGGGAAACCGTTACGACGCCATAGAGATCCGCACCCGTGGCATTGGTCAAGTCGCCCGTCCACTCGTCCGCCGCAGCTAGGTCGATTCCCGGCTGCTTGGAGAAGGCGGCCAGCGCCAGGGCGTCGGGCAGCGCCCCGCCTTGCGCCGCGCAGGACTCCGCCGCGGTCGGAGCCGTGACCGCCGCCTCGCTGTTCTCGGTCTGCCAGCAGGCGCCGGCGAAGGGCCGGGTGCCGGCCTTGCAGCCGGCCCCGTGGCCGTTGATCGAGGCGGCGGTGATCGCGTTGACCGCGTTCAGCGCCGTCTCGGCGTCGCGGGCGGAATCGGCGTTGTCGGCGTGGACGGCGCTGGGAACTTGGCTGAGCGTCGCGGCGTCGACCTGGGAGCCGGTGATCGAGTCCCGTGCCAGCCTGCTTCCGGTGATCGTGCCCGGCTTCAGCCTGTCCCCGGCAACGGAGCCCGGCGCCAGCCTGTTCCCCGGCATGGACTTCAGCTTGATGTTCTTGCCATCGATCCGCCCCGCGGCATAGACGGTGCCGCCGAGCGCGGCGAACAGCGCGATGCATGCGACGATCAGCGCCGGCGAGGGCCGGCTGAGTCCCCTGCTCATATCTCCCCCTAGCGATTGACTGGACGAGTCCCCAAAGCATCAAAGTGACTCGATTGGCGGGAGGCTAGCTGAGCGCTCTGTGCCTCTGGACGAAAATCTCAGCGCCCGGTGCGCGCAGGTTTGCAGGCATTCTTGGCGGCGCTCTGCTGAACTTCTCCTCATGGCAACCGATGGAGGGGAGCTGTTGCGGCGGGCTTTCGCCATCGCTGCCGTGCTGCTGGCGGCGGTGACGCTGGCGGCGCCGGCACCCGCCGAAGCCTCCGATGCGAGTCTGGCCGCCGACTGGCTGGAATCGGTTCAGAACGGCGACGGCGGCTTCGGGGCCTCCCAGGGGAACGATTCGAGCGCCGAAATCACCTGCTGGGCGATGCTCGGGCTGGAGGCCGCCGGGCGGAACCCGCTCGACGTCTCGCGGAGCGGCAGCAGCCCGGTCGACTTCCTGCGCCGTAACGCCGGCGCGCTGGGGAGCCCCGGCGACCTCGCCCGAACGATGCTCGCGCTGGAGGGCGCGGGCGTCGACCCTCGTGACTTCGGCGGTCAGAATCTGGTCTCGCGGCTCTTCTCGCGGCGGCGCGACAACGGCTCCTACGAAGACCGGGCAAGCAGCACCGCCTACGCGGTCGTCGCTCTCCGCGCGGCCGGCGCGGGCGGCCTCGAGAAGTCGCTTTCCTGGCTGCACGGGATCCAGAACGACGACGGCGGCTGGGGCGACACGCCCGGATCGCCGAGCAACGCCGACGCCACCGGCGCGGTCCTGCAGGCGCTCTCCAGCGATTCGAAGGCCTCCGGGCGAGGGCTCTCCTACCTGCGCCGGACCCAGCACAAGGGGGGCGGCTTCGCCCTCGGCGGCAATGGCGGCGTCAACACCCACTCGACCGCCTGGGCGATCCAGGGGATCCTCGCCGCCGGCGGCGACCCGTCCTCCTTCCGCCGCGGCGGCTCCAGTGCCCTCAACTACCTGACGAACAACCAGCAGCCCGACGGCAGCTTTCGCTACGCCAAGCCGAGCGCCGAGGTCCCCGACGAAGTCGCCCACCAGACCCCCGTCCCGGTGACCGCCGAGGCGCTGGTCGCCGCCAGCAACGACTACCTCCCGATTTCGGCACCTCCCCGCAAGCCCAAGCCGTCCCCGACCACTCCAGCCACCCCAGCCGCCCCCTTCGGCGGCATCACCCCGGACGACGTTCCCGTCCCTGAATCGGCCCCGGCTTCACCGTCCGTCTCCGGGGCGACGACTCCGGACCCCTCCCTCACTCGCCCCGCGGGTGGGAAGCCGGCGGCTGGCGCCGCGAAGCCTCCCGGCCCGGGGGGCGCAAAACGTTCGGGAGCGACTCCGGAGCCGTCGCTGCCGGTGCCGCCTGCGCCGACCAAGGGAAGCTCAGACGATGGCTCGGAAAGCAGCGCCACGGGCGCGATCGTCGTGGGCCTGGTGGCCGGCGCGCTGCTCTTCGGCGCGGCATGGGCAAGCCGGCGCGGCTGGATGCGCTGGCGCTACGGGTTGTAAAAAAGCAAACGACCCGCCGGAGCGGGTCGAGCCTGTTGAAGCGGGGAACCACCCCGCAAGCGACTGATAATCATCACGAGATTAGCATGACAAGCCGCGCCAGCACTCGATTTCCGCTCCAGTCTGAGTATCTGCGGAGGGCACCGGACTCGAACCGGATCCTGCTGGTTAGGCAGGACGTTGCGATTATCAGTCGCCCGCAGCGCGCCTGTCTGCTTCAACCCTCCGCCGGGGAGTCTATCTCAGACAACTCGCTTCGTTAGTTCGCTACTACGACACGGCCGGACTGCGCGGAAGAGGAAGCGGGACACTGTAGGTCCCATGGACGTCGAGACCGCGATCCGCACCCGGCGCACGCACAAGGCGTTCGCGCCCGAGCCGGTGCCGCGTGAGCAGCTCGACGAGCTACTCGAGCTGGCCCGCTGGGCGCCCAACCACAACCTCACCGTCCCCTGGCGCTTCCGCGTCATCGGGCCGGCCACTCTGGCGCGGCTGAAGGAGGCGGCGGGGCCGGAGGGCGCCGCCAAGCTCGACCGGGCGCCGACCATGGTGGTCGTCTCCTGCGCGCTCGGCGGCGAGCCGGACACCGACGAGGAGGACCTGCACGCCACGGCCGTCGCCTCCTACATCGTCCTGCTCGCCGCCCACGCCCGCGGCCTCGCCGGCTACTGGCGCACGCCGGGCCTGCTGCGCTCCGAGGACGGCCGTGCGGCGGTCGGGCTGCCGGCCGGCGAGCGCTTCGTCGGCCTGCTGCACCTCGGCCGCCCGCGCCAGGAGCGGCCGATCCCCGTCAGACCCGGAGCCGACGGCACGACCACCTACCTGGACTAGTGCCTTGTCTCGTAACGTGGGTCGCGAAATGACGAGGTCCAGGCGCCGTCAGACAAGGACGCAGGGAGCCCGAATGGCAGGGCCATTTGGGCGACTGAGGACGCCGTATGGCGGTGATCTGGGGCCGTCATTTCCGACCCGACGTTGGGAGACAAGGCACTAATGCTTACCCGCGCCCGCGCAGCCGAGGAGATCGCCGGCGGCCACTTCGAGGTGGTGGTGATCGGCGGCGGCATCACCGGCGCCGGCGTCGCCCTCGACGCGGCATCGCGCGGCTACTCGGTGGCGCTGCTGGAGCGCCGCGACTACGCGGTCGGCACCTCCAGCCGCTCCTCGAAGATGATCCACGGCGGCCTCCGCTACCTGCAGAACTTCGACCTCGGCCTCGTCCGCGAGGCGCTGCTGGAGCGCCAGCTGATGGTCCAGCTGGCCCCGCACCTCGTCTACCCGACCCCGTTCCTGGTCGCCGCCCTGGGCGAGGAGCGGCGCGATCGCCGCATCGGCCTCGGGCTGAACATGTACGACGTGATGGCGACGACCCGGGTCGGGCGCAGCCGGCGGGAGATGCGCGCCTCCAAGGAGGAGGACGAGGACTTCTACTGGTCGCCGGACCGCCACCGGACGATCGACCGCGACGAGGTGCTGGAGATGGTCCCGGCGCTGGCCGCCCGCGAACCCAAGGACGCCTACCTCTTCTACGACTGCCAGACCGACGACGTGCGCCTCGTCCTCACCATCCTCGGCGAGGCCGAGCGCTTCGGCGCCGTCACCCTCAACGGGGCCGAGGTCACCGAGGTGCTCGCCGAGAGCGGCCGCGCTACCGGCGTCGCCTTCGTCGAGGAGGGGTCGGGAGAGCGGATGGAGGTGGGCGCCGACCACGTCGTCAACGCGACCGGCGTCTTCGCCGACCAGATCCGGACCGAGGAGATCCTCGGCGAGGAGGACGTGCCGCGGATCGCGCCCAGCCGCGGCACCCACGTCCTCCTCGACCAGGCCGACCTGCCGATGGGCAAGGCGGCCTGCATCGTCCCGGCCGGCGCGGGGCGGATGATCTTCTCGCTGCCCTGGTACGGGCGCACCCTCGTCGGCACCACCGACAACGATTTCGACGGCGACACCGCACATCCCCGGCCCGGCTCCGAGGACGTCGGCTACCTGCTCGAGGCGGTCAACGAGTTCTTCGACGTCTCGCTCACCGATTCCGACCTGGTCGGCGCCTACGCGGGCGTGCGGCCGCTGATCTCCACCGGCGACCCGCGCAAGTCGGTCGACATCTCCCGCAAGGCGGAGCTGTATGAGACCTCGTCGGGAATGCTGACGATCACCGGCGGCAAGCTGACGACCTGGCGGCGGATGGCGAAGATGACGGTCGATCGCCTGGTCGAGCGCCAGGGCCGCGAGGCGCCCTGCCACACGAGCGAGATCCCGCTGGGGATGGAGGCGCGGCCGGAGGACCTCGAGGCGCCGGACGGGGTGGGGGAGGAGGCGCGAGCCCAGCTCGCCTTCCGCTACGGGCACGCCGCCCGCGCCGTCCTCGACCTTGCCCGCGAGGACGCCAAGCTGGCCGAGCCGATCGTGCCCGGCCGGCCCGACCTGCTGGCCGAGGTGGCGATCGCCGCCCGCCGCGAGCAGGCCCGCAGCGTCGGCGACGTGCTCCTGCGCCGCACCCGGCTAGCGATCCTGGCGGCGCCGCAGCTGCGCGACGCCGCCTCGGTGCGGCCGGTGGCCGACGTCCTCGGTGCCGAGCTGGGCTGGTCGCGGCGGCAGCGCTCGCGCGAGGCGGAGGCGTGGCCGGCCATTGCTGCGGCGGAGGGAGTCGACCCCGCCCGCGCCGACGTCGCCGGTTGAATAACCTGCCGCCTTCGATGAACAAGGCCGAGCTGCAATCCAAGCACCTGTCCGAGTTGCACTCGCTGGCCGCCGAGGCCGGCGTGCCGCGCTACCGCATGCTCTCCCGGACGGAGCTGATCGACAAGCTGAGCGACGGGGGCTCTGGTTCCGGCTCCGGCGGGGGGCGACCCCGGTCGGGTGGCGGTGGCGGATCGCGCTCTGGCGGCGGCGGCGGCGGACAGCGCCCATCTTCCGAGCAGCGCGACCGACCCCCTCGCCAACGGCGGCGCCGTTCGGGATCCGGGGGCGGCGGCGAGCGTAAACGGCCCGACCGTGAGCGCGCCGACCGGGACCGGGGCAGGGGTGAGCGCCAGCGACCCGACCGTGAGCGTGAGCGCGAGCCACGCCCGGAGCCGACGCCCGAGCGCCCGCCCGAGCCTCCTGCTGCCCCCGCCACGCCTCCTTCGGCCGGGGAGACCCCCCGCCCGAAACGCCGCCGCCGCCGTCGCTTCGGCCGTCGCGGCAAGGACGAGGTCACGATCCAGGATCTGCTGCTTCCCCCGGCCGCCGGCCGCCAGGCGATCCTCTGCGCGGAGACCCGGGAGGGATGCACGGCGCTGCTCCGCGGCATAGCCTCCGACCTCGCCGGCGCTTCGAAGAGCCCGGACCCGGTCGTCCTGCTGGTCAACCCCGCCCCGGAGGAGCTGGCCGACTGGAGGCGCGAGGCCCCGCGGGCCGAGATCGTCGCCGCCGGCCAGGCCCGTCACGCCACCGACGCCCTTGCCCAGGCATCCGCCCGCGCCGCCGACGGCGACGACGTGATCCTCCTGGTCGACTCGCTCACCCGCCTCGCGGCCGCCTACGGCGACGCCGAGGCCGCCAAGGAGTTCTTCGACGCCGGGCGCGCCCAGGGAAGCACGGGACGCGGCTCGCTCACGGTCGTCGCCGCGCTCGAGCGGCCCGCCGCTTAGGCGCTCTCTTTCCGGCGCCTCGCCGGCTGGATGAACGACCTTCGGGTCGGGTCCGTATCAGGGGCTGTGACGATCTTTTCGCGCGCGACCGCGACCTCGAAGTTGTCCCGCCGCTCGGTGCCGTTTACTCTCCTCGCGGCCGCGGCGGTGTTCCTCTCTACGGCGAGCGTCGCCTGGGCGGTGGGGGAGCTCTCCCAGAAGCCCGGCAAAGCGGGCTGCGTCTCGCTGACGGGGACGGGAGGCGCCTGCGAGGTGGGCCGGGCGCTCGACGCCCCGAGCGATGTAGCGGTGAGCTCGGACCGGCGGAGCGCCTACTCCGTCAACCTCTTCTCCAGCACGGTTGCGATCTTCGACCGCGATCCGCTTACCGGCGGCCTGACCCAGAAGCCAGGCAACGCGGGCTGCATCTCCAACGGCGTCGTCAACGGCTGCGAACCCGTCCGGGCGATCGATGGCGCGAGCGACGCGGTTCTCAGCCCGGATGACAGGAACCTCTACGTCACCGGCCGTGACTCCAATTCCGTGGCGGTCTTCAAACGCGACCCGGCCACCGGGGCGCTCAGCCAGGCGGCGGGCCAGGCGGGCTGCGTGTCCCCGGCCGGGGTCGGCGGTTGCACGCCGGGCAGAGCGCTCGAAAGTCCCGGGGAGATAACCCTCAGCCCTGACGGCAGGAGCGTTTACGTCGCCAGCCGTTTCGCGGTGGCGGTCTTCAGCCGTGATCCTGCAACCGGGGCGCTGAGTCAGAGCGATGACAAAAAAGAGGGCTGCATCTCCAACGACGGCACCGGGGGCGCTTGTGAAGACGGCGTCGCGCTCGAAAACCTGTTCGACGTCGCGGTGAGCCCGGACGGGCGGAGCGTCTACGTCGCGAGCATCTTCTCCGACGCCGTGGCGATTTTCGACCGGAACCCGGTCACGGGCACGCTGACCCAGAGCGGTTGCGTATCCGATGACGGGACCGGGGGGGCGTGCCGGGACGGTGTCGCGCTCGATCGCACCCAGGCTGTGGCGGTGAGCCCGGATGGCGCGAGCGTCTACGTCGGCGCTGGCGACGGCGTGGCCGTCTTCGACCGCGCCGCCTCGGGTGGGCTCACCCAAAAGCCCGGCAGGGCCGGCTGTATCTCCGATGACGGGACGAGCGGAGCCTGCGAGAACGGCACCGCCCTTCTGGAATCATCCGATCTGGCGATCGCCCCGGATGGACGCGGCGTCTACGTCGCCGCCTCGATTTCGAGTGCGGTATCGGTCTTCGACCGCGATTCGTCCGGGGTGCTGACCCAGAAGGCGGGTCTTGCGGGGTGCATCTCGGAGGACGGGACCGGAGGCGCCTGCCAGGACGGCGTGGCGCTCCGGGGGGAGGGCGACCTCACGATCAGCCCCGACGGTCGCAACCTCTACCTCGCCGCGGGCGAATCCGACGCGATCGCGATCTTCGACCGGGCGCTGTCGCCGCCGGCCGACACCCTCGCCCCGACGGTGTCGGGCTTCAAACTGGCGCCGAAGCGCTTCAAGCCACAGCCCAAAGGACGGTCGAGCTTCCGCTTCGGCCTCTCCGAGCCCGCGGCGGCGCGGATCGTGATCGAGCGGGCCCGTCCGGGCCGGCGGGTCGGCAAGCGCTGCCGGGCGGCGACTCCCAAGCTGGCGGCGAAGCCGCGCTGCAGGCGCTTCGTCCGCAGGGCGACTCTCAGTTTCGCGGACCGCGCCACCGGGGCCAACGCGATCCGCTTCAGCGGGCGGATCGGGAAACGGGCGCTGGCGGCCGGCGCCTACCGGGCGACGATCGTCGCCACCGATGCGGCGGGCAACAGGTCAGCGCCGCGGCGCGCCAGCTTCGCGATCCTGGCGAAGAAGCCTCAGCGCCGGTAGGCGATGCGGCGCCAGGAGGGCTCTTTGGAGAGCTCGATCAGCTCCGAGCTGCGGTCGGGCTGGATGTAGCCGAAGGTCTGGCTGCGCTCGTCGAAGACGACGTCGAGCTCGCCCTCCTTGACCCGCTGGTCGAGCCAGGCGCCGCGGAAGACGAGGCGGCGGATCCAGTGCACGAGGCTGCGGTTGGCGGGACCGACGAGGTCCTCCCAGTTCTCGTTGATGTGTTCGCCGAGGCGTGAGCTGGGCTCGGCGATCTCGCCGCTGACGGCGAGGTCGAGGAGGTCGTCCAGCTCCTCCTGGCTCAGCCCCTGGTCGACGAACCCGAGCTTGACCGCGGCCTGCTCGACCCGCTGGCCGAAGTCCCCTTCGTTGAAGGCGAAGCGAAGCTCGCCGTACTCGAGTACGTAATCGGAGCCGGACTCGTAGTTCCCTCTGCGGGTCGTTTTCTTATCCATGAGTTGAAGCCATCCCGCTCGCGCAAGCCCGGCGCGAGCAGGTCCATGATCTTGCCGATCATCGTAGTCCGCCGCCTGTCCGGGGTGGGGGCTGAACGCGGGGTTGCACATCTGCGGGGAGAGAGTGGGGGGTCGGAGGGCTTGGCCCGACATGGAGGGCGGAGAGGACGAACGTCGGCTGGCACCTCGTTTGAGGGCGCTGCCGAGGCGGCGGGTGCTCGGTCGCGAGGTCCCGGTCGCGGCCGGGTTCCGGGCCCGCCTCCTCGGCCTGAGCCGTCTGCCCCGCGAGGCGGCCGGACCGGGCCTGCTGATCCCTCGCTGCTCGAGCGTCCACACCTTCGGCATGCGGTTCGCCCTCGACCTCGTCTTCCTCGACGGGGACGGCCGGGCGCTCGCCGTTCGCCGCGGCGTTCGGCCGCGGCGGCTCGTCTGCCACCGCGGCGCCCGCGCGGTCCTCGAGATTCCCTCACCACCGGGGGGAGAGTCCGCGGCCGCCCCGACTTAGACCGGCATGCTGCCGCAGAGAGAAGAGATCGCCAGCGTCGTCGTCTGCGAGGACGACAGCATCACGCTCGACCTGCTCTGCGACCACCTGGCGGCCGACCGGTTCGGAGTCCTGCCGGCGCCGAGCGCCTCGGACGCGCTGCGGCTCTGCCGCTACAACCATCCCGACCTGCTCCTCCTCGACCTCTCGCTGCCCGACGCCTCCGGCCTCGACGTGCTGCGGGAGATCCGCGAGGCCGACGGCATCGACTCCCGCTTCGACCCGCGCCTGCCGGTGATCGTCCTCACCGGCCGCGGCGCCGACACCGACCGCGTCCGCGGCCTCGACTCGGGAGCTGACGACTACGTGACGAAGCCCTTCCGCTACCCCGAGCTGCGCGCCCGGATCGGCGCCGTCCTGCGCCGCCGGGCCCACCCCCACGAGGGCCCCACCCGGGTCGGCGAGCTGATCGTCGACCCGGCCCGCCGCAGGGTCATGGTCGGCGACCGCGAGGTGCCGCTGGCGAAGAAGGAGTTCAGCCTCCTGCGGATGCTGGCCGGCGACCCGACCCGCGTCTTCCCCAAGGAAGAGCTGCTGAGCGCGATCTGGGCCTACAAGGGCAACCACAAGACCCGCACCCTCGATTCCCACGCGATGTCTCAATTCTTCGGGCCGATCCTGCTTTCGCAGTGACTACGCCAAACGCGCGATCTGAGCTTGACCCTTTTACGCCCCAATCCCACTCAGGCATCGCCAAAGGTCACCGACCTCACCCACAACATTGCCTCCGCGGATGAGCTGCGACATCGGGCTGCCGAAGGGGATCAGCGAGCAGTCGCGGAGTTGGCACGGCGGCCGGTAGCGCAGGAGGCGCGGCCCGCGTGAACGCCTCCCGCGACCGCCATCGCCTCGCCGTCGCCCGCTCATCCGACAAGAAGATGCCTTCGGTCAAGCCGGCGGAGGAGTTCGGGAGCTGTGGAGGCAAGCGGATCCGGACGCAAAGCGGCGGCTGGTTCCGCACCGAGGTCACCCGCGGGGCCCGGCTGGGGTGACCCTTGAGGAGAAGATCCGCGACGTGCTCGGCCGCCTCTCCACCCTCTCGGAGGCCAGCGCGTCCAACTTGGAGCCTCGGACCTCGCACGGTGCGACGGAGTCACAAGTGCCGAAGGGAGTCTCCGAGAAAGGCCGCCTGCAACCCACCGATCCAGACCGCCCTCCATCGCCGGACCGCTCTCTCTTCGACTTCTACTTGTGGCAGTTTGCGAACGCCGATCCCGACGATCACGCCGCTCTGCTCAATCTCTGGCTTCTCGCCGAACGCGACTACCATGCCCGCGTCCTCCACATCCCACGCCGCATCGCAGTCCGCTCGGGTCAGGACGCCATCGGCACCATCAGCGGGGCAGAGGCAGAACGGGAGGCAGCCAAGCGAGTCGTCGAGCTGTACGAGGGGCGGAGCGCGGAGGAAGCTGCGGTCTTCGAGTACACGACCGTCGCAGTCATCCACAAGGCCCGACGTCTCCACAAGCGCAACCTTGACGACGGTCGTCCCCGACCTCCCTTTTTGGACTGGGACGACGAGGAACGGCGCCGGCAGATCGACTTACTTCGTGCTCAAGCGAAGCATCGCCACGAAATTCTCGGCGCGAAGGCCGTCGCCAAGCACTTCGGAGTCGACAAGAACACGGTCAAGCGGTACTTGGAGCCGGAGCGGGTGGCGGCGTAAGATGAGGCGGTGAGCGCTGAGGGCTGGCCCGAGCCTAAGGGCCCTGTAGAAGCAGCGGCGCGCGATCTCGCTGCTGCGCTTGGCGCGCAAATGCTTCCCCAGCCGCGTGCAGTTTGTGTCGGCGGCCCCGAAGACGGCAAGTTGATCGCCAATCGCGATGGCTTGTACGAGACGCCCCGCCCCCGCCATTTTGACCCTAGTGCGACTGCGCACGGCCTCGTGACCGTGAGCCGCTACACGTACGCGCCGGAGTCAGAGAGGCCTTTCTTCGACGCCGAGGTGGTCACGCGCTTCCAGTTGGTTGATCCATCCGGGGGGAGTAGCTAAGATTCCCCCCGATCTGCAGTGGGCGAGCTACGCCCGCAGCCAGATCATGAGCCTCGCCGCCCTGTCGGCTCGAGGCCTCCTCAGCCCAGAGTAGCCCTCCCGAAGTGCCGCTTCCCACGGCGCTAGCTGCTCGCTGCCGGCGCCTTCTCGTTAGAGGGACGGGCGCCGGAAGTCTTCGCCCACCCCTTCCACTCCTGCCCGAAAGGACCGACCCACGATGGCCTCCAAGTCCCGTACGCGCACCCGGACCGGCCGCGCCAAAGGCGGCAAGCGCCGAGTCTCCCGGACTCGCACCCGCTTGACGCCCAAGCTCGGCACCCCGGGCGGAGCTTCGACCAAGCGCAAAGCAACGGTCACGACCAAGGGCGGCCTCAAGCGCACCGCGAAGGTCTCGAAGACCACCACGGGATCGGGAGCCGGCCGGGTCACCAAAACCCGCCGCGTCATCACCCGCGTCAAGAACGGCCGGACGGTCAAGCGCGTCGTCACCCGAGTGAACCGCGGGGGCAAGGTCACCACGACCAAGACGGCCCCGAAGGTCTCCGGCAAGGGACCGAAGACGACGAAGCCGAAGGCAGCCGCACCCAGGCGGCCGAAGAAGGCCAACGGAGGCACGACTGCCCCGCGGAGGCGACGGCGGAAGTGAGCGAGGCAGTCGCCCACCTCTCTCCCGACAGAGCACTCCGCATGGTCGCGGCATCCCCTGGGGGAAAGGCGAAGTCGCTCGCGACCTTGCGCCGTGAGGCAGACCTCTTTGCTAAGGACGCCGAGCGCCGGGACCGCCTCGCGGTCTCCAGCCTGACGGGCAACCGCCGCAAGGCTCGCCAGCTCGCCAAGGCGCGGAAGGCCGAGGAGCAGCGTGCAAACGCACG
The DNA here is from genome assembly GCA_963799835.1 of uncultured Solirubrobacterales bacterium. Lineage (GTDB taxonomy): Bacteria > Actinomycetota > Thermoleophilia > Solirubrobacterales > 70-9 > VAYN01. The sequence goes on from CAWCYE010000002.1 coordinate 2,073,171, forward strand.
TCTTGTTCTCGTCGCTGCCGATGAGGTGGAACGGCGTAAGGCCGAGACGGTGGGAGATGCCTTGCGAAACCCTGTCGTCAGGGCGCTGCGCCGAGTCTTGGGGCGGGGATCGTGAGCAAGCGCGCCTGCAAGGGGACGAACTCAAGGGGCAAGCCGTGCAAGGCACCACCGCTGAAGGGGACGGATGCGTGCATTTCCCATTCGCCCAAGGATGTTCAGGGAAAGGCAGGGTTCGGCGGATCGCAGCCGGGGAGTGGTCGCCCGCGCCTCCCGACGCCCACGGAGGTCGCCCGCGACCTGATCGAGCAGAACATCGCGATCATCCTTCGCCCCCACTTCCGCACGCTCGGCTTCGAAGTCGAAACCGGTGAGAAGGGTGTCGTCCTCGTCCCTCTCGCTGAGGGCGGGGCGAAGCTCTACGGAGAGTCACGCGAAGGCGTGATCAACGCGAGCGACTACGAGGATCTGGGCGCGCAGATCGCCGCCGCCGACAAACTCCTCGACCGTATCTACGGGCGCCCGAAGCAGGCGACCGAGCTGACCGGACCTGGTGGGGGGCCGATCGAGCACGACCACATCGGCATCCCGAGCGATGAGGAGTTCCACCAGGGTGTAGCCGAGGTGCTGGCGGGAGCCGGCGCAAATGGCAGCGGCGAGCGCAGTACGTAACCCGCCGCAGATCCCGATCAAGACCTCGCTGTACTGGCCGGCTTATCCGCCGTCGGTGGTGCAGGCCGCGTTTCTCGCGCTGCCGCACATGGAGGCGTTCTACGGTGGCGCCGCCGGCGGGGGCAAGAGCGATGCACTGCTGCGCGGGGCGCTCCAGTACGTCGATTGCCCCGGTTACAAGGCCCTGCTGCTGCGCAAGACCTACCCCGAGCTCGCCCAGCCAGGCGGGCTGATCGATCGCTCTAAGGAGTGGCTGACCGGTAAGGCGACCTGGAGCGAGCAGAAGCACCGGTGGACGTTCCCGGGCGGGGCGCTGATCGAGTTCGGCTACCTGCACCGCTCCGACGATCGCTTCCGCTATCAGGGCGCGGAGTTCGACTTCATCGGCTTCGACGAGCTCACGCATTTCGAGGAGATCGACTACCGCTACCTCTTCTCCCGTCTTCGCCGTCGCAGCGGCTCGCGGATCCCGCCGCGGATGCGCGCCGCATCTAACCCGGGCGGCAAGGGCCACCGGTGGGTGAAGCGCCGCTTCATCGACAAAGTCCCGGATCCCGACGACCCGAGCGACACGCCGGCGAAGTGCGCTCAGCGGATCTTCATCCCAGCCAAGCTGCCGGACAACCCAGGCATCGACCAGTCGGCCTACCGCGAGGCGCTCGAACAGCTCGACCCGCAGGAGCTGGCACAGCTCCTCAACGGGGACTGGGACGCTCGGCCACCGGGGCCCTGGGTCTTCGACTCCAAGGCGATCGATGCGGCGGTGGAACTCGGCACCGAGTACGACCGGCTGCGAGGCCTTGGGCAGATGCTGGCGCCCGTGGACAACGCGATGCAGCTCGGAGTGGACTGGGGCGACTTCGCCTCTGCCGCCGAGCCGATCTGGCCGCTCGAGCGAGGCGGGATCTACGTTCCGCCAGGCGAGGTGTCCACCAGCCGGGTCGACGTCGAGGACATCGCCACGCAGATCCTCGCCGCCTTGGCTCAGTACCCGTTCTGGTTCTCCGAGGAGCGCTACGACTCCAGCTTCGCCCAGTCCAACCGCACCTTCGTTCGCATCGCTCAGCAGGCCCTCGGCCCGCACAACATGGTCACCTGTACCGGGCGGCCCAACAGCTACCCGGTGCGCTTCAACGAGTACAAGCTGCTCTGCATCCGCTACATCCGCCTATTGCTCCGCCGCACCCTGCAGGCCAAGGAAGCAGGGTGGCCACCGAGCGAGAAGCTGACACGCCTGATCGCCATCAGCCCGAAGGCAGTCCGCCTGATCGAGCAGATGCGCGACTACAGCTACAAAGACGAAGATGGACAGGACCGCTTCATCAAGGGCAACGACGACCACGTCGATGCCCTGATCGCCGGAGTGGCCCCGGTCGCGAAGAAGCACCGTGCCGTCGTCGAGAAAGAGATCGCAGAGGCCAAGCGGCGCCGGGCCCTGGCCCAAAAAACCAAGCCCGTCTCCACCCCGCCAGGGGCCACGGAGACGCTAGAGATCCGAGGAGGGTAAGTGGGCGCCAACGCCGAGAAGCTGCTGAAGCGCCTGGAAGTCGCCGAGCAATGGCCGCTGAAGAGCGAGCGAAGGATCCACGAGGAAATCGCCCTGTGGCGCGCCCTTCGCGAAGGGGACCGTAAGTACCTCGCCAACTACGTCGAGTGGGCCGACGATCGGACCTACTACCTCGATCCTCTCGCCGAGCGCATCCCGGAGACCTGGGCCGACCTCCTCTTCGGTGACGATCCGACTATCGAGCCGGCGGCCGAGGGCGATGCTCCGCTGCTTGAGGAGATCGTCGAGGAGAACGATCTGCCCTCCAGCCTCCAGGAGGCCGAGGAGACCTGTGCCGCCGAGCGAGAGGTGTGGTGGCGCGTGTTCAAGGACTCAACGGTGCTCTCGGTGCCGACGGTTGAGTGGCACTCGCGGCTCGACGTGATACCGGAGTACGTCGGCCGCAAGCTCGCTGCGGCGGCTGTGGTCTCAGAGGTCGGGCGTGAGGAAGGCGAGCAAACCAGAAAAGCCACCGTCTGGCGCTACATCGCGATCCACGAAGAGGGCGTGATGTTCAACTACCTCTTCAAGGGCGAGGACTGCCGACTCGGTGAGCGCAAAGAGCTCACGGACCATCCCGCGGTCGCCGACTTACAGGAGATCTGGGACCACGGTCTCGCGTCGATGCTGGTCGGCCGCGTCGTGAACAAGCGCGCGCCACGCAACGAAGCGCGCTCGGTCTACCACGGGATCCGCGACTACCTGTTGGCCCTGAACGAGAACTTCGCCATCGGTCAAGAGAACGCTCGTCTCACCGGCAAGAAGCGCGCCGTGGTGACGCCGGACATGCTCGACGCCGACGGCAACTTCCCGGCCGACGCCGACGTGTGGATCCGCCAGCACACCGACGGCGACCCCGACAAACCAGGCGACGGTCTCGTTCAGGTCGAATGGGAATTCGACGCTACGGCGCTGATTCAGTGGGACGATCACCTGGAGGAACGGGCGATCACCCGGGCACGGATCGCGCCGCAGCTCATCGGCCAGAACACCGAAGGCGCGCTGACGGGCCCCGCGCTCCGCGCGCGCCTCCTCGACACCCTTCTCGCCCGCATGGGCAAAGGCCGCTTCTGGGATGACGAGCTGCCCCAGTGCATCGCTGCTGCGCAGATGGTTGACGACCTGCCGGAGCATCAGGGGGGATTCGGTCGTGACTGGAGTAAGCCGGCTGAGCGTCCGAGCGTGGAACGCGGTGACGCCCTGCCGGTTGACGCGACCGAAGAGGTCCAGCGCATCGCGTCTGAGATCGGCGCCGAAATCCTCTCTACCCAGACCGGCATCGAAGAACGGCACCCCGACTGGGACGAGGAGCGGGTGACCGACGAGCTGAAACGCATCCTGAAGGACCGTCCGCCGGCGCCTGAGCCGTTTGAGGAGCTGGTACCCCAGTGATCCCGGCGACCTGTCCGCACTGCGGGAAATCGGTCTACCTCTGCTCCAAACCGCTGCCGTGGGCGTATTGCGGCAAGCCACTCCCCACTTCCTAGCGCCGTAGAGAAGAGGCATCTCGCCGGGCTTATATCCCGGAGATCCCCGGTTCGAGTCCGGGCGGCGCCATCCCCCTCTGGGGGCTCTGTCCCGATGCTCGGCTGGGTCACTCCGGCCGAGCATCGGCTCACCGCTTCGGCGGTGCCCGTCACGGCCGGGGTTAACCGCCGTGTTCGCCGAGGCCGGCTAGGCGCGGGCGTAGGTGCCCGATCAACAAATCCCGCTGGCCAACACAGGAGGTAGCAGCACATGCCGGACCCGACTCCCAGCCCGGACCCGAAACCCGATCCTGCGCCGGACCCGAAACCTGCGCCTGATCCGAAACCGGACCCGGTCCCCGAGCCGCCCACGCCGCCCGCAGGGAAGGCGCTGGTTGACGAGAACGAGTTGAACCGCTTGAAGCGAATCGCGTCGGAGAAAGACGCGGCCGACAAGAAGCGGAAACGTGAAGAAGACGAGGCGGCCGGCAAGCACGCCGAGGTTGTCCAGGGCGTCGAGTCCGAACGCGATACCGAGAAATCGGAGCGTGAACGGATCGAACGTGAGAAGGCAAACCTCGAACGCTCGGTCACCGTGCAGAAGGTTGCCGTTCGGCTCAAGTTCAACGACCCGGCCGACGCGCTGCTGCACCTCCCAGCAGACACGCCCAACGACGAGAAGGCCATCGAGAAAGCCCTGAACAAGGTCACCGAGGAGAAGAAGTACCTCATCGGTGGTCAGGGCAGTCGCACGGCCGCTCCCGTCAACGGGAATGACCCACCCACGCCCACCGACATCGACGACCAGATCCGCCAGGCGGAAAAGGACGGCGACGTCGCCCTATCAACTCGGCTCAAGCGCCAGAAGTTCAGCTCCCAACAGAGCTAATCCACGGCTGAGAGCAGACACAGGAGGAAGACGAAATGCCAGGCATCACCGGCCAGGGCACCACGTACAATCTGCCCAACTACGTCGGCGAGCTGTTCCTCGTTTCGCCGCAGGACACCCCGCTGCTCTCTTCGATCGGCGGCCTGACGGGGGGGCGCAGCACCGACAGCGAGTACTTCACGTGGTCGAAGTACGACCTGCGTGAGCCCGACGACGAACGTCAGCGGCTGGAGGGCGCAAACGCCCCGACGCCGGAGATGCGCGTCCGCGGGACCGAGCACAGCATCCTCGAGATCCACCACGAGGCGCTGGAGCTCAGCTACACGAAGCAGGCCGCGGTCGGCCAGTTCGGGGATGTCGGGGTCGAACACCCCAACGTCGCTGGGCTGAACGGCTCCAACGCCGTCAACGACGAGATGGACTGGCAGCTCCGCATCGCGCTGCTCCAGATCGCCCGCGACTGCGAGGCGTCCTTCACCACCGGCACCTACCACGATCCCACCGACAACTCCGAGGCCCGGCGCACGCGGGGCATCTTGGAGGCGATCGAGACCAATGTCCGTAACGCAGGCGGCGATGACTTCTCCACGGAGATGCTCCTGAACCTGATGCAGGACGTGTGGGAGGTCGGAGGCATTTCGGTCGACGAGACCCGGACGCTGCTCTGCGGCGGTACGCAGAAGCGGCGAATCACCAAAGCGTTCATCACGGACGCGAATTACCAGCAGGAAAGCCGTACGGTTGGCGGTGTCCATGTCGACGTGATCGAGACCGACTTCGGCAAGGTCAACGTCATGCTCGACCGCTACATGCCGGCCGATTCGCTCGCGGTCCTCTCCCTGGAGCAGTTGGCGCCGCGGTTCCTGTCCATCCCTGGCAAGGGGCACTTCTTCGAGGAGCCTCTCGCCAAGCAGGGTGCGGCGGACCGCTCGCAGCTCTACGGCGAGATCGGCCTGGAGTACGGCTCGGAGATCGACCACGGGAAGATCGAAGGGCTGTCCACCGACGACATCGGTTCCTGACGTTGACCAGCGCCCCCGGATGCCCTAGTGCGCCCGGGGGCGCTTCGTCGTACTCGGAGGAGTTCTTCGATTCGATTCGGGAGGGTTCGCAGCGTTCGGCTGCAGCCGTGGTGCCTCTGGTGGTTGAGGAGTTCTCACCGAGGACCGTGGTCAACGTCGGCTGCGGTGAGGGACTGTGGGGCAAGGTGTTCGAGGACGTCGGCTGCGAGGTGCTCGGGCTCGACGGCCACGAGGAGCCGATCATCCCTTCACGGCGCGTCGATCTCGACGACATCCTGCCGACCTTCGAGCACGACTTCGACCTCGCGGTCTGCCTGGAGGTGGCCGAGCACCTGCAGCCCGAGCGTGCTGAGACCTTCATCGAAGAGCTGTGCAGCCTCTCCCACACGGTGCTGTTCTCCGCAGCCGTGCCGGGGCAGGGAGGGACCGGACATCTCAACGAGCAGTGGCCGCCCTACTGGGCCGAGCTGTTCATCGCCAACGGCTTCTCCTGCTCGGACAAGTTGCGCTGGGATCTCTGGTATGACGAGCGCGTCTGCTGGTGGTATCGGCAGAACATCTTCGTCGCCAGCACGCGACACGCGATGTCGCATGAAGCGCCGCGGCCCGTCATCCACCCCGGCGCGTGGGCGCACTTTGGGCACGCATGAACAGCTTCAGTCTCGTTCTCCCGTTCGACACCGACGATCCCGAGTTCTGCCGGGGTGTTGAGGCTGGACGGCTCTGGGAGCAGTTGAAGACTGGCGAGGAGATCCAGCTGACGATCCACGCGAGTAACTCCGAGATGGCGCTCCGCATGTGCGAGACCCTGGAACGGGAGTTCAGCGCTGAGGTATTGAATGAGACCTGGATTGAGCTTCGAGTGGAGGCGGCCGAACTGTGAAGATCCGCATCGTCGTTCCCCGGCTGGCCGACGATGGCGAGCGCGATCGTCTCTGGGCCTACTGCCGCGAGCACTACGAGACTGAGCTGCCGGCGCTGGAGATCGTCGAAGGTCACCACGAGGGTGGCGGGCCCTTCAACCGCTCGGCGGCGATCAACCGTGCTGCGGCGAAGCAGACCAGCTTTGCTCGGCGCAAGCGGTGGCAGCCGGCGGACTGGGACTTCGCGGTCATCCTCGACAGTGACACGATCCTCGACGCCGAGCAGATCATCTCCGGCATCGAGCTCGCCGAGGAGACCGGCACCCTCGTCCTGCCCTACAAGCTGCGCAGCATGCTCTCCAAGGCGGGGACGCAGGAGATCCTCGGCGGCTACGTTGGATCCTGGGAGCCATGGGTCACGGCCCGCGAACGCAACCGGGTCTCCTGCTGCGTGATCGTCCCCCGGGCACTCTGGGACGCCGTCGGCGGCTTCGATGAGCGCTTCTGGGGCTGGGGGGGCGAGGACGAAGCCTTCTACGCTGCGTGCCGCGCGCTCGGCGGTGTGCAGCGGCTCGACGGGGCCAACTGGCACCTCTGGCACCCGGCGTCCCCGCACCACGACCGATCCTCACCGCTGTATCGCCAGGCCCTGCGACTCTGCGACCGCTACAAGCAGACGACCGACCCGGAGGCGATGCGCGCTCTTCTCGCCGAGTCCCGCTCGCCGGACCAGATCGCTCTCGTCCTCCTGACCACCGGTAAGCGGGACACGCTGCCAGCGACGATCGCCTCCGCCGAGGAGATGCTGAGCGGCCCGATTGGGCGCCGCCTGATCTGTGTCGACGGACCTCGCCAACTCGCCCGCACAATCGCCGACGAGTACCCCACCTGGGACGTGGAGCCGATCCGAGGAGGGGGCTACCCGAAGGCGGTCGCGGCGGCGCTGGAGAAGGCACTGGGCTGCGGCCAGCCGTGGATCTTCTGGCTGGAGGATGACTTCACCTTCGAGGAACCGGTCGATCTTTCCGCGATGCAGGGCCTAATCGAGCGCCACGACCTCGCACAGCTCTCCCTGATGCGCCAGCCCTGGTACGAGCCCGAGCTGGAGGCGGGGGGCGTGATCGCCATGAACCCCGATGCCTTCATCCAGCGAGACGGCTATGTGGAGCACGCCGCCTACTGGACGATGAATCCGATGCTGACGACCCGATCGCTGCTTGCCGAGCATCGCTGGCCGCAGGGACGCCGTTCGGAGCTGCGCTTTGGCCACTCCGTCTTCTCCGACCCCCGGACCCGCGCCGGGATCCTCGGTGCGATCGACGACCCTCCACGGGTCGAGCACATCGGCCTTGAGCGGGCGGGCCGGGGCTACTGACCAGCGGGTAGCTCGGACGCCCGCCGGGCGATCAACTTCTCGATTTCCGTCTGCTCATTTTTGTCGGCCAGACGGCGGGCAACACGGAAACTCACACGGTCGTCGATGCCTCGGAAGCCAAGTGCATCCGATCCGCGCTCGTTGAACGCTGCCCACATCCAACCGCGGAGCACGTCCTGTTCCTCGTCGGTGAATTCCATCACTCCAGTGTATTGCGAGAAAGGGGTACTGATGGCGACGGTCCTGATCCCTTGGCGCGGAGGTGATCCGCACAGGGAGGCAGCCTGGGAGTGGGTCCGCGAGCGCTGGTCCGGCCTACCGTACGGTCTGCAGCTCTGCGAGCCGCCGCCAGGGCCGTGGTGTAAGGCGGCGGCGCTCATGCCGGCTGTGTCGGGCAGCGAGGAGGTCGTGGTGCTCGCCGACGCGGACGTCTGGTGCGACGAGGTCACCGCCGCGGTTTCCGCAGTCGAGGGGGGCGCTGAGTGGGCGGTTCCACACAAGGAGGTGCGCCGGATGACGGAGAAGGCCACGTCCTACCTGATGGCCGGCTGTCTGTCGCCGATCGCTCTCGAAACCGACGAGGATCCGTACAACGGCATCCCTGGCGGCGGGATCGTCGTGGTTCGCCGCGATGTTCTGCTCGAGGTTCCCTTCGACCCCCGCTTTCTCGGCTGGGGTGGGGAGGATGTTTCCTGGCGGGACGCCATGCTGACTCTGGTCGGCGCCCCTTGGCGCGGCCGAGCACCCTTCTTTCACCTCTGGCACCCCCCGCAGCCGCGCCTCTCTCGCAAGGTCGGCAGCCGCGAGAGCGCGGCCCTGCGGACCCGCTACGTCCGTGCCAACTCCCACCCGAAACAGATGCGGGCTCTGCTCGCGGAGATCGAGGAGACCAATGCCTGAGCCCTACTACGCAACCGCAGACGAACTTCGGGCCAAGCTGAAGGTTTCCGACGAGGTGCTTCCCGATGAGGAGGCAATCGAACTCCTGATAGAAGCGGAGGATCTAGTCGACGAGCGTCTCGGCGTGCGGCCGATCAACGAAGAGACCGGGCGCAAGGTTGACGTGGAGGACGAATCGATCAACCCGTGGCGGCTGGAAAAGCTGGCCGGTGGCACGGTCGAAGTGGCCGCCGTGATCTTTTCCGACCCCGGCGTCGTCTCCCGCCAGCGTGCCCGATTCTCATCCGGAGACGTGAGCGTGAGCGGCTTCTACGGGCCGGCCTTCGGCGAGCGCGCCGAGGCGCTGTTGAACCAGTCCGGGCTCCGAGTCAACACGGCGCGGGTCAGCGGCGGGCGCCGCCGTCGGCGGCGCTGGTAGTGGCTGCTCCAGCTCGTACGCGCCGCCGTGCAGCCGGGCCCGTCGTCCAGCAGCCGCCTGCAGTCGCGAGTAGCGAGCTGATCCTGGCCTTTGCCGCCCTCGAGCTTCGCCTCTCGGAGATCGCCCAACAGGCTCTCACCAGCGAACAGCTCGACACGGTGCTCGGTCGTCGTCGCGTTCAGCGGGAGGCTCGCCACCTGATCGACGCTTTCCGCAGCGACTACCGCGACCGCATGGCCGACCTGCTGGAGTCCGCCTATGGCTCGGGTGCGCGCCTCGCCGGCGCCCGACCGCCCGGAGCGATCCAGCGCGCCGCAATGGCGCAGCTCGTGGGTGGCACTTCGCAGCGGCTCGATTTCGCTCTCGACACGGTCGGGCGCCAGGTCGACGACATCTTCCGCAAGGCCGGCCTGGAGCACGCGGCGCGCCAACTCTCTCGCGAGCTGCCGCAAGAGGCCGCTGTGGACCTGATGCGCCGCGACCTGCAGCAACGCGGCGTGACCGGCTTCGTAGATCGCCGCGGCGCCCGGTGGACTCTCTCCAACTACGCCCGTATGGCGCTGAAGACGACCGCCTCTGAAGCTGCCAACCGCGGCGTCGCCGACGCAGTGAAGGCCACCGGGCGCGACCTCGTTCGCGTCTCCTCGCACCACTGCACGCACCACCCATCCGATCCGACCAACCCATGCCGGGTCTTCGAGGGCCGCACGCTCTCGCTGAGCGGCCGAACCCCGGGAGTCCCTGTGCTGCTGACGCTTCCCCCTTGGCACCCCTTCTGCGAGCACAACATTGCGCCGGCGCCGGAGGCGAGCTGATGGACACGAGCAAGGTGGGCGTCGTCGCGGCGAAGCTCATGGAGAAGCTGGCCGAGGAGGCCGCCCAGGAGGAGGGTCAGCAGGTCGGTGAGGTAATGCTCCTCGCGGAGGTGCGCGGGGTAGATGACGACGGCCCCTACACCTTCATCGCCTTCCGTTGCTCAGACGAACGCGAGTGGGTACAGCGCGGGATCCTCCACGCCGGGTTGGAGCTTCACCGCCAGCCGAGTGACCTCGAGGACGACGACTGATGCGCGGCGTCCCTCTCAACCAGCGCATCCGCCGCGTACTCAGCGTCTCCCTCGACTCCGAGATGACGCTGACGCTAGACGACAAACCCTCCTCGTTCTTCCCCGCACACATCGCCCAGCCCAGCGGGGAGAACTCCACTGCCGACATCAGCCCGCGCCAGGGTCGCGCGACGGCGACGCTCTGGCTTGGGCCGCGCCTGCCGATCCTGCTCCACCCCTCAGATCGCATTGAGGTTGGGGACGCCGTGTTCGAGCTGCTCGCGGCCCCGCGGGAAGTCACGGAGGGCCGCAGCACCATCGGCCACCGGGCTCCGGTCCTGCCGATCGGCGAGCTGTATCCCCGCACTGCGGCTGTTCACGTCCTGGGAAGCGACGACGCTGAGGGCGAGGTCGAATGCAGCCTCTTCTCCCTCGCCTCTCGAAACGCCCCGCGAGGCAGCTTCAACGACTCGTTCGGGGAGGCTCCGGCCAGCGCTTTGGACCTGCTCGCCGGCTCCGGCAACCGCGAGTTGCGCTTCGAGGGTGGCGAGGTGTGGAAGATCCGCGACGCTTCACTCTCCCGCGAGGTGCCCTTCGTCGCGCTATCGCTGAGCAAAGCAGGCTGACGTGGCGACGATCACCATCAAGGCCCGTCCGCTCGGGGCAGACGGCGTGCTTCGACGCTTCCGGGTCGCAGCCGCTCTGCTGCCCTCGGACACCTTCGACGCCCAGCGCGAACTCGGCAAGGCCGCTGAGGTTGTCTTCGGCGCACACGCACCCTTCAGAAGCGGGCGCCTGATCCGCGGCATCAGCTCCGAGGGGGGCGGTGGCGGGGTGATCGTCAAAGACATCGCCCGCAACCCGGAGTCCGGCTACGACTACGTCGGGGTCACGCGGTTCGGGCACCAGGTCGCCCGCATCTACCCGAACCACAGCGCCGGCAGTGTTCTCGCCAGCGGGAAGAGCCGCGGCGGAGCGCTGCGGTTCTCGATCGGGGGCCGGGTGCTCTACAGGGCCTCGGTTGCGGGCTACCACCCTGCGAGCGACTGGGCCGAGGACGCCTTGCCCGAGGTGCGGGCAAAGGCGCAGGCAGTGGCAACGCGGCTCGGCCGCACGATCGAATCGAGGTTCTGAGTGAACGCCACCGAAGCTGCCGCTGCCCTGTCGGAGTGGGCGAGCGACACGTGCGACGGCCTCAACAACGCCTACAACCATGACCCGGCGACGATCAGCCACGCGCTGCCGATCGCCACGGCGGGCGTCACGACTGAGGCCGTCGTGCGAAGCGACCCGACGCTTGGGATAGCGATCACCGACCTCGGCATCGAGCAAGCCAACGTCCACGTCCTGCGCTCGACCATCCTGCTCATCGTTGACGAGACGCCGGGGGAAGAGGCTGCCCAGGAACTCGAGGGCTTCGTCGCCGAGCTCGCTGCCGCGCTGAAATCGGACGAGACGCTCGGTGGCCGTGTCACGGCGGCCTCCCCCTTCTGGAGTGCGTCCTACGAGCCGCCCTTCATCGAGTTCGATGACGCGACCAAGGGTCGCGTCGCCTACTTCTCGCTCGCCATCGCCGAGCTGATCTGACCTTCACGCGGGCAGCACCCGCAGAAGACCAACCGCCCTTCACCGGGCCGAAACAGGAGGAACACCCCTCATGGCCGTCACCGGCTTGAACCCCTACGACCTCTCGAAGCTGCTCGCGGGCCCGTGCCGGGTTCTCCGGGCACTCCCTGGGGCAACCGACATCCCCGAGAACCTGCTGGACATCATCGCTGTCGAGAAAGTCGACTCCTACCTCGCCGCCACGGGTTGGACCGACTTCGGCGCCACCACCGAGGGGACGGCCTACGGTCGCGCGATCGAGACCAGCGGCTACGAGATCGAGAACACGACCGGCACGGTCGCGGAATCGGTCACCGACGTCGTGCGGACGGTCGCCGTCACGATGGGCGAGATCGACGGCGAGGCGCTGCGGATCTTCGAGCAGGCCTCCAAAGTCACGATGGTCGAAGGGACGCCGGACAGCCGGCCCGAGGAACACGTCAAGTTCGGCTCGATCGAATCGCTCGAGCGCCAACGCATCGCCTTCATCGGCCGCCGGCCGGTAGGCGTCGGCGCGGACGTGATCGAGCAGGACGGAACGGTCCGGGGTGCCCTGGTCTGCGGCGTCCTCTACACCTGCTCGATCACCGGCGATCAGTCCGCGATCAACCTCGCCAAGGGCCAGCTCTCCTCCGCGCCCCTGACCTTCAAGGCCTTCCCGGAAGACGGGCAGAGCCAGGGCGAGGAGACCGGCGACTGGATCGCAGAGGTTCCCGGCGAGATCGGCGGTAGCTGATGGCGAAGGCGAAAGAGGTCGAGCTGGGGCAGCACACCTACTTGGTGCTGCCCCAGAAGATCGGTTACCTGATCAACAAGCTCGGGTCGCGACTGCAGGAGGCCCTCGAAGCCGAGATCGACGGGGTAGACGGTGCGGCGATGATCGGGGTCAAGGCACACGACGTGCTGAAGGTCTTCATCCCCGACCTGATGCCCGTCCACGAGTTTCTCGGCTTCGCGACCGAGCAGGCGATGCGCGACAGCATCTACGACGAGGCCGCCGACAACTCGCCGGAGCCCCTGCAGATCACTGCGGCCTTCAAGGCCGCCAGCGATGTCAACGGTGGCGAGGTGTTGGGCCACCTAAAAGCACTGCTGGGGCCGGTCTTGACGGAGCGAGTGGTGGCCGCAGTGACGGCCCAGGTGGCGGAGAACTACCGCTCTCCGACCTCGGCACCCTCGCCGACCTCGCCGCCTCCGAGTGGAGAATCGGACCCGACGAGTTCTGGGACGACTCCCCCAACCTCGATGCCGAGCGCGGCCTAACCGTCCCGCGCTTCCTCGCGCTGTACGACGGCTGGCAGCGGCGACGGCACCGGGACCTCTATGCCTACGCGCTCGCCACGCGGGCCGCCATGGCTGAGGACTCCGAAGCGATCAGCCGGGCTCTACCAGCTCCTAGGCCGCTGATCGGCATCCAAGACGACGAATGGGACCGCTCGCGCTGGTGGTGAGGGGCTATGGCTCACCGCGGGCGATTTGTCCTATGCGGCTAAAGGACACCCCGAACCTTTGAGCAAGTTGGTCGAGCGTCAGGGATGTTGTAGTGCGCAAGCGGCGAATCTCCTCGCGGTCCCGCGAAGTGAGTTTTGCTGCGGCCCGCAGATTCTCCCCAGCCTTCCCACGTTGCACATTCACCTTTTGTGGGACAGCCTCTAGGTGCTCCGGGTTCACACACGCCTTCACTCGACATAGGTGGTCGAGCACCAGGCCATCTGGGATTGGACCGTGGCGCTCTTCATATGCCAACCGGTGCGCGAGGGCTCCCTGCCGGGAGCCGGGGTAATGGCCATAGCCATAGCCGTTCCTCCCGATGTACAGCTGCCAGATCCAGCAGGGCGTCTCATGGCCGCAGTCCTGCTCGATGTGGCGTGTGGTTTTCCACGCTGGCACCCGCCAATCCTACTTACTGAATCGGAGATTGAGCCACCGAAATGGGACTGTCAGTCGCCAATATTTTGCTTGAGGTCACCGGGGACTCCGACGACGCGCGTCGGGAGCTGGAGGCCGTCTCCCGTGATCTGGCGCTGTTCGGGCGGCAGACGGCCGAGGCCGAGGCGGAGCTGGATACGACGGGCGCGCAGGCTTCGCTCAACGAGCTGAAAGCGCGGCTCGCCGAGTTCTCCGCCGACGACCACTCGACCGAGGTCAACATCCTGATCGCGAAAGCGCAGGCCGACCTCGCAGTCCTGCAGGCGGAGCTTTCGGCGATCGACAAAAAAGAAATCACTGTCGATGTCGATGTGCGGCGGGGGATCGTTGAGAAAGTCGCTTCGCTGACGGGGCAGATCGAGCGGCTCGGCGCCGCGTCCGATGACGCCGCCGGCGGGGGACTGCGACGGCTGATCAGCGGCTTCTTCGACGCCGAGCTCGGCGTCGGTCGCTGGTCAGCCAGCCTCGCATCCATTCTCCAAATCGGCCCCGCGGTCGTAGCGGCGATCATCGCTATCGTCGGTCAAATCGTCGCTGTCGTCGCCTCCGCCGCGAGCGCCGTGGGTGGGATCGGGGCGTTGGCGGTGGCCTTCGCATCGGCTCTGGTGCCCGGGATCCTGCTCGGAGTTGGAGCGATCGCCCGGTTCAAAGCGACGGCCGATACCGCCGGATCCGCCGCGCATGCGCTAACGAGCACCGTCGGCGAGCTGGTGGATGCCTTCACCAAAGCGACTGCCGGCGGAGCCGATGCCGTCTTCCGCGGTCTCTCGGATGCGATCCGCGAACTCGCGCCGATGGTAGAGAACCTTGGCCCTGCCTTCACGCGCCTCGGCAAGGCGGGGGGCGATGCCTTCCGCCTTCTGGCGGCGCAGTTCTCCTCGCCCGCGTGGCAGCGGTTCTTCACTTTCACCACCGACTCGCTGGCCAAGCTGACGCCGCTGTTCGCACGCAGCTTCGGCGCCTTCGCCGCGATCCTCCGCAACATCGCGACGGCGGCGATGCCGTTCCTGATCCAGGGCTTCAGCCTGATGGCCAAGGGTCTCGAAGCGGTCGCCGACAAGACCTCCGATATCGGGTCGCTGCGCGACTCCATCGGGGGGATGGTCGACTCCCTCCGAGCCTGGGGCCACCTGCTCGGCGGCATCGTCGAGTTGGCCGGCGCCTTCGTGGCAGCCTTCGCGCCAATAGGCGACTCGATCGTTGCGAGCCTCGGCGACGGCGCTGAAAACCTAGCGGCCTGGCTGCGCTCGAGCGAGGGCCTGCACAAGGTCAAACAGTTCTTCGAGGACACCGGCCCGCTCGCCAGTGAGCTGGGGGAGCTGGTGTTGAACGTCACGTTGGCCTTCGTCCAACTCGGGCAGTTAGTGGCCCCCGCCTTGACCCCGGTTGTCCACGTGTTGAACCTGATGTTTAGCGCGCTAAACAAGGTGCTGTCGTGGCTAAACGATAAGCACTTCACGTCGGCATTCCTGCAAACGCTCACCTCAGTAATCCTGCCGATCACGGCGCTGGTGGGCCTCCTTGGCGACCTTAAGGATGTTGCTAGCGATGCTTTCAACACCATCCTGCAGTTGGTGGGTGATGTTGTGGCGCTCCTTGCTACGCCGATCAACTTTGTACTTGGAGTTTCCCGCGATGTTCTCGGCCTGATTCGGAGTATTTGGAAGACCGGCAAGGGAATCGTCTCCAATGTGATCAATTTCGTGCTGAGGGCCCCACGGACTGTTCTGGGGACTCTGCGCGACATTTGGAGGACGGCGAAGAACGCGATCTCCAATGTGATCAATTTCGTCTTGAAGGCCCCTCGCACTGTATTAGGCGCTGTGCGCAGCATCTGGCAGAGCGCCAAGGGGATTGTCAGCACGGTGATCAGCTTCTTGCTCAGAGTGCCCCGGGACGCTGTAGGGATTGCCCGCGACGTCTGGACCTCGGTCAAGGGAATCATTACCACGGGCATCGACTTCGTGATCGGCTTCGCCAGCGACATCGTCGATAAGGCACGGGCCATCTGGGACGCGGTCAACAACGCCCTCCCGGACATCACGCTCAATATTCACATTCCGACGCCGAGCGTCCCGAACATCGACGTTCCAGGGCTCGCCGGCGGAGTCCGCGATATGGCGAGCGGAGCAGTCCGCCTGGTGGGGGAGGAAGGGCCAGAGCTCCGCTTTGTTCCGCAGGGCGCCGACATCTTCACCGCATCAGAGACTCGCCGCATCCTCCGCGCCCTGGCGGGCGGGGCCTCAATGCCTGCTGGTGCGGCCGGTGGCGTCCCTGCCCTGGCGGGGGCTGGCGGCCACACCGAGCAGAACTTCAACTTCATCACCCCGGGCACCGGCAACCCCGACCCCCGGATCGCGATGGCACAAGCGGCGCTGTTCCAGCGCCAGAAGGGACGGCGCACGTAGATGGCTCGGGTCGCTCTATTCGAAATCGCGTTTGAATCCGGGAACCCGACTCGCTATGAGGTCGGAGCGTCCGTGTACGTGTACAAACGGGGCACCGACACGGAGGCAACCATCTTTGACGCTGAGTCGGGCGGGGACGAACTCGACCAGCCTTTCCAGACCGATCAGGGCGGGCGGATCCGGGGCCAGGGTGGGGAGACTTGTTGGGTCGCCGAGGGGTCCTACGACCTCGCCATCGCTGGCCGTGATCCCTTGCCTTGGGAGGCTGCCAAGGGCGGATCGGGAGGGGGCGGGGGCTCTGAAGGAGAATCGGCAGTCGCCATGGTCTTCTTCGGCGAAGACCTCGATGCCGAGCGGCCGGAAGCCGAGCACGTCATCTGGATCGGCAAAGGCGGCGAGCCGGCAGCGTTCGAGGCCGAAACCGACCTGCTGGTAGATACCGATGCACTCCAGGCCGAAGACATTGAAGGGCTCGGTGACGCGGCGGTGCGCAACGTCGGCACCACCGCTGGCACGGTGGCTGCCGGCGACGACCCGCGCTTTGAAGGGGGCGAAGGGGCGTCGGTGGCCGAACTCGAAGCAGAGGAGGAAGCTCGGGAAGAAGCCGACGCGGCCGAGAAAGCGGCCCGTGAAACGGCCGATGGTCTCCGCGAGCTCCTCGCCAACAAGGACACGGACGCCGCACTCGCAGCCAACTCCGACACCAAGTATCCGAGCCAGAAAGCGATAAAGGCCTACGTCGACGGCCTCCTCGCCGCCTCTGACGCGGTCATCTACAAAGGCGTGATCGACTGCTCGGGGAATCCGAAATACCCGGCAGCCAGCGCGGGCCACCTCTATCGGGTTTCAGTCGCCGGCAAGATCGGTGGAGGGTCGGGCACCAACGTCGAGGTCGGGGACACGCTCCTCTGCACCACCGACGGCGCGGCTGAAGGCACCCAGGCCGAAGTCGGCTCCAAATGGAACGTCATCCAGGTCAACGTCAACGGCGCCGTGGTCGGACCATCGAGTGCCACGGCGGGCGATATCGCCACGTTCAGCGGTACCAGCGGCAAGATCGTCGATGACAGCGGCAAGTCCTTCTCGACCGACAACATGTTGGGTGGCAACAGCGACGCGCTGATCTCGACGCAGAAGGCCGTCAAAGAGTTTGTCGAAACGCAGGCGGGGCTCCTGGTCCCGAAGTCCCTAGTAGATGCGAAAGGCGACCTGCTAGTTGGTACCGCCGACAACACGGTGGCGCGCAAGGCGGTCGGCGGCACCGGGACGGTCCTGAAGGCTGCCGCCGGCGAAGCGGACGGCCTGGGCTGGGGCAAGATCCTGGCCGCCAACCTCGGCAGTCTGGGGCTCGGCTCCCGCCACGCCGTCGAGGGCTTCGTGCAGTCCCACGCCTCCAACGTACCGGGGGCCAAATCAATCGCCTACCTGCCGGTAAAGATCCCTCACGCCTGCACCTTGACCGGCGTCGTCTACGAGGTCGGCGGCACCAAAAACGGGAAAGTCATCGCGTCCCTCTTCAACAACGCCGGCGAACGGCTACGCAAATCGGCGTCTGTGGAACAGTCCGAAAAAGAATTCTTTCAGCGTGTGGCCTTTGAAACGACGATCGAAGTCGAACCTGGCATCTACTGGATCGCGATCACGATGGAATCGGCGACCGGCACCTACTACGCGGGCTTCAGCTGGGGGCCGTGGAAAAAGGAAACGCTGGGCACCTTTGAAGCGCCGGCATCCTTTGTGGTCCCGACCGAAGTCAACAACACCGGCGCCAGGGCCCCGGTTGTTGCGACGTACTAATGGCCGAAGTCATCTCGCCCAATCTCCAGGACGCGGCGATCGCGTTCGGCGAAGACACTACGCGGCCATCCAACCTGCCAGGGGAACGCAAATCGGGCGACGTCCTGATCTACAAGGTGACGCTCGACGTCACCACGCCGCTCGGCACTCCGGTGAACGTCCCCGGAGCAGTCCTCCTCGGGGAACCTGTCGAGCAGGTTGAAGGCCCCGCCGTATTCGAGGTCAGCTTGTGGCACCAGGTCGAGGAGGGTGATCCGGCCCCGACCGTCACCTACGACGGGGTGGAACGCTTCTGCATCGTCGCCGTCGGGCTGATGCGCCACGCCCGCCACGACCCGCCAGCGCCGGAGCTGATCTCGTTGGAGGCCTCGACGGAAAGCACGACCGTTGTTCGGGGACCATCGCTGGACGTGCCAACCGCCGACTCAACGGTCCTGATGATCGGCAGCGCGATCGGCGAAGCGGCTGACTACGAATCACCACCGGCCGGCATGTACTACGAACTCGACGTAAACGGCATCATGCTCGCCGCCGAGGATGGCGTGCCGATCGGCCCGACCGGCGACAGGGACGCGACCCTGAAAGTGCCCGAATGGAACATCGGCGGCCTGCTGGTGTTCGAGCCCAAACCGATCCCCGTCAACGTCGATCCGCCGGTGATCGTCGGCGACACGGACGTGGGCGCCACGGTCGAAGCGACTGAGGGCACCTGGACCAACGAGCCGACCGGCTACACCTACCAGTGGGAGCTCTCCTGCCGCGGCGGCGAGTGGATCTACATCCCCGACGAGACCGACGCGACCATGGAGATCCGCTCCGCCTTCCGCGGCCGCTCTGTGCGCTGCCTCGTGACGGCTGCAAACGAGGGCGGCAGCGAGGTCGAGCCAACCGCCGGGGTCGCTGTCCCGGGCGCCGGCGTCCTGATCAAGCGGTTCGCCCGGAACGTCGGCGGCACCACGGTTATCCCGGCCTTCAACTCGGTCCAACCGGTGACGCTCTTCGAGCCGGCCACGCTCGAGGACTACTTCATCGAACAGGGGGTCGATGGCGCGATTACCGAAGTGCCGGATCCCGCTGGCGGTGACGAGACGGTTTTGAAATTCGTGGTGGCCAACGAGGACGTCTTCCCAGAAACCCCGACCGAGGATCCTCGTGCTCAGCTCGACTCGCCGTTCATGATCCCGGACGGGGCGGTGTGGGAGATGGAGGGCGCCTTCTGGCTGCCCGATGACTGGCCCGACGAGATTCCGCCAGGCGCCTGGGTGCAGATCGACCAGTACTTCGGCGCGCCGTACGAAGGCTCTCCCCCGTGGGGCCTCAAATTCGCTGGCGATGAGTTCGGCTTCCAGCGCAACGCGACCTATGGCTTCGACAAGCCGTGGGGGACGCGCAAATGGAAAAAGGAACATTGGACGCCGACGAAATTGCGCGGCTTGCAGTCCCGGAATGGCTGGGTCGAAATGTGGATCGACGGCGAGCAGATCACCTTTTTCGATCCCGACGAGGACAAATTCAGCACCTACAACCCGAACGACGAACCGATGGGGACGCGGCTGTACATGGAAACGATCGACGACTCCAACTTCGAAGAGCCCAACTTGGCCGTCATTCAGCACTACAGAGCCCTCGACTCTTTCGAATCGCTGACCATGTACCACAAACACCTGATCGTGAGGGCCTACTGAGATGCCGATCGTCATTGATCCCCTCTCTTCTTCTGCCGCCGGCATCCTTGGCATCGAGGCTCGCCACCAGTGGAACGACGGCGTGGTGATCGGAGACATGGGCGCCTCGCCGCGGATCCGGGTCGAGTCGATCGGCGGGTTGCGCTCCCTCGCTGACCCAGAAGACATCCGCGACGGTGCGATCGGGCGCCGGGGAGAGGTTACCCGCAACAGCTTCCGGCGCGGGAAGACGCTGGCCTACGAACTGCTCCTGCAGGCGAGCTCTCTGGCCGACCTCCGGCGGCTGGCCACCGAGCTGGCCGCGACTTTCGACGATCTCGCGGAGGGGCGGATGCTCGTCACTCCGCACCCCGACTACGCCGCCGGCTTCTCCCGCTTCTTCCGCGGCCGGGCCCTCAGTCTCGACGAGGGCGAGGAGATCCTGAATCCCCACGCTCGCTGGCAATACCAGCAGCCCTTCGCGCTGGGGATCCGGATGGCCGACGCGCGCTTCTATGACCCCCAGGAAGTGATCGAGGAGACCGGCGACATCGCTCTCTCGGGGGGCCTGGCGCCGCCGCTGACCCCACCCGTCACCCTGCCCGACACTGGAGAGGGCGCCGGGACGGTTACGGTCGAGAACGTCGGCAATGCTGCAGCCGACCCCGTAATCGACATCTTCGGACCGGTGACGAACCCGGTCCTCACCAACCTCACCGCGGAACGAGCGCTGGCCTTCACGGGCCTCGAACTCGACGCCTCGACCTTCTTGCGGGTCGATTTCTTCGCCCGCACCGTGAAGCTGCTCGGCACCTCCGACTACCGCTTGAAGATCGACTGGGGGGAGAGCGACTGGTGGGATCCGGGGGTGGATGGCCTGGCTCCCGGCGAGAACCTGATCCAGCTCCGCGGCGACTCGATCGCCGACCCCGCCAAAGCACAGATCACCTTCAACCCGGCCTACACGGCCTAGGAGACCCTCAAATGGCTGAGCTAGACGTCCAGTTTCAGAACGCCGTCGACATCACCGGGCAGGACTTTCGCCACGCATACGAAGCCCCCCTGGGTGAGGGGGTTGAGGGCTACTCCGACCTACGGGTGACGCCCGGGGCGGCTGCGGACACTGTGGACGTCGCCGCAGGGATCGGATTCGTGCGCGGAGACGGGCTGAACGACCTCGGCCTCTACCGCTGCCGCAACGACGCCACGAAGAACTCGGCAGCGTTCGAGGCTGGGGGGATCGCAGCGCCGGATGCGACCAAACCGCGCCTTGACCAGATCATCGCCCGGGTCTACGACGACGACGTTGACAGCGAAGGCCAGCGTAAATGGCGGCTCGCGGTGCTGAAAGGCACGCCCACGACCGGGGACACCCTCGACAAACGCGACGGGGCGGCGGCTGTGCCGAACTCGGCGATGCTGTTGGCCGACGTGTTGGTGCCGGCCGGGGCGCCGGCGGTGTTGAGCGCGGAAGCGATCCGGGATCGGCGTCCATTCTGCCACCCGATTGTGCCGCCGCTGCTGAGCGATCTGGACATGGTTCCTCTAATGCCGCTATCCCTGATTCACCGGGACATCGAAGGCGGGATCGGTCACGCGAGCCATGACGGTAAACAGGCCGCCCTGGCCTTCTACCTTCCACGCCGGATCGTCGGTGCAACGAAGATCAGGTGGAAGTACTCACAGGGAGTGACGGCGCTGGCCGGTAACTACGTGTTGGCCATCCTGGATGCAAGTGGCCGCAAGATCGTCGACACCGGATCCGTAGCGTTCGCCGGCGCTGCAGGCAGTTTTCAGGCTAGGGCAGAGACGATTGCGGCCACGACCTTGGAGGCGGGCGTCTACTACGTCCTCGTAGGTGTCGATTCATCGACCGGAGGAATCCTGTTTCAAGGTTCTTCGATGGGGATCGCTTCGGCTGCGACGCCCGGCGCCAATGCTCCGAATCTGGCCTTGGCGGGGTCGGGAGGTCTGACCGTCCCGACCACCCTGTTGGCGATGACGGATCTGTACGGCCTAGCCGTTGCAGCAGGCGATGTGCCTTCTGTTCCGGATGTATGCCTTTCGGTCGGCTAGATGTCGCAGCTCCGCTGGGCGCTCGCCGACTCGCTCGGGCGGCTGTTGGCGCCGATCGACCAATACGACGAGGACAGCCTCGAGCTGGCCGTCAACGACATTCGCACCGGAACGATCAAGGTGTCACTCGAGGATCCGGTGGTGCCGCTGGTCGAATCAATGTCGACCAGACTGAAGGCGTGGCTCAACAATGAGATCGTCCTGAATGCCCCGATCTTCCTACCCGATCACAAGGCTGGGGCGGGCAGCGACGCGGACACGCTGACCATCAGCGCGACCGACAATCTGCGGCTCGCCACCAAGTTTACGCTCGGCTTCCCCGTGCAGACGGCGGTCAACCAGTCCGAGATCATGGCTCTGCTCATGGAGCACGCCGACCCCATCGCGGCGGAGTTGGCGTCGGGCATTCCGAGCCACGGGATCATCCGTGGCTCGCTGGCGGCATCCGTCCTTCGCGACCGCAGCTACTACGACCTCTCGAACATCTGGGAACTCCTGCTCGACCTCACCCAGGTGATCGACGGCCCAGACTTCGAGCTTCGGCCCCTCGATCGCGAGGACGGAGTGTTCGCCGAGTTCACGACCTACTTCCCCCGCCAGGGCAGCGACCTGTCTGATTCCGTGATCCTTGAGTACGGCGTTGGTGCGAACAACGCAACCGACTTCGGCTGGCAGCCGTCGGGAGAGCAGTTGGTCAACCGCTACATCATGGCCGGGGCCACGCCGGAAGGTGCGCCGACTACCCCGGCGTGGATCAGCGAGAACCTCGATTCGCAGAGGCTCTATGGGATCTACGAGGGCACGGAGGTGGACCCCGAAATCAGCGAAATGGCGACGCTGAAAGAGCACGCTGACGGCGTTGTCGCCAGCAGGGCCTTCCCCCTTGACTTCTTCACCGTTCAGCCAGCTGTGCTTGAGCAGGACCGCGATGAGGTCGGGGTCGGGGTGCCGCCACGGTTCGGTCCACCCGGCGACGATACGGCGGACTTCTGGTTAGGGGACACGATTGGGACGATCGCCCGTAAGGGCCGGCTCGATAAGCGGCTCGCCGGCCGCGTCATAGGCGCCACCCTCTCGACGGCGGACAGCGCCGGCAACGTAGCGGTGGCGATCACCTTCGCTGTCCCAGCCGGAAGCGCTGGCGTGACTGGCCGCGAAGCGGCGTTGACGCTAGCGGCGCCGGTCGAAATCGCCGGGAGCGAATCGACGGTCCCGACGGAAGAACCGGCGACGCCCGAAGGTGAAGCCGCACCGCCGCCACCCAAAAGCAAGCCGAAGCGACGCCGAGACTTCGTGGTTGGCGATCCGATCAGCGTAAAACCATCGAAGAAAAAGCGCTAGTAGCCGAAGAGCTGCAGCGTGATACCGCCAGCCTGGTTTGCGAAGTCCTGAAAACTCACAGCGACGAAGATGCTGCAGCTATCGGCACGTCGCATCGTAAGTGCAATCGGGAGGTAGGCGGGGGCGGGCTGGGAGGTCAGCTTACGTTCGATATGTCGGCTGTTTTGGCCCTTCGAGCAATAGACATCAATTGTCAGTTCCAGCGGCGCAGCAGGGGCCGATTGTGCAACCAGGCGGACACGATGCGGTTCGTCGATCAGTGCGGTTGCGGACGCGATCGGAAACTGACCGCTCACCGAGGCCTTGGCGAGTTCTCGTGCGCTCGCTGACGCAGGTAGCCCCAAGGCAATTGCCACCGCCAGAAGTATGCCCAGCCGCTTCATAGGGCCGCGACCGTACCAGAACCTAACCAGCACCGCACCAATTACCACTATCCAGGGAGGAGGTCCAACACGTGAGCGATCTGTCGCCCTTGGGCCTGATCTCCACACGGCAGGATCGCCTCGAGCGGCGCATCAAGGAGGTCGGGGAGGAGACCGAGCAGATCGCAATCCTCGAGACCAAGGTCGACATGCTGACCGAGACCGTCAACCGCAACACCAGCGCCCTCTACACGGCGGCCATCTCCCTGATCGTCACCGGTGTCCTGGGTGTCGTCACGGCCCTGATCCTGAAAGGAGTCCTTGGATGACCGAGCTCGAGCGCGTTGTTTCGCGCGCCAAGTGGGGCCGGGGCCTTTTTGTCGGAGCGATTTCGGTGATCTGCCTGGCCTTGATCAGCGCGATCGCCTTCGCGATCGTCGTCAACTTCCAGCAGGAGACGAAGATCACCCGGGTTGAACAATCTGCCTGCGCCCAGGACCCGACCAGCGGGGAGTGCCAGAAGGTCAAGCGCGAATCCGACGAAGCGCAGTCGATCGCCGACACCTGCATCGCCTTCTGGAAGGTGGGCTATGCCTGTCCGAGGCCGGGATCGATGGCCGAGCAGCGCCAGATCAATCGGCGCGCCGGCCTAGTCGACCCCGCTGGCGGCGCCGCAATCGACCCTGGCCCAGAACCTGATGGCGGCGACGGAGCATTGGCGCCAGCAGATCCCGATAGCGACGGTCCGGCGGTGCCAGCCCCCGGTGGTTCCGGCGATCCGGGCCCGGGCAACCCGCCTGTCGTTCCGCTTCCATCTCTACCTGCACCCGACGACACTCCGCCAAGTGGACCCCCACCGGCTGTGGGCGGTAAAGGCGAAGGCCCCTCTACCGCCGGCCCGGTGATCGAAGTCCCACCTCTGCTCCCCCACACCCCGCCCGAGAAACCGGTCTGCGTGGGCCGCGTGGCCTGCGTGGGTCTCTAGCTCCCAGCTTCTCGATTGATCCTCGCCGCCTAGCGGCTTCCATACCCGAAAGGAGAGCCCACACATGGCTCAGATACGCGCTGCCCTGGATCGGGTGGCAAAGGCGCTTCGCCTCAGCAGGCTTCAGCTGGCGAAAGCCCGTCGGCGCGCGAAGAAGTTCCGCGAACGCACCGAACATAACCATGAGGAACAGCTCGCTGCCCAGAGGGCAGCAGATGCCCCTCAGGGACGATTCGCGAGCCGTGAGGCCGCAGAGGCCTTCGAACGTAAGGCGAGGCGCTGTTCACAGCGCGCCATCAAGTCCCAGAACAAGGCGGAGTTCTGGCGAGGCCGAATTCGGAAGCTGCTGCAGCGGATCCACCGACTTGAGGCCAAGGAGGAGAAGCTTGAGGCGGAGCTCGCGGAGTGGATCAAGACCCACGGCCCCCGAGTGGTCGGCAACCACGTCGAGGGTGGCACGCCTCATGCCCGCTGGATGCTCGCCTGCCTCACTTCCGTCCGCAACTGCGCCAACCGCGGGCGCCGCAACTTCTACTCGATGGCCGGCGCCTGGGACATCGACCACGAACTGGTCGGGGGGCCTGAGTACGGCCACCGCTCGGACTGCTCGAGCACTGTCACCGGCTGGGCGAAGGCCGCGGGCCTTCCGGATCCGAACGGCGCCGACTGGGGCGGTGGCTTCACCGGCACCTTGGTCGGCGAGCACGACGGTTGGAAGCAGGTCAGCCGCGGGGAGATGATCCGCAAGGGCTGGGGTTATGTCGTCTACGGCCCCGGCAGCGGCCACCACACCGAGGCCTACACGCCCTCGCCCGACAACGACCAGCGGACCTCAGGCCACGGCTCCGGCCCCGTCAACTTCGCCGTCATCGACATGTTCGGCGCTGGCGAGTACCAGCGCTACTACATCTACGACCCGAGCTAGGAGGATCATGCTCAACGCCCTGATCGATCGATTCCAGGCCGCTTTCCCGGTCAACCGCATCGTCGTCCTGCTGACCCCCATCGTCTTCGTCCCGGCGGCTAGCTGGGTCACCGGCTACGTCGCAGTGCACTTCCCTGGCCTCCCCGCGTTCACCTCAGCCCAGGTGACGGGCTTCATGGTCGCGGGGGCTGTGTCTGCCCTTGCAGCGGGCTACAAGTGGCTGGACGGGTGGCAGAAGTACGAGGACCACTAAGCCTTTCCCGACGACTAGTCAGGCTCCTCCGCCCCTCACCGCTCCGGCGGTGGGGGGCTTTCGTGTGTTTGAGCGCTGTTGACGTAGGCGAAGGCGGCCTCCCGGACCTCTCCAAATTCCCCCCGCCCGAGAGCCTCCAGGGGGCGCTCGTAGCCGAGGTAGCGGTTCCTCGAGCGCAACCAAGAGCCGATCGCCTGCTCGTGCATCGTGTGGGAGAGGATCTCAGCAACTACCCGGAGGTCGTCGAGCTGGCGGCGATAGTGGGTCGGGGAGGATTGGTCGTGCCACCAGCGCCTCACGGTGCGCTGATCTGCGCCGGTGGCGGTCGCGATCTCGTCAGCGGTGAGACCGAGCACCTGGTGGGCCATGCGGGCGATCTCCTCGTCCCTCATAGCTATGGCAATGGGGGGTCTTCCGTACTTGTTACCGCGGTTACGTCCGCCTCCCAAAGCGACTCGCCCTTGGCTTTGTCCTCAGCCAGTTTGTGGGTGATGATCTTTACGTCGGCTCTCCGCGTTCTTTCCTCCCCGATGAACGAAACCAGCAGCCGGTGCACCTCCTCCTCGATCTCTTGGCCTGTTTCTCCGGTGACCTTGAACTCGATGCTCGTTACGTCGTGCATCTCGCAATCCAAGTTAGCGCGCAGCCTCTACGGGCTCATCGAATCCGGATCCCATTCGGGTACCCATCTCTCGCCCGAAAAGGGCTGGGACCCGCTCCCACCCGGAACAGGTCCCAGCCCTGCCTCTACGCGCCCTTCGTCGGCGTGTTCGGGAACACGCGCTGCGTCTCCGTCAGTTTCAAGGTCATCACCCCCTCTCCCTGGTGCTTTGAAGTTTCCTCACCAGCGATGGGACCGCCCATGCCCAATAAAGGAACCAGCGCGTTACTCTTCATGCCGCAACTTGCGTTGAGCAATTCGTTGAATGCCCCAGAAATTGAGAAACCAGAAGCACGCGGCAGGGGTCAATGCCGCTCTGCATAAGGCCCTCGCACATCCCCTGCGGGAAAGGATCCTGGTAGTCCTCTCGGAAAGGACTGCGAGCCCAACCGAACTATCGGAGCTTCTGGAAGAAGACTTCGACTTGGTCGCTTACCACGTGCGGGTGCTGGCGAAAGCGGACCTAATCGAGCTGGTTGACACCGATAGCCGGCACGGGGGCAAACAGCACTTCTACAAATCCAGCGTTCGACCGATACTCGATACGGCTGGCGCCGAAAGACTGCCTCAGCTACTGCGCGAAACGAGCAGCGTGTCGATCATTCCTCTGGTCATCGGCGACCTCATCGAATCGGTGGAGGCAAAGGCGTTCGACTCAAGACCGGCTCGCTCATTACTGAGAATGGCCATGGTTGTAGACGAGCTTGGTATGGAGGAATCGGGGGAGGCGGCGTTGGCCTATCTGGACACGCTCTGCGAGATCCAGGCGCGAAGCGCCAGCCGTCTGGCCGAGAAGGGAGACACCGGGTTCAACGTGCAGACTGCAACCCTGGTCTTCCCAATGCCAGACGAGGCGGGCGACTAGGGCTGCTTCGATGCTCCCTTACCGGTTGGTTTGACACGGCCGGTTTGCTCAGGAAGACTCCGCGCATCGGATTCTGACTGGTGGGGAGGCGAATAGCGGTGTCGAACATTGGTTCGTATGCCTGGGGTACGCTGGCGAACGTATGAGTAGGGGACCGCTGGAGATGGAGAAGGAGCGCGCCATGACGATCGCCTACACGGCGCTCTGGCAGCTTCGTGTACTGGACCCCGGAGGTGAGCCTGAGAAATATCGGGTCGCCCGGATCGAGTTGCGACGCGACCTCGACCTTACTGCCGTTGGGTCCAGCGCTTCTCCCCATCGGGCTCACCGGACTCGTTCATTTTGGCTCGACGGATTGCCTCGTTCCATAGGTCGAAGACTGAGGTCTGGGTAGCGGCGGCGTAGGCCGCGACCATCGCATCGATGTTCTCGTAATTCGGCGCCGTTTCCTCTCTCTCGAAGCGGCGCACCGTGTTCTCACCACCTGCCGGATAGCGAGAGGACACCTCGTCAAAGGTTGCGACTGCTCCCTGCCCCGGCGGTTGACGCTTCTCCCTGAGGACATCTCGCAATTCTCGTAACACCTCGTAGGCCACAGGGCGGGAAGCCTAGGCGAATTCCGCAAATTACAGGATCGTCTATGTGTTGAGTTGACTTTTAACGTCAACGTGCTACGTTCTCTGGAAGTGGCTGCCTCAAACTCGAAGAACCGCCTCCAGGAGATCCGCGAAGCGGCTGATCCACCGATCAGCCGTGCCGGCCTCGCCGACATGCTTGGCCTCGGCGAACATCAGGTGCGCCGCTGGGAGGAGGGGGAGGTTCTGATCCCCACCAAGCACATCGGCGCCCTCACGGAGAGGTTCGGGGTATCCGCCGATCACCTGCTGGGTCTTGACCGCGAGCCCGTCGAGACTGGGAGAGGGGCGTAGGAGATGCCCGACCTCCTCGACACCCTGCACGACTTCTTGATCATCTTCGCGATCGCTGCCGGCAGCGCGAGCGCGGTCACCATCGCGGCCTTCGGCTTGGGCCTGTGGTGGAAGAGCGGCCAAGTCCGCTTCGAGGAGCGGCTGCGCTCCGAACGCGCCGAGCGCGTCGACCTCGCCAACGAGATCCGCGTCTACAGAACCTCCCGCGACCGGGAGACCGCAGACGAG
The DNA here is from genome assembly GCA_963799835.1 of uncultured Solirubrobacterales bacterium. Classification (GTDB taxonomy): domain Bacteria; phylum Actinomycetota; class Thermoleophilia; order Solirubrobacterales; family 70-9; genus VAYN01. The sequence goes on from CAWCYE010000002.1 coordinate 2,101,392, forward strand.
AGGCAGGTCATCTGACATGGACCTCCGGCACCCCGATCCCTCGGCGCCTTCTCTGGCCAACCAGGCCGAGGCACTGGAGCGTCTCGACAGCGGCCAGCGGCTAGCCGTGGTGACGGAGCGGGAGCTGCTCGCCGTCGCCGATGCTTCCGTGACGAAGGCGTCCTTGACGCCGGACCCCGATGTTGCCGAGGCGATCCACGAGCGGATCGGTGAGGCGCAGCAGGAGCTAGCCAGCGGAATGAAGCTGGCAGACCTGGCGGGCGACGACGCTGTGCGGGATCGCATCGCCTCCTTCGTGAATGAACTGGACGACTTCAGTTCGGTGCTGGAGGAGAGGTGGTCGTCGTGAACGAACAGCCGACCGTCACCCCGACCGACGAGGCCCCTGCGCCGACCGTGGCAGAGGAGGCCGCGACCCCGACTCAGGTCGTGATTCGCAAATCGCCAAAGGCCCTGTCCCAGCGTGACCCTGTTGTCATCGCCGAACACTTCTGGAAGTCCGGCTTCTTCAAGGACGTGAAGTCGATGAGTCAGGCCGTGGTGAAGGTGATCGCTGGCGAAGAACTTGGCCTCGGTCCGTTCGCGGCGATCAAGGGGATCACCATGATCGAGGGGCAGCTCGGATTCACCGCCAACTTGGTCGCGACCAAGGTCATGCAGCACCCCGACTATCGCTACGAGGTCAAGGAGACCACCAACCAGCGCTGCGTGATCGATTTCTTCGAGGGCGACACTCTCCGCGGCACGTCTGAGTTCACGATCGAGGACGCCGAGCGAGCCGGTCTCGTCAAGGCGCAAAGCAACTGGGAGAAGTGGCCGAAGGCCATGTGCTTCAACCGGGCGCTCACGCAGGGAGTCCGCGCCTACATCCCAGACGTGACGGCCGGCATTCCGGCCTATACGGACGAGGAGATCGAAGAGGTCGTCACGGAGACCGGCGGCGAGGTTGCCGAGGTCGCACAGGAGTCCGGGGGACTTGAGCCAGCCACGCTCGCCCATCTGGTCGAAGGGATCGAGATCGCCAAACCGCAGCTCGAAAAGGGCGCGGCCAACTGGCTCGACGGCCTGAACCTACGGCTCGGTGCTCTCGATATCGACGCCTTCTCTCCGACCGAAGAGGTCGAGAAGGAGCTGGCGAAGCTGACGGAGGAACAGGCCGCGGCCCTTGATGGGGAACTGCAGAAGCTCGCCGATGAGGAGATTGCCGACGCTGAGGTCGTGGAGGAGGACACCCATGCTGACGCCTAGCCCCACGGAGGTCGGCCGCTTCCTCGCCTACGAACTGCCGGACAACTCGACCGTGTATTTCGAGCCCGAGAAGCATCAGTACTTCAGCGAAATCAAGGAGAACTCTCGGTCTGAGGGCGGCTACAGCTACGTGCAGAGCTCGCGCCTTCCAGGAGTTTCGACCATCGCGAAGCACCTTGACGCGAGCGTCGAGGGCCTCCTCTACTGGGCGGTGAAGCTGGAGCAGATCGGGATCGCGAAGCTGGCGGTGCAGGCCCTCGAGGAGGAGCGTGATCTCACTTGGCTACGCGAGGAGGAGTCGATCCGGCGGGAGCTGGCCGAGGCCGGGCTGGCGTGGACCGATATTCGGAAGCACGATGCCCGGCGAGGAGAACTCGCCCACAAACTGCAGGTCGCGATTTTCAACGGAGAACAGGCAAGCCTGTCGATGTTTCCCGACGATCAGCGGGCCTACGGACAGGCGCTCTTCACCTGGGTCCGTGATCGCGCCCCCCGGCCAATCGCCGTGGAGCAGTTGACGGCGGACCTGGGCAAGGGAATCGCTGGCACCTTCGACCTGATGGCCGAGGTTGATCCGGATCGCTTCGAGAAGCTGCCATTTGAGATCGATCGGCCATTCCGCATCCTGAGCGATGCGAAGAGTCGAGAAAGCGGCAAGCAGCGCCGCTCCGACCACATCCAGCTCGCCGGTTACGAGATCGCCAACCGCGCCTGCGGGATCGGCGCCACCGACTACCGGCTTGTCCTGCTCTTGCTCCCGGATGGCACCTACAAGGAGAAGTGGTGCGTCGCCACCGAGGCTGACTTCGCCGCAGCGCTCACTGCCCACAACCAGGGCAAGGCCCTGGAGAAGCGGATGAATGATCCGGCGAAGTTCTATCGCGAAGAGGCCGAGAGAGTGGCGGTGCCCGCATGAGCACTGGCACCGACTTGGTCCCCGCCGACACTGACGCTGCGGTCGACGACGTTCAGCGCCAAGTCGCAGTGGCTCGCGCACAGGCAGAAGCAATCGAGGTCCACGACGAAGAGTCGGCCACGCTCGCCACCGGTGTGCTGCGGGACATCCAGCGCCGGCGGAAAGCGGCAGAGGCAAAGCGGCGGGAGTACGTCGACCCGCTGAACGCGACGGTGAAACAGATCAACGCAGACTTCAAAGCGGCGATGGCGCCGTTTGAGGAGGCGGACGAGATCGTGCGTCGCAAGGTCCAGGGCTGGACCGACGAGCAGGAGCGGGTCCGCCAAGAGGAGGCCGCACGGCTTGAGCGGGAGCGCCAGGAGCGCGAGCAGAAGATCCGCCAGCAGCGCGAAGCGCAGGAGGCACAAACCCGGGCCGAGCAGGAAGCAAGGGAGAAGGAAGCCCGCGAAGCCGAGGAGTTGGCGACTGAGGATCCTGACCTGCAGGTCTTGGCCGACGAGGCGCGGGAGAAGGCCCAAGAGGCGGCAACCGCCGCTGACGCGATCGCAGCGCTTCCTGAGGTTGAGCTTCCGACTGCCGTCGTCCAGGCTCCGGCCAAGCCCGAGGGCATCTCAACGCCCAAGCGGTGGGAGTTCACCATCGTTGATCCCTCGGAGGTGCCCGACGAGTTCAAGGTCGTGGACGAGGTCGCCCTGCGCAAGCACATGCGCGACGTGGTGAAGGACACCGGCAAGCCCCCAGAGGTCACCGGCGTCGAGTTCGAACAGGTCGCGGGACTGGCGGTGAGGGGCTGATGACCGCTGCGTGTTGGGAGCGCGTCGCCAGAGCCTTCGTCCACCCGCTGCGTATCTCGATCCTCGAGGTCTTGGGGATCGACGGCGGCCGGAAACTATCGCCGAGCGAATTGGCCGTTGAGTTGCGAATGCCGCTCTCGAACACCAACTACCACGTCACCGAGCTGGCCAAAGCGGACCTGATCGAACTGGTCGGCCAGCGCCAGGTCCGCGGCGCAGTCGAGCACTTCTACGAGCTATCGAAGCGGAACCAGCGTGCCTGTGGCTGAGACCCCGCCCATACAGCGAATCCGCGAAAAGCAGGAAGCGGCTAAGGCTCACTGGTCCGCCATCGTCCGCGAGGGGATCCTCCATTGGCTCCGCTCCCACCCGCCCGAGGTCTTCCATGCCGACGAGCTGGAGGCGCTCGGCATCCCCGGCGAGCATCGCAACCTCATCGGTTCTCAGATCGCGAAGCTGGTCAACCAGCAGTGGATCGTCGAGTGCGGCCGGCGCAAGTCGCGGATCGCAAGCCGAAACGGAGCTAAGTCCAACGAGTACCGGCTGACCGAACTCGGTCGGGACCGGATCGTCGGAGTGGGGGGAGGTGGCATTGACGAGGTCCCACATCCCTCGTCTGGCCTTGGGTCCTCCCTCCACTCGGGCGATAGTCCCGGGGCTGGTGTTCCGAATCCGCAAGGACCGGAGGGGTCACCCTCTTCCCCGACTGGCACCAGCCCCGGGACGCCCGACTTACGGCCGGCTCGCCTTTTCGAGGAGCCGTCGCCGCGCCCGCTGAGTCCACTCACCGACGCCGAGGCTGCGTAGGGGGAGGTGAGTGGCATCGACGCCCGCGAAAGCCCCCGCGTTTCAGTTCTACCCTGCGGACTGGGTGATGTCCACCCGGACGATGCCAGTCGAAGCGCGCGGCGTCTATATCGACCTGCTCTCTTTCGCTTGGACCGAGGGCGGGCTACCGGCGGATCTGGCGGGTCTCGACTCCTACGTTGGCCTCACCAAGAGGAAGTTCAAAACGCTCTGGGACACCCACCTTGCTCCCCGCTGGGAGAGCGACGGCAACGGAAAGCTGATCAATCCGCGCCAGGAGGCCGAGCGCGAAAAGCAGCGCAAATGGCGCGAGAAGTCGGCAAAGGGTGGTCGCGCCAATCGCAAACCAAAAAGGAACCACCCTTGAAGCACACTCACACCAATTGCTTCAAGGGTGGCGCAAGCCTTCTGTTTGCAGTCTTCTGTTTTCGTCTCCTAGACCCCCCCCTGATCCCCCCTCTCTCAGAGGTCGGCTCCTGATGTCAGCGGTCACGGATCAGGAGAGGTACCGCAGAGTCGTCGAAGACGGATCGAAGCGGAAGCGAGACCTCGCCGGCTACGAGCGGGTGAAGGCCGCCGAGGTGGGGGCCATGGAACGCCGCTTCGCCGAGACCCGTCGAGTGAGTCAGGGAGTGCTGGCGACGGTGAAGGAGCGTCTGCGAGCCTCCGTGCCGGGGTCGACTTACCGGCTCTGGATCGAGCCGCTGAGGGCCGTCGATGCGCAGAGCGGGATCCTCTACCTCACCGCTCCTGAAGGTGTGCGGGCCTGGGCAGAGCGCCGCTACTCATCGCTGATAGCCGAAGCGCTGGCCGACACGGGCTTCGAGGACGTCTGTTTCATCGCAGCCGGGGAGTGGTCGGCATGAGCGCGCAGAGCATGAAGTCGCTTGCTCGCGCCCAGGAGGTCAGGATCGAGGGGGCGCGCCAGCGGCGGTTGCTGACCGGGGAGCCTGCGTCGGTTGTCGCTCAGGCGCTGCGAGAGCCAACGCCCGAGCTGGGGCGCTACAGACTCCGAAGCCTCTTCTGCCCACGGGGTAGGAGCACGGCAAGCCTCGTACCGAAGGTGGGTCGGAGCAGGCTGAATCGAGCCCTGAACCGACTTGCCGGCGATCCGACCCTGGGCCGCCGCGTCTGGCACTCCGAGCTGCGCCTTGCCGAACTGACCGAGCGCGAGCGTCGGCGGCTGGTCGAGGAGCTGATTTCTGAGGCACCACCTGGCTGGAGTCAAGCGGCGTGATGCCCCCTAGGCGAGACCTTCGAGGAATTCAACCAAGCGGCGTCGATGACGCCGGAGACTTACACCAAACGTAAAACACCAAAGGAGAGTGAATATGTTCAAAGCTGGAGACAAAGTATTTATCCGCACCGTCACCTACCATCTGGTGGGCGAGGTGGAGGAAATCAAGGATGGCTGGGCTACCCTCTTGAACGCTTCATGGGTTGCCGACAGCGGCCGCTTCAACAAAGCGATCGCCGATGGGACCCTCAATGAGGTGGAGTACGTCGGCCCGGCTTTCGTAAACCTGGCGACGGCAGTCGACGCGTTCCCTTGGAAGCATGACCTGCCTACCTCCAGCAAGTAAGGGGGCCTCATGACCCCCGCTCTGTACATAGGTTCGGTGCGGTCGCGGTCGCGGTCGTGGTCGTGGTCGCGGTCGTGGTCGTGGTCGCGGTCGCGGTCGGGGTCGCGGTCGGGGTCGTGGTCGGGGTCGTGGTCGCGGTCGCGGTCGGGGTCGCGGTCGGGGTCGCGGTCGCGGTCGGGGTCGCGGTCGGGGTCGGGGGCCTCATGACCCCCGCTCTGTACATAGGTTCGGTGCGGTCGCGGTCGTGGTCGCGGTCGCGGTCGTGGTCGCGGTCGCGGTCGTGGTCGCGGTCGTGGTCGTGGTCGGGGTCGTGGTCGCGGTCGGGGTCGCGGTCGGGGTCGGGGTCGCGGTCGTGGTCGCGGTCGCGGTCGTGGTCGCGGTCGCGGTCGTGGTCGGGGTCGGGGGCCTCATGACCCCCGCTCTGTACATAGGTTCGGTGCGGTCGCGGTCGTGGTCGCGGTCGTGGTCGTGGTCGGGGTCGTGGTCGCGGTCGGGGTCGCGGTCGGGGTCGGGGTCGCGGTCGTGGTCGCGGTCGGGGTCGGGGTCGCGGTCGGGGTCGGGGTCGCGGTCGCGGTCGTGGTCGCGGTCGCGGTCGTGGTCGGGGTCGGGGGCCTCATGACCCCCGCTCTGTACATAGGTTCGGTGCGGTCGTTCGCGGGTACCTCCGGGTTGGAGCCGGCCGCATGAGGTCGGCTGCCTTCCTAGCTGCGGAGCGGACCCGTCGATTTCGACGCTCACCCACCGCTCCCCAGCGCAACACAATCGCGCACCTCGCCGGCATCGCTGAAATCGAGACGCCCACAGTGCGCTGGTCCAACGAGGCCAGCGACGCGATCACCCGCCTGGAAGCAATCGTCCGTGAACCGACCTTGGGGCCGATGTAGGTGTCACAAGTCGCACTTATTGTCGCGGTTGACTTTTCCCGCTTCCTCCAACAGGTGGATGAGGCGGCTTCTGCGCTGCGGATGTTTGCTGCGGTCTGTATTGCCGCCCGTTTTCGCCAGGCGCAGCAGCTAAAGCACTCCGCTGCTCGGATTCGAAACGCGTTCGGCGCCAATCTCGACATTCAGGTTGTGACGATGAGCGATGGCGCCTGCCGTGTCGTGGTCCGGCACCTCGGGGACTGGTCCTAGATGCTCTACCGCTGCCCGCAGGGGTGCGAGATCAACAGCGGAATGTCGCATGGCCATCCTGGCCCCTGCGACGTTCACGGCGAGCCGTTCAAATACGTGAAAGCGCTCCAGCGCCGGGAGCCGATGCAGCGGGGGAACGGACAGGTGTCCGGAGTGCGCCGCCGAGGATCGACTCTCAAGCGCAGGAGAGGCTTCGCCGCCTCGCCGGCACAGCGCGCCAAGGTCGACGGCTTGGCCTGCCTCGTCTGCGGACGGGAGAAGTCGGACTACGTCGCGATCGACCCCGCCCACCTCTGGCCCCGCGGGGCGGGGGGCTGCAATGACGCGCTGTGTGTCGGCCCGCTCTGTAGGGATAGTTCGGGCGGCTGCCACCGACTCTTCGACAACGGCGAACTCGACATCCTGCCGGCGCTGATCACCCACGGCTACTTCGCCGAGATCGCCCATATAACGGAGGCCCATCGGGTCAGTCCCACGCTTGTTGTGGAGAGGCTGACCGGCAAGAAGTGGGCGCCCGTGGAGGTCGCCGCGTGAGCCGCGGGACCACCACCTGCAAACCAGCTACCGCGGGCGACGGCGAAACCATGACTCGCCGCGCCCGCGCGTCTTCCCATCGACGACCTCCCAAGCTAGCTCAGTCGGATTCCCTTCACCCCGACAACTGGGGGGAGGTAGCGGGTGGCTGATGCAATGGCCGAAATCCTTGGGCCGAGCCGCACGATCGACTACCCGGAGGACTGGGGCGCACAGGCGCCCCAAGGCATGGTGCCCGTCCGGTTCGACGACAAGGTCTACACCGACACCGAAACGGGCGCCAAATGCTTGATGTTCCACATGGCAGCAAGCGACGGGACCGTGCTAGGGGCGGTCGCCTGGCGAACCGGTCGGCGCTTCTTTCGGATGCGCCCGGAGACGCACTGGGCTATCGAGGAGCGATTTGAGGGACGGCTAACTCGACGTAGCAAGCGATTGGTCGAGCAGCTCTGGCGCATTCTCGTTGATAGCTGCGTCGAGGCCAACAGAAAGGCCAAGGAGGAATTCGATGGCTAATCAGAGCGCCATCGAGTGGACCGACATCACCTGGAACCCGGTCACCGGCTGCGACCGCGTCTCCCCGGGCTGCGCCCACTGCTACGCCCTCGACCTGGCCGAGCGTCTGAAACGGAAAGAGCAGGGCCGCATCGAGAAGGCCCGTCGCGAAGGCAAGCCTGATCCCAAGGTCCGCTACCAGCGCGACGGCGACCCGAAGACCAGCGGCCCCGGCTTCGGCCTCACGCTGCACCCCGACAAGCTCGAGGAACCGCTGCGCTGGAGGAAACCCCGCCGGGTCTTCGTCAACTCGATGTCGGACCTCTTTCACGAGGAGATTCCCGACGAGTACATCTACCGCGTCTTCGACGTAATGGCGAGGTCGTCGCAACACACGTTCCAGGTGTTAACCAAGCGGCCAGAGCGGATGCGAGATCACCTGCACATGTGGGCAATCGCTCGCGACGATGCCAGGATTGTGGCCCCCGAGTGGCCTGCGTTCCCACTTCCCAACGTCTGGCTCGGCGTCTCCATAGAGAACCGCCGCTTCGTACACCGAGCAGACCTGCTTCGGGAAACGCCGGCAGCAGTGCGGTTCATCAGCGCGGAGCCACTGCTGGGGCCGCTGGTCTACGACGGCGACGACGAGGTAGATGTCGACGGCACTTTGATCGGCTACTGGTCCGATGGCGCGGTTGGACCTGAGCTTGACCTCACCGACATTGACTGGTTGATCGTCGGCGGGGAGAGCGGACCAAAGCGCCGCCAGATTGAGGAGTCGTGGGTCCGGGGCCTACGGGACGCATCCCGTAGCTGTGATCCCGAGCCCGCCTTCTTCTTCAAGCAGTGGGGAGGCCGCACTCCGAAGGCTGGAGGGCGGGAGCTTGACGGGCGAACTTGGGATGAGTTCCCGGCTGCCGCACGGGAGCAGGTGGCGTGAATGTCGGCTCCCTCTTCGCAGGCATCGGTGGCTTCGACCTCGGATTCGAGAGAGCTGGGATGCGCACCGTCTGGCAGGTCGAGCAGGACGCCTACTGCCGAGCCGTCCTCGCCCAGCACTTCCCCGACGCCGAGCGATTCGAGGACGTGCGAGACGTCGGCGCCCACAACCTCCCCCCGGTCGATCTCATCTGCGGAGGCTTCCCCTGCCAGGATCTCAGCAGCGCCGGCAAAAGAGCAGGAATCGACGGCGAGCGCTCGGGTCTTTGGGCCGAGTTCGCTCGGATCATTGGCGAGCTTCGACCCCGATACGTCGTCGTGGAGAACGTCCCAGCTCTCACTCGAAACGAGTGGCTTGGACGAGTTCTCGGAGACCTGGCCGCGTGCGGGTATGACGCGGAGTGGGATTGCATACCTGCTGCGGCCGTTGGCGCCCCTCACCGCCGGGACCGCATCTGGCTCGTTGCCTACCCCGAGGGCGACGGACGGGGACAAGGGTGGCCGGGGGGATCTTCTGGCGGTGGTGAGGACGGGCAAGGGCTCTCGACGCAAGGAATGGCCGACGCCGCACGGGATGTCGAAGCCAGGCCAGCATCGGCGACCGGGGCCGAGCGGCAACGAGCTCGGCCGAGCGGTCAACGAGGAGGAGCGGAGAAGCTGGCCGACTCCAACGGCAACGCCGAGCGGGCCGGACTTCGCTCAGGCGCAGCGCTTGACCACGGACGGGGGCGACGACCTGGCGACGGCGGTGGCGAGGGAGACGTTTCCGACGCCGATCGATGGAGCGGGTCAGGGGGGCAGGAATCTTCGGGAAGCGGCGCCTGGTGGGCCGTTGAACCCAATGTGGGTCGAGTGGCTGATGGGGTTCCCTCCCGAGTGGACCGCCTTGCCGCCCTCGGCAACGCCCTTGTCCCGCAGATCGCGGAGTGGATCGGCCGACGGATCCTCGACTTCGAGCGGGAGCGAGTAGCGGCGTGACCTGGCAAATCCTCCAAGGCGACTGCATCAAGGAGATGGCGAAGCTCGAGGAGGCCAGCGTCGACGCGGTGGTTTGCGACCCGCCTGCGGGTATTGCCTTCATGGGCAAGAGTTGGGATCGTGACCGGGGCGGCCGGGATCGCTGGGTCGAATGGCTGACGAAAGCGATGGTCGAGGCCCTGCGGTGCTGCAAGCCCGGTGCCCACGCTTTCGTCTGGGCCCTCCCGCGCACCTCGCACTGGACTGCGCTTGCGCTTGAAGAGGCCGGCTGGGAGATCCGGGACCGGATTGCCCATCACTTCGGCACCGGCTTCCCCAAGAGCAAGAATCTGGGCGATGGGGTTGGCACTGCCCTTAAGCCCGCAACGGAGGATTGGTGGCTCGCTCGTAAGCCGTTCTCAGGCTCGACGACCGCCAACTTTGTGGAGTACGGGACCGGGGGGATCAATGTAGATGGGTGCCGGATTGAGCATCAGACGGTGAACGGTGGGAACCTCGCCGAGAACCCCCACTTGCGCGAGTCGATCAAGAACAGCGGCTCGACCTTCGGTGCCGATGGCGAGTTGACGCAGAACCCAGAGGGCCGCTGGCCCGCCAACGTCGTCCTCTCCCACCTGGAGGAGTGCGAGCAGGTGGGGACCAAGATCGTCAAGCCCTCCAATGGGAGCGGCAAGGCCTCGGCGAAGAGCGGTGGTCTCTCGGGCATCTTCGGCGAGGGCAGCGAGGAGGACATGTCGGGTGGCCAAGGCGGCGAAGAGGTTGTTGCGGCCTGGGACTGCGCCCCCGGCTGCCCGGTAGCTGAGCTGGATGCTCAGAGCGGCAACCGACCTGGATTCAGCAGCGGCGGAGTCCGAAAGCAGGAAGGTGACCGTGTCGCGATCGGCTCCGGCCTCCATGGCAACGGCGACCGCTCGCAGCTCTACGGCGACTCCGGAGGTGCCAGCAGGTTCTTCTACTGCGCCAAGGCCTCACGGGGTGAGCGGAATGCGGGTCTGGAGGAGTTCCCCGCCGCCAAGAGCGCCGATGATGGCTACGGCTCAATCCAGTACCCCAAGCTCGACCGCGCTGCGCCGAGGGAGAACTGGCAGCCGCACAAGACGGCCAATCACCATCCGACCGTGAAGTCGATCAACTTCGGCCGCCACCTCGTACGCCTCGTCACCCCACCCGGCGGCGTTGTCCTCGACCACTTCGCTGGCTCTGGTTCCATCGGTTGCTCGACGGTCCTAGAGGGCTTCGACTTCATCGGCATCGAGAAAGACCCCGAGTACGTGGCGATCACCGAGGCAAGGATCGCCTTCTGGGCTCAGCACGTAGGGCGAGATATCGAGGAGGTCTTGGGTCTTGTCGGCCGTAGCCAGCGCCAGGAGAAGGCCCACGTTGAGATCGGTCAACTCGTCTTGGAGGTGGCCTGATGGGTTTCATCGGCCACTTGCTCAAGGGCCTCTGGACCGCCCTACGTACCTGGAAGTGGCCGGAATCATGAAGACCTTGGCCGAGCTCATCGCCGTCGAGCGCCAGCGCCGGATCACCGAGGAAGGCTGGAACGAGGAGCACGACGACGCGCAGGTGGGCGGAGAGCTGGCGCACGCGGCCGCGTGCTACGCGATGCCACGCGAGCTCTTCGTTGAGTACCACTACTCGGCCGGCTTCCACTTCAGAGACCCCTGGCCCTGGGACGCCAAGGAGGACATGCGCAGACCCGGCGCCCCCGGCCAACTCTCCTACGCGATCCCCACCAAGGGACCAGAGCGCATCGAGATGCTCGTCCGTGCAGCCGCTCTCCTTGAGGCCGAGATCGATCGGCTGCAGCGAGCAGAGGGGGTAGCCGACGATGAGTAGCGACCACCGAGACAAGGCGGTGGAGGCCGCGCTCAAGGCGGCCGAAGAACTGATTCCAGTCGAAGGCCGCGTGCAGCAGTTCAAGCTCCGGCGTTCCCTGGAAACGATTCTCCAAACCGCCGAACCCCACCTCAAGCGCATGTGGTTGGAGGAGTTTGGGAATTTAGCTGAATCCTTTCGTGAGAAAGGCGTCGCGGTGCCTGAGGACCCAGAGAGAAATGCTCACGCGCAAGCGTGGAACGAAGCTGCTGACGCCCTCGACAACGCAATGGAGGCCGACCGTGGGTGAGGCGACGCACTGGAAATGTTTGTGCTGTCTGAAGTTCAACCCACTCACGACTTCAACTTGCCAGCGTTGCGGGGAGAGAGAACCAGCAGTGGAGCGAATCTGTACGTGTGCTGCCAACGAAGAGGAATGCAAGGTTCACGGAGTCGCCGCATCTCTTCGAGATGAGAACGAACACTTCGCCAAGCACTTTTTTCCGGATCTTGTCCCAGCGCCCAGGGGAATTCGAGATGCCTGACCGCATCTACATAGAGCTGGAGCGGGAGGAGGCGGAACGGCTGGACGACGTTTGCGAAGCCGGGCTGAGCGAGGATACGGTCGAGACCCCTGCGCCGCCTGCGTTGAAGTCGGCTCGAACCAAACTTCGCGCCGCCCTCGCCTCACAAGAGAGCGGGGAGGGGCGTTGCGGTGGTAGTGGTGGCATCGTCAAGGAAGCGAATTACGAGCCACGCGAGCGCTACACCATCCCTTGCCCCGGTTGCCCCGACTGCCAGCCACAGAGCGGGGAGGGGGAGGACTGGCCGGGCGAAATCATGCTCGAAACGAACGAGGGAAAACACGCCGGGCCGCAGTTCGCCTACCGCTCGGCGGTGCGCTCGACGCCCTACTACGCCGGTCAAAAGCTCCGCCGCTACATCCCAGCACCCGAAGGGAGCGGGGGATGACCAAGCGCGAGTGGGAGTACTCGCCCCAGCCGGACGGCGAACCATTCACCGACAAGGATGGGAATGAAGTCCTGGGCTGGCACGACGTCATCGAGGGACAGGACGAGATTGCCTTGTTGGCCGAATTCGAGGCGTACTACCGCCACCTTGCGCACCCCGCCGCAGTGGATATATCTCTGACGCTGCGGCCAATTCTCATGCGCGAAGCCTCCGAGATCGAGTGCCGAATCAACGGTTGGGAAGAGGGCACCATCGTTCGCTGCACTCCCCGGGCAAAGCGCTCATGGCCGATGTGGCAGATCGAGATCGAGGCCACCGATGCCTGACCAGAGCCTGCCGGCGGGGGTGGAGCGATTCAAAGCGCCGCCTGATCGGAATGGCCGCCCGATCCCGATGCGAAGCGTCGAAGACGGGCCATATATCGCCGTCTCCGACCTTCCCAAGATCGAAGCCCAGGTGTGGGAGCGGTTCAGGGAGGCAGTGCTGAGCGAGGAGGCGGTGGAGGCGCTGACCAAGTCCCGTCACGAACGCGCCCGGATGCACACGGGCGAGCGTCCCTGGTCCGTTCTATCAGAGCCAGTCCAACGCACTCCCCACGCTCAGGCTGGGGATGATCTCCAAGCCGCCCTCGATAAGGCAGAGGAACTCATGGAGGGGGAGAGCGATGGGGAGTGACCTCTTGGTCCGTGTCGGCAAAGGAGAGGCAGTCCACTCGGCGCATCGAGGAACCGCTGGCGAACTACTCACTCTCTGTGGCGTCGAGTACAGCAGCGCATCCGAAGTTGATGGCATGCGCGAAACCAACCGAGTGGCCCTGGCCGAGGGTTCCGCTAGCGAGGTCACCTGCTCCCGTTGCCTGAAGGTCGAGGAGACCCCCAATGCCAGATAGGGGAGTGGGGGAGATCGAGCGGTTTGCGATTCGCGCCTGTACTTGCGGGGCAATCCATAACCGCCCGGACGGCGCTGGGTGTCCTGTTTGCGGCTCTGCCGCCGCCGACGCTTTTGACTCAGTCCGTTTCTCCGACCACGAGCAAGTAGTCGCCGAGAAGGACCAATGGATCGCCAGAGCCGAGGAGGAGATTCGCAAGTACGAAGCTGCCCTTGACCGAGTTGAAGAGGGCTCAGCCGAGAAGCAGAAGCGGATCGAGGAGTTGGAGCAGGCGGCCTGCGAGTGCGAGTGCTGTGGTGCACCGCTTGGGGCAAACCTATGCGCAGGGTGTCGAGCCGCTGACGACACCGCCCTCAAGGAGGAGGGGAGCGGTGGCTGACGGCATGGTCGGCCGCCTCTACACCTGGCGCTCGGGCGCCTGCTCGGAGGGCGTATGGCGAATCGTCTGCCGCTGGCTCTCGATCCCCGGCGTGCGCGTGGTCCACAACGTCAAAGCGGAAAACATCGCCACCGGCGAGTGGACGATCCGGCCCTGGTACCCGGCACCGAGGCGAGTGCCCGAGTGTCCGGAATGCGGCTTCGAGCCCAGTCGCTTCGGCGGCCGCTGCTTCATGTGCCGAGGCGAGTCGATGCAGTGAGCCGTGCGACCGTCGAGAAGCCAAGGGCTCGCCACGCGGACGTAATCGACGTGCTGTTGACTCTGTCCCCGTCCCAGTATTCAGAGATGGGTCAAGACATCGCTGAGCTTCGGCGCAGCCTGGATCTCCCATCATCCGCCTCGAATACGCAGGTAATCCTCGAGGCTGTGCATCGCCAAGCTCGCGCTGGATAGGCTGAGGCCTCGTGAAGCCGGCGATCCTCTACGGCGCGAAATCGACCGCAGACAAGAACGCCTCCATTCCCACCCAACTTCACGAAGGTCGTGAGCTGGCTGAATCGGATGGCTGCGAGGTCGTCGCCGAATTCAGTGACGAGGGCGCCAGTGCCTATACCGGCGACAGAGGGCCGGGACTTGCAAGGGCCCGGGCCGAGGCTGAGCGACTGGCAGTTGAGCATGGCGAGTGCGTGTTCATCATTCAGCACTCCGATCGGATCGCTCGCGGGGATGGAGTTCAGGCTGCGCACCTAGTCGAGTACGCGCTCTGGGCGATCAAGAACAACGTCAAAATCCGGTCGATTCAGGATCCCCAGACCTTTGCGGACCTCCTCTACGCTGTTGTCACTGGCCAGCGCAACCACGAGGATTCTCGCCGAAAGTCTCTCGCAGTCAAAGCAGGCTTGGAGCGCCGCCGTTCCAAAGGCCTGCATGGCGGCGGGCCGCCACCCTACGGTTATCGCTACGACAAGCCGAGCGGGCAGCTGGTCCATGTCGCAAAGGAGGCCGCGGTCGTCCCGCGCATCTTCGACGAGTTCCTCGCCGGCAAATCGCTTTCAGCAATCGCCCGGGGGCTGGAGGAGGATCAGGTGTCAACCCGACGCGGACGACTCTGGCGCTCCTCAACCATAAGCCAGATCCTCTCAAACCCAACCTACATAGGGAAGCTCCGTCACAACGAGGCCATTCTCGATGGCGTTCACCAGCCGATGATCCCGACTGGAAAGTGGGAGCAGGCCCAGGATCTCCTCCAAGCCCGCCGAAAGGCCGGCCGCGGCCGGCCTCCGCTTGCAGGGCATGTTCTCAGAGGGGGTCTGCTGCGGTGCGTCTGTGGCGGGACGATGATTTGCCGCTCCGAACCCAGCTATGAGTCCTACGTGTGCGAGCGGCGCCATGGTCGCCTTGGTGGCTGCGATGTCCCTCTTCTGCCCCGGCGAGTCGTTGACTCTGCGGTCCACGCCTATTTTGAGCAGCTGGGGCTAGATGTGGAGGCGACCCGGGCCCAGCTTGCCAGCAGCCGCGAGCAGAAGCTAGGCGAGGTGCGCACGCTCAGTGATCAGGCCGTTGCCGACAGATGTCGGGCTGAAGATCGTCTAGCCCGGGTCCGACGCGACTACATCGATGGCAGGATTAGTGCTGCCAACTGGTCGGAATTCCGTTCCGAACTCGAGGCGGAGCTACAGGGCGCGAGTGCGGAAGTCGACCTGATCGCCGAGAGGCTGGCTGAAATCGAGACGTGGGGCGATCTACGCGATTCGGAGCGCGACACCCTTGCCATGCTTTCCGACATCCGCAAGGCAGTCGCTGGTGAGAGAGAGGATACGGATGGCATTGACGTCGTTCGAGCCGCACTGGTTCGACTATTCGAGGGGTTTCGGCTACGCCGCGTCGGGCCAGCGAGCCAAGTTCATGCCGACCTAGCCTGGCTCGGGGATCTCGTCATCGATCCGGTCGTCAGAGAGCAGGCAGTCGAGGGCTACACCTCGCTGCGGCCGATCTTCCGCCGGGAGCCGCTCTACGATGCCGGAAAGAATCAAGGGATCGCCCACGCCAGCCGCCTGCGCCGCAAACTCGACCCCGAGCACGGCCGCTACGTCATCAACTGCTGGGGAATCGGCTACCGGCTGATCGACGGATGACCGACGCCGTCGCCATCGCAATGGATCGTGCCGTCCGACGGCCCCGCCAAAGTACTGGCAATGGCGCCAAAATGGCGCTAGATTCGAAACGAACGATGCCAAGCGTCCAGATCAAGAACGTTCCGCCGGAGGTGCACCGGGTGCTGCGCAAGCGGGCCGCCGCCGCCGGGCAGTCGATGCAGGAATACCTGCTCGCACAGCTGACCCGCCAGGCCGAGGCGGAGACGCTGGAGGAGGTCCTCGATCGCATCGGCTCTCGCTCGGGCAGCTCGGTCACGCGCGACTTCGTGGTCGACTCGATTCGCGCCGACCGCGAGCGACGCTCGTGATCGTCGTCAACGCCTCAGTGATCGCAGAAGCGCTCGTCACCGACGACGAGGGCGGCGACCGGCTTCGCGAGCGCTTGCGCGGTGAGCAGCTGGTGGCGCCGGAGCTGATCGACGTCGAGGTGACGTCAACCCTGCGTCGCGCCGCTCGCGCCGAGAGACTCGACGAGCGCCGCTCCGCTCAGGCGCTGGCGGACCTGGCGGCGCTTCCCCTCCAGCGCGTCCCGCATCTGCCGTTGCTCGCGCGGGTCTGGGAGCTGCGTGACAACCTCAGCGCCTACGACGCCTGCTACGTCGCCTTGGCGGAGGCCCTCGGAACGGTGCTCCTGACGGCCGATGGAGCAATGAAGCGGGCGCCGGGTATCCGCTGCGAGGTCGCCGTCCTCAGCCGATAACGACTCCGGGCGGCGACCACGGCGACCGCGGTGGGGGTCGCTTCATCGGCGCTACTTGGACGCGTCCTTCGTCGGCGACTCGAAGTGGAGGATCGCGAGCTTGGTCGAGATCGGCTCGGTCTTCGCTTCGGCGAGCCGGTCTGCCGACTCCTGCTGGATCTCGACCGCGCGACTCTGCGCCTCGGCGAGCAGCGCGGTCAGCTCATCCCAGCCCTGCTCGTCGACGAGCAGCGGGGTATGGGTCAGGTGAGTGTCGGTGCGCGCGTTGATCGAGCCCGCGATCAGCGCCTCTGTCGCGTCCTGGCCGATCGACTGCAGGGTCACGCCGGAGATGCCCTTGCGGGCCGAGGCCGGGACCTTCGCCCACTCGGCATCGCTGAAGAACGCGCGCTCGGTGGCCCGGTAGAAGTGCTCGACCGCGCCGCGCCGGGGCTCGGTTTTGACCAGTTCCACGCAGTCGTATTCGAGCAGCGTTTTGACGTGGTAGCTGACGTTCCCCAGCGGCTCGCCCAGCTCCTGCGAAAGCTGGTTGGGGCTGGAGATTCCCCTGTGGAGGGAAGTCAGGATGCGAACGCGGAGCGGGTGGGCGAGGGCCTTCGCAAGCTGCTGCGTGATGCCCTCCGGTGACGTGCGGGTCTGAGCCAAGGCGGGAGTCCTCCTGGGTGGTATGGGCTCGGGCGGAGGGTGGCATTACAGAGGTCCCCACCCCGAGTTTGTCGATCGAGTATCCCAAAACGATCCGCTATTTCCGGTGTCCTCTGGACCATGGTTGGAACCCCGATTTCGCTCGGTAGGTCTCAACCACGCACGCCCGCCGCCCCCAAGCGCCTGGCCGAGACCGCGAAGGTGCGGCGGGCGTGCTTCCTCCCACTCTCTGTGGCGCGGGGGGAGAGATCGACGGGATGCCGCCCTTAACCGGCCATGTGGTCCCCGGTATCAGGCGGTATGGAGATCCCCCTCGCGCTCGCAGAGATCGCGGCCGGCTGGCCGCTCGCGGCCTCGCTTGCGGCGGCGACTGCCGGCAGCCTGCGGGCCGGGCGGCGGCGCACCGCGCTCAACGAGGCGCTGCACGAGCTGCGGCGACCGCTGCAGGCCCTGGCGCTGAGCGCGCCGGCGGGCCGTCGCGCCGAGCCGACGGTCGAGTGGTCCCTGCAGATGGCCTCGACCGCCCTGGAGCGGCTCGAGCGGGAGATCAACGGCGAGCCGGCCGCAAGCGCGGTCGCGACGTTTCGGGCGATGCCGTTGCTAGAGGCGGCGGTGGGGCGATGGCGGAGCCGGGCCGCCCTCGCGGGCGGCTCGCTCGGGCTGCGGTGGCGGGCGGCGGACCCGCGCCTGCAGGGGGATCGCTACGCCCTCGCGCAGGCGCTCGACAACCTCGTCGTCAACGCGATCGAGCACGGCGGGCCCGAGATCGTCGTCGAGGTCGACGCGACCGAGGACCGGCTGCGGATAGCCGTGCGGGATTCCGGGCGCGCCTCGCGCCCCGCTTCGCGTCGCGAGACTCCGGCCGAGCTGATCGCCCGCCTGTCGGGGCGTCGCCGGCGCGGGTACGGCCTGCGGGTCGTCAGGCGGACCGCCGCCGCCCACGGCGGCGAGTTCGCCCTGCGCCGCTCGGGCTCTGGGACCGCGGCGGTGCTCGAGCTGCCGCTCCTCGACCCTGCGGGGCCGACGTGAGCAGACGCGGCCGCTCGCTCGCCTTCCTCCTCGCCGCCGGGGTGGCCGCGGCTGCCGCGGCGGCGATCGCCGACAGCTACGGCAGCAGCGTCGCTCGCGGCTTCGGCAGGCTGCGCGCGGTCGTGGTCGCCACCGCCAGACTCGAGCCTGGCCGGGCGATCGATCCCGGGCTCGCCGAGGGGAGGCTGGAGGTGCGCCGGGTGCCGGTTCGCTTCCTGCCGCCGGGGGCGCTCGCGCATCCGGCCGAAGCCCTCGGCCTGGTGCCCGCGACCGCCGTCCCGGCCGGCTCCTACCTCCTCTCCTCCCAACTCCGCCCGCCTCGTCCACGGCATCCCGGCACCGTCCTCGATCGCGGCCGGCGGCCGGTCGAGATCGCCGTCAGTGGCGCCGGCGCCCTGCTCGGCATCGGGGCCGACCCGGCCGGGACCAGGGTGGACGTCGTGGTGACGACGGAATCGTCGGGGTCCGGCGCCGGGCGCGCCTACGTCGCCGCCGCCGCCGTGCCGCTGCTCGCGCTCGGTCCTAGCGACGCCGGCGGGACCGTCGAGGCGACCCTCGGCCTGACCCGGGCTCAGGCCCTGCGGCTGATCGCTGCCCAGAGCTTCGCCCGCCAGGTCACGATCCTGCCGGAGGGGTAGGCGATGACGGCGCGCGAGCGACACGTCGCCGAGCTGGCGGGCGCGATGCGGGCGCAGCTGGTCGAGCGCCGACGGGCCGCCGCGGCCACCGGGGGCGAAGAGGAGGGCCTGGGCGACGCGGTTCGGGCCCTGGTCGAGGAGCAGGCGGCCGTACTCGGCCCCGACGATCGTGAGGCGCTGGCTGCGCGGATCGTCCGCGACAGCGTCGGCCTGGGACCGCTCGAGGACCTGCTCGCCGATCCGCTGGTCGAGGAGGTGATGGTCAACGGTCCCGACCGGGTGTACGTCGAGCGCCAGGGTGTGCTGGAAGCGACCGAGGTCCGCTTCGAAGACGAGGAGGAGCTGCGCAATGCGGTCGAGCGCATCCTCGCCCCGCTCGGGCGGCGGGTCGACGAGCTCAGCCCGATGGTCGACGCCAGGCTGGCCGACGGCTCGCGGGTCAACGTGGTGATCCCGCCGCTCGCCGTCGACGGCCCGGCGCTCTCGATCCGCCGCTTCGGTGCGCGGCGGCCAGGGCCGGAGGAACTGGTCGAGCTGGGAACGCTCAGCGCGGCGCAGCGGGACCTGCTCCGCGACGCCGTCGGGGCCAGGCGCAGCGTTCTTGTCAGCGGCGGCACCGGATCCGGCAAGACGACCATGCTCAACGCGCTTTCGAGTTTCATCTCCCCGGGCGAGCGGGTGGTGACGATCGAGGACGCGGCGGAGCTTCGCCTGCAGCAATCGCACGTGGTCAGGCTGGAGAGTCGCCCGGCCGGGGTCGAGGGCAGGGGGGAGGTGACGATCCGCGAGCTGCTCCGCAACGCCCTGCGGATGCGGCCGGACCGGATCGTGATCGGCGAGGTCAGGGGCTCGGAGGCGCTCGACCTGCTGACCGCGCTCAACACCGGCCACGACGGTGCTCTCTCGACCGTCCATGCCAACTCGCCGGCCGACGCCCTGAGCCGCCTGGAGACGCTGGCGCTGATGGCGGGCCTCGGGCTGCCGCACGCGGCCGTTGCGGAGCAGGTGCAGCGGGGCATCGACCTCGTCGTCCACCTCGAGCGCTTGTCCGACGGGCGCCGGCGGGTGAGTCAGATCGCCGAGGTATGACCGGCTCGGCGGGATTGCTCCCGGTGCTCCTCGCCGCCGCGGCCGGGGGCCTGCTGGCACTGGGAGTTCGCGAGGCGATCCGGGCCAGCCCCGCGGCGGCCGGCTGGGTGCGGGCGGCGCTGGAGCCGTTGCGCCGAGCGGGCAGCGAGGGGTACGCGCCCTCGAGCGTCGAGCGACGCCGCATCGCGATCCTCGCCGGCGCCGGTGCTGTCCTCGGTGGATGGCTGTTCGCGGGGCCGCTCCTCGCCCTGCCGCTTGCGATCGCCGGGCCGGCGCTCGGCGGTTGGGCAATCTCCAGCCGGCGCCGCCGCTACCGGGCCGCGGTCGAGCGCTCGCTGCCGGCGCTCGCCACCGCGGTCGCCGACTCGCTCAGCGCCGGGCGCTCGCTGCGGGCCTCCCTCGGTGCCGCCGCCGTCTCCCTCGACGGCCCACCGGCGGCCGAGCTGACCCGGCTCGGGGCCGAGCTGGACCTCGGGGCGGGGACGGTCGAGGCGATCGTGGGGTGGCGGCGCCGGATGCGCTCGCAGCGCGTCGACGCCTTCGCCGCCGCCCTGCTGAGCCAGCGCCTTGCCGGCGGGGACCTCGCCGGACTCCTGCGCCGCTTCGCCGCCGGAGCGGCAGCCCGCGACCGGGTCGCCGAAGACGCCCGCTCGGCCACCGCCCAGGCTCGCTTCACCGGCCTTCTGGTGGTGGCGATGCCGAGCGGCGGCGCGCTCTTCGCCGAGCTGGTCGGGCCCGGCTTCCTCGCAAAGCTCCTGGGCTCGCCGCTTTCCGCCGTCCTGCTTGCGATGGCGGCGGCCCTGCAGCTGGCGGGATTCGTCGCGATCAAGCGCTTCTCCCAGGTGGTGGAGTGAGCGCCGCCGGCGCCCTGGCGGCGCTGGCGGTCCTGCTCGGCTTCGCCGCCGCCCGCGAGCTGGCCGTCGCCCGAGCCGGCTCGGGACCGCGGGCGCTCCCGTTCGGCCTGGCGGGCCGCTCGGCCGCGGCAGCTCTGCGGCTCGGACTGCCGGAGCGCCTACGACGCTCCGGCCTCGAGCACCGGCTGCCGCTCGGCGCCGTCCTCCTCGCCAAGCTCGCCGGCGTGGCCTGTGGCGCACTGGTCGGTCTGGCGGCCGCTCCGGCCGCGCCGGGGCGGACTGGCGTGCTGGTTGCGATCGGGATGCCGGCGGCCGGCTTTCTCGTCCCCGATGCCCTGCTGGAGCGCGAGGCGCGCCGGCGCAGCCGCCGTCTGGTCGCAGCGCTGCCCGACGCTCTCGACCTGCTCGCGGTCAGCGCCGCCTCGGGTCGCGGTCCGGCCGCGGGCCTGGAGCAGCTGGCCCGCGCCGGCGAGGGCCCGCTGGCGGAGGAGCTGCGGGTGGCAGTCGCCGAGCTGTCCTGCGGAACGCCCCTCAGCGCCGCCCTGCGCTTGCTGCGCGGCCGCGTTCCCGGCAGCGAGATGGCGACGCTGGTCGCCGCGATCGAGCGCTCGCGCCGCTTCGGCTCGCCCCTCGCCGACCAGCTGCGCCGTCAGGCCGGCGCCCTGCGCCGCGACAGCCGCCGCGCCGTCGAGGAGCGCGCCGCCCGCGCGGCCCCCAAGATCCAGCTCGTCGTCGCGCTGGTCCTCGTCCCGTCGGTCCTGCTGATGATCGCCGCCGCCCTGATCGCCAACGCCGGAACCCTTCTGGCGGGCTTCTAGTTGGACGAACCTTCGAGCGTTTCCTCTTCCTTGGAGCGCAGGGTCTCGACTAGGCGCCTTTGTCGCTCTATGTGCGACTAGGGCGTAGCTACTCGACCGACTCTTCGCGCAGTCGCTTCGCAACCGCAGCGCTGGCCGCGCGGACCGCGTCAAGCTCCGCGGCGCTTTCCTCGTGGCCGTTGACATAGCAGCAGAGGGTGCCGCCGACCAGCTCGAAGACGAAGCGCTCGGGCGCCGAGTCGGTCAGCCAGACGATGAAGCTGGGGCTGAAGAGCTGCCGTAGCCAGGCGGCGTCCTGGCCCTTTCCGGCGAAGATCTCGTAGCGGTCGTCGAGTGCCTCGCTCTCCAGCTCGACCCTCTCTTTGGACCCGCGGAAGGCGTCCTCGAACTTCTCCAGCGCCTTCAGACCGGACTTACGCTGGCAGTAGAGCTCCGGCACGCGCGCGGCGCACTCGGGCACCTCGATCAGGCCGAGCGTGTAGTTGTAGTAGGTGGTCTGGGTGGTCTTGCCGTTGTAGTGCGTCTCCTCGTAGGTGAAGAGCGCCAGGGTGCCGTCGACGTCCTCGGCCAGGGCACCGGACAGCGTGCGTTGGGCATAGCGCTTGTTGCCCTTGCGCAGCAGCGGGGTCGCTTCGGGAAGCGGGCACCGGCCTTCCAGGGCGAGTCCCCGTCCCTCCGCGTATATCTGGAAGAAGGCGTCGGCGGCGCGGTTGTCGGCGATCCAGAGCACCACCGCGACTCCCAGCAGCAGCACGACCGGCACCGCCAGCAGGCCGACCAGTGGGGAGACGAAGGCGGCCGCGGCGACACCGCCCGCGATCGCCACGATCGCGAGCAGGACCCAGGTCGAGGTCTCGCGCATCGCTCGGCGGAAGTGGAAGGTGCGGAGCTCGTTGGCGTCGTCGGGCGCGTTCAAGGCGGAGAATCTAGCGCGCTCGGCAGCGGATGCAAATGGGCTTGCAATGGAGGGTCGTGTTGCAAAGTGGGGGAGAGTGGGTTATTGTGGCGCTCGAGTTGAAGCCCAGGACCGGGGTGGTGAGGCTCCTCCCACCTCATCACTCCGGTCCAACTTCTTTCCGGCCCTCCCGCTCAGAAAGGACTTGCCGAGGTGGCTTTTCGGGGTCTCTACGAGCACAGCCTCGATTCGAAGGATCGGCTCACGGTCCCTTCGCGGTTCCGTGCCTCGCTCTCCGACGGAGTGGTTCTGTCCAAGGGCCTCGACCCCTGCGTCTGGGTCCACACGCCCGCCGAGTTCGAGCAGCTCTCCGACACCTTTCTCTCCCCGCACAGCCCCTTCGGGCGCGACGCCCGCCAGCTCCGCCGCCGTTTCCACGGCGGCTCCTTCGACGAGAAGCTCGACTCCGCCGGGCGCATCCGCGTCCCCAAGCCGCTGATCGAGCACGCCGGCCTCGACGGCAACTGCGTCGTGATCGGCGCCGGCGAGTACCTGGAGATCTGGAACGCCGAGGCCTGGGCCAAGCAGGAGGAGGAGCTCGACGCCGCCGCCCCCGAGATCGCGGAGGGACTGGCCGCCGCCGGGACCGCGTGATCATGAGACTTCATGCAGAGCGAATCCCCATCTACGACGGTCGCGAGAGCGGCCTGGCCTGGGCGATGACCGAGCACCTGCCTGTGCTCGCGCCCGAGCTGGTCTCCCTGCTCGCGCCCGAGCCGGGCCAGACCGCGGTCGACTGCACCTTCGGCGGCGGCGGTCACGCCCGCCTGGTGGCCGAGCTGCTGGGGCCGGAGGGGACCCTGATCGCGATCGACCGCGACCCCGCCGCCGAGGCCCGGTTCGCCGAGTTCGCCGCCGAGGCGCCGTGCCGGACCCGTTTCCTCGGCACCGACTTCGCGGCAGGGCTGGCGGCACTGCGCGGCGAAGGCATACGCCCAGAGATGATCTACATGGACCTCGGAATGTCCTCGATGCAGGTCGACGCGATGGAGCGCGGCTTCTCCTACTCCTACGACGCGCCGCTCGACATGCGGATGGACACGCGCCAAAGCTTCGACGCCGCCGACCTCCTCAACGAGTGGCCGGAGTCCCGGATCGCCCAGGTCCTGCGCCGCTTCGGCGAGGAGCGCTACGCGGGCGGGATCGCCCGCGAGATCGTCCGCCGCCGCCCGCTCGCCACCACCGCCGAGCTGGTCGCCGCGATCAAGGCCGGGATGCCGGCGGCCGCCCGCTTCGGCGGCGGCCACCCCGCCAGGCGGAGCTTCCAGGCGATCCGGATCGCGGTCAACGGCGAGCTGGCCGCGCTCGAGGAGGCGCTGCCGATCGCCTGGCGCTCGCTGGCGCTCGGCGGGCGCCTCGGCGCGATCTCCTTCCACTCGCTCGAGGACCGGACCGTGAAGCAGTTCCTCGCCGCCAAGGCGCGCGGCTGCGTCTGCCCACCCGAGCTTCCCGTCTGCGTCTGCGGCCACGAGCCCGAGGCCGAGCTGCTGACCCGCCGCGCCGTCTCGCCGGGCCCCGAGGAGGAAGAGGCCAACCCGCGCTCGCGATCGGCCCACCTGCGGGTCGCGCTCAAGGTCGCCGAAGAGTCGCCGAGCGGGGAGGCCGGCTGATGGCCGTCGCCGCTCCCGCCCGCCGCAGCGCTCCGGCACCTGCACCGTCGCGGACGACGCCACCGCGCAGGAAGGCGGCACCGGCTCGTCCGGCGCCTCGCTCTCGCGCCGCCGCGCCGGCGCGGCGTGCTCCCGCCCGCGCACCCCAAAGGAGGCTGCCCGGCGGCGGCCAGCTGATCCCGCTGGCGGGCCGCACCGCGGTCGCGGTCGGCCAGCTGCCCGACTCCGGCCTGGTCGTGCGTTTGACCCGCGGGCGCGCCTGGATCGGGGTCCTCGGCGTGCTTCTGGTCGGGATCGTCGCCCTCAACGTCGGCACCCTCAGCTTCGCCTCCTCCTCGGGCAGGATCGCCGAACAGATCACCACCCTGAGCAAAGAGAACTCGATGTTGGGCGGCCGCGTCGCGAAGCGCTACGGCACCGCCCGCATCCGATATGAGGCCGCTGCTGCGGGCCTCTTCATGCCCAACGTCGAAGACCCGATGCTGATCGAGGCCGGCCCCGACGACGTCGCCACCGCCGCCGCGCGCCTGGCCGCCGCCGGGGGCTAGGACCGGGCGCGATGCGGTTGATCGAGCGCCGCATCGGCCTCCTCTTCGCCGGCTTCCTGCTCTGTTTCCTGCTGATCGTCGGTCGTGCCTTCTGGCTGCAGGGGGTGAAGGGGGCGCAGCTTGCCTCCGAAGCGGTTTCCCAGCAGACCGAAACGGTCGACGTGCCGGGCCTGCGCGGCAGTCTGCTCGACCGCCGCGGCAACAAGCTCGCCTCCTCCGAAGACGCGGCGACGATCTACGCCACGCCCTACCAGGTCGAGCATCCGCCGCAGGCGGCGGCGAAGCTGGCGCCGATCCTCGAACAGAGCGAGGGGGAGGTGCTGAGCGCGCTGACCGAGGAAACGGGCTTCTCCTACCTCGCCCACCGGGTCGACCTCGAGACCGCCGCCAGGGTCGAAGCCCTCGACCTGGAAGGGATCGGCCAGCAGCCCGACAGCCGGCGCATCTATCCCCAGGGCGACATGGCGGGACAGGTGATCGGCGCGGTCGGCTCCGAAAACCAGGGGCTGACCGGCCTGGAGCTGGGCGAGGAATCGATCCTGCACGGGACCGATGGCAAGCAGCGGATCGTCCACGACGCCCTCGGCGACCCGATCCGGCTCGAAACGGTCGAGGAGGCCAGCAACGGCGAAGACATCCAGCTCACCCTCGACCCGGTGATCCAGCAGAAGGCCGAGCAGGTGCTGGCCGAAGTCGGCGAAGCCTACGCGGCCAAGGGCGCCACCGCGATCGTCATGGACCCCCGCAACTCGCACATCATGGCGATGGCGAACTGGCCGCCCGTCAACCCGGCCGATCTCTCCGAATCCAGCAACGAGGACCTGCTGAACAAGGCGACCGGGTTCACCTACGAGCCGGGCTCCACCTACAAGGCGTTCACCGTCGCCGCGGCGCTCGAGGAAAAGCTGGTGACGCCGGAAACCGCCTTCACGCTGGCCCCCAGCATTCAGGTCGCCGACCGGGTGATCGAAGACTCCCATCCGCGCGGGACCGAAACGCTGACCGTCTCCCAGATCCTCGCCCACTCCTCCAACGTCGGCGCGGTGACCGTCGGGTTGCAGCTCGGCTCCGAGAAATTCAGCCGCTGGATAAACCGCTTCGGGTTCGGCCGTCCGACCGGCGTCCAGTTTCCGGCCGAGGAGCAGGGGCTCGTGCCCGAGCTGGACGAATACTCCGGCTCGACGATCGGCAACCTGCCGATGGGTCAGGGCCTCTCGGTGACGCCGATCCAGATGATGGCCGGCTACGCCGCGGTCGCCAACGGCGGCATTCTCAAACGACCACAGCTGATCGAGCGGATCGGCGATCGCGAGATTCCCGAGCCGAAGGGCCGCCGGGTGATCAGCCCGGCGGTGGCGAGCGAGGTCAGCGAGATGCTCGAGGGCGTGCTCGGACCGGGGGGGACGGCCTCGGAGGTCAGCGTCCCGGGCTACACCCTGGCCGGCAAGACCGGCACCGCGGAGGTGGCCGAAAACGGGACCTACTCGGAGACCAAATACATCGCTTCGTTCATCGGCTTCGCCCCGGCGCGGAACCCGCAGCTGCTGGCCGCGGTGATCGTCGACGAGCCGCAGGGGGAAATCTACGGTGGGTCGGTGGCGGCGCCTGCCTTCGGCCAGATCGCCGGGTTCGCTCTGCCATATTTGGGAGTTCCGCAGGAATAGATGGAGGGAGGTCGGGTGCCCCTCCCCCGGAGGCCGTTGCGCAGCAGGTCGCGGGTTGCGATTCGGCTAGTTGGTCCTTGAGCCTCCGGGGGAGGGGCACCCGACCTCCGGCCTAGACTCCCGGCTCATATGAGATTGGAGGAGCTTGTCGGCGCAGCTTCAGGGGCGCGGGTCGTTGGTGATGGGTCCGTGGAGATCTCGGGGCTTGCTTATGACAGTCGCAAGGTGGGACCGGGGACGTTGTTCTTTTGCGTGCCTGGGGAGAAGGTGGATGGGCATGAGTTTGCCGGCGCGGTGGTCGAGGCGGGGGCGGCGGCGCTGGTGGTCGAGCGGGAGTTGGACGTTGGGGTGCCGCAGGCGGTGGTTGCGGATGCGCGGGCGGCGATGGCGCCGCTGGCGGCGCGGTTCGAGGGCGACCCGACGGAGCGGCTGCGGGTGGTCGGGGTTACCGGGACGAACGGGAAGACGACCACCGCCTTCCTGGTCCGCGAGATCCTCGAGGCCGCCGGCATCGCCTCTGGCCTGCTTGGCACGGTCAAGCAGGTGGTCGGCGGGGGCGAGGAGGAGGTCGAGCGGACGACGCCGGAGGCAATCGACCTGCAGGCGACGTTCCGGCGGATGCTCGACGCCGGCGACCGTGCCTGCGCGATGGAGGTCTCCTCCCACGCGATGTCGCTGCACCGTGCCGACGCGATCCACTTCGAGGTCGCCCTGTTCACCAACCTGACCCAGGACCACCTCGACTTCCACGCCGACATGGAGGACTACTTCCTCGCCAAGCGCAGGCTGTTCGAGGGAGAACCGGGGACCTCGGTGGTCAACCTCGACGACCCCTACGGCCGCCGCCTCACCGCGGAGTTCGATTGCGTCACCTTCTCCGCCGAGGGCGCCGAAGCCGACTACTCGGCCCGCGACGTCCGCTTCGACGCCGGCGGCGCCGAGTTCACGGTCGTCTTCCCGCCGACGGGCCTCAAACACGCCTATAACGAGGGAAATCGGCCCGTCGGCGAGGAGATCGAGGTGCGGACCGGGCTGCCCGGGCACTTCAACGTCGCCAACGCCCTCGGCGCCTTCGCGGCGGCGCGGGCGCTCGGGGTCGAGCCGGAGGCCGCCGCGGCCGGCCTGGCGCGAGCGGAGCGGGTGCCGGGGCGCTTCGAGCCGATCGACGAGGGGCAGGGGTTCGCGGTGCTGGTCGACTACGCCCACACGCCGGACTCGCTGGAGAACGTGCTGCGCGCCGCCCGCCGCCTCACCGAGGGGCGGCTGATCTCCGTCTTCGGCGCAGGCGGCGACCGCGATCGCGACAAGCGGCCGAAGATGGGCCGGGTCGGGGCCGAGCTCTCCGACCTGACTGTGATCACCTCCGACAACCCGCGCTCCGAGGACCCTGCCGGGATCGTCGCCGAAGTGGCCGCCGGTGCCGGGGCGGCCGCGGAGATGGAGGTCGTCGTCGACCGCCGCGAGGCGATCGGCCTGGCGCTTGCCCGAGCGCGCCCCGGGGACACCGTGGTGATTGCCGGCAAGGGCCACGAGCAGGGCCAGGAATTCGAGGGTGGCCGGAAGGTCCCCTTCGACGACCGCGAGGTCGCCCGCGAGGAGCTGCGGAAGCAGGGCAGCCCGGCGTGAGGCTCGCCGCGGCGGAGATCGCCGGCGCGCTTGGTGCCGAGGTCCTCGCGGAGGGCGCCGCGGAGTCACCACGGCGAGCGACGGTCGACTCCTCCGCCACCGCCGCCGGGGACCTGTTCTTCGGCCTGCGCGGCGAGAATCGCGACGGCGGTGAGTTCGCCGGCGCCGCGATCGAGGCAGGAGCCTGGGGCGTCGTTGTCCGCCCGGAGGTGCGGTCGTCTTTTCCACCGCTATCCGGCGGAAAGGACGACCGCGCTGGAGGGGAATCGGGCGCCTGGGTCTTCTCCGCACCCGACCCGCTGGCGGCGATGCAGGCGCTGGCACGGGCCCACCGCCGCGCCCTCGGCGCCCGGGTCGTCGGGGTCACCGGCTCGGTCGGCAAGACCTCGGTCAAGGACATCGCCCGGGCGCTCCTGCCCGGCCGCGTCCACGCCAACCGCGAGAACCTCAACACCGAGATCGGGCTGCCCCTGACCGTCCTGGAGGCCCCCGACGACATCGAGCTGCTGGTGCTCGAGATGGCGATGCGCGGGCCGGGGCAGATCGCCGAGCTGGGCGTGATCGCCGAGCCCGACGTCGGCGTGATCACCAACGTGGGACCGGTCCACGTGGAGCTGCTGGGCTCGATCAAGGCGATCGCCGCGGCCAAGGCCGAGCTGCTGGACGCGCTGCCGCCCGGCGGCACCGCCGTCGTCCCGGTCGACTCCGGCGAGCTGGAGCCTCACCTGCAGGGGGCAGGGCGGATCCTGCGCTTCGGCCCGGGCGGCGACGTCGAGGCCACCGAGGTCAAAGTGGACGAAGGGGTGACGGAGGCCCTGGTCTCGACGCCGGCGGGGGAGCAGCTCTTCCACTTCCCCTTCGCCGAGGCCCACAACCTCACCAACGCCCTGGCAGCGGTCGCGGCCGGCATCGCCCTCGGCGCGGCGCCCGCGGAGATGGCCGACCGCGCTGCGAGCATAGGATTCTCCCGCTTCCGCGGCGAGCGACTGGAGCTCGGCGACGGGATCGTCCTGGTGAACGACTGCTACAACGCCAACCCGGTCTCGATGCGCGCGGCGCTGGACCACCTCGCGACCCTCGGCGCACCCCGCACCGTCGCCGTCCTCGGCGAGATGGGGGAGCTGGGCGATGGCACCCCCGGCTACCACCGCGAGGTCGGCGAGCACGCCCGCGACCACGGCGTCGACCTGGTGATCGGGGTCGGCCTGCCGGCCCGCGACTACAGCCCCGACGAGCTGGTCGCCGACCCGGGCGAGGCGGCGGAGCTGCTGGCGGCGCGCCTGGAGCCCGGCGACGCCGTGCTCGTCAAGGGCTCGCGGTCGGCCGGCCTCGAGGCGGTCGCCGAGCAGCTGGCGGAGCTGATCTGATGGCCCAGGGGACGCGCTGATGGGCGAAGTCCTGATTGCCGGGATGGCGGCGATGCTGATCTGCATCTTCCTCGGCCCCAAATTCATCGAATACCTGCGGGTGCGCGAGTTCGGCCAGCACATTCGCGAGGACGGTCCGCAGGAGCACCACACCAAGGCCGGGACGCCGACGATGGGCGGGCTGATCGTCTTCGCCTCGATCTGCGTGCCGTTCCTGGTCCTCTCCGACCGCGACCCGCAGAGCCTCGCTGTCTTCGGCGTCGCGATGGGCTGCGCGGCGCTCGGCTTCGCCGACGACTACATCAAGATCGTCAAACGCCGCTCGCTGGGGCTCTCGGGGCGCTGGAAGCTGCTCGGCCAGCTCGTCCTCGCCCTCGGCCTCTGGTGGGTCGCCCGCCACGAGGTGGGCCTTGAGCCGACCCTCTACTTCCGGATCGGCGACGGCAGCATCGACCTCGGCCCGGTGCTCTACTTCGTCCTCGTCTACCTGGTCATCGCCGGCACCTCGAACGGGGTCAACCTCACCGACGGCCTCGACGGCCTCGCCGCCGGGTCCTGCGCGATCGTCCTGCTCGCCTACACGGCGATCACCTTCGTCGCCAACGAGCAGCAGAACCTCGCCCTGCTCTCCGCCTGCCTGGTCGGTGCCTGCGTCGGCTTCCTCTGGTTCAACGCCTTCCCCGCCTCGATCTTCATGGGGGACACCGGCTCGCTCGGCCTGGGAGGGGCGATCGGCGCGCTCGCGGTGATGACCCAGACCGAGGTGCTGCTGATCATCATCGGCGGCATCTTCGTGATCGAGGCGCTCTCGGTCGCGGTCCAGGTCTTCTCCTTCAAGGCCTTCCGCCGCCGCGTGCTGCTGATGGCGCCGCTGCACCACCACTTCGAGATGATGGCCTGGTCGGAGACCAAGATCATGCTCCGCTTCTGGATCATCGCCGCCGTCTGCTCCGGCATCGGCTTCACGCTGTACCAGCAGTCGATCGGCCGCTGAGCGCTAGGGGGCGCGAACGTCGACGAGGTCGTCGATGATCTTGAAGTCCTTGAGGTCGAAGGTGAGCAGGGGCACGTTGTGGACGTTGGCGGTGGCGGCGATCGCAAGATCAAGAGCGCGCCGACGTGGATTTCCTCCACGCTGCGCAACGGCGGCATGAAGCCTTCCGCACTCGCGCGCCGTCTCGACCTCAAATGGCAGGGCATCGAAATGCTGCTCGACGATGCCGAGACGGCGCAGGCGATGGGCACGGACGTCATCGTCTTTTGCGACCTGAACGCCAAAATGCAGCTCGGTCAGCGAGATGACGCTGATAGCGGTGTCGGCGGCCGGGTCCCCTTCGAGAGCGATCAGCACCGAGGTATCGAGGAGAACGCTTGCCACGCGCTACTGCGACCAGGGATCCACCAGGTCGCCGCCCATCTCTTCCAGATCCTTCATGAGGGTGGGATCGGCAGGCGCTTCCCACAAATCCTTCAGTTGCTCGCTCGGCACCCACTGTCGCGTGCGAGCTGGGCCGAGCTCCGCCACCGGGCGTCCGGAAACCGTGATCGTGAACTTCTCACCGGCTTCCGCGCGGCGTAGTACCTCAGCCACGTTGTTGCGCAACTCTTTCTGGGGGATGGTCGCCACGTCGATCAGGGTAGCAGTTCTGCTACCGGATAGAGTGAGCTGTCAATTCCCTGAAAGGGAGGATTGCTGATGCCGCAGGTCGAGGTCACGGCGGGGCCGATCGAATACGAGGACACCGGCGGCGAGGGGCCGGTTCTGGTCTTCGTTCCCGGCCTGGCGATGGACGGCCGTCAGTGGCTCCGGGTCAGCGACGAGCTGCGCGCCGAGTTCCGCTGTGTCGCGCCGACCCTGCCGATGGGCGCCCATCGGCAGCCGATGCGGTCCGATGCCGACCTCTCGCTGCGCGGGATGGGCCGGATCGTCACCGAGTTCCTCGTCGCCCTCGACCTCCGCGACGTCACGCTCTGCTTCAACGACTGGTGCGGAGCCCAGGTGATGATCGCCGACGGCGGCGTCGAGCGGGTCGGCAGGCTGGTCCTGGTCTCCTGCGAGACGGCCGGGAACTACCCCCCGGGCCTCGCCGGTCACGCGGCCTGGCTCTCCTGCAAGCTCCCCGGCGGCCTGGCGACGATGCGTCAGACCCTGTTGCGTCCGCGATTGCGCCAGCTGCCGTTCGTTTTCGGCCAGATGAGCAAGCGCGGCGTCCCAGGCGAGCTGATGCGGAGCTGGCTGGAGCCGCTGAAGCGGGGGGAGATCCGCCGCGACCTGCGCAAGTACGCCGGTGCCGCGATGCGGGGCAAGCGCGACCTGGCGGCGGCGAACGAGTCGCTCGGCTCCTTCGAGCGTCCCGTCCTCGTCGTCTGGGACAGCGAGGGCAAGATGATGCCGGGCGAGCACGGCCGCCGGCTCGCCGATTCCTTCCCCGACGCCCGCTTCGTCGAGCTGGCCGACTGCTACACCTTGATCCCGTTCGACCAGCCGCAGGCGCTGGCCCGCGAGATCCGCCAGTTCGCCGCCTGACTTACCAGGGGTGTCTGAGTTTTCCCGCCACATATGGCGGCTTAGCTCAGACACCCCCTGGGACAGGTTTGGGAACCCGGGGGGCGAAGATGCTTGGGTGAGCGCTCCGCCGCCGACGAAGCCCCGCCCGGCGCTGCCGGGCGGCCCGTTCCTGGTCGTCGGCCTGGCCCGTTCCGGCCAGGCCGTGGCGCGGATGCTGGCGGTGCGCGGCGAGACCGTCCGCGGCGTCGATTCCGGCACTCCGGATGCGGCGGCAGGGCTCGAGGGTGCCGGCGTCGAAGTCTTCCTGGATACGGATGGATTGGCTCAGCTCGAGGGAACGCGGACCGTCGTCAAGAGCCCGGGTGTACCCCGGGAGGCGCCGGTGATCGCGGCCGCCCTAGAGCGCGGAATCGAGGTCGTGGGAGAGCTGGAGCTGGCCTGGCGGGCGCTGCCCAACCGCTTCCTAGCGGTCACCGGCACCAACGGCAAGACCACCACGGTCGAGCTGCTCGGCCACGTCTACCGCGGCGCCGGCGAGCCGGTCGCGGTCGCCGGCAACGTCGGCACGGCGCTCTCGGAGCTGGGCGGCGAGGTTGAGCCCGATGCCACGGTCGTCTGCGAGTGCTCCAGCTTCCAGCTCGAGGACACGAGCCACTTCGCGCCCGAGTGCGCCGTCTTCCTCAACCTCGCCCCTGACCACCTCGACCGCCACGTGGACCTCGAGGCCTACCTGGCCGCGAAGCTGCGGATCTTCGCCAACCAGGGCAATGACGACCTCGCCGTCTACAACGCCGACGACCCCTTCACCCAGGGCGCCGACCTCGGTGGCTGCGCCCGCCGCGTCGCCTTCTGCCACGGCGCCGGTCCCGACTGCGAGGTGGCGCTGGCCGAGGGCGCGATCTTCTACGACGGCGAGCCGCTGATCGAGACCTCCGAGCTGGGTCTGTTCGGCGAGCACAACGTCTCCAACGCGATGGCCGCCGCAGCCGCCGCGCTCTCGATGGGTATCGACCGCGACGCGGTCCGCGAGGGGCTGCGCAGCTTCGCCGGCGTCGCCCACCGGCTCGAGCTGGTGGCCGAGATCGGCGGGGTCCGCTTCGTCAACGACTCCAAGGCGACCAACGTCGCCTCCGCGGCCGTCGGCTTGCGGGCCTTCGAGGGCGGTATCCACGCGATCCTCGGCGGCAGCGAGAAGGGTGAGCCGTTCGCGCCGCTCCTGGACCCGGTGCGGGAGGGCTGCGTCGCCTGCTACCTGGTCGGCGCCTCCGCCGACCGCCTCGCCGCCGAGCTGTCCCCGGCCGCCTCGGCGGGGGTCGAGCTCCACCGCTCCCACGACCTCGGGGACGCCGTCCGCCGCGCCGCCGCCGCGGCCGAGCCCGGGCAGACGGTGCTGCTCTCGCCGGCCTGTGCCAGCTTCGACGCCTTCGAGAACTTCGAGCGGCGCGGCGAGCGCTTCCGCGAGATCGTCGGAGAGCTGCGATGAGCGCCGGGGCGCTCTCCCTCGGCCGCCTGGTGAGGCCGTCGAAGGCGAAGAAGAAGGCGAAGCGCGCCCGCGCCGCCGCCGTCTCCACCGAGTACAACCTGCTGCTGACCGCGACCCTCTGCCTACTCGCGCTCGGCGCCGTGATGGTCTTCTCCGCCAGCTCGACCACCCGGGTGCTGGAGGAAGGCGGCCTCTCCGACAGCGCCTTCTACCTGAAGCGGACCCTGATGTTCGGCGCTGTCGGCCTGGTGGTCATGCACCTCACCGCTCGCCACGGCCTGGCCCTGGTCCGCAACCTGACCCCGGCGATCATCGGGGTCTCGTTGTTCCTGCTGGTCGCCGTGCTCGTCGCCGGCACCACGGTCAACGGCGCCAGCCGCTGGATCGGCCCGAGCACGCTGCAGATCCAGCCCTCCGAGCTGGCCAAGGTGGCGCTGGTCCTCTACGGCGCCGACCTGCTTGCCCGCAAGCCGAAACGGGCCCGTTCGATCGAGGGGATGATGCCGCTCCTCCTGCTCACCGGCGCCGCCTCCCTGCTGGTCGTGGTGGAGCCGGACCTGGGGACGACGATGGTGATGGCCTTC
The DNA here is from genome assembly GCA_963799835.1 of uncultured Solirubrobacterales bacterium. GTDB lineage: Bacteria > Actinomycetota > Thermoleophilia > Solirubrobacterales > 70-9 > VAYN01. The sequence goes on from CAWCYE010000002.1 coordinate 2,135,155, forward strand.
GCGGTCGGGGCGACGCTGATCGCCGCCGGGGCGCGGCCGCGCGACCTCGCCCTGATCGGGCTGGCGGTCGGCGCCGCGGCGGTGCTGATGACGATCGTCGAGCCCTACCGGATGGCGCGCGTGACCGGCTTCCTCGACCCCGGCGCCGACGCGACCGGCGCTGGCTTCCAGGCCGCCCAGGCGAAGATCGCCCTCGGCTCCGGCGGCATCTTCGGGGTCGGCATAGGCAACGGCGTGCAGAAGGCGTTCTACCTGCCCGAGGCGCACACCGACATGATCTCGGCGGTGATCGGCGAGGAGCTGGGGCTGGTCGGGATCGTCGGCGTCGTCGGCCTCTTCGCGATGTTCGGCTACGCGGGCCTGAAAGTCGCCCAGCGGGCCAAGGACAACTACGGCAGGCTGCTAGTCGCCGGGCTGACGTCGCTGATCGTCGTCCAGGCGACGATCAACCTCTTCGCCGTGATGGGGATGGCGCCGCTGACCGGCGTGCCGCTGCCCTTCGTCTCCTACGGCAACAGCAGCCTGATGACGACCCTGTTCGCGGTCGGCCTGATCCTCAACGTCGCCCGCGGCGGCACGGCGAAGGCGGCGCGAGCCTCGACGGGTTCCCGCGCTGGCAAACTGCGCCTCGTCGAAGGCGGGCCCCGGCCCGCACGCGAAAGGAGTCGATCGAGCGGTGCCAGGAAAGCCAAGAGTGGTGGTGGCCGCGGGGGGAACCGCGGGGCACGTCGTTCCCGCCATGGCGGTCGCCGCCGAGCTTCAGGCTAGCGGCGCCGAGGTCTCCTTCCTGGGGACCCGGGAGCGGATCGAGGCCGATCTGGTTCCCGCCGCCGGCTACGAGATCGACTTCGTCAAGGTGCGCGGCATCGACCGCCGAAATCCCCTGCGCGCCGCTCGCGCCGGGCTGGAGGCGATCGGCGCGATCGTCGCGGCGCGGCGAGCGCTGCGCCGGCGCGGTGCCGACGTGGTCCTCGGCGGCGGCGGCTTCGTCGCCGGCCCGGCCGGCGTCGCGGCGATCCTCGCTCGGACGCCGCTGGTCCTGACCGAGGCCGACAGCCATCTCGGGCTCGCCAACCGGCTGCTAGCCGGGCGAGCACGGCGGGTCTGCCTCGCCTTCCCGATCGACGGACGCAGCGGCGAGCGCTACCTCCTCACCGGGCGCCCGGTGCCCGAGGCGGTGGTCGCGGCCGATCGCGCCGCGGCGCGAAGCCGGTTCGGAATCGAGGACTCGGCCCGGTGCCTGCTCGTGGTCGGGGGCAGCCAGGGCGCACGATCGGTCAACTTCGCCGCGATCGAGGCCTTCGCGGAGTGCAGGGATCGCGCTTTCCACGTCCTTCACCTGGCCGGCCGCCGCGACTTCGAGGAGCTGGAGCGCCGTCTGGCCGGCGCCCCGCATCCCGAGCGCTACACCCTGCTGGCCTACGAGCCCGACCTGGGCGAGGTTCTCGCCGCCTCCGACCTCGTCCTCGGGCGCTCGGGGGGCTCGATCTTCGAGTTCGCCGCCGCCGGGCGGCCGGCGATCCTCGTCCCCTACCCGCACGCCACCGCCAACCACCAGAGCGCCAACGCGGAGTGGATGCGGCGAGAGGGGGCGGCGACGGTCATCCGCGACGAGGACCTGAGCGCTGAGGGACTGGCCGCGGAGGTTGCGGGTCTGTTCGCGGACGAGCCACGGCTGGCGGGCATGGCGGCCGCAGTGCGCAGGATCGCCCGGCCCGACGCCGCTCGCCGGATCGCGGACCAGGTCTTGGAGGCGGCGCGATGAACGTCGAGCCTGAACGCGGTTCTTCCCGGCCTGGGGGAGGAACGACGTTCGAGGGCCGCCGGCTGCACTTCGTCGGCATCGGCGGGGCCGGGATGAGCGGGCTGGCGCTGGTCTGCGCCCGGCTCGGCGCCACAGTCACCGGCAGCGACCGCGCCGAGTCCTCATATATGGAGCGCCTGCGCGCGGCCGGCCTCGAGCCGGCGGTCGGCCACGACGCTGCCAACCTGCCCGAGGGGGCCGAGGTTGTCGTCTCCACCGCGATCGGCGAGGACAACCCCGAGCTGGCGCTGGCCCGGGAGCGAGGCATCGAGCCGATCCACCGCGGCGCCCTGCTGGCGGAGCTGTGCGCGGAGAAGCGGTTGATCGCGATCGCCGGCACCCATGGCAAGACCACGACGACGGCGATGGCCGCCTGGGCGCTGCGGGCGACCGGCGAGGACCCGGCCTTCTTCGTCGGCGGCGAGGTTCCCGGCCTCGGGGAGGAGGGCGACGCCGCCAATGCCGGCTGGGGGGAGGGGGAGTGGGTCGTCGCCGAGGCGGACGAGAGCGACGCCAGCTTCCTGGAGCTGAAACCCGAGATCGCCGTCGTCACCAACCTCGAGATGGACCATCACTCCCGCTGGGGGTCGCTGAGCGAGCTCCGGGCAGCCTTCGGCGCGTTCCTCTCCTCCGCCGGGGGCGCGGTGCTGCCCGCCGACGGCAGCCTCGACGGGCTCGCGCCCGGAGGCCCGGCGGCGCACTTCGACGCCGACACCCCCGGCCCGGCGGAGGTGTCCCTGGCCGTCCCCGGCGCCCACAACCGTGCCAACGCTCGCGCGGCGCTGGCGGCGATCGAGCAGGCTGGGCTGGACGCCGAGTCCGCGGCAAAGGTTTTGCGGGACTTCCCGGGCGTGCGCAGGCGGCTGGAGCTGAAGGGCTCCCGCGGGGGCTTCCGCGTATACGACGACTACGCCCATCACCCGACCGAGGTCCGCGCCGCGCTCTCGGCACTGCGCGAGCTGGGGCCCGAATGCCTTATCGCCGTCTTCCAGCCCCACCTCTACTCGCGGACCAAGGCGCTCGCCGAGGAGTTCGGCGCCGCTCTGGCGATCGCCGACGAGGTGGCGGTGCTGGAGGTCTACCCGGCGAGGGAGGAAGCGGTCGGCGAGCTGGCCGGAGTCAGCGGGCTGAGCGTGGCGCGGGCGGCAGCGGACCGGATGGGGGGGAGGCCGGCGTGGTGGTTGCCGGAGGCCGAGACCGCTCGCCGGGCGCTCGGCGACCGCCTGGATCGCCAGGATTCTCGCCAGCAGGGAATCGTGGTCACGATCGGGGCCGGCGACGTCTTCAAGCTGGGCGAGGCGCTGGTCGGGGAGGGACGATGAGGGCGCCCGCGGGAGTACAGCCGGACTTCCCGCTGGCGCGGCTGACGACGGTGCGGACCGGCGGTGCCGCCGACTGGTTCGCGCGCCCGGCCGGCGAGGGGGCGCTGGTGGAGATGCTGCGCTGGGCCGACGGCGAGGGCCTGGAGGTAGGACTGGTCGGCTCCGGCTCGAACCTGCTGATTGCTGACGATGGCTTCCACGGACTGGCGATCAAGCTCGACGGCGATCTCGCCGAGGTCGAGCGCGAGGGTGACCGCGTCCTCTGCGGCGGCGGTGCCCGCCTCCCGTCGGCCGCGGCGAAGACCGCTGGCTGGGGCCTCGCCGGCCTCGAGTTCGCCGTCAATATCCCAGGCACCGCGGGTGGCGCGGTGCGGATGAACGCGAATGCCTATGGCGGCCAGCTCGCCGAGGTTCTCGAGTGGGTCGAGATCGCGACCGCCTCGGGAACGGAGAGGCGGGCGCCCGAGCAGCTCGGGTTCTCCTACCGGCGCTCGAACCTACGGCCCGGCGAAGTCGTCGCTCGCGCCTCCTTCCGCCTGCGGCCGGGGGACCCCGAGGAGATCCGGGCGACGCTGGCGACGATGCGCGAGCGTCGTCGTGAGGCCCAGCCATCCGGGATCAAGACCTTCGGCTCGACCTTCAAGAACCCCGAGGACGAGCGCGCCGAGGGCCGCACCGCCGGGCAGCTGCTCGAGGCGGCTGGCTGCCGCGGCCTGCGCCACGGCGGCGCCCGCTTCTCCGAGAAGCACGCGAATTTCGTCGAGAACGACCGAGACGCCACGACTGCCGACGTCCTGGAGCTGATGGCGGAGGGGAGGCGCAGGGTCCACGAGCGCTTCGGCGTGACCCTCGAACCGGAGGTCCAGGCGCTCGGCCGGGTCGACTGGCCGAGCGGCTGGGAGCTGTGAGGCGCCGGCTGGCAATGGCCGCTCTCGTCGTCGTCGCGGCGGCTGCCGCCTACCTCTTCCTGGTCCGCGACAAGCGCGTCGCTCCCGCCGTCGCCGTGCCGCGGCCGGCGGCGACGATCGGCAGCGGCTCCGAGACGGTCGTCGTCAGCTCCACCGGGGCGGTAGTGACGTGGTTCCCAGTCCCCGAGGACCCGCCACTGCCACAGCTGCCCCTCGCCGAAGCGCCTAAAGGCAGCCACCTCGCCGGCCCGGCCCTGCAGCAGGCGCGGGTCCTCGGCGCTGCCCCGGACGCCCTGCGGCCCTACCTTGCCGGCAGCTACTACGGCGAAAGCGGCGTCGACATCGAACTCACCACCGGCATCGAACTGCGCTTCGGCTCCGCCGCCAAGGCCGAGCGGAAGTGGAGGGCGGTGGCGGCGGTCCTGGCGGATCCGTCGATCACTGCGCTCGATTATGTAAACGTGCATTCGCCGGGTCGGCCGGCGTTCGGAGGGTCGGGCCATTTGCTGCCCGCGGCACCCTGAGCGGCTAAAACAGCGGCACTCAGGCGTGCCGGCAAAGGCTCGACCTTAGACTGAGGGTAGGGAAACTCTCAAGTCATGGTCAAGGGTTGGCGCTTGCAGGATGCGTGCCGGGGGTTTGACAGACCCTCGACAATGCCCTACGTTGAGCGCAATTTCCGTGATCCAGATGCAGGCTCAAACCCTAAAGCCTGGCTGAAGGCTCGGACGGAACAAAGGCTCAACTCAAACAACGTCTTGCAAATCGGCGGCCCTCGGGGCCGGCGAGCTGGAGAAATCGGGAGATGGAATCCACTTACCTCGCGGTCATAAAGGTCGTCGGCGCCGGTGGCGGCGGCACCAACGCGGTTAGCCGCATGATCGACGCCGGGATCCGCGGCGTCGAGTTCGTCGCGGTCAACACCGACGCACAGGCCCTGCAGGCCTGTGACGCCGACATCAAGCTTTCGATCGGCCAGGAGCTGACCCGCGGGCTCGGAGCCGGCGGCAACCCCGAGGTCGGCGCTGGCGCCGCGGCGGAGAGCCGCGACGAGATCAAGGAGGCGCTGAAGGGCGCCGACATGGTCTTCGTCACCGCCGGCGAGGGTGGCGGCACGGGCACCGGCTCGGCGCCGGTGATCGCCGAGATCGCCAAGGAAGAGATCGGAGCCCTCACCGTCGGCGCGGTCACCAAGCCGTTCGAGTTCGAGGGCAAAAGGCGGATGCAGCAGGCGCTCGAGGGGATCGAGAAACTGCGCAACAACGTCGACACCCTGATCATCGTCCCGAACGAGAAGCTGCTGCAGGCGGTCGAGCGCCGGACCAGCGTGCTGGAGGCTTTCCGTCAGGCCGACGACATCCTCCGCCAGGGCGTCCAGGGCATCACCGACCTGATCACGATCCCCGGCCTGATCAACCTCGACTTCGCCGACGTCCGCACGATCATGCGCGACGCCGGCTCGGCCCTGATGGGCGTCGGCTCGGCCTCCGGCGAGGCACGGGCGCTGGACGCGGCCAAGGCGGCGATCACCTCGCCGCTGATCGAGGAGTCGATCAAAGGCGCGACTGGGATGCTGCTGAACATCACCGGCCCCGAGGACCTCGGCCTGTTCGAGGTCAACGAGGCCGCGCAGCTGGTCCAGGCCGAGGCCGACGACAACGCCAACATCATCTTCGGCTCCGTCGTCGACCAGTCGATGCGCGACGAGGTCCGGGTCACCGTCATCGCCACTGGCTTCGAGGGCTTCGAGCTGTTGGCCCGGTCGCCGCAGCGGGTGCGTCGCCGCTACGAGAGCCGCCCGCGCGTCTCGGCTGAGGACACGGACATCCGCAAACTTCGGGTTTCGGATGACGACATCGACGTGCCGGGGTTCTTGAAGGAATGAAGTCCGAGGGGCCGGGTGCCCCTCTCCCAGAGGCCGTCGCGCAGCTGGGTCGCTTGGCGTAGCGCGGCTTGTGGTTCCGGGAGCCTCTGTGAGAGGGGCACCCGGCCCCTCAGCCGCCGCCGCTCGTCAATAGCCTTGCGCGAGTGAGGACTCCTCTCTACGAGCAGCACGTTGAGCTTGGGGCGAAGATCGTTCCGTTTGCGGGCTGGGACATGCCGGTGACCTACGAGGGGATCCGGGAGGAGCATTCGGCGGTGCGGAGGCATGTGGGGATGTTCGACGTCTCCCACATGGGCGAGGTCGAGGTCGAGGGCCCCGACGCGCTCGCCTACCTGCAGCTCGTCCTCTCCAACGACGTCGCCAAGATGGACCTCGGCGGCGCCCAGTACTCCTGCCTGTGCAACGAGGTGGGGGGCGTCCTCGACGACCTCTTCGCCTACCGGTTGGGCGGCGACCGCTACCTGCTCGTCACCAACGCCGCCAACCATCCCTCCGACCTGGCCTGGCTGGGCCGCTGGAGCCAGGGCTTCGACGTCGCCGTTCGCGACGTCGCCGACCGCTACGCGATGCTGGCGGTCCAGGGTCCGCACGCGCGGGCGGTACTCGGGCCGGCGCTCGGCATCGAGCTGCCGCCCCGGCTGCGCGTCTCGGCGGTCCGCGTCGGCGGCCGCCCGGCGCTCGCTTGCGGCACCGGCTACACCGGTGAGGACGGGGTCGAGCTGCTGCTCGACCCGGACGTCGCGGTACCGATCTGGAAAGAGCTGCTCGACGCCGGCGTCGTGCCCTGCGGGCTCGGGGCTCGCGACACCCTGCGCCTGGAGGTCTGCTTCCCGCTGCATGGCAACGAGCTGACGCCGGAGCGCAACCCGATCGAGGCGGGGCTTGGCTGGTGCTGCAAGGAGGAGACCGGTTTCCTCGGCTCCGAGGCGATCGCGCTCGCCCGGGGCGAGGGGACTGCGGAGACGCTCGTGGCGTTCAAGATCGAGGGGCAGGGAATCCCCAGGGAGGGCAACGCGGTCCTGGCAGGCGGCGAGGAGATCGGCGTCGTCACCAGCGGGACCTACTCGCCGTCGCTCGAACTCGGCGCCGGGATGGCCTATGTCCGCCGCGACCTCGCCGAGACGGGAACCGAGATCGAGATCGACGTCCGCGGCAAGCGCCGCCCGGCCCGGATAGCGTCCAGGCCTCTATACGAGAGATAGGAGCCCCCGACGTGCCCGAAGCCAGCTACCCCGACGACCTCCGCTACCACGACCAGCACGACTGGGCCCGAATCGAGGGCGATCAGGCCACCTTCGGGATCACCTGGTATGCGCAGGACTCGCTCGGCGAGGTCGTCTTCTACGACCCGCCCGAGGTCGGCGCGACGATCCAGAAAGATTCCTCCTACGCGGAGGTCGAGTCGGTCAAGGCCGTCTCCGACGTGATCGCCCCGCTGTCGGGGGAGATCCTCGAGGTCAACGACGGTCTCGAAGACACGCCGGAGCAAATCAACGGGGACCCCTATGGCGAGGGCTGGCTGGTCAAGGTCCGGCTCACCTCGCCCGAGGAGGCCGAGGCGCTGCTCAGCGCCGCGGAGTACCGCAAGTTGCTGGAAAACGGGTAGCGAAGCCCCGCCACTGGCTTGCGTAGCCTTAACCGGGTGACCCGCTACACCTCCGCAACTCCCGACGACCGGGCGCAGATGCTCGACGCCATCGGCGTCGAGTCGCCGGCCGAGCTCTTCGCCCAGATCCCCGAGGCGCTCCGCCTCGACCGCCCCCTGGCGCTGCCCGACGGCCTCAGCGAGGCCGAGGTCTTCGAGCGCCTTTCGGCCCTTGCCGCCCGCAACGCCGACGCGGAAGAGCAGGTCTGCTTCGTCGGCGCGGGGATGTATGACCACTACGTGCCGGCGATCGTCGACGCGATCGTCCAGCGCTCCGAGTTCCTCACTCCCTACACGCCCTACCAGCCGGAGATCTCCCAGGGCGGCCTGCAGGCGATGTTCGAGTTCCAGACCGCGATGTGCGAGCTGACCGGGTTGCCGGTCTCCAGCGCCGGCCTCTACGAGGGGCCCTCCTCGGTCGCCTCGGCCGGCTACCTGGCGATCGGCGCGACCAAACGGCGCCGCTTCGTCGTCTCCCGTGGCCTTCACCCGCACAGCCGCGAGACGCTTGCGACCTACTCGGAGGGGTTCGGGTCGGAAGTCGTCGAGGTCGGCCTGGAGGGCGGGCTGACCGACGCGGCCGCGCTCGCCGACGCGGTCGACGGCGAGACCGCCGCGGTCTTCCTGCAGAGCCCCAACTTCCTCGGCGCGGTCGAGGACGTGGAGGCGCTGGGGGCGGCAGCGAAGGAGCACGGCGCGCTGCTCGTCGTTGCCTGCGACCCGATGACGTTGGGGATCCTCAAGCCGCCCGGCGAGTGCGGCGCCGACATCGCCGTCGGCGAGGGCCAGCCGCTCGGCAACCGGCTCGACTTCGGCGGCCCCTCCTTCGGCTTCTTCTGCGCGACCGAGGACCAGGTCCGCCGCATGCCCGGCCGGATCGCCGGCGAGACCGAGGACGTCGACGGGCGCCGCGGCTTCGTCCTGGCGCTGCAGACCCGCGAGCAGCACATCCGCCGCGAGAAGGCGACCAACAACATCTGCACCGCGCAGGCGCTGAACGCGCTCGGGGCGATGGTCCACCTGGCCTGGCTCGGCCGCCGGGGATTCCGCGAGCTGGGCGAGCTGCTGGTCCAGCGCACCGCCTACGCCCGCGAGCGCCTCGCCGCCGTCGATGGCGTCGAGCCGCTGCACGAGGCGCCGGTTGCACGAGAGTTCGCGGTCCGCCTCGACGCTCCAGTCGGCGCCGTCCTCGACCGCTGCGCCGAGCGCGGTGTCGCCGCCGGCTACCCGCTCGGCCGCGAGTATCCCGAGCACCCCGACGGCCTCCTCGTCGCGATCACCGAGCGCCGCAGCCGCGAGCAGATCGACGCCCTCGCTGAGGCCCTCGGCGCGGCGATTGCGGCGGAGCGTGGCGCTTTTGTCTCGGATAGCGAGAGGAAAGCGCCACTCGGATGAGCCCGATGACCGAGACCCCGATGCAGCGTGAAAGGGCGCAGACGATCTTCGAGAAGTCGAAGGAGGGTCGCCGGGCCGCGGTGCTGCCTGAGGCCGGCGTCCCCGAGAGGCTGCTGTCGGAGCTGATCCCGGCGAAGCTGCTGCGCTCCGAGCCGCCGCGACTGCCGGAGATCGCCGAGCCGGAGATCGTCCGCCACTACAACCGGCTCTCGCGGCGCAACTTCGACCTCGACACCGGCTTCTATCCGCTCGGCTCCTGCACGATGAAGCACAACCCGCGCCTCAACGAGCGGGTCGCGGCGCTGCCCGGGCACGCCCGCCTGCACCCGGCGCAGGACCCCAAGCGCGCGCAGGGGGCGCTGGAGCTGATGTGGCTCCTGCAGCGCTCGCTGAGCGAGATCTGCGGCCTCCCGCACGTCAGCCTCCAGCCCTCCGCGGGATCTCACGGCGAGCTGGCCGGCCTGCTGCTGACCCGCGCCTACCACGCCGACCGCGGCGAAGAGCGGACCAAGGTCCTCGCCCCCGATACCTCGCACGGGACCAATCCGGCCTCGGTGACGATGGCCGGCTACGAGGTGGTGAAGGTGGCGACCAACGAGGACGGCGGGGTCGAGATGGACGACCTGCGGGCCAAGGTCTCCAGCGACGTCGCCTGCCTGATGCTGACCAACCCCAACACGCTCGGCGTCTTCGACGAGAACATCGCCGAGATCGCCGCGCTGATCCACGAGGCCGGCGGCACCCTCTACTACGACGGCGCCAACCTCAACGCGGTGATGGGACACTCGCGGCCCGGGGACATGGGCTTCGACATCGTCCACGTCAACCTGCACAAGTCCTTCAGCCAGCCGCACGGCGGCGGCGGGCCGGGAGCCGGGCCGATCGCGGTCTCCGACCGGATCGAGCCGTACCTGCCGCGACCGCAGGTCGTCCGCCACGAGGGCGGCAACGGCCACGGGCCGGTCTACGACCTCGACCACGACCGGCCGAAGTCGATCGGCCGCCTGCGGGGCTTCCAGGGCAACTTCGGCGTCTTCGTCCGTTCCTACGCCTACATCCTCAGCCTCGGCGCCGATGGCCTCGCCGAGGCCTCCGAGACCGCGGTCCTCAACGCCAACTACCTGAAGGCCCGCCTCGCCGAGAGCCGCGCCGGCAAGCACCTGCCGATCGCCTTCGACCGCCACTGCATGCACGAGTTCGTCCTCTCCGGCAAGCCGATGAAGCAGGAGATGGGGCTGGCGACCCTCGACCTCGCCAAGCGCCTGCTCGACTTCGGCTTCCACCCGCCGACCGTCTACTTCCCGCTGCTGGTCGAGGAGGCGCTGATGGTCGAGCCGACCGAGACCGAGACCAAGGAGACGCTCGACGCCTTCGCCGAGGCGATCGAGCAGGTCCTCGCCGAGGGCGAGTCCGACCCCGAGATCGCCAAGAGCGCGCCGTACTCCACCCCGGTGCGCCGCCTAGACGAGGTCCGCGCCACCCGTCGCCCAGTTCTGCGTCAGGCGCTCTAGCCCCAGCCAGACCCGGGTACCCCTCCCCTGGAGGCCGTCGCGCAGCTGGTCGCTTGCTGCGATTCGAGGGGTCTGTCCCTGAGCCTCCCGGGGAGGGGTACCCGGGTCTGGCTCCCGCCGAGCTCCGGCTGACGCTGAAAGTGCGGCAGCTTCGCGAAAGCTGCTCCGGCGGGGCACCGGGCGTGGTCGTCCTAGCTAGCCCTCCGACCTGAGAACGTCCCGGAGCTGCGTGTCGGAGGGTCCGGGATGGGGTCCCCCGGAGGCTCAAGGGCAAGCAAAACGAATCGCCTCAAGCGACCTGCTGCGCAACGGCCTCCGGGGGACCCCATCCCCGGACCCTCCCGCCTCTACAGTTCCGGCAGCTCCTGTTCGAGCTCGAGCACCGGAGCAAACAGGTCGCCGTGGCGCGCGACACGGTCGATCACCGCATCCGCTTCGAAGACGAGGTTGCTGCCGTCGCCTGACTCGGCCGCTGCTTCGACCTCTTCCCAGGTGATCGGGGTCGAGCAGGTGGGGCGTTCGCGAGCGCGCAGGGAGTAGACGGCGATCGTCGTTTTACGTTCGTTGTTCTGGTACCAGTCGATCAGGACCTTGCCGCTGCGGTCGGTCTTTTTGCCCATTTTCGCCAGCACCTCGTCGGGCGTCTGCTTGGCGATCAGCTGGGCAAGCGCTTGGCCGAAGGGCCGCGTCTTTTCATATGAGGTCTTGCTGTTGAGGGGTACGTAGAGCTGCATGCCCTTCGACCCCGACGTCTTCGCGAAGCACTCGAGGTCGAGCTGGGCCAGCACCTCGCGCAGGCGCAGCCCCACCCGGCAGCAGTCGACGACGTCCGCGGGCGGGCCGGGGTCGAGGTCGAAGGCCAGCACCGTCGGCCGTTTCGGTGCCCTGGAGCGCGAGAGAGAGGGATGCAGCTCGATCGCCGCCAGCTGCGCCATCCAGATCAGCGTCGGCAGGCTGTCGCAGACGCAGAAGTCGATCTTGCCGGCGTTCGGCCCGGCTTCGACCCGCGCCGTCTTCACCCATTTCGGCCGGTGCTTGGGGCAGCGCTTCTCGAAGAAGGCGGCGTCGAGGTCGTCGACCCCTTCGGGGAACCGCCGCAGCGTCACCGCGCGCCCGGTCAGGTGCGGGATCATCGCCGGGGCGATCTTGGCGTAGTAGTCGACCACCTCGCCCTTGGTGAACCCGGCCTCCGGGTAGAGGACCTTGTCGAGGTTGGTGAGCTTCAGCTCACGCCCGTCGACCTCGACCACACGGTTCTCGCCCACGGGCTATTTCGAGGATTTGGCTTTGGGACGGGAGGAGCGTTTGGACTTGGCGGGCGCTTTCGCCTTCCCGGCGCGTTTGCGTTTCGACGCCTTCGCCCCGTCGCGATCGTCCTTCACCGCGGCGATGCTCTCCTCCAGCGCCGCCATCAGGTCGGGGGCCTTGGTCGCCTTCGGCGCCTCCGTCTCCGGAGCGACGATCTCCTTGCCTTCGGCCTTGCGTTCGATCAGCGCCAGCAGCTGCTCGCGGTACTCGTCGCGGTAGCCGGCGGGGTCGAAGTCGGTGCTCAGCGAGTCGATCAGCTGCTCGGCCATCTGCTGCTCTTTCCTGGCCACCTTCTCCTGCTTCTCCGGCAGCACGTCGTCAAGCTCGGAGGCGGGGACGACCTCGTCGGCGAAGCGCATCGTGGTCAGGGTCAGGACGCCGTCGGCGGGGCGGATCGCCGCCAGGTGCTCCTTGTTGCGGAAGACGAAGCGGGCGATCGCCACCTTGCCGGACGCCCCCATCGCCGCCGCCAGCAGCGAGTAGGCCTTCTCGGCGCCATCGGCGGGGCCGAGGTAGTAGGGGCTGTCGAAGTACATCGGGTCGATCTCGTCGAGGTCGACGAAGTCCTGGACCTCGATCGCCCGGCTCTTCTCGGGCGCCAGCGCTTCCATCTCGTCTTTGGTCAGCGGCACGTACTGGCCGGGGGTGATCTCGAAGGCCTTGACGATGTTCTCGTAGGGGACCTCCTCGTCGGTCCCTTCGGCGACGCGGCGGTGGCGGATGCGGGCGCTGTCGGATTCGCGGATCTCGCGCAGGGAGATGTTGCGCCGAGCCACGGCGCTGTAGAGCTTCACGGGCACGTTGAGGAGCCCGAAGCTGATCGAGCCGCTCCAAATTGCTCTTGCCATCAGCGCATCACCTACCCCGATTGTTCCAGTCGAATGCCTTCGGCGGAAATCCGCCAGGGGGAGCGGGAGTCATCTTGCGTGCCGGTCGGTGGGATCATGCGCCGGTGCTGTTCGAGCTGCGAGAGGTCGGGCTCACCCGCGGCGGCCGGCCGGTCCTCGACTCGGTCAGCGCCGGGATACCTGAGGGCGCGACCGCGATCGTCGGCCCCTCGGGCAGCGGCAAGTCGACCCTGCTGCGCCTGCTCAACCGCCTCGCCGACCCCGACCGCGGCGCGATCTCCTACCGCGGCAAGCCGCTGGCCACCTGCGAGCCGCTGTCGCTGCGCCGCGAGGTCTCGCTGGTCCCGCAGTTGCCGGCGCTGCTCGAGGGCACGGTCGAGTCGAACCTCCACTATGCCGCCGGTCTCGCCGGCAGGTTGCCCGAGCTGGAGCGCTGCCTGCGTCTCGCCGGCCTCGGCCCGGAGTTCGCCGGCCGCGACGTCGCCAAGCTCTCGGTCGGCGAGCAGCAGCGGACGATGCTCGCTCGCGCGCTCTCCCAGCAGCCCGACGTGCTCCTGCTCGACGAGCCGACCTCGGCCCTCGACCCGGTTGCCCGCGACGCGATCGAGGCGGCGCTGGCCGAGCTGCGGCGGGAGCTGGAGATCTCGATCGTCCTCGTCACCCACGATCCCGAGCAGGCGCGCCGGCTCGGCGAGTGGGTGGTGCGGATCGAGGCCGGACGCGTGGTCGGCGCCGGCCCACTGAGGGAGGTCCTGGCATGAGCGCCGCGGCCCTCAGCACCTCGATCCACGTCGCGGTCTGGCAGGTCGCCGCCTCGCTGGCCCTGGTCGCCCTCGCAGCGGCGATCTCCTTCTGGCGCCGGGCCGACCTCGAGCGGGACATCGTCGTCGCCACGGTGCGCTCGATCGTCCAGCTGACCCTCGTCGGCTACGCGATCAAGCTGATCTTCGACGCCGACACGATCTGGCTGGTGCTGGCGCTGCTGAGCGTGATGGTGGTCTTCGGCGCCCTCACCGCCCGCCACCGCGCCGACAAGGTCCCGGACGCCTTCGGCCCGCTGCTGATCGCCCTGGCGCTAGCTGGCGCCGCCACGCTCGGGCTCGTCGTCGCGCTCGGGATCTTCGACCCGACGCCGCGGTACCTGGTCCCCGTTGGCGGCATGGTGATCGGCAATGCGATGACCGCCTCGGCGGTGGCGCTGAACCGGCTCGGCGACGAGATGCACGACTCGCGGGCGCGGATCGAGGCGACGCTCGCGCTCGGGGCGACCCCCAGCGAAGCGGCGGCACCGACCGTCCGCCGCGCCCTGCGCTCGGGGATGATCGCCCTGGTCGACTCGACCAAGACCACCGGCCTGATCTTCTTCCCCGGCACGATGGTGGGCATGCTCCTCGCCGGTGCCGACCCCACCGACGCCGTCCGCCTGCAGCTGATCCTCCTCTACACCCTGCTCGGCAGTGTCGCGATCTCCGCCCTCGTCGCGACCACCCTCGCCTACCGCAACTTCTTCACCCCGTCCCAGCAGCTGCGCGAGCCCTAGCCATCTAGTCCGGGACCGCCGTTTCACGGACCTCCCGGATCGTCTCGATCCGGGAGGGGATCGACGGATGGGTCGCGTAGAGCCCGGCCAGCCACGCTTGGTAGCCGGTCTGCGGACGGGCGGCAACGAAGACCGAGAATCGCAGGTAGCCCTGCCAAGGACCTGGAGCCGACAGTTCCACGGGTTCGAGCCTTTGCAGTGCTGAGATCAACGCCTCGCGGTCGCCGGTCAGCTCGATGCTGCGGGCGTCTGCCTCGTGGATGCGGCTGCGGGCAACGAGTCGCGACAAGCACACGGCGGTGGGCGGTGCCAGCGCGGCCTCGACGATGCTGAGTGGCCCGAAGAAGCTGACGAAGAGAAAGAGCTGGGCGAGCCCTCGCCAGGACTGGAAGGCGGACCGCACGAAGGCGTAGAGGAAGTAGAAGGTGAGCCCGGCGACCACGAGCCCCAAGAGGACGCTCCCTTCGCCCGGTTTCGGCAGGACGTAGAGGCCGACCGCCCCGATCGCCATGACGACGAGGAACGGCCGCATATCGACCACGATGTTCCTGGGCCCCCACAGGTACCTGCCTTTGGTTCGCGCCAGGTCGCCGATGCTGTCGGCCACGGCGTCGGCGAGGCCGACCGCTTTGATGTCCTCGGTCTCGACGTGCGCCAGCTCGTGGGCCAGAACTGCGTCCTGCTCCTCCGGCGTCAGCAGCTCCAGCAATCCGGTGGTGACGACGATCGAGGCATCGTCCCGGGAGCGGCCGACCGCAAACGCGTTCGGGTCGGGGGATTGGAGCAGCCAGAGGGCGGGGCTTCGGCTCAACGAGCTCGCGGCGACCAGGGACTCGAACCGTCCCCCGACCGGGGAGTCGGAGTCGGAGAACCTGGTTGCATGGGCGTGCTTCCAGGGTCCGTATTCCCCTTCGCGCAGCGCCCACTCCCGCCATAGGGCGAGGAAGAGCAGACTCAGAGCGGCGACGGCACCGACCAACCACGCGAATCCGGCCGAAGGGGCGCGGTCGCCGAGCAGGCGCAGGGCAGCCGCCAGCAGGGCGTAGAGCGAGAGGCCGAGTAAGAGGCCGTTGGCGATCGCGATCAGGCCGAGCCCGCCCAATAGGTAGTCGCTGCGACGCCCCCGCCACATGCGGTGAGCTTAAGCGCTTCCGCCGCCGTGAGGTCGCAGTTTGTTTCGGATAGCGAGACAAACTGCGAAGTCACGGTGCGACCAGACGGCGCGCGGCAGCCACGCATAGGGTTGGCGGCATGAGCGAGCGCCCGATCGTCTTCTCCGGTATCCAGCCGACTGGCCGCAAGCACCTCGGCAACTACATCGGCGCGGTCCGCCAGTTCGTCGAGGGGCAGGAGCGGGGCGAGCCGGCGATCTTCTGCATCGTCGACCTGCACGCGATCTCGGTCCCCTACGACCCGGCCGAGCTGCGCGAGCGTCTCTACGACACCACCGCGATCCTCCTCGCCGCGGGCCTCGACCCCGAACGCTGCATCCTCTTCCGCCAGTCCGACGTGCGCGAGCACACCGAGCTCACCTGGCTGCTCTCCGCCGTCACCGCCCACGGCGACCTCAACCGCATGCACCAGTTCAAGGACAAGTCCTCGAAACAGCGCGAGCTGGTCTCCGCCGCGCTCTTCTTCTACCCGGTGCTGCAAGCCGCCGACGTGCTCGCCTACCGCGCCTCCGAGGTCCCGGTCGGGGAAGACCAGCGCCAGCACATCGAGCTGACGCGGGAGATCGCCCGCCGCTTCAACGAGCGCTTCGGCGACACCCTGGTCGAGCCCCGGCACGTGATCCCGGAGGTCGGGGCCCGGATCATGGACCTCCAGGAACCGGAGGGGAAGATGTCGACCACCGGCGGCACCGAGGCCGGCACCGTCTACGTGCTCGACGAGCCGGGCGCGATTCGCAAGAAGCTTGGCAGCGCCGTCACCGACTCCGGTCGCGAGATCGCCCGTGGCGAGGGCAAGGCCGGGATCGCCAACCTGATCGACATCCTCGCGGTCGCCCGCGGCGTCGACCAGGGCGAGGTCGAAGCCGAGTTCTCCGATGCCGGCTACGGCGACTTCAAGCAGGCGGTTGCCGAGAGCGTGGTCGAGCTGCTGGCGCCGGTCCGCGAGCGCTACGTCGAGCTGCGCCCCGACCAGGCGGCGCTGGAGGGGACGCTTGCCGCCGGCGCCGAGAAGGCGCGCGCGATCGCCGCGGGCACCGTCGCCGACGTCCGCGACCGCATGGGCATCGGCCCTTCGCGTTAAGTTGACCGCGTGACCGTCGCCGAGCTCGATCTCGACCTCGACATCTTCGCCGGCCCGTTCGACCTGCTGATGGCGGTGGTGCTGCGCGAGGAGGTGAACCTGCTCGAGCTGGAGCTGGGCGAGGTGGTGGTCGCCTACGTCGAGCACCTCGAGCGCGAGGGCGAGCTGGAGCTGGAGGTGGCGACCGAGTTCCTGGTCCTGATCGCAGCCTTGCTGGAGCTGAAGTCGCGGCTGATGC
Organism: uncultured Solirubrobacterales bacterium; assembly: GCA_963799835.1. Taxonomy (GTDB): domain Bacteria; phylum Actinomycetota; class Thermoleophilia; order Solirubrobacterales; family 70-9; genus VAYN01. The sequence goes on from CAWCYE010000002.1 coordinate 2,151,812, forward strand.
TGCCGCGCCCGGAGGACGACCTGGACGAGCTCGGGCCCGAGGAGGCGGTCGAGGAGCTTCTGGCGCGGCTGCTCGAGTACCGTCGCTACCGCGACGCCTCGGCCGAGCTGGCGGAGCGCTTCGAGTCCCAGAGCGGCTACCTGTACCGCTCGGCGCCGCTGCCGTCCGAGCTGCGCCGGGTCGCCGTCGACGCCGCCATCGCCGTCTATGACCCCGACCGGCTCGGCGCCGCGCTCGGCGACCTGCTGACGGAGCCGGCTCGCCTCGACGTCAGCCACATCCGGCCCACGGTCTCCCTCGAGCGGCGCCTGCGGGCGCTGCGCAGCGCCCTCTCCGGCCGCTCGGACATCGACTTCGACGAGGAGTTCGGCGGCGAGGACCGGCTGACCCAGGCGGTCACCGTCTTCGCCCTGCTCGAGCTCTACCGTCGTGGTGAGGTCACCTGGGAGCAGCAGGAGAACTTCGGCCCGATCCGTGTGCGCCGGGCGGGTGCGGCATGAGCGACCTTGCCCGCACCGTCGAGTCGCTGCTCTTCCTCTCTGCCCAGCCGGTGGCCGTCGCCGACCTGGCGGAGGCGACGGAGGCGACCGAGGGCCAGGTCGAGGAGGCCATCGAGCTGCTGCGCGAGGACCTCGCCGAGGGCAGGCGGGGCGTGGTCCTTCGTGAGGTCGCCGGCGGCTTCACCCTCGCCAGCGATCCGGCCAGCGAGGAGGCGGCACGGCGACTGCTGGCCAAGCCGCGCACCCCGCCGCTGACCCAGGCGCAGGCGGAGACGCTGGCGATCGTCGCCTACCTGCAGCCGGTCTCGCGGCCGGAGATCGCCCGCATCCGCGGCGTCAGCTCCGAGTCGGCGGTCCAGAGCCTGGCCGAGCGGGGGCTGATCGAGGAGTCGGGGCGCTCCCGCTTCGGCGCCGCGATCTTCAAGACCTCGGAGCTGTTCGAGCGCCTGTTCGGCCTCGCCGGTCTCGACCAGCTGCCGGACCCGGCGCGCTTCGATCCGAGTCCGGAGGACGAGCGAGAGCTTCGGGAGAGGCTGCTGAAGGCCGGGGAACAGCGAGCAGAGCCATGACGTGGGGGGATCGAGGGAGGGCTCTCCGGAGCAACAGCGGGGAGGCTCCGGAGAGCCCTCCCTCGATCCCCTTCACGTGAGGCTGGCGAAGTTCCTAGCGCATGGGGGCGTCGCCTCCCGCCGTAAAGCGGAGAGCATCATCTCCTCGGGGCGGGTCACTGTTCGGGGCGAGGTCGTTACCGATCCGGCTCGGGATGTGGGGGAGGGGGATGACGTGCGGGTGGACGGGAGTGCGGTTGGGCCTGAGGTGCGGGAGGTCTGGGCGGTCAACAAGCCGGCGGGGGTCGTCTCCACTGCCCGCGAGCCGGGGCGAAGGCCCGCCGTTGTCGAGCTGGTCGACTCCGACGCCCGCCTCTACCCGGTGGGCCGGCTCGATGCCGACTCGACCGGCCTGCTTCTGCTCACCAACGACGGCGAGCTCGCCAACCGGCTCACCCATCCCCGCTACGGAGTCGCCAAGACCTACCGCGCCCGGCTCGGCAGCCGCATCGGCGATCGGGAGCTCGAGCGCCTGCGGCGCGGGGTAAGGCTGGAGGACGGGCCGACCGCCCCGATCGAGGTGAAGCGGCTCGGAGAGCGCGAGATCGAGGTCGTCCTGCGCGAAGGCCGCAACCGCCAGCTGCGGCGGATGATCGAGGCGGTCGGCAACCGGGTCGTGGCGCTGCGCCGCGTCGGCTTCGGCTCGCTGGCGCTCGGCCGCCTCGCCGAGGGGGGCGCCCGTCGCCTCTCAGACCGCGAGGTCGCCCGGCTCTGGAAAGATGGCGGGCGATGACGGTTGGCCGCAACAACGGACCCCCGGCGCGGCTGTTCGCCGTGCGCGGCGCGGCGCAGGCCGAGGCCAACGAGTCGGAGGCGATCCTCACCGCCACCGAGGCGCTGATGCACGAGCTGATCGAGCGCAACGACCTCGACCCCGAGGCGATGGTCAGCTGCATCTTCACCGTCACCGACGACCTCGACGCCGAGTTCCCCGCCGTCGCCGCCCGCCGGCTCGGCCTCGACTCGGTGCCGCTGCTGTGCTGCCGCGAGATTTCGGTGCCGGGCTCGATGCCCAGGGTGATCCGGGTGATGCTCCACTTCCACGCCCCGGTCGGCCACGAGCCCGTGCACGCCTACATCGGCGAGGCGCAGAAGCTGCGTACCGACCTCCACGCCGCTCAGTAGGCAACCGTCCGTCAGAATCGGCGGACGATGACCGTCACCTTCGCCGAGAAGCTGGCCCGGATGCCGGGCTACCAGGCCGGGGTTCCTACCGGGCAGGCGCCCGAGGCGATCGCCTCGGGACGGATCGCCCAGCTGGCCTCCAACGAGTCGCCGTTCCCGCCGCATCCCCAGGTGATCGAGGCGATCGAGCGGGCGGCGCGGGCGATGCACCGCTACCCCGACCCCGACGCCACCCTGCTGCGCCGGCGGATCGCCGAGCGCTACGAGGTCGAGCCCGGCCGGGTCGCCGTCGGCAACGGCTCCTGCGAGATCCTGCTCGCCGCCGCCGAGGCTCTCTGCGAGCCGGGGGCCGAGATCCTCTTCGCCTGGCCCGCCTTCTCGATGTACCCGTACCTGCCGGCGCTGACCGGGGCGCGAGAGATCCGCGTGCCGCTGGCCGAGGGCGACGTCCACGACCTCGAGGCGATGGCCGCCGAGGTGACCGCGGCGACGCAGCTGCTCCTCGTCTGCAACCCCAACAACCCGACTGCGACCCACCTGCCGGCGGCCGAGATTGCCGCCTTCTGCGAGCGGGTGCCGGCCCACGTCATCGTCGTCCTCGACGAGGCCTACGTGGAGTTTCAGACCGACGACGATCCCGACGCCACCCTGGACCTGCTCGCGGACTTCCCCAACCTGGTCGTGCTGCGCACGTTCAGCAAGTGCTACGGCCTCGCCGGCCTGCGGGTCGGCTACGCGATCGGCGCCGCCAGCTTCCGCGCCGCCGTCGACGCGGTGCGCCAGCCGTTCAGCGTCAACGCCCTCGCCCAGGCGGCGGGAGCGGAGGCGATCCTGCACCAGGACGACGTCCTGCGCCGGGTCGAGAACGTGGTCGCCGAACGGCTGCGGGTCGAGGAGGGGCTGCGCGAGCTCGGCCTGCCGACCTCCGAGACGCAGGCAAACTTCTCCTGGATCGACCTCGGCGAGGCGGACGAGAAAGCGGTGGTGGCGGGACTTGCCGAGCGCGAGATCGCCGTCCGTCCCGGCACCCCGCTCGGATCTCCCGGACACATCCGGGTCAGCTACGGCACCGAGGAGGAGAACGGCCGCTTCCTCGCCGCGTTACCGGAAGTTCTCGACTAATCCCGAGCCACCTGCTACAAAGGTCTCAAGGTGACGAACATGGCCATACCCCCGGACGGCCACAGTGCGCCCGGCGCCGTCCGCGGTTCTGGCCGCTTCACCTATTGGCGATTTAGCTAGGGCGTCCCGGCCTGGCGGCAACTCGCCGCGCCAAGACTCTTCCGGCCGGGCGCCGACCCTGATCGAAGATCAGTCCTGCTCGCGCGGGCTGGGAGCAGGCGACCAGAAAGTACGATTTCAATGACTTTGGAGAAAGGCGAAGGCAAAATGATCATTGGGATGCAGGAGGGCGCCAAACGAGATCGTGTCCGGGACCAGCGCATCGGCAAAGTCGTCGAGCTGTCCCCGCCGGAGGCATTGCTGGAGGAGCTGCCTCTTGGCTCGGGTCGGGCGAAAGCGGTGGTGAAGGGCCGTGAAGAAGTCGTCGACGTCATGCACGGACGCGACGAGCGGCTGATGGTGGTGGTCGGACCGTGCAGCGTCCACGACCCGAAAGCGGCGCTCGAGTACGCGACCAGGCTGAGCGCCACGGCCAGGGACCTCGAGGACCGGGTGCTGGTCGTGATGCGGGTCTACTTCGAGAAGCCGCGGACCACGACCGGGTGGAAGGGGCTGATCAACGATCCCCACCTGGACAACTCCGGCGACGTCAACGCGGGCCTGCGGATCGCCCGCAAGCTCCTGCTCGAGGTGCTCGACCTCGGTCTCCCGATCGGGTGCGAGTTCCTCGACCCGATCACGCCGCAGTACATCTCCGACACCGTCGGCTGGGGGGCGATCGGGGCGCGCACGTCCGAGAGCCAGACCCACCGCCAGCTCGGCTCCGGCCTTTCGATGCCGATCGGGTTCAAGAACCGCACCGACGGCAATATCCAGGTGGCCGTCGATGCCGTCCGCGCTGCGGCGGTGCCGCACGCCTTCGCCGGCATCGACGACGCGGGCGCGCCGGCGATCCTCCACACCACGGGCAATCCCGACTGCCACATCATCCTCCGGGGCGGTCACGGGATGCCGAACTACCACGTGCCCGACGTCGAGGACGCGCTGGTCACGCTCGGCGTCGCCGGCCTGCCCGAGCGCCTGGTGATCGACGCCTCTCACGACAACAGCTCCAAGGACCCCGAAAAGCAGTTCTTCGCCGCCGGCGAAATCGCCGACCAGATCGCCGACGGCAGCAAGGCGATCGTCGGGGTGATGTTGGAGTCCTTCCTGGTCGAAGGCCGCCAGGACCTGCGACCGGGGGAGAAGCTCACCTACGGCCAGTCGATCACCGACCCCTGCATGGACTGGGAGGACACGGTCTCGGCGCTGGAGCGGTTCGCCTCGGCGGTGGAAGCGCGGCGCAGTTGACGAAGGTCGCTGTTCTCGGGGTGGGCCTGATCGGAGGCTCGATCGGGCTCGCCGCGAGACAGCGGCTGGGCGCCGAGGTCGCTGGCTGGGGGCCGAGGCAGGCGAGCGTCGAGCGTGCCCTGGAGACCGGCGCGCTCGACCATGGCGCGGATTCGGTCGCAGGGGCCTGCGAGGGTGCCGAGGTCGTCTTCTGTGCCGGGCCGGTCGGCACGCTGCCGGCGCTGGTCGCCGAGGCGTTGACCGCTGCCGGCCCCGACGCGGTGGTGACCGACGTCGGCTCGACCAAGCGCGAGCTGGTCGCGTCCCAGGGAGGCGATGAGCGCTTCATCGGCGGCCACCCGCTGGCGGGAGCGGAGACGGCCGGGGTCGAAAACGCCCGCGCCGATCTCTTCGAGGGGGCGCGCTGGTACCTGACCCCGACAGACCGCTCCAGCGGCCTCCTCTACGACCGCCTGCAGCGGACCGTGGCCGGGCTCGGCGCGCGGCCGCAGGCGATCGACGCCGAAGCCCACGACCGGCTGATGGCGACGGTCAGCCATCTGCCGCACGTCCTCGCCAACGCCCTCGTCGCCGAGGCCGCGGCGGAGCTGACCAGGGACTCCGAGCGCACGGCGGTCGAGGTCGGGCCGAGCTTTCGCGACATGACCCGCGTCGCCGGCTCCAACCCGGCGATCTGGGCCGACATCTTCGCCAGCAACCGCGACGCCGTCGCCGACTCGGTCGAATCGGTCGCCGCCCGCCTGAGCGAGGCGGCTGCGCTGATCCGAGGCGCCGACGGCGATGCGGTCGGCGCCTGGCACGCCGCGGCCGGCGAGGACCGGCGAGCGCTGCTCGAGGGCGAGTCTCAGGCGGGACCGTTGCGCGAGCTGCGGATCGTCGTCGCCAACCGGCCCGGGACGATCGCCGAGCTGGCGCTTGCCCTCGGCGAGGCTGGCGTCAACATCGAGGACATGGCGCTGCACCCGGCGCCCGACATGAGTTCGGGTGCGGTCACGCTGTGGGTCGCGGGCAGCGAGCAGGCCGAGCGCGCGGAGCGCCTGGTCCGCGAGCTCGGCCACACGGTCACCGTGCTCGGCAGCGGCGAGTAAGTGACTATCCAGGCACTAGGGTCGCGGCCATGACCCGCTTCGATCCCGCCGGGCCCCTGCGCGGATCCCTGCGCCCTCCGGCCGACAAGTCGATCTCCCACCGGGCGGCGCTGATCGCCGCGATGGGAGAGGGGGAGACGGTCGTCGAGGGCTACCTCGACGCCGCCGACACCCGCTCGACCCTGGACGCGGTGGTCGCGCTGGGCGCGGGGGTGGAGGAGCTGGGACCGGGATCGCCGGGCGCGCGGTCACACCGCATCCGCGGCGTCGGCCTGCGCGGACCGCGGTCCTCGGCGATCGACGTCGGCAACGCCGGGACGCTGCTCCGGCTGCTCCCGGGCTGGCTTGCGGGTCAGGGGAGCGGCGAATGGACGCTCGACGGCGACGACTCGATCCGCGGCCGCCCGGTCGATCGGATCGCCGCCCCGCTGCGGCAGATGGGCGCCAGCCTTGCCTGCGAGGAGGACCGGCTGCCGCCGCTGCGGATCGAGGGCGCGCCGCTGCGGGGCATCGAGTACCGGCTCCCGGTCGCCAGCGCCCAGGTCAAGTCCTGCGTTCTCTTCGCTGGCCTGCTCGCGGAGGGCGAGACCAGGGTGATCGAGCCGATGCCGACCCGCGACCACACCGAGCGGATGCTGGCGGCGGCGGGCGCGGACGTCCAGCGCGACGGCGACGCGGTCGTCGTCGGGCCGGCCGAGCGGCTCGCGGCCGACCGGCTCGCGGTTCCCGCCGACTTCTCCTCCGCTGCCTTCTTCCTCCTCGCCGGGCTTCTGGTCGCTGACAGCGAGGTTCGCCTCACCGACGTTGGTCTGAACCCGACCCGCACCGGGCTGATCGCGATCCTCGAGCGGATGGGCGCGCGGACCGAGGTCGAGGCACGGGGCGGCGAGGTCGGCGAGCCGATCGGCGACATTCGCGTCTCCCCGTCCAGTCTCACCGGCACCGAGGTCGGAGGCGCCGAGATCCCCCTGGCAATCGACGAGCTGCCGCTGGTCGCGCTCGCCGCGTGCTTCGCCGAGGGAACCACGACGATCCGCGACGCCGCCGAGCTGCGGCGCAAGGAGTCGGACCGGATCGCAACGGTGACCAGTGCCCTGACGGCGCTCGGCGGCAGGGTCGAGGCGACCGAGGACGGCATGGTCATCCAGGGGAGCGGCAGCCTGCGGGGCGGCGCCGTCGACTCCCATGGCGACCACCGGATCGCGATGCTCGGCGCGGTCGCCGGCCTCGCCTCCCGCGAGGGCGTCGAGGTGGCCGGCATGGACGCCGCCGCCGTCAGCTACCCGGGCTTCGAGGCCGACCTCACCTCCCTGGTCAGCGTCGGCTGAGACCCGCCCGTAGGCTGCCGCCCATGGTGATCGCGATCGACGGCCCCGCCGGGGCCGGCAAGTCCTCAGTCGCCCGCGCGGTCGCCGCCGAGCTGGGCCTCACCTTCCTCGACTCGGGGGCTATGTACCGCTGCGCTGCTTTGGCCGCGATCGAGAGCGGCACCGACCTCGACGACGGCGAGACCCTCGGCGTCCTCGCCGGCAGCCTGGACATCCGGCTCGAGGGCAGCCAGGTGCTGCTCGGCGAGCGCGACGTCAGCGCCGCGATCCGCGAGCCCGCGGTCACCGCCGCCGCCTCCCGGGTCTCCGTCCATCCCACGGTGCGGGAGGCGATGGTGGCCCGCCAGCGACGCCTGATCGCCGCCGACCGCTACGTCGCCGAGGGCCGGGACATCGGCACCGTGGTCAGCCCCGAGGCGCCGCTGAAGGTCTTCCTCACCGCCTCCGACGAGGAGCGGGCGCGGCGCCGGGCGGCCGAGACCGGCGAGGACCTCGAGTCGGTGCTCGACGCGCAACGCCGCCGCGACGCCCGCGACACCGAGCGGGAGCATGGCGCCCTTCGAGCAGCCGAGGACGCCACCGAGATCGACACCACCGGGCTCAGTCTCGAAGAGGTCGTCGGCCGGGTCGTCGCGCTCGCGCGGGAACGGGGTCTGGCATGAAACCCACCGTCGCCGTAGTGGGCTTCCCCAACGTCGGCAAGAGCACGCTGGTCAACCGTCTCGTCGGTGGCAACGAGGCGGTCACCGCCGCCGAGCCGGGGGTTACCCGGGACCGCAAGCGGCTGGCGACCGAATGGAACGGCGTCGCCTTCGAGCTGGTCGACACCGGCGGCGTCGACCTGGAGGACGAGGCCGAGCTCGCCCGCGACGTCCAGGCACAGGCGCGGCTGGCGATCGCCGAGGCCGATGCGGTGGTGATGGTCGTCAACGGCCGCGCCGGCCTGCGGGCCGGCGACGCCGATCTGGCGAAGACGCTGCGCGGCGGCGACGTTCCGGTCCTCGTCGCCGTCAACAAGGCCGACCGACCCGGCGAGCACCACCTCACCGCCGAGTTCCACGCACTCGGCCTCGGCGAGCCGCTGGCGGTCTCCGCGACCCACGGCCTCGGCAGCGGCGACCTGCTCGACGCTGTCGTCGCCGCGCTCGGCGAGCGCCCGCCGCGGCCGGAGGAGGATGAGGCGGTGCGGGTGGCGGTGATTGGCCGCCCCAACGTCGGCAAGTCCTCCCTCGTCAACGCCTTCCTCGGCTCCGACCGGGTGATCGTCTCCGACCGCGCCGGCACCACGCGCGACGCGATCGACACCGAGCTGGAGGTCGAGGGGAGACGGACGATCCTGGTCGATACCGCCGGCCTGCGCCGCCGCGCCAAGGTGGCGGGGACGGTCGACTACTACGCGCAGCTGCGCTCCGAGCGTGCGGTCGAGCGCGCCGACGTCGCGATCGTCGTCTGCGACGCCTCCGAGGGAGTGACGGCGGAGGACCTGCGGGTGGCGGAGACGGCGATGAAGGCCGGCTGCGCGACGCTGGTCGTCCTCAACAAGTGGGACGTCGGCGAGACCGACGTCGACGACGCTCGCGCCCGGGTCGAGCGCAAGCTGCGGCTGCGCCCGGCGGTGGTCACCTGCTCGGCGAAGCACGGCCGCAACGTCCCCGCCCTGCTGCCCCGGGCCCTGCAGCTGGCCGACCGCGCCGCCGAGCGCATCCCGACGCCGGAGTTGAACCGGTTCGTCTCCGACGTCGTCGCCAAGACCCCGCCGCCGTCGAGGCGCGGGCGTCGCCTGCGTCTCTACTACGCGGCTCAGATCGGGGAGCGGCCGCCGCGGGTGGCGATCCAGGTCAACGACCGCAAATTGATCTACCGCGACTGGGCCTACCACCTGGAGAACAGGATGCGGGAGGCTTACAGCCTTGAGGGCGTCCCGTTGGTGATCGACTTCGTTCCCCATTCGGGCCGGCGTCGCTAGACGATCAATTCCCAATTCCTGCACACCCGGATGGCACGCCTGGCACTTCGCATCTCGGCGTCCTCGGGCTTGCCTTTGGCACCACCAAAGGCTGCGCCCTGCGTCCTTGATCTGCTCGACCAGGCCCGCCACCGGTCGCACACGAATTAGGAATCAATCATCTAGGCTTTCCGCCATGCCAGACACCAAGCCACTCGCCGAGGGCGAGTACCTCTTCACTTCGGAGTCCGTCACCGAGGGTCACCCGGACAAGGTCTCCGACCAGATCTCCGACGGCGTGCTCGACGCGATCATGGCCGAGGACCCGGGCGGCCGCGTCGCCTGCGAGACCCTGGTCAACACCGGAATGGCGGTCGTCTCCGGCGAGATCTCGACCGAGGTCCACCTCGACATTCCGGACATCGTCCGCGAGACGATCCGCAAGATCGGCTACGACCACGGCGACTACGGCTACAGCTGCGACCACATCTCCGTCCTCGTCTCGATCGACAAGCAGTCCCCGGACATCGCCCAGGGCGTCGACGCCTCGCACGAGACCCGTGCGGGGGGCGAGGACGACGAGCTGCTGATCGCCGGGGCGGGCGACCAGGGGATGATGTTCGGCTACGCCAGCGACGAGACCGAGGCGCTGATGCCGATGCCGATCCACATCGCCCACCGGCTCGCCGAGCGCCTGGCCGCGGTTCGCAAGGACGAGACGCTCGGCTACCTCGGCCCCGACGGCAAGACCCAAGTGACGGTCCGCTACGCAGGTGGCCGCCCGGTCTCGATCGAGAAGCTCTTGATCTCCACCCAGCACGCCGAGGGTGTCGAGTCGGAGACCACGATCAAGCCCGACCTCTGGCAGCAGGTGGTGCTGCCGGTGCTGGAGGCGGAGGTGCCGGGGATGTACGACGAGGGCGAGCTGCTCGGCGGCTTCCTCGTCAACCCGACCGGCAAGTTCGTGATCGGCGGCCCGGTCGGCGACGCTGGCCTCACCGGCCGCAAGATCATCGTCGACACCTACGGCGGCATGGCCCGCCACGGCGGCGGCGCCTTCTCCGGCAAGGACCCGTCCAAGGTCAACCGCTCCGCCGCCTACGCCGCCCGTCACGTCGCCAAGAACGTCGTCGCCGCCGGCCTCGCCCAGCGCTGCGAGGTCCAGGTCGCCTACGCGATCGGCGTCGCCCGCCCGGTCTCGCTGATGGTCGAGACCTTCGGCACCGGCGCACTGCCCGACGCGCGGATCTCCGAGCTGGTCGAGGCCGAGTTCGACATGCGCCCCGGCGCCTTCCGCCGCTACCTCGACCTGCACCGGCCGATCTTCCAGAAGACCGCCGCCTACGGCCACTTCGGCCGCGACGACGACGACTTCACCTGGGAGCGCACCGACCGCGCCGACTCGCTCCGCAGCGCCGCCGGCCTCGAGACCGCCGCGGCCTAACACCCAAGCCCGGGCCAAGGCCGCCTTGACCAGCGGCCTCAAGCCGGGCCGAGGTGCGTCGTCTCAAGCGAAGCCCGCAGCCTCCTAACGTCCGAATCGGTGCAGGGAACCCCCGCTTTGGCTTCCTCAGTGCCTGGTCCGGTCTGCTCCACCGGCGTCCGCCACATTTCCTCGCTTCTCCTGCGCGCGACCCAGCACATCTGCAGCGCCAGGATGCGCGCTCGGCGCCGTGCCTTATGGGGCGGGATCAAGTCGGCGACCGCGAGGTCGACCACTTCTTCGCGCGGGATGGCGGCGAGGCGGACCCCGCCACCGGGATTGCGGGTGCCGAGGTAAACGCGGTCGCTCGTTTGCGCGATGAAGAAGCCGAACACCGGCGTCCCGTGCGAGCGCAGCAGCGCTGCGGGCTCGACCTTGGGTTCGTTTTCGGTTCGGACATAGGTGATGAGGCCGTTGAGCAGGCCGACCCCGACGACGATCGCCAATCCGAACCAGGCGAAGTTCGTGTTGGCGAGGATGACCATGCAGACGATGGAGAGGAAGAGCAAGGCGACTATGACGGTGACTATCTGGTTGGGCTGCAACCCGACAGAGAAGAGCAGGACCCCCGGGATCGCTGCGGCGGCGAGGGTGAAGGCGATGAAGACGAACCGGAGCCCTTTGCGGATCGGCGCAGCACGAAGCTCCTGCTTGCTCTTCTCGAGTTCGACGTCGGCTTCCGTCTTCGCCACCGCATCGTCCGCTTCTTTGGCGGCCGACTGGGCCTTGCCCGCGGCGACTTGCGCCTCGTTCAACGCCTGGCTCGCCTCCTGCGAGGCCTGCCTGACCGCCTCGGGGTCGGCACCGGCCGCCACCGCCTTCTGGGAGGTTGCCTTGAGTCGGCTCGAGCGCTCGGCCGCCTGCTCGATGGTCTCGATCGCCGCGTCGATGCCGGCTTCGCCATAGTCGGCCGCGATTCTCGCTTCGGCCAGCTTCTTCTTCTCTTCACGCAGGAAGAGCAGCTCGACGATCCAGCCGACCAGGCGGTCCGCCAAGTAGAGCAAGCCGAGGAGCACAACCGCGAGGAGGACGGAGGGGACGAGGAAGCCGGCTCCGGTGGTGATGAGGACCGATTTGGGGACCACCGCCACCGCCTCGTTGCCGGGAAGCCCCGCCTGGTCCATGCGAACCCAGAGGATCGCGGCGCCGAAGAAGGCGACGAAGCTGAGCACCCCGATCCCCCCGCCGATCGCGGCGAGGAGCATGCCGACGACGCTCAGCCCTTCATCGGTGACACCACCCGTCTTGACAGCGCCTTTGTCCTGCGGCTCCGCCTGCCCGCCATCGCTCGTTGCCGGCATCTGGCCACGAACCTAAACCGGCGGCGAGCTTTCTGTCAAAAACTTCGAGTGTTTACCGATCGCTGCGCGGTGGGACCGGCGGCTGCGCCTCGCCGAGGCCGTGCGCTCCAGCTGCTGAGGCGCCGGTGGCCTGGTCGACGCTGTGGACGACCTCGCCGGGGTCGGCGACACCGGCGAAGACGAAGTTGTAGTCGTCGGTAGCGGCGGTGTCGAAATCGACGTCGCCGATCTGCATCACGCGCTGGTAGACCGACTGGCGGTAGTTGACGTTCTGGACCCGCTCCAGGCGGGTCTCCTGGATCTCCCGGGAGACGATCCCGCGCTTGATGTTGAGGCGACGGGTGGTGATCGTGTAGGTGGTCGCCACCCGCTTGACAAAGCCGACCAGCACGGTTAGCGCAATCACCACGAGTACGATCAGGAAGACGGTGGCGCTGCTGGCGTCGAGCAGCTTCGCGATCACCCCGATCACGGCCGCGACCAGGATCCCCTTGAGATAGAAGCCGAGGATCGCGCGCCAGGAGGGATGGCCCTGGAAGATCACCTGCTCCCCGGGGCTGAGGTTGAGGCTCACGGGGGCCAGCATACGGCTTCGGCGTGGGCCTCGCCAGAGGCTCGGGACGCGTCGTCCCCCGCCGCCCATACGCTCGCCGGGTGACCATCCTCAAGGTCGAGCCGCTGACCACGGCCCGCGCTCTGCGGGGCCCGTTCGACTACCGGCGACCGGAGCGTATGGACGACGTCGAGGTCGGCAGCGTGGTCCGCGTCCCGTTCGGGCCGAGGCGCCTGCTGGGCGTGGTGGTGGAGCTGGCAGAGGCTTCTGAGCTGCCTCCGGAGCGGCTCGCGGAGCCGATCGAGGCGCTGGAGGCCGGCGCGCCGGCGGAGCTGGTCCGGCTCGGCCTCTGGGTCGGCCGTGAGTACTGCTCGACCCCGGCGCGCGGCCTGCAGCTGGTGTTGCCGCCCGGGACCGGAACCGGGGCGGGCGGCCGCGCCGTCCGCTCCAAGCGCGAGCTGCGGGCGGAGATCCTGCCGGCCGGAGAGGCGGCCCTGAGCGGTGGCGAGCGGCTCGGGGTCAAGCAGCGGGCGGTGCTGGAGGCGCTCAGCGCAGAAGAGATGTCGGCCCCGGAGCTGGCGAAAGCTGTTGGCTCGGACCGCCAGACGCTGCGGCGACTGGAGGGACGCGGACTTGTCGCGACCCGCAGCTCGGTGCTGCGCCGCGCGCCCAGACAGCCGGACATGGCCGCGCCCGCCGAGCGCCCGCGACTCCTCGCCGAGCAGGCCGACGCGGTCGCCGCGATCGTCGCCGCCCTCGACGGAGAGACGGACGCTCCCCGGCGCCAGCTCCTGCACGGCGTCACCGGCTCGGGCAAGACCGAGGTCTACCTCGCGGCGGTCGAGGCGGCCCTCGAGCGCGGCCGCGGGGCGATCGTCCTGGTCCCGGAGATCGGCCTGGCGCCGCAGGCGGTCGCCCGTTTCCGCGCCCGGCTCGGCGACCGCTTCGCCGTCCTGCACTCGGCTCTCTCGGCCGGCGAGCGCTACGACGAGTGGATGCGCCTGCGCCGCGGCGAGGCGAGCGTCTGCGTCGGGCCCCGCTCGGCGGTCTTCGCCCCGGTACGCGATCTCGGCCTGATCGTTGTCGACGAGGAGCACGACTCCTCCTACAAGCAGGAGGGCGACCCCACCTACGACGCCCGCGCCGTCGCCCGGCGGCGGGCTGAGGACAGCGGTGCCGTGCTCGTCGCCGGCACCGCAACGCCGCGCCCCGAGTCGTGGCTGGAGCTGCCGCGGCTGGAGCTGCCGCGACGGGTCGACGGGCGCCGCCTGCCGCCCGTCTCGCTGGTCGACATGCGCGAGGCCGATCCTCGCTCAGGGCCAATCCATCCCGACACCTGGGAGGCGCTGGACACGGTCCGCGCCGCCGGCGCCAAGGCGATCGTGATGATCAACCGGCGGGGCTTCTCGCCCTGGCTCACCTGCCGCTCCTGCGGGCACCACTGGAGCTGTCCCAACTGCGACGTCTCCCTGATCGTCCACCGCGACAGCGGCCGGCTCGTCTGCCATCACTGCGCCCACGCCGAGCCGCAGCCGCACGCCTGCCCGGACTGCGCATCGACCACGCTGGCGCGCGCCGGGGCGGGGACGGAGCAGATCGAGGCGCTCCTGGCCGAGCGGCTGGCGCCGATGCCGGTCTTCCGCCTCGACTCGGATTCCGCCGCCGAGCGCGGCGCCCACGCCCGCATCCTCGCCCGCTTCGGCGAGGCCCGCAGCGGGGTCCTCGTCGGCACCCAGATGGTCGCCAAGGGCCACGACTTCCCGGAGGTGACGCTGAGTGCGATCCTCGACGCCGACGCGACCCTGCGCTTCCCGGACTTCCGCGCCGAGGAGCGGACCTTCGCGATGGTCGCCCAGCTGGCCGGGCGCAGCGGCCGCGGCGAGGCCGGCGGGGAGGTGATCGTCCAGACCATGGCGCCTGGCGCGTCGAGCATCGAGCACGCCGCCCGCCATGACTCCGCCGGCTTTCTGGCCGGCGAGCTGGAGCGCCGGCGCGCGCTCCGCTACCCGCCGTACTCCCATCTCCTCCGCATCAATTTCTCCTCGGAGCTGGAGGCGCGGCTGGAGACCGCCGCCACGGCGCTCGCGGGCGAGCTGCGCGAGGGCTTGCCCGAGGGTTGCGAGCTGCTCGGCCCGGCGCCGATGTTCCGGGTTCGCAACCGCCACCGGCGCCGCATCCTGATCAAGGCCTCCGACCGCGCCGGCACCGTCGCCGCCGTGCGCCAGGCGGTCGAGCGCCGGGCTGCCGACCGTTCGCTGAAGGAGGTCTCGATCGGAGTCGACGTGGACCCCCAGTGACCGCCCCAGCGCGGCCCCGTGAGTGCTTAGACTCATCTCGGATGGGCGAACGAATCGAAGCCGACAACGAGGAGCGCGAGCGCGAGCGCGAGGCCGAGCTGCTGGAGCGGCGCGAGGCGGCGCTCGCCAAGGTGATCAAGTTCGGCGATCCGGTGCTGAAGAGCAAGGCCTCGCCGGTTGCCTCCTTCGGGCCCGAGCTGCGGGCTGAGGTGGAGCGGATGGTCTCGATCATGCGCGACGGCATGGGCGTCGGGCTCGCCGCCACCCAGCTGGGGATCCTGCGGCGCCTGCTGGTCTTCCAGGCCGGGCCCGACAGCGAGCCGACGGCGCTGGTCAACCCGGAGATCGAGTGGCTCTCCGAGGAGGAGGCGCTCGCCGAGGAGGGCTGCCTCAGCCTGCCGCGGATCTCGGTCGACGTCGAGCGCCCGCTGCACGCCCGCGTCAGCGGCCGCGACGCCGAGGGCGAGGAGGTCACGATCGAGGCCTCGGGTCTGGAGGCACGGGTGCTCCAGCACGAGATCGACCATCTCGACGGTGTCCTGATCCTCGACCGCACGGAGCGAGACCAGCGCAAGGGCGCGCTGCGAGCGCTGCGCGAGGGCGACAGCTACAGCCCTCCCGCCGAGGAGGACGGCGAGGACGGGGACGAGCTGCGCGAGCCGCGCACCGACGCGTGAGGACGGCCTACCTCGGAACCTCCGACTTCGCCGCCACCGTCCTGCGGCGACTGGCGGACTCCCCGCACCGGCCGGCCCTCGTGGTCGCACCTCCCGACAGCAGGCAGGGGCGGGGGAGGAAGCTGCGCCCGCCACCGGTCGCCGAGGCCGCGACCGCGCTGGGCATCGAGCTGGTTCGCGCCGAGGACGTCAACTCCGAGCCGGTGCTGGAGGCGATCCGCGCTGCCCGCCCCGAGGCCGTTGCCGTCTGCGCCTTCGGCCAGCTGATTCGCGAGCCGCTGCTCTCGGAGTTCGCGCTGCTGAACGTCCATCCCTCGCTGCTGCCGCGCTGGCGCGGCGCCGCCCCGATCGAGCGGGCGCTGATGGCGGCCGATGCGACCACCGGCGTCTGCGTGATGAAGCTGACCGCCGGCCTCGACTCCGGGCCGGTGGCACTGGAGGAGGAGGTCGCGATCGGCGGCGATGAGGACTTCGGCCGGCTCTCCGCCAGGCTGGCGGAGCTGGGAGGGGCTCTCCTGGTCCGCGCCCTCGACCTCTCCGCCAAGGGACAGCTCGAGTTCGCCGAGCAGGACGAGGCGAAGGCCACCTACGCCGAGAAGATCGACCCGGCCGAGCGGCGCCTCGACACCTCCCGGCCGGCGAGCGAGCTGGAGGCCAGGGTGAGAGCGTTGACCCCGCACGTCGGCGCCTACCTGGAGGTGGCTAGCGGCGATCGCCTCGGCGTCCAGCGTGCCCGCGCCGTCGAGGTCGGCGTCAGTCCCGGCGAGGTGCGCGCGGAGTGGGGGGCGCTGCTGGTCGGCTGCGCCCGCGGGGCACTGCGGCTGGAGGTGGTCCAGCCGCCCGGCGGCAAGGCGATGCCCGTGGAGGCCTACCTGCGCGGTCACCCGCTGCCCCGGCTGTGAGCGGCCGCGTTTCGCCGGCCCGGTCGCTGGCCTTCGCGACGATCCGCGAGACCTTCGAGGACGGCGCCTTCACCGAGCGCGCCTTCCGCGCCGGCGCCGAGCGGCTGGGGCTCGAGCCTCGCGAGCGGGCGCAGGCGCAGCGGCTCGCCTACGGTGCGGTGCAGCGGCGCGGCACCGCGGACGCGGCAGTCGAACGACTGGCCGAGCGCTCGACCCGGCTGCTCGACCCGCCGGTCCTCGCCGCCTTGCGACTCGGCCTCTACGAGCTGCTCTTCGCCGACGCGACCCCCGACCACGCCGCCGTCGACCAGGCGGTGGAGCTGGTCAAGGGCGCCGGCGCCAGCCACGCCTCCGGCCTCGTCAACGCGGTGCTGCGCCGGGCTGCGCGTGAGCGCGAGGCGCTGACGACATCTCTGCTGGGCGACGACTCGACGCCGGCGAAGGCCGCGGTGGCTCACTCGGCGCCGCTCTGGCTGGCCGAGATGTGGTGGCGGGAGCTGGGTGGCGAGGCCGCCCGGTCGCTTCTCGCGGCCTGCAACGAGCCGGCGGAGGTCGCGATGCGGGCGAGGCCGGGTGAGCGCGACGCCCAGATCGCGAAGCTGCGCGAGGCGGGCGTCGAGGCCGGCGCCGCGGACGCGGCGTGGCCGCTCTCGCCGCCGGAGTCGATCGTGGTCGAAGGCAGGACGGGAGACGCGGTGCCCGCGGCCGTCGCCACCGGCGAGCTGACCCCGCAGAGCCGCGGTTCGGCCGCGGTCGTCGAGGTGCTCGACCCCCGCGAGGGCGAGCACGTGCTGGACCTCTGCGCCGGCCCCGGGATCAAGACCGGCCAGGTCGCGGCGCGGATGGGGGATCGCGGCGAGGTGATCTCGGTCGAGCTGGACCCCGGGCGGGCCACCGAAGTCGCCGGGCAGGCGAGCCGGCTCGGCCTTCGCAGCATCACCGTGATCGAGGCCGACGCCACCGCGGGCGAGGTGGCGCCCGGTTTCGACCGCGTCCTGCTCGACGCCCCCTGCTCGGACCTGGGCGCCCTCGCCTCCCGCCCGGACGCCCGCTGGCGCAAGTCCCCGAAGACGATCGACCGGCTCGCCGAGGTCCAGGCGGATGCGCTCCGCCGGGCGGCCCGGGTGCTGGGCCCGGGCGGGGCCCTCGTCTACACCACCTGCACGATCTCCCGGCGCGAGAACGAGGATCGCGTCGCCGCTCTGCTCGCCGACGCCGAGGCGGGGGAGGTGCCGGCCTTGCGACTCGACGACCTCGGCGCTCGCGCGCCGGCGTTCGCTTCGGCGGTCGAGCCGCGGTGCCTGCAGCTGCGCCCGGACCGTGATCGCACGACCGGTTTCTTCATCGCCCGACTAAACAGGGATGATTAGATCGATGAGCGGTCCCGAGAACGCCACCCCGGGCCCGAGCCCGCTGGGCCGAGCGCCGTGCCCCAACTGCGGTGAGCCCTGGCTGCGCCCGACCCAGCTGCCGGGCAGGCTTCGCTGCGTCAACTGCCTCAGCCGCTTCGAGCTCGTCTCCCAGTGCCCCGATTGCGGCGAGCACCAGACGATCGCCCGGATGAGCCACACCGAGGACATGCACTGCCAGCTCTGCGGCGGCTCGATGCTCCGGGCCGCTTAGTAGGTTGCGCCCGTGAGCGAGCGGATGCGGGAGTTGATCGAGTCCCCGAGGGTCGCCCCGTCGATCCTCTCGGCCGACTTCTCGCGGCTTGGGTCGCAGGTGGCCGAGGTGATGGATGCCGGCGCCCGGGTGATTCACGTCGACGTCATGGACGGTCACTTCGTGCCGCCGATAACGATCGGACCGCTGATCGCCGGCGCGATCGCCGACCAGGTCCACGATGCCGGCGGGGTGCTCGACGTGCACATGATGATCGAGGCGCCCGAGCGCCAGATCGCCGCGTTCGCCGAGGCCGGCGCCGACTCGATCACCTTCCACGCCGAGGCGACTGCCCACGCCAACCGAACCCTCGCCGCGATCCGCGAGCTCGGCTGCCTCGCCGGCGTTGCGATCAACCCCGGCACCCCAGCCGAGGCGGTCGCCGAGCTGCGCGGCTACGCCGACATCGTCCTCTGCATGACCGTCAACCCCGGCTGGGGAGGGCAGTCCTTCATCGAGTCCTCGCCGGGCAAGGTCGAGCGGCTGGTGCCGCTGGTCGGCGAGGCCCGGATCGAGGTGGACGGCGGCATCGACACCGGCACGGCCGGTTCGGTTGCGGCCGCCGGAGCCTCCCTCTTCGTCGCCGGCTCCGCCGTGTTCGGCGCGGACGATCCCGCGGCTGCGTACACCGAAATCGCAGCAGCCGCGGGCGCGGCCTGAGTCAGCCCCTCGCAATCAACGCGCCGGTGACCTCCTGCCACCAGGCCTTCTCGGCGGCATCCACCCCCTCGCGCTCCGCCCGCCGCTCGCACCAGCCCGCGAGCGCCCTCCGGCCGCCGACCGCGACGACCTCCGCCCCGATCGCCGCGTAGCGGCCGTCGGTGAGCGCGACCAGGGCGGCGTCGCCGCCGCGGCTGCGCAGGACGGCCAGGACCGGGATGCCGTCCAGCTCGGTCAGCGCCGCGTGCTCCTCGCCGGGCCGCGCCGGCCGGACCGTGAAGACCTGGGAGGCGGCGCGGCGCGGGAGCGGGGGAGGGCTGGGCCTGCCGAGCGGCCCGCGGACCCAGCGGTCGGTCAGGGCCTCGACCTCGTCACGCAGCTCCGAGCGGACGAGGATGTGGAGCTCGTCGCCCTCCTTCAACTCGGTCGAGCCGCGCGGCGGAATCGCCCGCCCGTCGCGGACGATGACGTTGACCAGCGCCTCGCGCGGCAGTTCCAGGTGGCGCACCGGATGCCCGGCCGCGGCGGCGCCTTCGGGCAGGCGGAAGGAGATCACGTCGCCGCCCATCCGCCGGATCCGCCCCGACTCCAGCAGCCGCCGCGGCAGCGAGGGCTCGTCGGTGGTGAGGCCGAGCCGGCGCGCCAGCGGCTCGAAGCTCGCCCCCTGGACCAGGGTCGAGCTGACCACCACGAAGAAGACGATCGCGAACAGTTCCCGGCCACCGCCGACCCCGGCCACGACCGGGAAGGTCGCCAGCCAGATCGGCGTCGCTCCGCGCAGCCCCGCCCAGCCGAGCATCAACCGCTCGCGCCCGTTCAGCGATGACAGCGCCGTTGCCGCGATCGCTGCCACCGGCCGGGCGACGACGATCAGCACGGCCGAGAGCGCCAGGCCCTCGAGGGCGATGTCGTCGAGGGCGCTGGGGAAGACCAGCAGCCCGAGCAGGATGAAGAGCGAGATCTGCGCCACCCATCCCAGGCCCTCGTGGAAGGCGACGACGCTGCGCTTCGCCGGGATGCTCGCCGACCCCAGCGCCAGCGCCGTCAGGTAGGTGGCCAGCAGGCCGGAGCCGTGGGCGATCTCCGCCAGGCCGTAGGCCAGGCCCGCGACGGCGACCGTCGCCACCGGGTAGATGCCGTCGGTCGGCATCCGGATCGTGTTCAGCGCAGTCGCCGCGAGCCGCCCGAGGGCGATCCCGATCGCCGTGCCGATCGCCAGTTTCAGCGCCAGCAGCCCGGCCATGTCGGAGAAGCCGTAGCCGGGCTCCTGGATCCATTCGATGAAGCCGATCACGAGCAGCAGCGCCACCGGGTCGTTCATCCCCGACTCTCCCTCCAGCGAGCGCGCCAGTCGCCGCTCCAGGGTCGAGCGGCGCAGCACCGCGAAGATCGCCGCCGAGTCGGTCGCCGCGATCGCCGCCCCGACCAGCAGTCCTTCCAGGGTGCTGAGGTCGAAGATCAGCTTCGCGGCGAAGCCTGCGATCGCGGCCGTGACCACGGTGCCGATCGTCGCCAGCGAGGCTGCCGTCCCGAGCACCGGCCGGATCTCCGACCAGCCGGCGGTGAGCCCGCCCTCGAAGAGGATCAGGACGAGGGCGATCGTGCCCAGCGTCCGCGCCAGCTCGGCGTCGTCGAACTCGATCCCGCCGATTCCCTCCGAGCCGGCGAGCATTCCCAGCCCGAGGAAGAGCAGCAGTCCCGGCACCCGCACCCGGTCGGCCAAAAGCGCCCCGGCGATGCCCGCGGCCAGCAGAACGCCGGCAATCAGGATCAGCTCAGCGTCGTGTCCGCCCATTCGCGGACCCTAATGAACCCTCAGACGTTCTCGTCGATCATCGCCAGGCGCGCCTCGAGCTCTTGGGGCGAGCCCGGGTCGGGAACGTCCTCCGCTCGCTCGTGCGGCCGGCGGTAGACGAGATAGAGGAGCGAGAAGAGAACGCCGGCGGAGAGCAGGAACCCGATCTCGACCCGGCGGAACTCGTCGCCGACCAGCGGCACGAAGTTCCAGCCGATGAAGATCGCGGCGCAGGAGATCCAGCGGACCGCCGCGCGGCGCACCTGCCCCTGCGCGATGCAGGCCTGGTTGACCGTCACCGAGGCAAGGTAGAGGCCCATGCCGGCGGTTACCAGCAGCAGCCCGGCCCGGTCGTAGGTGAATTTGTTGCTGAACGCGAGCTGCATCAGCTGCGGGCCCGCGATCAGGACGACGATTGCGGTGAAGGTGGCGAAGGCAAGGATCCCCAGCAGGACCATCCGCACGGTGCGGTGGAACTCACGGTCGCTGTCGGACTCGGTCGAGGCGTGCAGGCCGGTCAGGTGGGGGAGGATGCTGGTCGAGACCGCCTGGAACAGCTGCAGGGGTGCCCTGGCGATCATCAGCACGTTGAAGATGAACCCCGCCGCCGCGGCTCCCTCGAGGCCGCGGACGACCAGCGGCCCGGCGTTGAGGAAGGCCTGTTCGCTGAACATGATCACGAGCACCGCCGCCGCGAAGCCGCCGCCATGGGCGAGGGAGAAGTCGTCGGCCGGCGCGTCCTCGGGCTCGCCCACGGGCGTGGCCTGCTGCTGCTTTTGCGCCCGGCGGGCGAAGGCGAACGGCACCACCAGGAGACTGAGCGCCGGCGCCGCGACGATCCCGATCGCCACCGCGGACTGACCGCTGAGCAGGCCGACCGCGACCAGCACGGCGAAGATCGTGCGGAAGCACGATTCGGAGAGGATCAGCGCTACGAACAGGCCGAACCGCTGGATGCCTGCCAGGAAGCCGCGGGCGAAGTAGCCCGCCGCGTAGAAGAGGACCGCGGTGAAGAAGACCCAGTAGAGCGTTTCGTTGCCCTCCAGCAAGCCGTCCTGGATCGGGCCGCGAAGGGCCAGCGCGAGCACCGCGAAGAACAGCGAGAGGCCGAGCTGGATCGTCGAGGCGACCCGCATCGGCTGGCCGATCTCCTCGCCCTTGGTCCGCCGTTCGGAGATGTGCCGAGAAAGCAGCTGTTCGATCGGCCGGTACAGCGTCGAGATGGTGATGAAGACCGCCGACCACAGCACGGTGATCTGCCCGTAGTCGGGCTTGGAGAGCAGGTGGGAGGCGATCAGGAAGTAGGCGTAGGTGATGACGCCGGTGAGGCCGACGCCGATCGCAAGGAAGCTCGCCGTCTTGCCGTACTCGGCCGAGGCCGAGCCACGCCCTCCACCCGCCATCAGGGCCCCTGGCGGGGCTCGCCGGGCTCGTAGTGCGAGGGCTCGACTCCCAGCGCCAGCTCGACCCGGCGGACCCGCTCGAAGACGCGCTGCGTCATAACCCGCTGACCGGCGAGGAGGTCGCCGATCACGCCGAGGGCGAAGAGCTGCACGGCGGCGATGAAGAGGACGGCGCCGAGGATCAGCGACTGGACGTGGCCGCTGGAGTCGCCGTTGAAGATCCAGTCGATCAGGAACGGCATCCACGCCGCCAGCGCCAGCGCCAGCACGACCAGCCCGGCCGTGGCAAAAGCGCGCAGCGGCTCGTAGCGGGCGTAGATCCGCAGGATCGCCGGCCCGTTTCGCCGAACGTAGGCGCCGGTCGAGTCGGCCAGGCGGGACTCGCGGGTCTGCGGGTTGGTGGCGACCGCGACCTCGTCGACCGCGACGAGCATCTTGCCGGCCTGGATCAGGCTCTCCAGCGTGTAGGTGAAGTTGTCGACGACCAGCAGCTGCAGCGCGGCCTCGCGGTTGTAGGCGCGGAAGCCGGAGGTGGTGTCGGTGATCTCGGTCCCGGAGAGCCTCCGCACGACCCAGCTGCCGAGTCGTTGCAGCCCCTTCTTGGGGCCGGAGAAGTGGTCGATCTGGGAGACCTGGCGGTCGCCGACCACCATGTCGGCCTTGCCGGCCAGGATCGGCGCCACCAGCTTGGCGACGTCGGCGCCGCTGTACTGGTTGTCGGCGTCGGTGTTGACGACGACGTCGGCGCCGAGCTTGAGGCAGGCGTCGAGCCCCGCCTGGAAGCCCGCCGCGAGCCCCTTGTTGTTGGTCAGCCGGACGACGTGGTCGACCCCGCATTCGCGCGCGACCTCGACCGTGCGGTCGGTGCTGCCGTCGTCGATCACCAGCAACTCGACCTTCTCGATTCCGTCGAGCTGGCGCGGCAGGTCCGCGACCGTCGCCGGCAGGGTCGCCTCCTCGTCGAGGCACGGTATTTGGATGATCAACTTCATCGGGCGGTGTCAGAGTATTTGGGCGGGTGGCGGTGCGAGCTAGAATGGGTTGATTGACTCGTCAATCGGTTTGATGAATCCCCCCCTGACCGACATAGATCGGGAGATGCTCCGGCGAGCCTTGGAGCTGGCCGAGGGCGGTCGCGGGCGGGTCAGCCCGAACCCGCTGGTGGGCGCGGTGCTGGTGCGAGGCGGGGAGGTTATCGGCGAAGGGTTCCATGCCGAGCTGGGCGGGCTGCACGCGGAGCGGGCGGCGCTCGGGGATTGCCACAGCCGCGGCGAGGACCCGGCCGGGGCGACGATGTACGTGAGCCTTGAGCCGTGCGCCCACCAGGGGCGCCAGCCGCCCTGCGCCGAGGCGATCCTCGAGGCGGGCATCGCGCGCGTCGTGATCGCTTCGGAGGATCCGAGCGAGAAGGCGGCCGGACGCGGGCCGGGAATCCTCCGCGACGGCGGCGTCGAGGTCACCTTCGCCGCCGGTGCCGAGGCAGCCGCCGCGCGGCTGCTCAACCAGCCCTTCCGCAAGCACGCCCGCACCGGCCTGCCCTTCGTCACCCTGAAGCTGGCGATGACCGCCGACGGTCAGACCACGACCGCTCCCGGGGAGAGCCCGTGGATCTCCGGCGAGCAGAGCCGCGCCCTCGTCCACCGTTGGCGCGCCGAATCCGACGCGATCGCCGTCGGCATCGGCACCGTCCTCGCCGATGACCCGTTGCTCACCGCTCGCGGACCGGCCCTGGACGCCCGACAGCCGGTTCGGGTCGTCTTCGACTCGCAGGCACGTCTGCCCCTCGATAGTCAGCTGCTGCGCACCCTCGATCGGTCTCCGGTGCTCGTTGTCACCGCTCCAGACGCCGACCCCGAGCGCGTCGCCGCCCTCCGCGATGCCGGTGCCGAGATCCTCGTCGCCGGCGGCGCCACCTCCGCCGACCGTATCCAGGCCGCTCTCGCTGATCTCGGCCGGCGTGAAATCACGAGCCTTTTCCTCGAGGGCGGTCGCACGCTGGCCTCGGCCTTCGAAGCGGCCGATCAGCTTGATGAATCTCGGATCTTCGTGGCGGGTCAGCCCGCGGGGACCGCTCTCAGCTCCAGCTCAGAGCAGGTCGGCGAGGACACGTTGATCACCAGCCGGTTCAGGGAGTGGTGAGGGTGTTCACGGGGCTCGTCCAGGACATCGGGAGCGTCGAGTCGATGGGGAGCGGCGCTGGCGGCGCGACCCTGAAGATCGTGACCGGGCTCGGCGGCGAGGTTGCACTCGGAGACTCAGTTGCCGTGGACGGCGCTTGTCTCACTGTTACCGCTGCGGATGCGAGTGGCTTCGAGACCGAGGTCATGAACCAGACCCTCGGGGTGACTGCGCTCGGCACGCTGGAAGCCGGCAACAGGGTGAACCTGGAGCTGGCGATGAAAGCCGGTGATCGATTCGGCGGTCACATCGTCCAGGGGCACGTCGATGGCGTTGGCGAGGTCGTCAGCGTCGAAGACGACGGGTTTGCGAAACGGCTTCGCGTGGAGCTGCCGGAGGATCTGATGCGCTACGTGATCGACAAGGGATCGATCGCGCTGAG
Organism: uncultured Solirubrobacterales bacterium; assembly: GCA_963799835.1. Taxonomy (GTDB): domain Bacteria; phylum Actinomycetota; class Thermoleophilia; order Solirubrobacterales; family 70-9; genus VAYN01. The sequence continues at coordinate 2,176,171 of CAWCYE010000002.1, forward strand.
CGGGGTCAGCCTGACCGTCGCCGGGCTCGGAGAGACGTGGGTCGAGGTGTCGCTGATCCCCGAGACGCTGGAGCGGACCAGCCTCGGCGACGGGGCACCGGGACGCAAGCTGAATGTCGAGTGCGACATCGTCGCCAAGTACGTGGAGCGTTTGGTGGCACCATTCGCCGGAAAGGAGCGGGCGTGAGCCAGATGACGGAGACGCAGAAAGAAGACCAGAGGACCGCGACCGGGGAGAGCCCGTTCGCGACCATCGAGGAGGCGATCGAGGAGATCCGCCGCGGCCGGATGGTCGTCGTCTGCGACGGCGAGGACCGCGAGAACGAGGGCGACCTGGTGATGGCGGCGCAGTTCGCCACCCCGGAGGCGATCAACTTCATGGCCAAGGAGGCACGCGGGCTGATCTGCCTCGCGCTGACCGCCAAACGCTGCGAACAGCTCGGCCTGAACCTGATGGCGGCCAAGAACGAGGCGCCGCTGCAGACCGCGTTCACGGTCACGATCGAGGCCGCGGGTGGAGTCAGCACCGGGATCTCGGCCCACGATCGTGCCCACACGATCCAGGTCGCGATAGACCCGGAAGCCGGCGCCAGGGACATCGTCGTGCCGGGCCACATGTTCCCGCTGCGCGCCAAGGACGGCGGCGTGCTCGAGCGCACCGGCCACACCGAGGCCAGCGTCGACCTGGCGCGCCTCGCCGGCCTCACCCCGGCCGGGGTGATCTGCGAGGTGATGAACGACGACGGGACCATGGCCCGGGTCCCCGATCTGATCCCGTACTGCGAGAAGCACGGGCTGAAGATGGTGACGGTGGCCGAGCTGATCTCCTACCGCCGCCGCACCGAGAAGCTGGTCGAGCGAGTCGTCGCGACCGGACTGCCGACCGCGTTCGGGGACTTCCAGGCGGTCGGCTACCGCTCCCTGGTCGACGACAAACACCACGTGGCGATGGTCAAGGGCGAGGTCGACGGGCTCGAGGACGTGCTCGTCCGGGTCCACAGCGAGTGCCTTACCGGCGACGTCTTCCACAGCATGCGTTGCGACTGCGGCGAGCAGCTCGAAGCGGCGCTCTCGATGATCGAGCGCGAAGGCAGGGGCGTGCTCCTCTACCTCTCCCAGGAGGGCCGCGGGATCGGCCTGCTGAACAAGCTGCGGGCCTACAAGCTGCAGGAGGAGGGGGCCGACACGGTCGAGGCCAACCTGAAACTGGGCCTGCCCGCCGACCTGCGCGACTACGGGATCGGGGCGCAGATCCTCGGCGACCTCGGCCTCTCGAGCATCCGCATCCTCACCAACAACCCGAAAAAGATCGTCGGGCTGGAGGGCTACGGGCTCTCGGTCAGTGAGCAGGTGCCGATCGAATCGGTTCCCAACGCCCACAACGAGGACTACCTGAAGGCCAAGCGGGACAAGCTCGGCCACTCCCTGCACCACCAGGGTCTGCCGCTCGACGAGGAGATGATCCACGACGAGGAGGAGCGCGACGCGAAGGGCGGGAATGGCTGAGGGCGGGGCCTTCCTGGAGGAGTTCGACGAGGAGGAGCGGGCGGCGCTGGCGCCGTTGCGCTTCGCCGTCTGCGTCGGTCGTTTCTACGAGGACCTAGCCGAGCGGCTGCTGAGCGGGGCCAACGAGGGCTTCGAGATGGCGGGGGTCCCCGCCTCCTCGGTCAGCCAGGTCTCGGTCCCGGGCGCCTACGAGCTGCCGTTCGCGGCCAAGCTCCACGCCGAGAGCGGCGAGTTCGCCGGCGTCGCCTGCCTGGGCGTCGTGATCCGCGGCGAGACCGACCACTACGACTTCGTCTGCGCCGAGGCCGCCCACGGCATCCAGGACGTGCAGCTGGCCACGGGCGTCCCCTGCGCCTTCGGCGTGATCACCTGCGACAACATGGAGCAGGCTCTGGCGCGGGCCGGCGGCGGCAAGCGAGACCAGGGCCGCAACGCGGCGCTGACGGTGGCGCGGATGGCGCTGCTGAAGCGCCGGCTTGCCTAGATCGCTGGAAGCAGCGCGACCTGGTAGCGCCGCATCTCGCGGTCCGAGGTGACGATCGTCAGTTCCTCGACCTGAGCCTGGGCGATCAGCATGCGGTCGAAGGGGTCGCCATGGTGGTGGGGCATCGAGCCGACCGCCGCAGCATGCTGGACCGAGATTGGGAGAAGCTTGAATCGCATCCTGTCGAACCGAGCCTCGAGGTCGTCCGGATATCGCAGCCGGCCATGGGACTCCTTGATCGCCATCTCCCATGGGCTCACCACGCTGACGAATATTTCATTCCCGTCGTCCCGGATCGCTTCCTTGGCCGCATTCGAAAGACGGTCGGGCTTCGTCAGTGCCCAGAGCAGGGCATGGGTGTCGAGCAGCAACCTCACTGCTCTTCTGCGGCTCTCTTGTTTTCTCCGGGGAAGATCTCGCTTTCCTCGAACATCCGCTCGATCTCCTTGTCGAACTCGTCGAAGTCAGGCGCCATCCACACCTTGCCCTCCCAGCCGCCGAGCTTGCGCTTACCCGTCGCCAGCCGGGGCATCGGCACCAGCTTCGCCGCCGGCTTGCCGGCGCGGCTGATGACGATTTCCTCGCCGCCTTCGGCGCGCTCGACCAGCTTCGAGAGATGGGTCTTCGCCGCGTGCATATTCACTTGCTCCAAGTCCTCGGTGCCCATTTTCTCTCCCCCTCGATTCGACCGCTGCGATCTGGTGCAGCATTAGTCCACTTAGCTAATAAAGGACCACGGTAGCATGCACGACCCGATGGCCAAGGTATGCCACAGCTGCGGCAAGGGACCGGCGTTCGGCCACTCCCGGAGCCACTCGATGGTCGCCACCAAGCGGCGCTTCGATCCGAACCTGCAGAAGGTCCGGATTCAGGAGAACGGCCGCCCTCTGCGCACCTACGTCTGCACGCGCTGCCTCAAGGCAAACAAAGTAGTTAAGGCAGCCTAGGTTCAGTCAGCCTCGGCGGCGGCCGGCTGCTGCTCGGTCGGCTCGACGTGAAGCCGCGGCAGGGCTCGGCCGAGCCAGTCCGGCAGCCACCAGGCGCGGGCGCCGAAGAGCTGCATCACGGCGGGGACCAGGACCGAGCGGATGATCACGGCGTCGATGAAGACCGCCGACGCCAGGCCGAGGCCGAACAGTTTGATGATCCGGTTGTCGCCGATCATGAAGGAGAGGAAGACGGTGATCATGATCGCCGCTGCCGCGGTGATCACGCGGCCGGTCAGGGCCAGGCCCCGGGTGACGGCGGCGGTGGCGTCCTTGCCGTGTTCCCACTCCTCGTGGATCCGGGACATCAGGAAGACCTCGTAGTCCATCGAGAGCCCGAAGATGATCGCGAAGAGGAAGACCGGGAAGAAGGAGATGATCGGACCGGTGCTGTCGACGCCGATCAGGCTCGCCCCCCAGCCCCACTGGAAGACGGCGACGATCAGCCCGAAGGCGGCGCCGATGCTGAGCAGGTTCATCACCATCGCCTTCAGCGGCACCAGCACCGAGCGGAAGACGATCGTCAGCAGCAGTGCCGAGAGCAGCACGACGACGCCGATGAACAGCGGCAGCTTCTCGGAGACCGCATTGCCGAAGTCCTCGTAGACCGCGGTGATGCCACCGACGTGAAGCCGGGCGCCGGATCGTTGCTCGATCGGCGGGATCACGTCGCCGCGGATGCGGTCGAGCAGCTCGGTGGTCTCGGCGCTCTGTGGCGAGGTGGTCGGGTAGACCTGGCAGACGCCGGTGTCCTTGGCCCGGTTGAGCACGACGGGGGTCACCTCGGCAACGCCGGCTTCGCCCTCCAGGGTGCTGCAGAGCTGCTTCAGCCCGGCATCGTCGCCCTTGCTCGGCAACGCGGCGACCATCTGGAACGGCCCGTTGAAGCCGGGGCCGAAGCCATCGGCAAGCAGGTCGTAGGCCTCTCGCGTCGTCGTTCCGGACGGGTCGGTCCCGGCGTCGTTGGAGCCGAGGCGCAGCGACAGGGTGGGGATGCAGAGGGCCAGCAGGAGCGCTCCCGAGAGCAGCGCCGAGAGCACCGGGCGGCGCTGGACCAGGCGGCTCCAGCGGAACCAGCGACCGTTTTCGTCGAGGCTGGTGGAGCGGCCGCCGAGCCCGGGGATGCGCAGACGGTCAACCCGCCGTCCGGCGATCGTCAGCAGCGCCGGCAGCAGGGTGAGGGAGGCGACCATCGTGAAGAACACCGCCAGCGCCGCCGCGATCGCCACGCCGTAGAGGAAGCTGATGCCGAGCAGCAGCATCCCCATCAGCGAGATGATCACGACGATGCCCGCGAACAGGACGGCGCGGCCGGAGGTGTCGACCGCTGCGATCGCCGCTTCCCGCGGCTCCAGGCCTTCGTCGAGCCCGTTGCGGAAGCGGGTGAGGATGAAGAGCGCGTAGTCGATCCCGACGCCGAGCCCGATCATCCCCGCCAGCTGCGGGGCGAAGCTGGCGGTGTCGAAGACGTGGGTGCCGAGGGTGACGAGGCCGAGGCCGACCCCGAGCGCGAACAGCGCGGTCAGGATCGGCAGGCCCATCGCGACCACCGAGCCGAAGGTCAGCAGCAGGACGACCACGGCGGCCAGCAGGCCGATCGCGAAGGAGGTGTCGCCTTCGTCTTCCTGCCCGGCTGCCTCGACCGGCGGACCGCCAAGCTCGACCTGGAGCCCGTCGCCGTCAGCGGCCTGGGCGACGTCGACGAGCTCGTCGATCTCGCCCAGTTCGAGTTTGTCGCTGGTGACGTCGTACTGGACGGTCGCGTAGGCGATCTTGCCGTCGTCGCTGATCGCGGCGGTCCCGTCGCCGGCGTAGGGGCTGGCGACTTCGCTGACGTGTGGGAGCTTGGCGACTTCGCCGAAGACGCCTTCCATCTTTCGCTTCACCGCTGGGGACTCGACCCCCGAGTCGTCTCTGTAGACGATCGTCGCGGCGTCCCCGGACTGGGACTGGAACTTGCGTTCGAGCAGATCGAACGCCTGCTGGGAGTCGGAGACCGGGAGCGTGAAATCTTCGGTGTAGGCGGAGCCCGCCGAACTGGAGAGCGCTCCGATCCCGACGAGGGCAAGGATCCAGCTGAGGATTACGGTCTTGCGGTGCCCGGTGCACCAGGTTGCAACTGCACGCATCCGTCGCCACGCTAGCAATCCGTGCGTGGCGCCTGCCTGGAGCGCCGGCAGCCCGTCGCGGAGGGTGGTTAGATTGCCCTGTTGATGTCCGACCCCTCGATCGTCCGGTTCCGGCGAGTGATGAGTTCTGCCTACGCCTCGCTGGAGGCGCGTCGCCAGGAGGTCAACGACCTCAACGTCTTCCCGGTCGCCGACGGCGACACCGGCGACAACATGGCGATGACGATGCGGGCGGTGATGGAGGAGCTCAACCGCCTCGACGGCCAGGCGATCGACGAAATCGGGCGCACCCAGCTGGTGCAGGCGCTCGCGCGGGCGGCACTGATGGGGGCGAGGGGGAACTCCGGCGTCATCCTCAGCCAGATCGTCCGCGGCGCCGCCGAGGAGCTGGCCAGCCGCCCCGGCGAGCTGGTCGACCCGGTCCTCGTCGCGGCCGCCTTCGCCAGTGCGGCGGACGCCGCCTACGACTCGGTGCGCGAGCCGGCCGAGGGGACGATGCTGACCGTCTTCCGCGAGATGGCCCACTCGCTTGCCCGCCAGCTCGCCCACCTGGAGGCTGACAAGCAGCGGCTGGGCCGCGACGTCAGCGAGGCGCAGCAGGACGAGGTTCTGGCCGAAGTCCTCGAGCGGGCGATAGAGGACGGCGAGCGAGCGGTGGCCCGCACGCCCGAGCAGCTGGAGGTCCTGCGCGACTCCGGCGTCGTCGACGCCGGCGGCTACGGCCTGGTGCTGATCCTGGCCGGTGTCGTCGCCGGGTTGCGGGGAGACGGTCCCGAGCTGCCCGACGTGCCCCACCACGAGCCGCCGCGGCTCAGCCTTCCCCACCACGAGGACAGTCGCTTCCGCTACTGCACCAACTTCATCGTCTCCGGCAGCGGCCTCTCCAACCGGGAGTTCCTGCCGCGGCTGGAGCGGTTGGGCGACTCCGTGCTGGTGGTCGGGGACGACGCGACCCTGAAGGTCCACGTCCACACCGACGAGCCCGAGGCCGCGGTGGCGCTCTTCGACGGGATCGGCGAGGTTGCCCAGCTCGACGTCGCCGACATGCGGGAGCAGATGGCCGAACGCAGCGCCAGGCTCGGCGCCACCGGGCGGACCGGGGCACTCGCCGTCGCCGCGGGCGACGGCTTGGAGCGGCTTTTCGCCGAGCTCGGCGCGAACGTGATCCCCGGCGGGGAGACGCTGAACCCGTCCACCTACGAGCTGCTGGCGGGGATCCATGGGGTGGACGCGCCGGAGGTGCTGGTGCTGCCCAGCTCCTCCAACGTGGTGATGGCGGCGGAGCGCGCCTGCGATCTTTCCGAGAAGCCGGCCCGGGTGGTCCCGGCGACCTCCCAGCAGGCGAGCCTGCTGGCGCTGATCGAGCTGGACCCGGCTTCCTCCGCCGGGGAGAACGCCGAGCAGCTCGAGGAAGCGCTGGAGAGCGTCGCCACCGGCGGCGTGGCGCCGGCCGCCCGCGACGACGCTCAGGGGCGGTTCAAGCGGGGCGATGCGGTCGGGTTTGCGGGCGATGAGATCGTCGCCTGGGGCGGTGCCGGCTCGACGCTGACCAGGACGATCCAGCACCTCGCGGAGGACGCCGAGATCGTCACCGTGATCGCGGGGGAGGGCGCCCCGATCTCACTGGCGGAGATCGACACCCACGTCCCCGACGGCGTCGAGGTCGAGACGCACGAGGGTGGCCAGCCCAGCTGGTGGTGGCTGCTGGCGGCCCAGTAGTGCACCGGCGCCCTCCGAGCCTCCCCTGATGCGCTCGTTTGGCGGCGGCTCGGAGCTGACCGAGGCACAGCTGCGGGACGACTCCCTTCACTGGCCCCGTCCCAGCGCCCTCGAGGTTTCGGTCCAGGCCCTCGACGGCGTCGGTCCGAAGCTGGCGGCGCTCGCCGCGGAGGCGGGCATCGCAACCGTCGGGGACCTGCTCTACCGCGTCCCGCACAGCTATCGCGACCGCGCCGACGTCCGCGATATCGCCGAGTTGGAGCCCGGCCAGGAGGCCACGATCCTGGTCGAGGTCACCGGCAGCCAGCCGCGCCCCTTCCGCCGTTCCCGGGTCACGATCCTGACCGCCAAAGTCAGCGACGAATCCGGCTCGGTGCGGGCGACCTGGTTCAACCAGCCCTGGCTCGCGGATAAGCTGAAGCCTGGGACGGCCCTGCTGTTGATGGGGACTCGGGACAAACGAGGCTTTCGGGTCTCGGGGTACGAGATCGTCTCGTCCTCCGAGTCGTCGGACTCGCCGCCCACCGGGCTGCACACGACCGGCCTGGTGCCTGCCCACCCGGCAACCGAGCAGCTGCGACCCCAGCGGATCAGGGAGTGGATGTGGCAGGCGTGCCGTTGGGCGCCCAATGCGATCGAGGGGTTGCCGGCGGAGGTCCGGGCCCGTCGAGGGCTGTCAGGCGTGGGGGATGCCCTGCGCGCGGTGCATTTCCCAGAGGGCGAGCAGGACCTGGAGCAGGCGCGAGAGAGATTGGCGTTCGAGGAGCTGTTCCTGCACCAGGCGCTGCTGGCCACGCGGAAGCGCACCCATCGCACCGCCAGGCCGGCACCCCGCTTCGAGAAGCCGGGAGAGCTGGTCGAGCGCTGGCTTGAGTCGCTGCCGTTCGAGCCGACCAGGGACCAGCTTGCCGCCTTCGACGAGATCGAGGGGGACCTCCACTCGGGGGAGCCGATGCAGCGGCTGCTGATGGGAGAGGTGGGGTCGGGGAAGACCGTGGTCGCCGTCTACTCGATGCTGCGGGCGCTGGAAGAGGGCTTCCAGGCGGTGCTGATGGCGCCCACCGAGACGCTGGCCGAGCAGCACGCCCTCACCCTCGACCGGCTGCTGGGCGCGGAGGCGATCCCGTTCGCGCTGCTGACCGGCGCCACCCCCGCGGCAAGCCGGCGCCGGGCGCTCGACCAGCTTGCGAGCGGCGAGCTGGGCCTCGCCGTCGGCACCCACGCCCTGATCGAGCCCTCGGTCCGGTTCGCCCGGCTGGGACTCTGCGTGGTCGACGAGCAGCACCGCTTCGGGGTTGAGCAGCGCGGCGCCCTCGATGCGAAGGGGCTCGGCGGGATGGCGCCGCACGTCCTGCACATGACCGCGACGCCGATCCCGCGCACGCTCTCGCTCACCGCCTATGGCGATCTCGACACCACCGCCCTGCGCGAGCTGCCCGCCGGCCGCCCTCCGGTCGAGACCTGGCTGGTCGGCGAGGAGAAACGGGACGATGCCTACGGGTTCCTCCGTGCCCGGCTGCGCGAGGGACGCCAGGCGTTCGTCGTCTGCCCGCTCGTCGCCGAGTCCGAGAAATTGCCGGGCAAGGCGGCGGAGGTGGAGGCCGAGCGGCTGCGAGCAGGTGAGCTGCGGGAGTTCGCGGTCGGGGTCCTGCACGGCCAGATGCCCTCGGCCGAGAAGGGGGAGGCGATGCGCGCCTTCGCCGCCGGCGAGACCGACGTCCTGGTCGCGACGACCGTGGTCGAGGTCGGCATCGACGTCGCCAACGCGACGGTGATGGTGATCGAGGGCGCGGAGCGCTTCGGCGTCTCCCAGTTGCACCAGCTGCGCGGCCGCGTCGGCCGGGGGGAGCACGCGTCCCAGTGCCTGCTGTTCGCGGAGGACGCTGGCGAGCTGGCCCGGCGGCGGCTGGAGGCGGTCGCGGCCGAGGGCGACGGGTTCAAGCTCGCCGAGGTCAACCTCGGCTTGCGCGGGGAGGGGGAGATCCTCGGCACCCGACAGCACGGGCTGCCGCGCTTCGTCGTCGCCAGCCTGCCGGAGGACGCGTCGCTGCTGATGTCCGCTCGCGAGGAGGTCCTCGCCCTGCTGCGCCGCCACGGCTCGCTCGCCCACCCGGCCCTCGGCCCGCTGCTCGATGCCGCCCGGCAGCGCTTCGGCGCCGGCGCCGAGGACCCGATTCCTCTCTAATGGACACCGTGGGCGCGATCGCGAGGGATGCGGACCGATGCGGGTGATCGCCGGGGATCTTGGCGGCCAGCTCCTGGTGGCGCCGCGCGGCTGGAAGGTCCGTCCGACCTCCGACCGGGTGCGCGAGGCGATCTTCTCCGCGCTCGGCGACCGGGTCGCGGGCGCTTCCGCACTCGACCTCTACAGCGGCACCGGCGCCCTCGCGATCGAGGCGCTCTCGCGGGGGGCGGCGACGGCGGTGCTGGTCGACCGCGACACCCGGCCGGCCCTCGGCAACGTCGAGCGGCTCGGCCTCGGCGACCGTGCGGAGCTGGTCCGGGCGGACGTCGGGCGGTGGCTGACGGGGTTGCCGGAGGACCCGCAGGCCCCCCGCTTCGACCTGGTCTTCGTCGACGCCCCATATAGACTCGCCGACCGCGTGGCGCAGGACCTCGATACACATCTCCCGCGCCTGCTCGCCGAGGGCGGGCGGGCGATCGTCGAGAGCGGCGCCAGGGGGCCGCTGCGGATCGAATCGCTGGAGCGGCTGCGCCAGCGGCGCTACGGCGCCGCGGACGTCTCGATCTACGCGAGGGCCGGAGAATGAGCGAGCGAAACGGGACCGTCGTCTGTCCGGGGAGCTATGACCCGGTGACGAACGGCCACATCGACATCATCACCAGGACCGCCAACGTCTTCGACCGGGTCGTCGTCGGTGTCGTCAACAACCCGGTGCGCAAGGAGAGGACGCTCTTCAACGCCGAAGAGCGGCGGGAATTCATCCGCGAAGCAACCGCCGACCTTCCCAACGTCGAGGTCCAGATCTTCGCCACCCTGCTGGTCGAGTTCGCCCGCGACAACGGCGCGAAGGCGATCGTCAAGGGGCTGCGGGCGATCTCCGACTTCGAGTACGAGTTCGAGATGGCCCAGCTGAACCGCAAGCTCGACCCGGGGATCGAGAGCATCTACGTGATCGCCTCGCCCCACTACAGCTTCCTTTCCTCGACCGGGGTCAAGGAGATGGCGACGTTCGGGGGGGACGTTTCCGACCTCGTGCCGCCCTCGGTGGCGACGGCGCTCGGGGAACGCCTGGGCGAGAGGTAGGCTGTTCGCGTCCAGTCGGCCCGTGGGCGACGGATTGCAAAAAAGCCGCCTTGATAACGCCGTGTTCACTAAAAACCCCGCATACACGTAGGCTTACGATCTGCCAATGGATGTACTAGTACTTATCGACAAGCTGGACGACGTCGTCCACAACGCCCGCCCGGTCCCGCTGACGGACCAGGTGAGGGTCAACCGTGAGGAGATCTATGACCTCCTCGACCAGATGCGGGCGACCATCCCCGAGGAGATCAAGCAGGCGCGCTGGATCGTCAAGGAGCGCCAGGAGATGCTGGCGGAGGCCAAACGCGAGGCGGAGCGGATAGTCCGCGAGGCTCGCGAGCAGCAGGCCCGACTGATCTCCGACGAGGAGGTCACCAAGCAGGCCGAGCGCGCCGCCGATGAGATCGTCGAGGACGCCCGCACCCGCGAGCGCGAAATCCGCCTCGGCGCCGAGGACTACGCCGACGAGATCCTCAACACCCTCGAAGTCAACCTTCAGAAGTTCCTCGCCGCCGTGCAGCGCGGTCGCGACCGCCTCGCCGGCCGCGACGAAGAGCCGGCCGTCGAGGAGCTCGAGCAGCAGCCCTAGAGAGGCGCCTTAGTCGCATATATCGCGACTAAAGCGCCTCGCTACTCCAGCTTCAGGTCCTTCAGCGCGGCCCAGCGGGGGTCGGGGCCGGTTTCGTGTTCGTGGTCGGCGGGGTCGGCGTCGTTGAGGGAGACGCCACAGGTTGGGCAGAGGCCGGCGCAGTCCGGGCGGCAGAGGAACCGGGTTGGCAGGGCCAGCAGCACCGCATCGTGCGCCCAGCGACCGATGTCCAGCTCGTCGTCGGTGACGTAGGGGCTGCGCAGTTCCGGGTCCTCGGTCTTCGCCTGATCCACCTCGCGTGCCTCCACCTCCAGATCGAGGGAGCCGGGCTCCAGGCAGCGCATGCAGGGTCCCTCGAGGTGGACCGGGAAGTCGAGGCGGAAGGCGAAGCCGCCGCTGGGGCGGGAGATCTCGAGGCGCACGGCGGGAGAGACCGGTTCGGCCTCGTAGGTCTGGCCTCCCAGCTCGAAGGGGTCGAGCGCGACCGGAAGCTCCAGCCGCTTGCCCTCGCCGTGTGCGAGGGAGAGGCGCGACAGGTCGATGATCGTCTTGCGCGCTTCGGGCATGAGCGAACCTCCGCTGGGTACGGGCTTACGATGACTCCCTCTCACGAGGTTACGAGATGGATCAATTCGACTGGACACCCGACGCCTACCTGGAGCGGATCCGCGCCGAGATCGCCGGCTACGACGAGCTGCAGGAGCAATCCGTGGCGGCGATCCCGTTCCCGCCCGAGCGGGTGCTGGAGCTGGGGATGGGCACCGGGGAGACGACGCGGCGGTTGATCGAGGCGCATCCGGACGCCTGGGTGGTCGGCCTCGACTCCAGTCCCGACATGGTCTTCCGCGCCCGCAAGACCTATGACGACGTCCAGCTCGCCCGCATGGAGGATCCGCTCCCCGACGGTCCCTGGGACCTCGTCATCTCCGTCCTTTCCGTCGACGCCCTCGACGACGAGCAGCGCCAGGCGCTCTGCCGCCGCGTCAAGGACCACTCCCGCTCCCTGGTGATCGGGGACGTCTTCCAGGGCAGCCAGCTGGCCGATCTCGTTGCCTGGTCCGGCGGCGAGATCGCCTGGCAACAGGGCGACCTGGCGGTGGTCCGGGCCAGCTACTGAGTAGGATTCCGCGTTCGATGGCAGTCCCGAAGAAGAGAACCTCCAGCGCCCGGCGCGACAAACGGCGCGCCAACCACAAGGCGGGTCAGCCCCGCCTGGCGCGCTGCCCGCGCTGTCACAGCCCCCGGCTGCCGCACCGGGTGTGCCCGACCTGCGGTACCTATGCCGGGCGTGAGGTGATCTCCCACAAAGTCGCCGAGCCCTCGGCGACGCCCGCCACCGACTCCGAGTAGCGGTGACTCCCGGGCGGGGGGTCACGGTCGCTCTCGACGGCTACGGGGCGGAGCAGGGGTTCGACGTGCTCGCCCAGGGGGCGAGGCTGGCAGCGGCCGACGGCATCGGCATCCGCGTCTTCGGGCCCGAGCGGGAGGTCGGGCTTGCCGGGGTCGAGGGGATCGAGGTGGTCCAGACTTCGGACTGGATCGCCAACGAGGACGACCCCGTCCCGGCCGTGCGCGCCAAGAAGGAGGCTTCGGTCGTCCGCGCCGCCCGGGCGGTCGCCAAGGGAGACGCCGACGCGATGGTCAGCTGCGGCTCGACCGGGGCGGCGATGGCGGCGGCGACCTTCGGCCTGCGGCGCCTCAAGGGGGTGCAGCGGCCCGCCCTCGCCGTGCAGGTGCCCGTGCCCGGCAAGGCGGTCCTCTTCCTCGACGTCGGCGCCAACGTCGAGGTCCGCGCGCAGCACCTGGTCCAGTTCGCTTACCTCGGCGCCGCCTTCAGCGACGCGGTGCTTGGGGTCGAAGACCCGAGGGTGGGCCTGCTCACGGTCGGAGAGGAGTCTGGCAAGGGCCGCGAGGAGGTCGTCGAGGCCCACCGCCTGCTCAGCGTGGCGACCGGGATCGAGTTTGCCGGCAACGTCGAGGGCGGAGACCTGCCGGCGGCCAAGGTCGACGTCGTCGTCACCGACGGCTTCACCGGCAACGTCGCCCTGAAGCTGATGGAGGGCACGGCCCGAGCGGTCGCCGGGGCCGTCGGCGATGCCGCCCGGTCCAATCCGCTCGCTGCACTCGGGGGCCTGCTGCTGAAGCCGGCCCTCGGCAGCCTGCGACGGGAACTGCACCCCGACACGACCGGCGGCGCGATCCTGCTCGGGCTGCGCAACGTCGCCGTGGTCGGCCACGGCAGCTCCGGGCCGGAGGGGATCGCCAACGCGCTGCGGCTGGCGGCGCGAAGCGTCGAGGATCGTGCGATCGGCCGCACCGAGGCGCTGCTGCGTGAGAACGGCGCCGTTCGCGCCGCCTTGGCGGCCGAGGATTCCGCGTGATAGGAAGGGTGGGATGAGCCGCGAGGAAGTCCTCACCCTGGTTCGCGAGCATCTCGCCGAGGAGCTCGAAGTCGAGATCGAGCGGATCGGCGAGCAGACCCGGTTCAAGGAGGACCTCGACGCCGACTCGCTCGACCTCTACGAGCTGGTGATGGAGCTGGAGGACCGCTACGGGGTCAGTGTCTCCGAGGAGCAGGCCACGCATATCCACACGGTCGGCGACGCCGTCGGCTTCGTCGTAGAGCACGCTCCGGCTTGAGCCAGTGAGTCCCGAGCCCGAGCCGGTGGCGGCCCTCTCGGCGTTGGTCGAGGAACTCCCGGTCGGGCTGCGGCGCCAGGCCCTCACACACTCCTCCTGGACCGAGCAGCGGATCGACTCCTTCGAGCGCCTCGCGTTCCTCGGCGACAGCGTCCTCGGGCTCGCGGTCGCCAGCGAGCTGTTCAGCCGCTTCGGGTCGATCGCCTCCGGCGGCCTGACCAAGATCCACAACCAGGTGGTCAGCGGCGTCTCCTGCGCGGAGGTCGGTCGCCAGCTCGGGGTCCCGGACATGCTGCGCGCCAACGAGCCCGAGGACCTCACCGCCGCGATCCCGGCCGAGGTCCTGCTCGACGGCGAGCGTCCCCTGCCCGAGGCGACCGAGGCGCTGATCGGCGCCTGCTATCTCGCCTTCGGCTTCGAGCGCACGGCGGAAGCCGTGGCGGCGGCCTTCGAGCCGCGCATCGAGCACGCCTCGGAGACGCGCATCGACTTCAAGTCGGCGCTGCAGGAGCTGCTGGCACGGCGTGGCGCCCGCGTAAGCTACGAGGTGATCGGCGCAACGGGCCCCCCGCACCGGCGAACCTTCGAGGTGGCGGCGATCGTCGATTCCGAGCGGGTCGGGTCGGGGGCGGGGCGCAGCAAGAAGGCGGCCGAGCAGGTTGCCGCGGAGCAGGCGCTGACCCGGCTCGGTGCCTGAGCCGTGCCCGTCGCGTCCGACTCAACCGCAAGGCTGGTGGCCGCAAGAGGGTGAGAATTCGATGTATCTGAGATCGATCACGATGAAGGGCTTCAAGTCCTTCCCCGAGCGGGTGAGCCTGGACTTCTCACCCGGCGTCAGCGTGATCGTCGGTCCCAACGGCTCCGGCAAGTCGAACATCACCGACGCCGTTCTCTGGGCACTAGGCGAGCAGAGCCCCGGGGCGATCCGCGGCGCCTCGATGCAGGACGTGATCTCCGCCGGCGGCAAGGGGATCGGCCAGCGCCGCTCCGCCGAGGTCGAGGTCGTGATCGACAACTCCGACGGCCGCGCCGCGACCGAGTTCTCCGAGATCGCCGTGCAGCGCACGCTCGATCGCTCCGGCGACGGCGTCTACAGGCTGAACGGCGCCCGCTGCCGGCTGGCCGACGTCACCGACGTCCTCTCCGACACCAACCTCGGTCGCGAGATGCACTCGGTGATCAGCCAGGGCCGGGTGGAGACCATCGTCCACTCCAAACCGCGCGAGCGCCGGCTCCTGGTCGAGGAGGCCGCCGGCCTCGGCAAGCACCGCAAGCGCCGCCGCCGCGCCGAGCTGAAGCTGCGCGCCGCCGCCGACAACCTCGACCGGGCGCTGGACGTGGAGCGCGAGGCGCGCGCCCGCCTGCGACCGCTGAAGCGCCAGGCCCAGGCGGCAGAGCTGGGGGCGCGGATCGAGCGCCAGGAGCTGGAGTTGCGGGCGCGGCTCGTCTCCGAGGAGCTGCGGTTCGGCGCCGACCGGGCGGTCGCGGCGGAGAAGGCGGCTGCGAAGGCACGGGCGACCCGGGCGAAGCTCGAGGAGCGGCTGGCCGAGGTGAGCAAGCGCCGCCGCGACGCCGAGGAGCGCTTTGCCGCCCGCGACCGCGAGCGCACCCAGGCCTGGGGCCTCTTGACCAAGCTGCGCGGGGAGCAGGAGCGGGTCGCCGTTCGCGTCGCCGGCCTCTCCGGCCGCGAGACCGAGGTCGAGGCGAGCCTGGAGGGCCTGCGGGCCGAACTCGGTCCGCTGACGCTCGACCTCGGCGCCGGCGGCGCCCCGGCCGAGCGCGCCCGCAAGTTGGAGGAGGAGCTGAAGGAGATCGACGCCGGCCTGCAGACCGCCACCGGGGGCCTCGACGTCGCTCGCTCCGCGGAGGCGGCCGAGGGCGACCGCGAGGCCGCGCTTGGCGACGTCCAGGCGGGAGCGGAGCGCGCTACGCGTCACGCCCGCCGAGCCGAGGGCTTGCTGGGGGAGCGCCACCGCGAGGCGCTGCGCGCTCGCGTCGCCGCCGGCGAGGAGCTGCTCGACGACGTCCGCGCGGCGCTGGCCGCCGCCGAGGCGGTTGGCGCGGCGATCCGCGCCCGCGTCGAGCGGACCGAGCGCCTGGTCGTAGGCGGCGAGGGCGACGGCGACGAGATCGCCGAGGAGATGCGCGCCTGTTCCCAGCAGGAGTTCGAGCTGCAGGCGGAGATGAAGGCGACCGCCGACGAGCTGACCAAGGCAGAGGTCGAGGCCGCCCACCTCGGCGACCGCCGGGCGGAGGCGGAGCGGGACCTGGCCGCGATCGCCGAGCGCCTCGGCGAGGAGGTCCCCGCTGCCGAGAAGGCGATGAGCGAGGAGGAGCGCGCCGAGATCGACCGCGGCCTGCAGCGACTGGAGCGGCGTCGGGCCCAGATCGGGCCGGTGAACCCGCTGGCCGAGCGCGAGTACGAGGAGGCGCGCGAGCACGTCGAGGCCCTGCAGGCCCAGCGCGAGGACACCGAGCGGGCGATGCGGGAGCTGGAGACGCTGATCCGCGACATCGACGCCGAGATCGAGCGCGCCTTCGAGCAGACCTTCGAGGCGACGGCGCGGAACTTCGAGGAGATGGTCGAGCACCTGTTCCCGGGCGGCCGCGGCCGGCTGCGGCGGGTCAGCCTGCGCCCGGTCCGCGAGGACGAGCGTCCCAGCGGCGAGCAGGAGGTCCCCTCCGACGCCGAGCCGGAGCCCGAGGGGGAGGAAGAAGAACGCGACGAGCTCGGGGTCGAGATCGAGGTCACCCCGGCGGGCAAGTCGACCCGCAAGCTGTCGCTGCTGTCCGGCGGCGAGAAGTCCCTCGTGGCCCTGGCCTTCGTCTTCGCCGTCTTCCTCGCCCGGCCCTGCCCGTTCTACATCCTCGACGAGGTCGAGGCCGCCCTCGACGACGCTAACATCGACCGCTTCCTGCAGCTGATCCGCCGCTTCTCCGACCGCGCCCAGTTCGTCATCGTCACCCACCAGAAACGGACGATGGACGCCGCCGACGTCCTCTACGGGGTGACCATGGGCGGCGACGGCGTCACCAAGGTCGTCTCCCGCCGCCTGCCGCGCGACGTCGCCGAGGACGAGGGTCGCGACGAAGAGGGCGGCAGCGCGCTCTCCGCCGTGGCCTAGCGAGAGCGGCACTGAAGGTACCCTCCGGCTCGGGAGGGTTTGATGCCACAGCGACACATGGACCGGTTGACGTCGTTCGACACGTCGTTCCTCACCAACGAGAAGGCCAACGGTCACATGGCGATCGGCGCGGTCCTGGTCTGCGACGGCCCCGCGCCGAGCCTGGAGGACTTTACAGCCCACGTCCGCAGCCGCCTGCACCTGCTGCCCCGCCTGCGCCAGCGACTCTCTTTCCCGCCTCTCGGCCTCGGGACGCCATTCTGGGTCGACCATCCCGACTTCGACATCGCCCTGCACGTCCGCCGGGTCGGCCTGCCGGCCCCGGGCACCGTCGCCCAGTTCCGCGAGCTGGCCGGCGAGGTGCTGGCGCCGCCGCTTGACCGGTCTCGCCCGCTGTGGGAGCTGTGGCTCGTCGACGGCTTCGAGGAGGAGCGCTTCGGGATCGTCTACAAGACCCACCACGCGCTCGCCGACGGGATCTCGGCCGTCGACATCGGCACCCTGCTGTTCGACGTCGAGCCAAGGTGGGAGCCCAGCGGCGAGGTGGTCCCGTGGGACCCCCGCAACCCGCCTGGCCATGCCCGTCTTCTCGCCGCGGCCGTGCGGGGGATCTGGGGGACCCTGCGACGCGGTCTGCGCTGGCTCCGGCGGGCGGCCCGGGACCCGGGCCGCGCCGGGCGGCGTGCCGCCGACGGCGCCGCCGGCCTGCGCGAGGTCGGCTGGGCCCTGACCAAGCCCGCGCCCAGCGTCCCCTTCAACGTGCCGATCGGGCCGCGCCGCGCCTTTTCCTGGGCCGCCGCGGGCCTCGACGACTTCAAACGGATCAAGAACACCTTCGGCGGGACCGTCAACGACGTCTCGCTCTCGGTCTCCGCCGGCGCCCTGCGGCGCTGGCTCGGCGACCGCGGGGTCGACACCGACGG
Organism: uncultured Solirubrobacterales bacterium; assembly: GCA_963799835.1. GTDB lineage: Bacteria > Actinomycetota > Thermoleophilia > Solirubrobacterales > 70-9 > VAYN01. Next base: position 2,193,540 of record CAWCYE010000002.1, read on the forward strand.
GCTCGAGCTGAGGGCGCTGGTCCCAGTCTCGATTCGCGCCGAGGACGAGCACGGCCAGCTCGGCAACCGGCTGACCGCGATGCGCGGCCCGCTGCCGGTCAACGTCGGCGACCCGGTCGCGCGGCTGCGCGCCGTCGCCGCCGCGATGGACGACCTCAAGGCGTCCAAGCAACCGCTCGGGGCGCAGGCGATGTGGGGCCTCAGCGACTGGTTCAGGGACTTCGCGCCGCCGGTGCTGCTCACCCCAGCGGCGTCGGTCAACTTCTCCACCCGCCTCTTCAACCTCCTCGTCACCAACTTCCCCGGGCCGCAGGTTCCGCTCTACGTCCTCGGCCGCGAGCTGACCGGCGTCTACCCGGTCGGGTTCCTCGCCCAGCGCCACGCGCTGGCCCTGGCGATCATCAGCTACAACGGCGCGATCAACTTCGGCCTGATCGCCGACCCCGACTCGATCGAGGACCTCGACCGGATCGCCGCCTACGTCGATGCCGAGGTCGACGAGCTGCTGGCGGCGGTCGCCGAGCACGCCGGATAGCTTTCGCGGCATGGCCACCAGCTGGCAGGAGATCCTCGACCTCGGCGCGCGCGACACGACCGCGGCCGAGCCGGCGCCCGAGGGGGAGGAGGGGAGCCGCCGCGGCGTCTTCCGCCGCCTCCGCGAGAGCCTTTCGAAAAGCCGCCAGGCGCTGGCCGAGGAGATCGGTGCCAGCCTCTTCGACCAGCTCGACGACGAGACCTGGGAACGCCTCGAGGAGGCGCTGATCCTTGCCGACGTCGGCGCTCCGACCACGGCCGCGGTGGTCGAGCGGCTGGAGCACGAGGTGGAGTCGGGCGCCGTCCCGGCCGACGGCGCCGCCGTCCGCGACCGCCTGATCGAGATCCTCGCCGAGGTCGCCTCGACCGGCCGTGCGCCGATCGACCTCAGCGGCGAGCCGGCGGTGCTGATGATGGTCGGCGTCAACGGCACCGGCAAGACGACGACGATCGGGAAGGTCGCCTGGCACCTGAGCAAGGAGATGGGCCTTTCGGTCGTCCTCGCCGCCGCCGACACCTACCGCGCGGCGGCCTCCGAGCAGCTCGCCGAGTGGGCGCAGCGGGCAGGCGCCGAACTGGTCCGGGGGGAAGACGGAGCCGACCCTGGCGCGGTCGCCTATGACGCGATCTCCGCGGCCCGCGCCCGCGGCGCCGACGTGGTCATCGTCGACACCGCCGGCCGCCTCCATACCCAGGGGAACCTGATGGACGAGCTGACCAAGGTGCGGCGGGTGATCGCCAAGCAGATCCCCGATGCGCCCCACGAGACGCTGATCTCGATCGACGCGACCACCGGGCAGAACGGGCTGCGCCAGGCCAAGGTCTTCTCCGAGGCGGTCGAGGTCGACGGCGTCGTCCTGACCAAGCTCGACGGCACCGCGCGGGGAGGGATCGCGCTGGCGATCGCCGCCGACCTGGAGATCCCGGTGAAGCTGATCGGCGTCGGCGAGACGCTGGAGGACCTGCGCCCGTTCGACCCCGCCGAGTACGCCGCCGCGCTCTTGGCGGAATAGCCGCTCCCTTAAGCTGGGAGCGTGTTCGACCAACTCTCCGACCGCCTCCAGGCCACGCTCTCTGACGTTCGCTCGCGCGGCAAGCTCGGCGAGTCCGACGTCGACGCGGCGATGCGCGAGATCCGCCTCGCGCTGCTCGAGGCCGACGTCAACTTCAAGGTCGTCAAATCCTTCACCAAGGGGCTGAAGGAGCGCTGCCTCGGCTCCGAGGTCCTCGAGAGCCTCGATCCCGGCCAACAGGTGGTGAAGATCGTCAACGAGGAGCTGGCGGGGCTGATGGGGGGGACCGGCGCCGAGCTGGCGATGGCCCCCAGCGGGCCGACGGTGATCCTGATGGCGGGCCTGCAGGGCTCTGGCAAGACGACCGCCTGCGCCAAGCTCGCCCTCCACTTCGGCAAGGCGGGCAAGGACGTCGCGATCGCCGCCTGCGACGTCTACCGCCCCGCCGCGGTCGAGCAGCTCGTCACCGTCGGCGAGCGCGCCGGCGCCCAGGTGTACGAGCGGGGGACCGACGCCGACCCGGTCGATATCGCCGAGTGGGCGCTCGAGCAGGCGCGGGCGGAGCGCCGCGACGTCCTCATCGTCGACACCGCCGGCCGCCTCCACGTCGACGAGGAGCTGATGGCCGAGCTGGCGAAGATCCGCAAGAAGACGCGGCCCCACGACGTGCTCCTGGTCGTCGACGCGATGACCGGCCAGGACGCCGTCGGCGTCGCCGAATCGTTCGCCGAGACGGCCGAGTTCGACGGCGTCGTGATGACCAAGCTCGACGGCGACGCCCGCGGCGGCGCCGCGCTCTCGGTCAAGGCGGTGACCGGCAAGCCGATCCTCTTCGCCTCCACCGGCGAGAAGCTCGAGGACTTCGACAAGTTCCACCCCGACCGGATGGCCTCTCGCATCCTCGGCATGGGGGACGTCCTCAGCTTGATCGAGAAGGCCGGGGAGCAGGTTGACGAGCGCCAGGCGCAGGACCTGCAGGAGAAGATGCGGAAGGACCAGTTCACGCTCGAGGACTTCCTCCAGCAGATGCGCCAGGTCCGCAAGATGGGCCCGATCAGCAGCCTGATCGGGATGATGCCCGGGATGGGGGCGATGAAGCAGCTGAAGAACGCCGACGTCGACGAGGGGGAGCTGGACCGGGTCGAGGCGATCATCCTCTCGATGACCCCGGCCGAGCGGGCCGACCCCGGGATGATCAACGGCAGCCGCCGCAAACGGATCGCAAACGGCTCTGGGACGCGGGTCCAGCACGTCAACCAGCTGGTCAAGCAGTTCGACCAGATGCGCGTGCTGATGCGCTCGATGGCCAACGGCAAGATGCCGGACCCGCAGCAGCTGGCCCAGCTGAGCGGCGGCGCGCCGCGCCCGAAGGTGCGCAGACGCTAACCTCTCGCGGCTCATGGCTGTGCGGATAAGACTCAGGAGGGTGGGTTCGAAGAAGAACCCGATCTGGCGGATCGTCGTCGCCGACAAACGCTCGCCGCGCGACGGGCGCACGATCGAGACGATCGGCCGGTACAACCCGCAGACCGAGCCCTCGTTGATCGAGTTCGACGAGGAGCGCGCACGCCACTGGCTCGAGCACGGCGCTCAGCCCTCGGAGACGGTGGCCGGGCTGCTCCGCACCAAGGGCATCGCTGCCTCCGGCAGCTAGGCCCTGATGACCGAGCTGCTCGAGTTCCTCGTCAAGGCTCTGGTCGAGGACCCCGGCGCGGTGGTCGTGGAGGAGCTGGAAGAGGACGGCGACCTGATCTACGAGATCACCGTCGCCGACGAGGACCTCGGCAGGGTGATCGGCAAAGGCGGCCGTGTCGCCAACGCGATCAGGACGATCGCCAAGGCGGCGGCCGTGCGGATCGACCGCCGAGTGATCGTCGACATTCTCGATTGATCCCGGCGCGGGGATCATGAAGCTCGACATCTTCACGCTCTTCCCGGAGGCGTTCGACTGGTTCCAGTCGCAGCGCTCGGTGCAGAACGCGCTGCGGGAGGGGAACGAGCTGCGGCTGTTCGATTACCGCGAGACGACGCCGCTGGGAGCCGGCCAGGTCGACGACGCGCCCTATGGGGGTGGGGCGGGGATGGTGCTGCGGGTGGACGTGGTCGACGCGGCCCTGCAGGCCGCCTACCCCAGCGGCGAGCGTCCACGCGTGGTCCTGCTCTCCCCGACCGGGCGGCTGCTCGACGACCCGATCGCCGACGAGCTTGTGGCCGAGCCGCATGTCGCCCTGCTCTGCGGGCGCTATGAGGGCTTCGACGACCGCGTCCATCAGCACCTGGCCGACGACGAGATCTCGATCGGTCGCTACGTGCTCGCCGGCGGCGAGCTGCCGGCGATGGTCGTCGCCGACGTCCTGATGAGGAAGCTGCCCGGCGCGCTCGGACACGAGGACAGCGCTCGCGAGGAGTCCTTCAGCCAGGTCCTCGAGGGCATGCCGGAGTACCCGCACTACACCCGCCCGCCGGTCCACCGGGGCTGGGGCGTGCCCGAGGTGCTCCTCTCCGGAGACCATGAGAAGGTGCACCGGTGGCGCCTGGAGCAGAGCCGCGCCCGGGCCGAGCAGTTCGATTCCGGCGCGGACTAGCTACCATTCCGCGACCGCTCGGTTCCCGAACCCTGGGTCCGGCGGTTTTTTCTCGCCAAAAGCAGAAAGACTTCAATGAGCTCCGTCATCGACAGCATCGAGCGCGACCAGCTGAGGAAGGGCCTGCCCTCCTTCAACCCCGGCGATCGCGTGCGGGTCCACTTCCAGGTGATCGAGGGGTCCCGTAAGCGGACCCAGGTCTTCGAGGGCGTGGTGCTGCGCCGTCAGGGGTCGGGCGTGCGGGAGACCTTCACGGTCCGCAAGCAGTCCTTCGGAGTCGGCGTGGAGAGGACGTTCCCGCTGCACTCGCCGAAGATCGAGAAGCTCGAGGTCGCGGCGCGCGGCGCCGTTCGCCGGGCGAAGCTGTACTACCTGCGAGGCCGGATCGGCAAGGCCGCTCGCGTCGCCGAGCGGCGCTGGGGCATCGACGACGACATCGTCGTCGCCTCCTCGTCCGCCGAGCCGGAAGCCGTCGACGCCGAGGGCGTGACCCAGGACGAGGCCGAGACGGCGGAGGCGCCGCCGGAGACTGCGACCGATGAGGCGACCGCCGAGGAGGCGGAGAAGGAGCCGGCCACCGCGGAGCCGGAGGCGCCCGCGGAGGAGTCCGAGGCGCCCGCCGAGGAGCCAGTGGCCGATGAGGCAGGCGAGCCGGAGGCGGCCGAGACCGAGGCGGGGGAGACCGAGGACAGTTCAGCGTCGGAGGAAGCCGAGGACGACGCGCCGGCGGAGACCGGCGACTCCGACGAGGAACCAGCCTGAACCCCTCGCTCCCGAAGCCGAAGACCAAAGGCGGCGGGCTCATCGAGTTGGTCGTCATCGTCGCGCTGGCCGTGGGGCTGGCACTGGCGATCCAGGCCTGGGTGGTCAAGCCCTACCAGATCCCCTCCGAATCGATGGAGCCGACGCTCGACGTCGGCCAGCGGGTCCTGGTCAACCGCTTCCTCTACGACTTCGAAGACCCCGAGCTCGGTGACATCGTCGTCTTCCACCCCCCCGCCGGCGCCGACCGGGGGGTCAAATGCGGCGTCACGCCCCGTGCCGGCGAACCGTGCCCGAAACCGACCGCGGGGGAGTCGAGCCAGAACTTCATCAAGCGGATCGTCGCCGGTCCCGGCGACACGCTCTCGGTCCGCGAAGGGCACCCGGTCGTAAACGGGGTCCTGAAGCTGGACGAGCCCTACATCAACCCCTGCGGCGCGGCCGGTTCCTGCAACATGCCGAAAACGATCACCATTCCACCCGACCACTACTTCATGATGGGCGACAATCGTGGGGAAAGCGACGACAGCCGCTTCTGGGGACCCGTACCGCGCGACTGGATCATCGGCCAGGCCTTTGTCACCTACTGGCCCCCGGACCGCATCGGCATCTTCTAAGCCGCACCGCCGCAGGCTGGCGCGCAGCCGCCGCCTGTTCGCCTTCGACCGCGGCCTGCAGAGCAGGTTCGTCGCCGGGGCCGACGAGGCCGGGCGGGGATGTCTCGCCGGGCCGCTGGTCGCCGCCGCGGTCCTGATCGACTACGAGCGGCTCTCGCACTCCGACCGCCGCATACTCGGCGGCCTGCACGACTCCAAGCAGATGACCGAGGAGCGCAGGCTGGAGATGTTCCCGTGCGTGCTGCAGGCGGCCGAGCGGGTGAGCGTCGTGATCCGCTCGGCGGCGGGGATCGATCGGCGTGGGCTGCACGTGACCAACATCGAAGCGCTGTCGTGCGCCCTGGAGCGGCTGGTGCCGGGCGAGTCGGCGATCAGCCTCGTCAACGGCTTCTCGCTCCCGCGCTGCTCGGTCCCGCACCGGGCGGTGATCCAGGGCGACGGCACCAGCGCCGCGATCGCCGCCGCCTCGGTCATCGCCAAGGTCACCCGGGACCGCTACATGCGCGAGGCGGCGAGCCGGCATCCCGGCTGGGGGTTCGAGGAGCACGTCGGCTACTCCACCCCCGAGCACCGCCAGGCGATCGAGGAGATCGGGATCTCGCCGTTGCACCGGCGCTCGTTCCAGTCGGTGGCGTATTCGCAGCTAGAGCTGTCCTGACGGATCAGAACGCGCCCTCGAGGTGCTCGACGTCGACGACGCGGCCCGCTCGGTCAAAAGTGACGCCGATGGCGTCGAAGCGGATCTCGTAATAGCGGGGGATGCCGCGGCGCTCCGCCATCCAGGCGGTGGCGAGACGGCGGACGCGCTGCTGCTTGCGGCGGTCGACGGCGAGGACGGGACGCTCCGGCCCAAACGCCGCGCCGCGCCGCCCGGCCTTGACCTCGACGAAGACCAGGGTGCGACCGTCGAGGGCGACGAGGTCGAGCTCGCCGTGGCGGGTGCGGGCGTTGCGCTCGACGATCTCCCAGCCCGCCGTGGCGAGGCGGCGGGCGACGAGGTCCTCGGCGATGCGGCCGGTCTTCTGGCGGGCGACGGTCATCCTCGGTGAGCCAAGTCTGCCGCCGGCACTGATTCTCCCCACCTCCGAGGCAAAGAATTTGCTTTGTGCGCGCCACGCGCGCGATCTCGCTCCGTAGCGTCGGCCCCGTGCTCGCCACGGCTCGAACTTTCACCCTCGACGGCATCTCGGCCCGCCCTGTGCGGGTCGAGGTCGACGTCCATCGCGGCCTGCCGAACTTCGCGATCGTCGGCCTTCCCGATGCGGCTGTACGGGAGGCAAAGGAGCGGGTGCGGGCGGCGCTGGACAACTGCGGCTTCGAGTTCCCGCTGCGGCGGATCGTCGTCAACCTCGCCCCGGCCAGCCTGCGGAAGGCCGGGCCGGGGCTCGATCTGGCGATCGCGACGGCGCTCCTCAGCGCCTCCGGGCAGCTGGAGTGGGAGGGGCTCGCAGGGGTTGCGATGGCCGGCGAGCTGGCGCTCGACGGCTCGACCCGGCCGGTCAACGGGGCGCTGGCGATGGCCGAGGCCGCGCGGAAGGAAGGTCTGGAGGCGATCGTCCTGCCGGCGGAGAACGGGCCCGAGGCGGCGCTGGCCGACGGCATCGACGTGATCGGCCTCGACGGCCTCGGGCGCTTGCCGGCCCTGGTCGCGGGCGAGTGGGAGCCGCGGCGCCCAGCGGCGCTGTCCTTCCAGCCCTGGTCGGCGGCGGCGCCCGACCTGGCCGATCTTCGTGGCCAACCCCACCTTCGGCACGCGCTCGAGGTCGCGGCGGCCGGTGGGCACAGCCTGCTGATGATCGGACCGCCCGGTGCGGGCAAGTCGCTGGCCGCGAGGAGGATCCCCTCGATCCTGCCGCCGCTGGCGCCGCCCGAGGCGCTCGAGGTGGCGCGCATCGCCAGCGCCTGCGGCAGGCTCGGAAGCGCCGTCCACGCTGGCCGCCCGTTTCGCGCGCCGCACCACACGATCAGCTCCGCGGGCCTGGTCGGTGGAGGCAGCCCACCGAGGCCGGGCGAGGCGACCCTGGCGCACAGGGGGGTCCTTTTCCTCGACGAGCTCTGTGAGTTCCGCCGCGACACGCTGGAGGCGCTGCGGGCGCCGCTGGAGGCCGGGGAGGTCTCGATCGCGCGCGCCGGCGGACGCCACAGCCTTCCTTGCCGCTTCATGCTCGTCGCCGCCGCGAACCCGTGCCCCTGCGGGCGGGGCGAGGCGGACCCCGACTGCATGTGCGCACCTGTCGCGGTGCAGCGCTACCAGGGGAAGCTGAGTGGCGCCCTCGCCGATCGGATCGACATCCTCGCCGTTGTCCGCCAGCCGAGCGCGGCGGAGATCGGCGGCGGGCCGGGGGAGTCCTCGGTCGAGGTGAGCGATCGCGTCTGCGCGGCCCGCGAGCGCCAGGAACGCCGGCTCGGGCCGGGCCGGTGCAACGCCGAGATGACCCCTGCCGAGGCCCGAGAGTGCTCGCTCGGCAGCGAGGCGGGCGCGCTGCTGGCGGAGCTCTACGCGCGGCAGCGGCTGAGCGGTAGGGCTCACGATCGCGCTCTGCGGCTGGCGCGGACGATCGCCGACCTCGAGGGAAGCGAGTCGGTCGACCGGGACCAGATGGCGCAGGCGCTCCAGCTCCGCAGGCGGGACCATGGCTGAACCGCGCGCCTGTCCGGACTGCCTGCGCCGCGCGCGCCTGCTGGCGCTCCTCGGGCCCTACATCGAAAAGATCGCCACCGGCGCCGTCGGCTCGCGCTCGCCGGAACTGCTGCGGCTCTCCAGCGAGGACCTCGTCGCGGTCGCGGCGCCTAACGTCGCCGGACAGCTGCTGGCGAGCGTCGCGGCGGTTCCCGAGGCGAGCCTGCGGGAGGAGCTGGCCGGCGCCGGGTGCTGGGCCTGCTGCCGCCACGGCGACCTCTACCCGGATTCCCTCCGGGACGCGGCCGACGCCCCCTGGGCGCTGACCGGCCGCGGCGACCAGTCCCTGCTCGAGGGCCTCGAGCCCTTCGGCGCGGTTACGGTCGTCGGCGCCCGCCGCGCCACCTCCTACGGCCGGGAGATCGCGCGGGAGCTGGGACGGGAGCTGGCGAGCGCGGGGATGGTCGTCGTCAGCGGACTCGCCTTCGGAGTCGATGCATGCGCCCATCGCGGCGCCCTCGACGCCGGCCGCACGATCGCCGTCCTTGGCTGCGGTCCCGACGTCGCCTACCCCGCATCGCATCGTTCGCTCTGGCGGCGGATCGGCGAACGCGGTCTGGTTCTCTCCGAGTTCCCGCCGGGCGCGACGCCATGGCGCTGGACCTTTCCCGCCCGCAACAGGATCATGGCGGCGCTGGCGGGGATGACCGTCGTCGTCGAGGCGGCCGCGCGCTCAGGGTCGCTGATCACCGCCGACCTCGCCGCGGACCTCGGTCGTGAGGTCGGGGCCGTGCCCGGACCGGTCACCTCCCGCGCCTCGGCGGGGCCGAACAACCTGCTCGCCGGCGGCGCCTGCCTGGTCCGCGACGCCCAGGACGTCCTCGACGCGCTGCTCGGTCCCGGCAGCAGGACGATCGACCGCTCCGGCCCGGCGCTCGAGCCCGCCCTCGCCACGATTCTCGCCGCGGTCGAGGCGGGGGAGTCGAGCTGCGACGCGGTCGCCGCGGCGACTGGGGTCTCCGGCCCCGAGGCCGGAGCGGCCCTGGCCCGCCTCGAGCTGCTCGGCTACCTCACCTGCTCACCGATGGGCACCTACTCCCGAACGCTTCTCCCGGCCCATGCCTGAGGCGGCGGTCCAGACGAGACCGCGTCAACCCGCGGTATACACGGGTAATCGCGGACTCGTTCCATCTAGGCTCCTCCGGGTGGAAAGCCGACGCGTCCCCACGGCCCTCTCGATCGCCGGCTCGGACTCCGGCGGCGGCGCCGGCATCCAGGCCGACCTGAAGGCCTTCGCGCGCTGCGGGGTCCACGGGATGACGGCGATCACGGCGATCACGGCACAGAACACGGTCGGGGTCAAGGCGGTCGAAGCGGTCTCGCCCGAGCTGATCGTGGCGCAGGTGCGGGCGGTCGCCGAGGACATCGGCGTCGATGCGGCGAAGATCGGGATGCTGGGAACGGCCGAGACGGTGGAGGCCGTGGTCGAGGCACTGGGCCACGTCGGGGACGCCCCCGTGGTGGTCGATCCGGTGATCGTCGCCGAGAGCGGCGCCGTGCTTCTCGACGACGAGGCGCGCCAGGCGCTGGTAGAGCGCCTGCTGCCGATGGCGACCGTGGCGACGCCGAACATCCCCGAGGCGCGGGCGCTGACGGGTGCCGGGGACGAGGCGACCCAGGCTGACCTTGCCCGTGCGGTGCAGGCGCTCGGTCCCGAAGCCGTCGTCGTCACCGGCGGGCACAGCCGGGAGGTCGTCGACGTCTTCTGCTTCGAGGGGGAGATCGCCCGTATCCCGGGCGAGCGATATCCCGACGGCGCCTCCCACGGATCGGGCTGCACGCATTCCGCCTCCCTCGCCGCCTTCATGGCACTCGGGAGGAACCCCCACCGGGCGGCAGAGCGTGCCCGCGAGGTCACCTCCGAGGCGGTGCGAACCGGCCTTCGCGGAACCGGGAAGGGACCTGGCCCGGTGGACGTATTCGACCTCACCGGCCGCCACTATGGCGACGCCGACTCGATCCGCTGACTAGATTTGACCGAATGAGCACCAGCGGCGCCACTCAGACCAAGCTTCCCCGCCCCCGTTCGGCGACGGTCTTCGACGGCCCCGACCGCGCCCACTCCCGCGCCTACATGAAGGGGATCGGGTTCGACGACGACGCGCTCAGCCGTCCCACGATCGGGATCGCCAACACCTGGACCGAGGCGATGCCCTGCAACTTCCACCTGCGCGGGCTCGCCGAGCACGTCAAAGAGGGCGTCCGCGTCGCCGGCGGCACGCCGATGGAGTTCAACACGGTCGCCGTCTCCGACGGGGTGACCATGGGCACCCAGGGGATGAAGGCCTCGCTGGTCAGCCGCGAGGTGATCGCCGACTCGATCGAGCTGATGGCGCGCGGCTACCAGTTCGACGCGATCGTCGCCCTCTGCGCCTGCGACAAGACGATTCCCGGCTGCGCGATGGCGCTGGCCCGGCTCGACGTGCCGTCCGTGCTCCTCTACGGCGGCTCGATCGCCCCAGGCCACTGGCACGGCCGCGACGTCACGATCCTCGACATCTTCGAGGCGATCGGCGCCCACAACGCCGGCGACATGAGCGACGAGGAACTGAACGAGCTGGAGGGGGTGGCCAGCCCCGGTGCCGGTGCCTGCGGCGGCCAGTTCACCGCCAACACGATGGCCTGCGCCTTCGAGGCGCTTGGGATCAGCGCCGGCGGCTCGGCGATGGTGCCCGCCGAAGACGACGACAAGGGCAGCGTCGCGGAGAAGATCGGCGAGCTGGTGATCAACGTCCTCGCCGAGGACATCCGGCCGAGCAAGGTGATCACCCGCGACTCGCTGGAGAACGCGATCGCCTGCGTCTGCGCCTCCGGCGGCTCCACCAACGGCGTCCTGCACCTGATCGCGCTCGCCCACGAGCTCGGCATCCCGCTGGATCTCGACGACTTCGAGCGGATCTCGCGCAACACGCCGCTCTACGCCGACCTCAAGCCCGGCGGCCGCTTCGTAGCCACTGACCTCTACGCGGCCGGCGGCGTGCCGGTCATCCTCAAGCGCCTCGCCGACGCAGGCATCCTGCACGGCGACGCTGTCACCGTAACCGGGCGGACGATCGGCGAGGAGGCCGAGGCAGCGACCGAGGCTCCCGGCCAGGAGGTCGTGCGCCCGCTCGACGATCCGGTCAAGTCCGAAGGCGGGCTGGCGATCATGCGCGGCAACCTCGCCCCCGACGGCGCCGTGGTCAAGGTCGCCGGGACCGAGCGGCGCCGGCAGACCGGCCCGGCCCGTGTCTTCGAGTCCGAAGAGGAATGCTTCCGCGCCGTCAAGGACCAGAAGCTCCAGGCCGGCGACGTCGTCGTGATCCGCAACGAGGGCCCCGTCGGGGGCCCGGGCATGCGGGAGATGCTGCAGGTGACCGCGGCGATCGTGGGCGAGGGTTTGGGCGAGAGCGTTGCCCTGCTCACCGACGGGCGCTTCTCGGGCGCCACCCGTGGCCTGATGATCGGCCACGTCGCCCCGGAGGCGGCAAAGGGCGGACCGATCGCGGCGATCCGCGAGGGCGACGAGATAACGATCGACGTCGACGCCCGCCGTCTCGACATCGACCTCTCCGACGAGGAGATCGCCAAGCGCATCGCCGAGTACGCCGTCCCCGAGTCGCCCTACACGCGCGGCGTGATGGCCAAGTACGCGGCCACCGTCTCCTCGGCCTCCCTGGGCGCCATCACCAGCTAGGCGAGGAACTGGTCCAGCAGGGCGTTGAAGCGCAACGGGCGCTCCAGCTGCGGCACGTGGCCGGTGCGCTCGAAGATCTCCAGGCGGGAGTGGGGGATGCGGCGGTGATAGCTGATCGCCGCGGCCACCGGGATCACCCGGTCCGAGAGCCCCCAGACGATCAGCGTCGGCATCTCGATCTCTCCGAGCTGCTCGCGGATGTCGCGCCGGATCAGGGACTGAAGGGCGTCGCCGAAGCCATCGGCCTGCGTCAGGCCGCTCGCGATCTGCTCCAGCAGCAGGTCTTCTCGCAGGCGACTCGGGTAACGGAGGAACGGTCCGAAGACGAGCTCTCGAGCCCGTCGGCGCGAGACGATCTCCCGGCCGCGGCGGGCCATGTGCGGGCCGAACCGCTTCCACGCCCAGGCCGTCGCGGTCGCCCGCGCCTCCGGGTTCCAGGTGTTGAGGATCCCCGCCGCCGAGACGAGTACAAGCCGCTCGAACCTTCCAGGACTGGCGGTGACCGCCTCGACGGCGATGAAGCCGCCCATCGAGTTGCCGACCAGCGTCGCCCCCTCGATCCCGAGCTTCTCGCAGAAGTCCTGCAGCAGCCGAGCATAGGCGGGCATCTCGATCTCCCACGAGGGCATCGGGCTCGCCCCGAACCCCGGCAGGTCGAGCGCTATCGCGCGGTGCCCGGCGCCGAAGTGGGGGAGGTTCTCCAGCCAGTTCTGCCAGCAGCCGGAGAGGCCGTGGACGAAGAGAACCGGCTCGCCCTCGCCGATCTCGACGTAGTTGACGTCCGCCCCGGGCAGCTCGACCCGGCGCACATGCCGCCGCCACTCGATCCCGGTCCACTCAGGGTCCGGATTGCCGTAGTCCGAACCGGCGACGATGCGCGGGTCGAGGGCGGTCGCGCTAGGCATACCCCATGCGTTCGAGCACCGGGATCTCGCGGATCTGCGGCGGCTGCAGGTGGTCCCAGAGGATGCCGCGGGGGCGCTCGTACTGGGGCTCGACTTCGATCACCGCCCGCGGCGTGGCGATCAGGTCACAGGGGAGGTCGTGGGTGGTGACCATCAGGTGCTGGCGCAGAATCTGGATCGGGTGGACCGTGGTCGCCACCGTGGTGTGGGCGTCGATCTTGCCGGCCTCGCTGAGAATCCCGTACTCGAGGTCGAGGTAGCCGCCGCCTTTGCCGACCCGGGCTCCGCTGAGGTTGACCGCGACCGAGCCGCAGAGGACGAAGTCGACCTCCGGCAGGTCGTCGAGGGCGACCACCCGCCCGTGCTTGATCGCGCCCTTGATCGTCGAGGCCTCTTTGATCGCCGCCTTGGAGAGCTTCTTCGGGTCGAGCACCCGGAAGGGATGAGGGTCGCGCAGGCGGGGGACGGCCATGATCACCGTCTTGCCGTCGTCGAGGGCGATCCGCCGCGCGTGGGTCTGCGGCGAGTCGGGATTGGCCTTGATCACCCGGGCGCGCTTCCAGAGCCGGTGCCCGGCGAGCTTCTCGGCCGCCAGCTTGGCGCCGGCGAAGTTCGGGATGCGCCCCTCCGCCCCCGGGAAGCGGGACACGCCCTCGCGGTCCATCGCTTTCCAGACCTCCTCGCGGACCTCATCCTTGGAGCGCATCGGCCAAAGATATCCGGCGGATCTGCCGATAGGTCCAGAGGAGATGCGAAATTTGCAGGGAAGCCCGTCGCGCAAGCCGAATGATCCGAGCACCTAAGATCTTTCGCAAGGAACCGAGGAGCGTTTTTTTGGGACACAAGGGTCGGATAGCCGCCATCGTCGCCGTCGCCCTGGTCGCCGTCCTGGCGGCCGGCGCGTACGCCTACGACAGCTCCCAGAAGGACAAGATCGCCGAGGGGGTGACGATCGCCGGCGTCGACGTCGGCGGACTCAGCTCCGACCAGGCCGAGCGGAAGGTCCGCCGGCACTTGCTCTCGCCGCTGCGCCAGTCGCTGCGGGTCGGCTTCGACGGTGAGACCTGGACCCTGCCGGGGGCGAAGCTGAAGGTTCGCGCCGACGTCGACGGGGCGGTCGAACGCGCCGTCGAGGACAGCCAGGACGGGGGCCTGCCGGCGCGCCTGGTCCGTTACGTGAGCGGCAGCGAGCTCGACCAGACCGTCTCGCCCCAGCTCACCTACTCCCAGCCGGCGATCAATCGCTTCGTCCGCCACGTCGCCGAAGAAGTGGACCGCGAAGCGCAGAGCGCGACCGTCAGCCCGAGCGCGGACTCGCTCGAAGTCGTCTCCGCCGAGAACGGGCGCAAGCTGCGGGACAACCTGCTCGGGAAGGAACTCGAACGTGCCGTCCTCGACGCCAACGCCCCCCACAAGCTCGTCGCCGAGGTTCACAGCACCAAGCCGGATGTCACCACCAAGGAAGTGGCGAGTGAGTTCCCGGCCTACCTCACTCTCGACCGGTCCAGTTACACCCTGCGGCTGTGGAAGGACCTGGAGCTGGCCAAGAGCTACACCGTCGCCGTCGGGCAGGAAGGACTCGAAACTCCCGCCGGCCTCTACCACATCCAGGAAAAGCAGGAAAACCCTTCCTGGAACGTGCCGGAATCCTCGTGGGCGGGCAGCCTCGCCGGCCAGGTCATCCCACCGGGCCCCTCTAACCCGATCAAGGCTCGCTGGATGGGGATCTTCGAAGGCGCCGGGATCCACGGCACCGAAGAAACCAGTTCGCTCGGCACCTCCGCCTCGCACGGGTGTGTGCGGATGGCGATTCCCGACGTCGAAGAACTGTACGACCAGGTCGAAGTAGGCACTCCCATCTACATCGGCTAGAGGCTCCGGCGCTTCGGCGGCGAACCTCACCTCGATGGACTGGGAATCGTCGCTCTCGGACTACGACCGCGACCTGCGCGCCCGCGGCTCAGCCGAGCGCACTCGCCGCGCCTACGGCGTCAACCTCGGCGGCTTCGCCGAGTGGGCCACGGCGCAGGGCCTCGGCCCCGCCGACGTACGCCACCGTGACGTGCGCCGCTACGGCGCCGGTCTCTCCACCGCCGGCGCCGCGCCGGCCACGGTCGCTCGCAAGCTGGCGGCCCTCCGCGGGTTCTACGGCTTCCTCGTTCGCACCGAGCGGGCGGGCCAGAACCCGGCCGAGCTGGTCTCCAGCCCGAAGCGCTCCGAGAAGCTGCCGAAGGTTCTCTCGACCGAGCAGATGCGCTCGCTGCTGGAGCGGATAGGGGCCCGCACGCCGCTGGAGCTGCGCGACCGGGCGATGCTCGAGCTGGCCTACTCCTGCGGCCTGCGCTGCGAGGAGATCGTCAACCTCGACCTCGGTTCCCTCGACTTCGAGACCGAGCAGCTCCGCGTCCTCGGCAAGGGGTCCAAGGAGCGGATCCTTCCCGTCGGCGAGCCCGCGCAGCGCGCCGTGCAGCGCTACCTCGAGCGCGGTCGCCGAGCGCTTGCAACCGACCCCCGCGAGCCGGCGCTGTTCCTGTCGAAGAGCGGGCGCAGGCTCTCCAACTCCGACGTGACCCGGCGGTTGGGACTGTGGACCCGCGAGGCGGCGCTGGCCGCGGGCGTCTCCCCGCACGCCCTCCGTCACTCCTTCGCCACGCATCTGCTCGAGGGTGGCGCCGATCTGCGTACCATCCAGGAGTTGCTGGGTCACGCGTCCATCTCCACCACCCAGGTCTACACCCGCGTCGACGCCGCCCGGCTGCGTGACACCTACGCTGCGAGTCACCCGCGCGCATGAACGATCACCCCAACGGACATACAATCGAGTGAGGCCATGGAAACGGGGGTAAAAGAGGTCGAGCTCCGAGACCTATGGCGGCGCTACAAGGACGAGGGCGATGACGGCGCCCGCGAGCGTCTCGTCGTCGCCTACTCGCCAATGGTGAAGTTCGTCGCCGGCCGCCTCGGTGCGGGACTGCCGTCCCACGTCGAAGACGCTGACCTGATCTCCTACGGACTGGTCGGGCTGATCGGCGCGATCGAACGCTTCGAGCCCGAGCGGGGGATCAAGTTCGAGACCTTCGCGATGACCCGCATCCGCGGCTCGATCATCGACGAACTGCGCTCGCTCGACTGGGTGCCGCGTTCGGTGCGCTCGCGGGCGCGGGAGATCGAAGCCGCGCAGGCGAAGCTGGAGCACGAACTGCAGCGGGCGCCGACCGAGGGCGAGCTGGCGGACAAGCTGAACATGACCGAAGAGGAACTGCAGGCCGCGCTGCTGGAAGTCGCCAACTCCTCGGTCTACGCCCTCGACGAGCTGTGGACGGTCTCCGACTCCTCCGGTGACCAGGTGTCGCTGCTCGACACGATCGCCGACGACGGCGCCTCCGATCCCCAGGAGGCGCTCGCCTCCAGCGAGGTCAAGGACCGGCTCACCGAGGCGATCGGCTCGCTGCCCGAGCGCGAGCAGCTCGTCGTCGCCCTCTACTACTACGAGAACCTCACCCTGAGGGAGATCGGCGAGGTCCTCGGCGTGACCGAGTCGCGCGTCTCCCAGCTCCACACCAAGGCCGTGATGCGGCTGAAGTCCCATCTTCAGCCCACGTAGGCCTGTGCCGTCGTCACGGTTCCGGCTCGCTGCTAACTTGGCGCCAGGATGAGCAGCGACGAGACGTGCGCGGTTTGCGGCCGGACGATCCTGGCGGGCGAGCGCGTGCGCGGCTACGTCTCCGCCGACGGCCGCCGCGCGGTCTGCACGCTGTGCGAGGCCGGTGCCGAGCGGCTCGGCTGGCGACCCGAGGGCAGCGGGGACGAGGAGCCGGCCGCTGAGACGACCGGTGGACGCCGGGGGAGGCTGACGGGGCTGTTGCGCAGACGCGCCCGGCCGGAGCCGGACGCCGAGCCGGCTCCGAAACGGATCTCCGAGGACGACCCGGCGGCAGCCGGGATGCGCAGCGAGGGCGCTCGCGAGGAGGTCTCGCCGCTGAGCCCGTTCGAGCGAGCCGCGTCCCGCTTCAATGCCAGCGAGGCCGGCCGCACGGTCGTCGGCCTGATTCGGACCCTGGGCGAGCCCCTGGTCTCCGTCGGCGCCTCGGCAGGGACACCGAACGAGGTCCGGATAACGGTCGCCTGGGAGCTCTCCTGGTACCAGTGGGGGGTCGACCTGGGCGATGAGGTGCGTCCGGTCTTCCAGCTCGACAAGGGGTTCGAGATCTCCCAGCTGGACGCGCCGGCGCGGCAGTGGAACGCCTCGGTGATCGAGGGCGGTCGGGTCGTCATGGTCGCTCCGGCGGGCGACTCGGCCGGCGGAGCGCCGGCGCGTCGTTGAGTGTCCATCCGATGAGCAGGCTGACGGTGAACGTCGACGGCGGTGCCCGCGGCAATCCCGGCCCGGCGGCGGTCGGCGTCGTCCTCCGCGACGGCGGCGGCGAGGTGGTGGAGGAGCGCGCCGAGCGGATCGGGGAGGCGACCAACAACGTCGCCGAGTACCGGGCGCTGCTGCTGGGGATCGAGCGAGCACGTGCCCACGGGGCGAGCGCCGTCGACCTGGTCGGCGACTCCGAGCTGGTCGTGCGCCAGGTGGAAGGCCGCTACAAGGTCAAGGACGCGACGATGCGCAAGCTGCACGCCGAGGTGAAGCGGGCGCTCGAGGACTTCGAGAGCTGGACGATCAGCCACGTCCGCCGCGAGAACAACGCCGATGCCGACCGGTTGGTCAACGAAGCGCTGGACGGTCTAGGTGGCTGAGCCGATCGATCCCGGCGTCGATATCGGCCACGTCCACCTCAAGGTGGCCGACGTCGATCGCGCCCTGGAGTTCTACTGCGGCGTCCTCGGCTTCGAGCTGATGCAGCGCTACGGCGCCGTTGCCGCCTTCGTCTCGGCCGGCGGCTACCACCACCACATCGGGCTGAACTCGTGGGAGTCGAAGGGCGGGTCCCCGCCCCCGCCGGGAACGACCGGCCTGTACCACGTCGCGATCCGCTACCCGACCCGCCGCGCGCTCGCCGACGCCCTGCGGCGCCTTGGCGAGGGCGGGGTCCCACTCGGCGGAGCCTCCGACCATGGGGTCAGCGAGGCGCTCTACGTGGCCGATCCCGACGGCAACGGGATCGAGCTCTACTGGGACCGTCCGAGGGAGGAGTGGCCCGAGCCCCAGGAGGGCCAGAAGGTCGAGATGTACGTGCGGCCGCTCGACCTCGAGGGCCTCATGGCGGAGCTGGAATAGGGGAGACCCCGCTCTCGACCGGGTTGCCACCGGCGCGCCAGACGCCGACGCCCTGGCCGACGTGGACGACGTCCTCGAAGCCCTCGCGCTGGAGGATCGATGCCGCCAGGCCGCTGCGCTTGCCGCCGCGACAGATCGTCGCGATCGGACCCTCGCGGGGCAGCTCGTCGAGGCGGCCGCCGAGGTCCCCGTAGGGGATGTGCAGGGAGTCGGGGATGTGCTCGCCGGCGTACTCGGCCGCGTTGCGGACGTCGAGGACCAGCGGCGGTGCGGGTCCTGCGACCCGCGCCGCCAGCTCGGCCGGGTCGATCAGCTCGATCCGTTGCACCGGCCGCTCCTCCGTGCGCCAGGCGGTCATCCCGCCGGCGAGGAAGCCGCGCACCGGGATCCCGACCGCCGCCAGCAGCTCGGCGGCGTGGCGCTCGTCGCCGTCTGAGGCGGCGACGACGATCACCTCGGCACCGGCAGGGGCGACCCGGGAGACCTTGGTCGCGAAGCCGGTGTCGTAGGCGGAGGTGCTGAGGGCGCCGGCGACGTGGGCCTCGTCGAACTGCTCGTTGGTGCGGCCGTCGATGATCACCGCGCCGTCGTCCACCGCCTGCTGGATCTCGTAGGGCGTGAGCGGTGCCGGCGTTCCGAATCCCTCCACCAGGGGGCCTCGGTTGAGGTCCACGATCCGCTCCACGTTTGGTGGGCGGTCGCTGAGGGAGGCGAGCGCCGTCTCGACGAACTCCGCCTCCGCGGCGATGCCCAGTGCCCGGTTGTGGCGGCGCTCGAAGCCGATCGTCGAGGAGCACTTGAGGTCGAGCGCGGAGCCGCCGCAGAGGGAGCCGCCGAGGTGGCCAGGCCAGACCTCGACCTCGTCCTCGAGCGCCAGTAGCCGCCCGTGCAGGGAGCGGAACATCTCGCTGGCGCCCTCGCGCGGCTCTACCGCGAGGTCGGGGCGCGCGACGTCGCCGATGAAGAGCGAGTCGCCGCTCAAGAGCGCCGAGGGCGCACCGCCCCGGCCGGCGTCACGAAGCAGGAAGGCGGTGTGCTCGGGCCGGTGCCCGGGCGTGTGGACCGCCTCGATGCTGACCTCGCCCAGCTCCAGCGTCCAGCCGTCGGCGAATGCTTCGTGCGGGTACTCGGCCTCCGCCAGCTCGTGGACGTGGATCGTGGCGCCCGTCGTCCGCGCCAGCCGGCCATGCCCGGAGACGTGGTCGGCGTGGTTGTGGGTCTCGAGCACGTGGTCGATCCGGACGCCATGCAGCCGCGCCAGGCGCCCGTATGGCTCGATGTCCCACTGCGGATCGACCACCGCCGCCACCCCCGCATCGCGGTCGGCGACGAGATAGGAGGCGCAACCGAGGTCCTCGTGGATGATCTGGCGGAAGAGCATGGTCGCCTGGTGATTGTCAACCGTCGGGTCCAAGCATGCAACCCGCCGTCGCCCCCACAGCTAGAATGCCCCACTCGTGCGGCTGTAGCTCAGCTGGCTAGAGCGTCTGCTTGCCACTCATCGCGGCGAGTTGGAGTTTTCGGCTTCACAGAGCGGAATCCTCGCCTTTACATCGCCGAACAGCTCGGCCACGGGATGCTCGCTCACCTTCCGCGTCTATCAGCGGGCGGCGAAGCGGCGCGAGCGGCTTGTAGGGGCACATCTAGCAGCCTTCGACCAAGCGCTTGCCTGAGCGGCGAGTGGCCGCCATGAGTTCACGGCCGCGGTCCCGAATATGGTCGCGGCTTAGCCAACCAGAGTCAGCACCCGGCGCATCATCCATACTCGGATGATGGCCGATGAAAGACAGTTTTTTCATGGCGGGTGCCGTGGTCTGATGCCAGGTGACATGTTGCTATCGGCGGCGGAAACGGGAGTGGGTTCCGTTTCTGGCGACGGTGGCGCGCCGTACAGTCGCGAGCACATCTATCTGGCAGCGAGCGTAGAGGAGGCCCGTTCTTACGCAGCTGTCTTTATTCCGCCTGGAATCCCAGAGAGGCTTCAACGTGAGGAGCAGATCGACCAGTCCGACCTGGGTGGCGATGTCTACGAGGTCGAGCCTCTAGCTGAGGTGACTCCCGATTTGGATGATCCGATTCCCGGCAGGTCATGGCAAACCAAGCGAGCAAGAGTTGTGCGGGTCATTGAGCGCCGGGTTTATACCCGAGTTGCCAAGTCGAGGATATGAGCGCCGCTGACGATCTGCATAGGCGCGTTTTTGGATTCACCCCGGCAAAGGCTGGGACCGCTTATGAGCGCTTGGCCGCCGTCGTACTTGCGGGGCTCGGGTGGGAGAGCGTCAAGCATGAAACCAAACTCCGACCGGAGGGGCGCCGCGCTGAGCAGCGGCTCGATGTGACCGCGACTCACCCGGATGGCTCCATCCGACGCCTGCTGGTGGAGTGCAAGGACTGGAACAGGGAGGTTGGGAAGGGGACGATGGACGCGCTTGTCGGGGTGCGCGATCAAGGAGGCTTCGATGCCGCGATGGCCGTGACGACCGAGGGCTTCACATCGGGGGCTGTAGACGTGGCTGTCGATGAGGACATCGCAATGGTCATTCTTCGTGAGCATCGGCCCGACGATCGGTTCGTCATGCGCATCGAGCTATCGCTCTACGTCTACGGAACCGACTGGAGCGACGTCCAGCTGCTGGTTGCGCATGATGCCGAGCTGCCGGACGGCGCACAGCAGCAAGGCGATATGCGTGCCGATGATCGTTTCTTGAACCTCGATGGCACGCCAGCCGAGACGTTGGCCGAAGTCATGCAGGCTAATAGCGCGCCGATGCAAGAGGGGGTGTTTGAGTGCGAGGCCGATTTCGGGGACGGCCGCTTGGCCCCGACTCCTGACGGCGGGAATGTGCGGGCGACCGGGATGAAATGGACCGAGACGGTGAGCAAATCCCCGACACCGCAGACCAGCGTGGTGGAGAAGGAGGGCGAGCCGTGCCTGGTCCTTGAACAGCTCGACGAGAACGGAAAGGCGGATGGCGCGAGACTCGTCGTCGACCGCGATCTCTACTCCTGGCGGATCGCGGAGGACGGGAGCGTGACTGAGGCCAGGGAGCTGGCATAGGCTGCTGCTCGTGAGTCAGCTGATGGCTTCCGGCGTGCGATTGGGCAGGGGAGCCGATCAGTCGAACAAATCGTGCCGACCGGCTGCTCCATCGGCGAAAGCAGGAAACCGCAGCGCCAAGCTAGAATCCGCCACCATGCGGCTGTAGCTCAGCTGGCTAGAGCGTCTGCTTGCCATGCAGAAGGTCGTGGGTTCGAATCCCATCAGCCGCTCTCAAGAAAAGCCCCGCTCCGGCGGGGCTTTTCTGTGTCCGGGCGGCGGCTATGCAACCGCCCCGACTTCTTGACTTCCGCCCTCGCTGCCCATTGCTGCCCAATCAGATGGCGCGATTTGCCTCGTTTACCCTGCCTCAGCATGCAGGAGGACGCACGTCAGGCCGTGGGATGCTCCCCAGGTGATGAAGTTGGCGACCATCCACTTCGACGGTGGCGGGCAGAGTCCCGGCCCGGTAACAGCTGCCTGCAGTGTCGAGTTGAGCGACGGCTCCTTCGACCAAGCCGTCAAGCGTTTCGACCAGGGGACCCACAACACCGCTGAGTGGCAGGCGCTGATACTCGGCCTGCACCTGGCGCGCAAGCACGGCGAGCGGCATGTGGTGGTCAAGGGCGACTCGACGCTCGTGGTGAAGCAAGTCAACCGCGAGTGGAAGACGAAAAATCCGGCGCTGCTCCCTCTGCGGACGCAGGCAGAGGAGCTGTTGGCGCAGTTCGAGAGCTGGAGCGTCGAGTGGATTCCGCGCAACGAGAACCGGCGCGCCGACGAACTGGGGCGGGCCTTAACACCGAAGGCCGGATAAACGCGGCAGCTGCGGCGATCAGGGTGCCGAGGACCTGAATCCAAGTCGTGACGGTGACGGCGAACGGCATCGGCGCATCGTAGGCGGCGTCCCCGGTGGCAGCCGATCCGGCCCCAAATGCGGTCGGTGTGTGGCAGGATCGCAACGGGCCGGTCGGGAGGCGCGGGTCGAGCCAGCCCCGTTGCGGCACACCGCGCGATAGGGAGGCGTTGTGGAGCTAAGTCAGCTGTTCACCATCTGCGGAGCGTCGTCGCCCGACGACTGGAACGTCGTGCATGGGCCGACCTTCGTCACTGGCTTCGTGCAGATATGGAACGGCCCCGCTTCCGACCAGTCGGGCTACGAGCTACACCCCTTGGAGCATGAGGCGCGAGCGGCTTTCAAGCCAGACCTGGCGATTGGCATCGCGTGGGGCATGCACACGGACGCCCTGACCGGCATCGGCACCGAGCGCAGGACCTTCAACGAGGAGTGGGCGACCTCGTTTCCTGACCCGGAGGCGACGCAGCACTTTGTCGATTTCTTCTTCGAGGGCGCACTTGTCGCAAGGGAGCGGTACGTCCACGTAGACAGCCGCTGCGACCTGCCGATGCCAAAGCGCAAGATCGAAGGTGAAGGAGCCGATGCGAAGATCGTGGAGCTGTCGATCACGCCGTGGCAGCGAGACTTCTTCCGCGTCCTGAACGCTCTCCAAACGTCAGTCAACTACGACTCCTACATCAGCCGCGCTGGTTTTGAGATTCGCGACTCGGCCGAGTGAGGCCGCTGCTGCTGCCTCTCAGGCGACAGAGCCCTCTCTAGCCGGAATTCACACCGCCCAGGATCGTTTGGGCAGCGAGACGATCTCGCTGCCCAAACCGAGCGGAACCGTGCCTGACTCAGCCGAATCTCTCAGCGGCACGCTTTCGGCGTTTTGGCTCTGGGCTGCGGGCACGGCTGCTAGGTGGATCGTTTGCCATGCAGAAGGTCGAGGGTTCGAATCCCTTCAGCCGCTTCGCCGGAAGCCCGCTCGTAGAGCGGGCTTCTGTGTTTGGGGGGCTGCCTGGAAAAGCTGGCCGCCTGGCGGATTTTGGCCGTCCGTCCAATCTCTGCCCCAATCAGGCGAAAGCAGGAGGGGAGCGCCGCTTGGTCTGCGATCATTCTGGCGATGGAGCAGCCCGCGCACATCAAGGTCAGCGGCGCTCTGGAGGGCGAGTTCATCGTCATCGAGGAGCGCAGTGCCAGCGAGTTCGTGATCACGCGTGATACCTCCTGGAAGGCAATGCTCGGCAAGAACGAGCGGGACGCCACCGAGGAGGAGATCGCAGCTTTAGAGGCCGAGCACGGGCCATTTCAGCCCGCAGACGGCGAGGGGTAGTCCTTGCCCATCCGGCGGGGGTATGCCTGCGTCCTCTTCAACGAGGGCGCCTTCGCCGAGGACACGATGCGGAGTGGCCGCGCGGGTACCGAGGCGCTTCGCGAAGCTCGGACTCAGTTCGAGCAGGAAGGTGTTGAGATCAAGGCCCTGCGCCGCTGCGATCCGGAAGGTCGCGACGGCACGAAGCTTCCCGCCTGTTTCAAGGTCTATTTGCCAGCGCCGAACGGCAGGTTCGGCATGGTGTTCCGCTTTGTCCGCGATGCCGACGGCCTCGCACTTCGCTGCCTCGCCTTCGGTGTCCGCCATCATCCGCGCGACTCGAACGCGCGGACCGTCTATGAAATCGCGGATCGGCGGCTTCACGGACGAGCCTCATAGACCGCGCCAAGCTTTTCGCGGTGGAGACTTGGCCGTTTCAGCCTGAGCCGCGGCCCTCGCGGGCTACGTTTCTGGCTCGTACCGCATCGCCACCGCCCCTGAGTCAAATTCCAGCCGGCCCACGAGTCTCAGGTCGAGAGGCTTCGACAGCCCCGCGAACAGCGTCGGCCCCTGGCCCGCCAGCCTGGGGTGCACGATGAACTCGTACTCATCGATCAGCCCCAGCTCAGCCAGCGCCAACGGGAGCTGCTCGCCTCCCACGCCCAGTCCGTTGCCCGGCTCTTGCTTCAGCTTCTGAACTTCCTCCCCGGGATCCCCACGCACAAGCTCCGCGTTCCAATCGACCCGGTCCAGGGTGCTCGACACGACGTACTTCTTCATTGCGTCGATCGTCCGGCCGTAAGGCGCCATCCAATCGGGCATCGCGTCCATCTGCCCGGGCGGCCGCCAGGCCGACTCCATCAGCTCGTAGGTCACCCGGCCCAAGAGGGGAGCATCGGCCTGGGCGAGAGTCTCCGTCGCGTGACGATGGGTCTCCTCGTCCGGGGAGATTGCACGGTGATCGCAGCATCCATCCAAGGTGACGTTGATGGAATAGCGAAGAGGTCGCACTGCGCGAACTTACTTACCGGACCTGCGTATTGCTGATCGAGGCTGTTTGCGGCGGCTGGGCGAAACCCCTGCAAGCTGCTACATTCGCGGCGCGCGGCTCTCGGAGACCTGTGTAATTGCCATGCGGAAGGTCGTGGGTTCGAATCCCATCTGCCGCTTAATGAGGAGACTTATCGTCGTCTGTCTCGGCATGTCTCTCGTGTTCGGAGCTTCGGCAGCTGCGAACTCGGCTCCTAGTCTGGCGCCCTTAGCCAGCCCGGTTTTGGTTATCCGAGCCAATTCCGCTGGGGTTCAGAACCTCGGAGGTTTCCATCCGATTCGCAATCCGACCGTAGGAGCCGCCGTCAAAGCCTTCGGTCGCCCATCATCCCGACAACCTCTCTATGGAGGAAGCGGTTGCGACGTGTCCTGGGGAAAGATCGGTCTGCAGATCACTTTTGCCTACTACGGCGGTGGCGGGGGGAAGCGGGGGGCTTGTCGGGCAAACCGAGGCATTGCGAAAACGGGCCTCATTCAGGGTTCTACGGCTGATAGGTGGCAAACGAGTCGGGGCGTCAAAATGGGCGATGGCCTCGAACAACTGAAGCGCCGCTACCCCAATGCCGTCGAATCGGAAGGGGACTACTGGCTAGCGATTGGCTACTCCCCCGTCGGCGAAGACAGTAGCTATCCGGTTCTTGCAGCCACGATCAGTGGTGAAACGGTTCAAGGGTTCGAAGTAAGGATGTCACCAGGCTACGACTAGGTGGCCGAGTCTGTGCGAATACAGCCGAACAGACCCGCAAGCGTGCGGGGCGACGGCCAAAGCGCTTAAGGTCCTAGGCCCAATGCATGCCTCGCTTCGCACCGCCTTCCCCATTGCGCTTTTGGCGCTGGCGCTTCTGCTGCCGGAGAGCGCGGGCGCCGCGGTCGAACGGACCGTCTCCGTCAACGCTAGCGCCACGCTCGAGGTGCCGAACGACACCGCTCGCGTCGGCCTCTCCGTCAGCGCCGAACGGCGCAGCCGCGGCGCCGCCCTGCGGGTCGTCTCCGGCCGCTTGCGCAATGTCATCGTCGCCGTGCAGCAGATCCCCGGCGTCGGTGAGGGGGACGTCCGCACCGGGCGCATCTCGGTTCGCAAGACCTTCCGCGGCAAGCGCGTCCTCTACCGCGCCTCGGAGGGGATCCGGGTCACCCTGCACGAGCCCGGCCGCGCCGGAGAGCTCATCGGCGCCGGGATCGGCGCCGGCGCGACCGGCATCAGCGGCCCCACCTTCTTCATCGGCGACACCGAAGCTGCCTACGCCAAAGCTCTCACGGCCGCCTTCGACAAGGCGAGGCTGAAGGCGATGGCGCTGGCGGCGCAGGCTGGCGCCGGGCTGGGCCCGGTGCTCAGCATCCAGGAGGGCAGTGACGCTGAGGTCGTCCAAGAAGAGTCGCTGAAGGACGCTCCCGGGCCACAGTGCGCACCGGCCCCTGCGCCCGCAACGCCGAGACGCTCGCGCACCGGCTGCGCCGCGCCGCCGACCAAGCCCGGCAACTCCACCGTCACCGCGACGGTAGGCGTTGTCTTCTCACTCCTCTAGAGCCGCCGCTGGCGGGCACGAACGAGTTGCATCCGCTCGTGCCCGCTCGGCGACTACCTGGAGGGCTGGGCCTCGACCGCCCCTATGTCGGATCCGTCGGCGCCGAGGGCGGCGCTGTTTGGGATCGATGGATTGTCGACCACGCGGGGCGCGCCCCGCTGGTCGCCGCGCAGACCGAAGGCCGCGCCCTGGTCGATGACGGCGCTGTTTGCCGCCGGCAGCATCGTTTGCGTGGGTCCGCCGTTGTTCCCGAGCGCTCCCAGCAGGGGGTCGGTATTGACTATGTCTCCTGCGGTGCCGAAGCCACAATCGTTACCGCTCTCGAGATTGAAACCCTCACTCACGATGCTCCCTCCGCCTTCGAGGCTGCCGCAGTTCTCGCTCCCGGTCGGCCCGACGCCCCCGGCGACGATCGAATCGGAGAACCGCACCTGACCAAGTTCGACGAACACGTTGCCGCCGAGGGTATTGCTCGATTGGCCGCCCGAGTTGCCGGCCACGGTTGAGCTGGCGATTTCGATCGGCCTGTCGCTGGCCAGCCGCATTCCCCCTCCAAGGACGGTGCCGTCCTGACCCGCCCGCGCGATGTTGCCGCTAACGGTGATCTGGGAGATGCGGCTCTTGATGCCGCCGACCAGGCTGATGCCACCACCCTGGGAGAAACCGCCTTCGCCGCCGGGGCCGTTGCTGGCGTCGCCGACGTTGCCGCTGATGGTCGAGTCGATCAGCACCGACTGGGCCGCATTGGCCGCCATGCCCGCACCGAATATCGAGCCACCGTCCTGCCGCGTGGCCAAGGGGTCGCTGCCGCCGCGCGCGTGGGCGCGGTTGTTCGCGATCGTCGACCGTTCGATCGCGAGCGCCTGCACCACCGCCAGGACGCCGCCCCCGCTGATGAAACCGCCAGGCTGGCCGCCGCCTCCGCTCGCTTCCGCGAGGTTGCCGACGACGTTGGTGTCGGCCACGGTCAGGTTGCCGCCTTTCACCAACAGAGCACCACCGAACACGATGCCGCCTTCAGGGGCCGAGGCGACGTTGCCGGTGATCACGTCCCCACGCAAAGAGAGGTTTGCCCCTATCGACCTGATCGCAGCCCCTTCGGCGAACTGTTCCGTGACGCGACCCTCGGTGACCGTGAGGCCGGAGATCGTCACCTCGGTGCTTTCGCCCTTGATCGAAAAGACCCGCGATGACTTGGCGCCGCTGATGATCGTGACTGCCGATCCCGCGCCCGCGAGGGTGAGACTCTTCGAGATCGTCAGTTCCCCCTTAGTGAGCGTGTAGTCGCCGGCCGGCACCGTGATGATTTCTCCTGCCGTGGCGTCGCCGATCGCCTGGCGCAACGATCCTGCTCCGCCGTCCTCGGTGGTGGTGACGGTGGCCGCGTCGGCCTTCGCGATCGGCGCGAGCATCGCAATCGCGAGCGCGGCGAGAACGAGCCGTCTCCAGCTCGGCACTCCCGGTACTGCTGGAATACCTACATCGCGCATGACATCCCCTCCCTTTGTTTGTTCCAATGACACCTTCGGGGCTGGCCTTTGGGCAGCGACACGCTCGTCCTAGCCCCTGACGACTTTCACCATCGAATCCAGCCCCACAGTTGAAAGGGTTCGAGTGACGCCCAGCGATAGGCTCGGCAAGATGCGGAGTCGGGCGCTGCGTCCCTCGCGATAGTCGAGGTCCGCGAGGAGCGCGATACCGCTCGCGTCCAGGAACTCCAGGTCCTGAAGGTCGAGGACGAGCATCGAGTCCTCGCGGGCGAGCGCCTCCTCGATCGCCCTGGCGGCGCTGGAGACATTGGCTCGGTAGAGCTCACCGGCGAGACGGACGACGACGATTCCCGTGCCGTAGGGAGTGGAGGTAACAGAGAGAGGCGAGCTGTACTCGCCCTGGGCTGCCAGCCCTCTTTTCGCCGTGTCGGTGGTCATCGCTCCGTCCTGCCCTGTACATGTCCGGAGCGCGAACCGCGTTAGCGGAATGGCCAGTTGTTCGAGCGGGGAGTGAGAGTCAGGGAGCGCTTGGAGGCGCGGGCCGCACCGAGATCGAGTTCTTGCGCGTCACCACCTTGCCCTGAAGGACTTCCGCCCAGGTCTCCGCGTCCACTCTGCGCAGCGCCGCGAGACGCCGTCTGAAGGTCGCCATGTCGAGGACGAAGCTGCGGAAGAACCGCGCTTGGCCATCTTCCCCCCAGACGGCGACCGCTTCGAAGTAGGGCCTCTCGGGTGGGGGGCGATGCCTGAACAGCTGGGCCGTGGTTCCGAGCACTGGCGCCCGACCCACCTTGTGGGAAGCGTAGTACGAGAGCTCTTCCGGCGTGGTGATTTTCCGCAGCTGTTTGAGGTTGCGCAGTCGGTGGATCCTCTGTCGCACCGTCTCGGTGTCCCACTGGAATTCGGCAGTCCCTAACAAGCCCCGGACGGGATGGCCTGCTTCGATTTCCGACGTGGGGCTCGTCGGGGTGCGAGCGAAGTTCGTGGTGCCTTCCTTCATGAACAACTCATCAGCTCGTTCGACCCACCACCCGGGAGCGTCGAGGACAATCGGCGGTGAGGCCTCGACCAGACGAGCGAAACTGTCACCCACGGCCGTGCCAGGCCCGCCGGCGGGCCCGCCGCCGGTGCCGGCGAGGACCAGGAGGACGGCCGCGGCTGCAGAGACGGCGCCACCCAGTGCCAGGTATCCGCGCCGTCTCTGGCCAAAACCACTCCGAGCTCGAGACGGCGCCGGAGCGGCCACCTCGCCATCTGCCTCGCGGGCAACTTCGTCAAGCAGTTCGCGCTCGGCATCGGCAAGCGGGAGGCTCTCGACCGACTCGTCGCTGACCGGGTTGACGGCCG
The DNA here is from genome assembly GCA_963799835.1 of uncultured Solirubrobacterales bacterium. Lineage (GTDB taxonomy): Bacteria > Actinomycetota > Thermoleophilia > Solirubrobacterales > 70-9 > VAYN01. Next base: position 2,222,139 of record CAWCYE010000002.1, read on the forward strand.
CGACGACCGCTTCGATCTCGGCCTTGCTCATCTCGCCTCCCCGAGTTGCCAGTCGCCGATCTGCGGGGTGTCGTAGGGCACCTGAGCCTCGATCAAAGCCCGGCGAAGCCGGCGTCTGGCTCGATGGAGGCGGCCGCGGACAGTCACCGCAGGAAGGTCGAGGACGCGAGCGATCTGCGCTGGATCGAGGCCCTCCCAGCCGGCCAGGGTCAGCACCTCACGGTCCACAGGCTCCATTTCGCCGAGCACGCGTTTGACCGCCATCTCCGTCTCGGATGCGGGCGCGGGGAACGTGGCCGTTGCGAGCTCCGCCCGCAGCCGATCGCCGAGCCGAGCCCGCCGGCGCTCCCCACGCCGCTGGTTGAGAAGAACGTTGCGGGCGACGCCGTAGAGCCAAAGGCGGGCCTCCTCGCCGGCCGGCACGTCTTCGGCCCGCCGGCAGGCGGTGAGGAAGGTCTCGGCGACGACGTCGGCAGCGTCCTCCGGCCCCGAAGCGCGCCGCAGCGCGTAGGCCAGCAAGCGCCGTCCGTGCTCTGAGTAGAGCGCGGCGATTCGAGCCTCCTGGCTGCTGGGGGTCTTAGCGTCCTGTGTCGTCGCCGCCATCACCATGGTGTATGTCCGCGAAGCGCCAGGCGTTTGACGGCTGGCCGACTGTTTGAGTCAGAAGCGGGGTCGCTTGCGCGCATGCGCAACCAAGGGCGTCAAGAGCACTCCCCGCGTGAGGACCGCCGAGCCGGGTAAAGCAGTGGACGAGGTGGACCGAACGCCCAGTCGAAAGGAAGGAGCGCGATGAGCCCCGACTTGAAGCACCTGGATGATCCAGGCGCCCAAGAGCTCTTGCGGTCCGACCAGCCTCTTCGGCTCGCTTACTGTGGGCGCGATGACCTCCCGCGGGTTATCCTGATCGGGTTCCTCTGGAAGGAAAAGAAGCTCGTCGTCTGCACGGCATCCTCCGCGCCGAAGGTGGCGGCCTTGAACGAGCGCCCGAACGTGGCGGTGACGATCGATACGGGGAATACCTCGGCTACGGCGAAGCAGTTGCTGGTCCGTGGCACCGCCACGATCGAGATCGTTGACGGCGTCGCGCCCGAGTACGTCGAAGCCTCGGCGAAGACTTTGAGCGGCACCGACCTCGAAGAGTTCGAAGCGCAGGTTCGAGGTGTGTTCGAGCAGCAGGCGCGAATTTCGATCACTCCCGAGTGGGCGCGCTTCTATGACTTCGGTGCTGGGAAGCTCCCCCCGTTCCTGCGCAGGCTCGCAGAAGGCGACCACGACCGAGCGGGTGCGACCTGATCCATCAGAGTCCCTGCTTCGCGATACCGATGCGTGATAGGCCTTGACCGTGAACGTGTGGTTGCCCGATCACCCTGCGGCGGACGGCATCGGCGTGCTGCCCTCGACTGTCTCGCTGAATGTGATCCCAGCGAAGGGCGCGCTTCCTGACGACTTTGATCGGGTCGAGTTCCTCGTTCCTCCGTTTGGGTCGCGGCAAGTGGTCGAGGCGCTGCCTCGGCTCAGCTCCCTTCGCGTCGTACAGGTGAACTCGGCGGGAGTCGACTGGATCGCTCCATCGGTTCCGGAGGGCGTGACTCTCTGCAGTGCGCGAGGGACACGGGAAGCGCCTGTGGCCGAGTGGGTGGTAGGCGCGATCCTCGACAACTACAAGGACCTCGCCCAGTTCCGGCAGCAGCAGAAGCAGGCACAGTGGGCGCCTCGTATGCCGCGAGAGCTGGTGGGGTCGAAGGTCCTGATTGTCGGCCACGGCTCGATCGGCCGAGCGGTTGAGGAGCGGCTGCGTCCCTTCGGCATCGAGGTGACGAGCGTGGCAAGTCGCCCACGCAGCGATGTCCACGGCGTGGAGGCGCTCGACGAGCTTCTGCCCCATGCCGACATCGTGATCGTCCTGTTGCCCGCCGCGCCCGAGACGAGGGGATTGATCGGCAAGCAGCGGCTCGCCAGGTTCAAGACGGGAGCACTCCTCGTCAACGCTGGCCGCGGCGCCGTGGTCGACACGGAGGCCCTCATCGATGAGCTCGAGGCGGGCCGGCTCGACGCCGCGCTTGACGTCACCGATCCGGAGCCGCTTCCGCCAGACAGCCCCCTGTGGACGCTGCCGAACGTTCTCATCACCCCACACATCGCCGGCGACAGTCCGGCTGCGGACCGGCGGGTCTATGAGCTTGTCGGGAATCAGATCCGGCGGCACGTCGAAGGGCAGCCGCTTGTAAACGTCGTGTGAGGCTTGCTGTCGCCTGTCCTGACGGGAGTCAAACCGCCATCGCGCATCAGCCCTGTCATCCGCCACGGCCCCCGGTTTGGCGAGCTTCCTTCTCCGGGTAGACCGATCCACACCCGAATGGCGCGGCTGACGACTCACATCCGACCCTCGTTCTCCACCAGGGGGGAGATGCTCGGACCGATCGCCGCTCTGGTCGCGCTCTCGGGCGTGGCCTTTCCAGGACGCCCGTCCCGCACGAGCGCGCATTCTCCTCGACGGAGATCGGGATCTCGCCCTCCAGGAACGGCTTCAGCTCCTCCTCTGTGTTGAGGAAGCCGAGGTCGCGGTTGAAGTCGCTGCCGCTGGAAACCCAGTCGATGCTCCAGCCCATCCGCTCTCTGAAAGCGAGAAGCTTCTCCAGCGGCGCGCGGGAGGCGAGCAGCAGGGTGGCGTCCCTGGCCTTCAGGTGGGGGACCTGGGGATCGAGGGTGTCCCCGATCGAGGAGCAGACCGGGCAGCCTGCCTCATAGGTCGGCCCGAACATGAAGTGGTAGACGAGGAGCTGCGAGCGGCCGTCGAAGAGATCGGCGAGAGTCTTCGTACCGAGCTCGGTCTCGAACCGATAGTCCTCCTCGACCGGCACCCAGGGCAGCTCACGCCTCTTCCGGGCCAGCTCATCGCCGCGGCGGGTGAGCTCTTTCTCCTCCTTCAGCAGCTCGTCTCGCGACGCCTTCCACTCCTCCTGCGTGCCGATCTTGTGCTGGGCCATGACCCCTCGCTTTCGACGCGTTCTCGATCGGCCTGTCCCCGGTGGGGCCCGATTCAAACGGAGCCCCGAGGTATAGGCCGACGCCTTCTGGGTAAAGACTTTTGAATACCGCCAAATATTTGGGGGTATTCACACCAAACACGGGAGGTTCCTATGAAGCACCGAAAGCACGCGCTGCTCGTCCTGGCGAGCGCGCTCGCGGCGATGGCCGCCCTAGCGCTGCCGGCATCGGCATCGGCTTCGGTCTGGCTGCACGAAGGCAAACCGCTGGAAGAACATGTCGAACTTCCGCTGACCGGAGGGGAATTCATCGAAGTCAGCGGCGCGGTGATGCTCTGCGAATCCACCGCGACGATGACAACCGAAGGCGGCAGCACGGCGAAAATCACCGCCTACGACGTCAAAGAGGCCACCTGCATCGGCCTGGCCGGAAAACTGGAAGGTTGCGAAGTGACGGCAGCAACTCCGAAAGGCGTGCCGTGGAGCGTCGCCGTCAACTCCGCCGACCTGACCGCCAAAGAAGTCGCGGTCGACTACTCGTTCAACAAAGCCTGTGAAATACAGAAAATCGAAATGAGCTACCCCAGCCTGACGCTGACCCCCGAAGAACCCAGCGCGATCCGGCTCTTCCATTTCAATCAGGAAGGGACCGCCAAAGTCGACGGCAAAGCAGCCTCGCTCGTCTACTCCGGCGCGCTCAACCTGTCCGAAAAAGATTTCGACACATACGGGATCGGTTGATCCCAAGCCAGCGAGCCCGCGCCACCGCGCGGGCTCGCTGGCCAATAGCTGGTTACCGAACCCAGAAGGAGATTTCATGAATCAGAAGCAGGCCGATTCGACCGTTGACGGCGGGGATGCGAGGTTCAGAGCCCTCAGCCCGGCCGAGGCGTTTTGGCGGCCTTCGAATCAGATGGGGGTGCAGAACACGGACCTCGGCAAGCAGCTGGGAACGGAGTCGCTGGGGGCGCGACTGTGGCGCCTGGCGCCGGGGCAGGCTTCGACCAAGCATCGTCACTTCGGGGAGGAGGAGCTCTACTTCGTGCTGGAGGGGACGGGACGGATGCGCGTCGACGACGAGGTGCTGACCCTCGATCCGCGGTCGGCGGTGGCCGTGACCGCCCCCGCGGTGCGCCAGCTCTTCAACGACACCGCCGAGGACGTCCTCTGGCTCGTCGTCGGGGCGCCGCCTGAGCTTGCGAATACGCTCGAGATGACTCCCGAGCAGCTTGCGCATATGTACCCCGACGGCCCGAAGGCGCTGCCGCCGGAGCTGTCATGACCGGGGAGGCATTGCTGGCCAGGCCCGCGATCGTCCGCCGCCACCGGGCCGAGCGTCGCCGTTCGATCTGAACTGCTCGGCCATCCGTCCAGATCTCTGCTCCAGGTCGCCCGCCGACCGGTGCCGGCTGGAAACGTTTTCAGGCCCACCGACCAAGTACAGATAGATGAGGCCCGACCAACTTCCCCTGATCGCCCACGAGCCGGCGGTGTTCGACGAGTTCTACCGCGAGCACATCGAGGCCGTGCAGGGCTTCGTCGCACGACGAGTCGGCGATCCGCACCTCGCCGCCGACCTCACCGCCGAGACCTTCCTCGCCGCCATCGGCGCGGCACCGACCTATCGCACCAGCCGCGGCAAGCCGAGGGCCTGGCTCTTCGGCATCGCCGTCAACGTGGTCCACGCCGAGTACCGCCGAGCGGGCCGCGAGCGGAACGCCAACACCCGGATCGAGGGCCGCCGCCTTCTCGACGCCGACGACGTCGGGCGGTTGCAGGAGCGGATCGACGCGGCGGCCAAGTCGCGTGAGCTGTACACCGCTCTCGCCGAGCTCCCCGAGGGCGAGCGAGAGATCTTCGAGCTCTACGCGCTCGACGACCTCAGCCCTCGCGAAGCCGCCGCCGCCCTGGGCATCCACCCGGTCACGGCGAGGGTCCGCCTGCATCGCGCTCGCGCCGCCCTGCGCCGCCATCTCTTGAACGACGAAATCCAGACCATCGCTACCTCTTCAATGGAGGCATGACCGTGACCGCACCAGACCGCTTCGAGGATCGGCTGCAGCAGCAGCTTCACCACATCGTCGCCGAGAATCCGGCGACCGATCGGCCCGCACGGGGGAGCCGGCAGCCCAGGCGCCTCGTCCTCGCCGGAGCCGGCTGCGCCGCCGCCGTCGCGGCGGTGGCGGTCGTCGCCGGAAGCGGTGGGACGACGACCAAGGCCTACGCGGTCGAATCTCGCCCAGGCGGCGCCGTGGAGGTATCCATCAACGAGGCCAGCGATGCTGCCGGACTCCAGCGCAGCCTGGAAGACGAGGGCATCCCCGCAGTCGTCGACTACGACCCCGCCGACCAGGCCGCCTGCGTCGAGACGCCTGCGGCCACGGGAGGACCGTCTCAGGGCTCAGCGGAGACGGACGGAGTCGACAGCGTGAAGGCATACGAAACCCCCGAGGGCGCGATCTGGTCGGAATTGCCGAGCAAACCCTGGCCAAACCCCGGAGCCCACACGAAGAAGGAAAACGCTTTCGGAGACCTGTCGGGGAATGTCATCGCCGAGGCACGAGGTAACAAGTTCCTCGTCGACCCAAGCCGGATCCAGAGCGGCGACAAGCTCGTCATCACGAGCTCGGACGGAACGGTGGAAACGGTTGCGATGACGGTTGCCAGCGAGGACGCAGCCGCCGAGTGCGCCGTCGCCGAGGCGCCGTAGAAAACCTTCTCCCGGCACAGAGGGCCTAACCGGTTACCCGGGCGGGGCGTCGGGACGTGGTCGTCTCGACGCCCCGCAAGCCCTTGGAGCCGCCATGAAGGTCTCTCGCCGTCGGGCCTGACCTGGCTGAACAGCCAGTCCGTGGCAGAATGCTCGCCGTGAGCGGGGAGCGGCAATACGACGTCGTGCTGTGTGGGGCCACCGGGTTCACCGGCGGGCTGACCGCGCGCTACCTGGCGGCGAACGGCCCGGCGGGGCTGCGCTGGGCGCTGGTCGGCCGCAACCGCGGCAAGCTCGAGTCGGTGGCCGCCGCCCTGGGCGGCGGTGACTCGGGGGTCGGTGCTCCCGGCCTGCTCGAGGCCGACGCCGCGGATCGCGGCGCCCTCGACGAGGTCGCGGCCGCGGCGAAGGTCGTGATCACCACCGTCGGCCCCTATGCGCTCTACGGCGAGCCCCTGGTCGGGGCCTGCGCCGCGGCGGGCACCGACTACGTCGATCTCACCGGCGAGCCGGAGTTCGTCGACCGGATGTGGTCCCTGCACCACGAGGAGGCACGGCGGACCGGTGCCCGGATCGTCCACTGCTGCGGGTTCGACTCGATCCCGCACGACCTCGGCGCCTACTTCACCGTGCAGCAGCTTCCCGAGGGCGTCCCGCTGAAGGTCGACGGCTACGTGCGCTCCAACGCCCGCTTCTCCGGCGGCACCTACCACTCGGCGATCAACGGCTTCGCGCGGGCGCGGCAGACGATCGCCGCCGCGAAAGAGCGCCGCCGCTCCGAGCCCCGCCCGCCCGGCCGCCAGGTCCACTCGTCGAAACCGGCGATCCATCGCGACGCGGACCTCGGCGGCTGGACCGTGCCGCTGCCGACCATCGACGGCCCAATCGTGCGCCGCTCCGCCGCCGCCCTCGAGCGCTACGGCCCGGACTTCACCTACGGCCACCACATGGTCGCCAAGCGCCTCGGCACCGTCGCCGCGGCTTCGGCAGGCGTCGGCACCGTTGCGCTGCTGGCGGCCCTGCCGCCGACCCGGAACCTCCTGTTGAGGCTCAAAGCGCCGGGGGAGGGCCCGAGCGAATCCCAGCGCGAGCGCAGCTGGTTCAAGGTGACCTTCGTCGGCGAGGGCGGGGGAGAGCGCGTCGTCACCGAGGTCTCCGGTGGGGACCCCGGCTACAGCGAGACTTCGAAGATGCTGGCCGAGTCGGGCCTCTGCCTCGCTTTCGACGAGTTGCCGCAGACCTCGGGCCAGGTGACCACCGCAGCCGCGATGGGTGACATGCTTCTCACAAGGCTTCAGGACGCGGGGATACGCTTCCGCGTGGTGGAGCCAACGAAGGCCTGACCAGGAGCGAGAGAACGTGCAAGCTGAACACCTCGACGTGCTGATCGTCGGTGCCGGCCTTTCGGGCATAGGCGCCGCCCATCATCTGCAGGAACGCTGCCCGACCAAGAGCTACGCGATCCTCGAGGCGCGGGACTCGATCGGCGGCACCTGGGACCTCTTCCGCTACCCCGGCATTCGCTCGGACTCCGACATGCACACGCTGGGCTACCGCTTCCGCCCGTGGACCGAGGCGAAGTCGATCGCCGACGGTCCGTCGATCCTCCGCTACGTCCGCCAGACCGCCGCCGACGCCGGCATCGACGCCAAGATCCGCTTCAACCACCGGGCGGTCGCCGCCGAGTGGTCGAGCGAGGAGGGGCGCTGGACGGTCGAGGCAGAGCGGGGCGACGGCGGCGAGCCAGCGATCCTGACCTGCGACTTCCTCTTCGTCTGCAGCGGCTACTACCGCTACGACGAGGGCTACACGCCCGAGTTCCCCGGCCTCGACCGGTTCTCGGGCGAGGTGATCCACCCGCAGCACTGGCCGGAGGACCTCGACTACGAGGGCAAGCGGGTCGTCGTGATCGGCAGCGGCGCGACCGCGATGACGCTGGTGCCGGCGATGGCCAAGGACGCGGCGAAGGTGACGATGCTGCAGCGCTCGCCGACCTACGTCATCTCGCTGCCCGGCGAAGACGGGCTCGCCAACGCCCTGCGGCGCTGGCTGCCGGACCGGGTCGCCTATCCGATCGTGCGCTGGAAGAACGTCGCCCTGCAGGGCATCAGCTACCGGCTCTGCCGCCGCCGACCGGAGTTGATGAAGAAACTGCTCCGGCGCGGGGTGGTCAAAGCGCTGCCGCCGGGGTATGACGTCGACACCCATTTCACCCCCGAGTACGACCCCTGGGACCAGCGCCTCTGCCTGGTCCCGGACGCCGACCTGTTCGAGGCGATCTCGGCCGGGACCGCCGATGTCGTCACCGACCGGATCTCGACCTTCACCGAGTCCGGCGTCGAGCTGGAGTCCGGGGCCGAGCTGGAGGCCGACATCGTCGTCACCGCCACCGGGCTCAACCTGCTCTTCCTCGGCGGCATGAGCCTGTCGGTCGACGGCGAGGAGGTTGACGTCGGCCACGCCCTCGCCTACAAGGGGATGATGCTGAGTGGCGTCCCCAGCTTCGCCTTCACGATCGGGTACACGAACGCGTCCTGGACCCTGAAGGCCGACCTCGCCGCCGAATTCATCTGCCGGCTGCTCAACCACATGGACGCCGGCGGCTTCCAGCGCTGCACGCCGGAGGTGAGCGATCCCTCGATCGTCGAGGAACCGCTGCTCGACTTCACCTCGGGATACGTCCTGCGCTCCCTCGACAAGCTGCCGAAGCAGGGCTCCAAGGAGCCCTGGAAGCTGCGCCAGAACTACCCCGTCGACCTGCGGAACCTCCGCTACGGCCCGGTCGAAGACGGCGCGATGCAGTTCTCCCGCCCCGCCGCTCCCACCGAGCGGCCGCTGGAGAAGGCGACCGCCTGACCCGTTAGCGGCTTTCGGCGGCGGGTAGTGGGAGCGGCATGGACGATCAGCAGGTTCTCAGCCGCATCGACGAGCTGGTCCAGGAGGAGGAGAGCCTCCTTCATCGGCACGAGGGCGAGGAGGGGCTCGGCCCCGAGGAGGACGCCCGCCTCGCCGAGCTCAAGGTTCAGCTCGACCAGGCCTGGGACTACCTGCGCCAGCGCCGCGCCCTGCGCCAATACGGCGAGGACCCCGACGATGCCAGCCCTCGCGATCCAGGCACCGTCGAGGGCTACGAGGGCTGAGCGCGGCCCAGCCGTGCGCCGCTACGCTTCGTCGACTTCTCGGCGCCTTGGCGGAGTGGCTACGCAGCGGCCTGCAAAGCCGTTTACACCAGTTCGATTCTGGTAGGCGCCTCTGGCTCTGGCAAGCGAGATTTAGCTTGCCAGAGCGGTTTGCGCGGCCTTTTCAGGCCGCTTCCTCGACCGGCTGAGTCCGGTTGTTGCCGATTATCTGGATGTAAAACTGGCCCACGACTGGCCCACGGGATCATTCACCGATCCGGATTTCAGGATGGCGTAGAACCTGGGTGCAACAATGTGTCGGCGATGAAGCCTCATGCTCCCACCGCCCCGAAGACCGAGCGAGACAAGCTGCGCTTTGGCCTGCCCGGAAGCAGCACCGAGCGCAAGGGGCGGATCAAGGCTGCGATCCAGGCTAATCGCGAGACCCTGCGCCGCCTCGCCAAGTAGCCCTTGACGATCTACTTGGAGCTAGGCGATTACTGCGAGATCGCCGCTGAACTGCTCGGCACGACTCCCGAGCAGGTCGCCCGCTTGCCGAGGATTGCCCTTGCCGATTCCGCCCTCGCCGCACCTCAGGCAGGCTTCGGCGATCAGGATGCGTATCCGACTCTCGTAGAGAAAGCGGCGCTCCTGGTCGAGCATCTGGCCCGCAACCACCCGCTGCCGGACGGCAATAAGCGAGCCGCCTTCCTCTCCGTGTGGCTATTCCTTGAAGCCAACGGCCGCCCCTTCGCGGGGGAAGATGCGGATACGGATGTTCCGATGGTGGAGAAGATCGCGGCCGGGGATGCGAGGCCCAACGAAATCATCAGATGGCTGGAGAGTCGTACCGCGCTCTAAGGCCGGATGAACCGGCCAGTCAGGCTGCTCGCGCTTTCGCGACGACTTCCCGATGGTTGCCGCGATCAGACTCGCTCTCGTCTTCCGAGCCACCGGCAGCAACGATCATGGCGATCAGCATGTCCTCAAAGGATGCCGCTGACCGCTTGGTCGAGGTGACCAGCAGGTCCGCAACTTCTTCGGAGTCAGAAGCGGACTTGTCGTAGAGCCTCAGCAACTGGGGCACTTCTCGATCAAGGTCACCTTCGACTTGTACGGGCACCTGATGCCAGGAACTGAGGCTGAGGCAGCCGCCCTATTGGACCGCTTCCTAGGCTTTCGGGCTGAGACGGGCGCAGAAATCGCCCGCGCTGCTTCGTCGCCCGCGGGTCTTTAAGGGCTCGTTCGTGTCTGCTGGTGCCCCGTAGCATTGTGGTATGGCGCGCTCGGATGCGGAACTACGAAGTTGGGCTCATGAGCACCTGATCTACGAGGCGGGGATGCTGCTTCACACGTGCGGGGCCGCTGCGAACCCTGACCTTGGATCTGCGGATCGCAATGCGCTAATCGAGTCCTTCGCCGTTCATGTTCGCTGCCTTCGAGACTTTCTATGGCGAGACCAGCGGATGAGAGAACAAGACGCCCTCGCGAGCGACTTTTGCGCGCCGAACATCTGGCCCATTGCGAGAGGCGAGTTACCTCAAGCGCTCGCGGAGATCGAGGGTGAGCGCAACCGGATCGGTCGGGAGATTGTCCACCTCACCTATCACCGGCTCAACATTGATTCAGAGTCCAAGGGATGGAGGATGCCAGAGATCATGCAGGCAGTCCTGGGGTGCCTGGCACGCTTTGCCCACGCCGCCGATCCACAGCGCATCACGGAGGAGACGCGGCAGGCTCTCACGATGATGGCCCGCCTGGTGCCGCAAAACGGCGAGCCGCTCCGGATCGGTCCATATATTCCCGGCTGGAGCGCTGCGACGGGTTCCATTAACGCTGGGCCTGGTTTTGGGGGAACTGTTCCATTCCCAGGGTTTTCGGCTTCGGATGCTGACGAAGCGGATTCGGGAACAACATAGCTTTGCGGCTCAAGCTGCGGGAACTGAGCGGACGGGGAGGAAGGGCGTGCTCACAGGATTTGGGTTCACCGGGTTTCGAAGCTTTGGGGACCCTCAGGTGCAGCTCGTGGGGCCAATGTCAAAAGTGCACCTGGTCGCGGGGCCGAACAACTCCGGCAAGTCAAATGTCCTAGCAGTAGCCGAGCGGGTGCTGCCCGCCATGAGGGACCAAAAGGCCCCGGCGCTAGAGAGTCTGGATCAACCAATCGGTGATCCAGACACAACTGAACGACAGTTGAGAGTTTCCATTCGAGTGCCGCTTCCAGATGAGACACTGGGAGACTGGCTTGAGCGTCGTGGGCGATATCCAGTCGAGACCGTTAGGGCGGTCTTGCTTGGTCCCGCCCTCGCATTCGATTCCTCTGGTGTTTGGATCGAGTTCATCCAGCACAGAAATCGGTGGCGTCCTTCGCCCGAGCAGGCATCTGAAATCACCGAGCGGGCTAATGGGATGGTTGACGAGCCCCGTTGGCTTAGTCGCCTCGCCGATCTAATCGCGGGCGGCGCCGGGAACGATCCGAGTCTTCGGATACTTGAAGCCATCGCTAACCGTTTAGATCCGCTGGCTTCGATTCCGACGGTTGAGGTGATTGGTGCCTTTCGACAGATTGCCCCCGGCCGAACTGATGGGAACTCAGACGGCCATAGCGGATTCGGCCTAATTGACCGCCTAGCTCAGCTGCAGAATCCCGGGCACGCTGGCGGTGATGAGCGAGCCCGATTCGAGCGGATAAACCATTTCGTTCGATCGCTTTTAGAGGATGCGGTTGCGCAGCTTGAAATCCCCCACGACCGAGGATCTATCCAAGTCTTTCACGAAGGTAGATGGCTACCGTTGGCCAACTATGGGACTGGGTTGCACGAGGTAATCATCCTCGCGGCCGCGGCCACTGTGCTTTCGGATTGCCTCGTCTGCATCGAGGAGCCAGAGGTGCATCTTCACCCCACGCTTCAGAGGAAGCTCCTCAAGTATCTGGTTGACGAAACTGACAACCAGTACCTCATCGCGACGCACTCAGCGCACATGCTCGATTTCGGCAAGGCTTCAATATCGGCGGCCCGCCTGGATGATGGGTGGTCCGAGTTGAGTCCCGCGATCGAGCCAGCTGAGGTCGCGACGATCAGCTTCGAGCTCGGTGCGAGAGCGTCCGACCTAGTTCAGGCCAACGCAATTATCTGGGTCGAGGGTCCATCTGATCGCCTTTATCTTCGCCGGTGGTTGGAAGCCATGGAACCGAACCTGATCGAAGGGATCCACTATTCGATTCTGCTCTACGGCGGCCGGTTGCTCAGTCATTTCAGCGCCGACGATGCTGCTGTCGATGAGTTTGTCCGCCTCCCGCGAATAAATCGCAACTTCGTGATCGTCATCGACTCAGATCGGGAGGGTCCTCGCAAGGCTTTGAATGCAACGAAGAAGCGAATTCGCAAAGAGATCGAGGCGGTCCCTGGCGCTGTCGTATGGATAACGCAGGGATACACGATCGAGAATTACGTCCCTCGGGCCAGGCTCGCAGCGGCAATTGACCTCGTTCACCCGACTGCAAAGTGGAAGTGGGGCGGTGAGCAGTTCGTCAACCCGCTGTCTCGTGCCTCTTTCGACGGAGGAAAGCTGGTGGCCGACAAGGTCGCGATCGCGCAGGCGGTAGCGACCGTGCCTATGACCGAGGACGATTGGTCGCTCGACCTCCTCAAGAGAGTCCGAAGTCTGGTCAAGATGGTTGAGCGTGCCAACAGCTCTTGAGCCTCGGCTTCCGCGGGTAGGTCGTCTCCCACTCTCCTGGCCGAGGCCATGACGTGCCGAACCATTAGTCGGGACCGCGAGTTTCTGCCGGGCGATTTCACGCAGAACTGGCCCATTTACTGGCCCATGGGCTGGCAAAGCCGCTCTGGAATGAGGGAAAATCGTCTACGCAACGGCCTGCAAAGCCGTTTACACCGGTTCGATTCCGGTAGGCGCCTCTGGCTTTAGCAAGCGACGTTCGGCTTGCCAGGGCGTCAATAAGCCGCGTGCTGTGCTCAGGTCCTCAGCTGCTCGACGGTAGTACCTCCGGCCAGGCCGGCGAGGCGGGCCAAATCGACACCTCGTCGAGCGGGTTGCGACGGTCACGATGAATCGCCGTTTGGCTATTGCCCTGGTCCTGGGGGCGCTGTCCGCCGCCGCGGGCGGCGACGCCTCGGTCGCGATTGGGGCGCCGAACCCGCCGCAGGTCGACCTCGAGGTCGACTCCCTCGGGCGGGTTGTCCTCGGGATCGGGGGCGGGGAAGGGGGTCGGACGGGAGTAGTGCGCCTCGGCGGCGCCGGCGAGCTGGATACGTCCTTCGCTGCCGATGGGGTCCTGGGGCCGCGTCCCAGTAGCGGCGCGGCCGGGCTGGAGCTGCTGCCGAACGGGAAGATGCTCGTCGCGCAGAGGATTCGCCGCGGGCACCCGATGCTGCGGAGATATCTCGAAGACGGCCGTCTGGACCGCTCGTTCGGTCGCCGTGGGGCGATCCGGCTGCCGATCGTCCCCACCGATCGCCTGCTCGTCCAGCCGGATGGTCACATCATGGTGCTGCTCCAGATGACCTGCGAATGCGGATACACGTTCAGCTGGCTCCAAACGCAGCGCTTTACCGCCAACGGTCGCTTTCTCTCGAGGGCCGACCATTACAACGAAGGCTGGTCCTTCCAGGCCGTCGGGATGGATGCCGCTGGACGTCTGGTCGTCGCCGGCGCCGACTTCGGCCGCTTCCACTCCTTCGCGCGCCTGCTGCCGAGCGGGAGGTTCGACCCGAGCCTCGGGGGTCGCGAAGGGCTGCGGATTTACGAAGGGGGTGTCTACGAAACCGAGCCCGGGTACGAAACCCTGCTTGACGTCAGCGCTCTGGCGGTGGAGCCGGACGGGCAGTTCGTGCTCGCGAGCAAAGGTGATTATCTCGGGCGTGTCACCGAGCTCCGGCGCCGCAATGGCGACGGATCGGTCGATGTGGGCTTCGGGGTCGGCGGGGCCGCCGTCTGTGCTCCGTTCGAGTACGGCGTCGTGCACCGGGCGGAGCCGTTCGTCGGCGTCCACGTGGGAGCCGACAGCTCGATCCTCGCCGCCGGTGGCCTCGGCGCCTGCGGCCTGGTGCGCTACCTCCCGAACGGAACCCTGGATCCGGCTTTCGGTACGGCTGGGAAAGTCGACCTCGAAGCCCTCGGGCTGCCGCGCCCGCAGGAGCTGGCCGCCGGTCCCGGTGGCGAGCCGGTGCTGGCAGGCTGGGACCCCGTGACGAAGACGGTCAAGGTCGCCCGCTTCTCCGTGGGCGGGCGCCTCGACGCCGGCTTCGGAACCGGCGGGGTCGTTTCGGTGGCCGGCTTTTAACAACAGAGATGACTGTTCCCTCGCTCCGCCGTCGCGTTTGCGACTTCAAGGCCGAGCTGGAGGAATCGTGAAAGATCTCGGCCTGAGCGGACACTGTGAGAGGAGTGGGTGAGAGGGGGATATCCCAGGGCCAGACGAGCAGGGCGGGGCGCTTCGAGGCGATCTTCCGTGCCACGCATCCCCGCGTTCTCGCCTATGCCCTGCGCCGGGCCGAAGATCCTCATAGCGCCGAAGAGGCGGTGTCGGAGACCTTTCTGATCGCTTGGCGCCGGCTTGACGTGGTGCCGGCGGAGCAGCCGCTCCCCTGGCTGCTCGGCACCGCGAGGAGAGTGCTCGCCAACCAGCGGCGCGCCGCGAAGCGACGGACGCCCGACGGTCCCCATGCCCACCTCGGCCTTGTCGAGGTTCGCGACCCCGGACCTCCGGTCGCCGAGGGACTGGCCGAGCGAGAGGCATTCGCCACGGCCTTCGCGGCGCTCGCCGAGCGCGATCGCGAAGTGCTCGGCCTGATCGCCTGGGATGGGCTGCAGGTGCGCGAGGCCGCCGAGGTCATGGGATGCACCGCCGCGGCATTTTCGATCCGCCTGCACCGGGCGCGGCGACGCCTGCTGAAAGAGCTGGAGGCGAGCGGACATTCATTGGGCGAAAGAAGCATGCAACCGCCGCTCGTCGAGCGGCCCGGCACGACGGAGGCGCCATGAAGTCCCGAAACGAGTCACTTGAGAGGGGCCTGCGCTCGATCGACCCGCTCGACGGCGAGGACATGAACCGACTGTCGTCGGAGACCGAGGAGCTGCTCGCCTCGATCCTGGCCTCGGGTCGGGACGAGGCGAGCCGAGCGCCCAGGACTCTGCGCGATCGGATCCTGTCGCCCGTGCGACGAAGGCGCCTGCTCGCCGCGGTCCCTCTTGCGGCCGTGGTGCTTGCCGCCGCGATCGTCGGGGTGCCCGGCGGAAGCGGCGGCGCTCAGGACACGTTGCCGGCACTGGCACAGGTCGCCCGGGCGGCCGCCGCTCAGACGCCCCCCAATGCCGACCTGCCCTACCTCTACGCGAAGACGCGAGAAGAGGTCACCAGCGGGACCGCCGCCAACGACCGGTACTGGGTGGTCCACGAGCCGGCGATCCGCGAAGAATGGATTGCCGAGGACGGGTCGGGCCGGGTGCGCGTGATCACGGGGCCGTCGCGGTTCGCCGGGCCCGAGCACCGCGAAGCCTGGGAAGCCGCGGGCCGCATCGACTTCCTTGCCCACGGGTGGGGCAGGCACACCCGTGAGGCGGATTTTCCCGCGGGCCATTTCCGCGATTCGCTCTACGACGGCGTCGAGCTCTCCGAACTGCCGACCGATCCGGCTGAGCTGGCGGAATGGATCGAACTTCGAGTCAGCTCCGGCGAAGAGGCCCGCAACGACAATCCCTTTACGGTGAAGACCCTGACCTTGGTCGCGGAACTGCTCAACAACCCGCTCGCCATGCCCGAGCTGCGGGCCGCTCTCTACGAGGCAGAGGGACGGATGCCGGGCATCGAATACCTGGGCAAGGCCACCGATGCGATCGGTCGGCGCGGCGTTGCCGTCGGCGTCGAATCGGCGAGCTCCGGAGCGCTCACGCTCTACTCGCTGATCTTCGATCCGAAGACCTCTCAGGTGCTCGCATACGAACAAAGGCCACGGGAGGCGGCACCGGCGTCCCCCGGCGAGATCGACCCGCCGTCAGCCAAGCTGTTCATCGAGTCGGGCCGCACTCGCACCCTCGGCGGCCCGACGCCTTGACGATCGTCACATGTCGTTGGCTCTCACCGTTTCGGCGTTGGCGTCTTTGAGATTGCCTTCCCAGGTGAGCGCATTTTCGGGCCCCGAGGACTGCATGAAGATCGAGTCGATCAGTGGATCGACGTAGCTCGAGTAGATGCCGCTGCAGCCTTCGGCTTCCGGGGCTTCGAAGGTCCCGTTGACAAGCCTCGACCCAGCGATCGTGACCAGGGTGAATTCTTCGTTGAAGAACAGTTCGCCGACCGCGCCTTCGAGTGAGCCGCTGGTGCCCGTGGTGAGGTCGATCTGGATCGGTTCGGCTTTGGAGCCGATGTAGCAATTGCTGCCGAGGATCGCGTTGTCGAGCTTGATCTTCACCGGTAGGCCGAGCGCGGTGCCTTCCTGGAACAGGAGGTTTTCCGTGCTCAGCGCGATCGAGGTGGCGGGTGCTGCCAGCTCGATCGTCGCGTTGACGCCGGTGAACCCTTTGTTGATCTGGTCGTTGAACCAGTCCTGGACTTCTTTCGGCCACGACCCTGGGGCGGTTATCCCGAGCAGGCCGCCTGGGACCGGCTGCGGAGTTTTCGAGAGCGTGTCGCCGTTCTCGGCACCGAAGAATTCGATCGGGCTGCCTTCGAAGCCGCCCTGGAGCGTGATCGGGTTTACGAGCGGAATCGTCCTTGTACCGAGCGTGAGCGAACCGCCGTTGGTCACCGAGATGAAACAGTCGGTGATCGAGGTCCGATTCAGGGGGCACTCGGCGAACGGGCTGAATTCGCCTGTCGGGTTGTGCGACGAAGCAGGTGCAGCCGAGGCCAGGAGCAAGACCGCCATCGCTGCCGTGGTGCTCGCCGCGGCGAGCCTCTTCGGGAATCTCATACGGGTCCTTTCCGCCGGGTTTCGGCTGCGCTGTCTCTCGAAGCCGTCGGCGGAGGCTCGCAGGGCCTCGACTAATGATCAAGTTTTGTGGCGCAATGTTTTCTATCTCGGTGGCGCCGACTTCGCCGCGCGCTGCCTTGACCGGGGAACGCTGCGGGCGTAGCGTCGGGGAGTCCCCAAAATAGGAGGTTCGAATGGCAACCGCAGGCATGTTCGTCGGTTGGAGCACTCCGGTTCGGGGCAGGGAGGAGGCCGGGCTTGACGTCTTCAGCGAAGCCCTGGCCTTGGAGGCGCAACTCCAAGAGGAGGGAGCCATCGAGAGTTTCGAGGTGGTGTTGCTGAGTCCCCACGGCGGTGGGCTCAACGGCTTCATCCTGGTTCGAGGCTCCGAGGATCAGATCGCGGCGGTCCACCAGCGAGACGATTTCCAGCGCATCAACGCGCGCGCCTCGCTCGTCGTCGACGATTTCGGCGTCATCGACGCCTCGATCGGAGAGGGCATCGCCGAGCAGCTCTCGAACTACCGGGAGCAGATCGGCGACCTGGCGCCGGCGCGAGTCTGAGCCCAACAGCAATCGGAACCCCAACGATTCGCGGAGAGGGTGGGGCCGTTCAGGCCTCGCCCTCACACCGTCGAAGAGACTCCAAACCCTGACGTCGGTGTTTGTTTCGGCGTCTGGACGGAGGAGTGAGGTTCAGGTAGGAAAGCGAAACATCGAGGTCGGTTCGTGTTTGACCCCCTTACATGACTCTCGAAGTCCGAGGGTGAAAACCAGCAGTACGAAAATAGGGGGAATGGATGAAGCACCGAGGCCGACAAGGTTGCGATGACGCGCGGGCAAACCGCGGACAGCAGGGGAGATTGGGCCGGCTTATCGCCGTGGCAGTTGCATTCGCGAGTGTGTGGGCGCTACACGGCGCCTCGATGGCGGGAGCGTCAACCGTGACCGTGGGCAGCGTCCTGCCGCTCGGTTTCACCTCGACCGAATTCGGCAACGTCGGAACGCAGTTCAACACGGCATTGCCGGAGAGCGGAGCAAACCTCGCTTCCCCGGTCAGCGGCGCGATCGTGCGCTGGCGGGTCCAGGGAGCGAAAGGTGGCCCCTTCTTCCTCCGTGTCCTGCGTCCGACCGGCACCGGCGCCTACACGGCGGTTGGCACCAGCGGCCCCGCGACTCCTTCCGGGACCGGCCTGCAGACCTTCACGGCCAACCTCCCGGTGCGCGCCGGGGACCTGATCGGGATCGACCCGACCAACCCGACGGACGAGATCGGGGTCGCCTCGGTGGCGGGCGCGAGCACTGCGTTCATCTTCCCGCCGCCCTTCGACGGCTCCACCGTCGCTCCGAGCGGGGTCGGCACGGGGCAGGAGCTCGAGCTCAGCGCTGAAGTTCAACCGCTGGCCGAGATCACCTCGCTCACCCCGGCCTTCGGGTCGATCGCGGGCGGAGTCGAGGTAAAGATCACCGGCAAGAACCTGGCCGGAGCAACCGCGGTGAAATTCGGAACTATTCCGGCGGCTGGTTTCACCGTGGACTCCGAAACTCAGATCACCGCGACGGCACCGGCCGCCACCGCACCCGGCAGGGTCGATGTGACTGTCACCACCCAGGGCGGGGTGAGTTCCGCGGTGAGGGCCGACCGCTTCACCTACACCGCCTGTGTGGTTCCCAAGCTCAAGGGCAAAAAGCTGAAGGCGGACAGGATCGCCCTCAGAAAGGCCGGCTGCAGGCTCGGCCGGGTCACCGGCACGAGGTCCAAGCAGGCCAAGGTGGTCCGCCAGAGCGCGAGCCCGGGCAAGGTGCTGCCGCGCGGTGCGGCGGTGAACGTGAAGCTCGCCGGTTAGCTGCCGCTCTCGTCGCCCGGGTCATCCGGCCCGGGCGACCAGTTCGCCCGCAGGTAGGCCTCCTCGAAGCCGGCGCGGAGGATGTTGCGGTAGCTGGCCGAGGGTCGTCCGGGCACGCGCTCGCCGGTCTCGACGAAGAGCGTGTGGCAGCCGGCCTCGGCTGCGTCGAGGATGCGGCGGCGCAGGAGCGCCAGCTGGCAGCCCCGCCCGCGGGCGGTCTCCAGCGTGGCGGCGATGCCGAACTCGGCGATCCCGCTGTGCAGGCTCATCGCCGCGCAGGCCTGCGGCTCGCCGTCGAGGCGGGCGACGTAGCAGCGCCAGCCCTCGCGGCCGGGCAGGTTTGCGAAGAGGCTCGAGGCCCAGGCCGGGAGCCCGAAGCCGATCGCCGCGATCGTCCCGAACGGCGCCTCGTCCTCATCCCCGAGCTCGATCACCTCGACGTCGCCGGGCGCCGCGAACCGCGGTGGGTGAGCGTCGCGGATGAACTTCATCCAGGCGTAGGCCCTGCCGAACCCGTTGGCGGCAAGCCAGGTCTCGGCCGCCGCCGCGTCGGGAGCGCCGGGCGTCACCGGGACGTAGGGGGCGACTCCCCTCGCCGCGGCCCACTCGACCGCGGCGCCGAGGTGCCCGTCCGCGGCAGCCCCAGGCTCGGCGGCGCCGAGGACCAGGTTCAGCATGCCCAGCTCCGGCAGGTCGGCGACGATCGATGCCTGCACGGGTCCGAAGTCCCGCAGCGCGATCCCGTGCTCGTCCGCCACCTCGGCCGGAGTCGCCTCCCAGATGTCGCGCCAGAAGTGCCGCTCGACCAGGTCCAGCGTCCGAGGCTCGTACTCGACTCCTCCCTCTGTCTCGGCGAAGGTCATCGGTGGCTCATCACGATAAAGCGGCTCTGCGCCACCGGTCCGCACCGGGGTATGTCAGCCTGAAAGGCGTGAGCTCGCTCCCCGCGACCGCGACCGAGGCGAAGTCCGGGGCCCAGGTGCCCCAGGACCAGGTGATCGTCCTCTTCGGGGCGACCGGGGACCTGGCCAGGAGGAAGCTCCTGCCCGGGCTGTTCCATCTGACCCAGGTCGGGCTGATGCCGGAGCGGTTCCGGGTCGTCGGCGCAGCGCGCACCGCCCTCGATCCGGAGGAATTCCGCCGGCTCGCGTGGGAGTCGATCGACTCCTCGAGCAGGCGGTCCCCGGACCAGCGGGTGTGGGAGCGGTTCGCGGAGTCGCTGAGATACGCCTCGGTGGGGGAGGGGTTCGAGCAGCTCGACGAGGAGATCGCCGCCGCCCGCGCCGAGCTGGGCGAGGGGTCTAAGACCCTCTTCTACCTCTCGCTTCCGCCCGGGGCCGCGGCGGGTGCCATCGACCAGATCGGCGCCCGACGCCTCGGCGACGGCGCCAGGGTGATCACCGAGAAGCCGTTCGGCACCGATCTCTCCTCGGCCCGCGACCTGAATGCCCGGCTGCGCTCGGTCTTCGAGGAGCCCTGCATCTTCCGGATCGACCACTACCTGGGTCGCGAGGCGGTCCAGAACCTGCTTGCGCTGAGGTTCGCGAACGGGATGTTCGAGCCGGTCTGGAACCGCAACCACATCGATCACATCCAGATCGACATCCCCGAGACGCTCTCGATCGAGATGCGCGGAAGTTTCTACGAGCAGACGGGGGCCTTCCGCGACATGGTCGTCACCCATCTGTTCCAGGTGCTCGGCTTCGTCGCGATGGAGCCTCCGATCTCGCTGGAGCCGAGGTCTCTCAACCTGGAGCGGGAGAAGGTCTTCGACTCGATGCCGCAGCTCTCGCCCGAGGACGTCGTCCGCGGCCAGTACGTCGGCTACCGCTCCGAGGACGGGGTGGCGCCTGACTCCGAGACCGAGACCTTCGCCGCCGTTCGCGCCCGCGTCGACAACTGGCGCTGGGAGGGCGTTCCGTTCTATCTGCGCTCGGGCAAGCGGCTGGCCCAGAGCCGGCACCTGCTGACGGTCGCCTTTAGGCAGCCGCCACGCCGGATGTTCCCTCTCGACTGCGACCAGATCGCGGAGGCGTTCGGTCACGACCACCTGACCTTCGAGCTGGGCGACCCGGGCAGCATCTCTGCCTCGTTCCTGGCCAAGGTGCCCGGACCGAAAATCGAGCTGGGCGAGGCTCACATGCGCTTCAGCTACGCCGATACCTTCGGCGGCTCCGAGCAGGCGCTCGACGCCTATGAGCGGCTCATCTACGACGTGATGGCCGGCGATCGAATGCTGTTCACCAGCTCCACCGCAATCGAGCGGCTCTGGGAGATCTCCGAGCCGCTGCTCCAGCAGCCGCCGCCGACCATTCCCTACGAGCCGGGCTCGTGGGGCCCGCCGGAGGCCGACGCGCTGATCGCCCCGCGCCGCTGGCACCTGCCCAGCAACCACGTCTGAGGGGGAACGGAAAAGGGCCCCTGCGAAGGGGCCCCGTGTTTCCGAAGGACGTACCACCAGAGACTTTGAATTCGCTGGCTCGTCGGTCCTCGAGCTTGGAAGTTCTAGCTGCCGCAGCTCGTGCGACGTATCTGTAAACACCGCACGGGCTGAAAAGTTGCATCGATTGCATCGGCAGGTGCAGCCGTGTGCTTGAGCCCGGGCCGCCCCGGGGGTCGGCGGCCGCATTGCCGCTGCTAGATTCAGCGCCCCGGGGCGTTTAGCTCAGTTGGGAGAGCGCCAGCTCGACAAGCTGGAGGTCACTGGTTCGAGCCCAGTAACGCCCATTCTCCGTCCTCCGCAAGGGCCTGGACCGTTAGGCGGTCATTTGTAGATCGGGGGAGAGGTGGCCTGACCCGCAGGCGGATTGCAGTCGACCACCAGGACCGAGAGCTCGATCACGCCGGGACCTCGGAGCGTCACCGTCAGAAGGGCGGTGCATCTGCTGGTTCCGCTCGCCCCCGGTCGAGTCCAGTCGGCGCGAGCCCGGAAGGAGGTTTGGGAGGCGCGTTCGAACGCGGAAATCTGAACGGGCTGGGCGACGAGTTCCCTCATCTTTCCGATCAGCGCGACCAGGGCCTCCGCCTCGGTCAATTCGAAGCGGCTCTGGGTCTGGCATTTGGACGAGAGGAGCTCGGCGCGAGGATTACCGCTCGTGGCGCGAACGGCGATGCGGAGGCGGCAAACGGTCTCGGTCGTCGTCGTGTTCCCTCGGCTGACCGCCAGGCAGTCGACGCGATCGGCGGCACGCCGCCGACATCCGCCGACGGCGGCGGTGTTGACGCTGTCGTCCGCACGCGCGAAGTCTTGGGCGATCTTGCTGGCCGCTCGACGAGCGTCCGCCTTGGTGAGGTGGCCCGGGGAAGGGCTCGGCACTGCGGCCTGGGATGGCAATGGAGCAGCAATCGACATCCCGGTGAGCACAGCCAGCACGGCGGGTGCCACGAATCCGATCCTCATCCGCTCCTCCTCAGGTCTGGGAACAGGGCAACGACGCGCGTAATCTAGAAACGTCTGCAAACTGCGCTGTTTGAGGCAACCTGTCCCCCGTTGGCACGGCCGTGCTCTGCTCTAGGCTCGCGGCCTTGTGATCGGGACCTATG
This sequence comes from uncultured Solirubrobacterales bacterium, assembly GCA_963799835.1. Lineage (GTDB taxonomy): Bacteria > Actinomycetota > Thermoleophilia > Solirubrobacterales > 70-9 > VAYN01. The sequence continues at coordinate 2,244,278 of CAWCYE010000002.1, forward strand.
CAGCCGTGGCGGCGGTGTCCGGGGCGTCCTTGGCGATCGGGCAGGCGGCGATCGGCCTCTGTGGCGGGCGGCGCTGGTCCTGGCTTTCGCCGGCCGTCGGGCTAGCGCTCCTCTGCGCGCTTTGCTGGGGGACCGTGCGGCTGCCGGGGGGCGGGACGACTGCGGCAATCGCCGTGCTTGTCGTGGCGGTCGCCTCCGTCGTCTACCTGCGGGGACGCGTCGAGGGCGGGGGGGACGCGCTTCGCGCCGGTTGGCCCGTGGCGCTGGCGGCCCTGCTGGCGGCGTCGCTTCCCTTCGTCGTCGAAGGGCATTTTGGGATCCTCGGGACCAGCTTCAACCCCGACATGTCCCAGCACCTGTTGGCGGCAGACCGGCTGGCCGATGGCGAAACGTCCGAGCTGCTGCGCCAGGGCTACCCGCTCGGTCCGCATGCGGTCGTAGTCGCGCTGAACAAGGGACTCGGCATCGGCCTCGTTCAAGGCTTCGGTGGACTCACCGTCGCCGTCGCGATTCTCGCCTGCCTGACTTCCTTGGCCGCGTTCTCGACCCTTAGTCCGGCGCCGAGAACGGCCGGTGCGCTGCTGGTCGGCCTCGCCTACGTAGTCGCTTCCTACCTCGCTCAGGGCGCCTTCAAGGAGACGATGCAGGCGCTCTTCGTCCTCGCCTTTGCGCTGTCTCTGCGCGAGGCCGGCCGGGAGTGGGCGGATCTCCCGCTCCGCTTCGTCCCTTCCGCTCTTCTGGCGGTGGGGTCCGTCTACGTCTACAGCTTTGCGGGCCTGGTCTGGCTCGGTGGTGCAGCCGTCTTGTATGCCCTCGCTTCTGCTCGGAAAGGACCCTTGGCTCGGAGCGCGGGCCTCGCGCTGCTCGTCTTCGCCGTCCTCGTCTCTCCGGAGATCGGCAGGATGGTCGACTTCCAGCAGTTCGAGACCTTCGACCCCAACGGCCCGGGCCTCGGAAATCTCTTTGGCCAGGTCTCGCCCTTCGAGGTGCTCGGCATCTGGCCCTCGGGCGACTTCCGGCTGGCGCCGGGGGACGGCGCGGTGCCGGCCGTCGGCTACTACCTCGGCGCCGCCTTCGCGCTGGCGCTGCTTGTTTGGGGCGTCGTCCGCCTTTGGCGGGCGCGCGAGACGGCGATCCTCGCTGGGCTCGGAGCCGCCGCCCTCGTCTACGTCGCAGCCCGCACCGGCGGCACCCCATACACCGCCGCCAAGGCAATCGAGGTTGCGGCACCGCTGGCCGCGCTGACGATCCTCTTGCCCCTGCTCGCCAGCGTCGATTGGCGCCTTAGTGTCGCTATGCGAGACAAAAGCGCCAATGCACCCCTGTGGACACCCGTCGCCGGGCTGGCGTTCGTCCTCGCCGCCGGCGTCTGCGCGCTGCTCGCGCTCGCAAACGCCCCCGTCGGCCCGACGTCCTACTCGCCCTCACTGACCGAGATGCGCCCGCTTCTCGCCAACGACTCGACCCTTGTCCTCGCCCCCGACGGTCTGCTCGCCGACCAGCAGGGCACTCCATACGTCGCCTGGGAGCTGCGCGGCGGCCGGGTCTGCATCAAAGCGGAATCCGAAGCGGGCGGGGCGCCGACGCCCGGCGTCCGCTTCGTCGTCACTGAAGGCGACACCTCGCGGCCGCCCTACCCGCGCTTGCGCGTCCGCCGCGTCGCCCCGCCCTACGTCCTTTGGGAAACGACGGGTCCCCTCGCCTCTCACAGCCCCTGTCCGCTGATCGCCGTTCGCCAGGCTCGCCAGGGGCCGGGCCGCGGGTAGCATCAGCACCCGATGGAGGCCGCGACCGACAAGACCGTCGTCACCCTGCCCGACGGGAAACCGCTGGAGCTGCCCGCCGGCGCCACCGGCGCCGACGCCGCCGCGGCGATCGGGCCTGGCCTCGCCAAGGCAGCGCTCGCGATCCGCGTCGACGGAGAGCTTCGCGATCTCTCGGCGCCGCTCGCCGAGCAGGGGGGCGCCCAGATCGCGATCCTCACCGACCGCGACCCGGAGGCGCTGGAGCTGATCCGCCACGACGCCGCCCACGTGATGGCGGAGGCGGTGATGGAGCTCTATCCCGGCACGAAGGTGACGATCGGCCCCCCGATCGAGTCCGGCTTCTACTACGACTTCGAGTTCCCCGCCGATACAAGGGTCACCGAAGAGGACCTGGAGAAGATCGAGGCGGCGATGCGCGAGCACATCGCCGCCGACGAGGAGTTCGGCCGCCGCGACGTGCCGGTCGCCGAGGCGATCGAGCTCTTCCGCGCCCAGGGCCAGGACTTCAAGGTCGAGCTGATCGAGGACCTGGTCCGCGACGAAGGCGTCGAGACCGTCTCCCTCTACCGCAACGGTCCCTTCGAGGACCTCTGCCGCGGGCCGCACGGCCCCTCGACCGGGCACATCAAGGCGGTCAAGCTGAACTCGGTCGCGGGCGCCTACTGGCGCGGCGACGAGGATCGCGAGCGTCTGACCCGGATCTACGGCACCGCCTTCTTCTCCAAGAAGGACCTCGAGAAGCACCTGGAGCGGATCGAGGAGGCGAAGGCCCGCGACCACCGCCGACTCGGTCCCCAGCTCGGCCTCTTCATGCTCCGCGACGAGGCGCCGGGGATGCCGTTCTGGCTCCCCAACGGCACCACCCTGCTGCGGCTGATCGAACACGAGGTCCAGGAGCAGCTGCGAAAGCGCGGCTACCAGGAGATCGCCACGCCGCAGGTCCTCGACGAGCAGCTCTGGCACCGCTCCGGCCACTGGGACAACTACCGCGACGAGATGTACTTCATGGACGACGACGAGCGCCGCTTCGCGCTGCGGCCGATGAACTGTCCCGGCGCCTGCCTCGTCTACGCCGCCGACCGCCACTCCTACCGCGAGCTGCCGCTGCGGCTGGCCGAGTTCGGCCGCGTCTCCCGCAACGAGCGCGAGGGGGTGCTGCATGGCCTGCTGCGGGTCCGCGCCTTCACCCAGGACGACGCCCACGTCTACTGCACCGAGGACCAGATCGCCGGCGAGGTCGCCAGCATCTGCGAGGCGATCGACGAGCTCTACGCGCGCTTCGGCTTCACCGACGTGCACGTCGAGCTCTCGACCCGGCCGCAGAACTCGATGGGGACCGAGGAGCAGTGGGCGAAGGCCGAGGCGGCCCTGGCCGAGGCGCTGGAGAGCCAGGGGCGCGAGTACGAGCTGAACCCCGGCGACGGTGCCTTCTACGGGCCGAAGATCGACTTCCACATCACCGACGCGCTCGGCCGCTCCTGGCAGTGCGGCACCTGCCAGCTCGACTTCCAGATGCCCGAGCGCTTCGAGCTTTACTACACCGGCACCGACGACGCCGCCCACCGGCCGGTGATGATCCACCGCGCCCTGCTGGGCTCGATGGAGCGCTTCGCCGGGATCCTGATCGAGCACTACGCCGGCCGCTTCCCGGTCTGGCTGGCCCCGGTCCAGGCGATCGTGCTGCCGATCTCCGACCGCCACAACCCCTACGGCCACCGGGCGATGGAGGAGCTGCGCGAACTCGGCGTCCGGGTCGCCGTCGACGACCGCTCGGAGTCGATCGGGAAGAAGGTCCGCGACGCCGCCCTCGGCCGCTACCCCTACATGCTGGTGGTCGGCGACCGCGAGGAGGAGACCGGCTCGGTCGCGGTGCGGTCCCACGCCGACGGCGAGCTGGGGGAGATGCCGCTGGTGGCGTTCGCCGACCGGATCCGGTCGGAGACGGGCGAGGCATGATCGCTCAGCGGTTGCGGAGCAGCGATCTGCCTCTATACTCCGCCAACTTGACTGCAGGCACGCAAACTCCCAGTCGCCGCCGCTGAGCGCCCCGTGCCCGCTTTCCGACCGCTCGTCCTCTTGAAGCACCACCGCTCCTCTCGATAGTGCCGGTCCCTCGCAGGTTCGACCGGCGCCCACCAGAGCGCGACACGACGCGGATCAACGAGCGCATCCGTGTTCCCCAGGTGCGCCTGATCGGCGCCGAGGGCGAGCAGCTCGGGATCGTCGACACCCCTGAGGCGCTGAAACGGGCTCAGGACGCCGACCTCGACCTGGTCGAGGTCGCCCCCAACTCCAAGCCGCCGGTCACCCGCCTGCTCGACTACTCGAAGTACAAGTACGAGCAGGAGCAGAAGCAGAAGGCCGCGCGCAAGCACCAGCAGCAGGTCAACATCCGCGAAATCAAGCTGCGCCCGAAGATCGCCTCACACGACTACGAAACCAAGAAGGGCCACGTCGAGCGCTTCCTGCGCCACGGGGACAAGGTCAAGATCACGATCATGTTCCGCGGCCGCGAGCAGGCCCACCCCGAGCGCGGCCGGGCGCTGCTGCAGAAGCTCTTCGAGGACCTCGGCGGCCTCGCCACGATCGAGTCCGAGCCGCTGCAGGAAGGCCGCAACATGAGCATGCTGCTGGCCCCGAGCAAAGAGGCCGGGAAGGCCGAGGGCGAGGTCCCTGGCGATGCACCCGAGCCGGTCGCCGAGGAGCCCGCGGCGACCGAGCCGGCCACTGATGCGCCCGAGCCTGCAGCCGACGAGCCGGCTGCCGACAAGCCGGCCGCCGACGCGGGCTAAGCGCCGAGCAGGACGTCCGCGACCCGCTCCGCAGCCTTGCCGTCCCAGAGGGGCGGGGGGTCCGCGGGAGCGTCGCCGCGCGCTGCCAGCGCCACGGGGATCCCGGCGATCGCGGCCGGGTCGAGCCCGAGCAGGGTGTTGGTGCCGGCGCGGATCGTCACCGGCCGCTCGGTGTTGGCACGCAGGGTGAAGCAGGGAACGCCGAGGTAGGTCGTCTCCTCCTGGATGCCGCCGGAGTCGGTCAGCACGGCGCCGGCGTCCGCGAGCAGGGAGAGGAAGTCGAGGTAGCCGAGCGGCTCGCTCAGCAGCAGGCCGGGATGGTCCGCCTCGATGCCCTCCATCATCTTGCGGGTGCGGGGGTGGACCGGGAAGACGACCGGCATCTCGCGGGCCAGGGCCGCCAGCTGGGCGACGGTCTCGGCCAGCAGCTCGCCGTCGACCAGGGCGGGGCGGTGCAGGGTGACCAGCGCGTAGGAGCCGGGGTCGACGCCGAGCCTGGCAGCGGCGCCTGCCGCTCGGAAGCGGTCTTCCAGCGCGAGGAGGGTGTCGATCATCGTGTTGCCGACCATGTGCATGCGCTCCTCCGGGATCCCCTCGGCGCGCAGGTTCTCCGTCGCCTCGTCGCTGTGCAGGAAGAGGTGCCGGGCGAAGCGGTCGGTGACGATTCGGTTGACCTCCTCGGGCATCGTCATGTCGAAGCTGCGCAGGCCGGACTCGATGTGGGCGATCGGGATGCCCATCTTGACCGCGGTCAGGGCCGCCGCCAGGGTCGAGTTGACGTCTCCGGGGACGACCACCAGGTCGGGCCGCTCCTCCACCAGCACCGGCTCCAGGCGCTCCATCGTGCGGGCGGTCTGCGTCGCGTGGGTGCCGGAGCCGACCTCGAGCATGTGGTCGGGGGCCGGCACGCCCAGCTCATCGAGGAAGATCTCCGACATCAGCCGGTCGTAGTGCTGGCCGGTGTGGACGATCGCGTGCCGGCCCTCGGGGTGGCGCCTGCGCATCTCCCCGATCACCGGCGCCGTCTTGACGAAGTTCGGCCGCGTCCCGACCACGTAGAGGATCCTCATCGCGGCGCCAGCGTACCCGCGTCTGCTTCAATAGCGAGCCCGATGCCGAAGATGAAAACCCATTCCGGCGCCAAGAAGCGCTTTCGCAAGACCGCCAGCGGCAAGCTGCGCGGCCGTCGCGCGTACTCCAGCCACATCTTGGAGAAAAAGTCGCCGAAGCGGAAGCGGAAGATGGCGCGCCCGGTGGAGATCTCGCCGAACGACGCGCCGAACGTCCGCAGGCTGCTCGGGGGTGGAAAGTGAGCCGCGTCAAGCGCTCGGTCAACGCCCGCAAGAAGCGGCGCAAGGTGCTGAAGGAAGCGAAGGGCTACTTCGGCCGCAAGCACTCCTCCTACCGCTTCGCCAAAGAGCAGGTGCAGCGGTCGGGGATGTACGCCTACCGCGACCGGCGCAACAAGAAGCGCACCTTCCGCAGGCTGTGGATCACCAGGATCAACGCCGCCGCCCGCCAGGAGGGCATGAGCTACTCCGAACTGATGCACGGCCTCAACAAGGCCGAGGTCGAGGTCAACCGCAAGATGCTCGCCGAGATCGCGGTCTCCGACCGCGACGCCTTTCGCCGATTTGTCGAGCTGGCCCGGGAGGGTGTGGCCGCCTAGCCGCGAGCCGACACTCCGACTTCCCGGGCGGGCCGTGAGAACGGCCCGCTTTTTCGTTCCAGGAGAAGAAACGAGAGAAGAGAAAGAGGCAGACCCGAGGGAACCACGATGATCGTCAGCCCCCACAACGAGAAGCTGAAGCTGGTGCGCAAGCTGCGCGACCGCAAGCACCGCGAGGGCGAGGGCCTATTCGCGACCGAGGGCGAGGACCTGCTCGAGGCCGGCATCGCGGCGGGCGCGGAGCCGCGGTTCGTCCTGAGCGCCGCGGGGAGCGGACTCGATGGCGAGGAGGTCGAGCCCGAGCTGCTCGCGGCCACCTCCTCGCTCGGTTCGGGGACGCGGGCGATCGCGGTCTGGCCACTGGGCTGGGGACAGGCGCCAAGCGCCCCGTGCCTCTACCTGCACGGTGTCGCCGACCCGGGCAACGTAGGCGCGATCCTCCGCACCGCCGCCGCGCTGCTAGGCGCCCCGGTGGTGCTGGGGCCCGACTGCGCCGACCCCTTCTCGCCGAAGGCGGTGCGAGCGAGCATGGGGGCGCTCTTCGCCCAGCCGCCGGTGCGCGCCGGGGTCGAGGAGACCCCGGCGCCGCGGGCCGCCCTCCTCGCCCACGGCGGCGAGGGTCTGGATGCTCTTGCCGGCGCCGCGACGCTCTGCCTCGGCGCCGAGCGCGAGGGCCTGCCCGAGGCGGTGGTCTCCGAGTGCACGGTGCGGGTGACGATCCCGCTTCGACACGGTGGAGCAGAGTCGCTCAACGTTGCCGCCGCAGCGGCGATAGGCGCGCAGTGGATATCGTCGGCCGCGATGCAGGAACCCCAGCCCGATGCTTGAGCGGATCGAGGAGATCAGGGGCGAGGCCGCGGCGGCGATCGCAGCCGCGTCCTCGAGCGCCGAGCTGGAGGAGCTGCGGGTTCGCCACCTCGGCCGCAAAGCCGAGCTGACGACGATCCTGCGCGGCATCTCCGAGCTGCCGGATTCCGAGCGCGGCCCCGTCGGCGGCGCCGCCAACCGCGCCCGCAAGGAGCTGGAGGACCTGCTCGAGGCAAGCGCCGAGCGGCTCGACGCGAGCGAGCTGGAGACGAGGCTGGTCGAGGACCGGGTGGACGTCACCCTGCCGGGCGCCCCACCGCGCCCGGTCGGCCACCCGCACCTGATCGCCCGCACCACGAGGCTGATCGAGGACACCATGGCCGGGCTCGGCTACCAGGTTGCCGAGGGGCCCGAGATCGAGCACGACTACTACAACTTCACCGCCCTGAACCACCCGCCCGGGCACCCGGCGCGGATGCTCCAGGACACCTTCTACGTGCAATCCCACCCGGACGTCCTCCTCCGCACCCACACCTCGCCGATGCAGGTGCGGGCGATGGAGACGCAGGAGCCGCCGATCTTCGTGATCGTCCCCGGCAAGGTCTACCGGCGCGACTCCGACGCCACCCACAGCCCGATGTTCCACCAGGTCGAGGGGCTGGCGATCGCCGAGGGGATCACGCTGGCCGACCTCCAGGGCACGCTGCTGGCGATGGTGCGGGCGATCTTCGGCGACGAGCGCGAGGTCCGGCTGCGTCCCCACTTCTTCCCCTTCACCGAGCCGAGCGTCGAGGTCGACGTCTCCTGCTTCCAGTGCGGCGGCACCGGCGCGCTCGGCGGCGGCGAGCGCTGCGGGCTCTGCAAGGGCCAGGGCTGGATCGAGATCCTCGGCGCCGGCATGGTCGACCCCAACGTGCTCGGCTTCGTCGCCGACAACGGCTACGACGCCGAGCGAGTGCAGGGCTTCGCCTTCGGCATCGGGGTCGAGCGGGTGGCGATGCTGCGTCACGGCGTCCCCGACCTGCGGCGCTTCTTCGACAACGACGTGCGGATGCTGGAGCAGTTCTCATGAGGGCCCCGGGCTCATGGCTGCGCGAGTACTGCGACCCGGGCATGTCGCCAGAGGAGCTTGCCGAGCGGCTGGTGATGACCGGGACCGAGGTCGAGCGGGTGACGACGGTCGGGCCGCCCGCGCCGGACGGATTCGTGATCGGCAAGGTCCTGAGCGCCGAGCCGCACCCCGACGCCGACCGGCTGCGGGTCTGCTCGGTCGAGGTCGGCGAGGGCGAGCGGACGATCGTCTGCGGCGCTGCCAACGTCGCCGCCGGCCAGACCGTCGCGGTGGCGCTGCCGGGGGCGCGGATGCCGGGCGGCGAGAAGCTGCGCAAGGCGAAGCTGCGCGGGGTCGCCTCCGAAGGCATGATCCTCTCCGCCTCCGAGCTGGAGCTGGGGGAGGACCACGACGGGATCATGGTGCTCGAGGAGGGCCTGGCAGCGGGCGCGCCGCTGTCTGAGGCGCTGCCGCTGGCCGAGCCGGTGCTGGAGATAGAGGTGACCCCGAACCGGGTCGACTGCTTCGGCGTCTACGGCGTCGCCCGCGAGGTCCACGCAATCACCGCGGCGCCGCTCGCCGAGCCGCCGTGGGCCGAGGACGCGGAGGCCGCCGGCGAGGGCGAGGTGTCCGACCTCGCCTCGGTCACGGTCGAGGTCCCCGACCTGTGCCCGCGCTTCACCGCCCGCGCCTTCACCGACGTCCAGGTCGGCCCATCGCCGCTGTGGCTGCAGGCACGGCTGGCGGCGGCGGGGCAGCGCCCGATCAACAACGTCGTCGACATCACCAACTACGCGATGCTGCTGACGGCGCAGCCGCTGCACGCCTTCGACCTCGACGAGGTGCCCGGCGGCGCGCTCACCGTGCGCGCTGCGGCCGAGGGCGAGAAGATGACGACCCTCGACGGGGTCGAGCGGACCTTCGACGCCGAGACCGTCCTCGTCTGCGACCGCAACGGCCCCTCGGGGATCGCCGGGATCATGGGCGGCCAGGTCTCCGAGGTCTCCGAGACGACCACTCGCGTCCTGCTCGAGGTGGCCTGCTGGAACGGTCCCAACATCCTCCGCACCTCGCGCCTGCTCGGCCTGCGCTCGGAGGCCTCCTCGCGCTTCGAGAAGCAGCTGCACCCGGAGCTCTGCATGCGGGCGCAGCGGATCGCCTCGCGGCTGCTGGTCGAGCTGTGCGGCGCGAAGCTGGTGCCGGGGACGATCGACGTCGCCGCCGAGGTCCCGGAGCCGCACCGGGTCCGCCTGCGCGCGGCCCGGGTCGAGGGCCTGCTCGGGATGACGATCTCCCAGGCCGATCAGACCGCCTACCTGGAGCGGCTCGGGTTCGGGGTCACGGCCGACGGCGAGGACCTCGAGGTCGAGGTGTCGCCCGACCGCCACCACGACGTCACCCGCGAGGTCGACCTGATCGAGGAGGTCGCCCGCGTGCACGGCATCGACGAGCACCTGCCGACGACGCTGCCGGCGGTGACCGGCAATGGGGGAGGGCTGGGTCGCCAGCAGCGCCTGCGCCGGCGCGCCGAGGACGGGCTGCGGGACCTCGGCTTCGACCAGGCGGTCGGCTGGAGCTTCACCGACCCCGGCGAGGTCGGCCGGCTGCGGCTACCGGCGGACGATCCGCGCCACGACGCCGTGACGCTCGCCAACCCGCTTTCCGAGGACCTGTCGGCGATGCGGACGATGCTGCTCGGCTCCCTGCTCGACGTCGCCTCCGGCAACCTCGCCCGCGGCTCCGAGCGCGTCGCGCTGTTCGAGGCCGGCGCCGTTTACCTCAACCCCCCGCCGACGGGCCGATTTCCCACGAATATCGTGGGAAATCGGCCCGTCGACCCGCTGGCCGGCGAGTTTCCGGGGCGGCAGCCGGCGCCGTTCACGGAGCCTCACCGCTTCGCCGCCATCGCCGTCGGGCCGCTTTCGGCCCGCTCCTGGCGCGGCGGCGGCGAGCCCGCCGACTTCTTCGCGCTGAAGGGGGTCGCGGAAGCGCTGGCCCGTCAGCTCGGCGCGTCCCTCGACTTCGCGCCTGGGTCCGAGCCCTTCCTGCACCCGGGCCGCTCCGCCGCCGTCTCGGTCGGCGGCACGGTGGCGGGCTGGCTCGGCGAGATCCACCCGCTCGTCTGCCGGGCCTGGGACCTCGACGCCGCCGTCGCCTTCGAACTCGACGCGGCGCCGCTCCTTGCCGCCGCCACCGCCGGCGAGGAGACCTACGAGGACGTGACGACCTTCCCGGCCGCCTACCGCGACCTCGCAGTCGTCGTTCCGGACGACCTCGCCGCCGAAGCGGTTCGCGAGGCCGTTCTCTCCGGCGGTGGCGAGCTGCTGCGCACGGCCGAGGTCTTCGACCTCTTCGAGGGAAAGCAGTTGGGAGAGGGGCACAAGAGCCTCGCCCTCAGCCTCGAGTTCCGCGCCGGCGACCGCACCCTCACCGACGAGGAGGTCGATACGGCCCGCGACGCGATCGTGGCGAAGCTCGGGGAGATCGGGGGTGCGCTCCGTGAGTGAGCTCGATGCCCAGCCGCTGAGTGGAGGTCCGGCAGCCGGGGTCCTGGTCGCCGGCGCCTCTGGCTTCACCGGCGCCCTGGCGGCGCAGATCGTCTGGTGCCACCCGCGCCTGCGGCTCGCCGCGGCGACCTCGCGCAGCGACGCCGGCAGGCGGCTGGACTCCCTTTACCCGCGCTACAGCGTGCCGATCGAGCTGACCGAGCTCGACCTCGACCGCCTGGACGGAATCGACGCCGCGATCGTCGCCTACCCGCACGGCGCCGCCGCGCCGACCGTCGCCGCGCTGCGCGAGCGGGGGATCCTCGTCGTCGACCTCTCCGCCGACTTCCGGCTGCGCGACATGGACACCTACCGGCAGTGGTACGGCGAGCACGGGGCGCCGCAGCTTTTCGGCGAGGGCGTCTACGGCCTGACCGAGCTCTACCGCGACGAGCTGCGCGAGGCGAAGCTGGTGGCGACGCCGGGCTGCTACCCGACCGCCGCCGTGCTCGCGCTCGCGCCGCTCGCCGAGAAGGGCCTGCTCTCCGACGTCGCCGTCGCGGCGATGCAGGGCACCTCGGGCTACGGGCGCGGCAGCGACGACACGGTCCACTTCAGCTCGATGACCGAGAACGCCTTTCCCTACAAGACCGAGGGTCACCGTCACCGGCCCGAGATCGAGCAGGAGCTGGCGGCCCTCGGCAGCCCCGCGCCGGTCTCCTTCGTGCCGCACCTGCTGCCGCTCGACCAGGGCGAGCTGGCGACCTGCTTCGCCCAGACCACCGAGCCGATCGCGAGGGACGCGCTGCAGGCGCTCTACCGCGAGCGCTACGAGGGCGAGCCCTTCGTCCGCGTGCTCGACCGGCCGCCCGACCTGCGCTCGGTCCGGGAGACGAACGAGTGCCATATCTACGTAACGGTCGAGGAGCGGGGACGGGTGACCGCGTTCTCGACGATCGACAACCTCTGGAAGGGGGCCTCGGGACAGGGCGTGCAGAACCTCAACCTGATGCTCGGCCTCGAGGAGACCGAAGGGCTGCGGTGAGCGATCCCTTCTTCAGATCGCGCTGGGTGGAGGCGCCGGCCGGGGTGGAGGAGCTCGACCCGGCGATGCTGGCGCCGGGGTTCCGCGCCGGCGGCGCCCACTGCGGCCTCAAGGGCGGTGGCAAGACCGACGTCGGGCTGCTCGTCTGCGACGCCGAGAGCGTCGTCTCGTCCCTGCTGCTGACGCGCAACGCCTCGGCGGCGGCGCCGATCCGGGTCTGCCGCGATCGCTGCGATCGGAGCGGGGTCCGGGCGGTCGTGGTCAACTCCGGCAACGCCAACGCCGAGACCGGCGAGCGGGGATACGCGGACGCGCTGGCGATGTGCGAGGCGGCGGCGGGGCAGCTCGGGCTGGCGCCCGAGTCGGTCGCGGTCGCCGAGACCGGGACGATCGGGGTGCCGCTCCCGCTCGATGCCGTCGTCGAGGGAATCGGCGCGGCCGGGTCCTCGCTGGACCCGAACGGCGGCGAGTCCTTCTCCGACGCGATCCTCACCACCGACCGCTGGCCGAAGCGCTGCACGCTCCGTACCGGCGGGGTGACGATCTCCGCCCAGGCCAAGGGGGCGGGCATGATCGAGCCCGACATGGCGACGATGCTCTGCTTCGTTCAGACCGACGGGGTCCTCGGGGATCCCGACGCCGCGCTGCGCGCCGCCGTCGATGCGTCCTTTCACCGGATCACCGTCGATGGCCAGATGAGCACCAACGACACCGTCCTGCTGCAGGCGACGGGCGCCTCCGGCGAGCCCCTGCCCGACGGCCTGCTGGACGCGGTCCTCACCCAGCTGGCGATCGAGATCGTCCGCGACGGCGAGGGCGCCGCTCGGGTCGCACGGATGGAGGTGACCGAGGCGGCCTCGGCCGCGGAGGCCGAGCGCGTCGCCCGCGCCGTCGCCAACTCGCCGCTGGTGAAGACGGCGCTCTACGGCCGCGACCCCAACTGGGGCCGGATCGCCCAGGCCGCCGGCGCGGCGCTGGCCGGCGAGGACCTGGAGGAGATCGGCGCCGACTCGATCGACGCCGCCGAGCTGGGGGCCGACGTCGGCGAGGCGGAGATCGGGCTGCGGCTGGGCCGCGGCGAGCACCGCGCCCGTGTCTGGTTCTCCGACCTCGGCTACGAGTACGTCCGGATCAACGCGGAGTACACGACGTGAGCGCCGCGGCCGAAGGCTCCAACGTCGAGGTCCTGCTCGAGGCGCTGCCCTACATCCGCGAGTTCCACGGGCGCACGGTGGTGATCAAGTACGGCGGCGCGGCGATGCTCGACGAGGACCTGCGCGAGGGGTTCGCCACCGACGTGGTGCTGCTCAAGTACGTCGGCCTCAACCCGGTGATCGTCCACGGCGGCGGCCCCGAGATCACCCGCTACATGGAGCGCCTCGGGCTCGAGGTGAAGTTCCACGACGGCCTGCGGGTCTCCGACGCCGAGACCGTCGAGGTGGCGAAGATGGTCCTGGTCGGCAAACTCAACTCCGAGATCGTCCAGCGCCTCAACCGCCACGGCCAGCCGGCGGTCGGCCTGGCGGGCGAGGACGGCACCCTGTTCGAGGTGGCGCCGGTCGCCAATGCCGACCGGGTCGGTTTCGTCGGCGCGATCGAGCGGGTCAACGTCGACGTCCTCAACCACATCGCGGCCGACTACATCCCGGTCCTCGCCTCCTCCGCCTCCGATCGCGATGGCCAGCCCTACAACGTCAACGCCGACGAGGCCGCCGGCAAGGTCGCCGCAGCTCTCGGCGCCCACAAGGCGATCTTCCTCACCGACGTCGAGGGCTGGCTCGCCGATCCCGACGACGGCGACTCCCTGATCAGCCGCGCCTCGGTGGGTGAGGTCTCCGAGCGGCTGGAGGAGGTCGGCGGCGGCATGCGCCCGAAGCTGGGGGCCTGTGTCGAGGCGATCAGCGGTGGTGCCCAGTCGGCCCACATCATCGACGGCCGGGTCCCGCACAGCCTCCTGCTGGAGCTGTTCACCGACGCCGGTGTCGGCACCATGGTCACGCCATGAGCCTGGCCGAGGTGCAGGGGCTGGAGGAGCGCTACCTGATGCGCACCTACAAGCGGGCGCCGGTCGACTTCGTCCGCGGCGAGGGCGCCCTGCTCTGGGACGCCGACGGCAAGGAGTACCTGGACTTCCTCACCGGGATCTCGGTCTGTTCGCTGGGGCACTGCCACCCCGCCGTGGTCGAGGCCGTTCGCGACCAGGCGGGGCGGCTGATGCACGTCTCCAATCTCTTCTACACCGAGCCGATGGCGCGGCTCGCCGAGCGGCTCTCGGAGTCCAGCCTCGGTGGCCGGGTCTTCTTCTCCAACTCCGGCACCGAGGCGGTCGAGTGCGCGATCAAGGTCGCCCGCAAGCACGCCCACGGGCGGGGGATCGCCGAGCCGGAGATCGTCAGCTTCGAGGGCGACTTCCACGGCCGCAGCTACGGCGCCCTCGCGGCGACGCCGGGGATGGCGCGAAACGAGGCGCTGGGGCCGATGCTCCCAGGTTTCCGCGCCGTGCCTCACAACGACGCCGCCGCGCTTCGCGAGGCGGTCGGCGAGCGCACCGCCGCGGTCCTGATCGAGCCGATCCAGGGGGAGGCGGGCGTCCACCCGACCAGTGACGAGGCCCTGGCGGCCGCGCGGAAGGCCTGCGACGATGCCGGCGCCCTGCTGATCCTCGACGAGGTCCAGACCGGGATGGGACGGACGGGCTCGCTCTGGGCCTACCAGCAGACCCCGGTCAGACCGGACGTGATCACCACGGCGAAGGCACTCGGCGGCGGCGTCCCGATCGGCGCCTGCATCACCGCCCCGGTCGCGGCGGACGTGCTGGAGCCCGGCGACCACGGCTCGACCTTCGCCGGCGGCCCGGTTGCGACGGCCGCCGCCCTCGCCGTCCTCGACCTGGTCGACGACCCGGCCCTGCTGCGTCGCGTGCGCGAGCTGGGCTCCCAGCTGCGCGGCGGGCTGGAGCAGCTCGAGGGGGTCAGGGAGACCCGAGGGCGCGGCCTGATGGTCGGCGTTCGCCTCGACGAGGGCGCCGACGCGGGAGTGGTTGCCGCGGACCTGCTCTCGCGTGGCCTGGTCGTCAACGTGCCTGCCCCGGGCACGCTGCGCCTACTGCCGCCGCTGGTGATCGATTCCGATCAAGTCGAGACGGCGGTTGACCTGATCGCCGAATCGCTGACAGACCTACGCTGCTAGGGAGGCAAGGTCGTCATCGTCGAGGTCGCGAAGACGAGCCTTAATGTCCTCCCACCCGATACGCGCGCTCGGGTCTGCGCTCCCGTCCCTGGCGAATGAAACACCCTCCCGGTCCAGGCGGCGCTTGCACTCTGCTGGGCCCTTTCCCTCGTCGTCCCGCCAATCCGCCGGAATCTTTCCGCCGGACTTGAGGACCCGATGGGGATGGGAAAACGCTGGATTCTTGGCGGCCACTCGTCCGACAGTTCGCGCCAACCGAACGTCGTCGGAGACGGCAATCGCGATGTCGCCATAGGTCGTCCACTCTCCTTCCTGGACGGTGCGACTTGCGCGGAGAATGCGATCGCGGCGATGGTCGATTGCCAGCCTCCATCGCTTCGGCGATGCACCGGGCGTCTGCTCAATCAACCCATTTTTTTGAAGGGTGTTCAGGACCGTGTAGGTATTGGTCTCGTCATACCCAACCTCACTGGAGATTTCTCCGGTGGTCATTCCACGCTCCAGCAATAGACTAGGGAGGCGGGCGATCTTCCGCTGCCACGGGCCTCTGATGGCAGGCGGATCGGCGCTGACGTCGGTCTCCAGCAGGGCGGCAACGCTGCCGGCGGCTTCCGCGACCACTCGTTCTATCCCGCGGAGGAAATTGAAAGCGATGAGCGCGACTTCGCGGTTGAGCTCGGATTCCTCAGACATTCTGATCTCCTCTTCTGAAATACAAGAGCAAATCAAAATAGCAAATGGGGCCGTAGCGCTCGTGATTGATTCCGATCAGATCGACATGGCGGTTGCATTGATCGGTGAATCGCTTTTAGTCTCTGCGTCGTGAGCCGCAAGGATCGCCTCCGGCAGTCACGGACGCCCGCGAAAGAGGCGGCCGAGCGCATAGAGCGAGTCGTCGAAGCCGCCGAGCGGGCGGCCGAGTCGGTGATCGACGATGCCGAAACGCGGGCCCGGCAGTACCTCGCGGAGGCCGAGGAGGAGGCCGACCGGGTCGCCGCCGAGCGCCTCGCCTCGCTCTCGGAGCTGACCGACACGCTGCTCGGGGAGGCCGAGGCGACCAGGCGGCAGACCGAAAGCCTGCTGGCGGCGCTCGAAGAGGCACAGGCGGGGCTCGGCGGCGCCGAGCCGCCGGCGCCAGCTGAGGAACCGCCCCAGGAGAGGGGATCGCACCTGACAGCCGTCGCCCCGCCGGAGGAGCCCCAACCGGATGTCGGCAGAGGGAGCCCCGCCGGCGCCCGCCTGCTGGCCACCCAGATGGCCGTCTCCGGCAACAGCAGAGAGGAAATCGAGCTACGGTTGCGAAACGGGTTTGAGATCGACGACACGACCGCGATCCTCGACGCGATTCTCGGACCAGAGGAGTAGATCTCGATGCATGAGGACCCGACCCGTTTGATGGGGCCGGAGGGTGACGGAGGCGGGGGAGACCGCCCCCACGGCAACATGCGACTCCTTGTCGCCTGCCTGATCGCGGTCATCGTCGGCCTCGTGGTGGCGGTGGTCGTGATCGCGAGCGACGACGGCGGCGACGGCTCGACCTCGTCGAGCTCCGAATCGGTGCCGACGACCCAGTCGACCACGGAAACCACCGAGCCGACCACGACCGACGAGACCACCACCACCGAACCGACCACGACCACGACTGAGCCGACCGAAGAAACCACCACGACGACGCCGACCGAACCGACGACCACCACTTCGCCGGAAGAAGGCGGCAGCGGCGGCATCGAAGCGCCTTAGCCGGCGCCTCGGCCGCTTCGTCGTGCGAGACTTGCGCCTCTCGTGAGCGCGCAACCCCCTCACTTCCAGCCGACCGCGAGCTACGAGGCCGACCCCGCGTCGGTGGATCGGGTCCTGCTGCTCTACTCCGGCGGCCTCGACACGAGCGTGATGCTGAAGTGGATCCAGGACGCCTACGAGGCCGAGGTGGTCTGCCTCACGGTCAACCTCGGCCAGCCCGGCGAGGACTACGAGGTGATCGAGGCCAAGGCGCGCCAGCTCGGCGCCGCCGCCTGTCACGTCGTCGACGCCCGCGAGCGCTTTGCCGAGGAGTTCATCGCGCCGGCGATCAAGGCCAACGCCGTCTATGGCAACGGCTATCCGCTGTTCACCGCGCTCGGCCGGCCGCTGATCGCCCGGCTGGCGGTGGAGTACGCCCGCCGCGAGGGCTGCGACACGATCGCCCACGGCTGCACCGGCAAGGGCAACGACCAGGTCCGGATCGAGGCCACCGTCGCCACCCTGGCGCCTGAGCTGCGGACGATCGCCCCGGTCCGCTCCTGGCAGATGGGCCGCGAGGAGGAGATCGCCTACGCCCGCGAGAACGGCATCCCGGTCAAGGGGGGCACCGAGGTCGCTCCCTACTCGATCGACGACAACCTCTGGGGCCGCTCCTCCGAGGGCCGCTGGATCGAGGACCTGGGCCACGCACCCGAGGACGACGTCTTCCAGCTCGTCACCCCGCCCGAGCGGGCACCTGACGAGGCGCAGACGATCGTCCTCGGCTTCGAGGCCGGCCTGCCGGTCTCCCTCGACGGCGAGCGCCTGCAACTCGTCGAGCTGCTCGAACGGGTGGCAGAGATCGGCTGCCGGCACGGGGTCGGGATCGTTGACCACATCGAGGACCGGATCGTCGGGCTCAAGGTCCGCGACATCTACGAGGTCCCCGCCGCGGCGATCGTCCTCACCGCCCACGAGGACCTGGAGCGGCTGGTCGGCACGATCCACCAGAACCAGTTCAAGCCGGCGCTCGACCAGAAGTGGGGCTACCTGGTCTACGCCGGTCTCTGGTGGGAGCCGCTGCGCGCCGACCTCGACGCATACATGGACGCCGTCAACGCTCAGGTCAGCGGCGAGATCGGCCTGCGCCTCTACAAGGGCGGGGTCCGCGTCGTCACCCGGTCCTCGCCGAACGCCGTCTACGACGCCCAGCTCGCGACCTTCGCCGAGTCCGGTGGGCTCTTCGACCAGAAGGCCTCGCCGGGATTCATCGACCTCTGGTCGCTGCAGTCGCGGATGGCACACCGGATCCGCACTCGCGACGAGGAGAATGGGGAGGGATGAGCGACTCGATCGGAAAGGCCGCGGTCCGGATCGCGATCCGCTACCTGCGCCGGCGCTACCGGCGCGAGATCCGCGTCGGCGTCGGCGTGGCGGCGGTGGTCATCGGGATCGGCGTCGCCCTCGCCTCGCGGAACGTCCGCGAGGGCTGAGCCCCGCGAGGGGGCGTCAGGCCGCAACTTTCCTTGCGGGTTATCGACAAGTTGTGAGGAAGCGCTAACAAAGTCCGCTAGCCTCAGCTCCTCGTGGGCGCGGTCTCGGCCAGAAAGCAGCTAGCTGGACTCTGCACGGCCGCGCTTCTATGCGGCCTGGTTGCCGTGCTCGCGATCGCGCCGGGTGCCGGTGCGGCCAACGCCGGCACGCTCGAAGGCAAGCTCGCCTCCGCCCGGGACCAGGCCAGCTCGATCTCGGCCTCGCTGCAGGCGAGCAACGAACAGCTCGTCGCCGTGGAAGCCGAAGCGAGCGCGGCGCAGGCCCGCGAGGAACGTCTCTCCGGCCTGCTCGCCGAAGGCGAAGAACGGGCCGCCGAGTTGAGCCGCAAGCTGCGCCTCACCCGCCACCGGCTCGCCGTCGAGAAGGCCCGCCTGCGGCGCTCCCGCCAGGCGCTGGCGGAACGCCTGGTCGCGATCTATGAAAGCGGCGCCACCGACACCGCCTCCTTCATCCTCGGCGCCGGCGACTACCAGGAGTTCGCCGCCCGGTCCGACTACCTGCGGGCGATCTCCGAAGCCGACAGTGCCCTCGCCGACCGGGTCGAGCAGGAGCGCAACGCGGTCCACCGCGAGGTCGGGACCGTTGCCGACCTGCGCTCCCGGGCGATCGCCTACGACGAACGCCTGGCGGCGGCCGGCTCGGAAATCTCCTCCGTCAGGGAAGCCGCCGAGGCATCGGCGTCGCAGCTGGCGGGGATCGCCGCCTCGCGCCAGGCCTCGCTCGCCTCGCTCGAGTCGGACATCTCCCGCTGGGTCACCGAGGTCCAGGCTGCGCGCGCGGCCGAAGCGCGGGCCGCGACCCTGGCCGAAGCCGAAGAAGAAGTCGGCCGCTGGCTCGGCGGCCCCTACGCGATCCCCACCTACATCGTGATGTGCGAGTCCGGCGGTAACTACAGCGCCCTCAACCCCTCCAGCGGGGCCGGCGGCGCCTACCAGATCCTGCCCTCGACCTGGGAGCTCTACGGCGGCCAGGGAGCTCCTCACGAAGCCTCCAAGGAAGAACAGGACCGGATTGCGGCCGAAATCTGGGCGGACTCCGGCGGCGGAGCCTGGGTCTGCGCCTAGCCGCGCAAAGAATTCACTGGCTGTTGACGCACTTGTTGCATTGTGCGCGCCACCCGTGACAGAACGTTTCCTAGAGTCCCTATCATGCAAGCGGTGAGAGAAGCCTGGACCGACGAGCGCCTCGATGACCTGACCAAGCGCATGGACAGGGGCTTCGATCAAGTCGACAAGCGTTTCGAACGCGTCGAGGGCGACATTCGTGAACTGCGCTCCGAAATGAACACTGGCTTCAATGCCGTCAACGCGCGCTTCGACGCGATGCAGCGGACGCTCGTGCGCATAGGTGGCTCGCTCGCGGTTGCGATCCTCGTCAGCGCCGTCGTCCCCCACCTCTAACCCCCGGACTTAGCGGGAAAGGCTCGCGAAGGCGGGCGGTGGCATCTGCCTCGCTTGGCATGATCGCTGCCACCTCGTGAGTACCCCTCCCGCCGTCCATCTCCACGCCCACAGCGAGTACTCGCTGCTCGACGGCGCCTGCAAGATCGACGCGATGGCGGCGCGGGCGGCGGAGCTGGGACAGCCCGCCCTGGGGCTCACCGACCACGGCGTGATGAACGGCGCCGTCAACCTCTACAAGGCCTGCGGCAAGCATGGGATCAAACCGATCGTTGGGCTCGAGGCCTACCTCGTCGACGACCGTCGCGCGATCAAGGAGCAGACCCGCTACGAGCGCAACCACCTCACCCTCCTGGCCGAAAACGACCGCGGCTTCGCGAACCTGGTCAAGCTGACCTCGGCCGGTTTCCTGGAGGGCTTCTCGCGAGGCAAGGCGAACGTCGACATGGAGCTGCTCGCGGCCCACTCCGAGGGCGTGATCGTCCTCACCGGGTGCCTGCAGTCGCGGTTCTGCCGCCGTCTGGTCGAAGAGCGCGCCGACGATGCCCGCGCCCACCTCGACGACCTGATCCAGGCGTTCGGGCCCGACCAGGTCTACTTCGAGGTGCAGAAGAACGGCATCGCCGAGCAGGACAAGGCAAACGAGGGGATCGTCCGCTTTGCCCGCGAGCTTGGCCGGCCCGTGGTCGGCACCGCCGACGTTCACTACCTGCGGCGCGAGGACTTCGACAACCACGCGGCGCTGCTCTGCGTGCAGACGAAGTCGACCCTGGAGGCGCCGAAGCTCAGCTTCGACACCAACGAGTTCTACATCAAGAGCTCCGAGGAAATGGCCGAGTCCTTCGCCGAGTGGCCGGAGGCTGTGCCGAGCACGCTGGAGATCGCCGAGCGCTGCCAGCTCGAGATCCAGCTGGGCAACCTGCTGCTGCCGCGCTACCCGACCGAGGACGACGAGGAGCCCGAGGAGATGCTGCGGCGCATCGCCGGCGAGGGCCTGCGCGCCCGCTACGGCGATCCACCGCCGGCCGAGGCCGTGGAGCGCCTGGAGTTCGAGCTCGGGGTGATCGAGGAGATGGGCTTCGCCTCCTACTTCCTGATCGTCTGGGACTTCGTCCGCTACGCGAAGGAGAACGGCGTCGCGGTCGGCCCCGGCCGCGGCTCGGCGGCCGGATCGATCGTCTCCTACAGCCTCAACATCACCGACCTCGACCCGCTCGCCAACGACCTCCTCTTCGAGCGCTTCCTCAACCCGGGCCGCAAATCGATGCCCGACATCGACATCGACTTCTCGGTCCGTGGCCGCGAGCGGATGATCCGCTACGTCGGCGAGAAGTACGGCCGCGAATCGGTCGCCCAGATCATCACCTTCGGCAAGATGGCCCCGCGGGCGGCCACCCGCGACGCCGCCCGGGTGCTCGGCTTCGACTACGCCACCGGCGACCGGCTGGCGAAGCAGATCCCGGAGCCGATCCTCGGCCGCAACCCCTCCTTCGACGAATGCCTCAAGCCCGGCCAGGAGCTGCGGAAGACCTACGACGCCGACGCCGACGCGAAGCGCATCCTCGACGTCGCCCAGGGCCTCGAGGGGATCATCCGCAACAACTCGATCCACGCCGCCGCGGTGGTGATCGCCGACCGGCCGCTGCAGGAGATCGTGCCGCTGCAGCTGGCCGAGGACCGCAGCGCCCCGGCCGCCGCCAACGGCAACGGGTCCGGCAAGGTCGAGCGCCAGTACAAGATCGTGACCCAGTACTCGATGGGCCCGATCGAGGACATCGGCCTGCTGAAGATGGACTTCCTCGGCCTCCGCAACCTCGACGTGATCGAGGACGCGATCGAGATCGTCGAGCGCTCGCGCGGGGTCCGCCTCGAGATGACCGCGATCCCGATGGACGACGCCGCCACCTTCGAGATGCTCGCCAAGGGCGACTCGACCGGCGTCTTCCAGCTCGAGTCGGAGGGGATGCGGGAGGCGATGAAGAAGGTGCGCCCGACCGAGTTCGACGACATCGTCGCCCTCGTCTCCCTCTACCGGCCGGGCGCGATGAGCTACATCCCCGCCTACGCCAAAGGTAAGCGCGACCCCACCTCGGTCACTTACCCCGACCAGCGCCTGCGGCCGATCACCGAGCCGACCTACGGCTGTGTCCTCTACCAGGAGCAGCTGATGGAGATCGCCAAGCAGATGGCGGGCTTCAGCCCCGCCGAGGCCGACGACCTGCGCAAGGCGATCGGCAAGAAGAAGCGCGACCTGATGGCGACGATGAAGGCCAAATTCATGGAGGGGATGAAGGCCTCGGGAACGGCGGCCAAAGTCGCCGCCGACATGTGGTCGCTGATGGAGGCGGCGGCCGACTACTCCTTCAACAAGTCCCACGCCGCCTGCTACGCGCTGATCGCCTACCGAACCGCCTACCTGAAGGCCAACTACCCGGCCGAGTACATGGCCGCGGTGATCTCCTCGGTGATGAACACCAAGGACAAGGTGCCGTTCTTCGTCAACCGCTGCGCCGAGATGGGGATCGACGTGCTGCCCCCCGACGTCAACTCCTCCGACCACAGCTTCGTCGTCTCCGAGAAGGCGATCCGGTTCGGCCTCGACGCGGTCAAGAACGTTGGCCACTCGGCGGTCGAGGCGATCCTGCGAGCCCGTGAGGAGGCACCGATCGCCTCGATCTGGGACTTCTGCGAGCGGGTCGACTCCCGCGCCGTGAACAAACGGGCGATCGAATGCCTGATCAAGTGCGGCGCCCTCGACTCGACCGGCGCCACGCGCAGGGGGATGCTGGAGACGCTGCCCGCCGCCCAGTCGGCCGGGCAGAAGGCCCAGGAGGACGCGCAGATGGGGCAGGGGTCGATATTCGACTTCGGCGATGAAGGGGGCGGAGGAGGGGCGACCTCGGCCCAGGCCCATCACCGGCCGCCGATCCCCGCCGCCGAGTTCGACCGCGCCGAGCTGCTGGCGATGGAGAAGGAGACGCTCGGGACCTACCTCTCCTCGCACCCGCTCGCCGAAGTGGGCCCGGCCCTGCGGGCCAGGGTCGACTGCAGCCTGGCCGAGCTGGGCGGCAAGCCGGACGGCGCCTGGGTGACCGTCGGCGGCATCGTCGTCAGCTGCAAAAAGATCCGCACCAAGAGCGGCAGCCAGATGATGTTCGCCACCCTGGACGACGTCGAGGGCCAGGTCGAGATGCTGGTCTTCAAGGCGGACGAGGCCGAGAGCGCGGCGGTGATCGCGCCGGATTCGATCGTCCTCGTCCGCGGCAGGCTCGACCACAAGGACCGCGGTGAGACGAAGCTGGTCGTGCAGGAGGCGCAGCGCTTCGAGCCTGACAGCGAGGAGATCGCCAAGGCCGGCAAGCTCGCGCCGGTTCCCTCGGGGCCGCTGGAGGTGACGATCGACCCGGCCAAGCTCGGCGTGCCCGGGCTCTTCGACGAGCTGAAGGCCGTTTTCGAGCACCACAAGGGCGAGGCCGACGTCCACCTGGTGATGGAGACCGGGTCCGGAGCCCGCAAGGTGGTCCGGCTCGGCAGCGAGTACCGGGTGCGCCCGTCGAGCGGGCTGAGGGCCGAGATAGGCCATGTGCTGGGCACCGACGCCCTGGCGGCCTAGACTTTTTCCCATGACCGTTACGCGCACCCAGGTCGGCGAGTGCCGCCAGTGCCGTTCCTTTTGCGACAGGATGGTCGAGCCGCGTGGGTGCGTCGAGCTCGGTTGCCGTTTCCTCTACAGCTACGTCGACCGCCTCGACGGCGAGCAGTACCTCGGTTGCATGCGCGGGGTCTTCGCGGCCGAGGTGGAGCTCTCGGCGGTGCTCGCCCGGGGCGGCTTCGGTGGCGTCAAGATGACCGGCGAGCCGCTTCCGCACTGCCAGTTCTCGGTCGAGCGCGCCTACGAGGGCTCCGGCGACAGCTACGACTGCGTCAACCGTCGCTTCTTCGACTGCTCCGACGAGGGCACCGAGGGCCTCCGTGCCTTCGACCTTCGAGACGTTTAAGAGCCTGACACCGTTTCATGTAGTCTTCCCGGATGGCCGATACGGCAGTGGTAGCTGAAGAGCAACCGGACCTGGCTCTGCTCGGCGGTTCCGGCGACGCTGCCGATGTGAGCGAGCAGGGGCCGAAGTTCACGCTCGAGCTCAACCAGGACCAGAAGGACATCCGCGACTGGGTCCACGGCTTCGCCGAGGGCGTGGTCAGGCCGGCCGCCGCGGAATGGGACGAGCGCGAGGAGACCCCCTGGCCGGTGATCGAAGAGGCCGCCAAGATCGGCCTCTACAGCTTCGAAGCGCTCGGTCAGTTCTGGGCCGACGAAACCGGCCTGACGCTGCCGATCGCCAACGAGGAGCTCTTCTGGGGCGATGCCGGCATCGGCATGGCGATCATGGGCACCTCGCTGGCCGTGGCCGCGATCTTCGGGCAGGGAACCCCGGAGCAGATGGGAGAGTGGATCCCGCAGTGCTTCGGCAGCGCCGACGACGTCAAGCTCGGCGCCTTCTGCGCCTCGGAGCCCGATGCCGGCTCCGACGTCTCGGCGATCCGCACCACCGCAAAGTACGACGAGGCCAGCGACGAGTGGGTGCTGAACGGCCAGAAGGCCTGGGCGACCAACGGCGGCATCGCCAACGTCCACGTCGTCATCGCCTCGGTCAACCGCGAGCTCGGCTCGCGCGGCCACGCCGCCTTCGTCGTCCCGCCCGGGACCAAGGGCTGTGAGCAGGGCGCCAAGGTCAAGAAGCACGGCCTGCGCGCCTCCCATACCGCCGATGTCCACCTCGACGACTGCCGCGTCCCGGGCGCCTGCCTGCTGGGCGGCAAGGAGAAGCTCGACGAGCGCCTGGCGCGGGTGCGCGAGGGCAAGCGCTCGAAGTCACAGGCGGCGATGCAGACCTTCGAGGCGAGCCGGCCCACGGTCGGCGCGCAGGCGCTCGGCATCGCCCGTGCGGCCTACGAGTACGCGCTCGAGTACGCCAAAGAGCGCCGGCAGTTCGGCCGCGCGATCGTCGAGAACCAGTCCATCGCGTTCGCCCTGGCCGACATGAAGATGGAGATCGACGCCGCCCGCCTGCTCGTCTGGCGCGCCGCCTGGATGGGGCGCAACGGCCACACCTTCGAGAACGCCGAGGGCTCGATGTCGAAGCTGAAGGCCGGCGAGGTCGCCGTCTGGTCGACCGAGCGGGCGATTCAGATCCTCGGCGGCAACGGCTACACCCGTGAGTTCCCGGTCGAGCGGATGCACCGCGACTCGAAGATCTACACGATCTTCGAGGGGACGTCGGAGATCCAGCGCCTGGTGATCTCCCGCGCCATCTCCGGAGTTCACGTCAAGTAAAAGTTTACGGCGGGAGAGCAAGGGCCGGCGCCAGCTCGCCGGCCCTTGTCGCCTGCCTTGGTTCCATGGGGGCGGCGTGGCCTGCTCTACGAAGCACACCCAGTTGCCACCTAGCGTCGGCGAAGATGACGCGACCTCGCGAAGTTAGTCCTGCAGTGGCCCGAGTGGACGCGAACCGGGGATGTGGTAACTACTCCGGTGCCGCCGGATCAGTTCCAGAGCGGCCGGCCCGTGCCATTTCGGCGACCGTTTGGAGATGATCGCCGACGTTAATAAATTGGACTCGGTCGCCAACGGCCGCTGGCAGCTTTCCGAATATCTCGTCAGCGAACGAGGGGGATATGGCAAGGACGCCGTCCAAGTCGAGCACGACCTCCTCGCCAGCCTCGATATGGCGAATTACTTCGGCGCGAATCCCTTCTCCAAGGACTCGCCCCCCGAGAACCTCGCCGTATTTTTCAGCTAGTCGCATTTTGATGCAGCGTGCGAACGTCGTCATCAGGAGGCCCCTCGATCTCTTCGATAGCGCTATTCAATCGTTCATAGGCCCTGGCGATATCAAAGGGCCGGTCGGTGTGAAGGCGAAGGGCAACAATCGTCCCTGGCAGGTTCTCTACCCGTTTCTCGATGTGCTTCTCGCCAAATTGGACAAATCCTCTACCGGACCAGACTATAAGTCTGCCGTCATTGATCTCTAGCAAAAATCGAGTCAACGCTAGTCCATATCCGCTATTGCGCTCTGGCGTCGCGGTAACCAGTGGTCGAATGGCCGCCTTGATTGCCGAGATGTCGTCAGAGGCTTCCTCGGCATAGTCGGGGTTGGCGGAAAGGCTTCGGGCGATGCCCACGCCGAGGTCAACAATCGCTATCTCGATCTCCCGGCTGTTCTTAAAAGTCTGGGCCGCCGCAAATCCGCCGTGGGAAGAATCAGCGTGGAAGTAGATGTTCTCCGCTAGCTCAGTAAGGCAAATGTCCAAGGCTGCCTCGGTCAGCTTGTCCGTCTCAACCTCTTCTTGAACCGCCTGGGCGAGGCCACGGGCAACTCGCCGTCCGCCATCCTCTGAGGAGAAGTGCTCACACTCCTTCAGCCCACTTGCGTCGTGTCGTACGACAGGATCGGGGATCGAAGTGGGCTCCTTCTCAAAGAGAACCTGTAGGGCGTCCATCCTGTGGAGGTACGTCTTGACAGCCATGCTGCGGGGATGAAGGATCATGCTCCCGTTCGCGATGACTTTGTTTTCCCTGCCTCGTCGCATCACCGCAACCATGTAGGCCAATGCAGCGGGACCGATGAAAGTGAGTCCGGTGAGATCTAATACAACTACCGTTGGCTTGGTCAGATCGTAGATAGGTTGTAGATCTCTAACCATCCTCCGGATCGAGTGCAGGTGATACGCGGCCGATAGCTCGACCGACAATGAGGGAACCTCTTCCTCTGGCATTCAATGATCTTCGCATCTCGAATTCCTACCGGCAGGCACCCGCGGGTCCTGCGAAAGCCTTCCTTGAGATTCAGTTAGAGGGCGCAGGTATCCCTAACCTTTACGCCGTTTGAGGCCTTCGCGCCGCAGTCGCTTCGCCGCGGTCACTTCCGCGCGACTCGAGCCTTTCTTCTCGGGACCGGGAGTCTCCAGCGTTGCCGGCAAACCCTCGAAGCGGGGGTCGGAGAGGAAGGCTGAGAGGCCCCGCTTGCCCATCTCGCCTTTGCCGATGTTGGCGTGGCGGTCGCGGCAGGAGCCGAGCGGGGCAGCGGCGTCGTTGACGTGCAGGCAGCGCAGACGATCGAGGCCGACCTTCTCCTCGGCTTCGTCGAGCACCCCGTCGAGGTGCTTCTCGTCGGTGATGTCGTAGCCCTGCACGAACAGGTGGCAGGAGTCGAGGCAGAGGCCGAGGCGCTTGCCGCTGCCGGCCAGCTCGATCAGCTCGGCGGTCTGCTCGAAGTCGCGGCCGAGGAG
Organism: uncultured Solirubrobacterales bacterium; assembly: GCA_963799835.1. Classification (GTDB taxonomy): domain Bacteria; phylum Actinomycetota; class Thermoleophilia; order Solirubrobacterales; family 70-9; genus VAYN01. The sequence continues at coordinate 2,271,043 of CAWCYE010000002.1, forward strand.
GCCTTTGTGGCCGGCGGTCTGCTCGAGCAGCAGCGGGCAGCTGTCGCTGTTCTTCAGCGCCGCCGCGATCAGCTTCCCCGCCCGTTTCATCGACGGTCCCAGCGGCTCGCCTTTCTGCGCTCCGGGGTGCAGGACAACCCCGTCGGCGCCGATTCCGTCGCCTATTCGCAGCGCGTGGGTGAGCGACTTCAGCGACTTCTTGCGCAGCTCCGCGTCCTTGCTGGCGCAGTTGATCAGGTAGACGGCGTGGATCACCACCGCCTCCACCGATGAGGCTTCCATCGTCTCCCTGAACCTCGCGAAGTCCTCCTCACCGTAGTTGGTCGGTCGCCACATGCGAGGGCTCTGGTTGAAGATCTGGATAGATTCGCAACCCAGCTTCTCGCCGCGCTCGATCGCGTTGTCGAGCCCCCCGGCCGTGGACACATGCGCCCCGATCAACATGACTGAAACCCTCCGTCTCCGATTTGCCCCCTCGCCGACCGGTGCGCTGCACATCGGCGGGGCGAGGACGGCACTCTACAACTGGCTTGCCGCCCGCCACGACGGCGGCGAGCTGGTGCTTCGGATCGAGGACACCGACCGCGAGCGCTCGACCGAGGAGAACGTCGAGCAGATCCTCGACGCCCTGCGTTGGCTGGAGCTCGACTGGGACGAGGGCCCGGTCTCCCAGGCCGGGCGCGCGGAGCGGCACCGGCTGGCGCTGGAGAGGCTGCTCGAGTCCGGCGCCGCCTACCGCGACCCGGCCACCGGGAAGGACGTCGAGGCGTGGAAGGCCGAGCACGGCGCCGGCAGCGGCTATCGCGGCACCCCAAGCGACGAGCCCGGTGCGGCGATCCGGCTGCGGGTGCCGGACGAGGGAGAGACGGTGGTCGAGGACGTGATCCGGGGCCCGGTCGCCTTCCCCAACGCCAGCTACGACGACTTCGTGATCGCCCGCGCCGACGGCTCGGTCCTCTACAACTTCGCGGTCGCCGTCGACGATGCCGAGATGGGGGTGACCGAGGTGGTCCGCGGCGACGACCATCTCTCGAACACCCCCAAGCAGCTGCTGGTCCTGGCGGCGCTGGGGGAGCCGGCGCCGCGCTACGCCCACCTGCCGCTGCTGCACGGCCCCGACGGCAAGAAGCTCTCCAAGCGCCATGGCGCCGCATCGGTGCAGGAGCTGCGCGCGGCCGGCTACCTGCCGGCGGCGGTACGCAACTACCTGGCGCTGCTGGGATGGGGGACCGACGACGACACGACGCTGATGTCGACCGAGGAGCTGGTCGAGCGCTTCCGGGTCGCCGACGTCGGCAAGGCTGCGGCGATCTTCGACGAGAAGAAGCTGCGCTGGCTGAACGGCCGCTTCATGCGCGAGATGCCGCTGGAGGAGTACACCGCGGCGGTCGCCCGGCACCTCGGTCGCGAGCCCGACCCCGAGCTGCGGGCGGCCTGTGAGATCGCCCAGGAGAAAGCCCAGACCCTGGATGAGGTCTGGCCGCTGATCCGCTTCCTCTTCGAGCCTCCCGTCGACGATCCCAAGGCCTGGAAAAAGGTGATGAAGGAGGGCTCCGGCGCGCTGCTCGCGGCGGCGGCCGAGGCCCTGGCGGAGGCCGAGCCCTTCGACCCGCCGACGATCGAGGCCGCCCTGGCGCCGCTGCTCGATCGTTTCAGCGTTAAGCCCGGCAGGCTCTACCAGCCGATAAGGGTGGCGATAACCGGAAGCTCGGTCTCGCCGGGCATCTTCGAGTCGCTCGCGACGCTCGGTCGCGAGCGTTCTTTGGACCGGATATCTCGTGCTATAGAGCGGAATCCTGGAGAGCCTCTGGACGAATAGCTGAAGATTTTCGCTCTAGAAGTACATTCGGCTAAACCAAACGTCTTCTTTTGCCGATGACGTCAGACGAATGGGTGGAAATCAGGTGAACGCCAAGATCGCCGCGGAGGAGATAGCCGCAAAAAGCAGCGGTGGACGCCCTGCGGCCGCGCCCGGAAGCCGCCTTGCCGAAGCCTTCGAGGCGGTCGAGCGCTTCCCCGTCCTGATCGAGTCCCGCGAGCGGGTCATCGCCGCCGCCACGGCCGAGAACGCCCGGGTCGGCGAGCTGGTCGAAGCGGTCGAGTCAGACGTCGCCCTCTCGATCTCCGTCCTTCGCTTCGCCAACCGAGGCGGCGTCGCCGGCAGCTCCGTCGGCGGGATCCCCGAGGCGATCGAAGTCCTCAAGCCGTCCGGCGTGCTGGCGATCGCCGGCACCGCTCCCTGCTTCGACTTCTTCGAGTCCAACGGCGGCTGGGAGCTGAAGCCCGAGCGCTTCCGCGTCCACGCCCTCGCCACCCAGCGCGCCGCCGACCAGATCGGTCGCACCGTCGGCTGGGTGGAACGCGACGAGCTCGCGGTCGCCTCGCTCCTCCACGACATCGGTCGCCTGGTGATCTCCCGCCTGCACCCCGGATACAAGGTCTACTTCGACTCCGCCACCCGCACCCCGGAGCAGCGGCTGCGCGACGAACGCGAGCAGCTCGGCATCGACCACGCCCTGGTCGGCGGCGTCCTCGCCCGGCGCTGGAACCTGCCGCAGCCGATCGCCGTCGCGGTCGAGCGCCACCACGCAGACGACGCCGAGGGGCTGGCGGCGATGGTCGCCACCGCGGACATGGTCGCCCACTACTCGCAGGGAGAGGCGGTCTCGCCCGAGCGACTGCGGGCCAGCGCCGAGCGCTGCGGCCTCGGTGCCGATGCTCTGCGCGAACTGCTCTACGAGCTGCCCCTGCCGCGCCAGGACTTCACCAGGATCAGCGAGCCGTGCCCGCTCTCCGGGCGCGAGCTGGACGTCCTCCGTCACCTTTCCGAAGGCATGGTCTACAAGCAGATCGCAGGCGAAATGAGCCTCTCGGTCTCGACCATCCGCACCCACCTGCACAACGTCTACGGCAAGATCGGCGCCGTCGATCGTGCCCAGGCTGTGCTCACCGCCCGCGACCGCGGCTGGATCTAAGCCGCGCTAGTCGACGAGGCTCTCGCGGAGGGCTATCGCCACCGCGTGGGTCCTGTTGCGCGCCCCAAGGCGGGCGAGGGCGTTCTTCATGTGGGTCTTCACCGTCTCCTCGCTGAGGTCCAGTTCGCGGGCGGCGACGGTGGTCGACTCGCCGTCGGCCAGCAGCTGCAGGAGCTGGCGCTGGCGTCGGGTGAGCTTGCCCCGGCTTCCTTTCGGCGGCACGTCGGGGTCGACGAAGGTCTCCTGGGCAGCGGCCGCCTCTACCGCCCGCCGCAGCGCCTCGGCCCCCGCCGTGCGGGCGACGTAGGCACAGGCGCCCGCCTGGAAGGCGACGCTGGCGTTGTGGCGCTCGGGCCGGTCTCCGTAGGCGACGACGCCGAGCGCGGGAGCGGAGCGGTGGAGGATGCGAATCGCCTCCGGGCCGCTGATCGCGGGCTCGCTGCCGTTGAGATGGCGGCGGCGCATGTCGAGGATCGCGACGTCGAAGTCGCCGACGTCCCGGACCAGGTCCAGCGCCTCCTCTCGGCTTTGCGACTCGTGCACCTCGAAGCGGTCTTCGAGGATGCGGCGGACCCCCAGGCGGACCAGCGGGTGATCGTCGATCACAAGGCAGTTGGGGAGTTCGCTCGGCACTGCTCCGGATTGCTCGTTGGGGGGTCCGGCACGGGTCGCATCCCTGTGCCCCAGCGCCTTCGATCCTAGCCCAGCCCGTGGGGGTACGGTAGAAAGACAGGGTGATCTCGATCACGTCGAAGTCGCGCTACGCGGTCGTTGCCTTGGCGGAGCTCGCCCGGGCCAGCGAGGGACCGGTTCCGATCAAGGAGCTGGCCGAGCGCCGCGACATCCCCGAGCAGTTCCTCGAGCAGCTCTTCTCCACCCTGCGGCGGGGGGGATTGCTGACGAGCCATCGCGGCATGCGAGGCGGCTACACGCTCTCGCGGCCGGCCGACGAGATCACCGTCCTCGAGGTGGTCCAGACCCTCGACGGCAAGATCGGCCAGGAGGCCGACGAGGCCGGGGGCATCTGGGCCGAGGGCGTGACCGCCCTGCGCAAGGTCTTCGGCCAGACCACGATCGCCGAAGTCGCCCGCCGCGAGGCCGAAGAGGCCGGCACCGGCATGTACTTCATTTAGACCGGCCCGCATCAACACTGCGATTCCGCTTGTTCAAGCGGGCAGAAAATTAGTCCCGGCCCCTCTAAGCGGAACTGAAGCGCTGGGCGAAGAGGCTTCGGATAGTCGTCTATGCGCCGGTGACGTCCCGATATTTTCCGTTCGTGGAAGACGAAGCGAGCACTCGACTGATCGAGATGGGCTGCGGTCGGCGGTCCTAACGGCCCTCCTGCTGACTGCCGGCAGCGCCTTTTGGCTGGCCCATGTATTTGGCCCCGACAACTTCCTCAGGGACTGTGAGGATAGGGTGCATAAATGCCCCGATTCGCCTCCTGAGGCCATAGTTGCTGCCTTCTTCCCGACCGTTTTGGCCATCCTTCTCTGGGGTTTGATCGGCTACACGGTGTGGGGCAGGTGGCAGGAGCGAAAGGGCACTCCCGAGGACGATGACGCGTAAATCGAAAGACCCTCGTTAGATGCGCTCGTCGGGGGTGGTCCGCTCGACGAGTGGGAATGCGGGGCTTAAGTGCATTACGCCGCACGAGTGCCGCCACACCTTCGCCTCTCTGATGATCGCCGTCGAGGTCAACGCCAAGGCGTTGCAGACGTTCATGGGCCACGCCAATATTTCGATCACCCTGGATCGCTACGGCCACCTGATGCCGGGGTCCGAGACTGAAGGCGCGCGCCTGCTCGATGCCTATCTCAGCGCCCAGCGCGAAAGGGACGAGGAAGCCGCCCGCTCCGCTGGTGCGTTCGTCCAACGCTGAACCTGACGGCCATCGCCAGCGTAAATCGGTGCGGTGAAGCTGGCGGGGATACTTTTGGCTGCAGTCGCGCTGCTCGCAATGCCAGAATCCGCGATTGCGGGCGAACTCTATCGGGCAACGAGTCGTGGTCTGAATCCGCTTGTGGAAAACTCCCCATCGTTCAAGGAACCACGGCACCTGCGTCTGGTCGTGCAGGCAACGCCAAGAGCACCTTTGCGCCTAAGAATCGCCGTCCTTTGCTTGCGCGACGGGGTGCGGCAGAAGACCGAACGTGCCTTCACCTCCAAACCCCCAATCAATCAACTCATCGGGCTTCCTATGCGGCGGCCGGATCGGTGTCACCTTTCGGGTCATGTCTTTTTTCACGGCTTCTTTCAAGGCTTCTTTCAGCGTGGCTGCCTCTTCCTTCGTGTCTTCGGGCGCGAGGCGGGCGAATCCCTTCCCTCCCCACGCAAGCCCCGGTGTGGCCGTTGGCCAGCCGCAGTTAGGTCCTCGCCTACCTTGAGCGGGCGGGCCTGGTCGCCTACGTCGAGAGTCGCCGGGTTCCTCGTCGCCTCTACTACCTGACCGAGGGCGGCGCTGATCTTCTCGCCGCTGCCGGCGAGGTGGATCGCCCGCTGAAGCGGCTCAGCCCCGAGCAGGCGGCGGGGCCACTGCTGCTGCATCAGCACCTCCTACGACCTGCGCACCGGTCTCAAATCCGAGTTCGACCACAAGAACGGAAAGACCGGGGGGGCGCGATCGCGCCCCCCCGGTTGCTTCCTCTCTGGCCGAGACGAAGCCCTAGTCGAACTCCAACGTGCTGGTGATCCCAGCGTGGTCGGAATTCCAGAACCCGTTGACCGGGAACAGGCCGGTGACCACCGAGTCCTCCAGCGTCACGTTTTCGGGATCGTCGGTGAGGATGTGATCGACCTGGTGGTCGAAGTCCGCCACGTTGCCTCCTTCACCTTCGCCCAGCAGGCTCGAGTTAAGGCAGCAGCTCAGCGGTTCGTCGGTGCTGCGCGAGACGAAGCCCGCCGCGATGATGGTTTCGTAGGCGAGCCGGTCAGCCCCTTCGACGGTGTCGTCGTCGGAGTTGAGGTCGCCGAGGAGGACCACCGGGTTTTCGCTCGTCGCCGGCCCGCCGGGGGCCACCAGCTCGGCCGCCTGCGCCTGGCGGATCAGCGGGTGGAACGCCTCCAGGTGGGTGTTGACGAAGCGGAACGGCCCGGCGCCACGCACCCACGCTTCGGTCGCGGTCCAGCCGCGGGCGATCGGCAGCGGCTGGCCGAGGATCGGCACTTCGAGCAGCGTGTTGAAGTTGCCCGATTCCGCGTCCCAAGTGTGGACGAAGGGCCCTTTCTTGGCGAGGATCACGTCGCGCATCGTCAGCCGCCCGTTGATCTCCGCGTTGGGGATCCCCTGGGCCGGGACGCCATCCCCCGGTTTGCCGTTCTCGTCGGCCGGCGCCTCGAGGTCGAACTCCTCCTGGACCACGACGATTTCGTACTTGGGGCCGAAAAGGTGACCGTTGACCTCGTCGAGCAGTTCGTCGAGGAAGTCGTAGCGGACCGTGGTCGCGCTCGGACCGGTCAGCAAGGGCACGATGCTGGGCGGCGCGGTACGCCAAAGCGCCACCTCCTGCAGACCGATCAGGTCAGGGCGCTGCTGGCGGATCTCCGCCGCCAGGCCTTTCGCCCGCGTCGGGAAGTCATTGGCGGTGACTTCGCGCAGGATCTGCCCGTTCGCGGCGGTCAGCGCTTCCAGCGAGGGAGCGGCGATCGCCGGCGTCAGGTCGGCGCCGAGGTAGAGGTTGCGGGTCATCACCTTCGGTTCCTTGACGCCGAAGCTCGCCAGCACCGTCCCGGGCAGCACCAGGGCGAGCGCCAGGATTCCGAGAATCGAGGCCAACGCCAAGCGGCGCCTGCGGGGCCGTTTGAAGTGGGTCGAGAACATATAGCTCCTCCATTACTGATTAGTTGGAGACTCTTGCGTACCGGACCCTATACGAGGGAGGTAAGCCGAGAAAAGGGGCAGCTTGCAGTAATCGCAAGATCTGCCGCGCCAGTGGCGACGACCTCTACAAGCGGATCGAGAACCTGGGTGAGAAGATTGTGCTGCCTCAGGGCATGATCAAGGCCCTCCATAATCTCCGGCTGCTGGGCAACGATGCCGTTCACGTTGAGGCGCGCGTCTACGCGGACGTCGGCAAGCGACAGGTCGAAGTCGCGGTTGATGTCGCGAAGACGATCCTTCAGGCCACTCACCAGATGGACACGATCCTCAGCGAGCTAGAGAGTCTGAAGGCCTCCGCCGGAGAGACAGAGGCAGCCCATTGGCGTGAAGCGGGCTTCGGTAGCTGCCGAATGCACTTGCGGCTGCGTGCAGTGCCAGCGGTCTGGGCAGGTTCACTGGCGAACCAGTGGCGCATGGGACCCAGTGACCGTCGGGAGTGTCCGCAGCGTGATGAATGATCGCGTTTCCATGGATTCTTCCGCGAAACAGTCGCCCACCAAGCCGAATGCCGAAGCGATTGCTTGGTACGTAGAGGAGGCCCAGCGGCTGCTGGAGGACCAATAGCGTCGGGCAGAGTCCTTGCGGACGAGGGGAGGTCAGGTCGCGGGCTTCGGCGCTGTGTTCCTGGCCTTGATCGGGGGCAACGCCTCCAAGATCTTCGAAACGGTTGACGGTTGCACCGGCACCGCGATAGGGCTGGCGCTGCTCGGTGCCTCTCTTTGTCTGGCGGTGTCGGTGGTGGTTGCCGGTGTTGGCGTAATCAAGCCGCAGCCATTCGCATCGATCTCGGCTGACGAGATCACCAATTACGTCTCCGACCGATTCCAGAGCGAGCCTGATCTTTGGCGCGTTCACGTTCGGTCGCTTCGGGCACTGGAGACCGCTACCAGGAACGCCCAAGACGGCGGCAATGATGCTGCCAAAGCCATCAATGTCTCTCTTTATGCGTTTCTCGCTGGCCTTGCCTTTTCCGTTCTCGCCATTGGTATCCTGATCGTGGAGTTGATCTAAATGTCGAAAGCACCTAATCCCTCACCTCCGCCTCCTGGCGTCCCGCTTGATCAGACCACGGCACCTGTTGACTATGAGGGCCGTGACGCTCCGAACGGGAATCAGAAATGACCGATCCAGAAGAGCGTCCGGAGCCAGTCAACGTGGCGCCTGAGGTGCCGCTAGATCAGACCACTGCGCCAATCGACTACCTCCAAGAGGGTCTTACCGGGGATGTGCCTCTCGATCAAACGCGAGCAGAGACTCGCGAGTTTCTTGGATCCGAGGGCGTACCGCCAGTCCGGCGACACCCGCGAGACTAGTCGTACAATCTTGCGGGCTGAGGCTTACGCCCGCTCTCGGAGGCGTGCCGTCCATTGCGCATGGCGTCGCCGAAGTTCCTCTTCATCGAGGTCGGCGCGGCCCAGCGGCAGGTAGTTCGGAGCCCAGGACCCGACCGCGTCATCGGACCGAGCGACGGCCCAGCAGTCCCAAAGACGCATCTCGCCGACTGCCTGGCCGGTCCCTGCTTCATAGGCCGCAAGAAACTCGTCGGCAATCTGCTCGTCGAACAGAAGGACGAGATCGAGTCGGCACCAGCCCAAGTCGAAGCCACGTGGGCCGCGCGACCCGTCGGACCAGTCGACGATGCCCGTGAGCCTTCCGTCCCGCCAGACGACGTTGCCCGACCAGTAATCGGAGTGGCTGAGCACCTCCGGCGACGCAACGACCTCTGACCAGCGAGACCGAACCTCCGTCGCCAGCGGGCCCCCCAATATCTCCTGAGAGCCTCCGTTGCGGTCGAACACGCTCGGCAATTCCGCCAGCCGCTCGGTCGGGACCGCGTGCACCGCGGCGAGCGCGTGACCTAACTCGTGCGCCCACCCCCTCGGGTCGGTCGGAGTGATGTCCGGCTGACCGTCAAGCCAGCTGATCAAAGAGGTCGGGTACTTCGACCAGCGGCCGCTCAGGTCGCCGCCGAGCGGCACCGGGGCTAAACCGCCGAGTCCGTCGAGGGCCCGCAGTACACGCTGCTCACGCAAGGGGGCAGGGTCGTCCACCGGAAACTGGCGGACGACGACGCCGATTACGGGATTCTCAGTTTCAACTCTCCAGGTGTCCGCGTGCTGGCCGCCTTCGAGGCGCGCGGCACCCCGGACCACGGCCGACGGGCCCGCCAGGCGCCGGACTTCCTCCAGCGCTCCAGATGAAGGCAGGGCCTCGGATCGAGTCATCGCCGAGACTCTAAGTTGACGGCGTACTTCATCTAGGTCCGGTTGCTCCCGATCTGACTGGCGTAGAGGGGAGGGGGCGCGACTACCCCACGGGTTTGGCCCGGGCGATTCTCAGACAGGCAGGGCTAAGATGAGGGAACTTCACCTATGGAGCTAACTGCTCGTATCCATATCGAGGACGGCAGCTACTGGGCTGATATTCCGGAGCTGCCCGGCTGCTTCGCTTCCGGCGACACCCTGGACGAGTTGTTCAAGTCGCTGCAGGATGGAGTGGCGCTCTATCTCGCCGACGAAGGTGAGCAGAGCGGCCCATTGCACGTCGCGACGGCGACGCTGACGGATCGTCCGCTGACGACTGCATAAGTCGCTCTGACAGCGGCTGGCGGATGGGGTTCTCCCAAGCGCGCCACCAGACATTCGTGGAGGAACCTCGGAGCCCTTGAACGCCAAGGACCGCTCCGGCGTATTCCTTCAAACCCAGCCCTCGTCCCGATTGACCCGGAGATTCCTTGATTTCCCCTCGTAACTCGAGCCGTCTTGGTGCCGAGATGACTCATAGGCCCCGCGCGCTTCTCCTTGCGCTTGCCCTCGCCGCCCTGACGCTCCTGGCGATCCCCGCCCCCGACGGCACTACCAGCGAGCTTGACGCCGCGTGCTCTGTTCCACTTGCGATCCCGGGCGACGGCGACGACGATCGCGTCGAGATCCAGAACGCGCTCACTTCGCAGGGATGCGCGCACCTGCCGGCCGGCGTATACGACATCGCCTCGATCCCGTTCACGCCACCCGCGCGCCCACCGTCCATGATGCTCGATGCCTCGGGCGCGGAGCTATTCGGCGACGGCCCGGGCACCGTGCTTGCTTTCAGGGGCTCGACCGGTGGCCAGGACTGGGAGGGGATCCGTTTGGGAACAGGCTCGACGCTGCACGACCTCTCGATCGCCACCGGCGCGATCAGCGACACGGCCGAGCAGACCCACGCGGTCAAGCTCCTGGGCCCTGCAACCGACGCGGAGATCTCGCGCGTGTTGTTCGACCACCCGATCCGCGTGGGCGAGAAGTCCGGCGACTGCATCCAGCTGGTCGGCTTCAACGACGGTCGCATGATCGAGCGGGTGAAGATCCGCGACAACGACTTCCTCCACTGCGACCGCAGCGGCGTCGCGGTGCACAGCGGGACCGCGCAGCTCGAAATCGTCGACAACCGCTTCGGCGACGTCGGCAACACCGACCTGGACTTCGAGGGCAGCGGCGACACGAGCGACGTGTCGATCCAGCACAACACCTTCACGATGTCGCCCGGCCCGCACGGGGTCGACGCGATCCAGCTGCAACTGGTCGACCGCGCGCGCGTGACCGACAACGTGCTCGCCGGGCGCGGCATCGACGTCTTTCAGTCGGACGATGTCGAGATCGATCGCAACAGGATCACGCTCACGCAGGCCACGGGTGCGCCGGCGATCTCCGTCAGCAAGGACAGTGCCCGCACGCGCGTCCTCCAGAACTCGATTACGCGCGAGCCGAGCGCGGGCCCTGGCGCGGTGATCAGCGCGGTGCCTCACAACTCCCGCACGCCGGACCACCTCGAAATCGACGGCAACACCCTCGTCCAGCGGACCAGCTTCAACGTCGTGACCAGCAACGGCCTCGTCGGTCTGTACGTCCGCAACAACGCGATCAGCTACAGCGGCGCGGTGGCCAACACGATGTGGGGCGTGCTCGCGCTCGGCTCGGCCGGCACGGACGGTATTCGCACGACCGACGTGCGTATCGAAGCGAACACGTTCGGCGGCCCCCTGCGCGGTGCGGTCGCCACCTCGGGCTCGCTCGCCGGCGTCGGCACCCTCGACACCTCCGGCAACGTCGCGACCGGCCCGACCCACGGGATCTTCTGCGACAACTTCGCGAGCCAGGGCGGCGTGGTCGGCCCGATCACGTCGACGGGCGACAGCTGGCCCGTTCCGCTCTGCGGCCCGGCCGGCTTCGTCAGAGTCTTCGATGCGCCTCGTCCCACCCCGCCGCCGGTCTCGGGGGGCGGATCGGGCGATGGTGGAGGCACGCGGCCTGGCTCCGATACGACGGCGCCGGTGTTGAGTGCCGTGTCGTTGTCGCGTACGAGGGTGCTGCGGTTCTCCAGCAGCGAGGCGGGGACGCTTTCGATCCGAATCGAGCGTATGCGGCCCGGTCAGAAGCCCACCCGCATCGCGACGCTGATGCGGGCAATCGAGGCGGGGCCTGGCAGCCTCGCGCTCAGCGGCCACCTCGGCACCAGGCGGATGAAGCCGGGCAGCTACCGCCTCACGCTTACGGCTCGTGACGCCGCCGGCAATCGTTCCAAGGCGGCTCTCCGAACGTTCACGATCCTGGCCGGCTGACTCAGCCGGCCGCTTCGGCGCGGCGCAGGCCGCTGCGGGCCCAGAAGGCGAAGGCGACCGGCAGGGCGAGGGCGATCGCGAAGGCGAGGGCGACCACGTCGGGTTCGCCGGAGATGAAGCCGCGGCCGGCCTCGAGCAGGGCGGTCGCCGGGTTGACCGAGGCGACGGCGTGGATCCAGCCGCTGAGCAGGCTGAGCGGCACGTAGACGGGGGCGAGGAAGAGGATCAGGAAGACGGGGAACTGCATCAGCGGCCCACCCTGGATCGAGCGGACCCGCATCGCCACCCCCGCCGCCCACATCGTCGCCGCCAGGTTGGTCAGCACGGCGAGGCCGTAGAGGCCGAAGAGCTCGATCCCGCTTCCACCCACCTCCATCCCGGCGAGGAGGGCGATCGTGGTCAGCACGGTCCAGGTGATCGCCGCCCGCAGCAGCGCGGCGAGCGCGTAGCCGGCGACGATGCCCCGGCGGTCCGTGGCCGCGAGCAGGTAGCGCCCGGCGAAGCCGATCTCGAAGTCGCGGGCGATGCCAAAGCCGGTGAAGACGCCGCCGAAGGCCGCCGACTGAAGCAGGACGAAGACGAACTGGAAGGCGGTGTAGCCGCTGGGGAAGTCGAACCCGGGGGCGTTGCCGATCGCCGAGAGACCGCCGGCGAAGGCGACGAAGAAGAAGAGCGGGAAGGCGACCGCCGGCACCAGGAAGGCCGGGTTGCTGAGGAAGTTGTGGATGCTGCGCCAGGCGACCGCGAGGGCGATCGTGCGAAAGCTCGCGGCGTTGCGACTCTCCACGGACCCGCTCACGTCCGCATCAACCGCGTCTTCAAGGAGCCGCTCGCCGCCGCCATCCCGATCGCCAGCACCGTGGCGGCGATGCCGAAGCCCAGCGCCAGCGCTCCGATGTCCCAGCCTTCGATCAGCAGCGAGCGGAAGGCCTCCAGCAGGTAGGAGACCGGGTTGGCCGAGGCGACCGCGTGGAACCAGTCGGTCTGGAGCAGTTCGAGCGGCAGCGCCATTGAGGAGAGGAAGAGGAAGACGAAGAAGACCGGGAAGAGGCTCTGCACGGCCTCGCCGGACCCGGTGCGCAGGGCGACGAAGAGGCCGACCGAGCCGAAGCCGATCGTGATCAGGACCGAGAGGGCGACGATCACGAGCGCCCCGCCGACCCCCGCGGCGAGGTCGGCGCCGGCGATCAGCCCGACCGCCAGGTAGGTCGTGGCCTGGACCAGGCCGAGCACGACGGCGCCGGCGAGCAGACCGCTCAGCAGCGCCGCACCGCGCAGTGGGGTCAGCGCCAGCCGGTTGAGGAAGCCGGTCTCGATGTCGCGGGCGAGGTCGGTGCCGGCGTTCATCACCGAGAACAGCGCCCCCTGCATGAACGGCACCGCCAGAGCGAAGGTGAGGTAGGAGTCGGTCGGGAACCCGGGCAGGTTGGTCGCGCTTTCGAGCCCGCCCGAGTTGACCGCGAGCAGAAAGAGCGGGAAGACCAGCGCCGGGACGATCTGCGCCGGCTGGCGCAGGGTGCGCAGCACCGAGCGGTGGGCGAGCTGGCCGACCTGGGTGCGCAGCCGGCCGCTCATTCGGTGCCGACCGCCTCCGCCTCGGGCTCGCCCTCCTCGGCGTCCTCCGCTCCCTCCAGCGAGCGCCCGGTCTTGGCGAGGAAGACGTCGTCGAGCGAGGGGGCGTGGAGCTGCAGGCGCTCGATCGCGATCCCCTCCGAGTCGAGCGCGCGGACCACCTCGGCGAGCTGCGCCTCGCCGCCCTCCAGCCGCGCTGAGGCTCCCCCCGGCGAGGCCCCGGTGCGCGGCCCGAAGCGCTCCAGCACGTCGCCGAGGCGCCCGCGTTCGCCCGGCTCGCGCGGCACCGCTTCGACCGTGGGGCGGCCGATCTCGGCCTTGAGCGCGGACGGCGTGCCCTCGGCGACGATGCGGCCGTGGTCGATGATCCCGACCCGGGCGGCAAGCGCGTCCGCCTCCTCCAGGTACTGGGTGGTGAGGAAGACGGTGACGCCCTCGTCGGTCGCCAGCCTCGCCACCTCGTCCCAAAGCGCGGTGCGGCTCTGGATGTCGAGGCCGGTGGTTGGCTCGTCGAGGAAGAGGATGCGCGGCCGGTGGACGAGCGCCAGCGCCAGGTCGAGGCGCCGTTTCATCCCGCCCGAGTAGCCGCCCACCTTGCGGTCGGCCGCCTGCGTCAGCCCCACCCGCTCCAGCAGCTCCTGCCCGCGCTCGACCCGTTCGGCCTTGGGCAGCCCGTGCAGGGCGGTCTGCAGCCGCATGTGCTCGCGGCCGCTCAGCAGAGGGTCCAGCGCCGCCTCCTGCAGGGCCGCCCCGATGGAGGCCCGCACCCGTGGCCCCTCGCGGACGATGTCGAAACCGGCCACGCGCGCGGTGCCCGCGGTCGGTGGCAGCAGCGTCGTCAGCATCAGCACCGTCGTCGACTTGCCGGCGCCGTTGGGGCCGAGGAAGCCGTAGATCTCGCCCGCCTCGACGCGCAGGTCGATCGCGTCGACCGCGCGCGGCCCGTTCTTGAACTCGCGTACGAGTCCCTCGACCTCGATCCCCATGCCATCGCGTCGTTCGGCCGCCATCGTCAAGTCAGCAGGCTAGCTATCCCGCTAGTCCATCCGTCCGCCACTGGGAGGAAATCCTCGCCAAGACCCGACTGGCCGGGTTATCTTGCTCAACTTATGGCTGACAGCAGGCGCTTTTCTGGCGTCTGCCCCACACCGGCGTGTAGGTCCGGGTAACCAGGGAGGCTCATGGACGACGAGATGCAGACTCAACTGCGGAGCATCACCTTCTCAGAGGAGCGCAAAGGTTTCGACAAGGGTGAGGTCCGCGAGTTCCTCCGCGAGGTGGCCGACTGGATCGACGGTGGCGGCGGCGACGTGGTCCGGCGCCGGCTCGAGCGCATCGCGCACAAATCCGCGCAGATGCTCGCCGACGCCGAGGACGGCGCCGAGTCTCTGCGGCGCGAGGCCGAGCAGGAGGCGCGGGCGCTGCTCGACACTGCCAAGACCGAGGCCGATTCCGCCCGCAACAGCGCCGAAACCGAGGCCCGCGAACAGCTGCGCGACGCCCGCGCCGAGGCGACGTCCTCCCGCGAGGCGGCGAACCAGTACGCGTCGGAGACCCGTGCCGGTGCCGACGACTACGCCGAGCAGACCCGGTTCGAGGCCAAGCGCGAGAGCGACGAGCTGCTGGAGAAGGCCGGCCACGAAGCCAAGAAGACGGTGCGCACCGCCGAGCAGCGAGCCGAACAGCTCGTCGCCGAGGCAACCCGCCGCCGCGAAGACATCGAGACGGTGATCCGCGACCTCGCACTGAAGCGCGACGACGTCGGATCGCAGGTCCGCAAGCTGGCGCAGAACCTGGAAGAGACCGTCAACGGGGTCGAGCGCGACGCGAAGGCCCGCACCTCGACCCCGGTCCCGCCGGAGACCGAGCCCCAGCCGGCGGCGACGGTCGCCGACGAGGACGAGCCGGTGGAGGGTTTGCGCGCCGTCTAGCCCGTCGCAGTGCGCGAAACCGCATCAGTGTCCGCATATCGGACACTGATGCAGTTTCGCCTAGAGTCCCCGGGCGGTGTCAGCGGAACTCGATAGCGCCATCTGATGCGGATCGGGGCGGAGGCTTCGGCCGTCGTCGGCGGCACGCCGATGGTGCACCTGGACCGGATGGCCGAGGAGGCTGGCGGCCAGGTCTGCGTGAAGCTCGAGTACTTCAACCCGGGCGGCTCGGTCAAGGACCGGATCGGGGTGGCGATGATCGACGCCGCCGAAGAGGAGGGGCTGGTGAAGCCGGGACGCTCGGTCGTGGTCGAGCCGACCAGCGGCAACACCGGGATCGCGCTGGCGATGGTCTGCGCCGCGCGCGGCTACGAGCTGATCCTCACCCTGCCCGAGGGGATGAGCCGGGAGCGGGCGAAGCTGCTGCGCGCCTACGGCGCCGAGGTGCGTGAGACGCCTTCCCTGGGCGGGATGAACGAGGCGGTCGCGCTGGCTGAGGAGATCCGCGAGCAGCGCCGGGGCTTCATGCCGATGCAGTTCTCCAACCCGGCCAACGCCGAGGTCCACAGGCGCACGACCGCGGAGGAGATCTGGAGCGACACCGATGGCCAGATCGGCGCCTTCGTCGCCGGGGTCGGGACCGGCGGCACGATTACCGGGGTGGGGCGGATGCTGCGGGAGCGGGCGCCGGAGACGCTTGTCGTCGCGGTCGAGCCGGCCAGCTCGCGGGTCCTCTCCGGCGGTCCCCCGGGGCCGCACAAGATCCAGGGGATCGGCGCGGGCTTCGTCCCCGAGGTCCTCGACCGCGAGGTAATCGACGAGATCCTGGCGGTGAGCGACGAGGACGCGCTGGAGACGGCGCGCCTGGTGGCCCGCGAGGAGGGCATCCTGGCGGGGATCTCCGCCGGGGCCAACATCTGGGCGGCGCTCGAGGTCGCCCGCCGGCCGGAGATGGCCGGCAAGAGGGTGGTCACGATCGTCTGCGACTCGGGCGAGCGCTATATGTCCCTACCCTTCTTCTCACCATGAGCAGGTGGAGGAGAGTCGTATCGGAGGTGCGCTCGGACGTGGCCGCGGCCCGCTCGCGCGACCCCGCCGCCCAGGGCGTCTCCACCTTCGAGATCCTCACCAGCTGGGCGGGGGTGCAGGCGCTGCTGGCCCATCGCGCCGCCCACGCGCTGCTCGAAGCCGGCGTGCCGCTGCTGCCCCGGGTGATCGCCTACACGACCAGGTCGGTGACCGGGGTGGAGATCCACCCGGCGGCCGAGATCGGCAAAGAGTTCTTCATCGACCACGGCTCCGGCGTGGTGATCGGGGAGACCGCGACGGTCGGCGACCGGGTGACGCTCTACCAGGGAGTGACCCTGGGCGGGACCGGCTTCCAGCGCGGCAAGCGCCACCCGACGCTGGGGGACAACGTCACCGTCGGCTCGGGCGCCAAGCTGCTGGGGCCGATCGCCGTCGGCGACGGCGCCAAGGTGGGCGCCAACACGGTCGTCGTCGAGGACGTGCCCCCCGGCGCGACCGTGGTCGGCAACCCCGGCCACCCGGTCAGGGTCGAAGGCAGACGGGTCGAAGGGCCCGACGCCGACTGGATCCACCTGCCGGACCCGATCGCCGAGGCGATCAAGAACCTCTCCGAGCGGATCGCCGACCTCGAGCAGCGGCTCGCGGCCCTGGACGGGGGCGAGGGAGCCGATGCGGACGCATCTCGTATTCGCAGCAGGACCGGCCGATCCTCGGCTGGCGGCTGAGGTAGCCTGCGCCGCCGCCTGAAGTCGTCAGATCTCTCCGAAAAGGCTCCTCTTGAAAAAGCGTCACTGCCTCCTGCCCTGCCTGCTGTTGTCGTTCGCGCTCGCCGCATGTGGCGGCGACAGCGAGGAGTCGCGAATCGAAGCGACGCTCCGCGAGGCCCTGCTGGGCGACGACCCGGCCAAGTGCACGGAGCTGATGACCGCCGACTACCGCGAACAGGTCGCCGGCGAGGAGGGAGAGGCGGCGTTGCGGGAGTGCGAGGAGGAGATCGAAGACGAGACCGACCCCGAGACCGAGGCCGTGACCGTCCGCGGGGTCGAGGTCGGGGGTTCGACCGCGACCGCGCAGGTCGCCCTCGAGGGTGGCTCCTTCGACGGCCAGACCTTGGAAATGTCCCTGGTCAGGGATGGCGATCGGTGGAAGGCCGACGAGGTGGTGCGTTTCGCGAAGCTCGACAGGGGACCGTTCATCAAGTCGCTGGAGACGAGCATCGAGGAAGAGGGAGAACTCAGTGAGGAGCAGGGCCGCTGCATTGTCGACAGCCTTGCGACGGCACCCCGGCAGAGGTTCGAAGGCGTGGCCC
Organism: uncultured Solirubrobacterales bacterium; assembly: GCA_963799835.1. GTDB lineage: Bacteria > Actinomycetota > Thermoleophilia > Solirubrobacterales > 70-9 > VAYN01. The sequence continues at coordinate 2,288,339 of CAWCYE010000002.1, forward strand.
TCCACAGGAGCGACGCGGATGCGATCTGGCTGGCCCAGACCTGCCCCGAGCACCTCTTCCGCGGCCCGGACGAGGGCAGGGTCCTACGGACGATCGCGAAGTTCTTTTCGGGGAAGGACCCGGCGGTGTGCCTCGAACTGGCGACGCCGCGGTACCTCGAGCAGGGCACCCGCGAGAAGGGGGTCGCCGCGATCGAAACGTGCACCGAGGCGGTTCGCGTGCGCTTCGAGCTCACGAACATCGTCCGCGTCACCGAGATCGTCGTCAACGGCTCCCGCGCGACCGGGAATGCCGAGGTGCTCACCGAAGGCCTCGGTCTCAAGGGCCAGGTCCTCACGCTGGAGCTGGTAAAAGAGCGAGGCCACTGGAGGATCGACCGCAACCTCGGCTACGACAGGATCGACCGGTTCGCCCTGGCCAAGGGCATCCTGCAGGGGATCGGCGCCGTCGGCGTAGATGTAACTCGATCGATGACCGCATGCGTGTCGGCGGTCCTTGACCGCCTGCCTCGGCCCAAGGTCGAATCCCTGCTCCTCTATCCGAGCGTGCCCCTCAGCATGCGGCTCTTCGGGCACTGCCTGGATGGCGCCCGGGAGCGGCCGCCGACGCTGTGATCGGCCGCTGGGCCCGGCCGGGCCCCGCCGCGCCCCTGGCTATTCTCGACGGGTGACGCTGCAGAGCGAGTCCGAGACCCCTCCAGAGGAATTCGAGCAGTCCCAGGGAGCGCCGACCGAGCCCGGCGCCGACCGCGTCGAGCGGTTGCTGGCGGGGCTGAATCCGCCCCAGCGCGAGGCGGTCGAACACGGCGAGGGGCCGCTGCTGGTGCTGGCCGGCGCCGGCTCCGGCAAGACCAGGGTCCTGACCCACCGGATCGCCTACCTGCTGGCGACCGGCGCGGCGAGGCCGGGTGAGATCCTGGCGATCACCTTCACCAACAAAGCGGCCTCGGAGATGCGCGAGCGCGTCGGCCAGCTGGTCGGCCGCTCGGTGCGGGCGATGTGGGTGACGACGTTCCACTCGGCCTGCGCGCGGATGCTGCGGGCCGACGCCGAGCGGCTCGGCTACTCGAAGGGCTTCACGATCTACGACGAGTCGGACTCGCTGCGGATGCTCAAACGCTGCCTCTCCGAGCTCGGCGTCGACCCCAAGCGCTACCCGCCGCGGGCGATCCGGGCGAAGATCTCCGGCGCCAAGAACCAGCTGATAGACGCGGCGAGCTACGCCGAGTCCCAGGCGAGCGTCTTCGAGGAAGTCGTCGCCGAGGCCTTCCCGCTCTACGAGAAGCGGATGCTGGAGGCCAACGCGATGGACTTCGACGACCTGCTCGTCCGCACGGTCAACGCCCTGGAGCTGTTCGAGGAGGTGCGCGAGCGCTGGCGCCGCACCTTCCGCCACGTCCTCGTCAACGAGTATCAGGACACCAACCACGCCCAGTACCGGCTGCTGCAGCTGCTCTCCTCCGAGCACGGCAACCTGATGGTGGTCGGCGACGAGGACCAGTCGATCTACGGGTTCCGCCACGCCGACATCCGCAACATCCTCGACTTCGAGCAGGATTTCCCCGAGGCGGCGGTGGTGAAGCTGGAGCAGAACTACCGCTCGACCCAGACGATCCTCTCCGCCGCCAACGCCGTGGTCGAGCGCAACCGCCAGCGGCGGCCGAAGGAGCTGTGGACGGAAATCGAGGGGGGCAACCTGGTCCAGCTCTCCGAGCTAGGCGACGAGCACGAGGAGGCGCGCTGGGTCGCGGGCGAGATCGAGCGCCTCGGCGAGGAGCACGGCGTCGCCCGCTCTGAGGTCGCCGTCTTCTACCGGACCAACGCGATGAGCCGGGTGCTGGAGGACACGCTGGTGCGATTCGAGGTGCCCTACCAGGTGATCGGCGGCACCAAGTTCTACGACCGGGCCGAGGTAAAGGACGCGATCGCCTACCTCAGCCTGCTGGTCAACCCGGCCGACCAGGTCTCCTTCTCGCGGGTCGTCAACTCGCCCCGGCGCGGGATCGGCAACACCAGCCAGGGACGGCTGCTTTCCCACGCCAACACCACCGGGCTGCCGATCTGGGAGGTGTTCGAACGGGCCGAGGAGGTGCCGGGGCTGAGCGGCGCCGCGATCAAGGCGGTGGGCCGCTTCCACGAGACGATGGAGGGCCTGCGCGAACGCGCCGAAGGGGGCTCTCCGGTCGCCGGGATGCTGGAGGCGACGCTGAACGAGAGCGGCTACCTAGAAGCGCTCGCGGCCGAGCGCACCGTCGAGGCCGAGGGGCGCGCCGAGAACCTCGAGGAGCTGGTCGGGGTGGCGGCCGAGTTCGACATCAACCGCGAGCGCGAGGGGGAGAGCGAGACGCCTCCCCTTGAGGAGTTCCTGCAGCAGATCTCCCTCTACACCGACCAGGACTCGCTGCAGCGCGAGGAGTCGCTGGTGACGCTGATGACGCTCCACAACGCCAAGGGGCTGGAGTACGACACGGTCTTCATCGTCGGCTGCGAGGACGGCGCCTTCCCCCACATGCGCGCCTTGGAGGAGGGCGGGGAAGAGGAGGAGCGGCGCCTCTGTTACGTCGGCATCACCCGCGCCCGCCGCCGCCTCTACATGACCTGGACCCGGGAACGGCGGCTGTTCGGCCGGGCCGAGCGCAATCTCCCCTCGCGCTTCATCGACGAGCTGCCGGCCGAGTTGACCGAGCGCCACGGCAGCGCCCCCGCCGCCGGCATGACCTGGAGCACGGGGACGCCCGCCGCCTCGCCGGCACAGCCGGTCAACCCCGGGCCGGCGCTGGAGCTGCAGACCGGCGACGACGTCGTCCACGCCAGCTTCGGCGACGGCGTGGTCACCGGGGTGGAGCCGGGAGGGGTCGTCGTCGTCCGCTTCTCCGGCGACGGCTCCGAGCGCAAGCTGATGGCCGACTACGCCCCGATCCGGAAGCGCTAGCGGTGGCCGCGCGGGTCATCGACGGCAAGGCGGTCGCCGCCGCGGTCCGCGAGCGGGTGCGCGGCGAGGTCGCGGCCTACGAGGCCGAGGCGGGCCGGGTGCCGACGCTCGCCACGGTGATCGTCGGCGAGGACCCGGCCTCGGAGATCTACGTCCGCGGCAAGCACCGCGCCTGCGAGGAGGTGGGGATGCGCTCCGTCCACCACGGCCTCGCCGGGTCGACGAGCGAGGGCGAGCTGCTTGAGCTTGTGCGCGGGCTCGGCGCCGACCCGGAGGTCGACGGAATCCTTGTCCAACTGCCGGTCCCCGACCAGATCGACCCCAACGCCGTCGTCGGCGCGATCGACCCCGGCAAGGACGTGGACGGGCTGACGCCGCTCAACGCGGGCCTGTTGGCGCACGGGACTCCGGGCCTCGTCCCCTGCACCCCCGCCGGGGTGATTGAGCTGCTGCGCCACGAGGGCGTCGAGCTGGAGGGGGCGGAGGCGGTCGTGGTGGGTCGCTCGAAGCTGGTCGGGGTGCCGGTCGCGCGCCTGCTCCTCGCGGCCAATGCGACCGTGACCGTCTGCCACTCGCGCACCCGCGACCTCGAGGCGACCTGCGCCCGCGCGGACGTGCTGGTCGCCGCGGTCGGCGTTCCCAAGCTGCTCGGCGCGGCGGCGGTCAAGCCGGGCGCTGTGGTGATCGACGTCGGCATGAACCGGCTCGAGGACGGCGTCGTCGGAGACGTCGACTACGAGGCTGCGGCGGAGGTGGCGGCGGCGATCACGCCGGTCCCGGGCGGCGTCGGTCCGATGACGATCGCGATGCTCCTGGTCAACACCCTGCAGGCCGCGGGCAGCCGCCTGTCGCGGGTGTAGGGTCGGAACGACCCCGATCCGAGGAGGTTCCGGATGGACAGGCTCAGCACTGGAGAGAAGATCGCCGGCGCGTCGGCAGTATTGCTCTTCTTCTTCATGTTCTTCGACTGGTTCAGCGTCGAGGTCAGCGGCGGCGGTGGAGGCTTCGTCGCCAGTGCTACCGGCTCCGGCAACGCCTGGGAAGCCCTCGGCAACATCGATATCTTCCTGATGATCACGATCCTCGCGACGCTGATCGCCGTCGGGCTCCGGCTCAGCGACTCGGCATTCGAGCCCGCGGTCCCGCTGGGCGCTGTGGTCGCGGTGCTGGGGGCGATCTCGGTGCTGCTGATCCTCTACCGGATCATCGACCCACCCGGAAGCGAGAGCGTTCCCGGCCTCTCGGTCGACGTCAGTCCCTCGCTCGGGATCTTCCTCGGCCTGATCGCGGCCGGCGGGATCACCTACGGGGGTTACCGAGCCATGGACGAAGAAGGCGCCTCGTTCGGCGGCACCGCCGACCGCCTCTCCGGCGACCAGAGCGGCCCGGGCACGGGTGCGCCGCCCCCACCTCCACCGCCACGCGGCTGACCCGGCGACTAGCCGGCAATGCCGCGTGCGACGCGCTTGGCGAAGGCGATGATCGTCATCATCGGGTTGACGCCGGTGGAGGTCGGGAACAGCGAGGCGTCGGCGACGTAGAGCCCGGGGGTGCCGTTGACCGCGCCCTCGACGTCGCATACGCCCTGCCGGGGATCGGCGGCGATCCGCGCGGTCCCCATCGGGTGAAACGCCTCCAGTCGCAGGTCGGAGGGCTTGAAGGTCGTCGCCTCGAACTCGGCCAGCTGGGAGGGCTTCAGCACGCCGACCCGGGGGATGTTCGGGTAGACCTCGGTGGCGCCTGCGGCGAAGTGGACTTCGGCGGCGCGGGCGATCCCGAAGGCGAGCCGCCCCGCGTCGTCCTGGGTCAGCTTGTAGGTAGCGCGCAGGGCCCCGCCTGCGGCGAGGCCGACCCGGCCGCTGGAGAGGTCGGAGAGGTGGACCCCGATCGAGCCGACGTGGCCGAAGTCGAGCATCGCCCGCTGGTGGTCGCGGCCCGCCCCCAGCAGCCAGCCGCCGCCGAACGCCAGCGGCGTGAAGGTCGCCTCTAGCAGGACTCGCGCCTGCTCCTCCCACTGGTCGATGTAGTAGCTCTGCATCACCCCGTCCCAGCCCCGCACCTCCTCCTCGTAGCGGGCGCCGATCCAGCAGGCGGGATGGATGTGGAAGTTGCGGCCGACCTGGGACCCGCCGAGCCCCGAGCGAAGCAGCAGCTCGGGCGTGCCCAGGGCGCCGCCCGCGGCGATCACCGCGCGCCTGGCCCGCACCTCGTAGGAGCGTGCCGGCCGGCCGTTGGCGGCGGCCGTGCAGGCGACGCCGACGGCACGCCCGTCCTCGACCAGGACGTGGCCGGCCTCGACCCCGGCGCGGACCCTTGCCCCGGCGGCGACGGCGCGGGGGAGGTAGCTGACGTGCATCGCCCGCTTGGCGTCGATCCGGCAGCCGAAGGGGCAGGAGCTGCACTGGACGCAGCTGCCGGCGTTGCGTGAGATCGGCGCGCCGCTGGCACCGATCGCCGCCGCGCCCTCCATCGCCAGCTGCCCGTTGCGCCCCATCTGCTCGGGGTCGAGCTGGGTCACCCGCAGGAAGTCCTCCGCCTCGGCGAAGTCCTCGCCCAGGTCGCCGGCCCAGCCGATCCCAAACCGCTGCCGCCAGTCCTCCAGGACCGGGTCCGGCGCGCGGAAGCAGGTTCCCGAGTTGATCACGGTGGTGCCGCCGACGACTTTTGCGACCGGGACCGGGATCGGCGGCTTTCCCTCCGCGATCGTCAGGCCGGCGTCGCGATAGATGCCGGCGATCGCGTCGAGGTGGTCCTCGGGGTAGTTGTCACGGTTGAAGTGCTGACCCGCCTCGAGCACGATCACGTCGAGGCCGGCCTCGGCCAGGGTCGCGGCCGTCGCAGCTCCACCGGCGCCGGAGCCGACGACGACGACGTCGCACTCCTCACCCTCGCCGATCGGGGCGGTGTCGCCGAGCGAGCCCGCCGGCTCCGGCGCCGAACCGTCGGCGAGGCCGCAGGAGACCTCGAAGCCGATCCGCTTCTCGACCTCCGGCGTGACCGCGTAGCCGAGGGTCGCGAACACCTTTGCCATCAGCAGCAGATCGTGGTAGAGGGAGAGGCGAGAGCGGCCCATCCGCTGCAGGAAGTCCTCCGCGGCCGCCTGGTCGAGCCGGCTGAAGCGCCAGGGGAACGGCAGCCACTCGAAAACCCGCAGCCCGAGCTTGATTCGCGACAGGATCCGGGGGGAGACCGAGGTGAGGAACTCGGCGACGGGCCCCGAGGCATCGACGTCTCGCTCCGCCGCAGGCAACCCGTCGATGCCCGGGGACATGGCGGCGCAGATCGCGCTCAGGGTGCGTTGCTCAGCGGCCGAAAGCCCCGGCGAGCGCTGTCAACCGGGGTCGAGCGGCCGGCCGATGCGCCCGCTCAGAGACCAGAGCCACAGCGCCGACAGCGCCAGGAAGCCGTTGACGATGAAGTTGAGCAGGTAGATGAAGACCTGGTCCTGGATCAAGAAGAAGGCGAGCGCCGCCAGCGAGGAGGCGGTCTTGCCGATCGCCAGGACGATGAGCAGGGGGCGGTAGCGGACGACGTCGGTCTGCGCCAGCACGCAGATCGCCGTGATCACGACCATGTAGGCGAAGGCGAGCGCCAGCCACAGGTACTCCTGCGTGTGGGGCGCGCGGGTGTCGTTGCCGAACCATTCGCCGACGTCGGAGATCACGTCGAGGACGCCGCTGGGCACGGCGATGAAGAGGATGCCGACGACGGCGAAGCTGACCGCGAGCAGGCGGAGGTTCATCACGACGAATCTCTCCGCGGCCGGCCCCTGCATCGGGAAGACAATATCTGGCTGGGCAGCCAAAGTGGTGGCGAGGCTCGGCTCGCGCCTAGAATGCGGCCGAATGATCGACCGGGACCAGGTGCTGCATGTCGCCAAGCTGGCGCGCCTTCGGCTCTCCGAGGCGGAAGTGGAGCGGATGACGGGGGAGCTGTCGGGGATCCTCGAGCACGTGGACCGGATCGGCAAGCTCGACCTGGACGGGGTGGAGCCGACGTCGCACGTGGTCGACCTGGAGAACGTGCTGCGGCCGGACGAGCCACGGCCGAGCTGGCCGCGAGAGGCGGTGCTGGAGCCGGCGCCGGACCCCGTCGACGGCGCCTTCCGCGTCCCCTCGCCGCAGGCCGAGGCCTAGATCTACATGGCGGACATGCTCGAGCTGACGGCCCTCGAGGCCCGGGACGCGATGGCCGCGGGAGACCTCTCGGCGAGCGAGTACGGCGAGGCCTGGGCGGCCGCGGCGGCCGGCGACGAGCTGAACGCCTATCTCTGGCTTCCCGACGGCGACAAAGGGGAGCCGCCCGCGCCTGAGAGCCCCCTCCTGGCCCCGATCGCGGTCAAGGACATCTTCTGCGCCGAGGGGGTGCCGACCACTGCCGGCTCCCGCATCCTCGAGGGCTACCGCCCGCCGTACAGCTCGACCGCGGTCAGGCACCTGCTCGAGGCCGGCGCGCCGATCCTCGGCAAGACCAACATGGACGAGTTCGCGATGGGCTCCTCGAACGAGAACTCCGCCTTCGGGCCGGTCCTCAACCCCTGGGATCGCGGCCGCGTCCCCGGTGGATCCTCCGGCGGCTCGGCCGCCGCCGTCGCCGGTGGCCTGGCGCCGTGGGCGATCGGCACCGACACCGGCGGCTCGATCCGCCAGCCCGCCTCGCTCTGCGGCATCGTCGGGCTGAAGCCGACCTACGGCGCGGTCTCCCGCTACGGGATGATCGCCTTCGCGTCGTCCCTGGACCAGTGCGGCCCGCTCACCCGCGACGTCCGCGACGCGGCGCTGCTGCTGGGGGTCCTGCAGGGGCGCGACGCCTGCGACTCGACCTCGGTCGGGATCGATGGTGGGGTGACGGTCCCCGAGCTCGAGAGCCTCGAGGGGCTGCGCTTCGGCGTGCCGGCGGAGCTCGGCCGCGACGACCTCGAGGCCGGGGTGCGCGAGGTCTTCGAGCGGACGCTGGCCCGGATCGAGGAGCTGGGCGGGGAGATCGCCGAGGTCTCGCTGCCAAACGCCGAGCACGGCATCTCGGCCTACTACGTGATCGCCCCCGCCGAGGCCTCCTCGAACCTGGCCCGTTACGACGGCGTCCGCTACGGGATGCGCGCCGGCGGCGGCGCCGACCTGGTCGAGATGTACGAGACGACGCGGGCGGAGGGCTTCGGCACCGAGGTCAAGCGGCGGATCATGCTGGGCACTTACGCGCTCTCCTCCGGTTACTACGAGGCCTACTACGGGCAAGCGCAGAAGGTGCGCACGAGGATCGCCGAGGACTTCGACACCGCCTTCGCCGCCGTCGACTTCGTGGTCACACCGACCTCGCCCTCGGTCGCCTTCGGGCTGGGCGAGAAGACCGACGACCCTCTGGCGATGTACCTCAACGACTTCTTCACGGTGCCGATGAGCCTTGCCGGTATCCCCGCGATCTCGATCCCGGCGGGCCTGGCCGAGCCGACGGGGGGCGGCCCGCAGCTGCCGGTCGGGTTCCAGATCGCCGCCCCGGCCTTCGGCGAGCAGGGCCTCTTGGACGCGGCCCACGCGCTGGAGCGGTCGATCGGCTTCGACCGGCGGCCGGGAGGCGGCGATGGCTGAGCTGGAGGCCGTGATCGGGCTGGAGATTCACGTCCAGCTCGCGACCAGGACGAAGATGTTCTGCGGCTGCAAGCTGTCCTTCGGCGACGAGCCGAACGTCCACACCTGCCCGGTCTGCCTGGCCCATCCCGGGGTGCTGCCGGTGCCCAACGAGCAGGCGATCCGCTTCGCGCTGCAGATCGCCGCGGCGCTGGAGTGCGAGGTGGCGCCGCGCTCGATCTTCCACCGCAAGAACTACTTCTACCCCGACAGCCCGAAGGCCTACCAGATCAGCCAATACGACATTCCGCTTGCCGGCGCCGGCCGGCTGGGCGAGGTCCGGATCCACCGCGCCCACCTCGAGGAGGACGCGGCGAAGATGGTCCACGTCGGCGAGTCGGGCCGAATCCACGGCTCCGGCGCCTCCCTGGTCGACTTCAACCGGGGCGGCACGCCGCTGGTGGAGATCGTCACCGAGCCCGACCTGCGCGGCGCCGCGGAGGCGGCGGAGTGGGCGCGCCTCCTGCGGGAGACGGTGCGCCAGCTCGGCGTCTCCGACGTGAACATGGAGGAGGGGAGCCTGCGGGTCGACGCCAACGTCTCGGTCCGGCCGGCGGGCACGGAGGAGCTGGGGACGAAGACCGAGCTGAAGAACATGAACAGCTTCCGCTTCCTGCAGCGCGGGATCGAAGCCGAGTTGGAGCGCCAGCGCGAGCTGGTCGAGGCGGGGGGGACGGTGGTGCAGGAGACGCTCCACTTCGATCCCCAGAGCGGCACCCTGACGCCGCTTCGCTCCAAGGAGGAGGCACACGACTACCGCTACTTCCCCGAGCCCGACCTTGTGCCGGTGGCGCCGACCGAGGAGATGCTGCGCAAGGCGCGCGAGGCGCTGCCCGAGCTGCCCGCCGTGCGGATCGCGCGCTACGAGGCCGAGATGGGACTGGCGACCGACGTCGCCGCGACGCTCGCTGCCGACCCCGAGACCGCTGCCTACTTCGAGGCGGTCGCGAAGGAGGCGGAGGGGGCCGAGCCGAAGGTCGTCGCCAACTGGGTCACGGGCGAGCTGGCCGCGGCGCTGCGCCAGGCCGACGCCGAGGGAGGAGCAGCCGCCTCCAAGGTCGAGCCCGGGGCGCTCGCCGCCTTGGTCGCGATGGTCGGGGAGAAGAAGATTTCCCACGGCAGCGGCAAGGTTGTGCTCGCGGCGCTGGTCGCCGAGGGCGGAGATCCCGCCGCGATCGTCGAGCAGGAGGGCTTGGCCCAGATGGCGGCCGACGACGGCGAGCTGGAGTCGATCGTCGCCGCAGCCGTTGAGGCGAACCCCGACGCCGTGGCCCAGATCAGGTCCGGCAACGAGAAGGCGATCAGCGCGATCGTCGGCGCGGTGATGCGCGAGACCAAGGGCCGCGCCGACGGCGGCGAAGTGAATCGTTTGATTCGGGAGAAGATCTAGCTCCTGATGCATAAGAGGGCCGGGGAAGCCTCGGCGGAGCAAGAGCGGGGAGGGGGAGGGCTGGGGGAGCCTCTCCGGAGCAACAGCGGGGAGGCTCCGTCGAGACTCCCCCAGCCCTCCTAGATCAGCCGGACTTCGCGAGACTGCAATAACCCGCCTATAGCGCGGGTAATTGCGGTTTCACGTGTCGCGAAAGTGTGATCTCGCACTTTGTGACAGGTTGTTACAAAGTGCTACGTTGGAGCCATGGCCTGGAACGTCGTCATTGCCGGTGGTGGATTCGGGGGGGCTGCTGCTGCTCGGGAGCTGGAGAAGGTGATGCCGCGGCAGTCGGCGCGGATGATGCTGGTCAACGAGACCAACTTCGCGCTCTACACGCCGTTCCTGCCCGAGGCCGCGGCTGGGACCCTGGAGCCGCGGCACGTGGTCACGCCGCTGCGGGACATCCTCAAGCGCACCTATCTGCGGATCGGGTCGATCGTCGGCCACGACCCCGAGGCGAAGACGGTCGAGCTGCGCGCCAAGTACGGCGAAGTCGAGACGATTCCCTACGACCAGCTGCTGCTCTCGCTCGGCTCGGTCTCGCGGGTGCTGCCGGTGCCGGGCCTGGCCGAGCACGCGGTTGGGTTCAAGAGCCTGGCCGACGCGATCTACCTGCGCAACCACGTCGTCGAGACGCTCGAGGACGCCAACGCGTGTGAAGACCCGGCGCGGCGTGACCAGCTCCTCACCTACGTCTTCGTCGGCGGCGGCTACGCCGGCCTGGAGGCACTGGCCGAGCTGCAGGACTTCGCCGCCGACGCGATCGAGAGCTACCCGCGCGCCCGCCTGCACGGGATGCGCTGGGTGCTGGTCGAGGCGACCGGCAGGGTGCTTCCCGAGATCGACCAGCAGCTCGCCGACTACGCGCTGCGCGAGCTGCGCGGACGCGGGATCGACATCCGCCTGGAGACCACGCTGGAGGAGGTCGGCCCCGACAGCGTCCGGCTCTCCAGCGGCGAGACGCTGCCGAGCCGGACCGTGGTCTGGACCGCCGGCGTCGCCCCCCAGCCGATCCTCAGGGAGCTTAACCTGCCGCTCGACGATCGCGGCCGGGTCCCGGTCGACCAGTACCTGCGCGTGGAGGGCATGGACTCGGTCTGGGCGATCGGCGACTGCGCCTCGGCCCCGGACCCGCGCGGCGGGGTCTGCCCGCCGACTGCCCAGCACGCTGTACGCCAGGGCCCGGTGGCGGCCCGCAACATCGCCGCCGAGCTGGGAATCGGCTCGGCGCGCCCATTCGAGTACCGCGGCGAAGCGTCCTTCGTCAACCTCGGCCGCTACAAGGCGGTTGGGCGGATCGGCAACCGGACCTTCCGCGGCTTCCCGGCCTGGTGGATGGCCCGGACCTACCACATGAGCCAGATCCCGGGCGCGGCTCGCAAAACCCGCGCGGTGGTCGACTGGACCGCCAGCCTTCCCTTCCGGCGCGACATCTCCGAGGTCGGCTCGATCGGCCACCCGAAGCCGCTGGCATAGCCCCCCCCCGTCCGCCGAAGCGCCAAAATAGGGACGTGGGCTTCGAGTACCTCGTCATCGCCTTCTTCTTCGGCCTCGCCGCCGGCATCATCGGCAGGGGCAAGGGCAGCTCCTTCTGGATCTGGTTCCTGATCGGCCTGGTGATCCCGCTGTTCGGCCTCCTCGCGGTGATCCTCTACCGCTCCGACAAGCACGAACCCGAACGCCAGTGCCCCAACTGCCACAAGGCCCTGAAGCTCTACGTCCAGGTCTGCCCCGGGTGCGGGACGGACCTCTATCTTCCGGACCCGGCCTCCGTCCGGCACCCTGGTGTGAGGTGAACGCGTTCCGTCGGATGCAGCGCTAAAGTTTCGCTTGAAGTTTCTATGGGTTTCCACAGACGGCCCCGGGTGTCGTGACCCGGGGCCGTTTTTATTGCGGTGCGTCCCTTAGCGGTCCGCGAGCTTCGAGGCGAGCGCAATCAGCGCCCGCATCACACCCGCGTAGGCCAGAAGGACCACCGCTTCTATGGATCCCACGTCGTCTAAAGGCGAGGCGACGCCGCATTCGCCCCTCGCAAGGCGGCGTCAGCGCAGCCAGGTCCGGACGATCGCGTTGGCGAACCCGAGGCCGTAGCGGACGACCGCCGGCTTCTTCGAGTGGCCGTGCAGCCGCTGCTCGACCGTGACCGGGATCTCCCTTGCGGGGATGCCGCGCTTGATCGCCTCGATCATGAACTCGGAGGTGTGGAACTGCTCCTGGCGCAGGACCAGCTGCGGCAGGACGGTGGTGCGCACGGCGCGGTAGCCGTTGGAGCAATCGGTGACGTGGGTGCGGGTGATCAGGGAGACGAGGCGGTTGAAGAAGACGATGCCGAGCTCGCGGGCGAAGTGGTTGCGATCGGCGTGGCCGAGGACGCGGGAGCCGTGGGCGACGTCGACTTCGCCGTCGAGCACCGGCTTGACCAGCCGTTCCATCTCCGAGGGTAGGTGCTGGCCGTCGGCATCGAGCGTGACCACGATCTCGGCCCCGGATTCGACCATCAACCGGTACCCCGTCCGCAGCGCCGCGCCGCCGCCGCGGTTGGCGACGTGGCGGGCAACCGCGGCGCCGTGCTCGGTGGCGACGTCGCCGGTGCCGTCACGCGAGCCGTCGTCGACGATCAGCGTCTCGGTCGCCATCCCGCAGACTTCGGAGGGCATCTGCTGCAGCACGTGGCCGATGTTCTCGGCCTCGTTGTAGGCGGGGACGAGGATCGCGAGCTTGCCGCGGAAGCGCTCCGGGAGCCCGGCCTGGCGGAACTCCTCCCAGGCGAGGCCCTCCAGCGCCGCCGCCAGCTGGCGCGAGTTTCGCGCCGCCTGCGACAGCGCCCGCAGGGTCAGCGCGAAGAGCACGAAGATCGCGAAGACAGCGAGCCCGAGGATCCGCCCACCGTTGCCTTTTTCGAAGGAGAAGGCGGAGAGCAGCTCGTCGGTGATTTCCGTGCCGGAGACCAGGGCGAGCCCGAGGCCGGCCGCGAGCAGGATCAGCACGTCGACGTTGCGCAGCGAGTGGCGGCGCAGGATCGCGTAGAGGACGAGCGCGGCCGCGATCACGAGGCCGGCGCTTCGCAGCGCGGTCAGCTCGGAGGGGAAGATGCCTGCACCGGGGACCATTTGCGGCCAGAGGATATGGCCGCGAGGCCGGATGAGAGGGCCAGGGCGGCAAGCGGAAACACAAGCGTCATCAGCACCTCGTTGCGCCGCGGGGCGGCGAGGGAGATCGCGCCGACGACCGTCACCAGCGCCACCGGGGTCGCCAGAGCGACCAGCTCCCACCACCGGCGCCGCACTCCCAGCAGCGCGAGCCCGGCCACCCCGAGGGCGACCAAGAGGATCTGGACCGCTCGGCCGACGCCGCTGCTCATCGCCTCGCCGACGCCGCTGCTCCACATCCGTCCCACCTTGCGCGCGGTCATCGCCAGATAGCCGCCGGGGTCATCGCCGAAGTACTCGGAGAAGTTCTCTTTGCCGATCTTGCCGAGGGCGGAGTCGCGGGGCAGGTCCGGATAGCGATCGGCGACACGGTCGAAGAGCGGCGTCGGGTCGACCTGGTCGAGCGCCTCGGAGTTCGGCTCGAGCCGGCGGTGCTCGTAGCGTTCGACCAGCAGTGCCTTCACCCGCTGGTATTCGCCGTCTGCGGGGAGGAAGGTGCCGACGTAAAGGGCCTTGCCGCCGCCGGTGGAGATCGGCACCACGCGGTCGAGGACGACGGCGTTGCGCACCATCCAGGGGACTATCGGCACCAGCAGGGCGAAGAGAGCGAGCACCGCTCCGGCCGCTCCGAGTCGCCAGCCCCGCGGCGCTCCGACCCGGATCGCGACGAGGACGACGAACGCCGCGCCGACCGCCAGGTACTCCGGCCGGAACATCGCCGTCAGCCCGAACAGCAGCCCGGGCACGAGCCAGGCGCGCAGGCGCTCCCGTTCGCTCGCCCAGAGGAAGGCGAGCACGGCGGCGGGAAGGGTGAGGAGCGCCGGCGACTCGCTGGTCAGCTCGCCGGTGGAGTGGATGAACGGCGGGTAGACCGCCATGGCGAAGGCGGCCAGCAACCCCGCCGCAGGCCCACCGAGCCGCCGGCCGAGCAGGAAGACGACGAGGATTGCGGCGAGCCCGAGCAGCGCCTCGACGATCCGCGCAGTCCCTTCGCGCGCCCCTCCGGTCGCGTAGAAGCCGGCCGCGTAGAGCAGCGGTGCGCCCGGCGACCAATCGCTGGAGTCCTCGAATTCGGGCCCGCCGTAGCTCCCTTCCTCATATAGCGCCTTGGCGAGCGCGTAGTAGGCGCGCGAGTCGTCAGCGGGGTTTGCGACCGGCTCGGCGACCGCGTGGGCGCGCAGGCCCAGGCCGAGCACGAGGATCGCCGCCAGCGCCCACAGGGTCACCCGGTTCTCGCGCCGCCAGAGCGAGGAGATCCGATCGCCGAGGGCGCCCACGCGCCCACGCTATCGCCCAGACCAGGCCCGCGCCCGCCAGCGCCGCGATCAGTGGCAGCAGGGCGAGGGTGCGCCGCGGCGAGGCGATGAAGGCCGCCTGCACCAGGGTCACGACGAGGAGGATTGCGGCGATCGCGACGACGTCGAACCGGCGCCGGGCAAGGCCGATCAGGAGGCCGGCCGCGGCGGCCGCGAGCAGCGCGATCTGCAGCGCCCGCCAAACGGGGGAGCGCATCACCCCGCGGGCGGGGTCGGTCCAGGCGAGCCAGACCTTGCCGGCGACGAACCCCGCCAGCTCAAGCGGTTCGTCCCGGACGGCGTCGGCGTAGGCGTCAACCGCCATCCCGGTCAGCGCCGCGTCGGTGTTCTCGCCCGGGTGGCGGCGGTGGGCGAGGGCGGCGACGGCCTGGCCGCGGTAGATCGGGCCCGGCAGCGGGCCGAGCTGGCGGCGGATCCAGGGGTACTGGGCCAGGAGATCGGCGGTGATGTCTTCGGGATCGGGGCCGGCACGCAGATAGCTCCCCTCGTAGAGCACCTGACCGCCACCGGTGGAGATCGGCACCACGCGTTCGAAGGCGACGTAATTGCGGACCGTCCACGGCAGGACGACGAGGAGCGCGCAGCCGGCCATCAGCCCCGCCAGCCGCAGCTGCCGCCGGCCTGCCTCCGACCCACCGCGCCACGGCAGCAGCGTCAGCACCGGCAAGACCGCGACGAACAGCAGGTACTCGGGGCGCAGCATCGCCAGCGCGCCGATCGCCAGCCCCGTCGCCGCCCACGGCCACGCCCGCTCCTCCTCCCGCGCTCGTAGATAGAGCAGCAGCATGCCCGAGAGCAGCGCGGTCCCGAGCGGCTCGGTCATCAACATGCCGGCGTACTCGAGCAGCGCCGGGTAGACCGCGGTCGCGCCGGCGGCGATCAGCCCGGCGGTCGGACCGGCGAGCCGACGGCCGATCAGGAAGGCGAAGACGATCGCCAGCGAGCTGAGCAGCGCCAGGACGATCCGCGCCGTCTCCTCGTCGGCCGCGCCGCGGACCTCGTAGACGCCGGTGACGAAGAGCGGCAGCCCCGGCTGGTAGTTGGAGGCCGACTGCAGGTACTCGAAGCCCTGCCCCTGGGTGTACCCCTCGCCCTCGAACAGGGCCTTGGAGATGCGGGCGTAGGCGCGGGCGTCGTCGACCGAGTCGTGGGGGGCGCGGATCGCGTAGTCGAGTCGAAGGCCGAGGCCGAGGAGGAAGATCGCGATCAGGATCAGGGCCCGCCCGCGACCGCCGCAGGCTCTCTCGACGCGTTCCCTCACGGCGCGATTGTAGGTGCGCCCCATTCGGCCTCACGGCCCGAGCGGTCCGGTAGCCTGCGCCGCCTATGAGAATCCTGATCCTCGGTGGTGACGGCTACCTGGGTTGGCCGACCGCGATGCGCTTCTCCGCCCGCGGTCACGAGGTCTCCGTCCTCGACAACTTCTCCCGCCGCCGCTGGCACCGCGAAGCGGGCACCGACTCCCTGACCCCGATCGCCGAGCTCCCCGACCGCATCGCCGCCTGGCGGGAGCTTTCCGGCAAGGAGATCACCGCCTACGTCGGCGCGGTGGAGGACGGCGACTTGCTGGAAGAGGTGGTCGCCGAGACCAGTCCCGAAGCGGTCGTCCACTACGGCCAGCAGGCCTCGGCCCCCTACTCCATGGCCTCGCGCCAGACCGCGGTCGAGACCCAGCACGCCAACGTGATCGGCAACCTCAACCTGCTCTTCGCGATCCGCGACCACGTCCCCGAGTGCCACCTGGTCAAGCTCGGGACGATGGGCGAGTACGGCCAGCCCAACATCGACATCGAGGAGGGCTACATCGAGATCGCCCACAAGGGCCGGTCTGACGTGCTGCCCTTCCCGAAGCTGCCCGCCTCCCTCTACCACTGCGCGAAGGTCCACGACTCGACCAACATCCACTTTGCCTGCCGCACCTGGGGCCTGCGGGCGACCGACCTGAACCAGGGGGTCGTCTACGGAATCGAGACCGAGGAGTCGGCGGGCGACGAGCGCCTGATCAACCGCTTCGACTACGACGAGATCTTCGGCACCGTGCTCAACCGCTTCTGCCTGCAGGCGGTGATCGGCCACCCCCTCACCGTCTACGGCTCCGGCCACCAGACCCGCGGCTTCCTCAACATCCGCGACACCCTGCGCTGCGTCGAGCTGGCCGTGGAGAACCCCGCCGACGCCGGCGAGTTCCGCGTCTACAACCAGTTCACCGAGCAGTTCTCGGTGCTGGAGCTGGCCGAGCTGGTCAAGGCCGCCGCCGGGCAGCTCGGCTACGAGGTCGAGGTCGCCCACCTCGACAACCCCCGGGTGGAGAAGGAAGAGCACTACTACAACGCCATCCACACCAAGCTGCTCGACCTCGGCCTCGAGCCGACCCTGCTGGGCGAGGAGCTGGTCACCTCGATGATCCACGCGATCGAGCGCCACAAGTCCCGCGTGATCGAGTCGGCGATCGACCCGCGCACCCGCTGGAACCCGGCCAAGGCGCCAACCGGTCGCGCCTAGTCGCACCGCGTCTCCCCGTGCGTCCAGACGCCTTGGCAGGCACGGTCCCGCTGGTACCATCGCGAGTCCGATGAGAGCCGCCGACAGCTTGATGGAATCGCTCAAGGCCGAGGGCGTCAAAGACGTCTTCGGCATCCCCGGTGGGGCCAACCTGCCGACCTACGACGCGCTGGTCGACGCCGATTTCCGCCACGTCCAGGTCCGCCACGAGCAGGGCGGCGGCCACGCGGCCAAGGGCTACGCGATGGCCTCCGGCCGGGTCGGGATCGCCTTCGCCACCTCCGGCCCCGGCGCGACCAACCTGGTCACCGCGATCGCCGACGCGATGCTGGACTCCTCGCCGACCGTCTTCATCACCGGGCAGGTCCGGACCGAGCTGATCGGCACCGATGGCTTCCAGGAGGCCGACATCCTGGGCGCGACGCTGCCCTTCGTCAAGCACTCCTTCCAGGTCACCGACGCCCGCCAGATCCCCGAGTACGTGCACCAGGCCTTCCACGTCGCCTCGACCGGGCGCCCGGGGCCTGTCCTGCTCGACATCCCGCAGGACCTCTCGCGCGCCGACATCGAGTACGAGCCGCGCACCGAGCCGGTCGAGCTGGCCGGCTACAAGCCCTCGACCGAGGGCAACATCAAACAGATCCGGATCGCCGCCAAAGCGCTGGCCAACGCCCGCCGCCCGATCTTCTACACCGGCGGCGGCGTGATCAACGGCAACGCCTCCGAGGAGCTGCGCGAGCTCGCCGGCTCGGACCGCTTCCCGGTCACCTCGACGCTGATGGGGCTCGGCGGCTACCCGGCCTCCGGGGAGAACTGGCTCGGGATGCTGGGCATGCACGGCACCTACACCGCCAACACGGCGATGGACCGGGCCGACCTGATCGTCGCGATCGGCGCCCGCTTCGACGACCGCATCACCGGCAAGCTCGCCGAGTTCGCGCCGCACGCCAAGGTGATCCACATCGACATCGACCCGGCGGAGATCTCCAAGAACGTCGGCGCCCACATCCCGATCGTCGGCGACGTCAAGCAGGTGCTGCCGAAGCTGACCCGCGAGTACCGCGCGCTGCAGACCGACAGCACCCGGCTCGACCCCTGGTGGCAGCAGCTGAAGAGCTGGCAGGAGGACCACCCGCTCTACTACGAGCCCGGCAAGGACGGCGTGATCAAACCGCAGTTCATGGTCGAGGCGATGCACCGCGCGACCGGGGGAGAGGCGATCGTCACCTCCGACGTCGGCCAGCACCAGATGTGGGCCGCCCAGTACTACGGCTTCGACAAGCCGCGCCGCTGGATCAACTCCGGCGGGCTGGGGACGATGGGCTTCGGGCTGCCGGCGGCGATCGGCGCCAAGGTCGCCTGCCCCGACGACCCGGTCGTCTGCCTGGCCGGCGACGGCAGCCTGATCATGAACGTGCAGGAGCTCGCCACCTGCGTCACCGAAGAGATCCCGGTCAAGGTCTTCCTGATGAACAACGGCTACATGGGCATGGTCCGCCAGTGGCAGGAGCTGTTCTGGGACCACCGCTACAGCGCGGTCGAGATGGGCGCCAGCCCCGACTGGGTTGCGCTCGCCGAGGCCTTCGGGGCGACGGGGATGCGCTGCGAGAACGCCGACGACCTCGACGAGACGATGACCAAGGCGCTGGAGACCGACGGCCCGGTCCTGGTCGACGTGCGGGTCGCCCAGGAGGAGAACTGCTACCCGATGATCCCGCCGGGCGAAGCCGCCCGCGACATGGTCGAGGCACCGAGGACGGTGCGCTGATGGAGGCCGGGACCCCGGAGCTGGTCAAACTCGAGGACCTGCGCCTCCCCGGCCAGCTGAGCGGGCGCAAACACATCCTCTCGATCCTGGTCGAGAACAAACCGGGCGTGCTGGCGCGCGTCGCAGGGCTCTTCTCCCGGCGCGGCTTCAATATCGACACGCTCGCGGTCGGGCCGACCGACGACCCGACGATCTCGCGGATAACCCTCACCCTCGACGGCGCCGTCCACCCGATCGACCAGGTGACCAAGCAGCTGCACAAGCTGGTCAACGTGCTGAAGATCCGCGACATGGAGCCGGAGGAGACGGTGGCCCGGGAGATGGCGCTGTTCAAGGTCTCCTCGGCGGTCGAGAACCGCGCCGAGATCATCCAGTTCGCCGAGATCTTCCGCGCCAAGATCGTCGACGTCGCCAGGCGCACGATGACGATCGAGGTGACCGGCTCGGCCGACAAGATCGAGGCCTTCGAGCGGATGATCCGCCCCCACGGGCTCGTCGAAATGGTCCGCACGGGCGAGATCGCCATAGCGCGTGGTAGCGACTGAAGCTCTGCTCTCCGCCCTGAGCAAGGGCGTCGAGCGTGGGCGACGGACGCTCGTAAGCGTCACCGTCGAGACCGAGATCGCCGATCCCTGTGCGGCCGTGTTCGGGTCGCGGCTGGCCTCGGATCGGTGGTTCTGCTGGGAGCAGCCGGACCGCGGGTTCGCGCTCGCGGGGCTCGGGGTTGCGCACGAGGCGGCTTCGCGGGGGGAGGAGCGATTCCGGGACGTCGCAGCCGAGGCGCTGAGGATCGGGCGGGATGCTGTTGTCGATCAGCCGCCGGGGCTGCCGGCCGGTGCCGGCCCGGTCTGGCTCGGCGGCTTCGCCTTCGATCCCGAAGGCGGCGCCTCCTCGACCTGGTCATCGATGCCGCCCGGCTCGCTCGTGCTGCCGGAGATCTCGCTCTGTCGCAGCGGCGAGGATTGCTTCCTCACCGTGAATGCGCTGGTCGGGCCGGGGGAGGACGCGGAGGAGCGAACCGCTGAGCTGGAGGCCAGGCTCGCCGGCCTACGGGATGCGCCGCTTCCCATGCTCGACCCCCACCCGTCGGCTCAGCCGGAGATCCGCAGCGTCCGGCCTCCGAGCGAGTTCGAAGCGACGGTCTCGGCGGCGACAGACCGGATCGGGGCCGGGGAGATGAGCAAGGTGGTGCTCGCCCGCGAGGTGATCGTCAGCGCCGCCGCGGCCCACGACCCCGCGGCCGTCTTCGGCGGAATGCGCGAGCAGTTCCCATCCTGCTTCTGCTTCTGCTGCGGAACCCCCGAGGCGGCCTTCCTCGGCGCCAGTCCGGAGCTGCTGCTGAGGCGCTCGGGTGCGAGCCTCGCCACCGTCGCCCTCGCCGGCTCGACCCGCCGCAGCTCCGACCCAGCCGTCGACGACCACCTCGCCGAGCAGCTGCTGCGCTCGGACAAGGAGCGACGCGAGCAGCGGATCGTCACCGACCGGATCGTCCGCGCCCTGCGCCCGCACGCCGTCTGGGTCGAGGCCGCGGCCGAGCCGGAGATCGTCAAGGTGGCGAACATCCAGCACCTGGCGACCCCGGTGATCGCCCAGCTCTCCGAGCCCCACTCGGCGATCGAGCTGGCCGGGATGCTGCACCCGACCCCCGCGGTCGGCGGCGAGCCACGGTCAGCCGCCCTACCCGTGATCGCCGAGCTGGAGCGGATGGACCGCGGCTGGTACGCCGCCCCGGTCGGCTGGATGGACGCGACCGAGGACGGCGAATTCTGCGTCGCCCTGCGCAGCGGAGTCCTCCGCGACCGCGAGGCCCACCTCTTCGCCGGCGTCGGCGTCGTCGCCGGCTCGGACCCCGCCGCCGAGCTGGCCGAGACCGAGGTCAAGCTCGAGGCGCTCCTGCCCTTGCTCGTTTAGCGGCCGACGCTCGTCCAATCGCTGAACGTGGTCGGGCCCATGGCCGTAGGCCTCGGTGACCTCTCAGGCGCCCGCGGTAGGGCGCCTCAATCCAGCGAATCAAGGAGCCCTCATCTCACCTCGTTTTACTCACCTCACGGTCGTCTTCGTCCTCGCCGGCGTCCTGCTGGTAGCGGCGGCAAACGCAACCGCGGCGACGCGCTTCGCCGCCCCCAACGGCACGGGGATCGATCCATGCGAAAACCCCGCCAACCCCTGCACGATCTTCACCGCCGCGGACCAGGCGTCCAGCGCCGAACCCGGCGACGAGGTGGTGCTGGCACCGGGCGAGTATTCGGACACCGCCGGCGATCTCGGACCGGGATTCGTTTCTCTAGAGCCCGGCATCCGCCTGCACGGCGCGGACGGGCAACCGCGACCGGTGATCAGGCTGAACGAGGACGTCGGCGCTCCGGCCCTGACCGTGAATGAGAACGACACGGTTGCCCATCTCGAAATCGTCAGCGCGGTCGCCGATACCGACATCTCGGTTACGGGCGGGGTCGTCGAAGACCTGATCGCTCGGTCGAGCGCGGACGGGCCCGGAAGCACCACCTGCACCCAGACGGGCGGCCTGATCAGGAATTCGGCCTGCCTCAACAGCGGCGACGGCGCGGCAGCCCTCGGGGGCACCGTATCGACCGCGGCCGCACTGACAACCCGGCTCAGGAACGTGACCGCCGTGGCTGAGGGCGCCGTGTCCTTCGGCCTGCGCTACCGGGTGACCGGTCCCGGGAGCCTGGACGTCGACGCCAAGGCGGTGATTGCCGGCGGGAGGCTGAGGGACGTTTTCGCGGCGGGCCTCAGCCAGCCCCCGGGAACGGGCGCCCAGGTCCGGGTCGTCCTCGACCACTCCAGTTACGCGAACGTGGAAACCGCCATCGACGCGGGCCAGGGCACGGCGTCGGTGACCGAGCCCGGCACCGCCACGAACATCCTGGAGCCGCCGTTCCTCGCCCCCGACGGGTATCACCAGCTGCCGGGGTCGCCGACCCTGAACGTGGGTGCCACCGACGGGTTCAGCGGCGCGACGGACATCGACGGGCAGCCTCGGGCGTCCGGCATCGCCGATATCGGTGCCGACGAGCGTGTCGGGATTGCGACCGTCACGGACCTGAGCTGCACCCCCGCCGCTCTGATGGTCGGCGGCCCAGCCACGGTCTGCACCGCCACCGTGGTCGGCGACCCCGCCGCGCCGGCGCCGCCCGGCGAAACGATCAGCTTCAGCAGCAGCAGAGCGGGGCTCTTTGGCGGCGGGGGCGGTTGCGTGCTCGTCGCCGTCACGGCTTCCGGATCGGCCTGCACCGTCACCTACGCACCGAACCAGGATGCGGTGGGAACGCACCAGCTGCACGCGGCGTATCTCGGCGACGGCCTGCACGATGGCAGCGACGGTGGGGCGGCGATCTCGGCAACGTCGCCGGCTCCGCCACCGACTGCTCCACCGACCGTTCCGCCGACGGTCGGCAAGCCGCCTCTGGTCTTGCCACAGACCCGGCTGGGCAAGCGCCCCAGGGCTCAGAGCTCCAAGCGCATGGCGGTCTTCACCTTCTCTACCGATCAAGCGAGCTCGGGCTTCGAATGCAAGCTCGACAAGAAGCCGTTCAAACGGTGCGCCTCGCCATTCAAGGCGCCGGTCAAGCCCGGGCGCCACACGTTCCGGGTCCGCGCTGTCAGCATTGCCGGCAACGCCGACCCGACGCCTGCGGCGTCCAGCTGGACGGTGAGCCGAGCGCCGCGCTGAGGCTCGTCCACCCGGTGAACGTGGGCCGGCCTGTGACCGTAGGCCCGGTGACCCTACGGCGCCCGCGGCAAGGCGCCTCGATCACCGAATCAAGGAGCCTCCGATTTCACCTCGCCCGAAGCACCTCACGACCGTCTTCGTCGTCGGCATCCTTCTGGCCACGGCGGGAACCGCAAACGCGGCGACGCGCTTCGCGGCTCCGGGAGGCATTGGGGTCAACCCCTGCGCCAACCCGGCGCAGCCCTGCTCGCTCTTCACCGCCGCCGACCGGACGGCGGGCGTGAGATCGGGCGATGAGGTCGTGGTCGCGCCCGGCGAGTACTCGGACTTCCGCGGCGATCTCGGGCTACAGAACCAGGTGCTGTTGCCGCCCAACATCGTCGTGCACGGTGTCGCAGGGCAGCCTCGACCGGTGATCCGGCTCGGCCGGGGCTTCGACAGCGGCGCGATGACCGTCATAACGGGGGACGTCGTCTCGCATCTCGAAATCGTCACCGCCGACAACCCGAAGAACATCACGATCCTCGGGGGCGTCGTCGAAGACCTAGTCGCACGATCGAGCACGCCCCTCCGGGACAGCGTCGTCTGCAACCACATCGGGGGCATCCTGCGCAGCAGCGCCTGCCTGACCAGCAGCCCCCGCGCAACGGCGGTGGGGACCGACCTGAGAACCGCCGCCTCTGGCCTCTCGATCCTCAGGCTCCGCAACGTGACCGCCGTCGCGACCGGCGCGGAGTCCTTCGGCTTGAACTATCTGGTTGAAGCGTTCAACGGCGCCACTCCGACCTTCGAGATCGGTGCGGGCTCGGTTATCGCCGAGGGCACCTTCGATATTTCCGCCGGTGGCGAAAGGGGCGCGAGGGTCAATGTGAACCTCGACCACTCCGACTATGCGTCCACCATCCAGCCCCCGGCGGCGGTGGGGTTCGTGACTCCCCCCGGCCCAATCGGCGGCGACCCGACGAACATCATCGCTCCACCGCTCCTGGCGGCCGACGGGTTCCACCAGCGGCCTAACTCTCCGACCCTGGAGAAAGGGAACGTCGATGGGTTCAGCGCCCAGCTCGACGCCGACGGGCAGCAGCGGTCGATCGGCACCTCGGACATCGGCGCAGACGAGCTGGCGCACTCCTCCCTCACCAGCCTGGCCTGTACGCCCCCGGCCCTGACGGTCGGCGGCGGCCCCACCACCTGTACGGCGAAAGTCACCGACACCTTACCTGGGCCGAGCGCGCCCCAGGGAACGGTTCGCCTCGCCACCGACGGGGCCGGAGCGTTCGACGGCAGCTGCGTGCTGTCCGCACCCCAGCCGATGGCTAATGAGTCCACCTGCACGATCGTGTACCGGCCGAGCGCGGCCGGCGCGCGGCCGCATACGCTCACGGCCTCCTATCCCGGCGATCTCACCCACGATGCGAGCGCGGGCGCGACCGGGATTGCGGTGGCCGCCGCGCCGGAGTCCGTGGGAGATCCACCCAATGTGGAACCCCAGACCCGACTGGGCAAACGGCCGCGCAAGAAGGGAAGCAAGCGCATCGCCGCCTTCACCTTCACCTCCGATCAAGCGGGCGCGGCGTTCGAATGCAAGCTCGACAAGAAGCCGTTCAGACGGTGCGCCTCGCCCTTCAAGGCGAAGGTGAAGCCCGGGCGCCACACGTTCCGGGTTCGCGCGGTCGACTCCCTCGGTTTGGCAGATTCGACGCCGGCGGTCTTCATCTGGACGGTGGGCCAAGCGCGTCGCTGACCTGCGAGGCCAGGTCCCGGTGCACCTCGACGTTGGTGCGCCGGTCCGTCCTGACCTCGATCAGCCCGGTGCCGGCGGCGAGCGCGCCGGGGAGTTCGTCGAGGCTGTCGAGACGGTGGTGGGGAAGGTCGAAGAGCGCGGCGGCCTTGGCGAGGTCGAGGGCGCGGGGAGTGCCGAGCAGGGCGTCGAACTCCTCGGCGCCCATCGCGCTCTCCTGGGGAAGGAAGTGGAAGATGCCGCCGCCGCCGTTGTCGATGACCACGACGCGGACCGGAGTCTCGATCTCGCGCAGCGCCGCCAGCCCGCCGAGGTCGTGGAGCAGGCCCAGCTCGCCGGTGACGATCGTGGTCGGGCGGCCGCTGGCGTGGGCGGCACCGATTCCCGAGGAGACCAGCCCGTCGATCCCGTTGGCGCCGCGGTTGCTGAGAAGGAGAGCGTCGGTCTCGTCCGGCGCCAGGAACGCCTCCTGGTCGCGGATCGGCATGCTGGAGGCGGTGTAGACGAGGTCGCCGTCGCGGTGAGCGTGACCGAGCGCCAGGTGCAGCGCCGGCTCGGTGATCGGTCCCTTCGTCTCCAGGGCGCCGGCGAGAGCGTCGCGGGCCGCGGCCTCGGCGTCGATCCACGCCTCCGGCGCGCGCCGCTCCTCTTTCTCCAGCCGTACCGCCCAGCCGGAGGCCAGCTCGGTCGGGTCGGCTCGCAACAGCGCCGCCGCACGACGGCCCGGGTCGTTCCAGCCGCCGTAGGGATCGACGACGATCTCCTCGGCGCCGCTGGCGGCGAGCCAGGCGCGCAACGGCTTGCTGGTCGGCATCTCGCCGAAGCGCAGGACCAGGTCGGGGACGACGGAGCGGGCGAAGCGCTCGTCGCGCAGCAGCAGGTCGTAGGTGGAGACGACATGGGAGCGGTCGTGGGGACCGCAGCGCAGCTGCGAAGTCGGCTCGGCGAGGATCGGGAATCCGGAGGCGCGGGCGAGGTGGGCGAGGGACTCGCGCAACTCGGGGTCGCGCTGGCGGCCGGCGACGATGACGCCGCTGATCGCGCCGGCGATGTGGCCTGCGACCTCGTCGAGCAGGAACGCCGAGGGCTCGAGGTCGATCCGGGTAACCGCGGTCAGCGGCCGGCCGCCGCCGCGACCTTCGAGCGCCAGCGGATCGCTCGCCGTCACCGCGCCCTCCGCCGCGACCGGCGCCAGCGGCTCGCGCCAGGGCAGGTTGAGGTGGACCGGCCCGGGGCGCGTCTCGCCTCGTGCCGCGGCTAGCGCCCGGCAGGCGACCGAGCGGTAGTGCAGGAGGCCGTCGTCGTCCGCCAAGTGGGTGCCGACTTCGCAGAACCAGCGCACCGAGGGGCCGAAGAGCTTGATCTGGTCGATCGTCTGTCCCGCCCCGACCCCGCGCAGCTCCGGCGGCCGGTCGGCGCTCAGCACGACCAGCGGCAGCGCCGACTCGTCCGCCTCGCAGACGGCCGGGTGGTAGTTGGCGGCGGCGGTGCCCGAGGTGCACAGCAGCGCGACCGGCTCGCCGCTCGCCTGCGCAGCGCCGAGGGCGAAGAAGCCGGCCGAGCGCTCGTCGAGGATCACCGTCACCTCGATCTCCGCCTGCCGCCACAGCGCCAGGGCCAGGGGGGTGGAGCGCGAGCCCGGGGAGACGACCGCGTGCCGCAGGCCGTCGCGGGCGAGCTCCTCGACGAAGGCAGAGGCGAGCGCGGTGTTGGCGTTGGTCGGGTCCATCGATGGAACCTAGAGCCGGTGTGCGTTCAACGCATCCTCGTCGATCTCGACCCCGAGCCCGGGTCCCGGCGGCTGCCGCAACGTGCCGCCCTTCAGCTCGCACTCGACCGAGGCGATCGTCGAGGCAAAGAGGCGCTGGGTCGCGAGGCCGTGGGCCCGTTCGCCGCTCGCGGGCCAGGGAAGATGGGACAAGGTCTCCGCGCCTCTAGCTCCCAGCGCGATTCCCATGGGACCATCGAGAGCACTGGAGAAGTAGGCGGGCAGTTCCTGTGCGATGAACAGGGCTGGGAGCAGTCCCCCCACCTTCGCGAGCTTCACTCCGGTCAGCTGAAAGGCGCCTGAAGCGGCAGCACGAGCGGCATCCTCCCGGGTGACGATGCTCTCATCGCCAGCGAGTGGGATCGAGGTGTGCGAGGTGAGCTGCTCGGCCTCCTCCATCGTCGCGACCGGCTGCTCCGCCAGCTGTATCCCGAGCGGCTCCAGCTCGGACAGAACGCGCTTCGCCGTGTCGAGGTCCCAAGCCGCGTTGGCATCGATCCGAATCTGAGCCTCGGAGTCCACCGCGTCGCGAACCGCCACAACCTGAGCGACATCGTCAACGCCGCCAAGCTTGAGCTTGAAGGTCCGGTAGCCCTCCTCGAGCCACCGCAGCGCATCCTCGGCCACGGCCGACGGTTCGCCGGAGACAAGCGTCGCATTGCAGGGGATCGGCCCGGGAGGGGGCTTGACCTCGGCGATGCCGAACGGCCCCGAGCCGTCGCCGGCGGCGCTTCTCTTCCCACCGAGGTCCTCCAGGGCGGTGAGGACCGCGCACCCGGCGGGAAGCGAGAGCTCGACCTCGTCCGTCAGCCGGACAGGCTCGCCGAGCCCCTGGGCGACCAGGCCCTTCAGCACCTCGCTTTCGGCAAACGCCTTCAGCTCTCCGACGACCCGCTCGAGGCTCGCTCCGCCCCGCAGCGACAGCGGCACCGCTTCGCCGAGTCCGACGAGCCCCTCGTCCGTTCGGAGGCGCAGCAGCACCATCTCGCGCTGCTCGAGGCGCCCGCGAGCGGTTACGTAGGCCTCGCGAAAGGGCAGCGCGTAGGGAATGACCTCGACCGAGGCGAGTCGCATCGCCACAGCCTCTCACCCAACTGGGGTGACGCAGTTCTTCCCGCTATCCGAGAACAAGTATGTCCTCAGGCGGAGATCAGCAGTCCTGCCGAGACGAGCAGGCTGAAGGCGGCGAGGACGACGCCGGTTGCCGCCAGCACCCCGTTCAGCGCCGGGCCGTCGCTGTGGCTGGCCAGGGTCAGGGTGGGACGGATCGCCAGCGGCGCGGCGAGCAGCCCGATCAGCGGCAGCGCGCTCGCTTCCCCGGCGGCGAGCGAGATCGGCAGGGCGACGAAGGCGCCGATCACCAGCAGCCGGTAGAGGTTGACTGCGTTTGCGCGCCCCATCCGCACCGCCAGCGTCATCTTGCCGGCGCGGCGGTCGGTCTCGAGGTCGCGGACGTTGTTGACGACGAGGATCGCGGTGGCGAGGAAGCCGATCGAGATCGAGAGGCCCAGCGGCAGCGCGTCGAGCTGCTCGACCTGCACGTAGTAGGAGCCGTTGACCGCGACCAGGCCGAAGAAGAGGAAGACGAAGACCTCGCCGAGGCCGGCGTACCCATAGGGCCTCGGGCCGCCGGTGTAGAGGACGCCGGCGGCGATCGAGACGGCGCCGATCAGCAGGATCACGATCCCGGCGACGGTCGCCAGGTAGATGCCGCAGGCGATGGCAACGGCGAAGGCGATCCAGGTCGCCCGCATTACCCGCTGCGGCGTCACCAGTCCGGCCGAGGTCACCCTCACCGGTCCCAGCCGGTCGGCCGTGTCGGCCCCTCGCTTGGCGTCGGAATAGTCGTTGGCCAGGTTGGTCCCGATCTGGATGAAGATCGACCCGACCAGCGCCGCGACAAAGGCGCCCCATCGGGGTAAATCTCCAAACCAGTGCACCGCCGCCGCCGTTCCGACGACCACAGGAGCTATTGCCGCGGGCAAGGTGCGCGGCCGTGCGGCCATCACCCAAATCCTCATGCTGCGACTCCTCGGGCGGGTGGCGTGGGGGGAGGGGGGTCGAGGGCGACCCCGCCCGCAGAGCCCCCCTCCCCCCACGACAGGACCCGCCCGCCGGAGCTCACGGTCTCTTGGGGAATTTGTTGAAGTCGGGGTCCCGCCCCTCCTGGTACGCGTTCCGCCCCTCCTGTCCCTCCTCGGACATGTAGAAGAGGAGCGTGGCGTCGTGGGAGAGCTGCTGGAGGCCGGTGATGCCGTCCTCTTCGGCGTTGAAGCTCGACTTGAGGAGCCGCAGCGAGAGGGGGGAGAGGTGCAGCATCTCCCGGCACCAGGCGACGGTCTCGCGCTCCAGCTCGGCGACCGGGACGACGGCGTTGACCAGACCCATCTCCAGCGCCTCGCCGGCGTCGTAGAGACGGCAGAGGAACCAGAACTCCTTCGCCTTCTTGATTCCGATGTTGCGGGCCAGCAGGCTGGCGCCGAAGCCGCCGTCGAAGGAGCCGACCCGCGGCCCGGTCTGGCCGAAGCGGGCGTTGTCGGCGGCAATCGTCATGTCGCAGACGAGGTGAAGGATGTGACCGCCGCCGACCGCGTAGCCGGCGACCATCGCCACCACCGGCTTCGGCAGGCGGCGGATCTGCACGTGCAGGTCGCCGACGTCGAGCCGGCCGACGCCCTGCTCGGCGACCTCGTCGTCGCCGATGTAGCCGTCGTCGCCGCGGATCCGCTGATCCCCTCCCGAGCAGAAGGCCTCGCTGCCGGCCCCCGTGAAGACGATCGCGCCGACCTCGAGATCGTCCCTGGCGCGCCCGAAGGCGTCGCGAAGCTCCGCCAGGGTCTGGGGCCGGAAGGCGTTGCGCACCTCCGGCCGGTCGATCGTGATCTTGGCGATCCCGTCAGCCTTCTCGTAGCGGATGTCGCCGTACTCGGCCGCATCGCGCCACTCGATCGGCGCATAGAGGCCCTCTTCAGGCGGGGCGGCCTTGTGGCGTTGCGGCACGGGCTCCTCCGGTTCGGGGTTTGGCGCGGCTGGCAACGATAACTCGTAACGTTGCCTCCGGAATGACGACGCCCAGGCACCGATGAAGCTCGACAACTGGCTCGCGCAGAGATCCCAGAGCTGCCCCGACCGCACCGCGCTGGTCGCCGACGGCGCCGAGATGACCTATGCCGAGCTGGAGGCGGAGGCGACCTGGGTCGCCCGCCGCCTCGCCGCCCACGGCGTGCGCCGGGGCTCGACCGCGGCCCTGACCATGCACCCGCGCCGCGAGCAGGTGGTGCTCCTGCACGCGCTGATGAAGCTGGGCGGCCGGCTGCTTCCACTGGGCCCGCGGCTGACGGCAGAGGAGCGGGAGACGATCGTCGCCGCCGAGGAGCCGATCGTCGATCTCGACGACGCCGGCGAGCTGACCCAGACCGAGGCCGACCTGCCGCTGCTGGGCGAGCACGACATGGACGACATCTGCTGCCGGGTCCTGACCAGCGGCAGCACCGGCGCCCCGCGGCCGATCTCGATCAGCTACGGCAACTTCCTCTGGAACGCGGTCGGCTCGGGCTTCAACATCGGCGTCGAGCCCGCCGACCGCTGGCTCTGCTGCGTGCCGCTCAGCCACATCGCCGGGCTGGGGATCGTGATGCGCTCGGTGATCTACGGCACCACCGCGGTGGTCCACGACGGCTTCGAGGCCGACCGGGTCGGCGCGGCGCTCGAATCGGACGACATCAGCGTCGTCTCCGTGGTGGCGACGATGCTGACTCGGCTGCTGGAGGCCGGCGCCGACCTCTCCGGCCCGCGCGCGATCCTGGTCGGCGGCGGCCCGGTGCCGGAGGAGCCTCTGGAAGAGGCCCTCGCGAAGGGCGCCACGGTCGTGCAGACCTACGGCATGACCGAGACCTGCTCCCAGGTCACCACCCTGGCGCCCGCGGACGCCCGCCGCAAGGTCGGCTCCGCCGGGCGCCCGCTGCTGACCACCCACCTGCGGATCCAGGACGGCGAGATCCTGGTGCAGGGGCCGACCGTCGCTCCCGGCAGCGCCGACGCCGATGGCTGGCTGCACACCGGCGACCTCGGGCACATCGACGAGGAAGGCTTCCTCTACGTCAGCGACCGGATCGATGACCTGATCGTCAGCGGCGGGGAGAACGTCGTCCCGGCCGAGGTCGAGGAGGTCCTCCTGCGCCACCCGGAGGTATCCGACGCCGCCGTCGTCGGCCGCGAGGACCCCGAGTGGCAGCAGGCGGTGACCGCCGTCGTCGTGCTCGAGAACGGCTCCGAGGTCACCCCGGACGACCTCCGCCGCCACTGCGCCGACTCGCTCGCCGGCTTCAAAGTGCCCAAGCGGGTGGAGCTGGCCGCGGCGCTGCCGCGCACTCCCTCCGGCAAGCTGATGCGCGGCGCGCTCCGATAGCCTCCGCGCCCATGCGCACCGACGACATCTTCTACGACAAGGACGCCGACCTCGGCAAGCTCGAGGGCAAGACGGTCGCGATCCTCGGCTACGGCTCCCAGGGCCACGCCCATGCCCTCAACCTCAAGGACTCCGGGGTCGAGGTGGTCGTCGGCCTGCGCCCCGACTCCTCCAGCCGGGCAAAGGCCGAAGCGGCCGGCCTCGAGGTGCTCGACATCGCCGAAGCCGCCAGCCGCGGCGACCTGGTCATGGTCCTGCTCCCGGACGAGAAACAGGGCGAGCTCTGGCGCGAGGAGATTGCCGACGGGATCGCCCCCGGCAACCTGCTGCTCTTCGCCCACGGCTTCGCGATCCACTTCGGCGAGGTCGAGCCTCCGCCCGGTGTCGACATCGGCATGGTCGCCCCCAAGGGCCCCGGCCACCTGGTCCGCCGCCAGTACGAGGAAGGCAACGGCGTGCCCTGCCTGATGGCCGTGCACCAGGACGCCAGCGGCGACGCCCACGACCTCGTCCTCGCCTACGCCTCCGGGATCGGCGGCGGCCGCGCCGCGATCATCGAGACGAGTTTCAAGGACGAGTGTGAGACCGACCTCTTCGGTGAGCAGGCCGTGCTCTGCGGCGGCGCCTCGGAGCTGGTCCGCGCCGGCTACGAGACCCTGGTCGAGGCCGGCTACGACCCTCGCCTCGCCTACTTCGAGTGCCTGCACGAGCTGAAGCTGATCGCCGACCTGATGTACGAGAAGGGGATCCAGGGGATGCGCTACTCGATCTCCAACACCGCCGAGTACGGCGACATGACCCGCGGCAAGCGAGTGATCGGCGAGGAGTCGCGGGCGGCGATGAAGCAGATCCTCAGCGAGATCCAGTCGGGCGAGTTCGCCCGCGAGTGGATCGGCGAGAACCGCGCCGGCGGCGAGAGCTTCGACCGCATGCGCAAAGAGGCTGCGGGGCACGAAGTCGAGGAGGTCGGCAAGGACCTTCGCGACATGATGCCCTGGATCGACCAGAAGTTCTGAGGCCGGCGCATATAGGGAGTCGGGTCCCCCTCTCCCTGAAGCCGTTGCGCAGCTGGTCCGGAGCTTGGGCTCGAGTTGTTCGTCCTTGAGCTTCATGGAGAGGGGGACCCGACTCCCCAAGCGCACCGCCCAGATAGCTGAAGCTTTCGGCGAAGCGGGCACGCACCCCTCACCGGAGGCTCCTGGACATAGGTTCCGAACCCAGGGCGCTCGATCAGCTGCGCGACGGCCTCCGGGGAGGGGTGCGTGCCCGCTTCAGCGGGTCGTCTCGCCGGGGGAGAGGTTGCCGTCGCGGCCGACGTAGCCGTCTTTGCCGCCGACGACTAGGTAGATGGCGTCCTCGGAGTCGCTGAGGTTGCGGATCTTGCGGTGGGTGGGGGCGTCAACCCAGGCGATGCCGCCGGGGCCGAGCTCTTGGGTCGAGCCGTCGCCGAACTCGAACTCGACCCGGCCGCTGTGGAGGAAGTAGAGCTCCTCCTGCTCGTCGTGGTAGTGGCTGCCGGTGGAGTAGGAGGGGGGAAGGACGATCGCGTTGACGCCGAAGGCCGTAACCCCCAGCGCCTTGCGGACCTTGCGGAACCCCGGCCCCTCGCCGAGGTCCTCCAGCTGGGCGACGGCGTAGCCGTCTCCCTGAGTGGCGGCGCTTCCCGAATCGCTCACGGCGCTCAGTCTAAGGATCCAAATAAGATCGGGCAGTCTTGAAGCACGCCAGGGATGGAATATGAACGACGTCGTACAGGTCGAGGATCCAGGGGCAGGAGGAGAGGAGGCGCCTCGGGGCCCGGTGATCCTCGCCCCCGGGGCGGATGCCCTGTCTCAGGTCGAGAAGACCGACGAGGAGCGCCGGATACTGCTGCTCGGGGCGCTCGACGGCCAAGTCGCCGATGGGGCGCGGGTCGAGTCGCGGAGCGAGTTCCAGGCCGTGGTCGTCAGGGGTCGCCGGACGAACCATCTGCTGCATTTCCTCATCAGCCTGGTCACGATCGGCATCTGGTGCTCGGTCTGGATCCTGATCACCATCGCCGGGGGTGAGAAGCGGACGACGATCGACGTCAACCGGTTCGGGAACGTCTTCCTCCAGCCGGTCTAGCTCGCCTCGGCTCCTGGTGATGGCCCGCCCGGCGGATAGGCGACCGTGGGGCGGGACCGCTTGTAGACGAAGGCCAGGAACGCCAGAGGTCCGAAGATCAGGATGGCGACGGTCCACCAGACGGCCGGGAGCCCGTATTTCCGTCGCTCCTGGTAGGCGATCACGGCTGCAGCGACTCCCAGGGCGAGGGTCGCCGGCCACAGCGGAGTGAAGGCAAGGGCGCAGTTCACCACCAGGTAGATCCAGGCGAGGACGGGATCGACCGTCCAGTCGCGCGGCGCCTGGCTCGTCGGCTGTGGTGCGGCCCCCTGCTCCATCGGGACCGCACCGTAGTTAACCGTCAGAGAACCTGGCGTACCACCCTCAGGCTGCGGGAGCGGGGGGCGGAGGCGGTGGAGTCGCCGCGACCGGCGTGGCAGCCGCGTTCGACCGCTCCAGCCCGACCGGCGGGTAGTCGTCGGTGAGCACGACGATGTAGCCGGTGATGCGAGCGTGGAAGCTGTTGCAGAAGGTCAGCATGCTGTTGATCCCCTCCGGCGTATAGCCGCGGAAGACGATCGTCAGCCAGGCCACGAAGGCGGCGCTGAGCATGATGTAGGAGGTGCCGTAAGCCTGGACCAGCATCACCGGCAGCGCCAGGATCGGACGGAAGAGCGCCTTCAGCCTGCTCTGGCGGGTGGCCGCCGGGGCGATGTTCACCCGGACCGGGTAGTTGGGGTCGTCGGCAAGGCCAAACGGCGGCCAGACGTCGGTCTGCAAGTAGAGCCAGGCCGAGAAGCGGACGAGGAAGCGCACGACTCCGGAGTTGAAGTCGTACAGCCACTGGGGGTACCGCCCGAGGATCACCACGGCGACCCAGGCAAGAAGATAGGTGAAGATGAACAGCAATCCCCAGAAGGTTGCGACGATCAGCCATGGGATCGCGAGGATCAGCCGGAAGAAGGTCGTCCAGCGGTTCGGCGTCGGGTTGAAGTCCACTTCGTAGCTGATCGGGTACATCGTTCTCCTCTATTTCGTAAACAGGTGCCGGCAAAAAATGCCGGAGTGACAGCGCGTCCAGCCTACCCGCGGCCCCGGCGTCGGTCCACCCGCGCCTGTCAATAACCTGTCGGCCCGATGAGCACCCGGACTACCGCCCAGATCCCCGCCGAATTGAAGCCGGCCGACGGCCGCTTCGGGTGCGGTCCCTCGAAGGTCCGCCCCGAGGCCCTCGCTGCGCTCGCCGAGCGCGCCGACCTGATGGGGACCTCGCACCGCCAGGCGCCGGTGCGCGACGTGGTGCGGCGAGCCCGCTCGGGCCTCGCCGACCTCTTTTCCCTGCCCGAGGGATACGAGGTGGTCCTCGGCAACGGCGGCACCACGGCGTTCTGGGAGTCCGCGGCCGCCTGGCTGGTCCGTGAGCGTTCCCTGCACCTCACCTACGGCGAGTTCTCGCAGAAGTTCGCCAAGGCGACCGCCGCGGCGCCGTTCCTCGGCGATCCGATCCTGGTCGAGGCAGCGCCCGGAGACGCCCCCGACCCCGTCGCCGACCCGGCCGCCGACGTGCTCGCCTGGGCGCACAACGAGACTTCGACCGGCGTCATGGTGGAGGTTCTCCGGCCCGAGGGCGCGGGGGACGCATTGGTCCTGATCGACGCCACCTCTGGCGCCGCCGGCCTGCCGGTTGACGTGTCGCAGGCCGACGCCTATTACTTCGCCCCGCAGAAGGGCTTCGGTGGCGACGGCGGCCTCTGGCTGGCGCTGCTCAGCCCCGCCGCGATCGCCCGAGTCGAGGAGCTCGACGGCGCCGACGACCGCTGGCAGCCCGCCTTCCTCTCCCTGCAGACGGCGCTTGAGAACTCGCGCAAGGAGCAGACCTACAACACCCCGGCGCTGGCGACCCTGCTGCTGCTGGCCGACCAGGTCGACTGGATGCTCGGAGGGGGCGGCCTCGAGTGGTGCGTGGGGAGGACCTCCGACAGCTCCTCCCGGCTCTACGGCTGGGCCGAGCGCACCGAGTTCGCGACGCCCTTCGTCGCCGACCCGGCGAAGCGCTCGCTCGTCGTCGGCACGATCGACTTCGCCGACTCGGTCAACGCGGCGGCGCTGGCCGCGGCGCTGCGCGCCAACGGCATCGTCAACGTCGAGCCCTACCGCAAGCTCGGCCGCAACCAGCTGCGGATCGGGATGTTCCCGGCAGTCGAGCCCGACGACGTGCAGGCGCTGACCGCCTGCATCGACTGGGTGGTCGAGAACGTCGAGGGGGTCGCGTCGTGAAGGTCCTGGTCAAGGAGAAGATCGCCGACTCCGGCGTCGAGCTTCTGCGCGAAAACTTCGACGTCGACCTCGGCCTCGAGATGTCCGACGAGGAGCTCGGCGAGAAGATCGGCGGTTACGACGCGATCTTGATCCGCTCGGCGACCAAGCTGACGCCGGAGCTGATCGAGCGGGCCGAGAACTTGAAGGTGATCGGCCGCGCCGGCACCGGCGTCGACAACGTCGACATCCCGGCCGCGACCCGCCGCGGGATCATCGTCGCCAACGCGCCCGAGTCGAACTCGGTCGCCGCGGCCGAGCACACCCTGGCCCTGGCCCTGGCCCTCCTCCGCAACGTCCCCCAGGCGCACGGCTCGCTCGTCGCCGAGCGCTGGGACCGCTCCAAGTTCAAGGGCGCCGAGCTGTACGGGAAGACGCTCGGCGTGATCGGCTTCGGCCGCATCGGCCAGCTCGTCGCCAAGCGCGCCCAGAGCTTCGATATGGACGTAGTCGCCTTCGACAAGTTCGTCTCCGCCGAGCGCTTCCGCGAGCTCGGCGTCGAGGGCGCCGAGAGCGTCGAGGACGTGCTCGCGCAGGCCGACCTGGTCACCCTGCACGTGCCGAAGACGCCCGAGACCGTCGGCCTGATCGACGCCGAGGCGATCGTGGCGATGAAGGACGGCGCCCGCCTGGTCAACTGCGCCCGCGGGGAGCTGGTCGTGCTCGACGACCTCCTCGCCGGCCTGGAGTCCGGCAAGCTGGCCGGCGCCGCGCTCGACGTCTTCCCCTCCGAGCCGTTCACCGAGCACCCGATCTTCGCCCGCCCCGACGTCGTCGTCACCCCGCACCTCGGCGCCTCCACGGCGGAGGCGCAGGACCGCGCCGGCGTCGTCACCGCCGAGCAGGTGACCGCGGCGCTGATGGGCGGCGTCGTCACCAACGCGGTCAACATCGCCGCCGTGCGCCCGGAGGAGATGGAGGCGCTCGCGCCTTTCGTCCCGCTCTGCGAAAAGCTCGGCCGCCTGGCCCAGGGGCTGGGGGACACCTCGGTCAACCGCGTCTCGGCCGAATTCCGCGGTCGCATCGCCTCGCACGACACCCGCCTGCTCGGGATCGCGGTCCTGGTCGGGATCCTCTCCGGGCACACGGAGGAGCCGGTCAACCTCGTCAACGCTCCCCAGATGGCCGAGGAGCGCGGGATCGAGCTGGTCGAGACCAAGGACTCCAGCGCCGAGGACTTCACCGAGCTGGTCCGGGTCACGGTCCACTCCGGCGACGGCGACGTCGAGGTGGCGGGAACCAGTGTCGGCCCGCGCAACGAGCCCTACCTCGTCTCGGCCTGGGGAGAGGGCTTCTACCTCCCGTTCGCCGACCACATCTCGGTCTTCCGCTACGCCGACCAGCCGGGGATGATCGGCCGGGTCGGGACCCTGTTCGGCGAGGAGGGGGTCAACATCGTCTCCGCCGCCGTCGGCGCCGAGCCCGGTGGCGAGACCGCGGTGATGGCGCTGACCACCGACGCGCCGGTCCGGGACGAGACGATCGGGAAGATCCTCGGGCTGGATGGATTCGCCCTCGGGCGCTCGGTCGACCTTTAGATAGGCGATCCCATCTAACCTCTCCACTGTGCGGGCGGTGGTACTGAATGGCGTCGGCGGTCCCGAGGTGCTCGAGGTCCAGGAGCGCCCCGATCCCCCCGTGGGCCCAGGCGAGGTGCGGATCGCGGTCCGTGCCGCCGGCATCAACTTCGCCGACACGATGGCCCGCGTCGGCCTCTATCCGGACGCGCCGAAGCCGCCGTGCGTTCTCGGCTACGAGGTGGCCGGGGAGATCGAGTCCGTAGGGGAGGGGGTCACCGACTTCGAGCCCGGCCAGCGGGTGATGGCCGGTACCCGCTTCGGAGGCCAGGCGGAGCTGGTCACCGTTCCCGCGACCCAGGCGCTGCCGCTTCCCGACCGCCTCGACTTCGCCCAGGGCGCCGCCTTCCCGGTCAACTACGGCACCGCCTACGCCGCCGCGGTGCTGATGGGTGGGCTTCGCAAGGGCGACAGGATCCTGGTCCACGCGGCTGCCGGCGGCGTCGGCATCGCCGCCACCCAGGTCGCCCGCAACGTCGGCGCCGAGATCTTCGGCACCGCCTCGGCCTCCAAGCACGAGGCGATCCGGGCCCAGGGGGTCAACCACCCGATCGACTACCGAACCAAGGACTTCGAGGCCGAGGTGATGTCCCTGACCGGGGGCGAGGGCGTCGACGTGATCATCGACGCTCAGGGCCCGGGCTCCTTCCGCAAGGACTACCGACTGCTGCGCGCCGGCGGCCGCCTCGTCATGTTCGGCCTCTCGGAGGCCTCGAAGGGGAGCGCTCGCAGCGTTCCCGCTGCGCTCAAGAGCCTCGTCTCGATGCCGCTGGCGACGATGCCGTGGTGGAAGAGCCTGGCGGTGATGAACGAGAACAAAAGCGTGGCGGGGCTCAACATGCTGCACTGGTGGGAACGCGAGGGCAACCTCGATCGCCTGACCCAGCCGCTGATGGAGGACCTCGAGGCGGGTCGCCTGGAGCCGGTCGTCGCCGAGACCTTCCCGTTCGACCGCGCCGGCGAGGCGCATGAGTTCATCGCCCAGCGCCGCAACGTCGGCAAGGTGGTGTTGTTCCCATAGATAGAGGGCGGCGACGGCCCGAGGCGAATCAATGCGCGCGATGAAGAAGGCGATCCTGATAGCGGTGACGGTCTTGTGCGTCCAGATGGGCGGGATCGCGCATGCCGCCGAACCGTCGTGGAACGTCCTTCTCGTCGGCGGTCCCGAAGCCGATTCGTTTCTGGTCGAGCTGACTCCAGACGGTCGGACCTACAAGATCGACTCGGCCGCCGCGCTCGAAGTCGGAGGGAAAGTCTGCTGGCATCCGGGAGGGAATCCGTTGCAGCTGCTCTGCGACGCGCCGTCGATCGCCGGGTTCGAAGTCAAGGGCGAAGCCGGCGACGATACGGTGGAAGTCGGCGGTACCGTCGCAATCCCGATGACGCTTTCGGGTGGAGCGGGCGATGACAGGATGCGCGGCGGCCTCGGCCCCGACAAGCTCCTCGGCGGCGATGGCTTCGACCGTCTTTTCGGCGAGGCGGGGAACGACTCGGTCCTGGGAGGCTCGGGGGCCGACATCCTGTTGGGAAGTAACGGCGACGACAAGCTCGCCGGAGAAGGGGCCTCGGACAACATCGTCGGCGGCAACGGGAACGACCAGCTGTTCGGCGGGCTGAGGCACGACAACCTCTTCGGCAGTGCCGGGGACGACCGGCTGAACGGCGGGGAGGGCCGCGACCTGCTCAATGGCGGCAACGGGAACGACGTCTACATCGGCGTCCGCGGCGACAACGTCCCCCAGACCTTGGGAGACGACGTCGCGATCCCCGGTGGCGCGGTCGAGTAGCCCGACGCCCCTGGGCTCGCGAATCGGGTAACGACCGCCTCAGGCTTGCTCGGTGGCTGCGGCTCTCCGCGCGAACAGCCTGCCGCCGACGAAGAACACCGAGATCAGCAGCCCGACCAGCGAAAGCGAGGCGTCGAGCCGGAAGCCGGCGGCGACGCCGTCGACGAAGGGCGGGATCGCGGAGGAGAAGACGGTCGTGGTCAGGCCCAGCCCGATCGAGCCGCCGGCGATCTGGAACATGTAGACGATTCCGCCGGCGAGGCTGGTCTGCGATTTGTCGACCGAGGTGACCCCGGCGGTGGTGGCGGTCGGGTAGAAGCTGCCGATCCCGACCCCGAGGACGACCATCCCGACGATAAGCGAGTCGTAGCCCGAATCGCGGTCGACCATCGAGAAGAGGAATGGCGCCGCGGTGATGCAGGCGGCGCCGACGATCGCCAGCGTCTTCGCCCCGAGCCGGTTGTAGAGCGGACCGGCGACGAAGGAGACGAGCGCGAAGGTGGCGAGGAAGGGGAGCATCCCGACACCCGCTTCCAGCGGCGAGTAGCCGAGCTGTTTCTCCATGAACTGCGGCAGGTAGAGCAGAGCGGCGAAGAACGTCGCCGACATGAAGAGGATCGCCAGGCAGGAGGCGGTGAAGCTCTCGTTGCGCATCACCTCGCGGGGCACCAGCGCGTGCTTGCCCGCCCGCCGCTCGATCGGGATGAAGGCGATCAAGAGCGCCGCCGCCAACGCCAGCAGGCCGACGATCCGCGGGTCGCCCCATCCCCAGTCATCGACCTGGTCGAGGGCGACGAGCAGCGAGACGAGGCCGACCGAGAGGGCCGCGATGCCGCCGTAGTCGAGCTTGCGCTCCGTCGCTTCGGGCTCCTCGACGCGGACGAGGAAGTAGGTGACGAGGACGGCGAAGATCGAGATCGGCACGTTGAGGAAGAAGATCCAGCGCCAGCTGAGCGCGTCGGTGAGGACGCCGCCGATCAGCGGGCCGATCGCGTTGCCGAGGCCGGCGGCGCCGATGATGATCCCGCCCGCCAGGCCCGCTTTCTCTTCCGGCAGCAGCGCGTAGGTCATGCCGAGAATCGCCGGCCACATCAGCGCCCCGCCGATCCCCATCAGCGTGCGGGTGGCGATCAGCCAGGTCTCGCTCTGGGCGGCGCCGCCGAGCGCCGACATCGTCGCGAAGATCGCGGTGCCGAGGAAGAACGCGTTGCGGCGGCCGAACATGTCGGCGAGGCGCCCGCCGGTGACGATCATCACCCCGAAGGTGAGCGCATATGCGTTCACCACCCACTGGATGGAGTTGACGTTCGTGTCGAAGTCGCTCTCCATCGTCGGGAGTGCGACGTTGATCGCCGAGAAGTCGTTGGCGATCACCACCACCGCCACCCCCATCGCGAAAAGCGCCAGCCCATTGGTGCGTTTCGACTTTGCGATCGGGAGAGCCTACGCTAAGCTCCGGAGCCGAATGAGCCGTCGCTTCGACAGCCTCGCGCTTCTCCTTCTCCTCCCCCCTCGGGGGGAATAGCGCTGGGCGGCGCGATAGCCGCGAGACAAAAGGCCATTCGAACCAAAGAGAGAAGGAGAGGTCCCATGGGACCCGCATCAGACGTAAACCGCGTCCACATCTTCGACACCACCCTGAGGGACGGCGAGCAGTCGCCGGGAATCTCACTCAACACCGCCGAGAAGGTTGAGATAGCTCAGCAGCTGGCGCGCCTCGGCGTCGACGTGATCGAGGCCGGCTTCCCGATCACCTCACCGGGGGACTTCGAGGCCGTCCAGGAGATCTCCCGCAAGGTCGAGGGCCCTGTCATCTGCGGTCTGGCCCGCACCCACAAGGCCGACATCGACGCAGCCTGGGGGGCGATCGCAGACGCGCAGCGGCCGCGCATCCACACCTTCATCTCGACCTCC
The DNA here is from genome assembly GCA_963799835.1 of uncultured Solirubrobacterales bacterium. Lineage (GTDB taxonomy): Bacteria > Actinomycetota > Thermoleophilia > Solirubrobacterales > 70-9 > VAYN01. Next base: position 2,328,351 of record CAWCYE010000002.1, read on the forward strand.
GACATCCACATCGAGCACCAGCTGCAGACCGACCGCGAGGACGTCAAGGGCCAGGCCCGCGCCGCCGTGGCGCTGGCGCGCTCCTACTGCGAGGACGTCGAGTTCTCGCCGATGGACGCCACCCGGGCGGACCTGGAGTTCACCGCCGAAGTGTGTGCGATCGCGGTCGAGGAGGGCGCCTCCGTCATCAACATCCCCGACACCGTCGGCTACACCACGCCGGAGGAGTACGCGGAGTACTTCCGGCGCCTGTACGAGCTGGTGCCGGCGCTGCGCGAGGTGGAGATGTCGGTCCACTGTCACGACGACCTGGGGCTGGCGGTGGCGAACTCCTACGCCGGCGTACTGGCCGGGGCACGCCAGGTGGAGTGCGCCGTCAACGGGATCGGCGAGCGGGCCGGCAACTGCGCGCTGGAGGAGATCGCGATGCTGGTCAACGTTCGCGAGGACGTCCACGGCCTGAGCACCGGGATCAACAGCCGCGAGATCGCCCGGACGAGCCGGATGGTCTCCCGCCTGACCGGCTACGCGATCCAGCCCAACAAGGCGATCGTCGGCCGCAACGCCTTCGCGCACGAGTCCGGCATTCACCAGGATGGCGTGCTGAAGGAGCGCAGCACCTACGAGATCATGGACGCGACCGAAGTCGGCCTGGAGTCGAACTCGATCGTGCTCGGCAAGCACTCCGGTCGCCACGCCCTGCGCGATGCGCTGGAACAGCTGGGCTTCAAGGTCGAGGGCAACGCGCTCAACTCCGCCTTCAAGGCGTTCAAGGAGGTGGCCGACCGCAAGAAGCAGGTCACCGCGCTCGATCTGGAGGCGATCGTCTCCGACGAGATGAGGGAGCGCGCCGACACCCACGAGCTGGCCTGGTTCGAGGTCGAGGCCGGCTCGCGGCGCGAGCCGCTGGCGCGGGTCGCGGTGAAGTTGCCATCGGGCGAGGAGGCGGTCGGGGAGTCCAGTGGCGACGGCCCGATCGACGCGATCTTCCACGCGATCCAACAGGCGACCGAGACCGAGTGCGAGCTGCGCCAGTACACGGTCGAGGCGGTGACCGGGGGAGAGGACGCCCTCGGCGAGGTGACGGTGATGCTGCGCGCCGCCGGGCGCCTGGCGACCGGCCAGGGCGTCGCCACCGACATCCTCGAGGCGTCTGCGCGGGCCTATGTGCGGGCGTTGTCGAATGCCTTGGAAGGTGCAGCGACCCGCGAGGCGGAGGCGGCGACGGCTGAGGCCGCGGTGGAGCGGACTCCGGGACCGTAGGGCCTGCTGGGACCTATTCCGATTGGGGCTCCCCCAGGTCAGGTAGGAGCCCCAATCGGAATAGGTCCCAAAGCCGAACGGGTTCGGTGAGAGAGTTGGCACGAAGTGCGCGCCATACGCGCGCCCGCGGCAGGCATCCTCAGCGGCATGTCCCGCGAGACTGCATCCACCCGCGCTATTCGCGGGTTATTGCAGTCTCGCGGTGACGATGCGGGCGTTGCCGAATTGGCGGGACGGCAGCATGGGGTTGTCGCGCGGAGGCAGCTGATTGAGCTTGGCGTCAGCGAGGACGCGATCGACAGGAGGATTCGTGCGGGGCGACTACATCGGTTGCATTCCGGGATCTATGCGGTTGGCCACTCGGTCGTATCGGGGGAGGGGCGATTCATGGCGGCGGTATTGGCCTGTGGACCCGGTGCCGTGCTGAGCCACCGTTCAGCCGCCGCTCTGTGGGGTATCCGCCCGCCTTCTGGGGGACTCATCGAAGTCACGGTGCCGATCAGGAGTGATTCCCGAGGGGCATCCGGAGACACTCGGCCTCCCTACCTGCAGACGAGGTGACGACTCGGCATGGGATACCGGTGACGACCGTCCCCCGAACCGTCTTCGACCTCGCCGCCGTCACGCGCCCGGAGGCGGTCGAGGCCGCGTTGCGCGAGTCGGAATACCTCCAGCTCCACGACCGACTGTCGCTCCTGGACCTGCTCGAGCGCTATCCGGGCCGCCGCGGCTCACGATCCGTCCGCGCCTGTCTGTCCCGCCGCACCGAAACCCCAGGTCGTATCCGGAGCCGGCTCGAGGAGCGGTTCCTTCCGTTCCTGCGCCGGTCTCGCCTGCCGCTCCCAAGATTCAACGTATGGATCCAGGTGGAGGAACGCTCGTTTCAGGTCGATTGTCTATGGCCTGGGCCGAAGCAGGTCGTCGAGCTGGACGGCTACCAGGGCCACGGCACCAGGATCGCCTTCCGCGAGGACCGAGCCCGCGACCGTGTCCTCCGCGTCGCCGGTTACGGAGTAACGCGGATCGCCTGGTCCCAGCTCGACGACGAACCGGCCGCAATCGCAGCAGACCTTCGAGCCTTACTTGGCCTGGTTTCCTGAAAAGAACGTCCGCCTGAGCCGGGCCACAACAACCTCCACCTGCTGGGAAGAGGTTGTTGTGGCCCGGCTCTCGAGGCCGCCCGCAATGCCTGCAAAGACGGGGAGGCCGAACGTCGAATATACAAGCGTCCGTGATAACGTACACGCTCGATGGCCACCGCTTCCCCACCCAGCCCATCCCTCGAAGCTGTCGCGGAGATCCCGTCGCACGACCCCGCGACCACCGCCGGCCCGCGCATCCGCGCCCTGCGCGACGCCATGGGCCTCTCCCTTCGCGACCTGGCCGAGCGCTCGGGCGTCAGCGCGCCGATGCTCTCCCAGGTCGAGCGCGGCGAGACCAGCCCGACCCTGGCGGTCGCGGTCAAGATCGCCGCCGGCCTCGAGCTGACCCTCTCGCAGCTGCTGCGCATTGACGAGGGCCAGCACGTCGCCGTCAGCCGCGCCAGCGCCCGCCGCCGCTACCAGCGCGGCGGCCACCGCTTCGAGGAGCTGACGCCGCCGCTGCCGGGGCAGCGCGCCGACGTCTCCCTGCACACCCTGGAACCCGGGGCCACCACCGGCGGCCGCGAGGACCCGCCGATGCACGAGCCCGGCAGCCGCGAGACCGCCGTCGTCCTCGCCGGGACGCTCGCGCTGATAGTCGACGGCAGCCGCCACGAGCTGCTCGAGGGCGACAGCGTCACCTTCGACGCCGACTTGCCTCATCATTTCGAGAACGATGGCGAGGAGCCGACCAGGTTCATCGCCGTGATCGCCGCCGGCCTCAGGCGTGGCTAGGAGGAACCGCAGATGCCCCGCACCATGTTCGACAAGATCTGGGAGGCCCACGAGGTCTCCCCGGGCCTGATCTACATCGACCTCCACCTGGTCCACGAGGTCACTTCGCCGCAGGCCTTCGACGGCCTGCGCCTCGCCGGCCGGCCGGTTCGCCGTCCGGACAAGACGCTCGCCACGGCCGACCACAACACCCCGACCGACGGGACGATGGCGGCGCGGCTGATCGCCGACGAGCTCTCACGCGTGCAGGTGGAAACCCTGGAGCGCAACTGCGAGGAGTTCGGAATCCCGCTCTACTCGTTGGGCTCCGACCGCCAGGGGATCGTCCACGTGATCGGCCCCGAGCTCGGCGCCACCCAGCCTGGCCTGACGATCGTCTGCGGCGACAGCCACACCTCCACCCACGGCGCCTTCGGGGCGCTCGCCTTCGGCATCGGCACCTCCGAGGTCGAGCACGTGCTGGCAACCCAGTGCCTGGTGCAGAAGCGGCCGAAGACGATGCGGATCTCCTACTCGGGCGAGCTCGCCACCGGCGTCACTCCAAAGGACCTGATCCTGGCGACGATCGGCCGCCTCGGCACCGGGGGGATGACCGGGCACGCGGTCGAGTACGCCGGGCCGGCGATCGAGGCGCTCTCGATGCCGGGCCGGATGACGATCTGCAACATGACGATCGAGGGAGGGGGCCGCGCCGGGATGATCGCCCCCGACGAGACCACCTTCGAGTGGGTCCGCGGCCGGCCGGGGGCCCCCGAGGACATAGAGGCGGCGATCGCCCGCTGGCGCGAGCTGCCCACCGACCCCGGTGCGACCTTCGAAAGCGAGGTCGAGGTAGACGCCGGCGCGATCTCCCCGATGGTCACCTGGGGGACCAACCCGGGCATGGTCGTCGAGGTCACCGACCGCGTCCCCGACCCGGCGGCGATGGACACGCCCGCCGACCGCGAAGCCGCCGAGCGCGCGCTCGCCTACATGGGCCTGGAGCCCGGGACGCCGATGACCGAGGTCGCCCCCGAACGCGTCTTCATCGGCTCCTGCACCAACTCCCGGATCGAGGACCTGCGCGAGGCCGCGGCGATGGTCAACGGCCGCAAGGTCGCCGGCTCGGTGCGGGCGATGGTGGTCCCCGGCTCCCAGCAGGTGAAGGCCGCCGCCGAAGCCGAGGGCCTGCACGACGTCTTCCGCGGCGCCGGCTTCGAATGGCGCGAGGCCGGCTGCTCGATGTGCCTGGGGATGAACCCCGACACCCTCGCCGAAGGCGAGCGCTGCGCCTCGACCTCCAACCGCAACTTCGAAGGCCGCCAGGGCAAGGGCGGGCGCACCCACCTGGTCAGCCCGCGGATGGCTGCGGCGGCGGCGATCGAGGGACGTTTCGTCGATATCCGAGACTGGAGCTGACAAGCATGAGACCGATCGACGTGATCGAGGGCAAGGTGTCGGTGCTGGACCGCGCCGACATCGACACCGACCAGATCATCCCCAAGCAGTTCCTCAAGCGAGTCGAGCGGACCGGCTTCGGCGAGTTCCTCTTCTACGACTGGATCCGCGACGGCGAGGTCGAGCTGGAGCCGAACCCGATCCTCCTCACCGGGGCCAACTTCGGCTGCGGCTCCTCCCGCGAGCACGCCCCCTGGGCGCTCGAGGACTTCGGCTTCCAGGCGATCGTCGCGCCCTCCTTCGCCGACATCTTCTATTCCAACTGCACCAAGATTGGGCTGCTGCCGGCGATCCTCGACGAGGAGCACTGCCGCGCCGTCGCCGAGGCCGGCGAGGCGCGGATCGACGTCGACGACGAGACGATCACCTGCGCCGCCGGCGTCTTCAAATTCGAGGTCGAGCCCGACGTCAAGCACCGGCTGCTGAACGGGCTCGACGACATCGGGATCACGCTGGAAAACTCGGCGGCGATCGACGCCTTCGAGGGCTCCGGCGCCGCAGCGGCGGGGCCGGTGACGACCGCGCTTTGAGCGAAGGCGTCGACCGGGCGATGAACAGCAGCGCCCGCGAGTGGGACGCCGAGACCTACGACGCCGTCTCCGACCCGCAGTTCGAATGGGGGATGGAGGTCCTCGAACGCCTCCAGCTGGGCGGCGGGGAGGTCGCGGTGGACGCGGGCTGCGGCTCGGGGCGGGTCACCGCTGAGCTGGCGAAGCGGCTGCCTCGCGGCCGCATAATCGCGGTCGACGGTTCCGAGGCGATGATCGCGAAGGCGCGCGAGCGGCTCGGGGAGAGCGTCACCTATCTCGTCGCCGACCTCTCCGAGCTGGAGCTGGAGGAGCCGGTCGAGCTGATCTTCTCGACCGCGACCTTCCACTGGATACTCGACCACGACCGCCTCTTCTCGCGCCTGCGGACGGCGCTCCGGCCCGGCGGCCGGCTGGTGGCTCAGTGCGGGGGAGAGGGCAACGTCGCCGAGCACGCCCGGGTGATCGCCGAGGTGGCGGCGCGCCCTGAGTTCGCCCCCCACCTGGAGCAGGCGAGCGGGCTGTGGAACTTCGCCTCGCCGCAGGAGACCGAGCAGCGGCTGAAGCGGGCCGGGTTCGCCGAGGCGCGCTGCTGGCTACAGCCGAAGCCGGTGCGGCCTGAGGACCCGATCCAGTTCACCTCCACGGTGACGCTGGGCCCGCTGCTCGCCCAGCTGCCGGAGGAGCGGCGGCGCCCGTTCGCCGAGGCGATCCTCGAGCGCTCCGAGAAGCCACTGGTGCTGGACTACATCCGGCTCAACATCGAGGCCTCGGTCGCCTGACGCGGCCTCCGTCGGCCAATCGGATCGTCACTCAACCCGTAGAGTCCCGCCGCATGAGCTCCGCCCCCCGCATAGTCGTCCTCCCCGGCGACGGGATCGGGCCCGAGATCGTCGCCGCGGCGCAGCGCCTGCTGGAGGCGCTCGGCGAGTTCGAGTTCGACGAGAGGCTGATGGGCGGCTGCTCGATCGATGCCCACGGCGTCGCCCTCACCGACGAGGTGCTGGATGCTTGCCGCGCCGCCGACGCGGTCCTCCTAGGCGCGGTCGGTGGGCCGAAATGGGACACCACCGACCCCGACGCGCCCCGTCCGGAGCAGGGTCTGCTCGGCCTGCGCAAGGGCATGGGGCTCTACGCCAACCTGCGCCCGGTGCGCCCCAGCCCGGCGCTGGTCTCCTCGAGCCCGCTGCGCGAGGAGCGGATCGCCGGCACCGACCTGCTGGTCGTCCGCGAGCTGACCGGCGGCATCTACTTCGGCGACAGCGGCCGCGACGGCGACGTGGCCCACGACACCTGCGAGTACTCGGCCGAGGAGATCGAGCGGATCGCGCGGACCGGGTTCGAGGCCGCCCGCCGGCGCGCCGGGAGCTCTGGGCAAAAGCCACGGGTCACCTCGGTCGACAAGGCGAACGTGCTGGAGACCTCGCGGCTCTGGCGCGAGGTGGTCGGCCGGGTCGCCGCCGACTACGACGACGTCGCCCTCGACCACCTGCTGGTCGACAACGCCGCGATGCAGCTGGTCTCGCGCCCGGCCGAGTTCGACGTGATCGTGACCGAGAACCTCTTCGGCGACATCCTCAGCGACGAGGCGGCGATGCTGACCGGCTCGCTGGGAATGCTGCCCTCCGCCAGCCTCGGCGCCGACGGGGCGCCCGGCCTCTTCGAGCCGGTCCACGGCTCGGCCCCCGACATCGCCGGCAAGGGCATCGCGAACCCGCTGGCGACCTTCCTCTCGGTGGCGATGATGCTCCGTCACGGCCTCGGCCGGGCCGACGAGGCCGGGCGGATCGAGTCCGCCGTCGACGCCGTCCTGGAGCGGGGGATGCGCACGCCCGACCTGGCGGGCGGCACCATGGCCGCAGCGCCGCTGCCGGAGGTGCCGCGCGAGGTCGAGGTCGGGACCGCCGAGATGACCGAGGCGGTGCTGGAGGAGATCGGCGCCTAGCCCGCGGGTGGCTCGCCGCGGCAAGCCACCCGCATGAGCTCAAGGCAGGACTACGGCGCGGTCACCGCCCACTGGCCGAGGGCGAAGTAAGGCCCGAGCCCTTCGGCTTTCGCGACGAGGCCGAAGCCGAGCCTGGTGCTGTTCTCGGCGACGAGCGGGGTCGTCGCATCCAGATTCGCTTTTTCGGTGATGTAGATGCAGAGGTTCCCGCCGGTCGCCTGCGGCGTCTGGCTGTTGCCACCGCCGAGGCCGCCGCAGTTGGCGTTCGTCTGACCGGGTTGCAGGATGTTCACCGCCGGTGCCGCCAAGAGGGGGAACTGGAAGCTGGCGGCGCCGCGGGTCAGCTCGGCTGCCGCTCCAGCGGTCGAGCCAACGTCAAACACTCCCCGCAGCGTCTGCCCGCTTTTCAGCGTGCCGAGCAGCGGCGCCACTTCGTCGCCGAGCTTGGCCAGGGTCACCGAGCCTTTGCCGAGCTTGGCCGCGGTCACCGCTTCGTTGGTCAGCTTGTTGGTGGTGACGACGCCGTTTTTGATCGAGCGGGCGATCACCGCGTTGGTGCCGATCTTCGACGTCGTCACGCCGCCGTCGACGATGTTGCCGGGTAGGACGGCGCTGGGACCGAGCTTGCCGACGGTCACCGACTTCTGGCGCAGCTTGCCGCTGGTCACGGCGCCTTTGGCCAGGGCCCGCGTCGTCACCGCGCCGCGCTTCAGCGCTTTCGGGCCGACGCTGTTTTTCGGCAGGCCGGCCGCCACGGCGGCACCGCCGAGGGCGAGGAATAGGGCGGCCGTCGCGATCACGTTCGAATAGGTGAGCTTCGGGCGAAGACTCGAAATCATTGACTGCGCTCCTTCATCTGGGGTTTCGCGTTCTCTTCTCGCCCGCAAGGTGAATCCCCTCGTTTGATCGGGCATACTTCCCCAACATGGATCAGCAGGAATTGATTTGGAAGAACGGCGAGTTGGTGCGCTGGGAGGACGCCCAGGTGCACGTGCTCACGCACGGTCTGCACTACGGAACCGGCGTTTTCGAGGGGATTCGCTGCTATGAGACCGAGCGCGGGCCCGCGATCTTCCGCCACCTCGATCATCTGGCCAGGCTGGAGCAGTCGGCCGAGCTCTACTACCTGAAGCTGCCCTTCTCGACGGAGGAAATCCGCCTCGGCACCCACGAGCTGCTGCGTCGCAACGGCCTCAACTCGGCCTACATCCGGCCGATCGCCTTCCGCGGCTACGGGGAGCTGGGCCTCTACGCGAACAGCGCCCCGGTCAACGTCGTCGTCGCCGCCTGGCCCTGGGGCGCCTACCTCGGCGAGGAGAGCAAGGGCGGCGGCATCCGCGCCAAGGTCTCGAGCTGGCGCCGGATCAGCCCCGGCGGCTCGATCCCGCACGCCAAGGCCTCGGGCTCCTACCTCAACTCGATCCTGGCCAAGACCGAATCGGCCAACGCCGGCTACGACGAGGCGATCCTGCTCGACGAGCGCGGCTTCGTCTGCGAGGGCTCGGGGGAGAACATCTTCCTCGTCCGCGACGGCGAGATCGTCACCCCGCCGCACGTCGCCTCGATCCTCGACGGCATCAACCGCAAGTCGGTGATCCAGATCGCCCGCGACCTCGGCTACACCGTGGTCGAGCGCGACGTCGCACGGGCCGAGCTGTACCTGGCGGAAGAGGTCTTCCTCACCGGCACCGCCGCCGAGCTGGTCCCGGTGCGGGAGATCGACGACCACCCGCTCGGCGATCCCGGCGAGATAACCCGCCACGTGCAGGCGAAGTTCGAAGACGCCCTCTACGGCCGCGCGGAGGAGTACCTGGAGTGGCTCGACTTCGTCGCCGCCCCGACCGAGGTTGACGCGACGAGTAAGGTCAGCTCGTGATGTACCGCTCTTTCGAGGAAATCGGGCGAATTACCGCAGCCGCCTAGCGGCTGGCGCGGCCGTGCCGTGCACGTGGGCATCCGTGCCCTCCCCCGATCTTCAAGACTCGAAAGGCATCAGATGGAACAGGTGAAGCTCTACGACACCACCTTGCGCGACGGTATGCAGGGCGAGGGGATGTCGCTCTCGGCGGCGGAGAAGGTGCGCGTCGTCCAGGCGCTGGACTCGCTCGGCGTGCAGATGATCGAGGCCGGTTTCCCAAGCTCCAACCCGAAGGAAGTCGAGCTGTTCGAGCGGCTTGCCGGGCTGGAGCTGGAGCAGGCGGCGATCTGCGCCTTCGGCATGACCCGTCGCCGCGGCGTCGCCGCCGAGGAGGACGAGGCGCTGCGTACCCTGGTCGACTCCTTCACCCCCCTCGTCACCCTGGTCGGCAAGACCTGGGGGCTGCACCTGGAGAAGGTGACCAAGGTCAGCCGCGAGGAGAACCTGGAGATGATCGCCGACTCGGTCGCCTTCTGCCGCGGCCGGGACAAGCGGGTGGTCTACGACGCCGAGCACTTCTTCGACGGCTACCGCGACGACCCCGGCTACGCGGTCGCCTGCCTAGAGGCGGCGGTCGGCGCCGGCGCCGAGAACGTCACCCTCTGCGACACCAACGGCTCCAGCCTGCCCGACCAGATCGCCGACGCGACCGCCGAAGTCGTGGCCCAGCTGGGAGACCGGGTCGAGGTGGGGATCCACGTCCACGACGACGCCGGCTGCGGCGTGGCCAACTCGCTGGCTGCCGTGCGCGAGGGCGCCCGCGTGGTCCAGGGCACGATCAACGGCTACGGCGAGCGCTGCGGCAACGCCAACCTGACCTCGATCCTTCCCGCCCTGCAGCTGAGGATGGGGTTCGAGGTCATCAGCGCCGAGCAGCTGGCGTCGCTGGCCGAGACCGTCCACTTCGTCGACGAGCTCTGCAACCTGACGCCGAACCCCGACGCCCCCTACGTCGGCCGCAACGCCTTCGCCCACAAGGGCGGCATGCACGTCGCCGGGATCGAGGCCGACGCCCGCACCTTCGAGCACCTCGACCCGGCCGCCGTGGGCAACCAGCGAAACGTCCTGCCCTCCGAGCTCTCGGGCAAGGCGACGATCCGCAGCCAGGCGGAGCAGGCCGGACTGGAGCTGGACGACGACGGCGCGGCGCGGGCGGTCGAGCGGCTGAAGCAGCGCGAGCACGAGGGCTACCACTACGAGGCCGCGCCGGCCTCCTTCGAGTTGCTGCTGCGGCGCGAGGCCGGCAGCTACAAGCCGCTGTTCAAGCTCGAGAGCTTCCGCGTCGTCACCGAGAAGCGCGCCGGCGGCGAGGTCGAGACCGAGGCGACGATCAAGGTCGAGGTCGACGGCGAGCGCTACGTGCGGGTGGCGGAGGGCAACGGGCCGGTGAACGCCCTCGACCGCGCCCTGCGAAGCGCGATCGCCGACCGCTACCCGCACCTCGCCGACATCGAGCTGACCAACTACAAGGTCCGGATCCTCGACGAAGCCCACGGCACCGGCGCGGTCACCCGGGTCCTGCTCGACTCCGCCGACGGCAGCCGCGAGTGGGGGACGATCGGGGTCTCGGAGAACATCATCGAGGCCTCCTGGGAGGCCCTGGTCGACTCGCTGGAGTACGCCTTCCAATGAGTGCGGAGGAGACGGGCATCCCGCTGGCGCGGCCGGAGATCGGCCCGCGCGAGGAGGAGCTGGCGCTGGAGGTGCTGCGCTCGGGGCGCCTCTCTCTGGGGCCGATGGGGAAGCGCTTCGAGCGGGCGCTGGCCGAATGGCTCGGGGTCCCCGACGCGGTCGCCGTCTCCAACGGCACCACCGGCCTGCACCTGGGGGTGCGGGCGCTCGGCTGGGGTGCCGGGGACGAGGTCCTGACCAGCCCCTTCAGCTTCGTCGCCTCCGCCAACTGCCTGCTCTACGAGGGCGCCCGGCCGGTCTTCTGCGACGTCGACCCGGAGACCCTGAACATCGACCCGGCGGCCGCCCAGGCGGCGCTCGGCGAGCGCACCGCCGGGATCCTCCCGGTCCACATCTTCGGCTGGCCGGCGGCGATGCCGGCGCTGGAGGCGATCGCCTCCTCGCGGGGCCTCGGGATCCTCGAGGACGCCTGCGAGGCGCTCGGCGCGGTCGACTCCGAGGGCCGCAAGGTCGGCGCCCGCGGCAACCTCGCCACCTTCGCCTTCTACGCCAACAAGCAGATGACGACGGGGGAGGGGGGCATGATCGTCCCCAGCGACCCCGAGGTCGCCGCCCGCCTGCGCAGCGAGCGCAACCAGGGCCGCGACGCCGACATGGGCTGGCTCGACCACGGCGGGCTCGGCTTCAACTACCGCCTCTCCGACCTCGCCGCTGCCCTCGGCGTGGCGCAGGTCGAGCGCCTCGACTCGCTGCTGGAGCGGCGCTCAGGGGTCGCGGCGATGTACGAGCAACGGCTGACGGGAATCGACGGACTCGCGGTCCCGGCCGCCGCTCGCGAGCTCGAGCGCCGCAGCTGGTTCGTCTACGTCGTCGGCCTTCCCGAGGGGACCGACCGCGACGCGACGATCGCCCGCCTGGCCGAGCGGGGCATCGCCAGCAAGGCCTACCTTCCCTGCATCCACCTGTTCCCGCACCTGCGCGAGCTCGGCTACCGGGAGGGACAGTTCCCGGTCGCCGAAGCCGCTTCGGCGCGCTCACTGGCGCTGCCGTTCTTCCCCGCGATGACCGAGTCGCAGGTCGACCGCGTCTGCCAGGAGCTCGGCGCCGTCCTGGGGCAGCCGATCGGGACGGGATAATCTGCGCCATGTCGAGGTTTCGCAAGGATCCCGACCCGCGGTTCTGGGCCCTCAACCGCTCGCTCGAGTTCGACTGGAGGCTGGCGCCCTACGACATCGACCAGTCCCAGGCCCACGCTCGCGGGCTGTGCGAGGTGGGCGTCCTCGACGAGGACGAGCGGGAGCTGATCGACGCCGGCCTGGAGCGAGTCCGGGCACGAATGGCGGAGCACGGCTTCCAGTTCGAGGACGCCGACGAGGACATCCACATGGCGATCGAGCGCCTGCTCGGCGAGGAGATCGGGCCGCTGGCGGGCAAGCTCCACACCGGCCGTTCGCGCAACGACCAGGTCGCGACCGACGTGGCGATGGTCGTGCAGGCGCACGCACTGCGGGGGATCGAGCTGTGCGGGGCGGCGATGGAGCGGCTGCTGGCGCTCGCGGAGGCCCACCGCGACTGGCCGATGCCGGGATACACGCACCTCCAGCGGGCCCAGCCCGTCTATCTCGGGCACCACCTGCTCGCCTACTTCTGGATGCTGGCGCGCGACGTGCTGCGGTTCCAGTTCGCCCTCGACAGCGCCAGCGTGATGCCGCTCGGCTCCGGCGCCCTGGCCGGCGTCAACTGGGAGATCGACCGGGAGGGCGTCGCCGCGGACCTCGGCTTCGAGCACACCACCCACAACTCGATCGACGGCGCCTCCAACCGCGACTTCGTGCTCGACTACCTCGCCGCGGCCTCGGCCTGCGCGATGCACCTCTCCCGGCTGGGCTCGGAGATCGTGATCTGGTCCAGCACCGAGTTCGGCTTCTGCGAGCTCGACGAGTCCTTCTCCTCGGGCTCCTCGATCATGCCCCAGAAGAAGAACCCCGACTCGGCCGAGCTGCTCCGGGCCAAGAGCCCGCGGGTCGCCGGCAGCTACGCCACCGTCCTCGGCGTGATGCACGCGCTGCCGCTCACCTACGGCAAGGACATGCAGGAGGACAAGGAGCCGCTGTTCGACGCGATCGACACGATCGAGCTCTGCCTAGATGCGACCGAGGGCATGCTCGCCGGCATCCACTTCGACCGCGAGCGGCTGGAGTCCGCCTCCGGCGACGAGATGCTCGCCGCGACCGAGGTCGCCGACCTGCTGGTCCGGCGGGGGGTCCCCTTCCGCGAGGCGCACGGCATCGTCGGCGGTCTCGTCCGCGACGCGGTCGAGCGCGGCAAGGCGTTGTCGGAGCTGACCCCTGAGGAGCTGCGCGAGCACTCCGAGCACCTCGACGACTCCTACTACGAGGTTCTGCGGCGCTCCAGCTGGCTGGAGTCCAAGCGAATCGCCGGCGGCACCGCCTCGGCCTCGGTAGCGGCGCAGACGCAGGCCGCCGCCGAGACCCTCGCCGCGGTCAAGGCGAGGGTGGTCGAAGAGCGGCAGTGAGGCTCGAGCGGAGCTTCTTCGACCGCTCGGTCCACCAGGTCGCCCGCGACCTCGTCGGCTGCCGGCTTCTCTTCGAGGGCTGCGGCGGCACCATCGTCGAGACCGAGAGCTACGAGCGCGACGACCCCGCCTGCCACGCGTTCGTCGGCCTGACCGAGCGGACCAGGGTCCTGTTCGGGCCGCCCGGGCGCGCCTACGTCTACCTCTCCTACGGCATCCACAGCCTGCTCAACGCGGTCGCCGAACCGGAGGGCGATGCGGCCGCGGTGCTGATCCGGGCGCTGGAGCCGACCGACGGCCTGGAGCTGATGCGGGACCGCCGCGGGGCCCGTCCCGACACCGACCTCTGCTCGGGCCCGGGCAAGCTGACCGAGGCCCTCGGGATCGGGCTGGAGGCAAACGACGCCGACCTCTGCCGCGATCCGTTCCTGTTGGCGCCCCCCGAGGGCGAGCGCCCCGAGGTCGTCGTCGGGCCGAGGATCGGGATCACCAAGGCGGTCGAGCGGCCCTGGCGTTTCTGCGCGGCGCGCAGCCCCCACGTCTCCCGGCCGCATCCGGCCCTGCCTGCCCGCAGCGGCGCTGACTCGCGCTAGCCTGCGGTGACGCCGCCGGCGCCGCCGGTGCTCGGTTCGGGCGCTTCCGCCGGCGGGGCTTCGGGCGTCGCTTCGGGAGCAGCTTCTTCGGGAGCGGATTCGGACCCAGACGGTTCGGCTTCGATTTCCGGTGGTGCTTCGGTCGTTGGTTCGACGGGCACGAATTCGGTACCGCCGGAATCGCCGTCGTTCTCCTCGCCGGTCGCGTTTTCCGCCGCGCGGGCGGCCTTGATCTCCTCCCAGGCGGAGATCACGCTTGCCCAGATCAGTGCCGGGAAGGTTCCGCCCTGTACCGGGCCGCCGTTGTAGAGCGTCGTCATCGGGGTGGTCGTGTCGGGGTACCCGACCCAGACGCAGGCGGTGACTTCGTCGGAGACGCCTCCGCAGAACCAGGCGTCGCCGTTGTTCTCGGTCGTGCCCGTCTTGCCCCACTGCCCTTCGGCGCCGATCTGCGCGTTGGTGCCGGTGCCGCCGGAGACCACGGTTTCCATGATCCCCTTCGCTTCTTCCACCGTCGCCTCCTCGAAGACCTGTTCGTGAGTCGAGTCGTTGTCGCCGCCCTTGATCGTGTTCCCGTCCTTTTCGGTCACCTGGGTGAAGGCGACCGGGCTGTTCCCGGGACGCGGCGCAAGCGTGCCGCTGACCCGGTCGCCGTCGTTGCCGATCGTCGTGTAGGCGTAAGTCCAGCCGAGCGGCGTGACTCCTTCTTTGAGGCCGCCCAGCACCATCGCCGGGTTGGTCGAGATCGGGTCGTCGTAGCCCGCCCGGTGGATCGTCCCCGCGATCGACCGGGTCCGGTCCTCGACCGTCTTCCCGTCCAGGCCTTCCAGGGCCAGCTGGGCATAGATCGAGTTGTCCGAGTAGGTCGTCGCGCAGCTGATCGAACAGGAGCCGAGGTAGGCGTCCTCGTCGTTGGTGACCTCGAAGACTTCGTTGCCGCGTTTGCCGAACTCGAAGGTCTGGGCCGCCGATTCATAGACGGTTTCCGGCGAGATCCCCTCTTCCAGCGCGGTGAGCAGGGTGAACGGCTTGATCGAGGAGCCGGGCTGGCGGTGGCCCTGGGTGGCGAGGTTGAAGGGCGCGGTTTCGAAGTCCGGCCCACCGACCATCGCCTTGATGCCGGCGGTCCTGTTGTCGATCACGACCACCGACGCGGTCGCCGGCAGGTAGCCCAGGTAGGAGCTGACCGCTTCTTCGGCCGCTTCCTGCAGCTGCAGGTCGAGCGTCGCCTTGACCTCGAGGCCGCCGAAGAAGGCCTTGGAGGGGCCGTAGCGTTCCAGCAGCTGCTGGCGCAGGTAGGCGGTGAAGTAGGGGGCCCTGGAGTCCAGGGTGGGGGTCTCGATCGCGTCGGGCGAGGGGAGCGCCTGCTTGACGCCTTCGCTCAGCTGCTGCTGGGAGATGAAGCCCTGCTGGTACATCTTTTCGAGCACGAGGTTGCGCCGTTCCAGCGA